>NZ_CM149672.1:0-2541901 GCF_056173395.1 Micrococcus sp. iso_239 | reverse complement strand
GGAGGCTTCCTTTCCTGGGACAGACGTCCCCGAGGACGGGGGCGGCTGCGCGAGACGGACGACGGTGCTCGGAGTCTAACGGTTGTCCACAGGGTTGTGCACAGACGGTGGACAACCCCTATCATCCTGTGGACGACCGTCCCGGGCGCCCACGGGCGTCCGGGATCCGCGCGCACCCGTTTGACCCCTGCGTACCCCGGCCACTAGAGTCGTCTGGTCCCCCGGGTGTCGGTTGATCGTGCCCGCCGGGGATTTCATGTCAGAGCCTCACCGGTCCTTCCCCCTGGTCCACCTGCTCAGGTCGACGGTCGAAGGCACACAACACGTCGTGGAGAGATCACAGTGACCAAGCGCACGTTCCAGCCCAACAACCGCCGTCGTGCCCGCAAGCACGGCTTCCGTGCCCGCATGCGCACCCGCGCCGGCCGCGCCATCCTGTCCGCTCGCCGCGGCAAGAACCGCGCCGAGCTGTCCGCCTGAGGACCTCGGTCCAGGGACGGCGCGCCCCGTGCTGCCCCGTGACCGTCGCGTCCGCACGCCCGCGGAGTTCCGTCACCTCGGTCGCACCGGCACCCGCGCGGGTCGGCGCACCGTCGTGGTGAGCGTCGCCACGGACCCCGACCAGACCCGGTCCACGTCGCCGAGCGCCCCTCGGCCGCGGGCCGGGTTCGTCGTGTCCAAGGCCGTGGGGAACGCGGTGACCCGCAACCGGGTGAAGCGGCGGCTGCGCGCCGTCGTCGCGGATCAGATGCGCCTGCCTCCGCTGCGCGACCTGCCGGTTCTGGTGCAGGTCCGCGTGCTGCCGGCCGCCGCCGAGGCGGACTACGCGCTGCTGCGCCGCGAGACCGTCGGCGCGCTCGGCAAGGCCCTGAAGCCGCACCTGCCCGCCGCCTCGGAGCACGCGTAGATGACCGTCACGCCCTCGCCCTTCGTCGTGCTCGAGCCCTCCCGTGAGTGGGGGCCGCTGCGCGCGCTGCCGTCCGCCCTGCTGGCGGGCCTGCTCACGGTCTATCGGGCCGTGGTCTCCCCGCTGTACGGACCCGTGTGCCGGTTCTTCCCCAGCTGCTCCGCCTACGGGCTGGAGGCCGTGCACGTGCACGGCGCGGTGAAGGGGTCGTGGCTCGCCGCGCGGCGCATCGGCCGGTGCCATCCCTGGAACGACGGCGGCGTGGACCCGGTCCCGCCCGGGCACCGACGCTGGCCGCCGGGCCGGCAGCCGCGCATCCTCGCCCTGAACCACCCTCCCATCCCACCTGATCTCCCGCAGGAGGATTGACCCCCATGTTCGAAGCCATCCTCTCCCCGTTCCGCTGGCTGATGTCCTGGCTGCTCGGGGCGTTCCACAGCATCCTGGAGTTCGCGGGCCTGCCCGCGGACTCCGGCTGGACGTGGGCCCTGTCCATCCTCCTGCTGGTGGTGCTCATCCGCACCCTGCTGATCCCGCTGTTCGTCAAGCAGATCAAGGCGCAGCGCGCCATGCAGGCCATCCAGCCCGAGCTGCAGAAGCTGCAGGCCAAGTACAAGGGCAAGAAGGACCAGCTCTCCCGCCAGGCCATGGCCATGGAGCAGCAGGCGCTCATGAAGGAGCACAAGGCGAACCCGTTCGCCGCCTGCCTGCCGCTGCTGATCCAGATGCCGTTCTTCTTCGCGCTGTACCAGGTGCTGATCGGCGCCCGCGGCGCGGCCGAGCGCGGCGAGGCCATGGACGCCCTGTCCGCGGACCAGATCCGCTCCTTCGAGGGCTCCACGATCTTCGGCGCCCGCATGTCGGACACCTTCATGAACTCGCTCGGCGCGCCGGGCAGCACGCCCGTGATCGTCACGGCGATCGTGCTGATCCTGCTCATGTCGGGCTCGATGTTCTACATGCAGAAGATGCTCATGACGAAGAACATGACGCAGCAGGCCCTCACCGGCCCGATGATGCAGACGCAGCAGATCATGCTCTACGCCATGCCCCTGATCTTCGGCATCGGCGGCATCAACTTCCCGATCGGCGTGCTCCTGTACTGGACCTACTCCAACTTCTGGGCCGTCGGCCAGCAGTGGTGGATCATCCGCAACAACCCGACCCCGGGCTCCCTCGCCGAGAAGGAGCTCAACGAGCGCCGCGCCGCCAAGGGCCTGCCCCCCGTGGGCCAGAAGGTGTCGAACGCCGAGGCCACGCCTTCGTCCGCGCACACCCAGGCGGGCCGCGGCGGTGCCGTGCTGAACGGTGAGGTCGTCCGCCAGTCGGGTCAGCGTCTCCAGCCCCAGCGCAAGAACCGCAGGAGGAAGTGAGCATGTCCGCCGAGAACGTGACCCCGGCCCCCGAGGCCGAGGACGCCGTCGTCGAGACCCCCGCGGGCCAGGGCTCCCGCGTCGAGGAGCAGGACGGTGCCGCCGTCTCGGAGGCGGTGCGCCGTCTCGAGGAGGAGGGCGACGTCGCCGCGGACTACGTCGAGGAGCTGCTCGACATCGCGGACCTGGACGGGGACATCGACATCGAGGTCCGCGACGGGCGCACGTACGTGTCCGTCGTCTCCGAGGACCACGACGAGCGCCTGGACGGCCTCGTCGGCCCCGACGGCCGCACCCTGGAGGCCCTGCAGGAGCTCGTCCGGCTGGCCGTGCTCGCCGCCACCGGGCACCGCTCCCGGCTGATCCTGGACGTCTGCGGGCACCGGGAGCGCCGCAACGTCGCCCTGCGCACCGCCGCCCAGGCGGCCGCCGAGCGCGTCCGCGCCGGCGAGGGTTCCGTGCACCTCGAGCCCATGGGCGCGTACGAGCGCAAGATCGTCCACGACGTCGTCGCGGACGCCGGCCTGACCTCCGAGTCGGAGGGCGAGGGCGCCCGCCGGCACGTGGTCATCTCCGCCGATGACTGAGCAGGGTTCGGCCTACGAGCGGCGCCCCGGGCTGGATCCACAGGACCGGGGCGAGCGCCCCGCGCCCGTGGGGCAGCCAGCACCGCCGCTGACCGATGCGCTGCGGCCGGCCGCCGTCGAGCTGTTCGGCGAGGCACTCCCCCGGGCCGAGGCGTACGTGGCCCACCTGGCGGACACCGGCATCGAGTGGGGCCTGATCGGCCCGCGCGAGGCGCCCCGTCTCTGGGAGCGCCACGTCCTGAACTGCGCCGTGGTCGAGGAGCTCCTCCCGCAGGGCGCGCTCGTGGCCGACGTCGGCTCCGGCGCGGGCCTGCCCGGCCTGTGCCTCGCGCTCGCCCGCCCCGACTGCCAGTTCCTGCTCATCGAACCGCTCGAGCGACGCGTGGAGTGGCTGGACATGGTGGTCGCCGACCTCGGCCTGGAGAACGTGGACGTGATCCGTGGCCGCGCCGAGCAGGTCTCCGGGAACCTGGACGTCGACGTCGTGACCGCCCGCGCCGTGTCCGCGCTGAAGACCCTCGTGCCCCTGACCATGCCGATGCTGCAGGGCACCGGGGAGCTGCTGGCGATCAAGGGCCGCTCCGCGGCCGACGAGATCGCCGCCGCCCGCAAGGTCCTGCGCAAGTATGGTGGTGCCGAGCCCGAGATCCTCACGGTGGGCGAGGGCCTGCTGCCCGAGACCACCACCGTCGTGCGCATCAGCGCGCGTCCCCGCTGACCCCTCCCCCACCGGGACGGGACGGGCCGGGCGGCAGCAGATCCGCACACCCGCGACCCAGGAGGTAGAGCCGCATGGCGCAGGAGCAGGAGAGCCGGGGTGGGGCCTGGAGGGCCCTGCGCCAGAAGTGGACCGGCCGGACCGCCGAGAAGGGCGGCGCCGACGCCGAGGAGCCCGCGCGGCTTCAGCGGCGCCGTCTGACGCGCCCCGACCGCACCCGCGTGTTCACGACGTCCAACCAGAAGGGCGGCGTCGGCAAGACGACGACGACGGTCAACCTGGCCGCGGCCCTCGCCCGCGCGGGCATGCGGGTGATGGTGGTGGACATCGACCCGCAGGGCAATGCGTCCACCGCGCTGAACATCCCCCACACCGGAGACGTCGCCTCCGTGTACGACGTGCTCCTGGGCGAGATGGAGATCCAGGACGTCGTGCAGGACGCCCCGGACGTGGACGGCCTGCAGGTGGTGCCCGCGACGATCGACCTGGCCGGTGCCGAGATCGAGCTGGTCTCGCTGGTGGCCCGCGAACAGCGACTGTCTCGGGCGCTGGAGGCGTACACCGCCTGGCGCGAGGAGGACGGCCAGGAGCGGCTGGACTACGTGTTCATCGACTGCCCGCCATCCCTGGGCCTGCTGACGGTCAACGCGTTCGTGGCGGCTGAGGAGGTGCTCATCCCGATCCAGGCCGAGTACTACGCCCTCGAGGGCCTCTCCCAGCTGCTCAAGAACGTGCAGATGATCCAGAAACACCTGAACCCGCGCCTCCAGGTGAGCACCATCCTGCTGACGATGTTCGACGCGCGGACCAACCTCGCCGTGCAGGTGGCGGAGGAGGTCCGGACGCACTTCCCGGAGCAGCTGCTGAACACCGCGATCCCCCGCAACGTCCGCATCTCCGAGGCCCCCAGCTATCAGCAGACGGTGCTGACTTACGACCCGGCCTCAGCCGGCGCCGTGGCGTACCGGGAGGCGGCCGCGGAGATCGCCGGCCGCGGTGCGCCGGCCGTGAAGGGCTGACGCGCAGGCGGTCTGCTGCGGTCGTCGCCGGGCTGCGCTGCTGACGACGACGAAGCCCGCCGGAGGGAGTGATCCCCCGGCGGGTTTCGTCGTGAGTGATTGCGGCCCCCAAAGATGTGGGATGGTAAGACAAGCGGAATCGCTGGGCATGTCGAAAGTTCGTGTTTCACGTGAAACGACGGTCTCCGTGGGGCGAGCGTGGTGCCGCCTCGGCGGGACGACGGGGAGGGGTGTCCGTGGTCGACCGCCTCCGTCTGACACGCTCCCGTCTCCTCTCCTGGGCCGGCCCCTCCGCCGCGTCGGCCAGGCACACCTGTCGCAGGGCGTGGGGGCGGCCGCAGGCGGCGACACACGAGCTCACGGGGCGGGGTGTACGGCACGGTCGCGGGGCGGCGACGGAGGCTGTGCGGGCCGGCGGTGCACCCTGCGTTGAAGTGCTCCTCGGGAGCTGCGCGATGCGTGGGGAACGTCCTGGCCGCCGGGCGTGGCCGTGCAGGGCTCGGTCCGTCCCCGCTCCCCTCCCCCACGATCAGCCCTCCTCGCGGTCGGTGAAGTGCAGGGAATGGGGAGCGAGAGCGGAGCTCGAGCCGTGGTGTGGCCGAGGGGTGCGGGCCGGTCGGTCGTCAGCGTGTGCGAGAGCAGACGTCAGCGGCGTGGTGGAGTGCTGTGCTTCGTCTGAGTAGAACGGGCCGGATGGCGGCGCCTGATGGACAGTTCTGCTGTGCAGTCCTGTGTGCAGAGTAGGAGAGACTCCGGCGAGGTGGGGCGGCCGCAGGCCCCGATGTATACAAAGACAAGTATATGAGCTGGCAAGTTGCGGAGTCAGCCGTGTCTGCCCGCGATTGTTGATGTTGATATGTGGACAAGATCTGTGGACTAGGAGACGTCAAGGAAGCGCGGTCATGGATTCATCGGAGGTGTCGACGGACTCCGGTGAGTTCGCTGCTGCGTCCGACGCCGAGGCACGGGTCGGCGTGTGAACGGGAACGCGGGTGTGGTCCCCTTCCCCGGGGATCTTGCGGGGTCTCGGTCTGAGACGGGGTAATGCGCTGAGTCTTCGTGATCGTGTGACGAGGCGGGAGTCAGGGCGTCGAGTGATGGAGCGGTCGCCGGAGGTTTCACGTGAAACACCGGGTTCCCCTGGCGATCCCCGAGGGAAGCCACGCGCGCAAGGGCCGACGAGGTGAAGCCCCGGTTCCCCATGAGACGGCCCTTAGATCCTCGTGGACGGTCTGGGCTGCCATAATGAATGGATCCAGAACGTTGGATGGGAAACTTGTCTTGTCACGGTATTTGTCGTCCGGTGCTTGGCTTGAGCACGGAGCTGTACGCCCAACGGGAGAAAGTCGGTGCATGGTGCGCTGGCATGGGACTCGCCGTCCGGTGTTCCCTCCGAGTCTGCGCCGTGCGTTTCACGTGAAACAGAACGACCGCGTGTCTGTGCTCGACGCATCCGCGTTAGTACGTCAGCGTCGCGTGGAGTCTGAATGTCGAACGCACGTCACGCGCCCTGTGGACGCGTGCATTGGGGTGCACCCGCGGGTGGGCCGACTTCCGTGGCATGCGAGATCAGTCGACACCTCCAACGGAACGTTTCACGTGAAACGAGCCTCGGGTGAGGGGGCCGTGCCGCGACATCACCACTTCGGGCTATCCAAGGCACACGCGATCAGTGCCGCCCATGCGGTGACCGAGAACGACACAACAAGATAACACCGGTTCGTAAGGAGCAGTTACGTCAACGATCGGGGGCCCCGTCCGTGTTCTCTGCGGCACAGTCATTCGTGTTTCACGTGAAACACGGTCGGCGACGCAACGTTCGATTCGTGGGCTGCGCGGGTGTGAGGAAGCACTGAACACAAGGCGACGAGAAGTCCGAGCTCGGCCGTTCGGTGATTCAAGTGTCCACACCATACCGCAGGGGAGTGGAGCGTTGCTTCGCTACTGGTCCGCCATTTTCCAACCGATGACGCGCAATAAATATCCTGCGGCTAGCCAGCATATTTGAATACCGTACGCATTGGACGGTTGATCGGCCCCGGGACACCGAGAACACAAGCAGCTACAACTGTGATTCGTCAACTGCCGACTGGCCGGCTGAGGGATCGCGTTTCACGTGAAACGGGTGGACCTTACGAGAAACCACGAGAGAGTCCTGAGGGATTGCAGCCGCACCCTCCTGGAGCCCCCAACTCAGAGTGTTCCACGTGAAACACTCACTCTCGCGGCAGACGTCCACGCGCACGCCCCCGCCCCCTCGCGTGGCCACCAACAGTCGGGGCCAGTGCAACGTGCGGGGTCTCCTCGCGCCGCCCGGAATCATCGAGATCAGACCGCTCACCTACACTGATCGCAGACCCACTCACTGCAGGAGGACCCGTTGAAGACGAGCCGTCGAGGAGGCCTGGGGCGAGGCCTCGGCGCCCTGATCCAGAGCACTGTAGAAGTCCCGGAAGAGAACGCCGAGACATCCTCCTCCCCGAAGGACTCTCGGATGCCCGCGAAGAGTGGCCCGGAGGCCGCCGCGGCAGCGGAGAGCACGACGACATCGACGCGCAGCACCGCGACAACCAAGACGTCAGGGGAGTCCACTGAGCCGGACCCGTCGGGGCCGCAGCGAAAGACCACGGCCCGCCCACCGCAGGCCGCGAAATCAACTCCCGCGACTGGCCGGAACGCCTCGCCCGGCACTCAGACAGGGGCCACCTCGTCGAAGCGTGCCTCTCGACCCGCGCAGCGTCCCGTCGACGTCTTCTTCTCCGCCGACTCCGAGGACGCACCTGCGGCGCGATCCACCAAGGGGCGCCCGGCCATGCCGACGGTGAAGGCGCCCAGCAAGCGCGCCACCGCCGCGGCGTCGTCGAGGGAGGAACCGGTGGACACGACCGCGGAGTCCGTCGCGACCGTGGGGATCGTATCAGCGGACATCGCGGTCCTGCGGGAGATCCCGGTGGGGGACATCCACCCGAACCCGCGGCAGCCGCGTGAGGTGTTCGACGAGGACCACATGGCGGAACTGGTCACCTCGATCCGCGAAGTCGGCATCCTGCAGCCGATCGTCGTGCGCGAGGTGGACGGCCCCACCCCCTATGAGCTGATCATGGGCGAGCGCCGGTGGCGCGCCACCCAGAAGGCCGGCCTGGACACCATCCCGGCCATCGTCCGCCAGACCCCGGACCAGGACCTCCTGCGGGACGCTCTGCTGGAGAACCTGCACCG
Organism: Micrococcus sp. iso_239; assembly: GCF_056173395.1. Lineage (NCBI taxonomy): Bacteria > Bacillati > Actinomycetota > Actinomycetes > Micrococcales > Micrococcaceae > Micrococcus > Micrococcus sp. iso_239. Next base: position 2,534,078 of record NZ_CM149672.1, on the reverse strand, counting down.
CTCCCAGCTGAACCCGCTCGAAGAGGCCGCCGCCTACCAGCAGCTGATGGAGGACTTCGCCTGCACGCAGGAGGAGCTGTCCCAGCGCATCGGCCGCTCCCGTCCGCAGATCTCCAACACGCTCCGACTGCTCAAGCTGCCGCCCCTCGTGCAGCGCCGCGTGGCCGCCGGCACGCTCTCGGCCGGCCATGCTCGCGCGCTGCTCGGTCTCACGGACCCGTCGGACATGGAGCGTCTGGCGCAGCGGATCCAGTCCGAGGGCTTGTCCGTCCGGGCCACGGAGGAGGCTGTCGCGCAGCTGCAGGGCGGGCTCCGGCCGGGCCGCACGCCGCAGCGCAGCACGGACGACGCCCGCCACGAGCGCCTGGACCACTACGCCAGCGCGCTCACCAGCCGCCTGGACACCGCCGTGAAGATCACCCTCGGCGCGCGCAAGGGACGCATCGCCATCGACTTCACCACCGTGGAGGACCTGAACCGCATCATGGACCTCATCCAGGGCGGTCAGGACGGCAAGGGGAAGGGCAAGAAGTCCTGATCCGGAGCTCCCGCGGACGGCGTCCACGGGCACCCGCCGCTGGTCCTGGAGATCGACGCACGACGGCCCCGCCACCCTCTCGGGTGACGGGGCCGTCGTGGTGAGTGGGGGAGGGGCTCAGCCGAGCAGGGCCGAGAACTCCTTCTCCAGCGCGGCCTTGGGCTTGGCGCCCACGGACTCGGCGACCTTCTCGCCGTTCTGGAAGCCCACGACGAGCGGGATGGAGGTGACGCCGTAGCGCGCGGCGATGGCCGGGTTCTCGTCCACGTTGAGCTTGGCGATCACGGCCTTGCCCTCGTGCTCCACGGCCATGTCCTCCAGGACAGGCCCGAGCATGCGGCACGGGCCGCACCACTCGGCCCAGAAGTCCACGAGGACGGGCAGCTCGGACTGGAGGACCTTCTGGTCGAAGTCGGCGTCGGTGACGGTGATGGTGCTCATGGCAGCCTCCTGGGGGTTGTTCTGTGTCTGACGGGGGTGGACAGGGGTGTTATCGACATGACTCATGACGCTCGGTCAGGGGTGATGAGTCAGTGGCTCATGCCGGAACCGCGTCCGACTCCGGGCCGGCCGGCGCGGCCTCCTCCACGTCGGCCACGGTCGCGAGGTAGTGCTCCACGTCCTGGGCGGCCACGCAGCCCGAGCCGGCGGCGGTGATGGCCTGGCGGTAGGTGTGGTCCGTGACGTCGCCGGCGGCGAAGACGCCCGGCTGGGAGGTCCGCGAGGACGGATGGTCGATGCGGATGGTGCCGTGCTCCGTGAGCTCCACCTGGCCCTGCACCAGGTCCGTGCGCGGGTCCTGGCCGATGGCCACGAACAGGCCGGTCACGTCCAGCGTGGACGCCTCGCCGGTGCGGGTGTCCCGCAGGCGGAGGGTGTTGACCTTGTCGTCACCCGTCACCTCCGTGACCTCGGTGTTCCAGCGGAACTCGATCTTCTCGTTCTCCATGGCACGGTGGGCCATCACCTTGGAGGCGCGCAGCTCGTCCTTGCGGACCAGCACGGTCACCTTGGACGCGAACTTCGTGAGGAACAGGGCCTCCTCCATGGCGGAGTCGCCGCCGCCCACGACCGCGATCTCCTGCTCGCGGAAGAAGAAGCCGTCGCACGTGGCGCACCAGCTGACGCCGTGGCCGGAGAGGCGCTCCTCGCCGGGAACGCCGAGCTTCCGGTAGGCGGAGCCGGTCGTGAGGATGACCGCGTGGGTGCGCAGCTGGGTGCCGTCGCCGAGTGTGAGCACCTTGGGGTTCGACGTCAGGTCGGCCTGCACGACGTCGTCGTAGACCACCTCCGTGTTGAACCGGCGGGCCTGGGCCTCGAGGTTCGCCATCAGCTCGGGCCCCTGCACACCCTCCGGGAAGCCCGGAAAGTTCTCCACCTCGGTGGTGTTCATCAGCTCGCCGCCCGCGGTCACCGCCCCGGCCACGAGGACGGGGGAGAGGTCGGCGCGGGCGGTGTAGATCGCCGCGGTGTATCCGGCGGGGCCGGATCCGACGATCACGACGTTGTGGACGCTCTGGTCCTGGGCGGTGGGGGCCACGGGTTCCTCCAGTGGATCGGGGTGGTGGACGCTCCTCCAGGACAACGGCGGAGCCACGGGCGGGTATTCCGCGGTGTCGGGCCGCGGTGCAGCGACGTCCGGCGACGGCGGCCGGAAGGTCCGGCGCGCCGTCGCCTGGGCGCGGGGTCAGCGGACGGCGATCTCGCCGAGGCGCAGGCCGAACGGGAGGTCCGACGTCGTGCCCTCCAGCTGGGGCAGCGAGGTGAGGCTGACGATCACGTACTCGGCCTCGGCCTCGGTGCCCTCGAACGGCACTGGGATGGAGACGGTGTCCTGGTCGAAGGTGCCGTTGCCGATCTCCTGGGCGTTCGCGCCCTCGGGGGAGTCGGCGATGTAGGCGAACCAGGCGCCACCGGTGGCCCCCGTGCTCTGCAGGGTCACCTCGTTCACCTCGGTGCGCTCCTCGAGCTGGACCACGAGGTTCATGCTCTCCACATAGCCGCCGAAGTTCGGCCGTGCGTAGGCGAAGGTGCGCCACACGGTGGTGGGGTCGCCGTCGATGAGGTTGCTCAGGTCCGCGTCGTGCTCGGCCTCGTGCTCCGGCAGGTCCGGCACCGAGCGCAGGGCCTGGACGGGCTGCGGGGCGGCCGCGGCGCTCTCGCTGGTCGGGGTGGGGGAGGGGCTGGTGCTCTCCGACGGCGACGGGGTGTCCGATGCGGACTCGGACGACGCAGACTCAGACTCGGACGACGCGGCCTGCGGGGCCGGCCCGCCGCGCAGGTTCTGGGCCAGCAGCACCCCGCCCACGACGAGTGCGGCGAGCAGGCCGACCACGAGGACCAGAGCCAGCGGACCGCCGCCGCGCGTGCGGCCGTTGCCGTCGCCCGGGTCGGCCACCGTGGCGCCGTCACCACTCCCGGTGGTGGCCGGGGCGGCCAGGACATCCGGAGCCGCGGCGGCGGACGTCGAACCGGCAGCCGCCGCGGTGGCCCCCGTTGCGGCCCCGGCAGCCACCGGCGCCGCCGTGCCGCGGGACTCCTCGTGGACGGGCGGCGCGGACTCGGCCGCGATCGTTCGGCGGGGGACGGGTCGCTGGCGCCGCACGGGGATCGCCTCGGTGTCCGGGGCGACCGGCTCCGGCGCGTCGGTCTTCTCGGCCGCCACGGGCTCGACGGGCTCGACGGGCTCGGTGGGCGGCGTGGCCCCGTCGGCATCGGCGTCGGTGGCCTGCGCGGCGGCGGCCCCCGCCGCGACAGCCGGGAGTGCGGCGGTGCCCGCCTGGGCCTCGCGCTTCTCAGCCTCGCGCTCCGCGGCCTCGCGTTCCTGGGCCGCGCGCTTCTCAGCCTCGCGCTCCGCGGCCTCCCGGGCGCGCTCCTCCTCGGCACGACGGCGGGCCTCGGCCCGGCGCTCGAGCTCGCGGCGCTCGGCCTCCTCCCGCTCCGCGGCCAGCCGGGCCTGCTCGGCCTCCCGCTCGCGCGCGGCCCGCTCCTCAGCCTCCTGCTCCGCCTGGCGACGGGCGCGCTCGGCCTCGGCGCGGCGCTCCTCCTCGGCACGCTCCTCCGCCTCCCGACGCTCGCGTTCTGCACGCTCGGCGGCCTCCTTGCGCTCCCGCTCGGCCCGCTCCGCGGCCTCCCGTTCGGCGCGTGCCTTCTCCTCGGCCTCCTTGCGCTCGCGTTCTGCACGCTCGGCGGCCTCCCGCTCCGCGCGCTCGCGCTCCTCCTGCTGCTTCCGGGTGGCGGCGTCCGCCGCGGCCAGGGCCGACGCCCCGGCGGCCGCCTTCGCCGCGGTGCCGTCGGAGGGACGGACCCGCTCGGCGAGGCGCTCGGAGAGGCGGTTCAGGAACCCGGGACGACGCTGGGCCTCGTCCTCGTCCGCGCGGAGCCGGCGGTCGAGGTCGGTGTAGTACGCCTCGTCGTCGTCGTAGGCGTGGGGGTCTCCGGTCCGCGACTCGCCGAACAGCTCGGAGCCGAGGCTGTCCGTCTGGAACGGCTCCACGTACAGCTCCTGCGGGTACGCCAGACCCAGCAGGACGTCCGGGTCGGGGTCCCCGCCGGCGATCAGGTACGTGCGGCCCTCGGACAGCCCCAGGTCGAGCACCTGCACGTCGTCGGTGCGCTCGCCCGTGGCCAGCTCCCGCGCGGACGAGGCCACCTGCGTGGCGTTCTCACGTGAGGCCACGAGCACGGTGACGCGGCGGTTGAGCACCTGGTCCGTGCCCAGGAACACCATGTCCTGGTCCGCGGACGTCACCACGTGCTGGGTGATGCGATAGCGGCCGCCCAGGACGGCGCCGACGGCGATGGGCTGGGGCACGGGCTCTTCTCCTGACGACGGGGTCGGAATCCGATGATACGTGGCGTGGCCGTCGCGGCCAGAGATCAGCCGACGCGCAGCAGACGACCCAGCGCCGGCACGCGGGCGACGAGCGGCCGGAGGGCGTCGTCCAGCTCGGGGAACCGCATGGCCCGCAGCACCATCAGGTACACCGGACCCATCGCCACGGCGGCCACCGCGCACGTGAGCAGCGCCGTCCCGATGGAGTTCCACGCGAACCCGCCGGTGTACCCGCCCAGCAGCCACACGACGACGACGCCCGCGGCCGCCGCGGCCAGCGCGGCCAGGCCGGTCTGGACGTGGGCACGCAGCACGGATGCGAGGCCGTAGTCCCCGAACCGGCGCACGGTGAGCACATGGGTCAGGACGAACTGGTACACGTACGAGACGGACGAGGCGACCGCGACCCACAGGGCCATGGACCACAGCGGCAGCAGCATCGCGCCCGCCCACGAGAGCAGCAGCATCAGGAGCGAGCCGCTGACCTGGACCACCATCGGCACCTTGGCGTCCTCGGCGGCGTAGAACACGCGCAGCAGGTAGAAGGAGCCCGAGCGGAACGGGATGGACAGCGCCAGCGCGAGCAGGACCGAGCCCACCGCGACGCCGGCCACCATCGCCGTCTCGGCCGTCGAGCCGAAGACGCGGCCCAGGGGGCCCGCCAGGACCACCACGCCGGCGAGGCAGAACATCAGCGGCACGGTGAACGCGCGCAGACCCTGCGCCGTCGTGCGCCGCACCGCGGACATGTCCTGGCGGCCCATGGCGCGGGCCAGCCGGTTGAAGAGCACGGTGGCCAGGGAGAGCACGAACACCGAATGGGGCAGCACGGCCATCAGCATCGCCATGTTGTACGCGGCCACACCGGGGATGGCCGCCTGCGCCATCTCGGCGCTCCAGGTCTCCGTGCCCGGGATGCGCAGCTCGCCGCGGTCGCGGGCCTCCGTGGCGGAGGTGACGTACCGCTGGCACAGCAGGAGCACCACGTTCGTGGCGACCATCGTGACCAGGGTGTACCCGGCGATCCGGCCGGTGTCCCGCAGGCCGATGCCCTTCCAGCCGAACCTCGGGCGCAGGCCCAGGCCGAGCCCGCGCAGCGGCAGGAAGAGGATCACGGCCTGCAGCACGACGCCCAGGGTGTGGCCGCCGGCCAGCACGACCGTCTGTGCGCTCGTCCACCCGGCGAGGTCGTCCCCGGCCCGGTACGCCCCGAACATGCCCAGGTACAGCACGATCGCGCCGATCGCGACGACGTTGTTCAGTACCGGCGCCCACATGTAGGCGCCGAAGCGCCCGTTGGCGTTGAGCACCTGCCCCACCAGCGCGTACATGCCGTAGAAGAACACCTGGGGCAGACACCACAGGGCGAACACGGTGGCCATCTCGAGCTTCTCCGGCGACCAGCCGCGGGTCAGGGCCGTCATGAGCGGGGCTGCCGCCAGCATGACCACCACCGTGCCGGCGAGCATCACGAGCGTGCCGAGCGTCATCAGGCGGGAGGTGTAGTCCGCGCCCCGGTCGGCGTCGCGGGCGTGCTTGATCAGCTGCGGCACGAGCACGACGTTGAACACGCCGCCCACCAGGAGCAGGTAGATCACGTTCGGCAGGGAGTTGGCGATCTCGAAGATGTCGGCCATGTCCGCGGACAGGCCGATCGCCACCGTCACCAGCGTCGCACGGACGAGGCCCAGCACGCGGGAGAGGAGCGTGCCGGAGGCCATGATCGCGGTGGACCGGCCGGCGCGGCGCTCGCCCTCGGGGGTCTCGTCCGCGGGGTCCACGGCGGCCGGATCCGTGGCGGGGGCGGGGTCCGTCGTCGTCGGCTCCTCGTCGGCGACGCCGGCGTGGGCGGGGTCCTGCGCTCGGCGCGGGGCGGGTCTGCTGCTCAAGGGTCACCCAATCGTGGTCGGAAGGCCCCGTGCCGGGGGCGGTGGATCAGGGGCGGGGGCCCCGGGCACCGCCCGGGGGGAAGTGCTGGTCGACCACCTGGCGGGCCAGGTCGACGATCCGGCGCTCGTTGGCGAAGGAGAGGCGGCGCGCGACGTCCTCGAGGCGCACCCACGCGACGTCCACGGCCTCGTGGTCCGGGTCGTTCTCCGTGGTCAGCTCGCCGCCCGTGGCGCGCAGCAGGAAGTGGTGCACGGTCTTGTGGACGCGGTGCCGGGCGACTGTGAACCAGTAGTCGATCGCGCCGAGCGGCTCGAGGATGTGGCCGGCGATCCCGGTCTCCTCCTCCACCTCGCGCACGGCCGCCTGCCGGTGGTCCTCCTCGCCCTCGGGATGGCCCTTGGGCAGGCACCACTCGAGCCGGCCACCGCGGTTGTAGCGGGCGATCACGGCCACCTCGAGGCCGCCGTCATGCTCGCGGACGATGACGCCGCCGGCGGAGACCTCCTCCACCGTGGGCAGGGAGGCGGCTGCGGCGGAACGGGGTCCCGCGGGGGCCGAGGTGACGGGGCGCAGAGGCGGCTGCGGCCGGCGACGCCACGCCCCCAGCGCGGAGGGCAGGGGGGCGCCCCGGTGCGCGGAGGGATCGGGGCGGGTCATGCCGTCAACTCTAGCCCGGCCCGCGCGGGCCCGTGCCGGGACCGTCTGGCACCCTTGTAGGCATCATGGATCTGACCACCGCCACCCACGCGCTGCCCCCCGGCTTCCCCGCGGACGCCACCCTGCCCGCCGTCGTCGTGGAGCTGGGGCGGAGGTTCGAGGCCGCCGGCCACGAGCTCTCCCTGGTGGGCGGCCCGGTCCGCGACCTCTTCCTGGGGCGGCCGTCGCTGGACCTCGACTTCACCACGGACGCCGACCCGGACGCGTCCGAGGCCGTCGGCGCCGGCTGGGCGGACGCCACGTGGGACGTGGGGCGGCGGTTCGGGACCATCGGCTTCCGCAAGGCCGGCTGGCAGCTCGAGGTCACCACCTACCGGGCCGAGCAGTACGACCCGGCCAGCCGCAAGCCGCAGGTGGCCTTCGGCGACAGCCTCGAGGACGACCTGCTGCGCCGCGACTTCACCGTCAACGCCATGGCCCTGCGCCTGCCCGCCCTCGAGCTCGTGGACCCCTTCGGTGGCATGCAGGACCTGCACGCCGGCGTGCTGCGCACCCCCGGCACCCCCGAGGACTCCTTCTCCGACGACCCGCTGCGCATGATGCGCGCCGCCCGCTTCGCCTCCCAGCTCGGCTTCGCCGTGGCCCCCGAGGTGGAGGAGGCCATGACCGCGATGGCCGAGCGGATCACGATCATCTCCGCCGAACGCGTCCGCGAGGAGCTCGTCAAGCTCGTCTGCGGGGCGCACCCGCGCGCCGGCCTCGACCTGCTCGTACGCACCGGCCTGGCCGACCACGTCCTGCCCGAGCTGCCCGCCCTGCAGCTCGAGTCGGACGAGCACCACCGGCACAAGGACGTCTACGCCCACTCCCTGACCGTGCTGGAGCAGGCCATGGAGCTGGAGGGCGAGTACTCGCCGTCGACCCCCGACCCCGTGCTGCGCCTGGCGGCGCTGCTGCACGACGTCGGCAAGCCGGCCACACGCCGCTTCGAGCAGGGCGGGGCCGTCACCTTCCGGCACCACGAGACCGTGGGCGCCAAGCTCGTCCGCAAGCGGCTGCGTGCCCTGAAGTTCGACAACGACACCATCAAGGCGGTGGCCCGTCTGGTGGAGCTGCACATGCGGTTCTACGGCTACGGCGACGCCGGCTGGACCAACTCCGCCGTCCGCCGGTACGCCCACGACGCCGGCGACCTGCTGCCCCGCCTGCACGCGCTGACCCGCTCGGACGTGACCACCCGCAACCGGCGCAAGGCCGAGCGGCTGGCCCACGCGTACGACGACCTCGAGCGGCGCATCGCCGAGATCGCCGAGGCCGAGGAGCTCGCCGCCGTGCGGCCGGATCTGGACGGGCAGCAGATCATGGCGCTGCTGGGGATCCGCCCGGGCCCGGTGGTGGGGCGGGCGTACACCCACCTGCTCGAGTGGCGCCTCGACGAGGGCCCGCACGAGCAGGCCGTGGCCGAGGCGGAGCTGCGGCGCTGGTGGGCCGAGCAGCCGGAGGCCCAGCAGGACTGAGGCGGCGCGGCGGACCTTCCACCCGTCGTCGGGCCGGGACCACACTGGCCGCATGGCTGAGAAGAAGACCGAGAAGAACGGCGCCCCCATGGGCCCCGGCACCTCCAGCATCAAGGACCCCGAGGTCTACGAGGCGCTGCGCCGCGAGGGCGCGAGCGAGGAGAAGGCCGCGCGGATCGCCAACGCGTCCGCCCGGGACGGCCGGGACGAGGTCGCCGAGCGCGGCGGCGAGGCCGGCTCCTACGAGGACTGGACCAAGGACGAGCTCGCGAAGCGGGCCCGCGAGCTCGACATCGAGGGCCGCTCCACCATGACCAAGGACGAGCTCATCGAGGCGCTGCGGAACCACTGACCGGCGCCCGCCCCCCGCTTCCGGGGCGGAAATCGGTGCTTTGGGAGTGGAATACCGCCGGAAACCGCCCCCAACGCGGTGGGGTGGGCGGGGATAGCCGGAGGCTTTGGCCCATCCAGGTCGGGATGGAATGATCGACCGCTGTGAGTTCCGACCAGCGCACCGCGCCCGTGCCCCGCCATGCCCTGTCGCCCCAGGACGGCGTGCCCGCCGTCAAGGTCGGCACGCGGGTCAGCCGCGGCCCCGGCCGGGTGACCGCCCTCGACGGGCTGCGGGGGATCGCGGTGCTCGCCGTGCTCGTCTTCCACGCCTGGCCCACCTTCCTGCGCGGCGGGTTCGTGGGCGTGGACATGTTCTTCGTGCTCTCCGGCTTCCTCATCACCACCGGCCTGGTCCGCGGTGTGGACGCGGGCCGGGGCGTGGCGCTGGGCACCTTCTGGATGAAGCGCGTCCGACGACTCATCCCGGCCATGCTGATGGCGCTCGTGGGCACCACCGCGCTCGCGTGGCTGGCGGTGGACGAGTTCCCCGCGGGCCTGGGTCGCCAATGGTTCGGCGCCCTGACCTACACCAGCAACTGGGTGATGATCCTGGAGGGCGGGGACTACTTCAACCGCGCCTCGCCGCCCCTGTTCGAGCACCTGTGGTCCCTGGCGATCGAGGAGCAGTTCTACATCCTCTGGCCCCTGCTCCTCTGGGGGCTGCTCCTGCTCACCTGGCCGCCGCGCAGCACGGTGAACTCGGGGCGGGTGGCGGACCGACGTCGCATCCTGGTGGTCGCGGTCGCGGCCGTGGCCTCCGCGGCGTGGATGGCCTGGGGCTCGTGGCACGGGTTCGAGCAGGCCCGCCTCTACTTCGGCACGGACACCCACGCCTTCGGCCTGCTGTTCGGCGCGTGCGTGGCGATCGGCCTGGCCCATGTGCCCCGGCCCGAGCACGGCGGCCCCGAGCCGCGGACCTCGGCCACGCGGGTGGCTGTCGCGTGGGGCGCCGTCGCGGTGCTCGCGGCGGGCTTCGCCCTGGTCGACGGCGGCCACGCGAGCACGTACCGCGGAGTGCTGGCGGGCCTGTCCGCCGTCGTCGCGTTCATCGTCTGGCACGTGGTGCAGGGCGACCGGCGCGACTCGCTCTCTCGCGCGCTGGGCAACGGGTTCCTGCGCTGGTGGGGGCGCCGCTCCTACGCCGCGTACCTGTGGCACTGGCCGCTGCTCGTGATCATGCGCGTGATGGTGCCCGTGGACGCCCCCGGGTGGGTCGAGCCCGTGGCCGCCGGCGCGATCCTGCTGCTGACCGCCCTGATCGCCGACCTGAGCACCCGGCTGATCGAGGAGCCCATCCTCCACGAGGGGTTCAGGGGTGCCTTCGGTCGCTGGGGCGCAGCCGCTCGGCGGGCGTTCACGGGCGGGGCCGGGCCGATCGGCCGGCTCGCGGCCGCCGCCACGGCGCTGGGGCTCGTGGCCGTCCCCGCGGCGGCCGTGGCCGCCGTGGTGCACTCGCCCGCGCAGACCCAGCTCGAGCAGGACATCGCCCAGGCGGAGGAGTCCCTCAAGGCCGCCCAGGCGGCGCAGCAGGCGGCCCGCGAGTCCCGCGCGGCGGAGCAGTCGAAGCGGGCCGAGGCGTCGGCCTCGGCCTCGCCCGGCTCGGCCGCCCCCGGGGACGCGGAGGGCTCCGCCGGTGCGACGTCCTCGCCCGGGTCGTCCGCCGAGCCGTCCGGGCTCGGGCTCGGCGACCCGGCCGTCACGCGCCCCACGTACTCCAAGGAGCAGCTCACCGCGGCCCTGCCGCCGTCCGAGCTCGGCCCGGACGTCACCCTGATCGGCGACTCCGTCTCGCTCTCGGCCGCGCCCACGCTCCTGGAGCAGCTGCCGGGGATGCTGCTGGAGGCGGAGGTGGGCTACCAGATCTGGGACGCCGCGGACGAGATCGAGAAGCTCAAGGCGGACGGCCAGCTGAGCGACGTCGTCGTGGTGGCCCTGGGCGCCAACGGCACCACCCATCGGGGCGACTGGGAGAAGATCCTGGCGGCCGTCGGCGAGGACCGGCTGCTCGTGCTCGTGGTGCCGCACGGCCCGATGGACTGGATCGCGGACGTGCAGGTGCAGATGGAGGCGCAGGCCAAGGCCCACCCGGACCGGATCGTCCTGGCGGACTGGGACGCCGCGGCGAAGCAGCACGTCACGGACTTCTCCGCCGACGGCGTGCACCCCCGCGCCGACGGCCAGGCCATGTACGCCCAGCTCGTCCGGCTCACCATCGAGGACCGGCTCGGCACGCGGCGCTGAGCGCGGTGGCCGGGGCGGCACGCGCCCCCACGACGACGCCGGCCCGTCACCTCCACGGGGAAGGTGACGGGCCGGCGTCGTGCGCGGTCCGCGGGACCGGGCGGGTCAGCGCTCGATGTCGCCGCGGATGAAGGCCTCCACGAGCTCGTGCGCCGCGTCGTCGTTGTGCTGCACGGGCGGGGACTTCATGAAGTAGGACGAGGCCGAGAGGATCGGGCCGCCGATGCCGCGGTCCAGGGCGATCTTCGCGGCGCGCACGGCGTCGATGATCACGCCGGCCGAGTTGGGGGAGTCCCACACCTCGAGCTTGTACTCGAGCGAGACCGGGGCGTCGCCGAAGTTGCGGCCCTCGAGGCGCACGAACGCCCACTTGCGGTCGTCGAGCCAGGCCACGTAGTCGGACGGGCCGATGTGCACGTCCTTCTCGCCCAGCTGCGCGGAGGTGTTGGAGGTGACGGCCTGCGTCTTGGAGATCTTCTTGGACTCCAGGCGCTCGCGCTCGAGCATGTTCTTGAAGTCCATGTTGCCGCCCACGTTGAGCTGGTAGGTGCGGTCCAGGGTGACGCCGCGGTCCTCGAACAGCTTGGCCATCACGCGGTGGGTGATGGTGGCGCCGATCTGGGACTTGATGTCGTCGCCCACGATCGGCACGCCCGCGGCGGTGAACTTCTCGGCCCACTCCGGGGTGCCGGCGATGAACACGGGCAGGGCGTTCACGAACGCGACGCCGGCGTCGATCGCGGCCTGGGCGTAGTGCTCTGTGGCCCGCTGCGAGCCGACGGGCAGGTAGCAGACCAGCACGTCCACCTCCGCGTCGCGGAGGGCCTGGGCCACGTCCACGGGCTCGGCCTCCGACTCCTCGATGGTCTCGGCGTAGTACTTGCCGAGGCCGTCCAGGGTGGGGCCGCGCTGGACGGTGACGTCCGCGTGGGGCACGTCCGCGATCTTGATGGTGTTGTTCTCGGAGGCGGTGATGGCCTCGGACAGGTCCAGGCCGACCTTCTTCGCGTCCACGTCGAACGCGGCCACGAACTCGAGGTCCGACACGTGGTAGTCGCCGAACTGCACGTGCATCAGGCCTGGGACCGTGTCCGTGGCCTTCGCCTCGCGGTAGTACTCCACACCCTGGATGAGGGATGTTGCGCAGTTGCCCACGCCGGCGATGGCGACGCGGATGGGATTGGTGGCCACGGTCTGGTTCTCTCCTCGACTGTCCGGAACGGGTGCGGGCACGCGGCGCGCGCAGGGGGGCCCACACCGTTCGGCGGGGCGCTCACCCGGGGATCAACCCCGCCAGTCTACGACCGACGACGGCGGCCCCGCCCGTCCGGTGTCCGGGCGGCTTCCTAGGATGGGGGCATGAGACCGGCCCCCGCGAATGCCGCGACCCCCAGCGAGCCGCCTACTCACGCCGCGGACGGCGCCCCGTGCGACGCCGTGGCCGACCCGGGTGCCCCCGCCGGGCGTTCCGCTGACAGCGCACCGTCCGGGACCCTGCCCGCCCCCGGCGAGCGCGGCGGACGCTTCCAGCTCGCCGGCGGCCTCGCGGCGAACGGCCCCGGACGGGGGACCGGCTCCTGGGCCGGGCCCGTGGCGCTGACGGGGCTGCTGGTGGCTCTGGCCGCCGTCGTGACCGTGCTGCAGAAGTCGCCGTGCCTGCTGCACGGCTGGGGCGCCCCGGACGTCTACTACGCGGGCTGCTATTCGGACTGGGCCGCGCTCTACGGCGGGCGCGGGTTCGCGGCGGGCCCGTGGGCGCCGTTCCGGGCGGGCTCCACGTTCGAGTACCCCGTGCTGATGTCCGTCGTGGGCTCGGTGGCGGCCTGGATCACGCAGGCGCTGCCGTTCTCGCCGGAGCAGGGCACGGTGGTGTTCTGGCTCGTGAACTTCGGGTTCGTGGTGGTGCTGTGGGCCGTCGTCGCGGTGCTGACCGTCCGGATGGCGGGGCGCCGGTGGACGGACGGGCTCATGGTGGCCGTGGCCCCGGGGATCGTGCTGGCCGGCACCATCAACTGGGACCTGTGGGCCGTGGCCCTGCTGGCGTGCGGCATGTACGCGTGGTCGCGCGGCCGGTCCCTGACGGCGGGGGTGCTCTTCGGCCTCGGCGCGGCCATGAAGCTGTATCCGCTGCTGATCCTGGGGCCGCTGCTGATCCTGGCGGTGCGCTCGCGGCGGTGGCGGCCGTTCCTGCTCGCGGCCGGGGGCACGGTGGCGGCGTGGGCGGCGGTCAACGTGCCGCTCATGGCGGTGAACTTCCAGGCGTGGTCCGTGTTCTTCACCTTCTCCGGCGAGCGCGGGCCGGGCCTGTCCAGCGTGTGGCACGCGTGGGACGTGACCGCCGCGCAGGCCGGGTGGGCGTTCGTGCCGGAGGGCTCCCTCACCCTGCTGGCCTACGGCACCTTCGCGGTGTGCTGCCTCGGGATCTTCGTGCTCGGCGTGCGGGTGCGGCACACCCCGCGGCTGGCCCAGCTGACGTTCCTGGTGGTGGCGGCGTTCGTGCTCACCAACAAGGTGTACTCACCGCAGTTCGTGGTCTGGCTGATCCCGCTCCTGGCGCTCGCCCTGCCGCGCTGGCGGGACTTCTGGGTGTGGCAGACGGTGGAGGCGCTGCACTTCTTCGCCGTGTGGATGTACCTGGCCAAGGGGGTGGCCGAGACCCCGCCGCAGCACTCCATGGACGACTCCGTCTACGTGGCCGCGATCCTCGCGCACATGCTCGCGGTGCTGTGGCTGTGCGGGCGCGTCGTGTGGGAGATGCTGCACCCGGCGGAGGACCTCGTGAAGCGCGACCACGGCGGCCACCCGGACACCGACCCGCTCGCCGGCGCGTACGCCGGCCCGGCCCGGGGGCGCTCAGGCCAGCCGGCCGCGGTTCAGGCGTAGTCCCAGCGGTGGATCGGGCAGTCCGGGGACGACGGCGGCGTGCTCGTCCCCGCCTCGGCGGCGCCGCCCTCGCGGGGTGGCGGGCAGACGCACTGCGCCCCGGAGGCGGCCGTGGCCGCCTTCATCTGTTCGCGCCAGATCACGTGGGGGTCGGTGGCCGGGTCCGCGGCCGCGCCGGGGTGCGCCGGACGCGCGGCGCCGTCGTCGTGGGCGTCGTGGGCGGGGGCGCGGGCCGCGTCCCCGTCCCGGGTGAAGCCCATCCGCACGATGGCCCAGCCGCCCACGGTCCACGCCACCAGGAGGAAGACCCCCACGGCGACGGCGATCATGATGTCCACGGCGGGCTCCTCCTGCGCTGACGGGCGGGCGATGCGGCCGGGGCCGCTTTCGGGCCAGGGTAGTCGGACGGATGGTGGGGCGCGGTACGGTCGGGGCATGACCCCCGTGACCCGTGACACCGCCGCCGAGCTGCCCGCCCACCTGCGGGACCTGGCCGAGTTCGTGACCGCCTCGCCCTCCAGCTACCACGCCGCGGAGGAGGTCGCACGCCGCCTGGAGGCCGTCGGCTTCACCCGTCTGGATGAGACGGCCGACTTCCCGGCGGCCCCGGGCGGCTACGTGGTGGTGCGCGACGGCGCGGCGGTGGCCTGGATCGTGCCGATGGGTGCCGGGGCGCTGGGCCGCCACGAGGGTGCTGAGGCGCGCGCGGCCGGGCCGGACGAGGCGGGGCAGAGCGCCGGCGTCGTGCCGGTGTTCCGCGTGCTCGGCGCACACACGGACTCGCCGGGGTTCAAGATCAAGCCGAACCCGGCCACCGTGACGGCCGACGGCTGGGTGCAGGCCGGCGTCGAGGTGTACGGCGGCCCGCTGCTGAACTCGTGGCTGGACCGTGAGCTGCGGTTCGCCGGGCGTCTCGCCCTCGACGACGGCACGCAGGTGCTCGCCGCGACCGGGCCCGTGGGGCGCATCCCGCAGCTGGCCATCCACCTGGACCGCGAGGTCAACGAGGGGCTGACGCTGAAGCGGCAGCGGCACACGAACCCCGTCGTGGGGGCGCTCGCCCCGCGCGGCGAGGGCGCCGGCGAGGCGGAGGCCGACGGTCTGGCCGCCCGCGTGCCCGGTGACGTACTGACCGCGCTCGCGGCCGCCGCCGGCGTGGACCCGGCCGCGGTGCGCGGGCACGACGTCGTGGTGGCCGACGCCCAGGCGCCCGGACTCTTCGGGCTGGCGGGCGAGTTCTTCGCGTCGGGCCGGCTGGACAACCTGAGCTCGGTGCACGCGGGCCTCGTGGCGCTCGAGGAGCTGGCGCGCGAGCACGGTGGCGCCGAGGGGGCGATCGCGTACGAGGGGACCGTCGCGGGCGGGGTGGCCGGTGAGGCGGCCGGCGCCCCGGTGATCCCGCTGCTCGCCGCGTTCGACCACGAGGAGCTGGGGTCGGCGTCGCGGTCCGGGGCGGCCGGGCCGCTGCTCGAGGAGGTCATGGGGCGCGTGCTCGAGGCGCTCGGCGTGGCCGGGCAGGGCCGAGCGCGGGCGATCGCGGGGTCCTGGCTGCTGTCCGCGGACGCCGGCCACCTGGTGCACCCGAACTACGCCGAGCGGCACGATCCCGTGAACCACCCGCGCGTGAACCACGGCCCGCTGCTGAAGATCAACGCCAACCAGCGCTACGCCACCGACGCGGGGGGAGAGGCCGCGTTCGCCCGCTGGTGCGGCGTGGCGGGGGTGCCGTTCCAGGAGTTCGTCTCGAACAACGACGTCCCCTGCGGCTCCACCATCGGCCCGATCTCGGCGACCCGCCTGGGCATCCGGACCGTGGACGTGGGCCTGGGCCTGCTGTCCATGCACTCGGCGCGCGAGATGTGCGGCGTGCGGGACGTGGAGCACCTGACGGCGGCCGTGCGGGAGTTCTTCCGCGGGGTGTGAGGCGCGGCGGGGGATGACGGCTGCCACGTGCGGCGTGCGCGGGGCTGCGTCAGCCGGCGGGGCCCGGGGTCACAGCGTCCGAAAGCCGCCGATCTGGACCAAGGTCTCGCCGTTCACGACGGCGGAGCCGCGCCCGTTGACCGACACGCCGGCGAGGGTCGTGCTGCAGTTGCTGTACCACCCGATGAGCGGCAGGGTGATGGTGCCAGAGACGGGGGCGGGTACCGGGGTGAGGAGCCTGCTGACGTAGCGGTAGTACTGGATGCCGTTGTAGGTGTACACGGCCGGCGTGGTGCCGGAGACCTCACGGGTCGGGGTGCTCCAGGACGGGGTGGAGCTCGTCCAGGTGAAGGTGGTGGGGTTCCTCCCAGTCTCCATCGCATCCACCATGTCCCTCTGCACCAGGACGGAGGCGGTCACATTCGTCACCGTGGAGCCGGCTTGCACATTGACGATCCGGTAGTAGGTATTGACGTTGTCCGTAGTGACGCTCAAGCGGGAACCCGAGCGGCATTCCGACACCGACGCGCCGGGCACGGCTGCCTGGGTGCCGCGGGTGACCAGGAACGAGCGGTCGATCCGCGGGGGAGGGCTGGCCGCCTCGGCGGGGGCAGCGGCGGCGGCGACGACGGTCGGCACCGCCCACGCGAGGCTGCTGGCGACTCGGCGGCGGGAGGGGACGGACTGGGACGGCTGGGGCGCTGCCGACGTGGACTCTGACATGGGATGCTCCGAAACGTGAGAGGGGTTTGACGCAGGATGTGTGTCCTCCTTCCAAGGTACGTCGTCGTCGACCGAGGGCAAGCCCCGGCCACCCCACTGCCCCCTAGGGGTGGCACCTCATCTGCGGAGGCGCAGTGCTGGTATTCTTGACGGGATCCCCTGCGTGCCGCCGAAGAGTGCGGATGCATGCGTAAGGGGAGAACGCAGAACCTCCTGCCGCGGAGAGACCGCGGCCGCAAGCCCAGAGGAGGTGGGTTCGCATGCGTGCTTATGAGCTGATGGTGCTGATCGACCCTGAGGTCGACGAGCGCACCGTGGAGCCGACCCTGAAGAAGTACCTCGAGGTCGTCACGAACGCCGGCGGCACCGTCGACAACATCAACGTGTGGGGTCGCCGCAAGACCGCCTACGAGATCCAGAAGAAGTCCGAGGCCATCTACGTGGTCGTCAACTTCCAGTCGGAGCCGGCCGCCACCCAGGAGCTGGACCGTCTGCTGAACCTCAACGAGACGATCCTGCGCACCAAGATCATTCGTCCGGAGGAGCAGAAGATCACCGCTGAGTGATCCTCGTACCGTGTCCGGAGGGTCTGAGAGCATCGGATCAGTCCCCGACGCCCCCACCGGAACCCCGCTGAGCAGTCCCGGATCCCCGGATCCGGTCACTGACCGGCAGAACCCCCGAAGACAGGAGTGACCATGGCAGGCGAGACCGTCATCACCGTGGTCGGCAACCTCACCGCCGACCCGGAGCTGCGCTTCACCCCGAACGGCGCGGCCGTCGCGAACTTCACCGTCGCGTCCACGCCCCGCACGTTCGACCGCCAGACCAACGAGTGGAAGGACGGCGAAGCGCTGTTCCTGCGCTGCTCGGTCTGGCGCGAGGCCGCGGAGAACGTGGCGGAGTCGCTGACCAAGGGCATGCGCGTGATCGTGCAGGGCCGCCTCAGGGCGCGCTCCTACGACGACCGGGACGGCAATCGTCGCACCAGCTGGGAGCTGGACGTGGACGAGGTCGGCCCGGCGCTGCGGTTCGCCACGGCCAAGGTCACCCGCGCCCAGCGCGGCGGCGGCGGCGGTGGCTTCGGCGGCGGCCAGCAGGGGGGCGGCTTCGGCGGCGCCCCGGCCGGCGGCGGCTTCGGGGGGAACAACGACGGCGGCTTCGGCGGCGCCCAGCAGGGCGGCGGCTGGGGCGGCCAGCAGCAGGGCGGCGGCCAGGCCGCACCGCAGGACCCCTGGTCCGGCGGCGGCGGTGGCGGCGGATGGGACACCCCGTCCTCCAACGAGCCCCCGTTCTGATCCTGCACTGACCGGGTGCGGCCCCCACAGCCGCGACGGACACGGAACACCACGGACCTCTCCGTCCGGGCGCACCTCGCCCGGAGGGCCGCCCCGGCGGCCCATCCCCCTCGCGACCCGGCACCGCCGGGCCGCACTGCACACGGCCCCGTGCCCCGCACGGGCCGCCGCGTGATCCCATCCCGCAGAACCGTTCTGCGGGCTCCAGAGAACTCTGAAGGAGCACCACGATGGCGAAGGCTGAACTCCGCAAGCCCAAACCGAAGTCCAACCCGCTCAAGGCCGCCAAGATCACCGAGATCGACTACAAGGACGTGGCCCTGCTGCGCAAGTTCATCTCCGACCGCGGGAAGATCCGTGCCCGTCGCGTGACCGGCGTGACCGTCCAGGAGCAGCGCAAGATCGCCCAGGCCGTCAAGAACGCCCGCGAGGTGGCCCTGCTGCCCTACGCCGGCGCCGGCCGCGGCTGATCGAGCGAGCGAAGGAAGGAACACCCAGATGGCAAAGCTCATCCTGACCCAGGAAGTGGCCGGTCTCGGCACCTCCGGTGACGTGGTCGAGGTCAAGAACGGGTACGCCCGCAACTACCTGCTCCCGCGCGGTTTCGCCACCGTGTGGACCAAGGGCGGGGAGAAGCAGGTCGAGTCCCTGCAGAAGGCCCGCGCGGCCCGCGCCGTGGCGAACCTGGAGGACGCGCAGGCCCAGGCCGCGCAGCTCCAGTCCGCCACCGTGAAGCTCGAGCGCACCGCCGGTGCGGAGGGTCGCCTGTTCGGCGCCGTCCAGACCGCCGACGTCGCCGAGGCGATCGAGGCCGCCGGCCTCGGCTCCGTGGACAAGCGCTCGATCACCCTGCCGGCGCACATCAAGTCCGTGGGCAACCACGAGGCCCAGGTCCGCCTGCACGAGGACGTCATCGCGACCGTCCAGCTGCAGGTCGTGGCCTCCAAGGCCAAGAAGTGATCAACCGCTTCTGAGCCCGTCGCGCCCGCGACGCGCACCCGAGGCCCCGGTCCGCTCTTCACGAGCGGGCCGGGGCCTCGTGCCGTGGGGGAACATGGAGATCATGCCCTCCGCCCCACCGCCCTCCGACCCCGCCGGCTCGACGGCGGCCCCGCGCCCGCCCCTGTGGACGCGCCCGTTCATCCTCGTCAGCGCCACCTACCTGTTCGTGGCGATGATCTTCTACACGCTCATGACCGCGATGGCGCTCTACGCCGTCACGTCCTTCGGCGCGTCGGACGCGGAGGCCGGCGTCGTGGTGGGGGCGTTCGTGCTGGGCGCGGTCCTCACCCGCATGACGACGACACCCGCCACCTTCGCGTGGGGGCGGCGGCGGGTCCTGCTCGTCGCCTTGGCCTGCTACGTCCTCACGACGGTGGCGTACCTCTGGGCGGACTCCCTGGCCGCGCTGACCGCGGTGCGGCTGCTCAACGGCATGTGCTTCGGCGCGGCCGGCACCGCGCTGGCCACGGCCGTGCAGCGGATCGTCCCGCCCGTGCGCCGCTCCGAGGGCACCGGCTGGTTCTCCACGTCGATGACGCTCGCGGGCGCCGTCGGGCCGATGGTGGCCCTGCAGCTGAGCACCACCCTCGGCTACGACGCCCTGTTCTGGGCGTGCATCGGCTTCACGGGCATGGCCCTGCTGATCGCCCTGTTCCTGCGCGTGCCCGAGCCGCCGCTGACGGGCCGGTTCCGGCTGCACCGGGCGGACGTGTTCTCCGCGGAGGTGGCGCCGGCGGCGGGCGTGGCCCTGGCCTCCGGGTTCATGTACGGCGGCATCCTCGCGTTCATGGCCACGTTCGCGCAGCAGCAGGGCTACCCGGCGATGGTGCCGAGCCTGTTCTTCCTGCTCTTCGCCGCGGGCACCATCGTGGGCCGCGCCGTCCTGGGCGTGCTGCACGACCGGCACGGGGACAACGCCGTCGTCTACCCGATCCTCGCGGGGATGGCGGTCTCCTACGCGGTGCTGGCGCTGTGGCGGGAGCCGGCGGGCATGCTCGCGGCCGGCGCCCTGCTGGGGCTGACCTACGGGCCCGTGGTGAGCGTGTTCCAGACCATCGCGATCAAGGTGGTCCGGCCCACCGAGATCGGCGTCGCCACGGGTACGTTCTTCCTGCTCCTGGACCTCGGCACCGGCCTCGGCCCCATGGTGCTCGGCGCGGTGGTGGCCGCCGTCGGGATCCCGGTGATGTACCTGCTCTCCGGCGGCGTCGGGATGGCGCTGCTGCTCTACTACCGGCTCGTGCACGGCGGCCGGGCCATCGCCCGCCGCCCGTCCCCGGCCTGAGCCGGGCGGCTCCGACGCGCGGACGGCGCCCCGCCGCTGCTCATGCGTCCCATCCTCCGATGTGCACGAGGGCGTCGCCGCGGTGCACCAGGGGTGCCTCGGTGCGGCCGATGACCACGCCGGTCAGCTCGGCCTTCACGTGCGCGAGGCGGCGGCCGAACGAGTTGTAGAGCGCGCCGATCCGGTCCCCGGCGTTCACGCGTTCGCCGAGGGAGACGTCCAGGTGCACGAGGCCGTCCGCGCGGGCGCGCACCCACGTGGACTGCCACACCAGGTAGGGGGCGTCCTGCTCACCGTCGACGACGTCGGGGTGCACGGCGGCGGTGTCCTCGCCGGTGGCGTCGGTCGCCTCGGGCACGTCCGTGGTCCGCTCCTCGGGGACCTCGCCGGGCAGCGGACCGGGGGCGTCGACGACGGCGTCCGGCCCGGGCTCGGTGAGCCCGACGTCCGCGGGATCCACCATGTCCAGGGCCGCGAGCACGCGCAGGACCCCGTCCACGCCGGGGGCGATCGCGTACTCGTCGAACCGCCAGGCCTCACCGGCCTCGTAGAGCAGCACGCGCGCGCCGGTCTCGCGGGCCGCGGCGCGCAGGGAGCCGTCCCGCAGGCGGGCGTGGAAGAGCACGGGCGCGCCGAACGCCTCGGCGAGCGCGCGGGTCTGGGGGTCCTCCAGGTCGCAGCGGATCTGCGGCAGGTTGGAGCGGCGGTCCGCACCGGTGTGCAGGTCGATGCCCACGGTGCAGCGGCCGATCACCTCGGTCATCATCAGGTGCGCGATGCGCGAGGCCAGCGAGCCCCGGGCAGAGCCGGGGAAGGAGCGGTTCAGGTCGCGGCGGTCGGGCAGGTAGCGGTCCCCGGCCATGACGCCGAGCACGTTGACGATGGGCACGGCCAGCAGGGTGCCGCGCAGGTGCGTGGGCTGCAGGCGCTCCAGGACGCGGCGGACGATCTCGACGCCGGCCACCTCGTCCCCGTGGATCGCGGCGGAGACCCACACGGTGGGCCCGTCCTCGCGGCCGTGCAGCACGTGCACGGGCAGGGTGACGTCCGCGCCGGTGACGAGCTGGGAGATCGGCAGGGACAGCTCGTGGCGGCGGCCTGCCGGGATCTCGACCCCGCCGAACGCGAAGGGGGCGCGGGCGGGGCGACGGCTCACGCGCGTCCCCGGTTCCGGCGGCGCACGCCGCGCGGCGGCTGCCCGCCCACGTACGAGGCGGCGGGGTCCACGAGGAGGCCGCCGGCGGCCAGCGCGGTGCGCCCCACGAGCATGCGGAAGCCCATCTCGTCCCGGTCGGTGAGCGTGACCTCGGCGTCCACGGTGCGCCCGGCCAGACGCAGCGGCATGAGCACCACGAACCGGTCCTGCACCTCGCCGTTGGAGGAGCGCACGGTGCGCACGTCCTCGACCGGCAGGTCCACGGTGCGGGCGTCCGCGGTGGACCCCTGCCACGGGTGGACCTCGAAGCGCACGCGGTCCTCGCCGTGGGGGCCGGTGTGCCGCTCGATCCGGAAGGCGTGGAGCGCCGAGGTGCGGGCACCGGTGTCGATCTTGGCCTTGATCCAGGGGGTGTGGGCGGCGGGCAGGCCGACCCATTCGCGCCAGCCCACCAGCCCCGGGCGAGCGGCGCCGTCGTCGGTGGGGGGCACGCCGTGGGGGGCAGGGGCCGTGTGCTTAGATTCAGACACGCCCCTCATCCTCCCAGGAAAGCGGTCATGAAGCTCGCCATCCTCTCCCGTTCCCTGCGCGCCTACTCGACGCAGCGACTCAAGACCGCGGCGCTCGAGCGCGGCCACCAGGTGAAGGTCCTGGACACCCTGCGCTTCGGGATCGACCTCAGCTCGGACGAGCCCGATCTGATGTTCCGTGGCCGCCCCCTCTCCGGCTATGACGCCGTGCTGCCGCGCATCGGCAACTCGGTGACCTACTTCGGCACCGCCGTGGTGCGCCAGTTCGAGCAGATGGACGTCTACACGCCCAACACGGCCGCCGGGATCATGAACTCGCGGGACAAGCTGCGGGCCACCCAGATCCTCTCCCGCCATGAGATCGACATGCCCGCCACCGTGTTCGTGCGCAACCGCGGCGAGGTGTCCACGGCGATCGACATGGTGGGCGGGGCGCCCGTGGTGATCAAGCTGCTCGAGGGCACCCAGGGCATCGGCGTGATCCTGGCGCCGACCAAGAAGGTGGCCGAGGCGATCATCGAGACGCTGCACGGCACCAACCAGCAGGTGCTCATCCAGCGGTTCGTGGAGGAGTCCAAGGGCACGGACATCCGCGCGCTCGTGGTGGGGGACCGCGTGGTGGCCGCGATGCGCCGCCGGGCCCAGGGGGACGAGTTCCGCTCCAACGTGCACCGCGGCGGCACCGTGGAGCGCGTCGAGCTCTCGCCCGAGTACGCGGAGACCGCCGTGCGGGCGGCCCACATCATGGGCCTGCGGGTGGCCGGCGTGGACATGCTCGAGGGCGAGCACGGCCCGCTGGTCATGGAGGTGAACTCCTCGCCGGGGCTGCAGGGCATCGAGGCCGCCACGGACCTGGACGTGGCCGGCGCGATCATCGACTACGTCGCGGACCAGGCCGGCTTCCCGGACATCGACGTGCGCCAGCGCCTGGCCGTGTCCACCGGGTACGGCGTCGGTGAGATCACCGTGCACGCCGGCTCCGGCTGGGTGGGCCAGTCCATCGAGGACTCCGGGCTGCTCGCGAAGGACCTGCAGGTGCTCACCCTGCACCGCGGCACCTGCGTGTTCCCCAACCCCGCGGACACCAAGGTCCTCGAGGAGGGCGACCGGCTGCTCTGCTTCGGCAAGACCGAGAACATGCGCGCCCTCATCCCCGCCCGCGCCCGCCGCCCCAAGCGCGTGCGGAAGCTGCCGGCCACTCCGATCCTCGCCTCCGTCGCCGAGGAGGCCCCGGCGCCCGAGGCGCCCGCCGACGACGCCTGAGCCCGGGCGCGGGGCTCAGCGGGCCGGGGCGAACGCGCCGATGCCCGTGAGGTGCCGGCCGAGCGTCAGCTGGTGGACCTCGTCCGTGCCCTCGTAGGTGCGCACGGACTCGAGGTTGTTCGCGTGCCGCAGCGGCGAGTGCTCCAGGGTGATGCCGTTGCCGCCGAGCATCTCGCGGGCCTCCCGGGCGATGCCGATGGCCACGCGGCAGTTGTCCAGCTTGCCGGCGGAGATCATGGCGGGGGTGAGCGGGCCGGCGTCCTTGGCGCGGCCGATCTGGTGCGCCAGCAGGTAGCCCTTGCCGATGGCCACGGCCATGTCCGCGAGCTTGGCCTGCGTCAGCTGGTGGGAGGCCAGCGGCACCCCGAACTGCTGCCGTTCCATCGCGTAGTCGAGGACGGCGTCGAAGGAGTCGCGGGCGGCGCCCATCGCGCCCCAGATGATCCCGTAGCGGGCCTCGTTGAGGCACTGGAAGGGGCCCTTGAGTCCGACGGCGGAGTCGGCCGGCAGCATCGCGGAGGCGGGCAGGCGCACGCTGTCGAGGTGGATCTCGCACTGCACCGAGGCCCGCATGGACAGCTTCTGGGTGATCGCCTCGGCGCGGAAGCCGGGGGTGTCCGTGGGGACCACGAAGCCGCGCACCCCGCGCCCGTCCCCGGGCTCGCCGGTCTGCGCCCAGATGATCGCGACGTCGGCCAGGGTGGCCAGCCCGATCCACCGCTTGACCCCGTCGAGCACCCAGTCGCCGCCGGGCTCCTGGCGGGCCGTCGTCGTCATGGAGGCCGGGTCCGAGCCGGCGCCCGGCTCGGTGAGGCCGAAGCAGCCGACCGCCTCGCCGGTGGTCATGCGCGGCAGCCACTGCGCCTTCTGCTCCTCGGAGCCGTGCTTGTGGATCGCGCCCATCGCGAGCGAGCCCTGCACCGAGACGAAGGTGCGCAGGCCGGAGTCGCCGGCCTCGAGCTCCTGGGCGGCGAGGCCGTACTCCACCGCCGAGCGGCCGGGCATGCCGTGGCCCTCGTAGGGCATGCCGAGCACGCCGAGGCGGCCCAGCTCGGGGACGATCTCGCGCGGGAACACGGCGTCGTCGTACCAGCGGGCGATGTGCGGGCGGATGTGCTCGTCCACGAAGCCGCGCACCTGCAGTGCGACGGCCTTCTCCTCGGCGGAGAACAGGGAGTCCAGGCCGACGACGTCGGCGCGGCCGAGGAACGAGTCGGCCTCGGCGTGGAACGGGATGGTCATGGCGGGGGTCCTCTCTGCGGGGTGGTCAGCGGGCGTCGAGCCAGGTGTTGACGGCCGCCGTGTCCGCACCGAGCGCGGGGGGCGCGTGGCGCGGGTGCGCGACGGGTGGGTCCCACTGCACCGGGTGGCGGAACTGCCGGCCGGCGGGGGCGCCGGAGCGGTCCTGGACCTCGACGGTCGGCTCGAGGCCGAGGGACTCGGCCAGCTCGACGCCCTCGGCGACGGTGGACACGAGGCCGACCGGGAGCCGCTCGGCCTGCAGCACGTCCCGCCAGTGGGCCGCCGTCTCGGCCGAGAGCGCGTCCTCCAGGGCGGCGCGCAGCTCCTCGCGGTACTCGACCCGGCCCGTGTTCGTGGTGAAGCGCGGGTCCTCGGCGAGCTCGGGGACGCCGAGGGCCGCGGCGAAGGTGCGGAACTGCGCGTCATTGCCGATGGCGACGGCGAGCGGCGCGTCCCGGCACGCCAGCAGCTGATAGGGGGCGATCGAGGGGTGGTCGTTGCCCATCCGCCGCGGGACGACGCCGGCGCCGAGCCAGGCCTGGCCCTGGTTGGCGAGCGCCCCCTGCAGCGAGGAGAGCAGGTTCAACCGCAGGTGGGCGCCCTCCCCGGTGTGCTCGCGGCGCAGCAGGGCCGCGAGCACGCCGGCGGTGAGGTCCTTGGCCGTGAGCACGTCCACCAGGGCGACGCCCGCCTTCATCGGGGCGTCCGGTTCGCCGGTGATGCTCATGAGCCCGCCCGCGGCCTGGACGATGAAGTCGTAGCCGGGCAGATCCCGGCCCTCGCGGTCGCCGAAGCCGGAGACGGCGGCGTAGACCACGGACGGGTTCTCCCGCGCGACGTCGTCGTAGCCCAGGCCGAGGCGCTCCATGGTGCCGGGCTTGAGGTTGTGGACCACGACGTCGGCCCGGGCGGCCAGGGCGGCGGCCCGCCGCTGGTCCTCGGGGTCCTTCAGGTCCCAGCCGACCGACTCCTTGTTGCGGTTCACGGACTCGAAGTAGGTGGCGCTCGTCGCCGAGCGGGGCGGGGCCCAGTCGCGGGTGTCGTCGCCGCGCTCGGGGTGCTCCACCTTGATGACGCGCGCCCCGAGGTCCGCCAGCGTCATGGTGGCGAGCGGGCCGGCGAGGACGCGGGAGAAGTCGGCGACGAGGACGCCGTCGAGGGGGAGCGAGGCCGGGGAGGGGGCGGTGGTGGCCGGGGGCACGGCGGACTCCTCACTGTGGCGGACGACACGACGACGGGTTCCACCCAAGCACCGTGCTCGCGTTCCGTCCAATGACTCTGGGGCGGGTCACTGACGTGCGTGAGTCATCGGCGCCGGGCGGTCCGGGGCGGCCGGGAGAGGTGGGCACGGGGAGGACCCGGGGCCGCGGGCAGACGCTGTCAACTTCGCCGTCCCCAGATCCGGGCACCTTGTCCACAGGAGTTGTCCACAGATGTGGAGGGTGTGGACGACGGTGTGGATAGGCCTGTACCAGGCGGTGTGATGAGGGCGCAAACGGGGGTGCTGTCAAGTTGGATCGACGGGGCCGAAAGGGGGGTGGAGAATCTTCCTCCACAGCCCTGGGGATCGCATCGTCCCAGGTCAGAGCCGGATTCTGGGGGTGGCCGAGCGGTTGTCCCCAGCGCGGTCCCCAGGCGATCCACACGACACGCCGCCGAATCCACACGTTGTCCACAAGGCCTGTGGGAAACGCGGTTGCCCAGCCTCCACGGCGCGCGTAGTGTCGCGTGGTATCCCCAACGCGAGGGCGGGTATTGGCCGCAGGTGACCACTGACAGGCGCGCATCCGCTCGGACCGTCGCCCCGGGGACCGTCGCACCGTCCGCCTGCAGGAGGGTGCGGCGGCACGGGCGGTGACAACAGAGGAATCAGGGCCGGGAAGACCGGCGAGGGCCGCCGTCGTGCGGGCTGTGGGAAGGGAGTCTCCGGACGTTGACTGAGAACTACGGAGACTCGGGCTCCTACGACGGCGGCCGTTCCTCTGAACGCTTCCTGCCGCCCCAGGACCTGGAGGCGGAGCGCTCGGTGCTGGGCGGCATGATGCTCTCCAAGGACGCGATCGCGGACGTGGTGGAGCTGCTGCGCGGCCACGACTTCTACCGGCCCAGCCACGAGATGATCTACGAGGCGATCATCGACCTCTACGGCCGCGGCGAGCCCGCGGACGCCGTCACGGTGGCGGACCTGCTGAACAAGCGCCAGGAGCTGAGCCGTGTGGGCGGCCCCGCCGTGCTGCACGAGCTCATCCAGTCCGTGCCCACCGCCGCCAACGCGAGCTTCTACGCGGAGATCGTGGCGGAGAAGGCCGTCCTGCGCCGCCTCGTCACCGCCGGCACCAAGATCACCCAGCTGGGATATCAGGGCGACGGCGAGGTAGAGGAGATCGTCAACGAGGCGCAGTCCGAGATCTACAAGGTCGCGGAGAACCGCCAGTCCGAGGACTACGTGCGCCTCGCGGAGATCATGGAGCACGCCGTCGACGAGATCGAGGCGGCCGGCAACCAGGGGGAGGGCCTGACGGGCGTCCCCACCGACTTCTACGACTTCGACGAGCTGACGCAGGGCCTGCACGGCGGACAGATGATCGTGATCGCGGCGCGCCCCGCCGTCGGCAAGTCCACGCTCGCGCTCGACTTCGCGCGGGCCGCGGCCATCCACCACAACATGGCCACCGTGTTCTTCAGCCTCGAGATGGGCAAGAACGAGATCGCCATGAGGCTCCTGAGCGCCGAGGCGACGATCGCGCTGCAGGACCTGCGCAAGGGCACCATCCGGGACGACCAGTGGTCCAAGATCGCGGCGACCGTGGGGCGGCTGAACGAGGCGCCGTTCTTCATCGACGACTCCCCGAACATGACGATGATGGAGATCCGCGCCAAGTGCCGGCGGCTCAAGCAGAAGAACAACCTCAAGATGGTGGTGCTGGACTACCTGCAGCTCATGAGCTCGGGCAAGAAGGTCGAGTCCCGTCAGCAGGAGGTGGCCGAGTTCTCCCGTGCCCTGAAACTGCTGGCCAAGGAGCTCGACGTACCGGTGATCGCGTTGAGCCAGTTGAACCGTGGGTCCGAGCAGCGCACGGACAAGCGGCCGCAGGTGTCCGACCTGCGTGAGTCCGGCTCGATCGAGCAGGACGCGGACATGGTGATCCTGCTGCACCGCGAGGACGTATACGACAAGGAGTCCCCGCGCGCCGGCGAGGCGGACCTGATCGTGGCCAAGCACCGCAACGGGCCGACGAAGACCATTGTGGTGGGGTTCCAGGGGCACTACAGTCGCTTCAGCAACCTCGCACAGGATGGCGGGGGTTCTGGCGGGTTTTAACCCCATTCAATGCGGAGGTTGAGATGTTGAAAGTCAGCGACGTATTTGTGCCAGGTAAATTGCCTAAGTACACCTACAACCCCCGAGAAAATTCCAAGATTGAAGATCAACTAAAAGATTACCTTGATGAGCTTGGGGCTATTCTCGCCATCTCTGGCCCCACAAAGACGGGTAAGACTGTTCTGGTGAGCCGTCTGGTCCAAAATCGTATTTGGATTGATGGTGGGCTGGTCGGGTCGATTGAGGATTTTTACAGACTTGTAGTTGATCGCGCGGGCGAATTTACGACCATCGAAGTGGCTGGCGCTGACGAATACACTGCCACCGATGAGACTTCTGGCGAGGCGAATCTGTTTGGGGCTGGAAAGTTTGCCGCTAAAGACGTTACTGGTCTCAACACGACAAACTCGAAGAGTGCTTCGGTCAATCGCCCCGCAAGTCAGGTTGCAACCGATGCGCTTCGTGTCTCTGGTCACGTTCTCGTGATAGATGACTTTCACTACATCGAGCCAGCCGTCCAGACGGCAATTATTCGATTTCTGAAGCCTCTAGTCATGAATGATGTTCCAGTTGTTCTGATGTCGACCTTCCATCGCGTTGGAGACGCGGTGCGAGCGGAGTCGGATATGAATGGAAGGCTGGCCACGATCAAAATTGACTTCTGGTCCACTGAAGAGTTGATGAAGATCGCCTCACTTGGATTCGAGAAACTTAACATCATTGATGATCCGGAAGTTTCAAGTATTCTAGCTGAGAATTCATTTGGAAGTCCCCAGCTAATGCAGACTTTCTGTCGCGAACTGTGCAAGTTCAATGGAATCAGGACGGAGCAGGAGCACCCCGTGGCACTCACTCCACCGGAGCAGTGGCGCACATTTTTCGAGGCGGCGATCGATGTTGAAGAGTCGGCCGCATGGTTCGAAACGTTCTTGGCAGGACCAAAGCTGCGCGGCAAGAAGAGAAACGTATATGACCTTGTGAATGGTCAGCGACACGACAAGTATGGTGTGATTCTCTCCGGATTTAATTCCGTACTTC
This sequence comes from Micrococcus sp. iso_239, assembly GCF_056173395.1. Lineage (NCBI taxonomy): Bacteria > Bacillati > Actinomycetota > Actinomycetes > Micrococcales > Micrococcaceae > Micrococcus > Micrococcus sp. iso_239. Next base: position 2,505,342 of record NZ_CM149672.1, on the reverse strand, counting down.
CGCCCCTAACTTTTACAAGTGCGCGCTTAATGGAAGAGATTCAGGTGCTTGTGGCCGGTCAGGCCCCCCGGTCCAGTGACGTCTCTGCTGGTCTCTCCAATATCTCTAAAATGGCGTTTGGCGACTCAGAGGTCGTGGATGAGACCGATTTGAGCGAAGGTGTCGAGGAGGGTCTGACTACCTCAATTTCGCTGTCGTCCCTGGACCACGCTCCGGCGAGTTCCCCTCTAAATGCGGATTCAAGGTCTAACCTGGCTCTTCACGGTTCGTGGTGATGGGGAGCGTCGCGTCGCTGGCGTAAGACGGCTCGTGGTCCTGCTGTGATGGGTGTTGTCAAGACATCCACATTCCAGAGGACCACGAGCCTGTGCACGAGAGTACTGGTTCGCAGCGCGATGCTGCGAGCACGATCTTCAACCTGCCCAACTATCGCGTCATCGACGCGTTCGACCTGCCCGACGGGGACCGGCGGGTGGTGATCGCCTCGACCGTTCCGCCGGGCTGCCCCGCTTGCGGGGTGCTCGCGACGAAGGTCCACTCCCGCCGGGACCAGCAGATTCGGGACGTCCCGATTGCTGGGGCGATAGAGGTGGTGTGGGCCAAGCGGCGCTGGTTCTGCCTCGAGCCGGCCTGCACCAGGGGCACGTTCTGGGAGTCCACCGAGCAGGTCCCGCGATACGCACGCTCGACGACCCGGTTGCGGGAGCAGGTGGTCTCGGCCGTGATCACTTCCGGCAGAGCAGCCTCGGAGGTGGCCCGGGCCCACGGCGTCTCGTGGTGGCTGGTCCAGGCCGCCCTGGCGGCTGCTGCCGTCGTCCTGCCTGCCGTCGACGACGTCCCGGTGACGCGCCTGGGCATCGATGAGCACCGCTACCGCACGGTGCGCTGGTTCCGCACCGATCAGGGAGCCTGGAGACGGTTCGAACCGTGGATGACGACGCTGGTCAACCTGGCCACCGGGCAGGTGCTCGGCATAGTCGATGGCCGCAACTCCGCTGCGGTCGGTGACTGGCTCGGCCAGCGCTCAGAGCCTTGGCGGGAGCGGATCGAGATCGTCGCGATCGATCCGTCAGCCGCGTTCCGCAAGGCCTTGCGGGACTACCTGCCCCGGGCCGCGGTCTCGGTCGACAAGTTCCACCTCGTGAAACTGGGCAACGACATGGTCACCACGGTCCGTCAGCGCCTGTCCCGCACCCACCGTGGTCGTCGGGGCCGCAAGGACGATCCGGCCTGGGCCCACAGGATGCTGCTGCTGCGCGGCGCGGACACCCTCACCCCTCGCGCCTGGGAACGGCTTGAGCACGTTTTCCGCACCGATGACCCCACCGACGAGCTCTCGGCCGCCTGGGGCATCAAGGAACAGCTCCGGCGCCTGCTGACCACCGACACCCTCGCCCAGGCCTGGGACGAACGGATGCGGATGGGCTACTTCGCCCAGATCGCAAACATGCCCGAGGCGACCAAGCTCTACGACACCGTCGTGGCCTGGTGGGACGCGATCGAAGTCCTGATCGTCACCGGCGCGACCACCGCCCGCGTCGAGGCAGCGAACACCGGCATCAAGAACATCAAACGCACCGGCCGCGGATTCCGCAACGCCGAGAACTACCGGACCCGTATCCTGCTGACCAGCGCCGCGAGAACCGTAGCGTGAATACCCGCCACTGCAGGGTCATTCACCACGAACCGCGAAGAGCCTCTAACCTGCGGTTTGCGAACGCCAAGAAGCGTCCCGTTCTGGAATATCTGGAAAAGGGAAACACGAGCTCGGTCTATATTCTCGACCCGTTCTTCGCATTTTATGTTAAATGGCACGCGCCCCAGGCCCTCTCGGAACATGCTAAACTCCGCAACGTTGCGGCAGTTGATTCACTGGAACCTTGAACTATGTGGGATGAATATTGTTCGTTAGTTGCGTTGGGCGCAGGCTCCACGTAGGGCTCATCGCAGCGGAAGGGTGATCAGGGGTCCTCGGCAGAATGGGGTCCCATGGAGTCCACCCAGCCCTTCGTCTTCTCCCTCGGTGCGGTCCTCGCCGCCGCCGGCCTCGACCCGCACGACGTCCTGGCCATCCGCCACACCTACAAGGCGTCGGGGCTGCCATCGCGGGCGGCGGCCACGCCGGAGCGCGTGCTCGCCTACACGCGGGAGCAGCACCACGTGGGGAAGTTCCCGAAGGAGCCTGCCCGCCACTGGCTCATCTTCATGGGGGAGGGCGGGCGTCGTTCTCGCCTCACCGCCGTGTACGAGAACTGCGGGGAGGCCGTGGCTGAGCGCACGGAGCGGTACCGGTACTACGACGTTGTGCCGGTGCCGCTGCTGGCGTCCCTCGAGGAGCGCCTGGTGGTGGAGTGGTCCGCAGACCCCGTGAACTGGGCCAAGCGCGGCGTGGCTGCGGCCACTTTTCCCGTCCTCGAGATCGCCGATCCCACCACCGAGGCGTTCCCCGGCTTCGACCACGTGCTGTTCAGCTACGGGGACCTGCAGTCACTGGTGACCGAGACCCGCTACGCAGGCTGGCGCACCGCCCTGGAGGCCGTACGCGGGATCTACCTGATCGCCGACGAGACCGCGGGCCGGTGCTACGTCGGCAAGGCCGACGGTGAGCGTGGTGTGCTCGGACGGTGGGAGGCCTACGCCCGTGACGGGCATGGCGGAAACGTCGCCCTCCGGGATGCCCTGGAGCTCGACCCCGACCAGCCGGAGCGGTACATGTTCAGCTTGTTGCGCGTGTTCGGCTCCAATACCCCGCAGGCCCAGATCGACGCCGCGGAGAAGCACTACAAGGAGGCTCTGATGACGCGCCGGTTCGGACTGAACCGGAACTGAACGGACGTCGTTGTCCGGGGGGAGAGAGCGAAGGGCAGACGGGAGGGGGGATGGATTGCCCGCGCCGAGCCTTGCGGAGGAGGGCAAGTGCGCCATCCAGGCACAGCAGCCATCGCTGAGTTCCTCGAATGTGACTGCCCACGAGCACACGGGGCATCCGCAAGCCGCCCGCATTGATGTCGCCGCGCGGGCCGACGTCGTCGAGGCGGGCGGGCCAGGTCTGATGGGTGTGAACGGCCTCCCCGGAACCGGCAAGATGACGATGCTCCGGGACATCCTGGCGTCCAACGTCGTCGAACGAGCACGCCGATTGTCTGCGTGTGAGAACCCACTCGACGCCTTCACCGAACGCACCCATGAGTGGACCGGCGAGGGCAGGATGCGACGACGGGCGCGCGAACTCCGGCCCGAGGTGGCCGGCCTCGAAAAGGTGGTGGCCTCGGCGAACAACGCGGACGAGGAGAACCTCTCCGAGGAGATTCCACATCGGAGCGCCATCAAGGACGGCCGGAACGTGGATGCGGACTACTTCGCCTGCCTGGCCACCGCCGCCTTGGGCGGAAGCGGCGGGGGAAGAGGACGCCCTGGGTGAGGACAGCTTGACGTCGGAGCAGCCGGGCACCTCGGGCCTGGCCGCTGCACCGATGGCAACGGCACCGACCCCCGCCCCGCTCCGCGCGCAGGCGGCCGACGAGGGGGTAGTGCTGCTCGGGGTCCTTCTGGAGGGCCCGGACCGGCCCGGGGCGCACGGGGCGCACGGGGCCGGCCGGACCGACCTACGGACCGGACGGCTCAGCCCTGGGCCGACTCGACGTCCTCGTCGACCCAGTCGCGGGAGCGTTCCACGGCCTTCTTCCACAGCCGCAGGGCGCGCTCAACCTCCTCCTCGTCCGTGGTGGGCTCCCAGCGCTTGTCCTCTTCCCAGTTGGCCACGAGCTCGTCCTGGGACGCCCAGAACCCCACCGCCAGGCCTGCGGCGTAGGCGGCGCCGAGAGCGGTGGTCTCGATGACCTTGGGGCGCACGACGGGCACGCGCAGCAGGTCCGCCTGGAACTGCATGAGCAGCTCGTTGGCGACCATGCCACCGTCGACCTTCAGTTCGGTGAGGTCCACGCCGGAGTCCGCGTTCATGGCGTCCAGGACCTCGCGGCTCTGGAAGGCGGTAGCCTCGAGCGCCGCGCGGGCGATGTGCCCCTTGTTGACGTAACGGGTCATGCCCACCATGACGCCGCGGGCCGCGGCGTCCCAGTGCGGGGCGAAGAGGCCGGAGAACGCGGGGACGAAGTACACGCCGCCGTTGTCCTCCACGCCGGCGGCCAGGGTCTCGACCTCCGGGGCGCTGCCGATCATCCCGAGGTTGTCCCGCAGCCACTGGATCAGCGAGCCGGTGACGGCGATCGAGCCCTCCAGCGCGTACACCGGCTTCTGGTCGCCAATGCGGTACGCCACCGTGGTGAGCAGGCCGTTGTCCGAGTGCACCGGCTCCTCGCCGGTGTTGATCAGCATGAAGTTGCCGGTGCCGTACGTGTTCTTGGCCTGGCCGACCTCGAAGCACGCCTGGCCGAAGGTCGCCGCGTGCTGGTCGCCCAGGATGCCGGTGATCGGCGTCTCGCGCAGCAGCTGCTGGCCGGATACGGTGCCCACCTCGGCGGAGGAGCTGACGATCTCCGGAAGCATGGACATCGGGATGCCCATGTCCGCGCAGATCTCCTCGTTCCAGTCGAGGGTGTCCAGGTTCATCAGCATGGTGCGGGAGGCGTTGGTGACGTCGGTGACGTGCCGGCCGCCCTCGCCGCCGCCGGTGAGATTCCACACGAGCCACGAGTCCGTGGTGCCGAAGATGAGGTCGCCGTTCTCGGCGGCCTCCCGGGCACCGTCCACGTTCTCCAGAATCCAGGCCACCTTGGGGCCGGAGAAGTACGTGGCCAGGGGCAGCCCGACGCGCTCCTTGTAGCGGTCCGCGCCGACGTCGCCGGCCAGGCGCTCGCAGAGGTGGTCGGTGCGGGTGTCCTGCCACACGATGGCGTTGTACACCGGCTTGCCGGTGTTGCGGTCCCACACCACGGTGGTCTCACGCTGGTTCGTGATGCCCACGGCGGCGACGTCGTGTCGGGTCACCTCGGCGCGGGCCAGGGCCTCGCCGATGACCTCGCGGGTGTTCGTCCAGATCTCCACCGGGTCGTGCTCCACCCAGCCGGCGCGCGGGAAGATCTGCTCGTGTTCGCGCTGACCAGTGGACACGATGGCCCCACTGTGGTCGAAGAGGATCGCGCGCGTGGACGTGGTGCCCTGGTCGATGGCCATCACGTAGCGGGGGGTGGTCATGTCCTACTCCTTCGGAGGTGGTCACGGGGGTGTGGGGGTGGCGGGCACGTTCCCGCAGGGGAACGTGCCCGCCGGGGTTGGACGGGCAGACCGCTCAGACGAACAGAGGCGCGGCGAGGCCGGCCAGGACGGCGCCGACGAGCGGGCCGACGATCGGCACCCAGGCGTAGCCCCAGTCCGAGCCGCCCTTGTGCCGGATCGGCGCGACGGCGTGGAACAGGCGGGGGCCCAGGTCGCGCGCCGGGTTGATGGCGTACCCCGTGGGGCCGCCCAGGCTCGCGCCGATCGCGACGACGAGCAGGGCCACCGCGAGCGGGCCGAGCCCGGAGGGGGTGGAGCCGAAGAGCAGGATCACGAACACCAGGACGAACGTGGCGATCACCTCGGTGACCATGTTCCACAGCGGGTTGCGGATCTCGGGACCTGTGGCGAACGTGCCCAGGATCGCGCCCTGGTCCGTCTCCGCCTGGTAGTGGTCGCGGTAGGCCAGCCAGGCCAGGGCCGCGCCGAGGAAGGCGCCGATCAGCTGCGCCGCGAAGTACGCGAGCGTGGTGCCGAGGGTCACGGCGATGCCGGGGGCGTACTCCTCGGCGCCGCTGACGAGCAGGCCGACGGTCACGGCGGGGTTCAGGTGCGCACCGGTCGCGGCAGCGACGTAGACGCCCGCGAAGACGCCCAGCCCCCAGCCGAAGCTGATGAGCAGCCAGCCTCCGCCGTTGCCCTTGGTCTTCGTCAGGACGACGTTGGCGACGACGCCGACGCCGAGCAGGAGGAGGATGGCCGTGCCGGCGATCTCATGCAGGAAGATCGTGCCCATGGACGGGCTCCTTTCCGTGGACGGGGGCGGCGTCGGCAGCTGCGAGCGCGGCGGCGGCGGTGACGTCGTCGTGGGCGGTCTCGCCGCGGAGGCGGGCGGCGACGAGGTCCTTGTACGCCCGGATCTCACCGGCGATGCGCTCTTCATCCCAGCCCAGCTCGGGGGCCACGAGGGACGCGATCTCCGCGGCCGCCGCGACGCCGCGGTCACGGACCTCGGTGGACAGGCGCGTGCGGCGCTCGATGACGTCGTCCAGGTGGACGACGCCCTCGGCCCGGGCGGCGTGGACGATCTCGGCGCGCAGGTAGCGCGGCGCCTCGGCGAGAGGGACGCTCAGGGACGGGTCGGCGTCGATCAGGTCGAGCACGTGGCGCAGCACGGTGCCGTAGCGGAACAGGAGCCGGTCCACGCGGGCCTCGTCCAGGCCGTAGTCGGCGGCGATGCGGTCCGCCTCCGCCTCGATCTCCGAGTAGCCGAGGCCGCCGAGCACGGGGATGTGCTCGGTGAGGCTGGGACGGGTCGGGTGGGTCTCGCGCACCACGAAGTCCACGACGTCCTCGGCCATGGCCCGGTACGTGGTCCACTTGCCGCCGGCCACGGCGGTGAGGCCGGGGGCCACCTCGGTGACGGTGTGCTCACGGGAGATCTTGGTGGAGCCGCCGTCGGATCCGGTGACCGGCTGCAGGAGCGGGCGCAGGCCGGCGTACGTGGCGATCACGTCGTCTCGCGTGAGGTCCTCCTTCAGCACCGCGTTGGCGTGCTCGAGGATGTAGTCGATGTCGTCCGCGGTGGTGGCCGGATGGGCCACGTCCTCCGCCCACGGGGTGTCCGTGGTGCCGATCACCCAGTACTCGTCCCACGGGATGAGGAACAGCACGGACTTCTCCGTCTTGGTGATCACGCCGGTGGCGGCGTCGGCGCGGATGCGGTCGCGCGGGACGGTGATGTGGGCGCCCTTGGAGGCGAGCACCTCGAGGCCGCCGTCGGCCCCGGCCAGCTCCTGCTGCTCCTGGGTCCACACGCCCCCGGCCAGGATGACGGCGCGCGCGTGCACGTCGAACTCCTCGCCGGAGGTCTCCTCGCGGACACGCACGCCCTGCACACGGCCGTCGTCGCCGCGCAGGTAGCCGGTGACGGCGGTGTAGTTGGCGGCCACGGCGCCGTGGTCCACGGCGGATCGCACGAGCATCATGGCCAGGCGGGCGTCGTCGAACTGGGCGTCGGCGTACTCCACCGCGCCGACGATCTTCTCGTCGTCGAGGGAGGGGAAGGTCGCGGCCATGGAGCGGCGGCTGAGATGGCGGTGCGCGCCCATCGCGCGGCGGCGGCCGAGCGACTGCATGGCGTCGTACATGGTGACGCCGGCGCCGATGAAGCCGCGGTCGATCACCTTGTGGAAGAACGGGAAGACGAAGCGCAGGGGACGCACCAGGTGGGGCGCGGTCTGGGTGAGCAGCAGGTCGCGCTCCCGCAGCGCCTCGTACACCAGCTTGACGTCCAGCATCTCGAGGTAGCGCAGGCCACCGTGCATGAGGCGGGAGGAGCGGGACGAGGTCCCGGAGGCCCAGTCGCGGGCCTCGACGATGCCCACGTCGAGGCCGCGGGTGGCCGCGTCGAACGCGGCGCCCACGCCGGTGGAGCCGCCGCCCACGACCAGGATGTCGAGGGGGGCCTCCGGGCTGGTGGCCCGGAGGCGGGCGAGGTGGTCCTCCCGCGTGGCGGCGGAGAGGGGGACGGTTCGCAGGGTCGGCATGGGGGGTTGCTCCTTTATCAGTGGAAGCACAGTGTAGTGGCGTGGCTCACGATACCCAGTATCAGCACGAGCCGAGGTCCATGATGTCACTCCCGGGCCGCGGGTATGCACGCGTCGGGTACGGTCTCGCGGAACCCGAGCCGCTCGAACAGCGGCACGTCGGCGCGCGTGGAGGTGGCTCGTCCCACACGCTCCTCGGGCTGTGGCACCTCACCCTGTTCCGCTGGAACGAGGGCGGAGCGCCTCGGGTGACGCGTGCCCTCGGGTGAGGCCCCGCCCCTACACTCCGACCATGGACATCACCGTCGGCGCCGTCGGCCGCGCCTCGCTCTCGGACTGGGAGCAGGAATGCTGCGGTGACTCGATCGCCGTGGGGGAAGTCCACGAGCTGATCCTGCTGCCCTCCCGGGGAGTGAGTCAGGCTGGGCCCCTGGCCTCTGCAGGCTGGGTCGTCACCCATCACGACGACGGCAGCCCCGCCGGGTCGATCCCGTTGCGTCGTGTGCGGGCCGTGGTGAGGGCGGCACACGAGGTGTGGCCCTCGGGGCGGCTCGCCGAGATCGACCGCGTCCCCGGCCACGCTGACCTGACGATCCTTGAGCCAGAGGAGGCCACCGGCCTCGGCTTGGGGGAGGTCGTCTACGTCGGCGCCTACGAGCCGGTGCTCCCCGAGACTCCCCGCCCTGACGAGTGGCCTCTCGACCTGGAGATCCTCGAGGACCTCGGTCCGCACACCTGGTGAGCCTCGCGAGTCCACCCCCTCACGGTCTCGAGCTGCATGGGGTGAGCGTAGAAGTCCGTTCGTCGTCATAGATGGCCCCTCACCCCCCGGTCGCTCGCGAGCATCGCGTAGACGAGGGTGTCCGTCCACTCGCCCTTGCTCCACAGGTCCTGCCGGTGGTGTGCCTCTCGACGCATCCCGAGCATCTCGGCCAGTCGGGCGGACGCCGTGTTGCGGGCATCCATCTGTGCCACTACCCGGTGCAGGCCAGACGTCTCGAACCCCAGGTCCAGCAGCGCAGCCGCGGCCTCCCGGGCGAAGCCTTGACCGGCATGTCGCGGATCCAGTGCCCAGCCGATCTCCGCGACACCGCGCTCGCGGTCCGTCAGCCACAGGATCACGTCACCCACGGGGACGCCCGCGTGCTCCACCACCAGGGACACCGCCCCGGACGGGCCGCCGAGGTCGTCCCACGTGATCCGCTTGGCCAGCTTCGCCCGCGCGGTCGCCTCGTCCCAGGGCTCGTCCAGCAGGTGGCGCACCACCTCGGGCTGCGTGTACATCTCCTGCAACCAGCCGAAGTCGTCCTCCCGGTGCGGCCGCAGCGTCAGCCGCGCGGTGGGCAACGGCCAGTCAGGGGCGCGGCCGCCCGCAGCCGCGCCCTCCTTGCGCCCCGCCGGAGGCGGGGCGTCGACGTCGGCGGGGACCGGCGTCGTCGTGCCGGACGCCCAGTCCTGGCGCAACATTGCGTAGGCCACGGACGCGAACGGCTCGCCGCCGTCCACGGGCCAGCCGCGCCGGTAGTGCGCCTCCTTGACCCAGCCGGCCCGGCGGAAGGTGCGCAGCATGGGGACGTTGTCCTCGCGGGTCTGGCCCTCGAAGCGGTCCACCGCGGGCATCGTCTCGAAGACGCGCCGGGTGAGCGCGGTGAGGATCTGCGCGCCGAGCCCGCGCCCGCGGAACCGCTCCGCCACGCGCAGGTCGAACAAGGGGGTGGGGTCCGTGAGGTCCTCCAGGCGCACCACGCCGACGCGGCCGTGCTCGGGATGCTCGATCCAGAAGGTGCGGTGGTCCTCATCCTCCCAGGCGCCGCCATCGACGGCCTTCTCCGCCTCCGGCCGGGTGACGCGCGGGCGCGTGTGGAACGGCCACGCGTTCTCGGTGAGCAGGGCGACGAGCGCGTCCCGGTCGGCGCCTGCCGGGTCGAGCGGAGTGAAGGTGACGTCCATGGGGCCGAGAGTAGGGGAGGGGACGTCACCGCCGCCCGTTGCCGTGACCCCATGGCCACGCCCCTCCTCGACCTCGCGGCGCACCGCGCGAGGAAGCCCGGGACGCGCAGGCCGAGATCGGCTGGACCATAGCCCAGGCCCACGCCGGCCGGGGCCGCGCCACCGAGCTGGCCTGTGCCCTGTTGGACCTCGCCTTCGCAGGCCTCGGCGTCCGACCCGTGGAGGCTCACGCCTTCGCGGACAACGCGCCCATCCTGCGCGTGATGGAGAAGGTCGGCCTGCGCCACGAGGGCACCTTCAAGGAGGAGTCACTGCACCGCACCCGCGGCTGGGTGGACGGCGTCACTTACGCGATGCTCGCCTCGGAGCATCGGGCCCGGGGCAGACGGCTTTCCACCTCACGACGCCCAGAAGTACGCAACTCTCTAGACATAACGTTGCGTAAGGTGGCGGCATGAGCAACGATCCGCGCCCGACCCCGTGGGCCGTCGGCTGGGAAGAGCGCCCCTGGGCCGCGGGCCCGGATGACGCCGGGCTGCGCTCCCGCAGCGCTCGCGTGCGCGCCTCGGGCCCGTATCGAGCCGCGCTCCCGGCCCGCATCGCCCGACTCGGGCTCGACCTGCCCTCCGATCTGGCGACCGAGGTCGAGGAGGCGACGGCCGCCGTCGTGCGCTTCGACGCCGAGATCAGCCACGCCCTCCCGGGGCTCACCGGCGAGATCGCCCCGATCGACGCGGTGCTCCTGCGCACTGAGCCCGCGTCCTCCTCGCAGATCGAGCACATCACCGCGGGCGCGCGAGCCCTCGCCCTGGCGACTCTCGGCGAACGCACCCGCCCGAACGCAACGCTCGTGGCGGCGAACGTGAGGGCCATGGGCGCTGCTTCCCGGCTGGCCGCCGACCTCGACGAGCCCGCCCTGCTGGCCGCCCATCGTGCCCTCATGGACGGTCAGGAGCATGCCCGGCCGGGCGCCTACCGCGATGCGCAGGGGTGGATCGGGGGCGGGGCGCCCACGCCGCACACGGCGCAGTTCGTCCCGCCCCACCCGGAGCGCCTGCGTGCCGGGATGGACGATCTCTTCGCCTACCTGCGACGCACGGACGTACCCGCCCTCGTGCAGGCCGCCATCGCGCACGCCCAGTTCGAGACCATCCACCCGTTCGCGGACGGCAACGGCCGCACCGGGCGCGTCCTCGTGCACGCCGTGTTGCACCGGGCCGGCGCGATCACCCGTATGGGGGTGCCCCTCTCCGCGGGACTCCTCACGGACACGGCCGGATACTTCGACGCCCTCACCGCCTACCGCGACGGCGACCCCGCGCCCATCGTGCGCCGCTTCGCACAGGCCGCCCTGGCCGCCGTCGGCAACGGCCGAGAGCTCGTCGCGGACCTGGACGAGGCCCTGACCGGCTGGCGCGAGCGGCTCACCGCCCGGCGGGACGCGGCGGTCTGGCGGGCGCTCGCGGTGATCATCGCGCAACCCGCCGTGACCGTGGACCACCTGGCCCAGGTGCTGGGTGTCTCGCGCCCGGCCACCCAGCGGGCCGTGGACCAGCTTGTCGAGGCCGGTGTGCTGCAGCCGGTCTCCAGCCAGCGTCGGAACCGGGTGTGGCTGGCCACCGAGGTGCTCGCCTGTCTGGACGAGTTCGCCGCGCGTGCGGGCCGGCGGGGTTGACGGGGGCGGTCTACAGGGTTGACCAGCCTCAGTGCCGTATGGAGTGCCCCGGCCATGGTCAGGCGAACACACGAGGTGAGGCCCGCGGGATGACTCGCGGTCCGTCAGCCACAGGATCACGTCCCCACGGGCATGCCCACGTTCCCCACCACCAGAGACACCGATCCGCCAGGGCCAGCCGAGGTCGTCCTCCCGGTGTGGGCGCAGCGTCAGGCGCGCGGTGCGCAACGGCCAGTCACAGGCGCGCGGTGCGCAACGGCCAGTCAGGGGCGGGGCCGCCCGCAACCGCGCCCTCCCCGCGCTCCACCCGGGACGTCGACGTCGGCTGGGTGCCACGCTTCGACGTCGACGTGCTGGAGGCCGCCCTGCGGCCCGTCCACGAGCGGCCCCGGTGGGAGGAATGGGGGCAGATCGCCGCGCCAACCCTGCTGATCACCGGGGAGAACGGGTACGTGCCCGCCGGAGAGCTGGACGAGATGCGGCGTCGGCGCCCGGATGTGCGGCACGTGCAGGTGCCCGGCGCGGGGCACGACGTGCACCTGGACGCGCCGGAGCGGGTGGCGGAGCTCGTGCGGGGGTTCGCGGCCTGATTGCTCTGGGGCAGGATCACCTCATGGACCACAAGCAGATCCTCCACGACGGGCTGCGCCGCCAGCGTGCGGCCCTCCTGCAGAAGCTCGAGGGCCTCAGCGAGCGCGACGCCCGCCTGCCGCGCACTCCCACCGGCACCAACCTGCTGGGACTGGTCAAGCACGCCGCCGTCGTCGAGCTGGAGTACTTCGGCGAGACGTTCGACCGCCCCGCGGAGGTGCAGCTGCCCTGGGCGGCGGCGGGGCAGTCGGAGGAGGACAACGTGGACATGTTCGCCGCCGAGGGGGAGTCCCTCGAGGACGTCCTCGAGTTCGCCCGCCGCTGCTTCGCACACGCGGACGCGACCATCACGGCCCTCGGCGCCGACGCCCACGGGCGGGTGGCGTGGTGGCCCGACGACAAGGCGGAGGTCACGCTCGCGCAGATCATCGCGCACGTCGCCCTGGACGAGGCCCGGCACGCCGGCCACGCGGACATCCTGCGGGAGCAGATCGACGGGCAGGCCGGCCTGCGCGCCCCGGGGAACAACCTGCCCGTGTGGGGCGCCGACCGCTGGGCCGCCCACGTGGACCGTCTGACCGCCATCGCGGAGGGGAGCGGCGGGCCGGGCCGGAACTGAAGGCACATGCCTCCCGTTCCGCCGCTGGGCCTACGCTGTGGCCATGACGAGTATCCCCGCTGCCGCCGTACCCCCTGCCCTCCAGCGCTCATTCGATGCGTGGGCTGCCGCCGGCAGGCCCGCCGACGAGCCCACGCGTTGGTCCTTCGATCACTGGACGGCCCACGTGCCCGACCTGCCCGCCTGCCTCGAGCGCGAGCCGCTGACCCGCGCCGTCGTCACCGGTTACGCCGCGAAGGTGACCGCCGAGGACCGCGCCGTGCAGCGGGACGCCTTCATCGCCGCGATGGTGTGGGGATACGGACGGGTCGGCTACGGCCCCTCCCGGGTGGAGCGCATCATGGCGCAGCCCGGGTTTGAGGAGCAGCTCGCCGACGTCACCCGCATCACCCTCGAGCAGGGCGGGCCCGCGGCCTTCGAGCACATCCGGCAGCAGCGCAAGAGCGGGGTCGGCTGCCTCAAGCACCTCGGCGCGGCCTTCGGCACCAAGTACCTCTACTTCCTCACCAAGGCCCACCGGGAGTCCGACATCGCCCCCGTCCTCGACTCCGTGGTGCGCGCCTGGTTCGCCGAGCATGTGAAGGACGTCGACGTCCGGATCGGCGGCGGTTGGACCTGCCCCCGCAAGTACGCCACGTACGTGGAGACCATGCAGGCGTGGGGTGAGGAACTCAAGATCCCGGCCGACGACGTCGAGCGGCTCATCTTCCTCCAGCAGCAGGACTCCACCCAGGAGCCCTGGCGGGAGAGCTGGAGTTCCGCCGCCGCGGACCCGGAGGCCGGCGAGCTGCTCGAGGCCCTCCGCCTCGCGCTGGCCGACCTGGGCGCCGGGGACGACGCCGAACCCCACCTGCAGGCGCTGGAGGATGTCATCGCCGACGCGGAGGACCGGGCGCCCGACGAGGCGTGAAGCCCCGCCCGCCTGTGCGCGGTTGGCGTCGGGATGAACGTGTCCGCTGAGCAGCTGATCGGCGACGAGTCCGGTGTGCACCGCGGCCTGTACCTGCGTGTCGTGGACCACGTCCCGTGGCTGCGCGGCTTCGCATGCGACGACCTCCACGTCTTCGACCCCGAGGACCGGTGGATCCTGGCGCGGTGAGGGGTCAGCGATCTATCGCCAGGGCGCCTACCGTGTCCAAGGCCCTCCGTAGGCTCGAGGCGTAGCCGGGGTGGATGTCCCGGACGAAGAGAGGACATTGGCATGACCACCAAGGTGGGGTTCATCGAGGCCGCTTCCCATGCTCTGCAGAACGGTCCCCAGCTGTTCGCACGCGTCGAGGACGGCGGTGTGGTCATCGGCGGGGGTGGCGGCGAGGTCGTGCCGGATTCGACCGGGCTGTACGCGGTTGTCGCGCAGGATCCAGACGCGGTGCGAGCCGAGCTGCGATTGGACACGTCTGTCAGTCGAAGCGATGTGCTTTACATCGGCAAGGCCGAGGGCAGCCTGCGGGCCCGCCTGGAACGCAAGCATTTCGCGGGCGGCGGCACCGCGCACTCCACTCTGCGCCGCACTCTGGCCGCACTCCTGGTGGATCGGCTGGACCTGGAGCCGGTCGCCGTCGCTTCCGCGGGTCGATTCTCCCTCACCCCGGAGAGCGGCGAGCAGCTGACCACCTGGATGCGCCGTCACCTCGCCGTCCGCGTGTGGCAGACACCCGCCGGGTTCGCGGAAGTGACACCGCTCGGGGGCATTGAGAAGCCTGTGATCGACGCGCACACCCCGCCGTTGAACCTCACCTACGGCGGCACCAGCCCCGAAGCACAGCTGCTCCGCCAGCGCATCCGGAAGGCCCGCACGGGCCTGGCGGAGCAGGCGAAGCGCGGTGTGGACGTGGTGGAAGTCCATTCGTCGGCGCGCGCGACCGTCGGCTACTTGTTCCGCCGCCGCCCCAGCCAGTACGGGCTGCGGGGAAGCGTCGGTCTCTGGGAGGAGCTCGCTGAACGGCTCGACGACACCCCCATGCCCACCAGTGAGTATGAACTCGGCCGGCTCCTGCGCGATGCGCTCAATCGCTCCCTTGAGGGGGCCGAGCCTTACGACGAGGACAAGGTCAACGTGGAGCGGTTCAACCGCGGAGGCATGAGTCAGGGCCTCGTCCATCTGCCCTGGTGGGAGGACCAGGCCATCCCCCTCCTCCTCGACCGCTGGGGAGCCTGGGCGGACACCCAGGGTCTCCTCGGCCCGGAGGACTACATCGGGAGCTGGTGACCCGACAGTGTGTGGTGCCTGCCGCCGTCCTCGATGGCCTCCTTCGCCACCGGCCGGGTGACGTGGGGCGCACAGGGAAGGGCCACGCGTTGCCGGTGAGCAGCGCAATGAGCTCCGCGCGGTCCGCGCCGGCGGGGTCGAGACGGGTGATGGCGACGGTCATGGGGCGAGGGTGGGCGCCGGCATCATGGGCGCCTCCCCACCCGGACCCCTTCCGAGTCCGACACAATGCATACATCCATGCATGCATCCGATTATTCTGGCCCGCATGTCTCCACTCTCCGACCCCTTATGGGGCAGTCGTGCCACGGCTGCCGGCCGCCTGGCCCACGACGTCGCCTGGCGCATCGTCCGCGGTGAGATCGCCGCGGGGGAGATGCTCACCGAGGTCCAGCTCTCCACGGAGGCCGGCATCTCCCGGACGCCGGCCCGGGAGGCCCTCCTCCAGCTCGAGCGCTGGGGCCTGGTGCGGCTCCTCCCCAAGAAGGGCGCGGCCGTGCAGGCCCTCACGCCGCAGACCGTGGCCGACCTCACGGCCCTGCGCGGCCTCCTCGAGTCCACCGCCCTCGCCACGGTCGTCGCGCGGCCCGACGCCGTCGGGCCCCTCGTCGCCACGCTCACCGCCAACCTGGAGCAGCAGCGCGCCGCCCTGGACGCCGGCGACCTCGCGGCGTTCTCCGCGCTGGACGTGCGGTTCCACCGGGACGTGATCGCCACGTGCGGCAACGCCGCCTTCGACGAGGTCGTGCGCACCTTCGCCCCCCGCCTGGCACGCCTGATCCACGCCGCCACCGGCGGATCCGTCGACGCCGCCCGCCGCCTCCTCGATGGGCACGCCGAGATCTGCGCCCAGCTGGCCGCCGGGCGCGCCGCAGACGCCCAGCGCGCCCTGCAGGCGCACCTCGACGCCGCGGGGAGCGGCGTCGTCCCCGGCCTGCCGCCCGTGGGCCCGTCCGAGGCAGGTGAACCCCGATGATCGAGGGCCTGCTGATCCTGCTGCTCTGCCAGCTGGCGGGCACGCTCGTGGCCGACACGCTGCACCTGCCGATCCCCGGGGCCGTGCTGGGCATGCTCCTGCTGCTCGGCCTGCTCGCGTGGCGCCGGCCGGCCGAGGACGCGCCGGTGATGACGGCGAGCCATCACCTGCTCCAGCACCTGCCGCTGCTGTTCGTCCCGGCGGGCGTCGGCGTCGTCGCGGTGCTGGGCCTCATCGAGGAACACCGGGCGCTGATGCTGGTCGGCTTCGTGGTGCCCTGGCTGCTGGGGCTGGTGGTCACCGCCGGCGTCGCCGCCCCGCTCGCCCGCCGCCTCACGGACAAGGAGGACGCACAGTGAACGCCGCCGAACTGACCGACTCCCTCGCCGAGGCCTGGGACGCGCTCCTGCACACACCGCTGTTCGGCATCGCGCTGACCCTCGCCGTTGCTGTGCTCTCCCGCCGCCTGTGGCTCGCCGCCCGGCAGACCGCCCTGCTCACGCCCGTGCTCGTGACGATCGTGCTGGTGGCCGCGTTCCTGGCCCTGACCGGCATCGACTACGAGACCTACATGATCGGCGGCAGCTACCTCACCTTCCTGCTGGGCCCCGCCACCGTGGCCCTCGCCGTCCCCCTGTACCGGGCCGGCCCTGACATCCGGAAGCTGCTGCTGCCGGTCGCCGTCGGGGTCACCGTCGGCTCGCTGACCGCCATGGTGAGCGCCGTGCTGATCGTGCGGGCAATGGGCGGGGACGCCGCGCTGGCCGCCACGTTCGCCCCCAAGTCCGCGACGACGCCGATCGCCATGGCGGTGGCCGACGCCGGCGGCGGGATCGTCTCCCTCGCCGCCGTGCTCCCCGTGCTCACCGGCGTGCTCGGCGCCGTGCTGGCCCCCTGGGTGCTCGACCGGCTGCGCGTGCGCGACCCCCGCGTGCGCGGCCTGGCCATCGGCGTGAGCTCCCACGGCATCGGCACCGCCCGCGCCCTCGCCGAAGGCCCGAAGACCGGTGCGTTCTCCGCCCTCGCCATGGCCTGCTCCGGTGTGCTCACCGCCCTGCTGGCCCCGCTGGTGCTGGCGATGACGGGGTGAGGGGCCGGGCGGCCGCCCCCGGCCGGGCAGCCGCCTCGACCCGCTCCAGCCGCGGCGGCGTCCTTACCGTGTCCGCCCCGCCTGCCACCCTGGTCCTCTTCCTTCCCCGCGGGCCGCCCGCCGGCCCTCGCTGGCGCGGTGACGCGGCCCGGTCCTGCGAACGAGAGGACCCCACCCATGATGGGCCCGTCCCACGCGGCCACCGGCGCCGCGGCCTGGCTGGCGCTCACGCACTGGCAGTCGCCGATCGCCGTGCTGCACCTGCCCGCCGAACTCCAGCTGCTCGGCGCCGTGACCACCGCCGGCGCGGCCATGATCAGCGACTGGGACCACCCCCGCGCCACCGTCGTCCACGCCCTGCCGCCCCTGACCGAGTGGATGAGCCGCGGCATCCGCCACGTGGCCGGCGGGCATCGGCGCGGCACACACTCGCTGGTGGGGGTCGCGGCGTTCACCGCCATCGCGACGGCGGCCGCCTCCATCCAGGTGCCGATCGCGGGGCACGTCTACACGCCGGGGCAGGGGGTCATCGCCGCGTTCCTGGCGGCCGTGGCTGCCAAGGCCCTCCGACTGCTCCCGAACCGGGGATGGAGGGCCGCGTGGGCGCTCGGCATCCTGGTCGCGGTGTCGGCGACCGTCCTCAGCGACGGGCTGTGGTGGATCCCCGCCTCCGTGGCCGTCGGCGTGAGCGTGCACATCCTCGGCGACGCCCTCACCAACAACGGGGTGGCCCTGCTCTGGCCGCTCAGCCCGGAGCCCCCCGCGCGCCTGTGGTGGTGGCAGTCCTCCGGACGGTTCCGGCTCCCCCTGCTCGGCCGGACCGGGTCCTGGCGGGAGTGGGCGCTCGTCTCGGTGGTCACTGCGTTCACCGTGGTGCGGGCCGTGCGGCTCATCCCGCTCGCCGCTCGGGGGGTGGCGGCACTGTTCTGAGCGGCGGCACCCGGCCACCGCCGCCCCCTCACGCCTCCGGGAGCCACCCCGCCCGCACGGTCGCCTCGGTCCCACGCGGCAGCCTCGGACGGCCGCCGGCGGCCAGGTCCCGGCAGGCGTCCGTGAGCGCCTCGAACGGCCATCCCGGGACCCGGCCCAGCCCCTCGGCCGTGCCGTCCTCGCGCCAGTGCACGTGCCAGTCCCGGCGCCGCAGCCCATGACGGCCCCGCAGGCTCACCCCCGTCCCGACCGCGCGCACGACCGCCTGGTCCACGGCCTCGAGCAGCTCATCCGACCCGGGGTCGCAGGCGTCGCATCCGCAGTCCGGGAGCACCGCGTGCACCTGCCCCGGGGCCCCGACCGCCACCCGGATCACCGGCAGGACGCCGCCGTCGTCGTCCTGGGGCACGTCCGTCTCCAGCAGCCACCAGGGGGAGGCGCCGTCGACGTCGGCCGGCGGCGCCACCCGCAGCGCC
This sequence comes from Micrococcus sp. iso_239, assembly GCF_056173395.1. Taxonomy (NCBI): domain Bacteria; kingdom Bacillati; phylum Actinomycetota; class Actinomycetes; order Micrococcales; family Micrococcaceae; genus Micrococcus; species Micrococcus sp. iso_239. The sequence goes on along the minus strand of NZ_CM149672.1, from coordinate 2,487,102 downwards.
CGGTCCACGGGGACCGCCAGGTCTGCGCGCCCGGCCTCGTCGAACGGGATGCCACGCACCGGGTCCGGGGCGACCGCGGCGCCCGCCTCCGCAAGCACCTCGGCCCACACGAGGGCCCGGGCGGTCATCCCGAGATCACTCCGTCGGCGTCAGTTCCCGCTTGAGGATCTTGCCGGTGGCGGTCTTGGGCAGCCCGTCCCGCACGGTCACGGTGCGCGGGTACTTGTAGGGCGCCACCTGGGACTTCACGTGCTGGATCAGCTCCTCCTCCGTGGCGTGCGCACCGGGGGCGAGCACCACGTGCGCGGCGACCTCCTGGCCGAGCTCCGGGTGGGGCACCCCCACCACGGCGGCCTCCGCGACGGCCGGGTGCTCGTAGAGCACCTCCTCGATCTCGCGCGGGTACACGTTGAGCCCGCCGCGCAGGATCATGTCCTTCGTGCGGTCCACGATGTAGTAGTTGCCCGCGGCATCGCGCCGGGCGAGGTCGCCGGAGCGGAACGAGCCGTCCTCGGTGATGGCCTGGGCGGTGGCCTCCGGCTTGCCCCAGTAGCCCTTCATCACGTTCTCCCCGCGGATCCACACCTCGCCCAGGGTCTCCTCATCGCCCTCGGGCACGACGGCCCCGTCCGGCGTCACCAGCTGCATCTCGCACCCTCGGACGGCGCGTCCGATCGAGCCCGGATGGTGCTCCTCGCCCGGGTGGTTGAAGCACGCCACCGGGGAGGTCTCGGACAGGCCGTAGCCCTCCAGGATCTCGCAGTCGAAGGTGGCCTCGAAGCGGCGCAGCAGCTCCACGGGCATGGCGGATCCGCCGGAGACGCCCAGGCGCAGGCTGGCCAGGTCCTCCGGATGGTCCTTGGCCGCGGCCAGCACGGCCCCGTACATGGTGGGCACGCCGATGAACACGTCCACCGCGCACTCCCGGACGGTCTGCGCGGCCACGGCGGGATCGAAGCGGGGGATCAACGCCAGGCTGGCGCCCGTCGTCACGGGCGCCATGAGCGCGCACGTGAGGCCGAAGACGTGGAACAGCGGCAGGCAGCCGAGCACGGTCTCCCCGTGCTGGAGCTGGATCAGCGTCTCCGCCGCGGTGTCCGCGTTGGTGCCCATGTTCCGGTGGGTCAGCTGGGCGCCCTTGGGGCGGCCGGTGGTGCCGGAGGTGTAGAGGATGACGGCGTCGTCCTCGAGGTCCCGCTCGACGGTCTCGGTCACCGGGCCGGGGCTCTCCGCGAGGTGCGGGGCGAGGCCGTCTTCGCCGAGGGTGCGCAGCGGCACACCGCGCTCGCGGGCGCCCTCCACGGCTTCCTCGGACGGCACGGACCACAGCATCGACGCGCCCGAGTCCTCCAGGTAGTACTCGATCTCGCGGCGCTTGAACAGCGGGTTCATGGGGACGACGACGGCGCCCAGCTGCAGGGCCGCGAAGAACACCACCGGGAACGCCGGGATGTTCGGCGCCATGAGCGCCACGCGGTCCCCGGGGCCGATGCCCTCCTGCCGCATGAGCCCGGCCAGGCGCTGGGACTGGTCCTGGAGCTCCGCGTACGTCATGCGGTTCTCGCCGAGGATCAGGGCGGTGGAGTGCGGATGCTCGGCGGCGGTGCGCTCGAGGCGGGCGGGCAGGGTGAGGGTCACGACGGGCCTCCGGGGGGAGTCGGATGTGATGGGAACCACAGCGTAACGCCCGGGGTCGCTCGTTCGCTGTGAGCCGAGCGGGGTGTGTCGGCCGACCTCACGCCAGCGACATCACCGCGGTTCTGCCCGGCGGTGATGTCGCTGGCGCGCGGTCATCCACCGGCCCCGCCTGCGACGTCGATGTGTCGTCTCCACGGCCCAGGGGCGCAAGACTGGTCCCCGCACACCGCCGCCCGGACCGCCGGGCCAGACCGGAGGACAGACCATGACCGCACAGACCCCCGCCACCCCTGCCATCCCCGCGACGATGAAGGCGGTCGTCATGCGTGCGCCGGGCGACGTCGTCGTGGAGGAGGTGGACACTCCGCGCGTCGCCCAGCCCACGGACGTGGTCCTGAAGCTGGCCGCCGCGTGCGTGTGCGGCTCTGACCTGTGGCCCTACCGCGGCCACAACAAGGTCGACCACCGGCGCATGGGCCACGAGTACGTCGGCACGATCGTGGAGAAGGGCGAGGACGTCGCCACCCTCGAGGTCGGCGACTTCGTGATCGGCTCGTTCATGCTCTCGGACAACACGTGCGAGATCTGCCAGGCCGGCTACCAGTCCCGCTGCGTCAACGCCGGCGAGTACACGGGCAGCCAGGCGCAGTACATGCGTGTCGAGCTCGCGGACGGCTCCCTCGTGAAGGTGCCCGGGGGTGAGCCCTCGGACCCGGACCGCCTGGCCGACTACCTCGCCGCCTCGGATGTGCTCGGCACCGGCTGGTACGCCGCCGTCGCCGCGCAGGCCGGCCCCGGCAAGACCATCGCCGTGGTCGGCGACGGCGCCGTCGGCCTGTGCGCCGTCCTGGCCGCCAAGACCCTCGGCGCGGAGAAGGTCATCGTGTTCTCCCGCCATGAGGATCGGGCCGCGCTCGCCCGGGAGTTCGGCGCGGACGTCGTGATCGCCGAGCGTGGCGAGGAGGGCGCCGCCCAGGTGCGCGAGCTCACCGGCGGCTACGGAGCGCACGGGGTGTGCGAGGCCGTCGGCACGCAGGGCTCCATGGACCAGGCCCTGGCCTCGGTGCGCCCCGGCGGGTACGTCGGGTTTGTGGGCGTCTCCCACGACCAGACCCTCGACGGCTCCGATCTCTTCGGCCGTGAGATCCACCTCGAGGGCGGGCCCGCGCCCGTCCGCCGCTTCCTGCCCGAGCTGATCGAGCGCATCCAGTCCGGGGAGATCCAGCCCGGCCGCGTGTTCACCGCGCGCATGCCGCTCGACGACGCCGCCGAGGCGTACCGGGCCATGGACGAGCGCCGCGAGATCAAGGTGCTGCTGGAGGTCTGAGGCCCTCCGCGGCGGGCGGAGGTGCCGAGAGGCTCCGCCGCCCCTCAGCCCTTCTTCACGGTGATCGTCCACTCTGCGGCGCCGCGCTTCACGAAGTCGGTGACCTCGTGGCCGTTCTCCGCGGCCCAGCGGGGCAGGGAGTCGGTGGCCTGGGTGCAGTCGAAGTCGATCACGAGCTCGTCCCCGGAGGGGATCTGCTGCATCGCCTGGTTGGCCTCCACGAGCGGGAAGGGGCAGACCTGGCCGTCGGTCTCGAGCAGGTGCTTCGCCATGGTGTTCTCTCCTTGGTGTCGGTGGTCAGAGGTCGTGCGCGGGCGGGCCGGCTCAGCCGATCGGCGTGAGCTTCACGGGGCGGGCCGTCCCGGCGTCCGCCGCCGCGCCCTCGGCCGAGGCGAGGCCGGAGCCGGGGGCGGGGACCGGCGTCGTGCCCTTGCCGCGGTGGTTGAGGATGAAGAGCTTGGCCGCCAGGCCGGTGCCGAGCACCATGAACACGAGCGCGGTCCAGCCCTGGAAGCTGAAGGTCGCGGTGTTCACCATCGCGTTGCCGATGGTGCAGCCGCCGGCCCACGCCGCGCCCCAGCCCATGCCGAGGCCGCCGATGATCGAGCGGACGGTGGTCTGCGCGTCGGGCACGCGGACGCGGAACTCGCCGGAGGCCTTCGCGGCGATGAACGAGCCGATCAGCAGGCCCGTCACCATCAGCACGCCCCAGTCCACGAGCTCGAGTTCGCCCGTGCCGAGGAACGCGCCGATGTTCGCGGACGGGCCGGTGATGCCCAGGCCGGACTCGCGGCCGGTCGCCCAGGAGAGCGGCCACGCGAGGATCGCCAGCACGCCGATGATCGCCGCGGTGACGAACGGGTGCCACGCCTTCTCGGTGAGCACGTGCGCGAGGCCGGTCTTGGCGGCGGGCAGGCGGAAGCGGGTCATGGCCGCCTCGCGACGCAGGTGATGACGCACGGCCAGGCCGACGCCGGCCACGAGCAGCGCCACGAACACCCACGGGGACAGCCCCGTGAGCTGCTGGAACGAGCCCGTCTGCGTCTCCACGGAGCGGACGGCCTCGGTGGTGCCGGCCAGCGGTCCCTTGCGGAACGCGGTGGCGCCCACGATGTAGAAGATCAGTGCGAACCACGAGCCCACGAGGCCCTCGCCCGCGCGGTAGTACGTGCCGGTGGCGCAGCCGCCCGCGAGCACGATCGAGAAGCCGAAGATCAGGCCGCCGATGATCGTGCCCAGCCACGGGAACGTCTCCGCCTCCAGGGTGATCACGCCCAGGGCGTCGAGGGCGAACACGCCCACCGACTGGACGGCCACGATCACCATGAACGCGGTGAGCCATCGGGTGGACCGGATAGTGAACAGGTCGCGGAAAGCGCCCGTGACGCAGAAGCGTCCGCGCTGGAACACGAAGCCCAGGACGAGGCCGAGGAGGAGTCCGGTGATGATCATGCCTGCCATGAGACAGGGTGCGGCCGGTCCCGCGCGCCGGGCAGGACGTGCGGGGTAACAGTCGCAGGGCTGTGCCGGAGACGACGCGCGGGGGCGCCGTGGGCGACGCTTGACCCTCCCCTTGGGGGAACGCCCACGCTGGGATCACCTGAGAGAAAGGTCGCCCCATGAGCCCCCCGATGACCGTCGGCGAGTTCGCCCTCGCCACCGGACTGAGCGCGAAGGCGCACGCGGCCGAGCTGCGACGCCGCCGCGACCTCGAGGACCGCGCGCTCGCGCTCGCGGTCGCCGGTGTCTACGCGGCCCCGGATCCTGACGACGACGGCGCCCCCGCCCGTCCCGGCCCCGTGGCGGAGCGCACGGTCGGGCCGACGCCGTGGGCCGGCGTCGTGCAGCGGGTGGCCCTGGACGAGGCTGGTGAGGAGGCGACCACCGAGCGCGCGAACGACGCCTTCGCGACGCTGTTCCAGGCGCTCGCGGAGGCGGGGTCGGCACCGGCCGGGCCGCCGTGGACGGCACTGCGTCCGGTGCCGGGCACCGCCGACGTCGTGGAGACCGTCCTGGCCGTCCCGCTGAGCGGCCCGGCTCCCACGGGCCTCAGGGTCGGCGGGCACGAGGTGGTGACCGGGGCGCTGCCGCGCCGCGTGGAGCGGTACGTGGACGTGCGGGCCGATGCGGGCGAGGTCGACCTGCTCGACGACGCCCCCGGCGGCGCGCTGCCCCATCCGGACCTGCTGGGACTGATGGACGCGTTCGACGTGGAGGATGCCGGCGCCGCGCCGGAGATCCGCCAGATCCTCGCGGACCCGGACGCCGGCCACGTCGAGCTGGCGATGACGGTGCGGGAGGAGGCGGTGACGGTGCAGGAGGAGGCGGGAGCGGGGCAGGGGTGAGCCGGGGCGGGGGCGGCACGGCGTGTCTGGCCGGCCGACCCTGCCGGTCCCACACAGACCCCCCGGGGGCTCAGGGGTGCCGGAGGTGGCCCGAATGTGATGGAGTGCACGGATTCTGTCCACGACCTGGGAAGTGACCATGGAGCAGTTCGTCACCGCCGCCAACTCGATCATGTGGAGCCTGCCCATGGTCGTCGGGCTCCTCGCCCTGGGCCTGTACTTCACGATCCGCATGGCGGCTCCCCAGGTGCGGCTGCTCAGGGACATGGTGGGCCAGCTGGTCAGGGGAGGATCGTCGTCGGCGGGGATCAGCTCGTTCCAGTAGTTCGCCATGGCCCTGGGCGGACGCATCGGCGTCGGCAACATCGCGGGCGTCGCGGCCGCGATCTACCTGGGCGGCCCGGGCGCGCTGTTCTGGATGTGGGTGACGGCGATCCTCGGCGCCCCCGTGGCGCTCGTGGAGAGCTCGCTGGCGCAGCTCTACAAGCACAAGGTCCGCGGCGAGTACCGCGGCGGGCCCGCGTACTACATCCTTGAGGGGCTCGGCCGGAACTGGCGGTGGCTGGCGGTCGCCTACGCCGCGGCCACCGTGTTCGCGACGGTCTTCACCGGCCCGCAGATCCAGGCCAACGCCGTCACCGCCGCCACGACCGAGGCGTGGGGCTGGGATCCGCTGTGGGTGGGTCTCGGGATGGCCGTGCTGTTCTGCGTGATCGTGTTCGGCGGCATGCACCGCCTGGGCCGCACGGTGGGCCTCGTGGTCCCGTTCATGGCCGGCGCGTACATCCTGGTGGGGCTCGTCGTCGTCGCGGTGATGTGGCAGGAGGTCCCGGCCATGTTCTCCCTGATCTTCACCAGCGCCTTCGCCGCCGACTCCGTCTACGCCGGCATGCTCGGCGCCGCCATCGCGTGGGGCGTGCGCCGCGCCGTGTACTCCACCGAGATCGGCACCGGCTCGGGCGCCCAGGCCTCCGCCGCCGCCCACGTCTCCCACCCGGTGAAGCAGGGCCTGGCCCAGGCGTTCTCCGCCTATGTGGACACCCTGTTCGTGTGCACCATGACCGGCCTGGTGATCCTGTCCACCAACAGCTTCAACGTGCTCGGCACGGGTGAGGGCCCCCCGATCGTGGAGCATCTGCCCGGCGTCGAGGAGGGCCCGGCCTGGGTGCAGATCGGCATCGACGTCGTCCTGCCGTCCTTCGGTCCGTCCTTCGTGGCCGTGGCGGTGTTCCTGTTCGCCTTCACCACGCTGCTGTCCTTCGCGTTCTACGCCGAGACGAACCTCGCGTACCTGATCCCGAACAAGAAGGCGCAGCGCATCTGCATCGCGGCCGCCCGCCTGCTGCTGGCCGCCTCCATGGTCATCGGCTCCGTGCAGACCTCCGCGTTCGTGTGGTCCCTTGCGGACTTCGGTGTGGGCCTGTACACGTGGGTGAACATCCTCGCGCTCGTGCTCCTGAGCCCCGTGGCCATCCGCCTGCTCAAGGACTACGACCGCCAGCGCCGCGCCGGCCAGGACCCCGTCCTGGACCCGGCCGCCATCGGCGTCCGCAACGCCCACCTGTGGGAACAGATCCACGCCGCCTACGAGCGCACCGGGGACGTGGACGAGGCCATGGACCACGTCGCGGACACCGCCCCGGACACCCGGGCCATCACCGTGGTCCCGCGCCGGGAGGGCTGAGGACCGACGACGGCGGCCCGGGGCGCCGGACGTCCGCGACGACGTCGGGCCACGGGCCAGGGCCGTCCGCGCGGCCTGAATCCCGGCAGGCTCACCCCATGGACCACAAGGAGATCCTCCATCAGGGGCTGCGCCGGCAGCGCGACGCCCTCTTCGCGAAGCTGGACGGCCTGCCCGAGCGGGAGGTCCGCCTGCCCCGCACCCCCACCGGCACCAACCTGCTGGGCCTGCTCAAGCACGCGGCCACGTGCGAGCTCGAGTACTTCGGCGAGGTCTTCGGCCGCCCCGCCGGCATCCCCCTGCCCTGGGACGCGCCGGGGGTGGGCGAGGAGGACGGCGCGGACCTGTTCGCCGCCGAGGACGAGACCCTCGAGGACGTCCTCGACTACGCGCGGCGATGCTTCGCGCACGCGGACGCGACCATCGAGGCCCTCGTCCTCGACGCGCGGGGGCGGGTCCCCTGGTGGCCCGCGCACCTGGCCGAGGTGACTCTGGCGCAGATCCTCTCCCACGTGGCCCTCGACGCGGCCCGCCATGCCGGCCACGCCGACATCCTGCGCGAGGGGATCGACGGGCAGGCCGGCCTGCGCGGCCCCGGGGACAACCTGCCCGGCTGGGACGCCGAGCGGTGGGCCGCGCACGTGCGGCGGCTCGAGGGGATCGCCCGGGGTGCGGGCCCGGTGCGCTAGCGTCCGCGGTGATGACTCCCCGCTCGCTCGCCGGTCTGGCCCTCACCGTCGCCGCCCTGATGTCCGCCTTCGTGCTGATGGCGCCGACGGCGCCGGGGCTGTTCGTCGGCGTGCTCACGGTGGGGACCTTCGGGTTCGGCCCGTTCTACGGGGAGCCCTCGCGGCAGCTCGTGGACCGGCCGTGGAGGCGGGACACGCGCTGGCGCGATCTCGCCCGCCGGGTCCGCACCGACTGGCTCTCCCGGCAGCTGGGCGCCGTCGGCTGGAACGCGGCCATCAGCCGCCGCATCACCGGCCGGGCCGACCTGCGGCGCATCCGCACCGCCGCCGTGGGCTCCCTCGTCAGCCACGCCGCCTCCGCGGGTCTGCACGCGGTGGCGGGCGTGGCGCTGGCGGCCGTCGGGCATTTGGTCTGGGGCGTGGTCGCGGTGGCCCTGGGGCTCGTGGTGCACGCCTGGCCGGCCCTGCTGCAGGTCTCCGTGCTCGGGCGCATCGACGGACTCCAGACGCAGATCCGCGGGGACCAGCTGCTCTGGTGACCGGCCGGCACCGGGCGGCCCGGCCGAGCACTTTGTGGGCCGAATCCGACGGATGAGCCCCTGAATCGGGCACGGGAGCGTCGCATTCGGCCCGCAAAGCGGTGGGGAGGGGGCAGCGGGGAGAGGGTGGCGAGGAGAGGGCGGCGGGGAGAGGGCGGCACCGCGCGCTCAGCCCTACGCTCGGACCCATGACCGAGCACACATCCGAGCACACCCCCGAGAACCCCCACGTCGTCCGCCGCGGCTCCGGCGTCCCGCTGATCGCGGTGCACGGCAACAGCGTGGACCACCGGCTGCTGCTGCCGCTCGACGACGCCCTCGCCGAGGCCGGGGAGGTCGAGCGGATCTACGTGGACCTGCCGGGCTTCGGCCGGACCTCGGCCCTCCAGGACGACGGCGGCCTCCCCGAGCTCGCCGCCTGGCTCGTGGACTGGATCCGCGCGGAGGTCGGCGAGCGGCCGTTCGCGGTGCTCGGCAACTCCCTCGGCGGCCTGCTCGCCCGGCACGTGGCGGCCGAGTTCGGCGCGCAGGTGTTGGGGCTGGGGCTGCTCGCGCCCGTCGTCGACCCGGACGAGGACCGGCGCACCCGCACCGACCTGGTGGTGCGCGAGCGCGACGACGCCTTCATGTCTACCCTCGACCCCGACGACGCCGCCCCGTTCCTCGAGATGTCCCCGCGGCTGACGCGGGACACGTGGGAGCGGTTCCGCGAGCACGCGCTGCCGGGCGTCCGCGCCGTGGACGAGGAGGCGCTGAAGCGCCTGTCCGCGCGCTACGTCCTGGACGCCGTGCCGGAGGAGGCCGCGCCGCCGTTCGAGGGGCCCGCCCTGATCCTCACCGGCCGGGAGGACCACCTCGTCGGCTACCGGGACCAGGCCGCGCTCCTGGAGCATTACCCGCGCGCCACCTACGCGGCGCTCGACGCCGCCGGCCACAACGTGCACCTGGACCAGCCGGAGGTCGCCGAGGCGCTCGTCCGCGCGTGGGCGGTGCAGGTGGGCCGCGCGGCGTCGGACTGAGGCGGGGTCAGGGGGAGGGACGGGCCTCCACCCGGGCCTCCGCCTCGGCGCCCGCCCCCACCCCGACGCCGGCCCGCGCCAGCAGGCCGTCGGCCACCCGCAGCAGGGCGGCGACCGCCACGAAGAACACGAGGATCGCCACCACGTAGACGGCGACGCCGTCGTAGCCCAGCCGCGGGACGTCCAGGATCGTGTACGGGTACCAGTCCAGCCACGGCCCGCGCAGCAGCGTGAACGCCAGCCAGGCGAGCGGGATGAGCGTGGACAACCACACCACCCGCCACGTGATCTGCCGCCGCGGCCCGAAGACCGCCCACAGCACCGGGGTGAGGATCGGCGTGACGATGTGCTGCAGGGTGTCGTTGAACCGCTCGACGGCGGTCATCGGGTCGGCGTCCCGCAGCAGCACGTTGAACACCACGCCCGTGATCACGATGCACACCACCCCCGTCACCCGCAGCACCCGGAACAGCGTGCCCGGCCGGTGCAGGCGCAGCGCCAGCAGCAGGGACGTCAGCCCCACCAGGAAGTTCGAGAGGAACGTGGAGTACGTGGGCTGGTTGAGCATGTGCTCCCAGCCGCCCTCGAGCACGCCCGCGTAGCCCGCGTCGGCCGGCAGGTCCGAGGACTTCCACGAGCCGATCCACAGTGAGAGCAGGTTGCCGCCCAGGGACAGGGCCGCGGCGACGGCGAAGGCAGGCCGCGCCGTCGTCGTCCAGCGGCCGGAGGGGGTGGGGAGGGTCATGCGCCCATCCTGCCGGAGCGCGACGCCGCCCCCGGTGCACTGGCCGAGCCGCTCGGGCCGGCGGGCGTGTCCCGGCCGGCGGTCCGGACCCTACGCTCGGCACCATGATCCGGACCCCCTGGACCCGCACCCCCGCCGGCGCGAGGCGCGCGCGCCGCCCCCGACAGTTCCGCCGCGTGACGACGACCGGGCCCGCCGCCGTGGACGTGGCCTGGGCCCGCTACGCCGACCTGCGCCTGTGGCCGCGGTGGGCTCCGCAGATCCGCGCCGTGGAGGCGCCACGGCGCCGGCTGCGGGCCGGGCTTCGCGGCGTGGTCCACGCGCCCCTGGGGCTGCGCGTCCCGTTCGTGGTCGAGGAGGTCGACGACGACGCCCGCACCTGGCGGTGGACGGTGCGGGTGGCCGGGACGGCGGTCTCCATGACGCACGACCTCACCGCCACCCCCCGCGGCACCCGGGCGGGGCTGACGGTCCACGGGCCCGCCGTCGTCGCCCTGGCCTACCGACTGCCGGCCCGCGTGGCGCTGCGGCGGCTGTGCCGGGCGCACCTCTGAGGGCGGACCGCCGGGCCGGGCCTGTGGCCAGGGGCCCCGCCCGCCTCACACCGCCGCGGCGTCGGTCCGCAGCTCGACGCGCGGCCAGTCGGCGAGGTCGGCGAGCATCTGCCGGTCGTGGGTCACCACGACGACGGCCTGCTCCGTGACCTGCAGGGCCTCGGTCATCTCGTCCACGAGCGCGGGGGAGAGGTGGTTCGTCGGCTCGTCCAGCAGCAGCACGTGGGGGCGCTCGATGAGCACCATCGCCAGGTGCAGACGGGCCTGCTGCCCCTGGGACAGGCGTCCGACCGGGGTGTCCGCGGCCTCGGCGGTGAGCAGCCCGAGCGAGGGCAGCGTGGGGGCCGGCAGGGGACGGCCCAGGTCGTCGACGCCGGCCTCGTCCGCGCCGACGCGGCGCACGTGCTCCTCGAACACGGCGGCGGCGGTGCGCTCCTCGTCCCACGCGGGGGTCTCCTGCGCCACGAGGCGCACGCGCACGTCGGCGCCCACGGTCACCAAGCCGCTCGTGGGCTCCAGGTCCCCGGCGAGCACGCGCAGCAGCGTGGACTTCCCGGCCCCGTTCGGGCCCGTCACCAGCACGCGGCCGCCCGGCACGAGGGCCGCGCCCATCGGCTGCTCGAGCCGCCCGGCCACGCGCACGGCGTCCGCGGTGAGCAGGACGTCGTCGCCCGCCGTGCCCGGCCCGCCCGCCGTGCCCGCCGCCGCGTCCGCGCCGTCCCGCGGGTCGCCGTCGGGCATGTCCGCGAACGGCCAGTCCAGGCGCAGGGGCGGCTCGGGCACGGTGATCCGGTGCGCCTCCAGCTCGTCGAAGCGCCGGTTGAACATCTGCACGATCCCCGCCGACCGGCTCGAGCGCTGGTGCTTGCCGGTGCCCTTCGGGGGCCGCCACGAGCCCTGCATCTGCTCCCGCGCGTCCTCCACGGCCAGCTCCAGCCGCTCGCGCTCGGCGTTCTGCTCGGCGTACTCCTGCTCCCAGGCGGCCCGGGCGCGGCGGCGCCCCTTCGCCCAGCCGGCGTACCCGCCGGAGTACCGCCGCGGCCGCCCGTCCTGGCTGGGATCCAGGTCCACGATGTCGGTGCACACGGCGCGCAGCAGGGCGCGGTCGTGGCTGACGACGGCGACCCCGCCCGGGTGCTCCACCAGCCGGCGGGTGAGGAAGTCCAGGGCGACGTCGTCCAGGTGGTTGGTCGGCTCGTCCAGCAGCAGCAGGTCCGGCCGGGAGCCGAGGGTGACGGCCAGGCGCACCCGGTGGCGCTGGCCGACCGAGAGCGATGTGAGGGGGTGCTCGCGGTCCGTGCACGCGTGCAGCCCCTCGAGGTCCATGTCCACGCGCCGGCCGGCGTCCCAGGCGTCGTAGAGGTGGGCCCGCTCCAGCGCGGTGGAGTACCGGTGTCCGGCGCCGGCGTCGTCGGGGGCCTCGGCCAGGGCGGCCGCGGCGGCGTCCAGGGCCTCGAGTGCGGCGTGCGGGCCCGTGAGGGCGTCGCGGACCAGGTCGCCCACCGTGCGGGAGCGCCCGTCGGCCCGCGCCCGCAGCGCCTGCGGGACGAACGCGAGCGTGCCCGCCCGCGTCACGCGGCCGACGTCGGGCGTGATCCGGCCCGTGAGCACGTGGAGCAGCGTGGTCTTGCCGCGCCCGTTCTCACCCACGATCCCGAGCCGCGAGCCGGCGTTGATCCGCACCGTGGCGTCCGTGAGCACGCGGTGCCCGCCGAGCGAGACGGTCAGGTGCTCGCCGCGCAGGTGGGCGGCGGGCCCGGCGGGCAGGGCGGGGGAGGGAGGGCCGGAGGTCATGTCCGCCAGTCTAGGGAGGGGGCGCGCTGCCGCGTCCGGGGTCGGGACTACGCTCGGGGCCATGTCCGCCGCCCCGCCGCCGCCCGCCTTCGGCACCGTCCTGCACCACCGCGCCCACGGGATGGCCCCGGGGGAGTCCATCTCCCCGCCGCTGGTCCACGCGAGCGCGTTCCACCTGCCCGGCGCGGACCCGGACGGCGCCCCCACCGCCCCCGGCGCGGACGTGCCTTTCCAGTACGCGCGCTGGGCCACGCCCACCTGGTCCGCGCTCGAGGCCGCCCTGGGCGCGCTGGAGGACGCCGACGTCGCCGTGGTCCCCTCCGGCATGGCCGCGATCGCCGCCGTCCTGCTGCCCCTGCTGCACCCGGGGGACCGCGCCCTCCTGCCCGCGGACGGCTACGGGCCCACCCGCGCCCTCGCCGCCGAGCACCTCACGCCCCGAGGCGTGCACGTGGACCTGGTCGCCACCCAGGGGCTCGCCCATGCGGACCTGAGCGGCTACGACCTGGTGCTCGTGGAGACCCCCTCCAACCCGGGGCTGCGCGTGGCGGACCTGGCGGACGTCGCCGCCCGCGCCCACGCGAACGGCCGCCGGGACGGCGCGGGGGCCCTCGTGGTGGTGGACAACACGCTGCTGACCCCCCTGGGGCAGCGCCCGCTGGAGCTGGGGGCGGACGTGGTCGTGGCCTCGGACACGAAGGCCGTCAACGGGCACACGGACGCCCTCGGCGGGCACGTGGCCAGCCGGGACCCGCAGGTGATGGCGCGCGTGCGCGACTGGCGCACCCTGGCCGGCGGGATCCTCGGCACCCACGAGGCCTGGCTGATCCACCGCGGTCTGGAGACCCTCGAGGTCCGCTTCGCCCGCATGTGCGCGTCGGCGCAGGCGGTCGCGGAGCTGGCCGCGGGCCACCCGGCGGTGCGCGCCGTGGTCTACCCGGGGCTGGCGGACCACCCGGACGCGGAGGTCGTGGCGCGTCAGATGACGGCGGCGGGCGGCCTCGTCGGGCTGCGGTTCGCGGACGCGGCGGCGGCCGAGCGGTTCATCGCCGCGGCGCAGTACGTGGTGCCGCAGACCAGCTTCGGCGGCACGCACACGGCGGCCGAGCGCCGCGCCCGCTGGGGCGACGACGTCCCGGCCGGCTTCGTGCGCCTGTCCGTGGGCGTCGAGCCGACGGCGGAGCTGCTCACCGATCTCACCAGGGCGCTGGACGCGGCGGCCGGACCCGCCTGAGCCCGGCCCTGCCCGCCTGAGCCCGGCCCGGCTACGCTCGCGAATCAGCCCCCGCCGCCCCGCCCCAGGAGGCCCCGCCCCATGCAGCTCGACCTGATCGTGGAGAACGCCCGCCTCATCACCGGCGACCCCGCCCGCCCGTCGGCCTCGCGGCTGGGGGTGTGGCGGGGCGTCGTCGTCGGGGTGGACGAGGAGATGGACGGCCTCGCGACGCGCGAACGTCTCGACGCGCGGGGGCGCACCGTCCTCGCCGGGTTCAACGACGCCCACGCGCACAGCGTCTGGTTCGGCCAGTCCCGACTGGACGTGGACCTCGAGGGCGCGCGCACCGCGGAGGAGGTCCACCGCCGGGTCCGCGCCCGCGCCGCCGAGCTCGACCCCGGCGCCTGGGTGACGTGCACCGGCTTCGACCCCGGCCACCTCACCGGACCCCAGCCGGACCGCGACAGCCTCGATGCCGCCGCCTCCGGGCGCCCCGTGCTCATCCGCCACAACACGGGCCACGCCGTCACGGTGTCCGGGGCGGTGCTGGTCCTGGCCGGCGTGGGGGAGCAGGTGCTGCAGCAGCCCGAGGGCGGGCGGATCCTCACGGACGCCGAGGGCCGGCCCACCGGTCTGTTGGAGGAGACCGCCATGAGCCTGGCGACCCGGCTGTTGCAGCCGGAGTCCCACGAGCACATCGGCGCGTGCCTGGCGCGGGCCTCGCAGGAGTACGCGGCCGAGGGCATCACCTCGGTGACGGATGCGGGGGTGGCCGGTGGGTGGATCGGGCACAGCCCGCTCGAGTTCGGCGCGTATCAGCGCGCCCGGGACGCGGGGCTGCTGCGCACCCGCTTCCAGACGATGGTCACCCTGGATGCGCTGCACCCGGTGGACGGCCATCCCGACGACGGCACGCACCTCACCCTCGACGCCGGCGTGCGCACGGGGGTGGGCGATGAGTGGCTGCAGATCGGGCCGGCGAAGGTGTTCACAGACGGGTCGATGCTCGGGCAGACCGCCGCGATGACCGAGGACTACTGCGGGCACGGCCACGGCCGCGGCTACCTGCAGCAGGACGCGGGGGAGATGCGCCGGGCGTGCCTCGGTGCGGCGGCCGCCGGCTGGGCGCTGGCCCTGCACGCGATCGGCGACGCCGCCCTTGACTTCGCCCTCGACGTGATCGCCGAGGCGCGGGGCCGGTTCGGGCGCCCCGTGATGCCGCACCGCGTGGAGCACGGCGGGGTAGTCCGCGACGATCAGGTGGCCCGCATGGCCGAGCTGGAGGTCGTGATGGCCACCCAGCCGAACTTCATCAGCGCGTTCGGCGGGTCGGTGCGGGAGCGGATCGGGCCGGAGCGGGCCGCGCTCTCGTACCCGGCCGGGCGGCTGCTGCGCGCGGGCCTGGTGCTGCCCGGCAGCTCGGACCGTCCCGTGGCCGGCGGCCGCCCGCTGGAGGTCATCCAGGACTTCGTGCTGCGCCGCACCGAGACCGGCGAGCAGTACGGCCCGGACGCGGAGCGGCTCACGGTGGCCGAGGCCCTGCACGCCTACACGGTCGGCTCCGCGGAGGCGACCGGCTGGGGCGGCCGCAAGGGACGGCTCGTCGCGGGCCAGCTCGCGGACTTCACGGTGCTCAGCGAGGACCCGCGCGCGGTGCCGAGCGATCAGATCGCGGCGATCGACGTCGTCGCCACCGCCGTGGGTGGGGAGTTCGTGCACGGCGGGCTGTGACGCCCGGCCCCGGCCCCGACGCCCCGCGACACCCGCCCCCCGCGACGAGCCCTGCGATATGGCCCCTACCCGCCCGGTTTAGGGGCCATATCGCAGGGCTCGTCGTCCAGGGGAGCGGGTGGGGCACGTCCGGTGACCCGGCGGTCAGCCGTGGCTCTGCTGGGGGGCTGCTCCCTACGCTCGGAGGACGGCGCGCAGACCGCGCGCCGCCCCGAGACCATGAGGAGCACCCCGTGGCGCACGACGACGCGAACACCACCACCACCGACCAGCTCACCCTGCAGGACCCCACGAAGCGCTACCCCGTGATCAGCCCGCCGGAGCAGTCGTTGCCCGGCACCGGCCTGGACGCGGAGATGACGCCGAAGGCCGACCTGGGTGAGAAGTCCTACCGCGGCACCGGCCGTCTCGAGGGCCGCAAGGCGCTCATCACCGGCGGCGACTCCGGCATCGGCGCGGCCACCGCGATCGCGTTCGCGCGCGAGGGCGCCGACGTCGTGATCACCTACCTGCCCGAGGAGGAGAAGGACGCCCAGCACGTCCTCGAGGTCCTGCAGGCGGAGGGGCGCACCGCCGCCGGGATCCCCGGCGACCTGCGGGACAAGACGTTCTGCGCCGATCTCGTGGCCCAGGCGGTCGAGAAGCTCGGCGGGCTGGACGTGCTGGTGAACAACGGCGGCAAGCAGGTGGCGCAGGACTCGATCGAGGACATCGACGACGAGCAGCTCGAGGCCACCTTCGACATCAACATCCTGGCCCAGTTCCGCCTGGTCAAGGCCGCCCTGCCGCACCTGAAGCCGGGTTCCACGATCATCAACACCACCTCCGTGGTCGCCTACATGGCCCCGGAGCAGCTGGTGGACTACTCCTCCACGAAGGCCGCCATCAACACCTTCACGAAGGCCCTGGGCCAGCAGCTGGCACCGAAGGGCATCCGCGTGAACGCCGTGGCGCCCGGTCCGATCTGGACCCCGCTGCAGCCCTCCGGCGGCCAGAAGCCGGAGGCCCTGCCCGAGTTCGGCCAGTCCACTCCGCTGGGCCGCGCCGGGCAGCCCACCGAGCTCGCCCCGGCGTACGTGTTCCTGGCCTCGCCGGAGTCCTCCTATGTGGTGGGTGCGACCATTCCGGTCACCGGCGGCATGCCGACGCCGTGAGGTGAGGCCTGTCAGGCGGGGCGTGTACCCCGCGATAGACAAGGTGACGGTCGTGGTCGCCTCCGGACACCGGAAGCGACCACGACCGTCACCTTGTCTGTGGGGTGGGGCTGCAGGCTCCACAGCCTTGTGCGGAATCACCTGATGGAGCCCGGCGGTGTCGCGCGGAGCCGGCTCAGCGAAGACGCGGAGATCCCGCGTGGTGTGCGTCTGGGCGCAGTTCTCAGGCACAGACCTAGCCTCAACGAAGGGGGTGGGTGACTCCGCGCGACGAAGACGACCCTACGTGAGGACGCGCGTGCTGGGGAGGCGTCCCCATGGCGCGCGGGGCAGGCGGGCCAGGGGATGTACCCCTACTAGCTGATAGTAAGTATGTGAATGAGAACTTGCTAAGAGGGTTCCATTATTGACCCTGTGCGCCCGCTCTGTCAGCATCTGTGTCATGCCTCACCGAGGCTTCCGACCGCTCGATCTTCGCGCGGGAGGCGGACACGTTAAGCGGGGGCAGCGCCCGAGCGAATGGGGCGGCCCCGAGACCAGGACGAAAGGCCGCGTCATGTCTGACTTCGACACCCTGTCCCTCGAGGACCTCCTCGCCGCGTGTGCTCCCGGGGGGAGCACCTCACTCTTGTCGGAGACCCCGCTCCGGCCCGCCGGCGGCCCCGGGGCGGTGATCGCGCCGGCCAAGGTGATCGAGGGCCGGGGTGAGCCCACCTACGCCTACGAGCGTCGGATGGAACTCGACGAGGCCGGTCAGCCGCGACCGGTGTGGACCGTCGTCGTGGACAGCAAGCAGTCGGTCTCCAACCGGGACGAGGACGCCATCATCTCCGCTCGGCGGGATCAGGGGACACCGGAGGGAGAGGCGCTGCGCAAGGTGCCGACCATCGAGGTGCGTTACGGAGAGGCTGTCGAGTCGGATCTCTCCCTGCCTCATCGTGCGTTCGACGGACACATCCGGGCGGCCACCCTTGACGGTGCTCCCGTGACGCAGACCGAGGCCTACCGTGCACTGCGGGACGCCACGAAGCTCGACGCCCGGGCTCTGCTGGACGCCGCACCGACGGCCTTGGTCCTCGGCGCATGGGACTCCACTCGGAAGTCGCATCAGGGCCGCTACCAGTCCTGCATGACGGGTGAGATCATCGGCGTTCTGGCCGACCAGGACCAGGAGGGCGGGGCGCCGCGGACCAATCGGCGCGCAGCTGGCCGTGTGGACCCCGTCGCGGCGAGCGTCAAGCCATCGGCCAAGGACGTCGAGGCACTGGTCAAGGCGCAGGCGGGTGAACTGAGCGCCAAACTGCAGGACAAGGTGCTCGCCGAGGCCAAGAAGAAGGGGGAGACCGGATCGTCCATGTCCACGCTCGGCCTGGGCCACATCCCGCCGGTCCTCGGCGAACTGGGCGGTGTCGCGTGCCGTTCCATCATGCGACGACGCCTCCTGTCCTTTTCCGCGCTCCGTCAGCTCCGCTTCGGCGGCACGACGGAGCAGGACGTGGCGTGCCGCGCCCTGCTCGCGGCCTACGCCCTGCTCGGCATGGCCCTCTCGGACCGCGAGCTGCATCTGCGTGCGAACTGCCATCTGGTCGAATCCGATGAGCCGACCGTGACCCTCGACCTCCGGTACGGCAAGTCCCGGGCGCTCGCCCCCATCACGGACGAGGTGGCCGTCCAGGTGTTCGAAGCGGCGCTGGCGCATGCGAAGTCGGTCGCCGGTGTCGAGTGGAACGGGCAGACCATCCAACTGGTGGGCGACCCGGCGATCCTGGGCGCCGCCAGCACCGACGACGTCGAGGTGTGACCATGGGCGGACTCGTCATCAGCGCGGACTTCCCGCTGGGCGTCTACACGGGCCACGGGCCGGACGGCGGCGCAGAGCGATTCCCTGATGTCGCGAGGCTCTTCTCGGCCCTCGTGCAGGCGGCCGCTGCGGGGACTCTTTCGACGGGGGATCCTGAGGCTCCGTTCACGGCAGAGTCGTTGGCCGCCCTGGACTGGCTCGAGGAGCATCCGCCGGATGCGTTGGTCCTGCCTGGTCACACGCCCGTGGCACCTGGCGTGCGACGCTTCGCGTACCGGAAGGAGGGGGTCTTCCTCAAGGAGGTCGGCAAGACCAACTACAAAGTGACCGGCCGGCCTGTCTCGGACGGAACTGCGCTCGGCGGCCCCGTGCAGTGGGTCTGGGATGACGGGCCCAGCGGGACGGACACACAGGTCTGCTCAACTCTGGAACAACTCTGCGCGGACGTGCCCCATCTCGGAGAGGCGTCGTCGCCCGTACGTCTGACGGTGCACGAGGGGGAGGGCCTTCCGGCGCCCACGCATCGACGTGACCGGAATGCAAGTCTGCGTGCGGTCCCCGGTGCGGTGCGGCAGGCGATGCCGAGTCCCGGACGGAGGGCAGAGCTCGACCGTGCCCACGCGGCAACGACGCTGGGGCGGAAGCCCTCGGCTAGCGGCGACAAGCACACGACGTCGGCGGTGCCGCATGCCACCCTGCCGCCGCGCGACCACCTCCGGAGCGGGATCTTCGCGCCGGTCGAGCACCACGAACCTGACGTTCCCTGGACCCAGGTGCTGGCGGTCCCCGTCATCGGGGCCAACTCCACTGTCCCTGAAGAGCGGTACGTGAGTGTCTGCGTCGCCCTGCACCGCGCGCTCGTGTCGCGCCTGGGACCCGACGCCCCGCCGGAGATCACCGGCCGTTATGCGCCGTCCGATGCCCCACCGGCCAACCGTGTCGCACTCCACCTGGTGCCGGGGGACCTTCCGGCCCTGCCGTTCTCGGACGGACGGGATCGATTCCTCGTCCTCGTGCCGCGAGGGATGCCCGGGCCCGCCCTGGGGATGCTGGCATCAGCCGTGGCCGGCGTCCGCCGTGTCGTCACCTCAGAGCACCAGCTGACCGTCGCCCCCGAGGAGATCGAGGTGTATGACGGGGCGCAATTCTGGAAGGCCCCGCCCGAGGGTGCGGTGCGGACGTGGGACGCCCAGCCGGCCGTGGTCGTAGAACGACGGCTCAAGTCGAAGCCCCCGATCCGGGACGTCGACCTGGCTGCCGCATGGTCTCTGGGCAATGTGCTCCGCGACCTCGAACCGGCGTTCACGACGAAGGACCCTGTTGCTCGACACGCAGCGGTCGTGGAGAGCGGAGCGCGGCTTCGGGGCAGGGCGTTCCGCACGCTCACGCCGACGGCGTACGTCCACCGTACGGACCGCCGCAGCCCCATCGAGCCGTTCCGCCTCACGCTCACTCTCAGTACCGTCGTGCCTGATCGGGCCATCCTCGCGCTCGGTCAGAGCCGTCATCTGGGCTGCGGACTGCTGGTGCCCACGGACATTCCCGGATCGACCCAGGAGCGGTCATGAACGTCAATGACAAGGCGGCCTTGACCGTCGCCATCGATGAGTTCGACGAGTTCTTCGCCGCCGTGAACCATGGCCGTGAGCCCTACGCCTGGCAGCGTGCTCTGCTGAGGCAGGTCGTGACGACGGGACGCTGGCCTGACGCCGTCGTTGCGCCCACGGGCGCTGGCAAATCGAGCGTCTTGGAGGTGCACGTCTTCGCGGTGGCCATGACCCACGCACCCGGGTGGGAAGGGGCCCGGGCCCCTCGTCGCCTCTGGCACGTGGTGGGGCGCCGAGCGCTCGTTGACGACATGGCCTCCCGGGCCGAGGGTGTGTTCGACCAGCTCGCCGAGATCACGGACGTCCCGGGTGAGGCGCCATTGAGCCGAGTCGCAGCTGCCCTGAGGCGCATCTCGCCGGCCGGGCAACCGGGCTCGGTGACAACGCTCCGCGGCGGGATCGCACCGGAGCGCGGATGGCAGGACGACCCGGTCTCCTGCCAGGTGATCTGTGCGACGCCGGACATGGCCGGCAGCCGGCTCCTGTTCCGGGGCTATGGCTCCACCGCAGGAATGCGTCCCCGCGAGGCGGGGCTGATCGCATACGACTCCGTGCTGATCCTGGACGAGGCCCATCTCAACCGGCAGCTGCTCACCACGGCTCGTCGTGTCGCGTCGCTCGCCGGTGAGTCACCTCTCGCCGCTCACGTGCCAGTACTGCAGGTCGTCGAGACGACGGCCACTCCGGCGGGACTCGCGCCGGCCCAGACTTCTATTGGCATCGAGCTTTCGGACATCCGCACGGGTGCCGTGGGGGAGGCGCTCCTGCGCCGTCTGGATCGTCCGAAGCCAGTCCATCTGCACCTGGACGGCCCCTGGCTCGTCGGGGGCACAGCGCGTGAAACGACGCAGGGAGCGCAGGAGATCGCCCGCATGGCGGCGGACGCCGTGCAGGCGGGACACACCCCCGTGGGGGTCGTCATGAACCGCGTCGCGTCGGCCCTGGCCGTGCACCGTGCCCTCCTCGGTCTCAATGGCGGCCTGGATGTCGCGCTCGTCGTGGGGCCGCGCCGCCGCTGGGAGCAGGCCCTCGAACGATCCCGGACCCCGGATGTCTACGTGGCGACCCAGGCGATCGAAGTCGGCCTCGACCTGGACTTCGGGTTCCTCATCACGGACATCGCGTCGGGATCGGCGCTCGCGCAGCGGGCGGGGCGACTCAACCGCACCGGGGCCCGGGAGTCCGCGCCCGTGCATGTGCTCTGCCCGTCCGCCGATCCCACGGCCAAGACGGCGGCTCCTTACGAAGTGCAGGACATCACCGACGCGCTCGAGTGGCTCCGGGACCGCGCAGAGGATCCGAAGGGGGTGAGTCCCGCTGCTCTCCTGGAGCACCCGGCCCCGTCCACCGCCCCGGCCAGGCCCGTCCTCAGTGAGATCGAAGCCGCGCGCGCGGCCCTGTTCAGCCGCACGTCCGAGGCACTGGCCGTCGAACCGGACTTGACGCTGTGGCTGAGGGACTCACTAGACGCGGAAACGGACGTCGCCGTCGTGGGCCGCCGGCTTCCCCGTCTCGGCGAAGACGCTGGAGAGGACTGGTCAGGGTTGGACCAGGCGGAGTCCGCGGCGTTGCTGACGACTGCCCCACCTCAGCCGCATGAGGCCTATCCGGTCACGCTCTCCCGGCTACGCCTGTTGCTCGCCGGGGGCCGACGCGGGCGGGCCACGCCCGCGTTCGTCCGTCGTGGACGCCAGTGGACGCTCGTGGATCCGGAGGCCTCGGGTCACGGGATCGTCCCGGGAGATGTCGTCTGCGTCCCCCACGACTGGGCTGCCACACACCATCACGTCCTGGTCGAGGATGGCCAGGAGCCTGTCGGCGACGTCCTCGACCCGCGGTCTCCGGACGGAACGATGCTCTCGCTCGAGCCGGTAAAGGCCAGTCGGCGCAGGGTGGTGTTCATGACCGGCGTCGCCTCGCCTGGCGTGCAGGACCACCTTCGATGTTCCCTGTTGGAGATCTGCGCGGGCCTGCAGGAGGCGGACGTTCCGCTGACCCTCCCCAGCGTGCTGGATGCGCTGGATGACCGGGGACAGTCCGCGTGGCTCACCGCCTATCTCGGCCAGTGGGCGGACCCGGATCTGGCCGCGCGATTCGACGTGAAGGTCCACGTGGGTGGCCGGGCTCCCGACTCGCCGCAGCAGGCGGCATGGGTGGTGTTCGAGCTGCTGGACGCGGCCGATCCTGACGACGCCCAGCTCTCTGCGACAACCGGGCGCAGCCCTGTGTCCCTCGCCGATCACCAGAGGGACGTGGCAGACCGGGCCGGCGAGTTCGCCCAAATTCTCGGCCTGCCTGAGAGTCTGAAGCGGACGTTGACCGTGGCGGGGGCACACCACGACGACGGCAAGAGCGACGAGCGTTACCAAGCCTGGCTGACCCAGGGTGTGGCTGGCGCGGACGAGCCGATGGCGAAGAGTCTGCTGAGCGCCCTGCCTTTCCGTCAGTCACGGTTCCTCCCCGCTGGCTGGCGGCACGAGCAACTGTCCGCCGCGATGCTCCGCGCGCATGCGGACGGGGCGGATGCCCTGGCCGTGCGTCTGGTGGGAACGAGCCACGGGCATGGGCGCGGCACGTTCCTGATGGGGGCGGAGAGTCTTGTCCACCCGGAGGCAGCCCCTCACGTCCGCATGGCCGCGGAGGAACTGTTCGACGTCGGAGTCTGGGACGCACTGGTCCTGTCCGTGGAGCAGACGTGGGGGCTATGGGCTGTGGCCTGGCTCGAGGCGGTACTGCGGGCCGCCGACGTGACGATCTCCAAGGAAGGACGATGAACATGGCCCGCACGACTGAGCCCGTGACGCTGACAGGCACGTGGGACGTGCTGCTGTCCCATACGGCGCTGCTCGGCGCCGCGATGGTCGTGGAGGAGGAACTGGGAGCCGGTGCCGTGCGGCTGCGGTGGACCGACGAGCCGGACTCTCGACCGCAGTTGTGTGGGGCAGGGCTTGATGCCGCGGCCCTTGGCGGCCTCATCCACCGGCATGCGACCCGGCA
Source organism: Micrococcus sp. iso_239 (assembly GCF_056173395.1). Classification (NCBI taxonomy): domain Bacteria; kingdom Bacillati; phylum Actinomycetota; class Actinomycetes; order Micrococcales; family Micrococcaceae; genus Micrococcus; species Micrococcus sp. iso_239. Next base: position 2,464,262 of record NZ_CM149672.1, on the reverse strand, counting down.
TGTCCAAGACCCGAGGGGCTGGCTGTACTCCACGGACGCAGTGGCCGGATCGTTGTTCTCGGCCCGGACCAAGATGCCGGCGTCCGAGCACGCGTGGGTCGACCTGCTGCACGATCGCACAGAGGCGGCGCGGCCATTGCGCGGGCTCGACTCGGCTCTCGTGGTGGGCTTGGGGGAGCGGGCCTGGTGGCACAGGACGAGCAAATCGTTCCGGCCCGACCATGGCGCGGCCGCCTGGGAGATGCGCACCAGGAACAAGGGCATGGAGTTCATCGCGCATTCACTCCTCCCCACGGGAAGGGCCGTGGCTGGCCGAGCGGTGGAGGCAGTGACCTCGGGCCTTCTCGGGACCACGGTGGAGGACGAACCGGGCAAGAACAAGCCGGATTCCCGCACGGCGACGGGCATGGCCCCCCTGGGGCCGGTGGATGCCGCGCGTGCCTGGGTGGGGCTGTGGGCGCTCGCGGCCTTGCCCGTCTGGGCGGACAGCCGCGGGCGGTCCGTTTCGTCCGCTCATATCCCAGCCCGCAGGGAGTCGTTGGCGCGGCTATTGATGCCGGTGCCGACATCCTGGGTGACGGTGGCGCGGATGCAGGCCGCCTTGCGCTCGCGATACCTGCTCGTGGCGGGGGAAGACGCGACAGGGCCCAGCTTGGGCTCAGCCGAGACGACGGCGGCTCAGGCGATCCTGGAGGAGTGGGGGTTCGCTCAGATCCTGAGCTTCCCCGTGAACGTCACCGGCAGTGCGTCGGCCCCGGAGCGGCGCACTCTCGCGGCGAGGGCGCTGAGATGACTGAGCACGACACGGGGGAGCCGTATGCTGACTCGCTGCCATTCAGTCTGGTCGCGCACTGGAGTTTCTGCCCGCGTCGGGCATGGCTCGAGGCCATGGACGAGAAAGCGCCGAAGGTGGCGCAGATCCAGCAGGGAGTGGCGGACCATGCGCGGGTGGACGTGCCCACCACACGTGAGGCTCAGACGATGCGCGGCATCGACGTGCGCGACCCGTCTCTCGGCGTCCACGGGCGAGTCGACCGGGTCGAGCGACTCCCGTCGGGGCGTCTACGCGTCGTCGAGCACAAAGCCACCCCAGTGAAGCGAGCTGCCCGAATCAGCGACACCAATCGTCTGCAGCTGGTACTGCAGACGATGGCGCTCGAATCCCAGGGGAACACGGTGGAGGACGCCGAGGTGTACTTCACCACCCATCATCGGCGGGTCCCGATCGAGATCTCGGCTGCGGACCGAAAGGCCGCCCGTGATGCGGTGGCATCGGCTCGGTCCGTGGTCAACGGGAAGACCGCTCCGGCACCGTTACTGGACGACCCGAGGTGCATGCGGTGCTCCCATGCCTCCGTCTGCCTCCCTGAGGAACGGCAGGAAGCAGAAGTGCTGTCCCGAATCGTCCCGCCGGACCCTGCCGGTGAGACCCTGCACCTCACTGTGCCGGGGAGTCGAGCGAGCATGTCGGCCGGGCGGATCACGGTGGTGAAGGGCGATGAGCGGCTGGCCAGCATCCCTTTGGAGCGGGTGTCGGCCGTCGTGGTGCACGGCAACGTCGACCTCTCAGGAGCGTTGCTGCGGGAGCTGATGTGGCGAGGCCTCCCCTGTGTCTGGTGCACGGGGGCGGGGCGCGTCGTCGGGTGGACCAATGGAGTCAAGCCGCCGAATGGCGGCGCACGCTTCTGTCAGTTCGCGGCATCGGCCGAAGGCCGAGTGGACATCGCTCGCGAGTTCGTGGTGGCCAAGGTCGCGAACCAGGCCACGATCCTCCGGCGTTTCGGAGGCATGCCAGCTGTGGTCAAGCGTCTTCGATCGGCGACGCGACTGGCGAGCACGGCGACGTCCACCGGCCAGTTGTTCGGAATCGAGGGCCGGGCTGCCGCAGAGTATTTCGCAGGATTCCCGGGGCTACTGGCGCCAGGTGTGGACGCGGGCGTGGCTGAGTCCTTCCCCGGTCGGGTCGGGCGAGGGGCCACCGACCCGTTGAACATCGCCTTGAACTACGGGTATGGGATGCTCCTATCCGAGGTGATCCGTGCGGTCCTGGCCTGCGGCCTGGACCCGCATGCCGGGGTGCTGCACTCCAGCGGACGGAACAAGCCGGCCCTGGCGCTGGACCTGATGGAGGAGTTCCGTCCGCCCGTGGTCGATTCCGCCATCTTGGCCGCGTTCAACAATGGCGAGTTGGGGCGGCTGTCTTTCACTCATGTGCTCGGTGGCGCGCGGCTCACCCAGACCGGCCGGCGCAAAGTGATTGCGGCGGTGGAACGGCGCCTCGGGACGGAGTTCAAGCACCCCGTCTTCGGATACAGAGTGACGTGGCGCCGCGCGATAGAGGTCCAGGCGAGGATGTTCCTCGGCGTCCTGGACGGCTCGCAGGAGGTCTACAAGGGGGTGCGAGTCCGTTGAGTGCCCGGGATCGTCTCCGGAGGAGGCTCATCGCCTATGACATTCCTGACGACCGCCGCAGATCCCGGGCGGCCCGCGTCCTCGAAGGGTTCGGAGATCGAGTCCAATATTCAGTCTTCGTGGTGGATGCCTTGCCCGCCCAGTTCGTCTCCCTGCAAGCAGCCCTCGAAGCGGTGCTGGATCCGGGCGAGGACAGCGTGCTGGTCTGCGACCTCGGCCTGACGGCCACGCTTGGCGCAGAGCAGTTCAGCTTTCTGGGTCGATCACGCGAGATCTCTGTGGATGGGCCCATCATCATCTGAAGCGAGCCAGGGACCTTCGCGAAGGCTCCGTCGATGTCCGGAATCCGGCGAGCCGTCGCATCAGAAAAGGGCTTGTCAGCCCACGGTTCATGGGTCGAGGCCGATAAGCATGGCGCTCCACGGACGCCTCTTGAGCCCAGGGCTCGCCGACGGTCGCGTCTGCCCATGTCAAAGGGCTGTAATCTGAGGTGCTGTCTCCGCTCCTGTGGGGAGCGGACTTCGTTGAGGCTCCGTGGCGGGACCATGTATGCGATCTGGCGGACGTCTCCGCTCCTGTGGGGAGCGGACTTCGTTGAGGCGGCATCCGCACCGTGTCCTCCCTCCTCGCGACCGGGCAGTCTCCGCTCCTGTGGGGAGCGGACTTCGTTGAGGCTGCAGCCCGTCATGGGACAGGCTCGGCGGGTACGTGCCGGTCTCCGCTCCTGTGGGGAGCGGACTTCGTTGAGGCCAGCCAGCCGGGAGCGTCTGGCCCACCCGTGAACCGGTGTCTCCGCTCCTGTGGGGAGCGGACTTCGTTGAGGCGCCGCGGACCGCACCGAGGTCGATGACGCGACCGCCGGGTCTCCGCTCCTGTGGGGAGCGGACTTCGTTGAGGCGACGCCGAGCCCTTCATGGCGTCGTAGACGCGCTGGGTCTCCGCTCCTGTGGGGAGCGGACTTCGTTGAGGCCAGGGCAAGCACGAGGCCCCGGACCCCCGCCACCACGGTCTCCGCTCCTGTGGGGTGTCAAGGGCCATTGAGTTCTGCCCATAGGCGGCCAGTGTTTCTTCCCGCTGGTGGCCATCAGAACTGCCCACTGGTGGCCAGCTGGTTTGCCCGTTTGGGTGGTGGTGCTGGCCACCGTGATGGGATCAGTTCAGTGGCATGACTCCCTTCCCGGCCATTGCCTGGGTCATCCGTACGGAGTCTCCGGTGGTCTGGCACACGTGGGCGTGGTGCAGGAGCCGGTCCACGGTGGCGGTGGCCAGGGTCTTGGGCATCAGCTCGTCGAAGCCGGCCGGGTGCAGGTTCGAGCTGATCGCTACGGAGCGTTTCTCGTAGGCGGCGTCCACGATGCGGTAGAGGCCCTCGGCGGCATCGTCGGCGACCGGCAGCAGGCCGATGTCGTCGATGACGATCAGGTCGGCGCGCAGGATTCGGGCGACGGCTTTGGTGATGGTGTCATCGGGCCGGTGGGCCCGGATCATCGCCCCGAGGTCCTCCAGGGTGAACCAGGCCACCCGCTTGCCCTCCTCCACGGCCTGCTGGCCCAGGGCCTCGAGGAAGAAGGTCTTGCCGGTGCCGGAGGGCCCGCAGACCACGAGGTTCTCTCTGCGCGAGAGCCATTCCAGGGTGCGCAGGGACTGCTGGGTCGGGGCCGGGATCGAGGAGGCGCCCGGATCCCAGGTCGTGAAGGTCTTGCCGGTGGGGAACCCGGCGGCCTTGCGCCGGGCGGCGAGCATGGATCGGGCCCGACCGGTGGTCTCCTCGACCAGCAGGGCCTTGAGGACCTCGGCCGGCTCCCAGCGTTGGGCCCGGGCGGTGGCCAGTACCTCGGCGGCGATACCGCGGGCGTGGGGCATCTTCAGCTGCCGCAACAGCGCCTCCAAATCGGCCGGCAGCGCCGGTGCGGCGGTGTTCGGGGTGTGGATGCTCACCGGGCTGCCCCCTCGGTGTTGGAGGTACCGAGGCCGGCCCAGCCGGCGGTGCCCTGGGTCAGGGACCGTTCCTCGGTGGCGGTGTGCATCCCGGTGCGGTGGCCGGCGGCGGTGAGCAGGGAGGCCAGGTCGCCGTGGGCGAAGCGCTGGTGCACCGCGGCCACCCCGAGGGCGCGGTCGACCTGGTCGGTGCCGGCGAGCTTGGCCAGGGTGACGGCCTCGGCCATCTTCTGACCGATCCGGCTGGTGCCGGCCGCGGCGGCCTCCACCAGCCAGGTCCTCGCTCCGGCCCCGATGGCCAGGAACTCGGCCTCCGCCGCCGAACGGGGCACCGGGGTGTAGTCCCCGGGCACCTTGTCCGTCTCGTGGCCGGGGAAGTGCGCGTCGTCGATGGCCGGGGACCCGGGCCGGGCCACCCGGTGCCGGGCGACCTCCACCGGCCCCTGCGCACCGGCGTGCATGATCACCACCATCGAGTCCGGTCCGGTGCCGTGATGGCGCACGAACACCTCGGCCCCGAGCAGGTGCGCGGGCACCGAGTACTGGGCGTTTTCGAAGGAGACCATCGGCGTGTTCTCCGGCACCTTCCGTCCCACCCCGTAGGCCACGGTGTGCGCCGTGGCGGGGATCCGATGCAACGCGCTGGTCTCCTCGGCGAGCATGTGGTCCGGGCGGCGCCGGGTCACCCGGTGCTCCCGGGAGTTCACCATGGCCATGAACCCCGCGCAGGCGGCCTCGAGCTCAGCGAACGAGGCGTACTGGTCCCGCAGGTTGGTGTCCTTCGGGACCAGGTCGGCCTTGGCCAGCTTCACCGCGTTCTCCACCCCGCCCTTGGCGGCCGGATCCGCTGGCTGGCAGGTCAGCACCTCCACGCCGTAATGCCGAGCGAACGCCACGGTGGCCTGGTTACGCACCGGCACCCCGGCCACATGAGAGACCGTCACTGTCTTCTCGTTATCCGTCAGCACATAGGTCGGCGCGCCCCCGATCAGCCGGAAGCACCGGTCCAGGGCGGCGAACACACTCGGAGCCGTCCTATCACGCAGGGCGATGACGATCCGGTAGCGGGACCAGGCCAGCCAGGCCACGAACAGCACCGTCTTGGCCCCGTCGATCGCCGGCCCATCGCCGAAGTCGTACTGCAGCCATGCGCCCGGCTCGGTGATCCAGGGCCGGTGCACCCGGCGCTTCCCGGCCCGCCAGGCGGCCTTCACCTCGGCCACCGCCCGCCGGGTGGAGCGCTCAGAGCCGGTGTAGCCCATTGCGGTGAGCTTGGCGTGCACGACATCGGCGCGGATCCTGCCCGTGGAGGCCTCGACCCATTCCTCGATCTTGGGCAGCCAGACATCGGTGACCTTCGGGCGGCTGGCTCCGGATCCAGGGGTCTGGCCGGCGTCGCGGGCCCGCACCAGCCGGGCCACGGTGTGATGGGAGCAACCGGCCAGCTCGGCGGCGCCCCGCAATGACTTGGTCAGGTCATAGGCACTGAGTATTTTCATGGTTTCTGCGGCATCCTTCATTCAGGGCCTCTTCCTCGCTGGATTCGATTCGACACCGATATCCAACCCGGGGAGGAGGCCCCCGCCGGCTCACGACGCGGCGGGCAACGAGCAACGCGGGCAAACCAGATGGCCAGCACCGGGCAGTTCCCGTGGCCATCACTGGGCAGTCCTCATGGCCGTCAGCGGGTCATTCCCTGGCCACCTATGGGCAGCTTTTCATGGCCGCTTACAGTGGGGAGCGGACTTCGTTGAGGCCCGAAGCGGCGTTGGCCCCGATCGTCGTGGGCAGGGAGTCTCCGCTCCTGTGGGGAGCGGACTTCGTTGAGGCTCAGCGGCGGGGCCGCGGGCGGGTGTGCTGTTCAGGTCTCCGCTCCTGTGGGGAGCGGACTTCGTTGAGGCCTGGGGCCGGGCGTCACGTCGCTGCCGGAGGTCATGTCTCCGCTCCTGTGGGGAGCGGACTTCGTTGAGGCTTCACCGCGAACGAGGACGGCGGCGGGGTGCGGCGTCTCCGCTCCTGTGGGGAGCGGACTTCGTTGAGGCTCCAGCAGGTCCAGCTGCTGAATCTCCGGGACGTCGTCTCCGCTCCTGTGGGGAGCGGACTTCGTTGAGGCTTCACCAGCCCCTACGGCTGGCGTGACTGCGTGTCCGGCGGTCTCTGCTCCTGTGGGGAGCGGACTTCGTTGAGGCCTCGCCGGCACCGGCCCGCTGCGCTACGCCGAGGACGTCTCCGCTCCTGTGGGGAGCGGACTTCGTTGAGGCCGTAGTCAGACGGATACCGGATGTCACGGATTGAAGAGTCTCCGCTCCTGTGGGGAGCGGACTTCGTTGAGGCGACGACTGCCGCGAGGACCTCGAGACCACGCGCGCAGGTCTCCGCTCCTGTGGGGAGCGGACTTCGTTGAGGCCCGCAGGCGCGGCCCCAGGCATTGCCTCTTCCTGGTCTCCGCTCCTGTGGGGAGCGGACTTCGTTGAGGCGGCAACGGCGGCATCGACTGGCAGCCCGCGGTCTGGGTCTCCGCTCCTGTGGGGAGCGGACTTCGTTGAGGCCTCGAGGCGGGCCGCATCCTCGGCGAGGACGTGGGTCTCCGCTCCTGTGGGGAGCGGACTTCGTTGAGGCTCGAACATCGAGCAGGACTGGCTCGGATTCATCCGGTCTCCGCTCCTTTGGGGAGCGGACTTCGTTGAGGCTGGCACGAGTACCACGGCGAGCGGTACCTGCGCCGCGTCTCCGCTCCTTTGGGGAGCGGACTTCGTTGAGGCAGCCGGTCCGTCCCCTCGCCCACCTCGTGGGCCCCGGTCTCCGCTCCTTTGGGGAGCGGACTTCGTTGAGGCGTGAGGATGTAGCCGGGGTCGTCATCCTGCTTGCCGTCTCCGCTCCTTCGGGAACGGACTTCGTTAGCGATCCAGGTCCGAGGCGGGGTAGGGCTCAGACCGTGTTCCTCCCTGGTCAATTCGCTCGACTCTGTCGAGGGCGAGGCGCCTCGACGGGGTCGAATCACGCACGTGACGTCCGCGCCCGTCGTCACGCGTTCGCGAGGTCTTGGGCGTGGCTCCATGGAGTGAGCATCAGTAGCGAATCTGTTGGCTCGCAGCCAAGGCTGAAGGCGAGTCGGGGAAAGGCCATGCCCTGGGCCAATGCCCGGCGCATGGCGTCACGTGCTGTCCCGCGTTGAAGTTCATCCGGCATCTCCCCTACCCGCATGCGCGACCGGCGCGCAGCCAGCTGCAGCAAAATTTCGGCGACGAGCGCGGTCTATATCAACGCGGCCGTCTAGCCCGCGGGAAGCAGTCGGCCCCGTCTCGCCCCCTCACACCACCAGGGACAGGAACGCGCCGAGCGCGAAGCCGACCACGGTGAGGAGCCCGGCCCTCTCCCCGCCCTTCTCGCGGGCCTCGGGGATCATCGTGTCGATCAGCATGACCAGCAGGGCGCCGGCCGCGAAGCCCTGGATGCCGCCGGTCAGGGCGGGGGAGGCGACGTCGGCGATCAGCCCGCCGCCCCACGTCGCCAGAGCGCAGACCACCGCCACGAGCGACCACTGGATCAGCAGGTGGCGCCGCGTCTTGCCGCCGTCGAGGGAGTCGGCCGTGGCGGCGATGGACTCGGGCAGGTTGGACATGAAGATCGCCACGAGCAGCGCGAGGGACACGCCCTCGCCCGCGGCCAGCCCGATGCCCAGCACGATCTGTTCCGGGATGCCGTCCAGCAGCGCGCCCACGGTCAGCGCCGCGCCCGAGGACGAGCCGCCGGACCTCGCGGCGGAGCGCTCCACTGCACGATCTCCGAGGAAGTAGGCGGCCGCGCCGAGCGTCAGCCCGATGCCGACGGCGGCAGGTCCGGCCGCCTGCACGCCCGCCTCCGCGAGCTCGAAGGACACGGACGCGATCAGGGCGCCGGCGCCGAAGGCGAGCACGAGTCCGATCGTGCCCATGTGCCAGCGGCGCAGGGTCGCCAGGACGGCGCCCACGAGCAGGGAGGACGCGGCGACTGCGCCCCACATCAGGGTCATCACGGCAGCCAGGCTACGCGCTGACCGGGGACGACGCCGGGCCGCCGCCTCAGCTCAGCGCACGACCTCGTCCGCCTCGCCCGTGAGACCGAGCTTCTCGGCCACGTAGTCCACGTCCTTGTCCCCGCGGCCGGAGAGGTTGACGAGGATCCGCTCGTCCCGAGTTCGAAGCGAGGTGCTGCGCTACCCAGCACGACAACCAGGCCCTGGTTTAAATCACATGACGAGTGCCTTCACCACGCCCAGAGCGGCTCAGGATCCGGTATCGCCCGTCCCCGCCTGCGGAGACGCAATATCCATGAGGTTCTCAGGTGAGGGGGGAGAGTTCCCTGACGGGTGTTTCGGGGCGGCCGGTCTTGCTCCAGGCCAGCACATTGCGGGCCTGGATCATGGGGTACTCGACGAACGTGCGATCGGAGAGAAAGCCGATGTGTGGAGTGACGACGACCCGGGGGTGACGCACCAACGGGTGGTCCGGTCCGGCAGGCTCCTCCGAGAGCACGTCGAGGGCGGCACCGCGCACGCGACCTGATCTCAGACTGCGCAGCAGGGCGTCTTCATCAATCAATTCCCCCCTGGAGACATTGACCACGACGGCCTGGTCCGGGAGCAGATCCAGCATGGCTTCGTCGAGGAAGTGGCGGGTGTCTTGGGTCAGTGGCATGTGCAACGAGAGCACGTCTGCTTGGGCGAGAACCTCTTCCACACCAGCAAGTTCAATGCCGGCCGCTCTCTCCTTGTCCGTCAGCTCTGTGACTAAGGGATCGTAGGCCAGAACTTTGTCGAACACTGCGGCAGCCAGTGCACCGAACGCCCTGCCAATCTTGCCGTAACCCAGTACACCCACACGGGTTTCGTGCAGGCCCTTGGGAAGGGCCGAGGACAGCAGGCTCCACTGACCCTGGCGCACGCCCGATCCGAAGGAGGAAACCTGCCGACAGAGGTTCAACGCCAGGGCCAAGGCGTGGGCCGCTACCTCTCGAGTGGCGACACCGGGGACGTTGGCCACCCAGACTCGCGAGTCAGTGGCGGCGTCGACATCGACGTTGTCTACGCCCATCGACAGCAAGGCGATGATCTTGAGCCTGGGCAGCGCGCGGATGAGATCTGCGTCGATGCGTGCGTAACCGACCATCAGGGCGTCGGCGTCCTGAGCGCCCTCGAGTATCTCTCGGCTGTCTCTGGTCCCCAGCACGCGCACGGTCCAGCCATGGCTTTCCAGCAGTTGACGTCCGGGGGTGATATCGAGTTCGTCGTAATCGGTGTACACGGCAATGGGTGATGCCTTCATGCGTGATCCTTTCAACGGGTTGGGTGATTCGCCGCGGCTGGTTTCCCGCTCGGCAGCGGAGGGTGAGATTCCGCATTGACGCCGGAGGTGAAATAGGTCCGCCGTGCGTAGTCCTCCTTGACGGAGCGCAGGTGAAACCAGGAGTGGAGTTCCGCAACGCCCCTGAGTTCCCTGATCGAGTCCAGGGCTCGGTCGATGTCCCGCGGCGTGGACCCGCGCACGGTGACGAGGGCGTCGAAGCGGCCCACGGTGGCCGCGGCGAACTCCACGTCCGTGGACTCAGCAATGCGGTGCAATGTGTCCAGGGTGTCCCCTCGCAAACTCAGCCCGACACCGGCGGTGACGATTCCTCCGCTGTATCCACGCTGTTGAACCACGAAGATTTGAGCGATGCCAGCCTCCAGTATGCGATGGGCCCGGTTACGCACCACCGAGGGTGATCTATCCACTCGCTCAGAGAGCTCTTTCCAACTCAACCGCCCGTTTTGTTCCAGATGGGCCAGGAGTTGACGGTCGATGTCATCGATATCCATGGTCTCGAAGGAGCGGTGCTCGATGTTGCCCTTGACAATGTCGGTATAAATCGCGGTGTTAACGCGGATGACCTGGGGGTTACCACGTAACCGCGTCAGTAGGTGCTGCATCTCTACCTGGTCGTGTACTCGTACTTCGGCGATGAAGTCGAACTCGCCGGCCGTGACCGAGACCAGAACGCACTCCTCCCAGGCCGCAACCATGGCAGCGATGTCCTGCACGGGCCCGCTGGTGGACACCGAAAGGTGGCCGATGAAGTCCAACCCCATGAATGCCGGATGCACCGTCGCGACTACCCGCACCACCTGGGAGGCCAGCAACCGCCGCAGTCGTTGCGCCACCACGGAGCGTGGCATGAGCAGTCGGTCTGCCAGCTTGACCGCGCTGGCGCGTGGATCCTCCCGGAGGGCACTGATGAGCTGCTCGTCGAGCTTGTCGAACGGGTCCATGACATCCTCAGAACAATCGGTACGGGCTTCGATCAGAGCTGATGCTAAACCCCCACATCTCCCACTGAACCGTCGTCGCAGTGCATTCAAGGGCCAACAGAACAGTGGAATCGGTTCGAGTCTGCAGTAGATCTGGTTCGCCAAGTGATGAATCTCACTATACGCTGTCGGTCACCTCACATCCCCAACGCAAGTGCCTACCCCAGGCGGTGGGCGCCCGTGCGGCTCAGAAGTCAGGCGGTCTACGCATGAGCACCTCACCGAACCCCAGGCAGCAGTTCACCCACAAGAAGGCGGTACGCGCCGGGATGGCCTCGTTCATGGGGACGACCATTGAGTTCTACGACTTTTATGTCTACGCCACGGCCGCTGCCATTGTCTTCGGTCCCTTGTTCTTCCCGGACGCCGATCCCATCCTCGGGGTGCCCTACTCCTTCGCTACTTATGCCGTCGGATTCTTCTTCCGCCCCCTGGGAGCCGTCCTCTTTGGCCACATCGGTGACCGTCATGGTCGCCGGGTCTCGCTGGTGCTGACCCTCGTGCTGATGGGGGTGGCCACCACCCTGGTTGGGCTGCTGCCGACGTATGAAACGGCGGGCGCCCTCGCCCCGGTGTTGCTGATCATCCTGCGCGCCATGCAGGGCCTGGCGGTCGGTGGGGAATGGGGCGGGGCCGTGCTGATGTCCACGGAGAGCGCCCCGGAGAAGTTCAAGGGCTTCTATGGGGCCTTTCCCCAGCTCGGCAACCCGATGGGGGCCCTGCTGGCCTCGCTGATCTTCTCGGCGCTGACCGTCAATGGCAATGAGTTCCTGCTGAACGGTGGTTGGCGGATCCCGTTCTTGCTCTCGGTGGTGCTGATCGGCATCGGGTTCTGGGTCCGTTACCGCGTGGAGGAAACACCGGTCTTCTAGGAGGAGGCCGCTGTCGATCCGGCCGCCCATCGTGAACTGCCGCTGAAGCTGGCCATCCGGCGCAATTGGAAGGCAATGCTGCTGGGCATGGGCTTGATCCCGGTGTCCACCGGCGGGTACTACATCGTCACCACCTTCGCCACCTCGTACGGCACCGAGCCAGCCTTCGGCATCGGCATCTCCGAGCACTTGATGCTCAACATCCTGTCCGTGGCAGCCCTGGGCGAGCTCGTCTCGACGTTGTTCATCGGAGTCATGGCCGACCGTATTGGCCGCAAGAAGACGATGGTCGCTGCACTGGTGCTGACCTCCGTGCTGGTGATGCCGATGTTCCTCAGCATGTCCCCGGAGAATCCGCTGCTGATGTTCGTACTGTTCACGGCCTTCCGGATCGCGATGAACGGCACTTGGGCTCCCCTGGCGTCGATCATGTCCCAGATGTTTGACGCCGAATCGCGGCAGAGTGCGCTTTCCGTCTCCTACGGCTTGGGCAACGCGATTTGGGCTGGTCTGTCACCCGTCGTGGCCACGGCCCTGTTCGCAGCGACTGGGACCATCTGGTCGGTGATCCTGCTGTACATGGGCATGGCCACGCTGAGCATGGTGTGCCTGGTGCTCGCCCCCCAGATCCGCGACAACGTCTTCGACGTCGACCACGAGACCCCGGCCGCTGCGACCGTCGCGCGCTGAGACACGAAAGGACACGGCTTGCGCAAGATCAACACCTTGGACGCTCCCCCCACCGACTACCGCCCCACCCTGGTCACCGCCTCTACTATCCACGCTGTCGACCCTGCGTTCGCCGACACGCGGCCGACCGCGTTGTTGCTGGCCGGCGATCGCATCGTGGCAGTGGGTACTGAACAGCACTGCCGCGAGGTCAATGAGGGCAAGGGGCTGCCCGCCCCCCGAGTCCTGGATTTCGGCGCGAGCACGCTGATTCCGGGTTTCATCGATCCCCATGCTCATCCTTTGATGCACGGGCAGATGAAGACCTGGGTAGACTGCGGGCCCGCCCAAGCGGCATCGATACCGGAGATCGTCCAGCAGCTGCGCCGGCGCGCTGATCAGGCCGCCGGCAACGGGCCGATCCGCGGCTACGGCTATGAACACCGCAACCTCGTCGAGCGGCGCCACCCCACTCGGCATGAACTGGACCAGGTTGCCACGGACCGTGAGGTGTATCTGATGAACGCCTCCGGCCATGGCGGCGTGGTCAACACCTTCACCCTGAACAAGTACGGCATCACCCGGGACACCCCCAATCCCCCGGGCGGGGAGTTCTTCCGCGACGAGGCCGGGGAGCTGACCGGCGAGCTCTCCGATGCCGCCTGCAACATCCTCACCGGAGTGGAGGGCGTCAAGGTCGGCAACCACGGTCCTAACCTGCACCTGGGCGACAGTCTCGAAGACCACATCCAACAACTGGCGCTGGCCCAGCAGTCCTTCGCTGCCGGAGGCGTGACCACTGTCGGCGACGCTCAGGTCACACGTCGTGAGTTCGACATGTACCTGCACCTGGCCGAGCGGGGGGAACTGAAAATCCGCTACGCCATGTACCTGCTGTCCTCCCTCCTGGAGGAGGGACTCGAGATCGGCATGCGCGGGGCCTTCGGCAACAGCATGCTCTCCTTCGCGGGGTTCAAGTTCTACGCAGACGGCACCCTGGGTGGGTGGACCGCCTACTTCCCGGACGGGTACGTGGGCGACCCTTGCCGCACCGGCATGCTCTACCACGAGCCGGCCGAGTACGCCGAGCTCGTCGGCAGAGCCCATCGCGCCGGGCTGCAAACCGCCACTCATGCACAGTCGCCCGATGCGATCGAGATGGTGATCAGCACGATCGAGCAGGTTCAGAGGGATCACCCGCGCGAGGACTGTCGGCACCGCATCGAACACTGTGGACTGCCCACCCCCGAGCAAATCACCCGGATGGCCGCCGCCGGCATCCTGCCGGTGAACCAACCTCAGCACTATTACAACTGGGGATCCGGTGTCACCGACGCGATTGGCACCCCAGGGGAGAGGTTCAACCCGCTCGGGGAATTCGTCGACGCCGGTGTCCCGGTCACGCTCAGCTCAGACGCCCCCGTTGCCGATCCGTTGCCACTGCAGGCCGTCCAAACTGCGGTCACCCGAACTACTGCCCGTGGCGACCGGCTCGGTCCGGACACGTTACGAATCAGCGCCGAGCGCGCCCTGCAGGCCCACACCCTCGCCGGTGCGCGCGTCCTGGGGCGGGAAAGTGATCTGGGCAGCCTCACCCCGGGCAAGCGCGCTGACTTCGTGGTGCTCGGCGCTGACCCACTGGCCGTGGACGCCGCGACCATCCAGGACATCCCGGTGTTGTCGACGTGGGTGGGCGGGGTTTCCGTCTACATCGCGGACAACGCCTGAGCAAGTAGAGCGCCCAAGGAACCAAGGAACATCATGATTAACTCCGCCACGACCGACAGTGCCATGACAGAGACCACGTGCCAGAACAATGTGGCCCTCGCCGTACTGACCACCCTGCGCAACTACGGAATCGACACTGTCTTCGGCATCCCCGGAACGCACAATCTGGAGCTGTACCGGGCCCTGCCCCGGCTGGGCATTCGCGCGGTGACGAACCGTCATGAGCAAGGCAGTGGGTACGGAGCTGACGGCTGGTCACTGCAGACCGGCCTTCCCGGTGTGGTGATCACGACCTCAGGGCCGGGTTTGCTGAACGCGTTGTCTTCTGTGGCCACCGCATATGCTGAGTCCCGACCGATGATCGTGCTCACCCCCGGACCCTCGCTCGGGGAAGAGTTCGCGGACATGGGTGCCCTGCATGAGACCAAGGACTCTCAAGCCGCAGCTGAGGCCGTCGCCGAGTGGTCCCGCCGGGTGTCCAGCGCTCCGGAGGCGGTGCGGGCCGTGCACGAGGCCTTCGAGCTGTTCCGCACTGGTCGGCCCCGTCCGGTGGTCATCGAGATCCCCCTCGATGTCCTCGAGGCCCCCATTGACCTCGGCCAGCTCGACTTGGGGGCGCGTCCATTGCCCGCTGCCCGGCGCGCACCTGAGGACCAGGTCCAGGAGGCGGCGCGCCTGCTCAGCTCGGCCACCAGCCCTGTGATCGTCTACGGCGGCGGGTCCCTGGGCGCCGGACACCGATTGGTCACGCTTGCGGAACTGGCCGACGCCCCCGTGGTGACCACGCTCAACGGGCGCGCTGCCATCCCTGAGACGCACCCGTTGTCCCTGGGCGCCGCGCTCAGGTTGAAGACAGCCCAGGCCGTGGTGAATGCCGCGGACGTGCTGATCGTGGTCGGGTCCAAGGTCGGCGAGGCGGAACTGTGGTGGGGGCCCCTGTCGCCCTCGGGCGTGGTGGTGCGCATCGACCGCCTGCAGTCCCAGCTGCACAAGAATCTTCCAGCCCAAGTGGGCATTGCCGCAGACGCCGAGGCTGTTGTCGACCAACTCATAGAGGCGTTGACGCCGCTTGATCGAAAGGAGCGGAGAGTTAGTGGCGCCCGGCGCGCCGCCGAGGTGCGCACGGCCATTGAGGCCGAGTCCAGGGACTGGAGTCCGGCCGTGGTCGCAGTCTCCGAAGCCATCGCTGCGGCACTGCCGGATGATGTCATCCTCGGGGCGGACTCATCACAGATCTGCTACTACGGCACGGCGAACCATATTCCGCTGGCTCGGCGGAACTCCTACCTGTACATGGCAACCTACGCCACGCTGGGGTATGGGCTGCCGGCCTCGATAGGGGCGGGCATCGCCGACGATTCCCGCCCGGTCGTTTGCGTCGTCGGAGACGGCGCGCTCATGTTCTCCATTCAGGAGCTCGTCACCGCTGTCGAACAGCGGCTTGACCTCGTTGTCGTCGTGGTAGACAACGGCGGATATAAGGAGATCGAGGAGAACGAGGCTTCCGTCGGCATCGCCCCGATCGGGGTCCGCCTCACCCAGCCCGATTGGGCCGCGCTAGCTCAGGCATTCGGGGCCACGGGTCGTCGTATCGCGAGTCCCGGGGAACTCGAACCAGCCGTGGCCGCGGCGGTCTCCGCTGGCGGCGTTCAGCTCGTGCACGTGCCGCTGGCCCTGTTCTCTGAGGAGGCCACCCGATGAGCATCCTCACATTCCAGGCCAAGCAGACCGCCCGGCAGTGGATCGACGATCACTTCACCGAGCTCTCCACCTGGCATCAGCACATCTGGAACCTGGCCGAGCCAGCTTGGCGTGAGTTCGAATCCGCCGCCTGGTATGTGGACCTGTTGACCTCTTACGGGTTCACCGTGGAGTCCGGCTCGGCGGGTATGCCCACCGCGTTCTGCGCGGAATGGACCCACGGCGAGGGGCCCACGCTGTTGACCTATGCCGAGTACGACGCGGTCCCGGGGAACTGCCAAGCACCCGACACCCGGGCCGCCGCCCGGGAGGGGCTGGACACACATGCGCCTGGGCACACGGACCCGCATTCGGTGCTTGGGATCTCTACCCTCGCCGGGCTCTTGGCCACCCAGCACGCCATGCGCCAGCACGACATCCCCGGCACGCTGCGGTACACAGGTGAACCGGCCGAGAAGATGCACGGGTCCAAGGTCGTTCACGGGCTGCGCGGCTACTACGAAAACGTGGACGCGATCGTCAGCTTCCATCCCTTCTACATGCTGCCTCTGTGCAACACGGCCCGCTGGGACACCCAGTGCGGTGCGTATTACTCGAAGGTATACGAGTTCGTCTGCGAGGAGCCCGAGACCTGGCAGACGAGTGGTAGCCCGGAGTCCCCCATCCCCGCCTCGCACTCGGCCGCCCGTGCCCCCGGGGCCAACGTTGCCCTGATGCAGATGTATTCGGCCTCCCGGATCATGCAGGACGCCATGCTGCCCAGCTTCGGCGGCTGGAGTCTCTCGGACGCCATCCTGGCCTCAGGCCAGGCCACCGCCGACAACCTGCCCGCCCGTGTGGCCCGCATCCAATACTCATGGCGCACACCGGACATCGACATGGCCGAGCACATCCTGCAGGTGCTCGACCGCAACGCCGAGCATGCCGCCGCGATGGCACACTGCCGGGTCGACGAGACGTGGGTGGCCCGGTCTCGGCCCGGGCTGACCAATCACGCGCTCGCCCAGGCCCTGTACGCCAATCTCGAAGAAGTCGGTGCCCCCCAGTACGGTCCGGATGCGGTTGCCGTTGCGCAGTCCATCCAGCGCGAACTGGGCCTGGCGCCGATGGACCGGCCCTTCCTGGAGGAATGCCAATCGCTCATCACCCCGCAGGACGCCGAACGGGGCCTGCGCGAGCACCTGGCACCCTGGCAGTTGAACTGGACCAGCGACGACTACGTGGAGATGACCCACTATGCCCCGACCGTGCGCTTCTACATCTCGCGTCCGGCCCTGAAGCAGGCCCAGGGGGAAGCTCCCTACCCGGCTTGGGTGATGAACGCCCTGGGCGGCATCCCGGCCACCATCGATCCGACCATCGACGTGGCGGGCAAGACCATCAGCGGGACCTTCATCGATCTGCTGACCGACCCTTCTCTGTTGAGTGACGCCGCCGAGGAGTTCGCCCGCCGCAAGGCAGGGCGAGGTTGCGCACCGCTACTGCCGGCCAGCTTCGAACCGCCCATCAATGTCCTGTGGCCCGAGTACGTCCGGGACCGGGAGGGGCAGCGTCGGTGGCTTGGCACTGCGGACGTGTGAGCTTCCACCCGTACCCGTCGTGCAGTCCGGGCTGACCCGTCGACTAGAGGGTCACCATGTCTAGACCACGCGACGGCGCATGCCGCGTGAGGCTGGCTGTCGCCGAGACATGCACCAGCGTCTCGTTGGCACCTCGCGGGCGGCGGCGTCATGGCGCCAGGCTAGCCATGACGCCGCCGCCCCAGCTCACCGCACGACCTCGTCCGCCTCGCCCGTGAGACCGAGCTTCTCGGCCACGTAGTCCACGTCCTTGTCCCCGCGGCCGGAGAGGTTGACGAGGATCCGCTCGTCCCGGCCCATCTGCGGGGCGAGGCGGATCGCGCGCGCCACGGCGTGCGCGGACTCGAGCGCGGGGATGACGCCCTCGAGCCGCGTGAGCCGCTGGAACGCGTCGAGCACGGCCGCGTCGTCCTCGGCCACGTACCGGACACGGCCGACGCGCGCGAAGTGGGCGTGCTGTGGGCCGACGCCCGGGTAGTCCAGGCCCGAGGCGATCGAGTGCACGGGGTCCGGGGTGCCGTCGTCGTCGGCGAGGACGAGGGTGGCCATGCCGTGGAGAACGCCGTCGCGGCCCTGGGTCATGGTCATCGCGTGCTCGCCCTTGGCCGAGGAGCGTCCGCCGGGCTCGACGCCCACGAGCGCGACGTCGGCGTCGTCGAGGAACGCGGTGAACGCGCCGATCGCGTTGGAGCCGCCGCCCACCGCGGCGACGACGGCGCTGGGCAGCGCCCCGAACCGCTCCTGGAACTGGGCGCGGGCCTCGCGGCCGACCACGGACTGGAAGTCGCGGATCATCGTGGGGAACGGGTGCGGGCCCACCACGGAGCCGATCGCGAACAGGTACTTCTCCGGGTTCGCCGCGTACACCTCGAACGCCGAGTCCACGGCCTCCTTCAGGGAGCGGCCCTCGCGCTCCACCGAGACGACCTTCGTGCCGAGCAGGCGCATGCGCACCACGTTGGGGTGCTGCTTGGCCACGTCGATCGCGCCCATGTGGATCTCGCAGTCGAGGCCGACCATCGCGGCCGCCGTCGCCAGGGCCACGCCGTGCTGGCCGGCGCCGGTCTCCGCGATCAGGCTGCGCTTGCCCATGCGCTTGGCGAGCAGCGCCTCGCCGATCGTGTGGTTGATCTTGTGGGCGCCCGTGTGGTTCAGGTCCTCGCGCTTGAGCACGATCCGTGCGCCGCCGAGCTCGTCGGAGAGGCGGTCCAGCGGGGTCAGGGGGGAGGGGCGCCCGACGGCGTCGCGCAGCAGGCGTCGGTATTCGGCGTAGAACTCGGGGTCCTGGCGCGCCTCGGCGTACGCGCGGGCGACCTCGGCCATGGGGCCGGCCAGCTGCGGGGGCAGGTGGGCGCCGCCGTACTGGCCGAACATGCCGTCCGCGGAGACGTCCAGGTCCGGGGTGGTGACGAGGTCGCAGGCCTCGGCGAGGGTGCGGGGCTCGGGGGCGCCTCTCAGGGCGTTGTCCTCGGGGTTGCGGTGGGTCATCGGGGGTCCTCCTGGGATGGGGCCCGCCGGAGCCGCTCATGACCGAGTCGCCCGGCAGGCGAGCGGCTCGTCGTGTCAGATGCGCATGACCGGGGCCGCCCTCAGGCGGTCCACCACTGCTGCGCGTGCATCTGCATGGGGCCAGCGTACTGCACGTCGGGGGAGGCGTGAGTCTCACCATGTGGCTGCAAATCTCAGAATATGGACGCCGCTCCCCGTCTCAGTGAATCGCGATTCACCCTGGATCCATGACCATCACCGCCGTCGACACCCCGTCCCTGACCGCCGAGGCCGCCGCTGTGCTCGCCGCCACTCCGGGCATGCGGTACGCCGAGTTCCTCACCGCCGCCCCCGCAGTGCCCGGCATCGTGGCCGTGGTGGCCGAGGAGTCAGCCCGTGCCGCCCTGGGCCTCACCCCCGCCGCCGGTGACGTCCTCGCCGTCGACGTGGCCGACGAGAGCCTGCAGTGCCGCGAGGTGCGCGCCGCCTTTCAGTCCGGTCGTACCGGCGTCTCACCGCTGCGCCAGGCGTTCGCCGCCCTGCTGGCGGGCGAGCTCGGCCTGGATGTGGAGCGCACCAGCCCGGGTGCGGCGGGGGTGGGCTTCGCCCTCACCCCGGAGTCCGAGGAGACGCTCACGGCGTGGATGCGGGAGCACCTGACGCTGCGCGCCTGGGTCGCCCAGGACGCCTCCGCCCTCGAGGGGGTCGCCCGAGAGGTGGCCGCCGATCTCGCCCCGGCCCTGCAGCCGGGCGCTCTGGAGGCCCCTGTGGCGCAGCGGGTCGCGGCCATGAGGGCCTCCGCCCGCCGGTCCGCCACGCTCTGAGCCGGCTGGTCGCCTCGGCCTCAAGGGAGTGGGCTCGGGGGCTGGAGTGCCCCTTTCTCGTTTAGAGTTCCTTACGCGTTCATCGCTTCCCGTTTCTTCTTCGAGAATGGACCACTATGACTCAGCCCGCGTCTATCCCAGAGGGATCTTCCGACACCTCGGCGGAGCCTGCGACTGCCCCTCATCAGTGGGGGCACGGCTTCCAGCCCGGGGGAGCCCCCGGGTCGGCGTCGAAGAAGGGAAAGGTGAAGAAGTCCCGCGGGGGGAAGTTGCGGGTGAATTGGCCGGTTGCTCGTTTCTGGTGGGCCTTGGCTATGCTCGTCGGGTTCTTTCTATCCTTCATCGCGACTGTTCCCAGTGGGGCTGCGGGGGACTGGTCAAAGGATTTGAGCGCTGCCGAGATGAAGTATTCCTTTCAGGCGAATGAGGCGAACGGCGCGCCCCAGCAGGCCGTATTGAACGGCTGGCACACGAATGACCTCTTGGGCATCCAAGCCAAGATCGCCGGGGACCAGCGCGATCAGTCCCATCGTCTTACGGCACTTGTCTTCTTCCTGGGGCTTGGTCTCCTGGGGGACCTGGTACTGCGTAATGCAGAGGCCTTTCGGGAAAGCAAGGGGAGCTGAAGCTCAGCTCTGCTCACCATGGCAGGGCGTCCTGATCCCTGGCGGTTCCAACAGGAGGCGGCGTGCGAGCACCCCTTGGCCACCCGAAGGGCACCTCCAGGACATAGAACGCAGAGGGGAGAGTCGGATGCATAGCGTCCTCCCTCACTGTCGCCCAATGAGCTCCCACGGGGCAAAGGTGACTGAGTTGTAGGCCCTTCCCTTGTTCCTTTGCGAAGTTCACAGATGCAATGGGGATGTTTTTCGGGACTGGTAAGGCCCGGGGCGTGCGGGCAAGGGCTCGTCAGTCCGCGGCGCTGAGCATCAGTGCGATGTTCCGCCGGGCTCGCAGGGTTTCGCGCGCATCGGCGGCGGGGGAGCGTCGGGGCGCTCGGTCTCGTCATACTGCAAGGGGCCGTCCTTGAGCCGGCCGATGGCCTTCTCGGGCTTTCTCGCAGTACTCGCCGGCTGGGCCCAGATGTTGAGGGAGGAGAAAGCCCTGCAGCATGAGGGTCTTGGTCGCCGCCCACCTTGTCGAAGTAGACGTCGATGCCGTCCGGGGCCGCCTCCGTGCGCGGATCCGCCACGCCGAGGCAGGCGGGGTCGGGCACGGAGGCGCCCACGGCGATGTCCGAGGCACGGGATTCGGTCACGGTGCGGACCCCGCCGCCGTCGAGGGGGCGTCCACCTCGAATGGGGCCACGTCGGACGCGACGTCGTTCATGTGGCCACCCATGCACGGGCCCACAGACATGACGGTGCTGGTGACGAGCACCTGACCCTCCTCCAGCTCCGCGAGGGTCATGGTCTCGAGTCGGAAGTCCTCCGGGGTGGGGGACGCCCCGAGGCCGCTGACAGGATGGGTGCATGAAGCACGAGATCGTCCTCACCCGCGGGGACCTCACCCTGCGCCCCCTCTCACCCACCGACGGCCCCGCCCTGCGCGAGCTCGTCGACGCGGCCATGTGGGCGGGGAACAGTGCGCCCCTGCCGGTGGACGGCGCGGCCATGTCCGCGCACCTCGCCGAGCTGATCGAGCGGGAGGGCGCCTTCGCGTTCGCCGTCGAGCAGGGCGGGGAGCTGGTGGGGCGCACGAGCCTCTACGACCTGGTGCCGGGGCTGCGGGTGGAGGTGGGGCACACGGTCTACGCCCGTCGGGTGTGGGGCACCTCCGTGAACCCCGGCTGCAAGCTGCTGCTGTTCGGGCACGCGTTCGAGGAATGGGCGCTGGAGCGGGTGGCCCTGCGCTGCGACCACCGCAACGCCCGTTCACACGCCGCCATCGCCCGCCTGGGGGCGACGTTCGAGGGCACTCTGCGCCGCTTCCGCCCGGCGGCGGACGGCACGATCGCCGACGTCGACTACTTCAGCGTGGTGCGCGAGGAGTGGCCCGCGGTGCGCGCCGGGCTCGAGGCGCGCCTGACCGCCTAGGAGTGTACAACGGGGGGATGCCACCCGAATCCTCTGTCCCGTCCGCCGAGCGCGGGCCCTCCCGCCCCCGCCCGGCCGCCGTCGCCGCCCGCCCGGAGGCCCCTTCCCCGCGGGCGACCGCCCTGCTGTTCGCGCTCGCGGTGGCCGCCGGCTCCGTGATGCCGTTGCAGGGCCGCATCAACTCCCGCCTCGCCCACCTGACGGGCGACCCCGTCCTCGCCGCGCTGTGCTCCTTCGCGGCGGGCCTGGCCGTCATGGTGCTCGTGAGCGTGCTGACGCCGCGGGGTCGCCGGGGCCTGGCCCGCATCCGCCCGGCCCTGGCCGCGGGGTCCGTGCGCCCGTGGTACGCGGTGGCGGGCATGATCGGCGGGCTCCTGGTGCTCACCCAGTCCGCGACGATCGGTCCCCTCGGCGTGGCCGTGTTCACGGTCGCCGTGGTCACCGGGCAGGTGGTCGGCGGGATGGTCGTGGACCGGCTCGGGCTCAGCCCCGCCGGGGTGCAGCGCCTGACGCCGCGGCGCCTCACGGGGGCGGCGCTCGCCCTGGCCGCGGTCGCCCTCGTGGTGTGGCCCTCGCTCGGCGAGGCCGGCGGCGGGCCCGGCTGGGCGCTGCTGGCCCTGCTGCCCCTGCTGGCAGGCCTGGCCACCGCCGGGCAGCAGGTGTTCAACGCCCGTCAGACCACGGCCTACGGCACCGCCATCCCGGCGACCCTGGTCAACTTCACCGCCGGCGTCCTCTTCCTCGGGATCGTGTGGGGCGGGATCGCCCTGGCCTCCGGCCACGGCATGCCCGCGCTGCCGCACGACTGGCGGCTCTACCTCGGCGGCCCGCTGGGGTGCGTGTTCATCGGGGTGGGGGCCATGGTCGTCCCGCGCCTGGGCGTCTTCGCCGCCACCCTCGGCCTGGTCTCGGGCAACCTCCTGGGCTCCCTCGTGGTGGACCTGGTGGCCCCCACCGACGGATCCACGGTCACCACGACGACGGTGCTGGGCACCCTGGGCGCCCTCGCCGCCGTCGCGCTCGCGTCCTGGCCGGCGCGGCGCCGATAGCGCCGCCCGCGGCGGCAGGCCGCCGTCACCGCTCGGGACTCAGGCGCGGGCCACGGTCCCCCGCCGCCCGTGCCGGCGACCGTGCATCACGAAGTAGTACCCGGCGGCGATCACCAGCACACCCGCCAGGGCCGCGTACATGGCGCCGTAGCCGGCCGAGGCCACGAGCCCGCCGAGGAGCACGGGGCCCAGGCCCAGCCCCACGTCCGCGAACAGCATGAGGGTGGAGATGCCGGCGCCGAGCTGGTGGGAGGGCACCGCGTTCACGGCGATCGCCTGGGCCGCGGGCATGAGCGTGCCGTAGCCGAGGCCGCTCAGCGCCCCGGCCAGCACCACCTGCCAGTCGCGCGTGGCGAAGGCCAGCACCAGGAGCGCGGCTGTGAAGCAGAGGAGGGCGGGGTAGACGACGGCGTCGTCCCCCCGGCGGTCCTGCAGGGTGCCCAGGGTGAGGCGCATGACGAGCATCGCCGCGGCGTAGGCCAGGAAGAAGAGGCCGGCGCCGGCCGTGAGCCCGCGCTCCACCGAGTAGGCGTTCAGGTAGGTGAGGATCCCGGCGTAGCTCAGGCCCACCAGCAGCATGAAGCCGCCGATCGGCAGGACCGCCGGGTGCAGCACGGAGCGCAGGCGGAAGCCCACCGCGGGGGCGGGGTGCTCCAGGGGGACCTCGCCGGCGGCGCGCTCACCGTCGACGCCCGCCGCGGCGGGCGCCTCGCGCACCAGCAGGCCCAGCACGAGGCTGACCACCGTGATCCCCAGAGTCGCCCGGAACAGCCACGCGTAGCCGATGGAGCCGGCGAGGAAGAGCCCCAGGGCGGGGCCGATCGCGGTGGCCAGGGTGGTGCCCAGCGCGAGGTGGCCGGTGGCCTCCGCGCGTCGCCCGTCGGGGATGGCCGCCTGGGCCAGGGCCATGACGGCGGTGCTGGCGAAGGCGTAGCTGGCGCCGTGGAGCATGCGCACCGCCACGAGGGCCGGCAGCGAGGAGGCGACGAGGTAGAGCGTGCAGGACAGCGCGACGGCGACCAGGGCCACCACCAGGACGCGGCGCTTGCCGAAGCGGTCCACCACGTGGCCGGTGACCACGCGGCTGACGGTGGCGCCGATGACGAAGGCGCTCGAGGCCAGCCCCGCCCCGGCGTCCGAGGCGGCGAACTGCCGGACCGCGTACACGGCCATGGTGGTGACGAGGGCGTAGAACGCGAGGAACTGGAGGAAGGAGACCACCCAGGCGAGGACGAAGGTGGGGGAGGCGATGCGTTCCTGCTCGGCGATTTGCATGATGCAAAAGGTAGCATCGTTTGCATGATGCAATCATCTGAGGGGGCGTGGGCCGACCCGGTCCGCGGGATCATGTACGAGCACATGCTCCTGCTGCGGGTGGCCACGCAGGGGGTGGCCCCCTACGGCCGGTCGAGCGCGCTGGAGCGCAGCGCCACCGTGCTGCTCGCCCGCCTGGACGCGGGCGGGGCCATGAGCGTCGCCGAGCTGGCCGAGGCCTTCGACCTCGACGTCTCCACCGTCCACCGGCAGGTGGCCGCCGCCATGAAGGCCGGCCTCGTCGAGCGGGTGGCGGACCCCGACGGCGGCTCCGCCCGGCTGCACCGTCCCACGGAGGAGGGACGCGCCCGCCTCGCCGCGGAGCTGAGCTCCCGCGCGGACAACGTGGCGCAGATCGTCTCCTCCTGGCCAGCCGAGGACGTCGTCGAGTTCAGCAGGCTCCTGCGTCGTTTCAACGAGGGGGCGGAGGAGCGCCGGGGCCACCCGTGGCCCCGGCCGCAGACGGGCCCCGGTGCGGAGGACCCCCGGCCCTGAGCGCCGCGCCCGCCCTCAGGCGCGACGGATGCGGTCGGCCAGCGCGGCCGACTCCGCCGGGTCCAGCACGGCCGCCGGATGCGGCCCCGCCGCGGCGAGGCGCTCCGTGCAGCCGGCCTCTCCCAGCGGCGCCCCCGCGGCCAGCACGACGTTGCCCCAGTCCAGGCGCTCCAGCATCCCCTGGTCCGCGAGCGTCCACGGGCCGGCCACCCCGGCCTCGGCGGCCGCCTCCTCGAGGGCGCCCAGCTCGGCGCCCAGGAAGTGCAGGCCGGCGTCGTCGCCGATGTTCACCAGCAGCACCCCGCCCGCCGTCAGCAGCTCGAGCAGCTCCCCGTAGAACACGGCGCCGCGCAGGTGCTCGGCGCCCTCCTCGCCGGTGCCGATGTCCAGCACGACGGCGTCGAACCGCTCCCCGTCCATCGCGAGGTCGACGGCGGCCAGGCGCGCGTCCGCGACCACGGAGACGAGGTCCGTGCCCGCCGGCAGGGGCAGTTCGGCGAGCACGAAGGACACGAGCTCCCGGTCCAGGTCGACCACCGTCTGCTCCGAGCCGGGTCGGGTCGCCTGGAGGTAGCGCGGCAGGGTCAGCGCGCCCGCGCCGAGGTGCAGGACCCGCACCGGCGCGCCCGTCGGGGCGACGCCGTCGAGCACGTGGGCCATGCGGCGCAGGTACTCGTAGCGGATGCGAGCGGGGTCGGCCAGGTCCACGTGGGACTGGACGGCCCCGCCGATCTCCAGGACGAACCCGCCGAACTCGTCGGGGGCGATGCGGGCGTCCACGCCCGACGTGGACAGGTGGACGGTGCGGCCGGAGGGGGAGGGCTGGGCGGGCATGCCCCCAGCATCCCACCCCTCAGTACGCTGGACGGATGAGTCAGAACGTCCTCACCGTCTACGGCGCCGACTGGTGCCGAGACTGCCTGCGCACCAAGCGCCAGCTCGATGAGCTCGGCGTCGCCTACGACTATGTGGACCTCGTCGCCGACCCGGCCCAGGCCGATGCCGCCGAGCGGATCTCCGGCCGGAAGAACATCCCCGTGGTCGTGTTCCCCGACGGCGACCACCAGGTGGAGCCGACCAACGAGGAGACCGCGGCCAAGCTCACCGCGCTGGGCCTGATCTGAGGTCGGGGGCCGCTCCCGGCGCGAGCCCCGCCGGCGCTCTCGGCGGGTGCGCATCGGGGTCTACGCTCTCCCCATGGAGCACTTCGACGAGACCGCCCTGCCCGCCCCCGAGGACCGCGTCGTGTCCGCGACCCGTCACGTCGACGCGCCGGCCGGCGTCGTCTTCGAGCTGATCGCGGACCCCTCCCGCCAGCCCGAGTGGGACGGCAACGACAACCTGGCCGAGGCCGCCCCCGGGCAGCGGGTGACCGCCGTCGGGGACGTGTTCGTCATGACCCTGCAGAAGGGCGTGGACCGCGCGAACCACGTGGTCGAGTTCGAGGAGGGCCGCCGCATCGCCTGGAAGCCCTCCGAGGTCGGCGGGGAGCCGTTCGGCCAGCTGTGGCGGTGGGAGGTCGAGGGCGACGACGAGGGCGGCTGCCGCGTCACCCACACCTATGACTGGACCGCCCTCACCGACCCGAAGCGCATCCAGAAGGCGCTGCGGACCGGCGAAGAGCAGCTGCGCGCGTCGATCGACCGGCTCGCGGACCTCGCCGAGCGCCAGGGCTGAGGGCAGGCGACGCCCGCCGCCGTCGCGCCCCCCGCGCCGCCGTCAGCGGTTGAGTCGCTCGCCGGTCTCGGCGTGGAACAGGTGCACGCGCTCCGGGTCCGGGACCACGTGCACCACGGACCCCTTCTCCGGCGCTGTGTAGCCCACCGTCCGCAGGGTGATGAGCCGCTCCTCGCCGCCGATCGTCGCGTGACCGTACACGTATGCGTCCGCGCCGAGCTCCTCCACGGTGTCCACCTCCACGGGCAGGCCGGCGGCGTCGTCGCTGACCACCAGGTTCTCGGGGCGCACGCCGAGGTCCACCGCCGTGCCGGCGTCGGCCAGATCCTCCCGCGGCACGGGGATGACCGTCTCGCCCCAGTGCACGCCCTCGTGCGTGGCGGGCATGCGGAAGATGTTCATGGCGGGGGAGCCGATGAACCCGGCGACGAACACGTTCATCGGGCGCTCGTAGAGGTTGCGCGGCGTGTCCACCTGCTGTAGGCGGCCCTCCTTGAGGACCGCCACCCGGTCGCCCATGGTCATGGCCTCGGTCTGGTCATGGGTCACGTACACGGTGGTGGTGCCCAGACGGCGGGTCAGGTTGGCGATCTGGGCGCGGGTCTGCACGCGCAGCTTCGCGTCCAGGTTGGAGAGCGGCTCGTCCATGAGGAACACCTGCGGGTCGCGCACGATCGCCCGGCCCATGGCCACGCGCTGACGCTGGCCCCCGGAGAGGGCCTTCGGCTTGCGGTCCAGGTACTCGGTCAGGTCCAGCAGCTTCGCGGCGTCCTCGACGCGGCGGCGCCGCTCGTCCGCGGGGACGCCGGCGATCTTCAGGGCGAAGCCCATGTTGTCCGCCACGGTCATGTGCGGGTACAGGGCGTAGTTCTGGAACACCATCGCGATGTCCCGGTCCTTGGGGTCCACATCGGTGACGTCCCGGTCGCCGATCAGGATGCTGCCGTGGGAGAGCTCCTCGAGGCCGGCGAGCATGCGCAGGGAGGTGGACTTGCCGCAGCCGGAGGGGCCCACGAGCACGAGGAACTCGCCGTCGGCGATCTCCAGGTCGAGGGAGTCGACGGCGGGGCGGGGGGAGCCGGGGTACTGGCGGCTGGCGGAGCGGAAGGTCACGGAGGCCATGGTGGGGTTCCTTTCACGGGCAGGTACGTGCCCGACGATCCAAGGTGAAGGAGAGGGGTGGGTGGGGGGTCGGGGCTGACGGTCTACGGCGGCGCGGTGCTCGCCCTCGGCCGCAGGGCCAGGTGGTGCATGATCCGGTGGGGGTGGGCGGCGCCGTCGAGGGCGCCGAGCGCCAGGCGGACGGCGCGGCGGCCCTGCTCGAGCGGGTTCTGGTCCACGGTGCTGATGCCCAGGCGGGCGGCCTCGGGGTGGCCGTCCAGGCCCATCACGGACACGTCCTCGGGCACGCGCAGCCCCAGGGAGTGGGCTGCCATCCACGTGCCCATGGCCATCTCGTCCGAGATGCACATGACCGCCGTCGGCCGGCGCCGCGGGTCGGCGAGGAGGGCGCGCGCCTGGTGGTAGGTGCCGCCGATGGTGAAGTCCGCGGGCACCATCCAGTCGGCCGGCGTGCGCACCCCGGTGGCGGCGAGGGCGTGCAGGAACCCGCGGGTGCGCTCGGTGCTGACCTGGAACTCGATGTCCTCGTCTACGCGGCCCACGTAGGCGATGTCCCGGTGTCCGAGCTCCAGCAGGTGCTCGGTGGCCATCCGTGCGGCGCGGGCGTGGTCCACCTGGACGGCGGTGAACCAGTCCGGCAGGGTCTCACCCGCCGGCAGGCGGCCGCCGACGGCGATCACGGGCAGGCCGAGGCGTTCGAGTCCGGCGAGCTCGAACATGCTCAGCCGGAACGAGAGGGTGATCAGGGCGTCCAGCCGCCGTCGGGGCAGCAGGTCTGAGATGACCGTGGACCGACGCTCCGGGTCCTGGCCGACGTCGTAGAGCGTCAGGTCGTACCCGTGCCGCACGAGCTCGTCCGCGGCGCCCTCGAGCACGGCGGCGAAGAACCACCGGTGGACGGAGGGGGTCACCAGCCCGATGTTGCGGGTGCGGCCCGAGGCGAGCGAAGAAGCGGCGGAGTCCGCCACGTAGCCGAGCGTGGCGACGGCCTCCTGGACTCGGGTGCGCGTGGCGGCCGCCACGGGGCCGGAGCCGGTGAGGGCGCGGGAGGCGGTGGCGGTGGAGACCCCGGCCATGCGGGCGACGTCCTTGATGCCGACCATCGGCGGTCCTCCTCCCGGTTCATGGGGTTCTGCGGCGGGGCGGGTGCACGACGGCGGCGGGCCGGGGGTCGATGCGTGGCACCAGAGTACGGCACGGCAGGCGCGGTGGTGGAAGCGCTTCCATTCCGGTTTCAGCCGGTCTTGACCTCCGCCCCCACTCCCGCATGCCCGTGTTCATGCGGGAGCGCACCTCTGTGTGGCATATCACAGTGGAAGCGTTTACACTCCTGGGGACTGACTCCTTCAGCCGCCGGGGGCAGGCGCCGTCTCACCGCGGGGCCCACGTCGGCGACGCAACGGCCGGCGCATGCCGCGGGCCACCCCTCGTGAAAGGCACATCATGCAGTCGACGACGACCGGCGGCCTCTTCCGCCGCCCGCTCAGCCTGACCCTCACCGCGGCGTTCTCCGCCCTCGCGCTCACCGCGTGCGGCGGCGGCTCCTCCGCCCCGGCGTCCTCCTCCCCGGCCGGCGCCACCGAGCAGGGCACGGCCACCGCGTCCCCGAGCCAGGACCTCTCCGAGGCCGGCGCCAGCACCATCACCATGTGGGTGGACCAGAACCGCCAGGAGCCGCTGCAGGCCGTGGCGGAGGACTTCAAGGAGGACACCGGGATCACGGTGGAGCTCGTGGTCAAGGACAACTCCACGATGAAGGACGACTTCATCACCCAGAACCCCACGGGCGAGGGCCCGGACGTGATCGTCGGCGCCCACGACTGGATCGGCTCGCTCGTGCAGAACGGCACCATCGAGCCCCTTGAGCTGGGCGAGAGAGCCGGCGACTTCGTGGAGTCCTCCGTGCAGGCCGTCACCTATGAGGGTCAGACCTGGGGCGTGCCGTACTCCGTGGAGAACATCGCCATCCTGCGCAACACCGAGCTGGCCGAGTCCACCCCGGCCTCCTTCGACGAGATGATCGCGGAGGGCCGGAAGGCCGTCGACGCCGGCGAGGCCGAGTACCCGTTCGTGGTGGGCCTGGACGCCGTCAACGGCGACCCGTACCACTTGTACCCGTTCCAGACCTCCATGGGCGCCCCCGTGTTCAAGCAGGCCGAGGACGGCTCGTACGACACCGGCTCGCTGGCCATGGGCGGGCCCGAGGGTGAGGCCTTCGCCGAGAAGCTGGCCGAGTACGGCGAGTCCGGGGTGCTGAACCCGAACATGACCGCGGACATCGCCAAGGAGCAGTTCAACTCCGGCAACGCGGCCTACTTCATCACCGGCCCGTGGAACATCGAGGAGGCCGAGGCGGCCGGCGTCGACTTCGAGGTCGAGGCCATCCCGTCCATGGGCGACCAGCCGGCGCAGCCGTTCGTGGGCGTCAACGCCTTCTTCGTCTCCTCAGAGTCCGAGAACCAGCTGGCCGCGAATGAGTTCGTGGTCAACTACCTCTCCACCGAGGCGGCCCAGGACGCGCTCTTCGCCGAGGGCAAGCGTCCCCCGGCGCTGACCGCCTCCTTCGACAAGGCGGCCTCGGACGAGACCGTGAAGGCGTTCGGCGAGATCGGCGAGAACGGCGTCCCCATGCCGGCGGCCCCCGAGATGGGCGCGGTGTTCGAGTTCTGGGGCGGCGCCGAGATGAGCATCATCAAGGGCGAGGGCGACCCGGTCCAGACCTGGCAGAAGATGATCTCCGACATCGAGGGCCGCATCGGCCAGTGATCCGGCGCGGTCCACCTCCGGCGTCCCCGCGGGGACGCCGGAGGCGGACCGTGGCCCTGCGCCCTCGGGGCGCGCATCCCCCCCTTCCACGGCAGGCCCTCGGGCCGGATGAGGAACCATGAGCCCGTCTTCCACCGCGTCGGACCGGTCCGACGCCGCCACCGCCGCCCTCGACGACGCCGCGCGCCGCACCGGCCCGGGCCGCCGTCGTCGTGCGGACGCCCGGGGTACCGAGGGCCTCGGCGGCACGCTGGCCAAGATCGTCCTGCTGGGCCTCGTGGACGCCTTCGCGGCGTTCCTGCTGTTCCAGCTCGCGGCCGCGGGGGACTGGGTGGTGTTCGCGCTGACCCTGGCGGTCACGATCGGCATCAACTGGATCTACCTGCGCCGCGGCGGCCTGCCGGCCAAGTACCTCGCCCCCGGCCTGTTCTTCCTGATGCTGTTCCAGGTGTTCGTGGTGGTCTACTCCTCCTACGTCGCCTTCACGAACTACGGCGCCGGGCACAACTCGGACAAGGCCGCGGCGATCGAGATCATCCAGCGCTCCTCCTCCATCCGCGTGCCGGACTCCCCGGTGTACGACATCACGGTGCTGGAGGAGGGCGGCGACCTCTACCTGCTGACCCTGCGGGACGGGGAGCCCGTCCTCGGCGGCGCGGACCAGGCGCTGGAGCCGGTCGAGGCCCAGATGCAGGACGGGGAGCCGGTGGGGGTGGAGGGGTACACCACCCTGCGGTTCGGCGACCTGCTGCAGCGTCAGGACCAGGTCGCCCGCCTGAAGGTCCCGCTGAGCGACGACGCCGCGGACGGCACCCTGGAGACGCGCGACGGCTCCCGCGGGTACGTGTACGCGCCGCGTCTGGAGTACGACGAGGCCCGGGACACCTTCACGGACCTCGAGAGCGGCGTGGAGTACCGGGACAACGGCGAGGGCCAGTTCCAGGCGGACGACGGCAGCACGCTGCAGACCGGCTGGCGGGTGTTCGTCGGCCTGGACAACTTCACGCGCGCGTTCACCGACCCCGAGCTGCGCGACCCGCTCCTGCGGGTCACCGTGTGGACCTTCGCCTTCGCGTTCCTGAGCGTGGCCACGACGTTCGCCGTCGGGCTGCTGCTGGCGATCGCCTTCAACCGTTCGGACATGCGCGGCAAGAAGGTCTACCGGGTGATGATGATCCTGCCGTACGCGTTCCCGGCGTTCCTGTCCGGCCTCGTGTGGGCCGGCCTGCTCAACCCGGAGTTCGGCTTCGTCAACACCGTGTTCTTCGGCGGCGCGGACATCCCGTGGCTCACCGACCCGTGGCTGGCCCGGCTGTCGGTGCTCGTGGTGAACCTGTGGCTGGGCTTCCCCTACATGTTCCTGGTGACCACGGGCGCCCTGCAGTCCCTGCCCGAGGACGTGGACGAGGCCGCCCGCATGGACGGCGCCGGCCCGTGGCGCATCTTCCGCTCCATCAAGCTGCCCCTGCTGCTGGTCTCGGTGGCGCCGCTGCTGATCTCCTCGTTCGCGTTCAACTTCAACAACTTCAACATCATCTACATGCTGACCGGCGGCGGACCGCGGTTCCCCGACGCGGGCTCGAACATCGGCGCCACAGACCTGCTGATCACGGTCGTCTACAAGACGGCGTTCAGCGGGGTGGGGCGCGACTACGGCCTGGCCTCCGCCCTGTCCATCGTGATCTTCCTGATCGTGGCGACCATCTCGGCGATCAGCTTCCGGCAGACCAAGGCGCTCGAGGAGATCGACAAGTGAGCATCCCCCAGGATTCCGGACGGCCCCGGCCGGACGCCCCGACCTCGCCCCTCGCCGCCGCCCTGGCGCAGCAGGAGACGGACCCGCTGCGCTGGGAGGAGGACCCGGCCCCGCCACGACGCCGCCGCTCGTTCGGCCGCTGGATGCGGGAGCTGGGCTGGCGTCACGCGGTGGGCGTGCTGGCCAGCGCGTTCGCACTGTTCCCGCTGCTGTACGTGCTGTCCGCGTCGCTCGACCCGACTGGCACGATGGCGAGCTCGAACCGGCTGTTCTCCTCGTTCAGCGGGCAGAACTACGTGGACCTGTTCAGCGACCCGAACCGGCCCTTCGGCCGCTGGTTCCTCAACACGATGGTGATCGGCGTCATCACGTCCGTGATGACGGTGTTCCTCGGTGCCCTGGCCGCCTACGCGTTCTCCCGGATGCGGTTCACGGGCCGCCGCGTGGGGCTGCTGACGCTGCTGCTGGTGCAGATGTTCCCGCAGCTGCTCGCGGTGGTGGCGATCTTCCTGCTGCTGACCTACATCGGCAACCTGGTGCCCGTCCTGGGCATCGGCTCGCAGCTCGGCCTCATCCTCGTGTATCTGGGCGGCGCGCTCGGGGTGAACACGTACCTGATGTACGGGTTCTTCAACACCATCCCGCCGTCGCTGGACGAGGCTGCCAAGCTCGACGGTGCCTCGCACGCGCGGATCTTCTTCTCGATCATCCTGCGCCTGGTGACCCCCATCCTCGCGGTGGTGGCCCTGCTGTCCTTCATCACCACGGTCTCGGAGTTCGTGATCGCCTCCGTAGTGCTCACGGACCCGTCCGCGCAGACGCTCGCGGTGGGCCTCTACGGCTACGTCTCGGAGACCCGCTCCGAGAACTGGGGCGTGTTCGCGGCCGGCGCCGTGCTGGCGGCCCTGCCCGTGATGGCGCTGTTCCTGTTCCTGCAGCGGTACATCGTCTCCGGCCTCACGGCCGGCGGCGTGAAGGGCTGAGCCGACGACGGCGGTGGGAGGGGCGCCCGCCCCTCCCGCCTCACGGCAACGCCAGCCGGAACACCTTCTTCCACGCGGAGCCCACCTGCCGCAGCAGCGGGCCGGTCGTGTACGGCAGGCCGTAGCGGGCGCAGATCTCACGGACCTGGGGCGCCACCTCGGCGTACCGGCTGGACGGCAGGTCCGGGAACAGGTGGTGCTCCACCTGGTGGGAGAGGTTGCCGGTCATGAAGTGCATCAGCTTCGAACCGGAGATGTTCGCGGAGCCGATCATCTGCCGCACGTACCAGTCGCCGCGGGTCTCACCGTCCACCATCTCCTCGGAGAACGTCTCCGCCCCCTCCGGGAAGTGCCCGCAGAAGATGACCGAGTGCGCCCAGATGTTGCGCAGGCCGTTGGCCAGCAGCGTGCCCGCGAGCGTGGCCTTGCCCGAGCCGGTCAGCACCTCGGCGACGGCTGGCGTGGCCACGTAGTCCTTGGCGAACTGCCGGGCCGCCTTGACGCCCACGGAGCGCAGATCCGTCATCAGCTCCTCGCGGGACTTCTCCCCGCTCTGCACGCGGTCCAGCTCGAGGTCGTAGAGGGCGATGCCCCACTCGAAGATCGGGGCCAGCCCCGCGTTGATCACGGGGTTGAGCAGGTGCCGCGGCTGCCACGGCTCGGACTCGTCCATGCGCAGCACGTTGTAGCCCACGTCCCGGTCCTTGCCGACGACGTTGGTCCAGCGGTGGTGCAGGTCGTTGTGGGTGTTCTGCCAGGCCCGCGACGGCGTCACGAAGTCCCACTCCCACGTGGTGGAGTGGATGTCCGGGTCGCGCATCCAGTCCCACTGGCCGTGGAGCACGTTGTGCCCGATCTCCATGTTCTCCACGATCTTCGCGACCGTGAGCATGGCCGTGCCCGCCACGAACGCGGCGGGGTGTCGTGCGTTGAGCAGGAGGGCGCGGCCGCCGAGCTCGAGCCGGCGCTGCCAGCGGATGACGCGGCGGATGTAGGCCGCGTCGGAGGTGCCGCGGCGGGCGAGCACGTCGTCGCGGATCGCGTCCAGCTCCCGGCCCAGCTCGGCCACCTGCGCGTCCGTCAGGTGGGCGGCGCCGGGCGGGCGCACCGCCGGGCTCCCGACGACGCCCGGCAGTCCCGGCGTCGTGGCGGCGGCGGTGGAGCGGGACGTGGCGGCACGGGACTCGGCGGTGTGGGGAGCCCAGC
The DNA here is from genome assembly GCF_056173395.1 of Micrococcus sp. iso_239. Lineage (NCBI taxonomy): Bacteria > Bacillati > Actinomycetota > Actinomycetes > Micrococcales > Micrococcaceae > Micrococcus > Micrococcus sp. iso_239. The sequence goes on along the minus strand of NZ_CM149672.1, from coordinate 2,430,321 downwards.
TCGTGGTGTCGGGGCGGTCCTGCGGCAGGACCCGGGCGGCGCGGCCGCGCACGGTGGTGCCGGGGATGGCCAGGGCCAGATCGTCCGGGGCGGTGGCGCCGGTGCGGCTGGGGGTGGTGGGTGTCTGGGTCATGCGGTGCTCCTGGGGACGGGAGGCGGGGGATGGTCGGGGAGGCCCGGGTCTCGGCCGGGTGTCAGGTTCAGAGGTCGAGGCTCAGCGGGCCGGCGGCGGCGCTCACGCAGGTCTGGATCAGCTCGCCGGGCTCGCCGTGGACTTCGCCGGAGCGCAGGTCGGTGACCTGGCCGGAGCGCAGGGGGGTCAGGCAGGCGTGGCAGATGCCCATGCGGCAGCCGGACGGGGCGGCGACGCCGGCCTCCTCGGCCACGATCAGCAGCGGCACGTCACCGGGAGCGTCGGCCTCGGCGTCGGCGTGCTCGAACACCACGCGGCCGCCCGCGCCGGCCACGCCCGCCGCGAAGTCCGCACGGAAGCGCTCGATGCGCAGGTCCTCGCCGGCCTCGCGCCGCCAGAGGTCCTCGGCGTCGTCGAGGAACTCGGCGGGGCCGCACGCGTAGGCGGCCCGGTCGCGCCAGTCGGGGCACAGGTCCTCGAGCTCGGCGGGGGAGGACAGGTCCAGGCGGCCCTCGTCCGCGGTGTGGCGGTGCACCACGCGCAGGCCCGGGAACTGGTCGGCCAGCTCGGCGAGCTCCTCGCGGAACAGGGCGTCCTCGGGGGTGCGGGAGGAGTGGATGAGCACGACGTCGGCGTCCGCGCGGGCCGGCACGAGCGTGCGGATCATGGACATCACCGGGGTCAGGCCCGAGCCGGCCGTGAGCATCAGCAGGGCGCGCGGCTCGTCCGGGAGGGTGAAGTCGCCCTCGGGGACGTCGAGGAACAGGACGTCGCCGGGCTTCGTGCGGCGCACGAGCGTGCCGGAGACGAGGCCGATGTCGGACACCGTGATCTCGGGGTCGGCGCCCGCGGGAGCGGAGAGCGAGTAGGAGCGCCACTGGCGCACGCCGTCCACGTCCACCCCGATGCGGGCCCACTGGCCGGCGTCGTGGGCCCGCCAGCCCGGGCCCGGGCGGAAGGCGATGGTGGCGGTGCCGGGCGTCTCGCGCGTCACGGAGGTGACCACGCCGCGCAGCTGCCGCGAGGAGTGCACGGGGTCGAGCAGGCTGAGGACGTCCTGCGGGGCGAGCGGGTGCAGGAGCGTCGACGCCAGACGGGAGAACAGAGACGGGCCGACCATGGCTCCAGTCTATGGCTCGGCATGCCGCAGTTCTTCGTCTTCAGCGTACGATCTGGGCCATCACTTCATCGCGAGGAGACAAGATTGAGTGTGACGCAGACCACCCCCGCCCCCGACTGGCGCCCGCCCTGGCAGTCCCTCCCCGACGACCTCGCGGAGCGCCTGGCCCCGGCGATCCCCGGGATCATGGAGCGCATCATCGAGACGGTCCCGGACCAGATCCCCGCCTACGCGGCGGCGCGCGACGGCCACTACGGCAAGAACCTCACCGCCGGCGTGACCACCGCCCTCGAGCAGCTGATGAGCCTGCCCGGCACCACCCGCCCGGCCCTGAACAGCGAGTCCCGCGTCCTCATGGCCCGCCTGGGGGCCGGCGAGTTCCGCGAGGGGCGCTCCATGGACGCCCTGCTCGGCGCGTACCGCACCTCCGCGCGGATCGTGTTCCGCGAGCTCTCCGCCGAGTGCGCGCGCCTGGGCCTGGAGATGTCCGTGGTGATCGAGCTGGGCGAGTCCATCTGGGCGTACATCGACGAGCTCTCCTCCGTCAGCGCCCAGGCGTACGCGGAGGCGCAGTCCGCCCAGGCGGGCGTGCTCGAGCTGCACCGCGCCGCCCTCGCCACCGCCCTGGTCCGGGGCGGGACCGAGGAGAAGGAGGTGCAACGGCTGGCCGCGCTCGCGGACTGGCGGCTGCCGCGCCGGCTGGCGGTGGTGGTGCTGCCCGCGGACGCCGGCGTCGCCGTCCGGGAGAGGCTGGGCCGGGCCGGGCTCGTGGTGGAGCGGGACTCGGAGGTGGTCGCCGTGATCGACGCGACGCCCTCCCAGGGCCGCCGCGAGCGCATGCTGCGCCTGCTGGCGGGGACGGCCGCCGTCGTCGGGCCGGCCGTGGACTGGCCGCTCGTGCCCCACTCCTACCGGGTGGCCCGCACGCTGGCCGTCCAGGAGGCGGCGGGCCGGACGGCGGAGCCCGCGCAGGGGGAGGACGACGACGGCGCCCCGTCCCCGATCCTCGCCGCGGACCACCTGGCGCGCGTGGTGCTGGGGGCCGAGCCGCGCGTCGTGACGCAGCTGGCCGAACGCGTGCTGGCGCCCCTGGACGAGGTGAGCGAGGCGAAGCGGGCGGTGCTGGAGGAGACCCTGCTCGCCTGGCTCACGCACTGGGGCCAGCGGGCGCCGATCGCCGCGGAGCTCGGCGTGCACCCCCAGACCGTGGGGTACCGGGTGGGCCGGCTGCGCGAGCTGTTCGGGGAGGCCCTCGAGGACCCCGACGCGCGGTTCGACCTGGAGATCGTGCTGCGGGCGCGGCGGGACGGGGTCGGGTGAGCGGGGCGGCAGGGGGTGCCGTCTGACGGGGGCCTTCACTAGCGTGGGTGGACCACGCATCCCGACGAGGGACCCCGACGAGAGAAGAGGGACAGTGCCATGACGAACGCCCCGAACCGCGACGAGCTCCCCCTGCCGGACTACGACCACATCCCCAACGGCACGCTGCCGACCCGGATCACCGGCCTCGACGAGTCGCAGGTGGAGCAGCTGCTCGCCTACGAGCGCGCCCACGGCGACCGCCTGCCCGTGGTGCAGGTCCTCGAGACGCGGCTCGAGGCGCTGCGCTCCGGCGCCCAGCCCTCCGGCGATCAGGTGCCGGACACCCCGGAGGTCGGCGGCTCCCGCACCGGCTCGCCCGTGACCCCGGAGACGAGCGGCCCGCCCGTGGAGCCCCTGAGCCGCGGCATCCCGGCCGACCCGCAGCACCCCGGCAACCGCTGAGCCGGCCGGGCGTCGCCTGACAGGGCGGCCCCCCGCGGAACGCGGCCACGACGCCCCGTCTCCTTCCTGTGAGAGGCGACGCGTCGTGGCCGCCTCGCGTTCCGGGCGATCCCGCGGTCCGGCCACGGAGCGCCTGCGAGGGTCCCCGTAGCGTGTTTGTGAGCTGGGTTATATTTCGACACAGCTGCGGCGGGCCTTCGGGCGCTGACGTGCGAGGCTGCCGGATTCCCGGCTGTCCGGCTCCTACTCACGGATGGGTGAAACGGCATGACTGAATTCGAGGACAAGCTTGCGCAAGTGGCTCGGCGAGCCCGCGACTACGCAAGCTCCCTGGACACGGAAGAGGCGACGAAGAACGCGCTCGTCATGCCATTCATCTCGCAGGTGTTGGGCTACGACGTGTTCGATCCCCAGGAGGTCGTCCCGGAGTTCGTCGCAGATCTGGGCCTGAAGAAGGGGGAGAAGATCGACTACGCCATCATGCGGGAGGGGAAGGTCAACATCCTCGTGGAGGCCAAGAAGGTCGGCTCGGAGCTGTCCCTGGCGCACGCGAGCCAGCTGGTGCGCTACTTCCACACCAGTGAAGCGCGGATCGGCGTGCTCACCAACGGGCGGGTGTGGAACTTCTACACGGACCTCGACAAGGCCAACATCCTCGACGAGCGTCCGTTCCTCGTCCTCGATCTTCTGGACATCGACCCGGTCACCGTGCCGAAGCTCGAGCAGCTGGCGAAGGGATCCTTCGATCTCGACTCGGTCATCGCCGCAGCCGAGGAGCTGAAGTACGTATCGGCCATCAAGCGCGAGATTTCTGCCGAGATGGCTGCGCCGAGCGATGAGTTGGTGAAGGTCCTCGCCAAGCGCGTGTACTCCGGGTACATGAACGCCAAGGCGGTGGAGACCTTCACCCGGCTCACCGAGGAGGCTGCGCGCCAGTACATCAACGATCGCGTCAACGCGCGGCTGAAGACTGCCCTGGGCGACCAGGTCGCTCCGGTACTGGCGGCTCCCGCTGAGCCCGTGGCCACCGGCGATCAGACGGTCCTGTCCGACGAGGAGAACGGTCAGGAGGGCCAGCTCAAGCCGGGCGTGGTGACGACCGAAGAGGAGATCGAGGGTTTCCGCATCATCAAGGCGATTCTCGCCGGAATCGTGCCGATGAACCGCGTCTACATGCGCGACGCAGCCTCGTACTGCAGCGTCATCCTGGACGACAACAATCGGAAGCCGATCGCGCGCCTTCACTTCGACGGGAAGGTGAAATATCTGGTGCTGTTCGATGCGGACAAGAACAGGACGCGGGCCGACCTCGAGAACTTGGAGGACATCTACGAATCCGCCGAGGCACTGCGGAGCGTCGTCAGCTCCTACGTCGGGGCCTGAGCGGACTCTGACCCGCCTACTGACCGGATCCGGCCCGCGGGCGGGCAGGACTGTGCCCCGCCGCCGTCGATGCGCCACCCTGGTGCGCACGCCCCGGTGGGACAGACCCGCCGGGCGCCGACCCGAGAGGACGTCATGACCCATCACGAGCGCGACGACCGCCAGGCCCTGGCCGCCGGCGAGACCTACCTGATCCACGTGCTGGAGACCTCCGACCCGCCCGGCAACCCGGACCACTACCGGATCACGGACGCGGTCGAGGCCCACCACGCGTCCACCGGCTCCTACGACGTCGAGGCCGGCGGCCTGGACGCCGCCCGCGAGCTGCTCGCCCGCCACGCCAAGTGAGCGACCGGGGCTGAGACGTCCGGCCGGGCCGCGCCTCACGCGCCCGGCCGGAGCCTCATCCCCAGCACGGTGCGCGCCTCGAGCCCCAGAGCCGCGCGGGCCTCGGGCGCGCCGGTGCGGTCCTCGCCCACCACGGTCATCCCGATCCGCTCGGCCACCCGGCGCGAGGCCGTGTTCTCCGGGTGGATGATCGCCACGAGCTCGTGGTGCCCCAGCACGTCCCGGGCGTGGTCCCGGCAGGCGGCGGCCGCTTCGGTGGCGTAGCCGCGCCCCCACAGGTCGGCCCGCACGTGGTAGCCGACCTCCAGGCGAGGCTCCCCGTTGACCTCCTGCCACGTCAGGCCGCAGTCGCCCACGAAGCCGGGCCCGCCGTCGTCGTGGGTCTCGATGATCCACAGCCCGTGCCCGTCCTGCGCGTACCGGCGCCGGTTGCCCGCGATCCACGCCGCCGCCTCCGCGCGCGTGCGCGGGGCGGGGTAGAAGCGCATCACCACGGGATCGGCGAGGAGGCCGGCCAGGTGGTCGAGGTCGGCGTCGGCCATCTCGCGGAAGCGCAGACGGGCGGTGGGGGCGGGCGGCATGCGCCCAGGCTAGCGGCGGGCGGATGCGCCCCGCCTCTTGTCTGCGCGGGGCCGGGCTGGTCGACTGTGCCCATGCCGCATTCCCTCTCCCTGCGCCCGTTGCGGGTGGATGACGCCGAGGCCATGGCCGCGGTCCTCGCCGACCCGGACCTGTACACGTACACCGGCGGGACGCCGCCGGGCGAGGAGGAGCTGCGGCAGCGGTACGCGATCCTCGCGCGCGGTCGCTCCGAGGACGGCGCGGAGGACTGGGCCAACTGGATCGTGGTGCTGGAGCCGGAGGGCCGGCCGGTCGGCTACGTCCAGGCCACCATCCCCGTGGACGGGGGACCCACGCAGATCGCCTGGCTGATCGGCACGCCGTGGCAGGGCCGCGGGCTGGCGAAGGAGGCCGCCGGCCTCCTCAAGGGCGAGCTGCGGGACCGGGGGGTGCGGCGCCTCGTGGCGGATGTCCACCCCGAGCACACGGCCTCCCAGCGGGTCGCCCAGGCGATCGGCCTGGCGCCGACGGACGAGGTCGTGGACGGGGAGGTCCGCTGGGCCGGGTCCGTGGACGACGGCGGCGGCCCGGTCACCGGCTGAGGCCGCGGCGCCGCTCCGGGTAGGAGCCGCCGAGCTCCACGCCCCGCTCGGCCAGGTAGGCCTCCGGGTCCACCGGCTCGCCGTCCACGCGCAGCTCCAGGTGCAGGTGCACGCCGGTGGCGGCGCCGGTCTGCCCGACGCCGGCCAGGTGGTCCCCGGCGGAGACGCGCTGGCCCGCGTCCACCACGGTGGAGTCCGGGGCGGCGTGCAGGTAGCGCCACACGTGGCCGTCCCCGGCGTCCACGGCGAGCAGGTTGCCGCCCGCGTCCCCGCCGGCCTCCACGAATAGGACTCGGCCGTCGGACACCGAGTGGAAGGGCGTGCCCTCCGGCACCCCGCCGAGGTCCACGCCGTCGTGGCGGGTCAGGGCCTCCTCGGACACCCCCGAGGGCACCACGCCCTCGCCGAACGGGTTGGGGCGGGGCCCGAAGCGGGAGGTCACGCGGCCCTGCACGGGCTCGGCGTACCCCTGCGTGTTCACCGTGGGCGGGGCGGGGGTGAAGCCGCCGTTCCAGCGCCGCCGCTCGGCGCCCGCGCCGGCGTCGTCCCGGCCGGCCGGACCGAACGCGAGGACCAGCGCCAGGACGGTCGCGATCAGGGCCAGCGCCCCCACTGCGGCCAGCACGCCCCCGGCCACACCGCTGCCCGGGGAGCCGGCGCCGGGGGTCGGGGTGGTCATCCCCTCAGTCTGTCATGCAGGGTCGGGACGGCCCCGGCCTTCGCCCACGGCATCCCGGCCCGCCACCAGCTCCCGCCCGCGCTCGTAGTCCTCGTCCGCGTTGTAGGTCAGCACGCCCACCACGCGGTCCTGCGCGTCCGTGTACCAGAGAGTGAACCCGCCGGTGCGCTCCACCATGCGGGCCTGCTCGTGGCCGTCGCCCCACGCGGCGTGCTTGAGCGTGTGCTCGCCGATGGTGCTCCAGAACCCGGGCACGGCCTCCCACCGCCGCAGGGACTCCGGGTCCGCCGTCGCCGCGTGGGCCAGCACGGAGGCCTGGCCGGCGCCGCCCGGCACGCCGACCTCGGTGCGGGCCGCGTTGTGCCCGGCGACCTCGCCCATGCCGAGGGCGTCGCCCCAGTGCTCCACGGGGATCGGCCGGCCGGCCACGGCGTGGTGGGCGCGGGCCACGTCCCCGGCCACCCACACGCCCGGCGCCGCCGCCAGGTGCTCGTCCGCCACGATCCGCCCCTCGTGCATGGTCAGCTCGGAGTCCTCGAGCCACCCGCCCCCCGGCTCGACCCCCACCGCGGCGAGGATCAGGTCCGGGGCGAGCGTGGCGCCGTCGTCGAGGTGGACGGTGCGCGGGGCGCGCACCTGCCCCACCCGCACGCCGGTGCGCAGCTCGACGCCGGCGCCGATCAGCCACTGCGCGATCCGATCGCCCGCCTCGCGGCCGAGCCGCTTCTGCTGCGGCACCTCGTCCGGGGTGACCAGCGTGGTGGCCACCCCGCGCAGGGCCAGGGAGGCGGCCGCCTCGCAGCCGATGAACCCCGAGCCGATCACGACGGCGGAGCGCGCGTGCCCGGCGGAGGCCACCAGGCGGCGGGCGTGGTCGAGAGAGCGCAGCAGGTGCACCTCGGCGTCGTCGTCCGCGACGGGCAGGGGCTTCGGGTGCGCGCCGAGGGCGAGGATCAGGCGCTCGAAGCGGACCGGCTCCTCGCCGACCCGCAGCGTCCGCGCGGCGAGGTCCGCGCCGGTGACGGTGGTGCCGCGGCGCAGCTCGACGCCGTCCGGCAGCTCCTCCCCGGCGATCGGCGTGCCCTCGGGGGCCGCCATGCCGCGCAGCAGCTCCTTGGACAGCGGCGGACGCTCATAGGGGTGGTCCACGTCCGAGGTGAGCATGAGGACGGGGCCGGGTCCCCCGGCGTCGAGGTAGGCGCGGGCGGCGCTGGCGCCGGCGGGGCCGCTGCCCACGATCACGAGCGGGTACGGGGTGGAGCTGTGCTGGGCCATACGGCCAGCATGCGCACCCGTCACGGGCGGGCGCCAGGGCCGACGGGCACCCCCGGCTCCGGCATACTGCCCGCATGGACCCCTCCCTGGTGTGGCTGCCGGCCGTCGTCGCGCTGGCCGCGATCACCCTGGGCGGCACGCTCCAGCGGGTGAGCGGAATGGGTGTGGGCATGATCGCCGCACCCACGCTGTCCCTGCTCCTGGGCCCGGTGGCGGGGGTGACGCTGTCCAACGTGGCCGCCTCGGTGTCCGCGGTGCTGCTGTTCGCGATGCTGCACCGGCATGTGGACTGGCCGCGCTTCGTCCGCCTCGCGCCGTTGCTCGTGACCGGCTCGTTCGCGGGGGCGTGGGCCGTGCGGGTCCTGGACGCCCACGCACTCGAGATCCTCCTGGGGTCCTCCGTGCTGGTGGCCGTGGCCGCCGTCCTGGGCCTGCAGCAGCGCTTCACCGCCCAGGGGGACGGGGCCGTGTTCGCCTCCGGCGCCGTCGCCGGGTTCATGAACACCACCGCGGGCATCGCCGGGCCGGCGCTCGCGGTCTACGCGGTGGCGAGCCGGTGGGACCAGCGCTCGTGGGCGGCCACCCTCCAGCCCGTGTTCCTGCTGGCCAATCTCACCTCGCTGGTCACCAAGTCGCTGTTCGGCGCGGCCGTGCCCGCGGGGCTGCACGTGCCGTGGCCGGTGTGGGTCGCCGTGGTGGTGGGCGGCCCGCTGGGTGTCCTGCCCGGTTCGGTGGTGGCCCGCCGGGTGGACCCCGCGAAGGCGCGCGTCCTCGCGATCTGCCTGGCCGGCGTCGGGGGCACGCTGGCGCTGGTGCGCGGTGTGGCCGGCACCCTGGGCTGAGGCGGGGCCGGCGCGCAGGCGTCAGGGCAGGAGGGAGCGCACGGCCGCGGCCAGCGTGTCCCGCACGTCGTCCACCGTCAGGTCCTCCGGGGCCAGGTGCCGCTCGACCGACAGCGTGTGCACGAGCATCAGGAGCATGGCCGCAGTGTGTGTGACCTGCTCGTCCGGGACGTCGGCCAGCACGCGGTGCTCGCGCAGCAGGCCGGCCAGGAAGTCCCGCCGCCGGACGGTCAGCGTCCGGTAGGCTCTCCCCACGGCGGGCTCGCGCAGGCCCACGGCCTGGAACTCGTGGAGGAGCAGGGGCCAGGAGCCCGTGGTCTCGAGCACGACGTCGGCCAGGGCCTCCGCCACGCGGGCCACCAGGTCCTCGCGCGGCAGGTCGGGGTCGTCCAGGGCGTCGGCGACGCCGTCCATGGCTCGGGTGGTCGCCCGCTCGAACTGGACGGTGCAGGCGGCGGCGAAGAGGTCCGGCTTCCCCGCGAAACCGGAATAGACGGCGCCCTTCGTGTAGCCGGCCTCCGCCGCGATGCGGGCGAGGGAGGAGCGCGCGTAACCCTCCCGTCCGAACACCCGAGCCGCGTGGTCGAGGATGGCCGCGCGGACATCCTCGCGGCGGGGTCGGGTCGCCATGTTGCCCTCTCGATGCCGATGGTATTGAATACCGATGGTATTGAATCCGCCTCGACTCGGCAAAGAGGGCCCATGTCTTCCACTCCCACCGACGCCGATCACCATGGCCCCGGGCCCGCCCCCGACCCGGCGCACCTCGACGACCTCCCGCCCGCCACCCTCGTGGCGCGCGGTCTGACCCTGCGCGGCAGTCGCGGGCCGGTGTTCGGCTCCCTCGACCTCGTGCTGCCCCCGCAGACCCACCTGGCCGTGCTCGGAACCCAGGGCTCGGGCCGCTCGGCCCTGCTGCTCGCCCTCACGGGGCGCCTGCAGGGCGTGCGGGGCGAGCTCGTGCTCACCGGCGGCCCCGTGGACGTCGCACTGGACGGGCCGGAGCGGCCCGCCGCCCGCGCGTACCGGCCCCCGATCGACGCCGCGCGCCACCCGCACGCCCTGCGCGCCCGCACCGCCGTCGCCCACACCACCGACGTGGTGGAGCTCGAGCCGGCGCTGACCGCGGCCGAGGTCGTGGACGAGCGCTGTCTCACCGACGGCGTGCGCCGCCGCGCCGGCCGCGCACGCTTCGCCCTCCTCGCCGACGCGGTGAGGCTGACCGTGGCGCCGGAGGCCGTCGTCGGGGAGCTGTCCGCGCCCGATCGCGCGCTGCTGGCCGCCGTCGTCGCCTGCCTGCGCCCGGCCCGCCTCGTCACCTTCGACGACGTGGACGCCACCCTGACCCTCGATCAGCTGGTCGCGCTCCACGCGGCCCTGGACGTCCTCAAGGACCACGGCCACCCGTTCGCGGTGAGCGCCGTGGCCTCCGCGCCCGTGCCGCGCGACGCCGTCGTCCTCACCCTGCCCCCCGTCCGGGAGAACTGATGCTGTTCCGCTACGAGCTGCGACGCTTCCGCCGTGGCCTGCCCCTGCTCGCCCTGCTGTTCATCTTCCTCGTCCCCGCCATCTACGGCGCCCTCTACCTGTCCGCGAACTGGGACCCCTACGGGGCCATGGACCGTCTGCCGGTGGCGATCGTCAACGAGGACGAACCCGTCCAGCGCGGCGACACCACGCTGCGCACCGGCGCGGACATGACCGAACGCCTCAAGGACGACCGCGCCTTCGACTGGCGCGAGACCACGCGCGAGGAGGCCGAGGAGGGACTGCGGGAGGGCCGGTACTACCTCGTCCTGGAGATCCCCGCCGAGCTCAGTCGTGACCTCGTCAGCCCCGAGGGCGGCGGGACACCGCGGCAGGCGCAGATCACCCTGCGCCGAGACGACGCCAACGGCTTCGTGATCGGCTCCGTCACGAACGCGAGCCAGGCCAAGGTCGAGGCCGCCGTGAACCGGTCCGCGATCGAGGCGTACTTCGAGGCCGTCTTCTCCAGCCTCGGCGAGCTGCGGTCGGGCATGGTGGACGCCGCCGACGGCGCCGCGCAGCTGGCCGACGGCACGGCCTCCGCGGAGGACGGCGCGAGCCAGCTGGAGGACGGGATCGTCCAGGCCCACGACGGCTCGGGCAAGCTGGCCGAGGGCGCGGGCCAGCTCGCCACGGGTGCGGGTGACCTCGCGGACGGCGCCGCCCAGGCCGACGACGGCGCCCAGCGACTCGCCGAGGGCGCCGCATCCGCGCAGGACGGGGCCGGCCGCCTGGCCGACGGGCTCGACCAGGCGCGCGAGGGATCCCAGGCCCTCGCCGACGGAGCCGGGCAGCTCGCCGAGAACGCCCCCGCCCTGCGTCAGGGCGCCACGGACCTCTCCGACGGGCTGGCCCAACTGCAGACCGGATCGGCCGAGCTCACCGACGGCGCCACGCAGGTGGCCGACGGCACCCAGCAGCTCTACGACACGGTGATCCCCGGCCTGGACCAGGTGATCGAGCGGCAGGACGCGGTGGCCGCCGACGTCGCCGCGGTGGACGAGGACGTCCAGCGGGTCGCCGAGGTGGCCGGCACGGCCGAGGACGGCGCGGGCGCCCGCATCGCCGACGCGCAGGCCGCCCTGGCCGAGCTCGCCGAAGAGGACCCGACGCTCGCCGAGTCCGAGCAGTACGCCGCGCTCCAGGAGGCGCTCACCGGCGCGGACGAGCGGGTGACCGCCGTCGCCGGCCGCGCCGAGGAGGCCGCCGCGACCTCCGCGGCCGCCAACGAGCGCGTCCAGGGCTTCGTCGAGGACGACGTCGCCGCCTCCGCCAAGGCGGATCTGACGGACCTCAACGACGGCGCCCACGCCGTGGCCGCGGGCGCGGAGAAGCTGCAGGGCGGGATCGGTGAGGCGAAGGACGGGGCCGACTCCCTCGCCGACGGCGCCGGGAAGTTCGCGGACGGCCTCGAGCAGCTGGGCTCCGGCGCGACCGAGCTCGACGGCGGCCTGGCCCAGCTCCAGGACGGCGCCGGGGAGCTGCAGTCCGGCCTCGGCGAGCTGACGGACGGGGCGACCACCCTCGCCGAGGGCAACGCCGCGCTCCACGACGGGGCGCTGACCCTGCAGGACGGTGCGGGGCAGCTGGAGTCCGGCGCCACCGAGCTCGACGGCGGCCTGGCCCAGCTCCAGGACGGCGCCGGGGAGCTGCGCGCCGGCCTCGGCACCCTCGACGACGGCGCCCACGAGCTCGCCTCCGGGCTCTCCGACGGCGTCGACCGCGTCCCCGCCCTGACCGAGGACGAGCGGGACGAGGCCGCCCTGGTGATGTCCCGGCCGGTGGAGGCCGTGATGCAGGTGGACAACTCCGCGGAGGTCTACGGCCGCGGCATGGCGCCGATGTTCTTCTCCATCGCGCTGTGGGTGTTCGGCATCGCCGCGTTCAACATCATGCGGCCCATCAGCGGGCGGCTGCTGGCCGGGCGCCGCAACCCGGTGGCGATCGCGCTGGCCGCGTGGCTGCCCGTGGGCATCGTGGCCGTGGGCGGCGGCCTGCTCATGCTGGCCGCCACGCTGCCGCTGGGCCTGGCCCCCGTGCACCCGGTGCGGGCCGTGGCCCTGACGGTGCTCGTGGCCGTGGTGTTCTCCCTCATCGCGCACCTGATGCAGACGGCGCTCGGCACCCCCGGTTCGGCGCTGCTGCTGGTCCTGCTGGTCCTGCAGCTGGCCTCCACCGGCGGCACCTACCCGGCCGAGGTGCTGCCCGGCTTCTTCCAGGCGCTGCACCCGTTCATGCCGATGAGCTACTCCATCGAGGCGTTCCGCAACGCGATCTCCGGCGGTCCGGACCAGCGCTTCTGGGTGCCGGTGGTCGTGCTGATGGGCATCGGGGCGGCGGCGCTCGCCCTGGACGTGCTCGTGGTGCGGCGCCGGCGTCGGTTCCGCATGAAGGACCTGCACCCCGCGCTGCAGGCCTGAGCGGGGATGACTTCCGCACCCCGCGCCGCCGTCGTCCGTCCGGCCCGCCCCGAGGACGCGCCCGCGATCGCCGCGATCGCCGCGGCCACCTTCCCGGACGCCTCCCCGGCCTCGCTGCCGCGTGCCGCGGTGGAGGCGCACATCGCGTTGCACCTGAGTGAGGCCGCCGTGGCCGCGTGGATCGCGGACCCGGAGCGGATCGTGCTCGTGGGCGCCGCGGCCGACGCCCCGGAGACCCTGCTCGGCTACGCCATGTACGAGACCGCCGCGGCCCCCGAGGCACCCGTCACGGAGCGGCTCGGCGACGTGCCGGCCGGCCACCTCTCGAAGCTGTACGTGCTCGCCGAGGGGCGCGGCACCGGGCTGGCCGAGGCCCTCGTGCACGACGGCGTCGAGCGGCTGCGGCGGCTGGGGTTCCGGCACGTGTGGCTCGGCACGAACGCGCAGAACGCACGGGCCAACCGGTTCTACGAGCGCCTCGGCTTCGAGACGGTCGGGGCGCGGCAGTTCGTGGTCGGCGGGGAGCGGGTCGAGGACGACTGGGTGCGGCTGCTGACGGTGGCGTGAGCCGGTCGCCGCTCAGCAGGCCTCCGGGCCGTCCGGGTCCTCGTCGGGGTCGAACCACGCGGACGGGTGATAGTGCACCGCGGCGAGCCCCTCGTCGTCGGCCAGGTGGGTCTGGGCCCCGGGCACGGAATCCGTGTTCTGCCCGGCCACCGCCTCCCACGCCCCGGTCTCGGTGCGGCGCACCACGAGCAACAGGACGCCGGTGCGCTCGCCGGCCTCGTCGCCGTCGGGCGCGGTCTGCCCCGTCATGGTCCACGGCGCGTGCACCACTGCCACGTCCCCGAGCTCCCGCACCCGCACGCGCCCGAGCTCGAGCCGCGAGTGCGGGAACATCCAGCGGAAGCCGAGCGCGTGGTTCACCCGGATCTGCCGACGCCGCCTCCACCACACGCCCACCACGTTCACGAAGTCCGCGTCCTCGGCGAACAGCTCGGCGAGCGCGTCGGCGTCGGCGGCGTTCCAGGCGGCCGCGAAGGCTTCGGCCACCGCGGCGGGGCCGGTCGGTCGGGCCGCGACGTCGGCGGTGGGGTCCGCGGGGGACATGGCTGCTCCTGGATCGGGGAAGGGCGGGTTCAGCGGGCGGGTCCGTAGGCCAGCGTCAGCACGACGGCGGCGAACAGCACCGCCATCACGGCCAGGACCGTGAGCACGGCGCGCAGGGCCGCACGCGTGCGCGGGTCGGCCGGGGGCGGTGCATCCGGACGTCGGGTCACGCTCGCCAGTGTGGCACGCGGCACGGCGCGAGGGGCGCGTGCGTCGGCGCGCGTCGAAGGCGCCTCCCAGCCGGGGCTCAGTCGACGCTGAAGCTGCGGATGTGGTTGCTGAACACGAAGCGGTCGAACACGGTCCGCGCCGAGCTCGGGTCGTCCGCGTGACCACTCTGGGCCGTCTACGGCGGATCGAGCCCCGCCGCCGGCCGGCCTCCCATGCCCGGCCGGTTCCCACCTCCGCCCGCCCGCCCGGCAGGGGTGGTCCCGGGCCGGGCGGCCTTGGGATGATGGGTGCCCCCGGAGAAAGGTGCCCGATGCCCCCGCCCGTGCCGCAGCCAACCCGCCGACAGATGCTCCTGGCCGGTTCCGCCCTGCTCGGATCGGGACTGCTGGCCGCCTGCGGGCAGGACGGGGAGGACGCGGCGTCGTCGTCCGTGCCGACCTCGTCCGCGCCCACCTCCGCCGCCCCCGCTGGTCCGCCGCCCGCCGGCGAACCGGTGGCCTGGTCGGACGTGGCCCGGGTTCCGCACCTGTTCTTCCACTCCCTCGTGGTGGACCCGGCCCGCGCCTTCGACGGCGACGACAAGGCCGGCGGCTATCTGGACTTCATGGTCACGGTGGACGAGTTCGACGCCGTCATCCGGCAGGTCTACGAGCGCGGTTACGTGCTGGTCTCCCCGCACGAGCTGTACGAGGTGGGGGAGGACGACGTCGTGCGCCCGAAGACCCTCATGGTCCCCGAGGGCCGGACCCCGCTGATCCTCTCCCTGGACGACTGCTCGTACTACCTCTACATGGACGGCGACGGCTTCGCGGACCGCCTGATCGTGGCCGAGGACGGCCGCGTCCGCAACGAGTACACGGACGCCGAGGGCACCACGCACGTCGGGGCGTTCGACGTCGTCCCGCGCCTGGACGACTTCCTCGCCGAGCACCCGGACTTCAGCCTCAACGGCGCCCGCGGCGTGCTGGCCATGACCGGCTACGACGGCGTGTTCGGCTACCGCACCTCGGCCCGCGAGTTCGGGGACAGCCCCACGTTCGACGCCGACGTCGCGGCCGCCACCGAGGTCGCCGACGCGCTCAAGGACAGCGGCTGGGAGTTCGCCTCCCACACGTGGGGCCACCGGACGGTGCCGAAGCTGACCATGGAGGAGCTCGAGTTCGACATGGGGCACTGGCACGAGGAGGTCGAGCCGATCCTCGGCCCCACGGACATGCTCATCTACCCGTTCGGCGCGGACGTCACCGGCCCCGGCACGTACACGGAGGACAACGAGCGGTACCGCTACTTCCGCGAGCTCGGCTACCGCTCCTTCTTCCTCGTGGACGGCACCTCCAAGGCGTGGGGCCAGCTCGAGCCCGGCTACTACCGCGGCTCGCGCATCAACGTGGACGGCATCAGCCTCGCCGCGGCCGTCTCGGGCGAGCGGCCCGTGCTGGAGGAGTTCTTCGACCCCCGGTCCGTCCTGGACCCGGCCCGCCCCGAGTCCATCCGCGGCCCGAAGAAGCCGAGCCCGGCGCCGTCGTCGCCCGCCGCGGCCCCGAGAACCCCGCGACCCTGAGGAGAGCACCATGTCCATCCCCGCCACCGAGGTCGAGGCCCGCTGGAACGCGGCCGCCGAGCCGTTCACCGCCGTCGTCCGGGAGGTGCGGGACTGGGACGCCGCCACCCCGTGCGAGGGCTGGGACGCGCTGGACCTGCTGGACCACGTGATCGCCGGCCAGCGCGACTTCGCCGCCCGCCAGGGCCGTGAGGTGCCCCTCTTCGACGGCTCCCGCCAGCAGATGGCCACCCAGTGGGCCAAGCACGCCGCCGCCATGTCCGCCCTCGCCGGTGACGAGGAGTTCATCCTGCGGCCCATGAAGACCGCGCTCGGGGAGATGCCCGTGGGTGAGGCGTTGATCCGCTTCCACGCGTTCGACGTGATCGTGCACCGTTGGGACCTGGCCCGCTCGCAGGGCGTGGACGCGCGGTTCACGGACGCGGAGATCGACTGCGTGGAGGAGTCGCTGGAACTGTTCGGCGACGCCGCCTACACGCCCGGCATCCTGGGCGAGCCCGTCCCCGTGGCCGACGACGCCGACCGGCAGACCCGCCTGCTCGGTCGCCTGGGCCGTCGGGGCTGAGACCAGGGCAGGACCCGTCCCCGCACCCCAGGAGGCACCGTGAGCGAGTCCACCGGTTTCAGCGCCGCGGAGCAGGCCGCGATCGCCGAGCGCGCGCAGGAGCTGCGCGCCCAGCGCGGCGGCAGGAAGAAGGCCGACGCCCTGCAGGACCTGCTGGTGAAGATCGAGGAGATGCCCGAGCAGGACCGCGCCATGGCGGTGGGGGTGCACCGGATCGTCACGGAGGCGGCCCCGGAGCTCGAACCCCGCACCTGGTACGGCATGCCCGCCTACGCGCGCGGCACGGACGTGCTCGTGTTCCTGCAGGTCAGCAGCAAGTTCGGCGTGCGGTACACAACCCTCGGCTGACGTCCGGCGCAGAGTGGTCACGACACGCCGCGTCGCGCACGCGGAGACGGCGTGTCCTGACCACTCCGCGGGCTTTCCGGCCCCTCCGAGCCCGCCGGCCCCTCCGCGGCCCGGGCTGCCCGTCGCCAGCGCCGCACCGCCCACAGGGTCAGACCGCCCACGGCGAGCCAGCCCACCCCGAGCAGCACGCCGTTCACGACGCCCGGGCGCACCGCGAACGCCCCCATCGCCACGAGGGAGAGCTGCCCGGGGATCACGCCGACCGCGGTGGAGCCGGCGAAGATCCCCAGCGGCACGGCGAGCGCGCCCGCCCCGTAGTTCACGGGCCAGTACGGCAGCCCCGGGGCGACGCGCAGGGCCAGCAGGGCGAGGAACCCGGTGTCCTCGAGCCGCCGCTCCACGGTCTCGGCGTGGCGGCCGAGCCCGCGCAGGACCACCTCGCGTCCGACCGCGCGCGCGATGCCGTACGCCCCGAGCGAGCCCAGCAGGGCTCCGACGACGGACAGCACCGTCCCCTCGATCGCGCCGAAGAGCACACCGGCGGTGACCGCCATGATCGTCACGGGGATGGGGGTGAGCGCCACGGCCGCGTACAGCACGGTGAACGCCAGCCAGCTCCACCAGCCGAAGCCGTCCAGCTGGGCGCGCAGCTCGTCCACGCCGGGCAGGCGCACGGTGAGTGCCAGCCACACGAACGCCGCCACCACGAGGACGAGGGCGGCGGTGCGCAGGATCGACACCCCGCGGTGCCCTGTGCGGGCGGGCAGGGTGGAGGCGGCGCCGGAGTCGCGCGGCGGCACGGCGGTGGAGGGCATCGGCTCAGGCTACCGGCAGCCGCTCCCTCCGCATGTCCTCCCTGGCCTGCGGTCACGCCCTGCTCTGCTTTGCTGGATCACACGCGTGTGACTCATCCACACCTGTGGACAACTCTGTGGAGAACCCTGTGCACGCGGCCCGCCGGGTGTGGACGGAGGGGCTCAGACGGTGGACGCGCCGGGCGCGTCGTCACCCGGCCGCGCCTCGCCCGGCCCCGCCGCCGGCTCGTCCTCGAAGACGGGACCGCCGTCGTCCTCCCAGGCCGCGGCGGCGTCGTCGTCCCTGTCGGTCTCCTGCACCTGGTCGTGCAGGCGCTCCATGCGGGTGTCCAGGTCCGCAGCCACGCGGGCGGCGGCCACGAGCTCGGTCGCGATGTCCGGGGGCACGCCGCCGTCGAACTTGTAGTTGATCTTGTGCTCGAGCGTGGCCCAGAAGTCCATGGCGCTCGTGCGGAACTGCATCTCCACGGTCACCGGGATCGTGCCGGTGGACAGGTGGATCGGCACCTGCACGAGGCAGTGCAGGCTGCGGTAGCCCGAGGGCTTGGGCCGGGAGATGTAGTCCTCCACCTCGAGCACCCGGATGTCCGGCTGCTGCGTGAACTGGCGGAACACGCGGTACACGTCCCGGGCGAAGCTGACGATCACGCGCGCCCCGGCGATGTCCGTGACGTTGGTGCGCAGCGCGTCCAGGTCCAGGGACAGCCCGCGGGCGGAGGCCTTGCGCAGGATCGACTCCGGCGACTTCACCCGCGTGACGATGTGCTCGATGGGGTTGTAGTCGTGCAGGTGCGTGAACTCGTCCCGCAGCACCTCGAGCCGCGCCTCCACCTGGAGCAGGGCCGAGCGGTACTCGAGGTCGAAGCGCTCGACGTCTCGGCGCAGCCGCTCCAGCGCCCCTGACGCCGCGGGGGTGAGCTGCGTCAACTCGGACACGGGGGTGCCGCGCAGCGCCTCGACGTCCGCCGAGGGCGCGGGCGCGTCCGGGGAAGGGTCCTGCTCCATGGCCTCAGAGCCTACGGCGGGATCCTGCGAGACGGCAGGCCGTCCACAGGCCCGACGGCGGCCCGTCAGTCCTCGGCGGGGATCAGCACGCGCTCGAAGGCGGCGCGCTCCTCGTCGGAGACGGCCACGGGCCGCCCGGCCGCCGGGTCCACCTGCACGAACACGGCGTCGCACAGCACGCAGCGCCGCCCGTCCTGCCACAGCTCGTGGCGCAGCGTGAAGGACGTCCGGCCGATCCGCAGGATCCACACCCGCGCCGTCACCTCGGGCCCGGCGTAGACCACGGGCGCCTCGTACTGGACCTCCATGGACCGCACGACGCGCTGGACGTCCGGGGACGCCGTCGTCGTGGCCCACGCGGCCAGGGCGCGCACGCGCGCCTCCTCGGCGAGGGTGAGCAGGCGGGCGTTGTTGACGTGGCCGTAGCGGTCTTCGTCGGACCAGCGCAGCTGCAGCCCGACCTCGAACGGGGTCGGCGTGCCGGCGTCGGCGGGGGTCTCGGGGGTGGTCGGCTGCGTCACGGGGTGAACACCTTTCCTGGGTTGAGGATGCCGTGCGGGTCGAACACGGCCTTGATGCGCTGCTGGAGGTCGTGCTGGGCGTCGCCGAGCTCGTCTCGCAGGAACGCGCGCTTGAGCAGGCCCACGCCGTGTTCGCCGGTGAGCGTGCCGCCGAGTTCCAGGCCCGCGCGGAACAGCTCGCCGGCGGCCTCCCACACGTCCGCCGGGATCGACGCGGCGTCCTCGGCCGCGCCGCCCACCTGCGCCGCCGCGCCGAACAGCAGGATCGGGTGCAGGTTGCCGTCCCCGGCGTGGGCCGTGGTGGGGATGGCGACGCCGGTGCGTGCCTCGATCTCACGGATCCGCGCGAACATCTCGGCCATGCGGCTGCGCGGGACGGCCACGTCCTCCACGAGCGGGGTGCCGAGGCGCTCGAGCGCGGGGAACGCGGTGCGGCGCAGGGCCATGAGGGCCTCCCCCTCGGCGGGGTCCACGGTCACGGTGACGTCCCCGCCGTGGGCGCGCATGAGGGCGGCCATGGCCTCCCCGTCCGCCTCGGCGCCGGCGCCGTCGGCCTGCACCAGCAGGAACGCGCCGGATTCGGGCAGGGCGGCCCCGCGCTCGGGCCCCGCGTGCGCGCGCACCGCGGCGAGCGTCGCCTCGTCCATCAGCTCCATCAGGGCGGGCACGTGACCGGCCCCGGTGATCGCCTCGGCCGCGGCGGCGCCCGCGACGACGTCCGGGAAGAACCCGCCGAGCGTCACGGGCACGCCGCGCACGGCCGGCCGCAGCGCCAGCGTCGCGCCCACGATCACGCCGAGCGTGCCCTCCGAGCCGATCATCAGCGCGACCAGGTCGTAGCCGGTCACCCCCTTGACGGTGCGGTGGCCCAGCCGCAGCAGGGTGCCGTCCGCGAGCACCACGTCCAGGCCCAGCACCGCCTCGCGCGTGACGCCGTACTTGGCGCACAGCAGCCCGCCGGCGTTCATCGCGATGTTGCCGCCCACCGTGGAGATGTCCTTCGACGCGGGATCCGGGGCCCACCACAGCCCGTGCTCGGCGAGCGCGGCGTTCAGCGCCCCGTTGAGGATCCCCGGCTCGACGACGGCCACGCGGTCCGCGGGGGAGACCTCCAGGATCCGGTCCATCGCGGTCATGTCCAGGACGATCTCGCCCGCCCCCGCGACGGCGCCGCCGGCCAACCCCGTGCCCGCTCCGCGGGTGACCAGCGGGGTGCGGGTCCCGTGCGCGATCCGGCACGCGGCCTGCACGTCCTCCACCGTCCGCGCGCGGACCACGGCCAGCGGCGCGGCGGGGGAGCGATGCCCCGAGCGGTCCGCCCGGGCGGCCTCGAGTGCGGCGGCGGAGACGTCCACGCGGCCGGGCAGCTCCGCCTGCAGGCGGGCGACGACGTCGGCGGGCGGGGCGTCCGCGGCAGGCGGGGCGGCGCGGGTCGGGTCGAGGGGTGCGGAGGAGTCCATGTCCACCAGTGTCGCCGATCACACGGGGTGGAACGTGCGTCGGCCGGTCCGATGACGCGCCCGGCCCCGTCCCTAGACTGGCGACCATGACCTCCCCGGACCCCGCTGCGCCGCGCCCCCGCGTCCACGTGCTCACCCTGCGCCCGGGTGGAGCCCGCGAGGACACCGCCCGCCGCGTGGGCGCCGTCCTCGCCGAGGCCTTCGCCACGGACCCGTACACGCTCGGGCTCGTGCCCGAGGACCGGCGCGAGGCCCGCCTCGAGCGCAAGTTCACCGCCGCCGTGCGCCACGGGCTGCGCGCGGGGGCCGACGGCGCCCCGCTCGGCGCCGTGGACGTCGCCGTGGACGCCGACGATGGCACGCTGCTCGGCGCCGCCGTGTGGACCTCCCCCGCCGCCCCCCGCGGGGTCGACGTGCCGGGCCTGCTGGCGGGGCTGCCCACCGCGGTCGCCGTCCACGGCCGCCACACCCTCGCCCTGAAGCGGATCCAGGCCGCCTGCGAGCGTGCCCGCCCGGCAGGCCGGCACTGGTACCTTGAGGAGGTCGGCACCGTCCCGTCCGCCCGCGGGCGCGGGGCGGCGAGTGCGCTGGTGCGCCACGGCCAGCGCCGCGCGTCGGGTCTGCCCGTGCACCTCGAGGCGTCCGTGCCCGCCACCGTCCCGTTCTATGAGCGGCTCGGCTTCCGTGCGACCGGCCACGTGCCCGTGCCCGGGGGCGAGCCCCTGACCTGCCTGCGCTGGGAGGCCTGAGATGAGACACCCGATCCCCGACTACCTGGCGAGCCTGATCACCGAGCTCGGCGCCGTGAACCCGGGAGAGACGGCCCAGTACATCCCCGTGCTCGCGGAGGCGGACCCGGACCGCCTCGGCATCGCGCTGGCCACCCCCACCGGGCGGCTGCACTCCGCGGGGGACGCGGACGTGGAGTTCACCATCCAGTCCGCGTCCAAGCCGTTCACGTACGCGGCCGCGCTCGTGGACCGGGGCTTCGCCGCCGTGGACCGACAGGTGGGGCTGAACCCCTCGGGCGAGGCCTTCAACGAGCTCTCCCTCGAGGCGGAGTCGCACCGCCCGGACAACGCCATGATCAACGCGGGCGCGCTCGCGGTGCACCAGCTGCTGGTGGGGCCGGAGGCGAGCCGGAAGGAGCGGCTGGACCGGGCCGTGGAGATCATGTCCCTGCTCGCCGGGCGTCGGCTCGCGGTGGACCGGGAGACGTACGAGTCCGAGATGGCGGTCTCGGACCGCAACCTCTCCCTGGGGCACATGCTCCGCAGCTACGGGGTGCTGCAGGACTCGGCCGAGGAGATCGTGGCCGGGTACGTGGCGCAGTGCGCCGTGCTCGTCACCGCCAAGGACCTCGCCGTGATGGGCGCGTGTCTGGCCACCGGGGGCATCCATCCGATGACGGGTGAGCGCGTGCTGCCGTCCATCGTGGCGCGGCGCGTGGTGTCCGTGATGACCTCCTCCGGCATGTACGACGCCGCCGGGCAGTGGCTCGCCGACGTCGGGATCCCGGCCAAGTCCGGGGTGGCCGGCGGTGTGCTCGGCGCGCTGCCGGGCCGCGTGGGGATCGGCGTGTTCTCGCCGCGCCTGGACGAGGTGGGCAACTCGGCGCGCGGCGTGCTGGCGTGCCGCCGCCTCTCCGAGGACTTCCGGCTGCACCTCATGGACGGCGACAGCCTGGGCGGAACCGCCGTGCGCTTCGTGGAACGCGAGGGTGACCGCGTGTTCCTGCACCTGCAGGGCGTGATCCGGTTCGGCGGCGCCGAGGCGGTGCTGGACGCGCTCACGGACCTGCGCACCGGTGCGGAGAAGCCCGGCACCGGCTGGGACGCCGCCGTCTACCCGCGGTGGCAGGAGGCCGCGGCGGACAGCGCGGCGCTCGCGGCCGCGACCGGCGGCGGGGCGGTGTACGAGGCCGCCGCCGTGGCCGCCCGAGATGAGAACGACGGGCCCATCCGCACCGTGGTGCTCAACCTCACGCGGGTGGACCGGATCGACGACGTCGGCCGGCGGCTGATCGCCGAGGGCGTGCGCCGGCTGCAGGCGGACGGCGTGCGCGTGGAGGTCGAGGATCCGGAGCGCATCCTGCCGCTGGAGGAGGCCGGCGCCCACTGAGGCGGCGGGGCGGGCAGGAGGGGGGGCGTGGCGGTGCTCTCCGTCTCGCTCCCTTTCGTTCAACTGCTGTTCATGTGACAATGGGCGGTCTCATCCCTTGACCCCGCTGTTCGAGGACGACCCCCATGCCCCTTTCCACCCTCCGCGTCAGCCTGCCCTCCCTCCGCCGCACCCGCCCCGCCCCGCAGGGGGTCCGTGGGCGGATCGCGCACGCCGTCGTGTCCCGGCTGCAGCCGCGTCCCGTGCCGCCGGTGGACCGTCGGACCCGCCTGGCGTGGCAGGTCTCGGGGGCACTGCCGCTGATCGGGTGCCTGACCTCGTTCCCCATCGGGATGTCCAAGGACTCCATGGTGATCCCGGGCGTCGGCTATCAGGGCGGGTTCCCCGCGGGCTGGTCCCACGCCCTCAACCAGCCGGCGTACTTCACGTGGCTGTCCAACGCGCTGGTCGCGGGCACGTCGCTGACGCTGGCCGCGCGTCGTGAGGCGCCCACGTCGGACGCGTTCTGGGCCGTGCGCACCGCCGGACTCGGCTCGGTGATGGTCACGGGGATCGTCTACAACGCGGTGCTGCGCGGCCGCGAGCAGGACACCTTCCTCTACCGGTTCAACGACGCGCTGCAGCACATCGTCAACCCCGTGCTCGCCCCGGCGGTGTGGGCGCTGTGCGACCCCCGCGGGCAGATCACGCCGCGGCGCGCCGGGCTGGCCTCGGTCATCCCGCTGATGTGGGCGGCGGCGACCATGGCGCGCGGGCCCCGCATCGACTGGTACCCGTACCCGTTCCTGGACGTGCCGCGGCTCGGCCGACGCAGCGTGGGCGTCGTGCTCGCCGGGATCCTGGCCGGCTTCACCGGGCTCATGGGCGTGCTCGGCACCGTGGACCGCCGCCTCGGCCCGGCCTGAGCGAGGGCGGTCCCCGGCGCTTTCGAACGTGAGAGAGGGCCTATCTCACGTTCGAAAGCCCCCATTCGCCCCCTTTCACGTTCGAAAGCGCGGGTGGGAGGGGCCGACGACGGCGGCGGCGCGTCAGTCGCCGCGGACGGCCTCGGCCACGGGCACGTCGCCGTCCACGAAGTCGATCTTCCGGCCCACCGTGCCCGGCTCGCTGAGCACGGCCACGATCGCCCGGGCGACGTTGCCGCGGCTGGCCCCACGCTGCGGGGCATCGGAGTCGGAGAGGTCCGGGTCCACGGTGATGCGGCCGGACGGCTCCTCGTCGGTCAGGGCGCCGGGACCGAGGATGGTCCAGGCCAGCCCGGAGTCCCGCAGCGCCTCGTCCGCCTCGGCCTTGGCCTGCGCGTAGGTGTAGAAGGGGTCGTCCTCGGGCACGTCGTGGTGCAGGGACGCGCCGAGGTAGGACACCATCACGTAGCGCCGCACGCCCGCGGCCTCGGCGGCGCGCATGCTGGCGACGGCGGCGTCGTGGTCCACGGCCCGGGTGCGCTGGGCGTCCCCGCCGCCCGCGCCCGCGGAGAACACGACGTTGTCCGCGTCGCGCAGCGCGTGGAGCAGCTCCTCCTGGTCCGCCTTCTCGATGTCCAGGACGAGCGGTTCGGCGCCGGCGGCGCGGACGTCCTCGGCGTGATCGGGGTTGCGGATGATCGAGACGACGTCGTGGCCGGCCTCCGCCAGCAGAGGTGCGGCGAGCAGGGCCACCTTGCCGTGGCCGCCGATGATCACGGTGCGGGTCATGGGAATCTCTCCTTCGGTTCGATCGGGTGCTGAACTCCCACAGTAGGGAGAGCCCGACGCCGGTGCGAGGGCGGAGCGGCGCTCCACCACCCCACTCCTCAGCTCTCCGCCTGGCCCTCCCGCCAGTAGCCCATGAAGGAGACGTGCTTCTTCGGCACGCCGCCGGGGCCCACGCTGAGCCGGCGCAGGGCGCGCACCATCGCGGACTCCCCGGCGAGGAACACGTAGGCCTCGGGCCGTTCGTCGGCCTCGAGGGCGGCGACGGTCCACTCGCGCTCGACGGAGGCCGCGGGCGGCGCGACCGGCCCGCCGGCGTCGTCGGGGTCCACGCCCAGCAGGGCGGCGAGGCGGGCGTGCGCCCAGGACCCCGACGGCGCCCCCGGCGCCCGGCGGCCCACGTGCAGGCGCACGCGGCCCCGGTCCGTCAGCTCCGTCACGGCCCGCCAGTCCCACGGCTCGGGGACGGCCAGGCGCTCGGCGATGAGGTCGGCGGCCTGCCCGTCGTGGGGCAGCTCGAGCACGAGGTCCGCCTCGCCGTCGAACCCGCCGAACGGGTCCGCGAGCTCCTCCGCCACGGACACCAGGGCGGGGACGGCGGTCTCGTCGCCCACGGCCAGCACACGGTGCGCCCCCGTCTGCCGCCAGCCGGACCACGCCGGCGCCTCCGCCGAGGGCACCAGCACGTTCACCGCGTCCCCCGCCTGGACGGCGCGCGCCCAGCGCAGGCCCGGCCCCTGATGCGGGTCGGCGGGGTCGTCCGGGTCGCCGTGCAGCACCACGTCCACGGTCAGCGAGGGCACCTGCCGCCCGTCGAGCCGCACGAGCCCGGCCGAGCGCACCGTGTACGTGCGCATCCAGCCGCGCTCCTCCTCGGGGATGGCCAGGAACCCGGCGCGGAACCCGGCGGACAGGTCCGGGTCCGCCGACGTCCCGCCCGGCGGGGGGATCAGCAGCTTCACATAGGCGTCCCGGCGCGGCCGCGCGCCCCGGTACAGGGCGTGCAGGTCGGCGACGCCGGGCGGCAGCAGTCCCAGCAGGTCCCCGCTGGCGGCCTCCAGGTCCGGGCCCGCCAGCACGATCCGCCGGAACCCGCGGCACGGCTGCTCCACGGACACCACGCGCGTGTGCGCCACGATCATGCCGTCGGCGCTCATCGGCGGTCCCCGTCCCCCCGCGGCAGCACCACGGGGTGGCCCAGCAGCGGGTCGGCCACCACGTCCGCGTCCAGGCCGAACACCTCGGCCAGCACCTCCGGCACGATCACCTCGCCCGGCGTGCCCTGCGCCACCACCCGGCCCGCGGCCATCGCCACGATGTGGTCCGCACTGCGCGCCGCCAGGTTCAGCTCGTGCAGCACCGCGACGACGGTCGCCCGGCCCTCGCCACGCGGGTCCGGGAGCGTGCGCACCAGGTCGAGCACCTCCACCTGATGGCTGAGGTCGAGGTAGCTCGTGGGCTCGTCGAGGAGCACCACCGGGGTCTGCTGGGCGAGCACGAGGGCGAGCCACGCCCGCTGCCGCTGCCCGCCGGAGAGCGTGCCGGCCTCGCGCTCGGCGAGCTCCACGAGGTCGGTGCTCTCGAGCGCCGCGGCGACCGCGGCGTCGTCGCCGGCGGCCCGGCCGCCCAGGAGCCCGCGGTGCGGGTGACGGCCGCGCGCCACGAGCTGCGCCACCGTCATGCCCTCGGGCGCCACGGGATGCTGGGGCAGCAGCGCCACGGTGCGGGCGTAGTCGCGCGCGGACACGCGGGCGGCGTCCCGACCGAGCACCTCGATGCTCCCGGCGCGCGGGGCGAGCTGGCGGGTCAGGCCGCGCAGCAGCGTGGACTTGCCGCAGCCGTTGGCGCCGATGATCGCGGTGACGCGCCCGGCGGGCACGTCCAGGTCGAGGTCCGCGACGATCGGCGGCGCCGAGGCCGGGCCGTAGCCGAGCGTCAGGCCGCGCAGGCGGATCGCGACGTCGTCGGCGGCCCCGGCGCGCGGTGCGGCGGGGGACGGGACGGTGAGCGGGGGAGCGGTCATGCGGAGCGCACGCCTCCTGGGGTCCGGCCCTGGCACAGCAGCAGCCAGAGCATGAGCGGGGCGCCGGCGGCGCCGGTGAGCACACCGGTGGGCAGGGCGGCGCCGGTGAGCAGGGGGACGGCCTCACCGGCCACGAGGTCCGCGAGCAGCACGAGCGCGGCGCCCGTGAGCGCCGCCGCGGGCAGGGAGGGCAGGCCACGGGTGAGCCCGCGCGCCACCGGGGTGGCCAGCAGCGCCACGAACGCCAGCGGCCCCACGACGGCGGTCGCCACGGCGGCCAGCACCGCGCCGAGCCCCAGCGCCGCGGCCGAGGTGGGACGCGGCCGGGCGCCGAGGGCGTGCGCGAGGTCCGGGCCGACGTCGGCGGGGGCCAGCCGCGCGTGGAGCACCCCCGCCAGCGGCAGGGCGACCACGAGCACGCCCGCGAGCAGCGCGATGCGGCCCCACGTGACCCCGTTGAGCGAGCCGGCGATCCAGACGGTGGCCGACTGCAGGTCGTGCTGGGCCAGCGAGAGCATGGCCCCGGCCACCACGGCCTGGCCCGCCGCCGCCACCGCGATGCCGGCCACGACGAACCGCTCGCCCCCCACCGAGCGGGCCGTGGCGAACACGGCGACCACCGCCGCGAGGCCACCGATCAGTGCCGTGGCGGCGCGCATCAGGTCCGATCCTCCGCCGGTCTGCCCGGCGGTCGCCAGCATCCCCAGCACGACCGCCGCCGCGGCGCCCTGGGTGACGCCCAGGATGTCCGGCGAGGCCAGGGGGTTGCGCAGCGTGCGCCGGTAGAGCGCGCCGGCCGCGCCCAGGGCGGCGCCGGTGAGCACTGCGGCCACGGCGCGGGGCAGCTTCTCCTCCAGCACGATGAAGCTCGCTCCCGGGATCGTCTCCCCGCCCAGGATCCGCACGAGGTCCGGGACGGTCACCTGGTACGTGCCCCACACCACGCGCAGCAGGGCGAGGACCAGCACGGCCACGGCGAGGCCCGCGCAGGCCCCTCCGAGGCGGCGCCGGTCGGCGCGGCGCAGGCGGGCGACGACGTCGTCCGGGGCGGTGCACTGGAGGCTCATGCGGCCACCCCCGGGCGGCGCAGCAGCGCCAGCAGCACGGGCACGCCGAGCAGGACGGTGGTCACCCCGAGGTGGATCTCCCCGGGCGCCACGACGAGCCGCCCGGCGAGGTCCGCGAGGATCACGAGGACGGCGCCCCACAGGGCGCAGCCGACCATCAGGGCCCGCGTGCTCGGCGGCCGCAGACGGCGCAGCGCGTGGGGCACGAGCAGTCCCACGAACCCGACCGGCCCGGCCAGCGCCACCGCCGCGGCCGTGAGCAGCACGACCGCGCCCAGCAGCACCGCGCGCACCCGCTCCGGGCGCCCGCCCAGGCCGTGCGCGAGGTCGTCGCCGAGGGCGAGGGCGTCGAGCCCGGGGGCCACGGCGACGGCGGCGAGCAGCCCGACGGCGATGACGGGTGCCAGGGCGAGCGCCTCGCCGAGGTCGGCGCGGGCCACCGTGCCCACGGCCCAGAACCGCAGTCGGTCCTGGACCGTGGGGGAGAGCACGAGCAGGGCCGTGGTGCCGGCGGTGGCGCCGGCGGTGAGCGCCGCGCCGGCCAGCACGAGCGCCATGGGGGAGGGGGCGCCGGGCGTCCGGCCACTCCGTGTGGCGGCCGCCGCCACCGCGTAGCCGAGCGCGGCCGCGACCAGCGTCCCGACGGCGGCCAGCGCCAGCACTCCGAACGTGGACCCGGCGACGCCGAGCGCCATGCCCGCCGCCACGGCCAGCCCCGCGCCGGCGGAGAGCCCGAGCAGCCCCGGGTCGCCGAGCGGGTTGCGGGTGGCCCCCTGCAGGGCGGCGCCGGCCACGGCCAGCGCCGCCCCCACGAGCGCCCCCGTCACCACGCGGGGCACGCGGGAGGCCACGGCCGCCGCCTCGATGCCCTCCGGCACGGGGTGCCCGGTGAGGATCGCGCCCAGGGTGTCGAGCGCCGTCGTCGCCGGCACGGTGCGCGCGCCGAGGGCGACGCCGGCCACGAGCGCCGCCAGCAGCAGCGCCGCGGGCAGGGCGCCCATCAGCACGCCCGCGCGGACGCGGGCCGGGGAGGCCAGGGCCGTGGACGGCATGGGGAGGGATCAGCCCTGCGCGGTCTTCGCGGCCTCGGCGATCGGCGGGACGACCTTCTCGAGCGCGAACGGGATGGACAGCGGGGAGATCGCGGAGACGGAGAGGACCTCCTGCTCGTCCGTCTGCAGGACGAGGGCGCCGGCCTTCACGGCCGGGATCGAGCCCAGCAGGGGGTCGGACTCGATGGCCTCGCGGACCGAGTCCTGGGCGGCCCAGGAGACGAACACGTCCGACTCCAGCTCGTCCGCGCGCTCGGGCGACCACGTGAAGAAGAACGCCTGGTCCTCCGGGGAGTTCTCCGTCACCACCGGCGCCTGCTCCATGCCGAGCAGCTCGAGGAACTTCGGGCGGTTGTCCACGTCCGTGTAGATGCTGATCTGGTCCGCGGCGGCGGGGTCGATGGTGCCGTAGACGAAGGACGCGCCCTGGAGGCCCGCGTGCTTCTCGCCGGCGTCCTTGATCTGCTGCTCGAGGTCCGCGATGAGCTCCTCCGCCTCCTGCTCCTTGCCGAGCACGCGGCCGATGACCTCCGTGGACTGCTGCCACGAGGTGCCGTAGGCGGGGACGTCCTTCGGGTAGGCCACTGTGGGGGCGATCTTCGAGAGGCGGTCGTAGTCCTCCTGCGTGATGCCGGAGTAGACGGCGAGGATGACGTCCGGCTTCACGGCGGCGATCGCCTCGGCGTCGATGCCGGAGGCCTCGGACCACTGCACGGGCTTCTGGGCGCCCTCGGTCTCGGCGAGCTTCGCGTCGAACCAGTCGGTGGACTTCTCCGCGTTCCCCCCGAACTCCACGGCGGCCATGCCCACCGGCACCACCCCGAGGGCGAGGGCCACGTCCTGGTTCACCCAGGACACGGTGGCCACGCGGGTCGGGCGCTGCGGGATCTCGGTGGTGCCGTAGACGTGCTCGATGCTGCGGGGGAACGCGGCGTCCCCGCCCGCGGCGTCCGACGACGACGCACCGGCCGACGAGGACGAGGCCGAGCCTCCGGCCGGGCCGGTGGAGCACGCGGCGAGCAGGAGGGTGAGCCCGACTCCCCCGCTGGCGAGGAGGGAGCGGCGGGACAGGGGGGACGGTGCCATGGTGGTGGCCTTTCACGGTCGCGACGCGCGGGCGCCGGGCGGAGGGGGTCGGGTCTGCGGTCGGAGGATGCGTCGGCCCTGCCGGGCCGGTATTAGCAAACACCGACGTGAGGTAACTCTGGAAGATTAGGGCAACCTAACTCCCCTGTGCAATCCCGGTGAGGGGCGTCGTCGGGGGAGGTGGGCGGGATACGGTGGCCTGGTGAGCCAGAACCCCCTCCCCGCCCCGCGCGGCGACGCGCAGCGCGGCGCCGCCGACCACCACGACCGGGTCTCCGCGATGTTCGACGCCATCGCCGGCCGCTACGACCTGATGAACGCCGTCATGACATGGGGTCAGGAGCCGCGCCTGGTGCGCCGCACGGTGGCGCGGGCCAACATCCCCGCGCAGGCCCGCGTGCTCGACCTGGCCACCGGCACCGGGGACCTCGCGTTCGAGGTGCTCAAGCAGCACCCCGACGCGCAGGTGGTGGGCGCCGACATCGCCGCCGAGATGATGGAGGTCGGCCGTGCCCGCGCGGGCGGGGACCGCATCGAGTGGGTCGTCGCGGACGCGACAGACCTGCCGTTCGAGTCCGGCTCGTTCGACGCCGTGACCCACGGCTACCTGCTGCGCAACGTCGCGGACATCCCGGCGACTCTCGCCGAGCAGTTCCGCGTGCTGCGCCCCGGCGGCTGGGTCGCGGCCCTCGAGACGTCGCCGGCGCCGGACAACGTGCTCAAGCCGTTCTCCTCCTTCTACATCCACCGGGTGATGCCGCAGCTCGCGAAGCTGATCGCCGACCGGCCCGAGGCCTACGCGTACCTGTCCTCCTCGACGAAGGCGTTCCACACGCCGGACGAGGTCGCGGACCTCTTCGCCGGGGCCGGCTTCGTGAACATCGGCCACGAGACCCACATGTTCGACACCCTGGCCACGCACTGGGCCATGAAGCCGGTCGACTGACGCCGGCCACGCGGCGCGGCGTCAGCACAGGGCGGCCCCGGTGGCGCCGCCGGATGTGTCAGGGCTGTGACGAGTCACGCTGATGTCCGCGTTCCGAGAAGACTCTGGGCCGACCCGGCTGGTCCGCGTAGCATGGGGCCCCGTCGAGGGGGATCCGCGCACCCCCCGGCCCCGGTCGCCGCCCGTCCGTCATCCCCCGGAACGGCGTCGCCCCTCCGTCGCGAGGCGCTCGTCCCCGCAGTCCGCGACGTCCGCGTGGGCACCGTGAACCGTCTCCCGAACGTAGAGGAACCTTGTGAGTCCCATCCAGAGCACCACCGGCCCGTCATCCATGGCGGAGCTGAAGAAGGTCCTGCCCGAGCTCTCGCATCCGGACGGCGCACCGGTGCGGGTGCTCGTCGTGGACGACGAGCCGATGATCGCCGACCTGCTCTCCATGGGCTTCACCCTCTGCGGCTGGGAGGTGATCGTGGCCCACGACGGCGCGACCGCCGTCGAGCTGGGCACCGCGGGCCGTCCGGACCTGGCGATCCTGGACGTCATGCTGCCGGACATGGACGGCCTGGACGTCCTGGAGCGCCTGCGCGCCCACTGGTCGGAGATGCCCGCCATGTTCCTCACCGCCAAGGACGCGACGGAGGACCGCGTGGCGGGCCTGGCCGCCGGCGGCGACGACTACGTGACCAAGCCCTTCTCCATGGAGGAGGTGCTCATCCGCGCGCACCGGCTCGTGCAGCGCTCCGGCGTGGTCTCGGGCGGCTCCGAGGTGCTCGTGGTCGGCGACCTGGTGATGAACACCCGCACTCACGAGGTGACCCGCGGCGGCGACGAGATCGAGCTGACCGCCACGCAGTACAACCTGCTGAAGTTCCTCATGGCCAACGTCCGCACGGTGCTCTCCAAGGAGCGCATCCTGCAGGACGTCTGGGGCTACGACTTCGGCGGCCGCGCGAACATCGTCGAGCTGTACATCTCCTACCTGCGGAAGAAGATCGACGCGGATCGGGATCCGATGATCCACACCATCCGCGGCGCCGGGTATGTCATCCGGCCTGCCTGAGACCGCCGCGGTCCCTTCGGGGCACGGCAGCACCCGCCGCAGGCGGCCCACGTCGCTGGCCCGCCGCATCGGCGCCGGCGTCCTTCTGATCCTGGTGGCCACCATCCTGGCCTACTCGTTCTTCGCGACCGGCATCACGAAGGCCCTGCTGACCGAATCCGCCTCTCGGGATGCCTCCGAAGCCTGGATCCGCGCCTCGGAGCAGCTGACGGTCCCCTCGCCGGGCGGAGGGGACGACGTCGGCCCCGGGGAGGGGTACCTGCGCGCGCCAGGCACCCTCGGCCAGCCCGAGGGCACGGTGGTCGCGCTCGTCCCGCTCTCCGGTCTGGAGGAGCATCGGCAGGACGCCCTCACCGGGCACCGGGTCGGTGACGCCGGGCAGTCCGTGCCGCTCACGGCGCGGGAGGCCCACGACCTTCTGCGCGCCGTCCGGGACCGGCCGGGTGGGCCGATGCTGGACGCCGTCGTCGGTGACGTCTCCTATCGCGTCCAGGCCCAACTGCTGAGCGCGCCGGGCCCCTGGGTGGCCGCGGACCAGGTGCTCGTGGTGGGGGCGCCGACGGGCGCCATGTCCGACGTCGCGCGCCAGGCGCTGGTCGCGGTCGCCGTCGGACTGTCCGTCACCGTCCTCACCACCGCGATCCTGGTGACCCTGTGGCTGCGTCGGGGCCTGGCCCCGCTGCGCGAGGTCGCCGCCGTCGCCGAGCGGGTCGCCCAGGTGGACATGGCCCGCGCCGGGCTCGATCCGGAGGACTCACGCATGCCGCCTCGGCTCCTGCAGGGGCCGGACGAGGTGGCCGTCGTCGCCCAGGCGCTCGACCGGTTCACCGGCTCGGTCGAGGCGGCCCTGGAGCAGCGCCGCGTGCAGGAGCAGCAGATGCGCCGGTTCATGGCGGACGCCTCCCACGAGCTGCGCACGCCGCTCGCCTCGGTGCGCGGCTACGCCGAGATGATCGCGATGACGGAGGAGCTCTCCGCGACTGGCCGGCGGTCGCTCGACCGGGTGCTGTTCCAGGCCGACCGCATGGCCGCCCTCGTGGACGACATGCTCCTGCTCGAACGGCTCGAGTCCGTCTCCCGCGGCCGGGCCATGGGCCTGGCGCCCTCCGGGGAGGTGGCGCTGGCCGAACAGGTGGACCTGTCCGAGGTGGTCCTCGAGGGCGTGATGGACGCCCGCGCCGCGTGGCCGGACCACACGTGGGTGGTGGACCTGCCCGCAGGGGTGGAGCCGGGCACCCAGCGGTGCGTCACCGGCGACCGGTCGCAGCTGGCCCGCGTGGTCGGCAACCTGCTCTCCAACGCGGCCAAGCACACCCCCGTCGGGACCACCGTCACGGCCTCCGTGCGGCAGGACCAGCCCCGGCCCGGTTTCATGCTCGTCAGCGTCCACGACGACGGCGGCGGCATCCCGGCCGACCGACACGCCACCCTCTTCCACCGCTTCGTCCGGGGCCCCGGGAAGGGCCGGACGAGCGCCCCGGGCACGGAGCCGTCCACGGGTCTGGGTCTGGCCATCGTGCGCTCGATCGCGCGCAGCCATGGCGGAGACGTGACCGTGGCGTCCGAGGGCGGGTGGACGCGCTTCGACGTCGTCGTGCCCTGCGCCCCGGGGCGCGCCGGGCCGGGGGCTGCGGGCTCCTGCTGCGGCCCCGCCCGGGCCGGCCTGCCCTGACCCCGGGTCGGCGACCGTTGACGGACCCCCACCCTCCTGTGCGTACGGTGCTTGTGCATGACCCAGAAAGGGTCGTCCGGGACTTCCGGCCGATCCTTCCCGACGCCGGTCGGCGCAAGCCGCCGGTGAGAGGAGCACGATCATGACCGACATCCGCCGCACCGCCACCGCCCTGACCCTCGGCGCCGCCGTCGTCACCGGCCTCGGAGCCCCCGCCGCCGTCGCTCAGACCACGGCCCCGGCCACCGAGACCGCCACCACGGCGCCGGCCTCCCCGTCGCCCGTTCCCCAGCAGGAGGAGAAGGACGACAACGGCAACTGGGGTCTGTGGGGCCTGGCCGGTCTGCTGGGCCTGGCGGGCCTGGCCGGCCGCCGCAAGCGTGAGGTGCACGCCGAGCCCGTGCGGAGCGACCACCACGTGGCCGGCGCGCACCGTGACCATGACGTGCACCGCGTGGACGACCGTGCCGGCGACGTGCGCACCGAGGGCGTGGACGCCCGCCGCCGCGAGGCCGAGGGCACCCTGGGCGATGCCACCCGCCGTCCGGGCACCGGCGACGGCCGTTGACCCGACCCCGGCCGCGTCGAGCGGCCCGTGACCGCGACCCCCGCCCCTGAGGCGGGGGTCGCGGCGTGTCGGGGGCGGGTCTCGAATGCGCTCCTCAGTCCGCGGCGTCCCCCGCCGAGGGCGCGGCGCGCAGCACCGCGTCCGTGAGGCGGTCCAGGGCCGCGGTCCCGGCCGTCCAGCGCTGCCAGTGCAGGTGCACGTCGGCCGCGCCGAGGGCCACGATCGGCTCGAGGTCGGGGTGCCGGCCCTCGAGCACGCCCGGCGGGATCTGCGCCGAAGGGAGCATGCCCCAGCCCAGCCCGAGCTCCACCGCCCGCAGATACGCGTGCACGGAGGGCACGAGGTGGGTCGGCGGGTCGGCCACGGGCCGGCCGCGGGTGACGCGGCGCAGCACCGTGTGCTGCAGGCCGTCGCGGGGGCCGTAGTCCACGATCGGCAGCGAGCCGAAGTCCACCCGGCCCCGCGCGTCGCGGTGCAGCTCCAGCAGGAAGGACGCGCACACCGCGTGATAGCGCATCGTGCCCAGCGGGGTGGAGGTGCACCCGGCCACGGGCGTGGGGTCGTCCGTCACGGCCGCCACGACCGCGCCGTCCCGCAGCAGGACGGCGGTGTGCTCCTGATCCTCGGACTGCATCTGCAGGACGACGTCGTCCCACGTCGCCGCCTCGCGCAGCACGGGCTCCCACCACGTGTCGAGGGAGTCTGCGTTGAGCGCCACGCGCAGCGGCACGCGGCCGCCGTCGCCCCGGCCGAGCGCGGCGAGCGCCTCGTCCTCGAGTGCGAGGGTCTGCCGGGCGAGACGGAGCAGGCGCTCTCCGGCCGCGGTCGGCCGGACGGGGACGGTGCGGGCCAGGAGCACCTGGCCCACCTGCCGCTCGAGGGCCTTGATCCGCTGCGAGAAGGCCGAGCCGGAGATCCGCAGGGAGTCCGCGGCGGCGTCGAAGGTGCCGTGGTCGACGGCCGCGACGAGGGCGCGCAGGTGGTCGGAGTTCATGCGGTCCAGGGTAGGGGTGGTCATGAAGGATGTCTTCAGATCTTGAAGAAGATCGCGATGGCACGGACGTGGGACGACTCCTATCCTCGCTCGGTGACCATCTTCGCCACCGGATTCCTGACCTACCTCGCCCTCATCGTCGCCATCGGCGCGCAGACCCTGTTCCTGCTGCGCCAGATCGTCCGACGCGACCGCGTGTGGACCGTCCTGACCGTGTGCTTCGTGGCCGATGTGGCGCTGCTCGTGCTCGGCGCCGGCGGCGTGGGCGTGGTGGCCGAGCGCTGGCCGTGGCTCGTGCCCGCGTTGACCGTGGCCGGCGTGGTCTACCTCCTCGGGTTCGCCGCGGGTGCGCTGCGCTCCGCCTGGCGCGGGGACCGGACCCTCACCACCGCGGCCGTGGACGCCGCGGGGAGCGGGCACGGCCCCGACCGCATCGACCTCGCGGTCCTCACCGGTGAGCTGCCGCTGATCGACCCGGCGACCGGCCGCCTGGCCGAGCGCGACCGCGAGCCGGCCAGGGCCGGCGTCGGGCAGCACGACGACGGCGCGCCCGGCTTCGGCGCCCCCTCAGGCGGCGGGTCGGTGACGGTGCGGCAGCGCGTGCAGCCGCGCCGCGTGGCGCTGGACCGCCCGCAGACGCCGCTGCCGCGGATCATCCTGCTGGCGCTGTCCGTCTCCCTGGTGAACCCGCACGCCATCCTCGACACCGTGGTCATGATGGGCACCTTCGCGCAGACGTTCGGAGCGGCGAAGTGGGCGTACGTGGGCGGCGCGGTGGCGGCCTCGCTCGTGTGGTTCACCGCGCTCGGCTGGGGCGGCGCCAAGCTCGCCCCGTCCATGGACTCGGCGCGGACGTGGCGGATCGTGGACGCCGTGGTGGGCGTGCTCATGCTGGGAATCGCCGTGAAGGTGGGGCTCACGCTCCTCTGAGCCGCGCGGGGAGGATGATGGGGGCATGAGTCCTTCCCCCTCCGACTCCGCCCGCACCCCGACCGTCACGGCCGGGGAGGTCATCCGCGTCTCCGCCGTCGTGCTGGCCCGCCCGGACCGCCGCGTGCTGACCGTCCGCAAGGCCGGCACCGCCATATTCATGTTCCCCGGCGGCAAGCACCTGCCCGGCGAGGACCCCGTGGACACCGCCGTCCGCGAGGTGGCCGAGGAGACCGGGCTTCGCCTGCGCCCGGACGAGCTGACCCGCCTGGGCGCGTGGGACACCGCCGCGGCCAACGAGCCCGGCGCCGCCCTGCACTCGGAGGTGTTCGCGCTGTGGCGGCCCGTCGCCCGGCACGAGGTCCCCGAGCCGACGGACGAGATCGTCGAGCTGCACTGGATGGACCCCGCCGCCCCGGCCGCACCGGGCGGGCACGGCGTGGCCCCGCTGCTGCACCCCGTGCTGGCCGCCGTCGCCGCAGCGCCCCCGTTCTGACGTCCGCGCGGGCCGGCCGGCCCGCGCTGATGTCCGCCCCGGCCACTAGCCTGGCCGGGTGACGTCGCTGCTCCGCATCCTGCGCTTCGCGCCCCAGCTCCACCGCCTCTACCTCGGCATCGCCGTCAGCTCCGTGCTGGCCGCGGTGCTGGCCCTGGCCACCCCGTTCCTGATCGGTGCGGCCACGGACCGGATCGTCGCCGCCGTCGCGGGGGAGACCGACGTGGCCGAGGCCGTCACCGCGGTGACCTGGCTGGCGGTCGCGTTCCTCGCCGTCGAGGTGGCGACCACCCTGGTGGTGAGCGTGGGCGGCTACTGGGGCGACGTGATGGCCGCGCGCATGCGCACCATCCTCTCCACGCGGTACTTCGAGCAGCTGCTGCACCTGCCCCAGCGGTACTTCGACACCGCGATCACCGGGCGGGTCGTCAACCGGTTGAACCGCACCATCAACGAGATCACCCAGTTCCTGCAGTTCTTCGCGAACAACGCGTTCACCATGCTCGTCACCACCGCCGCGGTGCTCGTGATCACGGCGTTCTACTGGTGGCCGCTGGCGATCCTGCTGGCCGTCGTCTTCCCCGTGTACATGTGGCTCACCGCGCGGACGTCCGCGAAGTGGCAGGTGTGGGAGGGGGAGAAGAACACGGAGGTGGACGTCGCCTCGGGGCGGTTCGCCGAGGTGGTCTCCCAGATGTCCGTGGTGCGGGCCTACAACCGGCAGGACCACGAGCTCACCGGGTTCCGCGACCGGTTCCTGCGGACCGTGGAGATCACCCGGCAGCAGTCCCGGTTCTGGCACGGCATGGACGCCGGGCGCCGGCTCGCCCTGAACGTGGCCTTCGGCGCGATGTACCTGATCGTGTTCGTCCGCACCGCGCAGGGCCTGTTCTCCGTGGGCGACATGGTGATCCTCCTGCAGCTGATGAACATGGCCCGGCAGCCGATCTTCTCCATGAGCTTCCTCGTGGACTCCGCCCAGCGCGCCGTCGCCGGGTCGAAGGACTACTTCGAGGTGCTCGCCGAGGAGCGCGAGCGGGCCGGCGGGGCGGCGCTCGCGGCGGCGAGCGCGGAGGAGCCCCGCGCGCCGGCGGAGCCGCGGGCCGACGTCGTGCCGGGTGCGCCGGACGTCCCCGCGGACGTGCCGGCCGTGCGCTTCGACGAGGTCTCCTTCGCCTACGACGCCGACGCCTCCCGCCCCGTGCTGGACCGCGTGTCCTTCGACATCCCGCGGGGTGCCAGGGTGGCGCTCGTGGGCGAGTCGGGCGGCGGGAAGTCGACCATCGCGCACCTGCTGCTGGGTCTGTACCCGGTGACGAGCGGACGCATCGAGGTGTTCGGACAGGACGTCGCCGGGCTGGACCTGGCCGCGCTGCGCGGGCGGATCGCCACCGTGTTCCAGGAGCCGAGCCTGTTCTCCGGGACGGTGCGCGAGAACATCGCCTACGCGGACCCCGACGCCTCCGACGAGCGCGTCCGGGCCGCCGCCAAGGCCGCGTACGCGCACCGGTTCGTGGCGGCGTTCGACGACGGCTACGAACAGGTGATCGGCGAGCGCGGGCTGCGGCTGTCCGGCGGGCAGAAGCAGCGGATCGCGGTGGCGCGGGCCGTGCTGAAGGACGCGCCGATCCTTGTGCTGGACGAGG
This sequence comes from Micrococcus sp. iso_239, assembly GCF_056173395.1. Classification (NCBI taxonomy): domain Bacteria; kingdom Bacillati; phylum Actinomycetota; class Actinomycetes; order Micrococcales; family Micrococcaceae; genus Micrococcus; species Micrococcus sp. iso_239. The sequence goes on along the minus strand of NZ_CM149672.1, from coordinate 2,392,759 downwards.
CCACCTCCGCACTGGACACGAAGTCAGAACGGCTCGTGCAGGCGGCCCTCGAGGACCTGATGGTGGGGCGGTCGAGCCTGATCGTGGCGCACCGGCTGAGCACGATCGCGTCCGTGGACCGGATCGTCACGCTGCGCGGCGGGCAGGTGCAGGAGATCGGGACCCCGGCCGAGCTGGCCGCGTCCGGCGGGATCTACGCGCAGCTGCTCGAGCTGCAGAGGGCCGGCACCCAGGAGGCCCGGAAGATGCTGAAGGAGTACGGGCTGAGCGGGTGATCCCGGAATCTTCTGCGGATCCGACCCTTCCGAGCGCTGCGCGGCGGCCCAGAAGGGTCAGATGTGCAACGGATTCCCAGCGCGCGGCAGGACGTCCACGACGACGTCGGCCCGACGCCTCCGCAGGGCCTGTGGACAACCGGGCCCGCCGACGTCGGGAGCGAGCAGGATCGGGGCCATGCGCGTGCCCGGACCCTTCCCCGCCCACCTCCAGGACGCCCCGTTCACGCGGGCGCAGGCGCTGGCCGCCGGGGTGTCCGGGTCGCGGCTGCGCAGCCGGGACGTCGAACGCGTCGCGCACGGCCACTACCGCTGGATCGGCCCCGTCACCGGGGCGACGCCGCCCGCGCGTCCCCTCGCCACCGAGCTGTCCCGGCTGCAGGACCTGGCGGCGATGCGTCCCGACGTCGTGGTGACCGGAGAGTCCGTGGCCCGGTTGCTGGGCTGGCCCCTCCCGGACGACGTGAAGGCCCGGGTGCGTCCTACCGTCCTGCGGTCCCGCACCCGCCGGGTGCTACGGGAGCCCGGCGTGCGCACCCGGCTCGTGGACCTGGACCGCGTCCTCGTGCGGAGGGACCGGCTGCACGGGCTGCGATGGACCTCGCACGCCGACACCTGGTTCCACCTGGCCACCGTCCTGGACCGAGACGCGCTCGTGGCGGTCGGAGATCGGCTGGCACGGGAGGACGAACGGCGGGGGAAGGTCGCGCTGGCCACCCGCCGGGAGCTCGGCGCCGCGCTCGAGCGGCACACCGGCGAGGCCGGGATCGTGCGGGCGCGGGAGGCGCTCGCGCTCGTGCGCACCGGTTCCGACTCCCCGGCCGAGACCGAACTGCGCCTGGCGCTGATGGCCGCGGGGCTGCCCGAGCCGGACCTGCAGATCGAGCTCTGGGACCCGGACTACTCGCTGTGGCACCCCGCCAGCGCGGACCTCGGCTACCGGCGGTGGCGGATCGCGATCCACTACGAGGGCAAGACCCACGACGGCGCCGCGCAGGTCGGCAAGGACACCCGCCGGGACGCGGTGTTCCTGCGTCAGGGCTGGCTCAACATCCGGGTGGCGGGGACGGACCGGTGGCGGGGATTCGTCGAGACGGCGGCGCTGGTGCGGGCCGCGATCGCGGAGCGTGGCGGTCTCGACGCCGGTGGCGCGGAGGATCGTCTGCGGAACTGACCCTTCTGGGGCGGGAGCGGACGTCCAGAAGGGTCAGGGGCGCAGAAGATTCCGGAAGGCCGACGACGGCGCCGCGTCACGCGACGACGCACCGCGGCCCCGCTCTTACCATGACGGGATGACCGCACCGGATCCCGCCCCCACCGACGCCCGCCGCGCGGAAGACCGCTCCGCCCGCATCGCCGTCACCGTCTTCCCGCTGCTGGTGCTCGCCGCCGCGCTCGTGGGCTTCCTCGCCCCGACCGCCGCGAAGACGCTGCTGCCCCAGGTCAACCTGTTCCTCGGGATCATCATGTTCGGCATGGGCCTGACGCTGACCCTTCCGGACTTCGGCCTCGTCGCCCGCCGGCCGCTGCCCGTGCTGCTGGGCGTGGTGGCGCAGTACGCGATCATGCCGCTGCTGGGGCTCGGCGTCGCCGTCGTGCTCCAGCTGCCGCCCGAGCTCGCGGCGGGCGTGATCCTCGTGGGCTCGGCCCCGGGCGGCACGTCCTCGAACGTGGTCAGCTACCTCGCCCGCGCCGACACCGCCCTCTCCGTGGCCATGACCTCCGTGTCCACGCTCCTGGCCCCGCTGCTCACGCCGCTGCTCACCCTGTGGCTGGCCGGCCAGTACATGGCCGTCGACGGCGGCGCCATGGCCAAGTCCATCGTGAACATCGTGCTCCTGCCGGTCCTAGGCGGACTCGTCGTGCGCCTGCTGCTGCGCCGCGTCGTCGACCGCGTGCTGCCCGCCCTGCCGTGGGTCTCGGTGGTGTTCATCGCGCTGGTGGTGGCCGCCGTCGTCGGCAACAGCGCCTCCCGCGTGCTGTCGGCGGGCCTGCTGGTGTTCGCAGCGGTGGTGCTGCACAACGGGCTCGGCTACCTGCTCGGCTACGGCGCGGCGAAGCTGTTCCGGCTGCCCACGCCCGTGGCGCGCACGGTCTCGATCGAGGTCGGCATGCAGAACTCGGGCCTGGCCGCGGGCCTCGCCGCGCAGTACATCTCGCCGGCGGCAGCCCTGCCGGGCGCCGTGTTCTCGATCTGGCACAACCTCTCCGGGGCCGTGCTCGCGATGGCCTACCGCCGTTCCGACGGCCGCAGGGCCGCGGGCGCCCCCGGCTCGGCCCCGGCGAATCGTCTGCGGAACTGACCCTTCTGAGGCGGGATCAGACCCCCCAGAAGGGTCAGTTCCGCAGACGATTCCGGACGGTCGACGACGACGCCGGCCGCCGGGCAGCGCGCGAGTGAGGGCCGTGGCGTGGCCCGGCTCACACCGTGGCCCGCCCGCTCACACCGCGCCCCGCTCGCTCACACCGCGGCCAGGCCCGCCACGGGGCTCAGCCGGGCCGCCCGACGCGCGGGCAGCAGCGACGCCGCCAGGCCGGCCAGCGCCGCCACGGCCACCACCAGCCCGAGCTCGAGCCACGGCACGGCCGGGCGCACCGCGGTCCCGGCGCCCGCGGTCGCGGAGAGGTCGGCGAGGACCAGCTGCGCCCCCGCCCAGCCGTAGCACACCCCGAGGGCGCAGCCCAGCACGGCGGCCACGGCCGCGATCAGCACGGCCTCGATCGCGATCGCCCCGCGCAGTCCGCCTCGCGTCAGGCCGAGGGCCCGCAGCAGCGCGTTCTCGCGCGTCCGCTCGATTACGGACAGGCTCAGCGTGTTCGCCACGCCGATCAGCGCGATCAGCACGGACACCGCCAGCAGCGCCACCACGATCCCGAGCATCGCGTCGATGATCCGGGCGTAGAGCGCGCGCTCGCCGGCCCCGCCGTCGATCACGGCCGCCCCGGCGCCCGCGGCCCGGGTCACGTCCTCGCTCAGGCCCTGCAGGCGGTCGACGGGGACACCGGGGTCGAGCGCGATGAGCAGCTGGCCCGGCACGGCGGCGTCCGCGGTCCCGTCCCACCCGGCCTCGCGCAGCGGCTCGGCCGCCACGTACACGCCGGAGCTCAGCGAGCCGGCGCGCACCGGGACGAACGTCCGCGCGGCCCCCGCCACCTCAGCGCGGACCTGATCCGTGTCGACCCAGTCGGGCACGAGCGCCGTGCCGGGGTCGCCGAGGCCGGTCACGGCCTCGGGCAGGCGCGCGACGACGGCGCGCAGGTCCGCGGCCGGCGTCGCCAGCACGGGGGACCCGTTCTCCGTGGCGCCCACCGGGGTGGCCAGGGCCACCGCCTGCACGTCCGCCGTCGCGGCGACGGCCTCGGCCGCGTGGGCCGGGTCCGCGTCGGCGGGCAGCTGCACCACGAGGTCCACCGGGTAGGCGGTGTCCAGGGCGAGGGCCGTCTGCTCCTGGGCGGTGCGCCCGCCGGTGAGGAACAGCGCCACGAGGGTGGTGCCCACGAGCAGGGCCGCGGCGGTGGCAGCGGTCCGGGACCGGTGGCGCACCGCGTTCAGCCCGGCCAGGTGCCCGGGGACGCCGGCCGGACGCGCCAGCACGGCCGCCCCCCGCACCGCGGCGGGCACGAACAGCCGTGCCAGCAGGAGCACGCCCACGAAGGACAGCGCGCCGCCGCCGATCGCTGAGACCGGCTCCCGGACGGACACACCCCCCAGCATGAGCGCGGTGCCGCCGACGGCCAGCACCAGCCCGATCGCCGTGCGGACCCGGCCGCCGCGCGATCCGGCGGTCACCTCGTCCTTGGGCCGCAGGGCCTCGAGCGGGGCGACGCGCGTCGCGGCCACCGCGGGGGCCAGCGCGGCCAGGACCGTCACCGCCACACCCACGGCCACCGAGACGGCGAGCCCGGCCGGGTGCAGACCGAACGTGAGGAACGGCAGGTCCAGCATCTCGCGGGCGGCCGCGGCCACGCCGGCCACGATCGCCACGGCGAGCCCGGCGCCCAGCACGGAGCCCACCACGCCCACGACGGCGGCCTCGGTCAGCACGGAGGCCCGCACCTGGGCCGTTGTCGCGCCGATGGTGCGCAGCAGCGCGAGGTCACGGGTGCGCTGGGCCACGAGCACCTGGAAGGTGTTCGCGATGACCAGCGCGGTCACCAGCAGGGCCAGCGCCGCGAAGCCGCCGAGCACCCAGCCCAGCAGGTCGGTGCCGCCGCTCAGCTGCGTCACCGCCGAGCGCACGGCCTCGTCCGGGGTCGCGACGTCGACGTCCACCCCGGCCGCGGTGGCCTCGGCGCGGGCGGCCTCGGCGACGGCGGGGACGTCCGCTCCGTCGGCCAGGCGCAGCAGCAGGTGGGGGGTGAACCCGGCCTCCCCGTCCTGGCCCTGCACCGCGGTCAGCGCCGCGGGTGAGGCCCACACCTGTGCCTGCCCGGAGAGCATCGGGTCGGGGGAGGGCTGGGTCAGGCCCGTGACCACCGCGTCCACCGGCGTGGTGGCCGGGGCGGGCCCGGACTCGCTCGCCAGCGTGACGACGTCGCCCACGGCCACTCCGTGCCGGTCCGCGGTCTGCGTGTCGAGGGTGACGCCGCGGGCGTCGTCGGCGGCGGGCAGGGCGCCGGCGGTCACGGTCAGGCCCGCCAGGGCCGGGTCGCGGGGCAGGGGCATTACCGTGGTGCCGAACTCGGCGTCCGCGGCGCGGGCCGTCGCCCACGCCATCCGCAGGGCGTACGCCTCCTCGACGCCGTCCAGGCGGGCCAGCGGGCCGGGCTCGGCGGAGGTGCCGGCGAGGTCGGAGATGTCCTTGGACCCGCCCGGCAGGACCACGAGGTCGGCGTCGGCGTAGGTGCTGCCGAGCGTGGCGCGCAGGGTGGCCTGCGCCGTCGAGGAGACGAGGAAGGAGGCCGCGAGGAACAGGGTGCCGATCAGGATGGCCAGCACCAGGGAGACGTAGCGGCGCGGCTGGGTGCGCAGCTGGGAGAGGGCGACGGTCCACACGGTCAGCGCACCCCGCCCTCGGCCGGGGCGGACAGGGCGGTCAGGGCCGCGGTGACGGACTCGACGGTGGGGTCCACGAGCTCACCGGCCAGGCGGCCGTCCGCGAGCAGCACGACGCGGTCGGCGGCGGAGGCGGCCACGGGGTCGTGGGTGACCATGATGACGGTCTGGCCCATCTCCCGCGCGGACCGGCGCAGCAGGCCGAGCACCTCGGTGGAGGTGGCGGTGTCCAGGTTGCCGGTGGGCTCGTCCCCGAACACGACGTCCGGTCGGGTGAGCAGGGCGCGGGCGACGGCGACGCGCTGCTGCTGACCGCCCGAGAGCTCGTGCGGGCGGTGGCCCAGCCGGTCCGCGAGGCCCAGTGCCCGGGTGATCTCGTCCAGCCAGGCGCGGTCCGGGGTGCGGCCGGCCAGCTCGAGCGGCAGCACGATGTTCTGTTCGGCCGTGAGCGTGGGCACGAGGTTGAAGGCCTGGAACACGAAGCCCACGCGGTCGCGATGCAGCCGGGTCAGGGCGGTGTCGTCCAGCCCGGTGATCTCGGTGCCGCCGATCCTCACGGAGCCCGAGGTCGGCGCGTCCAGCCCGGCCAGGCAGTGCATGAGCGTCGACTTGCCCGAGCCCGAGGGCCCCATGATCGCGGTGAACGCGCCCGAGGCGAAGTCCACGTCCACCCCGCGCAGGGCGTGCACCTGCGCGTCACCGCGCCCGTAGGCGCGGGTGAGGCCGCGGGCGCAGACGGCGGGCGCCGTCGTCGTGGTGGCGGACGACGACGGCGTGCCCGGCCCCGGCGCGACGGGGCCGGCGGTCGTGGGGGAGGCGGGGTGTGCGGAGGAAGCGGTGTCCATGGCGGCCACTCTCCCGCCCGGACCCGGCGGAGCGGATCGGAGGAGGGGACCACCTCCGTCGGCGGCGGGTCATGCCTGGGGATGAGGCGGGCCACCGGGGCGTGGGCCCGAGGGCGTCAAGTCCCCGCCGCCGGGCGGTGCGGGGTGGAGTGGGATGATGGGGACATGAGAGCCAACGCCCGCGCCAACCGCCAGGACCTGCTGGCGGCCGCCGGCCGTCTCATCGCCACCCAGGGGGCGGCGATGTCCCTGCGCGGGGTGGCGCAGGAGGCCGGGGTCGGCGTGGGGACGCTGTACCGGCACTTCCCCACGCGTCGGGATCTGCTGGACGCCGTGCTCGAGGACGTCGTGGCCCGCACCGGGGGGATCCTGCAGGCCTTCCTCGACGGGGTGGGCGGGGACGGGCACGGCGGTGGGACCGAGGCGCGGTGGCGGAGGCTCGCGGAGGACCTGGGGGCCGTGAACCTGGCCTCGCTCGCGGCGGCCCGGGACGACTTCGACCCCGCCGACCGGCCGCCCGAGGCCCTCATCGCCGAGGCCGAGCGTGTGATCCTCGAGCTCGCGGACCAGGTGGTGGCCGAGGCGCGGCGGGCCGGGCTCGTGGGCCCGGACGTGACCGGGGCGGACTACCTGTTCGGCCTGCTCATGGTCACCCGGTCGCCGGAGTGCGCGCTGCTGGGCCACGGCCCGGACCAGCGGGGCTGGCTGCTGGACACGTACCTGCGCGGCCTGCGGCCCTGAGGGCGCGGCCGGGTCAGTCGCCCGGGGCGTCGTCCTCCAGGACGGGGCGGGCGGTGGCCCACGCGACGGCGCCGGCGAGCAGGCCGGCGCCCGCGGTGAGCGCCAGGCGGAGCAGCCCCTCGACCCCCGTGAACAGGCTCAGGCCCAGCATCACGACGGCGGCCGTCACCAGCGCCACGAAGAAGGCCACGCATTCACTGTCCCGCTGCGCCTGCTCGGCGGCTGGGTCGGAGGCGCGGGACGTCGTCGGGGTGGGGTGGTCCAGGATGCTGCCGGTCATGGTGCCTCTCCTCCAGTGCGCGTCGGGCCGGGGCGGCCATCGGCGCGTGCACCCCGGCGGCGGACCCGCTGCGGGGCCTGCGTCCAGCATCGCGGAGGGGGTGGGCGCACCGGCAGGGCCATGAGGATGAACCTCGGGGCGTCCGACTCATACCCAGGTATGACCTGTGATTGTGCTGGCAGGCGCCTGGGGAGTGGCTCAGGGAAGGGCCCCGCCGCCCCGGCCGACCGCCCCGGCCGACCGTCGAGGCCGGCCGTTGAGGCCCGCAGACACGCCGCTACGACGACGGCGTAGCGGCGTGTCTGCGGGCCTCGACGAGGGGTGGGGCAGGGGCTAGGGCGGGGGCTGCAGGGCGTGCCGGAACGGCGGGTCAGAACTGCACGAGGCCCGCGCGGTGGGCGATGAGCACGGCCTGCACGCGGTCGCGGGCGCCGAGCTTGGCCAGCACCCGGCCGACGTGCGTCTTCACCGTGGCCTCGGAGAGCACGAGCTCGGCGGCGATCTCCAGATTCGCGGCGCCCTGCGCCATGAGCACCAGCACCTCGTGCTCGCGCGGGGTCAGCGACGCCACGGCCGCCTGCTGCTCCTCGCACTCGGCGCTGCGGACCTGGTCCGAGCGCAGACGCGGGGCCATGTGCGTCAGGAGCCGGCGCGTCGTGGACGGGGCGATCACGGCGTCGCCCCGGTGCACCGTGCGGATCGCGGCGAGCAGCTCCTCGGGCGGGGCGTCCTTGAGCAGGAAGCCGCTGGCGCCCGCCTCGATCGCGTCGAAGGCGTACTCGTCCAGGTCGAAGGTGGTCAGCACCACGACGCGCGGGGCGTCCGGCCGGCGCAGCAGCGCGCGGGTGGCCTCGATGCCGTCCATCTCCGGCATGCGCACGTCCATCAGCACGACGTCGGCGCCCGCCACGGACACCGACGCCACCGCCTCGCGCCCGCTGCCCGCCTCCGCCACGACCGTCAGGTCCGGCTGCGAGTCCACGAGCATGGCCAGCCCGGACCGGATCAACGCCTGGTCGTCCACCAGGGCCACGCGGACGGGGGCGGTCTCCTCGGAGCTCATGGGGTCATCCTCTCAAGTCGGGCGGGGGCGGCCACCCCTCACACCGCCGAGTACGGCAGGTGGGCGGACACGCGGTACCCGGCCCCGACGCGCGGCCCCGTCTCGAGCGTCCCGCCGAACAGGGCCGTCCGCTCGGCGGCCCCCCGCAGACCCTGGCCGCTGCCCCGGGTGGCGGGGTCGGCGGCGGCGCCGCAGCCGTCGTCGTCGATCTGCAGGTCCAGGCCGTGCGCCGTCCAGGCGAGCGTGACGAAGGCGTCCGCGTCCGGCCCGCCGTGGCGCAGCGTGTTGGTGAGCGCCTCCTGCACGATCCGGTACGCCGCCAGCTCCCCACCCGCCGGCAGCGTGCGGCGGGGTGTGCCGGTCTCCAGCAGGGACACCTCGAGCCCGGACAGGCGCATCGTCTCCACGAGGGCGGGCAGGTCCGCGAGTCGCGGCTGGGGCCGGCGGCCCGGGGGCAGGCGGGTGCCGCGGCCGTCGGGGGAGGCGACGACGTCGGCGGCGGGTCGCCGGGCGTCGTCGTCGGTCACGCCGGGCACCCCGGCCACGGTCTCGCCGGTCTCGCGGAGCACGCCGAGCAGCTGGCGCATGTCCGCGAGCGCGGAACGGCCGGTCTGGCCGATGGTCTCGAGCGCGGTGACCGCGAGCGCGGGCTTGGCGGCGGCGGCGTACCGGGCGCCGTCGGCCTGGGAGATGATCACCTGCAGGGAGTGGGCGACGATGTCGTGCATCTCCCGGGCGATGTGGCTGCGCTCGTCGGCGGCGGCGAGCTCGCGCTCCTGCCGGGACTGCACCTCGAGGCGGTGGGCGCGGTCCTCGAGGGCGCGCACGGCGAGGCGGCGGTTGCGCACGACGTCGCCGAACGCCCACGCGGTGAGCACCACGAGCCCGCAGCCGATCGCCATGATGACCATGGCCAGCGGCTCCGCGGGGGAGCGGACGGTGAGGCCGTCGGGGGTGACGAACTGCGCCGGGAACAGCCACACCTTCACCCCGTTGGCCACGCCGCCGACCAGCCCCAGGAGGAGCCCGGCCACGGAGACGCTCCGGGGCGCGTTCGCGGCGAGGTTGTAGACGGTGAGCGGCACCATCAGCAGGGACAGGCTGAACTCGGGCCCGGCGAGCAGGTGCAGGACGGCCGCGGCCGTCACGACGGCGGCCGAGGCCACCGGGCGCACCCGACGCACGGCCCACGGCAGGACCATGCCGGCCCCGGCCAGGAGGGAGACGGCCGTCTGCCGGCCCTGGGGGTCCGGGGCGACCATCGGCCCGAGCGCGATCCACGGCAGCGCCACGAGCACGGTGAACAGTGCCGCGGCGGCCATCACGTCGGTGCGCACGGGGTGCAGGCGCGTCCACTGGTCGAGGCGGCGCAGGGGGTTCACGCGGGCCAGCCTAGGTGTTGTGGGTCATGAGGTTCTTGACACGAGGCACGGGCTGAGATGAGACGAGCGGGCTCCGCCCCGCAGGATGGGAATTGCGACATCCACTCATCCGCGGAAGGAAGCCCGCTCGTGACTCACGCTAACGCACCTCTGACCCCCACCGGCCGGCTGCGCATGGTCCACCGCCACCTGAACGACGGGATCCCGCAGTCCCACGTGGCCGCGGAGTTCCGCGTCAGTCGGCCCACGGTGGCCACCTGGGTCGCCCGCTACCGTGCCGAAGGCGAGGCAGGACTGCAAGACCGGTCGAGCCGGCCCCATCGCTCACCTGCCCGGCTCGACCCCGCGATCGTGGCCGAGCTGGAGGCCCTGCGCCGGGCCGAGAAGTGGTCCGCCCGGCGCATCCATCACCACCTCGCCTCCGAAGGCCACCAGGTGTGCCTGCGCACCGTGGGGAGGTGGCTGCACCGACTCGGGATCTCCCGCCTACGGGACCTGACCCCAGCCGGAGAAGACCTCCGCCAACGACCCCAGAAGATCACCGCCCGCGGCCCGGGGCACATGGTGCACCTGGACGTGAAGAAAATCGGGCGCATCCCTGAAGGGGGAGGCTGGCGCGCCCACGGAAGAGACAGTGAGGCAGGGCGTGCTTCCAAGCGGGGGTCTGGCCAGCGGGTCGGCTACACCTACCTGCACTCGGCGATCGACGGGTACACCCGCCTGGCGTACACCGAGGCGTTGGAGGACGAGAAGGCGGTGACCACGATCGGGTTCTTCTGCCGGGCGAGGGCGTTCTTCGCCGCCCACGGCATCACCGTGGACCGGGTGATCACGGACAACGGCAACAACTACCGGGCCGTGGACTTCACCCGGAAGGTGGTCTCGCTCGGGGGCCGGCATCACCGGATCCGCCCCTACACCCCGCGTCACAACGGGAAGGTCGAACGTTACAACCGGCTGATGGTCGATGAGGTCCTCTACGCCCGCCCCTACACCTCAGAGCGGGCTCGGCGTGAGGCCCTTCAGGTGTGGGTGAATCACTACAACTACCATCGGCCGCATACCTCCTGCGGAGATGCTCCACCGGCCTCGTTGGCCCCGGTGCGTGTCAACAACGTCATGCCCTCCTACACCTAGGCCGCAGGCGGAGGGGCCGGCGTCAGCCCGCGGGATGATCCGGGGCGGTCCTCAGGGCGTGAGGGAGGCGAGGACGTCGGCGGCCGGCGCCTCACGGACCCGGTGCGCCTCGGTGCCGGCCCACAGGTGGACGCGTTCGAGGTCGCCGACGGCCGCGGCGGCGGCGCGCAGCCCCTTCGTCAGGACGTTGACCTCGGGGTACGCGGCGGGGGCGTCCGGGTGCTCCGCCATGAACGCGGTGGCCAGCGACCGCGCCCACCGCCCCGTGTAGGCGCGGGTCAGGGCGGTGCGGGCCCGGCCGTCGTCGGCGGAGAAGCGTGTCCCGGCCGCACACGCCGCGACGGCGGCCCGGTGCGCCGCCGAGGTGCCCGCCTCCGGGGTGAGGAGGAACGCGGTGCCGGCCGCGACGGCGTCCGCGCCGGCGGTGAGCAGGGCGCGCACGTCCTCGGCGGTGCCCACGCCGCCCGCGGCCACCACGGGCATGGCGCTCGCGGCCCCCGTCCCGACGACGTCGCGCACCGCCGCCAGCACCGTCGGCAGCTCGGCGCGGGTCGGCTCCGCGGCCGGGTCCGACGTGCCCCGGTGCCCGCCGGCGCGGTGGCCCTGCACCACGAGGAACGCGGCCCCGTGGTCGAGGGCGGCCCGCGCCTCGGTCGCGTCCGTCACGGTGGCTCCGGCCGGGATACCCGCGGCGGCCAGCCGGGCGAACACGTCGGCGGCCGGCAGGCCGAACGTGAAGGAGACCAGCGGCCACGCCTGCTCCTCGGCGGCGGTGAGCAGGGCGTCGAAGTCGGCCCGTTCGGCGTCCGGGTCCGGGACGACGTCCGCGGCGGTGGGCAGGCCGGCGGCGCCGTCGGCCGTCAGGCCCGCCCGGTACGCGGCGACGGCCGCCGTCCGCGCCGACCGTGCCGCCTCCGTGCGCGCCGCGTCCGGGATGGCCGTGTTCACCGCGTCCGGCACGAACAGGTTCACGCCCCAGCGGTCCGGCCCCTCCGCGCCCAGCAGCGCGCGCAGCGCGTCCACCTGCGCGCGCATCTGCGCGGCCGTCCGCATGCCGCCGGCGAGGAACCCGCCGCCGCCTGCGCCGACGACGGCGGCGACCAGCTCCGGGGTCGAGGGGCCGCCGGCCATCGGGGCCACCGCCACGGGCACGGGCGGGATCAGGCGGGCGCGGGTGACGTCGTCGGGGTGGGATGGCTGCGTCATGACCCCCAGAGTAAGGGGAGGGGTGTCGGCCCCACCCCGCGCCTACAGTGGGGCGCAGTACACGAGGAGAGGGGGTGCGCCGTGGAGGTGTTGCTGGCGCTCTCACCCATCCTGCTCACCCTCGTGCTGCTGCTCACCCGGCTGCCCGCGTGGGTGGCCCCGGCCGCCGGGACGGCCGTGGCCGTGCTGCTGGCCCTCACGGTCTTCGGCGTGGCCCCGGGCGACCTGGGCGGCGCGATCGGCGCCGGCGTGCCCACGCTGCTCGAGATCCTGGCGATCATCGCCGGCGGCATCACCCTGTCCCGCGTCATGGAGTACTCGGGCGGACACGAGCGCCTGGCCGCGTGGCTGTCGGCGGGCAACGGCCCCACGATCGCGACCGCGCTGCTCATGGTGCACGGCGTCATCCCGTTCCTCGAGACGGTAACCGGGTTCGGCGTCTCCCTGATCGTGGGCGTTCCGCTGCTGGTGGGCCTGGGCTACACGGCGTTCCGGTCCGCGCTGATCTCCGTCCTCGCGCTCACCATCGGGCCGTGGGGGTCCATGGCGCCGGGCACGCTCATGGGCGCGCGCCTGTTCGGCCTGGACTTCCGGGAGATCGGGGTCACCGCCGCGGTGTTCAACCTGCCGGCCTGCCTGGTGGCGGGCGTGGCCACGGTGCTGCTGCTGCGCGGGGCGCGCGGCATGCGAGTCGACGCCGGCCCGGCCCCCACGCTGCCCTGGCTCGGCATCGCCGTGCTCTCCGGGGTCGCCCAGTGGGCGCTGATCCTGGGGGCGAACCTCGTGGTCGGCACCGCGCCGGCGGGCGCCGTCGCCACGTTCGTGCTCACCGTGGCCTGGCTGCTCGTGATCCGCGGCGGCCGGCTGCTGCCCGGGCCGGGGCGGGACGTGGTGCCGTATCTGACCCTCATGGCCGGTACCGTGCTGGGCACCACCGTGAAGGGCGCCCTCGGACTCGAGGGGGCGGCGGCCCTGGTGGGGACGCCGGCGCTGTGGGCGTTCGTGGCGGTGGGCGTGGGCGTGCAGCTGCTCCGCCTCGATGACGCTGCCCGCCGCCGCGTCCCCCGCGAGGCCGGGAAGCTGTGGGTGGGCACCGCCATCCCCAACGCGCTCTACGTGGCGTTCGGGCTCATCCTCTCCGCCGGCGGGGTCTCGCAGGCGCTCGCGGGTGCGCTCAGCGGGATGGGGGAGTCCTACCTGGTGGCGATGCCGTTCCTCGGCGCGTTCGCCGGCTTCATCACGGCCTCGAACACCGGGGCCATGGCCCTGATCGGCCCCCTGCAGATGGACACGGGTGCCGCGCTGGGCGTCCCCCCGCCCTGGTCCAACGGCCTGCACAACGCGGCGGCCGGCTGGGGCATCGTCGCCGGGCCCGCTCGCATCCAGGTGGCCCACGGCATGGCCGCGGGGGCGCAGTCGCCGCAGATGCCCGGCTGGACCGTGACGCGGCGGAACCTGTTCGTGGTGCTGCTGCCGGCCATGCTCGCCGGGATCCTCGGCATGGCCGTGATGGGCTGGTTCCTGCTGCCGCGGTGACGCGCGGGGGGTGGAGCGGGGCCCGGGTGGGGCGGCCCGGTTCCGTGGGCGGAAGCGGCAGGCCAGAGCGTTCCGTGGGCAGAAGTGCCCTCTCTTCTGCCCACGGAGGCGACGGGGTTGTGGGTTCTGCCCACGGAGGCGACGGGGTTGTGGGTTCTGCCCACGGAGGCGCCGGGACTGCGGTGGCCGGCCGGGCGCGGGAGCCGGCCCGGTCCGCCCCGAGGCGGGGGCCGACGTCGACCTTCGGCGGACGCGCGGCGGCCTGTGCGCCGCCTAGGCTGGACGCCATGATCCGAGTAGTCGTGGCCGACGACCAGGCGTTGATGCGCACCGCCCTCGAGCACTTCGTGGCCCAGGCCGAGGACCTCGAGGTGGTCGGCTCCGCCGAGGACGGGGTCCAGGCCCTCGAGGCGGCCCGCACGCTGGCCCCCGACGTCGTGCTGATGGACATGCAGATGCCCCGCATGGACGGCGTCGAGGCCACCGCGCGCATCTCCGCCGAGGCCCCGGGCGTGCGCGTCCTGGCGATCACCACCTTCTCCTCCGAGCAGTACCTCGTGCCCGCCCTGCGCGCCGGCGCCGCAGGCTACCTCGTGAAGGACGCACCGCCGGCCGAGGTCGTGGACGCCATCCGCCGCGTCCACGCCGGGGACGCCGTGTTCTCCGCCCGCGTGGCCGCGGACCTGGTGGAGGCCGTCACCGCGGCCCCCGAGCACGCCGACCCCTGCCCGGCCGAGCCCCTCGCCCCGCACGAGCGCCTCACCGAGCGCGAGCTGGACGTGGTCCGCGAGCTCGCCAAGGGCGCCTCCAACGCGGAGATCGCCGGCGCCCTGTTCCTCGCGGAGGCCACGGTGAAGTCCCACATCGGCAAGGTCCTGGACAAGTGGCAGGTCCGTGACCGCGTGCAGATCCTCATCCGCGCCGCCCGCGCGGGCCTCGTGGACATCGGATGAGCATCGCGGCGCCCGCCCCGGCTCGGACGACGACGGCGACGTCGCGCCCGCCCGCCGAGTCTCCCCTGGACTCCCGCCTGCCCGCGATCCTGCGCACGGAACCCGTCTCCCGGCACATGCGGATCGTCCTCTACGTGATCGTCGGGCTCATGGTGCTGGGGGAGATCCTCACCCTGGTGCTGGGGCCCACGGTGGCCGCCGGGCTGAGCGCTGACCCCGAACTCGCGGGCATCCTCGAGGAGGACGGCGGGCTGACGGGTGAGGGGCGGGAGCCGCTCCTGCGCTGGGTCCTGTTCTTGGCGAGCGTGCTGGTCACGCTGCTGTTCGGGTGGCAGCCCACCCTCGCGGCGGTGTTCGTGCTGCTCGGGAGCACGTTCGGTCTGGTGGGCCTCGTGGAGGCGGACCACGCGCACCTCACCCCGCAGGCGTTCAGTGGCGGGGTCGTCCTGGGCGCGGCCATGGTGACGCGGTACTCGCACCGGGTGTTCGTCTGGTTCGCCCTGGGCGCCCTCATCCTGCTCACCGTCGCGGGCGAGGTCCTCACCGACGGCACGTGGGCGGACGAGGACAGCCTCAAGGGCGTCATGGTCATCACGCTCATCGTCGCGCTGTGCGTGGCGGTGCCGGCCTTCATGATCCGCCGATCCCGGCATCGGGCCCGGGACCGCGAGGCGGCCCTGCGCCGGGCCGAGGAGGCCGCCGCCTGCGCCGCGGAGGCGGAGCGGCAGCGGATCGCGGCGGAGCTGCACGACGTCGTCGCGCACGGGCTCACCGTGATCTCGATGCAGGCCGCCATGCTGCCCACCCAGAGGGACCCGGACAAACGGGCCGCCGCGGAGAAGGCCATCGAGGAGGCCGCCCGGCAGTCCCTCGTGGACCTGCGCCGCATGCTCACCGCGCTGCGCGGCTCCTCCCGCAACGCGCAGACGGCGGAGGGGGACGCCGTCGTGGACCTGCCGGCCCGCCTCGACGAGTTCGAGGCCCAGCTGCACGCGGCCGGGTTCGCGGTCGAGCGCTCGCTGACCGAGCTGGACGAGCTGCCGCGCTCCCTGGAGCTGACCGTGCTGCGTGTGGTGCAGGAGTCGGTGACGAACATCCTCAAGCACGCCCCGCGCCGCGGCACGGTGCGCCTGACCTCGCAGCTCGAGGGCGCGGACCGCCTCGTGCTGTGCATCGCCAGCCCCATGGACGAGGGCGAGCCCCGCCGCGACCGCGTGGTGGTCGCGATGGCCAGCGGCTTCGGCCTGGCCGGCATGCGCGAGCGCGTGGCCGTGTTCGGCGGCACCCTCACGGCCGGCCCGCTGGGCGGCTGCTGGGTGGTCCGCGCCGAGCTGCCGCTGCGCTAAGCCGGGGCGGCAGCCGCGTCCTCCCGCGTCCTCCCGCGTCCGGGGGCGAAAGTGGGCGGTATCCGCGCGGGATACCGCCCACTTTCGCCCCCAAAGGGACGGGGTGGGGTGGCCGACGACGGCGGCCCTCAGCCCAGCGGGACCGTCAGCTTCTCGCCGGGGGACAGGGTGTGCTCGCGGCCGGCGATGATCATCGGCACGTCGTGCCACATGCCCTCGCCCGCGGCCACCGTCACCTCCCGCTGGGTCATCTGGATGACCACGGGCTGCTGGCGGAACCGGATGGTGAACCGGGCGCCGGGCAGCTGGGCGGGCATGCGGGGGTGCAGCCGGACGACGTCGTCGCGCGTCTCGAGGCCCGCGTAGCAGCGGATCACCGTGTCCACGGTGCCCGCCATCAGGCCCAGGTGGATGCCCTCCTTGGTGGTGCCGCCCTGCGTGTCCGAGAGGTCCGACTCGAGGGCCTCCGTGAACAGGTCCCACGAGCGGTCCGGGTCCGTGCGGGCCGCCACCCACGCGTGCACCAGGCGGGAGAGCGTGGAACCGTGCGTCGAGCGGGCCTCGTAGTACGTGACCATCCGCTCGAACGCCTCCTGCGGCAGCTCGTAGCCCATGCGGCGCAGGATCCGGTCCAGCTCCTCGGAGGAGAACAGGTAGCCGAGCATGAGGGTGTCGGCCTGCTTGGAGAGCTTGTACCGGTTGGTGGCGTCGCCCTCGGCCTGCAGGATCAGGTCCATGCGGCCGATGTTCCCGTACTTGGCGCGGTAGGCCTCCCAGTCGAACTCGAGCAGGTCCTGGTAGCCCTCGAACTGGGCGAGGATGCCGGCCTCCTCGCCCTCCTCGAAGAACGGCACGGTCAGGCGGGTGCTGACCTCCTCCCAGCGCTCGATCTCCTCCTCGGAGATCTCCATGAGCTCGGGCAGGCCGTCGTCGATCGTGTCCAGCCAGCGGACCAGGCGGGCGGTCTCCGCGAGCACCCACGAGGTCAGCACGTTCGTGTACGCGTTGTTGCGCAGGCCGGAGCCGGGGGTCTCGGGATAGCCGTCGTGGAACTCGTCCGGGCCCATGACGCCGTGGATCTCGTAGCGGTCCGTGACGGCGTTGTGCAGGGTCATGGACATGAAGAACCGGGAGATCTCCACGAGCATCTCCGCGCCGTAGTCCGAGATGAAGGACGTGTCCTTCGTGATCTCGATGTACCGCAGCACCGAGTAGGCGATGTCCAGGGAGACGTGCCGCTGGTTGTGGGAGTTGTCCGGCATCCACATGCGCGAGCGCGGGTTCCACAGCTCGGTGGGCGTCTCCTCGGAGCCGTCCGCCCCGGACTGCCACGGGTACATGGCACCGGCCCAGCCCTCGGCCTGGGCGTTGGCGCGGGCCTCGTTGAGACGCCGGTAGCGGTACATCAGCAGGCCCCGGGTGATCTCGGGGCGGCGCAGCGTGAGCATCGGGTAGACGTAGATCTCGTCCCAGAAGATGTGGCCGCGGTAGCCCTCGCCGTGCAGGCCGCGTGCCCCCACGGAGGCGTCCAGGTCCCGGCGGCGGCCGTAGGCCGTCTGGAGCACGTGGAACGTGTGCAGGTTCAGGGCGAGCTGCTGGCGCAGCGACGCGCCGTCCTTGCCCATCGGGACCGCGGACCCCACCGGGGCCGAGTGGCCGGCGTCGACGACGGGCGGCGCGTATTCGCCGCCGGCCTCCGCCGCCGTGGAGCGGCGCTGATGCCGGTACGGCTCGGCCAGGTCGATGCGCACGGAGAACCGGTCCCAGTTGGTGCCCCAGCGCTGCTCGTGCAGGGTCAGCAGGTTGCGGAAGTTCTGGGCGCGCTGGACGTCCTTCACCGCCGACTCCCACACGGAGGCGTTGGCGTGGTCGTGGCTCGTGGCGACGGCGGCGATCTTCTCCAGCACGAGCGGCACGCCCTCGTCCACGTGGAGGAGGATGTCCTGGCCGACCACCAGGTCCGAGCCGTCCACGGGGCGGCGGATGGGCTCGTGGTGGCCCACCGGCGCCACCTGGCGGGTGCGGGTGGCCACGGCCACGTGGATGCCGGACTGGTTGGTGGCGGTCTCGAGCAGGACGGTCTCGCCGTCGATCTCCCGGGCCTGGACCGGCTCGAGGTGCTGGTTGGCGAGGGTGCGGTCGTCGGAGACGTTGAGGTTGGCCACGCGGCCCTCGATCTTCGAGCGCACCGTGAGGTCCCCGGACCAGTTCTCCGCCACCACGGTCAGCTCGATCGCGGCGAGGTGCCGGTTGGCCAGCGAGGTGAACTGCCGGGTGTGGACCGTGGTGCGCCGGCCCTGCTCGTCCTCGAAGGTCATGGTGCGGGAGAGCACGCCGCGGCGCAGGTCCATCTCCTGGCCGTACTCCACGAGGTTCTCCTCGCCCGGCAGCAGCGGGCGGCCGTGGCGCGGGGTCACCACGAGCGGGGTCCAGTCCTGGATGTTGACCATGTGCTCGGTCTCCACGACCCGGCCCTGGACCATCGAGGTCAGCCGGTTGAACACCCCGGCCATGTAGGTGCCGGGGTAGTGGACGGAGGAGATGCGCGTGCCGGGCACAGCGCCGCGGGTGCCCCAGTACCCGTTGGCCAGGGTGCACAGCACCTCGCGTGTGCCCTCGGAGGCCGGGTCGAAGCGGTCCCAGCGCAGCACCCACGCGGGGTCGAACGGGGTGGTGGTGCGGTCCTCCAGATGCAGGGTCCCGTAGTCCTGGACCACCAGGTGGGCGCCGGCCTCCTTGAGCCGGCCCTTGCCGAGATCGGGCTCGCGGTCCACGCCGATCACGAGGCCGAAGCGGCCGTCCGCGGCGGCCTTCACACCGGAGACGGCGTCCTCGAGGACCATCGCGTCCGCGACGTCGACGCCCAGCTCCCGGGCGGCCTCCCAGAACATCGCCGGGTCCGGCTTGCCCGGCAGCCCGCGCTCGAGGGCGGTGTTCCCGTCCACGATCACGGGGAAGAAGTCCAGCACGCCGCCGGCCGTGAGCACGGCGCGGGAGTTCTTGGAGCTGGTGACCAGTGCGACCGGCACGCCCTTGGCCCGCAGCCGCTCGAGCAGGTCCTGGGCCTCCGGGAACACGCGGACGCCGTCGCGTTCGAGGACCTGCTCGAAGTAGCCCTGCTTGCGCTCGGCGAGGGCGAGGACCGTCAGCTCCGGGGCCGCGTCCGCCTCGGGGGCGTCGGCCTCCGGGACGTGCAGGCCGCGGGAGGCGAAGAACGTGCGGACCCCGTCCTCGCGGGGGCGTCCGTCCACGTGGTGCAGGTAGTCGGCGGCGGCGTCGAAGGGACGCAGCACGTCCGGGTCCGCGGCGACGACGGCGGCGTTGGCGGGCAGCGCGCCCACGGCGGGCAGCGCCCCGTCGAAGAGCTCCTTCCACGCCTGCGCGTGCACGCCGGCGGTGTCCGTGATGACCCCGTCCATGTCGAAGATGACGGCGCGGTAGCGGCGGAGCCGGTGACGGCGGGCGTTCAGGTCCTGCGGAGCGGCGGGGGTGAGCGTCTGCGACATGGGAACCAGCCTACGGGCGGGGAAGTGGGGCCGCACGGGGAGTGCCGCGGCGATGTTCACCGCAGCGAGCGCGCCGTCGTTCCGGCCGACCGCACCGCAGCGACATCACAGCGGTTCTCAGCTGCGGTGATGTCGCTGCGGCGCGGTGGGTTCCGGGAATAGGGTCGTGCCGACGGGGCGGACGTGTGCCCCCGCGCGCCGGAAGCGTGGCCCGGGAACGAGCAGGACACACTCGGCGGAGATGGCCGGGGGGCGAAGGGCTCATGAACTGGATGATGAGCAAGTGATGGATGCGAAGCCGACGCGGTTGCGGAAGAAGGCGACGCGGGAGGAGATCCTGGCGAGTCTGCCGGTGCAGGCGCGGGTGCGTCCGGCGCGGTGGTTGCTCCTGTGGCTGATCGTCGTGGTGTGCATCGCGGTGTTCGTGTGGGTGATCTTCCGGCCGCCGGAGGATGTCTCGGCCGGGTTCGGGGTGTGGCGTGTGGCGTCGTTCATCGGGTTGGCGCTGGCGTTGGCGGTGCTTCCCGCCGCGACGATGGGTCTGTTCCGGCCTCGGCATGTCACGTTCGATGAGCGACGGGTGTGGACGCGGGACTGGTCCGTGGACTGGGCGGACGTGAAGGAAGTCCGTGCTGTGGCGCCAGAGTCGGAGCACACGATGAAGGTGGCGCTCAAGGTGGACGAGCGGCTGTGGAACGAGGGTGGTCTGCGCAAGGCCAACCGGTGGGACTCGGGACGGCCGTTGCAGGGTGGCGGGTTGACCCGTGCGCAACCGCTCGTGCTCACGCAACCCGCGCTCGCGCCGTCGGCTCTGACGCTGCTGCAGGTCTTCGTCGAGTTGAAGAAGCGGAACCGTCGGGCGGGGAGCCCGCGGTGACGCGCCCCGGCTTCCGTCACCGCCGGGTCAGCAGCGTGAGCACCTCCGCGTGCCGGGTCTGGGGGAACATGTCGAACACCTGCACCCGCGCCACCCGATAGCTCGGCATCCGGGCCAGGTCCTGCGCGAGCGTCGCCGGGTTGCAGCTGGAGTACAGGACGGTGGGCACACCCGAGTCCTCCAGCGCGTCCGCCAGCTCGGCGCCGATGCCCCGCCGGGGCGGATTCACGACGACGGCGTCCGGGCGGGGCCGCCGTTTCTTGAACGAAAGCGCCTCCGGAGCCCGCCGTTTCTCGAACGAAAGCGCGGAGGTGGCGTCGCCGGCGGAGAAGCGCGCCCGGTCGGCCAGGCCGAGCTCCGCGGCCGTCTCCCGGGCCGCGGCCACCGCCTCGGCGGAGGACTCCATGCCCCACACGTCGCGCACGCCGGCCCGGGCCAGGTGGAACGCGAACCCGCCCACCCCGCAGTACAGGTCCCACGCCGACGCCGGCAGGCCGGCCTCGGCGACCCACGCCGCCGCCGTCGCGTACAGCCCCTCGGTCACCGCGGTGTTCGTCTGGAAGAACCCCTGCGGGCGCAGCCGCAGGCCCACCCTGTTGAGCCGCATGGTGAGCGTCGGCCCGCCGGCGAGCACGATCTCCTCGTCGCCCTCGGGCAGGGCCACGTGCTCCGGCAGCAGGTTCGCGCTCACCACGGCGGCGGGTGTCCCGCGCGCCGCGAGGTCGTCCAGCAGCCCCGGCACCGCCGCGCGCAGCGCGTCCAGCCGGTCGGCGGAGCGCAGCACGAACCGGACCATCGCCTCCCGGTCGGGGGAGAGCGTCACGATCACGTTCTTCAGCTCGCCCGTGCGGGCGGCGACGTCGTAGGGCTCCAGCCCGGCCGCCGTCACCGCCGCCGCGCACGCGTCGAACACGCCTTCCATGCCGGCCTCGTACAGGCCGCAGTCGCGCAGGTCCACGCCGGCGCCGTCGTGATGGCGGGGGTGCTGGCGCGGGTCCAGGATGCCCAGCCGCGGCGCCGCCGCCGACCCCGTCACCACGAGCTTCGCCTTGTTCCGGAACCCCGCCTCCGCGGAGGCGAACGGCTCAGCCACGACCGTGTCCGCATCGAGCGCGTCCGCCAGCGCGGCCAGGACCGCGGCCTGCTTGTCCGCGAGCTGCCGGGCGTACGGCACGCCCATCAGCGGGCAGGAACGGCACTCGCCGACATCGAAGTGGGGGCACTGCACGGGCGTCGCCTCAGCCCTCGAGGCTGACCCGCAGGCCGGGCCGGTCCAGGCGGATCGCGAGCTGCTCGAGGGCCAGCTCGGCGGCCGCGGCCAGGTCCGCGTCCACGTCCATCACCATGCCGGTGAGCACGGGCAGGGCGGACTCGAGGTCCTCGGGGCGGGCGAGGGCACCCAGTGCGGACGCGGCCGACGCGCGGACCTCCGGGTCCGGGTCGGCACAGCCGGCCCGCACCGCGTCCACGAGGGTGCGGTCGACGGCGGCATCGCGGCGCAGCGAGCCGGCGCGGGAGGCGAGCACGAGGTGGGCCGCCGAGCGGACGTCCGCCTCGGGGGCGGTGAGCGCCCCGGTCAGGGCGGGCAGCGCGCTGCGGTGCCACGCGTGCATCAGGGCCAGGGCGCCGGTCGCGGCGGGGCTGAGGTCGCCGTCGTCGCCGGTGAGGGCGCGGGCGGCGCCCGAGGTGACGTCATCGGGAGTGGCCGCGCCGGTCATCAGGCGCACCGCCAGCCCGGCGACGGCGGCCTCCCCGCGCTCGGCGACGGCGGCCTCGGTGCGGCGGCGCAGGCGGTCGTGCGGAGTCTGGGGCTCCGCGGGCAGGGGGAGACGGTCGAAGGCGGTCATGGGTCCATTGTCCCCCGTGCGCGGACCCGCCTGGGGCGCGGCCGGGAGGTTCCCCGCAGACTCCTGGACGGGGCGTGACCGGCCGCACAGGGCCCGGACTCGGGTGATACGTTCGACGGCATGAGACCCCCCGGAGCCCTCGCCCTCGAATTCCGGGCGGACAGCTTCGATCATCCCACCGGCCTGGTGGACGCCGGCACCGTCATCTCCTGGATCGAGAAGGCCGGCTACGCCGTCGCGGCGAGTTGGGCCGGGACGTTCGTGCGTGCCCGCTACATGGGGCACACCCAGTTCCGGCACCCCGTGCCGGTGGACCGCCGTGCCGTGGTGCAGGCGCGCGTGGTCCACACGGACGGCGCCGAGGTGCACGTCCAGACCCGCCTGCTGCTGCCGGAGATCCGCGACGACGACGGCGACCCCGTGGTCGCCACCTCGTCCCTCGTGGTCTACGCCGCGGAGGAGGGCGGGGTGCCCGTGACCGTGCCGGTCTGGGAGCCCTCGACCCCCGGCCAGATCGAGCGCGACGAACAGGCCCGCCGCTCCACCGTGGCCCGCCGCGCCGTCGAGCGCGGCATGGCCCGACTGCCGTTCCCCGCGCCCGGGGAGGCCCCCGAGGAGATGAGCACCCTCGCGTTCCTGGCCCCCAACGCGGAGGCCACCGTGGGCGGCACCATCAACGCGGGCGCGATCCTGCGCTGGGTGGACGAGGCGGCCGCCGTCTGCGCCGCCCGCTGGACCGGACATGAATCCGTGGTCGCGGTGTTCGGCGGCGGTGTGCGCTTCGTGCGGAACATCCACGTGGGCGACCTCGTGCGCGTGGAGGCCCTCCTGGTGAACACCACGGAGCGGTCCATGCATGTGGCGCTGCGCGTCTACGCGAGCCGACGCACCGGGGCGGAGTCCCGCCTGGTGGCGCACTCGATCGCCGTCATGGTGGACGTCTCCGCGGAGGACCAGGCCCAGCGGGTGCGGCAGTACATCCCCGAGAGCGAGAGCGCCCGGAGGCTGCAGGAGACGGCGATCGAACTCGTGCGCATGCGCTCCGAGGTGAGCGCGGCCTGGACCGAGATGCGCCGCTCGACCGATCCGCGCTGACGGGGCCCTGAGTAGACTGAGCGAATGCGTCGACCGTCCCTGCCGTCCCTGTCCCGCCTGCCGGTCCGTCGTCTCCTCCGGGGAGCGGCCGTGGCCGCGGGCGTCGGTCTCGTGGGACTGCCGCTGACGGTCGCCGCCGGGCTCACCGGCGTGGACATGGTCAAGCGCGGCGGCCGAGTGCGCCGACCCGCGCCGAACCCCGGCGTGTTCGACGCCCACGTGGAGGGCTCCGAGCTGCGCATCTTCACCTCGGGTGAGGACCTCTACAAGGAGATGATCGCCGCGATCGACGGAGCGCAGCGGATCATCAAGTTCGAGACCTACATCTGGAAGAGCGACCCCACGGGCCAGCGGTTCATGGACGCCTTCAACCGGGCGGCCGCGCGCGGCGTGGAGGTCTACGTCTCCTATGACGGGTTCGGGAACCTCGTGGTCCCGCCCCGCTTCTACCGTCAGCTGGACCCGCGCATCCACGTGTTCCGGCTGCCGGCCTTCGCCCGCCCGATCTGGCGAGGCGTGGTCCGACACAGCGGGTTCAACCACTCGAAGATCATGGTGGTGGACGACGAGGTCAGCTTCGCAGGCGGCTTCAACATCGGCGACGACTACGCCCGCTTTTGGCGGGACACTCACGTGCGCGAGCGCGGCCCGGCGGTGTGGGGGCTGGACCAGTCGATCTCCATCAAGTGGAACGCGCACCACCGTGCGGGCGAGCAGATGTCCTGGCGCCCCCCGGACACGTGGGACCCGCGCATCACCGTGGCCGCGAACCAACCGCCGCTGCTGGTCTACCCGATCCGGCTGAGCTACCTCGACGCCATCCAGCGGGCGCAGCACCGCATCCTCATCAACACGCCGTACTTCATCCCGGACCAGCAGGTCCTCGAGGCGCTGCTGCACGCGGCCCGGCGGGGGGTGGACGTGCAGGTGATGGTGCCGGAGGACTCCAACCACATCGTGGCGGACTGGGCCTCGCGCGGCTTCTTCGGGAAGATGCTCGAGGCCGGCATCACGATCCTGCTGTACAGGGCCAGCATGATCCACGCGAAGACCGCCACCGTGGACGGCATCTGGTCCACCGTGGGCTCGGCCAACGTCGACCGCCTCTCCCTGGGCTTCAACTACGAGTCCAACGTGGTGGTCGTGGACCGCGACTTCGCCGCCCGGATGGAGGAGATCTTCGCTCTCGACGCCCAGCGGGCCGTCCGGATCGACACCCCGCGCTGGAAGGACCGTCACCGCCTCGCCCGCGTGGTCGAGGTCCTCCTGGTCCCGCTGCGTCCCCTGCTCTGAGGGGCCCGGGCGCTGAGCCAGACGTTTCTGCGGTTCTGACGCCCGATCCGCAGCAGAAACGTCTGGCTCACGCCCCCGTCTGGCGTCGCTCAGTCCTCGTGCGGGTCCGCCAGCAGGTGGTTCGGCAGCCGGTCGTCCGGGGTGCGCCCGGGGCGTCCGACGACGACGTGCGGCGCCGGGTTCACCGTCGAGGGGCCCGAGATGAGCACGATCCCGCCCACCGGCTGAGGGACCGGCGCTCCCTCGACGACGGCTGCTGCCCGCGCCCTCCCGCGGCTGGGGCACAATGAGCCCGGCCCCCTTCGGCCCACCTCACTGCAGCCCACGCGGCCGCGCGCCCATCCCGACTCCCTGGGAGCCCCATGCTCTGGACCCTGCTCCGCCGTCACGGCCGGCGCTATCGCGGCGCCGTCGCGGCCGTCGTCGTGCTGCAGCTGCTCAGCACGCTGGCCATGCTGTACCTGCCCAGCCTCAACGCCCGCATCATCGACGAGGGCGTAGCCCGCGGTGACACCGCCCGCATCTGGGACATCGGCCTCGTGATGCTCGGCGTCGCGCTGGTGCAGGTGGTCGCCGCGATCGCCGCCGTGTGGTTCGGGGCGAAGGCCTCGATGGGCGTCGGCCGGGACCTGCGCCGCGCCGTCTACACCCGCGTGGACGCGTTCTCCGCGGAGGAGCTCGGCCGCTTCGGCGCCGCGACCCTCATCACGCGCGGCACCAACGACGTCAACCAGGTCCAGATGCTCACCCTCATGGCCCTGAACTTCATGGTGGCCGTGCCGATCATGGCGGTCGGCGGCATCATCATGGCCATCCGCGAGGACCCGGGCCTGTCCTGGCTCGTGTGGGTCTCCGTGCCGGTGCTGCTGGTGATCGTGGCGTGGATCGTCGCCCGTCTCATGCCGCTGTTCCAGCGGATGCAGGACAACATCGACGACGTCAACGGCGTGATGCGCGAGCAGATCCAGGGCATCCGCGTGGTCCGCGCGTTCGTGCGCGAGCGCCACGAGACACGCCGGTTCACGGACGCCAACGCCGCCCTGACGGAGACGTCCGTGCGGATCGGCCGGCTGTTCGTGCTGCTCGGCCCGGTCATCACGATGATCCTCCACCTCGCCACCGCCGCCGTCCTGTGGTTCGGCGGCGAGCGCGTGGACGCGGGGCTCGTGCAGGTCGGCGCGCTCACCGCGTTCATGCAGTACCTGCTGCAGATCCTCATGGCGGTGATGATGGGCACCTTCATGATGATGATGCTCCCGCGCGCCGTGATCTCCGCCCGCCGCATCGGCGAGGTCCTGGACACCGTCCCCACGCTCGCTGAGCCGGTCCGCCCGGTGACCCCCGCGCGTCGCGACGGCGCCGTGGAGCTGCGCCACGTCACCTTCCAGTACCCCGGCGCCGAGGCGCCGGTGCTCGACGACGTCAGCTTCGCCGTCGCCCCCGGCACCACGACGGCGATCATCGGCTCGACCGGCTCCGGCAAGTCCACGCTGATCAGCCTGCTGCCGCGGCTGTACGACGCGACGTCCGGCGAGGTGCTCGTGGACGGTGTGCCGGTGACCGACCTGGCCCGGGCCGAGCTGACCGAGGCCGTGGCCCTCGTGCCGCAGAAGCCGTACCTGTTCTCGGGCACCGTGCGGGAAAACATGCAGTTCGGGGCCCCGGACGCCTCGGACGAGCGCATCTGGGCGGCCCTCGAGACGGCCCAGGCCGCCGACTTCGTGCGCGCCCGCACCACCGGCAAGGCAGAGACGGCGGCCTCCGGTCTGGACTCGCGCCTCTCCCAGGGCGGCACGGACGTCTCCGGTGGCCAGCGCCAGCGCCTGTCCATCGCGCGTGCCCTCGTGGCCGAGCCGCGGATCCTCGTGTTCGACGACTCGTTCTCCGCGCTGGACGTCACCACCGACGCGCGGCTGCGGGCGGCGCTCGACCGCGCGGCGGCCGGGGTGACTCGGATCGTCGTCGCCCAGCGGGTGGCCACCATCACCGACGCCGACCAGATCATCGTGCTGGACGAGGGCCGCGTGGTCGGCCGCGGCACCCACGCCGAGCTGCTGGCGGACAACCAGACCTACCGGGAGATCGTGGACTCCCAGCTGACCGCGGAGGACGTGGCATGAGCGAGCACCTGACGGACGAGGAGATCCTCGAGATCCAGGAGCAGGGCGCCACCGACGACTGGGGCGGCGGGCCGGCCCGCAAGGCCAAGGCGTTCTGGCCGTCCGCGAAGCGGCTCATGAGCCTGTTCCGCACGGAGAAGCTGGGCCTGGTGGTGGTCGCGCTGATGGTGCTGGTCGCCGTCGTGCTCAACGTGTGGGCCCCGCACGTCCTGGGCCGGGCGATGGACGTGATCTTCGGCGGCGTGGTCTCCGCGCAGATGCCCGGCGGGCTGAGCCGCGAGCAGGTCATCGACGGGCTGCGCGCCCAGGGCGAGGACCAGGCCGCGGAGATGCTCTCCGGCATGGCGTTCACACCGGGCGAGGGGATCGACTTCACCGAGCTGGGCCGGCTGATCCTGATCGTGCTGGCCATGTACCTCGTGGCCCAGCTGTTCATGTGGCTGCAGGGCCGCGTGCTCAACGACCTCGTGATGCGCCTCGTGTTCCGCCTGCGCGAGGACATCGAGGCCAAGATCAACCGGCTGCCGCTGAGCCACTTCGACCGCGGGCAGCGTGGCGACCTGCTCTCCCGCACCACCAACGACGTGGACAACGTCCAGCAGGCCCTCCAGCAGGCGTTCGCCTCGCTCGTGTACTCGGCGCTGACCGTGATCGGCATCGTCGGCATGATGTTCTGGCTGTCCTGGCAGCTCGCGCTCATCGCCCTGATCGCCCTGCCGGTGGCCGGTGTGGTGGTGGGCGTGATCGGCAAGAAGTCCCAGGCGCTCTTCTCCGCGCAGTGGCGGGAGACGGGCCGGCTCAACGGGCACATCGAGGAGTCGTTCACGGGGCACGAGCTGGTGACCGTGTTCGGCCGTCAGCGGGACATGGCCGCGCGCTTCGACGAGCGCAACGAGGAGCTGTACGAGGCCGCGTTCACGGCGCAGTTCTACTCGGGGATGATCATGCCGATCATGCAGTGGGTGAACTGGCTGGGCTACGTGGGCATCGCGGTGGTCGGCGGCCTGCGCGTGGCCAACGGGCAGATGACCCTCGGCGCCGTGACCGCGTTCATCCAGTACTCGCGCGAGTTCAACCAGCCGCTTGGGCAGATCGCCGGCATGTCCAACATGCTGATCTCCGGCGTGGCGTCGGCCGAGCGCATCTTCGAGCTCCTCGACGAGCCGGAGGAGACCCCCGACGGCACCCCCGCCCGCACCCCCGACGGCACTTTCGTTTGGGAAACGGCGCCCTCCGAGAGCGCTTTCGTTCGGGAAACGGCGCCCTCCGCCATCCCCGGGCCCGACGGCGTCGCCCACCTCCCGCGCCCGCTGCGCGGTCGCGTGGAGTTCGAGCATGTGCGCTTCTCCTACACGCCGGAGAAGCCGCTCATCACGGACCTGAACTTCGTGGCGGAGCCGGGGCAGACGGTCGCGATCGTCGGGCCGACCGGTGCCGGCAAGACCACCCTGGTCAACCTGATCATGCGGTTCTACGAGGTGGACGGCGGGCGGATCCTGCTGGACGGCGTGGACACCCGCACGGTCAGCCGCGGCGAGCTGCGCGCCGCCACCGGCATGGTGCTCCAGGACGCCGTGCTCTTCGGCGGGACCATCCGGGAGAACATCCGCTACGGCCGACTCGACGCCACGGACGAGGAGGTCGTCGCGGCGGCGAAGGCCACCTACGTGGACCGTTTCGTGCACACCCTGCCCGACGGCTACGACACCGTGATCGAGCAGGACGCCGCCAACGTGTCCGCGGGCGAGCGGCAGCTCATCACCATCGCCCGTGCGTTCCTGGCCCAGCCCTCGCTCCTGATCCTGGACGAGGCCACCTCCTCCGTGGACACCCGCACCGAGGTGCTGGTCCAGGGCGCGATGGCGGCGCTGCGCTCGGACCGCACGAGCTTCGTGATCGCCCACCGCCTCTCCACCATCCGGGACGCGGACGTCATCCTCGTGATGGAGGACGGCGACATCGTGGAGCAGGGCTCGCACGATCAGCTGCTGGCCGCTCGCGGCGCGTACTTCCGGCTGTACAGGAGCCAGTTCCAGGGCGGGGAACAGGCGGAGGAGCAGGACGACGACGGCGCGCCCGCCGCGCGCGAGGACGCCCGCTGAGGCCGGGGCTGGATGGCGCCGGCGCCCAGCCACTGGCCGCTGGCGTCGCTGCGACACGGGACCACCCGATGACCTTCTCGATCCAGGTGCCGGTGAGTTTCACGAGCCCGCACCTCTCCGGAGCCGGAGGTGTACGGGGCTAGGGCGCGCGGCGGTGACGGGAGTATCGAAACCCGATCGTCGGGCCACCCCTGCCGGTGTGGCCGCGCTCATTCGTCCCCTGAGATTGCGCATCCGTCACGCGCAGGACCCTCTTGACTCCCTGGTGGGGCACGTCTGTGGACCGACCGAGAATTCTCTGGACACAGGGCGAGCACCTTCATAGAGTGTGACGCAGATCACGAATGAGCGTGAACCATAAGGAGGAGCGACATGGGTATGAAGCAGCGGATTTCTAAGGTCGGTGCCGGCGTGGCCGTCGCTGGACCGTTGGCCGTCTCCGGTGCGGTGCCAGCGCAGGCGCTGACGGACTCCGGTCGGCAGGACTGCAGCGCAGGACTCCTCCTGTCGGGCACCTACGGCTACTGCTACTACCCGTACTGACTCGCCGGCACCGATGACTTCATTACGCATTCCTGCGACGGCCGCCCTGGTGGCGGCCGTCGCCCTGACCCTCACCGGCTGCGTCGGTCGGGAGTCTGCGGGCCTCGGCGGTTCATCCACGGTCGCCGCTCCCCCCACCGCGACGGCCGAGAAGACCTGGGACGCCTCGCAGTGGGTTCCCACCGAGAGGATCGAACCCCTCCTGACGACGGAGGCGGAGAAGGAGCGCGCCTACCGTGAGCAAGTCGCGCGGCACGCTCAGGGGGCGGGAATGCCCGCGCCGCCTCAGGTGGAGCGCTCCGGGTGGTACGCCACGTCCCTCGAGTCGGACCGCATGGTGTCCACATGCCTGGCCGAGGCCGGGTGGCCGAACTCGGTCGGTCCGACCGGGGGAATTCAGATCGACACCCCACCTGAGTCCCAGAGGTCTGCTTTCGAGGCGGCCTACGTGACCTGCTACGCACAGCACCCGGTGGATCCGAGCTACACCCAGGACTGGACCGATCCGCAGCTCCGCCTCGTCTATGACTACTGGGACCAATACCTCATCCCGTGTCTCGAGGCCTACGGCTACACGGTCGACACCTCCGCGCGCCCCTCCAAAGAGGCATTCGTCTCCGCGTTCTACACTCCAGGCCGCCACCAGTGGTGGCCCTTCGCGGACAGCATGAGGGGCGTGTCGGCAGAACGCCAGGCCGAGGTCGCGCAGACATGCCCGGAGCTTCCGCCGCAGGATGTCTTCTGGGGGTCATCCGGATGAATCGCCCCGCCCGCTGGGCCGCCCTCGTCCTTGCGCTCGTGGCCGTCGCCGCGCTCGCCTTCTGGGCCGGCCGGGTCACGCTCACACCTCCGGCTCAGGCCGAGCAGCGTCCGGCCGCGAGCGCCCTCGTCACCGTCGCCGAGCAGGAGCTCGGCCGTGTCATCACCCTCGGCGTCTCCGTGTCGCGCGAGCAGACGCCGGCGGCGGTGAACGCGCTGACCGGCGTCGTCACCCGGGCCGGAGAGTCCGGCGAGGTGGCTGCCGGGGAGGTGCTGTACGCCGTCGCCCAGAAGCCCGTGCTCGTCCTCCAGGGCGAGCTTCCCCAGTGGCGCCCTCTCGGGGAGGGCACTTCCGGCGACGACGTCGCCGCGTTCCAGCGCATGCTCGCCGCCACCGGCGCGAAGGTGGAGGCCACCGGCACGTGGGACGAGGCCACCGCGGACGCCTGGGACGACTGGCTCACCGAACGCGGCTACCCCGCCGCGGACACCGTGGAGCTCGGCCAGCTCGTGGTCCTCGACGCCCTCCCCGCGCCCCTCAGCGTGGACGCGAAGACCACCGCCGTCGGCACCACCCTCGCCGGCGGCGAGAACGTGGTGGCCCGCCCCGGCGACCAACCGGACTTCGCCCTCGAGGTCAACCAGGAGCAGGCCGCCCTCATCCCGGCCGGCACCCAGGTCACCGTGCCCCACGGCGAACACGAATGGAAGGCCGTCGCCGGCGAGTCCACCTCCGACGAGCAGGGCCTGATCCGCATCACCCTCACCGCCCCGGACGGCGGCGTGGTCTGCGGCGAGGACTGCGACACCCTGCCCGCCGACGCCACCACCTCCCTGCTCTCCCAGGTCAGCGTGGTCCCGCCCGTCTCCGGGCCCGTGGTCCCCGTGTCCGCCCTGCGCACCCAGCCAGACGGCGCCGCGACGGTCACGGTGGTCCGGGACGGCGCCGCGGAGGACCGCACCGTCACCGTCCTCGGCTCCGCCGACGGCCTCGCCGTCGTGGACGGCGTGGACGCCGGCGAGCAGGTGCGCGTGCTGAACGGCACCCGATGACGGGGCCCGCCACCCCGGGCACGCCCGCCGCCCCCGTCGTCCCCGCCGCCCTCGCCGTCGAGGACCTGCGCTTTGCCTACACCCGCGCCGCCGAGGAGCTGTTCGACGGCCTCACCCACGCGTTCACGCCGGGCGCCGTCACCGCCCTCACCGGACCCTCCGGGCGCGGCAAGTCCACCCTCCTGTACGTGCTCGGGCTCATGCTCACGCCCACCTCCGGAGTGGTGCGCCTCGGCGACGTCGACGCCTCCACCCGCCCGGACCGGGAGCGCTCCCGCCTGCGCGCCACCTCCGTGGGATTCGTGTTCCAGGACTCGGAGCTGGACCCGTCCCGCCCCATCCTGGACTCCGTGGTGGAGCCCGGCCTCTACGCCGGGTTGGAGCGCCAGACGCTCGAGGACCGGGCACGGGCGCTGCTCGAGCGCTTCGGCCTCGCCCACCGCGCCGACCACCGGCCCGGGCAGGTCTCCGGCGGGCAGGCGCAGCGGGTGGCCGTGTGCCGCGCCCTCGTGAACGCGCCCGTCGTCGTCCTCGCGGACGAGCCCACGGGCAACCTCGACCCGGACAACGCCGGCCTCGTCATGGACGCCCTCGCCGATGCCGCCGCCGAGGGGCGCACCGTGGTGGTCGCCACCCACGACCCCGCCGTCGTCGCCCGCGCCGACGAGGTGGTGCGGCTGTGAACCGGGAGGACCGCCCATGAACCTGCGCACCCTGCTGCGTGAAGCCGTCACCGCCGCACGCACCTCTCCCGTGCCCTCCGCCCTCGTGCTGCTCGTGGTGGCCGCCATGTGCTTCGCCGCCGTGGCCACCGTGGGCAGGCAGGCCGCCACCGAGGCGGCCGTCGCCGCAGAGCTCTCCGGCCCCGGCGCCCGCGTGCTCACCGTCACCGACACCGGCGGCACCGGTTTCCTCACCGGCGCCACCGCGGCCACCCTCGCCGGACTCGACACCGCCGAGGCCGCCCTCGCCCGGGACTCGCCTATGGACGCCGTGAACACCGGGATCGGCCGGGGCGGCGCCCGCGTGGCCGTGACGAACGTGGTCGGCACCCTGGACCGTGGCATCGAGCTGACCCGCGGCCGCCTGCCCGCCCCCGGCGAGGTGGTGGTCCCCGAGGCCAAGCTCGCCGAGCTCGGCCTCGCCCAGCCCTCCGGAGCGATCGAGGCCACGGACGGCCGCCAGTGGGCCGTCGTCGGGGCGTTTCAGGCCGAGGACCCCTTCCAGGACCTCGACGGCTACGCCCTCACCGTCCCCGCCGCCCCGGACGCCCTCGTGATGCAGCAGGTCCGCGTCCTCGCCGCCGACACCGCCGGCACCCGCGCCATGCAGGAGGCCGCGCTCGCCGTGATCGACCCCGACCCGCGCGCCTCCTCCATCCAGACCGCCCGTGCCCTCTCCGCCGGCAACCAGGTGATCACCGGCGAGCTCGCCGGGCTCGGACGCTCCCTGCTGCTGCTGATCCTCGGAGCCGGCGCGTTCTTCGTGTCCATCGTGGTGCTCGCCGACGTCCTCATCCGCCGCCGCGACCTCGGCCGCCGCCGCACCCTCGGCATCGGCCGCGGAGACCTGATCCTGCTCGTGGCCGTGCGCACCGCCGTGCCTGCGCTGCTGGGCGCCGTGCTGGGCTCCGGAGCCGGGTACGCCGTCGTCGCCGGCCAGGGCGGGACGCTGGGGGTGGACTTCGTGGCGGCGGTGGCCGTGCTGGCCGCCCTCACCGCGCTGCTGGCCAGCCTCGCCCCGGCGGCGTTCGCCGCGTTCCGCGACCCCGTGCGGGTGATGCGGACGGCGTGAGGGGTGGCGGGCGGACCCGCTCACCGGCGGGCACCCCGCCCGCGCACCGCTACCCTCGGGAGCATGCCCGCCTTACCCGCCGCGCCCCCGCCTGCCCTCACGCCGCTCCAGCGGCAGTCCGTCCTGCGCACCCTGCGCAGCCCTCGGCTGCTGGGCACGGAGGTGCTGGCCGCCGTCGTGGTGGCGCTCGCGCTGATCCCGGAGGCCATCGCGTTCTCGATCATCGCGGGCGTGGACCCGCGCGTCGGCCTGTTCGCCTCCTTCACCATGGCGGTGACCACGGCGATCGTGGGCGGCCGGCCCGCCATGATCTCCGCGGCCACGGGGGCGGTGGCGCTCGTCGTCGCACCGCTGTCCCACGCGTACGGGGTGGGGCACCTCCTGGCCGCGATCATCCTCGGCGGCGTCATCCAGATCCTGCTCGGCGTGTTCGGGGTGGCCCGGCTCATGCGGTTCGTCCCGCGCTCGGTGATGGTGGGGTTCGTCAACGCGTTGGCCATCCTCGTGTTCACCTCGCAGCTGCCCGAGCTGATCGGCGTCCCGTGGCTCGTGTACCCGCTCACGGCGTTGGCCCTGGCGATCGTGGTGCTGTTGCCGCGGCTCACCACTGCGGTGCCTGCGACGCTCGTGGCCGTCGTCGTGGTCACCGCCCTGGTGATGGCCGCCGGCCTGGCCGTGCCGCGCGTGGGGGACCGGGGCGCGCTGCCGGATGCGCTGCCCGTGCTCGGCCTGCCGGACGTCCCGCTGACGTGGGAGACCCTCCGGTTGATCCTGCCGTTCAGCGTCGGCATCGCGTTCGTGGGGTTGCTCGAGTCCCTGCTCACCGCGAAGCTCGTGGACGACATCACCGACACCCGCTCGGACAAGACGCGCGAGTCCTGGGGGCAGGGTGTCGCGAACGTGGTCTCGGGGTTGTTCGGCGGCATGGGCGGCTGCGCCGTGGTGGGGCAGACCATGATGAACGTCAAGGCGAACGGCGCCCGCACCCGGATCTCCACGTTCCTCGCGGGCGTGTTCCTGCTGGTGCTCGTGGTGGCCTTCGGCGGCTTCGTGGCGCAGATCCCCATGGCCGCGCTCGTGGGCGTGATGATGTTCGTGGCCGCCGCCACCTTCGATTGGCATTCGGTGCGCCCCGCCACCCTGCGCGCGATGCCGCGCTCGGAGACCGCCGTCATGGTCGTGACCGTGGCGGCCACGGTGCTCACTCACAACCTCGCGATCGGCGTGGGTGTGGGCGTGCTCGCTGCGCTGGTGCTCTTCGCTCAGCGCGTCTCGCGTCTGGTCACGGTGGTCCGCGAGGTCCACGACGACGGCGACGCCGTCACGTATCGCGTGCACGGCGCCCTGTTCTTCGCGTCCTCGAACGACCTCTACTCGCAGTTCGAGTACGCCCTCGACCCGCCGCGCGTCGTGATCGACATGAGTGCCGCGCACGTGTGGGACGCCTCCACTGTGGCCGCGCTCGACTCGGTGCTGACCAAGTACGCCCGGCACGGGATCCACGCCGAGGTGACGGGGCTGAACGAGGCCTCCGCGGCGATGCACGCGCGCCTCACCGGGCGACTCGGCGCCTGAGCCGGCGGGCTCAGGCGGTGACGAACTCCCACTGGTGCCCGTCCGGGTCGACGATCTCGCGGGAGTGCATGCCGGAGTCGGCCATCTCCTCGCGCAGGTCCTCGGGCAGGGGCACCTCGGCGGCGCCGAGCTCGATCGCCCGGTCCGCCAGGGCGTCCACCGCCGCGGCGTCGCCGACGGTCAGCGCCATGAGGGCGGAGTTGGTGGTGAGGCAGTCGGCGATCTCACGGTTGCCGATGAAGTCGGTGTAGTAGCCGGGGCTGAGGTACATCGCGTACGTCGACTCGGTGAGCTCGATGCACACCGAGTGCTCGTCCGAGTAGTCGTCCATCGCGGTGGCGCCCAGGGTCGTCCAGAACTCACGGATCCGCTCGGTGTCCGTCGTCGGGAGGTTGATGAACACCGGCTGGGAGAACAAGGCCATGGGGAGCACCGTAGACGAGGCGTTCGGCCCGCCGCCACCGCGCGCGTGTCGCGGGCGCGCGGGCGTGGCGTGGGCCACGGAGCCGCTCCCGACGACGGCGCCCGCGGCCTGGCGCGTCCGCCCCCGTTGGTAGCGTGGCCGCCATGAGCGTTCCTCCCTCTGGCCCGCCGGCCGGTCCGCCCGCCGGCTGGCCGCCGTCGGGCCGGCCGTCCGCCCGCCGCGCCGCCGTCGCCCCGAGCCTGCACGGGCACCCCGGCGCCCCCGGTGGCGTCCCCGCCGGCTGGCCCGGCCGCCGGCCCGCGGCCCGCCCCGCGCCGGACTGGACCCCGGGTCGGTTCCACTGGGGCGACGCCGTCGTGGTGCTCGTGTACGTGGCGCTCATGGTGCTCGGGCTGGGGCTGTGGCTGGCGGTGTCGCTCGGCCTGGTCCCCGGTGACCTCGAGGCGTTCGACCTGGTCCGCGACGGGTTCACGGTGAACATCGTCAGCTACGCGATCCTCGTGGTGCTCGTGCTGGCCGTGGCCTGGCGCCCGCTCGTGACGTCGCTGCGGGTGTTCCGCACGGGGACGTGGTGGAAGCTGTTGCTGCTGCCCGCCACGTGGCTGGCGTGCATCGTCGTGAACGTGATCGTGCTGAGCCTCATCGGGGAGGCGCAGACCAGCGCCAACCAGGCCGCGCTCGAGGAGATGACCACGCAGGCCCCGCCCGTGCTCATGATCCTCATGACCGTGGTGGCCGCCCCGCTCGTGGAGGAGTACCTGTTCCGCCACCTGCTGATCGGCAAGCTCTCCCGCTGGATCAACGTGTGGGTGTGCGCCGTGGTCTCCGTGCTCGCGTTCACACTCCTGCACTTCCTCGGCACCGGCGGCGACTTCCGGCTCGTGGAGACCGTCCCGTACCTGACCCTCGCGGTGGCGATCACGGTGTCCTACATCCTGATGGGCCGCTCGTTCGGGTACGCGGTGCTGCTGCACATGGTGAACAACGGCATCGCCATCGCGATGCTCTACCTCGTGGCCCCCCTGCTGCCGGACACGCTGCCCGGCCCCACTGCCCCGACCACGGCGCTGGCCCCGCTGCTGGCCCTGCTGGGCTGAGATGGCAGGACCCTCCGGCTCGACGGCGGCGCCCGCCCCGCAGGACGCGCGCGCCCTCACGCGGCGCATCCTCGCGCTCGCGGTCCCCGCGTTCGGCGCGCTCATCGCGGAGCCGCTGTTCCTGCTGGCCGACACCGCGATCATCGGGCACCTGGGCACGGCCCAGCTGGCCGGCGTCGGGATCGGCACCACCATCCTGCACACGCTCACCGGCCTCATGATCTTCCTGGCCTACGCCACCACCCCGGCGGTGGCCCGGCTGATCGGGGCGGGGAACCCGGCCGCCGCGATGGACCGCGGCCGCGACGGCATCTGGCTGGGCCTGCTGCTCGGCGCGGTGCTGGCCGTCCTCGGCTGGCTCGCGGCCCCCGCGCTGACGGCGGCCCTCGGCGCGACGGGCGAGGTGCAGGCCCACGCCGTCGCCTACCTGCGCTGCTCCATGCCGGGGCTGCCGGCCCTGCTGGCCGTGCTCGCGGCCACCGGGGTGCTCCGCGGCCTCCAGGACACCGTGACGCCGCTCGTGGTGGCGGGTGTGGGCTTCGGCGCGAACATCGGGCTGAACGTGGCCCTGGTGTACGGGCTGGGCTGGGGCGTGGCCGGCTCGGCCGTCGGCACGTCCGTGGTGCAGTGGGCGATGCTCGTGACGTACCTGTTCGTGCTGGCCCCGCGCTTCCGCCGCTCGGGCACGGTGTGGGCGCCCCGTGCGTCGGGCATGCGCGCCACGGCCCAGGTGGGCTCGTGGCTGCTGCTGCGCACCGCGAGCCTGCGGGCGGCCATCCTCATCACCGTCATGGCCGCTGCCGGAGCGGGCGACCTCACCCTCGCCGCGCACCAGCTCGTCTTCACGCTGTTCTCCACGCTGGCGTTCGCCCTCGACGCCCTCGCGATCGCCGCGCAGGCCCTGATCGGCGCCGAGCTCGGGGCCGCCCGGCCGGACGCCGCCCGTCGCCTCACCCGGACGATGGTGCGCTGGGGGCTGGGCTTCGGCGTCGTGACCGGGGCCGTGCTGGCCCTGGCGGCACCGGTGCTGCCGGGGCTGTTCACCACGGACCCGACCGTGCAGGCCGCCGCCACCGTGGGCCTGTGGGTGCTGGCCGCCGGGCAGCCGGTGGCCGGCTACGTGTTCGTGCTGGACGGCGTGCTGATCGGCGCCGGCGACGCCCGCTACCTCGCCCTCGCCGGCCTCGTGAACCTCGTGGTCTACGCGCCGGCGCTCTGGGTGCTCGCGCAGCTCGCCACGGGCGGGTTCGGCTGGACCGCGGTCTGGCCCGGACCGAACGCCGCCGTGCCCGACGCCGGTGTGCAGCTGGGCCTGCTCTGGCTCGGCTTCGCGGGGGTCTACATGGGGATGCGGGCGCTCACCCTCGGCTGGCGGGCCCGGCGCGACGACTGGATGCGGCTCGGCGTCGGGTGAGCGCGTCCGGGCGGTGACGCGCGGGCCGGGCCGCGGCCGCACTGCTCCTAGACTGGGGCGGTGGCTACCGTGCAGACCCCCCTCGAGATCTCGTCCGTGGTGTTCAAGCCGATCCTGATCCGCGCCGTGGTGGCGCTGGCGTTCGGTCTGACCACCGTGTTCGTCGCCGAGCCGGGCCTGACGTGGATGAAGGTCATGTTCGCGCTGTACCTGGCGTTCTCCGGTTCGGCGATGTGGGAGTACCTGCGCCGCGACCCGGTGCCCGTGGCCATGCGCTCCCCGCTGTCCCTGGCGGCGGCCGCGTGGATGCTCGGCGTGATCGTGCTGCTGTTCCTGGGGTCCCCGGCGGCGGTGGGCGTGGCGGCCGGCGCCGCCCTCGTGCTCGGCGGCGTCGCCGAGCTCGTGGCGTGGGCCCGCCACCGCCGCGAGTTCATCCCCGCGCGGGACCAGCTGTGGACCGGACTCGTGGGCCTGCTCTCCGGGGGCGGCGTGGTCGTGGCGGCCCTGCAGGGCTTCGGCCCGCACGCCCTGCTCGGCATCGCCGGCGGCGGGGCGATCCTGATCGGGGTGCTCCTGATGGTCTCCGGGCTCGGCTTCCACCACGAGGTGCGCCGCGACCGCGGCACCGCCAAGGGGCTCTGAGTCGACCCGCCGACGCCAGCACGTAGACTGGATCCGGTCCACCGCGCCGTCTCGCCAGCAGCCGCGCCGCCGCGGACCACGCCACCCGAGCCGCCCCCAGCCGTCAGGAGTCCCGCCGTGAGCGCACCGTCCCCCCGCCCGTCCGCCGATCGCGCCGGATCCGGCCGCCCGGCACGCGGCGGTCTGCGCACCACGGTCAAGGGCCCGCTCGTCTTCTCCGCCGTGCTCGGCCTGATCGGCGGGGTGATCGCCGGCATCACGGCCTCCGGCGGCACCCAGAATCCACTGCGCGTCGACATCGCGCTGATCGCCTTCGGCGTCTTCTTCATGACCTCGCTCGTGGTGGTGGCCATGCTGCAGCTCGCCGCGCGCGAGAACCCGGACCACCTCTCCCAGGGCTCCGGCGTGAACCGCTCCTCCGAGGAGATGTTCCGCAAGGCCGCCGCCGAGCGCCGCGCCCAGGCCGCCGCCGAGCGCCGCGAGCAGGGCGGCACCGGAGGCGACGCCCCGCGCGCCTGAGGCCGGCGCCTCAGAACCCGAGGCTGCGTGCCTCCCGCCGCAGCGCGTCCGCCGAGGCGTGCAGCGCCCGCATCTCCGTGGCGTCCAGCTCGGTCTGGATCACGCGGGTCACGCCGCCGCGCCCCACCACGGACGGCAGGGACAGGGCGACGTCCGAGAGCCCGTGGACGCCGTCGAGCACGGTGGAGACCGGCAGAATGGCGTGCTGGTCGCGCAGGATCGCCTCGAGCAGGCGGGTCGTGGCCACGCCGACCGCGTACGTGGTGGCGCCCTTGCCCTGGATCACCTCGTACGCGGCGTGCACCACGGTGTCCGCGACTTCGTCCAGGTCGGCGCGGGTGAACAGCGGGTCGGCCGGCGTCGGCCACTCGAGGAGGGGCGTCGGGCCGATGCGCGCCGAGCTCCACGCGGGGAACTCCGTGTCCCCGTGCTCGCCGAGGATGGCCGCGTGCACCGACGACGCGTGGACCTGCGCCCGCGACGCCAGCAGCCACCGCAGGCGGGACGTGTCCAGCAGGGTGCCCGAGCCGATCACCCGGCCGGCCGGCAGGCCGGTGAGGCGCTGGGCCACCAGCGTGAGGACGTCCACGGGATTGGTGACGAGCACGATCAGCGCGTCCGGCGCGTGCGCCTGCACCTGGGGCAGCAGGCCGCGCAGGATCTCCACGTTGTGCGCGCCGAGGTCGAGGCGGGTCTGCCCCGGCTTCTGCTTGGCGCCGGCCGTGATCACGACGACCTCGCAGCCGGCCAGGACGTCCGGGTCCGCGCCGCCGGTCATCGCGGATGCAGAGGTGAACGGGGTGCCGTGGGCCAGGTCGAGGACCTCGGCGCGGACCTTGGGCTCGTCGATGTCGTAGAGGGCGACCTCGCGGGCGACGCCGCGGATCAGCGCCGCGTAGCAGATCGCGGTGCCGACGCCGCCGGCCCCCACGACGCCGACCTTGCGGTGGGCGGGTCCGAGGGACGCGGGGGTGTGGGCGGGGGTGTGCTCGCTCATGTCTCGCAGGCTAGGGGCGTCCGGCCGGCCGACGGAACCAGAGGCCGCCCCGTCCCCCGATGTTCAGCGGCGGGTCACCTGGCGGGTGGGGCCGGGTCAGTCCTTCTTCTTGTCCGACTTCTTCTTGCGGGCCTTCTTCTCCGCCTTCTTGCGGGCCTTCTTCTCCGCCTTCCTGCGCTCCTTCTTCTCCTTCTTGGTCTCCCGGCGGGGCTCGTCGGCGGCGGCCTCGGAGTCCACGGCGGCCTCGGGCGCCTCGGAGTCCACGACGGCCTCCGGCGCCTCCGCCTCCTCCGGCCCGGCCGGATCCGCCGCGGGGGCGGACTCCGCCGCCTCGGCCAGCCGTGCCCGGTAGGAGCGCACGTGGGTGCGGTTGGCGCAGTTGGCCTCGTCGCAGAACCGCTTGGACCGGTTCCGGCTGGCGTCCACGAGCGCGTTCTCGCAGTCCTCGCCCTCGCACACGCGCAGGCGGGTCAGCTCGCCGTCCATCGCGGTCTCCGCCAGCGCGAGGGCGGCCATCGCGGCCAGCCGCTCCACCGCGTCGGCGGGGACCTGCGCCGGTGCCAGCCCGACGACGTCGCCCCCGGCCGTCAGCCGCAGCGGCCCGGCCGCGGCGAGGAGGGCGTTCACGCGCTCCACGGCGGCCGCCTCGTCCACGGCGGCGAGGGCCCAGACCTCGGCCAGACGGCCGCGGAGTTCGCGGCCACGCACGGCCGCGGCGGCGGCCAGGCGGAGGCGGACCTCGTCCTCCTGGAGTTCAGGGACGAGGGAGGGCAGCTGCGTGGCGGCGGTGAACCGCTCGTCGGCCGGCTGACCGCCCCGCAGTCCGGGGGCGGTGTTCAGGAACGCGGCCAGGGAGGCGAGGCGGGAGAGCGTCGGCGCGGAGAGCATGGGGAAATCGTACGGCGGGCCCGCCCTCCCGTCACCGGCTTCACGCCGCGTATCGGGTCGCCTCCGGCGCCGTCCCGTCCAGTACCCTGACCCCCACGGACCCCGTCTGCACGGCGGGGTGCACCCACGGGGCCGGAGGGGCCCCCGAACCAGCACAGGAGACCTCCATGTCCCAGACCTCCCAGGCGACCGGTCGCCTCTCCGCCGGGCACGTCATCGTCAAGACCCTCGAGTCCCACGGCGTGAAGCGCGTCTACTCCGTGCCGGGCGAGTCCTACCTGGACGTCCTGGACGGCCTGCACGACTCGGGCATCGAGAACGTGGTGTGCCGCCACGAGGGCGGCGCCACGTACATGGCCGAGGCCGACGGCAAGATGAACGTGGTCCCTGGCGTCGCCATGGTGACGCGCGGCCCGGGCGCCGCGAACGCCCACGTCGGCCTGCACACCGCGTGGCAGGACTCGACGGCGCTCGTCCTGTTCGTCGGCCTGATCCCGTTCGAGCACCGCGACCGCGAGGCCTTCCAGGAGTTCGACCCGCACGCCTGGTTCGGCACCGGTGCGAAGCGCGTGATGGTCCTGGACCACCCGGAGCGCGCCTCCGAGATCGTGGCCGAGGCCATGTTCGCCGCCAGCTCGGGCCGGCCCGGGCCCGTCGTCGTCGGCCTGCCGGAGGACGTGATCCGTGAGGAGATCGATGCGCACCTGCACCCGCAGATCCCCGTGGCCTCAGGCGGCATGACCGTGGGGGACTGGAAGTCCCTGCACGCCGCGCTCAAGGAGTCCCGCAAGCCGCTGTTCATCACCGGTGGCAACGACTGGACGGACGAGGGTGCGCAGACCCTGACGACGTGGCTGGAGGAGCACAAGATCCCCGCCGCCGCCGAGTGGCGCACCGAGGGCACCGTGCCGTTCTCCTCGCCGTCCTACGTGGGCCCGATCGGCTACGGCCGCCCGAAGCCGACCTACGACATGCTCGAGGAGACCGACCTCATCGTGTTCGTCGGCACCGTGCCGGGCGACGTCGTGACCAATGGCTTCACCATCCGCCAGAACTGGGACAAGAAGAACTTCCTGGTCACCATCGACCCGTCCCTGCGCGGCCGCTCCGGCCCCGTGTCCCACCAGATCGTGGCCAAGCCGGACGGGTTCATCCGCGACCTCGTCCGCATGGAGCTCGAGGTCAAGCCGGAGTGGGAGGAGTGGACCTCCCGCATGCGCGGCGAGCAGGAGAAGTTCGCGGCCCTGCCCCCGGCCGAGCCGTCCGAGGGCCAGGCGAAGATGGCCACGCTCATGGCCAACCTGGTGCCGAAGCTGCCGAAGGACTCGATGATCTCCCTCGGCGCGGGCGAGCACACCAACTGGGCGCACCGGTACTTCCCGACCGAGGGCTATCGCTCCATGATCTCGGCCCGCAACGGCTCCATGGGCTACTCGGTGCCGGGTGCCGTGGCCGCGTCCCTGAACTTCCCGGACCGCACCGTGGTGACCATCGCCGGCGACGGCGAGTTCCTCATGAACGGCCAGGAGCTGGCGACCGCCGCGCAGTACGGCGCCACGCCCCTCGTGATCGTCATGGACAACCAGGAGTACGGCACCATCCGCACCCACCAGGAGCGCCAGTACCCCGGGCGCGTCTCCGGCACCCAGCTGAAGAACCCCGACTTCGCCGCCATGGCCCAGGCGTTCGGCGGCTTCGGGGTGCGCGTGGAGCGGGACGCGGACGTGCCGGCGGCCGTGGACGCGGCGCTCAAGGCGGTCCAGGAGGAGGGCCGGTTCGCGCTCATCCACCTGATCGTGGAGCAGCGCGTCAAGGCCTACTGAGGCCGGCGGCGCGGTCCCCGCCGTCCCTCCGGTCAGGCCGCCGTCGTGGGGACGTCGAAGCGCAGCTGGGGCACGGGGAAGGGCGCACCGTCGAGGTCCGCCTCGACCCGGTCCCGCAGCACGCCCCCGCACGCACGGATCGTGGCCACGGAGGCGGTGTTCGTCTCGTCGCACGTGAGCAGGGCGGCGGGCACCCCGCGTGCGGCCAGCAGCGTCAGGGCGCCGCGCAGCAGCCGCGCGGCGTGGCCCCGCCGCCGGAACGCGGGGCGCACCGCATAGCCCACGTGTCCGTTGACGTGCCGCAGCGCCTCGTTCAGCTCCCACCGCACGGACACCCGGCCCACCAGCTCACCGTTCTCGTCCACGCCCACGTAGAAGGAGGCGGGCGCGCGGCCGGGCTCGACGTCGCCGCGCGCCTCGGCGGCGAACGCGCGGCGGACCGCGGGGAAGGAGCGGGTGCCGGCCATCAGGAAGTCGAACCCCTCCCGATGCAGCTCGGCGTCCGCCTCGCGCGCCGCGATCTCGTCCGCGGCGCGCAGCGGGCGCAGCAGGAGGCCGTCCACGGTGACGGTGGGGCTGGGGTCCGGGAGCATGTGCCGAGTGTAGGGGGGGTGGACTCCGGGCGCGGCCGCGTGAGCCACCCGCCGCCCCCGCCCTCGTGCTTTCCCCACCCCCGCGCCGTGAGCCAGACGTTTCGGTCGTGATCAGCCCCTGATTGCGGCTGAAACGTCTGGCTCGCGGCACATCCCTCGGTGCACCCTCCGGGCTGCCGCGCCCCCATCACGCCGACCGGGGTGACGTGGATCACGTTCGGGGCTAGGGTGTGGGGACCGACGATCGCCCATCCCCAGGAGGTCGCGATGACCGTGCCGTCCTCGTCGGCGGAGCATGCGCCCGCGCTCGAGGCTCGCCCCGAGATGCCGGGCGAGACCCTGTCCCGCGTCGCCATGACGTCCGCGGCGCTCGAGCTGATCCGCCGACTCCTCCCGATCCATGGCCCGCTCATGTTCCACCAGTCCGGCGGCTGCTGCGACGGGTCCGCGCCCATGTGCTATCCCGCCGGCGACTTCACGACCGGCGCCGCCGACGTCCTGCTGGGCACCTTCGCGCTGCCGGCCGAGGGGGACCAGGCCGCCGTGGAGATCCCGTTCTGGATGTCCGCCGCCCAGTTCGAATACTGGAAGCACACCCACCTCACCCTGGACGTGGTGGACGGGCGCGGCTCCGGCTTCTCCGTCGAGGCCCCCGAGGGCAAGCGGTTCCTGATCCGCTCGCGGTTGATGGCAGGCTCGGGATGAGCTCGACCCTCGCCACCGGCGCCTACCGACGCGCCGTGGACCGGGCCCACGAGTCCCTCGCCGCGGTCCGCCTGTCGCTCGCGCCGTCGTCGCCCACCGCTCCGGCCGGCGCAGACCAGGGCCTGCGCGCCGCCCTGCAGGGGCTGCGGCGAGAGGTCCGTGAGTCCTGGCTGCGCTCCCTCGGCGCCCTCACCCCCGCGGTAC
Source organism: Micrococcus sp. iso_239 (assembly GCF_056173395.1). Classification (NCBI taxonomy): domain Bacteria; kingdom Bacillati; phylum Actinomycetota; class Actinomycetes; order Micrococcales; family Micrococcaceae; genus Micrococcus; species Micrococcus sp. iso_239. The sequence continues at coordinate 2,349,129 of NZ_CM149672.1, read as the reverse complement.
CCGGCCAGACCGACCCGGCCACCCTCTCCGACGACGACCTCGCCGCCGCCCGCCGAGACCAGCGCCTCGCCGTGGCCCTGCCGGTGGTCCGCCGCATGCTCATCCACCCCGCGGCCGAGGCCGGGATGCTCGCCGCGATCGGCAACGCGCGCGGCCACCTGCTGTGGGTCGAGGGCGACCGGACCGCGGTGCGCCACGCCGAGACCATGGGCTTCGTGGCGGGCGCCGACTGGTCCGAGGCGTCCATGGGCACCTCCGCCCCCGGCATCGTCCTCGCGACCGGCGCCCCCACGCAGGTCAGCCGCGGCGAGCACCTGAGCCCGCGCGTGCACCCGTGGAGCTGTTCGGCCGTCCCGCTCACGGACCCGGCCACCGGGCGGCTCGTCGGGGTCCTGGACCTCACGGGCGGGGAGGACGCCGTCAGCCACCTCGCCCTGCCGCTGCTCCAGGCCACCGTGGACGCCGTGCACGCCGCCTGGCGGGACCTGCCCGCCCCGTCCCGGGGCCGTCCCCGCGGCACCGCCCCGACGCCGGGCCCCTCGGCTCCGCCGTCCGCCTCGCCGGGGCCGAGCCCCGCCGCCGCGCCGCACCGCCACGACGCCGCCGCGGGCCTGTTGCGCGTCACCGGCCACCTGCCGCCCACGCTGGACGGGGTCGAGCTCACCGGCCGGCACGCCGAGATCCTCACCCTCCTCGCGTGGCACGGCCCGGGCCTGACCGGCGCCGAGCTCGAGGTCGCGCTGTATCCGGAGGAGACCGCCGGGCCCCGGCCCGCGCCGGGCGATTCCCCCGCCCGCGCCATCTCGCTGCGCGCCGAGGTGCATCGACTCCGCCGGGCGCTGCGGGACGTGGGGGCGCCGGTGGCACTGCTGTCCCGGCCGTACCGGCTCGTGGGGGAGGTGCACGCGGACCTGCTGTGCGCGCGGGAGGCGCTGCGCGCCGGGGATCTGGACCGTGCGCTGCACGCGGCGGCCGGGCCGGTGCTGCCGCGGTCGGCGTCCCCCGGTGTCGCCTCGATCCGCGCGGAGCTGGGGGAGGCGCTGCGCGAGGCCGTCGCCCAGGACGCGGATGTCGAACAGCTCTGGGCCTACCTGGGCCGCCCCGAGGCCCGCGACGACGTCGAGCTCTGGGGCGCCGCCCTGCGTCTGCTGCCGGCGGACTCGCCGCGGCGGGCGCTCGCCGTGGCCACGCTCGAGCGGATCGAGCGGGACCTGGCCTGACCCGGCCCGCCCCTCACCCGCGCCCGGCTGCAACCTCCGTGCAACCTCCTTGTGACTAGCGTCACAGCCACGGCAGGGCGCCACCCGGCGCCGAGGCAACCGCAGGCAAAGGAGCCAGCACCATGACCGTCTACGCATTCCCGGGCACCGAGGGAGCCAAGGTCGAGTTCAAGTCCCGCTACGAGCACTTCATCGGAGGAGAGTGGACACCCCCGGTCAAGGGCCAGTACTTCGAGAACGTCACGCCCGTGACGGGCAAGGTGTTCTGCGAGGTCGCCCGCGGCACGGCCGAGGACATCGACGTCGCCCTCGACGCCGCCTGGAAGGCCGCCCCGGCCTGGGGCGCCACCTCGGCGGCCGAGCGGGCGCTCGTGCTGCACCGCATCGCGGAACGCATGGAGGAGAACCTCGAGATGCTGGCGGTCGCGGAGACCTGGGACAACGGCAAGGCCGTCCGGGAGACCCTCAACGCGGACTTGCCGCTGGCCATCGACCACTTCCGGTACTTCGCCGGCGCGATCCGCGCGCAGGAGGGCGGCCTGTCCCAGGTGGACGAGGACACCGTCGCCTATCACTTCCACGAGCCGCTCGGCGTGGTCGGCCAGATCATCCCGTGGAACTTCCCGCTGCTGATGGGGGTGTGGAAGCTGGCGCCCGCGCTGGCCGCGGGCAACGCCGTCGTGATCAAGCCCGCCGAGCAGACCCCGGCCTCGATCATGGTGTTCATCGAGCTGATCGCGGACCTGCTGCCGGCCGGCGTCGTCAACGTGGTCAACGGCTTCGGCCTCGAGGCCGGCAAGCCGCTCGCGCAGTCGCCGCGCATCCGCAAGATCGCGTTCACGGGTGAGACGACGACGGGCCGGCTGATCATGCAGTACGCCTCGGAGAACATCATCCCGGTGACCCTGGAGCTGGGCGGCAAGTCGCCCAACGTCTTCTTCGAGGACGTCATGGCGGACGACGACGCCTACTGGGACAAGGCGCAGGAGGGCTTCACCCTGTTCGCGCTGAACCAGGGCGAGGTCTGCACGTGCCCGTCGCGTGCGCTTGTGCAGGAGTCGATCGCGGAGAAATTCCTCGACGCCGTCGTGGAGCGGACCTCGCGCATCGTCACCGGCAACCCGCTCGACACAGACGTGATGATGGGCGCCCAGGCCTCCAACGACCAGCTCGAGAAGATCACCTCCTACCTGGACATCGGCCGTCAGGAGGGCGCCGAGGTGCTGATCGGCGGCGCCCGCGCCGAGATGGAGGGCGAACTGGCCGGCGGCTACTACGTGCAGCCCACGATCTTCCGCGGGGACAACTCGATGCGCATCTTCCAGGAGGAGATCTTCGGGCCGGTGGTCTCGACGACCACGTTCACCGACTTCGACGACGCCATGCGGATCGCCAACGACACGCTCTACGGGCTCGGCGCCGGCGTGTGGTCCCGGAACGGCAACACCGCCTATCGCGCGGGCCGGGCGATCCAGGCCGGTCGCGTGTGGGTGAACAACTACCACGCCTACCCGGCCCACGCCGCGTTCGGCGGGTACAAGTCCTCCGGCATCGGCCGCGAGAACCACCTGATGATGCTCGACCACTACCAGCAGACCAAGAACCTGCTCGTCTCCTACTCCGAGGACAAGCTCGGGTTCTTCTGAGCCGGTGCCGGCACCGCACGACCCCCCTCCCCATCCCACGAAAGGTGATCCCCCATGACCACGATGAAGGCAGCCGTCGTCACCCAGTTCGGCACAGAGGCCGACGTCCAGGAGGTCGAGCGCCCGACGCCCGGCCAGCACCAAGCGCTCGTGAAGCTCATCTCCTCGGGCGTCTGCCACACGGACCTGCACGCGATGGAGGGTGACTGGCCGGTGAAGCCGACCCCGCCGTTCATCCCGGGCCACGAGGGCGTGGGCATCGTCGAGGAGGTCGGGCCCGACGTCGAGAACCTCAAGGTCGGGGACATGGTCGGCAACGCGTGGCTGTGGGGCGCGTGCGGCCACTGCCAGTACTGCCGCACCGGGTGGGAGACCCTGTGCGAGGAGCAGATCAACGGCGGCTACTCCATGAACGGGTCCTTCGGCGAGTACATGCTCGTGGACGCCCGCTACGCGCCCCTGATCCCCGAGGGCGCGGACCCGATGGAGGTCGGCCCGATCCTGTGCGCCGGCGTCACGGTGTACAAGGGGCTGAAGCAGACCGAGGTGCGGCCCGGGCAGTGGGTCGTGATCTCCGGCATCGGTGGCCTGGGGCACATCGCGGTGCAGTACGCCGTGGCGATGGGCATGCGCGTGGTGGCCGTGGATGTCGCGGACGACAAGCTGGCGCTCGCCTCCCGGCACGGCGCGGAGCTGACCGTGAACGCGAACGTCGCGGACCCCTCCGTGGAGATCCAGGAGAAGATCGGCGGCGCCCACGGCGTGCTCGTCACGGCCGTGCACCCGCAGGCGTTCGGCCAGGCCATCGCGATGACCCGCCGCGGCGGCACCATCGTGTTCAACGGCCTGCCCCCGGGCGACTTCCCCGCGCCGATCTTCGACATCGTCCTCAAGGGCCTGACCATCCGCGGCTCGATCGTGGGCACCCGGCAGGACATGGTCGAGGCACTCGAGTTCTACGAGGCCGGGAAGATCCACCCGACGTTCCACACCCGCCCGCTCACCGAGATCAACGACGTGTTCGACGAGATGCGCCACGGCAAGATCGAGGGCCGCGTCGTCATCGACTACGCGATGCAGGACTGACGTGTCGCCTGGGCGTCGGCTGGGCGCGGGGTAGTATCGACACATCACGCGCACCAGTGCGACGGCGGTCGTCCCGCCCGGAGACCCGGGCCGGGGCGGCCGCCGTCGTCGTAGCGGGGACGGGACGGGCCGCAGCGATTCCGGTGCGCGAGCCTCAGCGGGCCGCGGCCGGGGCGACGCCGTCGCGCAGCCACTCCAGCGTGGCCGGCCAGAAGGCCGGCGCGAACCGCGCGTGGAACAGTCCGAAGTGCCCGATCTCCGCGACACCGAGCTCCTCCGGCCGCACCCGCCAGCGCACCGTCTGCCGACCCGGCGAGTAGGCGTCCGCGCGGTCGAGGGCGGCGTCGGTGCCGAAGTCGTCGTCCACGGGCGCCACGATCAGCGCGTCCGCCGTGAACGCGGCCAGACGACGGCGCAGCTCGTCCCGGCCGGCGCCGGTGCGGGCGCTCGCGGTGAAGTCGCGGCGACTGCGCGCCCAGTCCAGGGCGACCCCGCGCGGCAGGTCCTCGAGCCAGCCGAGCCGCCGCCCCGGGAAGTGCCCGCGGGCCAGCGTGATCGCCGGCATCGCCGCGTGCCACCGCGCCCACATCCGTGCACGCCCCGGCCGCGCCCGGTAGTCCCGCCAGTGGGCGTGCTGCCCGCCGACGGCCACGTGCCGGGCCACATGCCGCGCCTCGTCCGCGAGCCCGATGCCGAACCCGCCGTAGCTGTGGCCCACCGTCAGGAGGGGGCCGGGCAGGCGCGTCCGGGCCCAGCCGAGCACGGCGTCCGCGTCGAGGGCGCCCCAGTCCGCCCACCGCGCCCGCCGCGCCACGGCGAACGGCTCACGGGACTCCCCGACGCCCCGGTAGTCGAACGTGACCGCGTGGAACCCGTGGCCGGCGAGGAACTCCGCGTAGCGCCGGTAGTACGTGGCCTTCACCCCGGTCGCCGAGGCGATCACCACCGCGCCGGCGGGCCGGGCCGGGGGCGTCGTCGTCGTGGGGGCGAAGTGGCGGGCCGCGAGCACGAAGCCGTCGCGGGCGCGGAGGCGCACGGGGGTGGAGGGGGTCTGCGTCACGCCGCCACCCTAGGTGTAGGAGGGCATGACGTTGTTGACTCGGGCCGGTGCCAACGAGGCCGGCGGGGCGTTCCCGCAGGAGGTATGAGGCCGATGGTAGTTGTAGTGGTTCACCCACACGGCCAGCGCCTCACGCCGAGCTGTCTCTGAGGTATACGGGCGGGCGTAGAGGACCTCATCGACCATCAGCCGGTTGTACCTCTCCACCTTCCCGTTATGGCGCGGGGTGTAGGGGCGGATCCGGTGGTGCCGGCCCCCGAGCGAGACCACCTTGGCGGTGAAGTCCGCAGCCCGGTAGTTGTTTCCGTTGTCCGTGATCACCCGGTCCACGGTGATGCCGTGGGCGGCGAAGAACGCCCTCGCCCGGCAGTAGAAGCTCACGGTCGTGGCCGCCCGCTCGTCCTCCAACGCCTCGGTGTAGGCCAGCCGGGTGAACCCGTCGATCGCCGAGTGCAGATAGGTGTACCCGACCCGCCGGCCAGGCCCGCGCTTGGAAGCACGGCCTGCTTCACTTTCACGTCCGTGGGTGCGCCAGCCGCCCCCGTCTGGGATCTTCCCGATCTTCTTCACGTCCAGGTGCACCATGTGCCCCGGCCCTCTCGCGGTGATCTTCTGGGGTCGTTGGCGCAGGTCTTCTCCGGCCGGGGTCAGGTCCCGTAGGCGGGAGATCCCGAGTCGGTGCAGCCACCGTCCCACGGTACGAAGACACACCCGGTGGCCCTCGGAGACGAGGTAGTGATGGATGCGCCGTGCGGACCACTTGCGCTCCCGCCGCAGGGCGTGGATCTGGGCGACCAAGACCGGATCGAGCTGGGCAGGTGAACGGTGCGGCCGGCTGGGCAGGTCCTGAAGGCCGGCTTCTCCCTGGGCGCGGTAGCGGGCGACCCAAGTGGCCACCGTGGGCCGGCTCACCCGGAACTCGGCGGCCACGTGCGCCTGCGGGATCCCGTCGTGCAGGTGGCGGTGGACCATCCTGAGACGGCCGGTGGGAGTCAGGGGTGCGTTAGCGTGAGTCATGAGCGGGTCTCTTCTGGCAGGTCGGTGGTGTAGGAACTTCCATCCTGCGGGAGAGGCCCACTCGTCTCATCTCAGCCCGGTACCCATGTCAAGAACCTCATGACCCACAACACCTAGGCGCGGGGCGGCGCGACCTGCGACACAGACCTGCGACACAATGGGCCCATGACTGAGACCCCCCAGAGCTCGTCCGGCCAGAGCCGGGACGAGATCCTCGCCCGCCTCGAGGAGATCTACGCGAACGACCCCGCGGTGCGCGAGCACGGCGTCACCCTCGGCGAGGTGGCCGAGGGGCGCGTGGTGCTGCACCGCGACGTCACCGCGGACATGGTGAACTCCCACGAGATCTGCCACGGCGGCTTCCTGTTCCACCTCGCGGACTCGGCGCTGGCGTACTGCGTGGCGACCTTCGGCGCCGCCCCCGTCACCCGGCGCGCCGAGATCACCTACGTGGCGCCCGCCAGGCTCGGCGCGCACCTCGTGGCGACCGCCCGCCAGTCGGTGGAGTTCGGCCGCGACCGCATGATCGAGGTCGGCATCGAGGCGGACGGCCAGCTCGTCGCCTGGTTCACCGGCCACTCCACGAGCCCGCGGGTGCACGCGTGAGCGCCGGGCAGGACGCGACGACGGCCGGGCCGGTCGTCGAGTCGGTGGAGCTGCACGTGGCCGCGGGGGCGGAGGCGGCGTTCGAGGCCGCCGTCGCCGAGGCCGAGCCGCTGTTCCGGGACAAGGGCGCGACGTCCTTCGCGCTGTCCCGGCAGGTGGAGGACCCGGCGCGCTACCGGCTGCTGATCGGCTGGCGCACGCTCGAGGACCACACCGTGGCCTTCCGCGAGTCCGACGCGTTCCTCGCGTGGCGGGCGCTCGTCACCCCGCACCTGGCGCAGCCGCCGGCCGCGACCCACTGGTCCGCCGTCTGACCCCCGCGCCCCCCGCTCTCGTTCGGGAAACGGCGGTCCCCGGCGCGTTTTCGTTCGAGAAACGGCGCGAGGGCCGACCGTTTCCCGAACGAAAGTGCCCGACACGCCGCCGTTTCCCGAACGAAAGTGCCGACTGAGACGCGGTCGGTTCAGAGGTGACGGCCGGCCAACCGCGTGAGGCTCGACTGGATGCCCCGCCCGTTGTCCGCCGGCACCCGCAGCAGCTCGTACGCGCGGCGCACGGCCGGCCGGGCCCACGAGTAGTCGAAGGTCTCGGTGACCTCGGTGGTGCCGTCCCCGTTGTCCCGGAACGCCCAGCGCCACCGGTGTCCGCCCGGGTGGGCCCACTCCACGAGCTCGTCCTCGTCCACGGCGGTGGCGGTCAGCGTCATCGTGTACGGCACCCCGTACTTTCGCATGGCCACGCGGAACCGGTCGCCCACGGCCAGCCGGTGCGGCCCGCTCACCTTCGGCCGCACGGTCCCGGATCCGTCCGCCTCGTGATGGCGGTGCGGGTCCGCGAGCATCGCCCACAGCTCGTGCGCCGGCGCGGCCACGGTGACCCGGTAGGACACCTGGTGCTCGCCGGTCTCCACGCGCTCGGGCCACGCCGCCTGCGGGGCGGCCTGCGGCAGCCCGGACGACGACGGCGCGGCGGCGGACTCGGTCTCGGGGGTGGCGGACGAGGGGGTCGGCTCGGTGCTCATGCCGCCCAGTCTAGGAACCGCCGCGGACACCGGAAGCGGAGGCGACGGCACCCCTCGGCGGGACACCACAGGACTCTTGCCGGGGGCCCGCCCCGGGCCTAGGTGTTGTGGGTCATGAGGTTCTTGCCACGGGGTACGGGCTGAGATGAGACGAGTGGGCCTCTCCCGCAGGATGGAAGTTCCTCAACAACCCACCTGCCCGAAAAGACCCACTCATGACTCACGCTAACGCACCCCTGACCCCGACCGGCCGTCTCAGGATGGTCCACCGCCACCTGCACGACGGGATCCCGCAGGCGCACGTGGCCGCCGAGTTCCGGGTGAGCCGGCCCACGGTGGCCACCTGGGTGGCCCGCTACCGCGCCGAGGGAGAAGCCGGCCTTCAGGACCTGCCCAGCCGGCCGCACCGTTCACCTGCCCAGCTCGATCCGGTCCTGGTCGCCCAGATCCACGCCCTGCGGCGGGAGCGCAAGTGGTCCGCACGGCGCATCCATCACCACCTCGTCTCCGAGGGCCACCGGGTGTGTCTTCGTACCGTGGGACGGTGGCTGCACCGACTCGGGATCTCCCGCCTACGGGACCTGACCCCGGCCGGAGAAGACCTGCGCCAACGACCACAGAAGATCACCGCGAGAGGGCCGGGGCACATGGTGCACCTGGACGTGAAGAAAATCGGGCGCATCCCTGAAGGGGGAGGCTGGCGCGCCCACGGAAGAGACAGTGAGGCAGGGCGTGCTTCCAAGCGGGGGTCTGGCCAGCGGGTCGGCTACACCTACCTGCACTCGGCGATCGACGGGTACACCCGCCTGGCGTACACCGAGGCGTTGGAGGACGAGAAGGCGGTGACCACGATCGGGTTCTTCTGCCGGGCGAGGGCGTTCTTCGCCGCCCACGGCATCACCGTGGACCGGGTGATCACGGACAACGGCAACAACTACCGGGCCGTGGACTTCACCCGGAAGGTGGTCTCGCTCGGGGGCCGGCATCACCGGATCCGCCCCTACACCCCGCGTCACAACGGGAAGGTCGAACGTTACAACCGGCTGATGGTCGATGAGGTCCTCTACGCCCGCCCCTACACCTCAGAGCGGGCTCGGCGTGAGGCCCTTCAGGTGTGGGTGAATCACTACAACTACCATCGGCCGCATACCTCCTGCGGAGATGCTCCACCGGCCTCGTTGGCCCCGGTGCGTGTCAACAACGTCATGCCCTCCTACACCTAGGGTCAGGTCATGGGCGCATGGGGCAGAAACGTCTTCCAGAACGACACCGCGCTGGACATCGTGGACGAGGTCCTCGACGGCACCTTCGACCTGGACGAGTTCCGCAAGAACTTCCGTCGCGACGAGGACGAGGGCCACCTGACCGCGAGCCAGGGCGCCGCACTCCTCACCCTCGGGGCGCTCGTGCGGATCGCCCGGAACGAGGACCACGCGGACCTCGAGGCCCTGCTCGAGCACGCGGAGACGGACGAGGTGGACCTCACCGCCTTCATCGACCAGTTCTCGGACGAGGACGTCGAGACCCTGCGCGAGCTGATCGGCGTGGTCATCCGCGAGCCCTCCTGCTCCGAGCTCTACCAGCTCTGGGAGGAGTCCGGGGAGCTCGAGCAGTGGCTCGAGTACTCCCGCGAATGCCTGCCCTGACCGGCCGGCCGGGCCGGGGTGGACCCGGCCCGCGCTCGGCCCCGCCCCGGCTCAGCGCGCGTAGCGGGTGAGCCGCAGCGAGTTCAGCACCACGAGCACGCTCGAGGCCGCCATCGCGCCGCCGGCGATCATCGGGTTGAGCAGGCCCAGGGCCGCGACCGGGATGCCGAGCACGTTGTAGAGGAACGCCCAGAACAGGTTCATCCGGATGATCCCCAGGGTGCGGCGGCTCAGGTCGAGCGCCTGGACCACCTGGTGCAGGTCGTCGCCCATCACGGTGATCTGCGCGGCCTCGCGGGCCACGTCCGTCCCCGAGCCCATGGCGATGCCCATGTCCGCCGCGGCGAGCGCCGGGGCGTCGTTGACGCCGTCGCCCACCATGGCCACCACGGCGCCCTCGGACTGCAGGCGCGTCACCACGTCCACCTTGTCCTCGGGGCGCACGCCGGCCACCACGTCCTCGGCCGGGATCCCGACGGCGGCCGCCACCTGGGTGGCGACGGCGGCGTTGTCCCCGGTCACCAGCAGCGGGCGCAGGCCGAGCTCCTTGAGCCGGGCGATGGCGTCCGCCGAGGTCTCCTTCACGGTGTCCCGCACGGACAGGACGCCGGCCACGCGGCCGCCGACCGCGACCCATACGGCCGTGGCGCCGGCCTGCTCCGCGGCCTCGAACGCGGCCCGGTGCTCGGCGGGGATGCCGCCGTCGAGGGCGGTCTCGAGGACGGAGCCGCGGCCGACGGCCACGCGGACCGGGGCCGGGCCGGCGGCGTCGTGCGCGCCGGAGCCGAGGGCGCCGTCGTCGTGGGGGAGGGCGACCAGCCCGGACACGCCGCCGCCGGCTGTGGAGGCAAAGTCCGCCACGTCGGGCACGGTCAGGCCGCGTTCCTCGGCGCCGGCCACGATCGCGCGGGCGATCGGGTGCTCGGACCCGCGCTCAACGGCGGCCGCCAGGGTCAGCAGGACGTCGGCGGCCTGGTCCGGCGCCGTCTCGGCCACGAAAGCGCTCCGGGAGGCGCCCGTTTCGGCCACGAAAGCGGGGTCGAGGACGAGGACGTCCGCGAGCGCCATGCGGCCCTCGGTCACGGTGCCGGTCTTGTCCAGCACGATCGTGTCCACGGTGCGCGAGTCCTCGAGCACCTCGGGGCCGCGGATGAGGATGCCCAGCTGCGAGGCGCGGCCGGTGCCGGCCAGCAGGCCGACCGGGGTCGCCAGACCGAGGGCGCACGGGCACGCGATCACGAGCACGGCCACGCCGGCGCGCAGCGCGGACGGCAGGTCGCCGGTCACCAGCATCCACACCGCGAAGGTCAGCACGGCGATCCCGAGCACGATCGGCACGAACACGGCGGAGATCCGGTCGGCCAGCCGGGCCACGCGGGCCTTGCCGGTCTGCGCCTCGGAGACGAGCCGTCCCATCTGGGCGAGCGTCGTGTCCGAGCCGACGCGGGTCGCGCGGGCCACGAGCCGGCCCGAGGTGTTCAGGGTGGCGCCGGTGAGGGCGTCCCCGGGGCCGACCTCCACGGGCACGGACTCGCCCGTGAGCAGGGAGGCGTCCACGGCGGAGGTGCCCTCGAGCACCTCGGCGTCCGTGGGCACTTTCTCGCCGGGGCGGATCAGCACGACGTCGCCCGGCGCGAGGGACTCGGCGGGCACCGTGCGCTCGTCGTGGGTCTCGGGGTCGTAGAGGGTGGCCTGGGCCGCGCCCAGGTCCAGGAGGGCCCGCAGCGCGGCGCCGGCCTCCCGCTTGGCGCGGGCCTCGAGCCAGCGGCCCAGCAGCAGGAACGTGGTGATGACCGCGGCCGTCTCGAAGTACAGGCTGTGGTGGGCCATCTCCGCCATGGTCCCGCCCACGTGGGCGGTCATGTCCGGCGCCAGGATCAGCTCCACGGCCGAGAAGGAGAAGGAGACGAGCACGCCCAGGGACACGAGGGTGTCCATCGTGGACGAGCCGTGCCGGGCCGCGCGGAACGCCGCCGAGTGGAACGGCCACGCCGCCCACAGCGCCACGGGCGCCGCCAGGGCGAACGCGACCCAGCCCCAGTGCGGGAACTGCAGCGCCGGGACCATGGAGATCAGCACGAGCGGCACCGTCAGCACCGCCGCGCCGATCAGGCGCGGCTTGAGCACGTCCTCACTCGGACCGTGGGCCATGTGGTCGTGGTGGTCCACGCCGTCATGGTCCGCGGCATGCTCCTCGCCGTGCTCGGAGGTGTGCGCGTGCCCGGCGTGTCCGGCGTGTCCGGCCGGCGGGGCGGGACGGCGCACGGTGGCGCCGTACCCGGCCTTCTCGACGGCGGCCACGAGCTCCTCGTCCGAGACGCCGGCGGGCGCGGTGACGGTCGCCTGTTCGAGCGGCAGGTTCACGGACGCCGTGACGCCCTCGAGCTTGCCCAGCTTGCGTTCGACGCGACCCACGCACGAGGCGCAGGTCATGCCGGTGACGTCCAGGTCGACGCGGCGGGTGGTCTCGGCCGGCGGGCCGGCCGGGGTGGAGGAGGCGGGGTGGGTCATGGGGCTCAGCCCTCCACCAGCGTGTAGCCGGCCTCCTCGACGGCGGCGCGTGCGGCGGCGGGGTCGAGGGGGCCCTCGGAGGTGACGGTCGCGGTGGACACGCCCCCGGCGTTCAGGTCGACGTCCACGGCGGAGACGCCGGCGATCTCACCGAGCTCCTCCCGGACGGAGGCGACGCAGTGGCCGCAGGTCATGCCGGTGATCTTCAGGTCGGTGGTGGTCATCTCGTGCTCCTCGTGCGGTGGTGGGTGGGCGACGGCGCCGGTCAGCGCAGCAGGCGGCCGAGGGCGGCCGTCGCCTCGGCGACCTTCTCGTCGATGAGCTCGGTGCGGCCTTCCGCCTCGGCCTGCACCGCGGCCTCGGCCACGCAGTGACGCAGGTGCTCCGAGGTGAGGTTCAGGCTGAGGGACTGCAGCGCCTTCGTGACGGCGGCGATCTGCGTGAGGACGTCGATGCAGTACACGTCCTCGTCCACCATGCGGTGGAGGCCGCGCACCTGCCCCTCGATGCGGCGCAGTCGCGCCAGGTGCTTGGCCTTGTCCCGGTGGACCTCGTGCGGGGGCCGGTGGCCGTCGCAGGCGTCCGCCGCGGCGGACGGAAGGGGCGAGGCGGCGGCGGGCGCCGTCGTCGTGCTGTCCGTGCTCATACCCCCTGTTCTATACCCCAGGGGGGTATAGGTCAAGGGGTCGGCCGACGCGGGTGCCCTCCTCCGGCAGCGGGGTGGCGGCTTCGCCCAGATCGGCGATCAGGCCGCGGACCTCCAGGTCCAGGGCGTCGCGCACGCCGCGCACCTGCTCGAGGCTCATGCCGCGGATCGACGGCACGGACCACTTCTGCACCTGCGCGCCCTCGGGGATCTCGAACGGATCCGCGCCGTCGAAGAGCACCACGATCTCGGCGGCCCGGAGCACGTCCGGGTCCAGACCCTTGGTGTACGTGTGGTGCAGCGGGATGCCGATCTCGTTCATCGCCTCGAACGCGGTGGAGATGACCTCGCCGGCAGGCTCCGTGCCGGCCGAACGGGCCCTGACCGCGCCGTGGGTGCGGTTCTCGAGCAGGGCCGCGGCCATCTGCGAGCGGCCGGCGTTGCCGTGGCAGACGAACAGCACACGCGGGTGGCGGGACTCGATGCTGCCCTGGTTGATCGCCTTGGCGCGCAGGCGCGAGGCGGCATGCTGCACCGCGGTGGTCGGCAGCATCTCCGGATGGCGGCTCGTCGCGGCGAGCTCGGCGTAGGAGTCGAACAGGATCTGACGCACCGTCGCCTCGTCGGCCACGCCGGGGAAGCGCGCCATCAGCGGCCCGACCTCGCGCTCGAGCACGTGCGCGGCCATCCCGTGCGGCACGGGGTCCACCGCGGCGGGGATGTCCGGCGCGGCCGTCGTGTCCAGCGGCATGTCGTCCACCGCCGGGGCGTGATCGGCGTGGGGGTCCGGGGGGATGGGGGTCATGGTGCGAGTCCTCCGGGGAAGGCGGTCGGCTGAACGCGAGGTGAACGGGTGCCCCCACCCTGCGACGTCGGGTGTGCCGGCGCAAGCCTTGACGGGATCCCTCCGCGCCCGACGACGCTGCTCGCCGCCGTCGTCGGGGCGGTGGCCGACGCCCGGGCCCGGAGCGGGGGTCCGCCGAGGTGGGAGAGAATGGGGGCCATGTCTGTCCGCTCCCTGCTCCCGGACCTCGGCGCCCCCGCGACCGGGGCCCCCGAGGCCGCCGTCCCCCCGTTCGCCCGGGCGGTGCTGTGGGCGCACGGGGACGACGCGTGGCGGGGCGAGGGCGGCTGGACCGTGCTCCTGGACGGCACCGACCGGCTCCGCCGGCTCTCCGCGCTGTGGCAGGCCGCCGTCGCCGGGCGACCGGACCCGACGGCCCCGCTGCGGGGCTGGATCTCCTCGACCTTCGCCGATGACTCGCCCGAGCCCGCGGTCCTGCGCATCCCCGCGGATCTGCGCCGCGCCACGCCGTCCGGCGTGCGGGACGTGGCCCAGCACGTGGACGCGGACGCGCTCGCAGCCGCCGTCGCCGCGGACCGCGGAGCCCGGCTGCTGGCCGACGGCGAGGTGCCCCTGCCCGCCGACGTCGCCGACCTCGCCTGGGACGACGCCGGCTACGCGGCCGGGGTGCGCGAGCTGCTGACGCGGATGGCCGACTCGGGCGGGGAGCTGGCGAAGGTCGTGATCAGCCGCACGATGACCGTCCCCGCGGACGACGCCGACCTGTGGCGGGCGATCGGGGCCCTGCGCCGCGAGTACCCGCAGACCTGGGTGTTCGCCGTCGGCGGGCTGCTGGGCGCCACGCCCGAGGTCCTCGCCACGCGGCACGCGGGGCTCGTGGGCTCGCGGGTGCTGGCGGGGTCCATGCCGCGCGGCGCGGACGAGGAGGAGGACGCCGCGCTGCGGGAGCGTCTGGCCTCTGATCCGCGGCTGGCGGAGGAGCATCGCTGGGCCGCGCGGTCGGTGCTGGACGCGCTGGCGCCCGTCGTCGACCTCGCCGACGACGACCCCGCGCCCACCGTCCTGACCCTGCCGAACGTGCACCACCTGGCCACGTCCGTGCGCGGCCGGCTGCGGGACGGGCGGGGGACCGTGCTGGACGTGGTGGCCGCGCTGCATCCGACGGCGGCCGTCGGCGGGACCCCCACGCCGGACGCGGTGAGGGTGATCGCGGAGGTCGAGCCCGTGGACCGCGGCCGCTATGCGGGCCCGGTCGGGTGGCTCGACCAGGACGGCGACGGCGAGATCGCCCTGGCGCTGCGCTGTGGCCAGCAGGTGCCCGGCGGGGTGCGGCTGCAGGCCGGGGGCGGGATGGTCCCGGGAGCGGTGCCCGAGGAGGAGGTCACGGAGATCCGGGCCAAGTTCCTGCCGATGCGCCGAGCGCTGGGCGTCGCCGAGGACTGAGGCCTCCCGTGCCGGTCGCGCTTTCGTTCGGGAAATGGCGGCGTGTCGCGGTGCTTTCGTTCGGGAAACGGCGTCGCACGCCGGATTCGCGTGGGCGGCGATGGAACGGCGTCCAGGAGCGGAGGTGCCGGATGGCCGCATCAGCAAGGAGCGGTGACGCCGTTTCTCGAACGAAAGCGTCCGGGGAGGCGAGAAGACCCGCCGGCCACGGCCCCTCGCGGGGCGGGCCGACGGGTCGTCGCGTCGGTATGGGGGATCAGGCGGCGACGGCCATGGCCTCGTGGGCCGGCGCCGCGGCCTGGAGGCGGCGGGTGGCCTCGCGCTCGGCGAGGGCCGGCAGGAAGGTGGTGATGCGGGCGCCGCGCTTGAGGTCGGCGACGACCTCGCGGACGACCGAGCGGACGGTCTCGGCGGTGACGGTGCCCTCGAAGCGGCGGAGGAGGGTCTCCTCGACGCGCTGGAGCACGTGGCGTTGCATGAGGGGGCTCGGGGCGGTGGGCAGGTGGTGGCTGGTCGTGTTGATGCTCACGGTGAGCACCTCCTTTGGTTGCCGGACCACGAGTCCGGCGGATCGTCGCGGCGGGGCCGCGGGTGATGAGTTCGGTGGAGTCCCGACCTCGCGTTCCGTAAACGCTAGGTGAACTGCTTGTGAACAAGTTTACAGATTTCCTCCCGGAGTGCAACTCCGTGTTCACCAACGTGACCTGTGACACCCTGTCGCGCATGCCTGCATGGCGCGAAATCAGCGCAATCATGCGGTTCTCGGATCGAGGTGCCACGAGCGGCAGGCGAACAGCAAGATGAACAGAAGGTGAACGGCACCGTTCATCTCGGCCCCCTGCCCCTCCGCCCGGCCCGGTGCGAGGCTGGGACCATGCGCCCCGACTGCCACTCCGCCCCGACCTCCGCGGCCGCCCTCGCCCGCGAGGCCGTGATCCTCGCCGGCGCCGGCGCGGCGATCCTGCTCCAGGTGGCGCACCGGCCGGTGGGGGCCGGCGTCGCCGTCCACTCCCGGTTCACCGAGGACCCGATGCGCCGGCTCCGCCACACGCTCGCCTACATCTACGCGGTCACCCTCCCCGAGGCCGCGTCGTTGCGAGACGCGGTCGTCGACCGGGTGCGGGCGGCGCACCGCCCGGTCCGCGGGGTCGACGCCGGAGGCCACCCCTACGACGCCGCCGACCCGGACGCCCAGCTCTGGGTGGCCGCCACCCTCTACGCGATGGGGGAGCAGGTGCGCCGCCGGATGTGGGGCGCCCTCGACGCCGAGGACGCCGACCGCCTCTACCGCGGGTACGCCCCGCTCGCCACGAGCCTGGAGGTCCCCGCCTCCGCCTGGCCGGTCGACCGCGCGGCGTTCGCGGACTACTGGGACGACCGGGTGGCCCGGCTCGAGGTCACGGACGACGCGCGGCGGATCGCCGCCGACCTGTTCTCCGGCCAGGGCGTCCCCGCGCCGCTGCGGGCGGCCCTGCCCCTGGCCCGGTTCGTCACCGCCGGCCTCCTCCCGGGGCGCGTGCGCGCCGGCCTCGGCTGGTCCTGGACCGGGCGGGACTCCGTCCGGGAGGCACGCCTCTGGGGGCTGGCGCGGACCCTGTACCGGCCGCTGCCGGCGAGGGTGCGCGGCGTCGTCGTCCGCTGGGTCCTGCGGGGGCTGCCCCGGATGCCGGGGCCGCGCGGCGCCGTCGACGTGGAGGCGACCCGCCGCGAAGTCCGCCCCGTCTGGGAGAATGGTGCCGATGTCTGACTACCAGCCCCGCCGCCCCGGATCGAAGCCCACCCCGAACCGCCAGAGGGACCGCGCCGGCAAGCCGGCCCTCGGCCGCCCCGAGCGCGGCCTGATCGACGAGTCCGAGGCGCGCCAGCTCGCCGAGGACCGAGAGCGCATGCGCCGCGCCGGCGTCGGCCACCAGCTCTCCGCGCCCAAGCGCCGCGAGGCCGCCACCGCCGAGCGCCCCCAGGTGATGCCGAAGACCGAGGGCTGGACCCAGCCGATGGGCCCGGACGGCCGACCGCAGCTGCAGTTCAAGCAGCCGCGCGTCTCCCAGCCGCCCACCCACCTGGCCGACCTCACGCTGAAGGAACGGCAGGAGAAGGCCAAGGAGATCGGGCTGCCGGCGTTCCGCGCCAAGCAGCTCTCGGTGCACTACTTCGAGCACTACACCACCGATCCGGAGCAGATGACGGACCTGCCCAAGGACAAGCGGGAGGCGATCGCGGAGGCGTTCTTCCCGCCGCTGCTCACCGAGGTCCGGCGCATGGAGACCGACCGCGGGGACACCGTCAAGTTCCTGTGGCGGCTGTTCGACGGCGCGCTCGTGGAGTCCGTGCTCATGCGGTACCCCGGCCGCGTGACGCTGTGCGTGTCCAGCCAGGCCGGCTGCGGGATGAACTGCCCGTTCTGCGCCACGGGCCAGGCCGGGCTGACCCGCAACATGTCCACGGCGGAGATCGTGGAGCAGATCGTGCTGGCCAACCAGGTGATCGCCCAGGGCGGACTGGGCGGCAAGCGCAAGGACGGCGGGCACGACGCCGACCGCGTCACCAACGTCGTGTTCATGGGCATGGGTGAGCCCCTGGCCAACTACAAGCGCGTGATGGCCGCCGTGCACCGCATGGTGGACCCCTCGCCCGAGGGTCTGGGCATGTCCGCGCGGAACATCACGCTGTCCACTGTGGGCCTGGTGCCGGCCATCCGGAAGCTGGCCGAGGAGGGGGTGCCGCTGACGTTCGCCCTGTCCCTGCACGCGCCGGACGACGAGCTGCGCGACGAGCTGATCCCCGTGAACTCGCGCTGGAAGGCGGACGAGGCGATCGACGCCGCATACGACTACTTCGTGGCCACCGGGCGCCGGGTGTCCATCGAGTACGCGCTCATCAAGGACATGAACGACCACGCGTGGCGCGCCGACCTGCTGGCCAAGAAGCTCAACGCCCGGGGCAAGGGCTGGGTGCACGTGAACCCGATCCCGCTGAACCCGACGCCGGGCTCCATCTGGACCGCCTCGGAGAAGGACGTGACGCGCGAGTTCGTGGACCGGCTCAACGCCGCCGGCATCCCCACCACCCTGCGTGACACCCGTGGCAAGGAGATCGACGGCGCATGCGGCCAGCTGGCGGCCGAGGACGAAGACGCGGCGGCCAGTTGACCCCGCCCCGGCGGCGCCCCCGGCCGGGGAAGGGGCGGCCCCGGCGTCGCGCCGGGACCGGGGTGTTGGATTGCAGGGCATCACTGCTTGTTGCTGCGCGTCGAGGTAGGTCTATGGCCGACAATGAGCGCGCAGAGAAGACCAGACACGTCGCGCATTCAACACTTCCTGCCGCTAGGCGCCTCGACAAGGGGGCCTTTTTACTTGAGCCTCAGACCGCCGATGGAGGACCTGGTGAGCGGCACGCACTCGGTGACCGATGCTGCGCGTGAGTGTGACCTAGAATGCGGATGTGTCTGTAGTTTGCTGCCGAGGGGCAGCAGGAGGAGTCGAGGGGGTCGCATGAGGTTGTACAAGACCGCATTACGGGTGGGACTGGGGATCTTTGCTGCTAGTGTGCTTGCCGGCTGTGGGGTCGAGGGGGGCGCAGGGCCAGCGACCGCAACGGTAACCGTGACAGAGACCGCTTCGGTGCCAGCCGATCCGGCTTCGTCTACCAGCGCTGCAGCAGCACCGGGATCGGATAGCTCTTCATCCGCCTCTTCCGCGGCCACGGTGAGTGTAACGCCTTCGACGCTCGAGGAGCTGCCGACCATCGGTGACACTCAGACACACGGCGGGGCAACGGTAACCCTGATTGATGCGGAGGCTTCGCGGACGTTAGAGCGCAATACTTCAGGTCACCGCGAGGGCTCCGGGTACGAGACTTTTGAAGTTGTTGAGGCCGATCAGGGAGGCCGCTTCGTAATTGCAACGACCGAGGTCCAGAATGACGGTTCTTCCTCGATGGACCTGACGTGCTCGTTGCCTATCATGGCTAAGGTTGTAGATGCGCAGGGTCGCGAGTTCGATACAGTGAAATCACTCTATGAACTCCGTGGGAACCCTGAATGCAATGATCAACTGCAGCCAGGCTTCAGTTCCGAGATGACCTATGCGTTCCTGGTGCCAGAAGGCGCTGACATTCGGGGCATCTACTTCCAGGATTTGAATCTGAACGATGGAGATGGGGCGGTCTTCGCCTTCGATCCATCGCTCTAATTCACCGGAAGACCTAAAAGACGACGACGAACCCATATTATGGGTTCGTCGTCGTCGGGTTAACGATGGATCAGAACCGGACGGTCTCGCTGTCGCCCGGCTCGGCGGTCCCGCCGGTGACCTTGGCCTTCACCAGCTCGACGGCGGTGGCCACCGCGCCCGGGGACTCCCAGAACTGGGCGGTGTCCACGTCCACGCGCACCAGCACGATCTGCGGATCCTCGGGGTTCGAGCCCTCACCGAAGAACGCCTCGGTGGCCGGGTTCCAGAACTCCTTCTTGCGCGCGTCATCGCGGACGAGCTGCCCGTGGCCCGCGAGGGAGGCCCAGAAGTCCTTGTCCTGCACGGCGACGTTGACCGGGCGCTGCGGAGCGTCCGCGGCGACGTCGGAGGTGGCGCGCGTGAGGAACCAGAGCGTGCCGCCGTCCTCGGCCTGTTGCAGGCCCATCGGGCGGGTGACGAGCGTGCCGTCCCGCTCAGCGGTGGTCAGCATGCAGACGTTCACCTTCGCGAGCTTCTCGAGCAGACGGGCGCGGGGATCCTGGGTGCCCATGGCGTGACTCCTTCGTCGTCGGGTGCCGGCGCCCTGATGTGGCCACCGGCTCGTACCACCGACCCTAGGCACGGCCAGGCGGGGCCTGACCAGCGCTCAGCGGCGCACAGCCGCGGCGAGCCAGTCGACGGCGAGGGCGTAGCCCTGGACTCCCGCCCCGGCGATCACGACGTCGGCGACGGCGGAGACGTGCGAGTGGTGCCGGAACGCCTCGCGCCGGTGGACGTTGGAGATGTGCACCTCGGCGATCGGCCGGTCGACGGCGGCGAGGGCGTCCCGGATGGCGATGGAGGTGTGCGAGTACGCGGCGGGGTTGATGAGGACGCCCGCGTGGGAGGTGCGGGCCTCCTGGATCCAGTCGATGAGCTCGCCCTCGTGGTTGGACTGTCGGAAGTCCACGGTCAGCCCGTGCTCGGCCGCGCGGGCCTCGGTGAGCGCACGGACGTCGTCGAGGGTGGCCGTGCCGTAGACCTCGGGCTCGCGGGTGCCGAGCAGGTTCAGGTTGGGGCCGTTGAGCACGAGCAGGGGCAGGGCGGGAGTGGCGGTCATGCGGTCAGTCTAGGTGTTGTGGGTCATGAGGTTCTTGACACGAGGCACGGGCTGAGATGAGACGAGCGGGCTCCGCCCCGCAGGATGGGAATTGCGACATCCACTCATCCGCGGAAGGAAGCCCGCTCGTGACTCACGCTAACGCACCTCTGACCCCCACCGGCCGGCTGCGCATGGTCCACCGCCACCTGAACGACGGGATCCCGCAGTCCCACGTGGCCGCGGAGTTCCGCGTCAGTCGGCCCACGGTGGCCACCTGGGTCGCCCGCTACCGTGCCGAAGGCGAGGCAGGACTGCAAGACCGGTCGAGCCGGCCCCATCGCTCACCTGCCCGGCTCGACCCCGCGATCGTGGCCGAGCTGGAGGCCCTGCGCCGGGCCGAGAAGTGGTCCGCCCGGCGCATCCATCACCACCTCGCCTCCGAAGGCCACCAGGTGTGCCTGCGCACCGTGGGGAGGTGGCTGCACCGACTCGGGATCTCCCGCCTACGGGACCTGACCCCAGCCGGAGAAGACCTCCGCCAACGACCCCAGAAGATCACCGCCCGCGGCCCGGGGCACATGGTGCACCTGGACGTGAAGAAAATCGGGCGCATCCCTGAAGGGGGAGGCTGGCGCGCCCACGGAAGAGACAGTGAGGCAGGGCGTGCTTCCAAGCGGGGGTCTGGCCAGCGGGTCGGCTACACCTACCTGCACTCGGCGATCGACGGGTACACCCGCCTGGCGTACACCGAGGCGTTGGAGGACGAGAAGGCGGTGACCACGATCGGGTTCTTCTGCCGGGCGAGGGCGTTCTTCGCCGCCCACGGCATCACCGTGGACCGGGTGATCACGGACAACGGCAACAACTACCGGGCCGTGGACTTCACCCGGAAGGTGGTCTCGCTCGGGGGCCGGCATCACCGGATCCGCCCCTACACCCCGCGTCACAACGGGAAGGTCGAACGTTACAACCGGCTGATGGTCGATGAGGTCCTCTACGCCCGCCCCTACACCTCAGAGCGGGCTCGGCGTGAGGCCCTTCAGGTGTGGGTGAATCACTACAACTACCATCGGCCGCATACCTCCTGCGGAGATGCTCCACCGGCCTCGTTGGCCCCGGTGCGTGTCAACAACGTCATGCCCTCCTACATCTAGGAAGCGACGACGACGGCTCCCGTCTCGGCCGCGACAGTGCGTGGAAGGCGCCCGTTTCTCGAACGAAAGTGCCGGGACACGCCGCCGTTTCCCGAACGAAAGTGGGGTGGGGCGGAATAGGTGCGGCGGGGTGTCCGTTGTGGTCGGCAGGACGATCGCCGGCGTGAGCGCGTCGGCCCCGCTGACGAAAGGACCCACCGTGGCCACCAAGGACCTGACCCTCGAGGAGTTCGGCTCCACCGTCGCCGAGAACGACACCGTGCTCGTGGACTTCTGGGCCGGCTGGTGCGGCCCGTGCCGCCAGTTCGCCCCCGTGTTCGAGGCCGCCTCGGAGAAGCACGACGACGTCGTGTTCGCCAAGGTCGACACGGAGGACCAGCAGCAGCTGGCGGCGATGGCCGGCATCACCTCCATCCCCACGCTCATGGCCTTCCGCGGCGGCGTGCTCGTGTTCTCCCAGGCCGGCGCCCTGCCGGGCACCGCGCTCGAGCAGCTGCTCGACCAGGTCAAGGGCCTCGACATCGCAGAGGTCCGCCGCCTGGCCGAGGAGCAGCAGGGCCAGCAGGGCGACGCCGAGCCGGGGCAGGACGAGGCCGTGCAGTCCACCGCCGCCCACCTCGACGACGTCAACGGCCGCTGACGGCCCGCGCGGCGTCGCCGCGCCGGCCGCTCACCGCGGGTCGAACGCCCCCTGCTGCCACTGCTCCACGAGCCACGGGCTGAACGCCCGGGGGACGGCGGCCAGGGCGGCGGCCAGATCGGCCGGCTCCACCCAGCACCACTCCGCGACCTCGTCCCGCTCCGGGGCGGGGTCGCCGTGCATCCGGGCCCGGAACACCGGGCAGATCTCGTGCTCCTCCATGCCGGAGGCGTCCGCGGCCCGGTAGCGGAAGTCGGGGAGCACCTCGACGACGTCGGACACCTCCACGCCCAGCTCCTGCGGGGCGCGGCGCAGCACGGCCTCCGCGGGGGACTCGCCGGGGCCGGGGTGCCCGCAGAACCCGTTGGTCCACACCCCGGGGAACGCCGCCTTGCCCAGCGCCCGGCGGGTGAGCAGGAACCGGTCGGCCTCGTCGTACACGTGACAGGAGAAGGCCAGGTGCAGGGGCGTGCCGCCGTCCTCGGTGCGGCGGTGGACCGTGGCCTTGGCCTCCGTGCCCACGGCCTCGCCCGCCGGGGACAGCAGGACCACGCGCTCGACGTCGTCGGGGCCTGCGACCGGGACGTCCGAGGCCGCCATCCACGGTCGGGCGACGGGGGAGGGGTGGTCGTGCGGGGAGGGCGTGGCCGGGGTCTGCATGCCTCTCAGTGTGGCAGGCGAGCCGGGCCGCCCATCAGATGTGGGCCATGTCACCCCGGCCCGATCCTGATGGCCGGGCGTGGCTAGAGTGCTGAGGTCGGCGCCACACCCCGGCGCGTCCCACGTCACTCGAGGAGAGCACCCCCATGGCCTTCGCCGCCCTGTCCCGTTCCGCCCGTCTTGCCGGCCTGTCCGCTGCCGCGCTGCTGGCCCTCACCGCGTGCGGCGGTCAGGACTCGTCCGACGCCGACGCGTCCGCCTCGACGACGGCGCCCGCCTCCGCGTCCGCGCAGGGTGCGGAGTCGTCGTCCGCCTCGGCGTCGTCGCTGTCCGCGGCCCCGGCCGACTACGAGGCCGGCACGTGCTTCACCGCCCCGCTCGGCGCCCGTGACCTGTCCTCCTTCGAGACCACCGACTGCGAGGGCGCCCACACCGCGGAGTACCTGTGGGCCGTGCCGGCCGTGGCCGAGGGCGAGGAGGCCGACCCGGCCGCCGCCCAGACCTGCACCGCCCAGGCCCAGCGCCTGAGCGAGGAGAAGGAGGACCAGCTGAACGGGGCCGTCCTGACCTCCTCCGAGCTGGGCAACTACGGCACCGACGAGAAGCACTGCGTCGTGTACGGGGTCTCCGGTGAGTGGGAGGGTCAGATCGTGGACCCGGAGATCACCCTGGAGACGGCGTCCGCCGACGCCTGATCCCGACGGCGGCCCCGTGCGTCGTGAGATCGCGCCGCCCGGGACCGCCGCGCATGGACGCGGGACCGGCGAGGCCCGTAGTGTCTTCTGCGTCCAGAAGTTAGACGGTCGAACAGATGCGGCGGTCGGTGCCGCGTCGTGTCCGCCACCGAGGAGGCGCCATGGGTGAAGCGAGGACGGGCGGCGAGGCCGCGCTCTCCGGGGTGACCGCCGAGCTGGACGCCGCGCTCCGACATGCCGCGGCCCAGGCACCCGGATCCGCCGCCTTCGCCGAGCTGCTCGACTCGCTCCACGTCCATGTGGGCGCCGGCAAGCTCATCCGCCCCCGTCTCGTCGAGCTCGGCTGGCGCCTGGCGACCGCCGACCCGGTCCCTCCGTCCGGCCGCGCTGCCGTCGACCGACTCGGGGCCGCCTTCGAACTGCTGCACACCGCGCTGCTCGTCCACGACGACGTCATCGATCGGGACGTGCTGCGGCGCGGCCAGCCCGCCGTGCACGCCTCCGCCCGGCACCGCCTCGAGGCCCGCGGGGTGCCCGCCGCGGACGCCGCCCACGCCGGGGTCGCCGTCGCCCTCATCGCGGGGGACGTCCTGCTCACCCAGGCGTTCCGGCTCGCCGCCACCTGTGCCGCCGACACCGCCCGGGCCGCCGAGGCCGCCGCCGTCGTCTTCGACGCCGCCGCCGTGACCGCGGCCGGCGAGCTCGAAGACGTGCTCCTGGGGCTGTCCCGCCACACCGGTGAGGAGCCCGATCCCGACCGCATCCTCGCCATGCAACGGCTCAAGACGGCGCACTACACGGTCGGCGCGCCCCTGCGCGCCGGCGCCCTCCTGGCCGGGGCGGATCCCGACCTCGCCCGGGCGATGGGCGAGGCCGGCGCCGACCTCGGCGCCGCCTACCAGGTGATCGACGACGTCCTCGGCGTGTTCGGCGATCCCGGGGAGACCGGCAAGTCCGCCGACGGCGACCTGCGCGAGGGCAAGGCCACCGTGCTCACCGCCCACGGCCGCCGCATCCCCGCCGTCCGCGCCCTGCTCGACGCGGGCCCGGCCACCCCCGCGGACATCGAGGCCGCCCGCCGCGCCCTCGAGGCGGCCGGTGCCCGGGAGCACGCCCTCGACGTCGCCGCCGAGCTCACCGTCCGCGCCCGCGAGCGCATCGCGGCCCTGCCCCTGGACGAG
The DNA here is from genome assembly GCF_056173395.1 of Micrococcus sp. iso_239. Classification (NCBI taxonomy): domain Bacteria; kingdom Bacillati; phylum Actinomycetota; class Actinomycetes; order Micrococcales; family Micrococcaceae; genus Micrococcus; species Micrococcus sp. iso_239. The sequence continues at coordinate 2,324,818 of NZ_CM149672.1, read as the reverse complement.
ACGGTCCGGGCGGAGTTCGCCGACGCCTGCCACGCCGTGCTGACCCGGAGGTCCTGAGATGGCCGCGCCCACCCCGAGCCCTGCCGCGCTGTACACGCGGACGGCCCACGCCGCAGCGGCCCAGGTGATCCGCCGCTACTCCACGTCCTTCTCCTGGGCCTGCCGCACCCTGCCCCGGCAGGCACGCCAGGACGTGGCCACGATCTACGCCATGGTCCGCGTCGCCGACGAGGTGGTCGACGGCGTCGTGGTGGCCGCCGGGCTCGACGAGGCCGGGGTCCGCGCCGCCCTGGACGACTACGAGCGGGCGTGTGAGGCCGCGATGGCGTCGGGCTTCGCCACCGACCCGGTCCTGCACGCCTTCGCCGACGTGGCCCGTCGCCACGGCATCACCCCGGAGCTGACCCGTCCCTTCTTCGCCTCCATGCGCGCGGACCTGGGGATCCGCGAGCACGGCGCCGAGTCGCTGGACGCCTACATCCACGGCTCGGCCGAGGTGGTGGGGCTGATGTGCCTGCAGGTCTTCCTCTCCCTCCCCGGCACGCGGGCCCGGACCCCGGGCCAGCGGCAGGAGCTGCGCGCGCAGGCCTCCCGGCTGGGGGCGGCGTTCCAGAAGGTCAACTTCCTCAGGGACCTGGCCGCGGACCACCACGAGCTGGGCCGCACCTACCTGCCCGGTGCCGCACCGGGCGTGCTCACCGAGGCCCGCAAGGCCGAGCTCGTGGCCGAGGTCCGCGCCGACCTCGACGCCGCCCTGCCCGGCATCCGTGTCCTGGACCCCGGGGCCGGGCGCGCCGTGGCCCTGGCGCACGGACTGTTCGCGGCCCTGGTGGACCGGATCGAGGCGACCCCGGCGGCCGAGCTGGCCCACCGCCGTGTCCGGGTGCCGGACCATCAGAAGGCCCGGATCGCCGCCCGCGTCCTGGCACGGGGCCGCCGGGGAGGCCGCCGATGAGCGCCCGGGACACCGCTCTCGGCCCGCGCACCGTGGTGGTGGGCGGCGGGTTCGCCGGACTGGCCACGGCGGGCCTGTTGGCCCGCGACGGGCACCGGGTGACGCTGCTGGAGCGCGGCGCCGTCTTGGGCGGCCGTGCCGGACGCTGGTCTGAGGCGGGGTTCACCTTCGATACCGGGCCCTCCTGGTACCTGATGCCCGAGGTGATCGACCGCTGGTTCCGCCTCATGGGGACCTCCGCCGCCGAACGGCTGGACCTGCGCCGTCTGGACCCCGGCTACCGGGTGTACTTCGAGGGGCACCTCCACGAGCCCCCCGTGGACGTGCGCACCGGCCACGCGGAGACGCTGTTCGAGTCCCTCGAGCCCGGCGCCGGGCGCCGGCTGCGGGCCTACCTCGACTCCGCGTCCCGGATCTACGGGCTCGCCAAGGAGCACTTCCTCTACACGGACTTCCGCCGGCCGGCCGCCCTGGCCCACCCGGACGTCCTGCGCGCCCTGCCGGCCCTCGGGCCCCAGCTGCTGGGGGGCCTGCGCTCCCACGTGGCGGCCCGCTTCCAGGATCCCCGGCTGCGCCAGATCCTGGGCTACCCGGCGGTCTTCCTCGGCACGTCCCCCGACCGTGCCCCCGCCATGTACCACCTGATGTCCCATCTGGACCTCGCCGACGGCGTGCAGTACCCCCTCGGCGGGTTCGCGGCCCTCGTGGACGCCATGGCGGAGGTCGTGCGCGAGGCCGGCGTGGAGATCCGCACCGGGGTCGAGGCGACCGCCGTCGAGGTGGTGGACCGTCCCGCCCCCGCCGGCCGCCTCGGACGCCTGGCCGCCCGCCTGCCCAGGCCGGGAGCAGCCCGCGGGGACGAGGGCCGACGTCGCCGCCCGGGCCAGGTGACCGGCGTCGCCTGGCGGTCCGACGACGGCGCCGCGGGACGCCTCGACGCCGATGTGGTGGTGGCCGCCGCGGACCTGCACCACGTGCAGACCCGTCTGCTGCCTCCCGGCCGGCGCGTCGCGGAGTCCACGTGGGACCGGCGCGACCCCGGTCCCTCCGGCGTGCTCGTGTGCGTGGGGGTGCGCGGATCCCTGCCCCAGCTGGCCCATCACACCCTGCTGTTCACGGCGGACTGGGAGGACAACTTCGGGCGCATCGAGCGGGGAGAGGACCTCGCCGCGGATACGTCGATCTACGTCTCGCGCACCTCCGCCACGGACCCGGGGGTGGCCCCGGAGGGCGACGAGAACCTGTTCATCCTCGTCCCGGCCCCCGCCGAGCCGGGGTGGGGGCGCGGCGGCATCCGGGTCCGTGACGGCCAGGGCTGGCGGGTGGACCGCACCGGGGACGCCCAGGTGGAGGCCGTGGCGGACCGGGCCCTCGATCAGCTGGCCCGCTGGGCCGGGATCCCCGACCTGGCCGAGCGCATCGTGGTGCGGCGCACCTACGGGCCCGGTGACTTCGCCGCGGACGTGCACGCCTGGCGGGGCTCGCTGCTGGGCCCCGGGCACACGCTGGCGCAGTCGGCCATGTTCCGCCCCTCGGTGCGGGACGCGGACGTGGCCGGCCTGATGTACGCGGGCTCCTCGGTGCGCCCGGGCATCGGGGTGCCCATGTGCCTGATCTCCGCCGAAGTGGTCCGGGACGAACTGCGCCACGACGCGCGCAGGGCCCGGCCCGCGGGCCCCGGGGGGAGCGGCACATGATCCGCACCCTCTTCTGGGCGTCCCGGCCGGTCAGCTGGGTGAACACGGCCTACCCGTTCGCCGCCGCCGCGATCCTGACCGGGGGGCTGCCCGCGTGGCTGGTGGTCCTGGGCGTCGTGTTCTTCCTGGTGCCCTACAACCTGGCCATGTACGGCATCAATGACGTGTTCGACTTCGCCTCGGACCTGCGCAACCCCCGCAAGGGGGGCGTGGAGGGCTCCGTGCTGGGCGACCCCGCGGTGCGCCGCCGGGTGCTGGCGTGGTCGGTGCTGCTGCCCGTGCCGTTCGTGGCCGTGCTCGCGGGCTGGTCCGCCATGCGGGGCGAGTGGGCCGCCGTGCTGGTGCTGGCAGTGAGCCTGTTCGCGGTGGTGGCGTACTCCTGGGCCGGGCTGCGGTTCAAGGAGCGGCCCTTCCTGGACGCTGCGACCTCCGCCACCCACTTCGTCTCCCCCGCGGTCTACGGCCTCGTGCTGGCCGGGGCGACCCCCACGCCCGCCCTGGCGGCGCTGCTGGGGGCCTTCTTCCTGTGGGGCATGGCCTCGCAGATGTTCGGGGCGGTGCAGGACGTGGTGCCGGACCGGGAGGGGGGCCTGGCCTCGGTGGCTACCGTGCTGGGCGCCCGGCGCACCGTCCTGCTCGCCGCCGGCCTGTACGCGGCGGCGGGCCTGCTGCTGCTGGCCACCGACCCGCCGGGCCCGCTCGCGGCGCTGCTGGCCGTGCCCTACGTGGTGAACACCCTGCGCTTCCGCCGCATCACGGACGCCACCTCGGGCGCGGCCCACCGCGGCTGGCAGCTGTTCCTCCCCCTGAACTACGTGACCGGCTTCCTCGTGACCCTGCTGCTGATCGGGTGGGCGCTGACCCGGGGGGCGGCGGCATGATCTACCTGCTGGCCCTGCTGGGTGTCATCGGCTGCATGCTGCTGGTGGACCGGCGCTTCGAGCTGTTCCTGTGGCATCGCCCGCTCCCGGCGCTGCTGGTGCTGGCCGCCGGGGTGGCCTACTTCGTCGCCTGGGACCTGTGGGGGATCGCCGAAGGCGTGTTCCTGCACCGGCAGTCGCCCTACATGACCGGGGTGATGCTCGCCCCCCAGCTGCCCCTGGAGGAGGGGTTCTTCCTGCTCTTCCTCAGCCAGATCACGATGGTGCTGTTCACCGGGGCGCTGCGCCTGCTGCGCGGCCGGGGACGCGACGCCCGTGCCGCGACGCCGGCCGATCCGACCGACGGGGGCAGCCGGTGACCTTCCTCGACCTCGTCCTCGTCTTCGTGGGCTTCGCCCTGGCCGTGCTCGTGGGCGCCGCCCTCGTCGGCCGCGTGCGGGGCGAGCACCTGCGGGCCGTGGCGGCCACCCTGGTGGCCCTGTGGGCCCTCACGGCGGTCTTCGACAACGTGATGATCGCCGCGGGGCTCTTCGACTACGGCCATGAGCTGCTGGTGGGTGCCTACGTGGGCCAGGCGCCCGTGGAGGACTTCGCCTACCCGCTCGGCTCCGCCCTGCTGCTGCCGGCGCTCTGGCTGCTGCTGACGAGCCGTGGTCGTGCCGGTCGGCGCGGCCCTCGGCCGGGACGCCGCCCCCACCCGGACGATCGCTGACATGCTGCCGCTGATCCCCGCAGACCTGTTGCGCGCGCTCGGCCTGATCCTCGTCCCGGTCGCGGCGGTGCACGCCGGATGGCCGTCCGCGGCGGCGATGCTGCTCGTGTTCGGCTCCCAGTGGCTCACCCGCTGGCTCGCCCCGGGCGGCGCCCTGGACTGGGCCGCGCAGGCGGTCCTGCTGCTGGCCGGGTGGCTGAGCGTCATCGGCCTCTACCCGCGGGTGCCGTGGCTGGACCTGCTCGTGCACGCCGCCGCCTCCGCCGTGGTCGCCTGTCTGACGGCACTGGTGGTGGGGGCATGGCTCCGGCGTCGGGGGACCGAGGCCGGGCAGGCCGTGGCCCTGCTCGGCCCGGGCCTGGCCGGGCTGGGGATCGCGGCCGCCGCCGTGGCCCTGGGCGTGGTGTGGGAGCTGGCCGAATGGTGGGGGCACACGGCGGTGACCCCCGAGATCGGTGTGGGCTACACGGACACCATCGGCGACCTCGCCGCCGATCTCGTCGGCGCCGGGATCGGCGCCGCCCTCGCCGTGCGCCGGGAGCGCATCCGGTGACCCCGGCCCGCCCCACGGTCTCCGTGGTCGTCCCGGTGCTCGACGACGCCGAGCACCTGCGCGTGTGTCTCGCCCTGCTGGCCGCCCAGAGCCGGCCGGCGCTGGAGGTGGTGGTGGTGGACAACGGCTGCGTGGACGACTCGGCGGTGCTCGCCCGCGCCGCCGGCGCGCGGGTGGTGCGCGAGCCGCGCCGCGGGGTCCCGGCCGCGGCGGCCGCCGGCCTGGACGCCGCGGTCGGGGAGCTGCTGGCGCGCTGCGACGCCGACACGCGGATGCCCGCGGACTGGCTCGAACGGATCGTGGCCCGGTTCGACGCCGACCCCGGGCTCGACGCCCTCACCGGGCCGGGGACCTTCCACGACCAGCCCGGCCTCCGGGGACGGGTGCGGGCGGCGCTCTACACCGGCGCGTACCGCTGGGGGGCGGGCGCCGCGGTGGCGGCCACCCCCGTCTGGGGCTCCAACTGCGCCCTGCGCGCCGAGGCGTGGCAGGCTGTGCGGACCCGCGTCCACCGCGAGCGCGGGGACGTGCACGATGACCTGGACCTGTCCTTCCAGCTGGCCTTGGCCGGCCGCCGGATCCGGTTCGATCCGGACCTGCGGGTGGAGGTCGCCGGGCGCATCTTCCACTCCCTGCGCCAGCGGGTGCGGCAGGGCCGGATGGCGGTCACCACCCTGCAGGTCAACTGGGCCCGGCTGTCCCCCGGGCGGCGGTGGCTGCGCCGGGCGGCCCGGTCACGCCCCCGGCCCCACTGGGGGCGTGGCCCCGACGGTCAGTCCCGCGACTGAGCGCCGCCGGCGCCGCGGGCTCGCCTGTCCAACGGGTTGCGACGCAGGGGCAGCCGGTCCACCAGCGGCCGCAGCAGGCCGCGGGTGCGGGGACGCTCGCCGCCGTCGTGCCGGCGCCTGGCCTCGGCCAGGATGTTCGCGGCCATCTCCGGGAACACCACGGCGTGGAAGGGCAGGATGGCGGTCCAGTAGGCGCGTCCGAGCAGGCCGTCCGGCATGAAGACCGCCCGCTGGCGGTAGACGGAGCCTCCGCCCTCCCGCGGCTCGGTGCTCAGCTGCAGCCAGGCCCGCCCGCCGGCCTTCATCTCCGCCCGCAGGGTCAGCCGCCGCCCCGGCTCCACGTCCTCCACCCGCCACCAGTCCACGGCGTCGCCGCGTCGCAGGTGGTTCGGGTCCCGCCGGCCGCGGGTCAGGCCGGGCCCGCCGGCCAACTTGTCCATCAGCCCGCGGATCTTCCACAGCAGCGGGGTGGAATACCAACCGTTGGCGCCGCCCACCGACTCGATCACCGGCCACACCTCCTGCGCGGGCAGGTCGGACTCGCGCTCGCGCTCGTCCGTGTAGACCGTGGTGCCGGCCCACTCGGGATCCGAGGGCAGGGAGGCGGCCGGGTCCGCGGAGCTCTGGAGGTCCGCGTCGAAGGTGACGTCCAGGGGACCCTCCTTCTCCCGCTTCAGCGCCAGCCGCACGGCGTCCATGTAGGAGGTCAGCCCGCCCGGCGGGTCCGGGATGAGGTCGCGGACCGAGCGGTCCTCCACGACCGCCTCCTCGGCGAGGGATGCGGCCAGGGGCAGGGCCACCGCGACCGGGATGGGGGTCACCATGCCGATCCAGAAGCCCGCCAGGGTCTTCAAGGGCAACGGGGTGGGGATCACGATGCGTCGGGACAGGCCGGCGGCCTTGGCGTAGTCCACCAGCACGCTCGCGAACGACTGGGGGTGTCCGTTGCCGATCTGGGCCCTCAGCTGCACGGGCTCCGGGAGGGCGCAGGCCTGCAGGAGGTAGTACAGGACGTCGCGGATGGCCAGCGGCTCCACCCGGTTCCTCAGCCAGGACGGGCCGGGCATCACGGGCAGCCGCTCGGCGAGATGGCGGATCATCTCGAACGAGGTGGAGCCCGAGCCGATGATCACCCCGGCCTCGAACGTCAGCGCCGGGGTCGCCGCCCGCTCGAGACGCTCGGCCACGAGGGCGCGGGAGCGCATGTGGTCGGACAGCTCCGCGACGGGGACCGTGTCCGGGTGCAGGCCGGAGAGATAGACGAGCTGGGCCACGCCGGCCGTGTCCGCGGCGGTGCCCACGATGTCCGCGATCCGCTGCTCCTGGGCCACGAAGTCGCCGCCCCCGCCCATGGAGTGCACGAGGTAGAGCACGGTGTGCACGTCCTGCATGGCGGCTTCCACGAGGTCCACCTCGGTGAGGTCGAGCTCCACCGCCTCGATGCTGTCCGACCACGGTCGGTCCGCGAGGTCGGAGGGGTTCCGGGCGCCGGCCCGGACGTCGAAGCCGGCGGCGAGCAGCTCGGGGATGAGGCGCCCGCCCACGTACCCGGTGGCACCGGTGACGAGGACGCGACGGCCCCGGCCGTCCGGCAGGGACAGGCCGAGGGGGGAGGTGTGGGACGCCGGCGTGGCACCGGCGGGGACGGGGGAGGGCTGTGTGGACGCCATGGGCGCACTCTAGGGTCCGGGGCGGGTCGGGCTGAAGGTCTCAGGTGTGCGGGCCCGGGAACGGGGTGGTCGGCACGCCGCCGGGCCGGTGTCGGTCGGAGCGGGCCCGGCACGGTCCGTGAAAGACTGCTCGCTATGGCCACTGCAGATTCCGGAGACGTCCTGCCGCACCTGCGCACCGAGGCCATCCGCGCCGTCGTCGGGCCCACCAGTGCGGACCGCGGCTTCGCCGTGGCCGCGTCGGGTGCCGTGGGGCGCCTGCGCTATGACGCCGCCACCGGCCGTCTGAGCGCCTCCGTCCAGGGCACCGCGCCCAGCCCCTACCGGGTGCAGGTGCAGCTGCAGGAGGCCTACGACGACGCCGCCGAGGACGGCGCCGGCGCCCTCATGGAGCCGGTGGGCGGGCGCTGCACGTGCCCGGTCGGGACGGACTGCAAGCACGTGGCCGCCGCGCTCTACCAGGTGGTCCGCCTCGACGCCGACCAGGCCCTCGACGACGCCCGCCGCAAGCTCGCCGAGATGGTCACCACGGCGGACGCGCTGCCCGCGCCCGCCGGCCGGGGCCACGACGGCGGCGGCCCGGCCGGCCTCGACGCCCCGGCCGCGGACGGGGCGGCACCCCCACCCCCTGCCGGCCTGGACTGGCGACGGGTCATGGAGCCGCTGGCCGGACTCCACGGCCCGCGCCGGGTGGGCACGCCGCCCGCGCTGGCGATCGGCGTGGAGCTCGTGGCCGAGTCCTCCCGCAACGCGTTCCAGCAGTGGGGCCCGGCGACCGCCGGGGAGGAGCAGGTGCGCGAGGGCCGCCCGCTGTACGTGACCGTGCGCCCGCTCAAGCGCGGGGCCAAGGGGACGTGGATCAAGGGCGGGCTGACGTGGAAGGCGTTCCAGTTCCCGCGCGCCGAGTTCGCCCCCGCCCAGGAGCGGGCGATGCGCCTGATCTGGCGTCAGGTCCAGGCCGAGGACTCCTACCCGGGCGACGCCTGGTTCGGTCTGCACGTCTTCGACTCCCCGCGGATCTGGCAGCTGCTCGCGGAGGCCCGCGAGGTCGGGGTGGAGCTCGTGCCGCTGGGGCTGCTGACGGACGTGGTGCTGGAGGCGCCCGTCGCCGTCGGGCTGGACGTCACCGCCGCCCCCGACGGCGGTCTGGACGTGGCCCCGTCCCTGGACCCGGCCCCGCCCGGCCCCGGGCTGAGCGGTGTGCACGCCGTGGGCGGCATCGGCTTCTACCGCGTGGAGCTCACGGACGAGGAGGCCGTGCTCCACCTGATCCCCGCCGCACGCCCCGTCCCCGAGGCCGTGCAGCAGCTCGTGCTCGCCGGCGGGCCCGTGCGCGTGCCCGCCGCGGACCGCGAGGAGTTCCTCGGCCGGATCTACCCGCGGCTGCGTGGCGCCCTGCCCGTGACCAGCGGCGACGCCTCCGTGGAGCTGCCCGAGTTCGAGCCGCCCGTGCTGCGGCTGCGCGCCGACTTCCGACCCGGCCACGAGCTCGTGCTGCGCTGGTCCTGGCTCTACTTCGACCCGCCCCGCGAACTCGGTCTCGACGCCGGCGGCGACCCCCTGCGGGACACCCGGCACGAGGACGCGGTGCTGCGCGCCGTGGCCGAGCTCTGGCCGCGCGCCGGCCGTGCGGAGGAGCAGGTCCTCGAGGGCGTGGGCGCCGCCCGGTTCTCCGAGCAGGTGCTGCCGCTGCTGCAGCGCGCCGACCACGTGCGCGTGGACGTCACCGGCGACCGCCCCGACTACCGCGAGCTGAAGGCCGCCCCGCGCATCGAGGTCGGCACGAAGGCCACGCAGAACGACTGGTTCGACCTGGGCGTGCAGGTCTCCGTGGACGGGCACGTGCTGCCGTTCGTGGAGCTGTTCACCGCGCTCGTGCAGGGCAGGACCACGCTGATCCTCTCGGACGGCTCCTACCTGGGCCTCGATCACCCCGCCTTCGACCGGCTGCGCGCCCTGCTCTCCGAGGCCGCCACCCTGCAGGAGTGGACCCCGGAGCACACCCCCGTCTCACGGCACCAGGTCGGCTTCTGGGAGGACCTCAAGGAGCTCGCGGACGAGGTGGACGAGGACCCGGAGTGGACCGCCGCCGTCGGGCGTCTGGCCGCCGTCGAGCGCCTCCCCGAGGCCCCGCGCCCCGCCGGCCTGAAGGCCGACCTGCGCCCCTACCAGGAGGAGGGCCTGCGCTGGCTCGCGTTCCTGTGGGAGCAGGACCTCGGCGGGATCCTGGCCGACGACATGGGCCTGGGCAAGACCGTCCAGACCCTCGCGCTCTTCGCCCACGCACGCCAGGCCCGGCCCGAGCGGCCGCCGTTCCTCGTGGTCGCGCCGAGCTCCGTGGTGTCCGTGTGGGCGGCCGAGGCCGAGAAGTTCACCCCGGACCTCGACGTGCGCGTCCTGGACACCACCACCCGCAAGCGCGGCACCGCCGTGGCGGACGAGGTGGCGGGGGCGGACGTGGTGGTCACCAGCTACACGCTCCTGAGGATCGACGCCGGCCAGTACGGCGGACTCGATTGGGGCGGGGTGGTCTTCGACGAGGCCCAGTTCCTGAAGAACCGCGCCGCGAAGGTGCACACGGTGGCCCGCGACCTGCGCGCCCCCTTCCGGCTGGCCATCACCGGCACGCCGATGGAGAACTCCCTCAGCGACCTGTGGGCGCTGCTGGGCGTCGTCGTGCCGGGCCTGTTCCCGAGCCACCGCCGGTTCCGCGAGACCTACGTGACCCCCATCGAGACCGGGGAGGACCCCGAGCGGATGGCGGCCCTGCGCCGCCGCGTGCGCCCGTTCATGCTGCGCCGCTCCAAGGAGCTCGTGGCGAAGGACCTGCCGCCCAAGCAGGAGCAGATCCTCCAGGTGGAGCTCGAGCCGGCCCACCGCAAGCTCTACGACCGCGTGCTCCAGCGCGAGCGCCGCAAGGTGTTGGGGCTGCTCGGGGACATGGACGGCAACCGGTTCACCATCTTCACGTCGCTCACGCTGCTGCGGATGCTGGCGCTGGCGCCGCAGATCGTGGACGACCAGTACGCCTCCGTGCCCAGCTCCAAGCTCGAGCGGTTCCTCGACGACCTCACCGAGGTGATCGGCGAGGGGCACCGCGTGATCGTGTTCAGCCAGTTCACGAGCTTCCTGCGGGTGATCGCCGAGGAGCTGGACCACCTGGAGATCGAGCACGCGTACCTCGACGGCTCGACGCGCGGGCGCGCCGACGTGATCCGCGGCTTCCGCGAGGGCGAGGCGCCGGTGTTCCTGATCTCCCTGAAGGCGGGCGGCTTCGGCCTGACCCTGACCGAGGCGGACTACGTGTTCCTCATGGATCCGTGGTGGAACCCCGCCGCGGAGGCGCAGGCCGTGGACCGGGCGCACCGGATCGGGCAGGAGCGGACCGTGATGGTCTACCGGCTCGTGTCCGAGGGGACGATCGAGGAGAAGGTGCTCGAGCTGCAGCGGCGCAAGGCCGAGCTGTTCGGCGCGCTCATGGACGAGTCCGACGACTCCGGCGCCGGCGCCTTCACCGACTCCCTCACCGCCGAGGACATCCGGGAGCTGCTCGGCGCCGAGGAGTGAGGGCCGCGCGAGGCGGGCCGGACGTTTTCGTTCACGAAACGGCGGCGTGTCGCGACGTTTTCGTTGATGAAACGGCGTCCCGCCCGCCCGTTTCGTCAACGAAAGTCGTCCCCGGGGCGCCGTTTCCCGAACGAAAGCGGGGGGTAGCCTCGGGCCATGCGTCGCCCGTCCCGTTCCAGCACCACCACCCCCACCTTCGTGCCGTCCGCCCGGTCGCAGGTGCCGCCGTTCACGGTGATGAGCATCCTTGGCCGGGTCGCCGCACTGCGCGCCGCCGGCCACGACGTCGTCAGCCTGTGCGCGGGGGAGCCGGGCGGGGGCGCCCCGCCCGCCGTCGACGCCGCGGCCGCCGCCGTCCACGCCTCCGGCCGTGCCCTCACCTACACCCCGGCGCTGGGCCTGCCGGAGCTGCGGGCCGCCGTCGCCGGCCACTACCGCCGCTGGTACGGGCTCGACGTGCGCCCCGAGCAGGTCGCGATCACCACGGGCTCCTCGGGGGCGTTCATGCTCGGCTTCCTCGCGGCGTTCCCCCCGGGGGACCGCGTGCTCCTGCCGCGCCCCGGCTATCCGGCGTACCGCAACATCCTCACGGCGCTCGGGGTGGAGGTGGTGGACGTGGACGTCGACGCCGGCACCCGCTACCAGCCCACGGTCGCCCACCTGGAGGCGGCGCTCGCGGAGGGCCCGGTCGCGGGGCTCGTGCTCGCCTCCCCGGCCAATCCCACGGGCACGATGGTCAGCGCCGCCGAGCTCGCCGAACTCGCCCGCTGGTGCGAGGAACGCGGTGTGCGGCTCGTCTCGGACGAGATCTACCACGGCATCGTGCACACGGACGGGGAGGGGCTCGGCGCCTGCGCATGGCGCACCTCCCGCACCGCGCTCGTGGTCAGCTCGTTCTCCAAGTACTGGGGCATGCCCGGCTGGCGGCTGGGCTGGATGCTCATGCCGGACGACCTCGCCGCCGCGGTCGACGGCCTCGCCGGCTCGGTCGCCCTCTGCCCGCCCGCCGCGGCCCAGGAGGCGGCCGTCCACGCGTTCAGCGAGGAGTCCTACGCGTTCTGTGCCGAGCAGGCCGGCGGCTTCACGGCGACGCGCGGCGTAGTGCTGGCCGCCCTGCCCCGGCTCGGCTGGGCCGACGCCGCCCCCGCCGACGGCGCCTTCTACCTCTGGGCCCGTCTCGCCCCGGGCATGCTGGCGGAGTTCGGCAGCGCCGTCGGCTACTGCGCCGCCCTGCTGGAGGAGGCCGGCGTCGCGCTGACCCCCGGCGACGACTTCGACGCCGTCCACGGGCCCGAGTCCGTCCGGCTCTCCTTCGCCGCCGGCCCGGACGCCGTCCACGAGGCGCTCGAGCGGATCGCCGCCTGGCATGCGGCGCGCGGCCTGGCCTGACGGGCTCCGCCACTCGCCGCACCGCCCGACGCCTCAGCCGCCCGACCGGCGTGTCCGTGACGGCCCGGTCGCCGAGCAGTCGGGCGCGGTAGATCAGCGGGTTGTGGCTGACCAGCACCCGCGCATTGCGCCCATGCCGGTCCAGCCCGCGTGTGCGCAGGGTCGCGGAGGCCCCGCCCACCTCGAACAGGCGGGTCGCCGCGCGCTCGAGGGCGTCACGTGCCGGTTCCCGCGACGGGGGCGCGCCGTCGGCGCCGCCGGGATGACGGGGTGAGGTCCACCGCAGTATTGCGAACCATCCGCAACAGTCCTTATTGTGAATCAGTCGCATCTTCTCGCCCTCGTGAAAGGCTCCCCGTGTCCCACTTCGCCCCGCAGCGCCGTTCCACGCGCACCGCCACCTTCTCCGCCACCCTCGCCGCCGCGGCCATCGCCCTGACGGCGTGCGGCGCGGACGCCGACCCGTCCGGCCCGACGTCGGCACCCGCCTCCGCCGCGGGCGGCGCCCAGTCGCCGGCGGGTGAGGCGACGGCGGCCTCCTCCGTCTCCGCGGAGGACCGCGTCGACCCGACCCAGACCACCGAGGTCTCCGCGGTGACGCCGCGCATCCTGCTCTCGCACGAGGACGGGCTCACGCTGCTCGACGCCGAGTCCGGTGAGGTGGTGAAGGAGCAGGACATCACGGGCTTCACGCGGCTGAGCAACGCCGGCAACGGCAAGGACGTCCTGGTGACCACCGGGAAGGGCTGGGAGGTGTTCTCCACCGGCATCCAGGCCAAGGCCCACGGCGATCACGTCCACAACTACGAGTCCGCGCCCGGCATGACCGGCGTAACGTTCCCGGGTGAGCATCCCGGCCACGTCGTCACCCACAACGGCAAGACCACCCTCTTCGCGGACGGCACGGGCGCGATCCGGACCTTCGACTCGACCCACCTGGACAAGGCGACCCCGGACCTCATGCCCGTCATGACGGAGGCCGAGACCGAGGACCCGCACCACGGCGTGGCGCTCGAGCTCTCCGACGGCACCCTCTTCACCACGCAGGGCACCGAGGACTCCCGGAACACGCTCCAGGTGATCGACCCGAAGACCGGCGAGGTCACGGCCGAGACCGACGACTGCCCCGGCAGCCACGGCGAGGCCGCGGCCCAGCCGACGGAGGCGGGCGACGTCGTCGTGATGGGCTGCGAGAACGGGCCCGTCGTGTACCGGGACGGCGAGTTCCACAAGGTGGAGGTCGAGACCGAGTACCAGCGCTCCGGGAACCTGTTCGGGTTGCATGACTCACCCATCGTCCTGGGTGATCACAAGGTCGAGGAGGAGCCGAAGGAAGCCGTCGAGCGGCCCACGGGGATCGCCCTCATCGACACCCGCACCGATGAGCTCACCACCGTGGACCTCGGCTCGTCCTACTGGTTCCGCTCGCTCGGCCGCGCTGAGGACGGCTCCGCGGTCGTGCTGACCTACGACGGCGAGGTCACCGTGATCGACGAGGAGACCGGTGAGGTCACCGCCGAGTACCCGGTGATCGAGCCGTGGAAGGAGAAGGACGAGTGGCAGGAGCCCGGTCCGATCCTGAAGGTCGCCGGGAACACCGCCTACGTGACGGACGCGGAGAACCGGAGGCTCGTGGCCGTGGACCTGGAGACCGGTGAGACCGTCCTGGAGAAGGACCTGGAGTTCGCCCCGGTCGAGATGGCCGTGGTCACCGGCCAGCCGGAGTCCGTGAAGCCCGAGGAGGGCGCGCACGGTGACGAGGACCACGACGACGACGGCCACGAGGGCCACGACCACGGCGCCGAGCCCTCGGAGGGCCACGAGGGGCACGACCATTGATCGTGTGACGAGACTCCGGCCGGGCGCCCTTCGTGGGGAGGGGTGCCCGGTCGGCGGCCGGGGGCGTCGTGGGGACGCTGACGGCCAGGGCCGGCACCTGCCGCCGGCCCGTGGATGGAGGAGGGCGGGGTCGCGTCGTGGGGACGCGGCCCCGCCCGCCTGTCCGCAGGCCCCGCTCCGGGAGGGCCTGCCGGATCCAGGAGGGCCTGCCGGAGAGGATGCCCCGGGGATGGTGGGGTCAGTTGGCCACCGGATCGTGGTCCGTGATCACGCTCAGGCGGTACCGGGTGCCCTCGGGGGCCTCGGCGCTCACCACCAGGTCCTCCGCGTCCGACTCCGGCACCATGACGACGTATCCGCCGCAGCGGTCCGACCACCCCAGGGGTTGGTAGGCGGCGAAGCCGTCCGCCCCGAGGATGCCCACCGAGGACGGGCCGGCGTCCGGGTCGTCGCACAGCAGCATCAGGCGCAGGGTGCCCTCGGGGCGTTCGCCGCCCATCGCCGCGCCCCCCTCCCCGGGGGTCTGGAGGCCCTGCAGCTCGGAGGCGATCACGTTGACGTCCGTCGTGGGCGTGCCGGGCAGCTCGACGCCCTCCAGGGCCCGGGCCAGGGGGTCCTCCGTCGGACTGCCCGCCCGGTGCGTGACGGCGGCCTCCGGGAGGGCGGCGAGGAAGCCCTCGCTCAACGGCAGAGCCCCGTTCCTGGCGGGATCGGCGCCCTCGGGCACGAACCCGGCACCGGCGGTGGAGCCGCCGCCCGAACCCTGCGTGGCGCTCCCGGAGGCCGGCGCCGGAGTGCTCGGCGCCGTGGTGCCGGAGGCTGGCCCGCCCGCGGACGGCGTGGTGGTCTCGGACGTGCTCGACGGGGACGGCGTCGTGTCGGAGGACGCCGCAGGGGAGGGTGTGGTGCCGGACGCCGTCGCTGGGCCCCCGCCGCCGGAGCAGCCGGCGAGCGTGAGGGCCAGGGTCAGGGCCGCCGTCGTGGCCGGGAGGGCATGGCGGGCGGAGCGGAGGGAAGGGGGTGAGGGGGTCAAGGCGGACCTCCGTCGGTCGGGGGAGCCCGTGCTCCCGGACGCCGGCCCGACCGGTCGTCGTGCAGTGCGTGAGGGGAGACTATGCATCGCATGGGTCCCCGTCTAGCCCCCGGTGTGAGGGACGCCGGATGTGCGCTTCGCGCGCGGCGGGGAGGAGTCCTCAGGCGGCCGGTGCCTGACCCCGCACCTGCCGCAGCACCTCGGGGGCGACCGCCGCGGCCCAGTCCTCGTAGCCGGCGCCGTTGGGGTGGAACAGGTCCCGGGCCAGGCGGCTGACCTGGTGCCTCAGATTCCGCCGCCACGTGGCCGCGTGCACGTCCGCCACGCCGAGGCCGTGCCGGGCGGCCACCCGCCGCACCACCGTGTTCGCCCGGCGCACGCGAGCCTCGAACGGCGGGATGCGGAACGTCGGGACCAGGCCCAGCGTGGCGCCGGCGGGCAGGGCGCGGGCGATCGCCTCGAGGGGCTCCTCGAAGGCGGCCTCGCGGAACCGCCAAGCCCAGGTGACGTCGTTGCCGCCGACGACGCACGTCACCGCGTCCACCCCGCTCGCCGGCATGAGGGGCAGCTGGTCGGCGAGCACGTCCTTCGCCATGGCCCCGCTGACGGCGAGGTTCACCACCCGCACGGGCCGGCCGGTCTCGGCGGCCACCCGCTCGGCCACCTGGGCCACGTACGTGCGCTCCACGCTCTCGGCCCCGATCCCGACGGCGGCCGAGTCGCCCAGCACCACCCACGTGAGCGCGTCGGGGTCCGCGCGGGCGGCGAGGGCGTGCCAGTGGGCGCGGTAGTCGGCGTCGTGCTGGGCCTGCCAGCCGGAGGGGGAGGGCATGCGCGCCAGGCTACCGGCGCCCTGACGTGCGGACACGCGGGAGGGCCTCGACTCGGGCCACCTCATGGGCCAGGATCCGGCCATGACGTTCCTCCGGGCCGTGGGCCGCTTCTACGGACGCTACGCGCAGTTCGGCGGCCGGGCCGGGCGCGCCGAGTTCTGGTGGGTGGTGCTGTACCTGTCCCTCGCGTCCCTCGGCATCACCCTCCTGTTCGGGGCCCTCGGGGCGGACACGACGACGGCCACCCCCTCCGCCGTCGTGTTCCCCGGCTTCGCGGTCAGCGGTCTCAGCGTCCCCGCCGTCGACTCGATGACCGAGGCCTACCAGGCCTTCTCGGGGGTCTGGGGCCTGCTCCATCTGGTGCCCGCCTGGGCGCTGACGGCCCGGCGCCTGCACGACGCCGGGCTCAGCCGCGCCTGGCTGCTCCTGGCGCTGCTGCCCGTGCTCGGTGCGATCGCCCTGCTGGTGATGGTGCTCCAGCCCTCGGATCCGCGGGTGGCCGCGGAGGCCGCCGCGCCGAGCGGTCAGTCGTCGACGACCTGAACGTCCACGCGGATGTTGCCGCGGGTGGCGTTGGAGTAGGGGCAGACCTGGTGGGCGGCGTCGGCGAGCTGCTGCGCCTCGTCCTGGGGCAGGTCCGGGATGACGACCTCGAGGGTGACGGCCAGGCCGAAGCCCTCGCCGGCCTTGCCGATCGAGACGCGGGCGCCCACGGAGGAGTCGCCGAGCTTCTTCTTGGCCTGGCGGGCGACGCTCTGCAGGGCGGAGTGGAAGCACGCGGCGTAGCCGGCGGCGAAGAGCTGCTCGGGGTTGGCGCCGTCGCCGCTGCCGCCCATCTCGGCGGGGATCGCCAGGTCCATGTCGACGCGGCCGTCCGCGGTCCGGACGTGGCCGTTGCGGCCGCCGCCCGTGGCGATGGCCTCGGTGGTGTAGAGGGGCTCGATCTCGATCACGGTGTGCTCCTTGACGGTGTCTGGCCCGGGGTGCCGGGGGCCGCTCGACGGCGGCCACGGTCCAAGGTAGTCCGCGATCAGGTTGTGTGCAATCCAGTTGTCTGCGGGGTAGGTTGTCCGGGTGGACGTCACCCCCCTCGACCTCGACCGCCAGCTGTGCTTCTCCCTCTACCGCGCCAGCCGGGCGGTGACCCGCGCCTACCGGCCCCTGCTCGAGGAGCTGGGCCTCACCTACCCCCAGTACCTCGTGATGCTGGTGCTCTGGCAGGAGGACGGGCCGGTGGGCGTGAACGACATCGGCGCGCGCCTGGGACTCGACAGCGGCACCCTCACCCCGCTGCTGCGCCGCCTCGACCACGCCGGCCTGCTCACCCGTGCCCGCAGCGCCGACGACGAGCGGCGTCGCCTCATCTCCCTCGCCCCCGCCGGCCGGGACCTGCGCGAGGCCGCCGCCGACATCCCCGCACGCATGGCCGACCTCTACCCCGGGCCGGCCGGACAGCGGGAGGAGCTCAAGGCCTTCCTGGACGAGCTGGCCGCGGGACTCGACTGAGCCGGGGCGCGGGCGGGGGCGCAGGATCCCCGCGACCGCCTGCTGTGCTCAGGACCGCGTCATGAGGACGCGGTCCTGAGCACATCGAGCGGTCTTCTCAGGACGCCGCCCGGGCCACCACACCGCCCCGCCCCGACCGCACCGGCGCGGTGCGGCGGTACCAGTCCAGGCAGAAGACGGCGATCAGCACGAGGTCGATCCAGTCGCCGCCGTAGTACATGAGCTGGGCGCCGGCCTGGGCCTCCGCCACGCCCACGCCCGCCGGCGGATGCGCGTAGACGTGCTTGGAGAGGATCGCGTGCAGCGCGAGGAACGCCACGAGCACACCTGCCCGCAGCGGGTGTCCGTGCGGGTGCGGTGCCGGGTCCACCTGCAGGATCGCGGCGGTGAACACCCACCCGGCCAGCAGCACGTGCACGTGCACCAGCAGATGCCCCACCGCGGAGGCATGCATCCAGGCGTGCAGGGGTGTGGTGTAGAGCAGCCACAGCCCGCCGATGTTCAGCAGCCCCGCCACCACCGGGTGCGAGACCACCCGCACGTACGGCGTGGACAGCACCCGGGACAGCCGCCGCGCCCACGCCACGGGCAGGCCCCGCAGGGCCACGGTCACCGGCGCGGACAGCACCAGCAGCAGCGGGGCGAGCATGCCCAGCAGCAGGTGCCCCCACATGTGGGCCGTGAAGTCGTGGTGGCCGAGCACCCCCAGCGGTCCCACCGCCACGACGCCGGCCACCACCCCCGCGGCCGCGCTCAGGGTGCGCGCGTCGGACCAGGCGCGGCCCCGGCGTCGTCCGGCGCGGACCAGCGCCGCATAGGCGACCAGGAACAGCAGGAGTCCGCCGCCGATGACGACGCCGGCCAGCGGGAACGGGGCGCTCGCCGCCTGGGCGCCGAGCTCCGCCCCGATCCCGCCGGGGTGCTCATGCACGGGCGGCCGCCCGGCGGGAGCCGCGCCGCCACGCCAGGGTGCCGATCACGAGGAAGGCGATCGCAATGGCCATCCACACGAGGTCGTACACGAGGATGTCGTCCACGGGCGCGTACGGGCCGGTGCCCTGCAGCTCCGTGGGGATGACCTCGTACCGGATCTGGTGGATCCTCATGAGCTTGTGCTGGACGGTGCCGTCCCACGCCTGGAACGCGCCCGCGCCGATCAGCACCGCCGGCCACCACCGGCCGACGCCGGGGCCGCCGCGGCGTCGCACGTCCGCGAAGAGGAACAGCCCGGCCACGGCGGCGAACCAGCCGAAGGCGTGGAAGAGTCCGTCGGAGACCAGGCCGACGGCCGCGGTGGACAGGTCGTAGAAGTGGTGCCAGTGCAGGAGCTGGTGCAGGACGACCTCGTCGACGAAGGCGGCCACGCCCACCCCGAAGAGGATCCCGGACAGCAGCAGGCGGCGGTGGAGGTCGGGGGCGGGGCGGCCGACGGGCCGAGCCGTGACGGAGGGGGAGGCCATGGCGCCCACGCTAGCGGCAGTTCCCAGCGAATGCCCAGGTCACGGGCGTCATCCACGCACCGGCCGCAGTGGCGGTCCCGTGAGGCGATGATGGTGCCCATGGCCGCCCACTCCTTCGCCCTCGTGCCCTCCTCCTACGTCCTCTTGCTGCGGGGACGGGAGGTGCTGCTGCAGCGCCGGCATCACACCGGGTACATGGACGGGTTCTGGGTGGCGGGCGCCGCCGGGCACGTGGAGCCGGGGGAGGCGGCCCGGCAGGGGGCGGTCCGGGAGACGGCGGAGGAGCTCGGCGTCGAGATCGAGCCTGCTTCCCTCGAGCTGCTGACCGTCATGCAGCGCACGGACGGCACGGACACCCCGCGCGAGCAGCGCGTGGACTGGTTCTGGGCCTGCCGGTCCTGGGCGGGTGAGCCGCGGATCTGCGAGCCCGGCAAAGCCTCCCACCTGGAGTGGTTCCCCCTGGATTCGTTGCCGAGCCCGATTCCGGACTACGAGCGGCTCGTGCTGGAGGGCCTGCGCGACGGCGACCTCACCCCGGACACGGCGGTCGGGTTCGGGGACTGAGGGGCATAGGGGCTCGCCGTCCACCGCCCGGTCAGTCCCGCACCGCCTCCACCACCATGAGCGGGTGCTCGGCGGGGTCGAAGGCCGTGCGGTGCCAGTCTCCGGAGAGCCGTTCCACCCGCAGCCCCGCTGCGGCCAGGTCCGCGCGCACCTGCTCCGCGGAGCGGAACTGCAGGTGCTGGTCCACCTCGGACACCTCCCCGGAGTCGAGGAACTCGGTGCGCACGCGCATCGTCCCACCCCGTGCCGGTCAGGGGCGGAGGTGCGCTCCGACTCGAGGACCCGCCCGGCCGGCATCGTGCGCTCCGTGGGGTCCTGCTGCCAGCCCTCCCACGCGCGCCGGACGGGGTTGCGCGTCTCGAAGACCAGGCGGCCGCCGGGCACGAGCCCCGCACCGATGCGCCGCAGCGACGCGTGCCAGTCGTCGTCGACCAGGTGCATGGCCACGTTGCCGCTCATCACCACCAGGTCGGCGGAGTCCGGCGCGATCAGCCCCGCATCCCCGTGTCGCCACTCGACGCCGTCCCCGCCCGGGCGCGCGCGGGCCGCCGCGAGCATGGCCTCGGCCGGGTCGATCCCGACAACGTCCCGCCCCGGGCCCGCGAGCGTCACCGTCAGGATGCCGGTGCCGCAGCCGAGGTCGACGATGCGGGTGCTGGCCCGCGCGGCCGAGACCTCGTCCGCGACCCGGCGGAAGAACGCGTGGTCCTCGCCCGCGGGGTTGTCCACGTCGTAGATCGCGGCGAGGCGGGCGTCGTCGTAGGTGCGCCGGTTGGCCTCGGCGCGGGAGGGGGCGTCGGTCATGCGCGCAGTCTGTCACCCGGGGCGGGCGCCCCCTGCCGCAGGGCCTGCCCCGCCACGATCAGCAGCATCGCCGCGCCGGCCGCCGCGGCCCCGGCCGGTCCCGCGGCGGGCACGCGGAGCATCGCCGCCAGGGCGCCGACCAGGCCCAGGACCAGCATCGACCCGCCGATCCACCGGAACACCGGCGCGCCGAACGCGCGCGCGAACGGCAGGAAGTGCGCGCCCACCACGGCCGCCACCAGGGCGATCTGCGCCGTCGGCGCGTCTGCGGCCCGGGCCACCAGACGGGTCACCGGGAACAGCAGCAGCATCACGACGACGGCGGCCCCGTACACCCGCAGCGCCCCGGGCGCCGGGGGCGGCAGGGCGGGCAGGGTCCGGCGGCGGAGCAGGACCGCCGCGAGGGCGAAGACGGCGAGGGCGACCGCCGCACTGCGGAGCATGCTCTGAGCGTCGCCGGGCAACCCGGCGATCCCGGCGAGCAGGAAGGCCATGCCGCCGACCACCCCGATCAGCCCGCCGAAGACCACCGGATGACCCGCCCGGCTGATCCCGCGGACGCGCTGGCCGTCCACGATCTGCCTGTGAGCGTTGCCTGTGTGCACCTGTGTTATCGTTTCCCTCCTGCTGTGTGCGACCGGGGCCATCGTGTCACGGCCGTTAGCCTCCTCCCATGCCCTCCGCCTCGATCGACCACGTGCGGCAGGCCCGCCGCGTCCTGTTCCACGGGGTCACGGGGGCCGGGAAGTCCACCGCGGCCGTGCGGCTCGGCGCTGTGCTCGGCCTGCCGGTCACCCTCGTGGACGAGGAGTTCGGCTGGCTGCCGGGCTGGGTCCCGCGGCCGGAGGCCGAGCAGACCGCCCTGGCGGACTCGGTCACGGCGGGGGAGGCCTGGGTGCTGGACTCCGCCTACGGCTTCTACCGGCCGATGGTCATGAAGCGGACCGACGTCGTCATCGCCCTGGACTACTCGCGGGCCCGGACCTTCACGCGCCTGGTGCGGCGCACGATCCGCCGGGTGGTGGGGCAGGGGGAGATGTGCAACGGCAACCGCGAGTCCTGGCGTCGGGTGCTCGGGGAGGAGTCGATCCTGCGCTGGCACGCCGCCACGTTCGACCGCAAGCGGGCATGGGCCCGGGAGCGGGAGGCCGCGGCGGAGGGGGCGCCGGTGCTGCGCCTGAGCACGCCGCGGCAGTGGGAGTGGGTGCTGGCCCGGCTGGAGGGCAGGCGGCAGGCTCCCTGAAGCACGCTGCTCCTCCGGACCTCACGTCGTGCTCAGGACCGCGTCCTCAGGACACGGTCCTGAGCAGAAGGGGAGGTCCTGCGGCCGCCTCGCCCTTCGTCCCGCGCTCTGACAGGGTGGGGCCATGGACGGGATGGAGCGGGAGAAGGTCTGGCACGTGCGGATCGCCGTCGCGGCGGCGCTCGTGGGATGCGCCGGCGTCGTGTCCGGACTGCGGCACGAGCTGGGGCTGGGATGGGCGGTCGGGCTGCTGACGGCGTGCCTCCTGGGCGTGGCCCTCGCCCTGCGCGACGTGCACCACCGGGTGGACCAGGAGGAGGCGGGGCGTCAGGTGTTCTACGCCGGCCGGGGGAGTACGGCGTGGTTCGCGGTGGTGATGGTGGGGGTCGCGATCGTGCCGGGCATGGTGATCCCCCTGCTCGCGGACGGGGCCGCCACGGCGCTGGGTGTGGGACTCTTCGCCGCCGTGCTGACCGCGGCGGCACACGGCGTGCTCGCGGCCACCACCACCGGGGAGCCTCAGCCCGAACCGGTCCCGGTGCCGTTGCGCCGCGAGGACGGCTGAGAATCCGCTGCGGAAGTGACCCTTCTGAGGGCGGTGGCGGTCGCCAGAAGGGTCAGTTCCGCAGTGGATTCGGCGACGCCGGAGCACTCAGGAGCACGTCGGGCGCCGGGCGTCGGACGCTCCCGTGGCACCATTGGCTCATGCCCGAGCGCCCCGCCCCCACGCCGCCCGCCGCCACACCCGGCCCCGCCCCTGCCGTCCATGCCGCGGGCTTCGACGAGCTCGACCGGACGACGGCCTACCGCCTCTGGCAGCTGCGGTCGCTGGTGTTCGTCGTCGAGCAGGACTGCCCCTACCTGGACCTGGACGGCCGCGACCTCGAGCCGGCCACCGTCCACCTGTGGGTCGAGGACGAGGCGGGCACGCCCGTCGCCACGCTGCGGCTGCTGGACGACGGCGACGTCGCCCGCATCGGCCGCGTCGTCACCCACCCCGACGCGCGGGGCCGGGCCCTGGCCGGGGCGCTGCTGGACGAGGCGGTCGCCCGGATCGGCGGGCGGCCGAGCGTGCTGGACGCCCAGGCCCACCTGGCGCACTGGTACGCCCGCTGGGGCTACGCGCCGGACGGGCCGGAGTTCCTCGAGGACGGCATCCCGCACGTGCCGATGCGGCGGGCGGGGGCGGGTGCGACGGACGGGCGTCGCGCGCACACCTGAGAATCGACTGCGGAAGTGACCCTTCTGGGGGTGTCAGCGGGCGTCAGAGGGGTCACTTCTGCAGTCGATTCCGGACGTCGCCGCCCGACGTCGCCTGCAGCTCCGCGGCCGTCTCTGGATCCGGGGTCACCACAGTGAACCGCTGTCCGTCGTGGGTGGCGAGGACCAGCCCGGCGGGGCCGCCGAGGTCCAGCCGCACGCCGCGGCGGGAGCGGGCCCGCCCCGTCACTGGCCAGTTGATGTAGGCGCCGCCCGGCCCGACGTCGTCCTGGACCTCCACCGTGGCCAGTGAGTCCAGGGGCAGCTCACGGGAGTACAGCGGGGCCCGGAGGCGGAGTACGCCGGCGGCGGGGTCCGCCGCGAGCTCGATGCGGGCGCGCAGGAACGCCACCTGGCTCAGCCACACGACCAGCCCGAGGCTCACCGCGGCGATCACGAGGATGCCCGCCGACCGTAGGGCCGGATCCAGCACGAGCAAGAGGACCAAGGGGAGCTCCGTGACGAACACCAACGCCCACCCCAGCACCGCGTAGCCGGGCGGCGGCTCGACGACGGCGGTGCGCGCCGCCTCGGCCGGCGCGGTGGTCATCGGCGCCGGTCCGGGTCCGACGGGGGCTTCAGCCCGAACCGGACGATGTGGAACGCCAGACCCAGCAGCAAGAGCCCCCAGCCGATGAGTCCTCGCCATTCGAGGTCCGTGAAGGAGAGGACGTAGAGGCCCGCGACGGTGGCGAGCACCGCCGCAAGAGGCCAGTCGGCGGCCGCCATCGCCAGCACCACCAGGAGCACGGCGGCGATCGTCACTGCGGTGTACCGCAGGAACAGGGCGCGGTTGCCGAGCGCCTCCTCGAGTCGTGACTCCGTGCCGGTGTGGACGGGGGTGGTACCGGGGGCGGCCTTGAGGAGGCGGATGTGGCCGTAGGTGAGCGCGGGCGTCCAGCCGGCGGCCCGGAAGAGATCGAAGTGGTGGTCGTCGGGGTCGGTCTCGTAGGACATGTCGAAGACGACGTCCTCGGGCTCGGCGTCCTCGAAGCGCCAGCCGTGGGCGGCCAGGGAGAACCCGGTCAGCCGCTGGCCGCGGCGGGCCGTGTCTTCGAACCTCGCGAGGTCCTTCTCCGGGGTGAAGGCCGGCCCACTGCTCATGCGTGTGGTGCTCATGTCGTCTCCATGATCTGGTCGGCCATCGCCAGGATTCCGCGCCGGCGCTCGATGTCGCTCATCAGGACGCCGCGTCCCCGGGGGTGAGGCGATGGACGCGTCGGGCGTCGTCGCCGTCGAACTCCTCGATGAACCCGGCATCCCTGAGCTTCTTCAACGTGGTGTGGAGATGCGGATCATCGGGGTCCCGCCACTCCCCGAGAATCATTGAGGGATATATCTCTGAGTGACACTCAGTCATCGACTGCCGGTGGGTGCAAGGGGATGGGGCATCGGATGCCGACCTTGACGCCCCCCCGGGCGCGACGACGCCCCGGATGCGCGCGGCACCCGGGGCGTCGTCGGTGGGACGAGGTGGTCGGTCAGTGGCCGTAGCCGCCCTCGTCGTTCTCCTCGGTCTCCTTCTCGGACTGCTCGGCCTTGGCCGCGAGGCCGTCGACCTCGGCGGGCGCCTGCTGCGCGGCCTGGTCCTGGTCGCCGGGGGCGTCGGAGTTCTTCGTCTCGGGGATCTGCTGATCAGCCATGGGTGCCCTCCTCAGGCGTGGTGGGAGGGGCGCCGGGTGAGCGCCCCCTGTCCGACGGCGCCCGGGGTGGGGTGGGCCGACGTCGTCGCAAGTCAACCAAGGGTCAGGCCGACACGCCCACCCCTGGCCCTCCTGCCGGAGGCCCCCGGGTCAGTCCTTGCCGGGCAGCAGGTCGCGGGCGGTCTCGGCGGCGCGCTGGAGCAGGGAGTCGTCCCCGCCGCCGGCCCAGGAGGGGTCGTGGGGCATCGGGCCCATCGGATCGGCCGCGTCCGGGTCGGGTCCACCGCTGCACCTCGTTGCGCGACTTGGCTCGCGGGTAGTAGCGCATGACCTCCGCGTCTCCGAGGAGCCGGCACATGTCGTCGAGGTCAGCGTCGGTCATGCACCGGAACGTGAGTCGATCGGTGGGTTGCGGGATCACCCGACGACCTTACCGACGGCACTGAGCCGTGCCGCGGTCTGCCGCGCTCACCCCACGAAGACGCAGAAGGGGTGGCCGGCCGGGTCCGCGAACACGTACAGGGGCTCGTCCTCGTCGTCGGAGCGGTCCAGGACGAGACGCCCGCCCAGGCGCAGCGCCTGGTCGTGGGCCGCGTCGAGGGAATCGCGGTCCGGCACGATGAAATCCAGGTGCAGCTGCATCGGCACCTCGGGTGACGGCCACGTGCTGGGCTTCA
This sequence comes from Micrococcus sp. iso_239, assembly GCF_056173395.1. NCBI lineage: Bacteria > Bacillati > Actinomycetota > Actinomycetes > Micrococcales > Micrococcaceae > Micrococcus > Micrococcus sp. iso_239. The sequence continues at coordinate 2,299,744 of NZ_CM149672.1, read as the reverse complement.
GTTCCTCGGTGCGCTGGAATGTCAGGACGCGGCGGCCGTCGTCGTCCAGCAGCACGAGCCAGTCCGCGCTGTCCGGCTCGCGGCCGTCCGCGAGCTCGTCGCCCGCGCGGTAGTGGAGGCCGAGGACCTCGCGGTAGAACTCCGCGACGGAACGGATGTCGACGGCGTCGACCACCGGCTGCTGGAGCACGGGACGGGTGACCATGGCCACACATTAAGCGACCTCGGTGTCCGCGTCAGCGTCTCGGCCTCAGCCGACGTCGTCGCGCCCCGCGTCCACCCACCGCGCGGCCGGCACGACGGCGGCCAGCGAGACCACCGCCAGGACCTGCCACCCCGCGAGCGCCCAGCCGACCCCGAGCGTCGCCCCGAGCGCACCTCCCGCGAGGCTCGCCAGCGGCACGCAGCCCCGGGTGAGGGTGCGGCGCATCGCGGTGACCCGCCCGAGCGTGCCCTCGGGGCAGGCGCGGGTGGTCACGGCGGCCTGGGTGATGTTCCCGAGCAGGACCATGAACCCCCAGAGGGCGGCGCCGGGCACCCAATGGCCTGAGGAGTCCCGCCGGCGAAGTACTTCGCGACGCGGCACCACAGGGCGCAAGTCCTTACGCTCGACCGAGCAAGAGTAGACGCGGGGCACATATTTCAATCCGGACTGACTCCACCCTCAATTGAATTCGGGGGAGATGCAGCCAGCTAGGTAAATAAAATAGATAGAATAAACGGTCAGGATAGGCTCGCAGCGGCGCGTCCGCTATAGGGCCCTGTCAAGAAACACATCGATTCCCGCTGCCTTCAGTTCACGAGCCAGTTCGATCTGCCAAGACTCTCCTTCAATTCCAATATAAGCGACCCCAGAAAAGTCGGTGGGAATCTCAATGGACGGCTCATTCAAAGCTGCTACGCGGTCTCGACCAAGGATCCCTACAAACATCCCCAGTTCGAAGACCACGTTCTGTCGAGCTCGGGAAGACCGTTCCCCGGAGCCAATCTTTCCGCCTTCGTCGTCAGGCGTAAGGAGGACTACAGCAAATGCGGCCTTCTGTGCATGTTCGAGCAGTTTACCGAGGAGGTCCTGGCCGCGGTTGGGCTGATCTGCCAGCACGACAACGTCGCGATCAGTGACCGTGGTCAGGAAGCGACGAACAACCTCGCGCCGCCCCAGGTCATGGCCATGGACTAGGAAGATTGGGGCATCAAGATCGAGGCGAGAGAGTCTAGTTTCCCCATGTCCATTTTGATATACCTCAAGGCGGTCAAGTATCGCATCAAGCACCCGCAACTTTTCTTGAATGTCCGTAAGGACCTCAGGAAGTCGACCCCAGGGTATTGTGGTGGACGATATTTTAAGATCTAGTAAAGTAACCGCCGTCCCGGAGAACTCTGCTTTCGGGCTGGTAGTCATGAATCCGGAGACGTGGAAAAAATTCTCCAAGATAGCTGAAGTCTTTCCTTCCCATGAGAGGTACCTCGCTCTGAATTCTTGTATCTCCGAGCTATCGGCAGGCTTGTCTTCCAGTAGGCTGACGCCCTCGGCTCGCGCCCTCTCGATAGCGGCACGAGCCTCATTGACGGGGCGCACCAACTCAACCTTGTTCATGATTGCTACTACACGCTCTCAATTACAGCGTCAAGCCACCCCTTGAGGGCCGCGAGTCGGGCATATGCGTTCGCTCCATCCTGGGCTTTCTCGATGACTCCTTGGGGGCCCCTGGCGCTTCCCTTGACCTCCGGTGCGAGACTCTCAACTTCCGAGCGAAGGCCCGCAGGAACAGCGCTGATGACTTGAGTGCGTAATGTGTTATAAGTGGGAGGTAATCCATGCGCGGACTTCTCAGGAACGCAAGCCAGGGTGTTACTAACAGCGGCACGCAGCCGCTTCAGCTTTGCCAAATCGAGATCAGTCATTTTGCCAAATCGAGATCAGTCATGTCTTTAGTGTCGCACAGCACACGGGTGACTGAGTAGGTGTGCAGGGGCGCGACGTTCTCGTTGTGGTTGTCTCTGCGCCGTCTCAGGCCGGCCGTGGGGACCATTATCAGACCTGGCGCGTGCCCCAGAGGGCCCATGAACGGCAGGCTCATGCCCGGCCCGATTGCCCTATCGGCAACCGATCTTCGTACTGTCTTGTGGTGTGTCCACCTGCGGGGCCGTCCTCTGCGACCGTGGCACCGGCGCCAGAACAACATCGTCGCTCCCGTGACAATGCTAGGTGTAGGAGGGCATGACGTTGTTGACTCGGGCCGGTGCCAACGAGGCCGGCGGGGCGTTCCCGCAGGAGGTATGAGGCCGATGGTAGTTGTAGTGGTTCACCCACACGGCCAGCGCCTCACGCCGAGCTGTCTCTGAGGTATACGGGCGGGCGTAGAGGACCTCATCGACCATCAGCCGGTTGTACCTCTCCACCTTCCCGTTATGGCGCGGGGTGTAGGGGCGGATCCGGTGGTGCCGGCCCCCGAGCGAGACCACCTTGGCGGTGAAGTCCGCAGCCCGGTAGTTGTTTCCGTTGTCCGTGATCACCCGGTCCACGGTGATGCCGTGGGCGGCGAAGAACGCCCTCGCCCGGCAGTAGAAGCTCACGGTCGTGGCCGCCCGCTCGTCCTCCAACGCCTCGGTGTAGGCCAGCCGGGTGAACCCGTCGATCGCCGAGTGCAGATAGGTGTACCCGACCCGCCGGCCAGGCCCGCGCTTGGAAGCACGGCCTGCTTCACTTTCACGTCCGTGGGTGCGCCAGCCGCCCCCGTCTGGGATCTTCCCGATCTTCTTCACGTCCAGGTGCACCATGTGCCCCGGCCCTCTCGCGGTGATCTTCTGGGGTCGTTGGCGCAGGTCTTCTCCGGCCGGGGTCAGGTCCCGTAGGCGGGAGATCCCGAGTCGGTGCAGCCACCGTCCCACGGTACGAAGACACACCCGGTGGCCCTCGGAGACGAGGTAGTGATGGATGCGCCGTGCGGACCACTTGCGCTCCCGCCGCAGGGCGTGGATCTGGGCGACCAAGACCGGATCGAGCTGGGCAGGTGAACGGTGCGGCCGGCTGGGCAGGTCCTGAAGGCCGGCTTCTCCCTGGGCGCGGTAGCGGGCGACCCAAGTGGCCACCGTGGGCCGGCTCACCCGGAACTCGGCGGCCACGTGCGCCTGCGGGATCCCGTCGTGCAGGTGGCGGTGGACCATCCTGAGACGGCCGGTGGGAGTCAGGGGTGCGTTAGCGTGAGTCATGAGCGGGTCTCTTCTGGCAGGTCGGTGGTGTAGGAACTTCCATCCTGCGGGAGAGGCCCACTCGTCTCATCTCAGCCCGGTACCCATGTCAAGAACCTCATGACCCACAACAGCTAGGTCGCTGTTCGTTGATCTCACGAGGATCTGGGCGGACACGACGCTAAGAAACAAGTGCGCTGAGTTTAGGGATACGCGCAGCCTGTCACAGGCCAGTTGACGCATGGCGAGTCTGGCTATCTTAAGACTGAGTGTCAACCGCCGGAATGGCATCGCCGAGTCTGGAGAGGGTGCAGTTAGGGCTCGTAGCTGGGCCGCGACCGCAGCGGGGCGGCTAGTTTTGATGTGGACCGGATGAACACCGGCCTAGATGTTGTGGGTCATGAGGTTCTTGCCACGGGGTACGGGCTGAGATGAGACGAGTGGGCCTCTCCCGCAGGATGGAAGTTCCTCAACAACCCACCTGCCCGAAAAGACCCACTCATGACTCACGCTAACGCACCCCTGACCCCGACCGGCCGTCTCAGGATGGTCCACCGCCACCTGCACGACGGGATCCCGCAGGCGCACGTGGCCGCCGAGTTCCGGGTGAGCCGGCCCACGGTGGCCACCTGGGTGGCCCGCTACCGCGCCGAGGGCGAGGCCGGCCTTCAGGACCTGCCCAGCCGGCCGCACCGTTCACCTGCCCAGCTCGATCCGGTCCTGGTCGCCCAGATCCACGCCCTGCGGCGGGAGCGCAAGTGGTCCGCACGGCGCATCCATCACCACCTCGTCTCCGAGGGCCACCGGGTGTGTCTTCGTACCGTGGGACGGTGGCTGCACCGACTCGGGATCTCCCGCCTACGGGACCTGACCCCGGCCGGAGAAGACCTGCGCCAACGACCACAGAAGATCACCGCGAGAGGGCCGGGGCACATGGTGCACCTGGATGTGAAGAAGATCGGGAAGATCCCAGACGGGGGCGGCTGGCGCACCCACGGACGTGAAAGTGAAGCAGGCCGTGCTTCCAAGCGCGGGCCTGGCCGGCGGGTTGGCTACACCTACCTGCACTCGGCGATCGACGGGTTCACCCGGCTGGCCTACACCGAGGCGTTGGAGGACGAGCGGGCGGCCACGACCGTGAGCTTCTACTGCCGGGCGCGGGCGTTCTTCGCCGCCCACGGCATCACCGTGGACCGGGTGATCACGGACAACGGAAACAACTACCGGGCTGCGGACTTCACCGCCAAGGTGGTCTCGCTCGGGGGCCGGCACCACCGGATCCGCCCCTACACCCCGCGCCATAACGGGAAGGTCGAACGCTACAACCGGCTGATGGTCGATGAGGTCCTCTACGCCCGCCCCTACACCTCAGAGCAAGCTCGGCGTGAGGCCCTGCAGGTGTGGGTGAACCACTACAACTACCATCGGCCTCATACCTCCTGCGGAGACGCTCCTCCGGCCTCGTTGGCCCCGGCCCGAGTCAACAACGTCATGCCCTCCTACACCTAGACGAGCTATACGAGTAGTACCAGAAGCAGAAGGGCCGCCATTATCTAGTTCCGGGAGCCTCGCGGGGGCAACTGCAGCCAGAAAGGCAGTACGGCGCTTGGCAACGAGCAGAGGCCCGTGACCGAATGCCGTGTTACCGACGGGCGGATCCACCGCGCCCGTCCTTCCGGCGGCGGGGGCGTCCCAGTGTCAGAGCCGCGGGGGGCAGGCGTCTGACGACGCGGGTCCGTGCTCACCGCCACACGTGGAGCAGGTAGCCGTAGCTCAGTGACGTCGCTGCGGGGTGCTCGGCGAGCCACGCGTCGGCGACCCCTCGCTCGAACTCCAGCCGCAGGACGGCCTCGAGGTCGGCGCGGGAGTCGAAGGTCCACGAGCTCATGACCTCACGGGTCTCGGCCCCGACGCCGGCCCACCACTCGCGGGCGTACGTGTCCTGGCCCTGCGCCGCGGCGTTCGTGCTCGCCCGCAGCAGCTCGGCGAACTGGCCGCGCTCGGTGTCGTTGTCGATCACCACGAGCGCGCCGCCGGGCCGCAGCACCCGGGTGACCTCGTCCAGGACGGGTCGGACGTCCCAGCGCGGGTGCGGGAAGAAGTACGCGAACCGGGCATGCACGACGTCGACGCTCGCCTCCGGCAGCGGGATCTGCTCGGCCGAGCCGTACAGCACGCGCGCCCCGCCGGGGCGGGCGCGAGCGGCCCCCAGCAGGCGCACGTCCGGCTCGACGGCGATCGTCTCGGCCGCGTCGGCGTAGCGGGGCAGCCAGAAGCCGGTGCCCGCACCGAGGTCGAGCAACGTCCGCCCGGCCCAAGGCGCCGCCTCCTGCAGCGCCGCCCAGAGGGCGCCCTCACGGTCCATGGCCGCGTTCTCTATCTCGTACAGCGCCGGGTCCACGCCCTGGTTGCCCGAGGGGCGGAAGTCGGGCAGGCCCGTGGCCGGTCCGCCCGGTGTGCTCTGCGTCATGCCCGGGAGTCTGACACACCCCCCCTCCACGCCGGTCCGTCACACGGGTCCGCCTCGGCCCGCCGCGCCCCGGAGAGGCTCCGGCCGGTCCTGGATGGCGCGGGGGCGGCTCATATGACGCGCGAGCCGGCCGCCCGCTGGACTCTCGGCGGCCCACCGCGTGGGATGGGCTCACCACCCATCCAGAGCGGCTGAGAGATCTGGCTCGACGACGCCGCAGCAACCCGCCCGCCGGACCCGGACCCCCGGGAACGGCAGGCCCGGTGCTACCGCCAGGACCGATGGAGGAGAGCAGATGCCCCGTCATGCCACACAGCAAGTCCACGCCGGCTACGAGCCCGCCGCGCCCCACCGGCCGGTCGTCCCGCCCATCCACCAGACCACGGCGTTCCGTTTCCCGGACCACGCCACGGCGGCATCGATGTTCCGGCTCGAGACCCCCGGCTTCACCTACAGCCGCACGGGCAACCCGACCGTCGCGGTGTTCGAGAACCGCCTCGCCGCGCTGGAGGGCGGCATCGGAGCGATCGCCACGGCCACCGGCCAGGCCGCCGTCGCGCTGTCCCTGCTGGCGCTGCTGCAGGGCGGCAAGCACCTGGTCGCCTCCAGCCAGCTGTACGGGGGCACCGTCGACCTGCTGACGGACACGTTCGCGGACTTCGGCATCGAGGTCACCTTCGCGGACCCGGCGGACCCGCCCGCGTGGGCCGCCGCGGTCCGGCCCGACACCCGCGCGTTCTTCCTCGAGGCCATCACCAACCCGCTCGCCACCCTCCCGGACCTGCCCGCGCTCGCGGACCTCGCCCACGCGGCCGGTGTGCCGGTGGTGGTGGACAGCACCCTCGCGACGCCGGCCCTCTACCGGCCGCTGGAGCACGGCGCCGACGTCGTCGTGCACTCGGCCACCAAGTTCCTCGGCGGACACGGCGCGGTGCTCGGCGGCGCGATCGTGGACGGCGGCACGTTCGACTACGGCGCGGCGCCGGACCGGTGGCCGCAGCTGGCCCGGCCCAAGGCCCGCTACGGCGGGCAGACGCTGGTCGAGCGGCACGGCCGTGGCGCCTACCTGACGCTGGCCCGCAGCAAGTTCCTGCACGACCTCGGCCCCACCCTCGCCCCCGCGAGCGCGGCGCAGTTCATCCAGGGGCTCGAGACGCTCGACCTGCGCGTGGCCCGCCACACCGCCACCGCGCTGGCCGTGGCCCAACACCTGGCCGGGCACCCCGCGGTCGCGCGGGTGCACCACCCCGGTGTGGCCGGGCATCCCAGCGCGGCGCTGGCCGCCCGCGACTTCCCGGACGGCGTCGGCTCGGTGTTCTCCTTCGACCTGGCCTGCGGCCCCGAGGCCGTGGCCCCGTTCCTCGACGCGCTCGAGCTGTTTCAGCTGGTGGTCAACGTCGGCGACGCCCGGTCCCTCGTCTCCCACCCGGCGACCATGACGCACTGTCGCCTGACGCGGCAGCAGCGCGAGGCCGCCGGGATCGCCGAGACCACCGTCCGGCTCTCCATCGGGCTGGAGTGTCCCGACGACCTGATCGCGGACCTGGACCATGCCCTGGCCGTGGTGACCGCCGCCGGGCCGGCCGTCCCCGCCACCACGCCCGCCGTCCCCGAGACCGCCGCCGTCACCCAGGAGGTGCGCTGAGATGACCGCCGTCCACCACACCACCCGCTCCGTCTCCCGTCCCACCGTCCGCGGCTTCACCACCACCGCCGTGCACGCCGGCCAGGAGCCCGACCCGCTGACCGGCGCCGTGGTGCCGCCGATCTACCAGACCAGCACCTTCGTGCAGGACGGCATCAACGTGCTGCGCGCCGGGCATGAGTACAGCCGCGGCTCCAACCCGACCCGGAACGGCTTCGAGACCCAGCTCGCCGCCCTCGAGCACGGCGACCGGGCGTTCGCGTTCGCCTCCGGGCTCGCCGCCGAGGACGCCCTCCTGCGGGCCGTGCTGCGCCCCGGCGACCACATCGTGCTGGGCGGCGACGGCTACGGCGGCACCCACCGCCTCATCACCACCGTCCTCGAGCCGTGGGGCGTGTCCAACACCCCCGTGGACATCACCGACCCGACGGCGGTCGCCGCGGCCGTCCGCCCCGGCCGCACCGCGCTACTGTGGGTGGAGACGCCCTCCAACCCGCTGCTCGGCATCGCGGACCTGGCCGCCTGGGCGCAGATCGCCCACGACGCCGGCGCGCTGCTGGTCGTGGACAACACGTTCGCCTCGCCCTACCTCCAGCGGCCCCTCGACCTCGGCGCGGACGTCGTGGTGCACTCCACCACCAAGTACATCGGCGGGCACTCGGACGTGCTCGGCGGCGCCGTGGTGGTGGCCGACCGCGAGTTCCGCGGCCGGGCGCTGGCCGAGGCGGTGGCCTACCAGCAGTTCGCCGCCGGCGCGGTCGCCGGCCCGCAGGACTCCTACCTCGCCGCCCGCGGCCTCAAGACGCTCGGCCTGCGCATGGACCGGCACGGCGCCAACGCCGCCGCGCTCGCGGGCTGGCTGCAGGGCCGCCCCGAGGTCGCCCAGGTCTTCTACCCCGGGCTGCCCGACCACCCGGGCCATGCACTCGCCGCGCGGCAGATGGACGGCTTCGGCGGGATCGTTTCCATCCGGTTGGCTGGGGGAGAGGCCGCGGCCCGCGCGTTCGCCGAGGCCACCGAGCTGTTCGCGCTCTCGGTCAGCCTCGGCGGGGTCGAATCGCTGCTCTGCTACTCCTCCGAGATGACCCACGCCTCCGTGCGGGGCACGCCCCTGGCCGTCCCCACGGACCTGGTCCGGCTCTCCGTCGGCATCGAGGACGTGGCCGACCTGCAGGCGGACCTCGAGGCCGGCCTCGAGTGCGCCGCACGCGTCGCCGCCGGCCGCGGGGCGCCGTCGTCGTCCGCGGTGCCCCGTCCCGCCCCCGCCCACCACCGCACCACCCACGCCCGCACCCCGGAGAGGACCCGATGAGCCACGCCACCCTTGTCCCGAGCACCGCGCCCACCCGCGTGGACGACCTGACGTTCAGCATCCACACCACGCCGTTCGACGAGGACTACACGCCCGCCGCCAGCACGCGCGCCACCACGAACTTCGCGAACCTCGCCCGCGGTGCGGACCGGCGGGAGAACCTGCGCGCCGCCCTGGCCATGATCGACGGGCGCCTCAACGACCTCGCCCCCTGGGACAACCCGGAGCGGGACCGCTACACGGCACGGATCGAGATCGTCTCGATCGACGTGCACTTCACCGCCGACGACGGCGCGGATGTCGACTTCCCGCTCATGGAGATGCTCGACGTGCGGGTGGTCGAGCGTGCGACGGGCGCTGTGCTCGGCCGCAGTGTGGGGAACAACTTCTCCTCCTACGTCCGCGACCACGACTTCTCCGTGGTGCTGCCCGCGCACGCGGCGACGTCGCCGGGGACCGAGGAGCCCGACGGCTTCGGCGACCTGCACGGGCGGCTGTTCCAGCACCTGCTCGACTCGCAGGCGTACCGGGAGCGGTTCCCGCAGCCGCCCGTGATCTGCATCAGCGTGTCCACGAGCCGCACCTACCGGCGGCTGACGAACGAGCACCCGGTGCTCGGGGTCGAGTACCGCCAGGACGAGCCCTCCCGCACGGACCGCTACTTCGGCCGGATGGGCCTGGGGATCCGGTGCTTCCTGCCGCGCGGGGCCGTGGCGCCGCTGGCGTTCTACTCGCGGGGAGACCTGCTCAACGACCACGCGAACCTCTCCCTGGCCGGGCTGATCGCCACCATGGAGACCTTCCAGCGGATCTACCGGCCGGAGATCTACAACGCGAACGCCGGGGCCGGCGAGGTCTACCGGCCGCGTCTGGACCACGGCGACTTCTCGCAGACCCGGATCGCCTACGACCGCGAGGAGCGGGCCCGCCTCGGCCGGGAGCAGGGGGAGTACACGCAGGCGCACTTCGTGGGCCCGCACCGCGACCTGCTGGAGCGCTGGGCCGCCGCCCACGCCGCACGAGACACCGAGGAGACCCGATGACCACCCTGATCCCCACCACCCTCGTCGGCAGCCTGCCGAAGCCCGGCTGGCTCGCCGAGGAGGAGACGCTCTGGTCGCCCTGGAAGCTCGAGGGGGAGCAGCTGCGCGAGGGCAAGCTCGACGCGCTCGCCCTCGCCGTGGCCGATCAGGAGCGTGCGGGCATCGACATCGTCTGCGACGGCGAGCAGACCCGCCAGCACTTCGTCACCACGTTCATCGAGCACCTCGGCGGTGTGGACTTCGACCGGCGCGAGACGGTGCGGATCCGCGACCGGTACGACGCGAGCGTGCCGACCGTCGTCGGGGAGGTGGGCCGGCCGGCGCCGGTGTTCGTGGACGACGCGAAGGCCCTGCGCGCGCGGACGGACCGGCCCATCAAGTGGACCCTGCCCGGGCCGATGACCATGATCGACACCCTCGCCGACCGCCACTACGGCAGCCGCGAGAAGCTCGCGTGGGAGTTCGCGCGCATCCTCAACGAGGAGGCGCGGGAGCTGGCGGCGGTGGGCGTCGACGTCGTGCAGTTCGACGAGCCCGCGTTCAACGTGTTCTTCGACGACGTCCGCGACTGGGGCGTGGCGACGCTCGAACGTGCGGCCGAGGGCCTGACGTGTGAGACGGCCGTGCACATCTGTTACGGCTACGGGATCAAGGCGAACAACGACTGGAAGGCCACGCTCGGGGAGGAGTGGCGCCAGTACGAGACGTCGTTCCCGCTGTTGCGCGAGTCCACGATCGACACGATCGCCCTGGAGCGGCACCACTCCCGGGTGCCGGCGGAGCTCATCGGCCTGCTGCGCGGCAAGAAGGTGATGGTCGGCGCGATCGACGTGGCGAGCGACGAGATCGAGACGCCCGAGGAGGTCGCGGCGACCCTCCGGGAGACCCTCGAGTTCGTGGACGCGGACAAGCTGATCGCGAGCACCAACTGCGGCATGGCGCCGCTGGCTCGCTCCGTGGCGCGGGACAAGACCGCCGCGCTCGTGGCCGGCGCGCGGATCCTCCGGGAGGAGCTGGGCGGGGAGTGAGGGGGCGGTGTCGGCTCACCCCCACACGCCGGACCCGGCGATGAGCCGGACCGCGAGCACCGCCATGACCACCGCGATCACCACGTCCACCACGCGCCACGCCTTCGGGTCGGCGAGCACCCGGGCCAACAGGCGCGCACCGTAGCCCAGCCCGGTGAACCACAGCACCGAGGCGGCGACGGCGCCGGCGGCGAAGACCCACCGCGCGTCGGGACCGTGCTGGTTGGCGAGGCTGCCCAGCAGCACCACGGTGTCCAGGTAGACGTGCGGGTTGAGCCAGGTCAGCGCGAGCGTGGTGGCGATGACCGAACCCGCGGTGCGCGGCGCCTGCTCGGCGACGAGCCCCTGCGGGCGCAGGGCGGCACGCAGGGAGGAGACCGCGAACCAGAGCAGGTACAGGGCGCCGCCCCAGCGCAGCACCTCGAGCAGCCACGGCACGGCCTGCACGAGCGCGCCCACCCCGGCGGTTCCGGCCAGGATCAGCACGGCGTCCGAGGCCATGCACACCAGCACGACGGCGCCCACATGCTCCCGGCGCACGCCCTGGCGGAGCACGAAGGCGTTCTGGGCGCCGATGGCGACGATGAGGGCGAGCCCGGTGAGCAGGCCGGTGCCGGCGAGGGTCCACATGGGTGAGGACGCTAGAGCCCGGCCGGGCCTGAGCCAAACGAAGAGAACTGCAGGTGCCTCAGCTCTGCTTCATGAACCTGGATCAGCTGCAGGCGCTGCGTGCGATCGCCGACGAGGGCTCGTTCGAAGCGGCCGCGTACGAGCTCGGCGTCAGCGCCTCCGCGGTCAGCCAGCGCATCCGCGCCCTGGAGCGGGAGGTGGGCCAGGTGCTGCTCCGGCGCGGCACACCCTGCGAGCCGACCGAGGCCGGCGTCGGCCTGGTGCGCGTGGCCCGGCACATGCGGGTGCTCGAACAGGAGGCGTGGGCCGGGCTGGGCCGCACGGCGGCCGGGCGCAGCGTCACCTCCCTGGCCGTGCCCGCCGACGTGCTGGGCACGTGGTTCGGGCCCGTCCTGGCCGAGGCCGCCGACTGGGACGACACGGTCCTGGACCTGCACGTCGAGGACCAGGACCACAGCGCCCGGCTGCTGCGCCGGGGCGAGGTGCTGGCCGCCGTCACCACGGAGCCGCAGCCGGTGCAGGGGTGTGCGGCGGAGCCGCTGGGGAGCATGCGCTACGTCCCGCTCGCCTCGCCCGCCCTGCTCGCCCGGCACGCGGCGGGCGACGTCGTCGACCTCGGCGCGATGCCCATGATGCGCTACAACGCGAAGGACGACCTGCAGCGCCTCGCGCTGAGCGGCGCCGGGCTGGACGTCGCCCCGCCCACGCACCTGGCGCCGTCGTTCGACGGGTTCCACCGGTCCGTCCGGGCCGGCCTGGGGTGGGGGATGCTCGTGGACGCCCAGGCCGTCGAGGACGTGCGCGCCGGCCGGCTGGTCCGCGTGCCCGGGCTCGACGACGTCCTCGTGCCCCTGTACTGGCAGGCGGCCACACTGCCCGTGACGCGCCTGGTGCGGCTCACGCGGGCGGTGCGGGAGGCGGCCCAGCGGACGCTCGAGCGGGGGTGAGGCGGCGCCGCGGGTCGCGGGCCGTCAGCGACGTCGCAGCGGTGCCGGCGCTTCCATGGACGCCTCGGCCAGCACGGGCCGGAAGCCCAGCGCCTCGTTGACGTCGAGCATGTGCCGGTTCTCCTCGGCGTTCCACGTGATGATCGCGCGGGCCCCGGGCAGCGCGTCGCGCACGGCGATGAGGTTCGCCGCCTTCACGCGCATGCCGAGGCGGTGGCCGCGGTGCTCGGGCAGCACGATGGTGTCCCACTGGTCGATGAGCCCGTCCGGGCGCGAGCGGGGCGCCACCAGCTCGCTCAGGGCGACGATCCGACCGGTGGCGCGGTGCCGCGCCACCGCGCGGAAGAGGCGCCCGGTCGTGAGGATCTGCTCGTCCATGCGACGCACGCGGGCCGCGTCCCACACCTGCTCCACCACGGTGCGTTCCCCGGAGGGCACGTCCGTGGCCATGCGGGCCTTGAGGACGGCAAGGTCGTCCTGCAGGGACGCGTCGGCCGCGCCCTCCCAGGCGTGGAGCTCGTAGTCCGACGAGACGCGTTCGGCCTCGGCCAGGGCGACGGCGGGGTCGATCCCCGGATCGGCGAAGTCATACCGGCTCACCCGCTCGATCTGGACGAGCGCGAAGCCGTAGGACTGGGCGAGACGCACACCCGGATGCTCGGCGGACACCGCGCCGGCGCCGTTGGGCGGGGTGAGCGTCCGTTTCCCGGCCACCGGCCGCGGCGTCAGCGGCCAGGTCTCGAAACGGGTGAGGCCGGCGGTGTCCTGGACGAGCCGCTCGGCCAGTACGCGGCCGTGGCCGCGTCCGCGGTGCCGCGGGTGGACGTAGACGTTGAGGGCGGCCGCGTCAGGGTCGTCGACGTGGTTGATCAGGACGCGGGCGTAGCCGACCGCCTCGCCGTCGATGTACGCCAGGTAGCGGCGCTGCGTGTGGTCGGTCTCGGCGGCGGCCTGGATGAGCGCGTCCGTGGGGGTCTCGTCCCACTCGGTCGTGCCGATCAGCTCGTGGTTGTACTCGTCTCCGAGGCGGCAGTAGGCCCGCCAGTGGGGGTCGTCCGACGAGGCGGGCAGGGGGAATTCGATGATGTCAGGCATGCGGTGACTGCTTTCTGAAGAAAGGGGTGGGCGCAGAGGCACCCGTCGAGCCGTGCTCGAGACGGGCGCGCCGGGAGGCCGGTGGTGGGTCGTCGGGCCCACGGGGTCACTGCTGCTGCATCATGGGGTGAACTGTGTCACGACGCGGATCGGTGGGCAAGGGCCTTTGTCGTCGAGATGCAGCGCGGATTTCACCTGACGCGCGGGGAACTCTTCGCATATCGGGCGGGATCCGGTCCGGGTGACACTGGGTGTCCAGGTGGGCGCCCCCGCGGGCCCAGGGATCGCCCGAAACGTAGGGGCGGTTGCCGCTCTAGCGGGTTGGTTGTGGCGAGCCGTGCGGCGGGCGGGCGGACAGGGCCGGAGGTGGCGCACACGACGCATGGCGGGACCCCTCGCCACAAACGACCGATTGTGCCCGTGGGTGGGTTACTGGGGGCGGCGCGCGAGACGGGTGGTGGCGATGGAGAAGGCGAGGGAGAGCAGGGCCATCGCCTGCCACCCGGCCAGTACCCATCCCGGGCCGAAGGCCGCGCCGAGCGCGCCGCCGGCCAGCGTGGCAAGGGGCACGGAGCCGCGGGTGAGGGTGCGACGCATCGCGGTGACCCTGCCCAGGGTGCCCTCGGGGCAGGAGCGGGCGAAGATCGCGCCGCTGGTGATATTGCCCAGCACGACCATGAACCCCCACAGGGCGGCGCCGGCCAGCAGCAGGGGTCCGGCGTGGGCGCGGTCGAAGAACGCGGCCAGGTGGAGTGCGACGGCGGCGGCGCAGCCGGCGGCGCCGGCCAGGATGCATCCCTTCTCGCCCAGGGTGTCGATGGCACGGGGGGCGAGGGCGGATACGGTCAGGGCGCCGAGGGCTCCGGCGGTGAGCTGGAAGCCGACGAACTCGGGACCGAGCTGCAGGTCGGTGAGCACCCACACGGCCTCGATGGGGGCGAACAGGGCCATGCCGATGTTGCCGGCCATGGAGTTCAGGGTGAGCAGCCACAGCACGGGGGTGCGTCGCAGGGTGGTCCACCCGTGGGCGGCCTCGCTCCAGAACCGTGACCAGCGGGTGAGGACTACAGCGGCGGCGGGAGTCTCCTCGTCCCGCGTGTCTTCAGTGACGGGGGCGGGGTTCATGCGCACTTTCAATGCGACGAGCGCGGCGGCGGCCAGGAAGGCGGCCGCGATCCCCAGCACGGGCCCGGCCCCGAGGGCGGCGACGAGCAGGCCGGCTGCGGCCGGGACGATCAGGCCCAGAGCCGCGTCGGCGGACTCGAGCCTGGCGGCCAGTCGGCTGACCGTGTCCGGGGCGACCACGCGGGGCACCAGGGTGGCCTGGGTGGTCTCGGCCAGGACCGTGAGCACCCCGAGCAGGGCCATGACCGCGGCGAGGTGGGCGAAGGTGAGCGCGTCCAAGGCCCAGGCGAGCACGAGGGTGCCCAGCAGGGCCGCTTTGGCCAGGCCGGTCGCCACGAGTAGGCGGGGGCCGAGGTGTCGGTCCACGAGGATGCCGATAGGGACCCCGAGGAGCAGGAAGCCCAGCCCCGAGAGGGTCATGAGTACGCCCATCTGGGCTGCGCCGACCCCGAGGACGAGGACGGCGAGCACGTCGATGGCCACGTCGGTGGCCGAGCGGCCGCCAGCGTCGAGCGCGTTGGATGCGACGAGCCAGCGGGCGCGCCCGAGCCTCTTCGCGGGCGCCGCGTTCTCGGGCGCGGTCGTGTCGTCGGTCAGGGGTGAGCTCACCACGGGAGTATCCCCTAGAGGTGAGGTGGATCACGTGAGGCGGGTGAGCTTGGGCGTGTCAGTTGCCGGCGGAAGGTCGAAGCAGCCTGGTGCTGTCCGGGGTGGAAAGGACGTTTGACCGGGTTCCGCCCTGGCGTCGCTGGGGGTAGGAGGCCGCGGGGCGGGAAGGGCTCCTCCACACTTAGCCTCATGGACGCGTGGATTGGACTCGGAGGCGTGGTGCTGGGCGCTTTGATCGCGGGAGGGGCGACGTTCCTGACGGGCAAGCTGGCGGATGATCGTGCTCGACAAGCCAAGAGGAAGGAAGCGGCCACGGCGGGCAGGCCAGCCCGATCGGTCGAGCCGGGCTGGACTGGCCCGGCTCTGCGCTGGCCAGAGTTGTGGCGCGATCAAGGACCGCCACAAACGACCGATTTAGCCGGATGAGCGTGCTTTGAGCGACCGGACATCCTCAACCAGGCGGCTCGCCTGGTCGTGATCGTCCACTACGACGTTGAAGAGCGACCCGTCACGGGTCCGGATCGTGACGCGGGCCCGACCGCCGTTGTTGATGCGGATCCCGTCGGGGGCTGAAGCGCGGCCCGTGACGAACCAGTTGAGGAGTCCGTGGTTCATGCCGTCATCACTGGCTGAAGTGATGTCGGAGATCTCCGAGACGGGAATCGCTCGCCTGTAGAACGGCGCGTGAATCCGCACCTCTGGCGTCGGAACCTCAGAGACGTCGACAGTGATTCGAGCCCCTAGGCTTGCCAAGCGGTTTCCACGGACTGTCACTCTCATGCGCCCACGATCCGGCATGATGCGGTTCCGACACCAGGGCGGAGGGCAACAACTCACCCGCCCCAACTTCTCCAGCTGAGGCTATGCCGGACCGCGATCTCTGCGAGATACCGGACATTCATCGGCGCCAGTCACACCGCCTGGAAGGCGACGTGGGGAGACTGCCGGAGACATCTGGGGCGCGTGCCACAAACGACCGTTTAAACCGCGTGCCGCTGGGAGTCACCTACCCGCCGCATCCGCAGGCGGAGGATGGCGAAAGCGCTCACCCCCGAGTGGGGCTGGCGTCCATGGCCCGGGTGGTGACCGACGCAGTTCTGGCGTGGGTCAGCTCTACGCGGGTCGGTCAGACCCGCGTAGCGTCGATGCTGTTCGGCGCGGCGGCCCCTCGGGCCTCCACGCATCCGACATGATCGAGGGGAGTCCTCCTTGTACATCCACAAGCAGAAGCTTCAGCACGTCTCCAGTCCTGAGAAGCCTGACGCGGTCTACGCCCGCAAGCTGCAGGAGGTGATCGGCGGGCAGTACGGCGAGATCACCGTGGCCATGCAGTACAGCTTCCAGGCATGGAACGCCCACATTCCGGGCAAGTACCGGGACCTGCTCTTCAGCACGGCGGCCGAGGAGTTCGGACACGTCGAGATGCTCGCCACCATGGTGGCCCAGCTGCTGGAGAAGGCCCCGGTGGGGATCACCACCGACGCCATCCAGGATGACCCGGCCGTGGCCGCCGTCATCGGGGGCACCGACCTGCAGCAGGCCATCGTGGCCGGTGCCGGTGCTCGCCCCGTGGACAGCATGGGGAATCCGTGGACGGCGGCCTACGTCACCGCCAGCGGCAACCTGTTGGCGGACATGACCGCCAACCTCAACGCCGAGATGCAGGGCCGCACCCAGGTGGCCCGGCTCTATCACATGACCGATGACCCGGGCATCCGGGAGCTGCTCTCCTTCCTTCTGGCCCGGGACACGATGCACCAGAACCAGTGGGCGGCGGCTGTGAAGGAGCTGCAGGAAGACGGCCTGGAGGAGATGCCGGTGCCGAGCAACTTCCCGCAGAAGAAGGAGGCCACGGAGCACTCGTACACGCACTATGAGTTCTCTGACGGTCAGGCCACTGCGGAGGGTTCGTGGGCTGCAGGCCCCACCCCGGACGGCAAGGGCGAGTTCTCCTACTCGTCCGAGCCGCCGGCGGGGGTCCCCATGCCCCCGCCCACCCACCCGGACTCCCGTTTCTACGGGACCACGGAGGTGCCCAACCGCCTCGAGAAGCTGGCGGGCACGGTGCAGGACAAGCTGCACCGCGAGTGACCCGACCTTCCCGATGAGGGGGTGCACGGGCCCGTCTGCCCCGGCAGGCGGGCCCGTGCCGTCTGTCCCTGTAAGAGGCCGCATCTCCATGGCGCGGATTGTGACGAGAATGCGTCTTACCACTCTTGAGGGGCTGCGGGCGCTTCGGACAGGGCTGCGGGGCGCGCGGGGTGCCCTTGACCCACGTCCACGCGGGTATATCCGACCTTCAGTGGGGACATGCTCCACAGTGTTTCATATAGCGCCCCATCACCGGACACTTCACCGGACGGGTCTTACGGGACGAGCCGCCAGGCGTGCCCGCGGCCGCAGCGCTCGAGCGCGGACGTGTCCGGTGAAGGTTCCACTTACGGGACGGTCAATGCTCATGCCGCAGACCTCCCCCTCCCGCCGCAGAAGAGGTAACAGCGTTTGCTCCCGAGGACCGCGACGTTCTGTCAGTCGTCGTTGAATTTCCAGTGATGTCGGGCGCCGCGGGCGTGAGCTACAAGCCGAAGGCGCCGCCCTCGAGGAGGATGACGATGCCGAGGCCGATGAGGACCAGCGGGAAGAGGATGTGTTCCCAGCGTTCGAGGATCTCGGCGATGGGCCGGCGGGTGGCGACGTACTTGGCTGCGAGGACGAGGAGGCCGACCAGGGCGAGGAAGACGAGGCAGTAGGCGATGATCGCGGTGGTGGACGCGGTGGCGAAGACGGGGACGTAGACCCCGATGTTGTCTCCGCCGTTGGCGAACGTCACGGCGGCCACGGTCAGGACTCCGACCTGCTTGTCGGCGACCTTGGCCTCGTCATCGTCGTCGTCACCGCGGTTGCGCCACGCTCGCCATGCCGCGTAGAGGCCCAGGGCGAGGGGGATGAGCCCGAAGTAGGGCAGGGCGTCCTCGGGCAGGAAGCTGCGGGCCCCGAGGGAGATCACCACGGCGGCGAGCAGGATGCCCCCGAAGCCGAGGTACTGGCCGAGCAGGATCTTGCGGGTGGTGCCCCGCTGGCCGGCGCCGCGGGCGTAGAAGAGGGACAGGACGATGATGTCGTCGATGTTCGTGGCCACGAACAGGCCGATCGCCTGCAGGATCGGGGTGAGCAGTTCCATCGGTGCCTTTCAGGGCGCGCCGGACCGCCGGCGGTGGGTCAGTGGGGCCGCGTTGGTCCGCGGGGGTCAGTGTCCGCGCGTGGGCTGGTGGGTGCGTGCGGCGCGCAGGCCGTTGAGGATGACCAGGACCTCGGCGACTTCGTGGATGAGTACGACGGCGGCCAGGCCCAGGACGCCGGTGATGGCCAGGGGTGGCAGCGCGGCGATGATGAGCAGTGACAGGACGATGTTCTGGTTGACGATGCGCCGTCCGCGTCGGGCGTGGGCGATGGCCTGGGGCAGCAGGCGCAGGTCCTGGCCGGTGAAGGCGATGTCGGCGGACTCGATCGCGGCGTCGGAGCCGGTGGCTCCCATCGCGATCCCGACGTCGGCCGCGGCCAGGGCGGGGGCGTCGTTGATGCCGTCACCGATCATCGCGGTGGGCCGGCGCACGCTGAGCTCGCCCACGGCGGCGGACTTGCCTTCGGGGCGCAGCTCGGCGCGCACGTCGCTGATGCCGGCCTGGGCCGCGAGGGCGCGGGCGGTGCGCTCGTTGTCTCCGGTCAGCATCGTGACGTCGATGCCCTGGCCCGCCAGGGTCGTGATGACCTCGGGGACCTCGGGACGGAGCTCGTCACGCACCCCGATCGCCCCGGCGACCGCGCCGTCGCGGTGGACGACGACGACCGTCATCCCCTGGGCCTCCAGGTCACGGACCCGGTAGGTGAGGTCGCCGGGGTCGACCCAGCGGGGGCTGCCGACCAGCACTACGGCGCCGTCGACGGTGCCGTGGATTCCGTGGCCGGCTTCCTCGGTGGTGCCCTGGGCGGCGGGGATTGTGGGGGCGGCGTGGGTGATGGCGGTGGCGAGGGGGTGGGTGCTGTGCTGCTCGAGCGCGGCGGCCCAGGCCAGGACCTGTTGCTCGGTGACGTCGGCGGCGGGGACGACGGCGGTGACGGTGGGCTGGTTGCGGGTCAGGGTCCCGGTCTTGTCGAAGGCGACGTGCCCGATGTCCCCGAATCGTTCGAAGATGGCACCGCTCTTGATGATGACGCCGAACTTGCTGGCCGAGCCGACCGCGGAGACCACGGTGATCGGCACCGCGATCGCCAGCGCACACGGGGAGGCGGCCACGAGCACCACCAGGGCGCGGGTGATCCAGGTCTGCGGGTCACCGGCGAGTGAGCCGATGAGCGCGACCAGCACGGCCAGGACCAGGACGCCGGGCACGAGCGGACGGGCGATGCGGTCGGCCAGCCGGGCGCGTTGCCCCTTCTCGGCCTGGGCGCGTTCGACCAGGCTCACGATCGTGGTCAGGGAGTTGTCGGTGCCGGGCGCGGTCGCCTCGACCTGCAGGGCTCCGGCGGCGTTGATCGCCCCGGCAGACACCTCATCACCGGGGCCGACCTCGACGGGGATGGACTCACCGGTGATCGCCGAGGTGTCCACGCTGCTGTGCCCGCTGCGGACGATGCCGTTGGTGGCGATGCGCTCACCGGGCCTGATCAGCATGACCTGCCCCGCGGCCAGGTCACGGGCCGGGACGCTCGCGCTATGGCCGTCGGTGAGGACGGTGGCGCTCTGGGGCACGAGCTTGAGCAGCGCGCGCAGCCCGGCACGCGCCCGGTCCATCGCCCGGTCCTCCAAGGCCTCGGCGATGGAGTAGAGGAAGGCCAGGGCCGCGGCCTCCTCCACGTGGCCGAGGATGACCGCGCCGGTGGCGCTCATCGTCATGAGGAGCGCGATGCCGAGCTTGCCCGTGGCGAGCTTGCGCAGCGCACCGGGGACGAACGTGGAGGCCCCGAGCAGCAGACCGACCCAGAACAGCACCAGCGCCGCGCTCTGGGCGCCGGACCACTCACAGGCCAGCCCGGCGACGAACGCGACCCCCGAGGCGATGGGGATCAGGACGGCGCGGTCAGCCCACCACGGGGTCTCGTGCTCGTCGTCGGTCTCGAGCTCCTCGACGGGGGTGTGGGTGGTCGCCCTCATGCCACGGTCCCGCTCGGGCAGCAGCCGGGCACCGTGCAGGTGGCATCCACGCACGGGGCGTTCTCATCGACGGCCAGCGTCACCTCGACCAGCGCGGTCATCGCCGCCCCCAGGTGGGGGTCGGCGATCTCGTACCGCGTCTGGCGCCCCTCGGGCTCGGCCACGACGATGCCGCAGTCCCGCAGGCAGGTGAGGTGGTTCGACACGTTCGACCGGGTCAGGCCTAGGTCGCGGGCGAGTACCGCCGGGTAGCTCGGGCCCTCGAGGAGTGTCATGAGGATGCGGGAGCGGGTCGGGTCGGCCATCGCCCGGCCCAGCCGGTTCATCACGTCCAGCCGCGAAGCAATAGTCAGCATGCGCTGATCATACAGAACCTGCTGACCTCTCGTGTGTGGCTCCCGCTGCTGATATCTGCACATCTGCATAGGTGTATGGTCGTGGCATGAGTGTGACGCCGTTGGATTCGTGTCAGGTCACCGCCGTCCATCCGGAGAAGGTGGCGCTGACCCGGGAGAGGATCCCCGACGAGCGCGAGGCCGGCAGGTTGGCCGGGCTGTTCAAGCTCCTGGGGGACCCGCGCCGTGCCCGGGTGCTGTATGCGTTGCTGGAGGCCGGCGAGCTGTGCGTGTGTGACCTGGCGGCGTCGGTCGATGTCGCGGAGGCGTCGGTGTCCCAGGTGCTGCGGGTGCTGCGTTCCGCTGGGGTGGTCGAGAACCGCCGGGAGGGGCGGATGGTGTACTACCGCCTCGCTGACGGGCATGTGCGGATGCTGCTGGACGTCTCCCGTGAGCACGCCCGCCACGAGGGGCAGGGCTGATGGGGGCGGGACACAGCCATGCCCCGGCGACCGGGCATGCCGGTGGCCGCTACCGTCGGCGGCTGGCGGGGGCGTTCGCCCTGACGGCGGGCTTCTTCCTGATCGAGCTGGTCGCGGGGCTGGTGTCGGGGTCGTTGGCGCTGCTGTCGGATGCCGGGCACATGGCTGCCGATGTGGTGGTGCTGGGTGCGGCGCTGCTGGCGACGCGCATCGCGAGCCGGCCGGACTCCACGGGGCGACGCACCTATGGCTCCTACCGGGCCGAGGTGTTCGCCTCGGCGTTGGCGGTGCTGGCGATGCTCGCGGTCGGGGTGTACGTGGTGGTCGAGGCCATCAGCCGGCTGGGCGACGCGCCGGAGGTGGCCTCCGGCGCCATGCTCGCGGTCGGCTTCGCCGGCCTGGTGATCAACATCATCTCCATGCTGCTGCTGCGCAGCGGGGCCAAGGACAGCCTGAACGTCAAGGGCGCCTACTACGAGGTGATCGCCGACGCCGCCGGGTCGGTGGGTGTCATGGTCGCCGGCGTGCTGATCATTCTCACCGGCCAGCCGATCTGGGACGTCGTGGTCGCGGCGCTCATCGCGGTCTTCGTCATCATCCGGGCGGTGGTTCTGGGCAGGCAGGTGATCGCGGTGCTGGGCCAGCACGCCCCGGAGGGGGTGGACCCGGAGGACGTCGCCGGTGACCTGGACGCGGTCGAGGGGGTGGAGGAGGTCCACGACCTGCACCTGTGGACCCTGACGTTGGGGATGAACGTGGCCACGGCCCACCTGGTCGCTGACCAGGGCGCGGACCACGGCGCCGTGCTTGCCGGCGCGCGCCGGGTGCTGCGCGACCGTTACGGTATCGCCCATGCCACCTTGCAGGTGGAGGGCGCCGGCAGCGACGGCTGTCACGACCTGAGCTGGTAGCACTCGGCACGGAAGCCCGCTCGCGAGAGCCGCACATGCTTGAGCAACGTCTTAGGAGCGCGCGATGGCCGCGAAGCACGGCAAGGGCCCCGGGCCGGACGAGGGCCAGCGGCCGGCCCGGCGCGGGGTGGTGCTCACCCTGCTGGGGATCGGTCTGGTCGCCGCGGCTTACGTGGTGACGATCGTGGTCATGGTGGTGCGGTGACGCGGCCCAAACGGACCGCGGCCTCATGGCGGCGCCGCAAGGCGGTCATCGCGTCGTCCAGTGCTGTCCTCGTCGGGTCGAGCACGTAGAGGTCGTGAAGACGTCCAGATATAGGCCTGGGACGGGAGTTCTTGCATCGACTGAACTCCCCGGTGGTTGCAGGTCCGATACGCAGGGGTGCCAGTAAGTAGGGCTGATCGGCGCCCATTTTCTTGTCTCGCGCCCCGGGGCGAGGCGGTCCCCTATCGGTGTCCCTGTGTGCGGGGCAGGTTCACGCCGCGCAGCAGGAGAGCTTGGCGATGTCGGTGGTGAAGGCCTGCGCGGTGAGCTTGAGGCCTTCGGCCATGGTCAGGTAGGGGCTCCAGAGGTTGGCGACCTGGCTGGTGGTCATGCCGGCCTCGAGCATGTAGACCCCGGCGGCGGCGAGGTCGCCGGCGTCCTGGGCCAGGGCGGTAATGCCGATGATGCGGCCGGTGTCGGCGTCGGTGACCATCTTGATGAACCCGCAGGTGTCGCGGTTGACGATCGCGCGTGGGACGTGCGCGAGTGACAGGACACGGCTGTCGTAGCGGATCCCGGCAGCGGAGGCCTGCCGTTCGGTCATCCCGACGGCGGCCAGGGCGGGGCTGGTGAACACGACCCGGGGCAGGTGGCGGTAGTCGACCTCGAGGCCGGCGCCGGTGAGGGCGTTGTCGGCGACGAGGGCGCCGAGGTGCTCGACCGGCTGGACTTCATCCGCCGGGGGCAAGCGGCCGGGCTGACCCTGGCCCAGATCGGTCAGGTGCTGGACATCCGCGACCGGGGGCAGGCCCCCTGCCGGCACGTCACCGACCTGCTCGACACCCGCCTTGATGTGATCGACCGGCAACTCGCCGAGCTCGCGCAGCTACGCACCACGATCGCCGACCTGCGCGAGGACGCCGCCGCCGGCGACCCGGCCACGTGCTCCCCCGAGGATGTCTGCCGCTACCTGTGACACCGAAGTTCACGGGCCCGTGGCAGCGCATGGCGGCCCACTCTGTTGCGTTGGGGTGTTAGACCTTTCGCAACGGTTCTGTTGCGCGGGGTGCACCCTATCGCGACGCCTATTCCTCCGGCCTGCCGTCGGCCGCTGTCCCGGTGAAGGATCGGCTTGCGGAACGTGAGCCTCACTCGCAGCGCCCTCTTGCCCGCGTGCTTGGAGGCCGCCACTGAGCTCCGACAGAACCCCGCCATATAGCGGCGCAAGCCACACCCTGGCGTCTGTCGGGCGAAGCGCCTCGGCGCTACAGTGTCCAATCAGGTATACCCACTAGGCGCATGTGTCAGAGCCAGTTGGGTGCTGCTGGACAGAGGTGCCAGGGTGCGATCTTGCTTGACAGGGTTGCCCATCATCGCGCTCGACGGATTCGTCGATCCGGCCTTCTCCAACCGCGCGCTGGCTCGCTTACCCGTTGGGCTTGGCCTCGGATTCATGGACGTCATTCTGGAGTAGCGCGATGATCTGCTTTGCGGTTTCACTCCGGTGGTCCTGTGAGATGGGCCTGCTTCCGATCAGGTCGTTGACCCAGAGCCCGTCAGCAGCGAGCAGGGCGAGCGAGGTCATCTGGTCGCGCTCAGCTTCGTCTCGTTCGCTACGTCCGGTCCATCGGGCGATGAGGTCTTCCCAGATCGCCTTGTGCTGGGTGTGCTGGCTGTCGAGAATCATCTGGAACTCGGCGCGGGAGGCGGCTGTCGAACAAGTGAGTATGTAGGCGGTCAGGCGCTCCATCGGCGTTGCCTCAGCGGTTGGCTTTCCACAGGCGATCTCTAACTGCCGCTCCCAGCGATCAGCGAGTCTCTGGTGGATCGCAGCGATCAAGTCGTCTCGTGACGGGAAGTGGTAGATGATCCCGGCCCTGGTGATCCCTGCAGCGGCCGCGACAGAGTCAAACGTGACTGCTGTGATCCCGTCTTCCTCGATCACTTGGATCGCGGCGTCGAGGATCATGGTCTTCTTGCTCTCACGCACCATCATGCGCCCCTCCGATTGGTTCAGTGGTTTTCGGCGTACTCCATTGCCTCGCTGCCGGGCCCGTAAGCGCGGAGCAGCCGATTGGTCAGAGCGGCTCCACTAGCCAGCATGACAGCGAGGACGATCATCGTGACCAAATAGGCCGTGTCGTAGGCGGAGGTGGCGGCTGCGATCACGTCGAGATCTCCGTCGGCGATCCCGAGGGCATCGGCAATGCTCTCCCCCGCTGCGGCGGGAGTGCCATCCGGGAGTCGGACGACTGTGGCGTAGACGAAGGTCAGGAGGCTCCCGAGGAGTGCTACAGCCGAGAGGGAGCCCATCTCATAGGAGACTTCTTCGATCGAGGCCGCCATGCCGGCCTTTCGCGGAGGCGCGTTGCCCATAATGGCGGCGGAAGCGACGGCGAAGGTGCCGCCCAGGCCGAAGCCGGTCACGATGAAGCTGACGACCAGCAGGGGTAGTGATCCGTTCGCAGAGGCCAGCACGGCGAGAGCTAGTCCTAGGGCGGCGATGGCGAGGCTGCCGGAGATAATGATCCGCAGGCCCACGATGTGCAGGATCGCGGCCCCTAGGACACCTGAGGGCAGGGCGCCAAGCGCGCTGGCTGCGACTAGCAGGCCTGCTTGCAGGGGGGTGAAGCCCTCGACGAGCTGGAAGCGCTGTGTGGTCGCGAGCTGGGCGCCAGCGATGGTGAACATCGCGAAGAAGGCTGCCAGAGAGCCGCCAGCGAAGGCGCGGTTGCGGAAGATGGAGAACTCGATGAGTGGTTCTTCCAATCGGCCCTGGCGTCGCACGAAGAGGACGAACCCGATGACTGCTGACGCCAGCGCCCCTGCGATCAGAACCCAGTTCTGTGGAATATGGGCCAGTTCCTTGATGACGAGCACGGTGCCCACCAGCCCGACCATCGCATAGAGGGATGAGACGAGATCCCACTTCTTCGACGGATCGGGATGGTTGTGCGGCGCGATGATTGCGGTCGCCACAAGTGCGATGGCAACAACGGGGACATTGATGAGGAAAACAGATCCCCACCAGAACCGTTCGAGAAGGGCGCCGCCGAGAATGGGTCCGAGCGCTGCCCCCGCGATCGACAGGCTCCCCCAGATGGCGATGGCGATGTTGCGCTCACGAGGATCGTCGAACGCGAGGCGGATCAGAGCAAGCGTGGCGGGCATCATCGCTGCGGCCCCCACAGCGAGGAGTGCCCTGGCGCCGATCAGGAAGGCAGGGTTGGGCGAGAATGCCGCTGCCAGTGATGCGGCACCGAAGATCCACAGGCCGACGACGAACATTCGGCGGTGGCCGATGCGATCGCCCAGTGTGCCTGCTCCCAAGAGGAGGCCAGCCATGACCAGGGGGTAGGCGTTGATGATCCACAGTGTCGAGGATCCGGACGCGCCGAGGTCTGCGGTCAACGTAGGCAAGGCGGTGTAGAGGATCGAATTGTCGAGGGTGATGAGTAGCAGGCCGGCCCCCACGGTCATGAGCAGCCACCACCGCCGCGGCGATGATCCAACGTCGTTCACTGTTGTACCCCTGTCCTCTGCCTGTAGTCGCATCAACGAAACTATACTAACAGGTTAGTAAAGTAAACGTCAACGCTCCGACAGAGGGATGCCTCACAATCCAGCTGGGTGTTCATTGCCCCATCCCGGCGTCAAGCCGGGTATACCCCTTTACACACCCCCCCGCCGCCACGAGAGGATCACGTCAGAGTGGGTCCATTTTGGACCCGTTGGACACATGCGACGGAGGGTCTTAAATGTGGTTGGACAGACTGTGGCCTACGTGCGGGTCAGCTCTGCCGAGCAGAACCTGGAGCGTCAGCTGGAGGCGGTGGGGGAGTGCGACCGCGTCTTCCAGGACAAGATCAGCGGCAGCTCGAGGGCCGAACGGACGGGGTTGGCGGAGCTGATGCGGTACGTGCGGGAGGGGGACCTGGTGAAGGTCGCCTCGATGGACCGGCTCGGCCGGGACACCCGGGACCTGTACGCGATCGTGGACGAACTGACCGACAAGGGGTGTGCGGTGCAGTTCGTGTCGGAGCGGATCACCGTGGACAAGTCCGGCACCTCTCCGGTGGATGGGCTGATGCTGGGCATCTTGGCCGCGTTCGCGGAGTTCGAGCGTCGGCGGATCAAGGAGCGCCAGGCTGAGGGCATCGCGTTGGCCAAGGCTCGGGGGAAGTACGTGCAGGCCCCGAAGATGTCAGATCAGGACGTGGAGCAGGCGCGCGTGATGATCGACATGGGGATCCCGAAGGCTGAGGTGGCGCGCACGTTCGGGGTGAGCCGGCAGACGCTGTACACCTCGTTGAAGCGCGCGGGCGAGGCTGCCAATGCGGGGTGTTTCAGTCAATCTGAAGCGGCCTGGGTTTCGTTCCGAGGTCAGGACGCAGCGGGCGCTGAATGGGACTGGTGCACCCTCACTCGGACGCCCGCTCGGGGAGGCACCTCACGTGGGCCGATCCGACGGGGTTCAGTCTGCTCGGGCCTCGGACACGGACTCCTCGAGCACGGCGAGCTCCGTCTGCGACAACTCTGTGCCCGTGACTGGCAGGACGTCATTTTGCTCGATCGCAAGCACGCCCTCTTGTAGGTTGACCGGCGTCGGGTACCACCCCGCGTCTACAAGGTTGAAGAGATACAGGTCTCCGGCCCCCGCGGTCAGCACCGGAGCGCCGCTCAGCTCGAACTTCTGGCCATCCTTGACCCCGCCTAGGATGCTGAACTCCAGGGTCTCACCCGGCTGCACATCACCCTTGACGACCGTTTCGACCTGCACGGTGTACACGGTTGAGGGAAGGGCCATTGGCTCCGGGTCCTTGGGGTTCGGCACCGCGCCAGGCTCCTTCATGAGGTCCCAGACTTCAACCCGAGATGCGATCACCCGGCCCACAAGCGAGTAGTCCGACGCCTGCTGAACGTCCTCGGCAGTGCTGTAGCTGACGTACCGCGCGTGAAGGGTTTGAGTCTCCTCCGCTGACATCTCTGGTGTGGCGGAGTGGGCCGTTGACTCCTTCCCGGCCTGAACCGAGGCAGTCATTGCAGCAGACGGCACTTGCGCTCCCTCCACCGCCTCCGGGGCACTGCAGCCCGCAAGCAGGAGGCCGGCCGCGACTATGCCTACACCGATGGGAAGGGAGGAACGAGGTGACCTCATCAGAGTGATCCCTTCAGGATGGAGGTGGGAATGGACACCGGGCACTGAGTGGTCGGGCTGCACAGCGACCCGTAATAGCGTCGGACCCCGTCAAAGTCGTATGCGTAGGGGGTCGTCCGGCTCAGACTTGTGGAGTACTTCATGATCGAAGCCGCCGAGGTGGTCGGGTTGTCAGCGAGGCTCAGAGCGTGGCCAAACTCGTGTGTAGCAGTGCCCTTGGCTATGAGATCGACCGCGACGCCGCTGCGAGCCGAGGCCTTTGAGATGGCCGTGCGGTTGACCTGAATGGTAAAGCTACGAGCCGCCCGGGTTCCGCTGGGGGTGTACAAGCCCAGCCAAGGCTGGGTGACCGCGACGTCCTTTGCCTTCTTCACATTCGACGAACTGGTCCTGCTGATCGATGAGACGCTCGACCATGCCGTTCGCCCAAAGTTCAGCCGGGAGGTCCACGTGCTATTTGATCCGATGATCTGCGTGGTGAAGTACGTGGAACCGTTCCCGTATGGATAGTAGTCAGCCGCGGCAGAGGGTGCGTGAGCGAGCACCAGGGCAGCCGCTGCACCGAGGCTAACCAATCCCCTCCGCAGGGTAGAGCGTCGGGTGGGGGCGTTGGACAAGAGCCTGTTCATGTGAACCACCTTGTGTGTGATATAGAACACACTCAACGTATTCCGCCCCTAACCCCCCGACAAGAGGTCGGCAAGATTCGCTAGGTACGAACCGGCCGGTGGCCATGGACGTGTTGTCCTGGTATACCCCAGCGGGACGGCACAGAACGTCGTGCCGTCCCGCTGTTTGCTCATCGGCCGACGGAGAGCTCGATCAGTTGCGGGCTGCTGCAGCAGGCGTCGCCGGCTGGGGCTGGGGCGTCGCAGCTGCCACCGAGGTCGGTGGTGCATACGCCGGTCTCGGGTAGTTCGAGGTGGACTGCGTCGGCTGCTTTGCGGTCGCCGGCCAGGGCTGCTGCGATGGAGCGGACCTGTTCGTAGCCGGTGGCCATGAGGAAGGTGGGGGCGCGGCCGTAGCTCTTCATCCCCACGATGTAGAAGTTCGTCTCCGGGTGGGCGAGGACTCGCTCACCGTGAGGCTCGACGGATCCGCAGGAGTGGAACTCGGGATCGATCAGCGGCTCCAGCTGGGACGGTGCTTCGACGGCCGGGTCCAGGGCCAGGCGGAGTTCGGAGAGCATTCCGAGATCAGGGCGGAACCCGGTGGCGGGCACCAGCACATCGACGCTCACTTCTCGCTCCCCGTCCGGGGTCACAGCGTGGACGGTCAACGTGTCGTCGGCTCTGAAGCGAGTGATGGTGAAGGAGGTGAGGACCGCGATGCGTCCGGAGTCGACCAGCTGGCGCAGTCGCGAGCCGAGCGCTCCTCGGGCTGCGAGTTCGTCCTGGTCGCCGCCCCCGTAGACGCGGGTGAGGTCTGCGGTGCGAGCGGCCCACATGATGGTGGTGTCGGCCTCCAGGTCCGCGAGGTCCAGCAGGGTATTGGCGGCTGAGTGGCCGGCACCGGTCACCATGACTCGCTTGCCGGCGAAGCGGTCACGGTCGCGGCCCTGCACGTCAGGCAGCGGCGCGGTGATGTGGCCCGCGGCGCGGGCCTGCTGCTCGCCGGGAGCAAGGAGCCCGGCCTGTCCGAGGGGGTTGGGCGTGGACCAGGTGCCGGAGGCGTCGATGACCGCGGAGGCGAGCACGTCTTCGCTGTGCCCGTCGGTGGTCTGGATCCGGACGAGGAAGGGGGTCTCCTCGCGGCGTGCGGTGCGGGTCTTGTCGATGCCGGCGCGGGAGACGGCGGTGACCCGCGCCCCGTAGCGGATCGACTCGGCGAGCTGGGGAAGCTGCGCGAGCGGTTCGAGGTAATGCTCGCGCAGTTCGTGACCGGTCGGGAGAACGTCGGCGTCGGGTGCGGTCCAGCCGGCAGCTTCGAGGAGACGCTGTGCGGCGGCGTCGAGGTTGTGCTGCCACGGCGAGAAGAGCCGCGTGTGCCCCCACTCGGCGATCGCGGCTCCTGCCGCGGTCCCGGCCTCGAGGATCAGGAACGGCAGGCCGCGCTCAGAGAGGTGGGCAGCGGCGGCAAGGCCGATGGGGCCAGCGCCGATGACGACAATGGGATGTGAGTTCGTTGCGGTGGTCAAGATGATGAGTCTCCTTGCTGCGGGGCGGTCAGTTCGCGGTGCCGGTGAGGTCGGTCAGGAGCTTGCGGACGTGGGTGTCGATGTCGTCGCGGACCAAGCGCATCCGCTCCATCCCTTCGATGCCGCGCTGAGAGGGCTCATCGGTGTGCCAGGTCGTGACCGGCGCGGTCATGCCCTCGACGGGTTTGATGACGGCTTCGTCGCCGATGACGATCACGTGGTCGACGCTTCGCAGCAGCTCGGGGGTGACCGGCTGCGGGACGGCGGAGGACATGTCCGCGCCGACCTCGGCGATCGCCTCCGCGGACTGGGCGTTGATGGCGGTGCCCGGGCGGGTGCCGGCGGAATGCACGTCGACCTCATCCCCGGCGTGATGGCGCATGAGGGCGGCGGCCATCTGGGACTTGCCGCCGTTCTTCACGCAGACGAACAGGACTGAAGGGCGCTTCGTGGTCATGGCGAGGGGATCCTTCTGTGGGGTCATCGGGTGGGGGCGGTGGTGTCGCCGGGGAACAGGCGCCGCCCCATAGCGAGGGCGACGTAGACGAGGGCGACGAGGACGGGGACTTCGATCAGCGGGCCGACGACGCCGGCGAGGGCCTGGCCGGAGGTGACTCCGAAGGTGCCGATGGCGACGGCGATGGCGAGCTCGAAGTTGTTGCCCGAGGCCGTGAACGCGACGGTCGTGGCCTTCGCGTAGTCGAGGCCGATCGCGCGGCCGAGCAGGAAGGACCCCAGGAACATGACGACGAAGTAGACCAGCAGCGGCAGGGCGATGCGGGCCACGTCCCCCGGTGCGGAGATGATCGCGTCGCCCTGGAGGGCGAACAGCAGCACGATGGTGAACAGCAGCCCGTACAGCGCCCAGGGGCCGATCTTCGGGAGGAACCGCTCCTCGTACCAGGTCCGACCCTTGGCTCGCTCACCGAGGATGCGGGTCAGGAACCCTGCGACCAGCGGGATCCCGAGGAAGATCAGCACGCTGAGGACGATCGCGCCGATCGAGAACTCGGCCGACGTGGTCGGCAGCCCCAGCCAGGATGGCAGCGCCTGGAGGTAGAACCAGCCCAGGGCACCGAAGGCGATCACCTGGAAGACGGAGTTGATCGCGACCAGCACCGCGGCTGCTTCTCGGTCACCGCAGGCGAGGTCGTTCCAGATGAGGACCATCGCGATGCAGCGTGCGAGTCCGACGATGATCAGGCCGGTGCGGTACTCTGGAAGGTCGGCCAGGAAGATCCAGGCCAGGGCGAACATGAGTGCCGGGCCGACGATCCAGTTCAGCACCAGCGAGGTCACCAGCAGGCGTCGGTCCGCGCCGATGCGCCGGGTCTCGTCGTAGCGGACCTTCGCCAGGACCGGGTACATCATCACCAACAGTCCGATCGCAATGGGCAGGGACACGGATCCGATCTTCACCGCTTCCAGCGCGGTGTTCAGGCCGGGGATGAACCGCCCCAGCAGGAGACCCACTGCCATGGCGGCCAGGATCCACACCGGGAGCCAGCGATCAAGGAAGGACATCTTCTTCATCACGCGGGGCTGCTCCACATCCTTGGTGGTCGTACTCATAAGGGGGGCTGAACCTTCCATCGACGGATATCGATGCGAACGCTATGCTTCACATCGATGACTGTCAATGTAAGGTGGGGGCATGTCCACGACGACCGCGATCACAGCTGCCGGGCTCGAGACGATGAACGGCCCTGAGGAGTGCTGCAGGCTCTCAGCGGGGCCCGTCGACAGCGTCGAGGCCGAGAGGATCGCGTTCTTGCTCAAGGCGCTTTCCGATCCGACCCGTCTCCGGCTTCTATCCCATGTCGCTGCTCAGGGCTGCAATTCGGTCTGCGCCTGTGATCTCACCGAGCCGCTGGGCATCAGCCAGCCGACCGTGAGTCACCACATGAAGAAGCTCGTCGACGCTGGCCTGCTCACGCGCGAGCAGAAGGGCCGCTGGGCGCACTACTCCGTTGTGCCGTCGGCCTTCGCCGAGCTCCGTTCCTTCCTCGACATCGCCTGAACCCCCGCCGCCGACTTTGGAGATCCTCCTGACCGCACGGCCCAGTGTCCTGTTCGTCTGCGTCCACGACGCCGGTCGCTCGCAGTCCGGTTAGCCGGCGACGCGTTGGTCCGCTGCCACCGCCGGGTCCAGCAGGACCTGCATGGCCACCGCGGCCGCACGGGCGACCCGCTCTACTCCGCCCGTCGAACCCTGCACGCCGGAACCGGGTTGCTCACCGACAAGCAGAGGGCCCGGCTCGAGGCCACTTGGGGGACCTGCCAGCGGATGATCAGCGCCTACCGCGAACCCGACAAGGCCCGAGGAAAGGAGTTGATGGATGGCGTGCACAGGTTCAGGAGGAGGTGACAGGCAGGTCCTTCGGAGACTTGCGCTGTCCGCACTGCCCGGAACGACCGGGCTGCGCCCTTGGGCAGGGTCACAGCATTTCCAGTGGTCGCGGTCCGCTCGGGGGCGGAAACGCACGGTCCAGAGCATCCAGGTCTTCGCGGGTCAGCTCCACGTCCAGTGCTGTGGCGTTGTCTCGCACGTGCTGCGGGCTGCTCGCCTTGGGGATCGTGCAGAGCGAGTCGCGGCGCAGCACCCAGGCGAGGGCCGCCGCCGCGGGGCTGACGCTGTGACGGGCCGCGACGTCGTTCAGCGTCGTGTCCTGAAGGATGCGGCCCTGCTCGATCGGCGAGTACGCCATGACCGGCAGCTGGTGGTCGGCGCACCACGGCAGCAGGTCGTACTCCGGTCCTCGCCGCGACAGGTTGTACAGCACCTGATCCGTGGCCAGCCCGCCGCTGCCCGGCACGTCCTGCAGGTCGGCGAGGGCCCGGTGGTCGAAGTTGCTGACGCCCCAGTATCGGATTTTCCCGTCCTCGACGAGATGGTGGAAGGCCGCGACGGTGTCCTGCAGCGGGTACCTGCCCTGCCAGTGCAGCAGGTAGAGGTCGATCCGATCGGTGCCCAGGCGTTTCAGGCTGCGTTCGCAGGCCGCGATCGTGCCGGAACGGGAGGCGTG
Organism: Micrococcus sp. iso_239; assembly: GCF_056173395.1. Lineage (NCBI taxonomy): Bacteria > Bacillati > Actinomycetota > Actinomycetes > Micrococcales > Micrococcaceae > Micrococcus > Micrococcus sp. iso_239. The sequence goes on along the minus strand of NZ_CM149672.1, from coordinate 2,267,242 downwards.
GGACGGCATGACCTTGCTGACCACGAACGCCTCGTCGCGGCGACCCGCCAATGCTTCACCGACCACCTCCTCCGCGCCGCCGTCGGCGTACATCTCGGCGGTGTCGACCAGCGTCATGCCCAGCTCGAGGCCGGCGTGCAGCGCGGCGACCTCGTCGCCGCGGCGGCCGGGGTCCTCACCCCAGCCCCAGGTGCCCTGGCCCAGCACAGGGATGGACTCCCCGCTCGGCAGCGTCATCCGTCGCATCCGGGATCACTTCCTTCTGGTTGTCCTGAGGTGGGACGTGGGCTGAGATCCTCGAAGGGCCGACGCGTCCTCGACCGGTGCCGGCTTATAGGAGGGTGGCGGGTACCGAGGTGCCGGGTGTCGAGCTGGTCGTCAGCCCCGCCTGTGCCATGTGGCGTACCGGGCTGCTCACGAGCGGTTTCCGGCGCTGGTGGGCTGGACAGTACCACCACGGCGGAACAGAAGGCAGAGGTCATCGGGTGAGCGGCTGGTGGCCAGGTTCCCGTCTCGGGCGGCCTCTTGGTCCACCACGTTCACGCCGGCGTTGCGCAGGTCGGTGCGGATGCTGGGGAATGAGGTCAGGGCCCGGCCGGTCACGAGACGTCATGGCCCTGCCCGGACTGCCCGGCCACCCCGCCTTACGCCCCCGCTCGCCAGTACTGGCCGCGGTCCGCGAGATGCTCGGCGGGCCGCAGACCTCGTTCCTGCTGATCGCCGGTCAGCACAACGCCCAAGCCGACCGCTGCCTCGGTGTCGCCCCGGGAACGCACCCCGGCCGCCCACACCCTCGCCCCTGCAGTAGACTCCTGAACACTGTTCAACTCGTCGGGCACTCGCCATGCGCCCCGCGCCTCGGCTGAGCGCCCCCTCGCACTCGCTTCCGCACCAGGAGTCCCTCCATGAGCACTTCCGTGCCCTCGTCCCACGACGGCCACGTCCGCCCCGCGGCCACCACGACGACGGACCGCCCCGCCGACGCCGGCCGCCCCCGTCGCGCTTCCGCCGGCGGCAGCCTCGCGCGCATCGCCGTCATGACCGCGCTGATGGCCGTCCTCGGTCTGGTGCCACCGATCGCGGTCGCCGGTGTGCCCGCCCCGATCGTGCTGCAGAACATCGCCGTGATCCTGGCCGGTGTGATCCTCGGCCCGTGGCGCGGGGCCGCCTCGATGGCGCTGTTCGCCGGCCTCGTGGCCCTCGGCCTGCCGCTGCTCAGTGGCGGCCGCGGCGGCCTGGGCGTGTTCGCCGGCCCGACGGCCGGCTTCATCCTCGGCTGGATCCCGTCCGCGCTGATCGTCGGCCTGATCTTCTGGGCCCTCACCTCCCGGGCCCGCCCCGGCCTCGGCGCCGGACGGGTCGCGCTCGGCGCGGCCGTCGCCGGGCTGATCGGCGGCGTCGTGATGGTCTACTTCTTCGGCGTGCTCGGCTTCGTCGGGATCGCCGGGATGGAGTTCGGCGCCGCCGTCCTCTCCATGGCCCCGTTCGTGCCCGGTGACCTGATCAAGCTCGTCGTGGCCGTCATCCTCATCGTCGGCCTGTGGAAGGCCTACCCCCGCGCCTTCCGATGAGCCCGGACCGTTCCGTCACCCTCACGGGCGTCCGCGTCGAGGCCGACGGCCCCGAGGGCGTCGTCGTGCTCCTCGACGGCGTGGACCTCACCCTCACGGCCCCGCGTGTGGCGGTGATCGGGGAGAACGGCTCCGGCAAGTCCACGCTGGCCCGCGCGATCGCCGGGCTGGCCGACGTCGTCGCCGGGGAGGTGACCGTGCACGGGGTGGACGCCGTCCGGGACGTGAAGGCGCTGCGCCGCACCGTCGGCTTCGTGTTCGCGAACCCGGCCGCGCAGATGGTCATGCCCACCGTCCGGGAGGACGTGGAGCTTACCGTGAAGTCGCTCAGGGGCGACGCCGGCCGCCGCCTGACCAAGGACGACGTCGCCGCGCGCGTGGCCGCGGCGCTCCAGGAGCACCGGCTCACCGCGCTCGCGGACCGGGCGTGCCTGTCCCTGTCCTCGGGGCAGGCGCAGCGGCTGGCGATGTGCTCGGTGATGACCGCCGGGCCGTCCCTGGTGATCGCCGACGAGCCGACCTCCCTGCTGGACGGCCGGCACCGGCGGATCGTGGCCGACCGGCTGCTGGCCGCCGACCCCTCGGCCCCGGACGGGTTCCAGCTGCTGCTGGTGACCCACGACCTCGAGCTGGCCCGTGCGTGCGACGAGGCGGTGTGGATCCACGGCGGCCGTGTGGAGCGGACCGGCCCGGCCGAGGACGTGGTCGAGGCGTACGAGCGCTTTCTGGACCACGCCGTGGCGGCGGAGCTGCGCTGATGCTCTCCCTGTACATCCACGGCGACTCGCCCCTGCACCACGCCCGCGCCGGCCTCAAGACGGGCCTGTTCGCGGTGTGGGTGCTGGCCCTGACCCTGCTGCCGCTGTCCCTGTGGACCGCGGGCGCCGCCGTGGTGGGTGCCGTGACCGCGTATCTCGTGGGCTTCGGGCTGCGGCGCGGTGCGGCGATGATCGCCTCCGACCTGCGCGCTCTGTGGCTGTTCTACGTGGTCCTGTTCGCGGCGCAGTGGATCTTCACCGACGCGTTCGCCGCCGGACTCATGGTGGCGCGCGTGCTCGGGCTCGTGCTCACCGCGCAGGTGTTGACGCGCACCACCCGGATCGCGGACATGACCGGGGTGGCCGAGGCGGTGCTGCGGCCGGTCGAGCGGATCCCGTGGGCGGGGCCGCGCCTGGTGCGGGCGGGGTTCCGCGCGGACCGCGTGGGCCTGGCGATGGGCCTGGTGCTCTCCTCGATCGGCCACCTGCGCGCCCTGGCCGAGCAGATCCGGCATGCGCAGGCCGCCCGCGGGGTGCGGATGGCGCCGTGGGCCTGGGCGCTGCCGCTGCTGGTGCTCAGCTTCAAGCACGCCGACGACGTCGGGGACGCCCTGGCCGCCCGCGGCATCGACTAGAGCCGCCCGCCCCCGGACCGCGTGGGGCGGCGGGCCGGCTCAGAGGGGGTTGTCCAGGGGCAGACGGTCGCGGTCGTAGGTGATCTCGGTGAAGCCGTGGGGCACGGGCTTGCCGTCCTCGCCCAGGGACACGAACACGATCTTGTCGATGGTCAGGATCATCTCGCCGGTCACGATGTTCCGCACCTTCGCCCGCATGGTCAGGGACGTGCGCCCGAACTCGGTGGCGCGCAGGCCCATCTCGATCATGTCGCCCTGCTTCGCAGAGGCCAGGAAGTTGATCTCCGAGATCAGCTTCGTCACGCACCGCGGATTGCCCAGCTGCAGGGTCGCGTAGATGGCCGCCTCCTCGTCGACCCAGCGCAGCAGCGAGCCGCCGAAGAGGGTGTTGTTCGCGTTGAGGTCCTCCGGCTTGACCCACTTGCGGGTGCGGAAGTTGACGTCGTCGTGGGCGGCGCGGTCGGCCGAACGGGTGAAGAGCGTGGAGTCCATGGCCCCACGGTAGAGCGACGCCGACGCCGGCACGAGGGAGGGCGCCCGATGCGGAGACGTGCTCGACCGGGCCGTAGGGTCGCCGGCAGGGATCCGCAACGGACCACACAGGAGGGACCCGACCGATGACCATCCGCCCCCACCCCGACCCCGCCACACCCGACGCCACCTGGCGCGATGTGCCGGTGGTCGGCTTCACGGTCGCCGCCGGCATCGCCGTCCTGTTCTGCCTGGTCTGGCTCCTCCGGGACGGGCTCACCACCGACTACACGTGGGGGCTGCTGCTGGCCCCGGTGCTCATGGGCGTGGCCGGGGTGGCGGTGATGGTCCTCTGGGAGCGGCTCCTCGTCCGCGTCCCGCGGCTGGCCGCCACGCTGGTGGTCGGCGGCGCCCTCCTGGCCTTCGTGCTGGTGCTCGCCTGGTGGCTCGTGGAGGTGAACGCGCAGACGCACCTGTTCACCGGGAGCACGTTCTGGCTGCTCGCCGTCGCCCCGGTCTGCGCGGGCCTCGCCTGGCTCGCACACCGGCTGCTCCCGGCGGCCCGCCGGCCCGTGGAAGAGCCCCCCGCCGCCCTCGACGACGACGCCTGGGCCCGCCGCCTCGCCGGCGTCCTGCGGCTGCGCAAGGACCTGCCCGACGCACGGGTGGCCGAGATCGTCCGTGACGCGCGGGCACGCGGCGCCGCGGCCGGGCGCCCGCTGGCCGAGGAGCTCGGCTCCCCGGAGTCGTACGCCGCGGGCTTCCGGAAGGACCTGGTCATCGCGCCCCGCCGGCGGGCCTGGGCGGTCACCGCGCTCGTGCTGCTCATCCTGGCCACCCGTCTCCCGGGCGTGGTGGCCGGGGAGGGGCTCAGCGCGTGGGACGTCGCGTACCTGCTGCTCGCCGTCGTCGTGCTGGTGTCGGAGTGGCGCGACTATCGGGCGGCGGTGCGCCGGGAAGACCCGGAGACTGGGGGTCGCTGAACTCCTCCTGACACAGTTGCATCACGGCCCGCACCCGCTCGCTGGGCGGGAATGCGGGGTGCCACGCGAGGACCACCGGCTCCACTTCCGTCGCCGGTGCAACGGGCAGGCTCACCACCGGCAGCCCCTCCCGGCTTGTGGTGGACTCCACGGCCGTGAAATGCAGGCCGTACCCGGCGCCCTGGGCGACGAAGGAACGCATGAGCTCCAGATCGCCCACACGCTGGATCACGCGCGGGGTCTGCCCTCGCCGGCGCAGGATGTTGAGGGAGTTCGCGCCGCTGGGCGACCGGTCCAGAAGTACCAGGGGCTCGCCCTGGAGATCGGCGAGGTCCACGGTCCGGCCGTGCGCCAACGGGTGGTCTCCTGGCAGGCAGACCTTCACGCCGAGGCGCAGCAGTGGGGCCGTGGCCATCTCCACCGGCAGGTTGACGGCGTACGTCACTGCCACGTCCACCTCGCCCCGCGTCAGTCGGTCGGCCAGGGTGTGACCGTCGCCCTGGGAAACGGTCAACCGGACACCGGGCAGGGAGTCGACGGTGCGCCGCCACACGCGGGGCAGTAGTGCTGAGGCGAGGGGGCCATAGCAGCCGAGTGAGACCGGCCCGTGCACCGCGGCGTCCTCCGCCGCCGACTCGACCACCTGGGCTGCCTGGCGGAGCAGCGCCCGGGCGCGGGCTACCACGCGCTCGCCGGCCGGGGTCAGCCTCGCCCCCGTGGCGCGCTTACGCTCGGTAAGAGCCGTGCCGCTGATCCTTTCGAGCGCGTCGATATTCTGCTTGACGGCGTTCGGGGTGACGTGCAACCGCCGCGCACTCTCCACGAACGTGCCGGCGTCGGCCAGAGCCACCAGGTGTTCGAGCTGGCGCAGCGTGAGTCGTGGATCCAGAGTCATGGCAGACCCCCTCTTCTGCGTTTTGGTGGAAGAATAATTCAGTTGAGCTGTTGGTGAGGCATGAATCACAGTAGCAGCATGACCCTCACCGTCCCCCGCCGCCTGACCCCCGCCTCCGCCAGGCCCGCCCCCGTCGCCGACTGGGTGTCCATCCCGCAGCTTTACACGGATCCGTTCCCGACCTTCGAGCGCCTGCGCGCGGAAGGCGGCGTGCACTGGGTGCCGGCAGTGAACCGCTACCTCATCACCACCTACTCCGCAGTGCACACCACCGAACTCGACCAGGAGACCTTCTCCGCGAACGAGGACGGCTCGCTCATGAAGCGTGCGATGGGCCACCCCATGCTCCGCAAGGACGACCCCGAGCACCACCCGGAACGCCGCGCGTACATGCCCACCCTCAAGCCGGCCACGGTGAAGAAGGTCTGGACGCAAATCTTTCACCGCCAGGCGGACCGCTTCGTGGCGGAACTGCGGGAGAAGGGCCCGGGCGCCGACCTGGTGTGGGACTTCGCCGCCCCCTTCACTGCCGAGTCGCTGCGCGCCGTCACCGGTCTCCACAACGTCACGCAGGCGGACCTACAGCGCTGGTCCCAGTGCCTCATCGATGCCACCGGCAACTATGCGGACGACCCGGAGGTGTGGGCACGCGGGGCCCAGGCCTCCGAGGAGGTGGATGCGGCACTCGACGAGATGATCGAGTGGCACCTGCGGCACCCGGACCACTCCCTCATCTCGGGGCTGCTCTCCTTCCCGGACTACCAGATGCCCCTCGAATCGATCCGCTCGAACCTGAAGATGACGATCGGGGGCGGGTTGAACGAGCCGCGGGACGCGATCGGCGTCGCCACCTGGGCCCTGCTCCGTGACCCGGCCCAGCGCGCGCTCGTGGCCGAGGACGACTCGCGCTGGCACGCCGTGTTCGACGAGGCGATCCGCTGGGTGGCGCCCATCGGCATGTATTCACGTCAGGTCACCCGGGACACCGTGCTGGACGGGGTTCACCTGCCCGCCGGTGCCCGGCTGGGCATCTGCCTGCTCTCCGCGAACCGGGACGAGACGCAGTGGAAGCATCCCGAACGGTTCGACCTCACCCGCACAGGCGAGGGTGCGCACCTGGCGTTCGGGAAGGGGGTCCACGTCTGCGCCGGCGCCTGGGTCGCCCGCGCGCAGGTAGCAGACGTCGCCCTGCCGCACCTGTTCCGCTCGCTGCCCGGCCTCGGCCTCGACCCCGACCGGGAGGCCATCCCCGGCGGGTGGGTGTTCCGCGGCATGGACACGTTTCCCGTGCTCTGGGACGAGCCGGGCCGCCGTCGCCCCCAAACGGACGAGACTGCCGCGGACACGACGGCCGAGCCGACCGACGCGCTGGCGGGGGAGAACCGCCACATCGCCGTGGTCGGTGCGGGGCCCGCGGGCTGCTTCACGGCTCAGGCCCTCCGCCGTGAACTCCCGGGTGCCCGGGTGACGGTGTTGGACCGCCGCCCGACCCCCTACGGCCTCATCCGCTCGGGTGTGGCGGGGGACCATCAGGGCACCAAGTCCGTCGCCGACCAGTTCGCGCGCGTCTTCGAGAACGAGGACGTCGACTTCGTGGGTGGGGTCCGGGTCCGTCACGGCGAACCCGCCGAGGACGTTGTCCTCACCGGCCGGCCGGGTGTCTTCGGCCCTGCCCTCCGCTCCCAGGACGCCGACGGTGCGGAACTCACCCTCGCTCAGCTGCGGGAGGCCTTCGACGCCGTCGTGATCGCCACCGGGCTGGACGCCGACCGCGCGCTCCTCGTCCCCGGGGGCGACCTGCCCGGCGTATACGGGGCCGGCCGGCTGACCCGCTGGCTCAACGGCGACCCCGTCGAATGCGCCGCCGTGGCCGCGGGTGCGGCGGTGCGCATCGGGCCGCGTCCCGCCGTTGTCGGCCTCGGCAACGTCGCCATGGACGTGGTGCGTCTGCTCGCTCGCGACCGCGCTGACGTGGACGGGACCGACATCCTCGACGACGCCCACGCCGCCCTAAGCGCCGACTTGCAGGAGTTGCACGTGATCGGCCGCTCCTCCCCGGCGGAGGCGGCCTTCGACCCGGTGATGCTACGGGAGATCGCCGCGCTGCCGGGCGTGTCCCACACCGTCCACGGGCTCACCCCCGAGGACGAGACGGCCGAGGATCCGCGCAGCAGCGTGGTGCGTGCCCTGCCCGCGCAGTCGGCCCCCGAGTCGCGGCTGCACGTGCACTGGTGGTTCGGCACGAACCCGGACGCCGTGACCGCCCACGAGGGCGCCGTCACGGGACTGCGGATCCGCGTCCGGGGCGAGGAGGTGGCACTCCCGGTGACCTCCGTGGTGACGGCGATCGGTTTCACGGACGGGCAGGACGCGCTGCTCCCGCAGGCGGAGATCGAACCGGAAGCCCGGGAGAGCGGCCGGGTGGAGCCCGGGCTCTACCTGGCAGGGTGGGCCCGGCGCGGGCCGCGGGGCACCATCCCGACCCAACGCGCCGACGCGAAGGCCCTGGCCGTCCAGATCGCCGCCGACCTGGCGGACGCCGAGCGCGGACCCGATACCTGGCGGGGCCTGGGTGTGTTGCGCCCCTACCTCGACCGCGCCTCCGACTACGAGGGCTGGCTGCGGATCGACGCCGCCGAACGTGCCGAGACGTCCCCGGGCCGTCCGCGGCGGAAGATGACCGACGCCCGGCGGCAGCGCCTGCTCAGCCGCGGGGCGTGGGAGCCCCTCGGGCGCCGCGACGCTGGCCCCACCCCGTCCGGCGAGCCAGACGACGGCCGGCCCCCGCTGCGCATCGTCTACGGCACCGAGTCGGGCAACGCCGAGGTGGTGGCCGAGGCGCTGGCCGTGCGGCTCGCGGAACGGTTCGCGACCTCGGTCCAGGACCTCGCCGACGTCGCACCGGAGGACCTGGCGGGGGAGAGCGTCGCCGTCGTGGTGTGCTCCACCTACGGCGACGGGGAGCTACCGTCCTCCGCACGCGGATTCTACGAGCGGCTGACGGGCGGAGGGCAGCGGCTGGACGGCCTGACCGTCGTGCCGTTCGGGCTCGGGGACCGCACCTACGGCACCACGTACACCCGGGGCATCGACCTGATGTGTGAGGCGCTCACGGCGGCCAGCGCCACCCTGGCGGTCGAACCCGGGCGGCACGACGCGGCCAGTGGCCTCGCCGCCGCCGACGTCGCCTGCACCTGGGTGCAGGACCATCTCCCCCTCCTCACCCGGTCCGCCACGGCGGACGACTCCCAGTGAAGGGCACGCCCATGACCACGACACCCCCGACCATGACGCGCACCCACGCCGTGAACCAACGGCGGGTGGCGGCCGCGACACTCATCGGTACGACGATCGAGTGGTATGACTTCTTCATTTACGCCACGATCGCGGGCTTGGTCTTCTCCCAGCTGTTCTTCGAACCGGCGGGCGAGTCCCTGGCCCTGATCATCACGTTCGCCTCCGTGGGGATCTCATTCCTGTTCCGGCCGCTGGGGGCTTTCCTGGCCGGCCACTTCGGGGACCGGGTGGGTCGGAAGAGGGTCCTGATCGTGACCCTCGTGGGCATGGGGTCGGCCACCACACTCATCGGACTGCTCCCCACCTATGACGAGGTGGGCCTCGCCGCCCCCGTGATGCTGCTAGTGCTACGCATCGTGCAAGGCGTCTCCGCGGGAGGTGAATGGGGCGGCGCCGTGCTGATGGCGGTCGAGCACGCCCCGCGCCACCGCCGAGGGCTCGCCGGAGCGATGCCGCAGGCGGGCGTCCCCCTCGGCATGCTTCTCGCCACCGCCGTGACCGCCCTCATGACCGGCGTCATCACGCCGGGCGATGCGTTCATGGAGTGGGGCTGGCGGGTGCCCTTCCTGCTCTCGGTCGTCCTGATCGTGGTCGGGCATCTCATCCGCCGTGCCGTGGACGAGTCGCCGGTGTTCAACGAGATGGCGGCCCAACGCGAGGAGCAGAGCGCTCCGATCCCGGAGCTTTTCCGGAAGCATGGCCCGCTGGTGATCCTCGCCGCGCTCGTCTTCGTCGGGAACAACGCGATGGGGTACATGTCCACGGGGGGCTTCATCCCGGCATATGCGACGGGTCCGAATGTCGGACTGGAGCGCACCGAGGTGCTGCTCGCCATGACGTGCGCCTCGGGTGTATGGCTGGTCTCGACGATCTTCGCGGGCTGGATCTCGGACCGAGTCGGTCGTCGCCGGATCTACCAGATCGGGTACGTCTGGCTCTTCCTGGTGGCAGTCCCGTTCTTTCTGCTCATCGACACGGGCCAGCTGCCCAACCTGTACCTCGCGCTGATTGCGGTATGCATCGGTACCGGCTTGACCTACGGGCCGCAATCTGCGCTGTACGCAGAGTTGTTCCCTGCGTCGGTTCGGTTCTCCGGGGTGTCGATCGCCTACGCCCTTGGAGCGATCCTCGGCGGTGCGTTTGCCCCGACCATTGCTCAGTGGCTCCTCACCGCGACCGGGACGTCCCTGTCCGTCTCGGTCTATCTGATGTGTGTGATCACCGTGTCTTTCGTGGCCGTCACTCTGGTGCGGGATCGGCCGGGGATCGACCTCGGCGTCGGCAATCAGGTGGAACAGGAGAGGGGGGCGACGATCTTCGGCGGGCGCCGGAGCGGACACTGACCCCGCCGCTTCAGGCCCCCGCGGCGGCCAGCACCCGCGCCACGTAGCGGCGGTGCACCTGGTGGATGACCTCGATCAGTCCGCACCCGAGCGCGGCGACCACCAGCGCGGCCACGAGCACGTCCGTGGGCGGGACCTCCATCTGGTGGTACCAGCGGGAGGCCGGCACCAGCACGACGGCGGCCAGCACCGCGTACATCGCCAGGATGAGGACCACCACGCGCGCGCTCAGCGGCCGGGACATCACGCTGAGCACCCACAGGCCCAGCAGGGTCAGGGTGATCATGAACGCGGCCTGCTGGCGGGCCAGGTCGACGTCGCCGGCGGTGAGGCGCACGTACGTCTGCAACGCCACCATGGACAGCAGGATCACCGCGCCGGAGGGGATCGCGAACCGCAGCGCCCGCCCCAGGAACCCGGGCACGTAGCGGCGCGGGTTCGGCAGCAGCGCGAGGAAGAACGTGGGCGCGCCGATCATGATGAAGTCCACCGTGGAGGCCTGCCGCGGCAGCAGCGGGAACTGCCACGCGAACAGGGAGAACACCACGCCGAACAGCAGCGCGTACGTCGTCTTCGTCAGGTAGATGTGCGCGAGCCGCTCCATGTTCGCGATCACCTGGCGGCCCTCGCCGAGCACGCGCGGCAGGCGGTCGAAGCGCCCGTCCAGCAGCACCATCCGGGACACCGCCTTGGTGGCCGGGGCCGCGTTGCCCATGGCGATGCCCAGGTCCGCGGTCTTCAGGGCCAGGGCGTCGTTCACGCCGTCGCCGGTCATGGCCACCACGTGCCCGCGCGACTGCAGCGCCTGCACCATCGCCTTCTTCTGGTCCGGGCTGACGCGGCCGAACACGCTGTGCTCCGCCATCACGTCGGCGAGCTCCCCGGGCTCGTCCGGCAGGGTGCGCCCGTCATAGGCCTGACCCGTCACCTCGAGGCCCACCTCGCGGGCCACGGCGGCCACGGTGCGCGGGTTGTCCCCGGAGATCACCACGGTCCGCACGCCCTGCGCGTGGAAGTAGTCGAGGGTCTCGGCGGCGTCCGGGCGCACGTTCTCGCGGAACGTCACGACGGCGACCGGGACGCCTCCGCCGGGCAGCGCATCCCCGATCAGGGGCTCGTCCGTGCGGGCCAGCAGCAGCACGCGGCGGCCGGCGTCCGCGTCGGCGTGGACCTGGGCGCGGACGGCCTCGGCGGCGTCGGGGCCGAGGAGCCGCTCGTCCACGAGGGCCTCGGGTGCGCCGAGCAGCCACGTGCCGGCCGCGGCCCCAGCCTCGGGGCCGAACGCGACCGCCGACCACCGGCGTGCGGAGGAGAACGCCACCTGGGCCGCGGGGTCCACGGCCGGGACGGCCGTGAAGGGCTCGCGCAGGGCCGCCGCGGTGGGGTTCACGTCCGGGTCCGCGCCGAACCAGGCGAGCACGGCCCGAGCCCCGTCGCCGACCTCGGCCGGGGCGCCGTCGTCGTGGGCGCCCGGGGACGCATCCACCGAGGCGGGCGCGGTGAGCCGGTCGAACCGGACGCCGCCCTCGGTGAGGGTGCCGGTCTTGTCCAGGCAGACGGTGTCCACGCGGGCCAGGACCTCCACGGCGGGCTGCTCCTGGATGAGGACCTCCTGCTGGGCCAGCTTGAGCGCGGCCACGGCGAACGCGATGGTCGTCATGAGCGCCAGGCCCTGCGGGATCATGCTGGTCACCGCCGCCACGGACGCGATCAACGCGGGCTCCAGGGCGGCCTCGCGCGGCTGGGAGAGGGCGAGGGCCCAGCCGCCGACCGCCGTCATCTGGCCGTGCACGATCACCGCGATGATCGGCACCAGGGCGATCGTCAGCCAGCGGGCCACCTTCTCCAGGGCGCCGCGCAGCTCCGAGCGGATGGCGGAGTAGCGGCGGGCCTCGGCGCTGAGCCGGGCCGCGTGCGAGGCCGAGCCCACCGCCGTCGCGCGCACCAGGCCCGCGCCGGCCACGACGGCCGAGCCCGAGAGGACGGCGTCCCCGGGGGTCTTGGGCACGGGGTCGTTCTCCCCGGTGAGCAGCGCCTCGTCCATGTCCAGGCCGTCCGAGACGAGGACCTCGCCGTCCACGGGCACCTGGTCGCCGCGGCGCAGCACCACGACGTCATCCCGCACGATCTGCGCCATCGGCAGGGGCACGCGCGCCCCGTCCCGGATGACGACGACGTCGTCCTGGTGCAGCAGCGCGATCCGGTCCAGCTTCCGCTTGGCCGAGTACTCCTGGACCACGCCGATCACCACGTTGGCGACGGCCGCCAGCGAGAACAGCAGGTCCAGCCAGCGGCCCATCAGGATCACGACGACGGCGCACAGCGCGATCGCCAGGTTGAACAGCGTGAACACGTGCACGCGCAGGATCTGACCCAGCGAGCGGGACGTGTCCCGCGACTGGACGTTGACCAGGCCCGCGGCCTCCCGCTCGGCGACCTCGGCGGCGGTGAGCCCGGTGATCCCCGCCGCGCCGGTGAACCCCAGGCCCGTCCCGCTCTCGGGGGCGGACGGGTGCGCGGACGCAGGGGAGGGGGAGGCCATGGCACAGAATCTACCCAGCCGGCGTGGGGCCGGGCATCCGACGAGGGGATGAACCCGGGTGCGACCGCAGGCGGGACTGCGGGTGGGGCGGGCTCACTCGCCGGTCTGGCCGTCGATGCCCTCGCGCAGCAGGTCGGCGTGGCCGGCGTGGCGGCCGTACTCCTCGATCATGTGGGTGAGGATCCACCGCAGCGAGACCGGGTCCCGCCCCTCCCGGATCCGGTGGGCGCGGGCCAGGGCCGCGGCGCCGTCGTCGCCGTCCGCCGCCAGCAGGTCCACCACGATCTGCCGGGACCGCTCCACCTGGCCCTGCCACAGGGCGCGCAGGTCCGCCGCGGAGTCCTGCGCCGCGCTGTGCCAGTCCCAGTCGGGGTCGGCGTCGAAGTCCGCGCCCACCCAGGGCGCCGAGGTGGGCTCGCCGAGGGCGACGGCCTCGAACCACCAGAACTCGACGAACGCGAGGTGCTTGAGCAGGCCGCCGAGCGTCATCGCGGACGGGTGGCCCGGCAGCCGGCGGTGCAGCGCGGCCGTGTCCAGGTCCGCCGTCTTCCACTCGATCGTGGCGCGCAGGAAGTCGAGGAAGCCCAGCAGGGTGGCGGCCTCGCCCGCGGCGAAGGGCGGCTCGGGGCGGCCCTGGTCGTCGTAGAACACGGTGGTCATGGCGGCCAGGCTACGCCCCACCTCGCGTTTTCGTTCGGGAAACGGCGCGTCCGGGGGCGGGGGCGCCCGGGAGCGGGCGGGGTGAGCTCGCGGGGTGAGCGCCGGCGGACCTGGAACGCGTGCGGTCGCTCTGAGCCTGCAAAGTGCGCCCATACCGAGCGCAGGCGTTCCCGGAACGGGCGGGCCGGCGTCGTCGGCCTGCCGGACGAGATGCACGACGTTCTCGCGGTCGGAGGCGATCCGGTGCCAGATGTTGCCCAACGTCCCGGCCTTCGTGGCGGTCTACGAGGCGCTCATGCGTCTGGGCGCGGTGATGGTGCCGCTCAACCCGCTGTTCACCGCCCGTGAGCTGGAGTACTTCCTCGAGGACTCCGGGGCGCGCATGCTCTGGGCCATGCCCGGGCTGCCGGCCGTGGACGAGGCGGCCGGGAACGTCGACGTCGAGGTGGTCACCCTGGACCTCGAAGCGGTCGGGCGGGAGTGCGCCGCCGAGGGCATCGCCCCGGTCACGGAGATCACCCTGCGGGACCCCGACGACGACGCCGTCCTGCTCTACACCTCGGGCACTACGGGGCGGCCCAAGGGTGCCCGGCTGACGCACACGAACCTGCGTTCCAACGCCATGGCGACGGCGACCGGCCTGGGCCGGCTCGGCCCGGACGACGTCGTGTTCGCGGCGCTGCCGATGTTCCACGTGTTCGGGCTTTCGGTGGTGCTCAACGGGGCGGTGTTCGCCGGGTCCGCCCTGTCCCTGATGCCGCGGTTCGAGGCGGCGGACTTCTCGAGGCTGCGCATGCCCCTCTCCGGCGGTGCGAGCCTGCCGGTGGAGACGCTGCGCGCGGCGGAGAAGCTGTACGGCGTGCCCGTGTTCGAGGGCTACGGGCTGTCCGAGAACGCGGGCGCGTGCTTCTTCAACCCCGTGGACGCGCCGACCCGTCCGGGCACCGTGGGCCGGCCGGTGGACGGCTTCGAGTTCCGGATCGTCGCGATGGACGGCGCCGAGGTGCCCGAGGAGGACCTCGAGGCCTCCGGTGAGCTGCGCATCCGGGGCGAGGGCATCATGGCCGGCTACTGGGGCCGCCCGGAGGACACGGAGGCGGCGTTCGACGAGGACGGCTGGTTCCGCACCGGGGACATCGCCCGCCGGGACGAGGCCGGGTACGTGATGATCGTGGACCGGCTCAAGGACGTGATCATCCGCGGCGGCATGAACGTGTACCCCCGCGAGGTGGAGGAGGTCCTCTACGAGCACCCGGACGTGGTCGAGGCCGCCGTGGTGGGTGTGCCGGACGAGCGGCTGGGCGAAGAGATCGCCGCCTTCGTCTCGCTGGCCCCGGGCAGCGCCGTCACGGGGGAGGAGCTCCGGGCGTTCGCGGCCGAGCGGCTGGCCCGCTACAAGCGGCCGCGGGAGGTGACCGTCCTGGACGGGCTGCCGAAGAACGCCACGGGCAAGATCCTGCGCCGCGAGCTGCGTCAGGGGTGAGGGGCGCCGGGCGGTCTGGGCGCGGGTCGTCTGGTCTGAGTGAGAGGAACGACGGACAGGTGGCCTCTCGCTACGCTCCCGGTATGACTCAGCCGCTCGTCCACCCGCCCAAGGCCCAGCCGGGCGACAGGATCGCCGTCGTCTCGCCGTCGTTCGCGGCTCCCGGCTTCGCGCCCGCGATGCACGAGCAGGCGATGCGCCGCCTGGCCGAGGTGACCGGACTGGTGCCGGTCGAGTACCCCACCACCCGGCAGCTCGGGGCGAGCGCCAAGGACCGGGCGCGGGACCTGAACGCGGCGTTCGCGGACCCGGAGATCCGTGCGGTGATCGCCACGGTGGGCGGGGAGGACCAGATCACCGTGATCGGCCACCTGGACGCGGACGCAGTGCGCGCGGACCCCAAGCCGTTCCTCGGCTACAGCGACAACACCAACCTCCACCAGTGGCTGTGGGCGAACGGCGTGGCGAGCTTCTACGGAGGCTCCACCCAGGTGCACCTGGGGCCGGGACCGGCTGTGGATGAGGTGCACGCCGCGTCCCTGCGGGCCGCCCTGCTGACGGGAGGGCGGCTGGAGATCACGGAGCCGGGGGAGTCGGAGGACCACGGCGTCGACTGGCTGGACCCGCGGGCGCTCACCGAGTTCGGGACGCGCGAGCCGGTGCCGGGCCCGCACGACGACGGCGCGCACGGCGTCGGCGCTGGCGCCTCACCGTGGCGCTGGGCCGGGCCGCGGCGTGCCGTGACTGGCCGGACGTGGGGCGGCTGCCTCGAGGTGCTGCCGTGGGTCGGGGAGGTGCGTCGGATGCTGCGCATCCTGGGGGAACGCGCTGTGCACGCCGTGCTGGCGGCCCGGCCGCCGACGAGCTCCTTCGAGGTGCCGCGCGGCGCGGTCGAGCGCGCGCGGCGGCGCAGGCCACTGGGCAGTACTCATCGGTCGTCTTTGGGAACTCCTCCACGTGCCCGGGTGGGGTGTCAGAATCAGCACCGTGAGCACTAACGACGAAGCGGTCGCAGGGCGTCTTCTTAGGCTGCCCGCGGGAACATATGAGCAGGTAGAAACCCTGCACGTGCGGCAGCAGCTGGCCGCCGCGCAGAATCTCGAGCCGGGGTTTGAACCACTCAGTGACACTGCTTTGCCCCATCAACTTGCCGTTCATGTCGGCGGTCTGCTTCGGCATGCGCTGACGCAGGCGAAAACGCCGGAGAAGCAGGTCGAGCTGGTACAACGCGTCATCGCAGCCTTGGGGGCGGACTATGCGCCTGATCTTCCGGTCTCAGAGCCCGGACGACCGGGACGACTGCGGACGCTCCAGGAGATCCGACCTGCCGCATCGCCCGTCAAGGAGCGACTGGCCCGGCCGGCGACGCCTCTCTCCGAGGTTGCCTTGCTGACGAACGCGGTGGGGGAACCCAGCATCGGCGCTGAGATTCGCGACGAACTAGCTGTAGGAGGGCATGACGTTGGGTCAAGTCCCTGGAAGTGGTGTAACCGTCTTCGAGGTTGTAGGGGGCTTGTACCTGTCAGGTCTGCAGGGTCGGCATCACCTCCGTGCTCATCACGGTCTCTTGCTCCGTGGTCAGGGGCTCACGGCACCGGGCGAGCAGTTCCAGGCCGAGATACCGGCGGCCTTCGGCCCATTCATCTGTCTGCTCGGCCAGCACGGCCCCGACCAGGCGCACCACGGCATCCCGGTTCGGGAAGATCCCCACCGAGTCCGTGCGGCGCCGGATCTCCCGGTTCAGCCGCTCGGCGGGGTTGTTCGACCAGATCTGGCACCACACGTCCCTCGGGAACGAGGTGAACGCGAGGATGTCCTGTCGAGCGGCGTCTAAGTGGGCGGCCACCGCGGGCAACCTGTCCTGCACGTAGTCCAACAGGCGCTCGAACTGGGCGTGCACGGCCGGCCCGTCGGGCTGGTCATACACGCTGTGCAGCATGGCCTTCACCGCCGGCCACATGCTCTTCGGGGTCACGGCCATCAGATTCGCCGCGTAATGGGTGCGGCAGCGTTGCCACACGGCCCCGGGCAGGTTCGCCGCCACTGCTTCCACGAGGCCGCTGAGCCGCCCCCTTCATTCGGTCCGGACGTTCTGTGAGTCGTCGGTTTCCATTTGATGGGTGCACTGCCGAGCGTACTCGGCTGGGGTTAGGTAGCCGAGCGAGGAGTGCCGGCGGTGGTGGTTGTACTCGTCCTTCCAGTCGCCGATGATGACCTGTGCGTGCAGCAGCGAGTAGAAGCTGTTGATGTTGAGGCACTCGTCGCGGATCCGGCTGTTGAACGACTCGACGTACCCGTTGCGCCACGGCGAGCCCGGAGGGATGTAGGACAGGCCGGTGCGGGTGCCGGCCCAGTCGGCCACCGCCTCGCTGATGAACTCCGGCCCGTTGTCCGACCTGAGCACCGCCGGGGCGCCCCGGGCGGCGACGAGGTCCTCGAGGTGGGCGGTGAGTCGGTCGGCGGTAATCGAGCGCTCCACGAGCCCGCCGATGCACTCCCGGGTGTGTTCGTCGACGATCGAGCAGATCTTGATCGGTCGCCCGTGCTCGTCGGCGTCGAACTGGAAGTCCACCGCCCACACCACGTTCGGCGCGTCCGCCGTCGGCGCGTCGACGGTCGAGGACCCGACGCGCTTGCGTCGACGCCGCTGCGGGACCCGGAGCCCTTCGTCACGCCACAGGCGTTGGATCTTCTTGTGGTTCACCACCCACCCCTCGGCGCGGGCGTCGTGATACGCCCGCCGATACCCGTAGCGGGGATGGTCCTTCGCCCAGGCGCGCAGCCACTCCCTGAGCGCCCGATCCGGGTCCGCGACCGTGTCGCCCTTGAGCGGTCGCCGGTACGCGGAGCGGCTCAGCCCGACCAGACGGCACGCCATCCGTTCGCTCACCCGCAACTTGCGCTTGAGGTGATCGACGGCGGCGCGGCGCCTGTCCGGGCTTAGAAGTTTCCCTCAGCCAGCTCCTTGAGCGCGGCCTTCTCCAGCTCCGCTTCCGCGAGCAGACGCTTCAGGGTCGCGTTCTGCTTCTCCAGCTCCTTCAGGCGCTTTGCGTCGTCGGCCTTGAGGCCGCCGTACTGGTTCCGCCACCGGTAGTACGTCTGCTCGGACACCCCGAGCTCCCGGCACACCGCCGCGACGTCCTGACCATCGGCGAGCATCCTGTCGGCCTGCCCGAGCTTACGGACGACCTGCTCGGGGGTGTGACGCTTCCTGCTGTTCGTCATGATCTGACCAGTCTCCCTGCCCGCGACCGCGGGCAACAGGACGACTCTCATAACGACTGGACCTACGAAACGGGGTCAGCCCACCGCGATGGGAGTCCGAGGTCACCAGTGCCACCCCGGCCAGCCCCCGGGCCACCAGATCCGCGAAGAACTCGTTCCACCCCGCCCCGGACTCCGTGGTGGCCACCCTCAGCCCGAGGACCTCGCGGCGCCCGTCCGCGTTGACCCCGGTGGCGACCATGGCCACCGCGTTGACCACACGCCCGCCCTCACGCACCTTCATGGTCAGGGCGTCGGCGGCGAGGAACACGAACGGGCCGGCCTCGCCCAGAGGCCGGTGGCGGAAAGCCTCGATGTGCTCGTCCAACTCCTGTGCCATCCGGCTGACCTGGGACTTCGAGAGCGAGTCGATGCCGAGCTGCCGTACGAGCTTGTCCATGCGCCGGGTCGAGACCCCGGCCAGGTAGCAGTCCGCGACCACGGTGATCAGTGCGGACTCGGCCCGTTTGCGGCGCTCGAGCAGCCATTCGGGGAAGTACGTGCCGGCCCGGAGTTTGGGGATGGCCACATCGATCGTGCCGGCGCGGGTGTCCAGGGGTCGGTGGCGGTAGCCGTTGCGCTGCGCTGTCCGATGTTCGGAGGGCTTGCCGTACTCGGCCCCGCAGACCGCGTCAGCGTCGGCGGAGAGCAGTGCGTTGATCACGGTCTGCAGCAGGTGGCGCAACAGATCGGGAGAGGCCTCCCCGAGAGCTTCGCGCAGCAGCCGTTCAGGGTCGACAATATGAGGAGCGGTCATCGTGGTGATGTCCTTTCGAGAGTGCTGTGGAAGGTTCGCTCGAAGGCTCCCACGGTGACCGCGTCCGTCTCGAAGATGGTCGTGGCCACCGGGGAGGGTTACACCACTATCCGGGACTCAACTATGACGTTGTTGACTCGGGCCGGTGCCAACGAGGTTGGCGGGGCGTCCCCGCAGGAGGTATGAGGCCGATGGTAGTTGTAGTGGTTCACCCACACCGCCAGGGCCTCACGCCGAGCCTGCTCTGAGGTGTAGGGGCGGGCGTAGATGACCTCATCGACCATCAGCCGGTTGTACCTCTCCACCTTCCCGTTATGGCGCGGGGTGTAGGGCCGGATCCGGTGATGCCGGCCCCCGAGCGAGACCACCTTCGCGGTGAAGTCCGCAGCCCGGTAGTTGTTTCCGTTGTCCGTGATCACCCGGTCCACGGTGATGCCGTGGGCGGCGAAGAACGCCCTCGCCCGGCAGTAGAAGCTCACGGTCGTGGCCGCCCGCTCGTCCTCCAACGCTTCGGTGTAGGCCAGCCGGGTGAACCCGTCGATCGCCGAGTGCAGGTAGGTGTAGCCGACCCGCCGGCCTGCACCACGCTTGGAAGCACGGCCTGCTTCACTTTCACGTCCGTGGGTGCGCCAACCGCCCCCGTCTGGGATCTTCCCGATCTTCTTCACATCCAGGTGCACCATGTGCCCCGGCCCTCTCGCGGTGATCTTCTGGGGTCGTTGGCGCAGGTCTTCTCCGGCCGGGGTCAGGTCCCGTAGGCGGGAGATCCCGAGTCGGTGCAGCCACCGTCCCACGGTACGAAGACACACCCGGTGGCCCTCGGAGACGAGGTGGTGATGGATGCGCCGTGCGGACCACTTGCGCTCCCGCCGCAGGGCGTGGATCTGGGCGACCAGGACCGGATCGAGCTGGGCAGGTGAACGGTGCGGCCGGCTGGGCAGGTCCTGAAGGCCGGCTTCTCCCTGGGCGCGGTAGCGGGCGACCCAGGTGGCCACCGTGGGCCGGCTCACCCGGAACTCGGCGGCCACGTGTGCCTGCGGGATCCCGTCGTGCAGGTGGCGGTGGACCATCCTGAGTCGGCCAGTGGGGGTCAGGGGTGCGTTAGCGTGAGTCATGAGTGGGTCTTCTCGGGCAGGTCGGTGGTGTAGGAACTTCCATCCTGCGGGAGAGGCCCACTCGTCTCATCTCAGCCCGTACCCCGTGGCAAGAACCTCATGACCCACAACAACTAGCCTCGGCCGACCGCGTCGATCTGTTGTGCGCGTTCGTGAAATGGCACGGGCTGCGCACTTTAGAGAAACAGTTGGCCTCTTTGGCTGAGCGCCAGGTGCCGTTCCGCGTCATCACGACGACCTACGTGGGGGCGACCGAACGGGCAGCACTGGATCGCATCGTGGGTGAGTTCGGCGGCGAGGTGCGCGTGAACTATACGACCGCCTCGACGCGCCTCCATGCAAAGGCATGGCTGTTCCACCGCGAGAGTGGCTGGAGCACGGCTTACGTTGGATCATCCAACCTATCCAAGGCCGCGATGCTGGACGGTTTGGAGTGGAATGTCCGGTTGTCCTCCATCGCGACTCCATCACTAGTCAGGAAGTTCCAGGCCACGTTCGACACGTACTGGGCCGACCCGGCGTTTGAGCCCTACGACCCGGAGCGGGACGCCGAGCGCCTCGACCGCGAACTGCGACAGGGATCATTCACAGACCGCGGGGACCGCATCGACCTCAGCGGTCTGGACGTACACCCGTATCCGCACCAGGCGAGGATGCTTGATGACCTCAACGCTGAGCGCGCGCGTGGTCATCACCGCAACCTGCTCGTCGCGGCCACCGGCACGGGCAAGACGGTGATAGCTGGCCTTGACTACCGGGACATGGCACTGCGTGCCGGTTCGCCCCCAACTCTTCTCTTTGTGGCGCACCGGGAAGAGATTTTGCGCCAGGCCCGGAAGACCTACCGCGCCATTTTGAACGACGGCACCTTCGGGGAGCTGTTCGTCGGGGGAGAGCATCCGTCGCAGTGGAAGCACGTGTTTGCGTCCGTTCAGTCCTTGGCTCGGCTAGGTGTCGCCACGTTGTCTCCGGACCTGTTCGATGTCGTCGTCATCGACGAGTTTCATCACGCCTCTGCGAGTTCCTACGAGGCACTCCTCCGCCATCTCAGGCCACGCGAGGTCCTCGGTCTGACGGCGACACCGGAACGCGCCGATGGGGTCAACGTCAAGGACCTGTTTGAAGGACGCATTGCCTCCGAAATGCGCCTCTGGGACGCGCTTGAGGCGGACATTCTTGTGCCCTTCCACTACTTCGCCGTGAACGACGACGTCGACCTTCGAGGAATCGAATGGCGTAATGGCCAGTACGACGTGGGTGCACTGGGTCGGATCTACACCGGCGACGAGGCCCGTGCTCGGAAGATTCTGGCGGCGCTCAGCGACAAGGTATCTGACCTCGATGCCATGAAGGCCCTGGGGTTCTGTGCCACGGTGGACCATGCTCACTTTATGGCCGAGGTGTTCAACCGCGCGAAGGTCCCGGCGGCCGTGGTGGTGGGGGACACCGGGTCAGAAGAACGAGCCGCTGCCTTCAGAGACCTCCGTGCTGGGACCCTGAAGGTGCTCTTCGGCGTCGATGTGTTCAATGAGGGGCTCGACATCCCTGAGGTCAACACGGTCCTTTTTCTTCGACCGACGCAGAGTGCCACGATCTTCCTCCAGCAGCTCGGACGAGGGCTCCGCCGCTCTCCCACCAAGAGCGTGCTGACAGCGCTAGATTTTGTGGGCCATCAGCGCAAAGAATTCCGTTTCGACCTCAAACTGCGCGCGCTGACGGGCAGTGGTCGGCGCCAGTTGATCGACGACGTTGAGGCAGGATTCCCCTACCTCCCGCCGGGATCGCAGATCGTGTTGGACCGGGTGGCGGAGGAAAACATCCTGGCCAATCTCAAGAATCAGGTGGGTTTGAAACTGTCGGACCTAGTCAGGGATGTGCGGGACCACGCCACTGCGGCGCGCGTCGGACTTGCCGACTATGCGCTGGCGCGGTACCTCGAGGAGGCCGGCCGTGGGCTGGAGGACGTGTACCGGCCAGGAAAATCGGGACGGAGCTGGAGTACCGTCAAAGACCTCGCGATGGGTAACCACCTCGGGGTCATCATGACTCCCGACGACCGTGGGATGACCCTCCGTGCTATCACGCTGCGCCACGTGGACGATGCCGAGCGGGCCGATGCGTACCGCCGGTTGCTCACAAATAATACACGCTATGAAGAGCTGACTCCGCAGGATCAGCAGTACGCGCGCATGCTGTATTTCACCCTCTTGCATGGGGCGGGGCCAGCCCCATTTTCCGATTTCGACGAAGCTTTCGACTGGGTTCGGGGGTTGCCCGCATTCGTGGAGGAGGTCGACCAGTTGCTCGACGTCGTCGTGTCGAGCGCCCGGACCGCTCCCGAGCACCTGCGGTTGGGGAAGCCGACGGCCCTCCGTAGCCATGCACACTATCGACGGACGGAGATTCTGGCCGGCCTGGACATCTCATCGTGGGAGCGCACGCAGTCGAGTCACCGGGAAGGCGTGGCCTTCTCCCCGGACTACAACACCGATGCTCTCCTCGTGACCCTTAAAAAGGATGCTCGGCAGTTCTCACCCAGCACGATGTACCGCGACTTTGCCGTCAGCCGGTCCGCATTCCACTGGGAGAGTCAGAACGTCACGACCGCTCGCTCCCCCACGGGCCAGCGCTACCTCAGCAAGGAGCACGGCGAGTCGCACACCCTAATGTTTGTTCGAGGGTCGGGTAGGGATGCGATTGGAGAGGGTGCTGCCTATCTGTGTCTGGGAACGGTGCAGTTCGCGGATTGGTCGGGCACAGAACGGCCGATGCAGATCACTTGGGCACTGGATCGCGAGATGCCTACCTCGGCGTACCAGGAAGCGAGGGCCGCTAGCTAGGGAGGGAGTGGGCGTCGAGTGTGACGGTCGTCGTGCGCGATAGGCGCGGGCGCGAGTTTTCCGGAGGTGTCCGGATCCCGAACGGAAACGGCCCGGGAGTCGCCCGGATCTCAAACGGAGGCGTTCGAGATCCGGGCCCACCGTCACCGCTTCCGGTAGAGCCCCTTCTTCTGGAACTTCGGCTCGCTCGTCACGAGCATCCCCAGGGACCGGAAGATGCCCTCGTCCACGGAGCCGAGGATCGTCGTCGTGTGCACGTCGCAGCCCTCGAGGCTCGCCAGCTGCTCGACGGCCGCCTTCGCGTTCTCGTCGGTCGCCGCGGACACGGACAGCGCGATCAGCACCTCGTCCGTGTGCAGCCGCGGGTTCTTGGAGCCCAGGTGCACGGTCTTGAGCGTCTGGATCGGCTCGATCGAGGCGGGGGAGAGCAGGTGCACGTCGTCCTCGATGCCGGCCAGCACCTTGAGGGCGTTAAGCAGCACCGCGGCGGAGCAGCCCAGCAGCTCCGAGGTCTTGCCGGTCACCAGGGTGCCGTCCGCCAGCTGCACGGCCGCGCCGGGCTCACCGGTGCGCTCGGCCACCAACTGTGCGGCACCCACCACCGGGCGGTCCTCCGAGCTCAGACCCAGCTTGGACATCACCAGGGCCACGCGCTCGGACTCGGTGTCGTCCGCGCCCTCCAGGGCCTCGTTGACCTGAGCCTTGTAGTAGCGCCGGATGATCTCCTGCTTCGCGGCCTCCTGGCACACCTCGTCGTCCACGATCGCCGCGCCGGCCATGTTCACGCCCATGTCCGTGGGGGACTTGTACGGGGTGGTGCCCGTGACCTTCTCCAGCAGCGCGGACAGCAGCGGGAACACCTCGACGTCGCGGTTGTAGCTCGTCACCCGCTCGCCGTACTCGGCCAGGTGGAACGGGTCGATCAGGTTGATGTCGTCCAGGTCCACGGTGGCGGCCTCGTAGGCGGCGTTCACCGGGTGCTCGAGCGGCAGGTTCCAGATGGGGAACGTCTCGAACTTCGCGTAGCCGGCCGGGATGCCCCGCTGCCGATCGTTGTACACCTGGCTCAGGCACGTCGCCAGCTTGCCGGAGCCCGGGCCGGGGGCCGTCACGACGACGAGGTCCCGCGTGGTCTCGGACCACTCGTTGGCGCCGAAGCCCTGCTCCGAGACGATCGTGGACATGGCGTGGGGGTAGCCGGGGATCACGCGGTGGCGGGCCACCTTCAGGCCGAGCCGCTCGAGCTTCTCGAGGAACGCCAGCGCGCGGTGGTTGGCGTCCTCCAGCTGCGTGACCACCACGTGCTCCACCAGGAACCCGCGCTCCCGGAACACGTCCACGAGGCGCAGGACGTCGTCCTCGTACGTGATGCCCAGGTCCGCG
This sequence comes from Micrococcus sp. iso_239, assembly GCF_056173395.1. Taxonomy (NCBI): domain Bacteria; kingdom Bacillati; phylum Actinomycetota; class Actinomycetes; order Micrococcales; family Micrococcaceae; genus Micrococcus; species Micrococcus sp. iso_239. The sequence continues at coordinate 2,243,245 of NZ_CM149672.1, read as the reverse complement.
CGGACCTTGTTCCGCTCGAGGTCCTTGGCGTTGAAGCACACCAGGATCTCGGTCTCGTCCTTGATGCGGTCGAGCATCGCGATCTTGTTGTCCGGGGTGAAGCCGGGCAGGACGCGGGAGGCGTGCAGGTCGTCGAAGAGCTTGCCGCCCATCTCCAGGTACAGCTTCCCGCCGATCTGGCGGCGGCGTTCCTGGATGTGCTGGGACTGGAGTTCGATGTACTTCGCGCGGTCGAACCCGACGCGGTGGAGGGGGCCGGAGGCCGCGGCCTCCGTGGTGGTGCTGGCGGGGCGGGCGGTCTCATGCGTGCCGGTCATGGACTCTCAGCATAGACCTGTCCGCGGGGCGCGTGGCCCCGGCCCGGCGTCGGGCCCCCGCATCCCTCAGTCCCTCGGGTCCTCCGGGTCGTCCGCGATCCAGTCGTGCTCGGGGTCGTCGAAGCTGCGCGTGCGCCCGGTGCGCAGGTCGGTGACGTCCATGACGCCGGTGCCGCGGTCCAGGCGCACCTGCTGGTGTGAGGCGGGGTCGACGACGGTGATCGTCTGGGTCTGCGGGTCGTAGTCGTCCACCCGCACCTGGTCCTCGTACTCCTGCCGCGGTCCGTAGGACCCGTCCGCGTCGTCGTCGGGGAAGGCGGGGGCGCCGGGGGGGCGCAGCCGGCGCTCGAGGGTGCGCTCCACCCGGCGCGCGGCCGCCTCCTGCGCCTGCGTGGCCAGGCGCCGCAGACGTTCGAGGGACTCCTTGTCCTGGGAGATCTCCGCGCCGAAGAACCGCCACTGGTAGCGGTAGGCGATCATCCGCACCGCGAAGATCAGGAACGCGATGAGGAAGCCCGTGAACGCGTTGAGCGCGCCGTTCATCGCCACCACGGTCGCCAGCACCGCGCCCAGGAACGTGGGGAGCACGTAGACGCCGCGGGGGTCGAAGATGGAGGGCACCTCGTTGGCGACGATGTCCCGCAGCACGCCGCCGCCCAGCGCCGTGACCATCGCGATCACCACCGTGGACACCGGGTGCACGCCCATCGAGTGCGCCAGCAGCACACCGGACACCGTGAACAGGGCGAGACCGGCGGCGTCGAACAGGGTGATGGTCAGGTTCAGCCGGTTCGGGTGGATCACCTTGACGTACACGAGCAGGGACACCAGCACGGGCGGGGCCAGGTAGACCGGGTTCTCCAGGGACGCGGGCAGGCCGCGGTCCAGCAGGATGTCCCGCGTGAAGCCGCCGCCCAGGCCCGCCAGCAGGGACAGCGCCATCGAGCCCACCAGGTCGAACTGCTTGCGCGCCGCCAGCAGCGCCCCCGAGGTGGCGAAGAAGAAGATCCCGATCAGGTCCAGGGTCGTGAGCAGCCACGGGACGTCGGTGAGGGTGGCGAAGAACTGCTGCACGTCCACGGCGGCTCCTTCCGTCGGGTCCGGGGGGTCACCGGCCATTGTCCCGGGCGGCCCGCGCGGTGGCTCGTTTGTTCACCCGGGTGTCCCCGGAGGTGTGACGTCTTCGTCGGTTCCGGGCGTCTCCTCGTTCGCCGGGGGGCCGTCCTCACCGGGGTCGGCGGGCGGCCCGTCCCTGCCCTTGCGGTCGCGGATGTCCGGCACGGGCGGCTCGTCGTGCGGATCCAGGCGCTGGCGCTGGGTCACCCCCGAGATCTCGGCCCCCGGGGCGAGCCACTCCCTGCGCAGCGACACCACGCGCAGCACCAGCACGAGCACCATCACCGCCGCCGAGGTCAGCGGGTTCAGGAGCTCCGCCTGACCGAGGGCCGCCGTCGTGCCCGCGCCGAGGATGGCCGGCAGCGCGTACCAGCCGCGCCCGCCGAACACGGCGGGCGGTTCCCCGGCGACGACGTCGCGCAGGATGCCGCCGCCGACGGCGGTCACCAGGCCCAGCACTGCGGCGGCGACCGGGCTCAGGCCGGCGAGCAGGGCGATGCGCGTGCCCACCACGCAGTACACGGCCAGGCCGATGGCGTCGAAGGCCATGACGGCGTGGTGGCCGCGCTCGCCGTCGAAGATCCGGAGGAACACCGCCAGCGACGCGACCGCCGGCAGGATCAGGTACCAGGGGTTGTCGAAGGCCGCGGGCACGTCCCGTCCGACCACGAGGTCACGGACGACGCCGCCGCCCGTGCCCACCATGAGGGCCAGCAGCAGGGAGCCGACGATGTCGTAGCCCTTGCGCACGGCGAGCACCGCGCCCGAGATCGCGAAGAAGAACACGCCCACGAGATCCACGGCGGTGATCGCCGCGGTGATCGCGTCGGCGAGCTCGCCGTGCGCGTCGATCGGCTCGGGCACGTCCCGTTCGAGTTCGGCGGGGTCCTTGGGGGCGGCGGACAGCAGCCACACGGGGAGAAGTGGAAGCAGCACCCGCCCATCGTCCCCCGTCAGGCGGCCCGGGTCAGTCCTGCGCGGGGCCGAACTCCTTGGCCAGCTCCGCCGCCACGCCGGTGTACCCGGCCGGGGTCAGCTCCAGCAGGCGCGCCTGGGCCGCCTCCGACAGGCCGAGGCCCTGCACGAACTCGCGCATGCGCGCCCCGTCCACGCGGTGGCCGCGGGTCAGCTCCTTGAGGCGCTCGTAGGGGTTGTCCATGCCCTCGACGCCGGCGATCGCCTCGGCACGCATCACGGTCTGGACGGCCTCGCCGAGCACCTCCCAGTTCGTGTCGAGGTCCTCCGCCAGTACGGGCGCGGCGACCTGGAGCTGGCCCATGCCCTTGGTGACGTTGGTCAGGGCGAGCACCGAGTGGCCGAGGGCCACGCCGATGTTGCGCTGCGACGTCGAGTCCGTGAGGTCGCGCTGCCAACGGGACTCCACGAGGGTGGCGCCCAGCGAGTCGAGCAGGGCGCAGGAGAGCTCGAGGTTGGCCTCGGCGTTCTCGAAGCGGATCGGGTTCACCTTGTGCGGCATGGTGGAGGAGCCGGTCGCACCGGCCACGGGGATCTGCGCGAAGTAGCCGATGGAGATGTAGCTCCACACGTCCACGCAGAAGCCGTGGAGGATCCGGTTGAAGCGCGCGACGTCGGCGTACAGCTCCGCCTGCCAGTCGTGGGACTCGATCTGGGTGGTCAGCGGGTTCCAGGTGAGGCCGAGGTGCTCCACGAAGGACCGGGACAGGGCCGGCCAGTCCGCGTCCGGGGCGGCGGCGAGGTGGGCGGCGTAGGTGCCGGTGGCGCCGTTGATCTTGCCCAGGTACTCCTGGCCGGCGATGCGCCGGGTCTGGCGGGTCAGACGGTGCACGAACACGGCCATCTCCTTGCCCAGCGTGGTGGGCGTGGCCGGCTGGCCGTGCGTGCGGGAGAGCATGGGGGTCTCGGCGGCCTCGGCGGCCATCGCGGAGACGGTGGCCACGGCGGCGCGGGCGGCCGGCAGCCAGACCTGCTCGACGGCGTCGCGCACGCCCACCGCGTAGGCGAGGTTGTTGATGTCCTCGGAGGTGCACGCGAAGTGCACGAGCGGCTTCAGCCGGCCCAGACCCAGCCCCTCGAGGCGGTCGGCGATGAAGTACTCGACGGCCTTCACGTCGTGCACCGTGACCTTCTCGGTGGCCGCCAGCTCGGCCACGGACTCCGCGTCGAAGTCCGTGACGATCGCCCGCAGGCCCGCCTGCTGCTCGGCCGTGAGCGGCTCGAGACCCGGCAGCACACGGTGCTCGGCCAGGTGGATGAACCACTCGACCTCCACGTGGATGCGGTTGCGGTTCAGCGCCGCCTCGGACAGGTGCTCCACAAGCGGCTCCACCGCCGCACGGTAGCGGCCGTCCAGGGGGCCGAGGGCGATGCCGGCCTCGGCGAGGGAACGGCGGTGGGCGGTGGACGCGGGCTGTGAGGTCATGGCCCCCATTCTGGCAGGCGCCGCGGACGCCCGACGAAGGCGAGGGCCGGGTCCGTCCTCAGCCGTCCGTCGACGCCGGCCACCAGTCTCGCCGCAGCACCGCGAGTTGCACCGAGTCCCATCGCCGGCCCTCCCAGGAGCGCGCCTCGGGGATGCGGGCGACCTCGGTGTACCCGACGCGGACCGCCGACGCGATCATCCGCGCGTTGCCGGACCACGTGACCAGGCTCAGCAGGTGCGCGTCCGTCTCCGCGAACGACGCGTCCGACCACAGCGTGAGCGCCGCCCGCCCGACGCCGCGGCCCCACGTGGTCGGGTCGAACAACAGGATGCCGAGCTCCCACCAGCCCGCGCCCGCCGGATGCTGCTCCGTGCGGGTCACGAGACCGACGGGGGTGCCGTCCACCGTGACGACCCGGACGTCAGGGTCGCCGACGCGCCGGCGCGCGTGGTCGGCGTCGAAGTCCGCGCGGCTCGGCGGGGCGGCCGTGTCCGCGGCGTGGAAGTAGGGGGCGTCCCACGACTTCCACTCGGGGTCCTCGGCGCCGTGGATCCAGGTCCACAGGAAGTCGGCGTCGTCGGCGGCCACCGGGCGCAGCGCGACGTCGGTCCGGGGCGGGGCGTCCGCGCGCGTCCCTGAGGGGCGAGGGGTGGCGGGATCGAGATCAGTCATGGCGCCATCCTGCCCTCAGCCGCGACGGGGTGGCGAGTGCAACATGCGGACGCGCCCGGTGGCCCGGGGCGCGGTGGACCTACCGTGGCTGACGTCGCCGTCGCCCGGCGTCGGCATGCCGAGAGGGATGAGGAGACCGAGATGACGGAACGGACCGGGCAGGCCCACGAGGCCGGGACGATCGACCGGCTGATGGCCGGGTGGGTCGCCGACGTCGAGACCCCGGACGCCTGCGCCGCCCACCTGCTCTGCGACCGCTGGCCGGCCGACGCGGTGGCGTTCCGGTTCGTGGCGGAGGACATGTCCGCCGTCGACCTCACCTTCGGCGAGCTGGCCGACCGCTCGCGTCGCCTCGCCACCGGCCTCGCCGCCCGCGGCGTCACGCGCGGCGACCGGGTCCCCGTGATGATGTCCAAACGGGAGGAGCTCGTCATCACGCTGCTGGCCCTGTGGCGGCTCGGCGCCGTGCACGTGCCGCTGTTCACCGCGTTCGCCGCGGGCGCCGCCCGGATGCGCATCGAGGGCGCGGCGGCGCGGCTTGTCGTCGCCGAACCCCGCCAGGCCGAGAAGCTCACGGACATCCCGGGCATCGAGATCATCCGCACCGGCCCGGAGTGGGACGCGCTCGCGGACTCCGCGCCGCTGGCCGAGGACGTCGCCGTCGGCGGGGACGGGCCGATCGCCCTGCTGTTCACCTCCGGCACCACCGGCCGCCCCAAGGGGGTGCCTGTGCCGCTGCGCGCGGCCGCCGCGTTCGCCGTCTACCTCACGTGCGCGGTGGACCTGCGCCCCGAGGACCTGTTCTGGAACGCGGCCGACCACGGCTGGGCGTACGGGCTGTACTACGGGATCGTCGGCACGCTGGTGCTCGGGGCGACCTCGGTGCAGTACCGCGGCGCCTTCTCCCCGGCGACCATGGTCGAGGTGATCAGCTCGCAGGACGTCACGAACCTCGCCGGCGCCCCCACGATGTTCCGCGCGCTGGCCAAGGCCGGGGAGGTCACCGAGGACGCCCCGCTGCGGCTGCGGCGCGTGTCCACGGCGGGGGAGCCGCTGCCGCCGTCCGTGCTCGAGTGGGGCCGGGCGGCCCTCGGCACGGAGATCCGCGACCACTACGGCCAGACCGAGCTGGGCATGGTCATCTGCACCCCTGCGCACCCCGAGCTGGCCGCGCCGCCCCGCCCGGGTTCGATGGGTGTGCCCCTGCCGGGGATCGCCGCCGAGATCCGGGACGGGCAGATCGCGATCGACGCGGCCTCGCCCCTGTTCTGGTTCCCCGGCTACCTCGGGGAGCCGGAGAAGACCGCGGAGCGCTTCACCCCGGACGGGCGCTGGTACCTGACCGGGGACACCGCCCGGCAGGACGACGACGGCTGGTTCTTCTTCTCCTCCCGGGACGACGACGTGATCCTCGCCGCCGGGTACCGGATCGGCCCGTTCGACGTGGAGTCCGTGCTCATCGACCACCCGCGGGTGCAGGAGGTCGCCGTCGTCGGCCTGCCGGACCCGGAGGGGGTGCGCGGCGAGGAGGTCGTGGCGTTCGTGGTGCCCGCCGGGGCCGTCGCGGACCCGGACGCCCTGGCGGCCGAGCTGCAGGCGAAGGTCCGCGACGAGTACTCCAAGCACGCCTACCCGCGCCGGGTGCACTTCGTGGACCGGCTGCCCAAGACCCCCTCCGGCAAGCTGCAGCGGTTCGTGCTGCGCCAGGGTGCCGCCGACTGAGTCAGCGGTGCACGAGCCGCAGGAACGCGCCGATCATCGGCAGGTCCTCGGGGCTGGTGGGCAGCGCGTCCGCGAGGGCGGGGGAGTGGACGAGGTAGGCGGCCCACTGTCCGCGCGAGATCGACACGTTGAGCCGGTTCCGGTTCAGGAGGAAGTCCAGCCCGCGCGGCACCTCCTGCGGTGAGGACGCCGCCATCGTCAGGATCGCGACGGCGGCCTCCCGGCCCTGGAACTTGTCCACGGTGCCGACGGTGGTGCCCTCGAGACCGGCGGCGTCGAGCGTCTCCCGGACCGTGGCGACCTGCGCGTTGTACGGGGCCACCACGATCACGTCGGACGGCTCGAGCGGTCGGCCGGGGTCGTCCGGGCCGGTGGACCAGGTGCGGCCGAGCAGTGACCGGATGATCTCGACGACGGCCGCGGCCTCCTCCGGCGAGGACACCGCGTTGCCCGTGTGGGAGACCGGCCACGGGTGCAGCCCGGGCTCCACGCCGTCGAGGCGGCGGGCGTCCGTGACCTCCTCCCGTGCGCCGAGCCGGCCGGCGTAGGAGAGCTCGGAGACCGCGCGGGTGAGCGCCGAGTGCATGCGCCACGAGGTGTCCAGGAAGAAGCCGCGCTCGGCGCGGAGCACGGGGGCGCCCTCCGCGATCCAGGTCAGGGCCGCGTCGCCGATGGGCTGGGGGTGCTCGCCCCTGCTGACCTGGGGGAGCTGCTGCGGGTCACCCAGCAGCAGCACCGTCTCGGCCAGGGCGCTCGCGCCCAGGAGGTGCGCGAGGGAGAGCTGCCCTGCCTCGTCCACCACCAGGAGGTCGACCGGCTGGGCCGCGGCGTTCGCGAAGGTCCACGCGGTGCCGCCCAGGACCCGGCCCGGTGCCAGGAAGGCATGGACCTCCGATGAGCCCAGGGACGTCCAGCGGTGCGGTCCGTCCGGGTCCTTGGGCTCCTTGCCCACGCGGTCGGGGTCCACGCCGACGCCGATCAGCTGGTCGAGGAAGTTCTCCACCACCGCGTGGGACTGGGCGGTGACGCCGACCGTCCAGCCCCGGTCCAGGAGCTCCTTCACCGCGCGGCTGCCCACGTACGTCTTGCCGGTGCCGGGAGGGCCCTGCACGGCCACGTAGGAGCCGCGTGCGGACTCGACCGCCTCGACCAGGCCCCCGACGCCGTCCCGCCGGCCGTCTCGTACGTCCGCCCCGATCGCGGCGAGGGTCCGGCCCGCGGTGCGCGGGGCACGGCGCGCCAGGATGTCGAACACCGCTCCGTCCGGCAGTCGGCCGCGGCGGGCGGCCTCGGCGGCCTGCTCCCGGATGCGTTCGAGGAGGCCACCGGGCCGGACGTAGTTGAGGTGGAAGACCGCCATGGGCACCTCCGCGTGCGGTTCCGGCTCGTACTTGGTGCTGAGGCGCTGCAGCAGGCTGACGCGGAACCGGCCCGGTGCGATCTCCTCCACCTCGGTCACGTCCACGGGCGATCGGCTCTGCCAGCGGACGGCGTTGGGGGCCAGCTCCGCCCAGCGCGGCGGCTGCTCGTACAGGGCGTTGAGCTTGAACCTCTCCTGGCTGTTCCGACGCGGCCGGACCTCGGTGCCCGGCTCGAGGCGCCCGGTCACGGTCAGCGTCCGGGCGGGGTTGCTCCGCGGGGTGGGCCGTTCCCACGCACCCACCGACTCGACGGTGTCGAACACCAGGTTCGCGCGCGGCTCCTGCCACTCGTCCGGGGCGGACACGGCCCGATCGAACATAGCCCACCACAGCGGCTTGTTCTCCCTGGCGAAGTAGCCCAGCCCCGCGGCCAGCAGGGCGATACCGCGCCGCCCGCCGTCGAGCTCCGCCTCCGGGGCCCCCGTCCCACCCGCCTCGTCCCTCTCGGCGCCCGCCAGCGCCTGCAGCGAGGCGGCGAGGGCCGCGTCCTGCTCTTGGACCGACGGCGCGGCCTCGACCAGCGGCTCGTTCCCGGTCGCGGCGTCGTCGACGGGACGCTCCGCGACGGCGGCCTCCTCGGGCTCGACCTGCGCCCGCAGCCAGTCCCGCAGCCGCGCCGTGGAGACGCAGTCGTACCGGTTGTAGTCCTCGATGTCGGCGCGGATCGCCCTCGCGACCTCGGTGTCCCCGGCCTCCATCGCGGCGACGTACCGGTGGTACTCGGTGACGCTGTCCGCCGCCGTCGTGACGCCGTCCTCCGCCCGGTGCTCCGCCCCCATGTAGAGGGGCTCCAGCTTCTTGATGGAGTAGCTCGGCACACCGGCCCGCAGGGCGGCGCGGACCGTGGAGTAGAGGTCCACGAACAGCCCCGCGCGCAGCCAGTCGTCCAGCTCGCGCTCGCCCACACCGTGGCGCACGGTCAGGCGTTTCAGCGCGGTGACCTCGTACGCGGCGTAGTGGTAGATCCGCATCCCCGGGTGGGCCGCGCGTCGCGCCTCCACGAACGCCACGAACTGCTCGAGCGCCGCCCGCTCGGCGGCACGGGTGTCCGCCCACAGACCCGTGAACCGGAAGTCGGCCGAGGCGGTGCGCGCGGTGTCCCCACCCGGCGCCTCGACCCAGCCCCACAGGTACTCGAGGCCCTCCATGCTCCCGTCCGCGGAGACCCACAGCGGGTCCCCCTCGAAGTCGAAGAAGACGTCTCCGGCGTCCGGCGCGGGCAGCCCCGCCACGGCGCGCGGGTCCACGATCCGATGCGGCGGCAGCCCGTCCGCCCCGGCCGGCTCCAGCTGGATCGCCGCCTGTTCCCGCAGCGCCTCCCACGTGCGGCGGGCCATGCCCTCCGGCGGTGCGACGGACACCGCGAGCTGCTCGATGGTCGTGATGCCGGCCTCGCGCAGCCGGGTGCGCTGCAACCGCGTGGCCCCCGCCGTGAGCAGCACGTCCCGGTGCTCGGCGACGGCCTCCTCGCACGCCTCGCATGCGCCGCAGACGCTCAGGCGGTCGTCGCCCCAGCGAGTGGGCTCCCCGGCGGCCACGTGATCCTGCAGCAGCGCCTCCAGCCGGGCGCGCTGGTGCCGGTACACCGGGATCACCTCGTCCAGGTCCGCGACGTGCCGGGAACCGTCCCCGAGCCACAGGCTGCCCTGCCGCGCCCGCGGCACGTCCATGCCGTCCAGCAGGTCTGCGTACGCGGCGATCTGCAGCAGCGCCGTCACGCGCGCATGCCGGGCCAGCTTCGTGTCCACCACCTCGTACGCGCCCTCGGGGTGCTCCTCGTCCGTGCGGAGCACGAGGAAGTCGGCCAGGCCGCCGAACGCGCCGTCGTGCAGCATCCCCTGGAACACGACGGCGGGGCGCGCGGCCAACGCCGCCGCGGTGCGCTCGCGGGCGGCCCGCACACCCTCGGGCGTGTAGCGCTCCGGGCGGGCGAGCCGGACCACCTGGTCCGCGCCGTGCTCCGCCTCGAGGCGCGCGAGCACGCGAGACTCGTGCTCGTCCCCGAGGCGGGAGACCCGCTCGAGGAACGCGTCCTCCGCGCCGATCCGCGGGGCACGTCCGAGCGCGGGGTCCACCGTCCCGCGCAGCCACCCATAGGTACACGTGGCGGCGGCGGTGATGTCCGAGGGGCTGAGCATGAAGGAGGCGCGGTCCGGCGCGAAGGTCACCATGCGGTCACCCTAGACAGGCGCCGCGGACACGATAGGCGGGGGCCGCGCACAGGTCCCCCGGTGTGCCCCGCTCCCACGGCATGACGGCGGGGGGCGGCGCGCGTCACACACCGGACCGGACTTGACGTGGGTCACATCCAGAGAGTTACCTAATGATCGTTCAGTAATTCTCTGCGCCGCCGCGCCGGCGCGCCCGTGCCGGCAGGGAGGCCCGCCCATGACCGAGACCGCCCACCACCCCATGCTCGCGGAGGACCGCGTGGCACGGTGGCTCGGCGTCACCCTCGAGGCCGCCGAGAAGGACCACGCGCGCATCCGGATGACGCTCACCGAGGACCAGCACAACGGCTTCGGCCTGGCCCACGGCGGCGCCGTCTTCGCGTTCGCGGACACATGCTTCGCGCTGTCCTGCAACGACCCCGCCTCGGACGGCTCCACCCTCACCGTGGCCTCCGGCGTGGACGTCAACTTCCTCGCGGCCACCCGCGCCGGGCAGACCCTCGTCGCGGAGGGCCGCCTGGTCGCCGCCGCCGGCCGCTCGGCCGTCTATGACATCACCGTCACCACCGACGACGGCACCCCGGTGGCCGCCTTCCGCGGCCGCTCCCGCACCATCCCCGCCCCCGGACGCTGACCGGCGGACGCACCCGCCGGTGCGCCGCCGTCGTCGACCGCCGCCCGACCCCGCATCCCCAGGAGAACGCCATGCTCGAGGCCTCGATCCCCAACCCGTACACGCCGGCACCCCTGCCCGCCCCCGCCGACCGCGGGGCCCCGGACCCCGAGGAGACGATGAGCCGGGACCAGATCGAGGCGCTCCAGTTCGAACGCCTCCGCTGGACCCTGCACCACGCCTACGAGAACGTGCCCGCGTATCGGGAGCACTTCGACGCGCACGGCGTCCACCCCTCGGACTTCACGGAGCTCGGGGACCTCGCCAAGTTCCCGTACACGGACAAGGAGTTCCTGCGGAAGAGCTACCCGTTCGGCGCCTTCGCCGCCACGGGCCCCGAGCTGCGTCGCATCCACGCCTCCTCCGGCACCACCGGCCAGCCCACCGTGGTCGGCTATACCGACGACGACCTGGCCACGTGGGCCACCCTCGTCGCCCGCTGCTTCCGCGCCGGCGGCATCCGCCCCGGTGACCGCGTGCACAACGCGTACGGCTACGGCCTGTTCACCGGCGGCCTCGGCGCCCACTACGGCGCCGAGCGCATCGGGGCGGCCGTGATCCCGATGTCCGGCGGGCAGACGGAGAAGCAGGTGCAGCTGATCACCGACTTCCAGCCGCGCGCCATCCTCTCCACGCCCACCTACCTGCTGACCATTGCGGACGGCTTCAAGAAGCTCGGCCTGGACCCCCGCGAGTCCTCCCTCGAGGTCGCGATCCTCGGCGCCGAGCCGTGGACCGAGGAGATGCGCCGCGAGATCGAGCAGACCTTCGACCTCGACGCCCTGGACATCTACGGCCTCTCCGAGGTCATGGGCCCGGGCGTGGCCGGCGAGTCCGCGGCCACCAAGGACGGCTCCCACATCTGGGAGGACCACTTCCGCCCCGAGATCATCGACCCGCTCACGGACGAGGTCCTCGAGACCGGCCGCCACGGCGAGCTCGTCTTCACCTCGCTCACCAAGCAGGCGCTGCCGATCATCCGGTACCGCACCCACGACCTCACCCGCCTGCTGCCGGGCACCACGCACCCGGGCCACCGCCGCATGGGCCGCATCACCGGCCGCTCGGACGACATGATCATCCTGCGCGGTGTGAACCTGTTCCCGTCGCAGATCGAGGAGCTGGCCCTCAAGGAGCCGGCCCTGTCGCCGCACTTCACCCTCGAGATCACCCGCCCGGACCGCATGGACCAGATGGCCGTGAACATCGAGCGCCGCGATCATGCGACCCTCGAGGAGGCCCAGGCCTGCGCCGCGCACCTGCGCATGGAGATCAAGACGAAGATCGGCTCCTCGTGCGTGATCAACGTGGTGGAGCCGGAGACCCTCGCCCGCTCCTCCGGCAAGCTCAAGCGCATCTACGACCTGCGCGACCAGGCCTGATCCCGTCCCCGCGGCCGAACCCGACGCCGGCGTGCCCGGTAGAGTGGACCGGTGCACCGTCGTCGTCGTCGGCGTCCGCCCGCCCCCGAAGGAGCCCCGTGCCCCAGAGCAGCCCCACCCCGCGCCGCGGCCGGCCCGGCTATGACCGGCAGACGCTGCTGGCCGAGTGCGTCGAGCTTTTCAACCGGCACGGCTACGAGGCGACGTCCATGGGCATGCTCGCCACCCACCTGGGCATCTCCAAGTCCGCGATCTACCACCACGTGGAGTCCAAGGAGGCGATCCTCGACCACGCGGTGACGGAGGCGCTCGACGCCCTCGAGGCGTGCCTGGACGATGTGGTGGCCAGCGGGGACGACGCCGGCGCGCAGGTCGAGGCGGCCATCCGCGGCACGCTCGGGGTGCTGGCGGAGAAGCAGCCCGAGGTGACCCTGCTGCTGCGCCTGCGCGGGAACTCGGCGGTCGAGGTGGCCGCCGTCGAACGCCGGCGCGAGATCACCCGGCGTCTGGGCGACCTGCTCGAGGCAGCCCAGGCCGCGGGGGCGGTGCGCTCCGACGTGAGCCCGCGCAACCTCGCCCGCCTGGCGCTCGGCATGATCAACTCGATCGTCGACTGGTACCGGCCGGATCGCGGCGCCCCCGGCCAGCAGGGACCGGGCCAGATGATCGACGCCGTCACGGGCGTGGTGCTCGGGGGTCTGCGGGGCTGAGGGCCCTCAGCCCTCGCCGTCGAGCGCGGCGAGCACGTCGGCCACGATCGAGGCCGCACGGTCCTCGGCGTCCGCGGGCACCCCGCCGTCCGCGTCGGCCTGGGCCACGGCCACGGTCCGGTCGCCGTCCTGCACGGCCGTGAGGTGGGCGTAGACGGACCCCCCGGGGGCCGGGATCGCCGTGTACCCGGTGCCGCCCTCGTGCTCGGTCCGCGTCACGCTCTCCACGCCGAGCCCGGCCAGGTCCACCCCGGTGCAGGCCTGCGCCGCCGCCCGGGCGTCCTCCAGGGCGGCGCGGGCGGCCTCCTCCGTGGGGTACACGGTGACGCGCACGCCGAGCGGAGTGACCTCGGCGTCGGGGGACGCCGTGAAGGAGGGCGCCGGCGTCGTGGTGGGCCCGCCGCCGGTGGTGGCGGCCGTCTCCGGCTGGGCCGTGAGCCCCAGGTCCGCCGCCCCGGCCTCGGCGTCCCGCTCCAGGGCGGAGCGGGTGGCGTCCAGGCAGGCCTGCTGTTCCGCGCTGCGGGTGGGCGCCGGGCTCGCGCCGGCGTCGACCGCCTGCTCCAGTCCGTCGGCCCGCTGGCGCAGCTCCGTCTGCCGCTCCAGCGGCGAGGCGGCGCTCAGCCCCACCTCGGACCCCGGCCCCGCGGCCCGCTGCACGGCGGCCTGCACCGCCAGGGTCCGCTGCCCGTCCAGCGCGGGGGGCATCTCGAGGGACAGGCTGCTGGAGGCGGAGGCGCTGGCCGTGCTCTCCGCCGCGCCCGTGCTCTCCGTGGAGCTGCTGGCCGCGGGTGACGTGGACGCGGACGAGGCCGCCGTCGTCGTGGACGACACCGACGACGGGGCGGGGGAGGAGGGCTCCGCGCCGCCGCCGCCCGCGCACCCGGTGAGGGCGAGTGCGCCCACGGCGAGGGCGCCGAACAGGGGGAGTCGGGAGGTCGTCATGGCCCGACTCTACGTGCGCTGTGACGGATGCCACAAGGAAGCGGCGGGGGCACGCAACGGGGCCGCCCGATGCGTGGTGCGCACCGGACGGCCCCTGATCCGTCAGCGGAGGAGGTCAGCCGAGCGGGGTGTCCTTGTCGCCCAGGTTCCAGTCCTCCACCGGGCCGAGGTTCTCCCCGTCCGGCCCGTAGCGGTAGAACCCCTGGCCGTCGGCCACGCCGCTGTGGCCCTCGGCGATGCTCTTCTCGAGCAGCTCAGCGAAGCCGAGCTGCCAGTCGACGCCCGTGTTGCGGGAGACGTTGGCGGCCACGTGGAAGCCCACGATGTCATAGGTCTGGAACGGGCCGCGCTCGTTGCCGGTGGCCACGCGCCACGTGCGGTCGATGTCCGCCGGGTTGCCCACTCCGTGCATGTACAGCTTGGAGCCGGCCTGCAGCCACGGGATGAGCAGGGAGTTGAGGAAGTAGCCCGGGATCTCCTTGCGCACGTGCACGGGGACCATGCCGGTCTCCTCGGCGAACTGCAGGGCTCCCGCGACGGCCTCCGGCGAGGTCGCGGCGGTGCCCATGACCTCGGCGGTGTTCTGCGCCCAGATGCGGTTGGCGTAGTGCAGGGCCAGGAAGCGCTCCGGATGGCCGCTGGCGTCGGCGAAGTCCGAGGGCAGCAGGGAGGAGGTGTTCGTGGCGAACAGGGTCGTGGCGGGGGCGAGCTCGCCCACCTGGGCCCACACCTTGCGCTTGAGCTCCAGGTTCTCCGGGACGGCCTCGACCACGATGTCCGCATCCGCCAGGGCCTCGCCGAGGTCCGAGGTCGGCGTGATGCGGGCGATGGCCTCGTCGAAGCGCTGCGGGTCGTAGCCCTCCCCGAGGTCTGCTTCGTAGCCCTGGCGGATCCACGCCCAGCGGCGCTCGATCCCCTCGAGGGCGGCGGGGACGGCGTCGTAGGCCATCACCTTCTTGCCGTGGTACGCCGCCTGCATGATGATCTGCGAACCCAGCACGCCGGTGCCCAGCACGGCGACCTGCTCGAAACGGGTGAACTCGGACATGTGTGTCGACCTTCTTCTCTCGCGGTCCGAATGGGACGTACAGGTGAACGCCCCGGGCACGCTCCTTGTTCCCGGGGACGACGACGGGCCGCCCGGCGCGCAGCGGGCGCACGGGACGGCCCGTCGAAGCAGGGGGGCTCAGCCCTGGGAGGTCTCGGACGGGGCCATTGGCCAGGTCTTGGCCACGAGCGTCAGCACGTCGTACTGGGCGCAGAGCTCGTCCTTCTGGTTGTGGATCCGGCAGTCCCAGGCCACCTCGCCGTACTCGTCGCTCACGCGCGGGGTGATGCGCTTGGCCGTCAGGGTCACGCGGATGGCGTCGTCGTAGGTCACCGGCGTGATGAAGCGCAGGTTCTCCAGGCCGTAGTTGGCCAGCACCGGGCCCGGATCCGGGGCCACGAACAGCCCCGCGGCCCACGAGACCAGCAGGTAGCCGTGGGCCACCCGGCGCGGGAAGAACGGGTTGGCCATGGCGGCCTCCTCGTCCGTGTGGGCGTAGAACCTGTCCCCGGTCTCCTCCGCGAAGGCGGTGATGTCCTCCAGGGTGACGGTGCGCAGGCCGGAGGCGAACTGGTCGCCCACCGTCAGCTCGGCCAGGGACTTGTAGAACGGGTGCACGGCCGTGCCGGCCTCCACGTCCTCGCGCGTCACCGTGTGGGCCGCGGCGCCCTGATGCCACACGCCGGTGATGGCCGTGAGCATGTCCGGGGAGCCCTGGATCGCCGTGCGCTGCATGTAGTGCTTCACGGCGCGGACCCCGCCGAGCTCCTCGCCGCCGCCGGCGCGGCCGGGGCCGCCGTGGATCAGCACCGGCACGGGGGCGCCGTGACCGGTGGTGGTCGTGGCGGTCTGGCGGTTCAGGACGTGCACGCGGCCGTGGTGGGCGCCGATCCCGGCGGCGAACGCGCGGGCGGTCTCACCGTCGTTCGTGGCGACCGTGGCCACGAGCGAACCCGACCCCAGGGCGGCCAGGGCCACGGCGTCGGCCACGTCCGTGTAGCCGATCACCGAGGTGACCGGACCGAACGCCTCGACGCTGTGCACCTCGGGGGTGCGCGCGTCCTCGAAGGTGAGCACCGTGGGGGCGAAGAACGCGCCGGACTCGGCGTCGGCGTCGCCGGTCGAGCCCTCGGGGCCGCCGAGGCGGACCTGACCGCCGGCGTCGACCAGGCGCTGCACCGCGCCGCGGACCTCGCCTTGCTGCTCCTTCGAGGCCAGGGCGCCCATGGTGGTGCCCTCGACGCGCGGGTCGCCCAGGACGACCCTCGCGGCCAGGCGCTCGGTGAGGGCGGCGGTCACGGCCTCGACCCGATCCTGCGGGACGATCACCCGGCGGATGGCCGTGCACTTCTGGCCGGCCTTGACCGTCATCTCCTGGAAGACGACCTTCACGAACGCCTCGAACTCGGGGGACTCCGGGTCCGCGTCCGGGCCGAGGATGGCGGCGTTGAGGGAGTCGGTCTCCGTGGTGAAGCGGACGCCGCCCTCCTGCACGTTCGGGTGCTTCTTCAGCGTGGCCGCGGTGGCGGCGGAGCCGGTGAACGCGACGTGGTCGCGGTAGTCCAGGTGGTCCAGCAGGTCGCGGGCGGAGCCGGAGATCAGCTGGATCGAGCCCTCGGGCAGCACGCCGGACTCGAGCATCAGCTCGACGCACTTCTGCGTGACGTAGCCGGTGGGGGTGGCCGGCTTGACCACGGTGGGCACGCCCGCGACGAAGGCCGGGGCGAACTTCTCCAACATGCCCCACACGGGGAAGTTGAAGGCGTTGATCTGCACGGCCACGCCCGGGATGCGCTGGTAGATGTGCTCGCCGATGAAGGAGCCGTCGCGGGAGAGGGGCTCCACGTCGCCGTCGATGATCACGGTGGAGTTCGGCAGCTCGCGGCGGCCCTTGCCGGAGAACGTGAAGAGGGTGCCGATGCCGCCGTCGACGTCGAAGGCGTGGTCGCGCTGCGTGGCGCCGGTGGCGAAGGAGACGTCGTAGAGCTCCTGGACGCGGGAGTTCAGGTAGAGCGCGAGCTCCTTGAGCTTGAGGGCGCGCTCGTGGATGGTCAGCTCGCCCAGGGCCTGCTGGCCGACGGTGCGGGCGTGCTCGATGGCGGCGGCCGTGTCGAGGCCGTCGGTGGAGACGCCGGTCAGGCGCGCGCCGGTGTTCGCGTCCGTCACGTCGGTGACCTTGGACGGGTGCGACGGCGTCCACCAGCTGCCGGCGACGTAGCTGGGGAGGATCTCCGGGAGGGAGGGGGCGGTGACGGTCACGGGGTCTCCTGGTGTCGGGGGCGCGGACGAGTCCCGACCGATCGGTCGGTTATTGCTCCTCACCCTAGCCGAGACGTGGATCACGCGGGAGGGGGAGCCGGGCGGGTGACGCCGTCGTCGTGGAGAGGGCTTCGCCGCGCAAGCCGTGGCGCCCGGGCCCGCAGACACGCCGCTACCGCCAGGACGTAGCGGCGTGTCTGCGGGCCTCGGCGGGGCGTCGTCCACAGATCCCGGCGGACGACGACGGCGGCCCGCCCGGATCGGGCACGCTCGGCCCATGCCCCGCTCGCCCGCGCCCCTGCCTCCGATGCGCTGCGGACTGGACGGCCTCCTCCGCGCTCCGACCGTGTTCTCGACCCCGGCCGCGCGCGAGGCGGGCGTGAGCGCGGCCCGGCTGCGGCGCGGGGACGTGGTCTCCCTCGGCTGGGGGCTCTGGGGCCGGCGCGGCGTCGAACCGGACCCCATGGACCATGTGCGGGCACTGCAGGATCTGCACCCCGAGGGCGTGTTCAGCCACGTCACGGCCGCCAGGGTGCTCGGCCTGTGGCTGACCGGGCCGCTCGCCGCCGACCGGTCCGTGCACGTCGCGACCCCGCGCGGCCACGGCACCGCGTCGAGCCGGGCCGGGGTCCGCTCACACCGCCTCCGCGCCGACGCACCGGTGCGGATCGTGGACGGGGTGCGCGTGACCGCACCGGGGTGGATCTTCGTGGACCTCGCCGCGCAGGCCGGGCCGCTCGACCATCTCGTCGCGCTGGGGGACAGCATGGTGCGGACCGCCCCGACGGAGGCCCGCCGCCGTCGGCTGCCTCCCGGGGTGACGGACGTGGCCGAGCTGCGCGCCGCCGTCGAGGAACGCGGACGGGTGCGCGGGATCCGCGCGGCCCGGGAGGCGCTGGAGCTCGTCCGCCCCGGAGCCGACTCGCCGCAGGAGAGCCGACTGCGGGCGCGGCTCGTCCTGGACGGCGTCCCCGAGCCCGCAGTGAACCCGTGCATCCGCCTCGCCACGGGACAGCGGCTCCGCGTGGATCTGGTGTGGGCGGAGGCCAAGGTGGCGGTCGAGTACGACGGCGATCAGCACCGCACGGATCGCCGGCAGTGGCGTGAGGACCGCGAGCGGGACGCGGCCCTGCGCGCGGAGGGGTGGGAGGTGATCCGGGTGACCGCCGACGTGTTCCGGCCAGGGCACTGGGAGCTGTTCGTGCGGCAGCTGCGGGGCCTGGTGGCTGCGCGGACCCCGCCGGGCCGAGTGCCGCCGTCGTGGATCTGACCCGCCCAGGCCTGCAGACACGCCGCTACCGCCAGGGCGTAGCGGCGTGTCTGCGGGCTTCGGCGAGAGGGGCGGGAGCCTCGGGCCGGCGCCGACCCCCTGCCCCTCGTCCTCGGACCGGCGTAGAATCGAGCACCGGTCCTCTCGGACCCGCCCCACCCCCTCATCCGGAGAGTCCTGCCGCATGCTGCGCACCATGTTCCACGCCAAGATCCACCGGGCCACCGTGACCCAGGCGGACCTGCACTACGTGGGCTCCGTGACCGTGGACCAGGACCTGCTGGACGCCGCGGACATCCTCCCCGGCGAGCTCGTGTCCATCGTGGACGTCACCAACGGCGCGCGACTGGAGACCTACACCATCGCGGGCGAGCGGGGCTCCGGCGTGCTCGGCATCAACGGCGCCGCCGCCCACCTGGTGCATCCGGGGGACATCGTCATCCTCATCGCCTACGGGCAGATGGACGACGACGAGGCTCGCAACTTCCAGCCCAAGGTCGTCCACGTGGACGCGGACAACAGGATCGTCGAGCTCGGCATCGACCCCGCCGACGGTCTCCTCGACGGCCTCTCCCGCCCGCCGCTGTCCCGCGAGTGGAACGAGGCCCAGGCCGAGCTCTGAGCCGGCCGGGGCGCCGGGCCGTCATGGACGAGTCGTTCGAGCAGGATCAGCGGTCGGCACGGCCTTGGCCCCGAGCGCCCGACGCGCGGAGCGCATCGCGGCCGCGTGGCTGAGGCCCATCGCGGCGCGGGCGCCCGGCACACGGGCCACGGCGCGCATCCAGCGCGAGGTCAGCACCACCTCCTGCTCCCACACCACGATGCAGCGCGTCGCGCGTCTGGCCGGGGCGCCGTCGTCGTGGACGGTGACCCGCACGGTGCCCGTCAGGTCCCCGCTCAGGTGCGCGACCAGAAGGCCGCGGGCGCGGTCGTCGATGAGACGCTCCATCGTCAGGCGCACCGGCACGAACCCGCGCAGCCGGACCGCGGCGCGGTCGGGGCCCAGGCGATGGGCGCGCGGGACGGCCGGCCACCAGCGTGGGTAGCCGGCCGGGTCGGCGAGCAGGGCCAGCACGGACCGGGCGTCCGCGGGGACGGCCCAGCGGTGGGTGAAGCGGAAGGGGCGGTCGACCGACATCAGACCCGGCCGAAGATCTCGGGGTCCACGGGGCGCCGGGTGCGGGGGAGCCAGAGCCGCTGGTCCAGGTGATGGCCGGGCGTGTTCGCCACGGGCAGGGCCGTGCGCAGCAGCGTGGGCTCGTCCATGCCCGCCACGTTAGCCGCGCCCGCCCCGCCCCCGCACTTTCGAACGTGATATCGGGGGAATGGGCGCTTTCGAACGGGAGATAGGGCCTATCTCACGTTCGAAAGCGCCTGCCCCGGGGGCTCAGCGGTAGTCGAAGAAGCCCTTGCCGGACTTCCGGCCGAGCTCGCCGCGGGCCACCATGTCCCGCATGAGCTGCGGCGGGGCGAAGCGCTCACCCAGCTGGGACTCGAGGTACTCCGCGATGCCCAGGCGCACGTCCAGGCCCACGATGTCGGTCAGCGCCAGCGGGCCGACCGGGAACTTGTAGCCCAGCACCATGGCGGCGTCGATGTCCTCGGGGGAGGCTACGCCCTCCTCGACCATGCGGATGGCCTCGAGCGCGATCGCCACGCCCAGGCGCGACGAGGCGAAGCCCGGTGCGTCCTTGACGACGACGGGGGTCTTGCCGAGCCCGCGGACCCACTCGGTGGACAGGGCCTGGAGCTCCGCACCGGTCTGCTCGCCGATCACGACCTCCACGAGCTTCGAGGCGGGCACCGGGTTGAAGTAGTGCAGGCCGCAGAAGCGCTCGGGACGCTGCAGGTGCGAGGCGATCTCGTCGATGGACAGGGAGGAGGTGTTGCTGGCCAGCCAGGCGTCCTCGCGCAGGTGGGCCTCGACGTCGGTGAGCGCCTCGATCTTCACCTGCATGTCCTCGAACACGGCCTCGACCACGAGGTCGCAGCGGGCGAAGTCGGCGCGGTCCACGGAGACGGTCAGGCGCTGCGCCCACTCGTCCAGGTCGCCGTCGATCTTGCCGCGCTCGAGGGAGGCGGCCAGGTCGGCCTCGATGCGCTCCTTGGCGGCCTGGGCCGACTGCGGGTCGCGCTCGACGACGACCACCTCGGACGAGCCGGAGACGAGGAATGCGTGGGCGATGCCGCCGCCCATCCGGCCGCCGCCGAGGACGCCGACGACGGCGGGCACGGAGGACGGAGCGGTGTCAGGGGTGTGCTGCTGATCGGTCATGTCAGTCCTCACTTCTTCTTGCGGTCCAGGAACGCCTGCATGCGCTCGAACTTGGCCTCGGACTCGAACAGGATGGCCTGCGCGATCTCGTCCACGTGGGGGTGGGCCTCGCGAGGGAGGTGGAAGACGCGCTTGGACAGCCGCACCGCCAGCGGGTCCTGCTGCGCGATGCGGTCGGCGAGGGCGTCGGCGGCGTCGAGGAGGGCGTCCGGCTCGTGCAGCTCGGTGACGAGCTTGAGCTCGAGGGCCTCCTGCGCGTCCAGGAGCCGTCCGGCGAGCAGCAGCTCGAGGGCCACCGGCTCACCCACCAGCTCCTTGAGCCGCCACTGGGCGCCCGCAGCGGCCGTGATCCCCAGACTCGTCTCGGGCTGGCCCATCTTCAGCGCCGGGGTGGCGATGCGGAAGTCGGCCGCGTAGGCCAGTTCCGCGCCGCCGCCGAGGGCGAAGCCGTCGATCGCCGCGATCACGGGCATGGGCAGCCGGTGGATGCGGTCGAAGACCTGCGAGTTCACACCGCGCAGGGCGTCGTCGCGGCGGCGCTCGCGCAGCTGTCCGATGTCCGCGCCGGAGGCGAAGATGCCGGAGAACGTCCCCGGCTCGCGCTTCGACTCCACCTGTGTGCCCGAGATGATCAGGATCTTCGGCTCGCGTTCGAGGTGGGCGCAGAGTTCGTGGAACTCGTCGACCATGGTCTGGTCGATCGCGTTGCGCACGCCCGGGCGGTCCATGCGCGCGTGGACGCGGTCCTCACGCTCCTCGACGCGCAGTGCCGTGAAGTGGCTGAAGCCGGTCATCTGCTCAGACCCTCTCGACGAGCATCGCGGAGCCCTGGCCCACGCCCACGCACATCGTGGCCAGGCCCCTGTCCGCGCCCTCACGCTCCATCCGACCGAGCAGCGTGACCACGAGACGCGACCCCGAGGAGCCCAGCGGATGGCCCAGGGCGATCGCGCCGCCGTCGGCGTTGACGGTCTCCGGGTCCAGACCGAGGCGCCGCATCGAGGCCAGGGACTGGGTGGCGAAGGCCTCGTTGAGCTCGACGGCGCCCAGGTCCGCCACGGACCAGCGGGAGCGCTCGAGGGCCTTCTCGGTGGCCGGGACGGGGCCCAGACCCATGATCTCGGGGGCCAGGCCCGCCGAGGTGGACTCCACGACGCGGGCCCGCGGGGTCAGGCCGTACTTCTGCGCGGCCCGCTCGGAGACGACGAGGATCGACGAGGCGCCGTCGTTGAGGGAGGAGGAGTTGCCGGCGGTGACCACGCCGTCCTTCTTGATGATCGGGCGCAGGCCGGCGAGCACCCCGGGGGTGGAGCCGGGGCGGGGGCCCTCGTCCGTGTCCACGATCGTCTCGGCGCCCTTGCGGCCCGTGACGACGACGGGCACGATCTCGTCCTCGAAGCGGCCGGCCTCGATGGCGGCCAGCGCACGCGCATGCGAGCGGGCGGCGAAGGCGTCGGCGTCCTCGCGGGTGATGCCGTCCACCTCGCCGACCTCCTCGGCGGTCTCCGGCATGGAGAAGGTGAACTTCTCCCCGAACTCGCCGTCCGCGAAGCGCGGGTTCACGAAGCGCCAGCCGATCGCGGTGTCGAAGGCCGCACCGGGCTTGGCGAACGCCGTCGTCGGCTTCTCCATCACCCAGGGGGCGCGGGACATCGACTCCACGCCGCCGGCCACGACGACGTCGGCCATCCCGGAGCGCACCATCGCGGTGGCGATGCCGATCGCGGACATGCCCGAAGCGCAGAGACGGTTCACGGTGATGCCCGGGACGGTGTCCGGGAAGCCGGCCAACAGCCAGGCCATGCGGGCGACGTTGCGGTTCTCCTCGCCCGCGCCGTTGGCGTTGCCGAGGATGACGTCGTCCACGACCGACGGGTCGATGCCGGCGTCCTCGATCACGGCCTTGATGGTCAGGGCGGCGAGGTCGTCGGGGCGGACGGAGGAGAGGGCGCCGCCGTACTTGCCGACGGGCGTGCGGCGACCGCCGACGAGCAGGGCCTGGGACTGTGCGGACATGGAGACTCCTTGAGTGACCGACAACGGGGCGGGCGCGGCGAATTACCGACCGTGCGTTCAGGTTCAGTATCCCGGGCCGGTGTGACGGGGGTCAACTGCGGGGCGGGTGTGACGGGACAGGGACGAGCCCGCGCGGAGGCCCGCAGACGCGCCGTTACGTCCCCGAGATAGCGGCGTGTCTGCGGGCCTCGGCGCCGGTCCGGTCGCCCACGACGACGGCGCGCCCTTCCGGAGGAGGACGCGACGTCGTCGTGGGGTGGGGACGGGCGAAGCCCGTCAGGCGGGCCGGATCAGGCCGGGACCACCGGGTGGGAGCGGGTGGCGACGACCTGCTCGTCGTGCAGCTCGCGGTCCTGGATGCCCTTGGGGACGAACAGGACGGCGATGAGCGAGATCGCGGAGATCACGATGATGTACCAGGCCACGTTCTCCCAGCCGGTCTTCACGAGCTGGTCGGCGAGCAGCGGGGCGAAGGCGCCGCCGATGATGGTGCCGAGCGCGTAGCCGATGGAGACGCCGGAGAAGCGGACGCGGGCCGGGAACATCTCGGCGTACATCGCCGACTGCGGACCGTAGGACGGACCCAGGCCGAGGGTCAGGACGAACAGGCCCAGTGAGAACATCGGCAGAGACGCGGTGTTGAGCAGCCCGAACAGCGGGAAGGCCCAGACGATCAGGAAGCCGTAGCCGAGGACGAAGGTCAGCTTGCGGCCGATCTTGTCCGAGATCCAGCCGCCGAGCAGGGTGAAGATGAACCAGCCGACGCCGCCGATGAGGCTCGCGATGAGCACCTCGGAGGAGGTCATGCCCAGACCCTTCGGACCGCCGTACTTCGAGAACCACGCGATGAGCAGGTAGCCGAC
Source organism: Micrococcus sp. iso_239 (assembly GCF_056173395.1). NCBI lineage: Bacteria > Bacillati > Actinomycetota > Actinomycetes > Micrococcales > Micrococcaceae > Micrococcus > Micrococcus sp. iso_239. The sequence continues at coordinate 2,219,986 of NZ_CM149672.1, read as the reverse complement.
GCCATTGTTCGCGGCGAAGATCACGGCGGCGAGGATGACCTCCTTGGTGTGGTGCCGGAAGAGCTCGCCCAGCGGGGCAGACTCGTCCACCTTGAGCTGCTGCATCTCCTTGAAGACCGGGGACTCCTCCACGGCCTTGCGGATCAGGTAGCCGACGACGATCAGCACCACGGAGATCAGGAACGGGATGCGCCAGCCCCAGGTGAGGAACTGCTCCTCGGACATGGTGGAACGCACGATGAACAGCACGCCGGTGGCCAGGATCATGCCCAGCGGCACGCCGATCTGCGGGGCGGAGCCGAACAGGCCGCGCTTGCCGTGGGGGGCGTGCTCCACGGACAGCAGCGCCGCGCCGCCCCACTCGCCGCCGGCGGACAGGCCCTGCAGCAGGCGCAGCGCGACGAGCAGGATCGGGGCCCACACGCCGATCTGGGCGTAGGTGGGCAGCAGGCCGATGAGGGTGGTGGCCAGGCCCATGCCGATCAGCGTGAGGGACAGGACGAACTTGCGGCCGAAGCGGTCACCGAGATGGCCGGCGACGATCGCGCCAAGCGGGCGGATGAGGAAGGAGATGCCGAGGGTGGCCCACGCGGCGATCTGGGAGCCGCTCTCACCCATCGGCTGGAAGAAGAGGGCGGCGAAGACGAGCGCGGTGGCCTGGGCGAAGATGAAGAAGTCGTACCACTCGATGGTGGTGCCGACGACGGTGCCGGCGATGACCTTGCGCTCCTCGCGGCGATCGCGCGCGGGGGCGGTCGCCGCGGGGGATGCGACGGTGTGGCTCATGGGTGCTCCTGGGATGCGGGGCGGCGGCCGACCGTGAGACGGCGGCGGGACGGTGTGGTTCCCGACCGCTCGGTCGGGAAGTGACACCCGTCACCGTATACGATCCTCTGTGACTCACGCCACGATCCGAGCTGATGACGGGAATGTGACGCGGCCGGGACAACGACGGCGCCGCGCCCCTCGTGCGAAGGGTGCGGCGCCGTCGTCGGTGGCGGGGTGCGGCGGCTCAGCCGCGGCCGGTGAACTCCGGCTTCCGCTTCTCCTGGAAGGCCTGGAAGCCCTCGGCGTAGTCGGCGGTGCCGCAGAGCTCGCCCTGGGCGATGTTCTCCGCGTCGAGGGACTCCCACAGGCCCACGCGCCGGTCGCGGACCTGGGCCACGAGCTCCTTCGACGCGCGGAACGCGAGGGTCGCGCCGGAGGCCACCTGGGCGACCTTCGCACGGGTGAACTCGAGCAGCTCGTCCGCGGGCAGGGCCCGGGAGAACAGCCCGGCCTGGACGGCCTCGACGCCCGAGAGGAGCTCGGCCGTGTAGATCAGGTCCAGGGTGCGGTGCGCGCCCAGGCGCTCGGTGAACAGCCAGTGGCCGCCGGAGTCCAGGGTGGCCCCGAGGTTCGCGAACGGCGAGCCGATCTTCGCGTCCTCGGCCACGTACACCACGTCCGTGGCGATCGCGAGGCCCAGGCCCACACCCAGGCAGGCGCCCTGCACCGCCGCGAAGGTGGGCACCGGGATCTCGGACATGGCCCGCAGCACCGGGGTGACCTTGTCCCGCAGGTAGGCGGTGGCGTCGTCCTCGGCCGGGACCACGGCGGAGATGTCGCGGCCCGCGCAGAAGCCGCGGCCCTCGCCGCGCAGCAGCACGGCCCGGACCTCGCCGGACTCGACGCCGGCGGCGGCCCGCTCGTAGGCGGCCTGGAGTTCGGCCAGCGCGGCCTCGTCCAGGGCGTTCATCCTCTGGGGGGCGTCCAGCACGATCTCGGCGACGCCGTTCTCGACGGTGATCTCGATCATCGGGGGCTCCTTCGGTCTCGTGGGCGGGCGCTCAGGCGTCGAAGTCCAGCGTGATCGAGTCGGAGGTCGGGCGGGTCTGGCACGTGAGCACGTAGCCCTTCTCCACCTCGTCCTTCTCGAGCGCGTAGTTCTCGTCCATCTCGTACGCGCCGTCGACGACCTTGGCGCGGCAGGTGCCGCACACGCCGCCGGCGCAGGCGAAGGGCACGTCCGAGCGGACGCGCAGCGCGGCGTTGAGGACCGTCTCGTGGGCGGACTGGGGGGACTCGACCTTGGCGGTGAGGCCGTCGAGGTTGAACTCGATGGTCACGTTGTCGCCCTTCGGGTCCACCTCCACCACGCGGCCGGAGTGGCCCTGCGGGTTCTCCGGGCGGCCGGTGGTGAACAGCTCGAAGCGCACGTCGTCCTCGGACACGCCGCGGGCGGCGAGCGTCTCACGCGTGAGCTGCACGAGCTCGAACGGGCCGCAGAGGAACCACTCGTCGGTGCCCTCCACGTCGATCACGCGGTCCAGGAGGGTGGTGAGCTTGTCCTCGTCGATGCGGCCGGAGAGCAGCGGGGACACGCGCTGCTCGCGGGAGAGCACGTGGTGCACCGTGAACCGGGCCGGGTACTTGTCCTTGAGGTCGCCGATCTCCTCGGCGAACATCACGTCCATGGCGGAGCGGTTCGCGTAGATCAGGTCGAAGCGCGAGGTCTCGGAGGCCGCGAGCACGGCCTTGGCGATCGCCATGATCGGGGTGATGCCCGAGCCGGCCGCGAACGCCACCAGGTGCGTGTCCTTCTTCTCCGCGACCTTCTCCGCCGCCACCTTCTGGGCGTCGTTGAGAGAGGTGACGTGCGTGCGGGACGTGAACGCGCCCTGCGGGTTCATCACGTCGATCTTCTCGCCGACCTCGAGGCTCTCGTTGGCCCACGTGGAGAACTTGCCGCCGATGTCCTTCTTCACGGCCACGCGGATCTCGCCGCGCTTCGGGACGGCGCAGATCGAGTAGGAGCGGCGCACCTCGGCGCCGTCGAGCTCCTTGCGCAGGGCCACGTACTGGCCCGGCACGTAGTCGTAGTCGTCGGCGAGCTCCTCGGGCACCGCGAAGGTGACCTCCACGGAGTCGTCGGTCAGGCGGCGCAACTCGGACACCTCGAGGGTGTTGAACGTGGCGCGGCGCTTGCCGGTGGTGGGGACGTCGGTGGTCTCGGTCATCAGTGCACCTTGAAGTAGTCGAAGGGCTCGAGGCACTCCCGGCAGGTGTAGAGGGCCTTGCAGGAGGTGGAGCCGAAGCGGGTGATCTCGCGGGTGTTCAGGGAGTGGCAGCGCGGGCACTTCACGGCCATGCCGATCCTGATCGGGCCGTCCGTGGTGCGCGCGACGGGCGGGGCGATGCCGTACTCGTTGAGCTTGGCCTTGCCCTCGTCCGTCATCCAGTCCGTGGTCCACGCCGGCTGGAGCACCAGGCGCACCTCGGTGTCGGGGAACCCGGCGCGCTCGAGCGCGCGGGTGACGTCCGTGGTGATGGTGTCCATGGCGGGGCAGCCGGAATAGGTGGGCGTGATGACGACGACGGCCCTCTCGCCCTCGACCCGTGCCTCCCGGAGGATCCCCAGGTCCGCGATGGACAGCACGGGGATCTCCGGGTCGTGCACGGTGGAGGCCGCATCCCAGACCCGCGCGTCGGCGGGATCGGCGGGGCGCAGCTCGCTGGCGGTGGTCACCAGGTCGCTCCCGGGTGACGGCGCGCCAGGGACTGCATCTCCGCGAGGATGTACCCGCGGTACTCGCTCATGGCGCCGGAACGGTCGCCGCCGCGGGCGGTGCCCGTCGTCGGCACGGTCAGGCCGGCCTCCTCGATGGCCGCGCGGATGCGGGTCATCGTGGGCTCCTCGAGCGAGGACGGCAGCACGGCGACGCCCTGCTCGGCGAGGGCGCGGACGACGTCGTCGTCGTGGAAGAGCTCGGCCACGTAGGGCCACAGCTCGTCCAGGCCGCGCTGCATGCGGCGCTTCGACTCCTCGGTGCCCAGGCCCAGGCGCTGCAGCCACAGGGCGGCGTGGTCCTGGTGGTACAGGACCTCCTTGAGGGCCTTGTCCGCGATGGCGGCGAGCGTGGGGTCGGCCGACTCGCGCAGGCGGGTGTACAGCTCGTACGAGTAGAACGAGTAGTACAGCTGGCGGGCGATGGTCTTGGCGAAGTCGCCGTTCTCGGCCTCCACGAGGCGGACGGAGCGGAACTCCTCCTCGTCGCGGAAGTACGCGAGCTCGTCCTCGGTCTTGCCCCACGCGGTGCCGGCGTAGGAGAGGAGGAAGCGGGCGTGGCCCACGAGGTCCAGGGCGATGTTGCCCAGGGCGATGTCCTCCTCGAGTTCCGGGGCGCGCGAGATCCACCAGGACAGGCGCTGGCCGAGCATCAGGGCGTCGTCACCGAGGGCGAGGGCGTAGCGGGCGACGTCGTCGCTCGCCTTCTGCTCGCCCGCCGCGATCTCCTCGGCGGTGATGGCCACGCCCGCGGAGTGCCTCGTGGCGGAGTCGTTGGTCGCGAAGCTCACAGGTGCGGCACCCCCTCGGACTGCTGGTAGTAGGTGGCGTGACGGTAGGACTTGCCCTGCGCGGACTCGAAGAAGCCGCCCTTGGAGTCCGGGTCTGAGGCCGCGATGGCCTCGGCCGGGACGACCCACACGGAGGTGCCCTCGTTGCGGCGGGTGTACAGGTCACGCGCGTTGCGCAGCGCCAGGGTGGCGTCCGGGGCGTGCAGCGAGCCGGCGTGCACGTGGGAGAGGCCGCGGTTGGCGCGGACGAAGACCTCCCACAGGGGCCAGGCGTGGGAGGCGGCGGTGGTCTCGCTCATGGGTCAGGCTCCGATCAGGTGGGTCTCGGCCGGCGCGTTCTGCTCGGCCTGGCGGCGGGCGTAGGCGGCGGCGGCCTCGCGGACCCAGGCGCCCTCCTCGTGGGCCTGGATGCGGCGGGCCATGCGCTGGGTGTTCATGGGGCCGTTGCCCTTGATCACGGACATGAACTCGTCCCAGTCCAGCTCGCCGAAGTCGTAGTGGCCGCGCTCCTCGTTCCACTTCAGGTCCGGGTCCGGCAGGGTGAGGCCGAGGGCCTCGGCCTGCGGGACGATCATGTCCACGAAGCGCTGGCGAAGGTCGTCGTTGGAGAAGCGCTTGACCTTCCACGCCATGGACTGGCGGGAGTTGGGGGAGTCCTCGTCCGGCGGGCCGAACATCTGCAGGGCCGGGCCGTAGAAGCGGTCCACGGCGTCCTGGGCCATCTGCTTCTGCTCCGGGGTGCCGTGCGAGAGCTCGTAGAGGATCTCCCAGCCCTGGCGCTGGTGGAACGACTCCTCCTTGCAGATGCGCACCATCGCGCGGCCGTACGGGCCGTAGGAGGCGCGGCACAGCGGCACCTGGTTGCAGATCGCGGCGCCGTCGACGAGCCAGCCGATCGCGCCCATGTCCGCCCAGGTGCGGGCCGGGTAGTTGAAGATCGAGGAGTACTTCGCGCGGCCGGAGAGCAGCTGCGCGTTCAGCTCGTCCCGCGGGGTGCCGAGGGTCTCGGCGGCGGAGTACAGGTACAGGCCGTGGCCGGCCTCGTCCTGGACCTTGGCCATGAGGATCGCCTTGCGCTTCAGGGAGGGGGCTCGGGTGATCCAGTTGGCCTCCGGCTGCATGCCGATGATCTCGGAGTGCGCGTGCTGGGAGACCTGGCGGGTCAGGGACCTGCGGTACGCCTCGGGCATCCAGTCGCGGGGCTCGATGCGTGAGTCCTCCGCGATCAGGCGATCGAAGTTCTCCTGGCCGGCCGCATCCTCGGGGGACGGGACGGAGGCCAGGTGCTGGGGGGAGCTGGTCTGCGTCATGGGGATCACCTCACGCTGAGTGCGGGCTGGTTCCGTGGTCAGGGCGCACCGGGGCGCATCGAATTACTGACCGCTCGTTCAGAATAGGCCAGGGTGTGACCTCGGTCAACACGCCGGGGCGCGCGGGGCCCGGGTGCGACGCGGCCGCCGGGACGGTGCGGGAGGGTTGGCTCCTGCACAGGCGTCCCGACGGCGTCCCCCATCCCCGGATCGTCCCTCGCCGCGGTTGCGGGACCCGGGCCCTCCCTACGGTGGCCGCATGTCACCCCTCACCGGACCTCAGCAGATCGCCACGGCCCTGCGGGCCGCCGGACTCGACGACGACGCCGCCCGCCTGGCCGCGTGGGCCGACCCCGCCCGGCGCGAGCGGGAGGCCGCCGAGCAGGCCCTCGCCGACCTCGCCGTGGCCCAGACCCAGCTGCGCACGGCGCTGGGCGGGCTGGTCAGCGCCGCCACGGACGTGCGCTCGGCGATGCACACGGCATGGCGCGGGGAGGCCGCCGGCGCCTATGGGGAGGCCGTGCGGCGGGCGGCGACCCTGGCGGCGGAGCTCGAACGGGAGGCCGGGGAGTGGCTCGCCCTGCGGGCCACCGCCGAGCGGGACGCCGAGGACGCGCGCCGGGACGCGGAGGCCCGGCAGCGGGCGGCCGAGGAGACGGCGCTGGCCGTCCTGCGCTCGCTGGCGGTGGCGGCGTGACCGGCGGGCGGGGTGCCGGCCCGGGGGCGGTGGCCTTCAGCACGCACGGCGGCCCGGGCTCGATCTACGCGGAGGCCGAGGAGATGCGCGTCGTGGCCGGGCGGCACGAGCACGCCGCCGACGAGGCGGCCGGAGCCTCGTGGCAGGTCGACGCGGCCGCCTTCGGGCTGGGCCGGTCGGCCGCGTGGCTCGCCTCCGCCGCCCTGCTGCAGGACCGGCTGGTGGAGGCGGTCGGTCGGGTGCGGAGCCTGTCGGAGCAGTGCGCCGAGCTGCACCGTGACCTGCTCTCGGCGGCGGCCCGCTACGAGGAGACCGAGCGCGCGGCGGCCGGCATCACGGCCGCCGAGGACGCCTCCCTGGAGGAGCTGCCGGCGCTGCTCTGGCGGGACGGCCATGACGGCCTCACCACCCGCGAGGCGGAGCGGCTCGTGCAGGACCTCGTCCAGGCGGTGCCCGAGGCCATCGTGGCCGCCCTGCTCACGGCCGCCGGCTTCCCCCTGCTCGCGGCCCTGGCGCGGATCGACGTGAAGATGCTGACGAGGGCGCAGAAGCGCGTGCTGAAGCGGCCCGTCTCCTCCGCGGCGAAGAAGGGGACGGATGCTGCGTCGGACCTCACCGAGGCGCTGCGGGTCTCCCCGGACGAGGCATGGACCGCGGTGGCGGACGCCCTGACCCTCGCCGGCGCGGCGCCCCGGGGCGCGGTGACCCCGCACGGGGCGCCGCAGGACCGGCCGACGGCGCCCGCCCTGCTGGACGGCTCGGCCACGGGGCTGGCCTCTCTCATCCCGCGCGAGGAGGGGGACGGCGACCTCACGGTCACGGAGGTGGTGCGAGAGAACGGGAGCCGCGCCTGGGTGGTGGGCCTGCCGGGCACCCGCGGCGGCCTGATCCCGGATCCCGAGTCGACCGACCCGTGGGACGCCGGCGGACTGCTGGACGCCCTCGGCTCCGAGTCCGAGGTCACGGCCCCGGCGGTGCGGGCGGCGCTCGAGGCGGCCCGCGTCCCGCACGGTGCCCCGCTCGTCCTGGCCGGCTACTCCCAGGGCGGGGTGCACGCCGTCAACCTGGCCGGGCGCGATGACTTCACGTCCGTGTATCCCGTGGCCGGCGTCATGACGGTCGCTGCGCCGTCCGGCAACGCGGTGGAGACCGGGCGGACCGCGGTGCTGGAGTTCTCCTCGGACGGGGACCTGGCCGTCGCCGCGGACGGGGCGCCCACCCCCGTCTCATCGCGCCGGGCCGAGGTGGTCTTCCACCCGGCCGGCCACGGGTGGGATGCGCCCGGGGGCGGCTTTCGGACCGCCTCTCCGCTGGCGGTCGAGGACGACCTGGGCGTCGCCCACGACTTCGACGCCCAGGTGGACCTGATCCGGCAGTTCGAGGCCGCCGAGCCCGCGTCCCGGGCGGAGGTCGCCGGGCTCTCCGCCGCGTTGGCCGGGCTGACCGCCGGCACCGTGGCCTCGAGCCGGGCGGTGCGCCTGCGCCGCACGCCGCCCGAGCGGGACCACCTGCCCCCGGGATCCCGGTGAGCGCGCCGGCGGCGGGGCGCCCGCCGCCGCCCGCTCAGTTCGCGTCGAGCAGCACGCCCGCGAAGAACGCGTTCAGGCGGTCGACCTCGTCCAGGCCGAAGACGCCGGAGACGTACTGGTCCGGGCGGACCACGACGACGGCGCCGTCACGGCTGATGCCGCGGGCCTCGAAGATGTCCTCGCCGTGCGTGGGCCGGCACGTGGCGAAGATGTTGTTCAGGTCGTGCAGGCCGAGGGAGCCGGTGGTCGGCCGGAAGATCGACGGCACGTCCGGGTGGGCGAACTCGGTCTGCTTCTGCTGGTACACGACCTTGATGTCGAAGCAGGCGTCCTCCGGCCCGTCCGACGGGGTGTGGCGGTTGCGGAAGGACCGCGGGTCCTCCACGATCGCCTTCGCCCACGCCGCGACCTTCGAATCCTCGGCGCGCGGGGAGGCGGCGTCGGCGAACACGTACACGCGCCAACGGCCGTCCGCGCGGTGCAGGTGGCCCAGGTGCTTGACGTTGGTGTCGCACGAGCGCTCCACCAGCGCCGACTTGAAGCGCTTGCCGATGGGGTAGCCCTGCGCCAGCGCCTGACCGGTGGCGTCCGTGGTGAGGAGGGAGGGCCGGTACTCCGTCATGAAGCCGGCCGGGAACTCGGCGGTCTTCGTGTAGAACTCGGCCACCTCGTTCGGGTCGCCCAGCTCGGAGGTGGGCTTGGCCATGAGCGTCGACCACTCCTTGTCGAAGTCGATCAGGTTCTTGGCGATCTCCTTGCGCTCCTCCGAGTAGGTCGGCACGAGCTCGACCGGGGCCATCCCGGAGAGCACCTGGCCGAGCTTCCAGCCGAGGTTCCAGCCGTCCTGCATGGACACGTTCATGCCCTGGCCGGCCTTCGCGGAGTGGGTGTGGCAGGCGTCGCCGAGCAGGAACACGTTGGGGTGGGCCACGCGCTCGCGGTTGTCGAAGCCCGAGGTGAGGCGGTGGCCCACCTCGTACACCGAATGCCAGGCGACCTCCTTCACGTCCAGCGTGTAGGGGCGCAGGATCTGCTGGGCCCGGCGGATGATCTCCTCGAGCGGGGTCTGGCGCACCCTGTGGTCGTCGTCCGCCGGGACCTCGCCGAGGTCCACGTACATGCGGAACAGGTGGCCGCCCTCGCGGGGGATCAGGAGGATCGAGCCGCTGGACGAGTGGATCGCGCACTTGGTGCGGATGTCCGGGAAGTCCGTGTCGGCCAGCGCGTCCATGACGCCCCACGCGTGGTTCGCGGCGTCGCCGGTCAGGGTGTGGCCGATCGCCTTGCGGACGCGAGAGCCCGCGCCGTCCGCGCCCACCACGTACTTGGCGCGCACCTGGCGGGTCGGGCCCGAGGCGGGGTCCTCGAGGGCGTTGCCCTCGGCGTCCACGGTGCGGCGCAGGGTCACGAGCACGGGGTGCTCGCCGTCGTTCGTGTCCTCGAGGGTTTCGAAGGCCCAGCCGTAGTCCGGCCGCGCGCGGGTGGGGGAGTTCTTCATGTACTCGGCGAACCAGTCCAGGATGCGGGCCTGGTTCACGATCAGGTGCGGGAACTCGGAGACGCCCTCCGGGTCGTCCTCGGCCAGCGAGGTGCGCACGATCGTGTCCGCGTCGTCCTCGGCCGGGTTCCAGAACGCCATGGAGGTCAGGTCGAAGGCCTCGTCGATGATCTCGCTCGCGAAGCCGAAGGCCTGGAAGGTCTCCACGGAGCGGGCCTGGATGCCGTCCGCCTGGCCGATCTCGAGGCGGTGGGGGCGGCGCTCGATGATGCGGGTGTGGACGTCCGGGAACATCGCGAGCTGGGCGGCGGCGATCATGCCGGCCGGGCCAGAGCCGACGATCAGCACGTCCATCTCGTCCGGCAGCTCGGCGGGGCGGTCCAGGCCGATGCCGGCCGCCACCTGGACGCGCGGGTTCGTGGAGACGTAGCCGTGGTGGTGGAAGAGCATGGGGGTCCTTTCGCTGCGGGGGGATGTCGCTGCGCGGCACGTGCCACCCGACGGTGTGTTCTCTCAGAGAACACGGTGTTCTCCCTGGGAACACATGTGTGCCAGACTGTACGCGGACGTGATCGGGTTCACAACCGGCGCGCGGGCCGACCGCGCCCCGGGTGCGTCACGTCCGGCACGCGAGGCGAGGAGCACGGATGGCGGAGCACGACGACGGCCCGGTCCGGGAGGGCGCACCCTCCCAGACGCTCTCCCGCGCGCTCACCCTGCTCGAGACCGTCGTGGAAGCGCCCGAGCCGCCCACCATCGCCGACCTCGCCGACGGCCTGGGCGTCCATCGCTCGGTCGCCTACCGCATGCTGCGCACCTTCGAGGCCCACGGCCTGCTGCGCCGCGACGGCCTCGGCCGCGTCCACGCCGCCCCCGGCCTGGCCGTCCTCGCCCGCCGGGTGGAGCAGGATCTGCGCGCGGCGGCCATGCCGCACCTGACCGCCGTCTCCACCGACCTGGGCATGACCGCGTTCCTGGTGGTGTGGGACGGGGCCCACTGCCTCACCCTGGCCACGGCCGAGCCGCCCAGCGGCAACCTCGTCACGCAGCGGCCGGGGACCCGGCACCCCCTCGGGGTCGGTGCGCCGGGGATGGCGATCGCCGTCGCCCTGACCGGACAGGAGTGGGCGCGGCTGCCCAGCGGGGCCCCGCCCGAGCGGCCCGAGCTCGACGACGTGCGGGAGCGCGGCTGGGCCGTCAGCTCCGACGAGGTCATCACCGGCGTCTCCTCGGTGGCCGTGCCGCTGCGGGTCCCGGGCCAGCTGCCCGCCGCCCTCGCCGTGGTCTACGCGACGCGGCCGGAGGACCCGGCGCGCCTCGGGGACCGGCTCGGTGAGGCGGCCCGGGCCGTCGCCGTCGCCTTCGGCGCAGCCTGAGCCCGGGTCCCGTGGTGCCGCTCACGGCGTCCGCAGCCCGCATTACCCTGGTGGCCATGACTGATGACGCACAGCAGACGCCCGCCGTGGTCGCGCCCCACAAGAAGGTCGGCATGCTGCCGCCGTACGCCGCCGGCAAGCCGCCGGTCGCCGTCCCGGGCCTGCACCCCTACAAGCTCTCCTCGAACGAGAACCCCTACGCGCCCGTGCCCGGCGTGATCGACCGGGTGCGTCAGGTCGTGACCGGCCCGGAGGGCGCGCCCAGCACCCTCTGCCGCTACCCGGACACCCTCTCCACCGGCCTGCGCCAGGCCCTGGCCGCGCACCTGGACGTCCCGGCGGACGACGTCGTGACCGGTGCCGGCTCCCTCGGCGCCCTGGCCCAGGTCATCACCGCCTTCGCCGGCCACGGCGAGGCCGGGGAGGGCGACGAGGTGATCTTCGCGTGGCGCTCCTTCGAGGCCTACCCGATCGTGGTCCGCACCGCCGGTGCCGTGGACGTGCAGGTGCCGCTCACCGCGGACCACCGCCACGACCTGCCGGCCATGCTGGAGGCGATCACGGAGCGGACCCGCGTGATCCTGCTCTGCACCCCCAACAACCCGACCGGCCCCGTGCTCACCACCGCCGAGGTCGAGGACTTCCTGGCGCGCGTGCCCGCGCACATCCTCGTGGTCATCGACGAGGCGTACGTGGAGTTCGTCCGCGACGAGGACGCGGTCAAGGGTCCGGAGATGTACCGCAAGCACGCGAACGTCGTCGTGCTGCGCACCTTCTCGAAGGCGCACGGCCTGGCCAACCTGCGCGTGGGCTACTCGGTCTCGCAGCCGGAGATCACCAAGGCCCTGCGCACCGTGGCCACCCCGTTCGCGGTGTCCACGGTGGCCGAGGAGGCCGCGATCGCCTCGCTCGAGCACCTGGACGAGGTCCTCGAGCGCGTGCAGGTCGTCGTCGACGAGCGCGAGCGCGTCGCCGCCGCCCTGGCCGGGGCCGGCTGGGACCTGCCCTCCTCGCAGGCCAACTTCGTGTGGCTGCCGCTCGGCGAGCGCACGCAGGCCTTCGCCGAGGCCGCCCAGGCCCGGGCCCTGTCCGTCCGGGCGTTCGCGGGCGAGGGCGTGCGCGTGAGCATCGGCGAGCAGGAGGCCAACGACCGCTTCCTCGAGGTCGCGCGCGACTTCCTGACGTGAGCGGGTCGGCGCGAGCGGCACGTTGGACCGGCTGATCCGGGTCCGCTTCGCGTTCGACGCGGAGCGTCCGGTGTTGACCGTGGCGGCCCTGGCCCGGCGCACCGAGCTGCCCCTGGCCACCGCCTATCGGTAGGTGGACCGGCTGGTGCGCGCCGAGCTGCTGCAGAAGGACGAGGACGGCGTGGTCCGGCCCGGCCTGCGGCTGTGGGAGATGGCCTCCCGGAGCGCGCCGAGCATGTCCCTGGCCCGGACGGCCATGCCGTTCCTCGTGGACGTGCAGTCGGTCCTGCGGCAGCACACGCAGCTCGCGGTCCTCGACGACGACGGCGTCCTCGTGCTCGCCCGGCTCTCCTCCCAGGGGGCCGTGGTGAACCAGGCGGACGTCGCGGGTCGGCTGCCGCCGTTCACCACCGCCCTGGGACTCGTGCTGCTCGCCCACGCCCCGGTCGAGACGGCGGAGCGGTTCATCGCCCGGCACCGGGACCGGCTCGGCGCCGTCGTGGATCACCATCCCCTCGAGTCGGGGCGTGCGGTGCCCGCGGGCGTGCGGGCGCGGGTGGCCACGCCCAGCGAGCCGCGGCTGCGAGCGCTTCTGGCGGATGTGCGGCGGGAGGGGTACGCGGCCGTGGACGGCGCGTTGGACGAGGAGTCCCGGGGGGTCGCCGTGCCGGTCCGCGGGGCCGACGGCGTGGCGGCGGCCGCGCTCGGGGTCGTCGTCCCCCGCGAGGCGCCGTACACCCCGGGGGTGCCGCCCCTGCTGATGACGGCCGCCCGGGGGATCGCCCGCGGACTCGGCGGCCATTCTCACTGAGTGAGAACGGCCGGGCGCGGGCCGTGTCCTGCGCCACAGGATGGTCGGGACCTCCGCCGCCGGCCCCGGCAGCGCGGCCCGACCCGCCCGGCCCGACCGGTGACGTCCCCCGGAAAGGACGCCATGACCCAGCCCCCCGTGACCCGCACCCGCGTCGGCATCGTCGGCGGCGGGCCCGCCGGCCTGATGCTCTCCCACCTGCTCGCGCGGCAGGGGATCGACAACGTCGTCCTCGAGTCCCGTGACCCCGAGACCATCGCGCACACCCACCGCGCGGGCATCCTCGAGCAGCCCAGCGTGGAGATGCTGACGGACATGGGCGTCGACGGCCGGGTGAGGACGGTGGGCGACGAGCACCGCGGCATCATCCTGCGCTTCGACGGCGAGTCGCACGCCCTGGACTTCCCGGAGCTCGTGGGTGCCACGGTCACCCTGTACGCGCAGAACGAGGTCTTCGTCGACCTGGCCGCGGCGCGGCGGCGCGACGGCGGCGACGTCCGCTTCGAAACCGAGGTGCTCGAGGTGCTCGACGTCGACTCGGACACCCCCGGCGTCCGGTTCCGCTCCGTGGCCGGTGGCGAGGAGGGGCCGGTCGAGGAACTGCGTTGCGACATCCTCGTGGGCGCCGACGGCTCGCGTTCCACCGTGCGCAAGGCCCTCCAGCGCGACACCGAGGGCGAGGACCACTTCCACGCGTACCCCTTCGCCTGGTTCGGCATCCTCGCCGAGGCGCCCAAGTCCTCGCCGGAGCTGATCTACGCCCGCTCCGAGCATGGCTTCGGCCTGATCTCGCAGCGCTCGGAGACCGTGCAGCGCATGTACTTCCAGTGCGACCCCTCGACCCGCGTGGAGGACTGGTCCGACGACCGGATCTGGGACCGGCTGCAGAGCATCGTGGCCGGGCCGGACGGCTTCACCCTCAAGACCGGCCCCATCATCGACAAGACGGTGCTCGGCTTCCGCTCCTATGTGCGCACACCGCTGAGTCACCGCAACGTCTTCCTCGCCGGCGACGCCGGACACACCGTCCCGCCCACCGGGGCGAAGGGCCTGAACCTCGCCTTCGCGGACGTGCGCGTCCTGGCCGAGGCGCTCGAGTCGTGGGCCGCCACGGGCTCGCGCGACCTGCTCGACGCCTACTCGGAGACGGCGCTGACCCGCGTGTGGAAGGACCAGAACTTCTCCTACTGGATGACCACCATGCTCCACGCCCGCCCGGACGCCTCGGAGTTCGAGGACATGCGCGTGCGCGGTGAGCTCCGCAACGTGGTCCAGTCCCGTTACGGACGGCAGTTCCTCGCCGAGCAGTACACCGGCTGGCCCTCCGCCTGAGCCCGACCGATCCCCGACCCCGCAGAGAAAGGAGCCGACGTGAGCATCGCCGCCCAGGCCAAGGACGACGACACGTTCGACAGCGCCCACGTGCTCGATCCAGCCGCCACCCGCGACTCGCAGGGGCAGATCAGTGAAGAGATCGCGGCCGTCCATGCCCAGGCCCAGGGCGAGACCCAGCCGCGGCTCGACTTCCCGCCCTATCGCTCGTCGGTGTTCCGCCACCCCACCAAGTCGCTCGTGCACGCCGACCCCGAGACCGTGGAGCTGTGGTCCCCGGCCTTCGGCCACCGCGACGTGCACCCGCTCGAGGCGGACCTGGCCGTCGGCCAGAACGGCGAGCCGATCGGCGAGCGCATCAAGGTGCGCGGCCGCGTGCTCGACGACGACGGCCGCCCCGTGCGCCACCAGCTGGTGGAGATCTGGCAGGCCAACGCGGCCGGCCGCTACGTGCACAAGCGGGACCAGCACCCCGCGCCGCTGGACCCGAACTTCACGGGCATCGGCCGCACACTGACCGGCGCGGACGGGACCTACGAGTTCACCACCATCAAGCCCGCCCCGTACCCGTGGAAGAACCACCGCAACGCGTGGCGCCCGGCGCACATCCACTTCTCCCTGTTCGGCACGGACTTCACGCAGCGCATGATCACCCAGATGTACTTCCCGGGCGATCCGCTGTTCCCGCTGGACCCGATCTACCAGGGCATCACGGACCAGGCCGCCCGCGACCGGCTCGTGGCCACCTACGACCACTCGGTGACCAGCCACGAGTGGAACACCGGCTACTGGTGGGACATCGTGCTCACGGGCAGCCACCGCACCTGGATGGAAGACGAGGAGGGCGATCACTGATGCGGATCGACGAGACCACCGAGCGCACCGCCGACGGGAGGCTGGTCCCCACCCCGGGCCAGACCATCGGCCCGTTCTTCGGCTACGCGAACGGCTACGAGCAGGTCCACCTGCCGTGGCGCGACGGCCACCAGCTGGTCCCCGCGGGCCGCGCGGACGCGATGCGCCTGTTCGGCACCGTCTACGACGGCAACGGCGATCCGATCCCGGACGCCATGATCGAGATCTGGCAGGCCGACGCCGAGGGCGTCATCTCGCAGGAGGACGGCTCCCTCGTCCAGGACGGCTTCACCTTCACCGGCTGGGGCCGCTGCGCCGTGGACAACGCGGGCCGCTACACCTTCTCCACCGTGGAGCCCGGCGTGGTGAACGAGGACCGCGCCCGGTTCATCCACGTCGTCGTGTTCGCCCGCGGCCTGCTGAACAAGCTGCACACCCGCGTGTACCTGCCCGAGGACGCCGAGGCGATCGTGCAGGACGCGTTCCTGACCTCCCTCGACGAGGACCGCCGTCGCACCCTGATCGGCACCCGGAACGACGACGGCTCGCTCGAGTTCGACATCTGGATCCAGGGCCCCGGGGAGCACGCACCGAAGGAGACCGTGTTCCTGCAGTTCCCCGGCATCGAGTACCCCGAGCTCGACTGACGCCGGCCTCGGCCGCAGGCCCGGCCCCTCCCACACGCGGGACGGGTCGGGCCTGACGCCGCCTCCGGAGCCCGATCCCACCCCTCCGACCCCAGGAGCCCGCCATGACCTCAGCCGCCGCCGACCTCGCCGCCGTCGCCGACGTCGGCCTCCTGGATCCGGCCTGGGCCGGCAGTCGGGCGGAGGCCGCCACCGCGGACCGCACCTTCCTGGGGCACCTGCTCGACGTCGAGGCGGCATGGGTGCGCGTGCTCGCCCGGCACGGGCTCGCCACGGAGGCGGAGGCGGCGGCCGCCGCGGCGGCGGGCGACCCGGACGCCTACGACCTCGCCGCGCTCGCCCGCGCGGCCCAGGGCGGCGGCACCCCCCCTGATCCCGGCGCTGAAGGCGCTGCGCGCGCAGCTGCCGGCCGGCTCCCGCGCCGTGCACCTGGGCGCCACGAGCCAGGACGTCGTGGACTCCGCGCTGATGGTCATGGTGGGCCGGGTGGGCGCGATCCTGGCCGAGGACCTCGCCGCCGCGCAGGACGCGCTTGCGGAGCTGGCCCGCGCCCACCGCTCGACGCCGATGGTCGCCCGATCCCTCGCCCAGCACTCCCTGCCCTCCACCTTCGGGCTGCGCGCCGCGAACTGGCTCGACGGCCTCGGCCAGGCCGCGGATCGGCTCGCCGCCGCCGTCGCGGACCTGCCCGTCCAGTGGGGCGGCGCCGCCGGCACCCTGGCCTCCCTGTCCGGGCACGTCGACCGCGCGCACCGCGCGGGGACCCTCGGCCCCGAGGTCACCGCGTTCACCCTGGTCGAGGACCTCGCCGCCGAGCTGGGCCTCGCCGCCCCCGCCGGGCCCTGGGACACGAACCGCATGGCCGTCACGGGCGTGGCCGCGGCCCTGGCCGACGTCGTGGCCGCGTGCGGGAAGATCGCCAACGACGTGCTGACATCGGCGCGGATCGAGAACGGCGAGCTCGGTGAGCCGCTTGCGGCCGGCCGCGGCGGCTCCTCCGCGATGCCGCACAAGCAGAACCCCGTGCTCTCCGTGCTGATCCGCTCCGCCGCGCTGTCCGCCCCCGGGCTCGCGGCGCGGGTGTACACGGCGGCCGGCGCCGCGGACGACGAGCGCCCGGACGGGGCCTGGCACGCCGAGTGGCCCGCGCTGCGCCGCCTGCTGCGGGTGGCCGGCGGGACCGCGGCCCTGACCCGCGAGCTCGTCTCCGGCCTGCGCGTCCACGAGGACCGCATGCGGCGCAACCTGGAGCTCACCGGCCCGCTGCTCGTCTCCGCGCCGATCATGGCCGAGCTGGCTCCGGAGCTGGACGAGGCCTCCGGCGAGCCGGGCTCCGGGAAGCGGCTGATCCAGGACGTCGTGGACCGCTCCCTGGCGTGCGAGGGGAACTTCCGCGCCCTGCTGCGCGCGGCGGTCCCGGAGTCCGTTCCGGACGCCCGCCTCGACGACCTCCTCGACCCCGCCGCCTACACGGGGGAGGCCGAGGCCCTCGTGGACCGCCTCCTCGCCGCCCGCCGGGGCACGACGACGCCGCCCCGCACCTGAGACCATCTCCGTCAGAACCGGCCGCGCCCCTCGGGGTGCGGCGCCGCCGCAGAGGAAGGACCGCCCATGAGCACCCCCCGTGTCACCACCACCCTCCTGAAGCCCGCCCAGGACCCCGCCCGCGTGCTCGTGGTCGGCGCCGGCCTCGGCACCGGCGTCCAGGCCCTGTGGAGCCTCGCCGCGCAGCAGCTCCCTGAGGACACCGTGGTGGTCGGCTACGACCTGCCCGGCCACGGCGCCTCCGAGCCCCACGCCGAGCCGTTCTCGATGGCGGAGCTGGCGGACGCCGTCGTCGCCGCCGTGCAGGCGCTGCAGGAGGACGGCACCGTTCCCGCGGACCTGCCCGTGCACTTCGCGGGCGTCTCCCTCAACGGGTGCGTGGCGCTGCAGCTGGCCCTGGACCACGCGGACACCGTCTCCGGTGTGGCCGTGATCTGCTCCGCCGCGAAGATCGGCGAGGCGGGGTCCTGGCGCGAGCGCGCCGAGCTCGTGGAGCGTGCCGGCACCCCGACCCTCGTCGAGGGCTCGGCGCAGCGCTGGTTCGCCGACGGGTTCATCGCGGCCCACCCGGAGCGGACGACGGGCCTGCTGCACACCCTGCAGGAGGCGGACCGCCATTCCTACGCGCGCTTGTGCGAGGCGCTGGCCGACTTCGACGTGCGCGGGCGCCTCGGGGAGATCGCCGTCCCCGTCCTCACGATCCACGGCGTGGCGGACCAGGTCACCCCGCCCTCGGCGGGCGAGGAGATCGCCGCCGCGGTGCCGGGCACCGTGACCCACGTGTTCGACGAGACCGCCCATCAGGCCCCCCTCGAGCAGCCCGAGCGCACCGCCGCGGCCCTGGCCGCCTTCCCGGCGCGCTGAGCCGCCCGCCCCCTCCCGCCCTGCCCCGCACGACGACGCCCCCACCACGAGGAGAGACTGCGCATGAGCGCCGAGCAGCCCATCGGGCACGACATGGACCGCACCTCCCAGGAGGTGCTCGACGCGGGCATGGCCGTGCGCCGCGAGGTCCTGGGCGACGCCCACGTGGACCGCGCCGAGGCGAGGAAGGACGCCACCACCGAGGACTTCCAGAACCTGATCACCCGCTACGCATGGGGGACGATCTGGACGCGGCCCGGTCTGGACCGGCGGATGCGCTCAGCCGTGACCATCTCCGCCATGGTGGCCGGCGGCTACTGGGACGAGTGCGCCATGCACCCGCGCGCCGCCCTGCGCAACGGCCTGACCCGGGAGGAGATCCAGGAGATCCTCCTGCAGACCGCGGTCTACGCCTCCGTGCCGGCGGCGAACATCGCGTTCAAGCTCGCCCAGGAGGACGCCGACCTCGCCGAGGGCAGGCCGCTCTGAGCGCAACGTTCACAGCGCGCACGAGGCCCCATGCCCGGGAAGGACATGGGGCCTCGTCTGCGCGCTGATCAGTCGAGCTCGACGACCACCGGCTGATCGAGGGAGAGGCCGCCCCCGGAGACCTTGACCTGGGTGATCTCGGTCCCTGCCGGAACGTCGAACCACAGGTAGCCGCTGGCCACGTTGCCCGGGTTGGTCGGCTCGATGTTCATGCCGTTCTCGGTGCCGTAGATCGATGCGTCCGTGCTGTAGCTGTACTCGGCCCCGTCTGCGCTGACGAGCTTCACGCTGTCGGCGAAGAACGTCCGCTCCTCCTTGGCGTTGTTCTTCGCGCTGATCTGCACGGGCACGAACTCGCCCTGGGCCTCCGTGGAGAAGCCGGACGGGCCGACGCTCGCGACGGGCGTATCGACCGACTCAACGGTCGTGGCCCAGTCGCCCACGGTGAACTCCTGGCCGAGGCCGACCTTGGCTGCCTCGTCGCTGGAGCTGGTCTCGCCCTGGGAGGCGGCCTCTCCGCCCCCCTCCGAGGTGCTGTTCGAACCGCCGCCCATCATGGAGGCGAGGACGGCGATCACGATCAGGGCGAGCAGGCCGATCAGGGCGTACTTGAGACACCCCCCTTTCTTCTTCGCGGGGGGCTGCACGACATTGCCGTTGGCGTCGTAATACACAGGATTGCTCTTGCGGGCCACGATGCTCCTTCGGGAGGGCGCAGTGATGTCACATGCCGTTGTGGCCAACGGCTGCCATGCACGGCGCGTGAATTGAGTAATGAATGATGGGAGTATCGCATGCCGTAGAGGAAGCTGGGAGTACTCCCCGGAGCATCGCGTTCCAGCTGGCCCAGGAGGTCTTCGCCCGGCACGATGCCGACCTTGCCGACGCCGGGTCCGGCGTCGTGCTGGGCATGTGGGACCCGGCCGGCCTCCTCTACGGCCTCGGACTCATGGCCGTGGCGGCCGTGACCCTTGTCCGCCGCGCCCCGTTCGGCGGGTCGATCATGGTGCGGGTGGCCCGCTGCACTTGTGACCCTTCTGGCGGCCGTTCCACCCCGGAGAAGGGTCAGAACCGCAGTCGATTCGCGGGGGCCGGTGCTACGGTCGGGCCGAGCCGCCCCACCCCCACTCTCGGAAGGACACCCATGCGTGAGCGCGTCGCCCTGATCGGAGCCGGCCCGTCCGGCATGGCCCTGCTGAGGAGCCTCGCCCTGGCCGAGGACGCGGGGGCGGCGGTCCCGGAGGTCGTGGCGTTCGAGCGCCAGGACGACTGGGGCGGCCAGTGGAACCTGGACTGGCGCACCGGCGCGGACCGCCACGGCGAGCCCGTGCACTCCGCCATGTACCGGGACCTGTGGATCAACGGGCCCAAGGAGTGCATGGAGTACCCGGACTACCCGTTCGATGCGCATTTCGGCCGCGCCGTGTCCTCGTACCTCCCGCGGGAGGCCATGCGGGACTACATCGTGGGCCGGGTGGCCGAGGTGGCCGGGCGCATCCGCCCGCAGATCCGGTTCGCCACGGCCGTCCGCTGGGTGCAGCCGCTCGACGACGGCGGGTTCGGGGTGACCTCGGAGGACCTGGTCACGCGCGAGGCCGTCACCGAGCGGTTCGACCGCGTCGTGGTGGCCACCGGGCACTTCCACACCCCGCACCTGCCGTCCTGGCCCGGCGTGGAGACCTTCCCCGGGCAGGTCCAGCACGCCCACGACTACCGAAGCCCGGAGCCGTACACGGGCCGTCGCGTGCTCGTGGTGGGCTCCTCCTACTCCGGGCAGGACCTGGCCCTGCAGCTGCACCGCGCCGGCGCCGCCCACGTGACCACCGCCTACCGTGCCCGCCCGCAGGACATCGCGTGGCCGGCCGGCATGGACGAGGCCCCCGAGGTGCAGGGGTTCGACGGTGCGGAGGTCACCTTCGCGGACGGCTCCACCGCCGAGTACGACGCCGTGCTGCTGTGCACCGGCTACCGCCACCACTACCCCTTCCTGCCGGGCGAGCTGGCGCTGGCCGGCCCGAACCTGCTGGCCCCGTTCGGGCTGTGGAAGGGCGTGGTCTGGCACGCCGACCCGCGCGTGCTCTACCTGGGTGCCACCCAGCAGCTGTTCACCCTGACGCTCCTGGACGCGCAGGCCTTCTTCGCCCGCGACGTGCTGCTCGGCCGCGTCCCGGTGCCCGGCGATGAGGAGCGTCGGGCCGACATGGACGCCTGGTTCGAGCGGATGACGCGGATCGACGGGCCGCCGGCCGCGCTGGCCTACCAGGGCGCGTACATCCAGGACCTGTCCTCCCACACGGACTGCCCGGAGGTGGACGTCGAGGCGGTGGCCCGCACCTTCCTCGAGATGCGCGACGCCCGGATCGAGGACGTCCGGACGTTCCGCGACCGGCGGCACCGCTCGACCGTGACCGGCACGCTGGCCGCGGCGCACCCGGTGCCGTGGATGGACCGCCCGGACGACTCCCTCGAGGAGTACCTCCGCCGCTTCCCGGCCTGACCCCCCACCCTGCCCTTCCCGTTCCGAATCCACTGCACTTCCGACCCTTCTGGCGGCCGTTCCGGGCCTCAGAAGGGTCAGAACCGCAGTCGATTCGCGGGGGCGGGTGCTGGTGCTGGTGCGGATGCGGGTGCGGGGAGTGCTGAAGGGGGTGGGCGCTCAGCGCTGGAGCGCGGCCAGGGCGGCCTCGGCGTCGTCCGCGGCGGCGCGCAGCACCGGCAGGGCCTGCACGACGGCGGCCGCCACCTCCGGCGTGCGCGGCGCCGGGACGCGGGCCCCGGTCCGCAGGGCCGCCCGGCGCGCGCCCGGGTCGCGATGGTCCGGCCCGAGGGACAGCGCCGTGTTGATCGCCACGGCCACTCGCCCCTCGGCGTCGCGCACGGGCACGGCGACGCTGCTCAGATGGGCGTCCAGCTCCGCGGTCACCACGGCGTGGCCCTGCTCCCGCACGCGCGCCAGCTCGGCCATCAGCGCGTCCACGTCCGTGAGGGTGTGCTCCGTGGCGGGGGTGCGCGGGGCGCCTGCGAGCAGGGCACAGGCCTCGTCCTCGGGCAGGTCGGCCAGCAGCACGCGGCCCATGGACGTGGTGAACGCGGGCAGGCGCGTGCCGACGTCGAGGTTCACCCGCAGGATCCGCTCGGTGTGCACACGCGCGATGTACATCAGGTGCGCCCCGTGGAGCACGCCCGCGGAGCAGGACTGGTGCAGGCGCTGCGAGGCCTGGGTGAGGATCGGCCGGAGGATCTCGGAGACGGACCGGCCGGACCAGTAGCCGTGGCCGAGCTCCAGCACGCGCGGGGTCAGCGCGAACCGCCGCCCGTCCTGCACGGCGTAGCCGAGCTCCGTGAGCGTCAGCAGCATGCGCCGCGCCGTGGCCCGGGTGACCCCCGCGGCGGTCGCGGCCTCGCTCACCGAGAGCGTGGGGGTGTCCGGGGTGAACGCGCGCAGCACCGCCAGACCGGACGCCAGGGCGCGCACCACGTCCCCGCCCGACGCGGGACGTGCGCCGGGGGCGTCGACGTCGTCGGTCATGTCCGCCAGCGTAGTCCGCTATGCGCACAGCGCACGCCCGTGCGCGTCACGCACACACCCTTCCCCGCCCGCCGAGGCGGTCCTACGGTGAGGCCATGAGCCTCACCGATGCCTACGTGTTCGACGCCGTCCGCACCCCCTTCGGCAAGGTCGGCGGCGCGCTGTCGGGGGTGCGCCCCGACGACATGGCCGCCCACGTGGTCCGCACCCTCGTGGACCGCGCCCCGGGCCTGGAGGGCCTGCGCGCCGCGTCCGCCCAGGCCGTGGCCGACGCCGCCGCCGGCCGCCCGATCGAGGCCGGCACGGACGCCGCCGCCCCGCAGCGGATCGACGAGGTCGTCTTCGGCAACGCCAACGGCGCGGGCGAGGAGAACCGCAACGTGGCCCGCATGGCCACCCTCCTGGCCGGCCTGCCGCTGTCCATCCCCGGCACCACCGTGAACCGCCTCTGCGGCTCCTCCCTGGACGCGGCGATCATCGCCTCCCGCCAGATCAACACCGGCGAGGCGGACGTGGTCCTCGTGGGCGGCGTGGAGTCGATGTCCCGTGCCCCGTGGGTGCTGCCCAAGACCACCCGCCCGTTCCCCATGCACGACCTGGCGGCGGCGAACACCACGCTCGGCTGGCGCCTGATCAATGACGCGATGCCGCCGGAGTGGACCGTCTCGCTCGGCGAGGCCACGGAGCTGCTGCGCGAGCGCTTCGGCATCTCCCGCGAGCGCCAGGACGAGTTCGCCGCGCGCTCGCACCGCCTTACCGCGCGGGCGTGGGACGAGGGGCGGTATGACTCCCTCGTGGCCGCCGTGCCCGGCACGGACCTGGAGCGGGACGAGACCGTCCGCCCGGACTCCACCCCCGAGACCCTCGCCGGCCTGCGCACCGTGTTCCGCCGGGAGAACGGCACCGTCACGGCGGGCAACGCCTCGCCCATGAACGACGGCGCCTCGGCCGCCCTCCTGGGCTCGTCGACGGGCGCCGATGTGCTCGGCCTGGAGCCCCTGGCCCGCATCGCCGGCCGCGCCACCGCCGCCAACGAGCCCGACTTCTTCGGCTACGCGCCGGTGGAGGCGGTGAACCGGGCCCTGTCCCGCGCCGGGATCGGCTGGAAGGACGTGGCCGCCGTCGAGCTCAACGAGGCCTTCGCCGCCCAGTCCCTGGCCTGCACGGACGCCTGGGGCGTGGACCCGGAGATCGTGAACGCCTGGGGCGGCGCGATCGCGATCGGCCACCCCCTCGGGGCCTCCGGCACCCGCGTGCTCGGCACGCTGGCCCGCCGCCTCGAGGCCTCCGGTGAGCGGTGGGGCGTGGCCGCGCTGTGCATCGGCGTGGGCCAGGGCATCGCCGTCGTCCTCGAGAACGTGGCCGCGCGCTGACGCGTCCGGCCGAGCACCCACCCGACCCCCTCATCCAAGGAGTCCCCATGCTGGAGTTCGTGGACACGGCCGCGCAGGCCGTCTCCCGCATCACCGACGGCGCCACGGTGCTGATCGGCGGGTTCGGCAACGCCGGCCAGCCGATGGAGCTGATCGACGCGCTGCTCGAGTCCGGGGCCACCGGCCTCACGGTGGTCAACAACAACGCGGGCCAGGCGGACGCGGGCCTGGCGCTGCTGATCAAGGAGCGGCGGGTCGCCAAGATCATCTGCTCGTTCCCGCGCCAGTCCGACTCGTGGCATTTCGACGAGGCCTACCGTGCCGGGGAGATCGAGCTGGAGCTCGTCCCGCAGGGCAACCTGGCCGAGCGCCTGCGCGCCGGCGGCGCCGGCATCGGCGGCTTCTTCACGCCCACCGGCTACGGCACGCAGCTGGCCGAGGGCAAGGAGGTCCGCGAGATCGACGGCACGCACTACGTGCTGGAGGCCCCGATCCGCGGCGATGTCGCGCTCATCAAGGCGTACGCGGCGGACCGCCACGGCAACCTCGTGTACCGCAAGACCGCCCGCAACTTCGGACCCGTCATGGCCGCGGCCGCCGCCACCACGATCGTCCAGGTGGACGAGGTCCGCGAGGAGCCGATCGACCCGGAGCACGTGGTGACCCCCGGCATCTACACGGACACCGTGGTGCGGATCGACACCGAGTCCGGGGAGAAGGAGCGCGCCGAGCGGGCTGCCCTGGCGGAGGGCCGGCCGAAGCCGTGCGCGGCCACGACGACCGCGGCCGAGCCGGCCGCCGAGGGGAAGTGAGGAGAGCGATGAGCATCACCCAGACCGACACCCCGCTGACCCAGGACGAACTGGCCCGTACGATCGCGGCGGACATCGCCCCCGGCTCCTTCGTGAACCTGGGCATCGGCCAGCCCACCACGGTGTCCAACTACCTGGAGGCGGAGAAGAACGTCACCCTGCACACCGAGAACGGCATGCTGGGCTTCGGCCCGCAGGCCGAGGGCGAGCAGATCGATGAAGACCTCATCAACGCCGGCAAGATCCCCGTCACCGAGCTGCCCGGGGCCGCGTACTTCCACCACGCCGACTCGTTCGCCATGATGCGCGGCGGCCACCTGGACGTGTGCGTCCTCGGCGCCTACCAGGTCTCCGCGACCGGCGACCTCGCCAACTGGTCCACGGGCAAGCCCGGGGCGATCCCCGCCGTCGGGGGTGCGATGGACCTGGCGATCGGCGCCAAGGACACCTACGTGATGATGGATCTCTTCACCAAGAAGGGCGATCCGAAGCTGCTGGCCGAGTGCACGTTCCCCCTCACCGGCGTCGGCTGCGTCTCCCGCATCTACGCGGATCGGGGCGTCTTCCTGCTGGACGCCTCCGGGGTCGTGCGGGTCCGCGAGCTGCACGGCATCACGTGGGAGGAGCTGGAGGCGGCGCACCCCGGCGTGCGGTTCGAGAAGCTCGAGGACTGAGCCGCGGCGCCGCAGCCACCGGCCCCACGGGCTCTCGGAGGCCTGCGCCCTCGTCGACTTCTCGTGGGGAGCAACGTCGGTTGACTTATCCCGGGTGCAGCGGCCTGCGACCGGTGATAACTCAACCGACGACGGCGGCCCGCACCTTCACGCGCAGGTGCGGGCCGACGTCGTCCCGGCGGGGCGCTCAGGCGGTGCGCAGCACCATGCCCGGGTGGAGCATGGTCGAGACCGTCATGCCGTTGAGGCGTTGCAGGCGCTCCATGGAGACGCCCGTGCGCTGGGCGATGAGCCACCAGCCGTCGTTCGCCTGGACCACGTACGTGGCGGGCGAGGGCGCCGGGGCGGAGGCGGTCTGGCCGGTCCGCAGCACCATCCCCGGGTGCAGCACGGTGGTCGCGGTCATGCCGTTGAGGCGCTGGAGGGTCTCCATCGTCACGCCGGTGCGGTGGGCGATGATCCACCAGCCGTCGCCCTCGCGGACCGTGTACGTGCCCGGGGCGGGGGCCGGGGCGGGCGTGGGCGTGGCGGCCGGCGCCGTGGCGGCCGTGATGAGCACCATCCCCGGGTGCAGGACGGTCGACGCCGTTATGCCGTTGAGCCGCTGGAGCTCCGCGGCGGACACGCCGGTCCGTCGGGCGATGACCCACCAGCCGTCGTTCGGCTGCACCGTGTACGTGCCGGTGGTGATGGGGGTGGGCTCCGGGGCGGTCGGGTCGGCGACGGTGCGCAGCACCATGCCCGGGTGGAGCACGGTCGACTCGGTCATGCCGTTGAGCTCCTGGAGGGTGGCCGCGGGCACGCCGGTGCGGCGGGCGATGGTCCACCAGCCGTCGTTCGGCTGCACCGTGTACGTGCCGGCGGTCGACGGCTCGGTCGACGGGGCCGGCATCGGCGCCGGGGTGGCCGGTGCCGGCGGCTGGCCGGCCGCCGTCGCGATGGCCTCGGCGCGGTCCCGCAGGTCGTCGAAGCGGGCCATCAGGTGCTGCCCCGGGCACGCGGTCGCGGACGTGGCCCGGTGCGGGAAGATCGTGTCCACGGTGACGGGCGTGCCCGCGGCGTACTTCGTGCTGCCGCCCGAGGTCAGGGTGACTCGGCCCCGCGCGTCGATGCCGTCGCGGTACAGGTAGTAGGCGGTGGCGCGGGCCATCGCGTCCACCACCTCCTCGGACGGGGCGAGCACGTCGTAGTTGCCCATCGTGGAGACGCCCATCGTGCCCCGGTTGAACCCGCCCGCGTGCGTGCCCAGCGGGTTCGAGTCCAGGGCGCCGCGACGGCCCTCGTAGATGTTGCCGAAGCGGTCCGTGATCAGGTGGTACGGGAAGTCGCCCCAGCCGAGGGTCTTCGTGTAGTACGCGTAGATGCCGCGCATCTGCTCCACGGCCTGGGCGCGCGAGTAGTCGTTGGTGCCGGCCGTGTGGTGGATGGTCAGCGCGCGCACCTGGTCGAACTGCGGGGAGTCCTCCGCCCAGGACTCGTCCGCGCCCCACTGTGCGCGGGTGATCACGTCCGGGAGGATCTTCGCGCGCGCATCCGAGGCCGTGGCCACGGCGTGGCCCTCGGCGGGCTCCGCGCCCCCGACGACGGCGCTCGACTTCACGCCCCGGGGCAGGCCGGCCGTCTCCGCGGCCTGCTCGGCGGTCACCGCCGGGTGCGCGCTCGCAACGGTCTCGTCCGTGGCGGCCGTGCCCGGGTCGATGAGGGACAGCTCGAGGCCGGCCGGGGCCGCGCCGTCGACGGTGGTCACGCGCAGCTGGGCGCCGTCCGCGCCGAACGCGACGAACGGGTCCGTGCCGGTGCGCGCGGGGGCGGCGTCCTCGGGCAGGACGGGCCGATCCAGGACCTGCCACGGGCCCCAGGCCCCGTCCTGACGCACGCGGATCTCCACGCGCTCGACGGCGTCGTCCGCCGCGGCGTCCCACACGGCGGCGGCCACCGTGAACGGGCGGTCCACCACGGGCTCGCCGAGCACGACGCCGGCCGGAGCCTCCTCGGCCGGGACGAGGTTCTCGCCCTCCTGCGGGACGGTCGCGACGCCGGCGACCGCGACGGCGGGCGCGAGCGGGCGGGGGGACGCGGCGGAGCCCGGCAGGAGAATCTTCATGCGGATGCCTTCGGAAGGTGGAGTGCCCGAGGAATGACAGGCGCGGGCCGTGTCGCTTTCCCGGGTCGGTGACGTGGTGCGGGCGGGATGACGGCCGGAGAGCCGTCGTGATCGTAGCGTGATCGACCATTACCGGGAACCTTTTTCTCAGGCTTGTCGGGTCATTTCATGCCCCCGTGATGTCCGGTTCATCCATTCACAGGTGGGCACGGTGTGGCGCCGGTGCGGTGCACAGCGGAGGGGTGTCGGGTCCGCGCCGGGGGATACGGTGACGGGAGACCACCACGGGCCGCCCGGCCCGGGAACCAGAGGAGGCAGACCATGGCGGAGCCGATCCACATCGGCGCGGCGGCGGACGTCCCGGAGGGTGAGGCGATCGTCGTCCCGGCGGCGACGGCGGGGACGAGGGACGACGTCGCGGTGTTCCACACGGACGCGGGCGAGTTCCACGCGATCGACGACACCTGCACCCACGAGGACGCCTCGTTGGCCGAGGGCTGGCTCGAGGACGACCGCGTGGAGTGCCCGCTGCACGCCGCGCAGTTCTGCCTGCGCACCGGCGAGGCGCTCTGCCTGCCCGCCACCAAGGGCGTCGGCGTGCACCGCGTCGAGGAGCGCGAGGGCCAGCTCTACCTCGTCCCCGGCGCATGAGCCACGACGTCGAGGCCCCGGCAGGCGTGCCCGGCTCGGTCGCGGTGGTGGGCGGCGGCGTCGCGGGCTTCGCCGTGGTCCGCGAGCTGCGGCGTCGCGGTTTCGCGGGCGAGATCGCCCTCGTGGACCCGCAGGGCGTGCCCTATGACCGGCCACCCCTGAGCAAGGAGTTCCTGACCGGCGACGCGGACGCGCGCCGCCTGCTGCTCGCCCCGCCGGCGTGGTTCGCCGAGCACGGGGTGGAGCTGGTGGAGGACCTGGCGGTCCGGGTGGTGCCGGGCGGTGTCCACCCCGACGGCGGCCCCGCGCCCCACCGGGTGGAGACGGCCTCCGGGCGGGTCCTGGAGGCGGACGCGGTCGTGCTCGCCACGGGCGGGCGACCCCGGGCCCTCGACGTCGCCGGCGCCGACCACCCGGACCTGATCACCCTGCGCACCCGCGCCGACGCCGAGACCCTGCGCGACCGCCTGACGTTCGGGACCGAGGTGGCGGTCGTGGGCGGCGGCTTCACGGGGGCGGAGGTCGCGGCCGCGGCGCGCCGCTCGCTCGCCGCGGTGACGCTCGTGACCGGGACGGACGCCCCGGCTCGCGCGGCGGTCGGGCCAGCGCTGGCCGCCCGCCTGCACCGGATGCACGCCGAGCACGGGGTCGCGGTCGAGGTCGGGCGGGCGGCCTGGATCGAGCACCGGGACGCCGACGGCGGCGCCGCACTGCCGGCCGCCCACCGGCTCCACCTCCACGACGGGCGGACCGTGGACGCCGACGTCGTGGTGCTGGCCGGCGGCACCGTGCCGGACACCGCCCTCGCCGAGGACGCCGGTCTGGAGGTGGCCGACGGCGTGCTCACGGACGCGACGGGCCGCACGACCGTGCCCGGGATCCTGGCCGTGGGCGATGCCGCGCGGGCCCGGGGGTCCGCGTGGGCGCCGTCGCGGCACTGGGAGCCGGCGCTGCGTTCCGGTGCGGCCGCCGCGGCGGCGATCCTGGGGGAGCAGGCGGACGCCCCGGGCGCCCCGTGGTTCTGGTCCGACCGGTACGACGCCCACGTGGAGGCCGTGGGGGACATGACGGTGCCGGCCGGCGGGCGGATCGTGGACCGCGAGGTGCGCGGCGTCGTGGTGGCGAGCTTCGCCCTGGCCGCGGACGGGACCCTGCGCGGGGCCGCGTCGATCGACGACCCCATGACCGTCAAGGCCGCCCGGCGCATCATCGACCGGGGGATCGTGGTGGACGCCGCCGCGCTCGCGGACCCGGCCGTGCCGGTCAAGTCGCTGGCGCGGGGGTGAGAGCGCCCGTTTCGTCAACGAAAGTGCCCTGGAGGGCGTCCGTTTCGTCAACGACAAGCGGTCAGGTGCCGCAGTAGGTGACGAACGGGGCCCCGTCCGCCGGACCCGGCTCCGCGTACCGCTCGAACCCGGGGCGCGGAGTGAAGGGATCCGTGACGGCCTCGAGCAGCCGGTGGACGGCGGTGAGGTCCCCGTCCTCCGCGGCCGTCAGGGCCTCGTCGAGCAGGTGGTTCCGCGGGATGTAGACGGGGTTCACCGCGCGCATGCGGGCCGGATCGGGACCCATCGCCCGCCACTCCGCGAGCCAGGCGGCGAGCCCCGCGGGGTCCGGGGCGCCGGGGACGAGCCGTGCCGCCTCGGTGCGCGCCGCGTCGTCGTCCACGGGCGCCGCCGTGTGCTCGGCCAGCCGCACCCAGAACGAGGTCCAGTCGGCCCGCGCCGCGGCCAGCCACGGGAACAGGCGGTCGGTGAGCGCGGCGACGTCGTCCTCCGCCACGGACGCCGGGAGGCCGAGCTTGTCCCGCAGTCCGCCCCGCCACGCCGCGAGATGGGCGCCGTGGAACCTGCCCAGCGCCTCCTGGGCGAGTGGGACGGCGCGGTCGGGGTCGTCGTCGAGCACGGGCACGAGGGCCTCGCCGAGTCGGGCGAGGTTCCACGCGGCGATGGGCCCCTGGTTGCCGTACGCGTACCGGCCCTGGGTGTCGATCGAGGAGAAGCTCGCGGCCGGGTCGAAGGCGTCGATGAACGCGCAGGGGCCGTAGTCGATGGTCTCGCCGGACAGGGTCATGTTGTCCGTGTTCATCACACCGTGCACGAAGCCGACGAGCATCCAGCGGGAGACGAGCTCGGCCTGCGCGGCGATCACCGCCTCGTAGAGCGCGAGCGCGGGGTGCTCGGCGTCGGTGGCGTGCGGGTGGTGGCGGGCGATGGACTCGTCGACGATCCGGCGCAGCACCTCCGTGGGGTGCGCCTGCTCGGGGAGGGCGGCGGCGTACTGGGCCGTGCCGACGCGCAGGTGCGACGCGGCCGTCCGGGCCAGCACCGCGCCCGGCAGCACGGTCTCGCGGCGGACCGGGTGGCCCGTGGCGACGACGGCGAGCGCCCGCGTGGTCGGCACGCCGAGGGCGTGCATCGCCTCGGAGACCACGTACTCGCGGAGCATGGGGCCGAGTACGGCCTGCCCGTCGGCGTTGCCGCGCGCGAAGGGCGTGCGACCGGAGCCCTTGAGATGCAGGTCGTGGAGCCGACCGTCCGGAGCCGTGAGCTCGCCGAGGAGGAGGGCGCGCCCGTCACCCAGGCGGGGGGAGTAGTGGCCGAACTGGTGGCCCGCGTACGCCTGCGCGACCGGCCGCGCGTCCGGGCCGGACTGCTCGCCGGTGAGGAAGCGGACGCCGTCGTCGCTGGCGAGCCACTCGGCGTCGAGGCCGAGCTCCGCCGCGAGGCCGGCGTTGAGCAGGACGAGCCGCGGGCCGTCCGTGGCCTGGGCCTGCCAGGGCAGGGCGAGCTCGGGGAAGGTGTCGGCGAAATGCGAGCTCAGGGCGGGAACGGACGTGGTCATAGGGCCACGCTACGTGGGGGAGGACGGGTGTTCACGGGCCGACTCCCACCGCACCCGTCCTTTCGAGGCGGGAAATCGACCCCACGGGCGTGGACCAGAGCGCTTTGACCTGGATTTCCCGCCTCGAAACGGGGGGCCGTGGCGGACTGCGGTGACCGTGGATCTCACCGGGTCACCCACCGAACGCGGCCGCCCGGCGCCGCACCCGCGCGACGACGTCCGCGTAGTCGTTCCGAGCGTCGGCCCACATGACCTTGATCGAGAGCCAGTCGTGGTCGGCGCACCAGCGGTCGCGCAGCACGTCGCGGGCCTGCTGCTCGGCGGTGCGGTGGTGCTCGCCTTCGTATTGCAACGCGAGGCGCCACGGCCGATACCCGAGGTCGACCGTCGGAGCGCGGCGGTCTGACGGGTCCAGCCGGCACTGCACCTCGGGCTCCGGCAGCCCGGCATCGACGAGCGCCAGCCGCAGACGCGTCTCGCGCGGCGAATCCGCCCCCACGCGCATCCTCGCCAGCGCTGCCCGGGCCAGTCCGCGCCCCCGGAAACGTCCCCGTTCGGCCAGCGATCGGACGAGCTCCTCCGGGGTGTAGGCGGGATCCCCGCGTCCGCCGCCGGGCAGCCACGGCGGGCAGAGCAGGGCGTCACCGGCGACGACGACGTCCCGCTCGGTGAGCGCCGACCGTGCCGCGCACAGGTCCCACAGCGTGCGGGCCGGCGTCGTCACGAGCACGCCGCCCCGCGTCATCCGCTGTCCCTCCGGCACCTCGATGCGGTGCGGCACCAGACCCGCCTGGACCGGCCGGCCGCCCGAGGTGCCGACGCTGACGTGCACCGCACCGGGGGCCAGCAGCCGTGCGGGCACGGTCAGGCCGTGCAGGCGGGCGGCGGTCTCATGGCTGACGACGACGCCGGGGTGGCGCCGCTGGTACGCGCGGACCTCGTCCATCGTCCACTCACGGACGGAGGCCGCCGCAGGGCCGGCCGGCCCGTAGATGCCGTGGCGCAGCCGCCGCAGGTCTGAGGACTGCAGTCGGGACCACGTCACACCCGCCCGGCGCGCGTCGTCGACCGTGAAGGCGGCGGGGTCGATCGACGGCGGCAGCGGGGCGGGACGACGGGGCATGCGGCGAGCGTGCTCCGTCGGTCGGCATCCCGAGACAGACGAGCGGGGGCCTGGGGACGCGCGAGGGGGCCCGGCGCGGTTGTGCAGGAGGCGGTGACGTCCCCCGGGGCGCCGGCCCCGAGCCATTCGAGGCGGGAAATCCACGTCATGGGCCAGGATCGGGCGTCCATGGGGTGGATTTCGCGCCCCGAAGTGAGGGGATGACCGGATCAGTACGACGCGCGGGGCGCGCTCTGCCCGTCGGCCGCGGCGTTGCTCGGGGCCGGGCACCAGCGGTCGGCGAGGGCCTCGGCGGCGCGGGCCAGCAGGGCGACGTCGGCGCCCACGTTGACGTAGTCCGCACCGGCGGCGGCGTAGGCGTCGGCCTGCGCGGGCACGAACGCGTTGACGCCCACGATCTTCCCGGCGGCCTTGACCTTCGTGATGACCTCCTCGACCGCGGCCACCACGTCCGGGTGCGACTGCTGGCCGAGCAGGCCCAGGGACGCGGAGAGGTCCGAGGGGCCGATGAAGACGCCGTCGATCCCGTCCACCGCCGCGATCTCGTCCGCGTTCCGCACGCCGGCGGCCGTCTCGATCTGCACGATCACGGAGACGTGGTCCGCCGCGCCGGGCAGGTAGCCGGGGATCCGGTTCCAGCGGCCCGAGCGTGCCAGGGCGGAGCCCACGCCGCGCACCCCGCCCTCGGCGGAGCCGTCCGGGTAGCGGGCGGCGGCCACGGCGCGGCGGGCCATCGCGGCGTCGTCGACCATGGGCACCAGCAGCGACTGGGCGCCCAGGTCCAGGAACTGCTTGATGGCCACGGTGTCCAGCGCCGGCACGCGCACCAGGGTGGGCACACGGTAGCCGGCGATCGTGCGCAGCTGGGCGAGGACGTCCTGCAGGGTCAGCGGTGCGTGCTCGGCGTCGATGAGCAGGTAGTCGAGGCCCGCGCCGGCGCAGATCTCCGCCGTCGTCGGGTCCCCGGAGGAGAGGAACATGCCGGCGGCGGGGCGGCCCCCACGGGCGGCGACGGCCTCGGGCGTGAAGAGGTCGCGGAACAGCGGCTGCGGGTTGTGGCGGACGGGCATGGGACGTTCCTCCGGGGTTCTCCGCGCCCTCCACCCGACGCGGGTTGAGTTGTCGCGGGTGGAGCGGGGTCGTACTGGTGATAGGTCAACCCGCGTTGCGGGGCGGGCGGGGCGGGACGACGACGGCGACGCGGGCGGGGCGACGACGACGGGCGGGTCAGGCGAAGCGGCAGGTGATGGTGCCGAGCGGGCCGTAGTCGGCGTAGACGGTGTCGCCCTCGTACACCCACATCGGGCGGGTGAAGGAGCCGGCGAGCACGATCTCACCGGCTTCGAGCGCGTCTCCGTGCTCGGCGATGCGGTTGGCCAGCCAGTGCACGCCGTTGGCCGGGTGGTTCAGCACGCCCGCGGCCACGCCGGTCTCGATGATCTCCTCGTTGCGGGAGAGGATGCCGGAGACCCACCGCAGGTCGACGTCGTGCACGCCCACGGGGCGGCCGCCGATCACCAGGGAGCCCAGGGCGGCGTTGTCCGAGATGGTGTCCGTGATGGTGCGGCCGGCCATCTCGATGCGCGAGTCCAGCACCTCGAGCGCGGGCACCACGTACTCGGTGGCGCGCAGCACGTCCATCAGGTTCAGGCCGGGCCCACGCAGCTCGTCCTTGAGCACGAACGCCAGCTCCATCTCGATGCGCGGATGGGTGTACTTCTTCCACTCGTACACGTGGCCGGACTCGAACACCTGGTCGTCGAAGATCACGCCGTAGTCCGGCTCGTCGATCCCGGTCGCGTCCTGCATGGCCTTGGAGGTCAGGCCGATCTTGTGGCCCACCTTGCGGCGGCCCGCCTCGACCTGGCGCTCGGCCCAGATGCGCTGGACGGCGTACGAGTCCTCGATTTCCATCTCCGGGTAGCGCGCGGTCAGCCGCGGCACGGGCACGCGGTCGATGCCCGCGCGGTGCAGCTCGTCGGCGATCTTGACGTGGGTCTCGTGGTCCAGCACAGCGGTCTCCTTCACGACGACGGGCAGGGGCCTGGCCTTGATCGTATACGATTACGCGGCTCGGCCCCGTCGCCATCCTGTCACCGCCCCGGATCAGTCCGGGGTGCGCGTCCCGATGCCCAGCCCGGGCTGGCGGCGGTGCACCGTGAGGCAGGCCCGCCCCTCGACGCCCGTCTGCGAGGCGGGACACCCCTGCTCCCCACGCTTCGAGGCGGGAAATCGAGCTCAAACCGGCCCTCCCGGCTCGAAAGAGGTGGATTTTCCGCCTCGAACGGCGTGGGGCGGGGAGACGCGGAGGATGGTAGGGAGGGCGGACGCCGACGGCGGGCACCTGCGTTGGGTGCCCGCCGTCGTCGTGGTGTCCCGAAGCGGTGCCGGCCGTGCCGGTCAGAGCTGGTTGCCGAGCTTGTACTCGCCCTGCTTCCACTCCGGCATGGACTCCTCGCCCTGCCCCTCGCGGGTGTAGGAGAAGCCGTCGGCGCCGATGGTCACGGCCATCTCCGAGTCGTCGGTGCGGGAGACCAGCGGCTGCAGGTTGCCGTCGAGGTCCAGCACGCGGGAGGCATCGGTGTACCAGGACGGCACGATCGGGGTGCCCCACCAGTCGCGGCGCTGGTTGTCGTGCACGTCCCAGGTGACCACGGGGTTGTCCGGGTCACCGGTGTAGTAGTCCTGGGTGTAGACCTCCACGCGGTGGCCGTCCGGGTCGCGCAGGTAGAGGTAGAACGCGTTGGAGACGCCGTGGCGACCCGGGCCGCGCTCGATGTGGTCGGACATGCGCAGGGCGCCGAGCTTGTCGCAGATCGCCAGGATGTTGTGCTTCTCGTGCGTGGCGAAGCACACGTGGTGCATCCGGGGGCCGTCGCCGCCGGTCATGGCGGTGTCGTGCACGGTGGGCTTGCGGCGCATCCACGCGGCGTAGACGTTGCCGTTCTCGTCCTGGATGTCCTCGGTGACGCGGAAGCCCAGGTCCTGCATGTAGCGGGCGGCGCGCGGCACATCCGGGGTCACCTGGTTGAAGTGGTCCAGGCGGACCAGGGCGCCCGGGGTGTAGAGGTCGTAGCGCCAGGCCAGGCGCTCCACGTGCTCGACGTCGTGGAAGAACTCGTAGGGGAAGCCCAGCGGGTCCTCGACGCGCACGGAGTCGCCGACGCCCTTGACGAAGCCGTCCTTCCGGCGCTCCACGCGGCAGCCCAGCTCCTCGTAGAAGGCGACCGCCTTGTCCAGGTCCTCGGGGGTGCGCACGCGGTAGGAGAACGCGGCCACGGCGGCGGTCTCGCCCTGGCGCAGCACCAGGTTGTGGTGGATGAACTCCTCCATGGAGCGCAGGTAGACGGTCTCCTCGTCCTCCTCGGTGACCACCAGGCCGAGCACGTCCACGTAGAACTCGCGGGAGACGGCGAGGTCCGTGACCACGAGCTCCATCGAGGCGCAGCGCAGGATGTCCGGTGCCTCGGACGTCGGGGTGGGGAGGGGGTTCTCCGGGTCGATGGGGGCTTCCTTCGTGACGAAGAAGCCGGAGGAGGTCTTCTGGCGGCTCTCGAGGTTGGTCATCGGTGCTCCTTGGTGAGGGGGCGGTGCGCTGTGGCCTGGGACACGGTCAGTGGCTCGATCGTATACGATCCGGGCGACCGACGGAAAGGCTCTCGAGGAACGCGGGTTGAGTTGTCGCGGGTCCGGGGCGCCCGCACCCGCGACAACTCAACCCGCGTCGGGTGGGCCGGGGGAGGAGCCCGGCCCGGCCCCACCACGACGACGGCGCCCGCACCGTCGCGGGGACGGTGCGGGCGCCGTCGTGGTCACCGGTCGGCGCGGGCTCAGCCGTCGATCTTCGCCGCGGCCTGCTCCTGCTTGCCGAACACCGGGTTGTGGACCTCGCCGAGGTTGATGTGCACGGCCTGCTGATCGGTGTAGAAGTCGATCGAGCGGTAGCCGCCCTCGTGGCCCAGGCCGGAGGCCTTCACCCCGCCGAACGGGGTGCGCAGGTCCCGCACGTTGTTGGAGTTCAGCCACACCATGCCGGCCTCCACGTTCTGCGCGACGTTGTGGGCGCGCTTGAGGTCGTTGGTCCAGATGTAGGCGGCCAGGCCGTACTTGGTGTTGTTGGCCAGCTGCAGGGCCTCCTCCTCCGTGTCGAAGGGGGTGATGGCCACCACCGGGCCGAAGATCTCCTCCTGGAAGATCCGGGCGTCCGGGGCCACGTCCGCGAACACGGTGGGCTGCACGAAGTTGCCCTCCGGGAAGCCCTCCGGGCGGCCGCCGCCGGCCACCAGGCGAGCCTCGGTCTTGCCGATCTCCACGTAGGACATGACCTTCTCGAAGTGCTCCGGGTGCACGATGGCGCCGACCTCGGTGGTCTCGTCGTCCGGCAGGCCGACCTTCACACGGGAGGCCTGGGCGGCGTAGCGCTCCACGAACTCGTCGTAGACGGAACGCTGGACCAGGATGCGGGAGCCGGCGGTGCAGCGCTCGCCGTTCAGGGAGAACACGCCGAAGATGGTCGCGTCGATCGCCGCGTCCAGGTCCGCGTCCTCGAACACCACGGCCGGGGACTTGCCGCCGAGCTCCATGGACAGGCCCTTCAGGTGCGGGGCGGCGTTGGCGAAGATGATCTGGCCGGTGCGGGACTCGCCGGTGAAGGAGATCAGCGGCACGTCCGGGTGCTTCACGAGCGGGTCGCCCGCGTAGCCCTCCTCGCCGAAGCCGTGCACCATGTTGAACACGCCCTGGGGCAGGCCGGCCTCCTCGAAGATCCCGCCCCACAGGGAGGCCGAGAGCGGGGTGAACTCCGCCGGCTTCAGGACCACCGAGTTGCCGGTGGCGATGGCCGGGGCCAGCTTCCAGGACTCCAGCATGAACGGGGTGTTCCACGGGGTGATCAGGCCGGCGACGCCGATCGGCTTGCGGTTCACGTAGTTGATCTGGCGACCCGGCACCTTGAAGGTGTCGTCGTGCTGGGCCACGATCAGGTCCGCGAAGAAGCGGAAGTTCTCGGCGGCGCGGGCGGCCTGGCCCCTCGCCTGCTTGATCGGCAGGCCGGTGTCGAAGCACTCCATCTCGGCCAGCTGGTCGCCGCGGGTCTCCATGATGTCGGCGATCCGGTGCAGCACACGGGAACGCTGGCGCGGCAGGGCCTGGGACCATTCGCCGGACTCGAAGGCCCGCTTCGCGGCGGCGACGGCGCGGTCGATGTCCGCGGCCTTGCCGGAGGCGGCCGTCAGGTACGGCTCGTTGGTCACCGGGTCGAGCACCTCGAAGGTGTCGCCGTCGATCGAGTCGACGAACTCGCCGTCGATGTAGTGGCGCAGGACGTCGGGCAGGCCCTCGGGCTTGCGGGCCTCGATGCTGGTCTTCTCCGTCATGGTGTCTCTTTCGCTGAGTGCTTCGGGGGCGGATGGTCGGGGTCTGGCGCCGACGACGTCGGCGCCGGTCCGGCCGGCGGTCACGCGGACGGCTCGGCGCTGTGCTCCAGGTAGGCGCGCAGGGTGTTCAGGCGGTGGGCGCGGGCGGCGGCCTCGATCTCCTCGAAGCGCGCCCCGTCCTCGATCAGGCGCAGCAGGTGCTCGTGCTCGTCCACGGAGGCCACCGCCCGGCCGGGCACGTACGCGAACGTGGAGGAGCGCAGCGCGGCCAGGCGGTTCCAGCCGCGGTGCACCAGGTCGTGCACGTGCTCGTTCTGGTGATGCTCGAACAGGATCGAGTGGAAGCGGCGGTTGAGCTCGGTGAACGTCACCGGGTCCCAGGCCGTCTCCGACTCCGTCATCGCGCGCATGGTCGCGTTCACCTCGCGGGCCGCCGCGAGGTCCTCGGCGGTCACGTGCGGGGCGCACTGGGCGGTGGAGAACCCCTCCACCAGCGCCAGCGTCTCCATGGTGTGGCGGTACTCGACCGGGTCGATGCCCACCACGGTGGCGCCCACGTTGCGCTCGTAGGCCACCAGCTTCTCGGACTGCAGGCGGCGGATCGCCTCCCGCACGGGCACCACGGACATGCCCAGCTCCGCGGCGATCTGGGACAGCACCAGCCGATCGCCCGGCTCGTGGCGCTGGTCCCGGATCCCCTCCAGGATCGCCTGGTAGGCACGGTCCGCCTTGGAGACGGGGGCGCTTCCGAGGCTGACCGTTCCGATGCCCGTACGGCTCATGCTCGCCCGTCGCCCTCCGGGGCCGGGGCGTCCGGCAGGGTCTTGCGGTACTCGTCGAATTTGGCCTTCCACTCGGCGTTCGGGGGGAACATCCCGTCCACCGGGTGGCCGGCCTTGACCTGCTCGTACGCCCAGGCGTCCTGGAGCTCCTGCTCGTAGGCGTCGTCCACGACCTCCTGGAGCAGGGACGGCGGGATGACCACCACACCGTCGTCGTCGCCGACGATGATGTCGCCGGGCTGCACGGTGGTGCCGCCGCAGGCGATGGTGCCGCCGACCTCCCAGGGGATGTGACGGCGGCCCAGCACGGCCGGGTGCGTGGCGCCGGCGTACACCTGGAGGCCGACCTCGGCGACGGCGGCGGAGTCGCGGATGCCGCCGTCCGTGATCACGGCGTTCGCGCCGTTCACCTGGGCGCGCAGGGCCAGGACGTCCCCGAGGGTGCCGGTGCCGTGCTCGCCACGGGCCTCCATGACCACCACGTCGTCCGGCTGCACCGAGTCGATGGCCCGCTTCTGGGCGTTGAAGCCGCCGCCGAACTCCTTGGCCAGGTCCTCGCGCTTGGGGATGTAGCGCAGGGTCTTGGCGTAGCCGAGGACGCGCCGACCCCGGTGGATCGGGCGCGGGCCGTCGATGGTCGCGTTCTGGACGCCGCGCTTCTGCAGCTGGGCGGTGAGGGTGGCCACCGCGATGGCGTCGATCTTGGCGCGCAGCTCCGGGGTCAGCAGGGAGCGGTCCGGCTGCGGGGCGCTCGCGACCCAGTGGCCGTTCTCGTCCACCGCGGACGACGACGGCGCCGCGGCCTGCGGGGCCAGGCCGGCGGCCTCGCGGGAGCCCCAGGCCTCCTCGCGCTGCACGTCGTCCACCTGCGGCTGCGCGCCGAACGGGGCCAGGGAGTGCTCCGAGTCGACGACCGTCGTCACCAGGCGGCCGGTGGTCGGTGCGCCGGGGGCGCTGGGGGCGTCCACCTCCACCTCGACGACGTCGCCCGGCTGGGCCACGGAGGACCCGGCGGGGGTGCCGGTGAGGATGACGTCGCCCTCCTCGAGCGTCATGAGCTGCGAGAGGTCGGCCACGAGCTGGCCGAACGGGAAGACGAGGCCCTCGGTGGTGTCGTCCTGGACGATCTCGCCGTTGACCCAGGTGCGCACGCGCAGGGCGGCCGGGTCCAGGCCCGCGGCGGAGATCACCGCGGGGCCGAGCGGGGTGTAGCCGTCGCCGGACTTGTTCTTGACGTTGGAGCCCTTGTCCGCGTGGCGGAGGTCGTAGAGGCCCCAGTCGTTGGCGGCGGTGATGCCGGAGACGTGCGACCAGCCCTCCTTTGGGCTGACGCGCCGGGCGGTGCGGCCGATGATCAGCGCGATCTCGCCCTCGTAGGCGAGCAGCTCGGTGCCGGCGGGGCGCTCGATGGTGTCGCCGGTGCGGGCGAGGGAGGTGCCGGCCTTGAGGAAGTAGCCGGGGGCCTGCGGGGACCGGCCGCGCTGGGCGATGCGGGAGGGGTAGTTCAGGTGGACGGCGAGCACCTTGCCCGGCCGGTTCTCCCGGACGGTGAAGTCGTGCTCGGTGACGGTGGGCGTGGGATCCGGTGTGCTCTGCGTCATGGTCTAGATCGTATACGATCTCGCGGGCCCGGGGAAGAGGTCGCACGTCCGGCAGACGCGCCGGGCCGACGTCGTCGTGGGCGCCCGCCGCGGCTCAGCGGGCCCGGTCGATCGACTCGTTCACCGCCGGGGCCAGGCGCCGCACGCCCTCCAGGAGCTTCTCGGCCGCCACGAACGAGTACGCCAGGCGCAGGGTGGAGTGCGTGCCCTCGACGGGGGTGAAGGCCGCCCCCGGCACGAACACCGCGCCCGCCTCGATGCCGCGGTGCATCACCTCGAGGGTGTCCACCCCGGCCGGCAGGGTGGCCCACAGGAAGAAGCCGCCCTGCGGGGTGATGAACTCGACCGCCGGGTCCCAGTGCTCACGCACCGCGTCCACGAGCGCCGCGGCCCGCTCGCGGTACAGCCCGGTCACGTGGCGGACGTGGCCCTGCCAGTCCAGCTGCGTGACGAAGGCGGTGGAGAGCATCTGCGAGTACGTGGACGCGTGGATGTAGGCGGACTCCGCGCACAGGTAGAACTCGCGCTTGAGCGCAACCGGCACGAGCGCCCAGCCGATGCGCACGCCCGGGGAGAAGATCTTGGACATCGTGCCGAGGTGGACCACGTTGTCCCGGTGGTCTGCGGCGATCGGGGCGACGGGCTCGCCGTCGAACGCGATCTGCCCGTACGGGTTGTCCTCCACGATGAGCACGCCGTGCTTCTCGCAGATCGCGCCCACCTCGGCGCGGCGGCCCGGGGGCAGCAGGGCGCCCGAGGGGTTCGCGAACGAGGGGATCGTGTAGAGGAAGGCCACGCGGCGGCCCTCGGCGGCCAGGCGGGTCAGGGTCTCGTCGAGGGCCGCGGGCACCAGGCCGTGGTCGTCGGTGCCCGTGGCCACGGCCTCGAGCTGCCAGGTGGTGAAGGTGGTCAACGCGCCCACGAACGTGGGGTCCTCCACCACGACGACGTCGCCCGGGTTCGCGAACGCCCGGCAGGCGGTGTCGATCGCGGCCTGCGAGCCGGGGGTGATGACCACGAGGTCGGGATCCGCGTCCGGGATGCCGTCGGCGGCCATCACGGCGGTCGCGGCGGCACGCATCTCCTCGGTGCCCTGGCCCGGGCCGTACTGCAGGGACTCCGTGCCGAACCGGGTCATCAGGTCGGAGGCGATCCGGCCCAGCTCGTCGAGGGGCAGGTCGGCGAGCCACGGGTTCCCGCCCGCGAGCGAGATGAGGTTCGGGTCCATCGCGATGTCGAAGACGTCGCGGACCGCGGACTGCTTCACGCCGACGGCGCGCTGGGACAGGTGTTCTCGGAGGTTCCGCACGCTCGGCACCCTATAGCACGACGCGGCCGACGATGCAGGCCCGATGACGGGCGACGACGGCGGGTCGCGCGATCAGGGGGTGCTCGGCTCCTGGGCGGGGGACCACGTGCCCTGGGTCGGCTCGGCGGGACCCCAGGACGACTCGCCCTCCGGCGCCCACGTCTGCTCACCGGATCCGTCGCTCGGCTCCCCACTCGGCGCGGGGTCCCCCTGCGGGACGTCCACGGGCTCGCCGAGGCGGAGCGGCTCGAGCCCCAGCACGTCGTCGAGGTCCCGGCCGTCCACCTCGAGCCGGACCTGTCCCGCTGACGTGAAGGCGGCGGCGGTCGCCTGCAGCTGGGCGCGGATCCGCTCGGCCGTGCACTCGTCCTCCGGCGTCACGGTGCCGGTGAAGGTGAAGATCTCCACGTCGCCCGCGCGGCGGTGCCCGGTCGGGGTGAGGGTCTCGCGCGCGTCGAACACGGCGTTCCACAGCGACGGGTCGCCGTGCCAGCCGCGCTCGTCCGCGAACAGGAAGTCCAGGGCGGTGTCCGCCTCGTCCTCGGTGTCCGTCGGCACGGTCTGCACGGGCACCAGCAGGTCGCCGCAGCCGAAGGGCCGGCCGCTCGTCCCCGGGACCGCCTCCGCCTCGGCGACGGCGAGGTAGACCGTCAGCGGCTGATACCCCTCCGTCGCGGGCAGGGGCACGCCGTCGTCGGACGCCGAGTCCTCGGCCAGTCCGGGGTCGACCGCGCAGCCGGCCAGCAGGCACGCGGCGGCCACGGCACCCGTGATCCGCAGGGCGCGGGAAGGGGAGGTCGGGCGCATCGGGTACTCCTGGCGGTCGGGGGTCGGCGGCGTCGGACGGACCGACGGCCTCTCCATGCTACGGCCGTCCGTCTCGCCCGCCGCGAGCGGATGTGAGGCCTCCCGCGGGTGGGAAGGGGCCCGCGGGCGGACGGCCGCGGCGGGCTAGGCTGGAGGCCATGCCCGTGAGGAACCGTCGCGCCGCCGCCCTGCCCGCCAAGCTCAGCCGCTCCTGGCTGCTGGTCAACGCGGCCACCCCCGACGCGTTCGCCCCCGCCCTGGCCTCCGAGGCCGACTCCGTCATCTTCGACCTCGAGGCCGCCGTGCCGGAGGAGCAGAAGGACGCGGCCCGCCAGCACGTCGTGGACGCCCTCTCCGGCGGCATGACGGCGTGGGTGCGCATCTCCGCGACCTCCACGGACCACTGGCAGCGGGACCTCGAGGCGCTCACGGGTCTCGACGGCGTGCGCGGCGTCGTGCTGGCCGAGACCGAGGAGCCGGAGCAGGTCACGTTCACCGCGATGCGTCTGCGCGCCGGCACCCCGGTGATCGCCCTGCTGGAGTCCGCCCTGGGCATCGAGAACGCCACGGCCGTGGCCAAGGCGCCGGGCACGTTCCGTCTCGCCTTCGGCGTGAACGACTTCCGCAAGGACGTCGGCGTCGGCGAGGACCCGCTGGCCATGGCCTACGCCCGCTCCCGCATGGTGATCGCCTCCCGCGTGGGCGGTCTGCCCGGGGCGATCGACGGACCGCCCGGCAACACGGACGGTGAGGACGCGGTCATCCGCTCCTGCGCCGTCACCGCCTCGATGGGCATGACCGGCCGCCTCGTCCTGAACCCGGATCAGGTGGACTGGGTCAACCGGGCGATGTCCCCGTCCGAGGACGAGCTCGCGTGGGCCCGCGACCTGCTCGAGAAGCACGCGCAGGGCGCCGCCGTCGGCGACGGCTCGTACCTGCCCCGCGTGCTGCGTGCCCAGAAGATCGCGGACCTCGCGGACTCGTACGGGCTCTGGAACGCGTGAGCACGGCCGGGGCGCGCGCTTGAGTCCCCGCACCGACGGGTGGCTCCGCCCATGATGGCGTGGATCGACGGGCTGCCGCTGCTGTGGTCCATCGGGTTCTTCTGGATGCTGGCGATCCTGCGCACCCTGATCGTGTTCTCGCTCGGGCGGGGGCTGGCCTCCGGCGTCGAGCGGACCCGATGGTTCGCCCGCGTGATGGAGGGTCCCGTCTATGTCCGAGCCCAGCGCTTCATCCAGCGCCACGGGGTGTGGGCCATCCCGTTCTGCTACCTCACGGTGGGCATCCAGACGGCGGTGATCGGCTCCGCCGGCGTCGCCCGCATGCCCTGGCGCCGGTTCCTGCCGGCGGCCGCGCTCGGCACGTTCCTGTGGGGCGTGGTGTACGGGACCGTCGGGATGGCCGTGGTGTGGGCCGTCATCGGCGCGGCGCTCGGAGAGGGCCGGGGCGTCCTCGCCCTCGTGCTGATCCTCGCGGCCGTGGTCGCGTTCGTCGTCTGGCGCCGACGCCGTACGCTGCGCCGGCACGGGGCCGGGTGACGTCGTCGTCCGTGACGCGGGCCGGGGTCCGCCGCCGGGGGACTAGAGTTGGCCGCGTCTTCGCCCCGGCCAGCCGCCCCGCGGCCGGGGCCGCCACCCCTTCGGAAGGACCACCATGAGCGACGAGCGCGCCCGCAGCTTCTCCGCCTCCACCGCCTCCGCCGCCGACGACGGCGCCCGCGGCACCGGCACGACCCGCGTCAAGCGCGGCCTGGCGGACATGATGAAGGGCGGCGTGATCATGGACGTCGTCAACGCGGAGCAGGCGCGCATCGCCGAGGACGCCGGTGCCGTGGCCGTCATGGCGCTCGAGCGGGTCCCGGCCGACATCCGCGCCCAGGGCGGCGTGGCCCGCATGTCCGACCCCGACCTGATCGACGGCATCGTCGAGGCCGTGTCCATCCCCGTGATGGCCAAGGCGCGCATCGGCCACTTCGTGGAGGCCCAGGTGCTGCAGGCGCTCAAGGTGGACTTCATCGACGAGTCCGAGGTGCTCTCCCCGGCGGACTACGTGAACCACATCGACAAGTGGGACTTCGATGTGCCCTTCGTGTGCGGCGCCACCAACCTCGGCGAGGCCCTGCGCCGCATCACCGAGGGCGCGGCCATGATCCGGTCCAAGGGCGAGGCCGGCACCGGCGACGTCTCCGAGGCC
Source organism: Micrococcus sp. iso_239 (assembly GCF_056173395.1). Classification (NCBI taxonomy): domain Bacteria; kingdom Bacillati; phylum Actinomycetota; class Actinomycetes; order Micrococcales; family Micrococcaceae; genus Micrococcus; species Micrococcus sp. iso_239. The sequence goes on along the minus strand of NZ_CM149672.1, from coordinate 2,176,328 downwards.
GTGAAGCACATCCGCACCATCCGCAAGGAGATCGCCCAGCTCCAGGGCCTGGCCCAGGATGAGCTGTACGTGGCCGCGAAGGAGCTGCAGGCGCCGTACGAACTGGTGCGCGAGGTCGCCGAGACCGGCGCCCTGCCCGTCGTGATGTTCACCGCCGGCGGCGTGGCCACCCCGGCCGATGCGGCCCTGATGATGCAGATGGGCGCCGACGGCGTGTTCGTGGGCTCCGGCATCTTCAAGTCCGGCAACCCGGCCGAGCGCGCCCGCGCCATCGTCAAGGCCACCGCCCAGTTCGATGACCCGATGGCGGTCGCCGAGGCCTCCCGCGGCCTGGGCGAGGCCATGGTGGGCATCAACGTGGGCGACCTGCCCGCCCCGCACCGCCTGGCCGAGCGCGGCTGGTGAGCCGCGGAGTCCCGGGTGCCCGGAGGCCCTAGGGTCGGGGCCATGGTGAGTCCACAGAAGACCGTCGGCGTGTTCGCGCTCCAGGGCGATGTGCGGGAGCACGCCCACGTGCTCGGGTCACTGGGCGCGCGCACGCGCCCGGTGCGCCGCCCCGCGGACCTCGAGGGTCTGGACGGCATCGTGCTGCCCGGCGGCGAGTCCTCCGTGATGGACCGCCTCGCCCGGATCATGGGGCTCAAGGACCCGCTCATCGCCGCCCTCCGCGACGGCCTGCCCGCCTACGGCACGTGCGCGGGGCTGATCATGCTGGCCCGGGAGATCCGCAACCCGGCGCCGGATCAGGGCGGGCTCGGCGTGCTGGACGTGGCCGTGCGGCGCAACGCCTTCGGCGCGCAGGTCGACTCGTTCGAGGAGGACCTGGACGTCCCCGCGGTCGCGGCGGAGCCGGTGCACGCCGTGTTCATCCGCGCCCCCGCCGTCCTCCAGGCGGGGGAGGGCGTCGAGGTCCTGGCGAGCGTGCCGGCGTCGCGTCTGTCCGTGCCCGCGGCGGACCCGGGGCTCGACGGCGACGCGCGGCTGCCCGTGGCCGTGCGGCAGGGCCACCTGCTCGCCACGGCCTTCCACCCCGAGGTGACCGGCGACTGGTCCTTCCACCGGGCGTTCCTCGCGGGGCTCTGAGCGGCCGGCCCCGCGCGCGACGGGCGCGGGGCTCAGGCCTCCGCGAGGACCTCGGAGGTGACGCGGACGTCCTTCCGGGGGTCCAGGCCGAGCTCGTCGGCCACGGCCGTGGCGACGGAGGGCAGGGTGAGCACGCCGTCGTGCGCGTTGAGGCCCCCGGCGAAGCCCTCGTCCGCGGCCAGGGCCGCACGCCATCCGAGGTCGGCGATGCGCTTGATGTAGGGCAGCGTCGCGTTGGTCAGGGCCGAGGTGGAGGTCTGCGGCACGGCGCCGGGCATGTTGGAGACGCAGTAGTAGATCTTGTCCCCCACGAGGTACGTCGGATCCTGGTGGGTGGTGGCCCGCGAGTTCTCGAAGCAGCCGCCCTGGTCGATCGCGATGTCCACCAGCACGGAGCCGGGCCGCATGGACTCCACCATCTCGGCGGTCACCAGCTTCGGGGCCGCAGCGCCGGGGATCAGCACGGAGCCGATCACGAGGTCCGCGTCGGCCACGGTCTCGCCGATGTTCAGGTGGGACGAGGCCAGCGTGCGGATCCGGCCCTGGTGGACGGCGTCCAGCTGCGCGAGCCGCTCGAGGGAGATGTCCAGGACGGTCACGTCCGCGCCCATGCCCGCGGCGATCACGGCCGCCGCCTCGCCGGCCACACCTCCGCCGATCACGGCCACCCGGGCGCGGCGGGTGCCGGGCACGCCGCCCATCAGCACGCCCGAGCCGCCCTGCGGCTGGAGGAGGTGGTAGGCGCCCGCGGCGGGGGCCAGACGGCCGGCCACCTGGCTCATGGGGGCCAGCAGCGGCAGGGCGCGACCGCGGGTGACCGTCTCGTAGGCGATCGCCGTCGTCCCGGCGTCCAGGATCGCCCGCGTGCACGCGGGGGAGGCGGCCAGGTGCAGGTAGGTGAAGAGGACCTGGCCGCGGCGCAGGCGGCCGTACTCCTCCGGCTGCGGCTCCTTGACCTTGAGGACCAGCTCGGCGCGCTCCCAGAGCTCGTCGACGTCGTCGACCAGCTCGGCGCCGGCGTCGCGGTAGTCCTGGTCCGAGGCGCCGGAGCCGACACCGGCCCCCGACTGCACGAGGACCTGGTGGCCCGCGCGCACCAGCTCCTGGACCCCGCCCGGCGTCAGGGCGACACGGAACTCGTTGTTCTTCACTTCGGTGGGCACGGCGACCAGCATGCGGCGAATCTAGCCCATCCGGCCCGTCCCGTCATACTGGTGCGGTGACTCCCGCGCTGATCTCCCTCGTGGCCGTGCTCCTGCTCCTGGTGGGGCTGGTGGGCACCGTGTACCCCGTCCTGCCCGGCTCGCTGCTCAACCTCGTGACGGCTCTCGGCTGGGCCGCGCTGCTGGGTTCCCCCGCGTCCTGGACGTTCGGCGTCATCGCGGCCGGTCTCGCCGTGGCGGGGCTGAGCGCGTCCGCGGTGCTGACCGGCCGGCGGCTGCGGCGTGAACGCGTCACCCGTGGCCCGATCCTGTGGGGGGTGGCCGGCGCCGCCGTCGGGTTCTTCGTGATCCCGGTGGTGGGTCTGTTCCTCGGCTTCGCCGTCGGCCTGTTCGCCTCCCAGTGGGCCCGCACCCGGGACGCCCGGACCGCCCTGAGCAGCTCGATCGGCGCGCTCACGGCCATGGGTGTGGGCATGCTCGTGGAGTTCTGCTGTGCGCTGGGCTCGCTGACCGCCGTGGGCGTGGGCGCCCTGGTGCACGGCGTCACCGCCTGAACCGCCCGAGCCGTCCGCCCGGGTCACCCGGCGGCGGGCACCCTGCCGGTCTGGGCGAGGGCGGCGAAGCCGAGGACGTGCTCCCGCAGCTCCTGCGCGGCCGCCCGGCCGTCCCCGGTGGTGGAGGCGGCGAGGATCCGCCGATGGTCAGCCTGCAGGCCGGCGCGGACGGCGGGCCAGTCGGACAGCCCGGCCACGGTCTCGGTCACGTAGCCGATGGTCGCCTGGCGCAGGGAGTCCAGCATCATCGCCGTCACGACGTTCCCGCCCAGCGTGGCCAGCCGCACGTGGAACTCGGTGTCGAGCAGGTGGAAGTCCTCCTCCGGCAGCGCGGGGTCGTCCATCCGGTCCAGCAGGGCTTCCGCCTCGGCCAGGACGGCGACGCTCTCGGGGTCGCCGGACGTGGCGGCGGCAGCCTGCGCCGCATCGGTCTCGAGGAGCACGCGCGCGGCGACGACGTCGGCCATCGGCAGGGACCGCGTGGCGATGTGCAGGCGCAGCGCCCAGCCCAGCGCCGCGGACGGCTCGGAGACGACGACGGCGCCCGAGTTCGGCCCGGAGCCGGCGCTGGCGCGGATCAGGCCCATGGCGTCGAGCATCCGGGTGGCCTCCCGCACGGACGCCCGGGAGATGCCGAAGCGTTCGGCCAGGGTGCGTTCGCCGGGCAGCTTGTCCCCCACGGCCACGGCGCCGGAGCGCAACTCGGCCTCGAGCCAGTCGAGCACGATGGTGTAGGCGGGGGCAGCGGTCATGGACGGACCTTCCGAGGGGGCGGGACGGCGACCGCCCATCCTATCGACGGACGCCGCCCCGCTCGGGTGGTGCAGGTGGTCAGCCCGCCGCCGGCAGCATCCATGCCAGCACGTTGGACTGCAGGTACACGAGCGTGCACACCGCCAGCAGGAGCACGAGCGACCACACCACCACGCGGCGCAGGATCTCGGACTCCCGGCCCTCCATGCCGACCGCCGTCGCGGCGATCGCCAGGGACTGCGGGGAGATCATCTTGCCCACGACGCCGCCGGAGGTGTTGGCGGCCACCAGCAGGGCCGGATCGGCGCCGATGTTCGTGGCGGCGGTCTGCTGCAGGGTGGAGAACAGCGCGTTCGCGGAGGTGTCCGAGCCGGTCACGGCGGTGCCGAGCCAGCCGAGCACCGGGGACAGGAACACGAAGGCCGTGCCCAGGCCGGCCACCCACGTGCCCATGGCGACCGTCTGGCCCGAGAAGTTCATGACGTAGGCCAGGGAGAGCACGATCACGATCGTCAGGGCGGACCAGCGCATGCGGGCGAAGCAGCGGCCGATCTCGGCGAGCGCGTTCCCCACCGAGAGCGGGAACCGGCCGTCATGGTCGAACCGGGAGTAGACCACGGCCATGATCAGGCCGGCGATCAGCAGCAGCGTGCCGGGGGAGGCCAGCCACTCGAACTTGTACACGGTGCTTGCCAGCGGTGCGCCGGAGGCGTCGACGAGGTGCCCGTCGAGCCCGGGCCACGGGATCTTCGCGGTGACGGAGTTCAGGGCCGCGGTGATCGGGGGGACCAGCTTGGCCAGGGCGAACACGGCCACGACCACGATGTAGGGCAGCACGGCCATGAAGATCCGGCCGGGGGTGAGGTCCTGCGCCGCCGCGCGGGCGGGGGCGTCGAGGCGCTGGCGGGCCTCCTCGGCGCCGCGCGGCCGCCAGAAGCGCAGCAGCAGGACGGCGGCGGCGAGGGAGACCAGGGAGGCCACGACGTCGGTGAGCTCGTAGGAGAAGTGGGTCGAGGCCAGCCAGATGGCGACGGCGAAGCTCGTGCCGATCACGATCAGCGCCGGCCACGTCTGCCGCACGCCGCGCAGCCCGTCGATGATGAACACGAGCAGGAACGGCACGAACACGGCCACGAACGGGGCCTGGTGGCCGACGATCGCACCGATGTGCGAGGCGGGGATGCCGGTGAGCGTGCCGGCGGTGGTGATGGGGGTGCCCACGGCGCCGAAGGCCACGGGCGCGGTGTTCGCCAGCAGCACGGCGGTGGCCGCCCGCAGCGGGGGCACACCCAGGCCGAGCACCATGGTGGCCGTGATGGCCACGGGGGCGCCGAAGCCGGCGAGGGCCTCGAGCAGGCCGCCGAAGCAGAACGCGATGAGCACGGCCTGGATGCGGATGTCTCCGCCGCCGAGCGAGTCGAAGATCGCGCGCATGTCGTCGAATCGCCCGGAGAGCACGGTGACCTGGTAGAACCACAGCGCCATCACGACGATCCAGACGATCGGGAACAGGCCGAAGGTCGCTCCCTGGGCGGCGGCCAGCGCCGCCAGGTGGGCCGGCATGTGGAAGCCCAGCACGGCCACGAGCAGAGCCACCACGAGCGCGGCGAGTCCCGACTGCCAGGCCTTGAGGCGCAGGCCGAGGAGGGTGGCGAAGAACGTCAGCAGGGGCAGGACGCCGAGCGCGGCGGAGAGCGCGACGCTGCCGGCGGCATCGGGGGTGGGGGTGAAGGTGTGCACGGGGGTCTCCCGGTGGGCGAGGGGACGGGGCGGAATCCGGTCGGGCCGGTGATGGTCGGACCACTGTGGTCAGACCAAGGAGCGTACTGTGAGGGCGGTCACCTTGCAAGGGGCTGGCGTGATATGGTCTGACCACTACGGCACCCGTGTGCTGCCGCACCGCACGGCGCCCCAGGCGCCCCGTCCGGAACGGAGACCGGCATGAGAATCGCCCTGTTCGCCACATGCATCGTGGACGCGATGTATCCCAAGGTGGCCCTCGCCACCGTCCGCATCCTCGAGCGGCTCGGCCATGAGGTGGTCTTCCCGCCCGGCCAGGGCTGCTGCTCGCAGATGCACGTCAACAGCGGGTACGTGGAGGACGCCCTGCCCGTGGTGCGCAACCACGTCCGCACCTTCATGGAGGCCGACTACGATCTCGCCGTCGCCCCCTCCGGCTCCTGCGTGGCCTCGCTCGGCCACCAGCAGCCGGACGTCGCCCGCTCCTGCGGGGACGAGGGGCTGGCCCGCGACGCCGAGGTCGTCGCCTCCCGCACCCTCGAGCTGTCCCAGCTGCTCACGGACGTCCTCGGGGTGACGGACGCCGCGGCCCAGCTCGGCTCCTGGTTCCCGCACACCGTGACCTACCACCCCTCCTGCCACGGCATGCGCCTGCTGCGCCTGGGCTCGCGCCAGGAGGACCTGCTGCGCACCGTGGCGGACATCGACCTGCGCCCCCTGCCGGACGCCGAAGAGTGCTGCGGCTTCGGCGGCACCTTCGCCCTCAAGAACCCGGACGTCTCCGCCGCCATCGCGGAGGAGAAGATCGAGAAGGTCACCGCGTCCGGCGCCTCCCTCTGCACGGGCGGGGACGCCTCCTGCCTGCTCCACCTGGACGGGGCCATGCACCGTCGAGAGGCGCGCGGCCAGGACGGCCGCCCGCTGCGCACCGTGCACCTCGCCGAGATCCTCGCGGCCACCCGGGAGAACCCGCTCGAGGTCGACGGCCCCGTCGAACTGTCCATCCCCGCGTCCGCCGGCGTCCGCCGCGGACTGTCCGCCCGTGTACAGGAGGCCCGCCGATGAGCACCGCACCCACCCGCGTGCGCCTGGGAATGCCCACCGTCCGCCCCGTCCACGGCGAGGGCGAGATCCTGCTGAACACCCCGTTCCCCGAGTCCGCCCGCGAGCAGCTGAAGAACGGCCAGATGCGCGCCAACATCCGCCGGGCCACCCACACCATCCGTGCCAAGCGTGCCGGCGTCGTCGAGGAGCTGCCGGACTGGCAGGAGCTGCGCGCCGCCGGCTCCGCGCTGAAGCAGTCCGTCATGGCGGACCTGCCCGCGCTCCTGGAGCGGCTCGAGTCCGAGGTCACCGCGCGCGGCGGCGTCGTGCACTGGGCCCGGGACGCGGCCGAGGCCAACCGCATCATCACGGAGCTCGTCACCGCCAAGGGCGTGGACGAGGTGATCAAGGTCAAGTCCATGGCCACCCAGGAGATCGGCCTGGACGCCGCGCTCGAGCATGCCGGCGTGGCCGCCGTCGAGACGGACCTGGCCGAGCTCATCGTCCAGCTCGGCCACGACCGGCCCAGCCACATCCTCGTCCCGGCGATCCATCGCAATCGCCGGGAGATCCGGGACATCTTCCTCCGGGAGATGCCGGACACGGACGAGAGCCTCACCTCCGAGCCGGCCGATCTGGCCGAGGCCGCACGCCGGCACCTGCGCGAGAAGTTCCTGAGCACGAAGGTGGCGATCTCCGGGGCGAACTTCGGCGTCGCCGAGACGGGCACGCTCTCCGTCGTCGAGTCGGAGGGCAACGGCCGCATGTGCCTGACCCTGCCGGAGACGCTGATCACCGTGATGGGCATCGAGAAGCTCGTGCCCACCTTCGAGGACCTCGAGGTGTTCCTGCAGCTGCTGCCGCGCTCGTCCACGGGCGAGCGGATGAACCCGTACACCTCCATGTGGACGGGCGTCACCGAGGGCGACGGTCCTCAGGAGTTCCACCTGGTCCTGCTGGACAACGGCCGCTCCGCGGTGCTGTCCGACCCGAAGGGCCGTTCCGCGCTGCACTGCATCCGCTGCTCGGCGTGCATGAACGTGTGCCCCGTGTACGAGCAGACCGGCGGCCACGCCTACGGCTCGGTCTACCCGGGCCCGATCGGCGCCATCCTCTCGCCGCAGCTCACCGGTGTGGACGCGGGGGAGAACGGCACCCTGCCCTACGCCTCCACGCTGTGCGGGGCGTGCTACGACGTCTGCCCCGTGGCCATCGACATCCCCTCGATCCTCATCCACCTCCGGGACGAGGACGTGCAGGCCACCCACGCCGCCCGGAAGGCGCTGCGCACGGAGGAGGACGCCGCCGGCGGCCCCCTGGCCCGCGCCAAGGCGGCGGTGGAGTCCGTCACGCCCTCGCAGATGGACGTGGCGATGAAGGGCGCCTCCGTGGTGATGTCCTCGGGTCGGCGCATGTCGCTGGCCGAGCGGGGCCTGGGGCTGGGCCGGGTCGCGGCCGGGCCGGACCGGGTGCTCGGCTGGCTGCCGGGCATCGCCGGCGGCTGGACCGACGAGCGCGACGTGCCGGCGCCCCCGCGGGAGTCCTTCCGCAACTGGTGGGCCCGCCACAAGGATGAGACCGAGCACCGGACCGCCCTGGACGGCGTCACCGGGCTGGACCGGCCGGAGGACGAGCACGTCGAGGAGGACGGACGATGAGCGAGGCGAAGGCCGAGATCCTGCGGCGCATCCGCGAGGCGACGGCGGACGGGCCGGTCGCGGACCCGGTGCAGCGCACCTACCGGCGGACCTCCTCCCGGGACCGGGCCGAGGTGGTGGAGATGCTGCGTGACCGGCTGATCGACTACCGCGCCTCCGTGCGGGACGAGACCGAGGAGACGGTGGCCGCGGCCATCGCCGAGCTGCTCGGCCCGGACGCCCGGTACGTGGTGCCGGCCGGTCTGGAGCCGGACTGGCTCCCCGCGGACTCGCGCGGGGCCGGCCGGGAGCGCATCACGGAGCCCGCGGTGGGCCACACGGGGGAGCGGGCCGCGGTCCGCGGCGCCCACGACGGCGAGCGCGAGCCCCTCAGCGTGGACGCGCTGAACGAGGTGGACGCGGTGGTGACGTCCTCGACGGTCTCCTGCGCGGAGACCGGGACGATCTTCCTGACCGGCCGCCCGGACGAGGGCCGCCGGGCGATCACCCTGGTCCCGGACCACCATGTGTGCATCGTGCCGCTGGACTCCGTGGTGGAGCTCTTCCCGGAGGCGCTGGCCCGTGTGGAGGCGACGGCGCCGATCACCATGATCTCCGGGCCCTCGGCCACGAGCGACATCGAGCTCGAGCGGGTCGAAGGCGTGCACGGGCCGCGCCGCCTGGACGTGATCCTGCTCGACCGCGCTCGCTGACGCGGGCGCGGCCGGGCAGGGGTCGGGCGGCTCAGGCCCCCTCGACGACGGCGCCGCCGACGCGGCCCGTCTCGAGGCGGGCCTGCCGCTCGCGCACACCGCTGTACAGGGCGACGAACAGCAGCGCGAGACCGGCGGTCACGAGCATGTGGCCGAGTCCGGCGATGCCCGGGATGACGGCCGAGGTCTCGGCGGGGGTCAGGCCGTCCACGGTGAGGACGCCGCGCACGGCCATCATCACGGACGTGACCAGGACGCCCAGGTGGAAGAGCCAGAAGAACCAGGTGAACGGGCCGCGGCCGGTCAGGCCGAAGACCGCGTCGAGGGCGAGGACCACCAGGGTCACGGTCAGCCCCAGGCCCAGCAGATGCGTGTGCACGGTGCCGAGCTCGGTGGCGCCGGTGAACTCGTGGGCCTGGGTGTACTCGCGGTAGAACAGGCCCGAGGCGAGGCCGAGGACGGTGTACATCAGGGCGGCGTAGTAGTGGCGCATCATGCCCTCCACGCTAGGGAGCGACCCGTGCCGGGGCATCGCCCGAACGGTTGATCCGGGCCGCTCGGCGTGGCCGGTCAGCCCCAGGCGGATGCCTCAGATGATCGAGCGGCCCTCGCGGCGGGCCGCGGCCCAGTCGGCGAAGAAGCCGCGGGCGATCGAGACGAGGACGGCCAGCACGAGGACGGGCCACATCAGGACGTACAGGGTCAGACCGACGGTCATGCGGATGCTCCTTGCGAGTCGGGGGACGGGGGATCAGGACACGGGGGCCGAGGCGCGCTCGACCTGCGGCAGGTCCTCGGTCGCGGGGTCGAAGTCGCCGGTCACGCGCGCGATCCGGTCGAAGTCGAAGTCCTGGCCGGAGCGGACGGACAGCCCCCAGCACACGAGGAAGGACACGGCGTAGGCCACGAGCGAGCCCGTGAGGGTGGCGTAGTCCCGCAGGAAGCCGTAGCCGAGGAACAGCATCACGACCGAGGCGATCGCGCCGACCACGGCCGCCGGACGCAGGCCGAAGAAGCCGAAGCACATGATGCCCAGCACGACGCCCACGCCGAGGATCGCGAGGGTCTCCACCACGAACGCCCAGGCTCCCTCGATCGGGATCCACTCGAAGCGCACGGGCAGGAACACGGCCAGCGCGGCGAGCACGGACGCCGTGAACGCGACGTTGGTGATCCTGCCCCAGTAGAAGGACGCGATCACGGGGAACACGAGGCAGCCCCACAGGGCGCCCACGAAGACCAGCAGGTCAAGGATGTCGAACTTGGCGGTGGCGAAGTACAGGGCCGCCGCCGTCGCCACGATCATGGTGATGCGGCCGATCAGCAGCATGGTCTTCGGGTCGGCGTTCTTGCGGCCGACCGACTGGCCGTAGACGTCCGTCATCACGATCGACGAGAGGGCGGACAGGTCCGAGTCGGCGGTGGAGGACAGCGAGCCGATGATCATCAGGAACGCCAGGGCCACGAGCGCCAGCGGCAGGTGGTCGGCGACCATCTGCGGCAGGAGGTTGTTGACGTCGCCGTCGAGCGGCTCGACGCCCAGGTAGAGCGCCATGACGCCGAGCATGCCGACGCCGATCACGGTGCCGCCGTAGCCGAGGGTGGCCGTGACGAAGGTGGGCTTGATGAGGTCCTCACGCACGGCGAAGAGGCGCTGGGCGATGGTCTGGTTGCCGATCGCGTAGGCCAGCACGGCGGCGATGTACGGCGCCCCCTGGTTCATGAACGCGTCGGAGGAGAAGAAGCTCTGCTGCTGGGCCGTGACGTGGCCCGCCTCGACGCCGGCCTGGAACATGTCCGGGCCGCCGGCGGCGAAGAACACGGCGGGGATGATGATGACGGTCGCGCCGAGCATGGCCATCACCTGGGCGAAGTCGGTGAGCACGGAGGCGCGGAAGCCGGACCACAGGGTGTACAGCAGCACGCCCGCGGCCACGATCAGGATGCCCGCGCCGAAGGACAGCGGGGACAGCAGGGAGATCAGGGCGCCGCCGGCGATGAAGTTGGAGGTCAGGGAGATGACGGAGCCGAGCACGGGAGACGCCGTACGTGTAGCCGGCGGTCACGGAGGCGTACATGGAGGCGGCCCAGATCCAGGTGGCCGTCATGGAGGCGGCGGACACGCCGAAGCCGATCCGATTGCCGGCCGTCATGTAGGCGTCGGCGTTCTCCTTCTTCTTGGAGATGGCCACGGACATGATCATGGTCCCGCCGTAGAACAGCGCGACGAGCAGGATCACCCCGATCACGCCGAGCTGGGTCAGGGATGCTGCGTCCTGGGAGGGCGGCATCGAACTTCCTTTCGCGCGAGTGACTACGGACGTCCCGATCTCCCGGCGCGGTCCGGTCCGGGCATGGCTCCGCAGGGCGGAGGGTGGCGTACCGATCACGTCGCGGCCAGGGGCCGGGGAGGTGGAGGGCATCCCGCCGGGTCCCGAGTCCACGAACGGCGAGCTCTCTGCTCAAGCCATCGCGGTCCCTCGGCCCTGGGCGGCGCTGTCAACACCGGCATCCCGGCGGGACGAGCCCGCCCGGATGGGCTGATCCTCACATGGTCGGCGCAGAAATGGCAAAAACATAGAGCCTTTTCAGCGGGGTCGGGATCAGGAGCGCCCGGCACGGAAGCCGGACAGAATGGGCGGATGACCGTTCCCTCCGGCTCCCCGGCCGCCCCCTCCGCCCCCGCTTCCCGACGACGGCGCCGCGCCCTGGCGGCGGCGCTGGCCGTCGCCGTCGTGGTGCAGCTGGTGGTGCTGTACCTGCCGGGCGAGCAGGTGCCGGAGGCCGGGTTCGCCGTGCCGGGGCTGGACAAGGCGATCCACGTGGCCGTGTTCGCGCTGCCCGCGTTCCTCGCCGTGTGGCGGGGGCGGAGCGCGTGGTGGGCGCTGCCGTTCGCGGTGCACGCGCCGGTGAGCGAGCTCGTGCAGCACGCGTGGGTGCCGCTGCGGACGGGGGACCCGGTGGATGTCGTCGCGGATCTGGCGGGTGTGGTGCTCGGCGTGGTCGCCGCGCGGCGTCGCCGAATTGGAGGATCGGGGGCGTCGGGCGTATGATGGTCCGGTGCACTCCCGCGGGAGGGCACGACCTGGGGCTATAGCTCAGTTGGTAGAGCGTTTCGTTCGCAATGAAAAGGTCAGGGGTTCAATTCCCCTTAGCTCCACGGACCGTCCCGGTCCGCGATCCTCGAGGTCGCGGGCCGGGACTTTCTCGTGACGGGGGCGTGAGCGCCTGCCCTGCCCTCACCCCCGGGAGGGGGGCCGGCGCTTCCGGGGGGACCCCCCGGGTGTCTACAGTGCCGGGGTACGTCAGCGCGGACGTGATGCGGTCGTCTCACCGCAGGTCAGTCGCGCTTCTGCCGCCCCGCACGGGGCCGTTCGGCCCGGCCCGGGCCGGGAAGGGGACGCCGATGCGCATCAGCGTGCTCACCCACATGCTCCACCCCATCCGTTCGCCCTACGAGGGCGGGCTGGAGATGCACACGGCCATGACCGTGGAGCACCTCGTGCGCCGGGGCCACGACGTCACCGTCTACGCGCGGGAGGGCACCCGGCTGCCGGGCGACGTCGTCGCCGTGCTGCCCGCCGAGGGCGCCGGCCCGGGCCGCGCGGGCACCCGCGTGCGCGAGGCGGCCGCCCGCCGGGCCTGCGCGCTGATCCTCGACGACGACTCCGACGCCGTCCTGAACAACTCCCTCTCCCCGGCGCCGCTCGAGCTGCTGCGCGCCCGCCCCGTGGTCACCGTCCTGCACACGCCGGCCACGCTGGCGGAGGTGCTGGCCGTCGTCGACGCCCCGGGCTGGACGGCTCCCGACCACCACCGGTGGGCCTCGGTGTCCGCGTCGAACGCGCTGGCCTGGCAGCACCGGCTGCCGCGCGTGGACGTGGTGCCCAACGGGATCGAGCTGCACCAGTGGGTCTCCGACGCCGTCCCCGTGCGCGGCCGCGCCGTGTGGTCGGGCCGGATCACGGCGGAGAAGGGCCTGCACGTGGCGATCGACGCCGCCCGGATCGCGGGCATGGAGCTGCACTTCGCCGGGCCGATCTCGGACGAGGAATACCACGCCCGGGAGGTCGTGCCGCGGCTCGGCCCGGACACCGTCTACCACGGCCACCTCGACCACCAGACGCTGCCGCACATGCTGGCCACGGGCGAGGTCTTCCTGGCCACCCCCCTGTGGGCCGAGCCGTTCGGGCTCGCCGTGGTCGAGGCCATGGCGCTCGGCGTGCCGGTGGCCGCGCTGCTCAGCGGCGCGATGGGGGAGATCGTCGCCCCGCAGGCCGGCGCGCTGGCCGTGCACCACACGGCGCAGGAGCTCGCGGTCTCGATCCGCCACGCCCGCCGCAAGGACCGGGGACGCGTGCGTGCGTGGGCCTGCCGGTTCAGCGCGGAGACCATGGTGGAGGGCTACGTGGACCTGCTCGAGCAGGCCGCGGAGGACGCCCGCGACCTCGCCGCCGGCGAGGACACGTACGGGTTCGACCCGCAGGGGGTCCCGCGCCCGTCCGCCGACGCGGCAGACCTGGAGTCCCTCTGATGGCCCCGGCCCGCAGGCGGGTCCTCTACTACGCCCACCAGCACGGGGCGGGGCACCTGCGGCACGCCGCCGGCCTGGCGTCGACCGGGGCGTTCGACGTGACGGTCGTGACCGCCCACCCTCGGGCGGCCGAACTGCTGCCTGCGGACGTCCCCGTCATCCCGCTGCCCTCGGACCTCGTGCCCGGCCACGAGCAGCCGGCGCGCTCGCCCCTGCACTGGTCCCCGGCGGGGCCTGAGATCCGGGCGCGCTTCGACGCCCTCCACGCGGCGGCGCGGCGGGTGGGCCCGGACGTGTGCGTGGTGGACGTGTCCGTGGAGGCGGCCCTGTTCCTGCGCCTGGCGGGCTGGCCCGTGCTGCACCGCCGCATGCACGGCGAGCGCACCGACCCCGCGCACGCCCTCGTCTATGCCGAGGCCGACGGCCTCTTCGCCCACTACGCCGCCGAGCTCGAGGTCCCCGCCTGGCGCGCTGCCCACGCGGACCGGGTCACCTACCTCGGGGTCGCGGACGTCACCGGCCGGCTCGGCACCCGCACCACGACGACGTCGACGGCCCGCGCCGCCCCGCGCGTCGCCGTGATCGCCGGGACGGGCGGCGGCGGGGTGCGGGCAGCGGACCTGGCCCGGGCCGCGTCCGCCGTGCCGGAGGCGACGTGGGAGGTGTACGGCCCGATCGCCGGGGTGGGCGAGCCGGAGGCGCCGGGCGGGCTCGCGGCGGAGGCGATGCCCGCCACCGTGACGCTGCACGGCTGGGTCCAGGCGCCGGCCCGCCGGGCCGCGGACGCCGACGTCGTGGTGGTCTCGGCCGGGCACAACGCCGTGGTGGACGCCGCCCGCTCCGGCCGCCCCGTGGTGCTCGCCCCCGAGCCGCGGCCGTTCGACGAGCAGCGCGTGTTCGTCCGCGAGATCCACCGGGCCGCGGGCGTGCCGTGGTGCGCGTGGGAGGACCCGGACGCGGACTGGGCCGGCGCGGTGCGCGGCGCCCTCGCGGACCCGGCCGCCGCCGATCGGCTCGCGGGCCTGCTGCTCGTGGCGCCGGACGAGTACCGGCGGCGCTGGGAGGCGGCGATCGAGGGCGCCCTGGGCTGAGCCCCGATCGCCCCCGGCGCGTCGCCCCTCAGTACGCGGCGTCGTCGCGGCGGGCGGCCGTCAGCTCCGCCTCCGTGGGGTGACGCAGCAGCTCGAGCCGCTCGCCCTCGGGGTCCCACGCGATCAGCCCCGCGTCCGCGAACGCGCGCAGCCACCCCTCCATGGCCCAGCGGCCGTGCACCTGCCGGAAGCGGCGGGCGTTGACCAGGATGTCCTCGAGGTGGTGCAGCGGCGGGGTCATCACGCCGTGGTGCTGGTGGAACGCCTCGGCGGGGCTGAACCGCAGCGTCAGGCCGGCGCCGCGGGCGCGGAAGGCCAGGTCCGTGTCCTCGGCGCCGTAGCCGGTGAAGCCCGCGTCGAAACCGCCGATGCGGGCCAGGTCCGCGCGCCGCAGCGCCAGGATCAGCGTCCACACGAGGTGCCACTCGTCCGAGGGCCCGGCGGTCAGGTGCGCGCGCGCCCGGTGGGGCACGGAGAGGCGGCGCAGCAGGGCGTCCGCGCGATGCGAGGTCAGGTCGGCCTCCTCGACGGCCCGGGTCCAGCCCGGCCGCAGGTAGCGGGGCCGGCCCATCACCACGGACCCGGGGTGGGCCGCGACCTCGGTGGCCAGCACGCCGACGGTCTCGGCCGCCGGGATGCAGTCCACGTCGAGGAAGACGAGGATCTCGCCGGTGGCGAGCTCGGCCGCGCGGTTGCGGGCCCGCGCCAGCGGCAGGCCGGCCTCGGCGGCCACGTGCCCCACGGTGACGGGCAGGTCCGTGGCCGGGACGCGGCCGTCCGGCTGGCCCATGA
Source organism: Micrococcus sp. iso_239 (assembly GCF_056173395.1). Classification (NCBI taxonomy): domain Bacteria; kingdom Bacillati; phylum Actinomycetota; class Actinomycetes; order Micrococcales; family Micrococcaceae; genus Micrococcus; species Micrococcus sp. iso_239. The sequence continues at coordinate 2,161,224 of NZ_CM149672.1, read as the reverse complement.
ACACCACGACGACCTGGTCCGGGCGGCGGTGGGAGCGTTCCAGCCCGGCGATCACGCGGGCCAGGTGTTCGTCCCGATGCCCCGTGATGACCAGCACGGACACGCTCGGCAGCGCCCCGCGCGCCCGGGCGAGGGCCTCGCGGTAGACCGCCACGTGGGCGGCGGCCACGCGACGGCGCTGCCGGGCCCGGGCGGCCGGGTCGGCGGGGGCCGTGCGCGCGCGGGCGCGCACCAGCGTCTCGAGCGCGTCGGCGAGGGAGTCAGGATCCTCCGGGTCGAACGCGGCGAGCGAGTCGGGGGTCAACCAGGCGCCGGACTGGTCCGCGATGTGCCCGATGTCCGCGACGGCGACCGGCACCCCCAGGTCCCGGCACATCTCCACCCAGCCCGAGTGGGTGCCGATGCGGTACGGCAGTACGGACACGTCCACGTCGCGCAGCAGCGCGTGCAGGGCGGGGTCGTCGAGCCGGTCGTGCTGCCACAGCTCGAAGCCGTGGTGGGCGCAGCCTGCGCGCAGCGCGGCCAGGGCGTCCTCGTCCTGCACGGTGTCCTGGACCTCCACGGTCACCCGCGCGTCGACACCGCGCTCGGCCAGCGTCCCGACGGCGGCGGCGAGCACCGGCAGCAGCGCCACCGGGGCCACCTGGGCCCGCAGGTCCTTGGCGTGCACCAGCAGGCGGGCGGGGACGGGCGCGCCGTCGCCGTCGTCGGACGCGTCGGGGGGCAGCAGGCCGGGGGCGTCGTCGTCGCCCTGCGCCACGAGGTCCTCGAGCGGGACGATGTGCGGGTGGGGGACCACGAGGGCGCGCACGCCGTAGTCGCGGGCGAGGGTCGCCGCGGCGCCGGGGGTGAGCGTGAGCACGGCGTCCGCGCGGCCCAGCAGCACGGCCAGGCGGTCTCGGTGGGGGCCCTGGTCCGTCAGGTGCGGGTTCTCGAGGTCGTGCACGGTCACGACGACGGCGCCCCCGTGCGCGTGCTGCGCGTCCAGGGCGGCGGCCAGCTGGGCGGGGCTGAAGTGCTCGAAGCCGAAGTGTACGTGCAGCACGTCCGGGCGGTGCTCGGCCAGCCACTCCGCGTGCAGGGCCCGGGGCGGCCACCACTGGTGCGCGGGCGCGCCCGGCACCGGCGGGTCCGGCAGGAACTCCACGTCCGGCGCGGCGCCCGGGTCGAGGGGGCGGATCGCGCGGGTGTACGGGTGCTGCGCGGGCACGTGCTGGACGGTGATGCTCACGGGGGAGGGCCTCCTGACCTGGGGGATGCGATGCCGCGCGGGCGGCGTGTCCCCGTCCCGGGTCGGGGGTCGCGAAATCTAGTCTGTCAGGGCAGGATCGGAGAAACGGAGCAGCGGCATCCTGTCCGTTCCGGCGCGCCGCCGCGTCGAGGAGCGCCGCCGCAGGTGAAGGGGATCGTGGACGTGGACTCGCAGCCGCAGGGACGTGTGCTGTACGTGACCGTGGGCGCACCGGAGCACGGCGTGGTGCGCCACGGGCGGCAGACCGCCGCCGCCCTCCGGCGGGTGGGCGCCGAGGTGGAGCTGCGCACGGCGGAGGACGTCGCGGCGTTCCGGGGCCTCGTGCCCCTGATGGAGGAGGCGCGCGCGCTGGGCGCCGCCGTGCACCTGGACGTCACGGACGCACTGTTCGGCCCCACCGCGACCGCCGCCGCGGACCTGCTCGTCGACGTCCTGCCCGCGGGCGCCACGCTCACCCTGCACGACATCCCGCAGCCCGCCGAGGGCGACGGCCGCTACCGCCGCCGCGGCGAGGCATACGCGCGGCTCGCCCAGGCGGTGGACGGCGTCGTGGTCTCCTCGCAGCACGAGCGGGCGCTGCTGGCGGACCTGGTGGACGTGGCCGCGGACGTGGTCCCGCTGCCCGTTCAGGACCGCCGGGCCGCGGCCGCCCGCGCCGAGCCGGTGGTGCCGGAGAGCATGGCCGGCCTCGACCGGGACCTCGTGCTCTTCGGCTTCGTCTACCCGGGCAAGGGGCACGCCCTCGCCCTGGAGGCCCTCACCGAGCTGCACCGCCAGTGGGGCCCGGACTCCGGGGCGCCGCGCCGGCTGACGGCGCTCGGACCCGTCAGCATCGGGCATGACGACCTCGTGGCGGAGCTGACCCGCGACGCCGAGGCGCGCGGCCTGGAGTTCCGCGTCACCGGGTTCGTGCCGGACGAGTTCGCGGACGCGGCCCTGCTCTCGGCGGGCATCCCGTTCGCGGCGCACCGCAACGTGTCCGCGTCCGGGTCCCTGGCGGCGTGGACCTCGGTGGGGCGGCGGGCCATCGCCTCCGCCGGCCGCTACACGGAGGAGATGGAGCGCCTGCGCCCGGGCACCCTGCGGCTCGTGCACCCCAACGGGTCGCCGGCCTTCGCGATGGCCGAGGCGATCGCCGAGGCGGTCGAGGACCCCGAGCGCACGTGGCTCGACCCCGCCGTGGACCTCTCGCCCGGGGCCGAGGACTGCGCGCGGATGCTCTTCGACGTGCTCCGCCGCGTGCACAGGTGGACGTGAGCGCCGCCGTCTCCGTGGTGGTGCCCTACTACCGGGCCCAGGCGGACCTCGACCGGCTCACGGCCGCGCTCGCGGCCCAGCGCGGCCTGACCGGCGGGCTGCAGCTCGTGGTGGCCGACGACGGCTCGCCCGTCCCGCCCCGGGTGGACCCGGGCCTGCCGTTCGACGTGGTGACCGTGCGCCAGCAGGACCGCGGGTTCCGCGCCTCGGCGGCCCGGGCGCTCGGGGCGGAGGCGGCCGACGGCGACGTGCTCGCCTTCCTCGACGGGGACATGCTCCCCGAACCCGGGTACCTCACCGCGGCGCTGACCGCGGTGGCGCAGGCGCCCCGGGACGCCGCGGTGGTGGGCCGGCGGCGGCACCTGGCCGAGGCCTGGCTGGAACGGGCCTGGGCGCACGGATGGCGGCCCGGGCACGAGGTGCCCGCGGACGCCCGCCTGGCCGAGCCGGCCTGGCTGCGCGAGGGGTACCGCGCCACGGACGACCTGCGCCGCGCCGACTCCACCGGCTACCGGTACGTCATCTCGGCCGTGCTCACGGTGGCGCGCGAGGTCTACGAGGACGGCGGCGGCTTCGACCCCGCCTTCGTGGGCTACGGCGGGGAGGACTGGGAGCTGGCGTACCGGCTGTGGCGCGTGGGGGCAGCGCTGCGCCACGCGCCGGACGCGGTGGCGTGGCAGGCCGGCGCCGACTTCGGCGGACGCGGCGACGCCGCCGAGGCCGCCCGGGTGAAGGCCCGCGAGGCGCTCGTGCTGGCCACCCGCATCCCCGCGACGACGGCCCGCGGCTACGGCCTGTCCCTGGCCGGCCCGCTGCGGGTCGAGGCGCGCGTGCGGGTGCCGGAGGGCGCGGACGGCGCGGCGGCGGCCGTGGTGGCGGTGGACGCCGTGCTGCGCGCGGCGCCGGGGGCGCGGGTCGGCGTCGTGGGCGGCCTCGACGAGGCGGCGGCGCGCGCGCTCGGCGACCCCCGCGTGCGGCTGTTGGGCGAGCCCGACGGCGGCGCGGCGGCGCCCGAGGACCTGCCGCCGACGCCGGCGCGCGGCGACCTCGAGGCCGTGCGGTCGGTGCCCGACTGGTCCGTGGACGTGCGCATGCCGCTGCGGCCCGCCGCGGCCGGAGCCCGGCCTGACGCGGACGCCGTCGCCGCGTGGCTGCTGCGCCTGGAACGGGCCGGCGTCGAGCGCGTGGAAGTGCTGGGCGAGCCGGGCGAGCCGGGCGAGCGCGACGTGCTCGCCGTGCTGACGTGCGCGCGGGCGCGGTGGCGGCGTCGGCGGGGCGGGACGGCGCGGGTGTGGCGGGTGCCCGCCTCCCGGCTGGGCTGGGCGCCCGTGGCCGCCGTGCCGGACCTCGAGGCGTGGTGGGGCGGCTGGGGCTGAGCGGGCCGGTGCCCGCGGGGCGGGGCTGGCACAATCGCGGACAGGACGGAACACGGGAGGACCGATGAGCGAGCTGGACGAGCTGGACTTCGCGGCGCTCGCCGCGTTCCTGGCCTGGTGGTTCGGGACGGCGGGCGTCGGCTGGATCCGGCGCGTGGACGGCTGAGGAGAGAGGACGCACGGATGCAGTGGGATGAGGGACGACGCCGGCACTACGGGCACTTCTACGGGCTCGAGGACCTGCCCGAGGGCGACCTGCTGCTGGTGTGGGGCAACTGCCAGGGCGAGTCGTATCGGCGGCTGCTCGGCGGGGAGCCCGGCACACCGCTGCACGGGGCGGACCTGGTGAGCGTGCGCGTGCCGCCCGCCTTCGAGGTCCAGCCGGACGAGGTCGAGCACCTGGAGCGGCTGCTGCCGCGCGTGAAGGCGCTCGTCACCCAGCCGATCCCCCACGACTACCGGGGCATGCCCATCGGCACGGACCAGCTCGTGGCCCGGCTGCCGAAGGACGCCGCCGTGGTGCGGATCCCCGTGGTGTACGACGTCTCGCGCTTCCCCTGGCAGGTCACCCTCCGCAACTGGAAGTTCGCGCCCGGGGCGGCCGAGCGGCCGGGGGAGGACCCGCCCGTCGTGCCATACCACGACCTGCGCGTGCTGGCCGAGGCGGCGACGGGCCGTCGCCGGGAGGTGGCGCCGGCGGCGATCCGCGAGGCCGCGGCCGCGTCCGTGCAGGCGCTGCGGGCGCGGGAGGAGGCGAAGGGGACGCTGTCCATGGCGGATCTGGTGGCGGCGGAGCGGGGCGTCGGCTTCTACACCGTGAACCACCCGACCAACACGCTGCTGACCCGCGTGGCCGAGCGCGTGGCCGAGCGCCTGCCGGGCGACGTCGCCGTCCAGCCCGTGCCCGCCTCCCGCGTGCTCCTCGGCGGGGTGCGCGCGCCCCTCGAGGCGGTCGTGGTGGAGGCCCTCGACCTCGACGCCGAGCCGACCGAGGACTGGACCGTGGCCGGACAGACCGTCCCGGCCGAGCAGCTGCGACAGACCCACCTGGACTGGTACGCGCAGAACCCGCAGGCCGTGGAGGCCGGGATGCGCAAGTACGCAGACCAGCTGCGGCTGCTGGGCCTTACGGGCTAGCGCCGGCCCCGGCCACCAGTGGAGGATGGGCGGCACGTCCCGTCTGCCGCGGAGCACGTCTGCGGGGGCGGCCGTACCGTTCCTTTGACCCCGTCACCCCACGGAGGACCACGTGACCGAGCAGTACGACATCCTGATCGTCGGCGGCGGCAACGCCGGCGTGTCCTTGGCCGCCGCACTGCGGCGGAAGCGGCAGGGTCGGGTCGCCATCGCCGACGGCCACCAGCTGCACCGCTACCGGCCGATGCTGAACTACGCGGCGGGCGGGCAGGCGGACATGGCCCGGTTCGAACGGCCGATGCGGGCCGTCATCCCGGACGGGGTCGAATGGATCCCGGACCACGTCGTGGCCGTGGACGCCGAGGAACGGACCGCGGTGACGAGCACCGGGCTGACCGTGGGCTTCCGCCACCTCGTGCTCTGCCCGGGGCTGACCCCGTGGTGGGGTGCGATCGACGGTGGGCTGACCCCGTTTCGTAGGTCCAGTCGTTATGAGAGTCGTCCTGTTGCCCGCGGTCGCGGGCAGGGAGACTGGTCAGATCATGACGAACAGCAGGAAGCGTCACACCCCCGAGCAGGTCGTCCGTAAGCTCGGGCAGGCCGACAGGATGCTCGCCGATGGTCAGGACGTCGCGGCGGTGTGCCGGGAGCTCGGGGTGTCCGAGCAGACGTACTACCGGTGGCGGAACCAGTACGGCGGCCTCAAGGCCGACGACGCAAAGCGCCTGAAGGAGCTGGAGAAGCAGAACGCGACCCTGAAGCGTCTGCTCGCGGAAGCGGAGCTGGAGAAGGCCGCGCTCAAGGAGCTGGCTGAGGGAAACTTCTAAGCCCGGACAGGCGCCGCGCCGCCGTCGATCACCTCAAGGGCAAGTTGCGGGTGAGCGAACGGATGGCGTGCCGTCTGGTCGGGCTGAGCCGCTCCGCGTACCGGCGACCGCTCAAGGGCGACACGGTCGCGGACCCGGATCGGGCGCTCAGGGAGTGGCTGCGCGCCTGGGCGAAGGACCATCCCCGCTACGGGTATCGGCGGGCGTATCACGACGCCCGCGCCGAGGGGTGGGTGGTGAACCACAAGAAGATCCAACGCCTGTGGCGTGACGAAGGGCTCCGGGTCCCGCAGCGGCGTCGACGCAAGCGCGTCGGGTCCTCGACCGTCGACGCGCCGACGGCGGACGCGCCGAACGTGGTGTGGGCGGTGGACTTCCAGTTCGACGCCGACGAGCACGGACGACCGATCAAGATCTGCTCGATCGTCGACGAACACACCCGGGAGTGCATCGGCGGGCTCGTGGAGCGCTCGATTGCCGCCGACCGACTCACCGCCCACCTCGGGGACCTCGTCGCCGCCCGGGGGCGTGTCAACTTGTCTGTGTAAGCGGGGTGGTCACAGGTAGGGGTTGATCCGGTCGGGGTAGGCCGCGGCGAGCTGGGCGAGGGCCTGCTTCCAGTTCGTGACGGCCTGACCTTCGACGAGCCGGCCCTGGGCTTTGCGCTGGCCGGCGGGTTTGCCCCGGTCCCGAGCGCGTTCGGCGGCGCGTTTGTCTTCGATGTTGCAGATCGCCAGCCAGAGCAGCTTCACCGCCGCCTCGGTCGAGGGGAAGTGGCCGCGGTTCTTGGTCACCTTCCGTAGCTGGAAGTTCAGCGACTCGATGCTGTTGGTCGTGTAGATGACCTTGCGGAGCATGGGTGGGAACTGCAGGAACGGGATGAACCGCTCCCAGGAGTTCGCCCAGGTCGCGGCTGCAGACGGGTACTTCGTGCCGAGCTCGGAGGCCTCGAACTCGGCCAGCGCCTTCCTCGCGGTCTCTTCGTTGGGGGCGGTGTAGATCGGCTTCAGCGCGGCGGCGACCTTCTTGAGTTGAGTCCCGGATAGTGGTGTAACCCTCCCCGGTGGCCACGACCATCTTCGAGACGGACGCGGTCACCGTGGGAGCCTTCGAGCGAACCTTCCACAGCACTCTCGAAAGGACATCACCACGATGACCGCTCCTCATATTGTCGACCCTGAACGGCTGCTGCGCGAAGCTCTCGGGGAGGCCTCTCCCGATCTGTTGCGCCACCTGCTGCAGACCGTGATCAACGCACTGCTCTCCGCCGACGCTGACGCGGTCTGCGGGGCCGAGTACGGCAAGCCCTCCGAACATCGGACAGCGCAGCGCAACGGCTACCGCCACCGACCCCTGGACACCCGCGCCGGCACGATCGATGTGGCCATCCCCAAACTCCGGGCCGGCACGTACTTCCCCGAATGGCTGCTCGAGCGCCGCAAACGGGCCGAGTCCGCACTGATCACCGTGGTCGCGGACTGCTACCTGGCCGGGGTCTCGACCCGGCGCATGGACAAGCTCGTACGGCAGCTGGGCATCGACTCGCTCTCGAAGTCCCAGGTCAGCCGGATGGCACAGGAGTTGGACGAGCACATCGAGGCTTTCCGCCACCGGCCTCTGGGCGAGGCCGGCCCGTTCGTGTTCCTCGCCGCCGACGCCCTGACCATGAAGGTGCGTGAGGGCGGGCGTGTGGTCAACGCGGTGGCCATGGTCGCCACCGGGGTCAACGCGGACGGGCGCCGCGAGGTCCTCGGGCTGAGGGTGGCCACCACGGAGTCCGGGGCGGGGTGGAACGAGTTCTTCGCGGATCTGGTGGCCCGGGGGCTGGCCGGGGTGGCACTGGTGACCTCGGACTCCCATCGCGGCCTCGTGGAAGCAGTGGCGGCGAACCTGCCCGGGGCCGTGTGGCAACGCTGCCGCACCCATTACGCGGCGAATCTGATGGCCGTGACCCCGAAGAGCATGTGGCCGGCGGTGAAGGCCATGCTGCACAGCGTGTATGACCAGCCCGACGGGCCGGCCGTGCACGCCCAGTTCGAGCGCCTGTTGGACTACGTGCAGGACAGGTTGCCCGCGGTGGCCGCCCACTTAGACGCCGCTCGACAGGACATCCTCGCGTTCACCTCGTTCCCGAGGGACGTGTGGTGCCAGATCTGGTCGAACAACCCCGCCGAGCGGCTGAACCGGGAGATCCGGCGCCGCACGGACTCGGTGGGGATCTTCCCGAACCGGGATGCCGTGGTGCGCCTGGTCGGGGCCGTGCTGGCCGAGCAGACAGATGAATGGGCCGAAGGCCGCCGGTATCTCGGCCTGGAACTGCTCGCCCGGTGCCGTGAGCCCCTGACCACGGAGCAAGAGACCGTGATGAGCACGGAGGTGATGCCGACCCTGCAGACCTGACAGGTACAAGCCCCCTACAACCTCGAAGACGGTTACACCACTTCCAGGGACTTGACCTCCGAGGCGAACAGCTGACGCTTCAGTGCGGTGAACTTCGCTCCAAAGCCTCGTGCGGCAGACTCCGGCATGACGAATCCGGCATAACCGAAGGCTGGGCTTGTCCGGAAGCGAGGATGGTCCGGGCCGACGTAGGCGCCCGGCTCGCCGATCTCGTCGATGTACGCCAGCAGCATCTGACCATTGTGCAGGGCACAGCGGACACTGCAGACAAGCGCAGAGGCCCACGCAAGCGTGGGCCTCTCGAATTGGTGCTCGGGGCACTGTCTCAGCCCTAGCTACCACACGCGAGCGTACTCGCGCGCGCAGAGCATAGGCAAGTGTGGTTGTGTATGATCCGTCGCCCTGTCGGGTCGCTGCGGGGTCGGAATGGGTCCCGTCCAGCGGCCCGCCCCCACCATTCGAAGGACCCCATGACCACCCCCGCCACGCGCGGCGCTGCCTCGGCGCCCCACCGCTCTCCCCAGAACCTCTCGAACTTCGTGTGGGGGATCGCGGATCAGCTCCGGGGCGTATTCAAGCCGAACCAGTACGGCACCCTCGTCCTTCCGCTCACCATCCTGCGCCGCATGGAGGCGGTCATGGCCCCGCACCGGGAGTTCTTCGCTGAACTGGCGGCCAAGGGCCATCCAGACTTCATGCTGGACAACCTGGTGGAGTCGCGCACGGGCCTGACGTTCTACAACCTCAGCCCCTTCACCCTGGACCGCATCCTGCAGGAGCCGGACCTGCTCCGCACGAACCTGCTGGCCTACGTGGACGGCTTCTCCCAGAACGTGGCGGACCTGTTCACCTACTACGAGTTCGACAAGACGGTCGCCAAGCTGGACGAGCACGACCGCCTCTTCCTGGTCCTGCAGCAGTTCGCCTCCATCGACCTCTCCCCGGATGCCGTCTCCAACGCGGAGATGGGGACCCTCTTCGAGGACCTCATCCGCCGCTTCGCGGCCGCCTCCAACGAGACCGCCGGTGAGCACTTCACCCCGCGCGACGCGGTGAAGCTCCTCGTGGACCTGCTCACCGCCAACGACGACGACGTCCTCACCGGCTACCCGGTCCGCACCGTCTATGACCCCACGGCCGGCACCGGCGGCATGCTGTCCCTGCTGGACGAGCGCCTGCGCCGCATGAACCCGAACGCGGAGGTCCGCCTGTTCGGACAGGAGCTCAACGACCAGTCCTACGCCATCTGCAAGTCCGAGCTGCTCGGCAAGGGCCAGGACGCGGACGGCATCGCTCGCGGGGACACCCTCAAGAACGACGCCCACCTGACCGAGCGCTTCGACTACGTCCTCTCCAACCCGCCCTACGGCGGCGACTGGAAGGCCTCCCGCACCGCGGTGGAGAAGGAGATCGCCGCCGGTGGCGCCACGAACCGCTTCCCGGGTGGCACCCCCGCCATCAGCGACGGCCAGATGCTGTTCCTCCAGCTCGTGGCTTCGAAGCTCCGCCCGGTCTCGGAGGGTGGAGGTCGGGCCGGCATCGTCCTCAACGGCTCCCCGCTGTTCACGGGCGGGGCGGGCTCGGGCCCGTCCGAGATCCGCCGCTGGCTGCTGGAGTCGGACCTGGTGGATGCAATCGTCGCGCTGCCCACGGACATGTTCTACAACACCGGCATCGCCACCTACGTGTGGGTGCTGGACAACAACAAGTCGGAAGAGCGCCGCGGCAGGGTGCAGCTGATCGACGCCCGCACGTTCTTCACCAAGCTGCGCCGCAACGTGGGCTCGAAGAACAAGGAGCTGTCCAAGGCGGACCGCCAGCGCGTGCTGGACATCTACCGGGACTTCGACGCCCAGTCCGAGGCCAACGCCGAGTTCTCCAAGGTCCTCACCGCGCAGGACTTCGGCTACCGGGAGATCTCCGTGGAGCGCCCGCTGCAGCTGCGCTTCGAGGTGGAGGACGCCACCATCGCGGCGGCGCTCGCCACCAAGCCGGCGGACAAGCTTCCCGACGACGGCCGCTCGGCTCTCGGGGCCGCCCTCGCCTCCCTGCGTGGCCGGGTCTGGGACCACCAGCCCACTTTCGTGCTGGACCTGAAGAAGGCGCTGAAGGAGCACGGCGTGACCGCCGGCGCTCCACTGGTGAAGGCCCTGACCGGGGCGATCGGCGTGCACGACCCCGAGGCGGAGGTCGTGAAGAACACGAAGGGCGAGCCGGAGCCGGACACCTCACTGCGGGACACCGAGCTGGTGCCCTTCGGCCAGGACATCCACGAGTACTTCGAGGCTGAGGTGGCCCCGCACGTGCCCGGCGCCTGGATCGACGAGTCCAAGACGAAGATCGGCTACGAGATCCCCTTCACCCGGCTCTTCTACACGTACGTGCCGCCGCGCCCCCTCGAGGAGATCGACGCCGAGCTCAAGCAGCTCACCGCCGAGATCATCGAGCTCCTGCAGGAGGTCGAGCGGTGATTCTCGACACAGACTCGACTCCGCCGGGTTGGAGGCTCTCCACATTCGGCCGAGAGATGTTGGTTCGAGGAGGATTGGTCGATCCCCGCGACCCGGTGTGGTCCGGCACTGTCCTGATAGCTCCTAACCACATCGAGTCGGGAACGGGCCGTGTCCTGGCGAGAGAGACCGCCGCGGAGCAGGGTGCAGACTCGGGCAAATACGTCGTCCGTGCGGGCGATCTCATCTACTCGAAGATCCGGCCTGCGCTCAACAAGGTGGCCGTGGCGACCGAAGACTGCCTGTGCAGTGCAGACATGTACCCAGTGGTCCCGGCCAAGGAGGCTGACGTTCGCTTCTGCCAGTACTACATGCTGGCTGACCCGTTCCTTACCTATGCAGCCCTCGCTGCCGACCGAGTGAAGATGCCGAAGGTTAATCGCGAGGAGCTCTCCGGCGCGCCTTGGCTCGTGCCTGCGCTAGCGGAGCAACGGCGTATCGCGGACTACCTCGACCGCGAGACCGCCACGATCGACGCCCTGATCGAGAAGCAGCGACAGCTCATCGAGGGCCTGCGCGAACGCGGTGATGCTTCGTGGAGGAGGCTCTACGACAGTGTCCTCAAAACGGTTCGGCCACTTCCGTTGAGACGCCACGTCCAGTCTATTTCGGACGGCCCCTTCGGGTCAGCGCTGACCTCGGCCCACTACGCGGCGTCTGGAGTTCGTGTGATCCGTCTGGGAAACATCGGCCCGGGAGTTTTCAAGCTTGATGATGAGGCGTTCATCTCGCACGAGTACGGCGAAAAACTCAAGCGATACGCGGTATCACCTGGAGACCTCATCATGGCGGGCCTCGGAGACTCGAACGTGTCCCTTGGCCGAACAGCAGAGGTCCCGGAGGGGCTTGGACCGGCAATCAACAAGGCGGACTGCTTCCGGCTCCGACTTCACGCAGGTGTCGACTCGCGCTACATGGTGGTCGCGCTCAACGCTCCTCAGACTCGCGAACTCGTCCTTCAACTGGCGCAGGGGTCAACGAGGCAACGCATGAACACGAGCGTCGCCGCCCGTCTGCCTGTCGCCGTGCCCGACCCGCGCTGCCAAGCCCAAGTTGTTGAGCAATGGGAGAGTGAGACCGCCAAGATCGACGCTCTGATCGCCAAGGCGGAGCGGTTCATCGAGCTCGCTCAGGAGCGCCGGGCCGCGCTGATCACCGCCGCCGTCACCGGCCAGATCGAGATCCCCACGGAGGACTGACCGCCATGGCCATCCACAACGAGAGCGAGCTCGAGACCTACATCTGCGAGTACCTCCAGGCCCACGGTTGGCTCTACTCGGACAACGATGCCGGCTACGACCGCAAGAACGCGATCTTCTCCGAGGACATCCACGCCTGGCTGGCCGAGAACCAGCCGGAGGACTACGGGCGCATCGTGAAGGCCGACGCCCCCGCCTCCGCGCAGCAGGCACAGCGGGACCAGATCACCACCCGCCTGATCGACGTGCTCAACAAGCCGCAGGACACCGGCGTCGGCGGCACCCTCAACGTGCTCCGCAAGGGCTTCAAGGTCGGCACCTCCGCCACCCTGCGCATGGCCGAGCCGCGGCCGGCCACGAACCTGAACCCGGCCGCCGTCGCCTCCTACGAGCGCATGCGGCTGCGCGTGATGCGTCAGGTGCACTTCAACCCGGCCACCAACCAGTCCGTGGACCTGGTGCTGTTCGTCAACGGCCTGCCCGTGGCGACGATCGAGCTGAAGACCGACTCCACCCAGTCCATCGGCCACGCGAAGAAGCAGTACCGCGAGCGCAACCCCAAGGCCACGCCGCTGTTCGGGTTCGGCACCCGCGCCGTGGTCCACTTCGCCGTCTCCAACCGCGAGGTCTGGATGACCACCAAGCTGGCCGGGAAGGACACCTTCTTCCTGCCGTTCAACCAAGGCGACGACGGCCACGCCGGCAACCCGCTCAATCCGAACGGCGGTTCCTCCACGGCCTACCTGTGGGAACGGATTCTCCAGCGGGACACCTGGCTCGAGATCCTCCAGAAGTTCGTCTTCCTCAAGAAGGAGACCGTGGAGGACGAGCACGGCCGCTCGCGCCGGAAGTCCACGCTGATCTTCCCGCGCTTCCACCAGTGGGAGGCCGTCACCTCGATGCTCGCCGCCGTCCGCGATGAGGGCGCCGGCAAGTCCTACCTGATCGAGCACTCCGCGGGCTCCGGCAAGACCAACACCATCGCCTGGACCGCCCACCGGCTGCTCTCCACCTACGGGGCGGACGAGCAGCGGGTGTTCGACTCGGTCATCGTGGTCACCGACCGCACCGTGCTGGACGACCAGCTTCAGGAGGCCGTCCGGCAGATCGAACGGACCTCCGGCACCGTGGTGGCCGTGGACCGCAAGAACCTCGGGGGAGAGGCCACCAGCAAGTCCGCCCTGGTGAAGCAGACCCTGCTGCAGGGCAATCGGATCATCGTGGTGACGCTGCAGACCTTCCCCGCCGTACTCGAGCTCCTCAAAGGTGACTCGACACTCGCCGGCCGCACCTACGCGGTGATCGCGGACGAGGCGCACTCCTCCCAGACCGGCTCCGCCGCAGCCAAGCTCAAGCGCGTCCTCACCCCAGACGAGCAGGCCGACCTCGAAGACGGGGGAGAAGCGGACACCGAGTCCATCCTCGCCGCCGAGGTCGCCGCCACCGGACGCCCGGAGAACATCAGCTTCTTCGCCTTCACCGCCACCCCGAAGGACAAGACCCTGCAGATGTTCGGCCGCCCCTCCGGCGAATACGACGAGAAGGGCCAGGAGATCCCGGCCTCCTTCCATCGGTACACCATGCAGCAGGCCATCGAGGAGGAGTTCATCCTCGACGTGCTGAAGAACTTCACCAACTACGGCACCGCCTTCAAGCTGGCCCTGGCCGGACAGCAGGGCGAGTTCCGCCCGGAAGGCGACCGGGCCGCCGTCGGGAAGCCGACCACCGAAGTGGACCAGACCGAGGCGAGCAAGAAGCTCATGAGGTGGGTCAAGCTGCACCCCACGAACATCGCCCAGAAGGTCAAGATCATCGTGGAGCACTTCCGCGCCAACGTGGCCGGACTGCTCGACGGGCAGGCCAAGGCCATGGTGGTCACCGACTCCCGCGCCGCCGCCGTCCGGTACAAGCGCCAGATGGACCAGTACATCCAGGACATGGGGTACACGGACGTGGACACGTTGGTGGCCTTCTCCGGCGAGATCACCGACGACGAATTCGGGCTCGAGAAGGTCACCGAACGGTCCATGAACCCGTCCGTGACCGGCAACCTGGCGAAGGCGTTCGACGGGGACGGCTACCAGGTGATGATCGTGGCCAACAAGTACCAGACCGGCTTCGACCAGCCGAAGCTCTGTGCCCTGTACGTGGACAAGAAGCTCTCGGGCGTGCTCGCCGTGCAGACGCTCTCGAGGCTCAACCGTGCGGCGCCCGGCAAGGACACCACCTACGTGCTGGACTTCGTGAACTCCGAAGATGACATCCAGGCCGCCTTCGAGCCGTACTACGCCGGCGCGAAGCTGGAGACGGTGACGGACCCGAACCTGATCCATGACCTGGGGACGAAGCTCGACGCCGCGGGTGTGTACGACTGGGACGAGGTCGACGCGTTCGCCGAGGTGTGGGTCGCGTGGAAGCCGGGGAGCGGGCAGGAGGGCCTGCAGGCCGCGCTGGAGCCCGTGGCATACCGGTTCCGCAAGGAGCTGGCGCATGCGCGGATGAACAACGACGAGACACGCGTGAACGAGCTCGTGCTGATGCGCAAGGACATGCGGTCCTTCGTCAGCCTCTACGACTTCCTCTCCCAGATCTACGAGTTCGGGGACACCGAGCACTACAAGCGGGCGCTGTTCCTGCGGCACCTGGTGCAGCTCGTGGGCGATCAGCCCGGCGGTGAGGAGCTGATCGACTTGAGCGATGTGCAGCTGGTGAGCATCCGGCAGAAGAAGACGTCCTCGGGGGACATCGGGCTGACCGGTGGGGCCGCGCTGAAGGGGACCACCGCTGTGGGAGGCGGGCAGGTGCGGGAGAAGCAGCGCGGTCCGTTGGAGGAAGTGATCGAGAAGATCAACGAGATCTTCGCCGGCGAAGGCGTGGATGCCTCCCCGTCCCAGCAGGAGGCGTGGGTCAGTGCCCTCGTGGCGCCGCTCATGGAGGACGAGAAGCTGCTGGGCCAGGCCGGAGCGAACTCGCTGGAGCAGTTCCTCGCGAGCCCGAACCTGGAACGGTCGGCGATGGGAGCCGTGTACGCGAACGAGGACGCCTTCGCGAAGATGACGGACATCGTGGGGCGCGGCGGCGACCCGTCGAAGATGATCGTCGCCGCGATCGGGGAGTACCTGTACTGGAAGGTGCGGAGCGAGGGGGCTGGGCCGGTGGACGTTGCTCATGGACGGTCCGCCGTTTTCGCTGACGAAACGGCCCCTTCGCAGGGCACTTCCGTCGATGAGAGGGCGAGCGCGACGCCGTCGCGCGTCCGGAAGGGGAACTGAGATGGCACATCCCAAGACACTGCAGGTCTTCCTGATGGACGGTGCACCCACCGGTCGGCTGAAGTGCACCCTCGACAACTGGACGGGCCTCGTCTACGTGGTGCCACGCACCAGTCTCAACGCGGACGGGCACCCCGAGGCGTTCGAAGGCACCGGTGTGTACCTGCTGCTGGGGCAGGACGCCGATTCCGGCGACGACGTCGTCTACGTCGGGCAGGCTGTCGGGCGGGCCAACGGCAACGGCATGGTAGGCAGGATCCGGGAGCACGTCCGGAAAGAGGCGCACGACTTCTGGAACCGAGCCATTCTCCTCTCCACCCTCGGGGACACCTTCGGTCCCACGGAGGTGACCTACCTGGAGCACTACTTCCACCAGGCTGCATCCACGGCCGGGCGTTTCACCGTGGACAACGCGGTGGCGCCCTCCCAGGGCAACGTCACGGAGGAGAAGAAGGCGGAGCTGGAGGAGTACGCCGACAAGGCCAAAATCCTGATCAGTGCCCTGGGGCATCGCGTCTTCGAGAGCGCCGACGGCTCACATGCCGTGGCCGCGGCGGGCCGGACCACCCAGGCGCCCGAGACGGTGCCGGAACGCACCCTGTTCACCATGACGGTCAACGGCGTGGGTGCGCAGGGGCACCCGACGCCGGACGGGTTCGTCGTCCTGCGGGGCAGCGGCCTCATGGAGGGGCTGCGACCCAGCGCGCCCGCGGGTGTCCGGGCGAGCCGCGAGCGCTTCGCCGACCACATCGGTCCCGATGGGGTGCTGACCGAGGACGTCTCCTTCACCAGCTCCTCGGCCGCGGCCGGATTCGTGGCCGGCGGGAGCATGAGCGGGCCGTCCTCATGGCGGGCGCCGGATGGGCGCACCCTCGGCGAGGTCGAGGCCGCCTCGGCCGCGCCGGAGCCCATGGAAGACGACGCCTGATGAAGACGCGGCCGACCGCTTTGGATGCCGCCGTCGACCATCCGCGGGGTGCCCAGAGCAACGCCCAAGGACCGGGGACGGGGCGCTCCGGGTCGTTGACCGCGAACGTCATGACCGTCGCGGACGCACTGCGCGACCCTCGTCTCCGTATCCCCGAGTACCAGCGGCCCTATACGTGGTCCACGACGAACACGGGGCAGCTCGTCGAGGACATCCGTCGCTTCCGTGCGGCCGCGTCCTACCGGATCGGCACCATGATCGTGCACGTCGAGGGCGGCTGGCTGGACATCGTCGACGGCCAGCAGCGGTACATGACCTTCGCCCTGATCGCGCTCGCACTGCAGGAGGTCCTGGGCAACACTGCCGAGCGCGCCGAGCACCAGCGTGCGGCCCTGGACCGCGCGGCGGCCATCGAGCTGCCGCCGGGCCGCCGGGACGTGTCGGAGTGCCACGTCATCGAGAACCACCGCCTCATCCTGCAGACATTCCGGTCCTGGGACAGCTCCGAGGTCGAGGACTTCGCGGACTACTTCCTCGACCGGTGCACGCTGGTGCGGCTGACCGTCACCGACCTCGACGCCGCTTTCCAGATGTTCGACTCGCAGAACACACGCGGCCGGCCGCTCCTGCCCACGGATCTGCTGAAGGCCTACCACCTCCGCGCCTACGGAGAGACGACAACCGACCGCGGCGCGATCATGGCGGCCGTGAAGGACTGGGAGTCCACCCCGCCGGACGAGATCAACCACCTCTTCTCGCGTTTGCTCTATCCGGTCGTCCGCTGGTCCGCCGGTGAGTCCTTGCCGAGGGACGGTTTCACATCCGCACAGATCGGGGCGTTCAAGGGCATCTCGGCTGGGGCTGCGAGTTTCGGGCGGCTCCCCTGGGCACATGGGCTGCTGATGGCCAAAGCGCACGTGGATGACTACAACACCAGGAATGCGGCGCTGATCGCCCACGGAGCCCTCGCTCCGCTGGAGTTCCCTTTCCAGCTTTCCCAGCCGATCATCGACGGCGAGATGTTTTTCCGATTCGTCCGGCACTACACGAGCTTGGCCAGAACGCTTGGCGTCTCCGCGACCGAAGCAGACCAGACCGTCCAGGACGATGCCCGTCGCCATCGTGAGATCCGGCGGGTCCATGCCATCACGGGGCTCGTACGTTCTTCAGGCAACGGCGCCGGATATCGCTACACACAGGAGCTCTACGGAGCTCTACTGTTGGCCTATGCGGACCGCTTCGGAGCCGAGGACCTCGAGCGCGCGGCCCTCGTTCTGGCGCGACACGCCTTTGCGCTGAGGACTCGTCTGCGCCGGGTCTACCCACGTTCGACCGAGCTGCACGCGCTGGGGCTGAACAAGGCCGTGGACTCGGCAGAGCAGGTCAACCTGTTCCGTCTGATGATGGGCACTATGGACCCGGCTGCGATCACCGGGCGCGTGGCGGCCCTCCCCGGGCCGTACGTGGACGAGGCCTCCCCGGTGGAGCGTCTCTACTCGGACACGCCCTGGGACACGGAGGAAGCCCACGATGCAGACTGAGAAGCACGCGCCTGAGGCGCTGACGATCGAGGAGGTCTTCACCGCCGCCCGGCACTACCGGGTGCCGGTCTACCAACGGGCCTACGCCTGGACGCAGGTCGAGATCGCGACACTCCTCGCAGACGTGCGCCGCGCTCGCCTCCGCTCGGAGAAGCCGGATACGCAGGGAGCCTCGTCCGACTACTACCTCGGCTCGCTGGTCGTGAACCGAGCCACGACTCCTGAGGGCGTGCCGATTGACGAGGTGGTCGACGGGCAGCAGCGCCTGACCACGCTGACGGTGCTGGCGGCCGTCGCGGAGCGTGTCATCCGTGCCGGTGTCCTCGACCCCCGAGCGTTGGCCGTCCTGGATTACGAAGGGCGCCCCGAGGCCGGGGAGGACCTCGCGACACTCCGCCGTCGGGGCGCCCCCGCCGGGACGTCGTTCCAGGTGGACACCATCGGGGTGGCCGCCGAGACGATCGCTGCGGCCTGCCGGCGGGCCATGGACCGGCAAACCCCGGCAGACGATCAGGAGGTGATGTTCGACGGCGACGACCTCGCGTACCTCTGGAAGCATGTCCGGTTGCTGCGCACCGAGCTTCCGAAGGGCACGGACCTCAACCACTATTTCGAGGTGATGAACACCCGCGGTGAGCAGCTCGCCAAGCACGAGATCCTCAAGGCCACATTGATGCGGCCTCTCCAGGACGCCACGGACCGGAAGGTGTTCGCGCACGTCTGGGACGCTTGCGCCGTTCTGGACCGCCACGTCCAGCTCCAGTTCTCAACCGAGCGGCCGAAGGATGGGGGTGAGGCGGCAAGAGACGCCGTCTTCGGAGCGTCCTGGTCGTCCCTCCTCACACGGGATTTCGCGTCGCTGCGGGCAGCTCTCGCGCCGAGCCTGACCGCGACGGTGTCGGGCGCCCGCACCATCATTGGGGCTCTGCGGGCCGCCGGGCAGACCGCCGTGGAGTCCTGGCCCCCGTCCGACCAGCGCCAGGACGACGCCGATACCGGCGCCTACGGGACTATCGTCGACTTCCCGAACTTGCTGCTGCATGTGCTGCGCGTGATGCAGGAGAAGGGTGAGGGGGCCGAGCCCGGCCTGCCGCGATGGGGCCAGGACTCAACGGGGGCCGTGCGGCTCGAGGACGGCTCCCTGCTGGAGCAGTTCGCCCAGCACGGCCATGTCGACGCGGCCTGGTCTCAGCGCTTCCTCGTGACGCTGCTCCGTATGCGCCTTCTGCTGGACACCTATGTGATCAGGACTCTGGCGACGACGGGAACACAGGCGGACGAGGAGAACTGGGTGCTCAGCCGAGCTCAGAAGCTCGAGACGGAGGCCGGCGAGCGCTCGCCGCGCCGACGGCTGGGTGTGAAGAACACCTTCCAGGATCCGCAGGTCCAGGACGCCGTCCGGAACCTTCAGGCCATGTTCCAGGTCACCGACACGCGCCGCACGTCCAAGTACTTCCTGTACCGCATCCTGCGATGGCTGGATGCGCAGCCGGTGGACTGCGTGGACGGCGAGGCCTTCCAGCGCATGCTGGAGGACCTGGCCCGCGAGCGGCTTCGCGCCTACGACGCGGACGAGGGATTGGACCTTGGGGTCAAGGTCCCGAATTTCGTGTTCAACGTCCTGGATTACATCCTCTGGGATCTCGGACGTAATCCGTCCGCCGAAGCGGGGCCGCTCTGGGCTGCACTCGGCGACGTTGAACGGAGTGTCCTGTCCCAACGTGCAGGCTCATTCCGCTTCCGGTACCGGACCTCGGTGGAGCACTTCTATCCCGTGATTCCTGGCGAAGGACAGAAGGTCCTGACATCAACGGAGGTGAACCGTTTCGGGAACCTGTGCATCATGGGCCGACGCGAGAACTCCCAGCGGAACAACCTGATGCCCGTCTCGAAGGTGAAGCAGTACTCTTCGGACGAGCAGAGCCTCAAGTTCCAGCTCATGGCCGGCATCCTTCACGCCGAGGGCGACTGGGACGTCCCTCAGATCAAGGAACACGGGAACAGCATGCGGCGGGTGATCCAGGAGTGGCAGGGCAAACGGCCCTGACACCTCGGGACGATCTGGCCTCAGAGCCCCCGTTAGGCTCGTCCCATGGTTGCCGCGCGCGAAGTCACCCTTCAGGAGCTCCTCGGGGGCTCCTACCAGTACACGGTCCCGCTCTATCAGCGGACGTACTCCTGGGGCCGCCCGCAGTGGCAGCGACTGTGGGAGGACGTCGTGGACGTCGCCGACCGCCGCCGGCACAACCTTTCGGCGACTCACTTCATCGGCTCCCTCGTTCTCGCCGGCTTCCGGGACAACGGGCCCGGTGGCGTCCAGCGGTGGCTCGTGGTGGACGGGCAGCAACGGCTGACGACTCTGACGCTCCTCCTCGCCGCTGTCCGCGACCACCGGGCTGAGCACGAAGGCCCCATGCACGCCGATCGGGTCAACGAGAAGTACCTGGTCAACAAGTGGGAGGACGGCGATCTCCGCTACAAGGTCCTGCCGACCCAGGCCGACCGCAGCGCCTACCGCGGACGGATCGAGCACGCCCCGGACGCTGCCGAAGGCTCCAGGATCAGCGAAGCCCACCAGTTCTTCCTGACGAAGCTGCTCGGGTTGAGCCAACCGTCTGCTGACGGTGAAGAGGAGCCGCTGACCTTGGCGGAGGTCGAGTCCGCCGTCGTCGCCGGCCTGTCGATCGTGTCCGTGACCACCGGGGAGAACGACAACGCCCACCGCATCTTCGAGTCGCTGAACAACACCGGCCTCAAGCTCACCCAGGGCGACCTGCTCAGGAACTACCTGTTCATGCAGCTGCCCACCCGGGCGGATGAGGTCTACACCACCCTGTGGCTCCCGTTGCAGAACCTGCTCTCCAATGAGGAACTGGAGACCCTGTTCTGGCTTGACCTGGTGCAACAGGATCCCAAGGTCCGCCAGACGGAGATCTACGCGGGGCAGCAGCGTCGCATGCGTGGCCTGCAGGATGAGTCGCAGGTCAGGGCGGAAGTCGAGCGGTTCCTGGCGTTGGGGCGTCTCTACGACGTGATGCTCCGCCCGGAGAAGGAGAAGGACGACGCAGTGCGCTTCCGCTTGGCACGCCTGCGCGCCTGGCGCACGACGACGACGTTCCCGATCACACTGCACCTGATGGAGCGCCGGTCGTTGGGGGACATCGACTCGGACGAACTGGCCCGTGCGCTCCTCTACCTCGAGTCGTACCTGGTCCGGCGCCTCGTCTTCGGCCGCTATTCCGACGGTCTCAACACCACCTTGCTCGCGGCCACGGCCGACATCCAGGGTCAGGACGACCCGGCGGATGCCCTGCAGCGCTTCCTCTCCAGCGGACGGAAGCACTTCGCCTCCGACGATCAGATCCGCCAGGCCGTGATGACGGCACCCTTCTACACGACGGGCCGGGCGGCCCACCGGAAGCTGATCCTCCGGTGGATCGAGGAGTCCTACGGCAGCAAGGAACCGGTGGACCTCGACAGCGCGACCATCGAGCACGTCATGCCGCAGACCCTCACGGAGGAGTGGGAGCGCGCTCTGGCCGGCCAGCTCGAGGCGCACCAGGACCTTCGAGAGATGCACACCGAACTCCTCCACACCTTGGGCAACCTCACCCTCACCGGGTACAACAGCGAGCTGAGCAACGGGCCCTTCGCGGTCAAGCGTGCGGAGCTGGCCAAGAGCGGCATCCGCATGAACCAGGAGATCTCCGCTGAACCGGTATGGGGTCCCGCGCAGATCCGTGCTCGCGCCGAGCGGCTGGCGGACCGGATCGTCGGTATCTGGCCGGGGCCCTCAGCAGAGGCCGCCTCCGGAGTCGCCCACACGGCCTGGCAGACGCTGTCGGATGCCGTCGAGGCCATTCCCGCCGGGTTCTGGACCTCCTACGGCGAACTCGCACGGCTGATCGGAAGCCATCCGGTCCCCGTGGGGACCTACCTCGCACGGACTGCCCTGCCGCACGCTCATCGTGTGCTCCAGGCGGGAGGCACCGTCTCTCCGTCCTTCCGGTGGACCGACGTCCACCGCACGGACGATCCGCACGACGTCCTCGCGGCCGAAGGCGTGCGCTTCTCCGAGGACGGACGTGCCGACGGCGGCCAGCGGCTGCTGGCGGAGCAGCTCGCCGAGCTCATCGACGTCGACGTCGACCTGACCGATCCCCGGTCGCTCGCCGCCCCGGGCAACGACCCTGCGCTGCGGGACCGCTGGGTCGACCGACTTCACGACCACAACGATCCCGAATCGGCCCGCGCACTGATCGAGGTCCAACGAGGCTGGGTCGAGCGCGGTGGCCGGGCGGAATTCGCGGACAATGCCGCCGGCGGTTGTTTCTTGGTCGTCCCGCGCACGTCAGCACGCGCCATCTGGCCGGTGATCCTGTACCCGACGTACGGCGTCGAGGTCGTCTTCTATCATCTGGCGAATTGGCCTCCCTTCACGGACGAGGCGCTTCTCGACGAATTCCGGGGACGTCTGAATCTCATCCCCGGGGTGGAATTCGGCCCCGAGTCTCTCCGCCGGCGCCCGAGCATCAAGCCGCAGACCCTTCAGCCGGCCGCGGCACAGGAGGCGTTCCTCGACGCGCTGGAATGGTTCCTGCGCACCGTCCAGGAGGACGACAGGACTTCCTGACAGCCCTGCCAGGGGCAGGCCCTGGCGAGGCGCTGACCCCCTCACCCCGTCCACCCCACCCAGTACGCTCGCCCCATGAAGATCGGTCTCCGCAAGCCCAGCCTGAAGAAGTCCATCAAGGCCCGCACCACGGGCCGCGCCAAGCGCGCGATCAAGCGCAAGGTCATCCCCGGCTACGGCCGCAAGGGGATGGGCTGGCTGCGCGATCCGAAGCGCGCCGCCTACAACGCCGTCTACCGGCGCACCACGGTCGGCCTGGGTGACGTCCTGAAGATGTTCAAGTGACCTCCGCGCCCTCGCGGACCTGACCGGGGTCGGCCCGGTGGAGGAGCGCCGCCGGCCTGGGCTGCAGCCCGCCCCTCATCGGCCCGCGAACGCCTCCACCCACCGCACGGCCTCCAGGTGCTCGGACGCCGCCGCGATCGACGCCGCCTCCTGCCGCACGTGTGCACGCAGCGCCTCGACGTCGGCCCCGCGCGCCAGCGCCTTCGTCGGCCCATAGGTGTGCGCCGGACCGGCCACCAGCTCGTCCTCGAGCTCCGCCAGACGCGCCGCGAACGCGTCCCCGGCCACCGCCTCGGTCGCCAGGCCCCACTCCACGGCCTCGGTCCCGTTCAGGCGCCGCCCGCCGAGCAACAGCTGCGTCGCGCGCACCGGCCCGAGCACCCGCGGCAGCCAGTAGGACACGCCTGTGTCCGGTGTCATCCCGAGCGCGGAGAACGCCGTCACCAGCTGCGCATCCTCGCGCACCAGCACGACGTCGCCGCCCAGCATGAGCCCGAGCCCCGCCCCGGCGGCCGTCCCGTTGACGCCGGCCAGCACCAGCAGGCGTGAGCCCGTCAGCGCCACCGCGACCTCGCCCGCCGCCTCGCCGAGTTCCTGGATCATCGCGCGCCGCTCCGGCCCGGCAGGCGCGGCAGCCATGGCCTGGACGTCCCCGCCGCCGCAGAAGATCCGCCCGGCGCCGGTCAGCGTGAGCACGTGCACGGACTCGTCCGCCTCGGCCGCGGCGATCGCCGCGAGCACCTCGCGCGCCATCGTCAGTCCGAGCGCGTTGCCCTTCGCGGGCCGGTTCAGCGTCAGCCGCACGACGCCGGGCCGCGTCTCGACGAGGACGGCGGGGGCGTCGTCGGAGGAAGAAGGGGTGGGTGCGGTGCTCATGTCAGCTCCTGGGGTTGGCGGGTGCGGTGCACGGGTGCCGGCCGCGAGGACGGCCGGCCGGGCATGGGGTGGGTGCGCGATCCGAAGCGCGCCGCCTACAACGCGGTCTACAAGCGCACCACGTTCAGCGTCTGGGACCTGTTCCGCTGAGTCTGTTCCTCACGCGGGCTGGTCCGCCTCGTCCTCGTCATGCTCCTCCACGCTGCGGATCAGGGCCCGCAGGAACGCGGCCGCGCCGGCGAGCTCGGCCGGGGTGAGGCCCTCCACCGCGGCGAGCATACTGCGGTGCATGGCGCCCAGGGTGGCGCGGACCTCGTGGTCCGTCTTGGCCGTCGGCTCCACCACCACGGATCGGCGGTCCTGTGGGTGGGGTGCCCGTCGGGCGTAGCCGTCTCGGACCAGTCGGTCCACCAGGGCGCTGGCGGAGGCCGGGGTGATCTCCAGGGCGCTGGCCAGATCCCGCTGACGGACCTTGTGGCCGCGTCGGTCGGCCCGCAGCAGGTAACGCAGGGCTGACAGGTGGGTCTCTCCCATCCCCATGCTGTCCCGGGTGCGGGCGCGCATGCGCCGTTCGGCCTCCCGGTAGCGTCGCAGCAGGTTGAGCACGTCCACAGGTTCGATCTCGCGGGCGCCGCGGGTGTACCAGTAGCCCGACGTCGGTTCGCCATCCGTGCTGGTCAGCGTGGTGTGCTCCTCACCCATGCGCTCTTGAACCTCCCTATTCACGTCACCCCGAAAATTTGGTTAGTCTTCCTAACGCATAGTTACACTAACATTATCCAGGTCACGGCGATCTCTGTGAGGGGGCGCCCGGGCCGCGGCGAGAGGAATGTCATGACAGCAACGCTGGAGGCCCCCCAGGCCATGGGGCGGACCCTGTCCGCCGTCCCGCCCGTCCTCGAGTCCCCGGCGCCCCAGCCCGCCGCCTTCCGTCAGCGCTGCGCCCGCCTGGCCATGAGTGCCGCGCGGGCCGTCACCGTGTTCCCCGAGGTCGCCGAGGCGAGGTTCGCCATCACCGGCACCCCCTCCGCCCCGGAGCTGGAGGTGGACTGCATCCTGCGGGACGGAGAGGACACCGCGGCGGTCATCGAGACCATCACGGTGCACCTCGTCGAGGACCTCGAGGAGCTGCTCGGCGCACGGTTCCACGAACGTCGGCTGGAGCTGGTCGTGGACCGCAGCCTGCCCCGGGTGGGCGTGGGGGTCGTCTCCGCGCCCTGAGGGAGGCGCTCACGCGAACGCGCTCATCCCGGTCAGGTCCCGGCCGAGGATCAACGCCTGCACGGACTCGGTGCCCTCGTAGGTGTGCAGCGCCTCGACGTCGGCGAAGTGCCGCATCACCCGGTGCTCAAGGAGGATGCCGTTGCCGCCGAGCATGTCGCGGGCGATCTGCGCCACCCGCCGCGCGCCCCGCGTGCAGGCGTACTTCAGCAGGGACGCCTGCTCGTCGCGCAGCCGCCCCGCCGCCTGCAGGCGGGCCACGGCCACGCAGCGGGTTTGCATCGCGGTCACCTCGTCCAGCATCTGCGCGAGCCGTTCCTGCACCATCTGGTGCGCTCCCAGCGGCTTGCCGAACTGCTCGCGCTGCCGGGCGTACGCGAGTGCGGCCTCGAACATGGCGGTCGCGTGGCCCAGCGCGGACCAGCCCACGTTCACGCGGGTGGCCACCAGCACGCGCGCGGCGTCCTTGAACGTCGCCACGTCCGGCAGCCGGGCGTCGTCGCCGACCCGCACGTCGGTCAGCGTGATCTCCGCCTGGTGGATGGCCCGCAGCGCGCCCTTGCCCGTGATCACCTCGGCCTCGTAGCCGGGCGTGGACTGCTCCACCACGAACCCCTTGACCTGGCCGTCCTCGGTGTCGCGCGCCCACACGATCGTGATGCCCCCGGCGGCCCCGTTGCCGATCCACTTCTTGGCGCCGTTCAGCACCCAGCCGCCGGCGCCGTCGGGCCGCGCGGACGTCTCGAGGGACACCGAGTCCGAACCGTGCAGCGGCTCCGTGAGCGCGAACCCGCCCGGCAGCGTGCCGCGCGCCACCGGCTCGAGGTACCGCTCCTTCTGCTCCGGGCTCGCGCAGTGCACCAGGGCGCGCAGCACGAGCCCGCCCTGCACCGCCGCCGCGGCCGCCATCGACCCGTCCGCGCGGGAGATCTCCATCGCCACCAGGCCCGCGGCCAACGGCGACATCACCGCGTGCCCCGGCACCTCCAGCCCGTCGGTGAGCAGGTCGAGCTCGCCCGCCCGCGCCACCAGGTCCAACGGGTACTCCGCCCGGTCCCGGTGCCCGTCGATCCGCTCGAGCACCTCCCGGCCGTAGGCACGGGCGCGGTCCCAGTGCGCGCGGTCCTCCTCCGTCGCCTCCCCGAACGCGTCCAGGTAGTCGACGTCCAGGGGCGTGACGACGTCGTAGGTCGGCTTCTGCCTGCGCGTCACCGGGCCTCCTGCGTCCGCTCGGCGCGCAGCGCGCGCTTGAGCAGCTTGCCCGACTGGTTCCGCGGCAGCTCCGCCACGAAGTCCACGCGCTTGGGCACCTTGAAGCCTGCCAGGCGCTCCTTCACGTGGGTGCGCACGGTCTCCGCGGTCAGCTCGGCGCCCTCCTTGAGCACGATGACGGCGGTCACCGCCTCGATCCACCGCTCGTCCGGCAGGCCGATGACGGCGACCTCGGCCACCTCGTCGAGCTCGTAGATCGCGTCCTCGACCTCGCGCGGGGCGACCAGCACGCCGCCCGTGTTGATGACGTCCTTGATGCGGTCCACCACCTGGATGTAGCCGGCCGCGTCCTGGGTGACCTGGTCGCCGGAGCGGAACCAGCCGTCGTCGGTGAACGCGTCCGCGGTGGCATCCGGGCGGTTCCAGTAGCCGGAGAGCAGCTGCGGCGAACGGTACTGGATCTCGCCGGGCTCGCCGGGCGCGGCGGGGGCGCCGTCGGCCGTCATCACCCGCGCCTCCACGTGGAACACGGGGCGGCCGCACGAGGCCGGCCGCGCGTCGTGCTCCTCGGGGCGCAGCACGGTGCACAGCGGGCCCAGCTCGGACTGGCCGAAGCAGTTGTAGAAGCCGATGCCCGGCTGACTCTGACGGAGGCGCTGCAGCACGGTCACCGGCATGATCGAGGCCCCGTACTGGGCCTTGTGCAGCGAGGAGAGGTCACGCGTGGCCAGGTCCGGATGGTTCGCCAGCGGCACCCAGACGGTGGGCGCCAGGAACAGGGAGCCGATGTGCTCGGTCTCCACGAGCTCGAGCATCCGGGGGATGTCCGGGGCGGCCAGCAGGCGCACCGTGGCGCCGAGGCTCAGGTAGGGGAGCAGGAACACGTGCATCGCGGCCGAGTGGTACAGCGGCATGGCCACCAGGGGGCGGTCCTCGGCCGTGAAGTCCAGCGCGATGATCGAGGAGAGGTACTCCGCCACGAGCGCCCGGTGGGACATCATGGCGCCCTTGGGGGTGGAGGTGGTGCCGGAGGTGTAGAGCAGCTGGGCCAGGTCGGTGGCCGACACCTCCGCCTCCGGGGCGGCGGCGTCCAACGTCTCGTCCCGGGCGGTCTCCAGCACGGAGGGCTCGGCGTGGCCGGCGGGGAGCATGGTCCACACGTGCCGCAGAGCCGACGCGCGGCCCTCGGCCCGGACCTGGTCGACCCGCTCGAGCATGCCGGCGTCGGCCACGAGCAGCTCCGCGCCGGAGTCCTCGAGGGCGTGGGCGAGCTCGCCGCCCTTGAGCGCGAAGTTCACGGGCACGTGCACGTAGCCGGCCGTGACGCAGGCGAGGAAGAGCAGCGCGTAGGCGTCCGAGTTGGTGGCATAGGCGGCCACCCGGGTGCCGGCCGGCAGGCCGGTGTCCTGGAGGCGGCGGGCCACGCGGTGCGCTCCGTCCCGGAGCTGGGCGTAGGTCCAGTCGCGGTCCTCGAAGCGCAGGGCGACGGCCTGCGGGGAACGGGCGACCGCGCGTGCGAACACGCGGCCGATCGTGTCCTCCGGGGCGGGGGAGAGGTGGCCGGCGTCGGTGGGGTGGGTGATCTGGCCTGGCATGGAAACCTCCGGGGGATGGGTCAGAGACGCTCGATCACGGTGACGTTGGCCTGGCCGCCGCCCTCGCACATGGTCTGCAGGCCATAGCGGCCGCCGCTGCGCTCGAGCTCGTGCAGCAGCGAGGTCATCAGGCGGGCGCCGGTGGCGCCGATGGGGTGGCCCAGGGCGATCGCCCCGCCGTTGACGTTGACCTTCGCCGGGTCCGCGCCGGTCTCGGTCAGCCAGGCCAGCACGACGGCGGCGAACGCCTCGTTGATCTCCACGAGGTCCATGTCGTCGATGGTCAGGCCCATGCGGTCGAGCGCGTACGCCGTCGCCGGGATCGGGGCGGAGAGCATCATGACGGGGTCGGCGCCGCGGGCGGAGAGGTGGTGGATGCGGGCTCGCGGGGTGAGGCCGTGGCGGCGCACGGCCTCCTCGGAGGCGAGCAGGAGGGCGGCCGCGCCGTCGGACATCTGGGAGGCGGTGGCGGCGGTGTGCAGCCCGCCGGGGACGATCGGGTCGAGCGAGGCGATCTTCGCGGCGTCCGGGGTGCGCGGCCCCTCGTCCGCGGTGAGGCCGGCGACGGGCAGGATCTCGCGGTCGAAGCGACCGTCGGTCTGCGCGGCGAGCGCGCGCTCGTGGGAGCGCACCGCGAACTCCTCCAGGGTGTCCCGGTCCAGGTTCCAGTGCCGGGCCATCATCTCGGCCCCGCGGAACTGGGAGATCTCCTCGTCCCCGTAGCGGGCGGCCCAGGACTCGGAGCCGGTGAACGGGTCGGGGAAGCCGAGCTCGCGGGCGGCCGTGTTGGACCGGGAGAGCGGGATCGCGCTCATGGACTGCACGCCACCGGCGACGACGAGGTCCGCCGTCCCGCTCATGACGGCCTGCGCGGCGTAGTGGACCGCCTGCTGGCCGGAGCCGCACTGGCGTTCGACCGTGGTGCCGGGGACGTCCTCGGAGAGCCCGGCCGCGAGCCAGGCGTTGCGCGCCACGTCCATGGCCTGCGGGCCGAGCTGGTCGATGCAGCCGAGGATGACCTCGTCGTACTCGGCCGAGTCGATGTTCTGGCGGGCAACGAGCTCGCGCAGCGGCGCGGCCGCCAGATCGAGGGGATGCACGCCGGCGAGCCCCTTCCCTCGGCGACCCACGGGGGTGCGGACGGCGTCGATGATGTAGGCCTCGGGCATGGGGGCTCCTCCGGACGGCGGGAACGTGACGCCGATCACGCTATTGCTTGGACGTCCAACGATCAAGAGTGTGACGGGATCCGTCGCGGCGGCGCGGGCGTGGCGGAGGGCGCCGTTTCGTCAACGAAAGCGGCTCGGGGCGCGCCGTTTCCGCCACGAAAGCGCTGGGGCGGGCGTCGCCTCGCCCTGGTCAGGACCCCCTGCCCCGGGCCTACCGTGAGGGCCAGCGGCGCGCACCCGTGCCGCTGAGACGAGAGGAGCCGGCCATGGCCACCCCGCACACCCCCGACCCCCAGGACGCCCGGCGCGCACGCGAGGCGACGGACGAGACCTCCGGCGTCGCGTTCGACGGCGACACGCCCCCAGCCGAGGGTGCGGGCGTCGGCCCGGACAACCCGGGCATGGACGTGGAGCAGACCGGCGAGCGCTCGGCGGGCAAGATCGTGCTCGGGCTGATCATCGCCCTCGTGGTCATCGGCGTCCTGCTGTTCATCCTGGGCCGCGTCGCCGGCCTCGGCTGAGCCGGGACGCAGACGCCTGGGGCACGCCACCGGCCCACCACGACCACGGGGCGGGCACCGATCCGTCGGTGCCCGCCCCGTGCCGTGTCCGCTCCGCGGTGATGGTGTTCAGCGGCGACTCCGCGCCCGCGCAGCGGTCAGAAGCCGCCGCCCACGGTCCGGCGTCCGCCCGCCGTGCGTCGGCTGGCGGCACCGGACCGGCCGCGGGAGGCGAGGGCCCCGCCGAGCAGCCCGCCCAGCAGGCCGGTGCCGAGGCTGCCCGTGGACCGGGCCGAGGGCCCGAAGCCGCCGCGGTACGCACCGGAGCTGCGCCCGCGCGTCGTGCCCCCGGCGCCGCGGCGCGAGAGCTCACGCAGCGCCAGACCGCCGAGCGTGCCCAGGAGGGCACCGCCCAGGCCGCTGGAGCGGCGTCGCTGAGAGCGGGCCTGCCGGCCGAAGCCGGGGGGCCGGCCGACGTGCGCACCGATGGTGGGTCGGCTGGCGCGGCGGCCGCCGCCGAGAGTGCGGGTGAGGCTGGAGAGGATGCCCATGGTGTCCTCCTCGGACGTCGTGCCGGCCGCTCGGGCGTGGCCGGTCGGGTGCGCCTCAACCTAGGCGCCGGCCCCCGCGCGGTGTCCAGACCGGGCCTCCTCACGCATCGAGGCGGGATATCCACCCCACGGCCGCCCGCGGCAGCCGGATGGGGTCGATATCCCGCCTCGAAACGCGGGGGAGGGAGGGGCGTCAGTCCTGGAGCGGGGAGGTCTTCGGCTCGTCCCGCCAGAGGGCCACGTTCCGCGCCTCGGGCAGGTCGGAGAGGTGGAAGCCCGGATCCATGCCCGCCTTGAGCTTGCGCTCGTAGTCCCGGAGCAGCTTCACGGCCAGCCCGCCCAGCGGGATGATCGCCACGAGGTTGATGGTCGCCATGAGGGCCGCGAACGTGTCCGCGAGGTTCCACACCAGCGCCACGGAGCCCAGCGCGCCGCCGACCACGCACACCAGCACGAGCACGCGGAACACGGTGATGGCCCGACCCGCGTGGCGGCCGGCCAGGTACCGGATGTTGGCCTCGCCGTAGTAGGTGTTGCCCAGCACGGAGGACCAGGCCAGGAAGAAGATGATGACGGTCAGCGCCGGGCCGGCCCACGCGCCCACGGCCTGCTGGAGCGCACCCTGGGTCACCTGCATGCCGAGCGCCTCCCCGCGTCCGTAGGCCGGGTTGGAGAGCAGGATGACGAACGCGGTGGCCGAGCACACGATCAGGGTGTCGAAGTAGACGCCCAGGGACTGCACGAAGCCCTGCTTGGCCGGGTGGGAGACGGCCGCGGTGGCGGCGGCGTTCGGGGCGGAGCCCATGCCGGCCTCGTTGGAGAACATGCCGCGGCGCACGCCCTGCATCACCATCGTCATGCCGACGGCGGCGCCCGCGACCTCGCGCAGGCCGAAGGCGTGGCCCACGATCAGCGCGATCATGCCCGGGACCTCGGTGATGTTGACGACCATCACGATCAGGGCCAGGAAGATGTAGAACGTGGCCATCACGGGGACCAGCACGTTGGTCACGGCCGAGAGCCGGCGCACGCCGCCGAAGATCACGAGGCCGGTGAGGGCGGCCAGGCCCAGGCCCACGATCCACGCGGTGGTGGAGGACGCGCCCCAGTTGGCCTGCACGGACTCGGAGATCGAGTTGGACTGCACGGCGTTGAACACGAAGCCGTAGGTCACGGTGATGGCGACGGCGAACACGGCCGCCAGCCACTTCGCGCCCAGACCGTCGCGGATGTAGTACGCGGGGCCGCCGAAGTAGCCGTCTGCGCCCTTCTGCTTGTACAGCTGGGCCAGCGTGGACTCGACGAAGGCGGTGGCGCCGCCGATGATCGCCAGCAGCCACATCCAGAACACGGCGCCCGGGCCGCCGATCACGATCGCGATCGCCACGCCGGCCACGTTGCCGGTGCCCACGCGCGAGGCCGCCGAGATGGTGAAGGCGCGGAACGGGCTCACGCCGTCGTTCTCGAACCCGGTCTGGGACTTGGCCGTCACCGACCGCAGCATCTCCGGGAGCATGCGCACCTGCACGCCCACGGTCCGGATGGTGAACCACACCCCGGCCACGAAGAGCAGCGCCATCACGACGTACCAGTACTTGTCGTTGAGGGCCGAGATGGCCGCTGTGATCTGTTCCACTGTCGCTTCCACAGCCCCACCTTAGAGGCTGGGGCGGAGGACGGGGAATCGGGGGCCGGGGTCAGCCGGCGGCGGCGTCGTCCTCGACGCGGAGCTGGATCAGCTGCCCCATCCGCTCGGGCAGGTCCCCCTCGGGGGTGCCGACGCTGGCATGGCGGGCGGCGGCCCGGGCGAGGTCGTCGGCCAGTTCGTTGCCGTGCACGCCCACGTGGCCCTTGACCCACGTGGTGTCCACCTGGACGTCCGCGGCCTGCGCCAGGTCGACGGCGGCCAGCAGGCGCCGCAGGGTGCGGCGGATGCGCTCGCCCCGGGCGCCGCCGAGGGTGAGCCGCTCGCGGCGGGCGGCGTTGAGCAGGGCCAGCGCGGCGCGCGAGTCCGAGTGGATGGTGACCCGGCCGCCGGGGGTGCCCGCCCACGCGCAGATCACGTGCCCCAGCACGAGCGCCTCGAGTTCCACCTCGAGCGGCATCGTGGCCCCGGCCACGGCCTGCACGGCCCACATGCTCGGCCCGGCGACGGCGGCCGCCCCGCCGATGCGGGAGCCGCGCAGCACGGAGCCGTCCACGTACACGTCCGTCACGTCCGCCTCGTCCGCGAACGTGAGGCTGTGGGTCACCCCGGGCAGGTTGCGGCGCAGGAAGCGGTCCGTGCGGCGGCGGGAGAGGAAGACGCCGGAGGAGCGGCGCAGCGCGTCCTCCTCCTCCTGGGCGGCCTCGATGGCCTCGAGCGGGATCCGGGCCGCGCCCGTCTGGGCGACCGTCTCCGGGTCCACGTCCGGCAGCAGGTAGCTGGAGCGCTGCGTGCCCACGGGGGACTCGTCGAGCCGGTAGGAGACCACGCGCGTGTCCACGGGGGCGAGGACCTCGAGCAGGGCGAGCAGCTCGGCGTCCCGGTCCGAGCGCAGCCGCACGATCACCGGGCGCTCCGGTGGCAGGTCGACGGTGACGGTGGACCAGAAGACGCTCAGATGCGCCGTGCCGACCATCCCGGTGTAGACGTGGCCGCGGACGTCGTCGCCGAGCTCGCGCAGCTCGAGCTCGCGGGCCACGTAGACGATGCCCCCCGTCGTCGGGTGCAGGTCCAGGCGGAGGGCGGGGCCGTGGTCCACGCCGGGCAGCATGGCCAGCGGGCTGGCCACCACGCGGACGCCGTCCCGGCGGATCCGGGTGCGCGGCGGGGAGGGGCGGGGGACGACGGGGCCGGTGCGCGTGAGGTCGACGCCGTTCCGGTCCCGCGGGGTGCCCCGAGGCCGGCGGGCACGGACCACGCGCAGCGGGCGGTGCTGCTCCTCCGCCTTGGCGCCCGGGCCACGGAAGTCCCAGCCCACGTCGACGAGCGCCGCGGGGTGTGCGGGCTCGACGTCGTGATGCAGCGTCCGGTCCACGACCGTCCGCGGGTGGTTGATCCGTGCTCCCATGGCTTCGCCGGCTGTGTCGAAGGGGACCGCGCCGGAACTGTGAGCCGGGTCCGGCGGGCCATGCTGGTCCTGCGGCGGTCGGGCGGGATCGCCGTGGACGAAGGGGACGACCCGTCCCGACCTGTTCTGCTCTGGGCGACCTTACCGAGCGCACCTGTGAGGAGGCAGGTCTCCTCTCCTCGGCCTCCCGCGCGGCCGCGTCGGACGAGGCGTCAGAGCGGGTCCGTGCGGTGCCGCTGCACGTCCGGGCCGGTCGGCACGCCGAGCGCCTGCGCCTGCGCGCGCTGCTGCCGCAGGGACACGGTGCCCAGCAGCAGCGCCAGGGCCCGCTCCCCGTCCTCCGGGGTGTCCGCCGCCTCGGTGAGCAGACGGTGCAGGCCGAGGCCGCCCAGCCCGAGCGCGAGGGCGGAGAGCACCACGTCCGCCCCGTCCCGGTGCCGCAGCAGGGCGGCCTCCGCGGCCTCGGCGCGGCCCGCCAGGTCCGTGACGCGGCGGGCGCGCACGGTCTCCTCCGCCTCGGCGACGATCCGGTCCGCCACCCGCGCCAGCAGCGACTGCTTGTCCGGCACGTGCCAGTACAGCGCGGAGGCCTGCACGCCCAGCACCCCGGCCACGCGCCGCATGGACAGGTCGCCCATGCCGAAGTCCTGCAGGATCCCGACGGCGGCGTCCACCACGTCCTGGGCGGTCAGCCGGGGGCGGGGTGCGGGCGGGGTCATGCCTGAGAGGCTACCGCCGGGCCGTCCTCCTCCGCCGCGATGCGTCCCCCCGCGCCGAGGCGCACGGTGCGGTCGGCCATCACGGCGGCCTCCGCGAGGTCGTGGGTGACGACGACGCCGGTCGTCCCCGCCGCCCGCAGCACCGCCCGGATGTCCTCGGCCAGGCGCCGGCGCAGGTCCGCGTCGAGCGCGGACAGCGGCTCGTCCAGCAGGAGCACCCGCGGGGCCGGGGCCAGCGACCGGGCGAGCGCCACGCGCTGGGCCTGCCCACCGGAGAGTCGCTGCACGGGCCGGTCCGTGAGCTCGGTCAGGCCCACCAGGTCCAGCAGCTCGGCCACGCGTGCCCGCCGCCGGGCCCGGTCCCAGCCGGCGGACTCGAGGCCGTACGCCACGTTCCGGCCCACGGTCCGGTGCGGGAACAGCTGCCCGTCCTGGAACACCATCCCCACGCCCCGGCGGTGCGTCGGCACCGCCGCCACGTCCCGCCCGTCGAGCTCCACCGTGCCCGCCACGACGTCCTCGAGCCCGGCGATCCCGCGCAGGATGGTGGACTTGCCCGAGCCGGAGGCGCCCACGAGCGCCACGATCTCCCCGGCGGCCACGTCCAGGTCCGTCCCCCGCACGGGGGTGGAGCCGTCCGGGTAGCGGATCGCCACATCCCGCAGCCGGAGGGAGGCCCCCGTCGTCGTCGGCGTCATCAGAGACCTCCCGCCCCGGCCGGGCCCCGGGGGCGCAGCCGCTCGCACACCAGCATGATCCCGGCGCTCAGCACGGCCAGCACCGTGGCCGCCGCGAGCGCCATCCCGTAGTTGTCCGCGCCCGGCCGGCCCAGCAGCCGGGCGATCAGCACCGGAAGGGTGGGCGCGGACGGGCTCGCCAGGAAGCTCGTGGCCCCGAACTCGCCCAGGGACACCGCGAACGCGAAGCCCGCCGCCACGCCCACGCCGCGGGCGAGGAACGGACCGTCCACCGTGGCCAGCACCCGCCACGGGCCCGCCCCGAGGGTGCGCGCGGCCTCCCGCAGCCGCGGGTCCACCGCCGCGAGCACGGGCACGAGCGCCCGCACCGCGAGCGGCAGCGCCACCACCGCCTGGGCCAGCGGCACGAGCACGCCCGAGGCCGCCAGCTCCGGGAACGCGGCCCGCAGGGACACGACGAAGCCGAAGCCCACGGTCACCGCGGACACCCCGAGCGGCAGGAGCAGGGCGCCGTCGAGGGCCCGCTGGGCCGCCAGCGCGGCGCGTGAGCGGAAGGGCCGGGTCAGCAGCAGCGCCAGCGGCACGGCCACCACGAGCGTCACGAGCGTGGCGTCCACGGCCACCCGCAGGGACTGTTCGAGCGCCTGGGCCGGCGTCGACCCGCCCACGAACCCGCTGCCCGCGCTCGTGGACAGCAGCCGGTAGTTGCCCAGCCCCCAGCCGTGGCGGGTGTGGAAGGAGCGCACCACGAGCGTGAGGATCGGGGCCACCACGAGCGCCACCACCGCGAGCATCACGGCCACCGGGACCGCGTCCGCACGCGTGAGCCGGGCCGGCGGCGTCTCCCGCAGGCGCAGCGCCCGCTGGGTGCGCGCCGCCGTCACGCCGGAGACCACGACGGCGGCCAGCACCACCGCGAACTGCAGCACGGAGAACACCGCCGCGGTCCGCAGGTCCAGGTAGACGGAGGTCTGCACCCAGATCTCCGACTCGAGCGTGCCGTAGCCGGGCCGGCCGAGCGTCTGGACGATGCCGAACGCGGACGCGCAGAACAGGAACACCAGCGCCGCGCTCGCGGCGATCGCCGGGGCGAGCTGGGGCAGCGTCACGGTGCGGAACGCCCGCCACGGCGAGGCGCCCAGGGTGCGGGCGGCCTCGGTCTGGCGCGGGTCCAGCGCGTTCCACAGCGCGCCCACCTGGCGCACCACCACGGACACGTTGAAGAAGACCATGGCCAGCACGACGGCGGTGGTCGTCTGGTCCAGCCCGGTGAAGCCGAGCGGTCCGCCGGGGGCGAGCAGGGCGCGGAACGCGACGCCGACCACCACCGTGGGCAGCACGAACGGCACGAGCACGAGGGCGCGGAGCACGGCCCGCCCCGGGATGCGACGCCGGTGCAGCACGAACGCGGTCGGCAGGCCGAGCGCCACCGAGACCACCGTGCCGGCGGCGGCCATGCCGAGCGTCTGGCCGAGGATGCGCCACGTGCGCTCGCGGGCGAGGGTCTCCCCGAAGGCGGTGAGGTCCACGGCGCCGGTGAACGCGTCGGCGTCGCCGCCGATCCCGCGCCAGAGCATGGCCGCCACGGGCCACGCGAAGAAGACGAGCAGGAAGGCGACCGGCAGGACGGCGGCCACCAGCCACCACGGGCCGAGCCCGTCCCCCCGGCCGCGGGCCCGCCGGCGCGGCAGGTCCGTGCCGGGGGCCGCGACCTCGGTGAGCGCGGACATCAGCGCCGGGAGGCCTCGGACAGGGCGGTCCACTCCTTCAGCAGGTCCTCGCGGCGCTCGTCGATGCGGGCGGGGTCCGGGGTGATGGCGTCCTCGACGAGCGGCGCGTTCTGCGCCCACTCCTCGGGCAGCTGCACCGACTCGTCGATCGGGTACATGTACATCGACTCGGGCAGGGCGGACTGGACCTCCTCGGTGAGCATGAAGTCCACGAACGCCTGCGCGCCCTCGGGGTTCTTCGCGCCCTCGAGCACGCCGGCGTACTCGACCTGCGGGGTGCAGGAGTCCTCGATCACCTCGGTCTCGGGGGCGAACGCGGGGGAGGAGGAGTAGGAGAGCACCACCGGGAACCGACCCTTGCCCTCGCCGCCGGAGAAGTCCGAGTTGTAGGCGTCGGACCAGCTGTCGGCGACCTTGCCCCCGTTCTCCATCAGGCCCCGCCACCAGTCCTGCCAGCCGTCGTCGCCGTACTTCTCCGTGGTGGCCGCGAGCAGCGCCAGGCCGGGGGAGGAGGCCACGGGGGAGGTGGCGACCGTCAGCTTCGCGTACTCGGGGTCGTCGAGCTGGTCGATCGAGGTGGGGGCCTCGACGTCGTGGGCCTCGAACCATGCCGGATCCGTGTTGAAGCACACCTGGCCCTGGTCCACCGGGGTCATGCGGTCCTCCACCATCCGGTCCTGCGCGGAGGCGGGCAGGTCCTGCGGGGTGTATTCGGCGACGACGCCCTCGCGGACGAGGCGGTGCGCCGAGTGGTCCTCCACGCCGTAGACGCCGTCCACGGTGGGCTCGTCCTTGGCCAGCAGGAGCTGGTTCACCACGCTGCCGGCGTCGCCGGGGGCCGTGGTCTTCAGGGTGTAGCCGGACTCCTGCTCGAACTTCTGGACGAGCTCCTGGGGCAGGTTGAACGAGTCGTGCGTCATGATCGTCACCGTCGTCGGCTCGCCGCCGCCGGCGCCGGAGGCGGACGACGACGCCCCGTCGCCGGACGAGCCGGACACCGAACAGCCGGTGAGGGCGAGGGCGGCCACCGAGAGGGCGGCGAGGGCGCGGTGCGGGGTGCGGGACATGGCGGTTCTCCTCTGGGACGGCGGAGGGGCCGGGACGAGGCCGCCACCGGAATCCCGGGACGACGTCGACCGGGAGACTCGACTTCCTTCGCCGGTGCGGACCGGAGCAGGTTCGAGGGTCTGCGGCGGACCGCACTCTCAGCGCCGCGCGGGCGCTCCCCTGTCGATGTGGACTGGTCCCGACCCTACCCCGTCCGGCCCGCGCATAGACTGCCCGCGTGAGCGCCGCACAGCCCGCGGGGGTGACCCCGCCGCCCGCCTCGTCCAGCCCCGCCTCCGACTGGGACATCCGCCGCCCCCACCGCATGTGGCCGCGCATGCTGGTGATCGTCCTGACGCTCGCGGGCCTGGTGCTGGTGGTGCAGTTCTTCCAGGGGATCGCCTCCATCGCGGCGCCCGTCTTCCTGGGGCTGAACCTCGTGATCGTGGCCTACCCCCTGCAGGCCTGGCTCATCCGCCGGGGCCTGCACCCCGTGCTCGGGGCCGCCACCACCGTCCTGCTGGTCGTCGCGGTGATGGCCGTGTTCGGGGGCATGATGGTGTGGTCCGGCCTCGAGCTGGTGGCGGAGCTGCCGAAGTACGCGGACCGCTTCCAGCAGATCGTCCTGGACGTCTCGCACTGGCTCAACGAGCGCGGCGTGACCCCGGACATGGTGTCCCAGCAGCTGGCCTCGATCGACATGAGTGCCGTCACCGGGACGGCCGTCAGCGCCATCACGAAGATCGCCACGAACGTCTACGCGGTCTTCGGCCTGCTCGTCACCGTGATCATGGGCATGTTCTTCCTCGCGATGGACTCGATGGACGTCGAACGCCGCGTCCGCCTGCTCAGCACCGCCCGCCACGAGTTCGGCCACGCCCTGGTCGAGTTCGCCCAGGGCGTGCGCCGCTACTGGGTGGTCACCACGGTGTTCGGCCTGATCGTGGCGGTGCTGGACGTGATTGCCCTCATGCTGATCGGCGTGCCGCTCGCGCTCGTGTGGGGCGTGCTCAGCTTCCTCACCAACTACATCCCGAACATCGGCTTCATCATCGGCCTGCTGCCGCCGGCCGTCCTGGGCCTGGCGGCGGGCGGCTGGTCCGACTTCCTGTGGGTGGTGGTCAGCTACTCGGTGCTGAACTTCGTGCTGCAGTCCGTGATCCAGCCCAAGGTGGCCGGCGACGCGATCGGCGTGATCCCCACCGTCAGCTTCCTCTCCCTGCTCTTCTGGGCCTGGGTCCTCGGCCCGCTCGGCGCCATCCTCGCGCTGCCCTGCACGCTGCTGGCCAAGGCCGTGCTGATCGACGCCGACCCGAACGCCCGCTGGATCAATGCGCTCATCGCCTCGGACCTGAAGGGGATGGAGCGCCGTCAGTCCTCGCTCCTGGAACGGCTGCGCCCGGCGGCCTGGCGCTCCGACGCGCACGGGGGAGATGAGGACCGCGCCCCCGCGGACGGCGGGGACGACGACGGCCCCGCGACGGAGGAGGTCACGGGCGGGGCTGGAGCAGCACCAGGTCGTTGAGCGCGCCGGCCAGCCGCAGCAGCGGCGGGGCGGGGAACGACAGCTGGGGCAGCCCCGGGTGCAGTGCCGCGCACGCGGCGGCCGCGGCCTCCTCGCCCGCGGCGTCCTCGAACGCCGGCCGCAGCACCGCCGCGCCCAGCGGCAGCGTGTCCAGGAGGGAGCGGGGGCCCCGCTCGGCCGGGTCGTACTCGGCGGGCTGCGCCGCCCCGGTCACCGTGCGCACGCGCAGGGGCCGGCCGCCGGCGTCGTCGGCGCCCTGCAGGAAGCGCAGCGCCGCCGCCGCGTAGGGGTGCTCGGGGTGGAACCGGTCGCCGCGCCAGTGCACGGCGGCCTCGCCGTCGCCCCCCAGCCGCACCCACGAGGCCAGGTGGCCGGGCCCGCCCCACGGCCCGGTGTCCGGCCGCGGTGCCGGCGGCACCCACAGCACCCGGGTGATCCCCAGCAGGGCGGCGAACTCGGCGGCCACCTGGCCGGGGGTCCACGCGCCGTTGATCCGCCCGTCCAGCACGGGGTCCGCGGCCACCACGGCCGTCCCCTCGCCGTCGGTCACCCAGGCCCCGCGCGGGGCGCACAGCAGGGGGGTGAGCAGCGGCAGTCCCGCCGCCTCCGCCACGGCCGTCGCGGCCGCGCCGTCGAGCGGCCCGGTCCCGGTCAGTCCCGCGGCGCTGCGCCAGGCGACGGCGGCCAGGCCCTCGGGGCGGCGGACGAAGCTCGGCCCGGTGCGGCCCAGCAGCGGTGAGCCCACGGGCGCGCGCAGCAGGTCCACCTCCGGGGGCACCAGCCGCGCCGCCCCGGCGTCGCGCGGGTGGGCGAGCACGGTGACCGGCAGCACGGCGGCGAGCGTCTCGGCCAGGCCCACGACGGCGTCCCGCGTCTCCTCCAGCAGCGTCGGCACCGGGTGGCGGTGGGGCAGGACGAGCCAGGCCCGCTCGGGCGGGTCCTCGGGTCCGGGCACGGGCACGACGAGGTCCCGGCGCTCCCGCGCGTCGGTGGGGGCGGGGTCGACGGCGGCCATGGCGGACGGGCTCCTGGGAAGACGGCGGCGACGCGCGGGCGCGCGGCGAGGGGATGTCCATCGAGCATAGGCGTCTGACAGGAAGCCGCGGCGGTTTGACCTGTGACCCGGAACACGTGCAGAGTGCGGCCATGACCGCGATGTTCTCCGCCCAGGACCATGACGATCTCGACCGGGTCCTCGGCGCGACCGGCGGGATCCCCGACCCCGCCGACCTGCACGCCCTCGCCGACGATGCCGTCGTGCAGGTGCGGCGCTGGCTCGCCGAGTCCCGGGACCACGAGGCCGACTTCGCGGCCCGCCAGCTGGCGGGCGCCCTGAAGGAGTCGGGCGGACTCGACTTCATCGTGCGCTTCGTGGACCACGTGGTCCGCCCCGAGGACCCCGCGATCGCCGCCCGGGCGCTGCGGGAGCTCGCCGGCCGCGCCCCCGGCTTCCTGCCCCCGGCCCTGCGCGCCGTCCTCGGCGTCGGCGGCCGCGCCGCCCCGCTCGTGCCGCGCATCGCCGTCCCCACGGCCCGCCGCGTGCTGCGGCACATGGTCTCCCACCTGATCGTCGACGCGCGGGACCGACAGCTCGGCAAGGCCATCGCGGCCCTGCGCGACGAGGGCACCCGGCTGAACATCAACCTGCTGGGCGAGGCGATCCTCGGCCAGGGCGAGGCGGACCGCCGGCTCGAGGGCATCGCCGCGCTGATCCGCCGCGACGACGTCGACTACGTGTCCGTGAAGGTCTCCGCCGCCACCGCCCCGCACGCGCCCTACGCGTTCGACGAGGCCGTCGCGGACATCACCGAGCGGCTCACCCCGCTGTTCGAGCTCGCCCGGGATCGGGACACCTTCATCAACCTGGATATGGAGGAGTACCGCGACCTCGACCTCACGCTCAACGTGTTCACCGCCCTGCTCGAGCAGCCGGGCCTGCGCGACTACGAGGCCGGCATCGTGCTGCAGGCCTACCTGCCGGACGCGCTCGCGGCCATGGTGCGCCTGCAGGAGTGGGCCGCGCGCCGCGTCGCCGCCGGCGGCGCCCCGGTCAAGGTGCGCGTGGTCAAGGGCGCCAACCTGCCCATGGAGCGGATGCAGGCCTCCCTGACGGGCTGGCCGCTGGCCACGGTGGGCTCGAAGCAGGAGGCGGACACCAACTACAAGCGCGTGCTCAACTACGCGCTCACCCCGGAGCATCTGGCCCACGTGCGCATCGGCGTGGCCGGGCACAACCTCTTCGACGTCGCCCTGGCCCACCGGCTGATCGAGCGCCGCGGGCTCGACCCGGCCGCGGTGGAGTTCGAGATGCTGCTCGGCATGGCCACCGGCCAGGCCGCCGCCGTCCGGGCCGACGTCGGCGCCCTGCTGCTCTACACGCCCGTGGTGCGGCCCGAGGAGTTCGACGTGGCGATCTCCTACCTCGTGCGCCGCCTCGAGGAGGGCGCCTCCCCGGAGAACTTCATGTCCGCCGTGTTCGACCTGGACGCGGACGCGGACCTGTTCGCCCGCGAGGAGGAGCGCTTCCGCGCCTCGCTGCGCCACCTGGACGCGGCCGTGACCCGTCCGAACCGCCTCCAGGACCGGTCCCGCGGGGAGGACGGGCCGACCCCCGCCCCCGTGGACGGCTTCGCCAACACCCCGGACACGGACCCCGCGCTGCCCGGCAACCGGGAGTGGGCCCGCCGGATCCTCGCGGCCGTCCCGGGCTCGGACCTCGGGACGGACACCGTCCGCGCCCACCGCGCCACCACGGCCGACGACGCCCGTGCCGCCATCGCCGCCACCGCCGACCCCGGCGCCCGCTGGGGCGCGCTCACCGGCCACGAGCGCGCCGACGCGCTGGACGCCGTCGGACGGGCCCTGCACGCCGGCCGGGCCCGCCTGCTGGAGGTGGCCGCCGCCGAGACCGGCAAGACCCTGGACCAGGGCGACCCCGAGGTCTCCGAGGCCGTGGACTTCGCGCACTACTACGCGCGCCTGGCCCGCGGCCTGGACGCGGTGGAGGGCGCCCGCGCCGTGCCCGTCCGCCTGACCCTGGTGATCCCGCCGTGGAACTTCCCCGTGGCCATCCCGGTCGGGGGCGTCCTTGCCGCGCTCGGCGCCGGCTCGCCCGTGGTGTTCAAGCCGGCCCCGCAGTCCGAGCGGACGGGCGCGGTCGCGTGGGAGCTGATCGTGGCCGGGCTGCGGGACTCGGGGCTGTTCGACGACGGCGGCCCGCTCGCCGGGCACGACCCCGCGGACCTCGTGCGCCTGGTGACGCTGGCGGACGAGGACGAGGCGGAGGTCGGCGCGGCGCTCGTGACCGACCCGGCCGTCGAGCGGCTCATCCTCACCGGCAGCTGGGACACCGCACGGCTGTTCAAGGGGATGCGCCCCGACCTGCACCTGCTCGCCGAGACCTCCGGCAAGAACGCCGTGATCGTGACCCCGTCCGCGGATCTGGACCTGGCCACGAAGGACGTGGTCCAGTCCGCGTTCGGTCACGCCGGCCAGAAGTGCTCGGCGTCCTCCCTCGTGGTGCTCGTCGGCTCCGTGGGCACCTCCGAGCGCTTCCACCGGCAGCTGCTGGACGCGGCCTCGTCCCTGCACGTGGCGCACCCCGTGGACCCGCGCGCCGAGATGGGCCCCGTGATCGAGGCCCCCGGCGAGAAGCTGCGTCGCGGGCTCACCGAGCTCGGCCCGGGGGAGCGGTGGGCCCTGCGTCCGCGGCAGCTGGACGAGACGGGTCGCCTGTGGAGCCCGGGCATCCGCTCCGGCGTCCGCCCCGGCGCCGACGCCCACCTCACCGAGTACTTCGGCCCCGTGCTGGCCGTGATGACGGCCGAGACGCTCGAGGAGGCGATCGGGATCGTGAACGCCGTGGATTACGGCCTCACCTCCGGGCTGCACTCGCTGGACCGGGAGGAGATCGACGTGTGGCTGCGCGGCGTGCGCGCCGGCAACCTCTACGTGAACCGCGGCATCACCGGGGCCATCGTGCGCCGCCAGCCCTTCGGCGGCTGGAAGCGTTCCGTCGTCGGCCCCACCACGAAGGCCGGCGGGCCGCACTACCTGCATGGCCTCGTGGACTGGGAGGACGCGCCCACGTGGGCCGGGGGAGAGGGACGGCCCGGGGCCGAGGCCGACGGTGCGGGCGCATCCTGGCTCGAGACCGCCCGCGCCCTCGACACCCACGCGTGGACCACCGTGTTCGGGGTGGCCACGGACGTCTCCGCGCTCGAGGCCGAGCGGAACGTGCTGCGTCACGTCCCCACCCCGGTCCTCGTGCGCCGGCACTCGGGGCCCGCCGACCACCTGCTGCGCATCGTCTCCGCCGGCCTGCGCGCCGGGGCGCCCATGACCGTGAGCCTGCGCCCGACCCCCACCGCGGAGGGGCCCGACGCGGACGGGCTCTCGGCCGAGGCCGTGCGCGGCCGGGTGGAGGAGCTGGTCCGGTCCGTCCGCACGGAGGGTGCCGGCACGTCCGCGCCGGTGGACGTCGTCGTCGAGGACGACGCCGCGTTCCACGACCGCGCCCGGCGGCTGGCCCTCATCCCGCCCGCAGCGGAGGGCGGCGGCGACGCACGGATCCGGCTCGTCGCCGACTGGGCCGGCGACCGGGAGGCGGCCGAGGCGGCGCGGAGCGCGCTCCACGCGGCGCTCGGCGACACCCCCAACGTGGCGGTCTACGCTGGCCCCGTGGTGAGCGCCGGCGAGGTGGAGCTGCTGCCGTTCCTGCACGAACAGGCCGTGTCCGTGACCGCCCACCGGTTCGGCACGCCGGACCATCTGACCGAGGGGGTCCTGTGACCCCGAGGAGGAACATCCGATGCATCTGATCCCCCGCACGATCTGGGTCGTCGCCCGCGCGCGTCGCCGCCCGCGCGCCGGACTCTGGGAGCCGACGACGCTGCCGATGCGCGCCCTGCCCACGGACGTGGACATGGCCCTGCACGTCAACAACGGCCAGTACTTCGGGCTGTTCGACCTCGGCCGCTTCGACGCGATGGTCCGCACCGGCCTGTGGGACGAGATCCGCCGTCGCGGCTGGACGCCTGTGGTGCAGGCCGAGCAGATCGCGTTCCGCCGCTCGGTGACCCTGGGGCAGCGGTTCGACGTGGAGACGCGGATGATCGGCCTGGATGAGCGCGCAGTGTGGTTCGAGCAGCGCGTCGTGGTCGACGGCGACGTCGCGGTGCGCGCGTACATCTGCACGCGCCTGCGCAAGAAGGACGGCCGCCCCGTGGAGAACGACGAGGTCCGGGCGATCGCGGCGGCGGCCGGCCACGACCTCGCGGGGGAGCCAACGCTGCCGGAGTGGCTGCACGAGTGGCGGCGCAGCGTGGCCCTGCCGTCGGCCCGGACGCCCCTGCCCCACACGTGGGACCTCGACACAGTGCGGCGAGGATGAACGTTCGAGTGATATAGGGCACGATGGTCGGGTGAACAACAGACTCCTGATCGTCGCGACCCTCTCGCTGGCCGCGCTCGTCGTCGTGCTGGTGGCCGCCATCGGCGGCGGCGCGTGGTGGGTGCTGGCGGTGCTCCTGGTGGCGCTGCTCGTGCTCGCCGTGTGGGACATGACCCAGAAGCGGCACGCGATCCTCCGCAACTACCCCGTGCTCGGCCACATGCGGTATCTGCTGGAGTCGATCCGCCCCGAGATCCAGCAGTACTTCATCGAGCGCAACTTCGACGGCAAGCCGTTCGACCGGGACACCCGCTCGATCGTCTACGCCCGTGCGAAGGGACTGGACAGCCACAAGGCGTTCGGCACCGAGCGGGACACCTCGGAGATCGGCTACGAGTTCCTGTTGCACTCCACCGCCCCGGTCAACCCGCCGCAGGAGCCCCCCACGGTGCGGATCGGCGGCCCGGACTGCCGCCGACCCGTGGACATCTCGCTGATGAACATCTCGTCCATGTCCTTCGGCTCCCTCTCCGCCAACGCCGTGATCGCCATGAACAAGGGCGCCGGCCTGGGCGGGTTCATCCACGAGACCGGCGAGGGCGGCCTCACCAAGTACCACCGCGGCAACGGCGCGGACCTGTTCTGGGAGATCGGCTCCGGCTACTTCGGCTGCCGCAACGAGGACGGCACCTTCAGCCCGGAGAAGTTCGCCGAGAAGGCGCTGCTGCCCGAGGTCAAG
This sequence comes from Micrococcus sp. iso_239, assembly GCF_056173395.1. NCBI lineage: Bacteria > Bacillati > Actinomycetota > Actinomycetes > Micrococcales > Micrococcaceae > Micrococcus > Micrococcus sp. iso_239. The sequence goes on along the minus strand of NZ_CM149672.1, from coordinate 2,116,580 downwards.
GGCATCACCATCAAGATCTCCCAGGGCGCGAAGCCCGGCCTGGGCGGCATGCTGCCCAAGGAGAAGATCTCCCCCGAGATCGCCGAGGCCCGCGAGATCCCTATGGACAAGGACTGCCTGTCCCCGGCGTCCCACTCCGCGTTCCGCACCCCGCGCGAGATGGTCAAGTTCATCGAGCAGCTCCGTGAGCTCTCGGACGGCAAGCCGATCGGCATCAAGTTCTGCGTGGGCTCCCGCGTGGACGTGCTGGCCATGACCAAGGCCATCTGGGAGGAGCGGATCGCCCCCGACTTCATCATCGTGGACGGCTCCGAGGGCGGCACCGGCGCCGCCCCGCTCGAGTATTCGGACCGCGTGGGCACCCCGCTGACCGAGGGCCTCATGCTCGTGCACAACGCGCTCGTGGGCACCGGTCTGCGCCACATGATCAAGCTCGGCGCGGCCGGCAAGGTCGCCACCGGTTCGGACATCGTCAAGCGTCTGATCCAGGGCGCGGACTTCACCATGTCCGCCCGCGCGATGATGATGGCCACCGGGTGCATCCAGGCGCAGAAGTGCCACACGAACGAGTGCCCCGTGGGGGTGGCCACGCAGGACCCGCGTCTGATGCGCGCCCTCGACGTGGAGGACAAGGGCAACCGCGTCTTCAACTACCACCGCCTGACCGTGCGCGAGGCCGTGCAGATCATGGCGTCCATGGGCCTGACGCATCCGTCCCAGCTGAACACCCGCATGCTGCGCCGCCGCGTGGACCACCTGAGCACCCGCTCGTACGCGTCCATCTACCACTGGCTGCGCACGGACGAGCTGCTCAACGACCCGCCCGCCGGCTGGGCCATGGACTGGGAGGAGGCGGACGCGGACCACTTCGGCGAGCACGCCCGCGTGGACTACCTCACCGAGCGCGACCCCCAGTGGCGCTCCGAGCTGCTGATCCCGGGCCGCAAGGCGGCCGGCGCCCCCGTGCAGGGCTCCCCCATCTCCGGGACGGGCTCCACGCTCGTCGACGCCCGGCAGACCGAGTCCGTGCCGCTGACGACGTCGCCGATGCCGCGCGTCAGCTCGTTGGGTGAGGGTGAGTCGCTGTCCCCGCACGGCGGCCGTCGTCGGGCCCCGCAGGATCCGGCACCCGCCGCCACCGCCGGCGAGACGCCCACCGACGAGAACGAGGGCCTGCCGGCGGAGGCCGGCGAGCGGCCCGAGCGCCAGGACGGCGAGGAGGTCACCCAGCGGGGGACCACCGGCCGCGTCGAGGGCGAGCACCGCGGCGAGGGCCGCGTCGGCTGACCCACCCCCGCAGTCACCCCCGCTTTCGAGGCGGGAAATCCACCTCACACGACGCCCCCGGGCGCCCATGAGATAGATTTCCCGCCTCGTCGCGTGAGGGGTCGTAGCCTGGGGCCGTGACCCTGCCCGCCCCCGCCGCTCGCCGCCCCTCCGCGGCCCTGCTGTGGGTGCTGCTGGCGGCGATGGGCGCCGGGCCCCTGTTCAACTACGGCGTCTCCGCCTCCTCCACGGTCGTGATGGAGCGGCTCGACGTCACCTCGGGCCAGCTCGGCACCGTGATGACGGTCGTGTTCGCGGCGGCCGCCGTCACCTCGCTCGGCCTCGGCCGGGCCGCCGACCGCCTGTCCGCCCGCGCACAGCTGAGCATCATCTTCGGCGGCACCGCCGCGGCGCTCGTGCTCGGCGCCGTCGCCCCGTCCCTGCCCGTGCTGTACGCGGCGGCCGCCGTCGCGGGCGTCACGCAGGCCATCTCCAACCCCACCACGAACCGGATCATCCGGACCGTGGTGCCGCCGGAGAGGCGCATCGGGTGGGTCGGGGTGAAGCAGTCCGGCGTGCAGGCGGCCCAGCTGGTCGGCGGCCTGTTCTTCCCGGCCGCGTCCCTCGCCCTCGGCTGGACGGGCGCCGCGCTGGGGGCCGCGGTGCTCATCGGGGCGCTCTGGGTGCTCGCGCTGGTCGCCGCCCCGCCGCTGCCCGGGGCGCCGCCGCCGGCCACCGGCCCCGTCGGCGGACGACGACGGCGGGACACCTCGCCCCTGCCGGCCACGGTCTGGTTCTTCGCGGCGATCGCGTTCCTCACCGGCCTGGGCATGCAGGCCACGAACACGTACCTGCCGCTGTTCGCGGTCGAGACGCTGGGGATGACGCTCGTGGCCGGCGGTGCCGCGGCGGCCGTGTCCGGGGTGGTGGGGGTGCTCTCCCGGATCGGGTGGAGCCGGCGGATGAGCTCCGGAGACCGGCCCACCACCCTGCTGACCGTGATCTGCCTGGGTGCCGTGGCCGGCGTCCTGGTGTTCCTCGCAGCGGACCTGCTGGATCTGCCGGTCCTGCTGTGGGTGGGCGCCGCGGTGCACGGACTGACGGTGCTGGGCGCCAACGTGGTGATCAACGCGGGCCTGTTGAGCGAGGTGCCGGCCGAGCGGCTGGGCCGTGCGACCGGGGCGAACTCGATGGGCATGTACGCCGGCTTCGCCCTGGGCCCGCTGCTGATGGGCCTGCTGCGCGACGTCACGGGCGACTACCGGGCCGGCTTCGCGGTCGTCGCGGCCGGGTATCTGCTGGCCCTGGGCGTGGTGCTGCTGTTGCGTCGCCACGTGGGTCGGCGGGGCGCGGCCTGACGCGCAGGGCCAGGACGAGGCCCACCCCGGAGGACCGCGCCTCAGCGACATCACCGCAGTGCAGCCCTGCGGTGATGTCGCAGCGCCGCGGTCGAACGGGCGTACGGCGGAGTGCGGCGCAGTGCGCGGCGGGGCGTGGACGCCTGACACACGACGACGCCCCCGGTCCGTGTGGACCGGGGGCGTCGGAAGCCGTGCGTCAGGCGAAGATCAGAGCTTCGTCACGTTGGCGGCCTGGAGGCCCTTGGGGCCGTCCTGGGTCTCGAACTCGACGCGGTCGTTCTCCTGGAGCTCCTTGAAGCCGTTGCCCTGGATGGCGGAGAAGTGCACGAACACGTCCGCGGAGTTGTCCTCGGGGGCGATGAAGCCGTAGCCCTTCTCAGCGTTGAACCACTTGACAGTACCGACAGCCATGATGGTGTCCTTTCGATGTGCCCCCGCGGTGCGGTGGCGGTGTTGGACCGCGGCCCGGATGTGGGACGCGGGTGAAGCGGCGAGACTGAACCGCTTGCCCAACACTCATCGACGCCGGCGATGCCGGGCTGACGAGCAGTGAAGATGGCGGGATACAGCTTGATCAACTTCAGGCTCCATCATTGCACGGATCTCGCCGACCGGGAACCAGGGGCCCGATTGTTCACCTGGAGTTCGCTCAGAGCGCGCGCAGGCCGTGGAAGAGGTTGCGGTGCAGGGCGGCCGGGGGAGCGGCGTCCGTGTGATCCGCGAAGGCCGTCACCTCCAGCAGCACCACCGTGTGGTCGCCCGCCGGGACCTCGGCGTGCACCCGCGTCTCGAGCCAGAGCGAGGAGCCCCCGATCAGCAGGGCGTCGTGCGGGCTGCGGTGCACGTCGAGACCGGCGAAGCGGTCGCCCTCGCGGGAGGCCAGCTGGCGGCACAGCGGCGTCTGGTCCGCCGCGAGCAGGGAGACGCCGATCGCCCCGGCCCGGCGCAGGCGCGGCCAGGTGCGGGAGCTGTTCTGCGCGGAGAAGGACACGAGGGCCGGCTCCCAGGAGATGCCCACGCCGAAGGAGGAGGAGACCATCACCTCGGGGACGCCGTCGGCGAGGCCTGCCAGCGCGACGACCCCGGTGGGGAAGGCCGAGAGGCCGGAGCGGAGGTTGCCGAGGGACAGGTCGGTGTCCCACGTGGCGGTGTGGGGTTCGTGGGTCAGGGTCATGGCGCGCGTCCTCTTCCGATGACTGGCGCGGCTCCGCAGAAGGCGGGAACGCGGATCGCCCGGATCCGCGGAGGCGCGGTACTTGCCCGTCGGGGTGTCCGAGGGGCCGAATCATCACCTGGAGCACCCCACTACTGCGTGAGAGGGTTGCCGTCCCGCCGGCCAGGGCCGTGAATGACGGGAACTCGTGATTCTGGGGTCAGCCTACGGAGGGGTCCGTGGGGTGGTCAAAGCGCGGCGGTCGCGCGGCGTCATCCGAGCTGCCCGATGTGATGCTTGACACACCGCGCATCGCCAGCCAGGATCAAGCCACTCGAGAGGGGGGCTCGAGACCGCAGCCCGCGGCCCCGCAGTCGGTTCTCTGAGAGGGATCGGATCATGCGGATGGACATCGAGAAGAAGCGTGCGGCATTGTCGGCCGCCGTGGTCGTCGCGGCTCTCCTCGGTATCGCCATCTCGGGATGCTCCGCTTCCCCGGGCAGCGTCTCCTCCACCGCGGATGCATCCACCGCTGCGGCGTCCTCCGTCACCGTGACGTCAGCGGCCCCCTCGGCAACCCGGTCGGCCTCCGCCACCGGTTCGTCCGCGTCGTCACCCGCCGGTGAAGAAGCACTCCCCGCCGCGCTGTTCGAGGAGGACGGGATGACGTTGGTCGAGTACACGCGCCGGCATCCGGATGCGGGCTATCTCGACCCGGAGAAGGAGTCCGTCCTGGAGGAGGCGGTCGGGACGGGCACACAGCAGATCACCGTGGACGCTCAACAGGGTGCGGTCCTTCGGGTCATCGTGCTGTGTCCTTCGGATGCCACCGGTGAGACGGAGATCCTGACCTCACGGGGTGGCGGGGGAACGAAGACCTGGATGGCCGGGTCGGAGGCGCTGTGTGGCGGCTGGTCGGCGGCGACTCCCCCCGTGGATGAGGCGGGGCCGATGACGTTCACCGTCACGGTGGACAACGACAAGCCGTTCCGGATGGTGCTGACCGCACCCTCCGCATGAGGCTGCCATCACGACGGCGGATGACGGCGCGGGGAGGACTGAGTCGCTCAGCGTCGGTCGCGGCCGCGCAGCGCGTCCAGCTGCCGGCGGTCCCGTTTGGTGGGCCGGCCCGCGCCCCGCTCGCGGTACGGCACCGCGAGCAGCTCACGCGGCACGGGCGGCGGGGAGTGGTCCACGTACTGCTGCCGGGCCACGGGGGCACCCACCCGCTTGGCGATCAGCCCCGTGACCTCGAGGATCCGCTCGCGTCCGTCCTGGCGCACCCGCACCCGGTTCCCGACGACGACGGGCGTCGCCGCCTTCACGCGCTCGCCGTCGATGCGCACGTGGCCTGCGCGCACGGCCGCCGTGGCCGCCGACCGGGTCTTGTACAGCCGCACGGCCCACAGCCACGCGTCGATGCGGACGCCGCTCACGCCCGCCCCCTCACGCGAAGCGGGCGCGGATCGCGGCGCCGTGCGCGGGCAGGCGCTCGTCCTCGGCCAGCACGCCGATCTCGTCCGCGACCTCCTCGAGCCCGGTCTCCGTGTAGCGGATGCGCTGCTGCAGGCGCAGGAACGTCACGGTGTTCAGACCGGAGGAGTGCCGGGCCGTCCCCGAGGTGGGGAGCACGTGGTTGGACCCGGCCGAGTAGTCGCCCAGCGGCACGGGGGCGTACGGGCCCACGAACACGGCGCCGGCGTTGCGGATGCGCCCCACGAGGGCCTCGGGGTCGCGCGTCTGGATCTCGAGGTGCTCGGTGGCGTAGCGGTCGGAGACCTCCACGGCCTGGTCCATGTCCCGCACCAGCAGCACGCCGGACTGGGGGCCGGTGAGGGCCTCGCGGATCTGGTCCTCGTGGAACGCCCCGGGCACCTGCGCCTCGATCGCCGCCAGCACGTCCCGGAGCAGGTCCTCGGAGTCCGTGATGAGCACGGAGGCGGCCAGCGGGTCGTGCTCGGACTGGCTGATCAGGTCCGCGGCCACCCAGTCGGCGCGGGCGGTGCCGTCCGCGATCACGGCGATCTCGCTCGGCCCGGCCTCGGCGTCCACGCCGATCACGCCCTGCAGGGCGCGCTTCGCGGCGGCCACGTACACGTTGCCGGGCCCCGTCACCAGGTCGACGGGCGCGCAGAGCCACCCGCCGTCGTCGTCCTGGACGCCGTGCGCCAGCATGGCCACGGCCTGGGCGCCGCCGGCCGCGTAGACCTCGTCCACGCCCAGCAGCGCGCACGCGGCGAGCACGGTGGGGTGGGGCAGGCCGCCGTGGTCCCGCTGCGGGGGCGAGGTCACCGCGAGGCTCCCCACGCCGGCCGCCTGCGCGGGCACCACGTTCATCACCACCGAGGAGGGGTACACGGCGCGGCCGCCGGGCACGTACAGGCCCACGCGGCCCACGGGGATCCAGTGGTTCTCCACGACGGCGCCCTCGCCGAGCTCGACCGTGGAGTCCTGGGGGTGCTGGGCGTCGTGCACGAGCCGGGCCCGGCGGATCGACTCCTCCAGGGCGGCGCGCACCCGCGGGTCGAGCCCGGCCAGGGCGGCCTCGAGCGCCTCCGCGGGCACGCGCAGGGCCGGCGGACGGACACCGTCGAACCGCTCGGCCAGCTCCAGCAGGGTCTGCTCGCCGCCGTGGCGGACCCGCTCGATGATCGGGGCGACCACCGGCACCACGGAGGACACGTCCACGTTCGCCCGCGGGATGATGCGGGACAGGTCCGCGGTGGCGGTGTCGAGTGGGCGCAGGTCGGTGACGGAGAGCACGGATTCCTCCAGAGGGGCGGCGGCGGGCCGGCGGGACGGGGCGCGACGACGGCCGGGCCCGGACCGCGCGGACGGTCAGGCTCCATTGTGCTCTTCTCCGGGGCGCGTCCGGGGGCGGGTGTCAGACTGTCGTCATGGTCTTCCCCGTCCTGCCCGCCCTCGCGACCCCGCCCCTGCTGACCGCCCTGGACCGCCTCCTGGCGGGCGAGACCGTGCCGACCGGGGTGGAGGGGGACTTCCAGGACGGGGCGGCCGCCACCACGCGGGCCTTCGGCGTGGAATGGGGGACGCTGCTGACCGTGCTGATGGCGTTCGCGATCGGCGCGGCGGTCGTGTACCTGGCCCTGCAGGTGGCACGCGTCGTGCTCGTGCGCCGCCCCGCGTTCCAGCAGGGCGCCGCGCGGCTGAGCCTGCCGGCCGCCGTCGCCGCCGGCCTGCTGGCCTCCCGGATCTGGCTCGGGGTCATGGCCGAGGAGCAGACCTGGTACCGGCCGGCGTCGTTCCTGATGCTCATCGCCGTGGCCGCGGCGGTCGCATGGGCCGCGTGGCGCCTGGTCGGCGTGATCGAGAAGGGGATCCTCGGCCGCTACCAGGAGACCGGCGTCGAGCACCGCCGCGAGCGACGCATCCGGACGCAGACCATCCTGATCCGGCGCATCCTCAACGCGGTGATCGTGGTGGTGGCCGTCGCCGTGGTCCTGCTGGGGGTGCCCGAGGTGCGCTCGCTCGGGGCCGGTCTGCTCGCCTCCGCCGGTGTGATCTCGGTGATCGCCGGCCTGGCCGTGCAGTCCACGCTGACCAACGTGTTCGCCGGCTTCCAGCTCGCCTTCACGGACGCGATCCGGGTGGGCGACGTGGTGGACATGGAGGGCGTGTTCGGCACCGTCGAGGAGATCACCCTGTCCAACGTGGTGCTCAAGCTCTGGGACGGTCGCCGCATGGTCTACCCGTCCTCGCACTTCACCACCCAGCCGTTCGAGAACTGGACGCGGGTGGGCGCCGAGGTCTCCGGCGTCGTGGAGCTGGACGTGGACTGGCGCGTGCCCATGGACGTGCTGCGCGCACGACTCACCCAGCTGCTCGAGTCCACGGACCTGTGGGACGGACGCGAACACGCGCTGCAGGTGACCGACGCGACCGGCGGCGTCGTGCGCATCCGCGCCGTGGTCTCCGCCCGCAACTCCGGCGACCTCTGGGACCTGCGCTGCCTCGTGCGCGAGGACCTCGTGGCCTTCCTGCGCCACGAGCACCCCGAGGGCATCGTGGTGCAGCGCATGGTGGACCGGCACCCCGCCCACGACGACGCGGCGCCCGCCTCCGAGGGATCCGACGCGGGGGCCCGCGGTGGCGACCGGACGGGTGAGCCGGGCCCGGACGGCTCCGGGGTGGCGGCCCGCGAGCCGCGCCCGCGCACCGCGCCGCTGCCGCGCGTCGACGGCGCCGATCCACGCCCGGACACCCTCACCACACCGCTGACCCGCGTGGGTGACCACTCCGGCCTGTACACCGGCTCGATGACGGCGGTGCAGCGCAACCGCGAACTCGCCGGCCCGGGCGAGGAGGCGTTCGCCGAGCGGCGCGCGCAGCAGGCCAAGCAGGCGGCGGAGGCCGCGGCGGCGGACGAGGCCGGGCGGCGCAGCGGCGCCGGCTCCCACACGGACGGCCTCCTCGACGACGCCGTCACGCGCCGCCGTCAGGACGACGAGGACTGAGGCCCGGCGGGAGCGCTCAGCGCTCGAGCGTCGGGTCCCCGGGATCGACGGGCGTGAGCCGACGCCGCTCGGCCATCGGCTCGGACGCGGGCAGGCCGTGGGTGCCCGGGTCCGTCTCGGCGACGTGGCTCACGGCCTCGGGCGTGTGGTCCCCGTACTGCCGGTACTCCTTCACGCACAGCACGGGCTGATCGATCTCCTGCAGCAGCTCGTCCGAGACCGATCCCATGACGAACCGGCCGAAGCCGCCGCGGCGGCGCACGCCGATGACCACGATGGACGGGTCCAGCTCCGCGGCGACGTCCTTCATCTCCTCCACCGTGGACCGGCCGCGCGCGTACTGGCGGAACTCGGCCGTCACGCCGGAGGCGTCCAACCGGGCCTGCACGCCGCGCTGCTGCTCCTCCGTGACGAGGGACTTGGTGCGGTGCTCGCCGCCGGGGCCCGCGTTGACCACCACCACGTGCTCGCCGGTGGAGCGGGCGATGTCCAGGGCGGTGTCCAGAGCGGCGTCCGCGGCCTTCGAGGGGGCGTAGCCGACGAGGATGGTCATGGGGTGCCTCCGCGGGGTCGAGGGGACGGGTCTGAGGTCAGCGTAGTGCGGGCCGGGCCCGCGGCGGAGGGGCTCAGCCCTCGCGCAGGTGGCGCAGGTGCGCGGCCACCGTCTGGACGGCCACGCGGGCCACGGTGCCGGTGAGGCCGGGGTAGATGCGCGGGGCCAGGTCCTCGGGCGTGATCGTCGCCGCCTCGGTCTCGGGCAGCGCGGCCAGGGCGGCGCGGATCTGCTCCAGGCGGCCCTCGCGGTGGTGCCGGTAGTCGCGGGCGACGACGTCCAGCGGCCCCGGCACGGGCCCGTGCGCGGGCAGCACCGTGAGCGGGCCCGCCGCCTCGAGGCGGCGCAGGCTGGCCAGGTAGTCGGTGAGGGTGCCGTCCGGGTGGTCGAGCATGGTGGTGCCCGAGCCGAGGATGGTGTCGCCCGTGATGACCGCGCCGTGCGCGCCCGCGTCCGGGACGGCGAACGAGTAGGAGTCTGAGGTGTGGCCCGGGGTGTGCCACGCCAGCACCGGGGTGCCGGCGACGTCGATCCGCTCGTCCGGCGTCAGGACGGCGGCCCCGCCGCGGCACCAGTCCGGGTCCGCGGCGCGCACGGGCGCGTCCGTGGCCGCGTGGAACGCGTCCACCCCGCCGGTGTGGTCGGCGTGCCGGTGCGTCACCAGGATGAGCGCGATCCGGCGCCCCTCGGCCGCCGCACGGACGCGCTCGAGGTGCGCGGCGACGTCGTCTTCCGGGCCCGGGTCCACCACGACGGCCGCGTCCGAGCCCGGTGTGGCGACCACGTACGTGTTGGTGCCCGCGAGGGTCATCGGGGAGGGGTTCTGGGCGGTCACGCAGCGCACCAGCGGGGCGGGCGTGGGGCCGGGCGTGGCGGTGGTCGTCGTCATAGGCTCGAGTGTATGGAGAACCAGCAGACCGGCCAGGCCGCGGACCGCGGCACCATCGACTCGCGCGAGGGGCTCAAGGGCAACTACGTGCAGTCCGGGGCGGAGTTCACGCGGGACACGAACTACATCGCGGACCGGATCGTGGCGGACCCGGAGGCCGCGCGGGTCCTGCCCGTGGCCGAGCCGTCCACGGTCGGTCGCGTGGGCGGCGGGCTCACCGAGGGGGCCGAGGCGTGGCCCGTCGAGGCGGGCCGCTACCGGCTCGTGGCGGCGCGGGCGTGCCCGTGGGCGAACCGGACGATCATCGTGCGGCGCCTGCTCGGTCTGGAGGACGCGATCTCGCTGGGCACCCCGGGGCCGACCCACGACGAGCGGTCCTGGACCTTCGACCTCGACGAGGGCGGGAAGGACCCCGTGCTCGGCACCGAGCGGATCCAGGAGAACTACTTCACGCGGTTCCCCGACTACCCGCGGGGCATCACGGTGCCGGCGATCGTGGACGTGCCGACGGGCGGCGTCGTGACCAACGACTACCCGCAGATCACCCTCGACCTCTCGACGGAGTGGACCGCGTTCCACCGCGACGGCGCCCCGCAGCTGATCCCCGACGCCGGGCCGGAGCGGGACGAGATGTTCGAGGTGATCGAGCGCGTGTTCACCGAGGTGAACAACGGCGTGTACCGGTGCGGCTTCGCGGGGTCCCAGGAGGCGTACGACGCCGCGTACGAGCGGCTGTGGACCGCGATGGACTGGCTCGAGGAGCGCCTGACGACGCGCCGCTTCCTGATGGGGGAGCGGATCACCGAGGCCGACGTGCGGCTGTTCACCACGCTGGTGCGGTTCGACCCCGTGTACCACGGGCACTTCAAGTGCAACCGGAACAAGCTGACCGAGATGCCGGCGCTGTGGGGCTACGCGCGCGACCTGTTCCAGACCCCGGGCTTCGGCGACACGATCGACTTCGCGCAGATCAAGGAGCACTACTACGTGGTCCACGAGGACATCAACCCGACGGGCATCGTGCCCGCGGGCCCGGAGCTGGCGAGCTGGCTGAGCGAGCACGGGCGTGAGGCGTTCGGCGGGGACCCGTGGGGCGGCGGCACCGCACCCGGGCCCGTGCGCGAGGGCGAGCGCGTGGACCCGGAGCACACGCCGCTGCGGTGAGGCCGCTCGGCCCGGCCCGCAACGCGGGTTGAGTTATCGCGGGTCCTGGGCGGGGACACCCGTGAGAACTCAACCCGCGTTGGCGTGCGGTGCGGGGGTCAGTCCCAGAGCCCCGGGCCGTCGGTCCACTGACGCAGGGTGACGCGGCGGATCGTGCGCAGGTGGGTGCGCATGGCCTCGCGGGCGGCCTCCGCGTCTCCGGACTCCACCGCGTCCACGATGCGCGCATGCTCATCGAGCTCGACGTCCGACTCCATGTGCGCGTTGAGACCGCCGAGGACGTGATGGGCCCGGGCCGTCTCATCGAAGCACCGCTCCAGCGACGTGGACAGGCGCCCGTTCCGTCCGAGCAGGGCGAGGGATCGGTGCAGGTCGGCCGCGTGTCGCATCCGCTCCAGGGGATCGGTGGCGACGCCCTGGTCCGCGAGGAGGGTGCGCAGACGGGCCACGCCCGCGGCATCCGCGTACCGCGCCGCCTCGGCCGTGGCGTGCGGCTCCAGGAGCATGCGCAGATCGAGCACCTCGGCGAGGTCCTGCGGCGTCATCGTGGCGACGAGATACCCCTTCTTCGGCAGCACGGTCACGAGGTGCTCGGCGGCGAGGACGTGGAGGGCCTCGCGGACAGGGGTCTTGGAGGTCGCGAAGCGGGCGGCGAGCTGGGGCTCCACGAGCACCTCACCGGGACGGATCGCCCCGGTCAGGATCAGGCCGCGCAGCTCGGAGAGCACCCGTTGACCGCGAGGGGTCCGGGAGGCACCCGGTGCTGGGGCGCCCAGGGCCGGGCCGTCGCGACCGTCGTCGCTCCGCCCACCTGTCCCGTCATGCATGTTGTGGACTGTATCACCGTGCTGATAGAAAGATATTTCATGGACACCACTCGATCCGCGGTAAGCCCCCACACCCCGGAGCCTTCCGTCGACTCCCGCCCGGACCACTCCCGCGGCATGACCCCTGGCGCACGTCGCGCCCTGACGGCGGCCGTCACGGGCACGCTCATCGAGTGGTATGACTACGCCCTCTACGGGGCCGCCGCCGGCCTCGTCATCGGCCCGCTCTTCTTCGCCGGCGTCGGTTCGGGTGCATCGCTGGCCGCCTTCGCCACCTTCGCGGTCGGTTTCGTGGCGCGCCCGCTGGGCGGGGCGCTCATCGGCCATCTCGGCGACCGCCATGGTCGCCGCCCGGCCATGCTGCTCACGATCCTCATGATGGGCGTGGCCACCGTCGGCATCGGCCTCCTGCCCACTGCGACGGCGGTCGGTGCCCTGGCGCCCGTGCTGCTGGTCCTCCTGCGGCTGCTCCAGGGCATGGGAGCCGGCGCCGAGCTCGCGGGGGCCATGACGCTCGTGGCGGAGTTCGCGCCGCCGGCCCGCCGCGGCCTCTACACCTCCTTCGTGCTGGCCACACCGCCGGCGGGCATCGCCCTGGCCACCGCGGCGTTCCTGGGTGTGGCCTCCCTGGGCGACGAGGCACTCTTGGCAGGCGCCTGGCGCTGGCCGTTCCTCGCCTCGGCCGTGCTGTTCGTGCTCGCCTGGTTCATCCGCCGCAGGCTGGACGAGACACCGGAATACCGCGAGGCGCAGCGCCGCGCCGCCGAACGGGGCGAGCGGGAGAAGACCCCCGCCGTCGAGCTGGTCCGGACGCGGGGGCGGGCCCTCATGGCGGGCTTCCTCTCCATCACGGGCCACAACGCACTGAACTACGCCATGGCCGTGTTCGCCCTCTCGTTCCTGACCTCCGCGTCGGTGGGCCTGACCCGGCCCGAGGCGCTCGGCGCCGTGACCCTCGGGTCCCTGGCCGGCGTCCTCGCCACCCCCGTCGGCGGCTGGGCGGCGGACCGCTTCGACGCGGGCCGCGTGCTGGCCCTCGGCTCCCTCCTGGGGGCCGGGTACGTGTTCGTGCTGTTCGCAGGCATGGCCAGCGGTTCTGCTGTGACCGCAGGCCTGGCCATCGCGGGTGGCTACGCGTTCGTCATCGCCCTGACCTCGGGCGCGCAGGGCTCCTTCCTCGCCGGGCTGTTCCCGCCCCGTCAGCGCTTCTCCGGCATCGGCATCGCCCGCGAGGCCAACGGCGCCGTCGTCGCCGGATTCACCCCCATGGTCGCCGCGTGGCTCGTCGGGCAGGCCGGCGGTGCCTGGTGGCCGGCGGCGTGCTTCGTCGCGGCGTGCTGCCTGACGTCCGCCGCCGCCGTCGTCCTCTGGCTCCGCGCCCGCCCCGCCGCCGAACACTGAGCCGACGCCCGCCCTCGCCCCTCCGATCCACCGACCCCGAAAGGACCCCATGTCCCGCCCCTCCCGCCTCACCCCGCTGACCCGCCGCCTGCCCGACGTCGCCGAGCTCGCCCCGCTGATGCGGTTCTCCCCGCCTGGGCTCGGGCGCCAGGCCCGGCTCGCCCGGGCGGCCGACGTCGCGGACCTGCGCGCGATCGCCAAGCGTCGCACCCCGGCCGCCGCGTTCGACTACGTGGACGGCGCCGCCAAGCGCGAGGTCACCGCGCGCCGCTCCCGCGAGGTCTTCGATTCGGTGGAGCTGCTGCCGCGGATCCTGCACGGCGTGGCCGCCCCGGACCTGTCGGTCGAGATCGCGGGAGCCCGGTCCGCGCTGCCGTTCGGGATCGCGCCCACCGGCTTCACACGCTTCATGCACGCCGAGGGGGAGGACGCGGGCGCCGCGGCCGCGGCCGCCGCGGGCATCCCGTTCAGCCTCTCCACGATGGGCACCCGCTCGATCGAGGAGACGGCGGCAGCGTCCGGCGACGGCGACCGGTGGTTCCAGCTCTACCTCTGGAGGGACCGCGACCGCGCCCGCGACCTCATCGAGCGCGCCGCCGCGTCGGGCTACGGCGCCCTGCTCGTCACCGTGGACACGCCCGTGGCCGGCCAGCGGCTGCGCGACGTCCGCAACGGCATGACCATCCCCCCGCGGCTGAGCGCCAAGACCGTCGTGGACGCCTCGTACCGTCCCGAGTGGTGGTGGAACTTCCTGACCACGGACCCGCTGACCTTCGCCTCGCTCTCGGACTCCGCCGGCGATCTGCCCAGCATCATCAACGGGATGTTCGACCCCACGCTGAGCCTGCGCGACCTCGAGTGGATCCGCTCGGTGTGGCCCGGCACGCTGATGGTCAAGGGCATCCTCACGCGGGAGGACACGAGGCGGGCGCTCGACGTCGGCGCGGACGGGCTGGTCGTGTCCAACCACGGCGGCCGGCAGCTGGATCGGGCGCCGGTCTCCCTGCAGGCGTTGCCCGCGGTGCGCGAGGAGGCCGGGGCGGACGTGCCGATCGTGCTCGACTCCGGCATCCTGACCGGCGAGGACATCGTGGCCGCCCTCGCCCTGGGCGCCGACTTCACGCTCATCGGCCGGGCGTACCTCTACGGGCTCATGGCCGGCGGCCAGGAGGGCGTGCGTCGCGTGATCGAGCTGCTCGCGAAGGAGGTCGAGGTCGCGATGTCCCTCATGGGCGCCGCGACGACGGCGGACCTCACCCCCGCCAGCGTCCGCGCGCCCTGGCTCGAAGGCTGAGCGCGCCATCGCGGCGCCGCGCTGACGTCGCTCGGCCCGGCCTGCAACGCGGGTTGAGTTGTCGCGGGTCCTGGGCGGGGACACCCGTGAGAACTCAACCCGCGTTGCCGTGCGGACCGGGTGAGCGCCAGCAGGGCGCGCCGGGGATTGTTGAACAATCATCCTTCATGCCTCAAGATTGTGTGACCGGCACCTCAGCCGGGCCCGATCCGAGAGGACTGCACCGTGTCTCACGCGCCGCAGATCGACCTGAACTCCGACGTCGGCGAGTCCTTCGGCTCGTGGACGATGGGGGACGACGCCGCCATCATGCCCTCCGTCTCCTCCGCCAACGTCGCGTGCGGCTTCCACGCGGGCGATCCCTCGGGGATCGCCCAGACCTGCCGTGACGCGGTCGCCGCCGGCGTCACGATCGGCGCGCACGTGGGCTACCGCGACCTCGCCGGATTCGGCCGCCGCTTCCTGGACTGCACGCCCACCGAGCTGGCCGATGACGTCCTCTACCAGATCGGCGCCCTCGACGCGCTCGCCCGCGCGGCCGGCGGCCAGGTCCGCTACGTGAAGCCGCACGGCGCCCTCTACAACACGATCGTCCGTCACGAGGCGCACGCCCAGGCCGTCGTCGACGGCGTCAAGGCGTTCGGCTCCGACCTCCCGCTGCTGCTCCTGCCCGGCTCCGTCGCCCTGGACAAGGCGGCCGCCGCGGGGCTGCGCGGCGTCGCCGAGGCCTTCGCGGACCGCGGTTACAACCCGGACGGCACGCTCGTCTCCCGCCGCGAGCCCGGCGCGGTCCTCCACGACGAGGACGACGTCGCCGCCCGCATGGTGCGCCTGGCAACCGAGGGCGTCGTCGCGGCGGTGGACGGCACGGACGTGCGCGTCGACGC
The DNA here is from genome assembly GCF_056173395.1 of Micrococcus sp. iso_239. Lineage (NCBI taxonomy): Bacteria > Bacillati > Actinomycetota > Actinomycetes > Micrococcales > Micrococcaceae > Micrococcus > Micrococcus sp. iso_239. The sequence continues at coordinate 2,101,310 of NZ_CM149672.1, read as the reverse complement.
CGAGAGCATCTGCCTGCACGGCGACACGCCCGGCGCCGTGGCCATGGCCGCGGCCGTGCGCCGCGCGCTCGAGGGCGCGGGCGTGGCCATCAAGGCCTTCGCATGAGCGCCCCACATCACCCCGCCGCCGAGCCGCCGGCCCGCCCGATCCGCTGGGTCGGCACCCAGGGCTTCCTCGTCGAGTGCGCCTCGCTTGAGGACGTCATGGCCGTCCACGCCCACCTCACGGCCCACCCGGAGCGCGGCCAGCGCCAGGTCATGGCCGCCGCCGCGACCGTCCTGGTGACCTTCACCTCGCAGGCCGCCGCCGAGCACGCCGCACCGCGGGTCAGCACTCTCACCCCCGACGCCGGTGAGCTGACGGGGGGCCGCGTCGTCGAGATCCCCGTGGTCTACGACGGTGAGGACCTCGCCGAGGTCGGCCGGCTCACCGGGCTCGGCGTCGACGGCGTCATCCGGGCCCATAGCGAGGCCGACTGGTTCGCCGCGTTCGGCGGCTTCGCGCCGGGGTTCATGTACTGCGCCTCCGAGGCGGCCCCGTTCGAGGCGCCCCGCCGCAGCTCGCCCCGCACGGCCGTCCCCGCGGGCGCCGTCGCCGTCGCCGGGGCCTTCTCTGCCGTCTACCCGCGCACCTCGCCCGGCGGCTGGCAGCTGCTGGGGCACACCACCGCGGCCCTGTGGGACCTCGGCCGCGAGCAGCCCGCCCTGCTGCAGCCCGGCGACCGTGTCCGCTACGTCCCCGTGCGCCCGACGGCGTCCGTCACCTCCGGCACGGACGCGGCGGTCGACGCCACCCCGCCCGCCGACGCCGCGGCCGGCCTCCCGTCCGTGGCCGGCCGCCGCGGCGTCACCGTCGTGGACCCGGGGCTCCTGACCCTGGTCCAGGACCTGGGCCGCCCGGGCCTGGGCGACCTCGGCGTCGTCGTGTCCGGCGCGGCCGATCGGGACGCGGCGCGCCAGGCGAACCGGCTCGTGGGCAACCGCTCACGCGAGGCGGTGCTGGAGACCGCCCTGGGCGGCCTCACCCTCACCGCGCACGGCCACCAGGTGATGGCCCTGGCCGGCGCCGAGGCCGGCGGGACGATCACCGCGGCCGACGGCGCCACGCGCCGGGTGCCCGCCCGCACGCCGTTCGTCGTGCTGGACGGCCAGACGCTGACGGTGGACGAGCCGGTTGGCGGCCTGCGCGTGTACGTGGGCCTCCGGGGCGGGATCGACGTGCCGCCCGTGCTCGGCAGCCGCTCGACCGACACCCTGTCCGGGCTCGGCCCCGCCCCGCTGACGGCGGGGGACCGCCTCGCCCGCCGCGTCGGCCCGGATGCGAGGGGCGCCGCCGGCGCCTCCGCCGCGAGCCCGACCGCCGCCGGCGCCCCCGCCTCGGCGGAGGCCGGCGTCGCGACGGTGGGGGACCCGGAGACCTCGCTGCGCCCCATGCCCGCGCCCGGCCAGGTGGCCGTGCTGCGCGTGGTCCCCGGCCCCCGCGACGACTGGTTCGGCGAGGCGGGCCTGGAGCGGCTGTTCACGCAGGTCTGGGACGTGAGCCAGCAGACCGACCGGATCGGGGTGCGCCTCACGGCCCCCGACGACGGCGCACCGCTCGAGCGCGTGCGCGAAGGTGAGCTGAAGTCCGAGGGCGCCGTGCGCGGCGCGCTGCAGGTGCCGCCCTCGGGTGAGCCCGTCCTGTTCCTCTCCGACCATCCGGTCACCGGCGGCTACCCGGTGATCGGCGTCGTGGCCCGCGCGGACCTCAGCCTGGCGGCCCAGCTGCCGCCGGGCGCCCGCGTCCGCTTCGTCCCCCATCCCCGCCCCGGCGCCGAGACCGTCGTCGACTCCGCATCGCCCTCCGAGGAGACCCCCGCATGACCACCACCCCCGTCGCCCGCCCCGTCACGCGGGTGCTCATCGCCAACCGCGGCGAGATCGCCGTGCGCGTGGCCCGCGCCGCCCGCGACCACGGCATCGCCTCGATCGCCGTCTACTCGGATCCGGACGCCGACGCCCTGCACGTGGCCGTCGCGGACGAGGCCTTCCACCTGCCGGGCGCGTCCTCGGCGGACACCTACCTGAAGATCGACGCGGTCCTCGACGTCGCCCGCCGCGCCGGCGCCGACGCCGTGCACCCGGGCTACGGCTTCCTCTCCGAGAACGCCGACTTCGCGCAGGCCGTGATCGACGCCGGGATGACCTGGATCGGCCCGTCGCCGGACGCCATCCGCGCCCTCGGCGACAAGATCACCGCCCGCTCCCTCGCCCAGCAGGCGGGCGCCCCGCTCGTGCCGGGTTCGGACGGCCCCGTGCCGGACGCCGCCGCCGCGCGCGCGTTCGCCGAGGAGCACGGCCTGCCGATCGCCATCAAGGCGGCCTTCGGCGGCGGCGGCCGCGGCATCCGCGTGGTGCGTGAGCTCGGCGACGTCGAGGACGCGTTCGAGGCGACCGTCCGCGAGGCCGTGGCCGCGTTCGGGCGCGGCGAGTGCTTCGTGGAGCGCTTCCTGGACCGCCCCCGCCACGTGGAGGCCCAGGTCCTCGCCGACGAGCACGGCCACGTGGCCGTGCTCGGCACCCGCGACTGCTCCCTGCAGCGCCGCAACCAGAAGCTCGTGGAGGAGGCCCCGGCGCCGTTCCTCACGGACGAGCAGCGCGAGCGCATCCACACCTCCGCCCGCGAGATCTGCCGCGCCGCCGGGTACACCGGGGCCGGCACGGTCGAGTACCTCGTGGCCCCGGACGGCCTCATCAGCTTCCTGGAGGTGAACACCCGCCTGCAGGTGGAGCATCCGGTCACCGAGGAGGTCTTCGGCGTGGACCTGGTGCGCGAGCAGTTCCGCGTCGCCGCCGGCGAGCCGCTGAGCATCCCCGAGGACCCGACGCCGCGCGGCCACGCCCTCGAGTTCCGCCTCAACGCCGAGGACCCGGCGTACGGCTTCCTGCCCGTGCCCGGCCCGATCGACGCGTTCGAGGCCCCCACCGGCCCCGGGGTCCGCATGGACTCCGGCGTCCGCACCGGCTCCGTGGTGCCGGGCGAGTACGACTCCCTGCTCGCCAAGCTCATCGTGTGGGGCGAGGACCGCGCCCAGGCCGTCGCCCGCGCCCGCGACGCCCTGGCCGAGCTGCGCATCGACGGCGTGCCCACCGTGGTGCCGTTCCACCGCGCCGTGCTCGAGCAGGACGCCTTCACCTCGGGGGACCGCCTCGGCGTCTACACCACGTGGATCGAGTCCGAGTTCGCCGAGCCGCTGGCCGAGTCCCCCTACCTGAGCGCCGAGGTGCCCGCCGGCGGCCGCACCGCCGTCACCGTCGAGCTGGACGGCCGCGCCGTGCGCCTGGGCCTGCCCGCCGATCTCTACGCGGCCCTCCTCGGAGGCGGCGGCGCGGGTGCCGCGGCCCCGGCCGGCGCTGCCGGCGCCGGGAAGCCCGACGACGACGGCGCCGTGGCCTCGCCGGTCACCGGCACCCTGGCCTCGTGGAAGGTCGAGGACGGCGCCGAGGTGGTCGAGGGTGACACGGTCGCGATCGTCGAGGCGATGAAGATGGAGACGCCGATCCGTGCCCCGCGTGCGGGCCGGATCCAGCTCCTCGTGGCCGAGACCCCGGCCTCGGTGACGCGCGGCCAGGCGATCGCCCGGCTGGGGGCGTGAGGGTGCCGGCGCGCGGCGGTGTCACCGGGGAAGGCCTCGCGCCCGGCGTCGGCGGCGGCGAGTCCGCCCCGGCTCCGGCTCCCGTGGCCGCGGCCGCACAGCTGCGGCAGCGGATCGCGGCGGCCGGGCTCGTGCCGGGGGAGCGACTGGGAGAGGTGGCGCTGGCCGCCGAGCTCCAGGTCAGCCGCAACAGCCTGCGCGAGGCGTTCACCATGCTGGCCTCGGAGGGCCTCGTGGAGCGCCGGCCGCACCGCGGGGTGTTCGTGGCGGCGCCGGGTCCGGAGGACGTGCGTGGGCTGTACCGCACGCGTCGGGTGATCCAGCTCGGCGCCCTCGAACACGGCGAGCTCACCCCCGGTGCGGCGCGCCAGCTGCGCTGTGCCCAGGACCTGCTCTCGGGCGGCCCGGACACCCCCGCGCGGGTCCTGGGCGACGCCAACCATCGCGTCCACGTCGGCATCGTGGACCTGGCCGGCGCCCCCGAGCTCACGCGGCTCATGGCGTCGGTGCAGGCCCGCGTGCGCCTGGCGTTCCATCCCATGGACGAGCAGACGCGCCTGCACGTGCAGTTCGCGGACCGCAACCGGTGGATCGTGGAGCGGCTGCTGGCCGGCGACCTCCCCGCGGTGCACGCCGTGTTCGGCGACTACCTGGACGAGGCGGAGCAGTTCGTCCTGGCGCACCTCGCCGCCGTGGGGGACTGACCGCCTCCCCGGGCCCGGACGGTCACGGGACCTGGAACATCCGGTCCGGCAGGTCCGTGATGAGCATGTGCCCGGGCGCGTGCGTGATGGCCAGCGGCGGGCGGGACTCCATGATCGCCGCCTGCGGCGTCACCCCGCACGCCCAGAACACGGGCAGGTGGCCCTGCGGGACCTCGACGGCGTCGCCGAAGTCCGGTGCCGACAGGTCCGTGATCCCGAGGCCGGCCGGGTCGCCCACGTGCACGGGCGCGCCGTGCACCGCGGGGTAGCGGGAGGTGATGCGCACGGCGTCGGCCACGCGGTCGGCGGGGATGGGGCGCATCGAGACCACGAGCGGGCCCGAGAGGCGGCCCGCCGAGGCGCAGCGCCGCGTGGTGCGGTACATCGGCACGTTCACGCCGGCGTCCTGGTGGGCCATCCGGATGCCCTCGGCCACCAGGGCGGACTCGAAGGTGAACGAGCAGCCGATCACGAACGTCACGAGGTCGTCCCGCCACACGTCGAGCAGATCCGTGGGGCGGTCCGTCTCGACGCCGTTGCGGTACACCACGTACTGCGGCACGTCCGTGCGGACGTCGCCGTCCAGCGCGGGGCCGTTGACCTCGCCGGCCTCGAACACGCCGAGCAGCGGCAGGGCCTTGGGGTTGCGCTGGGCGAAGAGCAGGACGTCGTAGGCGTGGTCCTGCGGGATCGAGACGAGGTTCGCCTGCGCGTAGCCGTCGGCGATCCCCGAGGTCGGCCGCACGAGCCCCGCGCGGAACCGCTCGCGGGCCTGCGCGGGGGTCGTGGCGGCGTCCAGCGGCGGCAGCGGCGTCGTCGTGGTCATCTCAGGCACCGGTGATCATCTCGACCATGGGGATGAACCCGCGCACCGCGATGAACACGGACACGATCCACGCGAGCGCGCCGATCACGAGCAGCCACCCGGGGTAGCGGTAGCCGTGCAGCAGGTCGCGGCGGCGCCAGGCCACGTACAGGAGGGCGGCGAAGCCGACCGGCAGGATCATGCCGTTGAACGCGCCGGCGAACACGAGCAGCGTCTGCGGTGCCTGGCGCAGGGCCAGGTAGAGGGCGGTGCAGACCACGATGAAGGCGACCGTCAGCAGGTTGCGGGTGCGGGCGCTGGTGGTGGAGCGGGTGACGAAGCTGATCGAGGTGTACGACGCACCGATCACGGAGGTGACGGCGGCGGCCCACAGGACGATGCCGAACATGCGCAGGCCGATGTCGCCGGCGGCGGCCTGGAAGGCGGAGGCAGCCAGGTTGTCCTTGGACAGCACCGCGCCCGAGGCGACGACGCCGAGGATCGCCAGGAACAGGAGGGCGCGCATCAGGCCGGTCACGAGGATCGAGGCTACGGAGCTGCGGGTGATGTCCTGGACGTCGTCCACGCCCTTCACTCCGGAGTCGATCATGCGGTGGGCGCCCGCGTAGGTGATGTAGCCGCCGATGGTGCCGCCCACGAGGGTGACGATCACGAAGAAGTCGACCTCCTCCGGCATCACGGACTGGCGCAGGGCCTCGCCCACGGGCGGGGCGGAGGTGATGGCCACGTACAGCATCAGCAGGATCATGACGGCGCCGAGCGCCACCACGATCCGGTCCAGGGCCACGCCGGCGCGCTTGGAGAGGAAGATCAGCAGCGCGATGAGCGCGGAGACGCCGCCACCGATCAGGGGGTCGACGCCGAGCATGGCGTTCGCGCCGAGGCCGGTGCCGGCGATGTTGCCGATGTTGAAGACCATGCCGCCGAGGAACACGAGCGCGGCGAGGACCCAGCCGAGGCCGGGCAGGACGCGGTTCGCCAGCTCCTGGGCGCGCATGCCGGAGACGCCGATGACGCGCCACACGTTCATCTGGACGGCGATGTCGATGAGGATCGAGACCAGGATGGCGAACGCGAACGCGGCGCCCATCCGGACGGTGAACGTGGCGGTCTGCGTGATGAAGCCGGGGCCGATGGCCGAGGTGGCCATGAGGAACATGGCGCCGAGCAGTGCGGTGCGCCGGGTGGCGCTCGCGGCACGGGAGTCCGTCTTCGGTGCGGTGCCCGAGGGGGTCGAGCCGTCCGGCCCGGCGTGGGGGATGTCTGCGTGGGACACGGTGGTCACCTTCGTCGAGGGCGCCAGGCGAGGTGACGGGCGTCACGAGGCGCTGGGGGAGACGGTAGCTGTTGTTGAACAATCCTGGCAACAGCGAGACCGGGTGTCGTGGCGTCCCCGCCCGAAGGAACGCCTCACCTGCCTGGCGCGCCCCGCCCCACGCCGCGACCATGGAGACATGTCGCACACGTCTGAACAGTCCTCGCCCCTGGCCGATCAGCTCCCGCCGGGCGGTCCCGACGAGCCGCACGCCGCCGGCGGCGTGCATGCCCGCCTCAACTGGCTCCGCGCGGGCGTGCTCGGCGCCAACGACGGCATCGTGTCCGTCGCGGCCACCGTCGTCGGTGTCGCCGGTGCGACGACGGCGCTCACCCCGATCCTGCTGGCCGGCGCCGCCGCCGTGGTCGGCGGCGCGTTCTCCATGGCGCTGGGCGAGTACGTGTCCGTCTCCTCGTCCTCCGACTCGCAGAAGTCGCTGATCGCCAAGGAGCGCCGTGAGCTCGAGGAGGATCCCGAGGGCGAGCTGGAGGAGCTCGTGCAGCTCTACGAGGCGGACGGCCTGAGCCGGGCCACGGCCGAGGCCGCCGCGCGGGAGCTCACCGAGAAGGACGCGCTCGCCGCGCATCTGCGCATGGAGCTGGGCATGGCGGAGGAGGACGTCGTCAGCCCGTGGGCCGCCGCCGGAGCGTCCTTCCTTGCGTTCCTCGTGGGCGCGCTGCTGCCCTTCCTGACGGTCGTCCTGGCGCCGGTGGGCCTCCGCGTCCCGTTCACGTTCGGCGTCACCCTCGTGGCCCTCGCCGTCACCGGCTGGGTCGGGGCCCGGCTCGGCGACGCGCCCGCGCTGCGGGCGGCCGTGCGCGTCGTCCTCGGCGGCGCCCTGGCACTCGGCCTGACCTTCGCGGTGGGCTCGCTGCTGGGGGCGTCGGTCGCCTGATCCGCGCCGGAAGGGGTGGGCCGGCCCAGCGCCCGTGGCCGCGCCGTGGCGCGCGCGGAGCGGTCCTGGAAGCCGAGGACCGTGCGCATACCACAGGCGCCCCCCGTCGAGTTGAAGCGACGCCCACGGTTCGCGTAAGGTGGGACGGCGCACGCCGCGTTGTTCTCGTCGTTCCATCGGTCAGGTGACCGGGCGGACGGCGGGTCGGAAAAGCAACGCGCTCCCGCAGACCGGATCCCGGGACGCCCTCAGGGCGGACCGGGGCTCACCGTCCACACCAGCGATCCCATAAGGAACTTCGGTTGGCTCTCACCCAGCCTGGTCCACCTTTTCGAGAAGTCGCAGTAAGAGTGCGGTGTCCACACCCGGGGCGGGGCTCACAACAGGTGTCCGCGGACAGGTCCGCGGCTCGCCGCCATGCGGGTTCCGCCCGTCCTTTTACTACTACTTGCCACGAGGAGTGATCATGGCAGCTCACTGCCAGGTAACCGGGGCTGGGCCGGGATTCGGCCACAGCATCTCCCACTCGCACCGTCGCACCAAGCGCCGGTTCGACCCGAACATCCAGAAGAAGACCTACTGGGTCCCCTCCCTGCGCCGCAACGTCATGCTGACGCTGTCCGCCAAGGGCATCAAGACCATCGACGTGCGCGGGATCGACGCCGTCGTGGCGGACCTGATCGCGAAGGGAGTGAAGCTCTGACATGGCCAAGGACAAGGACGTTCGTCCGATCATCAAGCTGAAGTCCACCGCCGGCACCGGGTTCACCTACGTGACCCGCAAGAACCGCCGGAACAACCCGGACCGCATCACCCTGAAGAAGTACGACCCGGTGGTCCGCAAGCACGTCGACTTCCGAGAGGAGCGCTGAGATGGCCAAGAAGTCCAAGATCGCCAAGAACGAGCAGCGCAAGGCCATCGTGGCCCGTTACGCCGAGAAGCGTCTCGAGCTGCGCAAGACCCTCGTGGACCCGAACGCGTCGGACGAGGCCCGCGAGGCCGCCCGCCTGGGCCTGCAGAAGCTGCCCCGCGACGCCTCCCCGGTCCGCGTGCGCAACCGCGACGCCATCGACGGTCGCCCCCGCGGCACCTTCCAGCGCTTCGGCATCTCCCGTGTGCGCTTCCGCGACATGGCGCACCGTGGCGAGCTGCCCGGCGTGACCAAGTCCTCCTGGTGACCTGAGGCCCGGTCTCCGGGCGCTCGGCACCACCGCGACGGCGGCGCCCCTCCTTGAGAGGGGCGCCGCCGTCGTCGTGCCCCGGGGATGAGGGCCACCCGGGTCACGGGAAATCGCGGATTCTCGCGGTTCAGGGGGCGATTCGCCCGCGGAGAGGTGGTACGTTCACAACTGGCAGCCCGGTCCGAACGGCCCGGGAACCGTAACCGACGTCCCATAGGGAGGACCCATGGCCATGAACCGCAAGGAACTCGTCGCCGCCGTCGCCGAGCGCTCCGGCAACACCCAGGCCGCCGTCAGCGATGTGCTGGACGCCCTCTTCGAGGTGTTCACCGCCCAGGTCAAGAAGGGCGAGAAGGTCTCGATCCCGGGCTGGCTGGCCGTGGAGCGCACCGAGCGCAAGGAGCGCACCGGCCGCAACCCGCGCACCGGCGAGGAGATCACCATCCCGGCCGGCCACTCCGTGAAGGTGACCGCCGGCTCCAAGCTCAAGGCCGCCGCCTCCGAGTGATCCCGGCCGCGGTGCGCGTCCCCGGACCCACGCCGCACGCCGCAGGACGGGCGTCCCACCCTCGGGTGGGGCGCCCGTCGTCGTCTCCGGCCGCGTAGGATGGGCGGACGATCGTCCGGCCGACGTGGGCCGGGGCCGTCAGGAGAGGAGTCGTGGCATGCGCAGCGCCGTCGCCGCCGCTCCGTGGGCCCCGTCCGGCCTCGAGGACCCCCGTCCGCGCGTCGTGCGTGGACCGGCCCGTCTGGCCCGGGGCTGGGCCGGGGCCCTGGCGATGACCGCCCTGGCCGCGCTGTTCCACACCGCCGCCGAGCCCGGTCACGGGTTCCCCGAGGTCGGCGTGGTCGCCTTCGCGGCCGTCCTCGCCGCCCCGCTCTGCACCGCCCTGGCGGGCCGCGCCCTCTCGCTGTGGCGCACCGCCGCGGCCGTCGCGATCGCCCAGGGGCTGTTCCACGTGCTCTACGGGCTCGCCGCCGGCGGGCACGCCGTGGCGCCGGCCGCCGGCGTCGACCCGGCCCACCTCGGCCACGCCCGTCCCGGCACCGGGGCCCTCCTGGCGTCGGGGGAGGCCCTGTCCGGCGCCCCCACCGGCCACCTGACCGACCTGCGCATGCTCGCGGCCCACGTGATCGCCGCGGTCCTCACCGTGCTGGTGCTGCGGCGCGGCGAGGCCCTCGTGCTCACCATCGCCGAACGCGTGGTGGCCGCCGTCTGCCCGCCGCCGGCCGCGCACGGCCCCCTGCCGACGCCGGCCCGCGTCCGGGTCCCCGTCCCGCCGGTGCTCCGGCCGGCGACGTCCCTCGTCCTCCTCAGCTCTCCGGGGCGGCGCGGCCCGCCGTTCGCCCTCGCGGCCTGAGGACGCCGGCTCCGTCCGCGTCTCGAGGCCCGACCGCGCCCGACGACCCTTCGGAACGGTCCGCCCGCGACTCCCGTCCGGGACCGCGGCAGACCCGTGAGGACACCACCATGCATCACCAGACCACCCCTGTCCGCCGCGCTGCTCGCGCCGCCGCCGGACTCGCCCTGCTGCCCGCCCTCGTCGTCGCCGGGGCTGCCCCCGCGGCCGCGCACGACGAGCTCATCCGCACCGCCCCCGCCGTCGACGAGACCGTCACGACGGCGCCGTCGGAGGTCTCGCTGACCTTCAGCGGCGAGCTGATCGACGGCGAGGGCATCCAGAACCTCCTGCAGGTCCGCGACGCCGACGGCAACCAGTGGCAGTCCGCCGCCGGCACCGTGGACGGCCCCACCTTCTCCGCGCCGCTGTGCGAGGGGCTGCCCAACGGCGACTACGAGGTCGCCTACCGCGTCGTCTACTCGGACGGGCACTCCGAGGAGCGCTCGTTCGACTTCGCGGTGGACGACCCGGCCGCACCGGCCGCCGGCACCGCGCCCCAGGGCTGCGGCTCCGCCGTCGCCGGGGCCTCGATCGCCGCCTCCCCGGAGGCCACGGCAAGTCAGGGCGACGCCGCCTCGGCCGCGGCGACCGCGCAGGCGGACGCCTCCCACGCCGCGCAGCCCGCGGACTCCGACGCGCTGCCCGCCTGGGTGTGGGTCGCCGGCATCGCCGGCCTGGCCGTGCTCGTGGTCGCCTTCCTCCTGATGGGCCGCCGCGCCCGCGCGCTCGGCCACCTCGACGACGGCCGCTGACCTCTGATCCCCGGCCGGCCCCCTGAGGGGACCGGCCCCGTCCTCGCGCGTCCGAACGCCCCGCGCGTCGTCGCGCGCCCGCCTGACAAGGAACCCCACAGACGTGACCACCACCTCCCCCCGCGCCCCTCGCCGCCTCGGCGCCGCCGCCGTGCTCGCCGTCGCCGCCCTCGGCCTGACGGCCTGCGCCGGAGACGACGCCGGCTCCGCCCCGAGCGCGTCGGACGCCTCGAGCGTCGCGCCGGCCACGGGCGCCTCGTCGGCCGCGTCCACCGCGGACGGCCAGGCCGCCGGCCTCACGATCACCGACCCCTGGACGAAGGCCACCGAGGAGGGCATGACCGGTTCCTTCGGCATGCTCGAGAACTCCTCGGACCAGGACCTGCACATCGTCGGCGTCCGCTCGGAGCTGGGCGAGACGGTCGAGCTCCACGAGATGGTCTCCGGCGAGGACGGCCAGATGGTGATGCAGCAGAGCCCCGACGGCTTCACCGTGCCCGCGGGCGGGAGCTTCGAGCTCGCCCCGGGCGGCAACCACGTGATGTTCATGGGCCTGACCGACCCGATCGAGCCGGGTGAGGACGTGACCTACGACCTCGAGCTGGAGGACGGCTCCACCCTCGAGGTCACCTCCGTGGTCCGGCCCTTCACCGGCGCCAACGAGTCGTACCACGGCGGCGAGTCCCACGAATCGGAGGACCATGCCGACCACTGACCCCGTCGTCCGGTCGGACGACCACCACGGGCCGGACGACCACCACGGGCCGGACGGGCGCGAGGGCGCCCGCCCGACCCCGGGGGGCCCCTCCCGCCGCGGCCTGCTCCTCGGGGCGGGCGCGGTGGGCGGCGGCCTGCTGGGCACGGCACTCGGCTACGGCGCCGGCCACGCGTCGGCCTCCACCGCCCCGGGCGCGTCCGCCGCGTCCGGGACGGGGGCCTCGCCCTCCGAGGTCATGGGCGACACCGGCATCGAGGGCGACGTCGGCCGGGCCGGCTGGGCCGAGCCCGGCGGCCAGGCCGCCCGGGTGGCCGTCAGCTCGCCCGTGGGCACGGACACCGTGCCGTTCCACGGGCCGCGCCAGGCCGGCGTCGACACCCCCGCCCAGGCCCACGCCGTCTTCCTCGCCTTCGACCTGCACGAGGACACGGACCGGGTGCGCATCGAGCGGATGCTGCGCCTGCTCACCGACGACGCGGCGCGCCTGACCCAGGGCCGCGCCACGATCGCCGACACCGAGCCGGAGCTCGCCGCCGCCCCCGCTCGGCTCACCGTGACGTTCGGCTTCGGCCCGGAGCTCGTCCGCCGCGTGGCCCCGGACCGGGCCCCGGCCTGGCTGCGCCCGCTGCCGGCGTTCGAGCAGATCGACCGCCTGGACCCCGCGTTCAGCGACGGCGACCTGCTGCTGCAGATCTGCGGCGACGACCGGATGTCCGTGGCCCACGCCCGGCGCATGCTCCTCAAGGCGGCCCGGCCGTTCGCCACCGAGCGCTGGGTGCAGGAGGGCTTCCGCTCCGCCCGCGGCGCCCACCCCACCGGCACCACGATGCGCAATCTCTTCGGGCAGGTGGACGGCACCGGCAATCCGGCGGCGGACACCCCGCACCTCGACCGCGTGGTGTGGGGCGTGGGTGCCGAGCAGGTGGGCGTCACCCCGTGGATCGCGGACGGCACGTCCGTGGTGATCCGGCGCATCGAGATGCTCATGGACACGTGGGACGAGCTCGACCGCCCGGCCAAGGAGAAGGTCATCGGCCGCCGCCTCGGCACCGGCGCCCCCCTCACGGGGGAGCAGGAGCACGACGAGCCGGACTTCGACGCCGTCGGCCCCACGGGCTTCCCGGTCATCTCGGACATCGCGCACCTGCGGCGGGCCCGCGGGGAGGAGCCCGAGTACGGGATGCTGCGTCGCGGCTACAACTACGACGACCCGCGCGGGGCGCTGGAGGCGGGCTCCGGCCTGATCTTCGCCGCCTACCAGGCGGACGTGGACCGACAGTTCGTCCCCGTCCAGGCCCGGCTCGCGGAGTCGGACCACCTGAACCTGTGGACCGTGCCCGTCGGCTCGGCGGTCTTCGCGATCCCGCCCGGCTGCGCCGAGGGCGGGTTCGTGGGCGACGCCCTGTTCGCCTGACCCAGGGGCCCGACGACGGCGGGGCCGCTCCCGTCGTCGCCGGGCGTCCGCATGCTTTGAGAGGATGGACCCCATGTCCGCCGCCACCGCCCCCGCCCGGGGCAGCCATCCCGCCGAGAACGACGACGCCGCCCGCCCCGGTCCGTCGGGGCCGGTCGGAGTGCCCCGGTGGATCTGGGTGCTCGTGGCCGCCGCGGGAGCGGCCGGCCTCGCCGCCGCCGGCTGGCTGACCGGCGTCACCGCCGCGCGCCAGCTCTCCGACCCGGGGTGGATCACCCGCTGGGGCGTGCCCGTGGGGGAGCTCGTCTCCAACGTGGCGATGTCCCTGACCATCGCCGCGCTGATCTTCGCGGCCGGGGTCCTGCCGCCCCACGCGGCGGGCACGGAACGGTGGCACCGCTCCGCCCGGCAGCGGCGCGAGGACGCGGACGCCGCACCGCTGCCCGAGCACCCCGCGTTCACCCGCGTGATGCGGATCGCCGCCGTCAGCGCCGGCGTGTGGACAGTGGCCGCGCTGGCCGTCGGCGTGCTGTCCTACTCGGATCTCGCCGGCATCCCCGTCACGGCGGGGCAGGGCTTCACGGACGGCCTGGCGGCCTACGTGGTCGGCATCTCGGTGGGCCAGGCGTGGTTCTGGGTCACCGTGATCGCCGCCGTCGTGACCACGTTGGCGATCGCCGTCCGCTCCCACAACGGCCTGTTCTGGACCGGCATCCTGGCGATGCTCGCCCTCGTGCCCCTGGCCCTGATCGGGCACGCGGCGGGCGGTGACGACCACACCGGCGCCGTGAACTCGATCGGCCTGCACCTGCTCGGCGTCGTCGTGTGGGTGGGCGGACTGCTCGTGCTCGTCGCGATCTCGGACACCCTCGTGGGGCCCAACGGGGCGCAGGGGCGGGGCCGCAGCCTGCGCCGGCAGGGCCCGGCGCCCCTGCTGCACACGGTCCTGACCCGCTACTCCGTGCTCGCCGGGCTGGGCCTGGTCACGGTGGCGCTGTCCGGCGTGGTCAACGCGTCGATCCGCATGGACGATCCGGCCCAGCTGCTGAGCCCCTACGGCATCCTCGTGTCGGCCAAGTTCCTGGCGGCCCTGGGCCTCGGCCTGATCGGCCTGCTGCACCGCCGGTGGGTGATCCCCCGCCTCGACGCCGGCCCGGACCGTCCCAGCCCCGCCCCCGCGCGTCGCCTGCTGTGGCAGCTCATCGCCGTGGAGGCCGTGATCATGGGCGCCGTCATGGGCGTCTCCTCCGTGCTCTCCCGGACGGCCCCGCCCGTGCCGGAGGAGCTCGCGCCGGACGCCTCCCCGGCCCGCATCCTCACCGGCTACGAGCTGCCGCCGGCCCTCGAGGGCGCCCGGTGGATCACGATGTGGCGGTTCGACTGGCTGTGGGTCGCGATCATCGCGTTCCTGACCCTCTGGTACCTGCGCTCCGTGTGGCAGCTGCGCCGCCGCGGCGACCGCTGGCCCGTGCTGCGCACCGTCGCGTGGCTCGCGGGCCTGGCCGTGCTGCTGTGGGCGACCTCCGGGTCCCCGGCCGTGTACGGCCGCGTCCTGTTCAGCGCGCACATGGTGGGCCACATGACGCTGACGATGCTCAGTCCCGTCTTCCTCGTCCTGGGCGCACCCATCACCCTGGCGCTGCGGGCCCTGCCGTCCCGCACGGATGGGACGCGCGGCCCCCGCGAGTGGATCCTGTGGATCGTGCACTCCCCGTGGGGGCGGTTCATCACGAACCCGATCGTGGCGGGGGTCAACTTCGCCGGCTCGATCCTGGTGTTCTACTACACGGACTTCTTCCGGTTCTCGCTGGAGACCCACGTGGGCCACGAGTTCATGAACGTCCACTTCCTGCTGACCGGGTTCCTGTTCGCCCTGGTCATGATCGGCTCGGATCCGCTGCCGCGCCGGCCCCCGTACGCCCTGCGGCTCGTGCTCCTGATGGCCACGATGGTCTTCCACGCCTTCATCGGCGTCGCCATGACCACCTCCACCGGTCTGCTGCAGGCGTCCTGGTTCGGCAACATGGGCCGCGACTGGGGCCCCACCGCCCTCGAGGATCAGCGCATCGGCGGCGCGGTGATGTGGGGCATCGGCGAGTTCCCCACCGTGATGATGGCGGTGATGGTGGCCGTGCTCTGGTATCGCAGCGACCGCAAGAACGCGGTCCGGCTGGACCGGCAGGCCGACCGCGACGGCGACGCGGAGCTGCGCCGCTGGAACGAGATGTATGCCCGCATGCACGGCACCCCGGCCACCGACGCCCCGAGCGGCGCCGAGCCCGCGGCCCGTGACTCCTCCACCGGCCCCGAGGAGGCCCGTGATGTCCGCTGACCGTGTCCGTCCCCTCCGCCGCCCGGCCGCGCCCCGGCGTGGTCGGCTGCGCCTCGTGGCCGCCGTCGCCGCCGGCCTGCTGGCCCTGACGGGCTGCGGGGCCGGGGACAACGATCCGGCCGCCGCGTCCGTGCCCGCGGACGGGGTCCACGACGACGCCGGCACCGCGGTGCACACGGAGTCGGCGGCCCCGGAGGGGCTCGGCCTGGGCGACCGTCAGGACGAGCGCATGGCGGAGGCCGCGGCCGAGCGTGCGGCCACGTTCGGCTTCGTCCGGCAGCGGGCCGCCACGGCGGAGGAGATCGACGCGGCCCGCGAGGACTCCCGGGACCGGCGTGCGGACGCGGACCGGACCACCGTGCAGCCGGCGCAGTGCAAGGCGCCGCTGACCGCCCTGGACTTCTCTCCGATCGCCCTCGACGGGGCCGAGGCCACGCGCGTGGACGTCGGCGCCGACACCTTCACGGGCACGGGCACCGTGGAGGTCGCCCGGCTCACGGGCCAGGGCCGCCAGGACGTCGAGCGGCACATCCAGACCGTCAACGCCCTGCGCGCCGACTGCCGCGAGATGACCATGACCGTGCAGGAGGGGGACGCGACCGTCGACTACCGCCTCGAGGTCTCCGACGCGCCGCTGTCCGACGGCACGCCGGCGCAGTCCGCCCTCGTGTGGGAGCGGACCGTGGCCTCGGAGTCCGAGCCCCAGCTCACGGCCCAGGTGCTCACCGCCGTCACCTCCGACGCCGTGGTGATGGTCTCCTTCGTGGGCCGGCCCGAGGCCGGGCGCAAGGAGTTCACCCTCATCGCGGAGGAGATGCTGGCCGCCGCCCTGGCCGCCGACTGAGCCGGACCCGCCCGGCGGCGTCGTCTTTCCCCCTGTGACGCCGCGGCGTCCGCTCACGGCTGACGCGTCCGGGACGTGCGCCATGATGGTGGGCATGACCGCACCGCAGACCCCGAACCCCGTCCCGTCCGCTGACGCCCCCGCCGCCGTGCCGCGCGCGGCCACCCGGGTGCGCGCGTCCGAGCTGGTGGGCCGCGGCTGGCTGAACACCGGCGGTGAGCAGGTGACCCTCGAGGACCTGCGCGGCAAGGTCGTCCTCCTCGACTTCTGGACGTTCTGCTGCATCAACTGCCTGCACGTCCTGGACGAGCTGCGCCCGCTCGAGGAGGAGTTCGCGGATGTGCTCGTCACGGTGGGCGTGCACTCGCCCAAGTTCGAGCACGAGGCGGACCCGGACGCGCTCGCGGCCGCCGTCGAGCGCTACGCCATCGAGCACCCCGTGCTGGACGACCCCGAGCTGACCACGTGGCAGGCGTACTCGGCGCGCGCCTGGCCCACCCTCGTGGTGGTGGACCCGGAGGGCTACATCGCCGCGCACCTGTCCGGCGAGGGGCACGTGGCCGGGCTCTACGGGCTCGTGCGCGAGCTCGTGGCCGAGCACGAGGCCAAGGGCACGCTGCACCGCGGCTCCGGCCCCTACGTCCCGCCCGCGCCCGTGGCCCGGGACCTGTCGTTCCCCGGCAAGGCCGTGTCCCTCGGCGGCCGCGGCTCCCGCCCGGGCTCGTTCCTCGTCTCGGACACCGGCCACCACCGCCTCCTGGAGGTCGCCGAGGACCTGACCACGGTGCTCCGCGCGTTCGGCGGCGGGGACCCCGCCACGGCGGACGCGGGCCAGGCCGAGCTCGCATTCCCCACGCCCGGGGAGAAGGGCCACGCGGACGGCGGGCCGGACGAGGCGCTGTTCAACGAGCCCCAGGGCCTGGCGCTGCTGCCCGAGGACGTCGCGGAGCGCGTCGGCTACGACGTGGTCGTGGCGGACTCCGTCAACCACCGGCTGCGGGGCCTGCGCCTGTCGGACGGGCACGTCAGCACCCTCGCCGGCAACGGCGTGCAGAAGCTCATCGACTCCGAGCGCGCCAAGGAGGCCGCCGCCGTCGACGACGAGGGGGACATCGCCGTCGACCTCGCGGACCTGCCCGGGGAGCCGACCGCGATCTCGCTGTCCTCCCCGTGGGACGTCGTGTGGCACCCCGCCCTGGGGCGTGTGGTGATCGCGATGGCCGGCACGCACCAGCTCTTCGACTTCGACCCCGTCACGGGCGCGCTCGCGGTGCACGCGGGCACGGCGCTCGAGGGCCTGCTGGACGGCGACGCCGGACGGGCCTGGTTCGCGCAGCCCTCGGGGCTGTCCGTGGGCGCGGACGGCGCGCTGTGGGTCGCGGACTCGGAGACCTCCGCGGTGCGCTGGGTGCGGACCGGGGAGGACGGGCGCCGCGAGGTCGGGACCGCCGTCGGGGCGGGCCTGTTCGACTTCGGCCACGTGGACGGGGAGGCGGACCGCGCGCGCCTGCAGCACCCGCTGGGCGTCACGGCCCTGCCGGACGGCTCCGTGCTGATCGCGGACACGTACAACGGCGCGATCCGCCGGTACGCCCCGGCCGGCGAGGACGCTGCGGGCCGGGCGGTCCCGGCCACGGTGACCACGGTGGCGCGGGGGCTGCTCGAGCCCTCGGACGTGCTCGTGGAGCACGACGCGGACGGGAACGACACCGCGATCGTGGTGGTCGAGTCCAACGCCCACCGGCTCACGCGGCTGGCGGTGCCGGAGGAGTTCCTCACCGTGGACGAGGGCGCGCGGCAGACGCAGCGTCCCCGCACCCCGGTGGTGGCCGGCGACCTGGACCTGACGATCGGCTTCGCCGCGCCCACGGGGCAGAAGCTGGACGACCGCTGGGGCGACCCCACGCAGCTGAAGATCTCCTCCTCCCCGGAGGAGCTGCTGCTCGAGGGCGCGGGCACGTCCACGGGGCTGCACCGGACGCTGCGGCTGAACCCCGAGGTCGAGGAGGGCGTCCTGCACATCACCGCCCGGGCCGCCGCATGCGACGGGGAGAAGGGGCAGCCGATCCCCGACCACGCCGCCTGCCACCTGTACCAGCAGGACTGGGGCATCCCGGTCACGGTGCACACCCCGGACCGGGCCCCGGAGGGCGCCGAGACCCGCCTGGACCTGGACCTGCGCGGGATACACTGAGCGCGTCGTCCGCCCCCGACCCCGAAGGCTGCGCCCCACCATGACCACGCTCATCGTCACCTCGTCCGCCCACGGATCCACGCGAGAGATCGCCGAGCGTGTCGCGGAGGTGCTGCGCACGTCGCAGGCCGTCCCGACCGTGGTGGAGGACGTCGAGGGCGCCGCCGCCTGGCTGGCCACGGCGGACGCGGTGATCGTCGCGGCTCCGGTCTACACGGGCTCGTTCGCCGCCGACGCCCGGGCGTTCCTTGACACCCGTCGGGCCGAGTTGACGGACCTGCCGCTCGTGATCCTGGCCTCGGGCGGCGCGCCCGAGCTGGCCCGGCCGGTGCGGGAGAAGCTCGAGTCCTACGGTCCGCGCGAGGTGGCGTACTTCCGCGGGGCGCTCTTCGAGGAGCGCCTGGGCCGGCTGGAGAAGCTCAAGCTCAAGCTCTCCCGCAACGAGCACTACGGCGACTTCCGCGACTGGGACGCCATCGAGGCCTGGGCCAAGACCCTCCCCGGCGCCGGCGTGCGCTGACCTCACCCGCCGCTGTCGTCGACGAGACGGTGGAGGCGGAGGAGCCTCCACAGCCGCTTTCGTTGACGAAACGGCGCCGGAGGCTCTCGTGTCCGCAGCGGAGGCGAGCGGTTAGCCTGGCCGCATGTCCCCTTCCGCCCGTCGCCCCGCCGCGTCCTCCCGCCCCGCCCGGCCCCGCCCGACGACGGCGCCCTTCGCCCTGCCCGACCGGCCCGGCTGGGTGCGGCTCGCCGCGGGTGCGGTGGTCCCGGGCGTCATCGCCGCCGCCGCGGCGCTCGCGGCCCTGCAGGTGTTCGTCCTCAACCCGTTGGCCGCCGCGCCCGGCGACCGCGGCCTCGGGAGGATCTACGCGGACCTGAGCGCGGCGGGCCAGCTCGGCGTCCCCTTCGTCCTCTCGGCCGTGATCCTGGCGGCCGGGCTCGGCGTGGCCGCCGTCCTGTGGTTCCTCACGTGGCGTCGCGAGGAGGTCGACCCGCTGGCGGTCCTCGCCCTGGGCCTCGCCTCGCTCGTCGCCGCGTCCCCGGCCTACTTCATGGCCTCGTTCGGGCCGGGCATGGCGCTCGCGGACACCTACGGCATCGGCGGGGCCGACCACAGCCCGTGGGCCTGGCCGATCTACGTGGTCAGCATGCTGGCGTTGACGGGGCTGGTCGCCGTCGTCGTGCTCCTGCTGCGCGGTCCGGCGGGCGGACTCGGCGCCCCGCGGCGCCGGGCCTAGGCTGGCGGGACCGACCTGACCACGACCCCACCAGGAGGACGCACATGACCATCCGCGCCGGCATCGTCGGATACGGGAACCTCGGCCGCAGTGTGGAGAAGCTCGTGAAGCTCCAGCCGGACATGGAGCTGGTGGGCATCTTCTCGCGCCGCACCGGCCTGGACACGGACACGCCCGTGCTCCCGGCGGAGCGAGCCGCCGAGCACGCCGGGGAGATCGACGTGCTGTTCCTCTGCCTCGGCAGCGCCACGGACATCCCTGAGCAGGCGGCCGGCTACGCGCGGCACTTCACCACCGTGGACACCTACGACAACCACCAGCTCATCCCGGGGCACCGCGCCGAGATGGACGCCGCGGCCCGGGAGGGCGGGCACGTGGCGATGATCTCCACCGGCTGGGACCCGGGCCTGTTCTCGGTGAACCGGGTGCTGGGCGCCGCGCTGTTCCCGCAGCCGCAGCAGAACACGTTCTGGGGCAAGGGTCTCTCGCAGGGCCATTCCGACGCCGTCCGGCGGGTCCCCGGCGTGCGGCGCGGCGTGCAGTACACGATCCCCAGCGAGGAGGCGATCGCCGAGGCCCGCGCCGGACGGGGCGCCGAGATCACCGGCGCCTCCGCGCACGTGCGTGAGTGCTACGTGGTGGCCGACGAGGCCGACCACGCGGCCATCACCGAGGCCATCACCACGATGCCCGACTACTTCGCCCCGTACGAGACCACCGTGCACTTCATCTCCGAGGAGGAGTTCGAGCGCGACCACCAGGGCATGCCGCACGGCGGCCACGTCGTCACCTCGGGCGACCTCGGCGGCTCGCGCAGCGCTGTCGAGTTCGTGCTGGAGCTGGAGTCCAACCCGGACTTCACCGCCGCCGCGCAGGTCGCCTACGGCCGCGCCGCCGCGCGTCTGAAGGCCCAGGGGGAGACGGGGGCGCGCACCGTGCTCGAGGTCGCCCCGTACCTGCTCTCGCCCACGGGGCTGGACGAGCTGATCCGCCGGGACGTCTGAGCCGCGGCGAGGCGTCCGGCGCGGGGCACCGGGCCGGGCGCCGCCGTCGTCGGCCTCAGGCCAGCAGCAGTGCGACGGCGATCATCGCCGGGATCGCGACGATCGTGGTGACCAGGATCGTGTCCTTCGAGACGCGCAGCCCCGCGTCGTAGCGCACGGCGGTGACGAACACGTTCTGTGCGGTCGGCAGGGAGGCCAGGACGACGGCGACGAACACGTGCCGCGCATCCAGGCCGAACACGAACTGCGCGAGCAGCCAGGCCAGCAGCGGATGCACCACCAGCTTCACCGCCGAGGCGAGCAGCACGTCCGCGCGTCGCCCGCCGGCCCGCTCGAGCGGCCGCGAGCCGACCAGCGACATGCCGAACGCCAGGAGCATCGCCGGGATGGACAGCCCGCCGATGAGCTCCACGGACTCCATGAGGGGGCCCGGCAACGACCAGCCGGTGAGGGAGAAGACCAGGCCGGCCACCGAGCCCAGGATCAGGGGGTTGGTGACCGTGTGGCGGACCTGGTCGGCCACGGCGCGCCCGGGGGAGCGGCGCACCGCCCGGCGCCGGCCCGCCGTCGTGCGTCGTCGGACCTCGCGCGCGGTGGCGGCGTCCATCGCGGCCACGTAGAGCGGCGTGTAGATCGCCAGCTGGAAGATGAGCGCCGGGGCGGCCAGGGCGGCGTCGCCGAGGACGTAGGCCGCGATGGGGATGCCGAGGTTCGCCGAGTTCACGAGCGAGGCGCTGAGCGCGGACATGATCCGCTCCGAGGCCGACCTGCCCTTCAGCAGCGGGACCGTCACCGCGAGGTACAGTGCGGCCGCGGTGAACGCGGACAGCGTGGCCACCCACAGCTGGGGGCCCAGCACGGCGCCCACGTCCGCGCGGGAGAGCGTGACGAACAGCAGCGCCGGGTTGCCGATGAAGAACGCCGCGCGGGAGAGCACGGTGCGGCCGTGCTCGCCGAGCACCCCCGTGCGCCCCACCAGGACGCCCACGAGGATGATCACCCACACGACCGCGAAGCCGGAGAGCACCTGGGTCACGGACGGGCCTCCACGGGTCGGGGTGGGGCGGTCCGCGGAGGGGTCAGGGGCATGGCGCGATCCTACGCCGCGGGCGTGGGCTAGCCTGGATCACGACGGCGGCGCCCACCGCCGAGCGCGCCACGCGGCCCGGTCCCGCGCGGCAGGGCCCTGCAGCCCGGCGCGAAGGGGAGCGGATCCTCGGGCCCACCCGCACGCGACGGACGTCGTCCCCGACCCGCGGCGCGGCATGGCCGGGAGCGCGCCGGCGAGGATGCACCATGACCCGTCAGTCCGACCTCAAGACCCTGATCCGCGCCCGCATGGCCGTCACCGGTGAGCGGTACACCGCCGCGGCGGCGGCCCTCGCCGACGAGTGGCAGTCCGCCGAGCGCTACCACGCGACCGTGCTCGCCCGCTTCTTCGACGGGGACCGGCTGCGCTCCATCCCTGCGCGTCGCAAGCCGCGGGTGGCCGTCCTTCTCGAGTTGCTGCGTCGCTTCAGAGCGGGCCGCGCCTACGCGGAGGCCGAGGTCAACGACCTGCTGCGCCCCGCCCACGAGGACGTGGCCACGCTGCGTCGCGAACTCGTGGACTACGGGTTCCTCGCCCGCGCCGACGGCGTCTACCGACTGGCGGACGCCGGGCCCGACCTCGACCCGCGCTTCGCCGCGGACCTGCCGGTCGACCTGGAACGCCGGCTGCGCGAGATCCGCGCGGGCCGTTGAGGGGAGCGGGACCCCGCACGTCGACCTGGAACGCCAGCGGTCGCCATGACGCCGGAATGTGGCCGCATTCCGACGTCTCGCGTTCCCGGTGCGGCCGTGGCGGGGCGACGTGGGCCGACACGGCCCCGGGTCCCTCGCGTGAGGGGCCCGGGGCCGTCGTCGTGGTGTGGAGCGGGCGACGGGAATCGAACCCGCGTATCTTGCTTGGGAAGCAAGCGCTCTACCATTGAGCTACGCCCGCGCAACCGCTCGGCTTCCGCCTGCGGCGCGGGCACCACCATACACCAGCCCGGCCGGTGCACCGGCCCCGCGTCGTCCTCGCGCCCCACGGCCCCGTACGTCAGTGCACCGGGTCCGCCACGGCGACCTCGCGCGCCTGCACCCGCCGCGTCGCCGCCCGGGCGCGCGAACGACCGAACGCGTCCGCGTACCGCGTGAGCACCGGCCCGGCGATCACGATGGAGAACTCCCCGCGGATGGTCAGGGCCGCACCCGCGCGCCAGCGGCCGGCCACGCCGTTTCCCGAACGAAAGCGCACCAGGGGCCGCCGTTTCCCGAACGAAAGTGCGCCGGGGGCCGCTGGTAGAGTCCGAACCGCGCCCGGCCGCGGCCGGACGCGTCCGGCAGCCCCTGTCCCGGAAGGACGTCCCATGCGCGACACCACGGCCGACGCGGCCCAGGTCCCCGCCCGCCCCGACGACGCGGCGGTGTACCGCTACCTCGCGTTCGGGGAGGCGGACCGCCCCTTCCTCGTCGGCGGTCCCCGGCCCGCGCCGCTGGCCCCCGCTGCGACGCCGTCCCCGGTCGCCGACCTCGAGTCGGTCCGCGCCGCGATCCGCGCCCACGGCGGCCCCTTGGCCTCGACCGCGCACGTGTGCGGCCGCCCCGTCCCGACGCCTCCGGCCGCCGACGCGTCCCGCGGCCTGCGCGGTGCCGCGCGCACCCTGACCGCGACCCGCCGCGACGTCGCCGCCCGCCTGGCCGACTCCCGCGAGCGCGCCGACGTGCCCGTCGAGGCGCTGCTGAACTCGGCCTTCGTCGACGCCCACGCGGACGAGCGCCCCGCCGATCGCGGCGTGCCGCGCGGGCGGCTCGCCGGCCTGGTGGACGCCGTCCTCCCGCCGGCCCGCCACGCGGACGACGACGCCGCGGCCGGCCTGCTGCTCGCCCTGCGCGAGCCGGTCCGCGAGGTGTTCGCCTCCGACTCGTTCGCCGCCCGCCCGTACGCCGACGCGCCCACCGTCCGCGCGCTCTTCGAGGACTTCCTCGCCCACCCGCGCCGGCACGACCCCGAGCGCTTCTGGCGCCTGCTCAACCTCGAGCTCTGGCTGCGCGACGCGGTGGACGCGGACGCCGCCCCGGCCGGCCCCGCCACCGCGGTCGACGAGGCCCCCACCGCCCCGGCACCGGCCAAACCGGACCACGAGCCGAACCCGGGCAAGGAGCTCGACCTGGTCTCCGCCGAGGACGGCCGCCGCTACCGCCGCTTCCCTGTGCAGACCGGCCTGGTGGACCGGGACACGGACCTGCAGGCCTACCTGCGCGGCGAGATTGAGGACTTCTTCCGCGACCTGCCCGCGGACGCGATGCCGCAGGACGCCCCGTGGCACTTCTCCGTGTCCGAGAAGATCGTGGCCATCACCCAGGGCCGCTCCTACTACACCTGGGAGGTCCGCCCCTCCGTGGCCGCCCGCGCCCTCTCCCGCCTGGTCACCCGCACGCCCGCGGGCATCGGCCTGGGCGACCCCACCACCATGCAGCTGGCCATCCAGGAGGCCGGCCTGCCGCGCATCGTGCTCTCCGCGGCCGCCGGCGCCGCCGGCAAGGTCGCCGGCAAGCGCGGTGTGTTCTACAACGTGGTGGGCGGCAACGTCCGCGCGATCGACGGACCCACCACCTACTCCACGTTCCCGGCCAACGTCTCCGCCAAGCTGCCCCCGGCCGAGCCGGACCGGGTGGCCGCCGAGGTCTCGGCGATGATCCGGGCGGCGGACATCCCGGCCTGGGCGAAGGCCTCCTTCGCCGGCACCGTCGTGATGGACGCCAACGACATCGGCCGCAACGCCCTCGGCAAGGACACGGCCGCGTCGGCCGCCGCCCTCGAGGCCGCCTTCGCGGACAACCCGCTGGGCCAGGGCCGCGAGCGCACCCCGCTGGCCGTCGTCGTGCGAATGGACTGAGCCGTGCTGCTCTCCGACCGCGACATCCGCGCCGAGCTCGACTCCGGCCGCGTGGGCCTGGACCCCCTCGACCCGGCGATGGTCCAGCCCGCGTCCGTGGACGTGCGCCTGGACCGGTTCTTCCGGCTCTTCGACAACCACCGGTACGCGCACATCGACCCGCGTCAGGAGCAGGACGAGCTGACCCGGCTGGTGGAGGTGGACCCGGACGAGGCGTTCATCCTGCATCCGGGGGAGTTCGTGCTCGGCTCCACCTATGAGCAGGTCACGCTGCCGGACGACCTCGCCGCCCGCCTCGAGGGCAAGTCCTCGCTGGGGCGGCTGGGCCTGCTGACGCACTCGACCGCCGGGTTCATCGACCCCGGGTTCTCCGGGCACGTCACGCTCGAGCTGTCCAACGTGGCCACGCTGCCCATCACGCTGTGGCCGGGGATGAAGATCGGCCAGCTGTGCTTCTTCCGGCTCTCCTCGGCGGCCCAGTCGCCGTACGGCACCGGGGCCAACCAGAACCGGTACCAGGGTCAGCGCGGGCCCACGGCCTCCCGGGCGCACCGCGACTTCCACCTCACCCGCATCGAGCGATGACCGGCGCCGCGCTCCCGCCGGTCGCCTCCGCCGCCCCGCGTCGCCAGGTGGCCGCGTGGGCGCTGTGGGACTGGGGCTCGGCCGCGTTCAACGCGGTCATGGTCACCTTCGTGTTCGGCACCTACCTGGCCTCGGACGCGTTCGGGCCGGACGAGCGGGGCACGGCGTGGCTGTCCACGGCCCTGGCGATCGCCGGCGTCGTGATCGCCCTGACCGCGCCCGTGATGGGCCGGCGCGCGGACGGCGCGGGCCGGCGCCGCCTCTGGCTGGGGGTGATGACGGCGGCGGTGATCGCGTGCACCGCGGCCTGCTTCTGGGTCACCCCGGAGGAGTCCTCGCTGCTGCTGGGCGTCACCCTGATCGCCCTGGGCACGGTGTTCTTCGAGTTCGCGGAGGTGCAGGTCAACGCGATCCTCGTGCACATCTCGACGCCGGCCACGATCGGCCGGATCTCGGGCATCGGCTGGGGCGCGGGCTATCTCGGTGGCATCCTGCTGCTGCTGATCGTGTTCGTGGGCTTCGTCTCGGGGGACGCGCACTGGTTCGGCGTCACGGAGGACGCGGCGCTGAACATCCGGGTGGTCGCGCTCGTGGCCGCGGCGTGGTTCCTGGTGTTCGCGATCCCGGTGCTGGTGGCCGTGCCGGACCCGGCGCCCGCGCCGTCCCCCGGCGGCGGCCCGCGGCGGGAGTCCCTGGCGGCCTCGTACCGTGCGCTGGGGTCCACGCTGGCGCGGATGTGGCGCGAGGACCGGAACACGCTGTGGTTCCTCGTGGCCTCGGCGGTGTTCCGCGACGGCGTGGGCGCGGTGTTCGTCTACGGCGCCATCCTGGGCACCACGGTCTACGGGCTGGCGGCCTCGGACGTGGTCCTGTTCGCGATCGCGGCCAACGTGGTGGCCGCCCTGGGCGCCTTCGTGGGCGGGCAGCTCGACGACGCAGTCGGCCCGCGCCGGGTGATCCTCGGTTCGCTGGCCGCCATGGTCCTCGTGGCCGGGGCGCTGTTCTTCGCCTCGGGCACCCTCGCGTTCTGGGTCGGCGGGCTGGCGCTGTGCCTGTTCGTGGGCCCGGTGCAGTCGGCCTCGCGCGCGTTCCTGGGCCGGCTCACCACGCCGCGGACGGCGGGCGAGGTGTTCGGGCTGTATGCCACCACGGGCCGCGCGGTCGGGTTCATCACGCCCGCGCTCGTGACGCTCGCGCTCGCCCTGCACCCGGACAACCGGGTGGTCATCCCCGTGATCGCCGTCGTGCTCGTGGCCGGTGGGCTGCTGTTCGCCCGGGTCACGGAACCGATCACGCGGAGCGCGGAATCGGTCCGCTGACCCCGGACCGAGGGCGTCCCTCCGCTAGGGCGTGTCTGAGAATAGATGCACGAGTCAGCTGAGACCCTGGGGACATGTCCCGGTTCCAGATGCTCTCCGACGCCCAATGGGAGTTGATCGCCCCGATGCTCCCGACCCGGACCGGCCGCGCCGGCAGGCCGTTCGCCGACGCCCGCACCATGGTGGAGGCGATCATCTACCGATACAGGTGCGGAATCGCTTGGAGGGATCTGCCCGAGGTCTACGGGCCCTGGCAGACCGTGTGGACCTGGCATCGGCGCTTGGCCGAAGAAGGCACATGGGACACGGTGCTGGCCACGCTGACCGCCGCCGCTGACGCCGAAGGCCTGATCGATTGGTCGGTCTCGGTGGACTCCACGATCGCCCGCGCGCATCAGCACGCGACGAACATCACCCGCCTCACAGGGGGATGGGTCGAACTACAAGAATCCGCGTGAGGAGCCGGCCGATCACGGCATCGGGCGCTCCCGTGGCGGGCTGAGCACGAAGATCCATCAGCTCGTGGACGGGACCGGGCTGCCGCTGGTCAGCCTGATCACCCCCGGCCAGGCAGGGGACTCCCCGATGCTGCTTCCTCTTCTGGAGCAGCTGCGCGTGACCCGGCCAGTAGGGCGGCCCCGGACCCGCCCTGCGGCGGTGCTGGGCGATAAGGCGTACTCCTCCCGGGCGATCCGCACTCACCTACGTGCCCGTGGGATCAAAGCGGTCATCCCCGAACCGGCCGACCAGCAGGGCCACCGCAGACGGCGCGGTGCCCGCGGCGGGCGCCCCGTCAGCCTCGACGCGGACGCCTACAAGGGCCGCAACGTCATCGAGCGTCAGTACGCTCACCTGAAGCAGTGGCGGGGTCTGGCGACCCGGTATGACAAGTACGCGATCATCTACAGGGCCGCTGTGGTCCTGAATGCTGTGCTCGCATGGTCAAAACGATTGTCAGACATGCCCTAGGCTGGACCGGACCCTCGCCCGTGTCTGACGAAGGGACCGCATGCTCGTCACCCTGACCGCGCTCTTCGTCGTCGCGCTCGCCGCCCCGGTGATCTTCCGGTGGACGGGACGTCAGGGGTTCTATCTGCTCGCCGCCGCTCCCGCGGCGGGTTTCGTCTGGCTGCTCACCCAGCTGCCGCACGTGTTCGCGCTGCAGGAGGCGCTCGACGCCGGCCGGCCGGTCCCGGCCTCGGCGGCGCACCTGGACCGGTCCCTGCCCTGGGTGCCGTCCCTGGACATCACGCTCGCGTTCCGCATGGACGCGCTCTCCGCGTTCATGTCCCTGATCGTGCTCGGCGTCGGTGCGCTGGTGCTGGCGTACTGTGCCCGCTACTTCCGGGAGCACGAGGCGAAGGACGCCGTGTTCGGCGGCCAGCTGCTGGCCTTCGCCGGCGCGATGTTCGGCCTCGTCACCACGGACGACCTCATGGTGCTCTACACCTTCTGGGAGGTCACCTCCGTCCTGTCCTTCCTGCTGATCGGCTACTCCGGCCACCGCATCTTCGCGCGCCGCTCGGCCATCACCGCGCTGATCGTCACCACGGTCGGCGGCCTGGCCATGCTGGCGGGCCTGATCATGCTGGCCCACATGGCCGGCTCCTGGCGGATCTCCGGCGTGCTGGCCGCGGCCCCCGGTCTCCTCGCGGACGACGGCGGGCGCGTCCTGCTCGAGGTCGCCGTCGGCCTCGTGCTGATCGGTGCGCTGACCAAGTCCGCCCAGGCGCCGTTCCACTTCTGGCTGCCGGGCGCGATGGCCGCCCCGACCCCGGTCTCGGCCTACCTGCACGCGGCCGCGATGGTGAAGGCCGGTGTCTTCCTCGTGGCCCGTCTGGCCCCGGAGTTCCACGGCCTCGCCATGTGGCAGGTCCTCGTGATCGGCGTGGGTCTGTGGACCCTGCTGCTCGGCGGCTGGCGGGCCCTGCGGCAGACCGACGTCAAGCTCGTGCTCGCCTACGGCACGGTCTCCCAGCTCGGCTTCCTCATGGTGGCCAACGGGCTGGGCGTCCGCGACGCGGCGCTGGCCGGCCTCGCGATGCTTCTGGCGCACGCCCTGTTCAAGGCCCCGCTGTTCATGGTGGTCGGCATCATCGACCACGAGGCCGGCACCCGCGACCTGCGCGAGCTCTCCGGCATCGGCCGCCGCCATCCCGTGCTCGCCGCCGTCGCCGTCCTGGCCGCCGCCTCCATGGCCGGCCTGCCCCCGCTGTTCGGGTTCGTGGCCAAGGAGGCGGTCCTGCAGAGCCTGACAGACCACGGCGCGGGCCACGGCGGCCTGCTGGCGTGGGCGCCCCTCGTGCTGATGGCCGCGGGGTCCGTGCTCACCGTGGCCTACACGTGGCGCTTCCTCTGGGGCGCCTTCGCCACCAAGCGCACCCCCGACGGCGCCGCCGTGCCCGCCACCCGATTCCACACGCGCGTGACCTTCCTCGAGCTCGCCCCCGCCGCGCTGCTGGCGCTCACCGGTCTGGTGCTCGCGGTCCTGCCCGGGCCCCTCGAGCGCCTGCTGGCCGCCCACACGGCCACGATCCCGGCCCTGGACCCGGCCGCGTCTCCGGCCCACCTGGCCCTCTGGCACGGCTGGACGCCCGCCCTCGCCGTCTCCGCCGCGGTGTGGCTGCTCGGCGCCCTGCTCGCCCTCGGCCGGCCCCGGTTCGAGGCGTTCCAGCGCCGCGTCGAGTTCCCGGTCGACGCCCTGCGCACGTACCGGAAGATCACCGGCGCCCTCGACGAGGCCGCCATCTGGGTCACGGGCCGCACCCAGACCGGCTCCCTGCGGCGCTACCTGGCCATCATCCTCACGACGGCGGCCGGTCTGCCCCTCGCCTTCCTCCTGTTCCCCGTCGGGCGGGAGGACCGCGTCCTGGCCACCGCGTTCCTCGACGGGGACCTCCTCTGGGCGGAGAGCCCGGCGCAGCTGGTCATCGTCCTCATGATCGCCGTGGCCACCGTGTTCGCCGTCCGCGCCCGTCGCCGGTTCATGGCGATCATGCTGGTGTCCGTGACCGGCTACGGCTCGGCCGCCCTGTTCGCCCTGCGCGGCGCCCCGGACCTGGCGATCACCCAGGTGCTCGTGGAGTCGATCATCCTGGTCACCGTGGTCCTGGGCCTGCGCGTGCTGCCTCCGGACTGGCACACCCGCCGCACCGGGTCGCGGCGGCTCGGGCGGCTGACCGTGGCCGTCGGCTTCGCCGTGTCCATGATGTGGATCGCCGCCACCGCCCTGACCGCCCGCACCGCCGAGCCCATCTCCCTGGCCATGCCGGAGCAGGCCTACGTCCACGGCCACGGGCTGAACGCGGTCAACGTGACCCTCGTGGACCTGCGCGGGTGGGACACGTGGGGCGAGATCACGGTGCTCGCCGCCGCGGCCACGGGGGTGGCCTCGCTGATCTTCCTGCAGCACCGGGACGGGCGCACCCGCAGCATCGACGACGTCGCCCCCGGCTCCGTCGGCGATTTCGGCGCCGACTCCTCGCTCGGGGCGCGCGAGCTGTCCGTCGTGCGCAGCTTCGCCGTGGACGACCGCGAGGGCCAGTGGCTCGTGGCGGGGCACACGATGGCCCCCGAACGGCGCTCGATCATCCTGGAGGTGGTCACCCGCTTCCTGTTCCCGATCATGATGCTGCTGTCCGTGTACCTGCTGCTGGCCGGGCACAACACGCCGGGCGGCGGCTTCGCGGGCGGCCTGCTGGCCGGGTTGGCCCTGACGCTGCGGTTCCTGGCCGGCGGCCGCTTCGAGCT
Source organism: Micrococcus sp. iso_239 (assembly GCF_056173395.1). NCBI lineage: Bacteria > Bacillati > Actinomycetota > Actinomycetes > Micrococcales > Micrococcaceae > Micrococcus > Micrococcus sp. iso_239. Next base: position 2,071,277 of record NZ_CM149672.1, on the reverse strand, counting down.
GCAGGAGGCCTCGCTCATCCCGGCCGGCGCCATGCTCGGCCTGGGCCTGGCGATCGCCACGGCCACCGGCCTGGCGCCGCTGTTCTTCGGCGGTCAGGTGCTGCAGTCCGCCGTCGTCGAGTTCACCGACCTGCCGCTGTTCGGCGACTCCCTGAAGCTCGTCTCGGCCACCGCGTTCGACATCGGCGTGTACTTCGTGGTCGTGGGCCTCGTGATGGACGTGCTGCGCTCGCTCGGCGGTGAGGTGGACCGCCGAGGCGAGGAGGCCCGCCGCGCGCGGGCGCGCGCCGCGGCCCGCCGTCGCCACCCCCGCATGGCCACCCCGTCCACGCCGAAGCCCGAGGAGGCCACCCCGTGACGACCGTCGACCTGGCCCTGCTCGCCGCGATGGGCGTGATGTTCGCCGGCGGCATCCACCTCGTGCTCGAGCGCAACCTGACCCGCATCCTGATCGGCGTCATGCTGATCAACAACGCCGCCGTCCTGCTGCTGTTCCTCTCGTCCGGCGGCACGGGTGCGGCCCCCCTGTTCGTGCCGGGCCGCGACCCGCGGGAGTACGCGGACACCCTGCCGCAGGCGCTGATCCTCACCGCGATCGTGATCGGCTTCGCCGTGATCGCGTTCCTGACCGCCATGATCTACCGCTCGTGGCTGCTCATCCGCGAGGACGAGGTCGAGGTGGATGCGGAGGACGTCAAGATCGCCCGGATGCCCGCCTGGGACGCGGAGGACGACGCGGAGCTCGTGGAGGAGTCCTCCGAGTTCCTGGACGACGCCGCGGACCCCAACGCCCACTACGAGCACGCCACGGAGTCCCGACCCCACGTGCGCCACGCCTCGCCCACGCCGCCCGCCCATCCCGGCCCGGCGTCCGTCGTCCGTGCCCACCGCGCCGACGGGGGGCCGCGCCCGTGAGCATCGGCACCCTCCCCCTGACCGACCTGGCCCCGCTGGCCGTCATGCTGCCCGTGCTGGGCGCGGCCGTGACCTTCATGCTCGTGCGCCGCCCCCGCGCGCAGATCACCGTCACGGTCTCCGCGCTCGTGCTCACCCTCGTGCTGGACGCGCTGCTGCTGGCCGCGGTCTGGGACACCGGGGTCGCGGCCGTCCACCTCGGCGGCTGGCCGGCCCCGCTGGGCATCAGCCTCGTGGTGGATCGGCTCTCGGCCCTCATGCTCGTGGTGTCGGCGCTGATCACCCTGGCGGTGTTGCTGTACGCCTCGGCGCAGGGGCTGATCAACCGGGACGAGGGTGGGCCGGTCTCGATCTTCCACCCCACGTTCCTGATCCTCGTGGCGGGCGTGTCCAACGCGTTCCTCGCCGGCGACCTGTTCAACCTCTACGTGGGCTTCGAGATCCTCCTGACGTCCTCCTACGTGCTGCTGACCATGGGGGGCACCGCCCAGCGCATCCGCGCGGGCATCACCTACGTGGTGGTCTCCGTGCTCTCCTCGGTGGTGTTCCTGATCGCGATCGCGATGATCTACGCGGCCACCGGCACCGTGAACATGGCGGACCTGGCCGTGAAGCTGGGCGAGCTGCCCACCGACGTGCAGATGGTCCTGCACGTGCTGCTCCTGGTGGGCTTCGGCATCAAGGCGGCCGTGTTCCCGCTGTCCTTCTGGCTGCCGGACTCGTACCCCACCGCGCCCGCCCCGGTGACCGCGGTGTTCGCGGGCCTGCTCACCAAGGTGGGCGTGTACGCGATGATCCGCACCGAGACGCTGCTCTTCCCGGGGGAGCACGTCAACGCGCTCCTGCTCGTGGTGGCCGCGCTGACCATGGTGGTGGGCATCCTCGGCGCGCTGGCCCAGACGGACATCAAGCGCATCCTGTCCTTCATCCTCGTCTCCCACATCGGCTACATGATCTTCGGCCTGGGCCTGGCCACGGAGGCGGGGCTGGCGGCCACCGTGTACTACGTGGCCCATCACATCACCGTGCAGACCACGCTCTTCCTCGTCACGGGTCTGATCGAGAACCGCGCCGGCACCGCGAACATCGACCGCCTCGGGTCCCTGGCGAAGGTCTCCCCGTTCGTGAGCGTCCTGTTCCTCGTGCCCGCGCTCAACCTCGGCGGCATCCCGCCGTTCTCCGGCTTCCTCGGCAAGGTCGGCCTGCTGCGCGGCGGCGTCGAGCAGGCCACGCCCCTGGCCTACACGCTGGTGGGCGTGTCCCTGCTCGTGTCCCTGCTGACCCTGCTCGTGGTGGTGCGCGTGTGGACCCGCGCGTTCTGGCGCCGCGTCGAGGACCTGGAGCACCCGCCCGCCCAGCTCGTGGCCGCCTACGAGCGGGCCGTCGCCCGTGGCGAGCGCCCCCGCCCGCTCGAGCCGGGCCTCGTGCTGCCCACCACGGCGCTCGTGGGCCTGACGCTGGTGTTCACGGTGGCCGCCGGTCCGCTGTTCGCCCTGGCCGACGAGGCCGCCACGGACATGCTCGACCGCTCGCCCTACATCGCGGCGGTGCTCGACGACGCCGCGGCCGAGCGGGCCGCGGCCACCCTCAGCGTCGACCCGACGGAGGTGCACGATGCCCGGAAGTGACTCCGCCCGCCGCGACGTGGTGCGCCCCGACCGGGTCCGGGGCATCGTGGCCCAGTGGCCGCTGATCCTCGTGATGGTGGCCGTGTGGTGCGCCCTGTGGCAGGACTTCGCCCCGCACGTGGCCCTGACCGGCCTCGCCTTCGCGCTGCTGATCCTCGGGCTCTTCCCGATGCCGGACATCCCGTTCAGCGGCCGTCTGAACCCCTGGTGGTCCCTCGTGTTCACGGTGCGGTTCCTCGTCGACGTCGTGCGCGCCTCGGTCAACGTGACCGGGGTGGTGCTGCTGCGTGGCCGCCGCGCCCGCGGCTCGATCGTGGGCGTCCCGCTGCGCAGCCACGACGACCTCATCATCACGCTCGTCAGCCACGCCCTGGTCCTGGTGCCGGGCTCGATCGTGCTGGACGTGGACCGGGTCCGCTCCGTCCTGTACCTGCACGTGCTCGACGCGACCACGGACGAGGACGTGGAGGGCTTCCGCGCCAAGGCCCTCGACGTGGAGGCGGGCATCATCCGCGCCGTCGGCACGCGTGAGGACCTCGAGCTGGTCCGCCGCTTCCCGAGTTCGGCGCCCCCCGCCGCCCGCCCCCCGAAGGAGGAGGCCTGATGGACCCCATGGACCTGGCCACGTGGGCCGGCGGGGCGCTGCTCGTGGTCGGCGCCGTCGGTGCGCTCTACCGGATCGTGCGCGGCCCCTCGCTGCTGGACCGGGCGGTCGCCACGGACGTGCTGCTCGTGGTGTTCTCCGGGATGCTCGTCCTGGAGATGGCCGTGCACCGCCACACCCACCACGTGGTCCTCGTGGTGCTGGCCGCCACCGTCGGCTTCGTCGGCTCGGTGACGGTGGCGCGCTTCGCGGAGGACCGGCGCCCGGACCACTCGCTCGAGGACCAGGCGCGCGTGCCCGGCACCACGGACGTGCCGGGCGGGGAGGAGGGCCGATGACCGACACCGCCACGCTCCTGGACTGGCTGGCCGCGTTCCTGCTCGTCAGCGGCGCCTTCTTCTCCCTGGTGGCCGGCGTGGGCCTGTTCGTGCTCCCGGACCTGCTGGCCCGCATGCACGCCGCCGCCAAGCCGCAGGTCCTCGGCCTGCTGCTCATGCTCGCCGGGCTGGGGATCGTGTGGCGGTCGTGGGTGTGGCTGCCCGTGCTGTTCCTGGCGTGGATCACCCAGATGGTCACGGCCCCGGTGGCCTCCCACCTGGTGGGCCGCACGGGCTACCGCACCAAGCACGCCCGCCGTGAGCTGCTGCACCGGGACGAGCTGGCCGCCGTCGGCCGTCGGGCCGAGCCCCCGGCGGACCCCGGGCCCCGCCGCGCCGGCGCCCGGCCGCGTGGGCGCCGCTGACGCCACCGCGCACAGCACGACGGCCGCCGTCCGGATCCCTCCGGACGGCGGCCGTCGTCGTGGTGGCGGGGCGGCTCAGACCTCGTGGTCCACGCGGTGCGCGGTGGACTCGGACACCTTGCGGATCGCGGCGCCGGCGCCGCGCTGGCCGGCGACCTTCAGCAGCGCCGCGACGCCCGCGGAGATGAACGCGAAGGACAGGGCCTCGACGAGGGGCAGCGTCTCGTCGGCCGCGTCGTCCGGGGCGCTGTGGCCGGTGACGAGCCGCCAGCCGCCCGCGACCACGCGGGAGCCGACGATGCCGCCGACCAGCGTGATGCCGGCGGACAGGGCTTTCTGGACGAGCGTGTTCATGGTGCGCCTTCCGTGGTCGGGGATATCACGTGCGGTTGCGGTCGCGGCCGACGACGTCGGACGGGCCGGTCTCCAGCCTAGCCCGCGGTGGGCACCGGGTCGCCGCTGACGTGCCGGCCGGGGTCGCCGTCGGCGTCCAGATGGGCCTGCAGCATGCCGGTGAGCTCGTGGTCCACGGGGATCTCGACGCCGTCGACGGCGCGCACCGGCAGGACGCCGCGCACCGAGGAGACGAGCCAGACGCCCTCGGCACCCTGGAGGTCCGCCGGGACGAGCGGGCCGTAGCCGAGCTCCCAGCCGTCCGCGTGGGCGGCCGCGAAGATCACGGCCTGCGACGTGCCGGCGAGGATGCCCTTCTGGCGCAGCGGGGTGAGGAGGCGGCGGACGCCGTCCTCCCCGGTGCGCACGATCAGCACCGTGGAGGTGGGGCCCTCGAGCAGGTAGCCGTCCGCGCTGGTGAAGACGACGTCGTCGGCGCCGTGGTCGCGGGCGTGGCGCAGGGCGGCCATGTTCACGGCGTAGGAGAGGGTCTTGGCGCCCGTGAGCAGCCACGGGGAGCGCTCCGGCGCCCGGGAGTCCAGGCCGCGGTCCAGCAGGAGCACGCGCAGCCCGGTGCGGCGCTCCTCGTCCTCGACGGCGGGGGCGGGGCTGAGCAGCGCCCAGGCGGAGGGCTCGGGCACGGCGCCGGGCGCGGCCTCGGGCCCGCGGGTGACGGTCAGGCGCACGGAGAGGCGGTCCCCGGCGGCCACGTCGTTGGCCGCGGCGAAGGCCTGCAGGCCCCGCTCGACGGCGGCCTCCCACGCCGCGGCGCTCGGCGCCGGCAGCTGCAGGGCGGCGGCCGAGGAGGCCAGGCGCCCCAGGTGGGCGCCGAGCTTGCGCATCCGCAGCACCCCGGCCTCGTCCGCGACGGCGAGCGCGGTCTCGAACAGGCCGTCGCCGCGCGTGACGCCCTGGTCGCTCACGCGCAGGTGCGGGACGGCGGGGTCGGCCACGCGGGGCAGGCGGGCGCCGTCCGCGCCGGCCTCGAGCAGCACGAGGACGGGCTCGCCGGGGGAGGGGGAGAACGGGGTGGGGGACATGCGCCCAGGATAGTCCGCCGCCCCCGGCCGCAGTGGCCGGGGGCGGCGGTGTCCCGCGCGGTCGGGCGCGCTCAGGCGCGGTGCGCGCCGCCGTCGACGGCCGGGGTGCGGCCGGCCTCGGGAGCCGGGGCGGACGCGGCCTCGGCGGCGGGGGCGTGGCCGCGCTCGAGCTGGGCGCCCTCCACGTCCACGTCCGGCATGATCCGGTCGAGCCAGCGCGGCAGCCACCACGCCTTCTCGCCGAGCAGGTGCATCAGCGCCGGCATCAGGAGCAGGCGCACCACGAACGCGTCCAGCAGCACGCCGAAGGCCAGGCCGAAGCCCATCGGGCGGATCATCGCGTCGTGGGCGAAGATGAACCCGCCGAACACGGAGATCATGATGATCGCCGCGGCGATCACGACGGCCCGGCCCGAGCGCAGGCCGGTCAGCACGGCCTGGCGGGCGGGCAGGCCGTGGGCGTAGGCCTCGCGCATGCCGGAGGCGATGAACAGCTGGTAGTCCATGGCCAGGCCGAACAGCACGCCGATCATGATGGTCGGCAGGAAGCTGAGCACGGGGCCGGGGTTGTGGACCCCGAACACCGAGCCGAGCCAGCCCCACTGGTAGATGGCCACCACGCCGCCCATGGCGGCGAACATGGAGAGCACGAACCCGCCGGTGGCGATCAGCGGCACCAGGATCGAGCGGAACACCAGCACCATGATCAGCAGGGACAGGCCCACCACCACGCCCAGGTAGAGGGGCAGGGCGTCGGAGAGCTTCTCCGAGACGTCGATGAACCCGCTGGTCATGCCGGCCACGCCGAGGTTGGAGGCCTCGCCGGCCGGCTCGGTGGCGCGCAGCTCGCGCACCAGCTCCTCGGTGGAGACGGCGTTCGGGCCCTCCTCGGGCAGCACCTGGAACATGGTGACGGTGCGGTCCTCGTTGAAGCCCGCGGGCACCACGGCGTGCGCGTGCTCGAGGCCGGCGAGCTGCTCGCCCACCGCCAGGCGGGCGTCCTCGGCCGCGTCCTCGTCCAGGCCGGCGGGCAGGTCCACGGTCACCACGAGCGGGCCGTTGTAGCCCTCGCCGAACTTCTCGGCGGTGAGCTCGTACGCAACCTGCGAGTCGGAGCCCTCCGGCTCGGACCCGCCGTCCGGCAGGCCCAGGCGCATCGAGCCGACCGGCAGGGCCACGAGCACCAGCAGGGCGACGGCCGCCAGGGCCGAGGCGATCGCGGCCGGGGTGGACATGGTCGAGCGGCGCCCGGCGCGGCGCACGGCGGCGGAGCCCTCGGCGACGGAGGCGGGACCCTCGTCGGCGAGGCGGGCCCGCTCCTTCTTCGAGAGGATCCGCATCCCGGCCAGGGAGAGCAGGGCCGGGGTCAGGGTGACGGCCACCAGCACGGCCACGGCCACGCAGACCGCGCCCACGGTGCCCATCAGGCCCAGGAACGGGATGCCGGTGACGTTCAGGCCCACGAGGGCGACGATCACGGTGATGCCGGCAAACACCACGGCGTTGCCGGAGGTGCCGGTGGCCAGGGCGATCGACTCGTGCAGGCTCGTGCCGCGACGCAGCTCATGGCGGTGTCGGTTGACGATGAACAGCGCGTAGTCGATGCCCACGGCCAGGCCCAGCATCACCCCGAGCACCGGGGTCACGGAGATCATCTCCACGGCGGAGGAGAACGCGAGCGCCCCGGCGGCGCCCACGCCCACGCCCACCAGCGCATTGACCAGCGGCAGGCCCGCGCCCACGAGGGTGCCGAGCATGACCACCAGCACGATCGCGGCGACCACGAGGCCCACGACCTCGCCCGGGCCCAGCAGGGAGGACACGGTGGCGTTGAGCTCCTGGGAGGGATGCACGGCGACGCCGTCGATGTCCGCGCCGGTGAGGGCGCCGGTGACCGCCTCCTTGTCCTCGGCGGTCACGTCCAGGGTCGGCGTGGTGAAGGTGACGATCCCGACGGCGGTGCTGCCGTCCTCGGACACGGTGCGGAAGTCCTCCGCGAGGGCCAGGGTGCGCTCGCCGCGCTCGGCCTCGACGCGGCCGTCCTCCAGCTCGGCGCGGCCGTCGGCGAGGTCCGCCTCGGCCTGGTCCAGGCGCTCCGCGCCGGCGGCCAGCTGGGCCCGGCCGTCCTCGAGCTCGGCGACGCCGCGCTCGTACTCGGCCCGGCCCTCGTCGATCTTCTGCTGCTGCGCGTCGAGCTCGGCCTCGGCCGCGTCCAGGGCCTGCTGCCGTCCCGCGGCCACCTGCTCGCGGCCGGCCTCGAGCTCGGCCTCGGACTCCTGCAGCTGCTGCCGGCCGGCGGCGAGTCGGGCGGCGCCGTCGTCGGCCTCGGCCTGGGCGGCCGCGAGCTGTTCGGCGCCCGCGTCGGCCTCGGCCTGGGCGGCCTCCAGCTGGGCGCGGGCGGCGTCGGCCTGGTCCTGACCGGCCGCCAGCTGTGCCTCGGCGGCGGCGAGCTGCGCCTCCTGGTCGGCGAACTGCTCGGTGACCTGCTCCGCCGGGATGCCGGCGGCCTCGGCCTCGGCCAGTGCGGCGTCCCGGGCCTGCTCGAGCTCGGCGCGGCCCGCGGCCAGCTGCTCGGCCCGGGCGTCGAGCTCGGCCTGCCCGGCCTCGAGCTCGGCCCACCGGGCGTCGAGCTCGGCCTGCGCGGCCTCGAGCTCCTGACGCTGTGCGTCGAGCTTGGCCTGCCCGGCCTCGAGGCGCTCCGCCTGCTCCTCGAGCTCGGCGCGGCCGGCGTCGAGCTGCTCCTGGCCTTCGGCCACCTGCTGCTCGGCCTCCCGGAGCGGGGCCAGGGCCTCGGCCGGCAGGGCGTCCAGGCCACGCTCCTCGAGGTCGGCGCGCGCGGCGTCGAGCTTCGCCTGCCCCTCCTCCAGCTGGGCGGCGGCCTCGGCCAGGCGCTGCTCGGCCGCGTCGGCCTCGGCCGTGCGACGCTCGAGCTCGGCCCGGCCGTCCTCGATCTCCTGGCGTCCGTCCGCGAGGCGCTGCTCGCCGTCGGCCAGCTCGGTGCGGCCCTCGTCCAGCCGGGTGCGGGCGTCGTCCTGCTGGGCCTGGGCCTCGAACGGGTTCACGACGCCCTCCACGGCCGGCTGCTCGGCGACGTCGTCCAACAGGGCGGTGATCTGCTCGCGCTGGGCGTCGGTCAGGGGGGAGCCGTCCTCGGTGGTGAACACGACCTGGCCCCTGCCGCGGGAGGCCTCGGGGAACTCCTCCTTGAGGCGGTCCGTGACCTGGGCGGTGGGCGTGCCGGGGATGGTGACGGTGGAGGAGAGCGTGCCGCCGAAGGCGAGGAACCCGCCGACGGCGAGGGCCAGGGCGAGCACCCAGGCGAGGATCACGAGGAGGGGGCGGCGGGCGGCGCCGAGGCCGAGACGGTAGAGCAGTGTTGCCATGGGAAGGGGAGGTCTCCGTGCGCTGGGGTGGGACGCGGCCGGACGCGGCGCGCCGCCTCCGATGCTACACCTAAGCGGAGCGAACCGCTCCGGTCCCAGCGCGGGCGCCCGACCGGCCCGCACGCAGACCCCGACGCCCCCGGCCCCGGGCACCGCCGCCGTCAGGCGGAGGGCAGACGCAGGATCAGGTCCGCCGCGGCGCGCGGGGCGTGCCGGGCCAGGTAGTCCTCCTCCTGTGCGGCCCAGCGGTCCCAGTGCGGGGCGAAGGTCTCACCGTCCCGGGCCAGCGCCCGCGTGCGTCGCGCGGGGGTCTCGAGCTCGAGCCACACCGCCAGGTCGAGCAGCGGTCGGGCGGCGGTGCTGAGCGCACCCACGCCCTCGCACACCACGACGTCGGCCGGCGCGGTCCGCCGCGGCGGGCCGGGGGCGGCGCGGTGCCAGTCCCACGTGGTCCAGGTCGCCGTGCCCCGCTCCCGCAGCGCGCGCACGACGCCCGGGTAGGGGCCGTCGTCGTCCACCGCGGCGGCCAGCCCGTCCCAGCCCCGGTACATGGACTCGATCTCGATCACCTCGACGCGCGCGAACGGCGCGATCCGGGCCGCGAGCGCGGCGGCGAGGACGGTCTTGCCCGACCCCGAGCGGCCGTCCAGGCCGATGAGCGCCGGTCGGGTCACGGGTCCTCCGGGGCGGGGTCCGTCAGTGCGGCGGTGGCCGCCTCGAGCACCCGCACCGCGGCCCGCAGCTCCGCGGCGGAGAACCCCTCGAGGGCGGCGCTCAGCCGCTGGGACATCGGTTCGAACGCGCGCTGTCCGTCGCGGCGGGCCGTGTCCGTGTGCTCCACCAGCACGCGCCGCCGGTCGCCCTCGTCCCGGTGGCGGCGGACGTGGCCCGCGGCGGCCAGGCGGTCCACGAGGGCGGTGGCCGAGGCCCGGGTGAGGTGCAGGTGGGCGCCGAGGTCCGAGGCCGTGACGGGCTCACCGGCCGCCGCGCGGGCCATCAGGTACGCGAGGGCTCTGAGGTCCGTGCGGTGCAGGCCGACGCCGCGGCCGGCCTCGTCGACGGCGTGCTCCGCGCTCTCGCTGAAGACGCGCAGGGCGTGGACCACGGCGAGGTGCTCCGCGGGGGCGGAGGGGGGCTGCGTGGTCATGGCCGGGAGTCTAGCCAGCCCCCATGGTTGTTTGATCATCGAACCATCCCCTACGCTCGGGGCATGCCCACCCCGCCCGACCTCTCCGCCTTCCGCACCCCCGCCGCCACGGGGCGTCCCCCTCGGGGGCTGCGGCTGGGCCTGGCCGCGGCGCTGGCCGTGGTCTGGTTCGCCGTGCTCGGCCTGGGCGGCCCCGTGTTCGGCAGGATCGGCGACGTCTCCTCGAACGACCAGGCCACCTTCCTGCCGGCGTCGGCCGAGTCCACCCGCGCGGGACAGGAGGCGGCGGCGTTCCAGGACGGCGAGGCCGTGCCCGCCGTCGTCGTGGGCCCGGCGAGCACCGCGGACCCCGCGGCCGCCTTCCCCGCGCTCGCGGACCTCGCGGGCCGGTTGGGCGAGGTGCCGGGCGTGACCGACGTCGCCGGCCCGATCCCCTCCGACGACGGCGCGGCGGTGCAGTTCCTGGCCTTCGTCGACTCCTCGGCCGGGGCCGAGCGGCCCGTGGCCGACGTGGTGGCCGACCTGCGGGAGGTCGTGGCGGACCCGGCGGCCGCCGACCCCGCCCTCGCCGGCACCGTGGCCGCGGACACCGAGTGGCACGTGGGCGGTCCGGCGGGCCTGGTCGCGGAGCTGGGCGGCGCGTTCGCGGGCATCGACGGGCTGCTGCTGCTCGTGGCGCTCGCGGTGGTGTTCGTGATCCTCGTGGCGGTCTACCGCTCCGTCCTGCTGCCGGTCCTCGTGCTCCTGACGGCCGTGGCCGCGCTCTGCGGCGCGATCGTGGCCGTCTACGGGATGGCACTGGCGGGCTGGATCCAGCTCAACGGCCAGGCCCAGGGCATCCTCTCGATCCTCGTGATCGGCGCGGCCACCGACTACTGCCTCCTGCTCGTGGCCCGGCACCGCGAGGAGCTGCTGGTCCGGGCGGACGTCGGGGAGGCGCTGCGGGCCGCCGTGCGCGGGTCCTTCGGCGCGATCACCGCGTCCGCCTCGACCGTGGCCCTCGCCCTGCTGATCCTGATGGCCTCGGACCTCAACTCGACGCGCTCCCTCGGCCCCGTGGCCGCCACGGGTGTGGCGTTCGCGTGGCTCGCCGCCCTGACCCTGCTGCCGGCGCTGCTGCGGCTGACCGGGCGTGCCGCCTTCTGGCCCACGATCCCGTCCCCCGAGCGCGCTCGCCGTCGCGCGCAGCGCAGAGCCGCCCGGGGCCGGGCCTTCACCCCGCCGCTCGACGGCGCGGGCCGACCCGTCGCCGGCCTCGAGGAGGACCACGGGGTGTGGACGCGGGTGGGCGCCGTCGTCGCGCGCCGGCCCCGTCTCGTCTGGGTCGCCACGACGGTCGTGCTCCTCGCCCTCTGCGGCGGTCTGCTGCAGCTGCGCGCGGACGGCGTCGCCCAGGAGGACGTGCTGCTCGGCGACTCCGACGCCCGGCAGGCCCAGGCCCTGCTGAGCGAGCACTTCGACGCCGGCGCGGGCGCCCCCGCCCAGATCCTCGCCCCGGCCGGGGACGCGGAGGCGGTGCTCGCCGCCGTCGCGGAGGACCCCGGCGTGGCCGAGGCCGAGGTCACCACGGACGCCCCCGAGGCCGCCGCGGGCCCACCCCCGGGCGTGACCGACGCGGAGGGCGGGGCGGGCGCCGCGTCCGCGCCGGAGCCGCAGCCCCGCGTGGTGGACGGCCGCGTGCTGGTCTCGGCCACCCTGGCGGACCCGGGCGAGTCCCTTGCCGCGCAGCAGACCGTGGCCCGCCTGCGCGACCGGCTCGCGGACCTCCCGGCCACGGGCGAGATCCTCGTGGGCGGCCCGGCGGCCCAGGCGCTGGACACGAACGTCACCACGCAGCGCGACCTGCGGGTCGTCATCCCGCTGATCCTCGCGATGCTGCTGGTCATCCTCGCGGTGCTGCTGCGCTCGCTCCTGGCACCCGTGCTGCTCGTGGCGGCCACCGTGGTCAGCTTCGGCGCGGCCCTGGGCGTCTCGGCCCTCGTGTTCCGGCACGTGTTCGGCTTCGAGGACGCCGACCCCACCGTGCCGCTGTACGGCTTCGTCTTCCTCGTGGCGCTCGGGATCGACTACACGATCTTCCTGATGACCCGGGCGCGGGAGGAGACGCCGCGGCACGGCACGCGGGCGGGCGTGCTGCGCGCCCTCACCGTCACGGGCGGGGTCATCACCTCGGCCGGCGTCGTGCTGGCGGCCACCTTCGCCGCGCTCGCGGTGATCCCGCTGATGTTCATGGTGCAGTTGGCGTTCATCGTCGCGTTCGGCGTGCTGCTCGATACGCTGATCGTGCGCTCCCTGCTGATCCCGGCGCTCGTGCGGGACATCGGCCCGAAGGTGTGGTGGCCGGCGAAGGTCGACTGAACCGCGCAGGAGGGAGGGGCCCGACCGTCAGTGCGGTCGGGCCCCTCCGGTGCACGGGCGCCTCAGGGGCGCGCGGTCACTTCTTCTTGGACTTCTTCGCGTCCGACTTCTTCGTGCGCCCGGCCTTCGGGGCGGGCGCGGACTGGGCGCCCTTCACGCGGCCCGCGGCGGCGGCCTCGGTGGTGGTGCCTGCGCTGCTCAGCCGGCCGTCGTCGGTGGTCAGGAACGAGCGCATGAACCACTGGAACAGCTCGAGCTGGGCCACCTGGTCGATGAGGATGTCCTGCGTGACCGGGTCGAGGTCCTCGGTGGCGTCGATCGCGGCGCGGTGGTCCGTCACGACGCCGTCGTAGACGAGGTCCAGCGCGGCCAGGTGCTCCAGGGTCGACGCGCGGCCCAGCGTGTAGTCGTCCCACGCGCGGGCGGCCACGAGTGCGCCCGGGGTGCCGGCGGGGGAGACGCCCAGGGTGGCGATGCGCTCCGCGAGGACGTCCACCATCCCGCGGACCAGCTCGATCTGGGGGTCGAGCATCTCGTGCACGCCGATGAAGCCGGGGCCCACCACGTTCCAGTGGGCGTGCTTCAGGGTGAGCTGCAGGTCGTTGAGGGCGTGCAGACGGCCCTGGAGGATCTCGGCGGTGCGTCGGCCCGTGCTCAGCGACAGGCCCGGGACGGTGTACTCGGCGGCGTTCTTCTCGGCCATGGTGGTGCTCCTTCTCCGTTGGGGTGGGCGCGCCGTCGGCGACGCCCCGTGATCCGCCATCCAACCGCGTGAGGTCGTCGTGTTTCCAGGTCTGAGCGGCGTGCGCGGGCGGGTCCGGAGCGGATCCGCGGCGCCGGGAATGGATCGCGGACGGCCCGCGTTGACCCCCGCAGAAGCAGAAGTGAGTGAAGTCGACTCAGGTTCACTTGACAGTCCACCGACCCGGTGGCAACCTGAGTCATGAAGGCTCAAGTCCCTGTGGCGTCGGTGCCCCCGGCCCGCGGGTCCGGCCCCCGCTTCACCGTCAGACAGGAAGGACCCCACCATGTCCCGTGCAGTCGGCATCGACCTCGGCACCACCAACTCCGTCGTCGCCGTCCTCGAGGGCGGCGACCCGGTCGTCATCGCGAACGCCGAGGGCGCCCGCACCACCCCGTCCGTCGTCGCGTTCTCCAAGGGCGGGGACGTCCTGGTCGGCGAGGTCGCCAAGCGCCAGGCCGTCAACAACCCCGAGCGCACCTACGCGTCCGTCAAGCGCCACATGGGCACCGACTGGACCACCGAGGTGGACGGCAAGAAGTACACCCCGCAGGAGATCTCGGCCCGCACGCTGATGAAGCTCAAGCACGACGCCGAGGAGTACCTGGGCGAGAAGGTCACCGACGCGGTGATCACCGTGCCCGCCTACTTCAACGACGCCGAGCGCCAGGCCACCAAGGAGGCCGGCGAGATCGCGGGCCTGAACGTCAAGCGCATCATCAACGAGCCCACCGCGGCCGCGCTGGCCTACGGCCTGGAGAAGGGCAAGGAGGACGAGCTCATCCTGGTCTTCGACCTGGGCGGCGGCACCTTCGACGTGTCCCTGCTCGAGGTCGCCAAGGACGAGGACGACTTCGCCACCATCCAGGTGCGCGCCACCGCCGGCGACAACCGCCTCGGCGGCGACGACTGGGATCAGCGGATCGTGGACTGGCTGCTCCAGCAGGCCAAGTCCAAGGGCGCGGACCTGTCCAAGGACAAGATCGCCCTGCAGCGCCTGAAGGAGGCCGCGGAGCAGGCCAAGAAGGAGCTCTCCTCGGCCACCTCCACCAGCATCTCGCTGCAGTACCTGTCCGTGACCCCCGAGGGCCCGGTGCATCTGGACGAGCACCTGTCCCGCGCCAAGTTCGAGGACCTCACCAAGGACCTGCTCGAGCGCACCCGCAAGCCGTTCGAGGACGTCATCAAGGAGGCCGGCGTCAAGGTCTCCGACATCGACCACGTGATCCTCGTCGGCGGCTCCACCCGCATGCCCGCCGTCTCCGACCTGGTGAAGGAGCTGACCGGCGGCAAGGAGCCCAACAAGAGCGTGAACCCGGACGAGGTCGTCGCCATCGGCGCGGCGGTGCAGGCGGGCGTGCTCGCCGGTGAGCGCAAGGACGTGCTCCTGATCGACGTGACCCCGCTGTCGCTGGGCATCGAGACCAAGGGCGGCGTGATGGCCAAGCTCATCGAGCGCAACACGGCCATCCCGACCAAGCGCTCCGAGACGTTCACCACGGCCGAGGACAACCAGCCCTCCGTGTCCATCCAGGTCTTCCAGGGCGAGCGCGAGTTCACCCGGGACAACAAGGCGCTGGGGACCTTCGAGCTGACCGGCATCGCCCCGGCCCCGCGCGGCATGCCCCAGATCGAGGTCACGTTCGACATCGACGCGAACGGCATCGTGCACGTCTCCGCGAAGGACAAGGGCACCGGCACCGAGCAGTCGATGACCATCACGGGCGGCTCCTCGCTGTCCCAGGAGGACATCGACCGCATGGTCAAGGACGCCGAGGCCCACGCGGACGAGGACAAGAAGCGCCGCGAGGCCGCCGACCGCCGCAACCAGGCGGAGCAGTCCGCCTACTCCGTTGAGAGGCTCCTGCAGGACAACGGCGACAAGCTGCCCGAGGACGTCAAGACCGAGGTGCAGGCCGACGTCGACGCCCTGAAGGCCGCCCTGGAGAAGCAGGACAACGACGACGAGGTCGCCGCCGCGTTCGAGAAGCTCCAGGCCTCCCAGGTCAAGATCGGCGAGGCCCTCTACGCCCAGCAGGGCGCGGAGTCGGCCGACGCCGGCGCCGAGTCCGCCGCCCCGCAGGGCGACGATGAGGACATCGTCGACGCCGAGGTGGTCGACGAGGACGACGAGAAGAAGGCCTGACACCCCGGGGCCGGGGCGGGCGTCCACGCCCGCCCCGCCCGGAGGCCCACGACGCCGGCGGGCCGGCCCGGCAGCGCCCCTGCCGGGCCAGCCCGCCGGCCTTCCCGCACCACCCCCGCGCGGCGGACCCGCCGCGCCCACCCGCTTCGAAAGGACACACCATGAGCGCCGACCAGCAGCGTCCGCACGGCTCCTCCGACGCCGAGCGCGGCTCCGAGGAGGAGCCCATCGTGTTCAACGACCGTCGCCGCATCGACCCCGAGACCGGTGAGCGCCGTGTCTCCGCTGAGAGCGCGGCCGAGCAGGCCGAGGACGGCGACGCCCTCGCCCAGGCCGAGCGCATCCTCGACGAGGCCGGCGCGGAGGCCGGGACCGAGGCGCCGCAGCCCGCGGCCTCGGACCGCGAGGCCGAGCTCGAGACCGACCTGCGACGTCTGCAGGCCGAGTTCGTGAACTACAAGCGTCGCGTGGACCGCGACCGCGACCTGGCCAGGGACGCCGGCGTGCTCAAGGCCGTCACCGCGCTGCTGCCGGTGCTCGACGACATCGACGCCGCCCGCGCCGCCGGCGACCTGACGGACGGCCCGTTCGCCGCCATCGCGACCAAGCTCGACACCGTCCTGGCCGGCCTCGGCCTCGAGCGCCACGACCAGGCGGCGCTGGCCGGCGTCGAGTTCGACCCGGCCCTGCACGAGGCCGTGATGCGCCAGCCGCACGCGGAGGTGCCCGCGGACCACGTGGTCCAGGTCTTCCGCAACGGCTACGTCCGGGACGGCCGCGTGCTGCGCGCCGCCCAGGTGATGGTCTCCGCCGGAGACGAGTGACCCCGTCGGCCGGCGGCCCACCCCGCCGCCGGCCGACCCCCTGACCGATGCACACGAGAGGAGGCACCATGGCCTCGCAGGATTGGATGGACAAGGACTTCTACGCGACCCTGGGGGTGTCCAAGGACGCCTCCGATGCGGATGTGAAGAAGGCCTACCGCAAGCTCGCCCGCACCCACCACCCGGACCAGAACCCCGGGGACGAGGCGGCCGAGAAGAAGTTCAAGGAGATCTCGGAGGCGTACGCCGTCCTGAGCGACCCCCAGGAGCGCCAGGAGTACGACGCGATCCGCGCGATGGGCGGCGGCGCCCGGTTCTCCGCCCCGGGCGGTGCCGGCGGCGGCGGCTTCGAGGACGTCTTCGGCGGCATGTTCGGCGGCGGGGGCGGCCCCCGCACCACGCAGTCCGGGCCCGACCTGTCGGACCTGTTCAGCGGGATGTTCGGCGGCGCCGCCGGCCAGACCGGCGGCTTCGGCCCCGGCGGCTTCGGTGACGCCGGCTACGCGCGGCCGCGCCCCACGAAGGGCGCGGACCGCACCGCCACCACCACGATCTCCTTCCGCGGCTCGATCCAGGGCACCACGGTGTCCCTGCGCGGCCCGGACGGCGAGACGATCGAGGTGAAGATCCCGAAGGGCATCCGCGACGGCCAGAAGGTCCGTGCCCGCGGCAAGGGCTCGCCCGGCCCGGCCGGCCGCGGCGACCTGCTGGTCACCGTACACGTGCGCGAGCACGAGTTCTTCCGCCGGGACGGGGACGACCTGCGGATCACCGTGCCCGTCACCTTCCCCGAGGCCGCCCTCGGCGCCACGATCGAGGTGCCGACGCTGGAGCGCCCCGTGAAGGTGAAGGTGCCGGCGGGCTCCCAGTGTGGCCGCGTGCTGCGCCTGAAGGGCCGCGGTGTCGAGCGCGGGACGACGACGGGTGACCTGCTCGTGGAGCTGCGCGTCACCGTGCCCACCACGCTCAACGACGACGCCCGCGCCGCCGTCGAGGCCCTGCAGTCCGCCACTGCCGGCGACGATCCGCGGCGGGAGCTGGCCCGGAAGGCAGCCTGGTGAGCGCCCGCGACGGCGCCGCCCGTGCGGACCGGGGCCGCGAGGGGGGTCCCGACCGGCACGCCCCGGTCTTCGTGATCTCCGTGGCCGCCGAGATGGCGGACATGCATCCGCAGACCCTGCGCCAGTACGACCGGCTCGGCCTCGTGGTCCCCGCCCGCCAGGACGGACGGCACCGCCGCTACTCCCTCGCCGACGTCGAGCGGCTGCAGACCGTGCAGACCCTGAGCCGTGAAGGCATCTCGCTGGAGGGCATCCGCCGCGTGATCGCGCTGCAGCGCGAGGTCGAGCAGCTGCAGGACACCGTGGTCGAGCTGGCTGCCCAGGTGGACCGCCTCCACCACGCCTCCCGCCTGGCCCGCGTCTTCACCGTGGGCTCCGGCGGTGACGTCTCGGCCCGCTACGCCGACCGGATGGCCGTCCGCCGTCACGCCGCGGCACGGGCCGGGGCGGACACCGCGGGCGAGGCCTGCCCGAGCGGCCTGCGGAGGCTGCCCTCCGGCGTCGCAGGCCTCCGACGGGTGCCCACGTGGCAGTCCGAGCAGGACTGAGCCGGGCGTCGTTCGGGGCGGCCGCGCGGTCCCGCGTGCAGGAGCGGCTGCGCGCCGACATGGCCCGGCGCGACGGCCTCGGCCGGCAGGCCCGGAGCGCCCTGGACGGGATCGTCCACGCCCTCAAGCCGGAGGGCATGGACCCGCACCTGCCCGCCCGGCATCTGCTGGACTACGTCCTCGAGGGCCCGGACGGGCCGCGCGCGGTGGTCGCCGCGGGGGACCCCGCGACCGCCACCCACCTGACCTGGCTCGTCTCTGGCATGGGCATCCGCCCCCAGACGGCCATGTGGGGGACGGCCCGGGAGGCCGCCCACCTCGCCGCCGCCCAGCGCGCCGCCGGCGCACCCCGCCCCGTCGTCATCGGGTGGCTCGGCTACCCCGCACCCACGCCCTGGCGGGTGGTGCTCGACGGCCCCGGCCGGCGCGGCGGCGCGATGCTCGCCGCGGATGTGCGGGCCTGGTGGGAGTTCCTGCGCCACGGGCCGGGGGAGGACGACGATGTCGCCCCGGCCCTGCGCGCCCGCGGGACCGCCGTGCACGGGGCCGTGGAGGCCCACTCGTACGGCTCGCTCGTGGCCGCGCACGCCCTGCGCCTGCTCGCGGACCGGGGCCTGCAGCCCGACGACGCGGAGGCCCCGTGGCCGGCCGAGCGTCCCGTCGAGGCCCTCGTGGTCTCGGGCACGGTCGGCCTGCCCGCCGCCCTGGCGGCCCGGGCCGCGCACCTCGGCCTGCGGTCCGGGCGGACGTTCCGCGCCCTGGCCCCGGGCGATCTCCTCGCCCGGGTCGGCCGCGCGGTCGGCCGTCGTCGGGACTGGACGGACGCCGCCGCGCTGCCGGTGGCCCCGCGGCCCGGCCTGGCGGGGGCCGCCGTCCGCGGCCACCGCACGGCCCGCTGGTCGCCGACGGCCCCCGAGGACGCCCCGAGGGGCTACCGGGACGCCGGGTCCGTGACGCTCGCGGCGACCGCGCGGGTGACCGCCGGCCTGCCGCTGTCGCCCGTTCCGGACGGCGCCGACCCGGCCGGGCCGGTCGCCCCGGCCTGAGCGACCCCGTCGGGCCCCGTGCTCAGCGGCGGCGGTACGCCAGGTCGAACACGAGCCGCCCGGCCCGCTGGGACTTCGCCTCGAAGCTCGTGATCGGTCGGCCCTCGAACCGGGGCGCCCAGCCGCCGTCGTGGTCCACGGGGTCCGCGGCCGCCGCGCCGGCCCGCGCCTCGCCCAGGCCGGCGCGCAGGGGGCGCTCCTCCTCGGCCGCGCTCTCCCATCCCGCGGGCAGCGGCTGGGCACCCACCTCGGTCTCCCTGCCCTCGCGGCGCACCCGCGTGAGCGGAGAGTCCTCGCCCGCGGCGCGCCCGGGGAAGAGGTTCTCGAACTCCGGGTGCGCCTCGAGCACCTCGCGCATCTGCACGGCGTAGCCCGACCAGTCCGTCGCCAGCCGCAGCACCCCGCCGGGGGTGAGCACCCGCGCCACGCGATCGGCGAAGGCGGGGGAGACCAAACGGCGTTTGTGGTGCCGCTTCTTGTGCCACGGGTCCGGGAAGAACACCCACACCTCGGAGACGGAGCCGGGCGTGAGCAGGGCGTCCAGCAGCTCGGGCGCGTTGGCCTCCACGGCGCGGACGTTCTCCAGGCCCTGCTGCTCCACGCGCGTCATGAGCGCGGCCAGGCCGGGCACGTAGACCTCGACGGCGAGCACGTTCCAGTCCGGCCGGTCGGCGGCGGCCTGCGCCGTGGACTCGCCCAGCCCCGAGCCGATGTCCACCAGCAGGGGAGCCTCGCGCCCGAACACCCCCGCCCAGTCCAGTCGGGCCCGGGCGTCCACCGAGGTGGCGCCGCGGCCGCGGGGCACGTCCACGAGGACCCGCTCCGCCTGGCGGTCCCACACCGCCTGTCGCCCCGCGTTCAGGCGCGCGCCGCGCCGGACGAAGGAGACCGGCTCCCGTCGGACGAGGGCGGGGTCCTTGTCCCGATTGTGGTCGTGCGCGTGGACGCGCTCGGCGGGCGGCGGCACGGCGTCGGGGCCGGGTGCGTCCGGGCAGGGGCGGGGCAGGTGCTCAGTCATCGCCCCGATCCTGCCACGGCCGCGCGTCGACGGTGCAGACCGCGGCCGACGACGGCGCCCGGCGCCGGGGTCAGGGGGTGCTGCTGGAGCGGTCCCCCGACGTGGGCGACGCGGACGCGGAGGCCGTGGTGGCGGTCGGCTCGGGTGCGGACTCGGTCGGGTCCGGCGCAGGGTCCGTGGCCGGCGCGCTCGTGGACGGACCGGACGCGCTCGTGGACGGACCGGACGGGCTCGGGGACGTCGGGGTCGGGGACGTCGGGGTCGGCGTCGCGGAGGTCGGCGTCGGGTCGGGGGTGCTCGGCGTCGGACTGCCGGATCCCGTGCCCGACGGCGAGGACGAGGTGGGGGGAGACGACGGGGAGGACGGCGTGGCCGAGCGGGTGGGCGCGGGGGCCGAGGAGGACGGGGCCGTGCTGCTCGGCACCGGGGTGGTCACGCTGGGCGTCGGGGCCGCCGTGTCGGCGGGCGCGGACGGGGGCGGCACGGGTGCGCCGGTGGCCTCCTCCGTCCACGAGGACGTCTCGGGCTCCGGCTCGGGGGCGGGCTCCGGTTGCTGCTCCTCGGGGGTCGGGGTGGAGCGGTCCGGCAGACGCAGGTCGGCGGGGGCGGAGGCGGCGTCCGCGGCGACGTGGCCCAGGTCGGACAGCCAGGCGGTCGCCGTGTCCCGAGGGATCCGCACCGTCAGCACGCCCGCGGCGGCCGGCGCCATGGACGCCTGGTCCGCCTCGAGCATCAGGCTGCCGTCCGGCAGGAAGACCACCGCGTCCCAGACGCGACGGTTCTCCACCTGCTCCGGGGCGTCGACCGCCGAGTCCAGGCGCGAGCCGATCACGTCCGGGTCGTTGGCCATGCGCTGGCGCACCTCGGCGCGGAACGCGTCCCAGCCGTCGGGGGTGAAGAGATCGGCGGTCTCGAGCACGCGGTCCTCGCGGGCCGAGTACCAGATCACGTGCGAGGTGGACACGGAGTCCGTGCCGCGCCGCTCCGTGGCGAGCAGTCGGGCCGCGGCGATGTCCTCGGCCACGACGGCGAGCTGCGGCTGGATCTCCAGACGCGGGTCCGCGCTCGGGTCGGTGTCCCGGCGGTACTGGTCGATCTGGGCGCGCACGGCCTCGGCCATGGCCTCCGTCCAGGCCGGCGCCCCGGGCACCTGCAGCCACGCCCCGTGGTGGTCCGGGTCCTCGCCCTCGAGCACGGCGACGCTCGCCTCCGGCACCCGCTCGAGGTCGTGCGAGGGGACCTCGACCGTGAACGGGGCCATGTCCATGGACGGCAGGGCGGAGGCCGCCGTCGTGGCGGGCGCAGGCTCAGGCTGCGGCTCGGTGCGGGCACAGGCGCTCAGCGTCACCAGGGCGACGGCGGCCAGGCCGAGGGCCGCGCGGCCACGGCGGGGGGAGGGCAGGACGGGGTGCATGCGATTCACTTCCGGTGGTCGGAGGACTCCAGGATGGCCTCGACGCGGGCGGCCATCTCGTCCGCGGTCGGCGGGCGCCAGTCCGGGTCGTTCCGGCGGCGGGCGTCGCGGCGCAGGCGCAGGACCACCCAGGTCGCGAGGAAGGCCAGGATCAGGACCAGGACGACGTTGGAGAAGACGTCCGCGTACTCGGAGATGAGGTGGAACCGCTCCCCGAGCGCGTAGCCGCCGTACACGAAGATCGCGTTCCAGATCAGGGAGCCCAGCGCCGTGAACAGGGTGAACTTCGCGAGGTTCATCCGCTCGATGCCCGCGGGGATGGAGATCAGGGAGCGGAACACGGGGACCATGCGGCCCAGGAACACGGTCCAGTAGCCGTATCGGATGAACCAGCGCTCGGTCTTGGCCACGTCCTCCATGTCCACCAGCGGCATGCGGTCCGCGAGGCGGTACATGCGGTGGCGGCCGAGCCACGCGCCGAGGCCGTAGAGGGCCAGCGCTCCGACGATCGAGCCGACCGTCGCCCAGACCAGCGCGGCATGCGGGCTGAAGGCGCCGCCGGCCGCGGTGAAGCCTGCCAGGGGCAGGATCACCTCGGACGGGATGGGCGGGAAGATGTTCTCCGCGAAGACGGCCAGGCCGACGCCGATCGGGCCGACCGCCTCCATGATGTCCACGACGATGTTGCCGAGCCAGCCGTAGTCGGTGGGCGCGGCGGCGGCCACGGTCAGGGGTGCGACGAGGGGGAGCATGCGCCCCATTGTCCATCATCGACCGCCTCCGCGACGTGGTGGAGGCGCCGACGTCGTCCGCTCTGCGCGCACAGCCGCGCCTCCGGGCGGGCGGGAGCGGGCTGCCGTTGGTACTGTCGGAGGTGCAGACCGCTCACCGACCGTTCGCGCCACACCCCACTCCACGTGCGTGCCGCGGGCCCTACTGGAAGGAAGACTCCATGAGCATCGTCCAGATTCCGCTGCGCCTGGCCTCCGGCGCGTTCATCCTGAACTCCGGCCTGAACAAGCGCGGCATCTCCGCGGAGCAGGCCCAGGGCCTGCGCGACATGAGCGCCCGCGGCCTGCCCGCGCTGGCCAACCTGTCACCGGAGCAGTTCAAGAAGTTCCTCGTGACCACCGAGATCGGCGTGGGCTCGGCCCTGCTGGCCCCGTTCGTCCCGGGCTGGCTCGCCGGCTCCGCCCTGACCGCGTTCTCCGGCGGCCTGTTCTCCATGTACCTGAACACCCCGGAGATGACCGAGGCGGACGGCGTGCGCCCGTCCCAGGAGGGCACCGCCGTCGCCAAGGACATCTTCCTGGTCGGCTCCGGCCTGGCCATCGCCGCCGACTCCGTGGCCAACCGCCCCGGCAAGCGCCGCAAGGCCGCCAAGAAGCGCGCCGCCCGCATCGAGGGCGCCCGCGACGCCAAGGTG
Source organism: Micrococcus sp. iso_239 (assembly GCF_056173395.1). Lineage (NCBI taxonomy): Bacteria > Bacillati > Actinomycetota > Actinomycetes > Micrococcales > Micrococcaceae > Micrococcus > Micrococcus sp. iso_239. The sequence goes on along the minus strand of NZ_CM149672.1, from coordinate 2,048,842 downwards.
CAGGCCATCCGCGACGCCCAGGACGAGAAGGTCGCCGCGATCCACGCCGCCCGTGAGGAGCAGGTCGCCGCGCTGCGCGAGGCCCGTGACGAGCTGAAGAAGCTGCGCAAGAAGGCCTGACGCCCCCGCCGCATGCCTGAGGGGCCCCGCCCGGACCACGGTCCAGGCGGGGCCCCTCACGCATGCGCCCGCCCACCGGGGCACGGCGGGCGGGCAGGCTCAGAGATCGATCTCGGTGGGGTGCAGCACGCGGCGCAGGAAGTCCTGGGTGCGCGGCTGCTGGGGATCGGAGATCACCGCGGCGGCCGGGCCGGCCTCCACCACGACGCCGCCGTCCATGAACACGACCCGGTCGGCCACCTCGCGGGCGAAGCCCATCTCATGGGTGACCACGAGCATGGTCATGCCGTCGCGGGCCAGCTGACGCATGATCGCCAGGACGTCGCCGACGGTCTCGGGGTCGAGGGCCGAGGTGGGCTCGTCGAAGAGCATCAGCTGCGGGTCCATGGCCAGCGCACGGGCGATCGCCACGCGCTGCTGCTGACCGCCGGAGAGCTGGTCCGGGTAGCGGTCCTCGAGCTCGGCCAGGCCCACGCGGGCCAGCTGCCGACGGGCGACGTCCACCGCCTCGGCCTTGCCCCGCTTGAGCACCTTGAGCTGGGCCACGGTGCAGTTCTCCAGCACGGACAGGTGCGGGAACAGGTTGAACTGCTGGAACACCATGCCCACGTGGCGGCGCAGCACGTCCAGGTCCACGTCCTCGTCCGTGACCGTGAACTCACCGACCGTGACGACGCCCGAGTCGGGCTTCTCCAGCAGGTTCACGCAGCGCAGGAGGGTGGACTTGCCCGAGCCGGACGGGCCGATCAGGCACACGACCTCGCCGGGGGCGACGTCGAGGTCGATGCCGCGCAGCACGTGGTTGGCGCCGAAGGACTTGTTGAGGCCGGCCACGTGCACGCCGGCGGCGTCCGCGGCGGCCACCGCGCCGAAGGATCCGGTGATGGGGTTCTGCTGGGCCATCTCAGTGCCCCTTCTTGGTCGAACGGGCCTCGAACCGGCGGGCCAACAGGGACAGCGGCACGGTGATCACGAGGTAGAACAGGCCGGCCACAAGGATCGGCGTCATGCCGGCGTCGAGGGCGGAGATGCCGTCGCGACCGAACTTGGTGAGCTCGTACTCGTGCGCGGCCAGGCCGAGCACGTAGACCAGCGAGGAGTCCTTGGTCAGGAGGATGACCTCATTGGTGAGCGGCGGCAGCACGATGCGGAACGCCTGGGGGATCACGATGGTGACCATGGCCCGCCACGTCGGCATGCCGAGGGACCGGGCCGCCTCCATCTGGCCGCGGGGCACCGCCTGCAGGCCGGCACGCAGGGTCTCGGCGATGTACGCGGCCGAGACCATGCCCAGGGCCACCATCACGACGACGGGGATCGGCCAGGACACCCCGAACGCGAAGGGCACCCCGTAGCCGAAGGCGAGGAACACCAGCAGCGCGGGGACGCCGCGGAAGAACTCCACGTAGGCGGTGGCCAGCCACCGGTACGGGCCGAACGAGCTCAGGCGCATGAGCGCGAGCACGATGCCGCCCAGCAGGCCGACGACGAACGAGGTGACCGTGTAGAACAGCGTGTTGCCCAGCCCCACGAGGATCACGTTGGGGAACATCGGGGCCACGGCGGGGAAGTTCAGGACGTTCTCGGCGAGCGCGCCCCAGTCGATGAGGACGGCCAGGACGACGAGGGCGAGGACGAAGACGGCCGCCTGGATGATCAGGGACAGCCGACGACGGCGGCGCGCGCGGCCGGGCTTCATGGCCGGTGCCGGCGAGACGGGGGCCTGCGTGCTCATCGGTAGTCCTCCTGTGCCTGACCGAACCAGCGCTCCTGGAGCTCGGCCACGGTGCCGTCGTTGCGCAGCTCCTGCAGCGCGCGGTTCACGGCGGAGCCGAGCTGCGCCTTCTGCGGGCCGACCGCCATGCCGAGCTGCTCGCCCGTGGGCAGCGACTCGACCACCTCGAAGCGATCGTCGTCCTTGAGGGAGTAGAGCAACACGGACTGGTTGCCCAGGGCGGCGTCCACGGTGCCGGCCTGCAGGGCCTGGACCTGCATGCCGCCGTCCTCGAACTGCACGGGGCTCAGGCCGTTCTGCTGGGCGTATTCGTCGCCGGTGGTCGCGGCCTGCACGCCGATCCGGCGGCCCTTCGCGGAGTCGACGTCGGTGATGCCGGAGCCCTTCTTCGCGACCAGGACGAGGTCGTCGTCGAGGTAGGGGAGGGTGAAGGCCATGACGCGCTGACGGGCCTCGGTGATGGAGATCGACGAGGCGTTCACGTCGCAGCCGGTGAGCGAGGCACCCGACTCGATGGCCTCGAAGGAGGAGTCGATCACGTTCACCCCGAGGCCCAGCTTCTCCGCCACCGCCTCGACCAGCTGGATGTCGTAGCCGGTCAGCTCACCGTTCTCCTCGAACTCGAAGGGCGGGTAGGGGACGTCGGAACAGACCGTCAGGACGCCGGGCTGGACGAGGCCGTACGAGGTGCTCAGGTCGTCGTCGGACACGATGCCGGCGGATCCGGCGTCGCCGCCGAGGACGGCGCAGCCGGTGAGCAGCGCCGCCGACGCGGTGAGCCCCACGGTGCCGAGGAGGCGGGAGTGGATGCGGGTCATGGAGGGCCTTCTGTGTCGCCGTCGGGAGGGGGCGGGTCGGAGGGAGCCGGCAGAGTGACGTGTTCCGCCGTGATTGGTGGTCATCGTAGTGCGTCGGGCCCGTCGCGGGCGCCGGGAGACGGCTCGTCGCCGCGGAGCGAGCCAATCGACCGGTGGCCCTGCCGCGACCCGCCTCCGCAGGCGAAAGCTGGCCCTGCGCTGTGGGGATTGTCAGGCTGGTCACATCGTCGTCACCCGGTCTGAGAGGTCTCTCATGCTCCGCCCCGCCGCCCCCGCTCGCCCCGCCGTCGCCCTGTCCCTGCTCGCCGTGGGCGCCCTCGCGCTCGTCGGCTGCGGCGGGGGAGGCGGCGAGGCCTCGTCCTCCTCGGCCGACGCGTCCGAGTCCGCCCCGACGGGGGCCGGCTCGGACCTCACGGACGAGCAGGAGGAGCGCGTGGAGGCGCTCGAGGACGTCCTGCTCACCCCGGAGACCGCGCCCGGCGGCGTGTTCACGGGCATGGAGACCCAGGCCGGCGGCGGCGAGCCGATCAGCACCAGCCTGAGCCTGACGGGCGTCACCCCCACGGGCGCCTGCGCGGACCTCATCGAGCAGATCAACACGCAGCAGGCGCCCGGGCTCGGCGGTGCGCTGGCCCAGTACGAGGTGGACCCGGCCGCCGTCACCGGCCTGGCCGGTTCCCAGGCCGGGGCGTTCGGCATGGTCGCGGTCACCGACGACGGCACCGATCTGCTGGCGCCCTTCGGCAAGCTGGCCGACACGTGCGGCACGTTCGGCGACCCGGACGGCGTCCAGGCGGCCTTCACGAAGGTGCCCGGCGTGCCGGACGCGGTCCACATCGCCCTGGTCAACTCGGGCATGGACACGGCCCTGTTCACCATGACCGTCGGCGGCGTCACGGACGGGGACGAGCTCGTGTACCTCGGCATGGTGGGCCTCGACGAGGAGATCGCGGCCGAGACGCTGCGTGCCCAGGTCGAGGCGTTCGAGGCCCGGGAGCGCTGACCTGTCAGTCGTCGGGCCGGGACGTCGGCTCGAGGCGGGCGCCATCGTCGGACACCGGGTCCGCGTGGAACGGGCTGCCCGAGCTGACGTCCTCCGGGTCCCGCCGCCCCGACTCGACCGCGAGGAGGCGCCCCTCCTCGGAGAGCAGGGGTGTGGCCTCGATCGTGAGGTCCTCGCCGGCGCGCACGGCGTCGGCCACGAGCCGGGCCAGGCGGCGGTTGCGGGCCTCGTACCGTTCGGAGGCCTCGAGCACCGCGGTGTGCCGCGTCGCCAGCTGGATCTCGACGGAGGCGTCGATGCCGACGGCCAGCTGGCGGGCACGCAGCACCTCCGCGTCGAAGGCGGCCCCGGCCAGCAGCACGATGCACGCCACCCACGCGAGGGCGAGCACGCCGATCGCGGAGTTGATCCGCCCGACCACGGCGAACTGGCCGAACCGGTCCGTGATCCAGCCCAGGGCCACGGTGGCGCCGAAGAGCAGGACCACCACGGCCACGGCGCCGAGCGAGAGCGGGCGGTAGCGGGGCTGCCGGACGTTGGGCCCCAGGCGGTAGGCGAGGGTCACGATCAGGGCGATCACCACGAGGATGACCGGCCACTTCACCACGTTCCACGTCTGGACCGTCTCCTCCGGCAGGCCGACGGCCTGGCCGAGGCGCAGGGAGAGGTCGCCGCCGACGACCACCAGGATCGTGATCAGCACGGCGCCGAGCATGAGGGCGAGCGTCTCGACGAAGACCACGAGGCGGAAGTGGAGGAAGGGCCGGCCCTCGCGGGTGTCGTGGATGCGGTGCATGGCCCGGTGGAACGCGCCGACGGCGCCCGAAGCGGACACCACGGTGCCGACGGCCCCGAGGACGACGGCGCCGGTGCCGGGCCCGGCCGAGCCGAGGGTCAGGATCCATTCGCGGACGACGTCGGGCGTCAGCGACGGCCAGATCTCGGCGGCCAGGTGGGCCGCGGCGTCCACGGTCTCCTCCTCGACGCCCAGCAGCGAGACCACGGAGAGCAGGGCGATGACGGTGGGCAGCAGGGACAGCGCCCCGTAGAAGGTCATGGCGGCGGCCACATCCCAGACCTGCAGCTCGAAGAGCCGGTGCAGGGTGCGGCGCAGGACGTACAGCAGGGACACCCGCGGTCGGGTGTACGTGCGGAGGCGCCGGGGCGCCGCTGTGGAGCCGGCCATGGCACCAACGTACCGGCGCGAGGGGGAATAGCCCTGGTGCGTGGAGGGTTGAGCTATATAGACTCAACTTCGTCTGCGGCGGGAACGGCCCGCGGTCGACGGTTGTCCGACACCCCGGGACACGGGAGAGAAGGAGCCAATAGTCCATGGATGCCAAGTTCACCACCAAGAGCCAGGAGGCGCTCTCGGCTGCGGCCATGAACGCCTCCACCGCCGGCAACCCCCAGGTCGAGCCGGCCCACCTGCTGAAGGCCCTGATGGACCAGCGGGAGTCCGTCGCCGTGGCCGTCCTGAAGGCCGCCGGGGCCGACCCCGACGCCGTCTCCACGGCGGCCTCCTCGGCCATCCGACGCCTGCCCTCCACCCAGGGCAGCACGGTGGCCCAGCCCCAGTTCTCGCGCGCCGCCCTGCAGGTCGTGCAGAACGCGCGCACCCAGGCCGAGCAGCGCTCGGACGAGTTCGTCTCCACCGAGCACCTGCTGCTCGGCGTGGCAGCGGACTCCGGCGAGGCCGGTGAGGCACTGCGCTCGAACGGGGCGAGCCTCGAGGCGCTCGCCGCCGCCCTGACCCTGGTGCGCGGCGACTCCCGCGTCACCACCCAGGACCCGGAGACCACCTTCCAGTCCCTGGAGAAGTACGGCACGGACCTCACCGAGATCGCCCGCTCCGGCAAGCTCGACCCGGTGATCGGCCGCGACGCCGAGATCCGCCGTGTGGTGCAGGTGCTCTCGCGCCGCACCAAGAACAACCCCGTGCTCATCGGCGAGCCCGGCGTCGGCAAGACCGCCGTCGTCGAGGGCCTGGCCCAGCGGATGGTGGCCGGGGACGTCCCCGAGTCCCTGCGCGGCAAGACGCTGATCAGCCTGGACCTGGGCGCCATGGTCGCCGGCGCCAAGTACCGCGGCGAGTTCGAGGAGCGCCTGAAGGCCGTCCTCGAGGAGATCAAGGCCGCCGAGGGGCAGGTCGTCACGTTCATCGACGAGATCCACACCGTCGTGGGCGCGGGCGCGTCCGAGGGCGCCATGGACGCCGGCAACATGCTCAAGCCCATGCTGGCCCGCGGCGAGCTGCGCCTGATCGGCGCGACCACCTTGGACGAGTACCGCGAGAACATCGAGAAGGACCCCGCCCTGGAGCGCCGCTTCCAGCAGGTCTTCGTGGGCGAGCCCAGCGTGGACGACACGATCGCCATCCTGCGCGGGCTCAAGGAGCGCTACGAGGCCCACCACAAGGTGGCCATCGCCGACTCCGCGCTCGTGGCCGCGGCCACGCTGTCCCACCGGTACATCACCGGCCGCCAGCTGCCGGACAAGGCCATCGACCTCGTGGACGAGGCCGCCTCACGCCTGCGCATGGAGATCGACTCCGCCCCGGAGGAGATCGACGTCCTGCGCCGCCAGGTGGACCGCCTGACCATGGAGGAGCTCGCCCTCGAAGGCGAGACGGACCCCGCGTCCATCGAGCGGCTCGACGCCCTGCGCGCGGAGAAGGCGGACCGCGAGGAGGAGCTCACCGCCCTCACCGCCCGCTGGGACGCGGAGAAGGCCACCCTCAACCAGGCCGGCGACCTGCGCGCCAAGGTGGACGAGCTGCGTTCGCTCGCCGAGAAGGCCCAACGCGACGGCGACCTCGCCGAGGCCTCCCGCCTGCTGTACGGCGAGATCCCCGCGCTGGAGAAGCAGCTCGAGGAGGCGGACCGCGCCGCCCGCGAGGCCGACCGCTCGGCCACCGAGCCGATGGTCTCCGAGGAGGTCACGGCGGACGACATCGCCGAGGTGGTCTCCGCCTGGACCGGCATCCCCGCCGGGCGCATGCTCACCGCCGAGTCCGAGAAGCTGCTCACCATGGAGGAGCACCTCGGCGAGCGGCTGATCGGGCAGCGGGACGCCGTCGTCGCCGTCGCGGACGCGGTGCGCCGCTCGCGGGCCGGCATCGCGGACCCGAACCGGCCCACGGGCTCGTTCCTGTTCCTGGGCCCCACGGGCGTGGGCAAGACCGAGCTGGCCAAGGCGCTCGCGGAGTTCCTCTTCGACGACGAGCGCGCCATGGTGCGGATCGACATGTCCGAGTACGCGGAGAAGCACTCCGTCTCCCGCCTGGTCGGCGCCCCTCCGGGCTACGTCGGCTACGACGAGGGCGGCCAGCTCACGGAGGCCGTGCGGCGTCGCCCGTACTCGGTGGTGCTGCTGGACGAGGTGGAGAAGGCCCACCCCGAGGTCTTCGACATCCTGCTCCAGGTGCTCGACGACGGCCGCCTCACCGACGGCCAGGGCCGCACCGTGGACTTCCGCAACGTGATCCTGATCCTCACCTCGAACCTGGGCTCGCAGTTCCTCGTGGACCCGACCCTGGACGAGGCCGCCAAGCGCGAGTCCGTGATGTCCGTGGTGCGCGGGGCGTTCAAGCCCGAGTTCCTCAACCGCCTGGACGAGATCGTGCAGTTCGACGCGCTCACCGTGGCCGAGCTGACGCGGATCGTGGACCTGCAGGTCGAGTCCCTGCAGGCGCGCCTGACGGACCGCCGCCTCACCCTCGAGGTGTCCGACGCCGCCAAGGCGTGGCTCGCCGCGACCGGGTTCGACCCGGCCTACGGCGCCCGGCCCCTGCGCCGCCTGGTGCAGCGCGAGATCGGCGACCGCCTGGCCCGCGGCATCCTCGCCGGGGAGATCGCGGACGGGGACACCGTGGTCGTGGACCGTGTCGAGGGCGAGAACGGCCTCACCGTGACCCGGAAGGGCTGACGCCGGGACCGACGGACCGTGTTCCTCCTCCCTCTGGCGCGTCGGGGGCGGTTTCGGGTGGTATCCGGCCTGGATACCACCCGAAACCGCCCCCGACGGCATCTGTGAGACGGACGGAGCCGCTCGGGTCAGCGGGTGCCGAGGGCGTCGGCGTCCTGCTGGAGGGTGCCGATCAGGTTCGCCACCGCGCGGGCCGTGTGGGTCAGCGTGGTGATGGAGACGTTGTCGATGTCGTCCTGGGGCGTGTGGTAGTTGTCGTCGCGGATCGAGAGCAGGCCCGTCGAGGCGATGCCCGCGTCCACGAACGGCGCGTAGTCCGAGCGGCCGTTGCTGCCCTCGGGCTGGTGCGTGTGGCCGTCGCGGTCGAGCTGCGCGCCGAGCAGGGACTCAGCACCGATCGACCAGTCGGCCGTGAGCACGCCGAGCGTGTTCTGGTGGTCCAGCGGGGCCACCATGTCCAGGTTGGTGTAGAGGATGATGTCCTCACGCTCCGCGGCGGTCAGGGTGTCCACGTAGTGGTGCGAGCCCAGCAGGCCGATCTCCTCGGCACCCCACAGGGCGAAGCGGACCTTGCTCTCGGCCTTGTTGGCCTTGGCGGCCTGGCGCGCGACCTCGAGGGTCGCCGCGACGCCCGAGGCGTTGTCGTGGATGCCCGGGCCCTCCGGCACGCCATCCAGGTGGGCGCCGAGCATCACGACGTCGTCGTCGCTGCCCGTGCGCGTCTCCGCCAGCACGTTCCAGGTGGGCCGCTGCTCCACAAGCTGCTCGAGGTCCAGGGTGACGGTGGCGCCGCCGGCGCGGGTCTGGGCCAGCAGATCGGCGCCCAGCTCGCGGGTCACGCCCACGGTCCCGACGACGTCGCCCGGCGCGGCGCCCAGGGTGCCGTTCAGCGCGCCCTCGGCGTTGTTGTAGATGATGACGGCCTCGGCGCCGGAGGCGGCCGCGACCTGGGACTTCTGGGCGAAGGTGCAGTCGCCCCGGGAGACCAGGGCGACGCTGCCGGTCAGGTCCGCGTCGGCCCAGTCCGCGTCGGCGCAGCCGGTGGCGGCGCCGGCGGGGGCCGCGAGCGGGGCGTCGGTGACCTGCGCCGAGGGCGAGGACGTGAAGACGGTGTGCTCGAGGTCGCGCTGGACGGGTCCGGTCTGCGCGAGCCGGTCCCGCAGGGTCTCGGTGTAGGTGATCTCGAACTCCTGGAGCTCGACGTCGTAGCCGGCCTCCTCGAGCTCGCCCACGGCGTAGTCGAGCGAGGCCTGGAAACCCGGCGTGCCCGCGGCGCGGTTGCCGTGCTCGTCCGCGATGGCCGCGAACGCCTCGATGTCCTGGCGGAGGTGGTCCGAGGAGATGGATCGGACCAGCTTCTCCGGGGAGTTCGGGTTGCCGCCGGCACGGTTCTGGCCGGGGCCCAGGCCCCGGTCGGCGGTCTGCGTGGTGGCGGCGCTGGCCTTCGCCGGGGCGGCCGGGGCGGCCGGGGCGGCGAGTGAGACGGGGGCGGCGGTCAGCGTGGCGGCCAGGGTAGCGGCGGCCAGCAGGGTGGGGGTGCGGCGCATGGGCATCCTCATCGTAGGAGTGGGTGTGACGTACGCAACCTAGCCGGTCGTCCAGCGTCCGTACAGGGTGTGTGTCACGCCCGTCCAGCCGGATGCCGCCCGTGCCGCGGCCGCCCGCGCCGCACCCGGCGCCACTGCACGCCCCGCCGGACCGGGCCGGTCGTCGTCGTCCACAGGCCGTCCGGCGGGTCATGTATCCTTGTCCGCACGAACCATATTGACCAGTGAAGACCTCGGCGGGCCCCTGTGCGCCACAGATCCGAGGCGGCGAGAGATGCGAAGGGGGTCACGCTCATGGGGCGCGGCCGTCAGAAGGCGAAGGCCACGAAGCAGGCACGGGAGATGAAGTACTTCTCTCCCGGAACAGACCTCTCGGCACTGGAGCGAGAGCTCACGGGCGGACGCACGCGCGGCCCGGAGCAGGACCAGGAGCCCGAGTACGAGGATCCGTACGCGGACCTCTACGCGGAGGACGAGGACGACGACGCGCGGGCGCGATGACGCCCGCACGGCATCCGGCCCTGGACGGGCATCAGGCCGCCCTGCGGTCGATCGCCAGGGTGGTGGATGAGACAGCACCGCTGCAGGACCCCGAGACGGCGTCTCGAGGTCTGCTGCGTCTGATGGAGGAGTCCCGCCCGCTCGTGATCACCGGGGCCGGCGTGTCCACGGACTCCGGCATCCCGGACTACCGGGGGCCGAACGGGTCCCTGCACCGCCACCGGCCGATGACGTACCAGGAGTTCCGGGACGACCCGGCCGCCCGCCACCGCTACTGGGCGCGCTCGTTCGTGGGCTGGCGCCGCATGGACCAGGCCCGCCCGAACGAGGCGCACCGCATCCTCGCGCGCTGGGCGGCCGAGGGGCGGATCGCCGGCGTCCTGACCCAGAACGTGGACGGGCTGCACGCCGAGGCCGGACGCGCGGCGGGGATGCCGGAGGACCGGCTGATCGAGCTCCACGGGGACCTGGCGCGCGTGGCCTGCCTGAACTGCGGGGCCACCGAGTCCCGCCGTGACCTGGACCTGCGGCTCGAGGCCGCCAATCCGGGCTACCTCGAGCGCGTGGCGATCGACCCGGACGCCGTGAACCCCGACGGGGACGTCTCCCTCGACCAGCACTGGGTGGAGGAGTTCACGATGGTCGGCTGCCGGGTGTGCGGCTCCGTGAAGCTCAAGCCGGACGTCGTGTACTTCGGCGAGTCCGTGCCCGCGGCGCGGCGCGCGGCCGCGGAGGCGATGGCCGACGACGGCGGCACGGTGCTCGCCGTCGGCACCTCGCTGGCCGTGATGAGCGGCTACCGGTTCGTGCTGCGGGCCGAGCGGGCCGGGCATGAGACGGGGCTGATCAACCTCGGCCCCACCCGCGCCGACGCCAAGGCCCGCTGGCGCTGGCGCACCCCGGTCGCCGACGCGCTGGCCTGGCTCGACGCCCGCCTCTGACCCCCACCCACGTTTTCGTTCGGGAAACGGCGGACGCCGGGGCGTTTTCGTGCGGGAAACGGCGGGCGCCGGGGGTGTGGACACCGGGTGGCCCGGGGCCACGCACGACTCCTGCACAGGTGGCGCCGCCGGCGTCGTCGTCCACGGTGGGTGCTCCTGAGCGGGCGGGACTAGGCCGGGTTGAGCCATCGTCACGGGCATGGCCACGTCTTCCCTGCCCCTGCCGGACATCGTCGAGACCGGCCGGCCGTTCACCCGTGGCGACCTGCGCGCGGCCGGGGTCTCGGAGCGACTGGTCCGCGGCGGTGACGTGCGGCGCGTGACGCATGGGGTCCATCGGCTCCGGACTGACCACCTCGGCTCGTGGGCGGATCTCGGCTACGCCGAGGCGCCCGCTCCCTTCGCGCCGGAGGAGACGGTCGCGATCGTGGAGGCGAGCGGGGGAGTGGCGTCCCACCTCACAGCGTTGCTCCTGCACCGCGTGCCGCTGCCGCCGTTCCTGGCGGAGGACGGCACCGTGCACGTCTCCCGGCCACACCCGCGCGGGGCGAGCGTCCGACCGGAGATCACCTCGCATGCCCGCCTGGTCCCAGCTTCGGATGTCACCGTCCTCCACGGGATCCGCCTGACGAGCCTGGAGCGATCCTGGGCGGATCTGGCCGCACTGCTCCGTCCAGGCATGCTCGAGCCCGTCGTGGTGGCCGGGGACGCCCTCGTCCACCGGCCCTGGTCGCCGGAGGGGCGCCGCTCACCACGGACCACGACGGCGGCCTTGCGGTCCGCGCTCCTGCGTGCCGGGCGGTTCAAGGGAGTGCGCACCGCCCGTGCCGCCCTCGAGCTGATGCGGGTGGGCGCGGACTCCCCACAGGAGACAGCCCTGCGCCTGGCCCTGCTCCACGCCGGCCTGCCCGAGCCGGAGCTCCAGCTGGTGCTGCACCCGGGCCGGGCGCGGTCGCCGGACGCGGATCTGGGGTGGCGGCAGTGGCGCATGGTGGTCCACTACGACGGCGGTCACCACCTCGACCCGGCACAGGTCGCCGTGGACGCGTGGCGAGACGAGGGATGGGCGCGCGCGGGCTGGACGCAGATCTGGGCCACGGTGGACGACGCGCGGGACGACTTCCGGCGCGTCGTCGCCGAGGTGCAGACGCACCGGACCCGGCTCGGCGGGCGGATCTTCGCGTCGTGAACCGCCGTTTCCCGAACGAAAACGCCCCGGAGGCCGCCGTTTCCCGAACGAAAACGCTCCGGAGCCCGCCGTTTCCCGAACGAAAACGCTCCGGAGCCCGCCGTTTCCCGAACGAAAACGCTCCGTGGGGGTCAGGCGGCGTACTGGCCGCGCATCAGCACGGCGCCGCCGTCGACGCCCTTGGCGCCCTGCACGAAGTCCAGGCCTGCGGCCGCCGCGTCGTCGGTGAGGGCGCCGATGGTGCCCATCTCCCACGCGTCGATGCCGGCGTCCACGAGCACGGAGATCGACTTCGCGGCCACCTCCGGGTCCACCACGGCCACCATGCCCACGCCGAGGTTGAGGGTGCGCTCGAGGTCGGACTGCGGAACGCGGCCGAGCTCGCCCACCAGGCGGAACACGGGCGGCAGGGACCAGGTGTCGCGCTCGACGGTCGCCATGAGGCCCTGCGGGAGCACGCGCGCCAGGTTCGCGGCCAGGCCGCCGCCGGTCACGTGGCTGAACGCGCGCACCGGCAGGTCCGAGCCGCCCTCGTGGCCGTTGAGGCGCTGCACCAGGTCGAGGCAGGCGCGGGAGTAGATGCGGGTCGGCACGAGCAGCTCCTCGCCGAGGGTGCAGCCGAGCTCGGTGACCTCGCGGTCCAGGGACCAGCCCGCGGCGTTCACCACGCGGCGCACGAGCGAGTAGCCGTTCGAGTGGATGCCGGAGGAGGCCATGCCGATCACGACGTCGCCGGACTGCACCCGCTCCGCGCCCAGGACCATGTCCGCCTCGACCACGCCGGTGGCCGCGCCCGCCACGTCGTACTCGTCTGCGGCCAGCAGGCCCGGGTGCTCGGCGGTCTCGCCGCCCACGAGCGCGGTGTCGGCCAGGCGGCAGCCCTCGGCCACGCCGCGCACGATGTCCGCGATGCGCTCGGGCACGACCTTGCCGCACGCGATGTAGTCGGTCATGAACAGGGGCTGGGCACCGACCACCACGATGTCGTCCACGACCATGCCCACGAGGTCCTGGCCGATGGTGTCGTGCTTGTCCATCGCCTGCGCGATCGCCACCTTGGTGCCGACGCCGTCCGTGGACGTGGTCAGCAGCGGCTTGCGGTACTGCAGCAGCGCGGAGGCGTCCCACATGCCGGCGAAGCCGCCGATGCCGCCCATGACCTCGGGGGTGTGGGTGGCCTTCACGGCGTCCTTCATCAGCTCGACGGCGCGGTCGCCGGCCTCCACGTCGACGCCGGCCGAGGCGTAGGTGATCGGGGCGGCGGAGGAGGGGGTCTGGTTCGGGGTCACAGCGGGGTCCTGTCCGTCTCGGTGAGCAGCTTCTCGTCGTCGGCGTCCGGGCCGGGCTCGCAGCCCGTGGCGGTCACGGTGGTGGTCTCGCCGTCCTCGTCCAACACCACGGTGGACGCGGGCGACACGGCGACCGGCTCCAACAGGCCCTTGCCGCGTTCGCCCTCGTCGGCCAGCGGGATCGGGTAGTCGCCGGTGAAGCAGGCGGTGCACAGGCGCTCGCGCGGCTGCCCGGTGGCCTCGATCATGCCCTTCTCGCTGATGTAGGCCAGCGAGTCGGCGCCGATGGATGCGGCGATCTGGTCCACCGCGGCGCCGTTGGCGATGAGCTCGGCGCGGGTGGCGAAGTCGATGCCGTAGAAGCAGGGCCACTTCACGGGCGGGGAGGAGATCTTCACGTGCACCTCGGCGGCGCCGGCCTCCTTGAGCATCCGCACGACGGCGCGCTGGGTGTTGCCCCGCACGATCGAGTCGTCCACCACCACGACGCGCTTGCCGGCCACCACGGTGGACTCGACGTTGAGCTTGAGGCGGATGCCGAGCTGGCGCAGCGTCTGGGACGGCTGGATGAAGGTGCGGCCCACGTACGCGTTCTTCACGAACCCCTGGCGGAACGGCAGGCCCGAGGCGTCCGCGTAGCCCACGGCGGCGGGCGTGCCGGACTCGGGCACGGGGATCACGACGTCGGCCTCGACCGGCTGCTCGAGCGCGAGGCGGCGGCCCATCTCCACGCGGGACTCGTACACGGAGCGCCCGGCGATCGTGGCGTCCGGCCGGGCGAGGTAGACGTACTCGAACACGCAGCCGGCCGGCTTGGACTCGGCGAAGCGGGTGGAGCGGATGCCCTCCTCGTCGATCGCGATCATCTCGCCGGGCTCGACCTCCCGAATGAAGGAGGCGCCGACGGTGGCGAGGGCCGACTGCTCGGAGGCCACCACCCAGCCCCGCTCGAGGCGGCCGAGCACGAGCGGGCGCACACCCTGCGGGTCGCGGGCGGCGTAGAGGGTGTGCTCGTCCATGAACACGAAGCAGTAGGCGCCGCGGATCTTCGGCAGCAGCTCGAGGGCGGTCTCCTCGAGGCGGTCCCCGGGGGCCCCGTGCAGCAGGGCCGTGACCAGAGCGGTGTCCGTGGTGTTGCCCTGCTTCATCTCACCGTGGGTGTGGCGGCCGTCCGCGGCGTGCACCATGCGCAGCAGCTCCGCGGAGTTCACGAGGTTGCCGTTGTGCGCCAGGGCGACCGTGCCGTCGTCGGCGGTGGCGCCCAGGGTGGGCTGGGCGTTGGCCCACTTGTTCACGCCGGTGGTGGAGTAGCGGCAGTGGCCGACGGCGATGTGGCCGCTCAGCGCGGTCAGGGTGGCCTCGTCGAACACCTGGGAGACCAGGCCGATGTCCTTGTAGACGGCGATGCGCCCGCCGTCCGAGACGGCGATGCCCGCGGACTCCTGGCCGCGGTGCTGGAGGGCGTACAGGCCGTAGTAGGCCAGCTTCGCGACCTCCTCTCCCGGCGCCCACACGCCGAACACGCCGCATTCGTCCTGCGGCCCCTGGTCCTGGGGGTCGAGGGCGGCGGTCAGGCGGCCGTCGCCTCGTCGGGTGCGCGGTGCGATCACTGCTCGGGGGTCCTTTCGGTGGGGGTGGTGCGGGCGGGCGGGGCACCCGCGTCCACACGGTCCAGGCGGACGTCCGCCACGGCCGGGTCGTCGGTGCGCTCGAGGACCACGGTGCGCGCGGTCGACCGGGAGCGGCGGTCCAGCAGCAGCCACACGAGCAGCCCGAGCACGCTCGTGCCGAGCATGCTCAGCAGCGATGCGAAGCCGAACGTCTCCGAGAAGGAGAGCGGGATGCCGGAGTACGGGTCCGCGGGCGGGGTGGGGGAGGCGTGGACCGCGGTGGTAATCACGAGTGCGATCAGCAGGCCGAGCGCGAGCGCCACCGCGAGCACCGCGGTCAGCCGCGGGGCGCGACGGACGGTGTAGGCGCGCTGATCGGGGGTCGGCTCGGGGGCGGAGGTCATGCGCGCCAGTCTATCGAGTCGGCCGCTGGGGCCAGTCGCGCGTGCCCGCGGCGGTGGCGGCACTCCCGGAGCACGCTCTGGCCGGCGCGTTGCGTGACGTTGAGCTCGTCGACCGCGGCCTGATACTCCTCCAGCGGGAGCACGACCTGCCCGCAGGCACGGGCGAGCTGTGCCTTCGCCGCGGTGTCCGGGGCGGGATCGGCAGAGCTGCATCCCGCGACGAGGAACGGTGCCGACGTTCGAACGGTCGGTGCCGCCGAGAGGACTGCCGGACACCCCTCGCTCACGGCCGCACGAGCGGCAGGTGCGCGCCGAGGTCGGCCCGCACGCCCGAGGCGCGCACGCCGCCGGCCGCCGTCGCGTCCTCCCAGGTCGTCAGCCCCGTGGCCAGGGACAGCCATGTCACGGCGTCCATCTCCACGACGTTGGGCGGGGTGCCGCGTGTGTGCCGGGGCCCGGGGAGGCACTGGGCGACGCCGAAGGGCGGCACGCGCACCTCCACCGAGTTCCCGGGCACGCGGGTCGCCAGCTCCTCGAGCGCGAAGCGCACCGCCGTCGCCCGCGTGGGGCGCGGCAGCGCGGCGGCCGCCGCGGGGTCCTCCTCGTGGGCGCGTGCCCACGCCAGCAGCGCCGCGTGGCCCTCGACGACAGGCACCCGGCGGCGGGGCACGGAGCCGGTGGTCACGCCCGCGCCTCGAAGGCCGGCAGGACGTCCCCCACGAGGTCCCGCACCGGCGCGGCCAGGCGGATCTCACCGACCGGCTCACCCCGGCCGAGCACCGGGGGCACGACGGCGGCCAGCACGCCCGGCAGCGTCGCCCGGTCCACGTGGTCCGGGGCGAACCGGGCCAGCAGCGCGAGCGCGACCAGGTCGCCGGCCCGCGTGCCGCCGTCGAGCGCCTTGACGGCCACGGCCGTGCCGTCCGGCGCGGCCATGACGAGCACGCCGTCCGCGCCCGCCTTGGCGAGCAGGCCGAGCTCGCGCATCACCACGGTGTTGGAGCTCGTCTCCCCGTGGACGGCCCACGGGTGCTCGAGCATCGCGGTGGCGACGGCGGCCGCGTGCGGGTCCGCGTCGGCGCGGCCGGGTGCCGCGGCGACCCGCCCGATGCCGCGGGCCAGGCCCGCCAGCGAGATGACGGCGGCGGGGGCGCCGCAGCCGTCCACACCGGTGTGGGCCACCGGCTCGCCGCAGTATTCGGCGATCACCGCGTCCACCTCGCGCTGCAGGGGGTGCGCCGGGTCGAGGTACGTGGCGACGTCGTGCCCGGATGCCGCGCAGGCCGCGAGGAAGCCGGCGTGCTTGCCGGAGCAGTTGAAGGCCAGCGGGGTCGCGGCGGCGGCCTCGCCGTCGCGGCGGACCTGGGCCACGACCTCGGAGGTGTCCGCGGGCCAGGCCGGCGGACACCGCAGGGCGGACGCGTCGAGGCCGGCGTCCGCGAGCATGCGCTCGGCCAGCGCCTGGTGCCGGAGCGTGCCCCGGTGCGAGCCGCACGCGATGGACAGGGCCTCACCTGCCAGCGCCGCCCCGTGGCGCAGCGACGCGATGGCCTGGAACGGCTTCAGCGTGGAGCGCGGGTAGATCAGCGCGTCTGCGGGGCCGAGCCCGGCCAGCACCCGCCCGTCGGGGCCGGTCACGACGGCGGCGCCCGCCGTGCGGGACTCGACGAAGCCGTTGCGGACGGTCTCCACGAGCTCGACGGCGTCGGACAGGGCGAAGGTCTCGCCCGCGGGGGCGACGGTGGCGTGGGTCATGCGGTCCAGGGTAGCGAGGGCCCCAGACGCGCCGGGCGTCCGGGGCCGGTGGGCCGGGTCAGGTCCGGCGGCATCACCGGCTCACTCCGCGGAGAGCCGCCCGTCCACCATGGTCAGGGTGCGGTCCGTGGCGGAGAGGAACTCGTGGTCGTGCGTGACCATGAGCGTCGCCACCTGCTCCTCGCGGGTCAGCGTGCCCAGCAGGTCCACGACGGCGGCCGAGCGCTCGCGGTCCAGCGCGGAGGTGGGCTCGTCCACGAGCAGCAGCGTCGGCGAGGCCATCAGCGCGCGCACGATGTTCACGCGCTGCCGCTGACCGCCCGAGAGCTGGTGCGGGCGCTTGCCGGCCTGGTCGGCCAGGTCCACACGCTCGAGCAGCTCCAGGGCCCGCGCCTTGGCGGCCCTGCGGTCGGCGCGGGTGGCGTCACGGTCCAGGTGCACGGTCAGCTCCAGCTGCTCGGCCGCCGTGAGGGACGGGATGAGGTTGGGCTGCTGGAAGATCATGCCGATCTCCTGGCCGCGCAGCGCGGTGCGCTCCTTCCGGGACAGCCCGGCCATCTCGCGGCCGGCCACGGACACGCAGCCGGAGGTGGGCGTCACCAGGCCCGCGGCCACCGCCAGCAGGGAGGACTTGCCCGAGCCGGACGGGCCGACCATCGCGGTGAACGTGCCGGGGAGCAGGTCCAGGCTCACCTCGTCCAGGGCGCGCAGCACGCCGCGCTCGCCGTCCGGGTACTCCAGCACGAGGTCGCGCACGGACAGCGCGGGGGTGGCGTCGGCCGCGGCGGCGGGGCGCTCGCCGGCGACGCGGTGGGCGGCCGCGGCGGCCGGGGTGCGGAGGGCGTCGAGGTCGGCCTGCGGGGCGGTGAGGGTGGTCATGGGGAGGTCCTTTCTCCAGGCGGGGGCGAGGCGGAGCCGAGGGGGACGACGGCGCCGGGCGGCGCCGTCGTCGGGGCGGTCAGTTGCCGCCGAGGGCGACCAGCGGGTCGATCCGGGTGACGCGGTAGACCGCGACGACGGCGGCGAGCATGCCGAGCACGAGGACCCCGGCGGCGGGCACCGCGGTGGTGGCCCACGAGAGCTCGAACGGGACGGCCCGCCCCGCGAACGCGCCGACCACGGCGGCCAGCCCGGTGCCCACGGCCACGCCCCCGACGAGCACGAACGCGGCCTGCGCGAGCGAGTCCTTCAGCACCCAGCCGTTCGAGCCGCCGAGGGCCTTGAGCACCGCGATGTCGCGGGTGCGCTGCACCGTCCAGATGGACAGGAACGCGATCACCACGAGCGCCGAGATGCCGTACAGGAAGCCCTGCATGGTCATCAGGGAGCCGTTCTCGGACCGGTAGCTGGGCAGGGCGGCGTAGGAGCCCTTCACGGTCTCGGCGACGGTGCCCGCGGCGTCGTCACCGGCGGCGGCCACGGCGTCGACGTCGGCGCCGGCGTCGAAGCGCACCAGGCCGGCGGTGCCGAGCACCGCGTCGTCGGCGGTGTGCGAGATGGCGTTCCAGTCCTCGAGCGCCAGCCACGTCACGGGGGAGTGGGAGTAGTACTCGGTCGGCACGACGTCGGCCACGGTGTAGACGAAGCCGGAGACCGCGACGGCGTCACCCTCCTGCGCGTGGAGGGAGTCGGCCACGTCCTGGCTGAGCACGATCTGCCCGGGCTCGACGCCGGCCGGCGCGTCGGAGCCGCCCGGGGTGAGACCGATGAACGCGGTGGTGGCCACGCCGGTGGTGGGCTCGCCGGACACGTCCGCGCGGCCCTGCGGGTCCGTGTCCACGGGGTGCTCGAGGCCGATGGCCCGGCCCTGGCTCACACCGAGCGGCTCGACGGAGGCCACGCCGTCCGTGGCCGCCCACGCGTCGCGCTGGGCCACGGTGAACTCGGACTGGGTGAACGACGCGGTGGGCTCCTGGCCCGCCGCGCCGCCGAAGACCAGACGCTGCACGCCCTGCTCGCCGAGGCGGTCGATCGCGGCGGTGTTCTGCCCGCCCAGGCCGGCCGTGAGGCCGGAGAGCATGACGAGCAGCAGGCTGATGAGGGCCACCACGGAGCCCATGAGGGCGAACCGTCCGGTGGCGAAGCGGAGGTCGCGGAGTGCGAGGAACACGGGGCGCGTCCTTTCCTGGAGAGGTCTGTCCTGAGGTTGCCTCCACGGTCTCGCGCGGGCAGGGGTCGCCACATCGCCCGCGGCGGCTGGACCCGGTCAACCGAATGGTTGATTCCGGCGACGGGGCGGCGCGGCCCCGGGGCGGCGCGGCCCCGGGGCCGCGGGCCGTCGTCGCGTCCGGGGTGCGCCCTAGGGTGGAGCCATGTCCGTCGCACCCCGCGCCGCCGCGCCCACCGAGACCGGCACCACTGCCGTGCTCGCCGGCCTGCGCGTGGCCCTGCACGTCACGTTCGCCGCGCTGCTCACCGTGGGGCTGGCGCGCGCGCTCGCGGACCGGTCCCCGGAGGCGTCCTCCGGTCCGTTCCCGGCCACCACCCTGGTGCTGCTGACCGCCGCGCTGGCGGGCGTCTACCTGGCCGGGACCGTGCTGGAGCGGCGCCGGTGGGCCCGGGGCGACGACGTCGGCCGCGGTCCGGCGGTCGCCTGGCTGGCCCTGGTGCTGCTGCTGTGGGGCCTGCTCGTGGCCCACCACGGCGACTTCGCGTGGGTCGCCTTCCCCCTCTTCTTCGTCGTCCTGCACGTGGTCGACCGGGTGGCCCGGCAGGCGTGGGTGCGCCACGTGGTCGGGCCCGCGCTGGTGGTGGCGATGGCCGTCGTCGTGGTGGCCGGGATGGCGGCGGGCGCCGGTGGCGTGCGGGTGCCGGCCGTGATCGGTCCGCTGGTGGGCGCCGCCGTGGCCGTGGTGCTCTCCGGGGCGTACCGCGCCCTGCACGCCGAGTCCGAGCGCCAGCGTGCCGTGGCCGAGCAGCTGCGCGCCGCGCAGGCCGAGCTCGCGCGCACCGAGCACCGGGCGGGGGTGAGCGCCGAGCGGGAGCGGCTCGCCCGCGAGATCCACGACACCCTCACCCAGGGGCTGGCCTCGATCGTGCTGGTCTCGCGCGCGGCCCAGGACGCGCTCGACGCCGCCGACCCCGCCCTCGCCCGGCAGCGCATGGAGACCGTGCGCGCCACGGCCGCCGAGAACCTCGCCGAGTCCCGCCGCTTCGTCCGCGACCTGCGCGGCACCGGGGCGCCGTCCCTCATCGAGGCGCTCGAACGAGCGGTCACCGGGTTCGCCGACCGGCAGGCCGCCGCCGGGACACCCGTGGCCGCGGACGTCGAGGTCGTGGGCGAGCCGGTCGCGGTCGCCGAGGCCGTGGAGACCGCCGTGCTGCGAGCCGTGCAGGCCTCCCTGGCGAACGTCGGCGCCCACGCGGGCGCCCATCGCGCCCGCGTCACGCTGGGCTACCTCGGCGACGAGCTGACGGTGGACGTGGCCGACGACGGCGCGGGGTTCGACCCGGCCGTCGTCGCGGCCCGCGCCCGGGCCGGAGCCGCCGGTGCCGACCTGGGGGTGGGGACCGGCGTGGGACTGGCGAGCGTGCGCGAGCGCCTCGCGGCGGTGGGCGGCGAGGCCACCGTCGAGTCGGCCCCCGGCGAGGGCACCGTGGTGGCGCTGCGGGTGCCGCTGGTCGCCGCCGGGGCCGGCCGGAGCGCTGATCCCGAGCAGACCGAGAGCGAGGAGACCGCATGAGCGTGCGCGTGATGCTGGTGGACGACCACCCCGTGGTCCGGGCGGGGGTGCGGGCCGTCGTCGAGGCGCACCCGGACCTGACCGTGGTGGCCGAGGCCGCCGACGGGGCGGAGGCGATCGGCGTCCTGGAGGCGGGCGAGCCCGCGGTGGACGTCGTGCTGATGGACCTGCAGATGGGTGCGGGCATGGACGGCGTGACCGCCACCCGCGCCGTGCGGGAGCGGTGGCCGGGGGTGCAGGTGCTGATCCTGACGACCTTCGACACGGAGGCGGACATCCTCGCGGCCGTGAACGCGGGCGCCGCCGGCTACCTGCTCAAGGACGCCCCGAGCGAGGAGATCGCCTCGGCGGTGCGGCAGGCGGCGGCGGGACGCAAGGCGCTGGCCCCGCAGGTCGCGGCCACGCTGATGGGGCGCATGTCCGGCGGCTCCGAGGTGCTGTCCGAGCGGGAGATCCAGCTGCTCGAGCTGATCGCGCGGGGCGCCACGAACAAGGTGGCCGCGAAGGAGCTGTTCATCTCCGAGGCCACCGTGAAGACGCACCTGGTGCACATCTTCCAGAAGCTCGGCGTGGACAACCGCACCCGCGCCGTCGACGAGGCCCGGCGACGGCGCATCATCCGCTGACGGACAGGCCGGGGCGGCCGACCCTGGAGGGCCCAGCCCCGCTCAGCGGCGCCGCACGTACCGGGTGATCACCGCCGCGGCGACGGCCGCCAGCGCCAGCACGCCGAGCGCGGCGGGCAGGCTGAGGTCGCCGCGCTGGACGCCGAGCCCCCGCAGCGTCCAGAAGACGATCAGGGCGCACGTGAACATCACGCCGACGAACGTCCAGGCCGAGCGCAGCCCGGGTCCCAGCCCCGCGCCGGGCCGGTGGCGGGGGTCACGGGGGTCGCCGTCGTCGCCGGGCTGACCGTGGTGGAGGGGAGGCATCGTCATGCGCTCCACCGTAGGGGCCACGGGCCGGGCCGGGCCAGGGCCACCGCGTAGGCTTGAGGCTCGTGAAGACCCTTGTGCTCGGCAACGGCGGCCGCGAACACGCGCTGCTCACCGCCCTCTCCCGTGATCCGCAGGTCAGCGCCCTCCACGCGGCGCCCGGCAACGCCGGCATGGCCGACCTCGCCACCCTCCACGCCGTCGAGGCCACCAACCCGGCCGCCGTCGTGGAGCTCGCGCGCGAGCTGGGGGCCGACCTCGTCGTCGTCGGACCCGAGGCCCCGCTGGCCGCCGGCGTCTCCGACGCCCTGCGCGAGGCCGGGTTCGCCGTGTTCGGCCCCTCGCAGGCCGCCGCGCAGCTCGAGGCGTCCAAGGCCTTCGCCAAGGAGGTCATGGCCGCCGCGGGCGTGCCCACCGCCGGCTCCCGCGTGTGCACCACCGCCGCGGAGGCCGCCGCCGCCCTCGACGAGTTCGGCGCCCCGCACGTCGTCAAGGACGACGGTCTGGCCGCGGGCAAGGGCGTCGTGGTCACCTCCGACCGCGCCGAGGCCCTCGCCCACGCCGAGGCCTGCTTCGCCGCCGGCGGCACCGTGGTGATCGAGGACTTCCTGGACGGCCCCGAGGTCTCCCTCTTCGTGATCTGCGACGGCGAGGCCGCCGTCGCCCTCACCCCCGCCCAGGACTTCAAGCGCATCCACGACGGCGACGCCGGCCCCAACACCGGCGGCATGGGCGCGTACACGCCGCTGCCGTGGCTGCCCGAGGGCTTCACGGACGAGGTCATGGACCGCGTGGCCCGCCCCGTGCTCGCCGAGATGGCCCGCCGCGGCACCCCGTTCACGGGCGTGCTGTTCTGCGGCCTGGCCGTGACCGCCGAGGGCGTGGAGGTCATCGAGTTCAACGTGCGCTTCGGCGACCCCGAGACCCAGGCCGTGCTCGCCCGCCTCGAGACGCCCCTGGGCGGGCTGCTCGCCGACGCCGCGGCCGGCCGGCTCGGCGCGGACCGTCGACTCGAGTGGAGCGACGACGTCGCCGTGGACGTGGTCATGGCCTCGGCCGGCTACCCGGCCTCCTCCTCGACGGGCGACGTGATCACCGGGCTGGCCGACGCGGCCGGCCTCGAGGGCGTGCACGTGATCCACGCGGGCACCGCGGTGTCCGGTGAGGACGTGGTGACGGCGGGCGGCCGGGTGCTGGCCGTCGTCGGGCGCGGGGCGGACCTGGCCCAAGCGCGCGAGCGCGCCTACGCGGGCGTCGAGCGCATCCGGTTCGACGGCGCCCAGTGGCGCACGGACATCGGACTCAAGGCCGAGCGCGGCGAGATCACCGTGCCGGGGACGGAGGGAGCGAAGTGAGCGGGGAGCGCGTGGGGTTCACGGGGGCCGAGGCCCTCGAGCTGCCGGGCTGGCGGCACGTCTACTCGGGCAAGGTGCGGGACCTGTACGAGCCCGCTGACGCCGAGCCGGGACGGTCCGCGACGCTGCTCGTGGTGGCCTCCGACCGGATCAGCGCCTACGACCACGTGCTGGAGCCGCCGATCCCGGACAAGGGCACCATCCTCACCCGGCTGACCCTGTGGTGGTTCGAGAAGCTGGCCGAGGGCTACAACGGGGCCCACGCCGAGCCGGTCGAGCACCACGTGGTGGGCACGGACGTGCCCGCGGCCGTGGCCGGGCGGGCGATGGTCGTCAAGCGCCTGGACATGTTCCCCGTGGAGTGCATCGCCCGCGGCTACCTGACCGGCTCCGGCCTGGCCGAGTACCGCGCGTCGGGCACGGTGGCCGGCCTGCCGCTGCCCGCCGGGCTCGTGGACGGCTCGCGGGTCGACCCGCCGATCTTCACGCCGTCCGCGAAGGCCGAGGTCGGCGAGCACGACGAGAACATCACGTTCGAGCAGATGGTCGAGCGCGTGGGCACCGAGGCCGCCGAGCGCCTGCGGTTCCTCACCCTGGACCTGTACGCCCGCGCCGAGGCGATCGCCCGCGAGGCCGGCATCATCCTGGCGGACACGAAGGTCGAGTTCGGCGTGGACCCGGCCACCGGCCAGGTGGTGCTGGGCGACGAGGTCCTCACCCCGGACTCCTCCCGGTTCTGGGACGCCGAGGACTACGAGCCCGGCCGCCCCCAGGCGAGCTTCGACAAGCAGTTCGTCCGCGACTGGCTCACGGGCCCCGACTCCGGCTGGGACAAGACCAGCGGGGAGGCCCCGCCGGAGCTGCCCGCCGACGTCGTGGCCAAGACGCGCGACCGCTACGTGGAGGCGTACGAGCGCCTGACGGGCCGCCCCTTCGACGCCTGACCCGGACTTTCGAACGTGAGATATGTCCTCTCTCACGTTCGAAAGTCCCCATTCGCCCGATTTCACGTTCGAAAGTCCGGGGAGGGGCGGGGCGGGGCGGCTCCTGCACAGGGGCCCGGCCCCGCACAGGAGGGGGTCGGACGCCCGCCCACGACGACGGCGCCCGCATCCTGGCCGCATGCCACGCCGCCCCGCACCCCTTCCGCCAGCCCTCGCCGGCCGCGTCTTCACCCGGCGCGAAGCCCTGGACCGCCTCTCCCTCTCCTCCGACCGGCTGCGCAGCCTCGACCTGCGCCAGGTCACCCACGGGGCACACCGCGCGGTCGTCGACGTGCCGGGGTCGTGGGCCGCGCTCGGATACCCCCGCCCCGTGGCGGCCCTGCCGCCGGAGGAGGCCGCTGTCGTGGTGGCTCTGACCCGTGGGGTCGCCTCGCATCTGACGGCGGCGCGGCTGCACGGGCTCGTCCTGCCGTGGTGGGCCGAGGAGGACACACGGGTGCACGTGAGCCGGCCGCACCGCACGGGTCGGACGGGGCGCGCGGGCGTCGCCTGCCACGGACGCACGGTGCCGGCCGAGGACCGCGTGGAGGTGCACGGGGTCCCGGTCACCTCGCTCGAGCGGACGTGGGTGGACCTCTGCTCCCTGCTGCGGCCGGATCAGGTGGCGGACGCCGTCGTCGCGGGGGACGCGCTCGTGAACCGTCCGTGGGTGGACGGGTCCCGACTCCCGCCGCGCACGACGGCGTCGCGGCTCTCCGCGGCGCTGGAGCGGGCGGGCCGGTTCAAGGGCGTGCGGGTGGCTCGGGCCGCGCTGGCGCTGATCCGGGTGGGGGCGGACTCGCCTCCCGAGACGCGACTGCGGCTGGCGCTCCTCGACGCCGGCCTCCCCGAGCCGCGCCTGCAGGCGCAGCTGGTCTCACCGGCGGGGGAGCGGACCGACGCGGACATGGTGGTCGAACGGTCCCGCGTGGCCCTCCACTACGACGGCGGCCACCATCGCACGCCGGAGCAGCAGCGACGCGACGCACGGCGGGACCGTCTCTGGCAGGAGGCCGGCCACCTGTCCATCACGGTGATGGGCGCCGACCTGGCCGAGGACTTCCGGACCGTGGTGGCCGCCGTCGTCCGCCACGACCGGGCCGCGCGGGCGACCTCCACCATCTCCGCTCCCGCCCCCGCCGCAGGACTTTCGAACGTGAAATCGGGCGAATGGGCACTTTCGAACGTGGGATAGGCCCTCTCTCACGTTCGAAAGTGCCCGGCCCGGGGCCCATCAGGCGAGTGAGTCCTCCCAGGCCCGGTGCAGCGCCGCGAACCGCCCGTCGGCCGCCACCAGCTCGGCGGGGCTGCCGTCCTCGACAATCCGGCCGTCGTGCATCACGAGCACCCGGTCGGCGGTCTCGACGGTGCTGAGCCGGTGGGCGATGATCAGTGCCGTCCGGTTCCCCAACAGCCGCTCCAGCCCGGCCTGCACGAGTCGCTCGCTCGGCAGGTCCAGCGACGACGTCGCCTCGTCCAGGATCAGCACGGCGGGGTCCGCGAGGAACGCCCGCGCGAACGACACGAGCTGCCGCTGTCCCGCGCTCAGCCGCCCGCCGCGCTTGGCGACGTCGGTCGCGTAGCCCTCGGGCAGCCCCAGGATGAAGTCGTGCGCCCCCACCGCCCGGGCGGCCGCCTGGATCTCGGCCTCGGTGGCGTCGGGCCGGCCGAGGGCGATGTTCTCCGCGATCGACCCGGAGAACAGGAACGCCTCCTGGGTCACCATCACCACGTTGCGCCGCAGATCCGCCTGGCTGAGCTCGCGCAGCTCCACCCCGTCCAGCGTCAGCGAGCCGGCAGAGACGTCGTAGAACCGGGCGATGAGCTTGGCCAGCGTCGACTTGCCCGCACCCGTCTGGCCCACCACGGCCACGGTCTGCCCGGCCGGGATCACGAGGTCGAACTCCGGCAGCACCACCCGGTCCGGTCCGTAGCTGAACACCGCGTCCCGGAACTCCACCCGCCCGGACGCCACGCCCGTCCCCGGAGCGTCGGCCCCGGGCAGCGGCGTGGGCTCGGCGGCCTCCACCACGGTGGGCTCCTCCTCGAGCAGGCCGGAGACCTTCTCGAGCGCCGCCGTCGCGGACTGCAGCGACGAGTAGAACATCGCCACCATCTCCATGGGCTGGAACACGCGCCGTCCGGCCAGCAGGAGCGCCACGAGCACCCCCACCTCGAGGTCGCCGTCGAGGACGCGCAGGCCCCCGGTCACGAGCAGCGCCGCCACCGTCAGGTTGCCCGTCGCCACGAGCACCGGCTGCAGGATGCCGAACAGGTTGAGCGTGGCCACCATGTCGTCCCGGTAGGCCGTGGCCAAGTCGCGGTACCGCGCGTCGTTGTCCCGTTCCCGCCGGAAGGCCTGGACCGCGCGGATGCCGGTCATGGTCTCCACGAAGTGCACGATCGACCGCGCCGAGGACACCCGTGACCGCCGGTACGCCTCCTCGGACCGCACCTGGTACCAGCGCGTCACGATCGCCACCGGCACGGCCGCGCCCAGCAGCACGAGGAACGACGGCGGGTCCAGCAGCAGGATGGACGCCGCGGTGAACGACATGAACATCAGCCCGGACACGAGCGAGGACACGCCCTGGTCCAGCAGCTCCCGCAGCGCCTCCAGGTCCGAGGTCTGCCGCGAGATCACCCGCCCGGACGTGTACCGCTCGTGGAAGCCGAGGCTCAGCCGCTGCGTGTGCCGGAACACGCGCAGCCGCAGGCTCAGCAGCATGGCCTGGCTCGCCCGCGCGGTGAGCCACGTGTACGCCCCCAGGAGGCCGCCGGAGATGAGGGCCGCCGCCACGTACGCCCCGCCCACGGGGACGAGGATGGGCCAGACGGATTCGCCGGCCCGCACGGCCTCGACGACGCGCGGCAGCTCCGCGTCGATCGCCCAGGCGATGATCAGCGGCCCGGCCGCCCGCGCCGCGTTGGACACGAGCACGAAGACCACGGTGAGCAGCAGCGTCCCCCGGACCGGCCGCGCGAGCTCGCCGAGCAGGCGGAAGGATCGGCGCCGGATGTGGCGGCGCTCCGCGCGGGTGTAGTCGAGGTCCTCTTCGGCCCCCACGCCGCGCACGCGGCTCACGTCGGCGGCGCTCATGCCTGCTCCTCCGGTCGGCTCGAGATGATGTGCCGGTACACGGCGCTGCGGGCCAGCAGTTCGGGG
The DNA here is from genome assembly GCF_056173395.1 of Micrococcus sp. iso_239. Taxonomy (NCBI): domain Bacteria; kingdom Bacillati; phylum Actinomycetota; class Actinomycetes; order Micrococcales; family Micrococcaceae; genus Micrococcus; species Micrococcus sp. iso_239. Next base: position 2,021,881 of record NZ_CM149672.1, on the reverse strand, counting down.
TGCGTCCCCACGTCCTCGATCCGCCCGTCCGCCAGCACCGCGACCCGGTCCGCGAGGGCCACGGTGGAGGGACGGTGCGCCATGATCAGGGTGGTCGTCCCGTCGAGGACCTCGCGCAGGCGCGCGGTCACGGCCTCCTCGGTGCGCACGTCGAGGGCGGAGAGGGGGTCGTCCAGCACGAGCACGTCCGGGCGTGCCGCGATCGCGCGGGCGAGGGCGATCCGCTGGCGCTGTCCGCCGGAGAGGCTGAGGCCCTCCTCGCCGATCTCGGTCTCGACGCCGTCCGCCAGGTCCGCCACGAAGCCCGCCTGCGCGGTCTCGAGCGCGAGGTCGAGCAGGGCGTCCGCCGCGGGGGAGTGGAGGCCGTCCGCGAGCACGTCCGCCGGGGCGCCGAGCAGCACGTTCTGCCGGATGGTCGCGGAGAACAGCGTGGCGTCCTCGAATGCCACGGACACCCGCCGGCGCAGCTCCTCGAGCGGCATCCGGCGCACGTCCATCCCGTCCACGCAGACGGAGCCCGCCGTGACGTCGAGCAGCCGGGGGACCAGCTGCAGCAGCGTCGACTTGCCGGCGCCGGTCGCGCCGACCAGGGCCATCGTCTCGCCGGGCACCAGCTCGAGGTCGACGCCGTCGAGCAGGTCGCGCTCCCCGCGCCCCGGGTCCGCGTCCGGCCAGCGGAAGCGCACCCCGCGGAACGCGAGCGCGCCGGTGGCCGGGGGCACGACGGCGGCCTCCCCGGTGGGCGAGGCGATGTCCACGGGCGTGGCGAGGACGTCCACGTGGCGGTCGATCGCCGTGCGGGCCGAGAGCGTCATGCCCATCAGCTGGCCCACCGACTCGACCGGCCCGGCCAGCACGGCCGCGGTGGCGAAGTAGGCGGCGAGCGCGCCCACCGTCAGCTCCCCGGTCGCCACGAGCCACAGGCCCAGGGCGAGGCCCAGGCCCAGCACCGTCTCCGGCAGGGCCACGATGAGCGCGATGAACCGGGCCAGCACCGAGGCCTTGTGCACCTCGGTGCCCTGCAGCGTGCGGGCGCGCCCGCGGAAGCCGTCGAGGGCGTGCGCGCCGCGGCCGAACGCCTTGAGGACGCGGATGCCGTGCACCGACTCCTCGACGGACGTGGCGAGGTCCCCGGCCTGGTCCTGGGAGAGCCGGGACGCGGCGCGGAAGTCGTTGCGGAACCCGAACGACGCCCACATGATCGGCACGGCCGCGGCGAGGTAGAGCAGGGCCAGCTGCCAGGACAGCAGGAACAGCAGGACGAGGCCGACGGCGATGGTCACCACGTCCACCACGAGCATGACCGAGCCGAACGCGATCCACCGCCGCAGCAGCGAGAGGTCGCCCTGGGCCCGGGAAAGCAGCTGCCCCGAGGGCCACGCGTCGTGGAACGCCACCGGCAGGCGCTGGAGCCGTTCGAACAGGGCGATGCGCGCCCGGTTCTCCACCCCGGCGGCCGGCGGGAGGATGAAGTACCGGCGCAGGCCGATGAACGCGGCCTCGGCGAGGCCGAGCACGGTGAGCAGGCCGGCGGCCCGCCACACGTCCGCGCGGGAGTCGGGGGAGGAGGGCCCGGCGAGCACAGTCTGCGTGAACACGGTGTCCACGAGCAGGTGGATGACCTGCGGGATGGCCAGGGCCACGAGGCCCGCCGCCGTGGCCGAGGCGAGCCCGAGCACCCAGCGCGCCCGCACGCCCTCGAGGTACGGTGCGATCCCGCCCAGGGCGTCACGCAGGGACGAGGCGGCGGGAGAGGTGGCGCGGGTCACGGGGCTCCACTGTACCCGCGGCCGCGGACGGGACAGGCGGCTCAGCCCCGCGGGACCAGGTCCAGCACCACGGCCTCGGGCCGGCACGCGAACCGCACGGGCGCGGACGGCGCGGTCCCCAGGCCGGCCGACACCTCGAGGGGGACGGTCCGCCCCGCGGCCGTCCACGTCGAGACCCCGGAGGCCTGTCGGCGGGGCAGGTCGCAGTTGGTGACGAGCGCGCCGAGGAACGGCACGCACACCTGCCCGCCGTGGGTGTGGCCGGCGAGCAGCAGGTCGGCGCCGTCGGCGGTCATGGCGTCCAGCACGCGGCGGTACGGGGCGTGGGTGACGCCCAGCCGGAACCGCCCGTCGTCGCCGGGCCGCCCGGCGCCGTCGTCGGGCGCGGAGCCGGGGAAGCCGGCCCAGGCGTCCAGACCGAGGTGCGGGTCGTCGGTGCCGGCGGCGAGGACCTCGAGCGTGGTCCCGGCGCGGGTCGGCACGGCCAGAGCGGCGCCCCGGTTCGTCAGGTCGGCCCAGCCGGCGGCGCGGAACGCGCCGAACAGGACGTCGGAGGGAAGCCGGGGCCGGTCCGCGTCCATGCGCGAGGGGCCCGCGAAGTACCGGAGGGGGTTGGCCGCCTTGGGCGCGTAGTAGTCGTTGGAGCCGGGCACGAACACGCCGGGCCGCGCCAGCAGCGGCCCGAGCGCGTCGAGCACGAGCGGCACCGACGCCGCGGCGGACACGTTGTCACCCGTGTTGACCACGAGGTCCGGCTCGAGTGCATCCAATCCGCGCAGCCACGCCCGCTTGGCCCGGTGCCGGGGCAGCAGGTGGATGTCCGAGAGGTGCAGCACCCGCAGCGGCGCCGACCCGGCCGGCAGCACGGCCAGTCGGTGCGTGCGCACCGTCCGGGCCTCGGCCTCGGCGAGGCCCCAGGCCAGGCCGAGGCCCGCCGTCGCGGCCAGCCCGGCGGCGGCAGGCGCTGCGGCGCGGAACATGCGCCGGGCGGGGGAGGCGGCGGGGCGCATCGCGGTCAGAAGCCCGGGACCGCCTGGGGCTGCGGCCCGCCCCGGTCCAGGTCGTCGATGGTGAACTGGCGTCCGTCCGGGTGCTCGCCGGCCTCGCCCGGGTCCTCCGACTGCGGGCCGTCCCACTCGGGCAGTTCACCCGGCGGGAACTTCTCCTTGGCCAACTGGTTGTACTCGAGCCAGGACGGGCCGTTGATGGAGGTCGAGTAGAACGGGTTGCGGACCTCGCCGTTGACGGTCTCGCCCGTCATGGACTTCAGGTTGTTGTAGCGGCCGGTCCACACGGCGGTGGCCAGCTCGCTGGTGAATCCGACGAACCACGTGGAGGACACGTTGTCGTTCGTGCCCGTCTTGCCGCCGAACTCGTAGCCGGCGCCCTCCTCGGCGATGTTGAAGCCGCCGATGTGGCGCAGGACCGGCATCAGCTCCCGGACGTGGTCCGGGTCGATGACCTGGTCGCACTGCGGGTCGGCGACGTCGTACTGGTTGCCGGCGGTGTCCGTGACCTCCAGGATGGCGCGCGGCTCGCAGTACAGGCCGTTCGCGGCGATGGCGGCGTACGCGCCGGCCAAGGACAGCGGGGCCACCGAGTCCTTGCCGAGCAGGAAGGACGGGTCGTCCGGCTGCAGCGGGGAGCTGTCCAGGGCGCGGGTGATGCCCAGCTGGGTGGTGAGGCTCGTGATGTCGCACAGGTCCAGCTGGTACGCGGTGGCGACGGTCGGGGTGTTCACGGACCAGAAGAGGCCCTCGTCCACGCGCACCTGCCGCAGCATGCCCGGGATCACGTTCTTGAACTGCCAGGTGCCGCCGATCGTGGTGTAGCCGCCCGGGCGGCACGAGGCCGCGAAGCGCGTGCCCGTGGGGTAGACGTTCCGGGAGGCGTCCACGGAGTCGACCAGGCGGTTGCCGTTGCGCAGCCACGTCAGGGCCACGAAGGGCTTGAGCGTGGAGCCGGCCTGGAAGCCCTGGCCGCCGCCCCACTGCTTGTCCACATTGAAGTTCAGCGAGGTGTGGCCGAGCTCGTCCTGGATGGCGTACTCGGTGTTCTGGGCCATGGTGCGGATGTTGCCGGTGCCGGCCTCCACCGAGGTGAGCGCGTGGCCGGCGCCCAGCGACTCGTTGTTGGGCACGGAGGCGCGCAGGTTCTTCTCGGTCTCCTTCTGGAGCGTCGAGTCGATCGTCGTGCGGATGGTGAGTCCGCCGCGGTCCAGCAGGGCCTGGCGGGACTGGACGTCCGGGCCGAACGTGGGGTCGGCGAGGATCTGCCGCTCCACGTAGTCGCAGAAGTAGGCGCCGAACTTGGCGTAGAGGCAGCCCGAGGGGCGGGACTCCATCACCACCTCCATCGGCTGGGCGACGGCGTGGTCGTACTCCTCCTGGGAGAGGTAGCCGTTGTCCTTCATCGCGTTCAGCACGAGGTTGCGCCGCTCCGTGGCCTCCTCCGGATTGCGGGCCGGGTTGAACCGGGTGGGGGACTGGACCATGCCGGCCAGCGTGGCGGCCTCCCAGCTCTCCAGGTCGGCGGCGGACTTGCCGAACACGTACTGCGAGGCGGCCTCGACGCCGTAGGCGCGGCCGGAGAACAGCACGATGTTGAGGTAGCCCTCGAGGATCTCGTCCTTCGACATCTGCTTCTCGACGGCGACGGCGAGCTTGATCTCCTTGACCTTGTCCGCGATGTTCTTGGAGCCGGAGAGGGTGAGGCGGGAGTCGCCGCGGATCTGCTGCACGTTCACCAGCATGTTGTTCACGAACTGCTGGGTGAGGGTGGAGGCGCCCTGCGTGGAGTCGGAGGTGGCGTTGTTCACGGTCGCGCGGATGAGGCCGCGCGCGTCCACGCCGTCGTGATCGTAGAAGCGCTCGTCCTCGATGGCCACGATCGCGTGCTGCATGTGCTCCGAGATCTCGTCCAGCGGGACCGGGGTGCGGTTCTCCTCGTAGAAGACGGCGATCTCCTCACCGTCCTCCGAGAGGATGCGCGACGGCACGGAGACCGGCTCCGTGGGCAGCTCGTCCGGCAGCTCGTCCAGCATCTCCCGGCCCGACGCGGCGGCGACACCGGCCAGGCCCGCGACGGGCAGCAGGAGGGCCGCCACGAGCAGGCCGGCCACCGCCGAGAGGCCCACGAAGGCGAGGAGGCGGCCGAGGGCGCTCGAGGGCGCGGGGAAGCGGGTCGTGCGGGAGGCCATGGGCGCGAGTGTAGCGCGGGCGCCTGGGACCTCTTCCGGGGTCCGCGCCGGTGGCTAGGGTGGGTCCCATGACTCAGCAGACGCAGTGGGAGTACGCCACGATCCCCCTCCTCATCCACGCGACCAAGCAGATCCTCGACCAGTGGGGCGAGGACGGCTGGGAGCTCGTCACGGTGATCCCGGGCCCCGAGGGGAACAACCCCGTGGCCTACCTCAAGCGTCCGAAGGCGGCGTGAACGTGACGGAGCAGTCCTCGGCCCCCACCTGGGGCGACGGCGCCGTCGCGGCCCGCCTCGCGGAGCTCGGCATCGACCGACCCGCCGTCGCGGCGCCGGTCGGCTCCTACGTCCCGGCGCTGCGGGACGGCGACCTCGTGCTGACCTCCGGCCAGCTCCCCTTCGTGGCCGGCGCCCTGCCCGCCACCGGCAAGGTGGGCGCGGAGGTCACCCCCGAACGCGCCCAGGAGCTCGCGCGGGCATGCGCCGTGAACGCGGTGGCCGCGGTGCACGAGCTGGTGGGCGACCTGGACCGGGTCGCCCAGGTCGTCAAGGTCGTCGGCTTCGTGGCCTCCGACCCCGCGTTCACCGGTCAGCCCGGCGTGGTGAACGGCGCCTCGGACGTGCTGGCCGAGATCTTCGGCGAGGCCGGCCGCCACGCGCGCTCCGCCGTCGGCGTGGCCGTGCTGCCCATGGACGCTCCCGTCGAGGTGGAGATCACCGTCCGTGTCCGCTGACCCGGCCGGCCTGCTGCTGCCGGTCCCGGGGCAGGAGGAGGACCTCACCCGCCAGTGGCTGGACCGGCGCTTCCGCCAGGTCCGCCCCGCCCGGCCCGGGTCGTTCGTCGTGCTCGTGCGGGACGGCGACGACGGCCCGGAGGTCTTCCTCCGTCACCGCGCGGGACGCACCCCGCTCGGCCGCGTGGGTCTGCCCGGCGGCGCGCTCATCGAGTCCGACGCCGACTCCTGCCCGTGGTACGGGCCCGAGCCCTCCCAGTGGGCCCGCACGTTCGGGACCACGGACCGGCGGCGTGCGCGGCAGCACGTGGTGGCCGCCGTCCGTGAGCTCCACGACGAGGCCGGAGTGCTCCTCGCCGGTCGCTCCGACACGGACGTCGTGTCCACGGCGCGCATCGAGACCTGGGGCGGGGGCCGCAGCTCCCTCGAGGAGGGCTCGGAGAGTCTGCCCCATCTGCTGGCCGCGCGTGGCCTCGGGGTGCGCGCCGACCTGCTGCGCCCCGTCATGCGCTGGCGATCCGCGCCCCACGTCCACCGACGCTTCGACACGGCCGTGTTCGCCACGATGACCCCACCGCTGCAGTCCGCGCCGGCATCCGAGGAACCCGGTCCCGAACTTCAGGCGTGGGTGTCCGCGCGTCGCGCGCTCGCCGGCCCGCTGCGGCTGCCCGGACCCGCCGGGGCGGAGGGCACGGCACCCTTCGACCAGGTGGCGACCCCGCTGACGCAGGTGATCGTGCGTCGGGTCGCGGCACACCGGACGGCCGCCGCCTTCCTGCTCTCCGTCACGCCCTGTGCCCGGCGCGGCCCCGTGCCGGAATACCACCTGGTCACCGAGGCCGGCGACGACGGCACCCCCCGGATGCGCGTGGAGCGGGCCACCCGGGTCTGACCGGGGTGGCCCGCTCCACGGCGGCGGGGGGCGTCAGCGCGAACGCTGGCGCAGACGCTGCAGGTCCAGGATGACCACGGCGCGGTTCTCCAGGCGGATCCAGCCGCGCTGAACGAACTCGGCCAGGGCCTTGTTCACGGTCTCGCGGGACGCGCCCACCAGCTGGGCGAGCTCCTCCTGCGTGAGGTCGTGCGCCACCAGCAGGCCGTCCGCGGCCGGGCGGCCGAAGCGGTCCGCGAGGTCCAGGAGCGCCTTGGCCACGCGGCCCGGCACGTCCGAGAACACCAGGTCCGCCAGGGATTCGTTGGTCTTGGACAGGCGCTGGGCCAGGGCCTGGAGCAGCTGGACCGACACGTCCGGCGACGAGGCGATGGCGCGGCGCAGGTTCTCGTGGCGCAGACCGGCCAGGCGCGTGGCGGAGACCGCGGTGGCGGTGGCGTTGCGCGGGGCGGGGTTGAACAGGGCCATCTCGCCGAAGATCTCGCCGGGGCCGAGCACGGCCACGAGGTTCTCGCGGCCGTCCGAAGCGGTGCGGCCGAGCTTGATCTTGCCGGACATGATCACGTACAGCTGATCGCCCTGGTCGCCCTCGTGGAACGCGGACGCGCCGCGGGAGAGCTCCACCTCGGTCAGCTCCGAGGTGAGGATGGCGAACACCTCGTCGTCCAGGTTGGTGAACAGCGGAGCCTTCCGCAGAACCTCGAGATCCATGTGTGCGTGTCCTCTCTGTGGGCAGTTCCTCACACCGCGGCGGAGGAGCCGCCCGGTTCACTGGCGTCCATTGTGCCCCATACCCCCGTGCGGGCCGATACCCTGGATCCTCGACCGGGCGCGCGGGCGGTCCCCGTGCGTGGCCGGTGCCGTCGCATCCGAAGGAGGTCGCCCATGCCGCTGGGTCTGACGTGGCTGGACGTCCTGCTCATCGTCGCGCTCGCGATGCTCCTGGTCCAAGGTCACCGTCGTGGCCTGTGGGTGGTGCTGGGCAACCTCGTCGGCCTGGTCGGCGGTGCCGCGATCGCGTTCTACGCCCTGCCGGAGGTGGCGGAGTTCGTCACCGCGCCGCAGTGGCGGTGGGCCGCGCTGATCGCCACCCTCGTCCTGCTCGTGGCGGCGGGCCAGTACGTGGGCGCCGCCATCGGCGAGGCGATCCGGCTGCGCGTGAACCTGCCGGCCCTGCGACTCGTCGACCGCCTGCTCGGCGCGCTCGCCGCCGGTCTCGCGGGCGCCCTCGTCCTCTGGCTCGTGGCGTTCTCCATCGCGGCCTCCGGCTCCACCGCGGTCACCCGTGAGGTGAACCGCTCGCAGGTGATCACGGCGCTGGACACCGTGATGCCCGACTCGCTCCTGGCCTGGGCCGCCCGCTCGCGCTCCGCCGTCGCCGACCTGGACGTGCTGCCGGAGCTCGAGCTGCCCGCCCCCGTCCCGGAGTCCGACGACGGCGTCCGCGCCGCCCCGGCCCCGGCCGCGACGCCGGGTCTGCCCTCGGCCGCCTCCTCCCCGTCCGACACCGCGACGTCCGCCCCGTCCGCCTCGGCGACCCCCGAGGAGCCCGACGACGCCGCCGCGCCGTCGGCCACGACGACCGCCCCCGCCTCGTCGACGTCGACGGCCGCCCCCTCGACTCCCGCCGCCTCCTCGGCGTCGGCCGCCGTCGTCCGGCTGACCGGGACGGCCGCGCAGTGCAGCCAGGTGCAGAGCGGCTCGGGCGTGGCCGTGGCCCCGGACCGCGTGCTCACGAACGCGCACGTGGTCCTCGGCGTGGACGCCCCCACCGTGACGGACCGCGCCCGCGGCGTGCACGCGGCGCGGATCGTCCACCTGGACACGGCGCACGACCTCGCCGTCCTGGCGGTCGACGACGCGAACCTGCCCGTCATGCCGGTCGGCGCCGAGCTGACGGGCGGCGCGTCGGCCTCCGTCCTGGGCTATCCCGACGGCGGCCCGTTCGCCTCCACCCCCGCGACCGTGCAGGCCGTCGGCGAGGTGCCGCTCGGCGACGTCCTGACCGGTGCCGCGAGCATGGTGGACGTCTACACCCTCGCGGCGGACATCCGCCACGGCTACTCGGGCGGCCCGGTGGTGGACACGGCCGGGAACCTGGCCGGTCTGGTGTTCGCCCGGGCCCCGGGCTCGGACGCCGTCGGCTACGCCCTGACGGCGGACACCATCGCCCCCGTCGTCGCCGCGGCCCCGGAAATGACGGCCACGGTCCCTTCGGGGGACTGCGTCCCGGGCGGCTGAGCCGGCGCCGCGCCACGCGCCTGATGCCCGCATTCCGGACCGGACTGTCCGGCAACGGCCCGTGTCGACTATTGTGTCCTCCGTCACACTCGAGTTTTTCCCGACCCCCGGAGGTCCTGCATGTCCAGCACCGTCTCCGCGCCCGCGTCGGCGCCGAAGCGCACCCGGGAGGAGTTCACCGGCCGGTGGGCCTTCATCCTGGCGGCCATCGGCTCCGCCGTGGGCCTCGGCAACATCTGGCGCTTCCCCTACGTCGCCTATGAGAACGGCGGCGGCGCGTTCGTCATCCCCTACCTGATCGCGCTGCTCACCGCGGGCATCCCGCTGCTGTTCTTCGACTACGCGATCGGCCACCGCTTCCGCGGCTCCGCGCCGCTGGCGTTCCGGCGCCTGTCCCGGTGGACCGAGACCGTCGGCTGGTGGCAGGTGCTCATCTGCGTCGTCATCGGGATCTACTACGCCGCGATCATCGGCTGGGCGATCATGTACACCTGGTTCTCCGTGGACCAGCGGTGGGGCGACGACCCGGAGACCTTCCTCATGGGCGACTACCTGCAGGTCGCCGACGACCCGTCCCCGTCCTTCGACGTCGTCTCGGGCGTCTTCTGGCCCATGCTCGCCGTCTGGGTGATCACGCTGCTCATCATGGGCTTCGGCGTGCGCCGGGGCGTGGCCCTGGCCTCGATGGTCGGCATCCCGCTGCTCGTCGTGATGTTCCTGATCCTCGTCGGCATCGCCCTCACCCTGCCGGGCGCCGCCCAGGGCCTGGACGCGCTGTTCACGCCGAACTGGGCCGCGCTGGCGGACCCGGGCGTCTGGATCGCCGCCTACGGTCAGATCTTCTTCTCGCTGTCCGTCGGCTTCGGCATCATGATCACCTACGCTTCCTACCTCAACCGCCGCACGAACCTCACCGGCTCCGGCCTGGTGGTCGGCTTCTCCAACTCGGGCTTCGAGATCCTGGCCGGCATCGGCGTGTTCTCCGCCCTGGGCTTCATGGCGCAGGCCTCCGGCGTGTCCGTGGCCGAGGTGGCCGGCAGCGGCATCGGCCTGGCGTTCATCGCCTTCCCCACCCTGATCTCGCAGGCCCCGCTCGGCGCCCTGATCGGCGTGCTGTTCTTCGGCTCGCTCGTGGTCGCCGGCTTCACCTCGCTGATCTCGATCCTCGAGGTCGTCATCTCCGCCGTGAAGGACAAGCTCGGCTGGGGCCGCTGGACGGCCACGATCGTGGTGATCGGCCTGTCCGGGGTGGTCTCCCTCGCCCTGTTCTCCACCACCACGGGCCTGCAGATGCTGGACACCATGGACGCGTTCGCCAACAACTTCGGCATCGTGGGCGCGGCGCTCCTGTCGGTGCTCCTGGTCACCGGTGCGCTGGGCTCGGCCCGTCGCATCACGGCGCACCTCAACGCCGTCTCCTCCTTCAAGGTCGGCCGCGGGTACGTGCTGCTGATCGGCGTGCTCATGCCGATCGTGCTCGCCTACATCTGGCTCTCCTGGATCATGAAGGTGATCGCGGAGGGCTATGAGGGCTACCCGGGCGACTTCCTCGGCGTCTTCGGCTGGGGCATCGCGCTCGGCTCCGTCGCCCTGGCGATCCTGCTCTCCCTGATCCCGTGGTCCCGCAAGTCCAACCTCTACGCCGAGGACCTGGACAGCGAGATCCACGGCGACCTCATCCCGCACAACGCCGTGCCCGAGGGCACCGTCCCCACCGGCGCCCTGCCGGTGGTGCCCGCGGCCGCCACCCGGAAGGAGCTCTGACCGATGAGCACCGCAGCGATCGTCATGATGTCCCTGGCCATCCTCCTGGTGTGGGGCGGCCTCGCGGTCTCCGCCGTCCACCTGCTCCGCCACCCGGACGACTCCTCGGGCGACCTCGCCATCGAGGACGAACTGGCCCCCGCCGTGTGGGAGCGCGAGGATGGCCGTCTCGACGCGCAGCACCGGTGAGTCGATGAGGGCCCCCGGTCCGTCCGCAGCGGCCCCGTCCGCGGCCTCGGTCGCCGACGGGGCCGCGGGCGTGGTCTCCGCCTCCCTGCCGGTCGTGGCGGTGGACGGGAGCCTGCCGGCCCCGCCCTACCGGCAGATCGTGGACGCGGTCCTGGCCGGCGTCGCCTCCGGATCCCTCGCCCGCGGGGACCGACTGCCGCCCGTGCGTGCGCTCGCGGCCGAGCTCGGCGTGGCACCGGGCACCGTGGCCCGGGCCTACAAGGAGCTCGAGGCGCACGGCACCATCCGCACCCGGGGGCGCGCGGGCACGTTCGTGGCCGCCTCGGCGGACGCCCGCGCGGACGCCGCGCACCAGGCCGTGCGCCGCTGTCTCGACACCCTGCTCGAACGCCTCGGCTACACGCCCGACGAGGCCGTGGAGCTGGTCCGGCGGGACGCGGCCGCCCGCGCCTGAGCCGGGCCCGCCCACCGACGACGCCGCCCCGGACCGCACGCAGCGTGCGGACCGGGGCGGCGTCGTCGTGCCGGCTCAGGCCTTCGGGGCGAGCGTCTCCACGATGCGCTGCATGACCGTGGGGTCGGCCAGCGTGGTGGAGTCGCCCGGGTCGCGGCCCTCGGCCACGTCCTTGAGCAGGCGGCGCATGATCTTGCCGGAGCGCGTCTTGGGCAGCTCGGGGACCACGAGCACGCGCTTGGGCTTGGCGATGGGGCCGATGTTCTTGCCCACGTGCTGCCGCAGCTCCTCCTCGACCTCGGCGACGTCGCGATCGGCCGCGGCGGCGTCCTCGGTGAGCAGGACGAACGCGACGACCGCCTCGCCCGTGGTCTCATCCTTCGCGCCGACCACCGCGGACTCGGCCACGGACGGGTGCGCCACGAGGGAGGACTCGATCTCGGTGGTGGACAGGCGGTGGCCGGAGACGTTCATGACGTCGTCCACGCGGCCCAGCAGCCAGATGTCGCCGTCCTCGTCGTAGCGGGCGCCGTCGCCGGCGAAGTACATGCCGGGGAAGCGGGACCAGTAGGTCTCCTTGAAGCGCTCCCGGTCGCCCCAGATGCCGCGCAGCATGGACGGCCACGGCTCGCGCACCACGAGGAAGCCCGCGCTCGTGTCCGTCATGGGCTCGCCGAGCTCGTCCACGACCTCCAGCACGACGCCGGGCACCGGCCTCTGGGCGGAACCGGGCTTGAGGGTGGTCACGCCGGGCAGCGGGGTGAGCATGTGGGCGCCTGTCTCGGTCTGCCACCAGGTGTCCACGATGGGGCAGCGGCCGGCGCCGATGACCTCGTGGTACCAGCGCCAGGCCTCCGGGTTGATGGCCTCGCCCACGGAGCCGAGCACGCGCAGGCTGGAGAGGTCGTACTCGTCCGGGATGTGCCGGCCCCACTTCATGAACGTGCGGATCGCCGTCGGCGCCGTGTAGAGGATGCTCACGCCGTACTTCTGCACGATCTCCCACCAGCGGCCCTGGTGCGGGGAGTCCGGGGTGCCCTCGTAGATCACCTGGGTGGCGCCGTTGACCAGCGGCGCATAGGCGACGTAGGAGTGCCCGGTGACCCAGCCGACGTCGGCGGTGCACCAGAAGACGTCCGACTCCGGGTGCAGGTCGAAGGTGTCGTGGTGGGTGGCCGCGGCCTGCACGAGGTAGCCGCCGGTGGTGTGCAGGATGCCCTTCGGCTTCCCGGTGGTACCGGAGGTGTAGAGGATGTAGAGCGGGTGCTCGGCGTCGTGCCACACGAGCTCGTGCTCGTCGGACTGGGCGTCCACGACGTCGTGCCACCACAGGTCGCGGCCCTCGGTCATCTCGACCTCGGCCTCGTTGCGGCGGACCACGAGCACGTGCTCGGCGGTGTGGCCGGGCGCGGAGAGGGCCTGGTCCACGGCGGGCTTGAGCATGGAGGGCTTGCCGCGGCGGAAGGAGCCGTCGGCCGTGACGACGAGCTTGGCCTCGGCGTCGTCCACGCGGGAGCGCAGGGCGTCGGAGGAGAAGCCGCCGAAGACCACGGAGTGGACCGCGCCGATGCGCGCGCACGCGAGCATCGTGATGACGGCCTCCGGGATCATCGGCAGGTAGACGGCCACGCGGTCTCCCTTGGTCACGCCGAGGGACTCGAACGCGTTGGCGGCGCGCCGGACCTCGGCGGCCAGGTCGGCGTAGGTGTAGGTCCGGGTGTCGCCGGGCTCGCCCTCGAAGTGGATGGCCACGCGGTCGCCGTGGCCGGCCTCGACGTGGCGGTCCAGGGCGTTGTACGCGGCGTTGGTGGTGCCGCCGACGAACCACTTCGCGAAGGGCGCGTCGGACCAGTCCAGGACGTCGGTGAAGTCCTGCTCCCAGTGCAGGATCTCGCGGGCGCGGCGGGCCCAGTAGGCCAGGCGGTCCTCGGCGGCCTCCTCGTAGAGGTCGGCTCCGGCCACCGCCTGGGCGGCGAACTCGGTCGGGGGCGGGAACGTGGGGATCTGCTCGTCCATCGACGGGGTCCTTTCGGGGTGGTGCGGTCGGTGCGCGGCACGGATGTGACGCGTCCCACACTAGTCTCCCGCCTCAGCATGCCGCGCGCGGCGTCGTCGCCACAAATCCTCGGGTCCTGTGTGTCGCATCGCACCCAGAAGCGGGGGCCGGACGCGGTGCGGACGTCGGCATGTGCCCCGCTCCCTAGGATGGTCGGACCTGAGCGGATCGCACGAGGGCGGGAGGACGCGCGGATGGAGACGGAGTCGACGGGCACGCCGACCGGGGAGACCCGGCTGGCCCTGGTGCGCCGGGCGCGGCGGATCGACCGGATCCTGGCCGAGACGTACCCGTACGCCGTCGCCGAGCTGGACTTCGAGACGCCGTTCGAGCTGCTCGTGGCCACGGTGCTGTCCGCCCAGACCACCGACGTGCGCGTCAACGCGGCCACGCCGGCGCTGTTCGCCCGCTTCCCGGATGCCCACGCGATGGCGGCGGCCACCGAGCCCGAGCTGCAGGAGCTCGTGCGCTCCACGGGGTTCTACCGGAACAAGGCCTCGGCGATCCTGCGGCTGTCCCAGGAGCTCGTGGCCCGGCACGACGGCGAGGTCCCCGCCCGTCTCGAGGACCTCGTGGCGCTGCCCGGGGTGGGGCGCAAGACCGCGTTCGTGGTGCTCGGCAGCGCCTTCGGCCAGCCCGGGATCACGGTGGACACGCACGTCGGCCGGCTGGCCCGACGCCTGGGGTTCACGGACGAGACCGACCCGGTGAAGGTGGAGCACGCCGTGGGCGCCCTGTTCCCGCGCCGTGACTGGACGATGCTCTCCCACCGGCTGATCTTCCACGGCCGCCGCGTGTGCCACGCGCGCCGCCCGGCGTGCGGGGCGTGCCCGATCGCCCGCTGGTGCCCGTCCTACGGCGAGGGGGAGACCGACCCCGAGCGGGCGCGCGCCCTGCTCGCCTACGAGCTCAAGCCCGGCCGGGAGGAGCTGCTCGAGCTCCTGCGCGCGGGGCGGACGCGCCGCGAGCTGCGCGCGCTCGGCCACGGACTGGAGGCCTGACCGCCCGGCTGGTCCACCCGCTCAGCCCGCGGTGAGGCCCGCGAGGATCGCGTCGACGGCCCGGCGCGCGTGCACCCCCACGCCCGCGAGCGTGGCCGAGGCGGCCCCGCACCAGTCGTCGTAGCCGAGCAGGTGCAGCCCCGGCACGTCCACCGAGGCGGTCGGCAGCGCACGCTCCGTCGCCGGCGCCCCGGAGGGGCGGCGGGTCAGCTCGAGGCTCCGCAGGTGGCGCAGGTCCGCCCGGAAGCCCGTGCACCAGACGACGTCGTCCACCGGGTGCTCGGTGCCGCGCACCCGGGCCGCGGCGCGGCTGGCGGCGGGCCAGCCGTGGCTCGCGCCGGCGTCGTGGTCCCAGCGGACGCCGTCCGGCGTGAGCGCGGTGGGCGCGGGGACCGCGTGGAGCCCGGCCTCGTCGCGGGCGCGGATCACCGAGGGCACCATGACGATGTCCCCGAGGTCGCCCACGCGCGCCTCGGAGCGGCCCAGCACGCGCGCCGAGGCCCGGTCGAAGAGCACCCGCCCGTCCACGTCGTCCGGCATGAACCGGGGCGGACGCCGGGTGGCCCACGTGGTGGCGACACCCGCCAGCAGCAGGTCAGCCGCGATCTGGGCGCCCGAGTTGCCGCCGCCCACCACGAGGACGCGCCGCCCGGCGAACGCGTCGGGGGAGCGGTACGCGGCGGAGTGCCGCTGCGTGCCGCCGAAGCGGTCGGCGCCCGGGAGAGCCGGCACGAACGGGCGGGTGAACGAGCCGGTCGCGGAGACCACCGCGCGGGCGCTCAGGGCCGTGCCGTCCTCGAGCCGCAGGGTGAACGGCGGGGACGCGGCGGCGTCGTGCGTCACCTCCGCGACACGCACGCCCCGGCGCACCGGCAGCCCGTAGCGGTCCTCGTAGTCGGCCAGGTAGGCGACGACGTGCCCGGCGTCCGGGGTGCCGGGACCGGGCGACGGCGGCATGGGTCGGCCCGGCAGGGAGGAGTGCTCGGCGGGGGAGAACAGGCGCAGGGAGTCCCAGTGGTGCGGCCACGCGCCGCCGGGCTGGGCGGACGCGTCGAGCAGGACGAACGACGGCGGCGGGCCCGGCCGGCGCCCGCGGTCGACGTCCCGCGCGGCCCGGGCCAGGAAGTAGCCGACCGCCAGTCCGGCCTGTCCGGCGCCGATCACCGCGACGTCCACCGGATCCGGGGACGCGGCGTCCGCCGGGGGCGAGGTCAGGGGAGCCGTCATGCCCCGAGGCTACGACCGGCGGCTAGCGTGGGGGCTATGCCTGAGACCCCCGCGAGCCCCCGCCCGACCTCCCGCGACGCCGCCGGGACGTCCGAGGCGTCGCTGACGGGTGCGCGGGACCAGCTGGCGGACCTCGTGGCCCGGTGGGGCACGGCCCCTGCGGACGCGCCCGGTCACCACGACCCGGCCTCGCTCACCACCATCCCGCCCGAGGCCGTGCCGATGTGGGGCTTCGAGTGGCCCCGGTCCGGCGATCCGCGCCCCTCCGCCGTGCTGATCCTGTTCGGCGCCCTCGACGACGTCCCCGCCCGTCACGACGCCGAGCGCGTGCACCCGCACGTGGACGTGCTGCTGACCCAGCGCGCCGCCACCCTGCGCCAGCACGCCGGGCAGATCGCGTTCCCCGGCGGTCGCGTCGACCCCGAGGACGCCGACGTCGTGGCCACGGCCCTGCGCGAGGCGCAGGAGGAGACCGGCTTGGACCCGGCCGGCGTGGAGGTCCTGGGCGTGCTGCCGGCGGTGCCGGTGGTGGTCTCCGGGCACGTGGTGCACCCGGTGCTCGGGTGGTGGCGGGACCCCAGTCGCGTGGCGGTGGTCGACCAGGCCGAGGCCGCGGCCGTGTTCCGGATGCCGGTCGCGGACCTGGTGGACCCCGCGAACCGGTGCCGCGTGGCCCGGCCCGGCGGCCGCCGCGGCGAGACGCCGGGCTTCCTCGTGGGCGAGCGCCTGGTGTGGGGGTTCACGGCGGCGCTGCTGGACCGTGTGCTGGCGCTGCTGGGCTGGGACGTGCCGTGGGACGACTCCCGCGTGCGCGACGCGCGGACCCACGAGATCCTGCGCGGTTGACGGCTGCGCGGCGCCGTCCGCTCCTGCACAGGCGCCGGGGGGTGGGCACGTGTCCCCAGCCGGACGACCGGGGCAGGCGGGCGCGCGGGCGAGGCGGTGGACTGGACGGGCCGGCGGCCGCGGACCGCGGCGGCCGCCCCCCATCCCGCAGGAGGTCCGCCATGCGCCCGTTCGTCCCCGCCGCCCCGGCCCGCCCGCCCCGGGGCCGACGGTCCCGCCTCGCCCCGCCCGAGGTCGGCCGACGGTTCCCGTGGCCCCGCACCGGTGCGGCCGAGCCGGAACGCACGCAGGTCGCCGCGCCGCCGCTCGCCGCACCCGCAGCAGGCCCCTGCGGGCTGGACGTCGCCGCCGTGCGCCGACGCGTGGCCGAGGCCCGCGCGTCGGCCGCGGACGGTGCGGAGCCGCCGCTGGCCCCGCTGATCGCCGAGGCCCTCGACGCGCCGATCGACGACCCGCGCGTGGCGGCGCTGGTCGATGAGCTCGACGGCTTCGGCCCGCT
Organism: Micrococcus sp. iso_239; assembly: GCF_056173395.1. Taxonomy (NCBI): domain Bacteria; kingdom Bacillati; phylum Actinomycetota; class Actinomycetes; order Micrococcales; family Micrococcaceae; genus Micrococcus; species Micrococcus sp. iso_239. The sequence continues at coordinate 2,005,011 of NZ_CM149672.1, read as the reverse complement.
CGCACCCTGGGTGCGCACCCCGGGCGTGACTGACGTGCTCGTGGACGGCGCGGGCGCGGTGTGGACCGACGGGGACGAGGGCCTCGTCCGCCGCCCCGGTCGGCTCGACCCCGAGACCGCCGGGGCGCTCGCGGTGCGGCTGCTGCACCGGGCCGGCCGCCGCCTCGATGCGGCGGTGCCGCTGGCCGACGCCCGCGTGGGCGGCGTGCGCGTCCACGCGGTCCTGCCCCCGGTCAGTGGCGGCGGCACCCTGCTGAGCCTGCGGATCCCGGCCGCGACGACGCCGTCGCTGGCCGCGCTGGCCGACGGCTGGCCGGACGGCGCCCTCTGGGCCGACGCCCTCGAGGCGCTCGTGCGCGACCGCGCCACCGTCCTGGTCAGCGGCGCGACCGGGGCGGGCAAGACCACCCTGCTCTCCGCGGCCCTCGGCCGGGTGCCGGGGGACGAACGGATCGTCGTCGTGGAGGACACGGCCGAGGCCGCGCCCGATCACCCGCACGTGGTCGCCCTGCAGTGCCGCGCCGCCAACGCGGAGGGCGCCGGCGAGGTCGGACTGGCCGAGCTCGTCCGCCACGCGCTGCGGATGCGGCCGGACCGGCTCGTGGTCGGCGAGTGCCGCGGCGCCGAGGTGGCCGATGTCCTCACCGCCCTGAACACGGGCCACCAGGGCGCGTGGGGCACCCTGCACGCCAACGCCGCCGCCGAGGTGCCCGCCCGGCTGACGGCCATGGCCTCCCTGGCCGGCTGGCGGCCCGAGACGGTGGCCGCGCAGGCCCGCGCCGGCGTGGACGCCGTGCTGCACCTCGCCCGCGACGGCCACGGGCGGCACCCCGTCGAGCTCGCCGTCCCGGACCCGCGCGCCGACGGGTTCGCCCTGCTGCCCGCCCTCACGTGGCGACCCGGGACGGAGGCGGCGGGCGGGCGGACCATCGAGGGACCCGGCGTGCCCGCGCTCGCGGCCCGGCTCGCGGGGCGGAGCGGCCGGTGAGCACGACGACGGCGGCCGGGCAGGCACGACGGTCGCGCGCTGGGCGTGCCGCGGCGCTGCTGCCCTGGCGGGCGGGGCGGCCGACGCCGGAGGAGGAGACGGAGGTGCTCGTCGGCGTGCTGCGCCGCTGGGCCGCCCTCGTCTCGGCCGGCCTGACCGAGGAGCAGGCCTGGCGGGAGACCGCGTGCACCCTGCCCGCCTGCGGGCCGGGCCCGAGCGAGGCGGGCACCGCGTGCTGTGCCCATCACCGCGCCCGACGCCGGGCCGAGGCGCTGGCCTGGGATGTGCCGGCGTCGCATGCGCCGACCGGGGAGGCTGCGACCGGCCGTGGCGGCGGGACCCCGTCCTGGCGGACCGGCGCACGGGACCCGGGCTGGGCGCTGGTCGACGCGACGCTCGCGGCCGGGGCCCGGGCGGGCGCGGCCCCCGCAGCCGTGGCCCGGCGGCTGGCCCACAGCCTCGAGGCGGACGTGGACGCGGCCCGGGCCCGCCGCTCAGCCGCGGCGGGGCCGGGCGCGACGTCCCGACTGCTGCAGTGGCTGCCCCTGGGCGGCCTCGGCCTCGCGTGGCTGCTCGGCACCTCCCCGTGGGACCTGGTCCGCTCGCCCTTCGGCGCCGTGGTCGCCGGGGTGGGGCTGCTGTTCTGGCTGGCCGGGCGGTCCTGGACGCGCCTGCTGCTGCGTTCGGCCGCGCGCGAGCCGGCGGCCGTGGGCGCCGCCGTCGTGCTGGACGTGCTGGCGGCGCTGCTCAGCGCCGGCCGATCCCTGCCCGCCGCGCTGGACGACCTCGGCCGGACCCTGCCGGGCGCCCGCGACCTGCGCGCCACGGCGGCGCTGCTGCTCTGGGGCCGGGACTGGGACGAGGCGTGGGCGGGCCTCGACACGGACCCGGTGTGGACCGAGACCGCCGCCCGACTGCGACCGCTGCACCGGTCCGGGATGGCCGGCGCCCGCACGCTGGCCGAGACCGCCGCTGCCGTCCGTCAGCAGACCCGGCGGGCCGACGAACGGGCGGCCGAGGAGCTCGCCGTGCGCCTGGTGATGCCGCTGGGGCTGTGCCTGCTGCCCGCCTTCGTGTGCTGGGGCGTGGTGCCCGTCGTCATGGCCCTGCTCGGGGCGGGACCGGGCTGAGGCCGTGGCGACGCCAGGGCGTCCGGTCCTGCACAGGGCCCCGATCGCCCCGGCCCATCCCCGGATCCGCATCGCCCCCGGCGCGCGGGCCCCGGAGCGGGCCAGCCTGGGACCAGCGGCCCGGCCGGGCCGTCACCACCGCCCCGCACCGCGGGGCCCACTCCAGGAGGACCACCATGACCCACCGCTCCCACACCGCCCAGCCCGCCGTCACCCGCCCCAGCGACCGCGACCGCCTCGCCCGCGTCGTCGACGCCGCGGGCGAGGAGACCGGCGCGATCACGGCCGAGTACGGCATCCTCACGCTCGCCGCCGTGGGCTTCGCGGGCGTGCTGGCCGTCGTGCTCACCAGCCCGGACGTGCAGTCGCTGCTCGTGGACCTCGTCACCGGGGCGCTCCAGCGTGACTGAGCACCCGGCCTCCGCCCCGCCGTCCGCGCGCCGCCCGGGCGCCCGGACGGCGGGGCGGCCCCGGGCGCTCCGGGGCGGCGAGACCGGGGCCGTCACCGCCGAGTACGCGGTGCTGCTGCCCGTGATCGCATTCGTGCTCGTATCCGTCCTGCTGGCCGGCGCCGCCGCGGTGCAGCAGGTGCGGGGTCAGGACGCGGCGGCGTCGGCCGCCCGCATCCTCGCCCGGGGCGACGACGAGGCGGCGGCCCGGGACGCGGTGGCGCGCATGGCCGGCGACGATGCCTCGCTCTCGCACACCGTCGAGGGCGGGTGGGTGACCGTCGAGGTCGTCCAGCCCGGCCCCGGGCCGCTCGCCTGGGCCGAGGTGCTCACCCTCACCGCGCACGCCGCCGCCCCCGACCAGCGGCCCGGAACGCCCGCCGCTTCGCCGGAGGACCGGTCATGACCCGCGGGAGGGCGCCCGCGCGGGGCGAACGAGGCTCGGGCACCGTGTCCGTCCTGGGCACGGCCGCCCTGGGGGCGGGGCTGCTGCTGGCGGTCGCGGCGCTGGGGCAGGCCTCGGTCACCGGCGCCCGGGCGGCCGGGGCCGCCGACCTGGCGGCGCTCGCCGCCTCCGACGCCCGGCGCGGGCTCTCCGACCATGAGCCGTGCGCGCTGGCCGGGCGGACCGCCGCACGCAACGGGGCCGCCGTCGTGGCGTGCGAGGTGCGCGAGGACGGGACCGTGCGCGTCGCGGTCGAGCTCGCCCGCGCCCCGCTGCCGGCGGCCACGGCCGACGCCGTCGCGGGCCCGCCGCGGTCTCAGGCCCCGGGCGCCGCGTCCGTGGCCCCGCCGGAGGAGGCGCCGCCCGAGCCGTCGGTCGAGGCGTCCGCCGGGACGAGGTGATCGGCGTGGTCCATCAGGAACCGCAGGACGGTCAGCGCGCCGGCCTTGTCCAGTGGGCTGTTGCGGTTGCCGCACTTGGGGGACTGCACGCAGGACGGGCAGCCCTCCGCGCACTCGCAGGCCGCGATGGCCCCCGCCGTCGCCTCGACCCAGCGTCGCGCCTGCTCGAAGCCGCGTTCGGCGAAGCCCGCCCCGCCGGGCCGGCCGTCGTAGACGAACACGGCGGGGGAGCCGGTGTCCGGGTGCAGGACCATCGAGACGCCTCCGATGTCCCAGCGGTCGTTCGAGGCGACGAGCGGCATCATGCCGATCATCGCGTGCTCGGCCGCGTGCAGGGCGCCGGGAAGGCGATCCGTGGTCAGTCCCGCGGCGATGAGCTCGTCCGAGGCCGCCTGGAACCACACCGCCGAGGTGAACAGGTCCCGCGCCGGCAGGTCGAGGGGCTCCTCGCCGAGCACCTCCCCGGAGGCCAGGGCCTTGCGCTGGAAGGACACCACCTGGGTGCGGACCTGCACATCCCCGAGGCACCAGCGCAGGGTGCCCTCCCGCGCGTCCAGGCGGCGGTGCACCGCCACGATCTCGACCTCCGTGACGTCCCGGGCCTGCGTGGTGAAGTCCGGCCAGGCGCGCGTGACCACCACCGCGTGCGCGTCCTCGTCCAGCTCCTCCACGAGGTACGTGCGGTCCTGGTGCACGTACACCGCGCCGGGATGCGCCTGGTAATGGGTCTGGGGCGAGTCCATCGTGCCCAGCAGGGCGCCGGACTCGGCGTCGATGATGTCCATGGGGCCGCCGCCGTCGTCCCGCAGGGAGACCATGCCGGCGGCGTGCTCGGGGTGCGTCCAGAACCAGCCGGCCGGCCGACGGCGCAGCAGCCCCTGCTCGACCAGCACGTCCAGCAGGGCGCGCACCCGGTCCGGCTCCCCGAACCAGCCGAACGCCTCGGGCGTGATCGGCAGCTCCGCGGCGGCCGCGCACAGCTGCGGGCCGAGCAGGTGCGGGTTCTCCGGGTCCACCACGGTGTCCTCCACGCCCAGGTCGAACACGGCCTCCGGGTGGTCCACCACGAACGTGTCCAGGGGGTCGTCCGAGGCGACGAAGAACGCGAGCGCGTCCTGGCCGCCGCGCCCGGCGCGGCCGATCTGCTGGAAGAACGACGCGCGGGTGCCCGGCCAGCCGGCCACCACCACCGCGTCCAGCCCCGCGACGTCGATGCCCATCTCCAGTGCCGGCGTCGAGGCCATGCCCAGCAGCCGACCCGAGCGCAGGTCCGCCTCCAGCTCCCGCCGCTCCTCGGGCAGGTAGCCCGAGCGGTAGGCCGCGATCCGGGTGCCGAGCCCCGGCTCGACCTCCTCGAGCTGCCGCTTGGCCGCGCTGGCGATGGCCTCGGCCCCGCGCCGCGAGCGGATGAACGCCAGCGTGCGCACCTGCTGCAGGGCCAGGTCCGTGACCAGGTCGGCGGCGGCGGCCATCGCCGAGCGGCGGACGGGCGCGCCGTTCTCGCCCCGACGGTCCGTCAGCTCCGGCTCCCAGAACGCCACCGTGACCGCCCCGTGCGGGGACGCGTCCTCGGTGACGGCCGTGGCCGGCGCCCCGATCAGTCGAGCGAAGTGCCCGGCCGGATCCGCCGACGTCGCCGACGCCCCGATGAACACGGTCTCCGGCCGGTCCCCGCGGTAGTGGGCGGCGATGCGCCGCAGCCGGCGCAGCAGGATGCCCACCTGCGAGCCGAAGACGCCCCGGTAGGTGTGCGACTCGTCCACCACCACGAACGCCAGGTTCCGGAAGAACGCGGCCCACCGCTCGTGGTGCGGCAGGATCCCGACGTGGAGCATGTCCGGGTTGGTCATGAGCACGGTGGCGTGCTCGCGGGCCCAGATCCGGTCCTGCGGTGCGGTGTCGCCGTCGTAGGGAGCCGCGCGCAGCCCCGGGGCGCCGTCCCGCTCGAGGGCGCGCCAGGAGGTCAGCTGGTCCGCAGCGAGGGCCTTGGTGGGGGCGAGGTAGAGCGCGGTGGCCCGGGGGTCGGCGGCGAGCCGGGTGCCGACCGCCAGCTGGTAGCCCAGCGACTTGCCCGACGCCGTGCCCGTGGCGAGCACGGTGTGCGTCCCCGCACCGGCCAGGTTCGCGGCGCGCACCTGGTGCAGCCACGGCCGCTCGACGCCGCGCGCCGCGAACGCCCTGACCAGGCCCTCCGGAGCGTCCGCGGGCCAGTCCGTGTGCCGGGCCTGCCGTGCGGGCAGCTCGGTGACGTGGCGGATCTGCTCGGGCAACCCGGTCCGACCCAGCGCCGCACGGAGTCCGGCCCCCGCCGGGGTGTCCGGGCGCAGGTCGCCGGGTGCCGTGACGGACAGCCCGGCCACGACGTCGGCCACCACCTCACCGACGGGCTGCGGCTCCGGTCCGGAGGAGTCCGGGGCGGCGTCGTCGACGGGCGGCGCGGCGTCCGCCGTGCCGGGCGGCCCCCAGCCGCCCGCGGGATCCGCCCAGGGATCGTGCTCCGGCAGGTGGCCGGTCACGCCCCCATGGTGCCGGTGTGCTCGGCGGTGGGGTTGTCCTCGGCCAGGCCGCGACCCCAGATGGACACGGGGCCGAGGTCGGTCCAGGCCAGGTGGCGGTACAGCTTCTGGCCGTCCGGGGAGGCGACGAGCAGGCCGCGGCTGATCTCACCCTCGCTCATGACCTCGGAGGTGAGGTAGCGCATCACGAGGGAGCCGAGGCCGCGGCGACGGTGGTTCGGGGACGTCCAGATCCGGTCGTAGACGGCGGTGCCGTCCTCCTCGGTGACCCAGCCGAGGGCGGCGAGCTCCTCCTCGCCCTCGGGCGCGGTCGAGGCGCCGACGGCCAGGATGCGCAGGCGACGGCTGCCCTCCATCGGCTGGTCCACGCGGGCCTCATAGCCCTCGGGCAGCAGCGGGGGCTCCACGTCCTGCAGCTCGGGGTCCATGTCCATGGTCATGAAGCGCTCCGGCTCGGCCTGGGCCTTCAGACCCATGGCCTTGGGGTCCTCGCCGGCGTCGCCGAACACGGTGAGCAGGATCTGCTCCTGGTCCCGCACCGCCTCGCGCAGGTCCTCCAGCTCCGCGCGGGAGGGGTTCACCACCACGTGCTCCCACGTGGCCGGCACGTCCACCGTGGCGCGACCGGAGCCGCCGGGGATCATGTGGGCGGGGCGGGGGGTGCGCAGGGCCGCGCGTCGCCCCGCCTCCTGGCTCGTGCGGTAGCCGCGCGATCGCGACCAGGCCGCGAACCAGATGTCGACCAGTGCCGGATCCAGATGCTCAGTCATGTCTGAAGGGTAAGGCGTGAGGCCGGTGCGGGCCAGGCCCCGCCCGTCCCTCACGGCCGTCACGTCCGGGGCCGCGCACTAGCTGTTGTGGGTCATGAGGTTCTTGCCACGGGGTACGGGCTGAGATGAGACGAGCGGGCCTCTCCGGGCGTGTCAGATGGTCTGTGTAAGCCGTACCGAGAGGAACGGTAAGAATCATGACCATGATCGACGAGAAGAACCCAGGCGAGCCCTCGGGCCAGGACCTGGTCGAGCAGCTGAAAGCCTCAGGGCAGCTTGATGCCCTGTTCGCGCAGATCGACGCGGGCGGCGTCGAGCTCACCGGTGACGGCGGGTTCGTGCCCGCGCTGGTCAAGGCCGCGCTCGAGCGGGGCCTGCAGGCCGAGCTGACCAGCCATCTGGGCTACGAGAAGGGCTCGAGCGAGGCGCTGAAGCACGCCAACTCCCGCAACGGGACCACCCCGAAGACCGTGGAGTCCGAGGTCGGGCCGATCGAGCTGGACGTCCCGCGAGACCGGGGCGGGTCGTTCACCCCGCGCCTGGTGCCCAAGGGCCAGCGGCGCCTCGGGGGCCTGGATGACATGATCATCAGCCTCTATGCCGGCGGAATGACGATCCGGGACATCCAGCACCACCTGGCCTCCACGATCGGCACGGACCTGTCGCACGAGACGATCTCCAACATCACCGACGCCGTGAGCGAAGAGGTCCTGGCGTGGCAGTCGCGGCCGCTGGAGGAGTTCTATCCGGTGATCTATCTCGACGCAATCCGGATCAAGATCCGAGAGAACAGCCAGGTCCTCAACCGTGCCGCCTACATCGCCGTCGGCGTGGACCTCGAGGGCATCAAGCACGTGCTGGGGATCTGGGTCCAGGACACCGAGGGCTCGGCGTTCTGGGCCCACGTCTGCGCCGATCTCGCCAACCGGGGCGTGCAGGACGTGCTGATCGTGTGCTGCGACGGGCTCAAGGGCCTGCCGGAGGCGGTCGAGGCGACGTGGCCGGACTCGATGGTCCAGACCTGCGTGGTTCACCTGATCCGGGCCGCGATGCGGTTCGTGGCCTACCAGGACCGCAAGAAGGTCGCCGCCGCGCTGAAGCCGATCTACACCGCCCCCAACGAAGAGACCGCGAGGAAGGCGCTGGCCGAGTTCGAGGCCTCCGAGCTCGGCACGAAGTACCCGTCTGCAGCCGCGACCTGGGCGAACTCCTGGGAGCGGTTCATCCCGTTCCTGCAGTTCCCACCCATGCTCCGCAAGGTCATCTACACGACCAACAGCATCGAGTCGCTGAACTTCCAGCTACGGAAGGTGACCAAGAACCGCGGCCACTTCCCCTCGACCGAGGCGGCGGTGAAGCTGCTCTGGCTGGCGATCTGCAACATCGAAGACAAACGCGCCGCCGAACGCGCTCGGGACCGGGGCAAACCCGCCGGCCAGCGCAAAGCCCAGGGCCGGCTCGTCGAAGGTCAGGCCGTCACGAACTGGAAGCAGGCCCTCGCCCAGCTCGCCGCGGCCTACCCCGACCGGATCAACCCCTACCTGTGACCACCCCGCTTACACAGACAAGTTGACACGCCCGCCTCTCCCGCAGGATGGAAGTTCCTACACCACCCACCTGCCAGAAGAGACCCACTCATGACTCACGCTAACGCACCCCTGACCCCGACCGGCCGTCTCAGGATGGTCCACCGCCACCTGCACGACGGGATCCCGCAGGCACACGTGGCCGCCGAGTTCCGGGTGAGCCGGCCCACGGTGGCCACCTGGGTCGCCCGCTACCGCGCCCAGGGAGAAGCCGGCCTTCAGGACCTGCCCAGCCGGCCGCACCGTTCACCTGCCCAGCTCGATCCGGTCCTGGTCGCCCAGATCCACGCCCTGCGGCGGGAGCGCAAGTGGTCCGCACGGCGCATCCATCACCACCTCGTCTCTGAAGGCCACCGGGTGTGTCTTCGTACCGTGGGACGGTGGCTGCACCGGGCCGGGATCTCCCGCCTACGGGACCTGACCCCGGCCGGAGAAGACCTGCGCCAACGACCCCAGAAGATCACCGCGAGAGGGCCGGGGCACATGGTGCACCTGGACGTGAAGAAGATCGGACGCATCCCCGAGGGGGGAGGCTGGCGTGCTCACGGCCGGGACTCCGAGAACGCGCGAGCGGCCAAACGCGGGCCTGGCCGGCGGGTCGGGTACACCTACCTGCACTCGGCGATCGACGGGTTCACCCGCCTGGCGTACACCGAAGCGTTGGAGGACGAGAAGGCGGTCACCACGATCGGGTTCTTCTGCCGGGCGCGGGCGTTCTTCGCCGCCCACGGCATCACCGTGGACCGGGTGATCACGGACAACGGCAACAACTACCGGGCCGTGGACTTCACCCGGAAGGTGGTCTCGCTCGGGGGCCGGCACCACCGGATCCGCCCCTACACCCCGCGCCATAACGGGAAGGTCGAACGGTACAACCGGCTGATGGTGGACGAGGTCCTCTACGCCCGCCCGTACTCCTCAGAGCAAGCTCGGCGTGAGGCCCTGCAGGTGTGGGTGAACCACTACAACTACCATCGGCCTCATACCTCCTGCGGAGACGCTCCTCCGGCCTCACTGGCCCCGGCCCGAGTCAACAACGTCATGCCCTCCTACAACTAGCCTGGACCTCGATGAGCACCGCCGCCCTCTCCCGCATCGCGCTGTACTACCGGTTCACCCCGCTCGCCGACCCCGAGGCGGTGCGGCTGTGGCAGCGCACGCTCGCCGCGTCCCTCGGCCTGACCGGCCGGATCATCGTGTCGCCGCAGGGGATCAACGGGACCGTCGGCGGGCCGGTCGACGCGGTCAAGCGCTACGTGCGCGGCACGCGGGAGCATCCGGCGTTCCGGGACCTCGAGGTGAAGTGGTCGGGCGGCTCGGCGGCGGACTTCCCCCGCCTCTCCGTCAAGGTCAAGCCCGAGCTCGTCGCGTTCGGGGCCCCCGAGCGCATCACCGTGGACGCGGACGGCGTCGTTGGCACGGGGGAGCGGCTCACCCCCGCCCAGGTGGACGCGCTCGTCGCCGAGCGGGCCGGCACCGCGAACCCCGTGCGCTTCCTCGACGGCCGCAACACGGTGGAGGCGGCCATCGGCCGCTTCGACGGGGCCGTGGTCCCGGACGCGCACACCACCCGCGACCTGCTCGCCGCCGTCGACTCCGGGGCCCTGGACCACGTCAAGGACGCGCCGCTGATCACCTACTGCACGGGCGGCGTGCGCTGCGAGGTCCTCTCGGCCCTGCTCAAGGACCGCGGCTTCGCCGAGGTCTACCAGCTCGACGGCGGCATCGTCCGCTACGGCGAGGCCCGTGGCGACGCCGGACTGTGGCGGGGCGAGCTGGCCGTGTTCGACCGACGCCTGTCCACCCGCTTCACCGCCGACGCCGAGACCATCGGCCGGTGCGTCACGTGCGAGGCACCGACCTCGGCGCTGCGCAACTGCGCCGACCCGGCCTGCACCACGCTCGAGGTCCGCTGCGCGGCCTGCGCCGCCGACGACCCCGAGCACCGCTGCCCCTTCTGCGCCCACCGCCCCCACCCCGCCGAGAGGACCGAGGCATGAGTCCCGTCCCGACACCCCCGTCGCCCCCCGCCCCGCGGCTGACCCCGGCCACGGCCGCGGCCCTCGCCGCGGACCTGGCGGCCCTGCCGTTCACCACCGCCGCCGTCGAGGGGCTGCTCGGAGCCGTGGCCACGCTCGCCCTGGACCGCGAGCACGCCGAGGCCGCCCGCCGCGTCGTCGCCGGTCACCTGGCGGGCCCCGGCCGGCACGACGACGCAGCCGGCCCCGGCGACCGGCACGGCACGCGGGGCCTCGCCGCCGCCGTCGGGGCCTGGCTGCTCGGCGACCCCGTCCCCGCCGCCGACCTCGACGCCGCGCTGCCCAGCCTCGGTCTGGCCGGGGCCGTGGCGGCCGGGCTCGTCGTCGAGGGGCCGGACGGGCGCGTGCGCGGCGCGGTGGACCTCTCGCCGTACGACGCGGACGAGCCGGGCCGGATGTGGATCGCCTCGGACCTGACGGCCCTGCAGCGGCGCGGCCCGCTGCCTCCCGAGCACGTGCTCGGCATCGGTCGGGCCTCCCTCACGCTCGCCGGCGCCACGCAGCGCCGTCCCGTGGCCCGCGCCCTGGACGTGGGGGTGGGCTGCGGGATCCAGACCCTGCACCTGCTCGCCCACGCCGACCACGTGACCGCCACGGACCTCTCCGAGCGCGCCCTCGCCTTCACCCGGTTCAACCTGCTGCTCAACGCGGACGTGCTCGGCCTCGACCGGGAGCGGCTCGAGGACCGGGTCCGGCTGGCGGCCGGCGATCTGCTGGCGCCGGTGGCGGGGGAGCGGTTCGACCTCGTGGTCTCGAACCCGCCGTTCGTGATCACCCCGCGCACGGACCCGGACGCGCCCGTGCTGACCTACCGCGACGGCGGCCGTGAGGGCGACCGGATCGTCGCGGAGCTGATCGCGGCCCTGCCGGACGTGCTCGCCGAGGGCGGCACCGCGCAGCTGCTCGCCAACTGGGAGATCCCGGCGGGGGACACCACCGACGCCGACACCGCACCGTGGAACGCGCGCCCGCGTTCGTGGGTGGCGCCGGGGATGCAGGCCTGGTTGCTCCAGCGCGACCGGCAGGACCCCGCGGGCTACGCGGAGACGTGGCTGCAGGACTCCTCGCTCGAGCTCGACCCGCCCGCCTATGAGGCCGCCTACCGCGGGTACCTGGAGGACTTCGACGCCCGCGGCGTGGCCGGGGTCGGCTTCGGACACGTGTGGCTGCGTCGGCCCGCCGCGGACGGCTCCCAGGGCCGGGGGTGGGTGGTCGTTGAGGAGCTGACCCAGCCCGTGGATGAGGCCCTCGGCGCCGCGTGGGCCGCCGCCGTCGCCCGCCGGGACCGGCTCGCCGCGGGCGCCGGGGCCGGGGACGCCGTCGGGGACCCGGCCCTGGCCGCGCTGCGGGGCCTGCACCTGCGCGTGGCCGCGGACGTCACGGAAGAGCGGCACCAGCGGTTCGGGGCGGAGCACCCCGAGGTGATCCTGGCCCGGCAGGGCTCCGGGTTCCGGCGCGTGGCGCGCCTGGACACCGCGACGGCGGGCGTGCTGTCCGCCAGCGACGGCGAGCTGTCCGTGGGGCAGCTGGTGGGCGCGGTCGCCGCGCTGCTGGAGCTGGACGACGTCGGGCGGGCCGGCCTGCTGGCCGCGCTGCGGGAGCTGTACGAGGACGGGTTCCTGGTGGAGGGCTGACGATCGGGCGGTGGCGGGCGCGGGGACGCCGGGCGTTATCGTGGTCAGCGCGCCCTACGATGTGGGGACGTCCGTCCGCGGCGGACGCGGGTCGGCTCGCGTCGGCCCCGGATCCGCAACAATCCCGTCCCAGGAGGACCCGTTGTCCACTCCCCCCGCTTCCGTGACCGCTCCCGTGCCCTCGGGCAAGAAGCTGGTCATCGTGGAGTCCCCGGCCAAGAGCAAGTCCATCGCGAAGTACCTCAACGCGGTGGGCGAGGGCTGGGTGGTGGACTCCTCCGTGGGGCACATCCGCGACCTGCCCAAGCCCTCGGACCTGCCGGCGGAGATGAAGAAGGGCCCGTTCGGCAAGTTCGCCGTGGACACGGAGCACGGCTTCACCCCGTACTACGTGGTGCACCCGGACAAGAAGAAGAAGGTCACCGAGCTCAAGCGCGAGCTCAAGGACGCCGAGGCCCTCTACCTCGCCACGGATGCGGACCGCGAGGGCGAGGCCATCGCCTGGCACCTGCTGGACACCCTCAAGCCCACGGTGCCGGTGTACCGCATGACCTTCGGCGAGATCACCAAGGAGGGCGTGCGCCGCGGTCTGGAGAACATCCGTGAGCTGGACACGGCCCTCGTGGACGCCCAGGAGACGCGCCGCATCCTCGACCGCCTGTTCGGCTACGAGCTCTCGCCGGTGCTCTGGCGCAAGGTCTCCCGCGGGCTCTCGGCGGGCCGCGTGCAGTCGGTGGCCACCCGCCTCGTCGTCGAGCGCGAGCGGGAGCGCATGGCCTTCGTCTCCGCCCACTACTGGGGCGTGGAGGGCACCTTCACGGTGGCCGAGGGCGCGCAGGCCGCGGACGCCGTGGGCAGCTCGTTCACGGCCCGCCTCAGCACGGTGGACGGCCAGCGCGTGGCCACGGGCCGCGACTTCGACGACGCCGGGCGGCTCAAGGCCTCCGCCGGCAAGAAGGTGACCCACCTGGACGAGGCCGGCGCCCGCTCGCTGGCCGAGGGTCTGCGCGGGGCGGACTTCACGGTCGACTCGGTGGAGGACAAGCCGTACACCCGCCGCCCGGCCGCCCCCTTCACCACCTCCACGCTGCAGCAGGAGGCCGCCCGCAAGCTCCGCATGAGCTCCCGCGTCTCCATGCAGGTGGCCCAGCGCCTGTACGAGAACGGCTACATCACGTACATGCGCACGGACTCGGTGAACCTCTCGCAGGAGGCCGTGCAGGCCGCCCGGCGCCAGGCTACCGAGCTCTACGGGGCGGACGCCGTGCCGGCCCAGCCGCGCGTCTACGCCAAGCGCAACGAGACCGCGCAGGAGGCCCACGAGGCCATCCGGCCCGCGGGGGACTCCTTCCGGACCCCGGCCCAGGTCAAGGCCGAGCTGCGCCCGGACGAGTTCCGCCTGTACGAGCTGATCTGGAAGCGCACCGTGGCCTCGCAGATGGCCGACGCCAAGGGCTACACCGCCACGCTGCGGCTCTCGGCCACCGCGCAGGACGGCCGCCTCGCGCAGTTCAGCGCCTCGGGCACGGTCATCACGTTCAAGGGCTTCCTCGACGCGTACGAGGAGGGCCGGGACGCCGAGGTCGACGGCGAGAACGCGGAGGCCAAGGACCGCCGCCTGCCGCAGGTGGCCCAGGGCGAGCGCCTCACCGGTGACCCGATCGAGGCCACCGGGCACGAGACCTCCCCGCCGGCCCGCTACACCGAGGCGTCGATCGTCGCCGAGCTGGAGCGCCGCGAGATCGGGCGTCCCTCCACGTACGCCCCGACGATCTCCACGATCATGGACCGCGGCTACGTGTCCAAGCGCGGCACCGCGCTCGTCCCGTCGTGGACCGCGTTCGCGGTGATCGGGCTGCTCGAGGACTACTTCGCGAAGTACGTGGACTACGACTTCACGGCCCGCATGGAGGACGACCTCGACCGGATCGCGGCGGGCGAGCTCGGCCGCGAGGCCTGGCTGCAGACCTTCTACTTCGGGGCCCCCGCCGCGGAGACGGAGAAGGGCGTCGAGGGCCTCAAGCACGTGGTGGACAACCTCGGCGAGATCGACGCGCGGGCCGTGAACTCGCTGCCGATCACCGAGGACATCACCCTGCGGGTGGGCCAGTACGGCCCGTACCTGGAGCGGTCGCTGCCGGCCGACGCGGAGGCGGGCGCCACCCCGCCGCGCGCCAACGTCCCCGAGGACCTGGCCCCGGACGAGCTCACCCCGGCCAAGGCCGAGGAGCTGTTCGCCACCGCCCAGCCCTCCGAGCGCGAGCTCGGCACGGACCCGGAGACGGGCCGGACCGTCGTCGCCAGGGACGGGCGCTACGGGCCCTACGTCACCGAGGTCATCCCGGAGATGACCGAGGAGGAGCTGCAGGCCTGGCTCGACGCCCAGCCCACCGAGTACTACAAGAACGGCAAGCCCAAGCCGAAGAAGAAGCCGGCCAAGGAGAAGCCCCGCACCGGCTCCCTCTTCAAGAGCATGTCCGTGGACACCGTGACCCTCGAGCAGGCGCTGCAGCTGATGTCCCTGCCGCGCGTCGTGGGCGCGGACGCCGAGGGCGAGGTCATCACCGCCCAGAACGGCCGCTTCGGGCCCTACCTGAAGAAGGGCTCGGACTCGCGCTCGCTCGAGTCCGAGGACCAGATCTTCAGCATCACGCAGGAGCAGGCCCTCGAGATCTACGCCCAGCCGAAGCAGCGTGGCCGCGGGGCCGCCAAGCCGCCGCTGGCCGAGTTCGGCGAGGACCCGGTCTCCGGCAAGAAGGTCACCGTGAAGGAGGGCCGCTTCGGCCCGTACGTCACGGACGGGGTCACCAACATCACCGTCCCGCGCGGCCGTCAGCCCGAGGAGCTCACGGCGGAGGAGGCCTACCAGCTGCTCGCGGACAAGCGTGCCAAGGGCCCGGCCACCCGCGGCGGTGCCAAGAAGCCGGCGGCCCGCAAGGCCCCGGCCAAGAAGACCACCGCGCGGAAGAAGGCCTGAGCGCCATGCGCCTCGGCGTCCTGGACATCGGGTCCAACACCGTCCACCTGCTGCTCGTGGACGCCCACCCGGGGGCCCGCCCCGTCGCCTACGCGGAGCACAAGCGCTCCCTTCCGCTGATCCGCTACCAGGACGCCGACGGGGCGATCACGGAGGAGGGACAGCGGGAGCTCGTGGACTTCGTCCGTGAGGCCGCCGCGTTCGCGGAGGAGCATCGGGCGGAGGACATGATCTCGTTCTGCACCTCGGCGATCCGCGAGTCCGCGAACGGCGCCGCCGTGCTGGCCCGCGTGCAGGCCGAGACCGGTGTGCACCTCTCCGAGCTCACGGGGGACCAGGAGTCGGCCATGACGTACTTCGCCGTGCGCCGCTGGCAGGGCTGGGGCGCCGGCTCCATCCTGAACTTCGACATCGGCGGCGGCTCCTTCGAGATCGCCTACGGCCAGGACGAGCTGCCCTCGCACGCCCTGTCCCTGCCGCTGGGCGCCGGCCGCCTCACCCGCGACTGGGTGCTCGAGGACCCGCCCAGCCCCAAGGCGGTGAAGAAGCTCCGCAAGCACGTGGAGAAGCGACTCGAGGAGGCGTATACGGCCTTCCCGCGCATCGAGTCGCCCGTGGTGGTCACCGCCACCTCGAAGACGTTCCGCTCCCTCGCCCGGATCACCGGGGCGGCGCCGTCGGCGGCGGGCCCCTTCGTGAAGCGGCACCTGCGCGCGGACGACCTGCACCTGTGGGTGAACCGCCTCGCGGCGATGACCGTCGCGGAGCGGGCGGAGCTGCCCGGCGTCTCGGACGTGCGCGCGCACCAGGTGTTCGCGGGGGCGATCGTCGCGCTGACGGCCATGCGCACGTTCGGCATCGCCCAGCTCGAGATCTGCCCGTGGGCGCTGCGCGAGGGCCTGATCCTCAACCGCCTCGACGCGCTCATGCTCGAGGGCCACCTCACCCGGGACGGCCGGCCCGGCGTCGGCCACGTGAACCTCAACCCGGACACCCTCCTGCCGGGACTGAGCCTGGGGGTGCGCTGACCATGCCGGACTCCACCGCGCACCTGGCCCCCGCGGCGCGCTTCGGAGCGGACATCCCCGTGACCCTGTCCTCCTCGTCCGTGTTCCCCCTGGGCACCCAGGACGTGTTCGCCACCGCCGAGGACCTCGGCTACGACGGCGTGGAGGTCATGGTCACGCACAACGCGTGGAGCCAGGACGCGCGGCGGCTGACGCGGCTGTCCGAGCGGCACGGGATGCCCATCGACTCCATCCACGCGCCCACCCTGCTGTTCACGCAGCAGGTCTGGGGCTCCGCGTGGTCCAAGATCCGCCGCTCCGTGGAGCTGGCGCAGGCCGTGGGCGCGGCCACCGTGGTCGCCCACCCGCCGTTCCGCTGGCAGGGCACGTACGCGGTGCGCTTCGCCGAGGGCATCCACGAGCTCATGGCGGAGACCGGCGTCGTGATCGCCGTGGAGAACATGTACCCGTGGCGGGCCTACGGCCGCAAGGCCAAGATGTACCTGCCGCACTGGAACCCGCTGCCCGAGCCGTACGAGCACATCTGCTGGGACTTCTCCCACGCGGCCATCGCGCGGGCGGACTCCCTGGCGGCCGTCCGCGAGCTCGGCCCGCGGCTGCGGCACGTCCACCTCACCGACGGCAACGACTCCGGCAAGGACGACCACCTGGTCCCCGGCGAGGGCACCCAGCCCGTGGCCGAGACCCTGCGCCACCTGGCGACCGCGGGCCTGGCCGGCACGGTGTGCGTGGAGGTGGGCACGCGCGGCGTGGAGTACGCGGGCCAGCGGGAGGAGATGCTCGCCGCCTCGCTCGCCTTCGCGCGCGATCACCTGGCCGCCGGCGGGACCGACCACCACCACGACGACGCCCCGCGCCCGACCACGAAGGAGACGGACCGACCATGAAGCTGACCATCCTGGGCCTGGGCACCATGACCGGGGCCATCCTCGCCGGAGCCCTCGAGGCCGGCGCCGTGCGCGCCGAGGACGTCACCGCGACCACCCGCTCCGCCGCCTCCGCCGAGAAGGCCGCCGCGCAGCACGGCGTCACCGTGACCTCCCAGGAGCGGGACGAACGCGCCAACCATGCCGCGGTCGCTGAGGCGGACATCGTCCTGGTGGGCGTGAAGCCGAAGGACATGGTCGCCACCCTCACGGACCTGGCGCCGTCGCTGCGCCCCGAGACCGTGGTGGTGTCCGTGGCAGCCGGCGTCACCGCCGCGACCATGGCCGCCGTGCTGCCGGCGGGGCAGCCGATCGTGCGGACCATGCCGAACACGCCCCTGACGGTGGGCTCCGGCGTCGTGGGCGTGGCCCCCGGGCCGGGCGTCACCGAGGAGCAGACCACCGCCGTGCGCGCTCTCTTCGAGGGCTCCGGCCTGGTGGTGCCGGTGGCCGAGGAGCAGCTCTCCGCCGTGGTGGCGACCGCCGGCTCCGCCCCGGCCTACGTGTTTCTGCTGGCCGAGCTGATCGCCGCCCACGGTGCGGAGATGGGACTGGACGCCGCCTCCGCCGAGGCCATGGCCGCGGCCACCGTCAAGGGAGCCGGCATCATGCTCCAGCAGGAGGGGGCCAGGGCCGAGGCTCTGCGCAAGGCCGTGATGAGCCCGAACGGGACCACCGAGAAGGCCGTGGAGGCGTTCCTGGACGGCGGCATGGGCGACCTCGTGAACCGTGCCATGGACGCGGCCGCGCAGCGCGACAAGGAGATGGCCGAGGAGTTCGGGGCCTGACGGCGCGGGCATGCCTCAGGGCCGGGCCGCGAACCGGTCGATGAGGTCGGTGTGGCCAGAGACGATGAGGGTGTCGCGCGGGCCCACCCGGGTGTCCGGCTGGGCGTAGGTGAAGTCCTCGCCCGGGGTCTTCACGCCCACCACGGTCACGCCGTACTTGGAGCGCACCTTGGACTCGGCGAGCGTGAAGCCCACGCACTCGGCCGGCGGGTACATCTTCACGATCGCGAAGTCGTCGTCGAACTCGATGAAGTCGAGCATGCGCCCGTTCACGAGGTGGGCGGCGCGCACGCCGGCGTCGTGCTCCGGGAAGATCACGTGGTTCGCCCCGATCCGCTTGAGGATCGTGCCGTGCGCCTCGCTGATCGCCTTCACCCAGATGTGGGGGATCTCCAGGTCCACGAGGTTCACGGTGATCAGCACCGATGCCTCGATGGAGGTGCCCACGCCGACCACCGCCGTCGAGAAGTCCTGCGCGCCGAGCTGGCGCAGGGCCTCGGGGTCGGTGGCGTCCGCCTCCACCACGTGGGTGAGCGAGGGGGCGAAGCGCTGCACGAGGACGGGGTCCCGCTCGACGGCGAGCACCTCGCGGCCCTGGGCGACGAGCTCCTCGGCCGTGGCGGCGCCGAAGCGGCCCAGCCCCACGACGAGCACGGGGGCGTTGGGATCGGTGCGCTGCGGGGTGTCAGCCAATGACCGGCCTCTCGACGGGGTAGCGGTAGAGCACGCGCCGCTGGCGCAGGGCCAGGGCGGCGGCGAACGTGATCGTACCAACGCGGCCCGCGAACATCATGGCCGTCAGGACGTACTTGCCGGTCGGTGGGCTCTCCGCGGAGACGCCCACGGAGAGCCCGCACGTCCCGAACGCGGAGATCACCTCGAACAGGGGCCGCTGGAGGGACTCGTCGGTGATGTGCACCAGCGCCAGAGTGGCCACGAGCACGAGGGTGGCACCGAGGGCGAGCACCGCGATGGCCACGCGCAGGGACTCGGGGGCGATCGTGCGGCCGTGCGCCGTCACCTCGCGGTCGCCGCGCGCCTCCGCCACGATCGCGAGGAACATGATCGCCAGCGTGGTCACCTTGATGCCGCCCGCGGTGGAGGCGGACCCGCCGCCCACGAACATGAGCGCGTCCATGAGCAGCAGGGACTCGGGCTGGTGCGCGTTCGTGTCGTCGATCGCGAAGCCGCCGGAGCGGGTCATCACGGAGCCGAAGAGCGAGTGCCCGACCCGCTGCCAGAAGCCCATGCCGGCCTGGGTCGCCGGGTTGTCCGCCTCGAAGAAGAAGAGGGCGACGGCGCCGAGCACCAGCAGTGCCAGCGTCACCTCGACCGTGAGCTTGGTGTGCAGGTTCCACTGCCGGAACCGCCACCCCTTCTCCAGCAGCACCATGACCACGGGGAAGCCGAGCGCACCGAGGAACACGCCGACGCCGAGCACCGTGATGATCACCGGGTCGTGCATGATCTCCGGCAGGCCGTCCACGTGGAGGGTGAACCCGGCGTTGTTGAAGGCGCTGACCGAGTAGAAGACCCCGTGCCACAGGCCGGTGAGCCACGAGCCGGAGATGGCCGCGAACCGCGGCACGAGGAAGAACGCCAGCGCGGCCTCGGCGGTCAGCACCGTCACGACGACGACGCGCAGCAGCCGGCCGACCTCGCCGAGATTCCCGGAGGTCATGCCCGCCTGCTGCGTCGCCAGCTTCGACCTCAGACCCAGATGCCGGGAGACGGCCAGCGTGAGCAGCGAGGCCATCGAGAGGATGCCCAGGCCGCCGATCTGGATGGCCACGAGGATGATCACCTGGCCCGCGGGGGACCAGTGCACGGCCGTGTTGACGGTGGTCAGACCGGTCACGGAGAAGGCGGAGACCGCGGTGAACATGGCGTCGTGCAGGGGGGTGGCGTGGCCGTCCGCCGCGGCCCACGGCAGGGCGAGGAGCCCGGTGAACACCAGGGCCATGAGGGCGAAGGCGGAGAGGGCGGCGCGGGCCGGGGAGCCGCCCACCACGGAGCTGACGGCGCGGCCCGAGCGCCGCAGCGCCGTGCGCAGGTCGGTCGAGGACTCCAGCGTGGAGGCCTGGCCGGGCCGGGGGAGTCCGCCGGGCCGGCGCACCCCGCCGCGGCGGCGGGCGTGCGGGGTCGGACGGGGACCTGCCACGGGGCACCTCCTGCACGGGGACGGGGAACGGACCGGCTCCCAGTATCGCGCGCCCCGTGGCCCGCGCGTCACGCGGGCGAGACATCCGAGGCGATCGTCGCCACCGTGCCGCCCGGAGCCCTAGGCTGGACCGTGATGAGCACCACGTCCGCCCCTCCCGCTCCCACCCCCGCCGCTGTGGTGTGGGACTCCAGCCTGCTCCGCTACCGGTTCAGCGCGGAGCACCCGATGGCGCCCCTGCGGCTGGACCTCACGCACCGGCTCGTGGAGGCGTTCGGCCTGTTGGACGCGCCCCACGTGCGGATCGTGGAGCCGCCCGTGGCCACGGACGAGCAGCTCGCCCTCGTCCACGACCCCGAGTACGTCGCCGCCGTCCGCCGGGCCGCGGCGACGTCGTCGGCCGAGGACGGCCGCTTCGGCCTGGGCACCGAGGACTGTCCCGTGTTCCCGGACCTGCACGAGTCCGCCGCCCGGATCGCGGGCGGCTCCCTCGTGGCCGCGGAGGCGATCTGGTCCGGCGAGGTGGACCGCGCCGTGAACTTCGCGGGCGGCATGCACCACGCCGCCCGGTCCTCGGCGTCCGGGTTCTGCATCTACAACGACTGCGCCGTGGCCATCCAGCGCCTGCTGGACCTCGGCGCGGAGCGCGTGGCCTACGTCGACGTGGACGCGCACCACGGCGACGGCACGCAGTCGGTCTTCTACGACGACCCCCGCGTGCTCACCATCTCCCTGCACGAGACGGGCATCAGCCTGTTCCCGGGCACGGGCTTCGCCAATGAGATCGGCGGCGCGGCCGCCCAGGGCACGGCGGTGAACGTCGCGCTGCCCCCGCGCACCGGCGACGCCGGCTTCCTGCGCGCCGCCCACGCCGTGGTCCCGCCGCTGCTGCAGGCGTTCGCCCCGGACGTGCTGGTCAGCCAGCACGGCTGCGACGGCCACCTCACGGACCCGCTCGCCGACCTGCGGCTGACCGTGGACGGCCAGCGCCAGCTCGCGTTCGACGTCGGCGACTGGGCCGACCGGTTCGCGCACGGCCGGTGGCTGGCCACCGGGGGTGGCGGCTACAACCCGCTGCGGGTGGTGCCGCGCGCGTGGGCCCACCTGACCGCCGCCGTCCTGCAGACCCCGATCCCGGTGAAGAGCGAGATCCCCGCCGCCTGGATCGAGCACGTCCGGGCCCTCACCGCGGACGAGCTGACCGGGGACATGTCCGTGCACGTGGGGGACGACGCCGAGCGGATCCCCACCGTGATGGGCGAGGACGCGGACGTGTGGTGGCGCTCGTGGGAGGTGGGCTACGACCCGGCCGACCCGGTGGACCAGTCGATCATGGCCACGCGCCGCGAGGTGTTCCCGCTGCACGGGCTGGACTCCTGGTTCGACTGAGCCGGCCCGCGTCCCGGTTCGACCGCGGCCCGTGCGGCCGGTATTGTGGCCGAGAACGTTTCCAGGCGTTCCACATCCGGTGGAATGCGGGTCGGCGTGTCCGGCGCCCCGGATGCCTGCGGTCCCACGACCGCCGACCCTCGCCCCGATTCAAGGAGTCCCCATGGGATCTGTGATCAAGAAGCGCCGCAAGCGCATGTCGAAGAAGAAGCACCGCAAGCTGCTTCGCAAGACCCGTCACCAGCGTCGCAACAAGAAGTGACGCCCGCGCCCTCCGGGCGCTGACGAGACGAAGCCGCCGTCCCCTTCCGGGGGGACGGCGGCTTCGTCGTGGACGGCGATCCGTAGAGTGGGGCCATGACCGCCGACCTGCCCGCCGCCACCGCCCGCGTCCAGCTGCTCGTGAAGCCCGGCTGTCACCTGTGCGCCGAGGCCGAGGCCACGGTGGCGCAGGTGTGCGACGCGCGGGGCGAGGCCTGGGAGGCCGTCGACGGCGCCGCGCACCCGGCCCTGCTCGAGCGGTTCGCGGACGAGGTGCCCGTGCTGTTCGTCGACGGCGTCCAGCGCGACTTCTGGCGCGTGGACCCGGCCCGCCTGGGCCGTCTCCTGGACGCCCCGCGGGTCTGAGCGGGCTCAGCGGCGCGCGAAGCGCTGCCAGGCCTTCAGCCGCATGTACTCCGTGGCGTCCGGGCGGTAGGCGAGCACGATGCCGGCGACGCCGAGGCCCACCCACACCAGGTCCAGCGGGCTGAACGCCCCCATCACGGCGTTGGAGACCAGCACCAGCACGGACAGGGCCGCCAGCACCGTTCCGACGATGCGCGCGGCGCGCGAGCCGCCGCGGATCGCGAACGCCACCCACAGGTAGACGAGGAACGCGAGCACGCCGAACACGGCCGCCGTCGTGGCGAGGGTCGGGAGCATCCCGTCCATCATGGCGCGCATCTGCTCCGCCTGGTCGGCGGGCAGATCCATCTGCTCGACGGACCGGTCCAGCTCCTGCTGGATCGCGGCCTGGCCTTCCGGCTGGGTGAGGGCGAAGGCCGCCAGCAGGGTCGTCGCCAGCAGCAGGAGGCCGCCCGAGACGATCAGCCAGAACGCGGCCGTCAGGGAACGCGGCCGCGGGGGCAGCTCGACCGGGCCGGGAGGCTGCCAGCCGGCCGGGCCGTGGGGGGAGGGGGCCTGGGACATCCCCGTCTGGCCCGGGGCGCCGTACGGAGTCGCCGGCGGTGCGCCGTAGGGGTTCTGGCCGTACGGGCTCGCGCCCGCCGGGTCAGGGGAGCCCGGGGTCGGCCCCTGCGGGGCGGTGCCGTACGGGTTCTGGCTGCCGTGGGGATCGGTGGGCGAGGTGCCGGACATGGGGCCTCCTAGCGACGCCGACGCTCGCGGCGCCTCGGTGCGGACGGGGGTGGCGGCGCGGTCGCGCCGAGCTGTGCCCCACGCTACCGCCGGGGCCACCGGTCCGCCTCTGCCAGACTGGCCCCATGCAGACGCTCGCCACCGTCCACCTGGTCCGCCACGGAGAAGTCCACAACCCCGATCGTGTCCTCTACGGCCGCCTGCCGGAGTTCGGGCTCTCGGAGCTCGGCCACGAGATGGCCCGGGGCGTGGCCGCGTGGTTCGCGGAGCGCGCCGCGCAGACCGGCCGGGCGCCCGCCGTCGTCGCCGCCTCCCCGCTGACCCGCGCGCAGCAGACCGCCGCGCCCATCGCGGCCGCGTTCGACCTGCCGCTGGTCACCGAGCCGGACCTGATCGAGGCGGAGAACGCCTTCGAGGGCATGTCCCAGGTGGCGGCGTCGCTGAAGCGGAACCCGCGGCTGTGGCCCCGGCTGCGCAATCCCCTGCGCCCGTCCTGGGGCGAGCCGTACCGCGCGCAGGCCGCCCGGATGCTGGCCGTCGTCGACCGGCTCCGCGGCGAGGCCGTGGCCGCCGAGGGGCCCGGCGCCGAGTCCGTGCTCGTCTCGCACCAGCTGCCGATCTGGGTGACGCGCCTGGCCGTCGAGGGCCGTCCGCTGTGGCACGACCCGCGCCGGCGTGAGTGCTCGCTGACCTCCGTGACCTCGCTCGTGTACGAGGAAGGGCGCAGGGTGCCGCGCGTCGAGTACCACGAACCGAACCAGGCCCTGCTCAAGGACGCCTCCTCCCTGCCGGGCGCCTGAGGCCCCGACGGCGGCCGGCGTCGACGACGCCGGCCGCGGCCTCCCACGGGGTGGGGGTGTGACGTCCAGGGTTCAGTCAGAATGCGGGGCGGACAGTAGACTCCCCAGGTCCCCGGAATCCAGCGCCGCGCATCCCCTGGAGGGCAGTCACGCCATGCACACCCCGCCCCGTCCGTCCCGCCGCACCCTGCTGACCGGCCTCGCCCTCGCCAGCCTGGCGCCGGCGCTCGCGGCCTGCTCGGGCGGTGACGACTCGCTCGCGCGGCAGGCGGGCAACGCGGACGGCAAGAACTACGTCGCCGGCGACGGCTCCGTCCTGGAGATCGCCCCCGCCGAGCGCGGCGCCCCCGTGGAGTTCGCCGCCGAGCTCTTCGACGGCACCCCCGTGACCGGCGCGAGCCTGCGCGGCACCCCCGCCCTGCTGAACTTCTGGTACGCCGCCTGCGCGCCGTGCCGCGTCGAGGCCCCCCACCTCGTCTCCCTGCACGAGCAGTTCGCCCCGCAGGGGGTGCGGTTCCTCGGCGTGAACGTCCGGGACACCGTCACCACCGCGCAGGCCTTCGAGCGCACCTTCGAGATCCCCTACCCGTCCATCGAGGACGCCCGCGGGGACGTGCTCCTGAACATGACCGACTACGTGCCCCCGCAGGCCGTGCCCTCCACCCTCGTCCTGGACGTCGAGGGCCGCGTGGCCGCGCGGGTGCTCGGCGCCGTGGAGGAGTCCACCCTGCGCGCGCTGCTGACCACCGTGGTGGACGAGGCCGCGGCCTGAGTGGCCGCCGTGTCCATGCAGAACAATCCCTTCGCCGATATCGCGCTGGACGGCTCACTGCTGCTCGCGGCCCCGATCGCCCTGCTCGCCGGGCTCATCTCCTTCCTCTCGCCGTGCGTCCTGCCGCTCGTGCCCGGCTGGCTCGGCTACGTCACCGGCCTGGGCGGTGACGTCCTCACCACCCGGCGCCGCGGCCGCCTCGTGCTCGGCGCCGTGCTGTTCGTGCTCGGCTTCGCCGTGGTGTTCGTGGCGATCAGCGTGGTCTTCACGCAGGCCATGGTGTGGCTGCAGCGCGACGGCCAGTGGGTCACCCGCGTGCTCGGCGTGCTCGTGGCGCTCATGGGTCTGGTGTTCATGGGCGGTGGCGGACGTCTCCAGCAGGAGCGCCGCCTCCACCTCAAGCCCGCCGCCGGCCTGGCCGGGGCGCCGCTGCTCGGCATGACCTTCGGCCTCGGGTGGGCCCCGTGCATCGGCCCGACCATGGCGGCCGTGCTCGCCATGTCCACTGCGGGCTCCGGCTCGCTCGGGCGCGGGGCGCTCCTGGCGTTCCTGTACTGCCTGGGCCTCGGCGTGCCGTTCGTGCTCATCGCCGTCGGCATGGAGCGCGGCATGCGGGCGGTCGGGTTCTTCACGCGGCACCGCGTGCTGATCATGCGGCTCGGCGGCGCCCTGCTGGTGCTGCTCGGCCTGCTCATGGTCACCGGCGTGTGGACGCACTGGACCACGCAGCTGCAGTTCTGGTTCGCCAACGAATGGAGGATGCCCCTGTGAGCTCGAAGGCCGACCGCGCCCGCTCGGAGGACGTCGCCCTCCCTCAGCTGGGCCTCACCGGCACCCTGCGCTGGATCTGGACCCAGCTGACCAGCATGAGCACCGCGCTCATGCTGCTGCTCCTGCTCGCCGTCGCCGCCGTGCCCGGCTCCCTCGTGCCCCAGCGCCGTGCCGGCCCCGAGATCGTGGACCAGTGGATCGAGGACAACCCCGTGTGGGGCCCCGTCCTGGACGCCCTGCAGTTCTTCGACGTCTACAACTCCGTCTGGTTCTCGGCCATCTACCTGCTGCTGTTCGTCTCCCTCGTGGGCTGCGTGTGGCCGCGCGCCATCCAGCACGCCAAGGCCCTGCGCCAGCCCCCGGCCCGCACCCCCCGCAACCTGACGCGCCTGCCGGCCTCCGGCGTCGTCGTCCTCGAGGAGGGCGGCCCGAGCCCCGAGGAGGCCGTGGCCAGAGCCCAGGCGTGGCTGCGCAAGCGCCGCTACCGCGTGGAGCACCGCCCCGAGGCCGGCGGCGCGTCCGTGGGCGCCGAGCGCGGATACCTGCGCGAGATCGGCAACATCCTGTTCCACGTCTCGCTGATCGGCGTGCTCGTGTTCATGGCCTACGGCGGCATGACCAAGTACGGCGGGCAGAAGATCATCGTGGAGGGCGAGGGCTTCGCCAACAACCTCGTGGCCTACGACTCCTTCACCCCCGGCACCTACTTCAGCGCGGACGACCTCCAGCCGTTCTCCCTCACCCTCGACTCCTTCGACGCCGTGTTCGACCGCGAGTCCGAGACCCACTACGGCCAGCCGCTGGACTACACCGCCGTCATGGACGTCCGCGAGGGCTCCGGCGGCGAGCTCCAGCGCCAGATCCTCAAGGTCAACCAGCCGCTGGACATCGACGGCGTGCGCGTCTACCTCGTGGGCAACGGCTACGCGCCCGTGGTGACCATCCGCGACGGCGCCGGGGACGTGGCCTTCCAGGGCCCCGTGGTCACCCGCGTGTTCGACCAGAACTACGGCTCGCAGGCCACCATCAAGGTCCCCGACGCGCGGCCGGACCAGCTGGGCTTCGTCGGCTTCTTCCTGCCCTCGGCGGTGGAGGACGAGGAAGGCGCCGCGTTCTCCGCGGACCCCGAGCTGCTCAACCCGGAGCTGCAGCTGAACTCGTACTACGGGGACCTCGGCCTGGACACCGGCCGCCCGCAGAACGTGTACGTGCTGGACACCGCATCCCTCACCGAGCTCAACAGCCGCACCAACGAGAACGGCGGCATCGTGCTCAGCCCGGGCCAGACGTACGAGCTGCCCGAGGGCAAGGGCTCCATCAGCTTCGACGGCGTCCGCCGCTACGTCGGCCTGGACATCCACTACGACCCGGGCAAGTGGGGCGTCGGCGTGTTCGCCGGCACCGCCCTGCTCGGGCTGGTCATCAGCCTGTTCGTCCGCCGCCGCCGCGTGTGGGTCCGCGCCCGCACCGACGAGGCCGGCCGCACCCGCGTGGAGTACGCGCTGCTCGCCCGCGGCGAGGAGTTCGGCTTGCACGAGGAGCACGTGGCCCTGCGCTCGGCCATGGAGCGCTGGTGGCCCGTCGCCGCCACCGAGACGGCCGACGACGCCGCGGCCGGTGCCGCCCCCCAGTCCACCCCCACCGCCCCCGAGACCCCCGCCGGCCCCGCCGACGCCCGATCAGGAGACTGACAGTGTTCAACCCCACGGCCCCCGTGAACGAGCAGCTGGCGCTGTACAGCGACCTCTTCATGCTCATCGCCGCGCTCGTGTACGCGGCGGCGTTCATCCTGTTCACCATCGACATGGCCACCGCCTCGGCCACCATCCGCCGCCTCGAGGCCGACCTCGCGGCCCAGCGCGGGCAGGTGCGCACCGCTCCGGCCCGCGAGACCGTGGGGGTCGCCGTCGGCGGGTCCACGGCGGTCGGCGCGAGCGACTCCGACACGGCCCGGCCGGCCGCCGCCGAGCCCGGCGTCGACGCGGACGACGACCTCGTGGACGAGGACATGGACTACACGGGCGGCGGCCGCCGCCCGGTCGCCAACGTGGCCGTGGCCGTGCTGGCCGTCGGCTGGGCGCTGCACGCGTTCGCCGTCGTCGCCCGCGGCCTCGCCGCCTCCCGCGTGCCGTGGGGCAACCTGTACGAGTTCATGACCACGGGCGCGCTCGTGATCACGACCGTCTACCTGCTGTTCCTCTTGCGCAAGGATCTGCGCTTCGTGGGCACGTTCGTCACCGGCATCGTCGTGGCGATGATGTGCGCGGCCACCATGGGCTTCCCGACGCCGGTGGGCCACCTCCAGCCGCCGCTGCAGACGCCGTGGCTCGTCATCCACGTGTCCATCGCCGTGCTGGCCAGCTCGCTGTTCGCGCTGACCGCCGCGATGTCCGTGCTGCAGCTGCTGCAGGACCGCGCGGAGAAGCGCGCTGCGGCGGGCGAGCGCTCGTGGGCGTTCCTGCGCCTCGTGCCGGCCGCGCAGGGGCTGGAGAACTGGTCCTACCGCCTCAACGCCGTCGGCTTCGTCATGTGGACCTTCACGCTGATCGCCGGTGCGATCTGGGCCGAGGCCGCGTGGGGCCGCTACTGGAACTGGGACACCAAGGAGGTCTGGACCTTCGTGATCTGGGTGGTGTACGCGGCGTACCTGCACGCCCGCGCCACCCGCGGCTGGACCGGTGCCCGCGCCGCGTGGCTGAGCATCGTGGGCTTCCTGTGCATCGTGTTCAACTACACGATCGTCAACACGTACTTCCCGGGCCTGCACTCGTACGCGGGTTTGCCCGGCTGAGTCCGGCGGGGCCCCTCAGGCGCGCGGCCCGTCGCCGTCCGGGTCGGCGTCGTCGTCGCCCTGCTCCCGACGACGGCGCAGCTCCTCCTCGCGGGCCCGCAGCTCGGCCTCGCGGCGGTCCAGGTCCTGCTCGCGGGCGTCCTGGCGGCGCTGCACGCGCAGGCTGCGCAGGAACGCCTCGTCGTCGTCCGGGGCCCCGGAGGGCCGGGGTGCGGCCCGTCCGCCCGCGCCGGCCGGGCGGGCGCGGCCGAGCAGCAGCCACAGCAGCGGCCCCACGAGCGGCACGAGCACGATGACCGCCACCCACGCCGTCTTCGGCAGGCTGCGCACCTCGCGGGCGGGGGTGAGCAGCGCCTCGAACAGCGCGTAGAGGGTCAGTCCGGCGAGGATGATCGCGGCGGGGATGATGAAGCGGCCCATCCCGCCAGTCTAGGCGCGGGCTGTGGGGTCGGCGGGCGGGCGGGGCGTCCGTCCTCGTAGGATGGACCGGTGCGCATCTTCTTCTACGGTCTGGTCCGCGTGGTCGTCTTCGTCGCCCTGTGGGCGCTGTTCTACTACGTGATGGACCTCGGGATGATCTTCGGGGTGATCGCGGCCACGATCCTGACGTTCGCGATCAGCTACCTCTTCCTCGGCCGCCTGCGCACGGGGGCCACCGAGGACCTGTCCGCCGCGTGGGAGGGCCGCCCGGGCCGCCGGGGCCGCACCGAGACCGCCGACGCGGACGCCGAGGACGCCTACACCGAGGGCCGGTTCCGCGAGTGAGCCCCGCGGGGCGACGGGGCGGATGACGCCGCCGGCGCCGCCGTCATCCCGTGCGGCTCAGAGCAGCGCGCCGAGGGTGAACGTGATCGCGTAGACGATCCCGATCACGCCGGTCGCGCGCAGCACCGGAATCAGCGCCCGGCGGTCGTCGGCGCGCAGCACCGTGCGGATCGGCCGGATCGCGAGCAGGCCGCCGATCGGCACGAGCAGCAGCCCCGGGTGCACCGCCACCCAGAACAGCGGCAGCAGCAGGGCGACGGCCAGCATGACGGCGTAGGACGCCCGCGCGGGTCCGTCGCCCAGGCGGGCGGCCAGCGTCATCTTCCCGACCTCGCGGTCCGTGGGGATGTCCCGGATGTTGTTGGCCATGAGCAGGGCCGTGGAGATCAGCCCACAGCCGATCGCGCCGGCCCAGGCCAGGCCGCTGACGGCGTCGGCCTGGGTGTACGTGGTGCCGAGGACGGCCACCAGCCCGAAGAACACGAACACGAACACCTCGCCGAGGCCGAGGTACCCGTACGGCCGCTTCCCGCCGGTGTAGAACCACGCGGCCAGCACGCAGGCGACGCCGACCAGCAGGAACCACCAGTGCCCCGAGAGCAGGATGAGCCCCAGGCCGGCCAGCCCGGCGAGGCCGAAGGACGCGAAGGCCGCCTGTTTCACCTGGACCGCGGGCACGAGCCCGGAGACGGTGAGCCGGAAGGGGCCGACGCGCTCGTCGTCGGTGCCGCGGATGCCGTCCGAGTAGTCGTTGGCGTAGTTCACGCCGATCTGCAGCGCGAGCGACACCACGAGGGCCAGCAGCGCTGCGCCGAGGTGGAAGGAGCCGAGCTCCGCGGCGGCGGCCGAACCGACGATCACGGGGGCGATCGCCATGGGCAGCGTGCGCAGGCGCGCGGCGGCGACCCACTGGGAGAGCGTGGCGGCCATGGGCGGGGGTTCCTCCTGGGGAGCGGGGTGGGCAGCGGCGCGCGGCGGGCCGGGTCGACGGCGGAGCACGGCCGGGGCCCGACGTCGGCCGGGCCCGGCTCATTCTCCCACGCGGGCGGGGCGGCGCTCAGCCGGCGGTGAACCGGGCGGCCAGGGCCTGCCGGTCGGTCTTGCCGGTGGAGAGCAGCGGCAGTGCGTCGAGGACGAGCCACGTCTTGGGCACCGCGGCCGCACCCAGCGCCTCGCGCACGTGGGCGCGCAGGACGGCCTCGTCGGGGGCCGCGGCCGGGTGGGCGGGCACGACGGCGGCGCACAGCCGGGCGCCCCACTCGGGATCCGGCACGCCGGCCACGTGGGCCGCCGCGACGCCCGGGTGCGCCTCGAGCACCGCGGTCACGGCCGCCGCGGACACCTTCACCCCGCCCGTGATGACGACGTCGTCCAGGCGGCCGGTCACGGCCAGCCGCACGCCGCCGTCGTCGGTGGGGGAGAGCACGCCCGTGTCCTCGGTCAGGAAGGCACGGGCGCCGTCCGCGGCGGTGACGAAGTGGGCGGCGGTGCGGGCGGGGTCGTCGAGGTAGCCGGCCGCCACCATGGGCCCGGCCAGGCGCACGCGCGGCGGGGCGTCGGGATCGTCGGGGGCCACCGCGGCGGCGACGCCGGGCAGCGGCACGCCGTCGTAGACACAGCCGCCGCACGTCTCGGCCATGCCGTAGGTGGCGGTGAGGCGCACCCCCGCCGCCTCGGCCGCGGCCCGCAGCGCGGGATCGAGCCGGGCGCCGCCCACGAGCACGCGGTCGAAGGAACGCAGGGCCGCCCGCCCGGCCGGGTCGGCGTCGGCCGCGAGGAGGCGGGCGAGCTGGGTGGGGACGAGCGAGACGAGCCGGGGGCCGGCGTCGTCGGGCAGGGCGGCCGCCCCGGTGGCGAACGACGCGGGCGTGAACGGGCCCGGTGGCAGGGCCACGGGTGCGGTCCCGGCCGCGATCGAGCGGGAGAGCACGGCGAGCCCGGCCACGTAGTGCACGCCGAGGGCCAGCAGCCACGCCCCCTCGCCGCCGAGCCGCCGGGCCGTGGCCGCGGCCGAGGCGCGCAGGGCCGCGCCGGTCAGGACGATCTGCTTCGGCGTGCCCGTGGACCCGGAGGTGCGCACCACGGCGACGGCGTCCGGGTCGCCGCAGCGGAGTGAATCGCGGGCCTCGGGTCGGGCGAGGACGGCGCCGTCGGCGGTCAGCTCGACGGGGGCGCCGCCGTCGAAGGCCGCCGCGAGGGCGTCCGTGGCGCGGGCGAGGGCATCGGCGGTGGCGGGCATGGCCCCGAGTGTAGGAGGCCCGACGGTCGGACGGATCCGCCCGGCCGGTCAGAGCATGAACGGCACGGTGGCGATCTTGACCACCATGATCAGCGCGAACAGCTGGGCGTACCCCTCGGTCACGCGGGCGTCGGTGGACCGGGAGAGCGCGTAGTCCAGGATCGCCGGCTGGCCCGTGATGCCCGCCAGCGCCCCGTAGGTGCGATCCACGGACTGCCCCAGCAGCCGTGCCGCGGCGATGAGCAGGGCCGCGGTCAGCGCGGTGAGCACGGCGGACATCAGGATGGCCAGCCCGCCGACCCGGGTGAACACCGTCTCGATGAACGCCGGGCCGGCGGCCAGGCCCACCACGCCCAGGAAGAGCATGAGGCCGAACTGCCGCAGCGTCAGCGCGATCTCCGTGGACGGCTCCCACACCGTGGGTCCCGTTCGGCCGATCGCACCGAGGGCGAGGCCGACGAGGATGCACCCGGCCGCCGGGCCGAGGGAGAAGGAGGCCCCGCCCGGAAGCGGGATCGTCACCATGCCCAGCAGGTAGCCCAGCGCCATGCCCGTGCCCAGGGAGATCCAGTCCAGGTTCGAGAGCCCGCGGGTCGAGTTGCCGAAGAAGTCGCGCACCGCCTCCATCCGCGGCGCGGTGGTCACGATGAGCACCCGGTCGCCGACCTTGAGCTCGGTCTGCGGGGTGGCCAGCGACTCGACGTCGTCGCGCCGCAGCCGGGCGACGTCGGTGCCGAAGCGCTCGCGCAGGGACAGCGTGCCCAGGCGGAGATCGGCCAGGGCGCGGGCCGTGACGATGACCATGGAGGTCTGCAGCGGGTTCATCACCCGCGCCGGGTCGGCGCCGGTGCGGCGGCCGAAGGCCTCCACGGCCGCGTCGATGTTCTGCTCCGTGCCGTCCAGGACGACCTCGTCCCCGGGTTCGATCCGGTCGGCGGAGCCGGCGATCCGGGCCACGCCGCCGTGGCGCAGCGCCACCACGCGCACCAGCCCCTCGGAGATCCCGGGGATCTCCCGCACGGCGATCGCGGAGGTGGCGACCGCAGCGGTGAAGCGCAGCTTGCCGTCGGTCACCGGCGCCGGATCGCGTGGGGAACTGTTCCACGGGCGGGCGGCGAGCAGGGTGATCGCGATGATGGTGCCGACCACGCCCACCAGGTAGGACAGCCCGTAGCCCACGGCCGGGGCCTGCCCGCCGGTGAGCTGGTTCGCCAGCGCCATCGCCGGCGTCGCGGTGAGCGAACCCGTCCACACGCCGATCGCCGTCGGCAGGTCCAGGTTGAGCAGCGCGGCCAGCGGGTGCACCGTGAAGGCGGTGAGGATCACCACGACGACGGCGGCCAGCATCAGGGGCAGGTTGCGGCGCAGGTCCCGGAAGAACACCTTGCCGGCGCCGAGCCCGATCAGGTAGGCGAACAGGGCCAGGCCGAAGCTCTGGAACAGGGCCAGCCGGTCGCCGACGTCGGGCAGCACCGCCCCGACGAGCAGGCCCACGAACAGTGCTCCCGAGGCGCCGAGGCGGATCTTGCCCAGGGGGATGGTGCCGACGGCGGCGCCCAGGGCGACGGTGGCCATGAGGACGAGGATGGGCTGGTCGTTGAGCAGTGCGAGCATGGGCGGGTCCCCGTCCTGCCGTGGTGGTCGGTCAGAAGTGGTACGGGAAGGCGGACCAGTCCGGGTCGCGCTTCTGCAGGAACGCGTCCCGGCCCTCCACGGCCTCGTCCGTCATGTAGGCCATGCGCGTGGCCTCGCCGGCGAAGACCTGCTGGCCGGCCATGCCGTCGTCGGGAAGGTTGAACGCGAACTTGAGCATGCGCAGGGCCTGCGGGGACTGACGGTTGATGTCCGCGGCGTACTCGAGGGCGACCTCCTCGAGGCGCTCGTGGTCCACGGCCTCGTTGACGGCGCCCATGGCCACCATCTCCTCGGCCGAGTACTCGCGCGCCGTGAAGAAGATCTCGCGGGCGCGCTTCTGGCCCACCTGCCGGGCGAGCAGGGCCGAGCCGTAGCCGGCGTCGAAGGAGCCCACGGTGGCGTCCGTCTGCTTGAACTTCCCGTGCTCGCGGGAGGCCAGGGTGAGGTCCGCGACCACGTGGAGTGAGTGGCCGCCGCCGGCCGCCCAGCCGTTCACGACGGCGATGATCGCCTTGGGGGAGGTGCGCATCAGGCGCTGGACCTCGAGGATGTGGAGGCGTCCGGCGCGGGCCGGGTCGATGGTCTCGGCCGTCTCCCCCTCGGCGTAGCGGTAGCCGTCGCGGCCTCGGATGCGCTGGTCCCCGCCGGAGCAGAACGCGTGGCCGCCGTCCTTGGGGGAGGGGCCGTTGCCGGTGAGCAGCACCGTGCCCACGTCCGGGGTCATGCGGGCGTGGTCGAGGGCGCGGTAGAGCTCGTCCACGGTACCGGGGCGGAACGCGTTGCGGACCTCGGGGCGGTCGAAGGCGATGCGCACCGTCGGCAGGTCGCGCACCCAGCGGCCGTCGGCGTCGCGCTCCACCTGGCGGTGGTAGGTCAGGTCCTCGAAGTCGAAGCCCTCGACCACGCGCCAGCGCACGGGGTCGAAGAGGTCGGAGACCTGCTCGGGGAGGCGGTCACGGTCGGGGCGGGCGGCGTCGGGCTGCGGGGTGCTCATGGGGCCCGAGTCTAGGTGTAGGAGGGCATGACGTTGTTGACTCGGGTCGGTGCCAGTGAGGCCGGAGGAGCGTCTCCGCAGGAGGTATGAGGCCGATGGTAGTTGTAGTGGTTCACCCACACTGCCAACGCCTCACGCCGGGCCGTCTCTGAGGAGTACGGGCGGGCGTAGAGGACCTCGTCCACCATCAGCCGGTTGTACCGCTCGACCTTCCCGTTGTGACGCGGGGTGTATGGGCGGATCCGGTGGTGCCGGCCCCCGAGCGAGACCACCTTCCGGGTGAAGTCCACGGCCCGGTAGTTGTTGCCGTTGTCCGTGATCACCCGGTCCACGGTGATGCCGTGGGCGGCGAAGAACGCCCTCGCCCGGCAGAAGAACCCGATCGTGGTCACCGCCTTCTCGTCCTCCAACGCTTCGGTGTACGCCAGGCGGGTGTACCCGTCGATCGCCGAGTGCAGGTAGGTGTACCCGACCCGTCGGCCAGGCCCGCGTTTGGCCGCTCGCGCGTTCTCGGAGTCCCGGCCGTGAGCACGCCAGCCTCCCCCCTCGGGGATGCGCCCGATTTTCTTCACGTCCAGGTGCACCATGTGCCCCGGGCCGCGGGCGGTGATCTTCTGGGGTCGTTGGCGCAGGTCTTCTCCGGCCGGGGTCAGGTCCCGTAGGCGGGAGATCCCGAGTCGGTGCAGCCACCTCCCCACGGTGCGCAGGCACAGCTGGTGGCCTTCGGAGGCGAGGTGGTGATGGATGCGCCGTGCGGACCACTTGCGCTCCCGCCGCAGGGCGTGGATCTGGGCGACCAGGACCGGATCGAGCTGGGCAGGTGAACGGTGCGGCCGGCTGGGCAGGTCCTGAAGGCCGGCTTCTCCCTGGGCGCGGTAGCGGGCGACCCAGGTGGCCACCGTGGGCCGGCTCACGCGGAACTCGGCTGCCACGTGTGCTTGCGGGATCCCGTCGTGCAGGTGGCGTTGGACCATGCGCAGCCGGCCGGTCGGGGTCAGGGGTGCGTTAGCGTGAGTCATGAGTGGGTCTCTTCTGGCAGGTGGGTGGTGTAGGAACTTCCATCCTGCGGGGCGGGGCCCACTCGTCTCATCTCAGCCCGGTACGGATGTCAAGAACCTCATGACCCACAACATCTAGGCCCGCCGGGCGAGCCGGGGGCGAGCCGCCCGCCTCCTCCGCGAGCCAGACAATTCGGTCGTCCCAGGGCCGTTCTGACAGCAGTACTCTCTGGTTCACGCGCGCGGCGCACCAGCGCATCGACGGCTGCGCGGGCTGCCGGGGCCCCGCCCCGGCTCAGTCGATCCGCGCCGTCGCCCCCAGCGCCGTGAGCAGGAACGCGTACTCCCACGCGGTGTCCTCCCAGCCCTGGTACCGGCCGGAGGCGCCCCCGTGCCCACCGTCCATCTCGGTGCGCAGCAGCACGGGCGCGCCGCCGTCGGCCAGCGGCCTCGCCTGGTCCGAGGTGACGGTGCGGCGCAGCTGCGCCACCCACTTGGCGGGCTCCACGTAGAGCACGCGGGTGTCGTGCAGGCTGGTGACCGCGGCGATCGCCGGGTAGTCCACCGCCCGCACGTTCTCGTACGGGGTGTAGGCGCGCATGGCCTCGTACACGGCCGCGTCCTCGATCGGGTTGCCCCACTCCTCCCACTCGAGCGCGGACAGCGGCAGCTCCGGGTCGAGGATGGTGGTGAGCGCATCCACGAACGGCACCACCGCCAGGCACGCCCGGTACAGCTCCGGCGCGAGGTTCAGCACCGCGCCCATGAGCAGGCCGCCGGCCGAGCCGCCCATGCAGGCCACACGCGCCGGGTCCGCCCAGCCGAGGTCCACGAGGTGCCGGGTGGCGTCCACGAAGTCCGTGAAGGAGTGCCGCTTGGCCAGCTTCTTGCCGTCCTCGTACCAGCGCCGGCCCAGTTCGCCGCCGCCGCGCACGTGCGCGACCGCGAACACCACGCCCCGGTCCAGCAGGGACAGCCGGGCCACACCCAGCACGGGGTCCATGGACATCTCGTAGGAGCCGTAGCCGTACACCACGCACGGGGCCGTCCCGTCCGGCTTCACGTCGCGGCGCCGGATCACGGTGACGGGGATCCGCACGTCCTCCCCGGTCACCGACGACGGCTCGGACGCCGGCGCCCACACGCGCTCGGCCACGTAGTCGGCCGGGTCGTAGCCGGGCACCTCCGTCTCGCGGCGCAGGTGCACCTCGCCCGTCGCCGCCGAGACGTCCAGCACGCGCGCGGGCGTGATCCAGGACGTGTAGGCCAGCCGCAGGAACGGGGACTCGGCCGCCGTCGCGGACAGATGGCACGCGTAGAGCTCCTCGTCGAACGCGGGCTCGCGCCAGTGCGCGGCCTGCCCGGCCAGCACGGCGTCCAGCTCGGTGACGACGACGCGCGGGGTCGTCTCCCGGCGCACGGCCAGGGCGGCGTGGGTCAGGGTGACCATGACACCGTCGACCTTCACGTCCTCGCGGTGCGGCACGACGGTGCGCCAGGCGCCGCGGTCGGCGACGTCCGCCTCGGCGACCACCGAGAGCATCCCGTTGGGCGCGGCGACGGGGGCGCCGTCGTCGTCCAGGGCGCGGTCGTGGACCACGAGCAGCCGGCGGACGCCGTCGGCGTCGGTGACGGGCTCGACGTCGGCGAGCATCCGCCACGCGCGGGGGATCAGCACGCGCGGGGCCGGCAGGGGCGCGGCGGGGTCCTCCGGCAGGTCGACCACGAGGGTCTCGGAGACCTCCGAGTTGCCGACGCCGATCAGCAGCTGGGTGCGGTCGGCCACGCCCTCGAAGCCGGTCCACATGCCCGGGTCGGCCTCCTCGTGCAGGATCACGTCCTCGGCCGGGTCGGTGCCGAGCACGTGGGCCTTGACCTGGTACGGCCGCCACGAGTCGTCCCACACGGTGTAGAACACGCGGGTGCCCGAGCGGTCGAAGCGGACGCCGTGGGCCACGTTCTCGACCGCGTCCGGCAGGTCCTCGCCCGTGGCGATCTCGCGCACGCGCAGGGTGAAGCGCTCGTCGCCGGTGTGGTCCACGGCGTAGGCCACCCGGGTGGCGTCCGGGCTGATGTGCAGGCCGCCGAGCGCGAAGAACGGGTGGCCCTCGGCCTCGGCGTTGCCGTCCAGGATCACCTGCTCGCCCGGCAGGGCGGCGTCCGGGGTGATGACGGGCGGGGTCCAGTCGGCCTCGAGGTCGCCGGTGTCGCGTGCGGGCACGCGGCAGTGGATCGGGTACTCGGCGCCCTCGCGGGTGCGCACGAAGTACCACCACCCGTCCCGGCGGGCGGGCACGGAGCGGTCCGTCTCCACCGTGCGGGCCTTGATCTCGCCGACGATCGCCTCGCGCAGCGGCGCCTGGTCCGCGGTCACGGCCTCGGTGTACGCGTTCTCGGCGGCCAGGTGCTCGAGCACGCGGGGCTCCGCCTTGCCGCGCAGCCACTCGAAGTCGTCCTGGAACGTGTGGCCGTGGTGGCGGCGGGTCACGGGCTCGGCGCAGGCGGACGGCGGGACGGGGGCGTGCGACGTGGTCTGGGGCATGCGGCCCATCCCATCACGCCGCGCGGGGCGGGGCCGACACCCCCGCGCCGCACACGACGACGGCGGCGCACCGGTCCGGTGCGCCGCCGTCGGGGGTGGCGGGGGTGTGGCTCAGAGTGCCCGGGCCACGAGCATCTTCATGATCTCGTTGGTGCCGCCGTAGATCTTCTGCACGCGGGCGCCCGTGAACGCCCGGGCGATCGGGTACTCCTCCATGTACCCGTACCCGCCGAAGAGCTGCAGGCAGCGGTCGACCACCTTGTTCTGCATGTCGCTGGCGAAGAACTTCACCATGGAGGCGTCTGCGGCGGTCAGCGTGCCGTCCACGTGGGCGACGATGCACTGGTCCACGAGGGTCCGGGTCGCCAGCGTGTCCGCGACGCACTCCGCCAGGACGAACTGCGTGTTCTGGAAGGACATCAGCGGTTCGCCGAACGCGTGACGCTCCTTGGTGTACCGGATGGTCTCGCGCACGGCGGCCTCGCACACGCCCGCGGCCAGCACCGCCAGGGTGAGCCGTTCCTGAGGCAGCTGGGCCATGAGCTGCACGAAGCCCTGGCCCTCGTCCGGGCCGAGCAGGTGGGACACGGGGACCCGCATGTCCGAGAAGGAGAGTTCGCGGGTGTCCTGGCCGTGCTGACCGATCTTCTTCAGGACCCGGCCGCGCTCGAAGCCCTCGAGGCCGTCCGTCTCCGCGACGATCAGGGACAGACCGCG
The DNA here is from genome assembly GCF_056173395.1 of Micrococcus sp. iso_239. NCBI lineage: Bacteria > Bacillati > Actinomycetota > Actinomycetes > Micrococcales > Micrococcaceae > Micrococcus > Micrococcus sp. iso_239. The sequence goes on along the minus strand of NZ_CM149672.1, from coordinate 1,967,401 downwards.
GCCACCGGGCTCGTCTCCCGTCCGCGCCACGATGAGCAGCAGGCCGCAGTGCGTGGCGTTCGAGATGAAGGTCTTGGAACCGTTGATCACGTAGTGGTCCCCGTCGCGGGTGGCGCGCGTGCGGACCGCCTGCAGATCCGACCCGGTGTTGGGCTCGGTCATGGCGATCGCCCCGACCAGCTCTCCCGAGGCCAGCCCGGGCAACCACCGCTGCTTCTGCTCCTCGGTGCCGTACGCCAGGATGTAGTGCGCGACGATCGGGGAGTGGATGCTGAATCCCCACGCGTCGTCGAAGCAGCGACCCTGTTCGGTGAGGATCGCGGCCTCGAGCGCGAAGGTGCCGCCGGCCCCGCCGTACTCCTCCGGCAGGGAGGGACACAGCAGGCCGGCCTCTCCGGCCTTGGTCCACAGGTCGCGGTCCACCCCGTGCTGCTCGGCCCAACGCTCCTCGTGGGGGACGACCTCGCGGGCCAGGAAGTCGCGGCAGTGCTCGAGCAGGGCCTCCGCGTCCTCCGTCAGCCAGGGGGATCGGTACGAATCCAGGATCATGGTGTTCTCCTCGGTGTCTCAGTGTGTCGGTGTCGGTCAGCGGGAACCGAAGACGGGGCGCCGCTTCTGCGCAAATGCGCTCATCCCTTCGGCGGCGTCGTCGGAGGCCAGCGCCTCCAGGAAGGCCCGGCGCTCGTGGGCCAGGCCGTCGGTCAACGACAGGTCCTGGGCGCGGCGGGCACAGCCGACGGCGAGGCGGACCGCGCCTGGCGCGTTGTCCGCGGCGCGCCGGGCGATGTCGACCGCACGGGCGACGACGTCCTCGTCCGCCGCGACCTCGGCGACCAGGCCCGCGGACTCGGCCCACGCAGCGTCGACCGACTCACCGGTCATGAGCATCCGCGTGGCCTTGGCCTTGCCGATCGCGTGGACGAGCCGCTGTGTGCCGCCGGCGCCGGGGATGACGCCGAGCCGGACCTCGGGCAGTCCGAAGGACGCGGACTCCCCGGCGACGACGAGGTCGCAGGCCAGGGCCAGCTCGCAGCCACCGCCGAGGGCGAGTCCGCGCACCGCGGCGATCACCGGCTGGGGGCTCGCGGCGAGCAGGTCGAACAGCCGGTCGAGGTAGACCTCGGCGTCCGGGTCGGCGGTGAGGGCCTCGCGGAGGGCGAGCACCTCCGGGATGTGTGCACCGGCACAGAACGCGCGGTCGGAGCCGGTGATCACAACGGCGCGCACCTCCGGGTCCTGCTGGGCGTGCTCGAGGGCATCGGCGAGGCCGGCCACGAGCGCCGACCCCAACGCGTTCAGGGCCCGGTCGTCCTGCAGGTGGATCACGGTGACGGGGCCGATGCGCTCGGTCCGGATGATGTCGCGGGTCATGCTCGGCCGCCTTCCTCGACGTCGCCGGCCCCGCCGCCGGGGCGGGCGGCCTCCGACGCGTCCGCATAGAGGTCCGTGTGCCGGCCGCGGATCGTCTTCTTGTCGATCTTCCCGACACTGGTGCGGGGGAGCTCCGTGACCACGTCCACGCGCTCCGGGAGCTGCCACGAGGCGAACGCCCCGCTCAGGTGCTCGTGGACCTCGGCGAGCGTGATCGTCGCTCCAGGACGAAGCATCACCTGTACGTATGGGCGCTCCTGCCACTTGGGGTGGGGCAGCCCGACGACCGCGGCTTCCGTGATGGCCGGATGGCTCGTCAGCAGGTTCTCCATGTCGATCGACGAGATCCACTCGCCGCCGGACTTGATGACGTCCTTGAGGCGATCGGTGACCTTGAGGTAGCCGTCCGAGTCGACGGTGCCGACGTCGCCGCTGCGCCAGTAGCCGTCGAGGAACCGGCCCTCGGCGTCGGCCTCGCTCATGCCGTGGTACCCCGTCGTGACCCACGGCCCGCGCACGCAGATCTCCCCCTGGCTGACGCCGTCGAAGGGCAGGTTTTCATCACCCGGCCCGACGATCCGCAGGTCCACGTTGGTCAACGGCAGGCCCTGCTTGCGTTTGAGGTCCATCAGGGCGGGCTCGTCGAGGCGGGCGAGCACACCCGGCTTGTAGCGGTTCACCGTGACCAGGGGAGTGGTCTCGGTGGCGCCGTAGGCATGGACCACCTCCGCGCCCGTGAGGTCGCGGAATCCCCGCATGAGCGACAACGACGGCTCGGTCGCCCCGGAGATCATGCGCAGCCGGCTCAGGTCCGGCTTCTCGTCCAGGGTCTCGATGTAGGCGAGCATCGGCTGGAAGATGGCGGGGGCGCCGCTGGTGATCGTCACCTCTTCGGCGATGAGGGCGTCGGTCAGGGGGGCGGTGTCCTCCGCCATGTAGCGGCCGGGGAGGACGATCTTGTTCGCCATCAGGGTGGCGGCCTGCGGGAGGCCCCAGGCCTGGCCGTGGAACATGGGGGTGATGATCATGGTGGCGTCCCGGAGCGTCATGCCGATCGAGGCGGCCAGGGCATACGAGTGCAGCACGATCGCGCGGTGCGAGTAGAACACCCCCTTCGGCCGGCCGGTCGTGCCGGTGGTGTAGCACGCGCCGTAGGCGGAGGTCTCCTCGACCTCCGGCCAGTCGACGTCCGGGGAGGCCGAGGCCAGGAGGTCCTCGTAGTGCCGCACGCCCGGCAGCGTCGTCTCGATCTCGGACAGGGGGCGGTCCGTCATCACCACCCACGTGGTCACCTCCGGCAGACGCGGGGCGATGACCTCGGCGTGGCGCAGCAGGGACTCGTCCACGAACACCGTGGTGCACCCGCTGTCCGTGAGGACGTGGACGAGGTCTTCGGGTGCGAGGCGGAGATTCACCTGGACCATCGTCGCGCCGATGCCGGGGATCGCCCAGTAGAGCTCGTAGTGTCGCCGACTGTTCCAGTCGATGACGCCCACGCGGTCGCCGGGGCTGACGCCGAGGCCGGTCATGGCGTTCGCGGCGCGGCGGATCCGTTCGTAGGCCTCGGCGTACGTGTAGCGGTCCCACCCCCCGTCCGGGGTGCGATAGACGATCTCCTGGTCGCCGTGGGTCCGGGCGGCGTGTCGGATGAGGGTGGTGGTGTTCAGCTGGACGTCGTCCCCCGAGGTCGAGGGGTATCCGGTGACGCGGCGGCGGGGCGCGGTGCTCATGGTTCCTCCAGAAGTGGTCAGGATCAGCGGGGCGCCATGCGGATGGCGCCGTCGAGGCGGATGGTCTCGCCGTTGAGCATCTGGTTCTCCACGATGTGGGTGACCAGATGCGCGTATTCGGCCGGATCGCCGAGGCGGGAGGGATAGGGCACCTGCTCCCCGAGGGAGGCACGGGCCTTCTCCGGCAGCTGGTGCATCATCGGCGTGAGGAAGAGTCCGGGCGCGATCGTGTTCACGCGGATTCCGTAGGCTGCGAGCTCACGGGCGATCGGCAGCGTCATCGCCACCACGCCCCCCTTCGACGCTGAGTACCCGGCCTGGCCCACCTGTCCCTCGTAGGCGGCCACGGAGGCCGTGTTGACGATGACGCCGCGGCCGCCATCGTCGTCCGGCTCGTTCTCGGCCATCGCCGCGGCCGCGAGGCGGATGATGTTGAAGGTGCCGATGAGGTTCACCCCGACGATCCGTTCGAAGTCCGCCAGCGGCTGGGGGCCGTCGCGGGAGATCACCTTGGCGGCCGAGCCGATGCCGGCGCAGTTCACGACGCCGGACAGCGGCCCCGGCTGGCGGGTCGCCTCCGCCACGGCGTGCGCGACCTGGACGGCGTCGGTGACGTCTGCCTCGACGAAGACGGCGCCCTCGGGCGCGGTTCCGGCGCGGTCGGCCACCACCACGTGCCCGCCGCGGTCGAGCAGCGCGCGGGTCGTGGCCTCGCCGAGGCCGGACGCGCCGCCGGTGACGAGGAAGGTGCGGTCCTTGATCTGCATGTGATGCTCCTGGTTCTGGTCCTGGGAGGGTTCCGTTGGTCGGGGCGCTCAGAGGCGCTCGAGGATGGTGGCGTTGGCCATGCCGCCGCCCTCGCAGACCGTCAGCAGCCCGTACCGGGCCTGACGGCGGTGGAGCTCGTCGGTGAGCTGAGTGAGCAGCCGGGCGCCGGTCGAGCCGAGCGGGTGGCCGATCGCGATGGAGCCGCCGTTCACGTTGAGCTGGTCCTCCGGGTAGCCGAACTCGTCCATGAAGATCAGGGGGACGGGGGCGAACGCCTCGTTCACCTCGACGAGGTCGATGTCCGTGATGTCCAGTCCGGCCTGGTCCAGGGCGCGGCGGGCCGCGGCGAGGATCGCTGTGAACTGGAGCACCGGGTCGTCCGCCGCCACCGCCATGCTGACGATGCGGGCCTTGGGGCGCAGCCCGGCGGCCTCGGCGGCGCCGCGTTCGGCAACGAGGAGGGCGGCGGCGCCGTCGCTGAGCTGGGAGGAGTTCCCCGCCGTGATGGCGCCGTCGGGCGAGAACACGGGGGCGAGCGCGGCCACCTTCTGCGGATCGACGTCCGCACGGATGCCTTCGTCGGCGGTGAGTGCCACGGTGTCGCCATTGCGGTCGAGCCCGTCGATCGGCACGAGGGAATCCGTGAAGCGGCCTTCCCGGGTGGCTTCGGCGGCGCGGCGGTGGCTCTGGACGCTGTAGGCGTCGAGCCGTTCGCGCGTGAGGCCCCACTTCTCCACGATGAGCTCCGCGGACGGCCCCTGGGCGGGGAGGTTACCTTCGAAACGGGCCAGGGAACGCGTGCCGTACCACTCGCCGCGGGGGCCGCCCGGGGCGAAGAGCGGGCCGAGGTCCACCCGGGACATGGACTCCACGCCGCAGCCGATCGCCCAGTCGTATTCGCCGGACCGGACGCCCTGGGCGGCGAAGTGCACGGCCTGTTGGCCGGAGCCGCACTGGCGGTCGATCGTGGTGCCGGGCAGGCCGATCGGCAGGCCGGCGCCGAGCAGCGCGTTGCGGGCCACGTTGCCCGCCTGCTCGCCGCGCTGGAGCGCGCAGCCGGCGATCAGGTCGTCCAGGGCGTCGGCGTCGGCCCCGGAATGGCGGACGAGGTGGTCGAGCGTGTGCGCGAGCAGGTCCAGGGGATGCCAGTCGCGCAGGGCGCCGCCGCGGCGGCCCACGGGGGTGCGGACGGCGTCGACGATCACGGCGTCTCGGCTGGAAGGGGCGGTGCTCATGGGTTCTCCTTCACGGGTGAGGTCTGGTGGGACGGAGGGGCCCGGCTCAGGCGGGGTCGCCGGGCTCGGTGAGGTCGGCCCGCAGGCGGTGCTTGAGGATCTTCCCGGAGAGGTTGCGGGGGATCTCGCGCACCACCAGCTCGTGCGGGAGCTTGTAGTGCGAGAGGCGGCCTTCGCCGTAGTCCCGCAGCGCCTCGAGGGACACGGTCGCGCCGGGCATCGGGGCGACGACGGCGACGATGCTCTCCCCGTAGTCGGGATGGGGGCGTCCGATGATCGCCAGTTCGGCGACGCCCGGGCAGCCGGCCAACGAGTTCTCCACCTCGGCGGAGTACACGTTGCGCCCGCCCGTGATGATGAGGTCCTTGAGGCGGTCGACCACGGTGAGGAAGCCCTCCTCGTCGACCCGGGTGAGGTCGCCCGTGTGGACCCAGCCGTCGACGACCGTGACCGCCGTGGCCTCGGGGTTCCGCCAATACCCCTTCATCATGGTCTCGCCCCGCATGATCATCTCGCCGACCTCCCCAGGGCCGACGTCGCGGCCGTCCGCGTCGACGACGCGCACCTCCGTGTTGGGCATGGCCATGCGCCCGCTCGTGTGTGGCTTCGCCATGACCTCCTCATGGGTGAGCAAGATCCCGCCCGGACCGCCCTCGGTCTGGCCGCACGCCTGGATGATGTGGACGTGAGGCAGCGCGGCCACGAGCGCCTCGGCCGTGCTCGCCGGCATCGGGGCGGCGCCGTAGAGGATGCCGCGCAGGTGGGACAGATCGCTGGCGGCCATCCTCGGGCTGCGCAGCATGTAGGCGAGCATCGTGGGGACGCCGAAGAAGATGGTGGCCCTCTCCCGCTCGAGCGTCGCGATGACCTCGTCGGGGTCGAAGGCCGGGAGCAGGACGTGGGTGGCGCCCAGCATCACGCCGCTGAACAGCAGGAGGTTGAGGGCGGCGGAGTGGTACAGCGGCGCCACGTGCACCATCGTCTCGCCGACCCGCATGCCCAGGCCCATGATCATGTTCTGGCCCACCCACAGCACGCGGTGGTGGTCGAAGAGGGCGCCCTTCGGCCGTCCCGTCGTGCCGGAGGTGTAGATGATGAGGGCGTCGTCGTCCTCGGCCAGGTCCGGATGGGCGACGGCTCCTTCAGGCCGGCCGTCGGCCGCGGCGAGGACGTCGTCGAAGCCGTCGAGAGCGCCGAGCGCGAGGAGCTGGGCCGGCCCCGAGTCCGCTGCGGCCAGGGCCTGGACACCCTCGCCGACGGTCGGGTCGACGAGGAGCATCCGCGCCTCGGTGTCGGCGAGGAAGTGCTCGAGTTCAGGACGCGCGGAGCGCGGGTTGACGGGGGCGACGATCGCACCCGCCCGCAACGCTCCGTAGAGGCCGATCACGAATTCGGGGGTGTTGCCGGCCACGAGGACGACGCGGTCGCCCGGGCGCAGTCCTCGGGAGATGAGTTCACCGGCGAGCCGGTCCACGGTCGCATCGAGGTCGGCATAGGTGAGCGAGGAATCGCCCCATTTCAGGGCGGGGTGCTGGGGGACGCGGCGGGCCGTGGTGGCGAGGACGCTGGGGAGGGTGGCCATGATGTGCTCCTGAGGACGGACGGCGGGGTCAGCGAGGGGGACGGACGACGGCGAGCGGCAGGTCGAGCTCGTTAGCGATCCGCTCCCACTCGGCTCCGGGACGGGTGAGGATCGTGCGGGCGATCTCGTCCCGGGTCGAGCCGATGTGCTCCGCCAGGCGGGCGGCGAAATGGGGCTCGACCGCGGCGACGGCCACATGGCCGTCGGCGCTGGCGTAGAGGGAATAGGTGGGCAGGTCTCCGCCGAGCGGGCCGCCCGGGCCGAGCAGGCCCCGCCGCACCGGGGCCGCGGCGGCCCTGGCGGCGTCCTCGAGCGTCACGCGGACGCGGGTGGCCGGGCCCCCGTGGTCTCGGCTGCGCAGCGCGGCGAGCGCGGCGGAGACGGCCCGCTCCCCGCCGAGCAGGTCGGCCACGGGCACGAGCGGCATCCGGGGGGCGTCGAGGGTGCCGGCGGCGGCCTGGTAGGTCAGGTCGTGGCCCGGCAGGTCGGCGTCGTCACCGTCGTGTCCCACGACCTCCAGGAACACGGCTCCCGCGGCATGCGCCGAGGCAGGTAGGCCGAGACGGTCGGCCGCGGACGGGCGCAGCGAGCTGAGCAGCAGGTCAGCGCCCTCCAGGAGGGTCGCGAGGTGGTCCTGCCCGGGACCGGTCTTCAGGTCCAGGGTCAGGACGCGCTGGCCGGCGATGAGTTCGGCGTACCACTGCGGGGCAGCGGCGGCGAGCGGATCGCCCGTCGGCGGTTCGATCTTCACGACCTCGGCTCCGAATTCGGCGAGCCGGGCCGCTGCGAGGGGGCCGGGCAGGTTCACGGCCACGGAGACGACGCGGATCCCGGCCAGGGGCCGCTCGCCCACGGATGTGGCGGGGCCGGACGTCGTCTGATCGATGGGCTGCACGGGTGCCCTCCTCTCGGTCCACTGGGATGTGATCTGCATCGCATCGGGGCGATGTTGTACGAATGTATAGTCGACTGTGCGAATGTGCAATGGCAGGATGAGATCCGCCGTCATCACCGACGGGCGGCAGCCCCCGGCCTCGCGGGGCTCGAGAGAGGAGCAACGGTGACGATCGACGCACGGAACGGTCCCGGAGGGGCGGGGATGGACGCCCCGGCATCGGACCTCACGGGCAAGGCCCGCATCCGACACGCCGCCCTCCGGCTCTTCGCGCATCACGGCGTCGAGGGGACCTCGATGCGTGCCATCGCCGAGGAGGCGTCCGTGACCGTCGGCCTGATCACGCATCACTACGGCTCCAAGGCCGGGCTGCATCGGGAGGTGGACGCCGCGGTCGCCGACGATTTCGCGGCCGCGATCGCGTCCGTCCCCGCGGAGGGGACGGCTCGAGACGTGACCCTCCGTCGGGACGCCGCGGTGGCTGAGATGCTCCGGGCCCGTCCCGACGTCCTCGAGTACGTCCGGCGCCATGTGCTGCTGGGCGAGCCGGCCGCCGACTCCCAGCTCGTGGAGAAGCTCACGGCGCTCGCCCGCGAGCAGGTGCGCCAGCTGCGTGCCGCGGGGCTCATCAGCGGCCGGCGGGACGAGGTGCCGCAGGTGGTGTCGATGATCATGCGCATGCTCGGCGAGCTCTTCTTCGAGCCGCTGGTGGACCGGATCGTCGACGCGGTCGACCGCGACGCCGCCCGGCCGGCGGTGGTCGTCCGTGTCCAGGCGGCGGAAGACGAAACAGCGAGAGGAGGCCGGGCATGACGGCCCAGGCGACAGACGGGCGGCACGCAGAGGACTTCACTGTGGGCGAGGAATGCGACCTCGGCACGTACGAGGTGACGGAGCAGGAGGTCATCGCGTTCGCATCCCACTGGGACCCGCAGGACATCCACATCGACCCCGGGCACGCCGAGACGGGGGGCCGCTACGGAGGCCTGATCGCCAGCGGCCTCCACACCCTGGCGATCCTCCAGCGCCTCCAGGTGCTGGGACGCCGCGAGCACTGGAACGTGATCGCCGGGCAGGGCATCGACCGCCTGCGGTTCCGGCGGCCGGTGCGCCCGGGGGACGTCCTCTCCGGACACAGCCGCGTCATCGACGTGCGTCTGGAGCCAGAGTGGCGCCGCGGACTCGTGGTGTTCGACGTGCGCGCCCTCAACCAGGAGGGCAAGGAGGTGCTGACCATGGAGATGGCGGCCTACCTCGAGATGCGGTCCGAGGCCCCGGCCGGGAGGCGGGCATGACCGGCACCAGGGTGGCCACCGAACGTCACGACACCGCCCTCGTCCTGACCCTGGACGGCCCGGATCGGCTCAACGCCGTCACGCCGACCGCCATGGAGGCGCTGCACACCGCGCTGGGGGAGGCCGGTCGGGACCCGGCGATCCGCGCCGTCATCCTCACCGGCCGAGGACGGGCCTTCTGCGCGGGAGCCGATCTCCGGGACGACCTCGATCCGGAGGCGGCGATGCGCGCGGCCAACCGTGTCGTCGAGACGATCCGGGCGGTGGACGTGCCGGTCATCGCGGCCGTCAACGGTCCGGCCGTGGGCTACGGCGCGGCCTTGGCGGCCGCCGCCGACCTCGCGGTCGCCGCCGACGACGCGTACCTCCTGCTGCCGTTCACGGGCATCGGCCTGGTGCCGGACGGCGGCAGCTCCGTCACCATCGCGCGGGCCGTCGGCCGGGCGCTGGCCGCGGAGATGGCCCTGACGGGGCGGCGCCTCGGGGCGGAGGAGGCTCGGGCCGCGGGGCTGTTCTCCCGCGTGGTCCCCGGGCCGGACCTCGCCGGCGTCGCCCACGCCCTCGCCGACGCGGTGGCCGAGCGTCCCCGCCGTGCGGTCGCGCTGGCCAAGGCCGCCCTCAACGCGGCCGACGCGGAGGTCGTGGGGCGCGCGCTCGAGCGTGAGGCGCGGGACCAGGTGGAGCTGATCCGCTCGGCCGAGTTCGCGCAGCGGTCCGCCGCCTTCCGGCGCTGACGACACCCCGCGCCGCACACGACGACGGCGGCGCACCGGTCCGGTGCGCCGCCGTCGGGGGCGGCGGGTCAGTTCAGGCCGAGCGCTGCCCGGACCACGCCGAGCCCGAAGTACGCGACGAACGCGAGTGCCACGAACCACAGCAGCGGGTGCACCTCGCGGCCGCGGCCCTGGCCCGTGCGGATCACCGCGTAGGCCACCACGCCGGCGCCGATGCCGTTGACGATCGAGTAGGTGAACGGCATGAGGATGAACGTGAGGAACGCGGGGAAGGCTGCGCCCGGGTCGGACCAGTCGATCTGCACCACGTGCTGGCACATCATGAACCCGACCACCACGAGCGCGGGGGCCACGGCCTCGAACGGCACGAGGTGGATGAGCGGGGAGAGGAACACGGCCGCGAGGAAGAACAGGCCGGTGAACACGGAGGCCAGGCCGGTCCGGGCGCCCTCGCCGATGCCGGTGCCGGACTCCACGAAGATCTGGTGCGCCGAGCCGGAGGCGCCACCGCCCACCGTGACCGCGAGCGCGTCCGCGGCGAGCACCCGGTTCAGGTCGGGGATGGAGCCGTCCGGGTTCACGGTGCCGGCCTCGCGGGCCAGGCCCACGGAGACGCCCATCGCGTCGAAGAACACGGAGAGCAGGATCGCGAACACGAGCAGGGAGGCCATCAGCCCGCCCACGGAGGTGAAGGCGCCGAACAGGTCCACGCTGCCGAGCAGGTGCAGGTCCGGGGCGGTCCACTCGGGCAGGGAGGGGGCGATCAGGGACCAGCCGGTGGGCACGGCGTTCCCGTCGGCGTCCACGGAGGGGCCGATGTGGAACACGGCCTCCAGCACGTTGGCGAGGATCGTCGCCGCGACGATGCCGATCAGGATGGCGCCGCGCACCTTGCGGATCACGAGGACCGCGGTCAGCAGCAGCCCGACGACGAAGACCAGCACGGGCCAGCCCTCGAGCTCGCCGCCCGTGCCCAGGCCCACCGGGACCGTGGTGTCGGCGGCGTCCGGCAGCCGCCGCACGAACCCGGCGTTGACGAGGCCGATCAGTGCGATGAACAGGCCGATGCCCACCACGATGCCGGACTTCAGCGCCTCCGGGACCGCGTCGAACACGGCACGGCGGAAGCCGGTCACCACGAGCAGCAGCATCACGAGACCGGCGAGGGTGACGAGGCCCATCAGCTGGGGCCAGGTGAGCCCCGGCGTCGTGGCGATGGTGATGGAGACGAACGCGGAGACGCCCAGGCCCGCGGCCACCGCGAACGGGTGCCGCGCCCACACGCCCATGACGATGGTCATGACGCCCGCCACGAGCGCGGTGACGGCGGCCACGGCGGGGATGCCCAGGGTGTTCCCGGCCGAGTCGGGCCCGGACAGGATCAGCGGGTTCAGCACCACGATGTAGCTCATCGCCAGGAACGTGGCGAGGCCGCCGCGGAACTCCTGGCCCACCGACGAGCCGCGCTCGGTGATGCGGAAGTACCGGTCCAGGGCGCCGCGGGCAGCGGCGGGGGACGGGGCGGGCGAGGGCGGTGGAGAGGCGGTGCGGGAGGCCATGGCACCAGCGTAGTGACCCGGTCCCACGATGATCGCGCGCGTGCCGTCCCGCTACGCTCGCGGGCATGCGTCCCCGCTCCGCCTCCGCCGCCCGCACCCGGGAGGCGCTGCGCGACGCCGTGCAGATCTACGCCCCCTCCACCGTCTACGCCGTCGGCCTGGGCGCCATGACGCCCGCGCTCGCGGTGGCGGCGCTGGCCCTCGGCCTGGACGCGGCGCGGGCGGCTGCCGTCGTGCTGCTGGTGGGGCTCGGCTCGCTCGTGGCCAACGGGCCGGCCTCGGCGCTCGCGGCCCGGGCGGGGGAGCGGGTCACCATGGTCGTCTCCGCCGTGCTCGGCACGGCCGGCGCGGGCCTGGCCTGGGCGACGACGGCCGGGGTGTCCTCCGGGCCGTCGGCGGCGGGGGTGGCCGAGCCGGGGCGGCTGGCGCTGTTCCTGGCCGCGGTGCTCACCGTGGGCATGGCCGGGGCCGGGTTCAACCTGGCCCGGCAGGCGTACCTGGCGGTGGCGGTGCCGGCCACGCACCGGGCCCGCGCGATGTCCACGCTCGGCGGGACCGTGCGGATCGGGACGTTCCTGGGCCCGTTCCTGGGCGCCGCCGCGCAGGCCCCGCTCGGGCTGGACGGCGCGTTCGCCGCGGCCGCCGCGGCCATGGCCGTCGGCGCCCTGCTGTGCCTGCGGATCCGGGATCTGCCGGTGCCGGCGTCCGATCCGGTGGCGGGGGAGGAGCCCGGCCCGGCCGGTCGACCCCGGCTGCTGGACGTGGCGCGCGCCCGGCGCGGGGCGTTGCTCACGGCCGGCTTCGGTGTCGTGGCCGTCTCCGCCGCCCGCGCGGCGCGCAACGCCGTCATCCCGCTGTGGGCCACGCACCTGGGCCTGGACGCGGCGACGGCGTCGCTCGTCTTCGGCCTGGCCGGCGCGGCGGACCTGCTGCTCTTCTACCCCTCGGGCCGGCTCATGGACCGCTTCGGCCGGCGCGCTGTGGCGGTGCCGTGCCTGACCCTGCTGGGGGCGGGGTTCCTGGCGATCAGCCTCACCCGGGAGCCGACGGCGTTCGCGGCGGCGGCGGTGCTGCTGGGCATCGGCAACGGCTTCGGCGCGGGGATCGTGATGACCCTCGGGGCGGACCACTCGCCGCCGAACGCGCGCGCCCAGTTCCTCGGCCTGTGGCGCTCGATGTCCGACGCGGGGATGCTGGCCGGGCCGCTGCTGCTGTCCGGGGTGACCGCCGCGGCCGGGCTGGCCGTCGGCGTCGGCTCCCTCGCGGTCGTCTGCGGTGTCGGAGCGGTCGTGTTCGCCGCGGTGCTGCCGCGCGGGCCGGGGGCCGTGGCGGACCCGCCGGCCGTCGTCGTGCGCCCCCGCTGACCGGGGCGCCGGACCGTCGGCTCAGTCGGCGGTCTCGTCCGGGGGGATGGTCTGCCCGGAGGCCTGGTCGTCGAAGACCATGTACGTCTGCGTGTCGACGACGCTCGGCAGGGTCTGCAGTTCGTCGAAGATCACACGGCGCAGGTCGGCGGTGTCCCGCGCGCGGACCAGCAGGATCACGTCCATGTTCCCGCCCACGAGGGAGACGTGGGAGACCTCGGGGATGGCCAGGAGCGTGGCGCGCAGCTCTCGCCAGTCGTGCTGACGCAGCTTCATGGTCACGTGGGCGGAGGCCCCGAAGCCGACCTTGACGGGGTCGACCCGCACGGTGAAGCCTGTGATCACGCCCGCGTCCTGCAGGCGGTTCAGGCGCGAGTAGCAGTGCGCGCGGGAGATGTGCACGCGCTCGGCCAGGGCCGCGACGGACATCCGCCCGTCCTGCGTCAGTTCGCGGACGATCGCGCGGTCCACGCGGTCCAGCGGCTCGGCGGCCATGGCTCCTCCTGGGGCGGGCGGACGGGTCGGCCACGCGGCGGCGGACCGTCTACGTGGCACGAGTCACCATAGCAGTTCGTCTGATGGAGTGCCTGGTTTGCATTCGATTGTCTCGTGATCCCGGGCGGGCGAGCGACACATTGACCCTCTTGGGCACACTGAAGGCCACAGATCGAGAGGACCCGCCATGAGTGACCCCACCCCCGCCGTGCCCGGGGCCGCCCGGACCGACGAGGCCGAGACCCGCCCGAACGCCGGCGCCGCCTTCGGCATCTCCCTCGAGGAGTACCTGCTCCCCGCCGCCCGCCGCATCCAGCTGATCGGCGAGGACGGCACGCTGCTGGCCCCGGAGGAGCAGGGCACCGAGCCCGGCCACGAGTATCCCCTGCCCTCCGACGAGGAGCTGCTGGCCGCCTACCGCCACCTCGTCATCGGCCGCCGCGTCAACGACCAGGCCTACGCCCTGGTGCGCCAGGGCCGCATGGCCGTCTATCCGTCCTCGCACGGCCAGGAGGCCTCCGAGGTCGCCGCCGCCGTCTGCCTGGGCGAGCACGACTGGCTGTTCCCGACCTACCGCGACACCGTGGCCGTGATCGCCCGCGGCGTCCCGCCGCTCGAGGTGATGGTGGCCTACCAGGGCACCTGGCATCAGGGCTACGACCCCCAGAAGCACCACGTCTCCATCCAGTCCACGCCCCTGACCACCCAGATGCTGCACGCCGTCGGGATGGCTAAGGCCGCCCGCCTGCGCGGCGAGGAGGTCGTGTGCCTGGCCATGGTCGGCGACGGCGGCACCTCCGAGGGCGACTTCCACGAGGCGCTGAACTTCGCGGCCGTGTTCAAGCTGCCGGTGATCTTCTTCGTGCAGAACAACAAGTTCGCCATCTCCGTGCCGTTCGCCAAGCAGTCGGCCGCCCCGTCCCTGGCCCACAAGGCCGTGGGCTACGGCCTGGCCGGCGAGCGCGTGGACGGCAACGACCTCGGCGCCCTGCTGGCCGTGCTGGGCCGCGCCGTGGAGCTGTGCCGGCAGGGACAGGGCCCCTTCCTCGTGGAGGCGGACACCTACCGCATGCAGGCGCACACCAACACGGACGACCCCTCGCGCTACCGCGACGACGCCGAGGTGAAGGAGTGGGAGGCGCGCGACCCGCTGCGCCGCATGACCGCCTACCTCGAGTCCACCGGCGCCCTCACCGAGGAGGTCTCGGCCCAGATCACCCGCGACGCGGAGGACGTCGCGCAGCAGCTGCGCGACGCCATGAACGCCGAGACGGAGCTCGATCCGCTCGAGCTGTTCGACCACGTCTACTCCGTGCAGACCCCGCAGCTCGCCGCCCAGCGCGCGCAGCTGGCCGAGGAGCTGTCCCGTTCCGAGAACCAGGAGGCCTGAGCATGGCGACCCTGACCTTCGCCGCCGCGCTCAACGCGGCGCTGGCCGACGAGATGGCCGCCGACGACATGGTGGTGGTGTTCGGCGAGGACGTCGGCACCCTCGGCGGCGTCTTCCGCATCACGGACGGGCTGACCGCGCGCTTCGGCGAGGAGCGCTGCTTCGACACCCCGCTGGCCGAGTCCGGCATCGCGGGCATGGCCGTGGGCATGGCCCTCGGCGGCGCCCGCCCCGTGATCGAGATGCAGTTCGACGCGTTCGCGTACCCGGCCTTCGAGCAGATCGCCTCGCACGTGGCCAAGATGCGCAACCGCACCAAGGGCGCCACGCCCATGCCGATCACCCTCCGCATCCCCTACGGCGGCGGCATCGGCGGCGTGGAGCACCACTGCGACTCCTCCGAGTCCTACTACGCGCACACCCCGGGCCTGAAGGTGTACACCCCGGCCTCGGTGAAGGACGCGTACATGATGCTGCGCTCGGCCATCCGCCTGGACGACCCGGTGGTCTTCATGGAGCCCAAGAAGATGTACTGGACCAAGGCCGAGCTCGACCTCGACCAGCTGCGCGCCGAGTTCGAGGAGGGCTGGGCCCGCGTCGAGGACAAGAAGGAGCACGGCGAGGCCTGGGCGCGCGCCGCCGTCGTCCGCGAGGGCACGGACGTCACCCTCGTCTCCTACGGCCCCTCCGTGCCCACCTGCCTCGCCGCCGCCCACGCGGCCGCGGAGGAGGGGCTCTCGGTGGAGGTCGTGGACCTGCGCACCGTGAACCCGCTGGACGAGGACACGATGGCCGCCTCGGTCGCCAAGACCGGCCGCGCCGTCGTCGTCGCCGAGCCGCAGGGCTTCGCGTCCGTGGCCTCCGAGCTGGTGGCCCGGATCCAGCAGCGCTGCTTCCACTCGCTGGCGGCGCCCGTGGGCCGCGTGACCGGCTTCGACATCCCGTTCCCCGCGCCGAAGCTCGAGGAGCACCACCTGCCGAACATCGACCGCATCCTGGACGCGATCGACGACCTGAACTGGGACCTGGACGCCGAGGAGGCCCGCGCATGAGCAACACCTTCCTGCTGCCCGACCTGGGCGAAGGCCTGACCGAGGCCGACATCGTCCGCTGGCTCGTCGCCGAGGGCGACACCGTGGCCGTCGACCAGCCCATGGTCGAGGTCGAGACCGCCAAGGCCCTCGTCGAGGTGCCGAGCCCGTACGCCGGCACCGTGCTGACCCTGCACGGCGCCGAGGGCGAGACCATGGACGTCGGCAGCCCGCTGATCACCATCGGCGCGGCCGGCGAGTCCGGTGAGGGCTCCGCGCCCGCCGCCGGCACCGAGGCCCTGGCCGTCCCGCCGGCCACCGGTGCGGCCGCGGCCGAGGCCGCCCGCCCCGGCGCGCTGAGCTACCGCGAGGAGGAGATGGCCGGGGTCCAGCCGAAGCCGGACAAGGCCCGCGGCGGCGACGGCGACGTCGCCGGCTCCGACGACGAGGCCTCCGGCGCCGTGCTCATCGGCTACGGCACCTCCGGCCACAAGGCCACCTCCCGCAGTCGTCCGTCCAAGCGCGGCCACGGCGCCACCCGCCCGACGCCGGCCCCCACGGCCGAGGCCGGCGCCCCGCGCGTGACCTCCCCGATCGTCCGCAAGCTCGCCCGCGAGAAGGGCGTGGACGTGGCCGCGCTGACCGGCACGGGCCCGGACGGCCTGATCACCCGCGCCGACGTGCTCACCGCGGCCGAGGGCTCCACCCCGCAGGCCACCCCGACCCCGGCGCCGTCGGCCGCCGCCGCCCCGGCGGCCGGGGCCGCCGCGCAGCCGGGCGCCGTGGACGGGCGGACCGGCCTGGCCGTCGTCGCCCGCACCCCGATCACGGGGGTGCGCAAGGTGATCGCGGACCAGCTCTCCCGCTCGCGCCGCGAGGTCCCGGAGGTCACGGCGTGGCTGGACGTGGACGTCACCGCCCTGCTCGAGCTGCGGGCCGCGCTCAAGGCGAAGGACCCGGAGAACGCGCCCTCGCTGCTCGGCCTGATCGCCCGCTTCACCCTGGCCGGCCTGCGCCGGTACCCGGTGATGAACGCGCGCATCGAGGCGGGGGCGGACGGCAAGGACGAGATTGTGGAGGTCGACGGCGTCCACCTCGGCCTGGCCGTGCAGACCGACCGCGGCCTCATGGTGCCGTCCGTCGAGCACGCGGAGAAGCTGTCCGCGGACGAGCTCACCGCCGCGATCAACGACACCGTCAGCCGCGCCCGCGCGGGCCGGGCCGCCCCGGCCGAGCTCACCCGCGGCACGTTCACGCTGAACAACTACGGCCCGCTGGGCACGGACGGCGCCACGCCGATCATCAACGTGCCCGAGGTCGGGATGCTCGGCATCGGCCGGATCATCGACCGCCCGTGGGTCGTGGACGGGGAGATCGTGGTCCGCAAGGTCACCGAGATGACCGTGACCTTCGACCACCGCGTCACCGACGGCGCCACCGCGAGCGCGTTCCTCACGTTCGTGGCGGACTGCCTCCACGACCCGACGGCGGCCCTCGCCCGGATCTGATCCGGACGATCCCCGCCCGCCCCGACCCCGGACGAGCCCTGCGATGTGGCGGCCATACCTCGCGGATGGCCGCCACATCGCAGGGCTCGTCGCGTGGTGGGGGTGCGGTGAGCGTGCGGGGAGGGGTCAGTCCGCGCGGCCGCGGCGAAAGGCCGTGCCGAGCGCGCCCCACAGCAGGACCGCGGGGGAGGCGCTGAGCAGGATCCCGGCCGGCTCGGCCGCCGGGTGGGGGCCGGCGCCGCTGGTCGCGGGGGTGTCGAGGGTGAGGGCCAGCAGCGTCAGCCCGGCCGCCAGGCCCGCGACGCCCAGGGACCAGAGCGTGGCCTCCACGCCGCGGGCGCCGCGCGGTACGGGCCGCGGTGCGCCGTCGTACCGGGCGAACGGCACGGCGAGCAGGCCCCAGGCGGCGGACACGAGCGCCGCGGCGGCCATGTCCGACGGCCGGTGCCAGGCCTCCGTGTAGGCGACGGCGCCGGTGCAGGAGCTCACCACGGCGCCGAGGACGGTGGTGAGAGGTCGCCACCGGGCGGGCACGAGCAGCAGCGCGGCCACCGCGGCGCCCGTCGCGAGCGTCATGTGGCCCGAGGGCAGTGAGTTGCCGCCGGACCACGGGACCCCGTCGGCGTGCTCGGGCCGCGGAAGCGCCGCCTTGAGCAGCTGCGTGGTGAGGTTGGACCCGACCAGCACGAGGAGGGCGAGCAGCCCCCGCCGCCGCCACCGGGCCACGGCGAGCGCGCCGAGCGAGGCCAGCGCCATGCCGACCGCCAGCCCGAGCGGCAGGATCCGCACCACCTGGGAGGCCACGTCCGGCACGGTGTCCGCGTAGCGCTCCTCGACGGCACGGAACACCTGGTACTCGAGCACCTGGCCGGCGGAGGACCACACCAGGGCGGCGTAGACCAGCACGACGCCGGCCACGCACGCGGCCAGCGCCAGCCACCACGTCCACGAGGGGAGGCGGCGCGGGGCGCGGGCGGTGGGGGGCATGGGTTCCATTGTGTCGGACGCGCAGCCGTCATGCAGGCTTCATCGGACGGTCACGCCCCCGTCGCCGCCCCGTCCTCCGCGCCTCTGAGCCGCCTGCCTAGCCTGGGGCCATGACCCGCGTGCCCCCCGCCCACGGACATCGCCCGGCCCTCCGCGACTCCACCGGCTCGGCTCACGGCCCGGGCGTCGAGCCGGGCGCCCGGCCCCGTCTCTCGGCCGAGGACCTGCTGGCCGCCCGGGACGCCCTGGCCCCCTTCGGCCGGCTGAGCCGGCAGGAGCCCATCGAGTGGGCCGCCGAGGAGCCCCTCGCCCCGGACCTGGCCGACTTCTACCGCTACGTGGGACCGGAGTGGCTGGAGATCGACACCCTCGGCCTGCCCGTGATGTTCTTCCCGCTGGACCGCCTGTGGGACGAGCAGGCCGGCTACCGGTGGAACCACCGAACCGGTGCGCTGCTGGTGGACTGGAACGACGACTGGACCGTGGTGGCCAAGCAGGGCGCCGACCCGTTCATCCACGCGGCCTCCACAGGCCAGGTGCTCATGGCCCCGGGAGACGAGGGCTGGGAGGACCGCCTGGACGAGCCGCGACCGGTCTTCCGGGACCTCACCGAGATGACCCGCGCGCTCGCGGCCGTGGGCACGGCGTGGGCGCGCTTCGACGACCCGTTCACCGCCGACTGGCATCTCACCGAGGAGGTGACGGCCGCCGTCGTCGCCGGCCTGGAGGAGGTGCTCGGCGCCCACGACCGCGCCGTGGACCTGGCCCGAGCCCTCGGCTACCTCCGCGCCGTCTGAGCGTCGGCGCCGACACAGACAGTCCCACCCCGCCGGCGCCCGTCGGAACGGGAGCCGAGCGCCCTTCCTACACTGGCCGCATGAGCACCGCCCCCGCCCTGCCCCCGCTGCCCGGCGCGCCGGGCGGTCCCGCCCTGCCGAGCGTCGAGGAGCTGCTGGCCGACGCCGTCGCGGTCGCCCTGCCGATGCGCGTGCGGTTCCGCGGCACGGACCTCCGCCACGCCCTGCTGCTGCGCGGCCCGGCGGGCTGGGCCGAGTTCTCCCCGTTCCCGGAGTACGGTCCGCACGAGTGCGCCGCGTGGCTGGCCGCCGCGATCGAGGCCGGCTGGCAGGGCTGGCCAGCCCCGGTCCGCGAGACCATCCCCGTCAACGCCACCGTGCCCGCGGTGGACGCGGACGACGTCGAGGCCGTCCTGGCCCGCTACGGCGACGGCATCACCGCGGTCAAGGTCAAGGTGGCCGAGCACGGCCCCGAGGGCGGGCTCGTCCCCGGCAGCCGCGAGGCCGACCTGGCCCGCGTGCGGCGGATGCGCGCGCTGCTGCCCCACGCGCAGGTCCGCGTCGACGCCAACGCCGGCTGGACGCCCGCCGAGGCCGTCGACGTGCTCACCGCGCTGGCCGACGTCGGCCTCGAGTACGCGGAGCAGCCCGTGCCCGGCATCACCGCCCTCGCGGAGGTCCGCGCGGAGCTGCGCGCCCGGGGCGTCCCCACCCCGATCGCCGCGGACGAGGCGGTCCGCAAGGCCGAGGACCCGCTCGCCGTCGCGGCCGCCGGGGCCGCGGACCTGATCGTGGTGAAGGTCCAGCCGCTCGGGGGCGTGCGCCGCGCCGCGGCGATCGTGGCGGCCGCGGGGCTGCCCGCGGTGGTCTCCTCCGCGCTGGACACCTCCGTGGGCATCGCCGGCGGCGCCGCGCTCGCCGCCTGCCTGCCGTCCCTGCCGCACGCGTGCGGGCTCGGCACCGCGGCCCTCTTCGAGCACGACGTCGTCGCTCCGGCCTGGCGCCCACGCGCGGGGGTCCTCCCGGCGCCGGGGGAGTGGGCCCCCGCCCCCGACCCGGAGCTGCTCGACCGCGTCCGGGCGGACGGGGCGCGGCAGGCGTGGTGGGCCGACCGCGTGCGCGCGGCCCACGCGGTGCTGGCCGCGCAGGGCTGACGGGCCCGCCCGGTCTGCGTCGGCGCGGGGCATGTGAGACGGATTACAGCACGTCGACGGGAAGAAATCCGGCGGCCGGGAAGAGTTCAACTCGCGGCCACCTGGGCGTGGCTCGCCGCTCGGAGCGAGGGGCCAAGGTGATGGCGGCCCCGGCCGGTCTCACCCCCGGGGTCGCCTCCGGCCCGGCACCGGACCCCGAACCATCCCCACGACGCGAAGGACCCCGTCATGCTGAAGCGCCTCCTCCCCATGGCCGGCCACACCCGTGGCAACCGCTCCGCCGTCACGTGCGAGCTCAAGTGCGGCAACGCGTGCGCCCACCCGGTGCCCAACACCTCGGCGAACCCGACCTTCCAGCAGATCGCGGAGACCGCCATCTCGCGCCGCTCCGCCCTGGTCGGCGGCACCGGTCTCGCCGCCGCCGTCGTCATCGGCTCCCAGGTGGCCCAGGCCCCCGAGGCGCTCGCGGACAACGGCCGGCGCCCGACCGGCGGCGGCAAGCTCCCCTTCGAGCCCATCGCGCCGGTGAGCCGCACCGTGGACACCATGACCGTGCCGGAGGGCTACGACTGGGGCACCGTGATCCGTTGGGGCGACCCGCTGTTCGCCGACTCCCCGGAGTTCGACATCGAGCACCAGACCGGTGCGTCGCAGGCCGCCCAGTTCGGCTACAACAACGACTACCTGAACATCATCACCGACGGCGGCAACGACCGCTCCGGCTACCTCGTCTCCAACCACGAGTACACGAACGAGAACATCATGTTCTCCCCGGAGTACATCGCCTCGAACTTCGAGGACGTCGTCAACGTCGGCCTCCAGGCCCACGGCCTGTCGATCGTGGACCTCAAGCGCGCCAAGCGCGGCGCCCCGTGGGAGTACGTCCGCGGCGGCCGTCGCAACCGCCGCATCACCGGCACCACCGAGTTCGAGGTCCGCGGCCCGGCCGCCGGCCACGCGCTGCTCACGACCGTCGAGGACCCGACCGGCACCCGCGTGCTGGGCACCCTGAACAACTGCGCCGGCGGCACCACCCCGTGGGGCACCGTGCTCTCCGGCGAGGAGAACTTCAACCAGTACTTCAAGGGCCGCGGCACGGCCGAGGAGAAGCGCTACGGCATCTCCGCCTCCGCCACCAGCCGCGGCTGGGAGAAGGTCCACGACCGCTTCGACCTGACCAAGCCCGGCTACGAGAACGAGGCCAACCGCTTCGGCTGGGTCGTCGAGATCGACCCCGAGGACCCGACCTCCACGCCCGTGAAGCACACCCTCCTGGGCCGCTTCAAGCACGAGGCCGGCACCGCCGTGATCTCCCCGTCCGGCCACGCCGTGGTCTACTCCGGCGACGACGAGCGCCACGACTACCTGTACAAGTTCGTCTCCGCCGAGAAGGTCCGCGAGGGCGACAAGAAGCACAACATGCGCCTGATGGACAAGGGCACCCTCTACGTGGCCAAGTTCTCCGGCGACTCCCCGGCCGCCCAGATCGACGGCAAGGGCACCCTGCCCTCGGACGGCGCCTTCGACGGCTCCGGCGAGTGGATCGCCCTGGCCGACGAGAAGACGTCCTTCGTCCCGGGCATGTCCCTGGCCGAGGTCCTCGTCTACACCCGCCTCGCGGCAGACAAGATGGGCGCCACCAAGATGGACCGCCCGGAGGACGTCGAGACCAACCCGGTCACCGGCAAGGTCTACGCGGCCCTGACCAACAACACCAAGCGCACCGCCGTGGACGAGGCCAACCCGGTCATCGGCAACCGCGACGGCCACGTCATCGAGATCACCGAGCGGGGCGGGGATCACACCTCCACCACCTTCACCTGGGTCATCCTGCTGCTCGCCGGCGACCCGGCGGTCTCCTCCTCGGCCTACTTCGCCGGCTACCCGAAGGAGAAGGTCTCCCCGATCTCCTGCCCGGACAACCTGGCGTTCGACTCCGAGGGCAACCTCTGGATCTCCACCGACGGCCAGCCCGGCACCATCGGCTACGCCGACGCGCTGCACAAGGTCACCCTCGACGGCGCCGAGCGCGGCCGCGTCCAGCAGTTCCTCGCCGTCCCCCGCGACGCCGAGACCTGCGGCCCCGTGATCCACGACCGCGACAACTCCGTGTTCGTCAACGTCCAGCACCCGGGCGAGGACGGCACCTGGGGCGCGCACACCTCCTACTTCCCGGACTTCCTGAGCCCGACTGGCCCGGTCCAGGTGGGCGACAAGGTCGCGGCCCCGCGTCCGTGCGTCGTCCAGGTGTTCAACGCCACCGGGAACAACGGCATCGGCAAGGGCGCCGGCAAGGAGAAGGGCAACAAGGGCAAGGGCAACGGCAACGGCAACGGCAAGGGCAACGGCAACGGCAAGGGCCCGAAGGGCTGACCCCCGCCTCCGCGAGGACCCTCGACGAGGCCGTCACGGCCGGCGCCACCGCGTCACCGTGGCGGCCTCGCCGCGTCCGGGGCCCGTCCGCGCCCGGGCCTAGACTGGTGGCCACCATGACCTCCGTCGACTCCCTCTCCGTGGCGCGCGCCGTCGCCACCGCCCTGATCGACGCCGGCATGCGGGACGCGGTGGTCTGCCCCGGCTCCCGCTCCGCCCCGCTGGCTTACGCGCTCGCGGCCCTCGAGCGCGCCGGCGAGGTCCGCCTGCACGTGCGGGTGGACGAGCGCTCGGCCGGCTTCCTCGCCCACGGGCTCTCGCTGGCCTCGGGGCGCCCGGTGGGCGTGCTGACCACCTCGGGCACCGCCGTCGGGAACCTGCTGCCCGCCCTGATGGAGTCCATCCACGCCGGCACGCGCGTGATCGCGCTGACCGCGGATCGTCCGCCCGAGCTGCACGGCACCGGCGCGAACCAGACCACGGACCAGAGGGGCGTGTTCGGCACGCACGTCCGCCATGCCGCCTCCCTCGGCTGCGACGCCGCCGACGGCGTGGATGCCGAGCAGCATCTGCGCCACGTGCGGGCCACCGTGCGCCGGGCCCTGCTGGCGGCCGAGGGGGTCGTCGCCGAGGCCGGTTCCGACGACGGCGCGCCCGGTCCGGTGACGATGGCAGAGGCCCCGGCCGGGCCGGTCCACCTGAACCTGCACTTCCGCGACCCGCTCGTGCCGAGTCCTGAGGAGGCGGCCGCCATGGGCGCCGCCGCGGCGCCGCACACCCCTGTTCCGGCCGTCGCCCCGACCGGCGCGAGCCCGGCCGCCGCCGCGTCGGCCTACCGGGCGCCCGGGGCGGTGCTCTCGGGGCTGCCCGAGCTGGACGTCGCCCGCCTGGACCAGCGGCGCACCGTCGTGCTGGCCTGCCACGGCGCCGGCCCCGTGGCCGCGGCCTTCGCGCTGTCCCTGGGCCTGCCCCTGCTGGCCGAGCCGTCGTCGAACGCGCGGTTCTCCGCCAACGCCATCGCCGCCTATCCGCTCCTGCTGGGCGCGGCCGGCGGGCGCGACGCGGACGCACACCCCCTTGCCGCCCGCATCGAACGGGTCGTGCTGTTCGGCCGGCCCACGCTCACCCGGACGGTCAACGCCCTGCTGGCCCGCCCCGACGTCGCCACGGCCCTGCACGCCCCCGAGCCCGCACCATGGTTCGAGCCGGGCCGGCGCCGGGAGACGCCCGTGGAGACCCTCGAGGAGCTCGCCGCCTTCGCCGGGCAGGGCGAGCCCGGCTGGCTCGCCGCGTGGCAGCACGCCTCGATGCGCGCCCAGGCCGCCGTGGAGGACGCGCTCGTCACCACCGACGCCGGCGACCGGCTCAGCCCGCAGACGGTGGCGCACGTGAGCGCCGCCATGGTCCGGGGTCCGCTCGTGCTGGGCTCGTCCTCGGTGATCCGGGACGTGGACCTGACCTGGCGGCCCCCCTCGGCGCCGGACGCGGAGGTGTACGCCAACCGCGGGCTCGCCGGGATCGACGGGACCGTCTCCACGGCCGCGGGCGTCGCACTGGCGCGCGGACGGCGGACCGTGGCCCTGCTCGGCGACCTCACCGCCCTGCACGAGGCGGGCGGCCTGCTCGTGGGCCCCACCGAGACCGAGCCGGACCTCGACCTCGTGGTCGTCAACGACGACGGCGGGGCGATCTTCGCGAGCCTCGAACACGGGGCCGTGGCCGAGGCGCCCGGCATGGCGGACCCCGTCGAACGGCTCTTCGGCACCCCGCACGGCGTGGACCTGGCCGCCCTGGCCGCCGCGTACGGCCTCCCGCACACGCGGGTCACCGACCGCGTCGACCTCGTCCGGGCCCTGTCCGACCCGGTGCGCGGCCGGCGTCTGCTCGAGGTCCGCTGCGACCGCGCCGACCGCCCGCGCGTCGCCGCCGCCCTGGCCGCGGCGGTGCGTGCCACGTTCCCGCCCGCGTGCCCCGTCCCGGACCCCGCGCCGGACGCCGGCCCGGCCCCCGCCCCGCCCACCGCCGAGCTCGCCGCCGAGGAGGCCCCCCAGTGACCGGCACGCCGACGTCGCCCGCGCCCGCCTCGACCCCCGCCGTCGTGCGCCGTGCCGACGTGCTGATCTCCGGCTGCGGCCCCGCCGGCGCCACCGCCGCCGCCCACCTCGCCGCGGCGGGGCTGGACGTGGTGGTGCTCGAGAAGACCGCGCACCCGCGTGAGAAGGTCTGCGGCGACGGCCTGACCCCGCAGGCGGTCCGGGAGCTGCAGCTGCTCGGCGTGCCCCACCGGGGTGAGCCCGGCGACGACGGCGGCTGGCGCGTCATCCGCGGCCTGCGGCTGCGCGCGGGCGAGCGCAGCGTGGACGTGCCGTGGGCGCCCACCCAGACGTGGCCGGACTACGCGCTCACGCGCACCCGACGCGATTTCGACGCCCTCCTGGCGGACCTGGCGCGCGCCCGCGGCGCCGAGGTCCGCGAGCGGCACGCCGTCACCGGCGTCGTGCGGGACGAGGCCGGACGCGTGGTCGGGCTGGACGCGGAGCTGATCGCGCCGAACGGCCGCAAGACCGGGGAGACCGCCCGCTTCACCGCACCGATCGTGCTCGCGTGCGACGGCGTCTCCGCCCGCGCCGCCGTCTCCGCGGGCCTGCACCGCCGCGAGGACCGGCCCATGGGCGTGGCCGTGCGGGCCTACTACACCGCCGGCGCCGCCGTCGACGGGGCGATCCCCGCCCCGCCCGGCGACCGGGGGGAGTGGATGGAGTCCTGGCTGCGCCTGCCGGATGCCGAGGGCAACCCGCTGCCCGGCTACGGCTGGCTGTTCCCGCTCGCGGACGGCACCGTGAACGTGGGCCTGGGCATCCTGGACACCTCCCCGCAGTTCGGGAAGCTGGACTACCGCGGGCTGCTGAAGTCCTGGACCGGGGCGCTCACCGCGGACTGGGGGATCGCCGAGCAGACGCGCACCTCGCGGATCCTCGGCGCGGCCCTGCCGATGGCGTTCAACCGCACCCCGCAGCACGTGCCGGGCATGCTCCTGGTGGGCGACGCGGCCGGCATGGTGTCCCCGTTCAACGGCGAGGGCATCGGGTTCGCGATGGAGGCGGCCCGCCTCGCCGCGGAGCTGGCGGTGCAGGCGCACGCGGCCGGGACCGACGGCGCCGCGGACGCGATCCTGTCCCGTTACCCGGTGATCACCCAGCACCTGTGGGGCCGCCACTTCGCCCTCGGCGCCCGGTTCGCCCGCCTGATCGGCGATCCGCGCGTGATGAAGGCGGCGCTGGGCGCCGGGATGGCCGCACCCCCGCTGCTGCGGGCCGCGGTGAAGGTCATGGGCAACACGGTGGACGCGCGGGGCGGCGACGCCGTCGACCGGGCCGTCCGCGTGCTCGAGGCGCTCACCCCCGCGCTGACGACCGCGGGCGGCGCGCCGTTGGGTAGGCTTGCCCGGTGACCACCGCAGACCCCGGCTTCGCCCTGCCCTCCGGCTTCGAACCCCTCGCCGAGCATGGCCGTGTCCTGGAGGTCGTGCTGACCGCGCTCGAGCAGGTCGAGGAGCAGCTGGACAGCGCCCTCGGCTTCGACGACCTCTTCTCCGACACCGCCGCCCACCACCTGCTGGCCGCCGGCGGCAAGCGGGTCCGTCCGGTCCTGACGGTGCTCGCCTCCCTCCTGGGCGACCCCGCCCTGGCCTCCGGCGAGGTCGCCGACGTGGACGCGCCCGCCCGCCAGGCCGCCGTCGTGATGGAGCTGACGCACCTGGCCACGCTGTACCACGACGACGTGATGGACGAGGCCCCCGTGCGCCGCGGCGCCCCCGCCGCCCACCGACTGTGGGGAAACTCGGCGGCGATCCTGGCCGGCGACCTGATCTTCGCCCGCGCCTCCCAGCTCATGGCCGAGCTCGGCCCGCGGCCCGTGCAGATCCAGGCGGACACCTTCGAACGCCTCGTGCAGGGCCAGCTGTGGGAGACTCGCGGCCCGGCCGAGGGCGCGGATCCGATCGAGCACTACTACGCGGTGCTCTCCGGCAAGACCGGCTCGCTGATCGCCGCGGCCGGCATGCTCGGCGCGCTGCTGGGCGGGGCCGACGAGGCCGCCGTCCAGGTGATGCGCGCCTACGGCGAGAAGGTGGGCCTGGCCTTCCAGCTCGCCGACGACCTGATCGACCTCACCGGCAACGCCGAGCGGATCGGCAAGGTCCCCGGCACGGACCTGCGCGAGCGCGTGCCCACCCTGACCACGCTGCTGCTGGCCCGCGCCGCGCAGGGCGAAGGGCCGGAGGCCGAGGACGCCCGCCGGGTGCGCGCGCTCGTGGACGGGCCGCTCGACACCGACGAGCAGCTGGCCGCCGCCGTCGCCGCGCTCACGGGCCACCCCGCCATCGACGAGGCGTGGGCGATCACCCGCGGCTGGGCGGAGCAGGCCAAGCAGGCGCTCGACCCGTTGCCGGACTCCGCCGTGAAGGCGGCGCTCGAGGCGTTCGCCGACTACGTGGTCGGGCGCTCGGCCTGACGCCGCGGTCGGCGGCGTCGCCGCCTCGATCCGGGGAGGCCGCTCAGTCCAGGCGGGTCGGGGCGGGGTCCAGCGCGGCCGCGAGCTCCCGCGCCTTGCCGGCGCGGACCTCCGGGGCCACCGGGTGGCGCAGCTGCCGGTAGAGCATGTCCCCCTCGAAGCGGGGGAACACGTGCAGGTGGTAGTGCCACACGTGCTGGTTGCCGGCGGGCTCGTTGTGCTGGCGCGTGGAGACCCCGTCCGGGGCCCACGCGCGCTTCATGGCCAGCGCCACCTGCTGGGCCATCAGGGCGATGCGCTGCAGCACGCGCGGGGGCAGGTCGTAGAGGTTCTCGTAGTGCTCGGCCGGGCAGACCATGGCGTGGCCCTCGTGGTCGCCGAACCCGTCCACGGCGATCAGCACGATCAGGTCCTCGTCCTGGTAGACGGTGTCCCCGAGCTCGCAGCGGTTGCCCGGGTCGGAGACGTCGCCGGCCACGAGCCCGCAGAACGGGCAGACGTAGCCGTCCGGGGCGTGGGAGACCGGGGCGGGCGCGGTCACCGGTCCGGCCCCTCGTCGTCGTCCTCGGGGTCCTCGAAGGTCCACGCGAGCAGGTCCGTCAGGAACTCGCTGAAGGTGCCGCCCTCGTCCTGCCAC
Organism: Micrococcus sp. iso_239; assembly: GCF_056173395.1. Taxonomy (NCBI): domain Bacteria; kingdom Bacillati; phylum Actinomycetota; class Actinomycetes; order Micrococcales; family Micrococcaceae; genus Micrococcus; species Micrococcus sp. iso_239. The sequence goes on along the minus strand of NZ_CM149672.1, from coordinate 1,939,984 downwards.
TCGCCCTCGGGCGCGTCGGCACCGGCGGAGCGCCGCCACACCAGCGGGTCCGGCAACGCCAGGTTGTCCACCGGCAGGCCCCACACGACCGTCTCGTCCGCATCCTCCAGGAACATGAGGAAGCCGTCCCGCACCTCGAGGTCCTCGGGGTCCCACACGTAGTGGTCCGTCTCCATGAGGTCGCCGCAGTTGCCCAGGGCGAGGTAGAACTCGCGGAGAGCAGCCGGGATCATGAGCCCGGCGCCGAGCTGCTCCGCCGCGGGGGACTGGGCCAGCCGGGCGTCGACGTCGGCGGGGGCGAGGCCGTCGTCCTCGGCCCAGGCGTCGCCCAGCAGGTCCGGGACGAGCCGCTGGAAGGCCGGGAGGTACACGGGGGCGGGGGGCTTGGCGGGCATGCCGCCAGTCTAGGCGTGCGCGCCCTGCCCGGCCCGGACCGCCCGACGCTGCAGGCGGGAGGCGTTCAGCTGGTCGAGGGTGAAGACCGCCAGCGAGAGCCAGATGAGCCCGAAGCCCGCCCAGCGGGCCGCGGGCATCTGCTCGCCGAGGACCGTGACCGCCACGAGGAACTGCAGGATGGGCGCCGTGTACTGCAGCATCCCGAGCGTGGTCAGCGTCAGGGAGCGGGCCGCCGCCGAGAACAGGATGAGCGGAACGGCGGTGAGCACGCCGAGCCCGGCCATGAGCCAGAAGTGGCCGGGCCCCTCGGTGACGGTGGTGAGCAGCCCGGCCTGCGCCAGCAGCACGCTGCCCACCACGAACACGGGGATCAGCACCACGGTCTCGGCGGTCATCGCGGTCACCGCGTGCACGGGGGAGGGCAAGCGCTTCTTCACGAAGCCGTAGAGCCCGAACGAGGTGGCCAGCCCGAGCGCGATCCACGGCACCTGCCCCATCGCCGCGGACATCACGACGACGGCGGCCACCGCGATCCCGACGGCCACCCACTGGCCCCGCCGCAGCCGCTCCCCGAGGAAGAGCACGCCGAGCAGGACATTCACCAGCGGGTTCATGAAGTAGCCCAGCGACGCCTGGAGCACGTTGCCCGTGGTGACCGAGACCGCGTACAGCAGCCAGTTCACCGCGATGATCCCGGCGGCCAGACCCGTGGTGCCCCAGCGGCCGGGCGTGGCCAGCGCCGTCCCCAGCTCGCGCAGGCGGCGCATCACGGTCAGCAGCAGCAGGCAGAAGATCAGGGCGAAGCCGATGCGCACCACCACGATCTCCAGGGCCCCGGCGGGCGCGAGCACCGCCATGTAGAGCGGCAGCAGGCCCCACACGAAGTAGGCGGTGAAGCCGAGGGCCAGCCCACGCGGGTCATCGGCCGGGGCGGGGGAGACGGTGGGCAGGGCGCCGGTGTCGGGGGCGGCGCCGTCGGGGGTCACGCCGGGCCGGACAGCGGGGGAGGAGGGGCTCACGCGGACCACTGTACGGTCCGGGTGAGCACTCTCACCCAGGTTCTTCCCGGTCACGGCGGTAGACTGGGGGGTCGATCCCGCGCGCCGGCGCCGGGCCCCGCCCTGCGTCCTGCCGGCGCGCCCCGCCGTCGTCGAAAAGGACCCACCCGCCGTGACCGCTCGCCCTGACCGCCCGTTGCGCATCGCCATCATCGGTGCCGGACCCGCCGGGGTGTACACGGCGGACATCCTGACCAAGGAGGAGCGGGACTTCCGTGTCAGCATCGACCTGTTCGACCGGTACCCGGCCCCGTTCGGTCTGATCCGCTACGGGGTGGCCCCGGACCATCCGCGCATCAAGGGCATCGTGAACGCCCTGCACAAGGTCATGGACCGCGGGGACATCCGTTTCCTGGGGAACGTGGACTACGGCACGGACCTGAGCCTGGCGGATCTGCGTCGGCATTACGACGCGATCGTGTTCTCCACCGGTGCGGTGCGGGACGCGGCCCTGGACGTGCCCGGGGTGGAGTTGGCCGGCTCGTTCGGTGGCGCGGACTTCGCGTCCTGGTATGACGGGCACCCGGACGTGCCGCGGCACTGGCCGTTGGAGGCCACGCAGGTCGCGGTGATCGGCAACGGGAACGTGGCCCTGGATGTGGCCCGGATCCTGTCCAAGCATGCCGAGGACCTGCTGCCCACCGAGATCCCGGACAACGTGTACCGGGACCTGGCCGCGTCCCCGGTCACGGACGTGCACGTGTTCGGCCGGCGCGGGCCGGCGCAGGTGAAGTTCACCCCGTTGGAGCTGCGGGAGCTGGCGCATTCCCGGGATGTGGACATCGTGTTGTACGAGGAGGACTTCGACTTCGATGAGGCCTCGGAGCAGGCGATCGAGGAGAACAACCAGGTCCGCACCATGGTCGGGACGCTGACGAACTGGCTCATGGAGCAGGAGGATCGTCAGCAGAGCGCTTCCCGCCGGCTGCATCTGCATTTCCTGCAGGCCCCCGAGGAGTTCCTGGACGAGGACGGGGACGGCCGGGTGGACGGTCTGCGGATGCGTCGGATGGAGCTCGACGGCTCCGGTGGGGTCCGCCCGACGGGGGAGACCGTGGACTACCCGGTGCAGGCGGTCTACCGGGCCGTGGGGTACTTCGGGTCCCCGGTGGAGGGGGTGGAGTTCGATGAGGTGCGTGGGGTGATCCCGAATGCGGAAGGCCGGGTGCTGGACGCGGACGGTGCCCCGGTGCCGGGCCTGTATGCCTCGGGGTGGATCAAGCGGGGTCCGGTGGGGTTGATCGGGCACACCAAGGGTGACTCTCTGGAGACGATCAAGCATCTGATCGAGGACGAGCCGGGGTTGTGGAGGGCTCAGGAGCCCTCGGAGGAGTCGGTGATCGAGCTGCTCGAGTCCCGTGAGGTGCCGTACACGACGTGGGCTGGGTGGCATGCTCTGGATGAGCATGAGAAGTCCTTGGGTGTGCAGGCGACGCAGACCGGTCCGGTGGCGCGGGAGCGGGTGAAGGTCGTGGACCGGGAGGAGATGACCCGCATCTCCCGCGACGGGGCCTCCGTCCCGTCCGCCTGATCCGGGGCGGGCCCTCGCCGCACCGGCGCTAGGCTTCCGGGGTGGCCCGCCTCCTCGTCGACATCACCCCGCTGCGGGTCTCACCCGCCTACCGGCGGCTGTGGCTGGGCAACACGCTCTCGTACGTGGGCACGCAGCTCACGCTCGTGGCGGTGTCCCTCGAGGTGTTCGCCCTGACCGGCTCCTCGTTCGCGGTGGGCCTGCTCGGCCTCGCCGCGCTCGTGCCGCTCGTGGTCGCGGGCCTGTACGGCGGCGCGATCGCGGACCGGCACGACCGCCGCCGCGTGGCGCTGACCTCGTCGGCCGTCATGTGGCTGACCACGGTCGGCATCGCCGCGCAGGCCTGGGCCGGGCTCGAGTCGGTGCCGGTGCTGTATGCCCTCGTGGCCCTGCACTCCGGCGCGTCCGGCATCAACCAGCCCACCCGCGGCGCGATCATCCCCGCGCTCGTGGGCCTGCCGCTCGTGCCGGCGGCGAACGCGCTGAACATGATGACGTTCTCCGTGGCCCTCATGGTCGGCCCCGTGCTGGGCGGCGTGCTCGTGGCGGCGGTCGGCTACGCGTGGACCTACTCGATCGACGTCGTCACCTTCCTGGCCGCCCTGTACGCCGTGTGGCGGCTGCCGTCCCTGCCGCCGCAGCAGGCCGAGACCGCGACCGCCTCGGGGACGCGCTGGGGCCTGGCCTCGGTGGTCGAGGGCCTGCGCTTCCTCGGCTCGCGACCGAACCTGCGGATGACCTTCCTGGCGGACATCGTGGCTATGACGACGGCGTTCCCGCGCGCCCTGCTGCCCGCCATCGGCGCCGTGGTGCTCGGCGGCGGTGAGGCCGCCGTCGGGGTGCTGCTGGCCGCGATGGCGGCGGGCGCGTTCCTCGCGGGGCTGTTCTCCGCGCCGTTCACACGCCTGCATGCGCAGGGCTGGGGCGTGTACGTCTCGATCCTCGTGTGGGGCGCGGCGGTGGCCGCGTTCGGCGGCGTGGTGTGGTGGGCGCAGTCCCTGCCCGACGGCGATCCCCGCCTCACGCTCGCGTTCGCCCTCGCCGCGCTGTGCATGGCGGTGGGCGGGGCCGCGGATTCGCTCTCCGGCGTCTTCCGCGGCTCGATCCTGCAGTCCGCGACCCCGGACCACCTGCGCGGCCGGCTGCAGGGCGTGTTCGTCGTCGTGGTGGCGGGCGGGCCGCGCCTGGGCGAGCTGCTCACCGGCGGCGCCTCCGTGGGCCTGGGGGAGGGGCCGACCCTGCTGGCCGGCGGTGTGCTGTGCATGCTCGGCGTGACCGCGCTGATGCGGTGGCAGCCCGGCTTCCTGCGCTACGACGCGCGGAACCCCACACCCTGAGCGGGCGCGGGGTTCCGTGGCGGGAGGCTGCGAGCCCGCGACCGCCGAGGAGCGCCGAGCCAGACGTTTCTGCCCGTGAGCCAGATGATTCTGCTGCAGATCGGGCCGCGAAACCGCCGAAACGTCTGGCTCGCGGCAGCCTGAGCCGCCGTCCACGGGAGCCACCACGACGACGGCGGCCGGCGGGTCAGCGGTCGCGGTCGGCCTGGAGCGTGGCCGGCACCGCGCCGCCCAGGCGCGTCCAGTGGCGGACGAGGTCCTCGTCCGGGGCCGCCTGGAGCGTCTCGCGGGCCGCCTCCTCCGCCTTCTTGATGCGGCGCTCCAGATCCTGGTCCGCGCCCTCGTAGGCGGCCGCGTGCCGGTGGGAGCGCAGCGATCCGACGTCCTCCGTGCGACGCTCCACCACCGCGAGCTGCTCGGCGATCGCGTCCTGGTTGGCGCGCTGGGCCTTCAGGTTCGCGGGGGCGAGCACCTGGGCCACGAACCCGTGGTCGAGGAGGAGGCCGCGCGGGGCGGCGATGCCGTGACGCAGCGCGAGGTCCACATGGTCCTCGAAGGTCAGGAGCATGGCGGCCTTGGTGAACTTCAGGTCGTCGACCGGGCGGCCGTCCACGCGGGCCCGGGCCCGCGCCCGGCCGATCGTGGTGTCGGCGGACCACACGGCCCCGCGAGGGTCGATCAGGTACAGCATGGGGACTCCTGGTGGGATCGGAGGGGAGGCGGCGTGCGGATCAGCGGAAGTTCACGAACTGCAGGTCCGCGTCCTCGAAGTCCTTGAGCATCGCGATGACCGACTGCAGGTCGTCGCGGGACTTGGAGGACACGCGCAGCTCGTCCCCCTGGATCTGGGCCTTGACGGACTTGGGGCCCTCGTCGCGGATCAGCTTCGTGATCTTCTTCGCGGTGGGCTGGTCGATGCCCTCCTTCATGGTCGCCTCGATGCGGTACTCCTTGCCGGAGGCGAACGGGGCGCCGGCGTCGAGGGACTTGAGGGAGATGCCGCGCTTGACGAGCTTGGACTCGAACACGTCCTTGACGGCCTTGACGCGCTCCTCGGAGGAGGCCTTCATGAGGATCTTCTCGCCGGAGAAGTCGATCTCGGCGCCGACGCCCTTGAAGTCGTAGCGCTGGGCGATCTCCTTCTGCGCCTGGTTCAGGGCGTTGGACACCTCCTGGCTGTCCACCTTGCTGACGACGTCGAACGTGGAATCGCTGGCCACGGGTGCTCTCCTTCAGGGTCTGCGGACGGGGTGCGCCCGTCGTCGACGGCCACTGCAGGGCCGCGCGGAGCGCTCTGCGGGCCAGCCTACCGGGGACGACGGGCGCGGTCCCGGGCCGATTGGCGGCGTGGCGCGGAGATGCTGTACAGTCGACTCTCGCCCGACCGGTGCGGTCGTCCTCGAGACGCCCGGCAGCCGCCGGGTGGCACGGCAGATTTCCCGAGCGGCCAAAGGGGGCTGACTGTAAATCAGCTGGCACTGCCTTCACTGGTTCGAATCCAGTATCTGCCACCGGAACGAAGACCCCGGGACCGTACGGTCCCGGGGTCTTCTGCCATCCGGGGACGTGGCGCACCCGCGTCCCGCCCCGGGAGGTGGCGGCCTCCCGCCAGGCGACGTAGCCTGCCTGTGGTCCGTGTCACATCCGATGCCCTCTGTGGTCCGGCGGCGGCACGGCCGTGCATCGTGACGCCGTGCGGCGTCGCCCGACCGTCAGCGAGGAGCGCCCGATGACCGAGTCCACCGCCCCCGAGTCCTTCATCCAGGGACCGACCGACGTCGAGCTGCTCGAGCAGACCCTGGCCCAGAACCTCGACGACACCGCCCGCCGGTTCGCCGACCGCGCCGCGCTCCTGGAGTGTGGACCGGACGGGGACCCGGCCACCGGCCGCACCTGGACCTACGGGCAGCTGCGTGAGGAGTCCGTGACGGTGGCCAAGGCGCTCATGGCCGCGGGCTACGAGGCGGGGGACCGGATCGGCATGTGGAGCCCCAACGTCGCCGAGTGGGTCTCGCTGCTCTACGGCGCGGCGCGTGCCGGCGTCATCCTCGTGAACCTCAACCCGGCGTACCGCGCCCACGAGCTGACCTACGTGGTCGAGCAGTGCGACATGCGCGGGCTGGTGGTGGCCTGCGCGGACGCACGCATGGACCCGCCCGCCACCGCACGCGCCGTGGCCCGTGAGTCGGCGCCGCACCTGCGGCAGCTGATCATGCTGCCGGCCGGGAGCGGCGAGGACGCCTACGCGCACGTGCAGGCCGGCGACGTGGCCGGCCGACACGCCGCCGATCCCGTGGCCGAGGGCACGTGGGCCGACTTCCTGGCCGAGGCCGCGCGGGTCTCGGACGAGGACCTGGCCGTGCGCGAGGCCGCCACCGGGCCGGCGGACCCCGTGAACCTGCAGTACACCTCGGGCACCACCGGCTTCCCCAAGGGCGTCACGCTGACGCATCGCAACGTGCTGAACAACGGCTTCCACATCGGCGAGCTTCTGGGCTACACGGAGGAGGACACCGTGGTGATCCCAGTGCCGTTCTTCCACTGCTTCGGCATGGTGATCGGCGTGATCGCCACCGTCTCCCACGGCTCGCTCGCCGTCATCCCGGCGCGCAGCTTCGAGCCGGTCTCGGCGCTGCGGGCTGTGGCCGCCACCGGTGCGACGAGCCTGTACGGCGTGCCGGCGATGTTCATCGCCATGCTCGCCCGGCCTGAGGCGGACGCGTTGGACCTGTCCACGCTGCGCACCGGCGTGATGGCCGGCTCCACGTGCCCCGTCGAGGTGATGAAGAAGGTCATCGACCGGTTCCACATGTCCGAGGTCGCCATCTGCTACGGCATGACGGAGACCGCGCCCGTGTCCACCATGACCCGCCGCGACGACTCCCTGGAGGTGCGCACCCAGACCGTCGGCCGGACCATGCCCCACGTGGAGACGAAGATCGTGGACCCCGCCACCGGTGACGTCGTCCCGCGCGGGGCCACGGGCGAGCTGTGCACTCGCGGCTACTCCGTGATGCTCGGCTACTGGGACGCCCCCGAGAAGACCGCCGAGGTGCTGGACGCCGACGGCTGGATGCACTCCGGCGACCTCGCCTCCATGGACGAGGACGGCTCCGTGCGCATCGAGGGCCGCATCAAGGACCTCGTGATCCGCGGCGGCGAGAACATCTCCCCGCGCGAGGTGGAGGAGTTCCTCTACACCCACCCGGACATCCAGGACGTCCAGGTGGTGGGCGTGCCGGATGAGAAGTACGGCGAGCAGCTCATGGCCTGCGTGATCATGAAGGACGGCGTCGAGCCGCTCACGGTGGACGCCGTCCGCGAGTTCGCCGCGGGCCGGATCGCGCACTTCAAGATCCCGGCCCACGTCCGCGTGCTCGACGCCTTCCCCATGACCGTCTCCGGCAAGGTCCGCAAGGTCGAGCTGCGCGAGGAGGGCGCGAAGGTCGTCCAGGCCCAGGCCCAGGCCCAGGCCCAGGCCCAGGCCCAGAGCGTGGGCTGACGGCGGCCGTCACCCTCAGGCGGCGGGCAGCGGGAACACGTCCCAGATGGTGCAGACCGCCTCGGGGGCGGCGCCCAGGATGGCGGCACGGTACGTGGTCGACCACGCCCGCGGGTCGGCGTCGCGCAGGCGCCACGTGCCGTCCGTGAGCACCGCGTCCACGAACGCGGAGGTGTCGGCGGGGCTGCCGTCCTCGTGGACCAGGGGGCCGCGGCGCAGGGCCTCGCCCAGGTCACCGGCCCGTCCGACGGCGTAGAGCGCGGTCTCGTCCGTGTCCAGCACGAGGCCGCAGTCCTCCTCGAAGGCGGTGATCCAGGCCATCGCGTGCCGCATGGCCTCGTCCGGGTCGGGATGGCGGGTCACGATGAGCACGGAGCCGCGCGCGCCCGGACGCAGGGAGCCGGCCGTGCCGGGGCCGTGCGGGTCGGGCTCGCGCGGGGCGGCGGCGGCGTGCGGGCGGGGCTCGAAGGCGGTGGTCATGGCGGTCTCCTCCCGGGTGGGGACTCATCAGGGTCCCGGCGGCGCCGCACCGGCCGGGGCGGCATCGCCCACGCTAGGAACCCGGGGCGGTCGGCCGGTCGGGCCCGGCCGGGGCTGGGGAGGACGCGCCGGGAGCAGTGGCCTGTGCAGGAGTGGAGGGGCCGCGCGGACGCGCCGGCACGGCCCCGGCCGATCCGGCGTCGCGTCAGTGGGCGCGGTGGTCGGCCGGGGCGAGCTTGGGTCCGAACCCCTGCTTGCGCTCTCCGGAGAGCCCGATCATCCGCACCACCCGCTGCCGGTGCCCGGCCCACGGCGCGAGCAGGCGGAGCATCCCGGCGTCGTCGGTCCGGCGTCCCGTGAGGACCTGCCCCACGTACTGCGCCAGGTGGTAGTCGCCCACGGAGACGAGGTCCGCCGCCCCGTGGCTGCGCTGCAGCGCCTCGGCCGTGGTCCACGGCCCGATCCCGGGCACCGATTCCAGGCGCCGGGCCAGCGCGGCCACCCCGGCCGTGTCCCCGGGGGCGACCGCGTCGCCGAGCCGGTCGATGCTCGCGGCCCGCCGGGCGACCTCCAGCATGGTCCGTGACTGGGAGGGCTGCACCCAGGCCCGCGCATGCCAGTCCCACGAGGGGATCCGCAGGACGGCGGCCGGGGTCGGCGGCGGCAGCATCCCCGGCGGCACCGGGCCGGGGGCGGGCCCGTCGTCGTCGATCCGGGCGGCCAGCCGCACGAGGGTGCGCCAGCCGTGCCGCGCCTGGTCGTGGGTGACCTTCTGCTCGAGCACGGCGGTGAGCAGCTGCCGGGACAGCGCGCCCGCCGCCGGCAGCCGCAGCCCGGCCCGCGTCCGCCGCGCCTCGCGCACGTGCCGCGGCAGCGCGGGCGCGCCGGAGTCCGGCCGCAGCAGGGCGTCGAAGGCGGCCCAGCCGTCGTCGTGCAGGCCGAGCAGACGCTCCACGTCGGCGACGGCGGTGCGCGCGCCCGCGCCCCACGCGCGGGCCGTCACCGCGGTGCCGCCCCCTGCGGCCTCCCGGGCGCCGGAGACCAGCAAGGACGTCGGCCGGCCCGGCCCGCCCGACGCCGCGTCCGGGGCGGGGGAGCGCAGGGTGAGCCAGACGCCCTGCGGTGTGGCGCGGACCGTGGGGTCGGCCGCGCCGCGCTGCAGGGGACGCAGGGTGAGCGCGACGTCCACGGGGACGGGCACGCGTACGCGGCGCTCGGCGTCCGGGGCGATCATGCCCGCACCGTACACCCGGGCCCGGACAGGACGACGTCGGCCGTGACGGCGCGCACGCCGGGCGTTGCCCCGCGTGTCCGGGGCCCTCCTTCGGCGTCCGGCCCCTGGCGTAGCGTGGGGTGCGTGACTGAACAGACCCCCGCGCCCACCCCTGCGCAGCCCATGCAGTACGCCGAGAACGTCCTCGAGCTGATCGGGCACACCCCGCTCGTGAAGCTGCACTCCGTGACGGAGGGCATCGAGGCCACCGTGCTGGTGAAGGTCGAATACCTGAACCCCGGTGGCTCCGTGAAGGACCGCATCGCGCTGAAGATGATCGAGGAGGCCGAGCGCGAGGGCCTGCTCGGCCCGGGCGGCACCGTCGTGGAGCCCACCTCGGGCAACACGGGCGTAGGGCTGGCCCTGGTCTCGCAGCTCAAGGGCTACCGCACCGTGTTCGTCACCCCGGACAAGGTGGGTCAGGAGAAGCGGGACGTGCTCAGCGCGTACGGCGCCGAGCTCGTCGTCACGCCCACCGCCGTGGACCCGACGTCCGAGGAGTCCTACTACGGGGTCGCCGACCGCCTCGTGCGGGAGATCCCCGGGGCCTATCAGCCCAACCAGTTCTTCAACCCCGCCGCCCCGGCCTCCCACTACGAGACCACCGGCCCCGAGATCTGGGAGGACACGGCCGGCCGCGTCACCCACGTCGTGATGGGCGCCGGCACGGGCGGCACCATCACGGGCACCGGCCGCTACCTCAAGGAGGTCTCGGCGGACCGCCCGTCCGGTCCCGTCCGCGTGATCGGCGCGGACCCCAGCGGCTCGGTGTACTCCGGCGGCACCGGCCGGCCCTACTTCGTCGAGGGTGTCGGCGAGGACATGTGGGTGGACAACTACGACCCCGCGGTCCCGGACGAGGTCATCGCCGTCGAGGACGCCGAGGCCCTGGCCATGACCCGCCGCCTCGCCGCCGAGGAGGGCCTGCTCGTGGGCGGCTCCTCCGGTCTGGCCGTCGTGGCCGGCCTGCGCGCCGCCCGCGAGCTCGGCCCGGAGGACGTCATGGTGATCGTGCTGCCCGACTCGGGCCGCGGCTACCTCGCCAAGATCTTCAACGACCCGTGGATGGACGAGCGCGGCTTCGACTACGACGTCCGCGAGACCGTGCTGCCGGCGTGGGCGCGCGGGCGCACCCGCTCGGCGGTCCCGCAGACGGACGACGACGGCGCCACGGGGGCCGCCGGCGGGGCCGGAACGCCCGTCGAGGTGCTCGAGCACGCCGACGCCGAGCCGGCGACCCGCGCGGGCGCCCCCGCCGAGACCGACCGCTGGTCCGCGACGGCGGGGGAGCTGCTGACCGAGAAGGCCGACCTGTTCCCGGGATCCGTGCCCACCCTCGTCACCGCGGCCCCGACCACCTCGGTGGCGGACGCCGTCGCGACCATGAACCGGTACGGCGTCGACGCCCTGCCCGTGATCCTCGAGCCCCGGCACGACCTGCGGATCGGCGAGGTCCGCGGCACCGTCTCCTCCGCCGCGCTCGCGGACGCCCTCGCTGAGGGGCGGGCCACCGCGCAGACCCCCGTGGCCGACGTCATGGGCCCCGTGCTGCCCTGCCTGGGGGCGCGCACCCCGCTGCGCGCCGTGGCCCGGCGCCTCGCCCAGGACCCCGTGCTGCTGGTGCTCGAGGCCGGCCGCGTCCAGGGCGTCGTCACCCTGCACGACGTCCTCGCCCACGTCACCGCCTGAGGCCGGCCGCGCCGGCCGCGCCCGCCCCACCCGACCCGATCTCTCCGAGGAGGCTCCCGAGATGACCGAGCAGAACGTCCACGAGGACCCGCACGCCACCACCCCCGACACCGGCGCCGAAGACGCCGCCGCCCACCCCCGGGGGGGAGGCTTCGGCACGCGCGCCGTGCACGCGGGCCAGCACCTGGACGAGGTGTTCGGCGCCGTCGTCCCGCCGATCCACCTCTCGAGCACCTACGCGCCCACGGCCGTCGGCGAGCTGCGGCGCGGCTACGACTACGGCCGCGGCACCAACCCCACCCGGGACGCGCTGCAGGAGCAGCTGGCCGCGCTCGAGGCCGGCGTCGACGAGTCCGGCGCCCCCCGGGCCACCGGCCTCACGTTCGCCTCCGGCCTGGCCGCGGAGACCGCGCTGATCATGGGCGCGGGCCGGCCGGGCATGACGATCGTGCTCGGCAACGACGTGTACGGCGGCTCCTACCGCCTCGTCTCCCGCGTGCTCGCCCCGTGGGGCGTGGAGCACGTCGTCGTGGACATGGGGGACGCCGAGCAGGTCGCCGCCGCCGTCGAGCGCGCCGCCGCCACGGGGCCGGTCATGGTGTGGCTGGAGACCCCGTCGAACCCGATGATGAAGATCTCCGACGTCGCCGCGGTCGCCGAGGCGGCCCACGCGCACGGCGCCCTGCTCGTGGTGGACAACACCTTCGCGACGCCGTACCTGCAGTCCCCGATCGCCCTCGGCGCGGACGTGGTGGTGCACTCCACCACGAAGTACATCGGCGGCCACTCGGACGTGATCGGCGGGGCGCTCGTGATCCCGGACGCCGCACTCGCCGAACAGGTGAAGTTCCAGCAGTTCGCGGCGGGGGCCGTGAACGGGCCCATGGACGCGTACCTGACCACGCGCGGCCTCAAGACGCTCGGGGTGCGCATGGACCGCCACCAGGCCAACGCCCAGGCCGTCGCCGAGTGGCTCACCGGCCGCGCCGAGGTCTCCCAGGTGCTGTACCCGGGGCTGCCGGGCCACCCCGGCCATGAGCTCGCGCGGCGCCAGATGCGCGGTTTCGGCGGCATGGTCTCGTTGCGCCTGGCCGGCGGTGCCGCGGCGGCCCGCCGCGTGGCCGAGTCGACCCGCCTGTTCCAGCTCGCCGAGTCCCTGGGCGGCATCGAGTCGCTGATGAACTACCCGGCGGAGATGACCCACGCGTCCGTGGCCGGCACGGAGCTGGCCGTCCCGGACGACCTGCTGCGCCTGTCGGTGGGCATCGAGGACGCCGAGGACCTCGTGGCGGACCTGGAACGGGCTCTGGGCAGCCTCTGACCGGCCGATGTCCGCCAGCGGATTGGGGGCGGTTTTGGGCGGTATCCGCGTCGGATACCGCCCAAAACCGCCCCCAAAGCGCACGGGTGGGGAGCACCCGGCGGCGTAGTGTGACGGTCATGACCCTCACCGCCTTCGTCAACGCCCATGTCGTCCCCGTCGCCGCCGAGCCGTTCGACGGCACCCTGCTCGTCGAGGACGGCCGGATCACCGCGATCGGCCCCGACGTCGAGGCGCCCGACGGCGCCGAGGTGGTGGACTGCGAGGGCCGCTGGGTGCTGCCCGGCTTCGTGGACGCGCACGTCCACCTGGGCATGCACGCCGAGGGCGAGGTCGGTGCGACCGCGGACGTCAACGAGATGACGGACCCCGTGATGGCCGGGGTGCGGGCGATCGACGCCGTCGACCCGAACGAGCCGGGCTGGAAGGACGCCCTGGCCGGCGGGGTGACCACCGTGAACGTGAACCCCGGCTCGGGCAACCCGATCGGCGGCCAGGCGGTCGCGTTGCACACCCACGGACGCACCGTGGACGAGATGGTGCTGCGCAGCCCCTCGGGCGTGAAGTCCGCCCTCGGCGAGAACCCCAAGAACGTCTACAAGGAGAAGGGCCGCACCCCGTCCACGCGGCTGGGCACCGCCCTCGTGATCCGCGAGGCGTTCCTGCGGGCGCAGGGCTACATGGCCCGCCGCGCGGAGGCCGAGCGCGAGGACAAGCCCTTCACTCGCGATCCCCACCTCGACGCCCTCGCCCTCGTCCTGGAGCGCACGATCCCCTGGCGCCAGCACTGCCACCGCACGGACGACGTCGCCACCGCCCTGCGCCTGGCCGACGAGTTCGGCTACGACCTCGTCCTGGACCACGGCACCGAGGCGCACCCGCTGGCCGGCCAGCTCGCGGCCCGCGGCGTGCCGGTGCTGATCGGCCCGCTGTTCACCACCAAGTCCAAGCCGGAGCTGCGGGGCCGCTCGATGCGCAACCCGGGGCGTCTGGCGCGGGCCGGCGTCGAGATCAGCATCATCACCGACCACCCGGTGGTGCCCATCGACTTCCTCGTCTACCAGGCCGCGCTGTCGGTGAAGGAGGGCCTGGACCGGGAGACCGCCCTGCGCGCCATCACCCTGCATCCCGCGCGTGTGCTGGGGCTGGACGACCGCATCGGCTCCCTCGAGGTGGGCAAGGACGCCGACCTGGTGCTCTGGTCCGGCGACCCGCTCGATGTCATGCAGCGGGCCCTGCGCGTGTGGATCGGCGGCCGTCAGGTCATGGAGTACGACCTCGCCACGGCCCGGCCCGTCGTCGCCTCCGCCCGTCCCGTGGAGGACTGAGCGGCGCCGCCGCCCGCCGGCGGGGGCGGGACGCGCGGGCTCAGCGCCGCAGGCGCGAGTGCACGGGCGGCAGCCAGACGAGCGCGGCGCCCAGGAGCATCACGACGGCGAGGATGATCAGCAGGCCGTTGGCCCGCAGGAACGCGGGGGCGGCCAGCAGGACGGCGATGAACGTCAGGGTCCCGATCGCCGAACGACGGCGGCGCAGCAGACCGATCCAGCCCCACAGGGACGCCGCGGCCAGCAGGGCGACGGCGGTGCCCATCGTGAACTGCCCCGTCGCGCCGCCCAGCACGCCCACCGACTCCATGCCGGTGAGCGGATCGATGACGGGCTCGCCGCTGTCCTGTGCGCGGGCCCCGTTCCAGAGGAACGCGCCCGCGATGCCGATCAGCACCACGGTGACCGCGAGCCAGTAGAGGCGCGCGACCTTCAGGAGCGGGTGGACGAGGCCGGCATCGGACTCGGCCGCGTCCCGCGCGGCCAGGTCGCGCTCGCGGTCCGCGCGACGCCGTCCCAGGCGCTCCTCGTCCTCGGCGGCGAGGCGGGCGCGCTCGGCGCGCAGCCGTGCGTCGTCGGCCCGCTGACTCTCCCGGAAGGACTGGGCGGCACGGCCGGCGGCCCGGCCGAGCCCGCGGGCGAGGGGGTGGTCTTCGCTGTTCTGGGGCACGTGCCGAGCCTATCTCCCCGGCCGGTGCGCGGCCGGGGTGTCCGAGGGCACAGCCCACCACGCAGTCCGGTGGCGTAGACTGATCAGACCGGATCCGGTCTTTCCCCTGTGATGAGTGAGCGTGGACGCGTGTGCCACGCCGGACTGCAGATGTCTGTGCAGATGTGTGTGCGGGCCACGAACGTCGTGGCCCTCGGGGGCTGCCGGGTGGACGGAATCATCTGACCCAGCTGGCCCCTGCGCCCCACGACGTCGACCCGCGACCGACGTCCTCCGGCGTGCGCCCGCGCATCCCCCCAGGAGGACCCATGTCCGACATCCTCGATCCCCAGACCACCGCCGAGGCGGAGACCGCCGCGCCCGTGGAGACCGCCCCCGAGGCGGAGACCGTCGCCCCCGAGCTCGCCGAGGCGGAGCAGGAGGCCACCGGGACCGTCCCGCAGGTCGACGCCGCCGAGCCCGCCGCCCCCGAAACCCCCGCCGAGCCCGCCGGCCCCACCTTCCTGGACCTCGGCCTGGACGCCCGCGTGCTGGCCGCCGTCGAGGACCTGGGCTACACCCACCCCTCGCCGATCCAGGAGGCGACCATCCCGCTGCTGCTGGACGGCCGCGACGTCGTGGGCCTGGCCCAGACCGGCACCGGCAAGACCGGCGCGTTCGCGCTGCCGGCGCTGTCCCGACTCGCCGAGACCACGGACGTGAACGGGCGCGCGGACACCCCGCAGGTGCTCGTCCTCGCCCCGACCCGCGAGCTCGCCCTCCAGGTGGCCGACGCCTTCGACGGCTACGCCAAGCACCTCGACGACGTCTCCGTGCTCGCCGTGTACGGCGGCTCCCCCTACGGACCGCAGCTGGCCGGACTGCGCCGGGGCGCGCAGGTCGTCGTCGGCACGCCGGGCCGCGTGATCGACCACCTCGAGCGCGGCTCGCTGGACCTGTCCGACCTGCAGACCCTCGTGCTGGACGAGGCGGACGAGATGCTGCGCATGGGCTTCGCGGAGGAGGTGGACCGCATCCTCGCCTCCACCCCGGACACGAAGCAGACCGCGCTGTTCTCCGCCACCATGCCCCCGGCCATCCGCCGCATCTCCGCCCAGTACCTGAACGCCCCGGAGGAGGTGGCCGTCGCCCGTCAGTCGACGACGTCCGCCACGATCCGCCAGCGCTACCTGCAGGTGGGTCACCAGTGGAAGTTCGAGGCCCTGAGCCGGATCCTCGAGACCGAGGAGCACGACGGCGTCATCGCCTTCGTGCGCACCCGTGCCGGCACCGAGGAGCTCGCCCAGAAGCTCACGCGCGCCGGGTTCAAGGCCGTGGCCATCTCCG
The DNA here is from genome assembly GCF_056173395.1 of Micrococcus sp. iso_239. NCBI lineage: Bacteria > Bacillati > Actinomycetota > Actinomycetes > Micrococcales > Micrococcaceae > Micrococcus > Micrococcus sp. iso_239. The sequence goes on along the minus strand of NZ_CM149672.1, from coordinate 1,924,073 downwards.
GCGACATCGCCCAGAAGCAGCGCGAGAAGACCGTCGAGGACCTGAAGGCCGGCCGCGTGGACATCCTCGTGGCCACCGACGTCGCCGCCCGCGGCCTGGACGTCGAGCGCATCTCGCACGTGGTCAACTACGACATCCCGCAGGACGCCGAGTCCTACGTGCACCGCATCGGCCGCACCGGCCGCGCCGGCCGCCAGGGCGACGCCGTGCTCTTCATGACCCCGCGCGAGCGCTTCCTGCTCAAGCAGATCGAGCGGACCACCCGCCAGCAGGTCGAGGAGATGGCCGTGCCCTCCGTCGCCGACGTCAACGCGGCCCGCAAGCGCCGCTTCGCCGACGGCATCACCCGCACCCTCGAGCGCGCCTCGGAGGAGGAGCTGGCGGTGTTCGGTGAGATCGTCGCCGCGTACGTCGACGAGCACGAGGTCGAGCCGGCGCGTGTGGCCGCCGCGCTGGGCATGATGACCCAGGGCGGCCGCCCGCTGCTGGCCCGCGAGCAGGAGATCCCGTTCGGCGGCGCCCGCGGCCGCAAGGACCGCGACGGAGGCCGCGAGGGTGGGCGCGACGGCGGCCGTGAGCGCGGCACGAGTGACGGCCGCGGCTCGCGTGGCCCGGCCCGGGAACCTGCGGCCGGCAACGCGACGTACTGGATCGCCGTGGGCCACCAGGACCGCGTGCGGCCGGGCAACATCGTGGGTGCGCTGGCGAACGAGGTGGGCCTGCCCGCCTCGGCCATCGGCGCGATCGACCTGCGTGGCAACCACTCGCTCGTCGAGCTGCCGGCAGACCTGACCTCGGCCCAGCTCGAGGCCGCGGCCAACGCCGAGATCAACGGCCGTCGCCTCGGCCTGCGCAAGGACACCGGCCGCCCGACCCGCGCCGAGCGCGACGGCGAGGACCGCGGTGAGCGCCGCGGCGGCTTCCGCAAGGACCGCGGCGAGCGCGGCGGCTTCCGCGGGGACCGCGACGGCGGCCAGCGCGGCGGCTTCCGCAAGGACCGGGACGACCGCGGCTTCCGTGAGGATCGCGGTGGCTTCCGCAAGGACCGGGACGACCGCGGGGGACGCCCCGGCGGCCGCAAGCCCCGTTGGGGCGCCCAGGAGCGCTCGGATCGGGGCGCCCGCCGCTGATCCGGCCGGGGTGCGGACCCCCGGAGGCCGTAGCCGGGGCCGATTTTGCATCGGCCCCGGGGCCCTGGTAGAGTCTCACCTCGTTGCCCCGATAGCTCAGTGGTAGAGCGCCATCTTGGTAAGATGGAGGTCCCGGGATCGATTCCCGGTCGGGGCTCTGACATGAGAGCCCGCCCTCGCGGCGTGAAACCGTGAGTGCGGGCGTTCTTGTGTCGTGGCGGCGTAGCTCAGCTGGTTAGAGCGCACGACTCATAATCGTGAGGTCGGGGGATCGAGTCCCCCCGCCGCTACGGAATCGGACGGACCCGGTCACCTCCTCGGAGGGGCCGGGTCCTTTCGCGTTCCGGGGCCCGTCCGTCGCCCCGGTAGCCTGGCGGGCATGTCCACGCGTCGCCCCGCCCCCCAGCCCGCCCGCGGCACCACCGCGCCCCGCGGCTTCGTCTCCCCGTGGGAGCACGGCTCCCGGCTGTACCGGACCCTCGTGCTGACCGGCTCCGCGCTGTTCCTCGTGGGCATCGTGCTGGCGGTCGTCGGCGGGACCACCGGACGCCTCGCCGTCTCCGGGACCGCCCTGGGCGTGCTCGGCGCGGGCGTCGCCGTGCACCTGTCCGCCCAGCTCGTGCGCTTCCGCCAGGCCGCCCGCCGGCAGGGGGAGCGGCGCCCCGGCCGTTAGGCTGGACGGCAGTCGAGAACCGTCCCGCAGGAGGCCCGAGTTGAGCGTGAACCCCGACGTCGCCGGGCGGAGCTATCCGCCCGCGCCCCCCTTCCAGGTCGGTCGTGAGGCGGTCCGCGGCTTCGCCGAGGCCGTGCAGGCCCACCATCCCGCGCACCACGACGTCGCGGCCGCCCGGGCCCTGGGACACGCCGACCTGGTCGCCCCCCCGACCTTCGCCGTCGTCATCGCCCAGCGCGCCGAGGCCGCCGTCGTCGCCGATCCCGAGCTGGGGATCGACTTCTCGCGGGTGGTCCACGCGGACGAGCGCTTCGTCCACCACCGCCCGCTGGTGGCCGGGGACGAGGTCGTGGCGACCGTGCGGGTCGAGGCCGTGAAGTCCCTCGGCGGCAACCGCATGGTCACCACCGTCACCGAGATCGCGGATCTGGACGGCGCTGCCGTCTCCACCGTCACGTCCACCCTGCTGGTCCGGGGAGAGGAGTCCTGATGAGCACCGCCCCCCGCCTGTCCGACCTCGCCCGGGGCGAGGTGGTCGGCACGCGCACCGTCACGTTCACCCGCGCCGACCTCGTCGCCTACGCGGGTGCCTCCGGCGACCGCAACCCGATCCACTGGTCCCCGACGTTCGCCGAGCACGTCGGCCTGCCCGGCGTCATCGCCCACGGGATGCTCACCATGGGCGCGGCCGTGCAGCTCGTCTCGGACTGGGCGGGCGACCCGGGCGCCGTCGTCGACTACCAGACCCGCTTCACCGGCATGGTGCCGGTCGCGGACACCACGGGGCGCACGGACGACGACGGCGCGCCCGTCCCCGGCGCCACGCTCGAGGTCGTCGGCACGGTCGGCGCCGTGGACGAGGCTGCCGGGACGGTGCGGATCGACCTGAACGTCACCAACCCGGACGCGGTGAAGCCGCGCGTGCTGACCAAGGCGCAGGCCGTGGTCCGTCTGGCCGACCCCGCGGGGGAGAGCGCGTGAGCGAGCGGCTGGCGGACCACACCACCACCCGCGTCGGCGGGCCTGCGCGCGCGTGGGTCACCGCGCGCACCGAGGCCGAGGCGATCGAGGCCGTGCGCGCCGCCGACGCGGCGGGCGAGCCCCTGTTCGTCCTCGGCGGCGGTTCCAACACCCTCATGGCGGACGCCGGCTTCCCCGGCACCGTCGTGCGGCTGGCCTTCGAGGGCATCCACGTGCTGGACGGGCCGCTGCCCGGCGAGGGCGAGACGCCGCCCGCCGGCGACGGGGCCCGGTCCGCGGACCACGAGGGGGAGGCCGTCGTCGTGCGGATCGCGGCGGGCCACCCGTGGGACGACGCCGTCGCATGGACCGTGGCGCACGGGCTCGGCGGGATCGAGGCGCTCTCGGGCATCCCGGGCTCGGCCGGCGCGACGCCCGTGCAGAACGTCGGCGCGTACGGCGCGGACGTCTCGCAGGTGCTCGTCGCCCTGCGCGCGTGGGACCGGGAGGCGGGCGACGTCGTCGAGCTGACGCCCGCGGACCTGCGCTTCGGCTACCGCGACTCCGTGATCAAGCGCTCCATGCTGGAGACCGGCGCGCCGAGTCCCCGGTGGATCGTGCTCTCGATCGACCTGCGGCTGCGTCGCGCCTCCTCCGACGCCGAGCCGACGGTGCCGGTCCGCTACGGGCAGCTGGCGGCCGCGCTCGACGTCGAGGAGGGCGCCCATGCCCCGCTCGCGGTGGTCCGCCGCGAGGTGCTGGCCCTGCGCGCCGCCAAGGGGATGGTGTCCGATCCGGCGGACCCGGACACGTGGTCCACGGGCAGCTACTTCACAAACCCGATCGTGCCCGCGTCCGTGCGGGCCTCCCTGCCCGACGGCGCCCCGGCGTTCGCCGCCGGCCAGGCCGAGGACGGGACGCCGCTCGTGAAGCTCTCGGCGGCCTGGCTGATCGATCGCGCGGGCTTCGCGAAGGGCTTCGGGCTGCCCGAGGTCGCCCCCCGCGAGGGCGGGCCGGACGGCCGCGGAGCCGACGGCACCGGCCTGGCCGGGGGCCGCGCGTCGGTGTCCACGAAGCACACCCTCGCCATGACCAACCGCGGCGACGCGACCACCGAGGACGTCCTGACGGTCGCGCGCACCGTGCGCGACGGCGTGCGCGAACGCTTCGGCGTCGAGCTGCACCCCGAGCCGATGATCATCGGCACCAGCCTCTGACCCCTCACTTTCGTTCGGGAAACGGCGCCCCCAGGAGTGCTTTCGTTCGGGAAACGGCGCCCCTTGGCGGGGCGGGCGCCGTTTCCCGAACGACAACGACCGAACACCCGCCGTTTCCCGAACGAAAACGGGGGCCGGGGGCGGGGGGCCGGGTACGGGGGCCGGGGCTGGGCCGGGTGCGCGCCGCCGCGCCGGCGTCGCGGCTCAGAGGTTGCCGGTGGCGATCATCAGCATGCGGCGCACGGGCTCGGCCGCACCCCACAGCAGCTGGTCGCCGACGGTGAACGCCGAGAGGTACTCGGGACCCATGTTGAGCTTGCGCAGCCGGCCGACGGGGATCTGCAGGGTGCCGGTCGCGGCGATCGGGGTCAGGTCGGTGACCGTGGCCTCCTTGGTGTTCGGCACCACCTGCACCCACTCGTTGTCCGCGGCGATGATCTGCTCGACCTCGTCCAGCGGCACGTCCCGGGTGAGCTTGAGGGTGAGGGCCTGCGAGTGGGAGCGCATGGCGCCGATCCGCACGCACAGCGAGTCGAACGGGATCCGGTCCGCACCGGTCAGTCCGAGAACCTTGTTCGTCTCGTCGTAGGCCTTGCGCTCCTCGCGGGAGACGCCGTCGCCCAGGTCGGCGTCGATCCAGGGGATCAGCGAGCCGCCCAGCGGCACGCCGAACTGCGTCGAGTCCAGGCCGCCGCGCTGCAGCTCGATCACCTTCCGGTCGATCTCGAGGATCGCCGACGCCGGATCGGCCAGCTCGGCCCGCACCGCGCCGCCCAGCTCCGCGTACTGGGTGAGCAGCTCGCGCATGTGCCGGGCGCCGCCGCCGGAGGCCGCCTGGTAGGTCATGGCGGTGCCCCACTCGACCAGGCCCGCCTTGAACAGGCCACCCAGGCCCATGAGCATGCAGGACACGGTGCAGTTGCCGCCGATGAAGTCCTTCGTCCCGTTCGCCAGGGCGGCGTCGATGACGCCGCGGTTCACGGGGTCCAGCGCGATCACGGAGGTGTCCGCCATGCGCAGGGTGGAGGCGGCGTCGATCCAGATGCCGTCCCAGCCGGCGGCGCGCAGCTTCGGGTACACGGCCTGCGTGTAGTCCCCGCCCTGCGCGGTGAGGATCACGGGCAGGGCCGTGAGCGCGTCCACGTCGTACGCGTCCTGGAGCACGCCCGGGTCGCCGGCCATGCCCTCGAGCACGGGCGCGGGACCGCCGGCGTTGGATGTGGAGAAGAAGACCGGGTGGACGCGGGCGAAGTCGCCCTCCTCGGCCATGCGCTGCAGGAGGACGGACCCCACCATGCCGCGCCAGCCGACCAGGCCCACGGTGGGCACGGCGGCCGCGTCGGGGGCGTTCACAGATGCGGGGGCAGCGGAAGTCATGCCCTCCAGGCTAGCGGCCCTGCTGCCCGCGCTTCCGCTTGTTCCACGCGATGAGACCGCCCACGGCGAACACCTGGGTCAGCACGAGCAGGAACACCAGCCCGGCGATGGTCTTGCCCTGCAGCACGAGGATCAGCCCGAACACGGCGCACACGAACGCCAGCACGGGCAGGGCGACGAGCGCGAGGAACGTGACCGCCTGCGGGGAGAGCAGACGCTGGTCGGAGTCGGTCGGGGCCATGTCAGTCGCGTTCCCATCGTTCGAAGCGGTGGCGCGGGCCGGAGGCGGAGTCCAGCCACGCGTCGGGGGCGGGGTCGACGGCGGTGCGCCGCCAGCGGGCGTCGAGCAGCGGGGCGTGCGTGTCGCCGTCGACGTCCGCGTCGATCACGGTCACCTCGGCGCGGGAGGCCACGTCGAGGGCCTGCTCGTAGAGGGTCGCCCCACCGATCACCCACACGGTGTCACAGCCGTCGGCCTCGGCCGCGGCGGCCAGGGCCGCCCCGAAGTCAGGCACGACGACGGCGCCCGCGGCCCGCAGCTCCGCGCCGGCCTCCTCGGTGGCCGTCAGGGTGCGGGAGACCACGATGTTCGTGCGCCCGGGCAGCGGGCGGAACCGCGCCGGGAACGACTCCCACGTGCGCCGGCCCATGATCACGGGGTGGCCGTGCGTGTGGGCCCGGAAGTGCGCGAGGTCCTCGGGGACGTGCCACGGCATGGTGCCGTCGCGGCCGATGACGCGCTCGGGGGTCTGGGCCCAGATCATGGCGATCACGGGCTCGGTGGGACGGGTGGCCCGGCTCATGGGGTCGCTGCGCATCCTCGGCTCAGACGGCGATCGGCGCCGTGATGGTGGGGTGGTGACGGTAGTCGAGGACCTCGAAGTCCTCGTAGTCGTAGTCGAAGATCGACGCGGGGGTGCGCCGCAGCCGCAGCCGCGGGTACGGGTACGGCTCGCGGGAGAGCTGCTCGCGCACCTGCTCCTCGTGGTTCGCGTAGATGTGCACGTCCCCGCCGGTCCACACGAACTCGCCGGGCGTCAACCCGGTCTGCTGCGCGACCATCACCGTGAGCAGCGCGTACGAGGCGATGTTGAACGGCACGCCGAGGAACAGGTCCGCCGAGCGCTGGTAGAGCTGGCATGAGAGCCGCCCGGGGGCGCCGTCCTGACCGGGGGAGACGTAGAACTGGAACAGCGCGTGGCACGGCGGCAACGCCATCTCGTCCACCTCGGCGGGGTTCCACGCGGTGACGATGTGCCGGCGCGAGTCGGGGTTCGTCCGGATCTGCTCCACGACCTTGGCGATCTGGTCGATGTGGCCCCCGTCCGGGGTGGGCCACGAGCGCCACTGCACGCCGTAGACGGGGCCGAGCTCGCCGTCCTCGTCCGCCCACTCGTTCCAGATCCGCACGCCGCGCTCCTGGAGCCACCGCACGTTCGAGTCCCCGCGCAGGAACCACAGCAGCTCGAGCGCGACCGACTTGAAGTGCACGCGCTTGGTCGTGATCAGCGGGAAGGACTCGGCCAGGTCGAAGCGCAGCTGGCGGCCGAACACGCTGCGCGTGCCCGTGCCGGTCCGGTCCGTCTTGACGGCCCCGTGGGCCATCACGTCGGCGAGGAGGTCCTCGTAGGGGGTGGGGATGCTCACCCGGTCCACTCTAGCGATCCGAGCGGACGCGCTGAGCGTCGTCGACGGCCCGGCGGAGGCGGGTACCGGCAGGGCAGGGCCCCGCCCCCGGTCAGCCGTGGAAGACCATGTCCTGGTACTCGGGGTAGCGGCGCAGGTAGTCCTCCACGTAGGAGCACTCGGGCACGATCCGGTCACCCTCCGCGCGCAGCCGGTCCAGGACCATGGTCACGAGGGCGCGGGCGTAGCCGCGGCGGCCGAACTGCTCGTCGATGATGGTGTGCTGCAGGCGCAGGACCACGGTGTCCTCGCCGTCCGCGCCGCGCACGGTCTCCTGGTCGTAGCCGAGGAACCCGATGAAGGTCCCGTCCTGGCGCAGCTCGAAGCGCTGACGGTCCGGGTCCCGGGTCACCGTGAGGCGCTCGTGGACGATCTTCTCGGGCTGGCTCTGGGCGGCGGTGTTCTCCATGACCCGAGCCTAGGGCCGGGGGCGGGCCCGCTCAACGGTGGCCCGGTCGCGCGGGCGGCTCAGTCGTCCCAGGGGTCGTAGACCTCGACGGCCACCACGTCGCCGTCGAGGTCGAGCGCGCGGTGCGCCACGAGCACAGCGCCGGGCCGCAGCCACGGGTCCTCGGTCGGCAGGGCCCGCAGCACGCGGTCCGCCTGGCCGGCGGCCGCGTCCTCGACCACCTCGAACAGCGTCGGCAGCACCGGCCGGTGCGTGCACACGACCAGCGGCCGGGAGCGGCCCATGAGCTCGGCCATCACCTTGCGGGTCTTCTTGGGCTTCTCCCGGGCCGTGGTCTCCGTGAACGCGCCCTTGGTCTTCAGCGGCAGCCGGCTGGACTTCACGAGCGGGGCCAGCGTCTCCACGCAGCGGCGCCACGGGGAGGAGACCAGCCGCTCCGGCCGCCAGGCCGCCACGAGGCCCTCGACGGCGAGCGCCTGCCGCCGGCCCGTCGCCGCCAGCGGACGCTCCTGCTCGGCGCGGGACCACGAGGAGCGGGGCTTGGCCTTGGCGTGGCGCAGCACCAGCAGCGGCACGGTCCGCAGGCGCCCCCGGGAGGCGGCACGCAGCAGCAGGTCGAGCGGTTCGTGATCCGAGCCGTTCGTCAGCAGCCGCCGGGCCTCGTCCGGCCCGACCCAGCGGACCTCGTCCACCTCGTCGCCGTCGGGGAGGGCGCGCTGGCCGTCGACCTCGGCGGCCCAGTACCAGACCTCCTTGCTCTGACGTACGCCCCGCTTGCCGGGCACCTCGTACGCCGTCACGCACAGCGGGATGCCCGGCCGCAGCTCGAGGCCGACCTCCTCGCGCAGCTCGCGCACCGCGCACTCCGGCAGGGTCTCACCCGGATCGAGCTTGCCCTTGGGCCACGACCAGTCGTCGTAGCGGGGCCGGTGGATCACCATCACCTCGAGGCCGCCGGGCACGCGGCGCCACGGCAGCATGCCGGCGGCCAGCACCTCGGCGCGGGGGCCTTCCGAGACACGGTCCTCCGTGGACCAGCGGGCGACGCGGTCGGCGTGGGACGAGGGCATGGGGCGGGTTCCTCTCGGGGTGCGGCGGCCGCGACGACTGCTGGGGCAGGGCACGGGGCGTGGCCGACCCCGCGGGGGCCGGCCACACCAGGATACGAGGCCGCCGGGATGTGCCCGGCCGGCCCCCGCCCGAGGGTCTCAGGGGCGGCGGTACTGGGCGTCGGCGGCGAACAGCTCGAAGCCGAGGGACGCGTAGAGCGTGACGGCGGCCGTGTTGTCCGCGTCCACGTACAGGTCCACGACGTCGACTCCCTGTTCCGCCATCCGGTGCAGCCCCGCCAGCGTCAGGGCCCGACCGAGGCCGAGGCCCTGGGCGTCGGGGGAGACGCCCACGGCGTACACCTCCCCGACGCGCGGGCCGTCGGCTCCGGCATCCGGCTCCACCTTCGTCCAGTGGAAGCCGAGCAGCCGCCCGTCCGCCTCGCGGGCGGCGAGCAGGAGGCCGTCGGCGTCGAACCAGTCCTCCGCCATGCGGTCGTCGAGGTCGGCGCGGGTCAGGCTGCCCTGTTCGGGGTGGTCCGCGAAGGCGGCGGCGTTCACGTCCAGCCAGGCCTGCTCGTCCTGGCCGGGGACGAAGCCGCGCAGGGCCACCCCGTCGGCGAGCCGCACCTCCGGCAGGGCCGCGAGCGCCGCGTGCGACAGGCGCATCCGGCGCAGCTCGCGGACGGGCTCGAGGCCGTGCCGCCGGGCGAGCCGGACCGCCCCCGGGAGCATGCCGTGGGCCCAGACGCTCGTGGTCTCCTCCCGCGCCAGGTCCCGGACCGCGGCGGCCGCGGCGTCGGCCAGGACCGTCCCCCGGCCGGTGCGGCGTGCGGTCGGGTCGACGACGAGCTCGAGCACGGCCGCCGTGCCCTCGGGCACGAGCACGGCCGCCCCGTCGATCGCCCCGTCCGGGCCCCGGGTGGCTCCCCACCAGAGCTGCCCGCCGCGGGCGAGCAGCACGCGCGTCTGGTCCGACAGCGGGGGATGACCGTCCGCCGCCCCGGCGCGGTCGGCCAGGTCCAGGACGGCGCTCGCCTCCTCCGGGCGCGGGGTGACGACGCGCGGCATGCCGTCGGCGTCGGAGGTCGTGGGGGTGGGGTGTTCGGCCATGCCGGCCACCCTACGGAAGGAGGACGGTGGCCCGCGAGGTGCGCCCCGCCGTCGCCCGCCCAGGGCCGAGCCGGTGCGCACCTGGCAGGATGGGGCAGGTGATGCGCTTGTCCATGGCCCTGAGTGCGGCCGTCGCCGCCCTCGTCCTGGGCGGTGCCGCGTTGCTGGGCCCGGTCCCCGCCGCCCTCGCCGCCGCCGTCGTGATCCTGGTCATCGCCTGGGGCTGGCCGCGGCAGATGGGGGCGCCCGCGCGCCTCTCGCTCAGCGTCACCCTGGCCGTCGCCGGGGGCGCCGCGGTGCTGCTCATGCTGCTGTGGCCGCCGCTCGAGGACGGCCACAGCGGGGCCTGGACGCTCTTCGAGCCGCTCGCCGTCGTCGTCGCCTGGAGCACCATGGCCTCGTTCGTCGTCCAGCTGGTGCGCGGGACCGGCCGGCCGCTGCGCCTCGAGTCCACCGTCGCCACGATGGGCGGGGCGTTCATGGCCGTCGTGACGGCGTGCTGGGTGGCCGTCTCACGCTGGACCGACACCCCTGCGGTCGCCGGGCTGGTCATCACGCTGGCGGTCACGGTGGCCGCGGTCTCCCTCGTCGGCCTCACCCCGTGGATGCAGGGCCGGCCGGGAGTCCTGGCGCTCGTCGTCATCCCCCTCGGCACGGTGCTCGCCTGGCCCGTCTCGGCGCTGGCCGGCGTGGGCGCCCGGGACCGGCCGGCCGTCACGGCCGCGGCGCTCGCGGTGGCCGTGCTGGTGTCCCTGACCGCCGCCACGGCGCCGTCGTCGCGGCCGCGACCCGAGGACCGGCCGGTGGGCACCACCCTGCGCCCGCGCCGGGCGGGTTACGCCCTCGCGTTGGCGCCCGTGGGCGCGGCCGGCGTGGTGGCGCACGTCATGGTGGGCTTCCTGGCCTGACAGGTCGGGCCCGCTCGGTAGGATGTCCCGCATGGATACCCTTCTTGCGCTCGAGATCTTCTTCCTGGCCCTCGTGGTCCTGGCCGGCCTGGGCATGGCCGCCGTCGCTGCGGTCGTCATCAGCGGCCTCTTCAAGGGCCAGCGCTGAGGACGCGCGGCCCGCTGTCGGGCCGCGCCGTGATCTGCCATGGCGACTGAACTCCCGTACGACCTCACCCCCGAGCTCGCGCCCCTGTCCTGGCTCATCGGCAGCTGGGAGGGCCAGGGCCGCCTCGGCGACGGCTCCGCCGGCACCGAGATCTTCTACCAGCGGGTGGACTTCACCGAGCATGGTCTGCCGTTCGTCGAGTACCGCGCGGAGTCGTGGCTGTGCGAGGCGGACGGCACGCTGCTGCGTCCGCTGACCGTGGAGTCCGGCTTCTGGCAGGTGGACCGGGCGCGGCGCGACGGCGACGTCGGCCCCGGCATGCGCCCGGCGGACATCGTCCCCGCGTTCCGCTCCGCCGAGGACGTCGAGCGGCTGCGCGCCGGTGACGAGGGCTTCGGCCTGACCGCCACCATCACGCATCCGGGCTCGCTGTCCGAGCTGTACTACGGCCGCATCAAGGGCCCGCAGCTGCAGCTGGCCACGGACGCGGTCCTGCGTGGCTCCGCCGCCGGCCCGTACCACCGGGCCACCCGCATGGCCGGTCTCGTGAACGGGCAGCTGTTCTGGCGCTGGGACGTCGCGGACGCCGCGGGCGCCGAGCTCGAGGCGCACGCCTCCGCCATCCTGGACCGCATGCCGAGCGCGGCCGAGGGTCGGCTCGCTCCGGGGGCCGAGCGTCCTCGCGGGGCTCGCGGGGAGCAGTCGTGACAGCCTCCCGCAGCCCGCTGTTGGACCTGGCCGTGGCCGAGCCGCAGGGGCCGGCCGGCGGCGCCGTCGAGGGCCTCGGCCCGGACGCCGGCGTCGCCGCGCACTACGGTCGCCCCCTGCCCGAGCAGCGCGCCCTCGCCCGGGGCCGCGCCCTGGTGGACCTCTCCCACCGGGCCGTGCTCTCCGTGTCCGGCCCGGACCGGCTGAGCTGGCTGCACACGCTCGGCACGCAGCACGTCGAGACGCTGCCCCCCGGCACGAGCACCGAGATCCTCTTCCTCGACGTGCAGGGGCGGATCGAGCACGCCGCCCACCTGCTCGAGGACGGCGCCGCGGCCTGGCTCGTCACGGACCGCGAGGACGGCCCGGGCCTCGCCGCGTGGCTCACCTCGATGCGCTTCTCCCACGACGTCACGCTGCGGGACCACACCGGGGCGGTCGCCGTCGTGGGCGCCACCGCGCCCGTGCCCGGCTGGGAGGACCGCACCGTGTGGCTGGACCCGTGGCCGCGCGTCGGGGCGGGCGGCTGGGCCTACACGGCCGATCCGGATCCGGCGACCCACCCGGGTGCGGACTGGTCCTGGCGCGAGTACCTCGTCACCCGGGCCGACCTCGAGGCCACCGTCCGCGCGCTCGGCACGGGCGTGCTCGCGGGCTGGTCCCTGGCGGGCACGACGGCGGCCGAGGCGCTGCGCATCGAGGCCGGCCGCCCCCGCCGGGCCCTCGACGTGGACGACCGCGCGATCCCGCACGAGCTGGACCTGCTGCGCACCGCCGTGCACCTCGAGAAGGGCTGCTACCGCGGTCAGGAGACCGTGGCGCGCGTGCACAACCTGGGCCGCCCGCCCCGCCGCCTCACCCGCCTGCTCCTGGACGGCTCCGTCCACGCGCTCCCCGAGCACGGTGCCCCCGTGATCCTCCGGCCGGCCGAGGACACGCCCGAGGCCCGCGCCGCCGCCCGTCCGGTGGGGACGGTCACCGCCGCGGCCCAGCACCATGAGGCGGGCGCCGTCGCCCTGGCGCTGCTCAAGCGCACGGTGCCCGTGGACGCCGAGCTGCTGGTCCGCGAGGACGCTCCCGGCGAGGACGGTGCCGCCGAGGGCGGCTGGATCGCCGCGAGCCAGGAGCCGCTCGTGTCCCCGGACGCCGGGCAGGTCGTCGGCCGACCGCGCGGCGTGGGCCGCCTGCGCTGACCGACTCGCCGGCTCAGTCCAGCGCGAGGACGGTCCGCGTGCCCGCCGCCTCCAGCCCGACGGCGATCGCCACGTGGTGCGCGGCCGTGTGGCCCGCCGGCACCTCGGCGAACGGCAGCAGCCCCTCCAGCGCCGCCCGGTCCATCGCCACGGCCACCGCGTAGCGGCCGAGCCCACGACCGCGCAGCCGCGGTGGGGTGAGGGTGCCCAGCGAGGCCAGCACGCCGCCCGTCACGCGATGCCCCGCCGCCGCCACCGCGGCTTCGATCGCCCGTCCCGCGCCGTCGTCGGGAACGAGCGCGACCGAGGACTCCCAGGAGGGGACACCCGCCTCGGCCACGTCGTCTGCGGGGGCCTGCGCGACCACGGCGTGGACGTGGGCGGGGTCGTCGGACACGGCGACGGTGCGCGAGGGGTCGACCGGCGGCGGTTCCTCGGCGGCGTAGAGCGTGAACTCGCCGCGCGAGCGCACGGCCTCCCCGGCGGCGGCGCGCACCGCCGTCCGCAGCAGGGCCGACTCCACGCCCAGCGCCTCGGCGGGCACGCCGCGGCAGGCACGCGTGAACCACGCCGGCCCCGCCACGACGGTGGCCCAGGGCAGGGCCAGCACCTCCGCCTCGGCCACGCCCTGCCGGGCCACCTCGATGCGGCGCGGCTCGGCGCCCGCCGCCGGGGCGTCGTCGGGCAGCAGCGCGGTGTCGGGCAGGCCGAGCCGACGCGCCAGCCCGAGGGCCAGCACGCCGACGGCGGGGTGGTCGGGTCTCACCGGCCGAACAGGATCTTCGCCTCGTCGTAGCGGGAGACCGGCACCTTCTTGAGGCCCTTGAGGGCGGCGCTCATGGGGATGGAGATGATCTCCGTGCCGTTGGCCGCCACCATCTGTCCCCAGCGGCGCTGGGCGACGAGGTCGACGGCGCCCATGCCGAAGCGCGTGGAGAGCACGCGGTCCGTGGCGGTGGGGGCGCCGCCGCGCTGGATGTGGCCCAGGATGGTGCTGCGCGTCTCGATGCCCGTCATCTCCTCGATCTCGCGGGTCACCCACTCGCCGATGCCGCCCAGACGCGGTCGGCCGGACGCCTCGACCCCGGCCTCGGCCAGCGGGTCGTCGTGGCCCTCGGGGATGAAGCCCTCCGCCACCACGACCAGCGGGGAGCGGCCGCGGTCGTGGACCTGCTGCACCCACTCGGCGACCTGGGACATCGGGGTGCGGACCTCGGGGATGAGGATCGCGTGGGCGCCGGCGGCCATGCCCGAGTGCAGGGCGATCCAGCCGACGTGGCGGCCCATGACCTCGGCGACCATGCAGCGGTGGTGGGACTCGCCCGTGGTGCGCAGCCGGTCCATGGCGTCCGTGGCGATCTGCACGGCCGTGTCGAAGCCGAACGTGTAGTCGGTGCCCTGCAGGTCGTTGTCGATCGTCTTGGGCACGCCCACGATCGGCAGCCCGTCCGCGGCCAGGCGGTTCGCGCCGGCCAGGGTGCCCTCGCCGCCGATCGCGATGACGGCGTCGATGTCCAGCTCGCGCAGGTTGCGGAGCATGTTCTCCGGGCCGCCGCCCTCCGCGTTGTAGGGGTGCGTGCGGGAGGTGCCGAGGATGGTGCCGCCGGTGCGGGCCAGGCCGCGCACGCGGGAGCGGGGCAGGTCCTCGACGTCCTTCTCGATCAGGCCGGACCACCCGTTGCGGATGCCCACCATCTCCATGTCGTACGACTTGATGCCGTGCAGGACGGCGGAGCGGATGACGGCGTTGAGGCCGGGGCAGTCGCCTCCGGAGGTGAGCATTCCGACGCGCATGGGGGTCCTCTCGGGCGTTCTCGTGGGGGTCGGCACCACCCTAGGCGTGCCCGCCGCGTCGCGTCAGGGGACGGGCGACGGGCGGCGGGTCAGCCGAGGGCCACGAGGACGGCGACCTGGAGGGCCGTCGCACCCACGAGGATGCCGCTCGCCGGGCCGAGGGTGCCGGGACGGCGGCCGCTGAGCAGAGCGCCCAGCAGGACGGGGGCGATCACCGCGAGCGCGGCGACGAGCATGGGCACCGCCAGCAGCGTGGGGGTCGGACCGACGCCGAGCAGCAGGCTGATCCCGAGGGCGGCGAGCGCGGCGAGGACGGCCCCGGCGTAGGTGGCGGCCTGCGCGATCGGCCCGAGGCGCGGCTTCGCGGCCGTGGCTGCGGACCCCGAGCCGGTCGGGGCGGTGGCCGCCCGGGGGGCCTCCTCGGCCAGGCGCGTCGCGGCCCGCCGTTCGCGGGAGTGGACGTGGTCGCGCCAGGTGCCGGTCGCGGGGTCGATCCATTCGGGGCGGAAGCCGTGCGGGTCGGTGACCTCGGCCGCCCGCTCGCGCGGACCTCCGCCGACGTACCAGGCCGGGCGCGGCACGGCGTGGGCGGGCTGGTCGGCGTCGGGGACCCGGCCCGGGGCCACGCGGGCCTGCGCCCGGCCGTCCCAGCGGGTCACGAGCCACCAGACGAGCACGGCCAGCGCGCCCAGGCCCACGAGGGAGCCGGGGCCGCCCACGGCCGGGGCGATGAGGGTGAACCCGGCGCCGAGCAGCAGGTTGAGGGCGCCGATCGCCCCGATCACGCCGATGGCCACGGTGGCGTCCTGCCACTCCCCGCGGCGCAGGCGGCCGAACTGCACGCGTCCGTCGGGGTCGGGGAGCACGGCCCAGGCGGCCGCGTAGGCCAGCAGGCCCAGGCCCGCGGAGACCATGCACACGGCGACGAACACGCCGCGGGCGAGCAGCGGATCGATGCGGTAGCGCTCGGCCACCCCGCCGAGCACCCCGCCGACCCACGAGGCCGGCGAGCGGCGCACGCCCCAGCTCAGGACGGCGCGGCGCAGCCAGCCCGGCAGGGCGTCCAGTCCGTCGGGGCCGGTCTCGCCCGCGGCGGCTCCGTCGGGGGCGACGTGGGGGCCGGGGCCGGTGAACGGGTCGTGTGTGCTCGTCATGTCTCCATCCTCGTCCGCCTGCGGCCCCCGCCCATCCGGGAACTCCCGGAATCCTCCCCGGATGTGCCGCCCCGTCCGACGCGGCAGGATGGGGGCATGCCCACCCCGTCCGCGCCCGCGCCGGCCCCGCGTCCGCCGTTGATGCGGCACGGGGCCGACCGTCCGGTGTCCGGCGTCGCCGCGGGGCTCGCCCGGCACCTCGGGATGCCCGCCGGCCGCGTCCGCGCGGCCCTGGCGCTGCTGAGCCTGCTGGGCGGCGCGGGCCTGGCCCTGTACGTGTGGCTCTGGCTGCTCGTGCCGGAGGAGGGTCCGGACGGCGCTCCTGCCGCCGACGCCCCCACCCTGCGTGGTCGCGCCCCCGAGGTGCTCGAGCGGGTGCGCGAGGGCGGCTGGCCGGTGCTGCTGGCCGCCGTGGTGCTCGGCGTGGGCGTGCTGACCGTCGCGGACGGCCTCGGCCTCGCCGTCGACTGGGCGCTCGTGGGCCCGGTGGCCGTCCTCGTGATCGGCCTCGGCCTGGCCTGGATGCAGCTCGACCTGGCGGGCGGGCCCCGGGCCGGGCGGAGCGGACGACTGGTCCGCCTCGTGCTCGGCACGGCCCTCGTGCTGCTGGCGGTGCTGGCCATCGTCCTGGGCGCCGTGAGCTCGGGCGAGCTGTGGCGGGCTCTGCTGGCCGCCGTCGCGATGCTCGCCGGCGCGGCGCTGGTGGCCATGCCCTACGTCCTGGCCTGGCTGCGCCGACGGGACGCGGAGCGGACCGCGTTCGCGGTGCAGGCCCAGCGCGCCGAGATCGCGGCGCACCTGCACGACTCGGTGCTGCAGTCCCTCGCCCTCATCCAGCGGCGCGCCCAGGACGCGGACGCGGTGGCCCGGGTGGCCCGCGCCCAGGAGCGTGAGCTGCGTCAGTTCCTCGCCCTGGACTCCCGTGGCGGCCCGCACTCCCTGGCGGAGGCGCTCGAACAGCACGCCGCCGCCGTCGAGGACGCCCACGGGGCCCGGGTGGAGGTCGTGGCCGTGGGGCGGGCCGCGGGGGCGTGGCTCGAGCCGCTCGCGGCCGCGGCGCGCGAGGCCATGCAGAACGCGGCCCGGCACGCCGGCGACGCGCAGGTCTTCGCGGAGGCCGGTGAGGACGACCGCGGCCGCACCGTCGCGGAGGTGTTCGTCCGGGACCGCGGTCCCGGCTTCGACCTGCCCACGGTCCCGGCCGACCGGCTCGGCGTGCGGGAGTCGATCCTCGGCCGCATGGGCCGTGCCGGCGGGACCGCCCGCATCCGGTCCGGCCCGGGCGGCACCGAGGTCCACCTGACGTTGGCCGAGCCCGAGGGTGCGCGAGCGCGCACCGGACAGGAGCACCCATGACCGACCCCGCCCCGCGCACGGCCGTCAACGTGGACGACCACGCGATCTTCCGCTCCGGCCTGCGCGCCGACCTGGACCCGGACCGACTGGCCATCGTCGGTGAGGCCGGGGACGTGGACGAGGCCGTCCGCGCCGTGCTGGACCTGGCGCCGGATGTGGTGCTGCTGGACGTGCACCTGCCCGGCGGGGCCGGCGGCGGGGGAGCGGAGGTGGCCGAGCGTGTCCTCGCGCGCCGACCCGCGCAGCGGTTCCTGGCCCTGTCCGTCTCGGACGCGGCCGAGGACGTCGTCGCCGTGATCCGTGCGGGGGCCCGCGGCTACATCACCAAGACGGCCTCCGGCGCCGAGGTGGCGGACGCGGCGGTCCGCGTGGCCGACGGCGACGCGGTGTTCTCGTCCCGGCTGGCCGGGTTCGTCCTCGACGCCTTCCGCGGCACGGCGCCCGCGCCCCCGCTCGTCCCCGCCGCGGCGACGAGCGGGGCTGCGGCCCCCGACGAGGACCTCGACCGGCTCTCGGCACGGGAGCGGGAGGTCATGCGGCTGATCGCCCGCGGCTACACCTACCGGGAGGCCGGGGCGGAGCTGTTCATCTCGGACCGCACGGTCGAGACCCACGTGTCCTCCGTGCTGCGCAAGCTCCAGCTCTCCAACCGCCACGAGCTGACCCGCTGGGCCGCGCGCCGCGGATACGCCTGAGCCCCGCGGCACGCGGCGTCGCGGGGCTCAGGGGTGGGGTGTGCGGCTCAGGCGCTGAGCAGGGCGCGGATGCGCTCGACGCCCTCGGCGAGGTCCGCATCGCCCAGCGCGTAGGACAGTCGCAGATAGCCGGACGGGCCGAACGCCTCGCCCGGGACCACGGCGACCTCCGCCTCGTCGAGGATGAAGGCGGCCAGCTCGGCCGACGTCGCGGGGGTGACGCCGCCGCGGTAGGTCTTCGCGAGCGCCTCCCGCACGTCCACGTACGCGTAGAACGCGCCCTGCGGGGTGGGGCAGTGGAAGCCCGGCACGGCGTCCATGGCTTCGACCATGGCCCGGCGCCGGCGGTCGAACGCCGTCTTCATCTCCGCCACGGCGTCCAACGGGCCGGCGATGGCGGCCAGCGCGGCCCGCTGCGACACGTTGGCCACGTTCGAGGTGGCGTGGGACTGCAGGTTCGTGGCGGCCTTGACCACGTCCAGCGGGCCGGCCATCCACCCGACGCGCCAGCCCGTCATGGCGTAGGTCTTGGCGACGCCGTTGAGGATCACGGACTGCTCCGCCAGCTCGGGCACGGCGCGGACGATCGAGGTGAACGGCATGCCGTCGTAGGTCAGGTGCTCGTAGATCTCGTCGGTGACCACCCACAGCCCCCGCTCCCGTGCCCACCGGCCGATCGCCGCCGTCTCCTCGGGGGAGTACACGGCGCCGGTGGGGTTGGAGGGGGAGACGAACAGGAGCACCTTGGTGCGGTCCGTGACGGCCTCGTCGAGCTGGTCCACGGTGACCTTGTAGCCCTGCTCGGGGCCGGCGAACACCTCGACCGGCACGCCGCCGGCCAGGCGGATCGCCTCCGGGTAGGTGGTCCAGTAGGGGGCGGGGACGAGCACCTCGTCCTGCGGGTCCAGCAGGGCGGCGAAGGCGTTGTACACGGCCTGCTTCCCGCCGTTGGTCACGAGCACCTGGGCGGCCTCGAGGGACACGCCGGAGTCGCGCAGCGTCTTGGCCGCGATCGCCTCGCGCAGCTCGGGCAGGCCGGCGGCGGGGGAGTAGCGGTGGTTCTTCGGGTCCCGGGCCGCGGCGACGGCGGCCTCCACGATGTAGTCCGGGGTGGGGAAGTCGGGCTCGCCGGCGCCGAAGCCGATCACCGGGCGCCCGGCGGCCTTGAGCTCCTTGGCGCGGGCGTCGACGGCGAGGGTGGCGGAGGGCGCGATGGCGGACAGACGGGCGGAGACGCGGCGGGCGGGCGCGGCCATGGGGACCTTCTTCGAGCTCGACGGGGAGGGCGGGGCGGAGCGGGGCTCCGTCCTGCCAGGGTACTGACTGCCCGGGGCCCGTTCGACTCCCGCCGCCCGATGGCGTATCCTGGATCTCCGGTACCGCGTTCGCGGTCGATCCCGCGAGGGTTCGGTCGGCTCCGTCGGTCCGAAGGGTAGTGGCGCAATTGGTAGCGCAGCGGTCTCCAAAACCGCAGGTTGCAGGTTCGAGTCCTGTCTGCCCTGCTCGATGCCGGGCCTCGTGCTCGGCATCGGACGTGTAGAAAGCGATTCGGCGATCCGACGAGTGAGGCCACGTGACTGAGATGGCGGCGAACGGCGGGGGGCCCGCCCCCACGCCGAGCAGGCAGCGTCGCGGGCTGTTCGCGCGGATCGCGCTGTTCCTGCGCCAGGTGGTGGACGAGCTCCGCAAGGTCGTCACCCCCACGAGCGAGGAGCTGCTGCGCACGACCGGAGTGGTGCTCGCCTTCGTGGCGTTCATGATCCTGCTGGTCATGGGGCTGGACTGGGTGTTCGGCACCGTGGCGGGTCTCCTGTTCGGCGCCGGCGGCCTCTGAGCCCGGCGCGGACGGTCCCGACGTCGCAGGACGCGTCCCCCGCACGCCCGTGAGGGCCCTCCCCGACGGCAGGGCCCGCCGTCCGTCAGCAGAAAGCAGGAACCGTGTCCGAGCAGGAACTGGATCGTCAGCCCGCCGAGGAGTCCGTCCCGATGTCGGAGGACGCCGTGGCCGAGGAGACCGCGCAGGACGCCGGCACGCCCGTCGAGGACGCCCTGGACGAGCCCGCCGGCAGCGGTGACGAGACCGCCGAGGCCACCGTGCAGGAGGCCGACCTGGCCGTCGCCGAGGGCGAGGACGCGCCGACACCCGTCGAGGGGCAGGCCGACGACGAGCCCGCCGTGGACCCCGCCGAGGAGCTGCGCACCCGCCTGCGCCGCCAGCCCGGCGACTGGTACGTCGTCCACACCTACGCCGGCTACGAGAAGCGCGTGAAGACGAACCTCGAGGCCCGCATCCTGACCCAGGACATGGAGGACTCGATCTACGAGATCGAGGTCCCCATGGAGGAGGTCGTGGAGATCAAGAACACGACGCGCAAGATCGTCTCGCGCGTGCGCATCCCGGGCTACGTGCTCGTCCGCATGGACCTCGACGACGCCTCGTGGGGCGTCGTGCGGCACACCCCGGGCGTCACGGGCTTCGTGGGCAACGACGCCCACCACCCGCAGCCGCTCAGCCTGGACGAGGTGTACGACATGCTCGCCCCGTCCGTGATCCAGGAGGCCGCCCGCGCCGCCGAGAAGGCCGGTCTGGCCGTCCCCGCCTCGGCCGAGTCCGGTGCGCCCGCCGCCCCCGCGATCCACGTGGACTTCGAGGTCGGCGAGTCGGTCACCGTCAACGACGGCCCGTTCGAGACCCTCCCGGCCACGATCTCCGAGATCAAGCCGGAAGCCCAGCAGCTCGTGGTGCTCGTCTCGATCTTCGAGCGTGAGACCCCCGTGACGCTGTCCTTCAACCAGGTGACCAAGGCCATCTGAGGACACCCGACGCTTCCGCACCGGGCCGGCCGCCTGCCGGCCCGGACGCGGCACCGGCCGCCGCGCCACGGCGGCCACCGCCCCCGGTGCGCTCCTGCGCCGAGGGTCCCCCAGTGAGAGAAGGATCCACTCATGGCTCCCAAGAAGAAGGTCACCGGTCTGATCAAGCTTCAGATCCAGGCCGGCGCCGCCAACCCGGCCCCGCCCATTGGCCCCGCCCTGGGCCAGCACGGCGTGAACATCATGGAGTTCTGCAAGGCGTACAACGCCGCCACCGAGTCGCAGCGCGGCAACGTGGTCCCGGTCGAGATCACCGTGTACGAGGACCGCTCGTTCACCTTCGTGACCAAGACTCCGCCGGCCGCCGAGCTCATCAAGAAGGCCGCCGGCGTCGCCAAGGGCTCCGCCACCCCGCACACGGCCAAGGTCGGCACGCTGACCCAGGCCCAGTGCGAGGAGATCGCCCAGACCAAGATGGAGGACCTGAACGCCAACGACGTGCCGGCCGCCGCCAAGATCATCGCGGGCACCGCCCGCTCGATGGGCATCGCCGTCGAGGGCTGACGCCCACCCCCACCCCCTTCCAGTGGCAGGGCCGAGCGCGGCCCGCAGACCACGACTGCACAAGGAGAAGAACGCAGATGGCACAGCGCAGCAAGGCATACAAGGCGGCCAAGGCCGCGATCGGCGATGATCTGTACTCGCCGGCGGAGGCGATCCGCCTCGCCAAGGAGACCAACCCCTCCAAGACCGACGCCACCGTGGAGGTGGCCCTCCGCCTCTCGGTCGACCCCCGCAAGGCCGACCAGATGGTCCGCGGCTCCGTGAGCCTGCCCCACGGCACCGGCAAGACCGCCCGCGTCGTCGTGTTCGCCACCGGTGACCGCGCCGAGGCCGCCCGCGCCGCCGGCGCGGACGTCGTGGGCGACGACGACCTGATCGCCCGGATCTCCGAGGGCTGGGTGGACTTCGACGCCGCCGTGGCCTCCCCGGAGCTCATGGGCAAGGTCGGCCGTCTGGGCAAGGTGCTCGGCCCCCGCAACCTGATGCCGAACCCCAAGACCGGCACCGTGACCCCGGACGTGGCCAAGGCCGTGGCCGACATCAAGGGCGGCAAGATCGACTTCCGCGTCGACAAGCACTCCAACCTGCACTTCATCATCGGCAAGACCTCCTTCGAGGCCAAGGCCCTGGTCGAGAACTACGCCGCAGCCCTCGAGGAGGTCCTGCGTCTGAAGCCGTCCTCCTCCAAGGGCCGCTACATCTCCAAGGCCACCGTGGCCACCACCTTCGGCCCGGGCGTGCCCATGGACCCGAACGTGACCTCGGTGGACTCCTCGGAGCTCTGAGCGGCGCGGCCCCGGTGACCGGGGCCCATGACGCCGGCCGGTCGTCCCCGCAGCGGGACGGCCGGCCGCCGTCGTCCCGGACCGATTTTGCGGGCCCGCCCCGGACGTGTACGCTGGTGCCTACCGAAGACCGCCGGTCGTGGTGTCCTGCCTCCGGGCAGAGCCCACCGAAGGATCTCCCTGACGGAGACGGCCCGCGCAGGTGAACGTGAGCCACGCTCGCATCCGCACGTCGACCCTCCGGGTCCGACCGCGTCGATGCTCCTGCTGCGCCCCGTGCATCTGCACGGGGCGTTTTCTCGTCTCGGGGTGGCGGTTCCCACGCATCATCGAGAGGAGTACCATGGCGACGTCCGCGAAGGAGTCGGCGGTGGCTGAGCTCACGGACCTGTTCCGTGAGTCCAGCGCCGCTGTTCTGACGGAATACCGTGGCCTGACGGTGACGGAGCTCAAGCAGCTGCGTGACTCCATCCGTCAGGACGCGACCTACGCCGTGGCGAAGAACACGCTGGCCGAGATCGCGGCCAAGGACGCCGGTCTGGAGGGCCTCGAGGCTCACCTGTCCGGGCCCACCGCGATCGCGTTCGTGACCGGAGACCCGGTCAACGTCGCGAAGGCCCTGCGTGACTTTGCCAAGGATCACGAGGAGCTCGTGCTCAAGGGCGGCTACATGGATGGCCAGCCCCTGGACGAGGCCGGCATCAAGAAGCTCGCGGACCTCGAGTCCCGCGAGGTGCTGCTGGCCAAGTTCGCCGGCGCGATGAAGGGCAGCATGTCCAAGGCTGCCGCCCTGTTCCAGGCGCCGCTGTCCAAGACCGTCCGCACGGTCGAGGCGCTGCGCGCCGCGCAGGGCGAGGCTGCCTGAGCAGTCCGCCCCGGGCTGCACGGCCCACCACTTCACACGTAGTCAAGACGTACCCGTAAAGGAGCCATCATGGCCAAGCTGACCACCGAAGAGCTGCTCGCCGCGTTCGAGGAGCTGACCCTCATCGAGCTGTCCGAGTTCATCAAGGCGTTCGAGGAGAAGTTCGACGTCACCGCCGCCGCCCCCGTGGCCGTGGCCGCCGCCGGCGGTGCCGCCGGTGGTGCCGAGGCCGCCGCCGCCGAGGAGAAGGACGAGTTCGACGTCGTCCTCGAGGCCGCCGGCGACAAGAAGATCGGCGTCATCAAGGAGGTGCGCGCCCTCACCTCCCTCGGCCTGAAGGAGGCCAAGGACCTGGTGGACGGCGCTCCCAAGCCCATCCTCGAGGGCGTCAACAAGGAGACCGCCGAGAAGGCCAAGGAGCAGCTCGAGGGCGCCGGCGCCACCGTCACCCTCAAGTGATGATCGCGGCCTGAGCCGCATCACGCTTCCTCACGAGGCCCCCGGATCCGCACTGCGGACCGGGGGCCTCGTGGCGTCCCAGGTCACGCACCCGCGGCTGGACAGGGGAGACGGGCGGGGATAGGATGGATCTTTGCATCTCCCCTGTTCCGTGCCGCCCGCAGGACCCCGCGTCCCGCCGTGGCCCGCACGGTTCCGCACGGCCTTCATATAGCGGTGGGCCGGCGCCGCCGTCTCGCGGCAGGGGAGCGAACGGAACCCAGAAGGCCTGTGGAAGGATCCTACGTGGTCGCCTCGAGCACCTCCAACGAAACCGCTACCGTCTCCCCGCGATCCGGCGCCTCCGCCGGACGCGTCTCCTTCGCCAAGATCTCCGAGCCGCTGGACGTGCCGGACCTGCTGGCGCTGCAGACCGAGTCGTTCGACCGCCTGATCGGCAATGAGCGGTGGGCTGCGCGCGTGGACGCCGCCCTGGCCGCCGACGACCACTCCGTGCCCGTCACCTCGGGACTGACGGACATCTTCGAGGAGATCTCCCCGATCGAGGACTTCCAGGGCACCATGTCCCTGTCCTTCGCCGAGCCGGAGTTCGCCGACGCCAAGATGACGGAGGAGGAGTGCAAGGATCGCGACGCGACCTTCTCCGCCCCGCTGTACGTCAAGGCCGAGTTCATGAACAACACGACCGGCGAGATCAAGCAGCAGACCGTCTTCATGGGCGACTTCCCGCTGATGACCCGCAACGGCACGTTCATCATCAACGGCACCGAGCGCGTCGTCGTCTCCCAGCTGGTCCGCTCCCCGGGCGCCTACTTCGAGCGCACCCCGGACAAGACCTCGGACAAGGAGATCTTCTCCGCGAAGATCATCCCCTCGCGCGGCGCCTGGTTCGAGCTCGAGGTGGACAAGCGTGACCAGGTCGGCGTCCGCCTCGACCGCAAGCGCAAGCAGCCCGTGACGGTGCTGCTCAAGGCCATGGGCTGGACCGAGTCCCGCATCCTGGAGGAGTTCGGCCACTACGACTCCATCCGCGCCACCCTCGAGAAGGACGGCACCGCGGACCAGGACGAGGCCCTGCTCGACATCTACCGCAAGCTGCGCCCGGGCGAGCCGGCCGCCGTCGACGCCGCGCAGACGCTGCTGAACAACCTGTACTTCACCCCGAAGCGCTACGACCTCGCCAAGGTGGGCCGCTACAAGCTCAACCGCAAGCTCGGCGTGGACGTGCACCTCGGCGACCCCAACGCGTCTGTGCTCACCGAGGACGACATCGTCCAGATGGTGCACTTCATCGCCGCGCTGCACGCCGGCGAGACCGTCATCAAGGGCACGCGCGACGGCGAGCCGGTGGATGTGCGCGTGGAGATCGACGACATCGACCACTTCGGCAACCGTCGCATCCGTGCGGTGGGCGAGCTGATCGAGAACCAGATCCGCACCGGCCTGTCCCGCATGGAGCGCGTCGTGCGCGAGCGCATGACCACCCAGGACGTCGAGGCGATCACCCCGCAGACCCTGATCAACATCCGCCCCGTGGTGGCGGCGATCAAGGAGTTCTTCGGCACCTCGCAGCTGTCCCAGTTCATGGACCAGAACAACCCGCTGGCCGGCCTGACGCACAAGCGTCGCCTGTCCGCGCTCGGCCCGGGCGGCCTGTCCCGCGACCGTGCCGGCATGGAGGTCCGTGACGTCCACCCGTCGCACTACGGCCGCATGTGCCCCATCGAGACCCCGGAAGGCCCGAACATCGGCCTCATCGGCTCGCTGGCGACCTTCGGCCGGATCAACTCCTTCGGCTTCATCGAGACCCCGTACCGCCGCGTGGTCGACGGCCGGGTCACGGACACCGTGGACTACCTGACCGCCGACGACGAGCTGGCCTTCCAGATCGCCCAGGCGAACGCCCCGGTGGATGAGGACGGCCGGTTCGAGGAGGAGTTCGTGCTCTGCCGCCAGCGCGGCGGCGACGGCGAGCCCGTGCTCTCGACCGTGGACGAGATCGACTACATGGACGTGTCCCCGCGCCAGATGGTGTCGGCGGCCACCGCCCTGATCCCGTTCCTCGAGCACGACGACGCCAACCGCGCGCTCATGGGCGCGAACATGCAGCGTCAGGCCGTGCCGCTGCTCCGCTCCGAGGCCCCCTACGTGGGCACCGGCATGGAGAAGTACGTGGCCGTGGACGCGGGCGACTCCGTGACGGCCACCCAGGGCGGCGTCGTGACCGAGGTGGCCGCGGACCTGGTGACCGTCATGAACGACGACGGCACCACCACGCACTACCCGATCATGAAGTTCGCCCGCTCGAACCAGGGCAACGCCTACAACCAGCGCGTGCGCGTGTCCGAGGGCGAGCGGGTGGAGCCGCTGAGCATCATCGCCGACGGTCCCGCCACGGACAACGGCGAGCTCGCGCTCGGCAAGAACCTCCTCGTCGCGTTCATGCCCTGGGAGGGCCTGAACTACGAGGACGCGATCATCCTGTCCCAGCGCATGGTCTCGGAGGACGTCCTCACCTCGATCCACATCGAGGAGCACGAGGTCGACGCCCGCGACACCAAGCTGGGCGCCGAGGAGATCACGCGCGACATCCCCAACGTGTCCGAGGAGGTGCTGTCGCAGCTCGACGAGCGCGGCATCATCCACATCGGCGCCGAGGTGGAGGCCGGTGACATCCTGGTCGGCCGCGTGACCCCGAAGGGCGAGACCGAGCTGACCCCGGAGGAGCGCCTGCTGCGCGCGATCTTCGGCGAGAAGTCCCGCGAGGTCCGCGACACGTCCCTGAAGGTGCCGCACGGCGAGTCCGGCACCGTCATCGGCGTGCGCATCTTCGACCGCGACGAGGACGACGACCTGCCCCCGGGCGTGAACCAGCTGGTGCGCGTCTACGTGGCGCAGAAGCGCAAGATCACCGACGGCGACAAGATGGCCGGCCGCCACGGCAACAAGGGCGTCATCTCGAAGATCCTGCCGCTCGAGGACATGCCGTTCCTGGCGGACGGCACCCCGGTGGACATCGTGCTGAACCCGCTCGGCGTCCCCGGCCGCATGAACCTCGGCCAGGTCATGGAGCTGCACCTGGGCTGGGCCGCCTCGCGCGGCTGGGACATCCAGGGCGAGCCGGAGTGGATCAAGGACCTGCCGAACTTCCCGCGGCAGTCCGGTCCGGTCAACGTGGCCACCCCGGTGTTCGACGGCGCCGAGGCGTACGAGATCACGGGCCTGCTCGGCCACGTGAACGTGACCCGCGACGGCGACCGTCTCATGAGCGACAGCGGCAAGGCGCAGCTGTTCGACGGCCGCACCGGCGAGCCGTTCCCGGACCCGGTGTCCGTGGGCTACATGTACATGCTCAAGTTGCACCACCTGGTGGACGACAAGATCCACGCCCGTTCCACGGGCCCGTACTCGATGATCACGCAGCAGCCGCTGGGCGGTAAGGCCCAGTTCGGCGGCCAGCGCTTCGGCGAGATGGAGGTGTGGGCGCTCGAGGCGTACGGCGCGGCGTTCACCCTCCAGGAGCTGCTGACCATCAAGTCGGACGACATCCACGGCCGCGTGAAGGTCTACGAGGCCATCGTCAAGGGCGAGAACATCCCGGAGCCGGGTGTTCCCGAGTCCTTCAAGGTGCTCATCAAGGAGATGCAGTCCCTCTGCCTGAACGTGGAGGTCCTCTCCGCCGACGGCCAGGCCATCGAGATGCGCGACGCGGAGGACGAGGTCTACCGCGCCGCCGAGGAGCTGGGCATCGACCTCTCCCACGCCGAGCCCAGCTCGGTGGAGGAAGTCTGAGCCGGGCCCGATCCCGCATCCACAAGACGTCACCTGAGAACCACTGAACCAAGGGAGTTCACCGGAGCATGAGCGTGAACAGCATGTCCACTGACAACTCTTTCGGCCTGATGCGCATCGGCCTGGCCACGGCGGAGGACATCCGCCGCTGGTCCTACGGCGAGGTCAAGAAGCCGGAGACCATCAACTACCGCACCCTGAAGCCGGAGAAGGACGGACTCTTCTGCGAGAAGATCTTCGGCCCCACCCGTGACTGGGAGTGCGCGTGCGGCAAGTACAAGCGCGTGCGCTTCAAGGGCATCATCTGCGAGCGCTGCGGCGTCGAGGTGACCCGCTCGAAGGTGCGCCGCGACCGCATGGGCCACATCGAGCTGGCCGCGCCGGTCACCCACATCTGGTACTTCAAGGGCGTGCCCTCGCGCCTGGGCTACCTGCTGGACCTGGCGCCGAAGGACCTCGAGAAGGTCATCTACTTCGCGGCCTACATGATCACCTCGGTGGACGAGGAGGCCCGGCACCGTGACCTGGCCAACCTCCAGGCCGAGTACGACCAGGAGACCCGTGTCCTGGCCGACCAGCGCGACTCCGACATCGCCGCGGTGGCCGCCGACCTCGAGAAGGACCTGGCCAAGCTGGAGTCCGAGGGCGCCAAGGCCGCCGAGAAGAAGAAGGCCCGCGACGCCGCGGACAAGACCATGGCGCAGATCCGCAAGCGCGCGGACGCGGAGCTGGACCGCAAGGAGCAGGTCTGGGACCGCTTCAAGAACCTCAAGGTCGCCGACCTCGAGGGCGACGAGGGCCTGTACCGCGCCATGCGGGACAAGTACGGCCAGTACTTCGAGGGCTCGATGGGCGCGGAGGCGATCCAGCGTCGCCTGCAGACCTTCGACCTCGAGGCCGAGTCCGAGATGCTGCGCGAGACCATCAAGACGGGCAAGGGCCAGCGCAAGACCCGCGCCCTGAAGCGCCTGAAGGTCGTCAACGCGTTCCTGACCACGGACAACTCGCCCGAGGGCATGGTCCTGGACGCCGTCCCGGTGATCCCGCCGGAGCTGCGTCCGATGGTGCAGCTGGACGGCGGCCGCTTCGCGACCTCCGACCTCAACGACCTGTACCGTCGCGTGATCAACCGCAACAACCGCCTGAAGCGGCTGCTCGACCTCGGCGCGCCCGAGATCATCGTCAACAACGAGAAGCGCATGCTGCAGGAGGCCGTGGACTCGCTGTTCGACAACGGCCGCCGCGGCCGGCCGGTGACCGGCCCGGGCAACCGCCCGCTCAAGTCGCTCTCCGACATGCTCAAGGGCAAGCAGGGCCGGTTCCGTCAGAACCTGCTCGGCAAGCGCGTGGACTACTCGGGCCGCTCGGTCATCGTGGTGGGTCCCCAGCTCAAGCTGCACCAGTGCGGCCTGCCCAAGCAGATGGCGCTGGAGCTGTTCAAGCCGTTCGTGATGAAGCGTCTCGTGGACCTGAACCACGCGCAGAACATCAAGTCCGCCAAGCGCATGGTGGAGCGCTTCCGTCCGCAGGTCTGGGACGTGCTCGAGGAGGTCATCACCGAGCACCCGGTCCTGCTGAACCGCGCCCCCACCCTGCACCGTCTGGGCATCCAGGCCTTCGAGCCGCAGCTCGTGGAGGGCAAGGCCCTGCAGCTGCACCCGCTGGTCTGCTCCGCGTTCAACGCGGACTTCGACGGCGACCAGATGGCGGTCCACCTGCCCCTGTCGCCGGAGGCCCAGGCCGAGGCGCGCCTGCTCATGCTCTCGAGCCACAACATCCTGAAGCCCTCGGACGGCCGCGCGGTCGCCGTGCCGGCCCAGGACATGATCATCGGCCTGAACCACCTCACCACGGTGCGTCCGGACGAGGTCGGCGCGGGCAACCTGTACGCGACCGTCGGCGAGGCCATCATGGCGTTCGACGGCGGCGACCTGCACCTGAACGCGCCCGCGCGGATCGGCGTCGAGGGCTTCGTGCCGTCGGCGGCCGTGCCGGCACCCGAGGGCTGGTCCGAGGGCGAGATCGCCCTCATCGAGACCACCCTGGGCAAGGTGCTGTTCAACGAGCTGCTGCCGGACGACTACCCGTGGCTGGACAAGCAGGCGACCAAGGGCACCCTCGGCCAGCTGGTCAACGACCTGGCCGAGCGCTACCCGATGGTCGTCACCGCGCAGACGCTGGACAACCTCAAGGACGCCGGCTTCCACTGGGGCACCTGGTCGGGTGTGACCGTGGCGATCTCGGACATCACCTCCGACTTCGACAAGGCCGCCATCATGGAGGGCTACGAGGAGCAGGCCCAGCGCGTGCAGCAGCAGTACGACAAGGGCCTGATCGCGGACGACGAGCGTCGCTCCGAGCTGATCGACATCTGGAACAAGGCCACCGACGAGGTCGCCGCGGCCATGAAGGACGGCCTGCCGGAGCTCAACACCATCAACCGCATGGTGTCCTCCGGTGCGCGAGGCAACTGGCTCCAGGTGCGCCAGATCGCGGGCATCCGCGGCCTCGTGGCCAACCCGAAGGGTGAGATCATCCCGCGTCCGATCAAGTCCTCGTACCGCGAGGGCCTGTCCGTGCTCGAGTACTTCTCCGCCACCCACGGCGCCCGCAAGGGCCTCGCGGACACCGCGCTGAAGACCGCGAACTCGGGCTACCTGACCCGTCGTCTCGTCGATGTGTCCCAGGACGTCATCGTCCGCGAGGACGACTGCGGCACCGAGCGCGGCCTGTCCGTGACGATCGCCGCGCCGAACGCCGACGGCGAGCTGGTGGCCCACGAGCAGGTCGAGAACTCGGCCTTCGCCCGCACGCTGGCCCAGGACGTCACGGGCGAGGACGGCACGGTGCTGGCCTCGGCCGGTGCGGACGTGGGCGACGTGCTGATCGGCGAGCTGGTGGCCGCCGGCATCACGGAGATCAAGGTCCGCTCGGTCCTGACCTGTGAGTCCGCCGTGGGCACCTGCGCGAAGTGCTACGGCCGCTCCATGGCCACCGGCCAGCTGGTGGACATCGGCGAGGCCGTCGGCATCATCGCGGCCCAGTCGATCGGTGAGCCGGGCACCCAGCTCACCATGCGCACGTTCCACACCGGCGGTGTGGCCTCGGCCGACGACATCACGCAGGGTCTGCCCCGCATCCAGGAGCTCTTCGAGGCCCGCACCCCGAAGGGCGTGGCCCCGATCTCCGAGGTCGCCGGCCGCGTGACCATCGAGGACACCGAGGCGTCCGTGCGCCTGCTGCTCACCCCGGACGACGGCTCCGAGGAGATCGCCTACCCGGTGCTGCGCCGTGCGCGCATCCTCGTGGCCGACGGCGAGCACGTGCCGGTGGGCACGCAGCTCGTGGCCGGCGCCGTGGACCCGAAGCAGGTCCTGCGCGTGCTCGGCCCGCGGGCCGCGCAGCGGTTCCTCGTGGACGAGGTGCAGAACGTGTACCAGTCCCAGGGCGTGGGCATCCACGACAAGCACGTGGAGGTCATCGTCCGGCAGATGCTGCGTCGCATCACCGTCATCGAGTCCGGTGACACCGACCTGCTGCCGGGTGAGCTCACGGACCGGGCGCGCTTCGTGGCCGCCAACCGCGCCGCCGTCGCCGAGGGCCGCCAGCCGGCCTCCGGCCGCGACGAGCTGATGGGCATCACGAAGGCCTCGCTGGCCACGGACTCGTGGCTGTCGGCCGCATCCTTCCAGGAGACGACCCGCGTCCTGACGCAGGCGGCCATGGAGGGCAAGTCCGACCCGCTGCTGGGCCTGAAGGAGAACGTGATCATCGGCAAGCTGATCCCGGCCGGCACGGGCCTGGACCGCTACACGAAGACCGTCGTGGAGCCGACGGAGGAGGCGAAGGCCAACCTGTTCGCCTCGCCGGCCGGCTTCGCGGACTTCGACTACCCGGGCCTGGACCAGTCGCTCGGCGAGAACGACTTCCACGCCGTCTCGCTGGACGACTACGGCCGCGGGGGCGACTTCCGCGCCTGATCCGTGTCCCCCAGGGGCCCGCCGCTCCGCCGCTCACGCGGGGGAGGGGCGGGCCCCTTGGCCGTGCGGGGCCGGCTCGTCGAGGGCGCCGGGGCGTGCTATGCTGTCAAGGATTGTTTTTCGTGTGGCAAATTGGACGCTGTCCGGGTCGCGGGGTCATTGCGCGGCAGATGCCACACTTTTGCACGCCTGCGGACGTCTGCTCGTTGCGAGCCCCCACAGGGAGAGGCAGAGCAGAGGAACGAGCAGCCGGCGCCCCGGGCGCCGGTCGATCACGTCAGCGATCACCGAAACACAGGAAGGCTGAAGAGTGCCTACGATTCAGCAGCTGGTCCGCAAGGGCCGCTCACCCAAGGTCGTCAATACGAAGGCCCCTGCCCTGCAGGGGAACCCCATGCGTCGTGGCGTGTGCACCCGTGTGTACACCACCACGCCCAAGAAGCCGAACTCGGCGCTGCGCAAGGTCGCCCGTGTGCGCCTGAACGGCGGCATCGAGGTCACGGCCTACATCCCCGGCGAGGGCCACAACCTGCAGGAGCACTCGATCGTGCTCGTCCGCGGCGGTCGTGTGAAGGACCTGCCCGGCGTGCGCTACAAGATCGTGCGCGGCGCCCTCGACACCCAGGGCGTGAAGAACCGCGGCCAGGCCCGCTCCCGCTACGGCGCCAAGAAGGAGAAGAAGTAATGCCTCGTAAGGGTCCTGCGCCGAAGCGCCCCCTCGTCGTCGATCCCGTCTACGGCTCCCCGCTGGTCACGCAGCTGATCAACAAGGTGCTCGTCGACGGCAAGAAGTCCACCGCCGAGCGCATCGTGTACGGCGCGCTCGAGGGCGCCCGTGCCAAGAACGGCGCCGATCCCGTGGCCACCCTCAAGAAGGCCATGGACAACATCAAGCCGGCCCTCGAGGTGCGCTCCCGCCGCGTCGGCGGCGCCACCTACCAGGTGCCCGTCGAGGTCAAGCCGGGCCGCTCCACGGCCCTGGCCCTGCGCTGGCTGGTCGGCTTCTCCAAGGCCCGCCGTGAGAAGACCATGACCGAGCGCCTGATGAACGAGATCCTGGACGCCTCGAACGGCCTGGGCGGCGCCGTGAAGCGTCGCGAGGACACCCACAAGATGGCCGAGGCCAACAAGGCCTTCGCCCACTACCGCTGGTGATCCGTGTGGCCCGGGGCGCGCGATCCGCGCCTCGGGCCGCAGGTGCGTCCTCTCGGACGGGCCACCCACCGCATCCACCTCACGAGCCCCCCCATTCCACCCGACCAAGGGAGACACCGTGGCACAGGACGTGCTGACCGACCTGCACAAGGTCCGCAACATCGGCATCATGGCCCACATCGATGCCGGCAAGACCACCACCACCGAGCGCATCCTGTTCTACACGGGTGTCAACCACAAGCTGGGCGAGACCCACGACGGCGGCGCGACGACGGACTGGATGGAGCAGGAGAAGGAGCGCGGCATCACCATCACCTCCGCCGCGGTGACCTGCTTCTGGAACGACCACCAGATCAACATCATCGACACCCCCGGCCACGTGGACTTCACGGTCGAGGTGGAGCGCTCGCTGCGCGTGCTCGACGGCGCCGTCGCCGTGTTCGACGGCAAGGAGGGCGTGGAGCCCCAGTCGGAGACCGTGTGGCGCCAGGCGGACAAGTACAACGTCCCGCGCATCTGCTTCGTCAACAAGATGGACAAGCTGGGTGCGGACTTCTACTTCACCGTCGACACCATCGTGAAGCGCCTCGGCGCGCGTCCGCTCGTGATGCAGCTGCCGATCGGCGCCGAGAACGACTTCGTGGGTGTCGTCGACCTGCTCTCCATGAAGGCCTTCGTGTGGCCGGGCGACGCCAAGGGCGACGTCACCATGGGCGCCTCCTATGAGACTCGCGAGATCCCCGCCGAGCTCCAGGAGAAGGCCGAGGAGTACCGCAACGAGCTCGTCGAGGCCGTCGCCGAGACCTCCGAGGAGCTCATGGAGAAGTACCTCGAGGGCGAGGAGCTCACCGTCGAGGAGATCCAGGCCGGCGTGCGCCAGCTGACCGTGAACGCCGAGGCCTACCCGGTGTTCTGCGGCTCCGCGTTCAAGAACCGTGGCGTGCAGCCGATGCTGGACGCCGTGGTCGCCTACCTGCCGAACCCGCTGGACGCCGGCTCCGTCAAGGGCCACGCCGTGAACGACGAGGAGGAGGTGCTGGAGCGCGAGGCGTCGAAGGAGGCCCCGTTCTCGGCGCTCGCCTTCAAGATCGCCACGCACCCCTTCTTCGGCACGCTGACCTTCATCCGCGTGTACTCCGGCCGCCTGGAGTCCGGTGCGCAGATCCTCAACGCCACCAAGGGCAAGAAGGAGCGCATCGGCAAGCTGTTCCAGATGCACGCCAACAAGGAGAACCCGGTGGACGAGGTGGTCGCCGGCCACATCTACGCCGTGATCGGCCTCAAGGACACCACCACGGGCGACACCCTGTGCGATCCCGCGAACCCGATCATCCTCGAGTCGATAACCTTCCCGGAGCCCGTGATCTCCGTGGCCATCGAGCCGAAGACCAAGGGTGACCAGGAGAAGCTCTCCACCGCCATCCAGAAGCTCGTCGCCGAGGACCCCACGTTCCGCGTGAACCTCAACGAGGAGACCGGCCAGACCGAGATCGGCGGCATGGGCGAGCTCCACCTGGACGTGTTCGTGGACCGTATGAAGCGCGAGTTCAAGGTCGAGGCCAACGTGGGCAAGCCCCAGGTCGCGTACCGCGAGACCATCAAGCGCAAGGTCGACAAGGTCGACTACACGCACAAGAAGCAGACCGGCGGCTCCGGCCAGTTCGCCAAGGTGCAGCTGTCCTTCGAGCCCCTGGACACCGCCGAGGGCGAGGTCTACGAGTTCGAGAACGCCGTCACCGGCGGTCGCGTGCCCCGCGAGTACATCCCCTCGGTGGACGCGGGCATCCAGGACGCCATGCAGTTCGGCGTGCTGGCCGGCTACCCGATGGTCGGCGTGAAGGCCACCCTGCTCGACGGCGCGTACCACGACGTCGACTCCTCGGAGATGGCGTTCAAGATCGCCGGCTCCCAGGCCTTCAAGGAGGGTGTCCGCAAGGCCAACCCGATCATCCTCGAGCCGCTGATGGCCGTGGAGGTCCGCACCCCCGAGGAGTTCATGGGCGACGTCATCGGCGACCTGAACTCCCGCCGCGGCCAGATCCAGTCCATGGAGGACGCCACCGGCGTGAAGGTGGTCAACGCCCTCGTGCCGCTGTCGGAGATGTTCGGCTACATCGGCGACCTGCGCTCCAAGACGCAGGGCCGCGCGGTGTACTCGATGACCTTCCACTCCTACGCCGAGGTCCCCAAGGCCGTGGCGGACGAGATCATCCAGAAGTCCCAGGGCGAGTGACCGCAGGTCACCTGCTCTGAACGACCTGCCCCGGGTCGGCCGCCGCAGCCGCGGCCGGCCCGGGGCGACCGGACCGCCCTTCCCGGCGCGGCGGTCCGCGATCAGGACGGGTCAGGTCCGGTCCGCTTCCGGCGGTCCCGACGGCCTGGAACCGGACTGGCCCTCGTGAGGCCGGGATTTCCCCAACCCCGCACCATCCGAGTAGACTCAGTCAAGTTGTCAGCACGTCGCAGGCGGCTGAGCAGTCTTCTTGACGATGAACCAGTTCTTAGGAGGAACTAGTGGCAAAGGCAAAGTTCGAGCGGACGAAGCCGCACGTCAACATCGGCACCATCGGCCACGTTGACCACGGCAAGACCACGCTGACCGCCGCCATCTCGAAGGTCCTGTACGACAAGTACCCGGACCTGAACGAGGCCCGTGACTTCGCGACGATCGACTCCGCCCCCGAGGAGCGTCAGCGCGGCATCACCATCAACATCTCCCACGTGGAGTACCAGACCGAGAAGCGTCACTACGCCCACGTGGACGCCCCCGGTCACGCCGACTACATCAAGAACATGATCACCGGCGCCGCTCAGATGGACGGCGCGATCCTCGTGGTCGCCGCCACCGACGGCCCGATGGCCCAGACCCGTGAGCACGTGCTCCTGGCCCGCCAGGTCGGCGTGCCGGCCCTGCTCGTGGCCCTGAACAAGTCGGACATGGTCGAGGACGAGGAGCTCCTCGAGCTCGTCGAGATGGAGGTCCGCGAGCTGCTGTCCTCCCAGGACTTCGACGGCGACGAGGCCCCGGTCATCCGCACCTCCGGTCTGAAGGCCCTCGAGGGCGACCCCCAGTGGGTCAAGTCCGTCGAGGACCTCATGGAGGCCGTGGACGAGTTCATCCCGGACCCGGTCCGCGACAAGGACAAGCCGTTCCTGATGCCGATCGAGGACGTCTTCACCATCACCGGTCGTGGCACCGTGGTGACCGGTCGCGCCGAGCGCGGCACCCTGAAGATCAACTCCGAGGTCGAGATCGTCGGCATCCGCGACGTGCAGAAGACCACCGTCACCGGCATCGAGATGTTCCACAAGCAGCTCGACGAGGCCTGGGCCGGCGAGAACTGCGGTCTGCTGCTGCGCGGCCTGAAGCGCGACGACGTGGAGCGCGGCCAGGTTGTGGTGGAGCCGGGCTCCATCACCCCGCACACCAACTTCGAGGCGAACGTCTACATCCTGTCCAAGGACGAGGGTGGCCGTCACAACCCGTTCTACTCGAACTACCGCCCGCAGTTCTACTTCCGCACCACCGACGTCACCGGCGTCATCACGCTGCCCGAGGGCACCGAGATGGTCATGCCCGGCGACACCACCGAGATGTCGGTCGAGCTCATCCAGCCGATCGCCATGGAGGAGGGCCTCGGCTTTGCCATCCGCGAGGGTGGCCGCACCGTGGGCTCCGGCCGCGTCACCAAGATCACCAAGTGATCTGACGCATCCCGTCTCGTGGCTCCGTTGAGCCGCTGACGCGCGACGCCCCCGTCTCCGGGTCCCCCGGAGGCGGGGGCGTCGCCGTGTCCGACGACGGCGCGGCGGCGGCGGCTAGGCTGGGGAGCATGCCTGAACTGCTCATCCTCATCGTGGTGCTCGCCGTGGCCGTCGTGGCCGTGCGCTGGGCGCTGCGGACCTTCCGTCCCGAGATCGACCGTGCCCGGCGCATCCGGCGCGCGAACCGCGGCGGGGAGCTGGAGCGATGAGCCTGCCCGGCCCGCGCCGCCTCTTCGCCGTCACGGCGATGGCCGAGATGTTCACCTGGGCCGGTCTGCTGATCGCCATGGGCCTCAAGTACGGCGGAGTCACGGAGCGGGTGGTGCCGATCGCCGGCGGCGTCCACGGCTTCGTGTTCCTCTGCTACCTCGTGGTGACGGTCGCCGTGTGGATCGACGGGCGGTGGCCCGTGGCCCGCGGACTCCTCGGCCTCGGTTCGACGATCGTCCCGTTCATGACGGTCCCGTTCGAGCGGGCCCAGCGGCGGCGCGGCGAGCCGGCGTCGCGGTGGCAGGTCGTGGACCGCGCGCCGGGGGAGCGGGGGCCCCTCGAACGGCTTCTCGTCGTGGTGCTGCGCCATCCGGTGGTCAGCGCGCTCCTGGCGGTCGCCGTGGTCGCCGTCGTCTTCACCCTGCTGCTCAACGCCGGCCCGCCCACCGAGTGGGGCCGCTGAGCCCTGGGGCCGTCGGGCCCGGCCCGCCGATTGGCGGACCGGGCCCGGTTCTGTCTATACTGATTCGGTTGCTCAAGCGCCATTGCGCTGTCGTCGTGTGTCTCGCGGCGGCAGCTCGGCCCAGATGTGACGTCACCACTCCGACCCACCGCAGGCGTGTGCCCTCCCAGGAATGCGACACGCCCGACCGCGTGGACCGGAGTCCGGCGGCGGCGAGGAACCCGGTCCGACCGGATTCGCCCCGCGCGGGTGGAGGACAAGAAGGCGGGCATGATCCGCCGCACAGGGACAGGAACAGCACACCCGACGAGAGAGGCGTGACGCCATGGCGGGACAGAAGATCCGCATCCGGCTGAAGTCGTACGACCACGAGGTCATCGACGTCTCGGCCCGCAAGATCGTTGACACGGTCACGCGCGCAGGCGCGACGGTGGTGGGCCCCGTGCCGCTGCCGACGGAGAAGAACGTGTACTGCGTTATCCGTTCTCCCCACAAGTACAAGGACAGCCGCGAGCATTTCGAGATGCGCACCCACAAGCGGCTCATCGACATCATCGACCCGACCCCGAAGGCCGTCGACTCGCTCATGCGACTGGACCTGCCCGCGGACGTCAACATCGAGATCAAGCTCTGAGAGGGAGGTGCTGAGAGACTATGACCAACACCCAGAACATCAAGGGCCTGCTGGGCACGAAGCTCGGCATGACCCAGGTCTGGGATGAGGACAACAAGCTCATCCCTGTGACCGTGGTCAAGGCAGACCCGAACGTCGTCACCCAACTGCGCTCCGAGGAGACCGACGGCTACACCGCCGTGCAGATCGCCTACGGCCAGATCGATCCCCGCCGCGTGACCAAGCCCCTGGCCGGTCACTTCGAGAAGGCCGGCGTGACCCCGCGTCGCCACCTCGTCGAGCTGCGCACCGCCGACGCCGCCGAGTACTCGCTCGGCCAGGACGTGACCGTGGAGGTCTTCGAGGCCGGCCAGAAGGTCGACGTCGTGGGCACCACCAAGGGCAAGGGCTTCGCCGGCGCCATGAAGCGCCACGGCTTCGCCGGTGTGGGCGCCTCGCACGGCCAGCACAAGAACCACCGCAAGCCCGGCTCCGTGGGCGGCGCGTCCACCCCCGGCCGCGTGTTCAAGGGCCAGCGCATGCCCGGTCGCATGGGCGCCGTGCGCCAGACCACCATGAACCTGACCCTCCACGGCATCGACGTGGAGAACAACCTCCTGCTGATCAAGGGCGCGGTGCCCGGCTCCAAGGGCCAGGTCGTGCTCGTCCGCAGCGCCGTGAAGGGAGCCTGAGACCATGGCTGAGAACTCCGTGAAGACCGTCCAGGTCGATCTGCCCGCCGAGCTCTTCGACGTGCAGTCCAACGTGCCGCTCATGCACCAGGTCGTCGTCGCCCAGCTCGCCGCCGCCCGTCAGGGCACGCACAAGACGAAGCGCCGCGGCGAGGTGTCCGGTGCCGGTCGCAAGCCGTTCAAGCAGAAGGGCACCGGCCGCGCCCGTCAGGGCTCCATCCGCGCCCCGCACATGACCGGTGGTGGCGTCGTCCACGGCCCGACCCCGCGTGACTACTCGCAGCGCACCCCCAAGAAGATGAAGGCCGCCGCCCTGCGCGGTGCCCTGTCGGACCGCGCCCGCAACGGCCGCGTCCACGTCATCGAGGCCCTCGTGTCCGGGACCACCCCGTCCACCAAGGCCGCCAAGGCGGGCCTCGCGTCCCTGAACACCGGCCGCAAGAACGTGCTGCTGGTGATCGACCGGGCCGACGACGTCGCCGCCCTGTCCGCCCGCAACCTGCCCGCGGTCCACACCCTGTACGCCGACCAGCTGAACACCTACGACGTGCTCGTCTCCGACGACGTCGTGTTCACCCAGGCGGCCTACGAGGCGTACGTGGCCCAGGCTTCCGGCGCCAAGAAGGAGGATGCCCAGTGAGCGGCTCCATCAACAAGGATCCCCGCGACGTGATCATCGCTCCCGTCGTGTCGGAGAAGAGCTACGGTCTGATCGATGAGGGCAAGTACACCTTCCTGGTCGACCCGCGCTCCAACAAGTCCGAGATCAAGCAGGCGGTGGAGCGCATCTTCAACGTCGACGTGGCCTCGGTCAACACCCTGAACCGTTCCGGCAAGCGCCGTCGCACCCGCTTCGGGTGGGGCCAGCGCAAGTCCACCAAGCGTGCCATCGTCACGCTCAAGGACGGGACCATCGACATCTTCGGAGGTCCGCTCGCCTGATCGGCGTGCGGAGACCACTTAATCGAGGAACTGACACATGGCTATCCGTAAGTACAAGCCGACCACCCCGGGCCTGCGTGGCTCGTCCGTGGCCGACTTCGCAGAGATCACCCGGTCCACGCCGGAGAAGTCCCTTCTCCGTCCGCTGCACAAGACCGGCGGCCGCAACAACACCGGTCGCATCACCACCCGTCACAAGGGCGGCGGCCACAAGCGCCAGTACCGCCTGGTCGACTTCCGTCGCCACGACAAGGACGGCGTGCCCGCCACCGTCGCGCACATCGAGTACGACCCGAACCGCACCGCCCGCATCGCGCTGCTGCACTACGCGGACGGCGCCAAGCGCTACATCCTGGCCCCGGCCAAGCTGAAGCAGGGCGACGTGGTCGAGGCCGGCCCGAACGCCGACATCAAGCCCGGCAACAACCTGCCGATGCGCAACATCCCCGTGGGCACCACCATCCACGCGGTGGAGCTGCGCCCCGGCGGCGGCGCCAAGATGGCCCGCTCCGCCGGCGCGTCCGTGCAGCTGGTCGCCCGCGAGGGCAAGTACGCCCAGCTGCGCCTGCCCTCCGGTGAGATCCGCAACGTCGACGTGCGCTGCCGCGCCACGATCGGCGAGGTCGGCAACGCCGAGCAGTCGAACATCAACTGGGGCAAGGCCGGCCGCATGCGCTGGAAGGGCGTCCGCCCGACCGTCCGCGGCGTCGTCATGAACCCGGTCGACCACCCGCACGGCGGTGGCGAGGGCAAGACCTCCGGCGGTCGTCACCCCGTCAACCGGAACGGCAAGCCCGAGGGCCGCACGCGTCGTCCGAACAAGGAAAGCGACAAGCTCATCGTGCGTCGCCGTCGTACCGGCAAGAACAAGCGATAAGGGAGCAGGGAAGACATGCCTCGCAGCCTGAAGAAGGGCCCCTTCGTCGATCAGCACCTCTACCTGAAGGTTCTGGCCGAGAACGAGAAGGGCAGCAAGAACGTCATCAAGACCTGGTCCCGCCGGTCGATGATCATCCCGGACATGCTGGGTCACACCATCGCGGTCCACGACGGACGCAAGCACGTCCCGGTGTTCGTCACCGAGTCCATGGTGGGTCACAAGCTGGGCGAGTTCGCCCCGACCCGGACCTACCGCGGCCACGTGAAGGACGACAAGAAGGGCAAGCGCCGCTGAGCCTGAGGGCACAGCACGCTTGACCTTCTCGAGAATCGAAAGAGAGAAGCAATGGAAGCCAAGGCAATTGCGCGCCACCTGCGCGTGACGCCGATGAAGGCCCGGCGCGTCGTCGACCTGGTCCGTGGCAAGCAGGCCACCGAAGCACTGGCCATCCTGAAGTTCGCCCAGCAGGGCGCTTCGGAGCCGGTGTACAAGCTGGTGGCCTCCGCGGTGGCGAACGCCCGCGTCAAGGCGGACCGCGAGGGCCAGGCCTTCGACGAGGACGCCCTCTACATCACCGAGGCCTTCGTGGACGAGGGCCCGACCATGAAGCGGTTCCAGCCCCGTGCTCAGGGCCGCGCGTACCGCATCAACAAGCGCACGAGCCACGTGACCGTGGTCGTCGCGTCCAAGGACGAGAAGGGTGGGAACTGACAATGGGCCAGAAGATCAACCCCAACGGGTTCCGCCTCGGCATCACCACCGACCACGTCTCGCACTGGTTCGCGGACTCCCACAAGGAGGGCCAGCGCTACGCTGACTTCCTCAAGGAGGACGTCAAGATCCGCGAGCTGATGACCACCGGCATGGAGCGCGCCGGCATCTCCAAGGTGGAGATCGAGCGCACCCGTGACCGCGTGCGCGTGGACATCCACACCGCGCGTCCGGGCATCGTGATCGGCCGCCGCGGCGCCGAGGCCGACCGCATCCGCGGTGAGCTCGAGAAGCTCACCGGCAAGCAGATCCAGCTGAACATCCTCGAGGTCAAGAACCCCGAGACCGATGCCCAGCTGGTGGCGCAGGGTGTGGCCGAGCAGCTCGCCTCGCGCGTGGCGTTCCGCCGCGCGATGAAGAAGGCGATCCAGTCCGCCATGCGCGCCGGCGCGCAGG
The DNA here is from genome assembly GCF_056173395.1 of Micrococcus sp. iso_239. Lineage (NCBI taxonomy): Bacteria > Bacillati > Actinomycetota > Actinomycetes > Micrococcales > Micrococcaceae > Micrococcus > Micrococcus sp. iso_239. The sequence continues at coordinate 1,883,357 of NZ_CM149672.1, read as the reverse complement.
GCATCCGCATCCAGTGCTCCGGCCGCCTCGGCGGCGCCGAGATGAGCCGCTCGGAGTTCTACCGCGAGGGTCGCGTGCCGCTGCACACCCTCCGCGCGAACATCGACTTCGGCAAGTTCGAGGCCAAGACCACCTTCGGCCGCATCGGCGTGAAGGTCTGGATCTACAAGGGCGACCTGACCGCCAAGGAGCTCGCGGCCAAGGAGGCCGCGCAGCCCTCCGGCCGTGGCCGTGGCGGCGAGCGCCGCGGCGGCGGTGAGCGTCGTCGTCGCAACGATCGCGCCGAGCGTGCTCCCCGCCAGGAGAACGCCGGCGCCGGCGCCGAGACCCCGGCCGCCGCTCCCGCTGAAGGAGGCAACGCCTGATGCTGATCCCCCGTCGCGTCAAGCACCGCAAGCAGCACCACCCCAAGCGTTCCGGCGCCGCCAAGGGCGGCACCACCGTGACGTTCGGCGAGTGGGGCATCCAGGCGCTCACGCCGGCCTATGTGACCAACCGTCAGATCGAGGCCGCCCGTATCGCCATGACCCGCTACATCAAGCGTGGCGGCAAGGTCTGGATCAACATCTACCCGGACCGTCCGCTCACCAAGAAGCCCGCCGAGACCCGCATGGGCTCCGGCAAGGGCTCGCCGGAGTGGTGGGTCGCCAACGTCAAGCCCGGACGCGTGCTCTTCGAGCTGTCGGGTGTCACGGAGGACGTCGCCCGCGAGGCGCTCCGCCTGGCCATCCACAAGCTGCCGCTGAAGGCCCGTATCATCCGTCGAGAGGGTGGTGAGTGATCCCATGGCGATCGGCACCAAGGATCTGAACGTCGAGTCCCTGGACGGGATGGACAACGCCCGCCTGCTGGAGGCCCTGAAGTCCTCCAAGGAGGAGCTGTTCAACCTGCGCTTCCAGGCCGCCACCGGTCAGCTGGACAACGCCAGCCGGCTGAAGGCCGTCAAGCGTGACATCGCGCGCATCTACACGATCCTGCGCGAGCGCGAGCTGGGCATCCGCGGCGATGTCGCCGCCGAGGCGCAGGCCGAGAAGAACGAGGAGGCTGCCAAGTGACCGAGCAGACCCCGGCCGTCTCCGAGGAGCGCGGCTACCGCAAGGCCCTCCGTGGCATCGTCGTCTCCGACAAGATGGACAAGACCATCGTCGTCGAGGTCGAGGACCGCAAGAAGCACTCGCTCTACGGCAAGGTGCTGAAGACCTCGAAGCGCGTGAAGGCGCACGACGAGGACAACACCGCCGGCGTGGGCGACCGCGTCCGCCTCGCCGAGACCCGCCCGCTGTCCGCCTCCAAGCGGTGGCGTCTGGTGGAGATCGTCGAGCGCGCCAAGTGATCGACCCGGCCCCCTGAGGGCCGGCGACGCAGAGGGCCGCCCCGTGCACTGGCACGGGGCGGCCTTGTGCGTTAGACTCTGATATTCGTGCGCCCTCTCGTTGGCAGGACCATCCATCCTGTGTGCCGAGGGCCGCGCACGCCGATCCCGGATCCGCCTCGGCCCTGCCCTGCGCGCCCCTCCGCTCTCGACCTCCCCGACGCTGTCTGAACACGCGTCGCCGGGGGACGACGGCGGGCGGCCCGCCTCGGGGGAGGGGTAAGCGTCCCGGGATGCCCGTTCAACCGTTCCGCAAGGCTCGCCCATCGTGGGGGAGAACCGGCGCGACGCTAGGAGAGACAAGTGATCCAGCAGGAGTCGCGGCTCAAGGTCGCCGACAACACCGGTGCGAAGGAAATCCTGACCATCCGTGTTCTCGGCGGTTCCGGACGCCGCTACGCAGGCATCGGCGACACCATCGTCGCCACCGTGAAGGACGCCATCCCCGGCGGCAACGTCAAGAAGGGCGACGTCGTCAAGGCCGTGGTGGTCCGCACCCGCAAGCAGTCCCGCCGTCCCGACGGCTCGTACATCAAGTTCGACGAGAACGCGGCGGTCATCCTGAAGACCGACGGCGAGCCCCGTGGCACGCGCATCTTCGGCCCCGTGGGTCGCGAGCTGCGTGACAAGAAGTTCATGAAGATCGTGTCGCTCGCCCCGGAGGTGATCTGACCTCATGGCCAAGATCAAGAAGGACGACCTCGTCCAGGTCATCAGTGGCAAGGACAAGGGCAAGCAGGGCAAGGTCCTGCGCGTGTTCCCGGCGGATGAGCGCGTGCTCGTCGAGGGCGTGAACCGCGTGACCAAGCACCTGCGCGCCGGCCAGGACAACAACGGTTCCACCGAGGGCGGCCTGCAGGTCGTCGAGGCCCCGATCCACATCTCGAACGTGGCCGTGGTGGACCCGGAGACCAAGAAGCCGACCCGTGTGGGCTACCGCTTCGAGACCGTCGAGAAGGACGGCGTGAGCAAGACCGTGAAGGTCCGCTTCGCCAAGGCCTCGGGGAAGGAGCTGTGATGACCGAGGTGCAGCAGACCGAGAAGGTCACCCCGCGTCTGAAGACCAAGTACCGCGACGAGATCCGCGGCGCCCTGCAGGAGCAGTTCCAGTACGGGAACGTCATGCAGGTGCCGGGTCTCGTGAAGGTCGTCGTCAACATGGGCGTCGGGGAGGCCGCCAAGGACTCCAAGATCATCGACGGCGCGGTCGCCGACCTCACCGCCATCACCGGCCAGAAGCCGATGATCACCAAGGCCCGCAAGTCCATCGCGCAGTTCAAGCTGCGTGAGGGCATGCCCATCGGCACGCACGCCACGCTCCGTGGCGACCGCATGTGGGAGTTCCTGGACCGCCTGGTCACGCTCGCGCTGCCGCGCATCCGTGACTTCCGCGGCCTGTCCGACCGCCAGTTCGACGGCAACGGCAACTACACCTTCGGCCTGTCCGAGCAGACCGTGTTCCACGAAATCGATCAGGACAAGATCGACCGCGTGCGCGGCATGGACATCACCGTGGTGACGACCGCCAAGAACGACGACGAGGGCCGCGCGCTGCTCAAGGCGCTGGGCTTCCCGTTCAAGACCGACCAGTAAGACCTCCACGCCACAGGTCCTCCACCGGTGAACCGGTGGCGGAAACCACGGCGAGAAAGGGCGTGAAGCCCACATGACCATGACCGATCCCGTCGCAGACATGCTGACCCGTCTGCGCAACGCAAACTCGGCCTACCACGACACCGTGTCCATGCCGTCCTCGAAGCTGAAGACTCGCGTCGCCGAGATCCTCAAGGCCGAGGGCTACATCCAGGACTGGCGCGAGGAGGAGGCCGAGGTCGGCAAGAAGCTGACCATCGACCTGAAGTTCGGCCCGCAGCGTGAGCGTGCGATCGCCGGCCTGCGCCGCATCTCCAAGCCGGGCCTGCGCGTGTACGCGAAGTCCACGAACCTGCCCCACGTGCTGGGCGGCCTCGGCATCGCCATCCTGTCCACCTCCTCTGGTCTCCTCACGAACCAGCAGGCCGCCAAGAAGGGCGTGGGCGGAGAAGTCCTCGCCTACGTCTGGTGACGGGCAAGACGGAAGAAAGGCTGAACTGACATGTCTCGAATCGGACGTCTCCCGATCACCATCCCCGCCGGCGTCGATGTGACCATCGACGGCGACCGCGTCTCCGTGAAGGGCCCCAAGGGCCAGCTCGAGCACTCGCTGCCCACGCCCATCACGGCCACCCTCGAGGAGGGGCAGGTCACCGTGGCCCGCCCCGACGACGAGCGTGAGTCCCGCTCCCTGCACGGTCTGACCCGCACCCTCATCAGCAACATGGTCGAGGGCGTGACCAACGGCTTCTCCAAGCAGCTCGAGGTCGTCGGCACCGGCTACCGCGTGCAGGCCAAGGGCCAGGACCTCGAGTTCGCCCTGGGCTACTCCCACCCCGTCCCGGTGAAGGCGCCCCAGGGCATCACCTTCACGGTGGAGGGCAACAAGGTCACCGTCGCCGGTATCGACAAGCAGCAGGTCGGCGAGACCGCCGCCAACATCCGCAAGCTGCGCCGCCCCGACCCGTACAAGGGCAAGGGCGTGCGCTACGCGGGCGAGCAGATCCGCCGCAAGGCCGGAAAGGCAGGTAAGTGATGTCTACTCTGAAGGTGAAGGGCAAGGGCAAGTTCAACGCCCGCACCCGCCGCCACCTCCGGGTGCGCAAGCGGATCTCCGGCACCACCGTCCGTCCCCGCCTCGTCGTCAACCGCTCTGCACGGCACATGTTTGTGCAGGTCGTGGACGACACGCAGAGCCGCACGCTCGCGTACGCCTCCACCATGGAGGCCGACGTGCGTGCGCTCGAGGGCGACAAGACGGCCAAGGCCAAGCGCGTGGGCGAGCTCGTCGCCGAGCGTGCCAAGGCGGCCGGCATCGAGGCCGTGGTCTTCGACCGCGGCGGCAACAAGTACCACGGGCGCGTCGCGGCCGTGGCCGACGGTGCGCGAGAGGGTGGGCTGCAGCTGTGACCGAGAACATCAACCAGAAGGACACTCAGGTGACCGAGAGCACCGAGACCACCGTCTCCGAGACCGGGTCGGGCTCGGCGAGCCAGACCACCGAGCGCGCCACCGGTGGCCGCGGCGGTCGCGACGGCGGCCGCGGTGGCCGTGACGGCGATCGTCGTGGCGGCCGTCGCGACGACCGCAACCGTCGTGGCGCCCAGGACGACGAGAAGGACCAGTTCCTCGAGCGCGTCGTGGGCATCAACCGCGTCTCCAAGGTCGTCAAGGGCGGCCGCCGCTTCTCCTTCACCGCCCTCGTGGTGGTGGGTGACGGCGACGGCACCGTCGGCGTCGGCTACGGCAAGGCGAAGGAGGTCCCCGCCGCGATCCAGAAGGCCGTGGAGGAGGCCAAGAAGTCCTTCTTCCGCGTCCCCCGCGTCGGCTCCACCATCCCGCACCTGGTGCAGGGTGAGGACGCCGCCGGCGTCGTGCTGCTCCGCCCGGCCTCCCCGGGTACCGGCGTGATCGCCGGCGGTCCGGTGCGCGCCGTGCTCGAGTGCGCCGGCATCCACGACGTGCTGTCCAAGTCCATGGGCTCCGTGAACGCGATCAACATCGTGCGCGGCACCGTGGACGCACTCAAGAAGCTGGAAGAGCCCCAGGCCGTCGCCGCCCGCCGCGGCAAGGCCCTGGACGAGATCGCCCCCCATGCGATGCTGCGCACCATGGAGAACGATCGCGCCCAGAAGAGCGCGAAGGCAGGTGCGTGAGCCGTGTTTGAGCCCACTCGCAAGAACATCCAGCCCTCGGACGCCACCCTGGTCATCACCCAGACCCGCGGCGTCACGGGCTCCAAGCAGAACCATCGGGACACCCTGCGCTCGCTGGGCCTGAAGCGGATCGGCCACCAGGTCACCCGCAAGGCCGACGCGGTGACGGTCGGCATGGTCAACACCGTGCCGCACCTGGTGTCCGTGGAGGAGGTCAACAATGGCTGACAACGACGCCATCAAGGTCCACGACCTGCGTCCGGCCCCCGGTGCCAAGACCGCCAAGACCCGTGTGGGTCGCGGTGAGGCGTCGAAGGGCAAGACCGCCGGTCGCGGCACCAAGGGCACCAAGGCCCGTTACCAGGTCCGTGCGGGCTTCGAGGGCGGCCAGCTGCCCCTGCAGATGCGTCTGCCGAAGCTCCGCGGCTTCAAGAACCCGTTCCGCACGGAGTACCAGGTCGTGAACCTGGACAAGCTCTCCGCGCACTTCCCCGAGGGCGGTGAGGTCACCGTGGACGCGCTCGTGTCCAAGGGCCTCGTCCGTCGCGGTCAGCCCGTGAAGGTGCTGGGCACGGGGGAGATCACCTCGGCCGTGCAGGTGAAGGCGAACGCCTTCTCCTCGTCCGCCGTGGAGAAGATCCAGGCCGCCGGCGGGTCCACCGAGACCCTCTGACACGCCGACCCATCCACCGAGGGCCCTGGCCCGGAGCAGCCGCTCCGGACCAGGGCCCTCGGTCCGTCCGTGTAGACTCGCACAGCGGCCGCCCCGGTGTGGCCGCCGTCTCGTGCCCCGCCCCGCGGCCGGCGCGCGCCCCACAGGACCACCGCAGGAGGACTCGTGCTCAAGGCCATCGCCCGGATCGTCCGGACGCCTGACCTGTTGCGGAAGATCGCCTTCACGCTCGCGCTCATCGCCGTCTACCGGATGGGCGCCTTCGTACCGGCCCCCGGGGTGGACTACCCGGCGGTGCAGCAGTGTCTCGCGGCGGGCAACGCCCAGGGCGGCCTGTACTCCTTCGTGAACATGTTCTCGGGCGGGGCGCTCCTGCAGGTGTCCGTCTTCGCGCTCGGCATCATGCCCTACATCACGGCGTCGATCATCGTGCAGCTGCTGCGCGTGGTGATCCCGCGCTTCGAGCAGCTCCACCAGGAGGGCCCGCAGGGCCAGGCGACGCTGACGCAGTACACCCGCTACCTGACCCTCGCCCTCGCCCTGCTGCAGGCGACCACGATGGCCTCGCTGGCCCGCACCGGGGCCCTGCTCGGATGCAGCCTGCCGCTGCTGCGCGACGGCTCCATCCTCACGGTGCTGCTCGTGGTCATCGCCCTGACCACCGGCTGTCTCATCGTCATGTGGTTCGGCGAGCGGATCACCGAGAACGGCGTGGGCAACGGCATGTCCCTGCTCATCTTCACCTCCATCGCGGCGGGCTTCCCGGCCGGCCTCGGCCAGGTGGTCCAGACGCAGGGCTGGCGCGTGTTCGCGATCGTCATGGGGATCGGCCTGCTCACCATGCTGGCCATCGTCTTCGTGGAGGAGTCGCAGCGCCGGATCCCGGTCCAGTACGCCAAGCGGCAGATCGGCTCGCGGACCGTGGGCGGGTCGAGCACCTACATCCCGGTCAAGGTGAACATGGCCAACGTCATCCCGGTCATCTTCGCCTCCTCCGTGCTGATGCTCCCGAGCATCCTCATCCAGTTCAACACGCCGCAGGACGGCAGTGCGCCGGCCCCGTGGATCACGTGGCTGAGCCGGTACTTCGGCCCCGGCGACCACCCGGTGTACATGGCCCTGTACTTCCTGCTCATCATCGGCTTCACGTACTTCTACGTGTCCATCACGTTCAACCCGGTGGAGATCTCGGACAACATGAAGCGCTACGGCGGCTTCATCCCCGGCGTCCGCGCCGGCCGGCCCACCGAGCGTTACCTGCAGTACGTCATCAGCCGCATCACGCTCGTGGGCGCCCTCTACCTCGGTATCGTGGCCATGATCCCGCTGATCGCCTTCGCGGTGATCGGCACCAGCCAGAACTTCCCGCTCGGCGGCACGTCCATCCTCATCATGGTGGGCGTCGGCCTCCAGACCGTGAAGCAGGTCAGCGCACAGATGGAGCAGCGCCACTACGAGGGCCTGCTGCGCTGAGCCCCGACCCGATCCCGCAACGCCGTCCGTATCGACAGTGAGGAACACACGATGACCCGCATGCTGCTCATGGGCCCTCCCGGTTCCGGCAAGGGCACCCAGGCCACCCGGATCGCCGACAAGCTGGGGATCGTCCCGATCTCCACCGGTGACATCTTCCGCCACAACGTGAAGTCGATGACGCCGCTCGGCGTCGAGGCCAAGAAGTACATCGACAACGGCGACTTCGTCCCCGATGAGGTCACGAACCGCATGGTCGCGGACCGCATCGCCCAGGCCGACGCGGAGCACGGCTTCCTGCTGGACGGCTACCCGCGCACGAAGGGCCAGGTCGAGGCGCTGGACGCCATGCTCGCCGAGTCCGGCCAGTCGCTGTCCGCCGTCGTCGAGCTGGAGGTGCCCGACGAGGAGCTCGTGGAGCGTCTGCTCAAGCGTGCCGAGATCGAGGGCCGCGCGGACGACACCCAGGAGGTCATCGAGCACCGCCTGGACCTGTACCACCGCGAGACCGAGTCCGTCATCCAGGAGTACGTGGAGCGCGGCATCGTCGCCCGCGTGGACGGCACCGGGCAGATCGACGACGTCACCGAGCGCCTGCTGCAGGCCGTGTACTCCGTGCGTGCCGCCACGGGCTCCCTGCCCGTGATCCAGCCGGGCGCGGAGTCCTGACCCCGTGATCGGCCGCCGCTCGCTCGAGCTCAAGACCGCCCCCCAGCTGCAGGCCATGCAGCGCGCGGGGGTGGTCCTGTCCGAGGCGTTGGACGCCACGCTGGCCGCGGCCGCGCCGGGCGTCACCACCGCGGAGCTGGACGCCGTGTTCGCGGGCGTGCTGGCCGAGCGCGGTGCCACGTCCAACTTCCTGGGCTACTACGACTTCCCGGCCTCGATCTGCACCTCGGTCAACGACGAGGTCGTGCACGGCATCCCCGGGGACCGGGTCCTGCAGACCGGCGACGTGCTGAAGGTCGACGGGGGCGCGATCGTGGACGGCTGGCACGCCGACTCGGCCCGCACGGTGATCCTGGGCTCCTCCGCGGCCGGCACCGCGGACCCGGCCGACGAGCGCCTCTCGGCGATCACGCGGGAGGCACTCTGGGTCGGCATCGCGGCCTTCGCCTCCGCCACCCACGTCGGGGACATCGGGGACGCCATCGACGACGTCGTCTCCGCGCAGCCGGGCGAGGAGCTCGGCATCCTCGAGGAGTACGTGGGGCACGGCATCGGCTCGGCCATGCACCTGCCGCCGGACGTGTTCAACTACCGCACCGGCCACCGGGGGCCCAAGATCCGCCCCGGTCTGGCACTCGCCATCGAGCCGATGCTGGTGCGTGGCTCCATCGACACGAAGGTGCTCGCGGACGACTGGACCGTGGTGACCCTCGACGGCGCCCGCGCCAGCCAGTGGGAGCACTCGGTCTGCCGGCACGACGGCGGTGTGTGGGTGCTCACCGCGCCCGACGGCGGCGCCTCCGAGCTCGCCCGGTTCGGCGTGGTCCCGGTCCCGCCGGGGGAGTGAGCGGCCCGAGCTGTCGGCCGTCCGTCCCGCCCGTCCGGCGGACCGGGCGGCCGTCGTCGTCTGTGCTGGTTCTCAGACCGAGAATGCGGTATCATCGAACGTTGTTCGTGTGCGCGCACTCGTGTGCGCCGGCGAGCAGACCCGTTCCCGCCCCGTCACCCGGCCCTCCGCGGCCGTGCCCGGGGCATGACGATTGTGGAGGACATGGCTAAGAAGGAAGGTGTCATCGAGGTCGAGGGCACGGTGTCGGAGGCATTGCCGAACGCGATGTTCCGGGTCCGTCTGCAGAACGAGCACGTCGTGCTCGCCACGATCTCCGGAAAGATGCGTCAGCACTACATCCGCATCCTCCCCGAGGATCGCGTCGTGGTGGAGCTTAGCCCGTACGACCTCAACCGGGGTCGGATCGTGTACCGATACAAGTAAGAACCCCCGTCCAAGCGAGCGCAGGAGGAAGAGCCGTGAAGGTTCAGCCGAGCGTGAAGCGGATTTGTGACAAGTGCCAGGTCGTGCGCCGTAAGGGCCGCGTGCTGGTGATCTGCTCGAACCCGCGCCACAAGCAGCGCCAGGGCTGATCGCCTCCCCGGGAGCCCGGGGAGCGACGCCGTCGCGTTGACCACACCACCCACCGGCCATCGGGCCGAACAGCAGGGACAGCGGTCCACCCCGTGAGGGGAGGGCCCCCACCTCCGGCCGCAGGGGCCGGAGACCGACGACGGCGGACGCCCGCCGCGGAGCACGCCGGATCTTCCCCGGCGCCGCGACGACGGGTCCGCGAGGCCCAGTGCCGCGTCGTGCGGGACGTCCCTGGTGCAGACCCCTGCTGCAGAAGAACAGGAGGACGGCCACATGGCTCGTCTTGCAGGCGTTGACATTCCGCGCGAGAAGCGCGTGATCATCGCACTCACGTACATCTACGGTGTGGGCAAGACCCGCGCTGAGGAGACCCTCGCCGCCACGGGCATCGACCCGAACATCCGCGTGAAGGACCTCTCCGACGAGCAGCTGGTGCAGCTGCGCGACCACATCGAGGGCAGCTACAAGGTGGAGGGCGACCTCCGCCGCGAGGTGGCCGCCGACATCCGTCGCAAGGTGGAGATCGGCTCCTACGAGGGCCTGCGCCACCGCCGCGGCCTGCCGGTGCGCGGCCAGCGCACGAAGACCAACGCCCGTACCCGCAAGGGCCCCAAGAAGACGGTCGCCGGCAAGAAGAAGTGATCCTGCACCGGCGGTGACCGCGTCCACGTCCGGACGCCCCGCCCGCAGCATCAGCACCAGCAGCTTTCCCGGAGGAGAATCACATGCCCCCCAAGACTCGCGCATCGGCTGCCCGCAAGCCGCGTCGCAAGGCCAACAAGAACATCACCGTGGGCCAGGCCCACATCAAGAGCACGTTCAACAACACCATCGTGTCCATCACGGACACCACGGGTGCCGTCATCTCCTGGGCCTCGTCCGGCGAGGTCGGCTTCAAGGGGTCGCGCAAGTCGACCCCGTACGCCGCGCAGATGGCCGCCGAGCAGGCCGCCAAGCGTGCGCAGGAGCACGGCATGAAGAAGGTGGACGTCTTCGTGAAGGGTCCGGGCTCGGGCCGCGAGACCGCCATCCGCTCCCTGCAGGCCGCCGGCCTCGAGGTGGGGTCCATCCAGGACGTCACCCCCATGGCCCACAACGGCGCTCGCCCGGCGAAGCGCCGCCGCGTCTGACCTGAGCGCTGTGTCCGCGTCCGCCCCCGCCCGGGGCGGACGCGGACAGGTCTGCGGACCTGCCCCCACCCCGTCCTCGTTTCCACCCACCGCGTGCGTCATATGGCGGACGCTCGCCGAAAGGAAATGTCCGTGCTCATTGCACAGCGCCCCACGCTGACCGAAGAGGTCGTCTCCGACCGTCGTTCCCGGTTCGTCATCGAGCCCCTGGAGCCCGGCTTCGGCTACACCCTCGGCAACTCCCTGCGCCGCACTCTGCTCTCGTCGATCCCCGGTGCTGCCGTGACCAGCATCCGCGTGGACGGCGTGCTGCACGAGTTCAGCACCGTCAACGGAGTCAAGGAGGATGTCACCGAGATCATCCTCAACATCAAGAAGCTCTCCGTCTCCTCGGAGAACGACGAGCCCGTGGTGGCCTACCTGCGCAAGCAGGGGGCCGGCGTCGTCACCGCCGCGGACATCACCGCGCCGGCCGGCGTCGAGATCCACAACCCGGACCTGCACATCGCGACCCTGAACGCGAAGGGCAAGTTCGACATGGAGCTGACCATCGAGCGCGGTCGCGGCTACGTGACCGCCGCCCAGAACAAGTCCGCGGACGCGGAGATCGGCCGTATCCCGGTCGACTCCATCTACTCCCCGGTCCTCAAGGTGACCTTCAAGGTCGAGGCCACCCGTGTGGAGCAGCGCACCGACTTCGACCGTCTGATCCTGGACGTGGAGACCAAGGAGAACATGCTGCCGCGTGACGCGGTGGCCTCTGCCGGCTCCACCCTGGTCGAGCTGTTCGGCCTGGCCCGCTCGCTCAACGTCGAGGCCGAGGGCATCGACCTGGGTGACGAGCCCGAGGTCGTCGAGGGCTCCGCCGACCTGGCCCAGCCGATCGAGGAGCTCGAGCTCACCGTGCGCTCGTACAACTGCCTCAAGCGCGAGGGCATCCACACCGTGGGCGAGCTCGTGGGCCGTTCCGAGGCCGACCTGATGGACATCCGCAACTTCGGCGCGAAGTCCATCGACGAGGTCAAGGAGAAGCTCCAGGAGCTGGGCCTGTCCCTCAAGGACTCGCCGGCCGGCTACGACCCGCAGGCGCACGCGCGCCAGATGGACGACGACCCGTTCTCGGACTACTGAGCCGATTCCGCACCACCTGACATCTTCGACCCGACGCCGCAGCCGGCTGAAGGGTCCCACCCGAGGAGAAACACCATGCCTACCCCCACCAAGGGTCCGCGTCTGGGCGGCAGCCCGGCCCACGAGCGCATCATGCTGGCGAACATGTCCGCCCAGCTGTTCGAGCACAAGTCGATCACCACGACGCTCACCCGCGCCAAGCGCCTGCGCCCGTACGCCGAGCGCCTGATCACCTTCGCCAAGAAGGGCGATCTGCCGGCCCGCCGCAAGGTGCAGGGTCTCATCGCCGCCAAGAACCGCACCAACAAGGCGGTCGTGCACGAGCTGTTCACCGTGATCGGCCCCGCGATGGCCGAGCGCAACGGCGGCTACACCCGCATCACCAAGATCGGCAACCGCCATGGCGACAACGCGCCCATGGCCGTGATCGAGCTGATCATGGACCCGATCTCCGGCAAGCAGGCCGTGGTGCGTGAGGCCGAGCAGGCCGCCGCGTCCGCGCCGGCCGCCCCGGCCGAGTCCACCCCGGTGGAGGCCGTCGACCCGGCCGCCACCGAGGAGGTCACCGTGGCCGAGTCGCAGGAGACCGCCGCCGAGATCGACGGCGCCGTGCCCACCACCGAGGACGGCTCGGCTCCGGCCGAGGCCACCATCAAGGGCAACGCCAGCTCGAAGAAGTACCACGTCCCCGGCTCGCGCTGGTATGACCAGACCACCGCCGAGGTCTGGTTCTCCACCGTCGAGGAGGCCAAGGCCGCGGGCTTCGAGCCCGCCGGTGGCGAGGCCGCCCAGAAGATGGCCTGACGCCATCGCGGGAGTCCGCGTCCGTCCCCGTGACGACCCATCGGCGAAGGGCCGTCCACCACTCGGTGGGCGGCCCTTCGCCGTCCCCGGCCCCGCCCCGCTGAGAGGAGCAGCATGAGCGAGCAGCACCGCCCGGACGCCCCGTCGGCGCCCGGGGAACCCGCGTCCGTGCGAGTCCGCCTGGACCTGGCCTACGACGGCGGCACCTTCCACGGCTGGGCCCGCCAGCCCGGTCTCGACTCGGTCCAGGGTGCGCTGGAGGACGGGCTCGAGCGGATCCTGCGCCGGCCCGTGCGCACGGTGGTCGCCGGCCGCACCGACGCGGGGGTGCACGCGCGCGGCCAGGTCGTCCACCTCGACCTGACCGAGACGGAGTGGGCGGGCCTGACCCGCGGCCGGCCCGGCCTGGAGCCGGCCACCTCCCTCACCCGACGCCTCGGCGGGGCGCTCTCCGGGTGGGGCGGGGCCGTCGTCGTGCACGGGGCGCGGCGGGCCCCCGCGGGCTTCGACGCGCGGTTCAGCGCGCTGTGGCGCGAGTACGAGTACCGGATCGACGACGCACCCGCCGCGCGTGATCCGCGCACGCGGGGCTTCACCCACTGGCACGGCGCCGCCCTGGACGATCGCCTCATGGCGCTGGAGGCCGACGCCGTCCTCGGACTGCACGACTTCCTGTCCTTCTGCCGGCCCCGCGCGGGCGCCACGACCATCCGCGAGGTCCAGCACCTGGAGGTGCGACGCGATGAGGACGGCGTCGTGCGCGTCCGGATCCGGGCCGACGCGTTCTGCCACAACATGGTCCGGGCGATCGTCGGGGCGCTGCTCCAGGTGGGGGAGCGGGCACGCGAGCCCGGCTGGCTCGCTCACCGGGTGGCGAGGCCTGCCCGCGACTCCGAGGTGCGCCTCGCCCCGCCCGGGGGGCTGACGCTGCTCGCCGTCGGCTATCCCGACGAGGCGGAGGAGCTGCACCGGCGCGCCGAGGGCACCCGGGCGAAGCGGACCCTGTGAGCCGGGGTGGCCCGCGGTGGCGGCTTTTGGCTCCGGGGCCCGCGTTCGGTAGGATGGGTGGACGTTGCGCATGCCCGCACCCGGATGCGTCGTGCCGCGAGTGGCTCAGTTGCATGGCCTTCAGCTCGCGCCGCACCCCCGGGGCATCGGGCCCGGACGCCTTCCAGCCCTCACCTGGGGGACCGGCGCGCACGGAGAACTGACAGCGCGAGCGCGCCGGAATCACGACCCGGCGGGCAGGTGCTGTGGACCACCACCGACCCTGAAGGCAGACAACGTGCGTACGTACTCTCCCAAGCCTGGCGACGCCGACCGTCAGTGGCACATCATCGATGCCACCGACGTCGTCCTCGGCCGCCTGGCCTCCCACACCGCCACCCTCCTGCGCGGCAAGCACAAGCCGACGTTCGCCCCCCACATGGACATGGGCGACTACGTCATCATCGTGAACGCCGAGAAGGTCGCCCTCACCGGCGCCAAGCTCGAGAAGAAGCGCGCCTACCGCCACTCGGGCTACCCGGGCGGCCTGAAGTCGCAGTCCTACGCCGAGCTGCTCGAGACCAACCCGGTCCGCGCCGTGGAGAAGGCCGTCAAGGGCATGCTCCCGAAGAACTCGCTGGCCGCCCAGCAGCTCTCCAAGCTGAAGGTGTACAAGGGCGCCGAGCACCCGCACACCGCCCAGCAGCCCCAGACCTTCGAGATCGGCCAGGTCGCCCAGTGACCCCGGCGGGCCACTGACGCAGACCTTCCCTGAGGAGAACCATGAGCATCAACGAGAACGACGACGTGGAGCTGACGAGCTACACCTCTGAGTCCACCGCCGCCGCCGAGGCCCCCGTCGCCTCCGAGCGCCCGGCCCTGACCGTGCCCGGCTCCGCCGTCGGCCGCCGCAAGGAGGCCGTGGCCCGCGTGCGCCTCGTCCCCGGCTCCGGCCAGTGGACCATCAACGGCCGCGCCCTGGAGAACTACTTTCCGAACAAGCTGCACCAGCAGGAGGTCTCCGACCCCTTCACGCTGCTGGAGCTGACCGGCGCCTACGACGTGATCGCCCGCATCCACGGCGGCGGCCCCTCCGGCCAGGCCGGTGCGCTGCGCCTGGGCATCTCCCGCGCCCTCAACGAGATCGACCGCGAGCACAACCGCCCGGCGCTCAAGAAGGCCGGCTTCCTGACCCGCGACGCCCGCGTCATCGAGCGCAAGAAGGCCGGCCTCAAGAAGGCCCGCAAGGCCTCGCAGTTCTCGAAGCGCTGATCCTGCGCCGCACGGTGTCCCCACCGTGCCCCCGCCGACGCCCCGTCCCGCTCCTCACGAGCGGGGCGGGGCGTCCGCCGTCTCCGTGGGCCGGCGGCACCTGACCCAGGGGTAATATGAAGGCGCATGGCGACGACGCCATGACGGGCCGCTCGCCCGTCCGGTGCGCGGTCCGATCGGAGACACCCTCGGGAGCCGCCGTGGCCGAGAACACGAGTCCCACGCCCGACCCCCGCACCCGTGGCGAGCACGGCACGGAGCACGCCGCGCAGGCCCCCTTCGCCGTGACCCGTGACTACGCCGCCGAGGTGGACGAGATCCGGGAGCTGGGCCGCAAGCTCGGCGGGGAGAAGAAGACCCCCCACCCCGGACCCGCAGGCCTGGCGTGAGGGCTACCCGTACAAGACCAAGCTCAGCCGCAAGAGCTACGAACGACGCAAGCGCGAGCTGCAGATCGAGCTGCTGAAGATGCAGCTCTGGGTCAAGGAGACCGGCCAGAAGGTCCTGATCATCTTCGAGGGCCGCGACGCCGCCGACAAGGGCGGCGCCATCAAGCGCTTCAACGAGCACCTCAACCCCCGCGGCGCCCGGACCGTGGCCCTGGAGAAGCCCACGGAGGAGGAGGCCTCGCAGTGGTACTTCCAGTGCTACATCCAGCACCTCGAGTTCATGCGCGAGACCCCTGAGCTGGAGCGCATGCTCGTCAACTCCGGCGTGCACATCATCAAGTTCTGGTTCTCCGTGTCCCAGCGTGAGCAGCTCAATCGCTTCGCCGCGCGGGAGACCGACCCCGTGCGTCGCTGGAAGCTCTCGCCCACCGACCTGGCCTCCCTGGACAAGTGGGACGACTACACGAACGCGAAGGAGGCCATGTTCTTCTACACGCACACGGCCGACGCCCCGTGGACCGTCGTGAAGTCGAACGACAAGAAGCGCGCCCGCCTCGAGGCCATCCGCCATGTGCTGCACACGCTGCCCTACCCGGACAAGGACGAGCGCATCGTCCACCGCCCCGACCCGCAGATCTGCGGCCCGGCCAACGAGCTGGCCGAGTACGGCGAGGTCTCCGGCGGATCGTTCCCGCGCGTGCGCTGACCGGGCCGCGCACGACGGCGCCCCTCACCGTCCGGTGTGGGGCGCCGTCGTGTGCGGGGGCGGATTCAGCCGCGCTCCTCCTCCACGTACTCCGGGGTGACGTGTGCGTCGTCGAAGAGGTTGTCCGCCCCGAAGCCCTCCGAGACGTGGTACTCGCCCGAGGCCAGGGAGAGGCGGACGTCCTCGCGCAGGATCGGCAGCTTGGCGTAGAACGCGTCGCCGCAGCAGCTGGTGGCGGTGACGTCGCGGTGGCCGATGATGCGGGACGGCGGCAGCTCGTACTGCTGGCAGATGTAGGCGACGAGCGGCACCAGGCCGGCGTAGAGGCTCTGCGGCGGCGGGTTCAGCATGTACAGCCCCTCGCACTCGATGCCGAGCGCGTACGCGTTGAACCCGAGCGCGTGGACGCCGAGCATGAACGTCTGTCCGCCCTCGAGCGCGTGCCGGGAGCCGTGGCGGCCCTCCATCGCGAAGCCGCCGCGGGAGACGGTGAAGTGCTGCCCGGTGTCGCCCCAGTCGTTCGCGGGGCTCATGTGCGCGTTCTGGACCACCTGTGCGATGCTTTCCGCCGCCTCCCGGGAGCCGTCCGTGACGTTCGGCGTGGTGGTGTGGTGGATCACCAGGTAGGAGGGGCGCTCGTTCAGGGTCTGCAGGTAGTAGTTGGGCTGCATGGCGCCCCACTGCGCGGTGGTGATGATGTCCGGGGCGGGCAGACGGGTGGCCTGCTCGTCGCCCTCCGAGCTCTGCTCGGCCTGCTCATCACGCCCGCAGCCGGCCACGCCGGCGGCGATCGCCAGGCCCGTGCCGCCCAGCACGCTGCGGCGCGTCCAGGAACGGGAGGGCGGGGGCGGGGTCACGTCGGGCATGGATCGAGGTCCTTCGGGTTCGGGGCGGGGCCTCCCGGGCGGATGTGAGCGGACGGGCGCGCGGCCGCGGGGGCTCGACCGGTCCGATGCTACCGCCCCCGGGCCCGTTTCGTGACCCTCCCGTGATGCAGGCCGCAGGGGCGGCCCCTACACTGACTGATCATGTCGAGATTGTTCGGAACCGATGGCGTCCGTGGCCTGGCCAACGAGACCCTCACCGTGGAGTTGTCCGTCCAGCTGGCCCAGGCCGCCTCGCCCGTCCTCGGCGCGGAGGCCTTCGACGCCGGCCGACGCCCGGTCGCCGTCGTGGCCCGGGACCCGCGCATCAGCGGCGAGTTCATCGCGGCCGCCGTGCAGGCGGGTCTGGCGTCCTCGGGCGTGGACGTGTGGGACGCCGGCGTGCTGCCGACTCCCGCCGCCGCCTATCTCGTGGGGGACCTGGACGCCGACTTCGGCGTGATGATCTCCGCCTCCCACAACCCGGCCCCGGACAACGGCATCAAGTTCCTCGCGCGCGGCGGCGAGAAGCTGACCGACGCGCAGGAGGACGAGATCATCCGTCACCTCGAGGGCGTGACGCCGCGGCGGCCCCAGGGCGCGGACGTGGGCCGCGTGCGCGTCTTCGCGGACGCCGAGGACCGCTACGTCCTCCACCTCCTGCAGACCCTCCCGCACCGGCTGGACGGGCTCAAGGTCGTCCTGGACTGCGCACACGGCGCGGCCGCCGGCTGCTCGCCCGAGGCGTTCCGCGCCGCCGGCGCGGAGGTCGTGGTGATCGGCGCGTCCCCGGACGGACTCAACATCAACGACGGCTACGGCTCCACCCACCTCGAGAAGCTCCAGGCGGCCGTGCGCGAGCACGGCGCGGACCTCGGCATCGCGCACGACGGCGACGCCGACCGGTGCCTCGCCGTGGACGAGCGCGGCGAGGTCGTCGACGGCGACCAGATCATGGGCGTCATGGCCGTGGCACTCAAGGACCGCGGCGTCCTGCGCGACGACACCCTGGTCGTGACCGTCATGTCCAACCTGGGCCTGAAGCTGGCCATGGGCCGGGAGGGCGTCCAGCTCGTCGAGACCCAGGTGGGCGACCGCTACGTCCTGGCCGGCATGAAGCTCGGCGACTACTCGCTCGGCGGCGAGCAGTCCGGCCACGTGATCTTCTCGGACCACGCCACCACCGGCGACGGGGTCCTCACCGGCCTGCAGCTCGCCTCGCGCGTCGCCGAGACCGGCACCCCGCTCTCCGAGCTGGCCGCGGTGATGGACCGGCTGCCCCAGGTCCTCGTGAACGTGCGCGGCGTGGACAAGTCCCGCGCCGCCGAGGACGAGGCCGTCCAGGCGGCGGTGGCCGAGGCGGAGGCCCGCCTCGGCGAGACCGGCCGCGTGCTGCTGCGCCCGTCGGGCACGGAGCCGGTCGTGCGCGTCATGGTCGAGGCCCCGGACGAGGAGACCGCCGGCCGGGAGGCCCAGGTGCTGGCCGACGTCGTGCAGCGCGAGCTGCGCCTGCACGACTGACCGGACCGATGACGTCGGACGCGGCCCCCCGGCCCCGCCGCTGGACCCTGTTCGCGGGGCTGCTCGCGGGGCTGGCGGTCCTGTGGTCGGCCGCGTTCCTCGCCGTGGACGCGCCCGTGTGCGCGCGGCAGAGCGCCCCCGTGGAGTGGTTGCCGTGCCTGGATCCGGACCGGCAGGACTCGGAGGTCGCCCCGGACGCCGGGTCCAGCGCGGACCGGACGACGTCGCGTCCCTGAGGGCACGGCCCCCGCGCCGCCGCGGGCATGAAGGAAGGGCCCGGGGCGACTCGCGTGAGTCGTCCCGGGCCCTTCGGCGTCGGACAGGGGGAGATCAGAGGGTGGTGGTCCCGGAGGTGGGGCCGCCGCGGCGCTCGGCGAGCAGGTCGCGGATCTCGGTGAGCACGGCGACGTCGGCGGGCACCTCCTCCTCGGCGGGGTCGATGCCGAGGCGGCGGTTGCGGGCCTCGGTCATCTTGTTCATCGGCATCACGATGGCGAAGTACACGGCCGCGGCGATGAGCAGGAAGTTGACGATGGCGGTGAGCAGCACGCCGAACTTCACGTCGTTGCCGTTGACCGTCAGCACGGCGAACGAGTCGAAGTTCGGCGAGCCCACGGCGGCGGCGATGAGCGGCATGAGGACCGCCTCGACGAGCGCGTTCACGATCTTGCCGAAGGCGGCGCCGATGATGACGGCGACGGCAAGGTCGAGGACGTTGCCCTTCATGATGAAGTCTTTGAATCCCTGGAGCATGGGGAGAATCCTACGTGTGGCGAATTCGGCGCGGTACACCGTCGAGCGAGTCGTGCGTCTCAGTCCGCGTAGTCCGGCGCCGGAGGCAGGCCCCACGCGGTCTCGAGGACGCCGCCGGCCGCCTCGACCCGGGCCGCCTCCGCGGACCCGACGTAGCGCAGGTGCCACGGCTCGTGGGCGAAGCCCGTCACGTCCTCGGCCCCGACGGGATAGCGGATGACGAACCCGTACTCGGCGGCGTGCGCGGCCACCCAGCGGCCCGCGGCAGTGTCGCCGAAGCACGCTTCCAGGTCACACGCGGGGGTCGCGGCGTCGCCCACGTCCCAGGCCAGGCCGGTCTGGTGCTCGGAGTACCCCGGACGCGCCGAGACGCGGTCGGCCTCGGCGCGGCCCAGCTCGTCGACCCAGTGGCCGTACGTCCGGACCTGGTAGTCGTACGAGCGGTAGGCGCTCAGGGTGGTGAGGCGGTGACCCGCCGCCGCGGCGGCATCCAGCAGGTCACCGGCCGCCGTCGCGGCCTCCGCCCGCAGGGACAGCTCGCTGCCGGGCACGGCCACCAGATCCGAGGGCGCCCAGTCGGGCGGAGCCACGGGGCGGGTCTTGTTCACGACGACGTCGAGGGCGGCCGGGTCGGCGTGCGTGCTCGACGACGGCGCCGTGCTCGAGGCGGCGCCGGACGACGCGGCCGCGCTCGCGGCGCCGGACGTCGGCGTCGTCGGCGTCGAGGACGGGCCCGCGGCGGGCGTGCCGCAACCGGCCACGAGCAGCGCGAGCGCGGCCAGCGCGGCGAGAGGGAGGGTGCGACGCATGGATCAGACCTTCCTCAGCAGCACGCGGGTCACCTCGTGTTGCGCGTTCTTCGTGAGCACCAGCCGGGCGCGCCCGCGGGTCGGGCGCACGTTCTGCTCGAGGTTCGGGCCGTTGATGGAGTCCCAGATGGACTCGGCCGTCGCCTGAGCCTCGGCGTCCGACAGGGAGGAGTACCGGTGGAAGTAGCTGCGCGGGTCGGCGAAGGCCCCCGAGCGCAGACCCATGAACCGGTCGATGTACCAGGACCGGATCCAGGACGCGCGCGCGTCCACGTACACCGAGAAGTCGAAGAAGTCGGAGACGGAGAGCCCGGCGGTGCCGTCGGCCCGGGTGCGCGGCGGGGCCAGCACGTTGAGTCCCTCCACGATCAGCACGTCGGGACGGTGCACCACCTGTTCCTCGCCCGGCACGATGTCGTAGGTGATGTGCGAGTACACGGGCGCGCGCACCTCCTGCGCCCCGGACTTGACGTCCGCCATGAAGCGCAGCAGCGCGCGGCGGTCGTAGGACTCGGGGAAGCCCTTGCGGGACATGATGCCGCGCTCGTGCAGCACCGCGTTGGGGTGCAGGAAGCCGTCCGTGGTGACCAGCTCGACGCGCGGCGTCGTCGGCCAGCGGCGCAGCATCTCCTGGAGCACGCGCGCCGTCGTCGACTTGCCGACGGCGACCGACCCGGCCACCCCGATCACGTACGGGGTGCGCCCCGTCCGCTCGCCGAGGAACGCGTTGGTCGCGCTGCGCAGGGCCGCGGAGGCCTCCACGTTGATGCTCAGCAGGCGCGAGAGCGGAAGGTAGACCTCGGCAACCTCGCGCAGGGACAGATGCTCGCCGAGGCCGCGCAGACGCTCCACGTCCGCCTGGTCGAAGGGCTGCGCCATCTCCGAGGCGAGACGGGCCCAGGTCTGGCGGTCCAGCTCCACGAAGGGGGAGCGCTGGTGGCCGTCGGGCACGGCGTCCGCGGGCTCCTCGGGGCCCACGAGGGGCAGCTCGGAGGTCGGGGGGGTGTAGGTCACCCGATCCATTATGGCCGCGGCCCGCCCGGAGCGGGCCCCCGCGTGACGTCACAGGGCCCGGATAGGATCGGCCCATGCGCGTTCTCGTGACCGGCGGTGCCGGATACCTCGGATCCCACACCGTGCTCACGCTGCTCGAGGCGGGCCACGACGTCCTCGTCCTGGACAGCCTGGTCACGGCGACGACGACGGCGCTCGAGCGTGTCGCCGAGCTCGCCGGGACGCGCCTGGGCGGGTCGCGGCTGCGCCTGCACGTGGCCGACATCCGCCGCCCCGAGGACTACCGCGGGGCGCTCGCGGACTTCGGCCCGGCCGCACTCGTGCACTTCGCCGGGCTGAAGTCGCCCACCGAGTCGATGACCCGCCCCGCCGCCTACTACGACGTGAACGTGGGCGGCACGGCCGCCGTCGCCGAGGCCGCGCTCGCGGCCGGCGTCCGCACGGTCCTGTTCTCCTCCTCCGCGACCGTGTACGGCGACCGCGCGCCGGTGCCGGTCGCCGAGGACGCGGCCACGGACCCGGTCTCGCCCTACGGGCACTCCAAGCTCATGGCGGAGCAGGTGCTGCGCGACGTCTGCGCCACGGTCGACGGCGGCGGGCTGGCGATGCTGCGCTACTTCAACCCGGTCGGCGCGCATCCCTCCGGGCGGCTGGGCGAGGACCCGAGCGGGGTGCCGGCGAACCTCATGCCCTTCGTGGCGCGGGTGGCCTCCGGCGCGTACCCCGAGCTGCGGGTGTTCGGCGCGGACTTCGACACGCGCGACGGCAGCGCCGTGCGCGACTTCATCCACGTGATGGACCTCGCGGAGGCGCACGTGGCCGGGCTCGAATGGCTCGCGGCCCGGGTGGCGACCGGGGGCGGTACGACGACCCGGGTCTGGAACATCGGCCGGGGCGAGGGCGTCACCGTGTTCGAGATGGTGCGCGCCTTCGAGGCGGTCACGGGCGGCCGCATCCCCTACCGCGTGGTCGAGCGCCGGCCCGGGGACATCGCCGAGTCGTGCGCGGCCGTGGACGCGATCGGCGCCGAGGTGGGCTGGCACGCCCGGCGCGATGTGACCGCGATGGTGCGGGACCTCTGGGCCTGGCAGGAGGCCAATCCCGCGGGGTTCTCGTCCCGGGCGGAGTGAGCCGGCCCGCCGTGCGCGGAAGACGGGTCCGGCCCGGTATTCTCGTGCGCATGTGCGGAATCGTCGGATACATCGGCCAGCCCCAGTCGGATCGTGAGCACGGCGCTCTCGACGTCCTGATGGAGGGCCTGCGTCGTCTCGAATACCGCGGATACGACTCCGCCGGTGTGGCCGTGGTGGACGGCGGTCAGCTGTACCACCGGAAGAAGGCGGGCAAGCTCGCCAACCTCGCCGAGGAGCTCGCCGAGCACCCCATCCCCACCGGCCTCGTCGGCATCGGCCACACCCGGTGGGCCACCCACGGCGGCCCCACCGACCGCAACGCCCACCCGCATGTGGCGGACGAGGGCCGGCTGGCGCTCATCCACAACGGCATCATCGAGAACTACGCCGAGCTGCGCGAGGAGCTGCTCGCGAAGGGGGTCGAGTTCCTCTCCGAGACGGACACCGAGGTGGCCGCCCACCTCCTCGCCGACGTCTACCGGCACGCGGCCGGCCAGGACCTGACCCGCGCCATGCAGCTGGCCTCCCAGCGCCTCGAGGGTGCCTTCACCCTGCTGGCCGTGCACGTGGACCACCCGGACCGCGTGGTGGCCTCGCGCCGCAACTCGCCGCTCGTCGTCGGCCTGGGCGAGGGGGAGAACTTCCTCGGCTCGGACGTCTCCGGCTTCATCGACTTCACCCGCGAGGCCATCGAGCTCGAGCAGGACCAGGTCGTGACGATCACGGCCGACGCCGTCGAGATCTCGGACTTCCGGGGCGGCCCCGCCGACGGCAAGCGCTTCACCGTGGACTGGGACGCCTCGGCCGCGGAGAAGGGCGGCTTCGAGACCTTCATGGAGAAGGAGATCCACGACCAGCCCCAGGCCGTGCAGGACACCCTGCTGGGCCGCACGGACGCCGCCGGCGCCCTGATGCTGGACGAGCTGCGGATCGACCCCGAGGAGCTCAAGGCCGTCGACAAGATCATCGTCCTGGCGTGCGGCACGTCCGCCTATGCGGGCACGGTGGCCAAGTACGCCATCGAGCACTGGTGCCGGATCCCCGTGGAGGTGGAGCTCTCCCACGAGTTCCGCTACCGCGACCCGATCATCGACCCGCACACCCTCGTGGTGTCCATCTCCCAGTCCGGCGAGACCATGGACACCCTCATGGCGGTCCGCTACGCCAAGGAGCAGGGCGCCCGCACCGTGTCCATCTGCAACACCAACGGCTCCACGATCCCGCGCGAGTCGGACGCCGTGCTCTACACGCACGCCGGCCCCGAGATCGCCGTCGCCTCCACCAAGGCGTTCCTGGCGCAGATCACCGCCGCCTACCTGCTGGGCCTGTACCTGGCCCAGCTGAACAAGAAGCTGTTCAGCGGCCAGATCAAGGACATCCTGGCGGACCTCGGGGCGATCCCCGGCAAGATCGAGGAGATCCTCGCCGCCAAGGACCAGGTCAAGGAGCTCGCCCGCTCCATGGCCGACGCCACCTCCGTCCTGTTCCTCGGCCGCAACGTTGGCTACCCGGTGGCCATGGAGGGCGCGCTCAAGCTCAAGGAGCTCGCCTACATCCACGCCGAGGGCTTCGCCGCGGGCGAGCTCAAGCACGGCCCGATCGCCCTGATCGACGACGGCCAGCCGGTCTTCGTGGTCATGCCCTCGCCCCTGGACCGTCACTCGCTGCACGCCAAGGTGGTCTCGAACATCCAGGAGGTCCGCGCCCGCGGCGCCCGCACCTTCGCCGTCGCCGAGCGCGGCGACGCGGCCGTGCGCGGCCAGGCCGAGGTCGTCTTCGAGGTCCCCGAGACCCAGCCGATGCTCATGCCGCTGCTGACCACGGTCCCGCTGCAGATCTTCGCCCTCGAGCTCGCCACGGCGAAGGGCTACGACGTGGACCAGCCGCGCAACCTCGCCAAGTCCGTCACGGTGGAGTGATCCGCCGCTGAGGCCACCGAGACCTCTCCTGCCGGGCCCGGCCGCCACACAGCGGCCGGGCCCGCGACGCGTCCGGGACGGTGTCCTCCCGCCCCAGTAGACTCCCCGAGGAGGCCCGCCGCACCCGGCGGGCCGCACGACGAGACCCCGGAGAGTCATGCACACAGTGGAGATCGGCCAGCCGTACCCCCTCGGGGCCACCGTGGACGAGACCGGCACCAACTTCGCCCTCGCGGTCTCCCGCGAGGTGGAGGCGGTCGAGCTGTGCCTCGTCGCCGACGACGGCACGGAGACGCGCATCCCTCTCGAGGAGCGGCACGGCACCACGTGGCACGCCCACGTGGCGGGCATCGGCCACGGGCAGCGCTACGGCTACCGCGTGCACGGCCCCTGGGACCCCGCCCGCGGCCTGTGGCACAACCCGGCCAAGATCCTCGTGGACCCGTACGCGCGGGCGTTCACCGGCGACTACGAGTGGGGCCAGCAGCACCACTCGTACGACTTCGACGAGCCGGACCGCATCGACACCTCGGACAACCTGGGCACGAGCATGCTCGGCGTCGTCGTCGCCGAGGACTTCGACTGGGGCGATGACGCCCCACCCGCCGTCGAGCTCACGGACACGGTGATCTACGAGACCCACGTCAAGGGCATGACCAAGCTGCACCCCGCCGTCCCGGAGGAGCTGCGCGGCACCTACGCGGGCATGGCCCACCCGGAGGTGGTCCGCCACCTGACCGAGCTCGGGGTGACCGCCGTCGAGCTGATGCCCGTGCACCAGTTCGTCAACGACGCCACCCTGCAGGAGAAGGGGCTGAGCAACTACTGGGGCTACAACACGCTCGGCTTCTTCGCCCCGCACGCCGCCTACGCCTCCTCCTCGGAGGTGGGCGGCCAGGTCCGCGAGTTCAAGCAGATGGTGAAGGACCTGCATGCCGCCGGTCTCGAGGTGATCCTCGACGTGGTCTACAACCACACGGCCGAGGGCAACGACAAGGGCCCCATGCTCAGCCTGCGCGGGCTGGACAACGCCGGCTACTACCACCTCGTCGAGGGTGACGAGCGGCACTACATGGACTACACGGGCACCGGGAACTCGGTGGACCTCTCCAGCCCCAAGGCCCTCCAGCTGGTCATGGACTCCCTGCGCTACTGGGTCACCGAGATGCACGTGGACGGCTTCCGGTTCGACCTGGCCACCACCCTCACCCGGGTGGAGGGGGAGCAGGGCCCGGACATGTTCTCCGGGTTCTTCGACGTGGTCCGCCAGGACCCGGTGCTGCGCACCGTCAAGCTCATCGCCGAGCCGTGGGACGTGGGCTGGGGCGGCTACCAGGTGGGCAACTTCCCCGGCCTCTGGTCCGAGTGGAACGGCATGTACCGGGACGCGGTACGCGACTTCTGGCGCGGCGAGCCCGGCACCCTCGGCGAGTTCGCCACCCGCCTGACCGGCTCGGCCGACCTGTATGAGGGGGACGGGCGCGGCCCCGGTGCGTCCGTGAACTTCGTCACGGCCCACGACGGCTTCACGCTGCGCGACCTCGTCTCCTACAACGAGAAGCACAACGAGGCCAACGGCGAGGACAACAACGACGGCGAGGCGCACAACCGCTCGTGGAACTGCGGCGTGGAGGGGGAGACCGACGACCCCGAGGTCGTGACGCTCCGCGCCCGCCAGCGCCGCAACTTCCTGGCCACCCTGCTGATCAGCCAGGGCGTGCCCATGATCAGCCACGGCGACGAGCTGGGCCGCACCCAGGGCGGCAACAACAACGTCTACTGCCAGGACAACGAGATCTCGTGGATCGACTGGTCCGCCATGGACGACTCGCTCGTGGCGTTCACCCGCGACCTGATCGCGCTGCGCCGTGACCACGCGGTGTTCCGCCGTCGCCACCACTTCGACGGTCGCCCCGCGGCCCGCGACGTCGAGGCGCCCCTGCCGGACATCGTGTGGCTCGAGCCGGACGCGACCGCCAAGACGGAGGACGACTGGGGCGCCGAGGCCCGGTCGATCGGCTTCTACCTCAACGGGCACATGCTCACCCGCGGGGACGAGGAAGGGGAGGAGCCCTACCGGGACTTCTACGTCCTCATGAACGCGTGGTGGGAGCCCGTGCCGTACACCCTGCCCGGGCCCACGTTCCCGGCGGAGTGGGAGGTCGTCGTGGACACCTCGTCCCACGTCGCCCCGGACGGCACCCGCCCCCGCGTGCGTGCCGGGGACGTGCTTGAGCTCCCGGCCCGCTCCACCGTCGTGCTGCGGCAGGTGCCCGAGGGCGCATGAACGAGCGGGTCGACCGGGGGCGCGTCCGCCGTAGCCTGCCGCGGTGGGCGCGGGCCCTCTGCGCCACCGTGGCCACCCTGGCGGCGCTGGCACTGGCCTTCGGCGCGGGGTGGGCCACGCACGCCGTGACGGACCCGCACCCGGACGACGCACCGCGTGTGGACGCCCTCCTCGTCCTCTACAGCCAGCCCCGCGTCTACGACGCCGCGATCGAGCTCGCCGCGTCCGGCCTCACCGACCGGCTCTTCGTCTCCGCGTACCTGGGGCCGGACGGGCACGAGAAGCTGTGCGGCGGCCCGGAGGAGCGCGACCCGCGGCTGGCCGGCGTCACCGTCGAGTGCTTCGCGCCCGATCCGGTGACCACCCAGGGCGAGGTCATCCACGCGGGCGAACGCATGCGCGAGCTCGGCCTGCACCACCTGGGCGTGCTCACCTTCCACCAGCACGTGGAGCGCGCGCGGCTGCTGGCGGAGCGGTGCTTCACCCCCGAGGAGGGCCGTGTGTCCCTGTACGCGTTCGACGCCGGCTTCGACCGGCTCGGCCGCCTGCAGCACGGCGTCTACGGCGTGCTGGCCTACGGGAAGGCGATGCTCACGCCGGGCTGCGACCAGCAGCTGCCCGGCGTGCTGCAGTGGCCGCTCGACCTGGCCAAGCGACTGCGCGGGCAGCCCGTCGGGGACGAGGCCGGCGCCGTCGTCGTGGGCGCCCGGCGGGCGGGGGCGGTGTGATCGTCGGCGTGGGGGTGGACGTGGTGGACGTCCCGCGGTTCCGGGCGCAGCTCGAGCGCACCCCGGCGCTGCGCGCACGCCTGTTCACCGAGGATGAGCGGGACCTGCCGCTGCGCTCGCTGGCCGCGCGCTTCGCCGCCAAGGAGGCGATCGCCAAGGCCATGGGCGCCCCGCCCGGGATGATGTGGCACCACTGCTGGATCCCGCGCCCGGACCACGGCGACGGCCGCCCCACCGTGCACCTGACCGGCACCGTGCAGGCCCAGGCCGAGGCCCTGGGCATCACCCACTGGCACCTCTCCCTCAGCCATGACGGGGACGTCGCCACCGCCTACGTGGTCGCCGAACGCCGCGCGGCCGAGGAGGAGTCCGCATGACCGCCGATGACCTGACCCGCATCGCCGTGACCGGCTCGGCCGTGCGCACGGCCGAGGAGCCCCTGCTCGCGGCCGGCCGCGGCCCGGAGCTGATGCGCGCCGCCGCCTGGGCCCTGGCCGGGCACGCCGCCGCCCTGCTGCGCGAACGTGGCCCGGTGGCCGGGACGACCGTGGCCGCCCTCGTCGGCCCCGGCAACAACGGCGGGGACGCGCTGTTCGCGCTCGCGTTCCTGCGGCGCCGCGGCGTGGCCGCGGTCGCCGTGCCCGTCCGCCGGGACGACGACGGCGCCCCGCGCTGGCACGCCGAGGGCTGGGCCGCGCTGCGGGCGGTCGGGGGGCGCTGCGCCGATGCGGTGCCCTTCGAGGCGGCGCTCGTGGTGGACGGCGTGCTCGGCACGGGCTTCAGCGGAGAGTATGCGCTGCCCGCCGCGGCGCGCGCGTTGCCGGCGGATGCGCTCGTGCTGGCGTGCGACGTGCCCTCCGGCGTCGACGCGGACACCGGCGAGGTGCGGGGGGAGGCCCTCCGCGCGGCCGCGACCGTGACGTTCGGCGCCCTCAAGTCCGGCCTCGTCCTCGGGGAGGGGGCAGGCCGCGCGGGCACCGTGCACGTGGCGGACATCGGGCTGGGACCGCACCTGCCGACGTCGCCGGCCGCGCGGCTGGGCGTGATGGACGAGGCCGCAGCACGGACCGCCCACCTGGCCCCCGCGGCCGAGGCCCACAAGTACACGCGCGGCGTGGTGGCCGTCGTCGCCGGATCGGAGCGCTACCCGGGGGCCGCCGTGCTCGCGAGCGCGGGCGCGCTGCACACGGGCGCGGGCATGGTGCACCACGCCGGCCCGCAGACCACCCGGGACCTGGTGCTCGCCGCCCACCCCGAGGCGCTGGTCTCGGCGGAGGGGCCCGAGCCGTCGCGCGCGGACGCCTGGGTGGCCGGCCCCGGCCTGGACACCGAGCACGACGCGCGGCGGCGCTGGGCCGGCGTCCTCGCCGCGCTCGAGGAGCGGCCGGAGGCGGCCCTGGTCGCCGACGCTTCCGCCCTGGACCTGGTCACCGCCGCCGAGCTGCGGTCGCTGCGCGCGGCCGGCACGCCCGTGGTCCTGACGCCGCACGCCGGGGAGTGGTCCCGCCTGCGCGAGCGCGTCCCCGCGGACGGTGCCGACGCCGCCGACCCGCTCGCCGCGTTGCGGGCGTGGACGTCCGAACACGGCGCCACGGTCCTGTTCAAGGGCCCGCGCACCCTCGTGGTCGCCCCGGACGGCGAGGCGTGGGTCGTGACCGGCGGCGGGCCCGACCTCGCGATGGGCGGCACCGGCGACGTGCTCTCCGGGGCGATCGGCGCCGTCCTGGCCGCGGACGTGGCGCGGCGCTCGCGGGCGCGCCGGGCCGGGGAGGATCCGGGCCCGGCGCCCACGGCCCGGCTCGCGGCCGCCGCCGCCTGGCTGCATGCCCGGGCCGGGGCCGACCAGGCCCGCGCCGGGCGGATCACCACGGCCACGCTGCCGGCCGCGCTGGGCGCGCGCGTCGCGCGCCTGTGGTGGCCGGACGACGCCGAGCCGGAGGCCGTCCGATGAGCCGCGCCGACGTGGCCCCGGCGGACACCGAGCGCGCCGTACGCATCGACCTGGCGGCCGTCCGGCACAACGTGGGCGTGCTGCAGGAGCGGATCCGCCGCCCCGACGGCAGCCGGCCGCTGCTGACCGCCGTCGTCAAGGCCGACGCCTACGGCCACGGCGCGGTGGCCGTCGCCCGCGCCGCCGCGGCCGCCGGCGCGGACCGGCTCGGCGTGGCCCACGTGCGCGAGGCCCTGGCCCTGCGCGCGGCGGGGGTGCGCCTGCCCGTGCTCGCGTGGCTGCACACCGGGGCCACGGACTTCGCCGCCGCGGTGGAGGCGGAGGTGACCCTCGGCGTCTCGGGCTGGGACCTCGACGCCGTCGCCGACGCCGTCCGCGGGCTGCGGGCCCGCGGCGGGGCCGGACCCGAGGCCCGCGCGGTCCTGCACCTGAAGGCGGACACCGGCCTGGGCCGCCACGGCTGCACGCCCGAGCGGTGGCCCGCCTTCGTCGCGCGTGCCGCCGAGCTCGAGGCCGCGGGCCTCGTGCGGGTGGAGGGCGTGTTCTCCCACCTCGGCGTGGCGGACGAGCCGGACCGGGCCGCCGAGACCACGGCGCAGCTGCTGCGGTTCGAACGGATGGCCGCCGAGGCCGCCGAGACGCTCGGCCACCCACTGCTGCGGCACCTGGCCAACACGCCGGCCACCCTCGCCCGGCCGGACACGCACCTGGACATGGTGCGCGTCGGCCTGGGCCTGTACGGGCTCTCCCCGTTCGCGGGCGTCACCGCCGCCGAGCTCGGGCTGCGCCCGGCCATGTCCCTCGTCACCGTCCTGGCCAACGTCAAGGCCGTCCCCGCCGGGCAGGGCGTGTCCTACGGGTTCCGCCACGTCACGGCGGAGCCCACCACGCTCGGGCTCGTGCCCGTCGGCTACGCCGACGGCGTCCCGCGCGTCGTCGAGGGCACGCGCGTCCACGTCGGCGGCCGGGCCGTCCCCGTGGTGGGCCGCATCGCGATGGACCAGTTCGTGGTGGACCTCGGCCCGGACGCCGCGGACGCGCCCGGCGACGCCGTCGAGCTGTTCGGACCGGCCTCCGGCATTCCGGTGGAGGAGTGGGCCGCGGCCGCCGGGACGATCAACTACGAGCTGGTGACCCGCATCGGGGGCCGCGTGGACCGGCAGCACGTGGACCCCACGCCGACCCAGGAGGCCCGCCCATGAGCGACCACGCGATCCCCGCCCCCGGCGCGACCCTGCCCGAGCCCGTGCTGACGGCGACGGTCCCGCTCGAGGGCGCCGACGGCACCCGGGCGTTCGGCCGCGCCCTCGCCGGGGTGCTCCGCGCCGGCGACGTGCTGATCCTCACGGGCGACCTCGGCGCGGGCAAGACGACCTTCACCCAGGGGCTGGCCAGCGGATTCGGCGTGGCCTCCGGCGTGGTCTCGCCGACGTTCGTCCTCTCCCGCGTCCACCCCGCCCCGGCCGACGCCCCGGCGGGCACCCCGGACCTCGTGCACGTGGACGCGTACCGGCTGCGCTCGGCGGGGGAGCTCACGGACCTCGACCTGGACGCGAGCGTCGACCGCTCCGTGACCGTCGTCGAGTGGGGCCGGGGCATGGCCGAGTCCCTCGCCGGGTTCCCCGAGGACCCGGACGCCTCGTGGCTGGACATCGAGATCGTCCGGGCCCGCGGGGGTGAGGACGCCCCCGCGGCCCCGGCGGGGGAGGGCGAGGACGGCATCGTCACCGACTTCTCCGACGAGGACGGAGGCCAGGCCGAGGAGCTGCGTTCGGCCGTCGTGACCGGCCGCGGCCCGCGCTGGGCCGGCGTCGTGCTTCCGTAGACTGGCGGCCATGGCCCTGCTCCTCGCGATCGACTCCTCCGCCGCCGCCTCCGTCGCCGTCCTGCGGGACGGTGAGGAGCTCGCGCGCTGGGCCACGGACGACACCCACGCCCACGCCGAGGTGCTCGCCCCCGCGGTGCAGACCGTGCTCGGCGAGGCCGGCGTCACCGGCACCGCGCTGGACGCGCTCGCGGTCGGTGTCGGCCCCGGACCCTTCACGGGGCTGCGCGCGGGCCTGGCGACGGCGGCCGCCCTCGGCCTGGCGTGGGACGTGCCCGTGCACGGGGTCCGCAGCCTCGACGCGCTCGCCCACGCGGCCGGCGTCGACGCCTTCCGCCACGGGATCGAGGAGTTCGTGGTCGCCACGGACGCCCGCCGCCGCGAGGTCTACTGGGCCCATTACGCGCAGGTCGGCGGGCAGCCGACGCTGCTGCACGGCCCCTTCGTCTCGCCGGCGGACGAGGTCACCCCGCTGCCCGTCTACGGCGCGGGGGCCGGGCTCTACCCCGAGGCGCTGCGCGCGGTGCCGGACTGGGAGTCGGCCACGCCGTCCGCCGTCGGGGTGGGGCAGGTGGCCGAGCTCGCCCTGCGGCGCGGCCGAGGCCTCGTGCCCGCCGAGCCGCTCTACCTGCGCGAGTCCGACGCCAAGGTCCCCGGCCCCCGCAAGCGGGCGGGCGCGTGAGCCCGGCCGAGCCGGCCCCGACCGGCGACGGGCGCCCCGCCGAGGACGGGCACGGGCTGCCGCCCGGGTACCTGCTGCGCCCCATGACCGTGTGGGACGTCCCCGAGGTGCTCGCCCACGAGGCCACGCTCTTCCCGCTCGACGCCTGGCCCGCGCACTTCTACGAGGAGGAGCTCGCCCAGACCGGCCCCGCCGGCGGACGGGACGCGCACGGCCGCCCGCCCACCCGGGACTACCGCGTGGTCGTCCGCGACGTGGCCGCGCCCGGCTCCGCGGACGAAGACGGCCCCGCGCCCGGCGAGATCGTCGGCTACGGCGGGATCATGGTGGTCGGCGACGTCGCCGACGTGCAGACCGTGGGCACGGTCGCGGCGGCGCAGGGGCGGGGGATCGGCGCGGCTCAGCTGCGCTGGATGGCCGCGGAGGCCGCGGCGCGCGGCGCGAGCGCCCTGATGCTCGAGGTCCGGGCCTCCAACGCCGTCGCCCGGCGGCTCTACGCACGCCACGGATTCCAGGAGCTGCACGTGCGCCGCCGCTACTACCCGGGCGGCGAGGACGCCGTGATCATGCGCAAGGCCCTGTGACCGGGCCGCTCACTAGACTGGAGCCCATGCCCACCGCCACCGCAGCCCCCCTCGTGCTCGGCATCGAGTCCTCCTGCGACGAGACCGGCGTCGGCGTCGTCCGCGGCACCGCCCTGCTGGCCCACGAGGTCGCCTCCTCCGTCGAGGAGCACGTGCGCTTCGGCGGCGTGATCCCGGAGATCGCCGCCCGCGCCCACCTCGAGGCCCTCGTGCCCACGATCCGCCGCGCCCTGGACACCGCCGACGTCACCCTCGCGGACCTCGACGCGATCGCCGTCACCTCCGGCCCGGGTCTGGCGGGCGCGCTCATGGTGGGGGTCGCGGGGGCGAAGGCGCTGGCCACGGCCCTCGGCACGCCCCTCTACGGCATCAACCACCTCGTGGCGCACGTGGGCGTGGGCATGCTGGACGGCGTGCGGCCCGCGCAGTGGGACGACCTGCCCGCGGACCTGGGCGCGCTGCTCGTCTCCGGCGGGCACACCGAGATCCTGCGCGTGGGCCGGATCAGCTCCGAGGTCGAGCTGCTGGGCTCGACCATCGACGACGCGGCCGGCGAGGCGTACGACAAGGTCGCCCGGCTCATCGGGGCGGGCTACCCCGGGGGCCCCGTGATCGACCGGCTCGCCGCCCAGGGCGACCCGACGGCCTTCCGCTTCCCGCGCGGGCTCACCGCGGGCAAGTTCGTCGGCAGCGCCGAGGAGCCCGGCCCGCACCGGCACGACTGGTCGTTCTCCGGGCTGAAGACCGCCGTCTCCCGGGCCGTGGAGCAGTTCGAGGCCCGCGGCCTCGAGGTGCCGCGCGCGGACATCGCCGCCTCCTTCCAGGAGGCCGTCGCCGACGTGATCACCGCCAAGGCCGTCCGCGCCTGCCGCGAGCACGGGCTCACCCACCTGATGCTCGGCGGCGGCGTCGCGGCGAACTCGCGCCTGCGCGCCCTGCTCGCCGACCGGTGCCGCTCCGCCGGCATCGAGCTGACCGTCCCGCCCGTGAACCTGTGCACCGACAACGGGGCGATGGTCGCCGCGCTCGGCGCACGCCTGGTGCGCGACGGCGTCGCCCCCTCCGACGCGTGGTTCGGCGCGGACCCGGGACAGCCGGTCGAGATCGTCAGCGTCTGACCGCGCCCGGCCTCTTGCCGCCACGCCCACGCGTTCCGTAGACAGGGCCCGTGACCGGCCTTGACCACCCCCGCCCCGAGCCCACCTCTGCCGCCGTGGACGAGGAGATGCTGGAGGACTTCCTCAATCAGCACCTGCTCGGCTCCCGCTCCGGTGTGAAGGCGTTCCGCGCCGCCGAGCAGACCTGGGCCGGCACCCCGCAGGAGGCCGCGCTGCGCCGCATCGGCGACGGCGTCCAGGAGGACCAGGACCGCCTCGAGGCGCTCATCGGCGAACTGGGCCTCCGCACCCCGCTGGTGGACCGGGCCGCCGGCGCGGCGGCCGAGGTCGGCGGACGCCTCAACCCCGTGAACGCGCTGCGCACGCGCGGCTCCGCCTGGACACAGGTCGAACTGGACCTGCTGCAGGGGATGCTCCAGGCCAAGCTCTCCATGTGGCGCGTCCTCGAGCAGCTGGCGCCGCACCTGCCGGCGGTCGATGCCGCCGAGATGCGCGGGTTGTGTGAGAAGACCGCGGAGCAGCGGCGCGAGGTCGAGCGCATCACCTCCGCCACCCTCGAGGGCCGGTTCCTGGCCGGCTGAGGCCCGGGCTACTCCTCGCCCGTCTGATGCTCCCCGGACCGACCGCCGTGCACCTCGGCGGGCAGCTCGTCCACCGGGGCGACGACGACGTCCTGCAGCTTCCAGTCCAGGGCGGCGATCGCGTCCCGCAGCGCGCAGCAGCGGCCCACCGTCACGTCCGCCCCCTCGTGCGGCACCACGAACATCTCGACGTGGAACACGTGGCCCTCGTCCCGGACGCGGGCGCCCGCGTGGCGTACCCACGGCTCCGCCCAGGCGACCCGCTCGGCACGGTCGATGAGCGGGTGCGGCCGGGCGCCGTCGATCGTGGCGGCGCGGCGATCCGCCAGGTTCGTGACGGCCTCCTTCAGGTTCTTCCAGCCGTCCAGCACGATGCTCACGCCCACGAAGATCGCCGCAGCGGAGTCCGCCCACCACCAGCCCAGGCCGATGCCGGCCACGCCGACGATGGTGGCCACGCCCGTCTGCCAGTCCGCCTTGTTCATGTCCGCGTCCGCGTGCAGCACGCGGTCGTGGAGCTGCTCGGCCAGCCTGAGCTTCTTGTGGCCGAGGATCATGGGCCCGGGCACGGACAGGGCCATCACGGCCATCATGAACCAGCCCTGCCACACGGTGTGCCCGAACAGGTCGAACGTGCCGATGGGCGGGTGCTCCGCCATCACCAGGCCCAGCACGGAGTCGCCGACGAGGACCACGCCCATCACGGACAGGGCGACGGCGGCCACGAGGTGCCCCACCCCGACGGACCGGTGAGAGCCGTAGGGCCGGGCCCGCGTCGGGGCCATGCGGGCCACGCGCAGGGCGATGAGGAACGCGATCGGCGGGATCAGGGACAGCAGGTCCTCGATCCACGCGGCACGCATGGCCTGCGAGGAGCCCATCACGACCGCTACGAGGACGATCGTGACCACCAGCACCCCCAGCGTCGCCCATTCGAGCCGCTTGGCCTGCTGGACCACGCGCTCGATCTCCGGGGGCAGCTCCGTGGCGCCGAAGCGGCGCCCGCTCGGCCCCGTCTCCCGGGTGTTCCGCCGCGTCATCGGGCCTCCTCCGCTGCGCGCTGGTCGAAGTACGCCTCGAGGGCCGTGAGCATCTGATTCTCACCCAGGGGCACGGCCATCACGAGCTTCACCGGCTCGCCGTCCGGACCCTGCGCCTCGGCGTAGTCGCGGGTGATGCTCGCGTGCGACGTCCACGGGGACGCCGACGTCAGGCCGCCGGCCACCAGGTCCACGTCGCCCTTCTCCAGCGCGGTCATGAGCGCCTCCTCCCCGGCCACGGTCCACTCGACGCGTGCGTCGTGCGCCGCCGCGAACCCGCGGATCAGGTCGGGCTCGGGGCCGACGGGCTCGGCGCCCGAGGCGTCCACGTGGGGCGGGTGGTGCACGACGCCGGCGCGCAGCACCCCGCCCGTGACGCGGTCCAGGGTGCCGTCCGGGTCGGCGGGGTAGCCGGAGGAGGTGCAGGCGGTGAACCCGAGGGCGGCGCCCCCGAGCAGGCCCGTCAGGGCGGCCCGGCGGGTGAAGGTCATCGCCCTCATTCCGTGGGCGAGTGCGAGCGGTGCCCGGCGTTGCCCAGACCTTCGGCACCGTCGAGATGGTCAAGCACGAGGCGGACCGCCTCCCGGGCGTCGGTGGTCTCGGACCAACCGGTCGCGGCGCGCAGGGCCGTGGTGTCCATGATGGGCACCGCTGCGGCCATGTCCACCCACCCCGGGTCGGTGGGCTGCAGCCGTGCCCGGTAGCTCAGCGCCGCGGCCGCGCGGAACAGGCCCACGGGCAGCTCCAGGATGCGGCGCGCCCCGAGGACGGTGCCCATGGTGTGCGCGTCCAGCACGGGGTCGGCGGCCACATTGAAGGCGCCGCCCGCCCGGTGGACGATCACGCGCCAGTACGCGTCCGCCACGTCCTGGGCCGTGAGCGCCTGGAATCGCAGGCCCCGCGGGAACGGGAGCACCGGAGTGCGCAGGCGGGCGACCAGCCGGGCGGGGACGAGGTCGCCCAGGAAGTAGTCCTTGATCTCGGGCCCGGCGGCGGACTGGAAGATCAGCCCGGGGCGCAGCCGGGTCACGAGCAGCTCGGGGTGCTCGGCCTGCACGCGGTCGAGGATCGACTCGACCTCGGCCTTCTGCGCGGCGTAGTGCGAGGTGGGGACCCCGGTGGTGGGATGGGACTCGGGCACGGCTCGGCCCTTCGGCCCGGGCCCGTACGCGCCCACCGAGGACGCGTAGACCAGGTGGGGCACGCCCGCCTCGGCCACGGCCCGGAACACCCGCTCGTTGCCGGCCACGTTGACGGCGCGCAGGTGGTCGCGGTCGCGGTTGGGGCGGATCACCCACACCAGGTCGACGACGGCGTCGGCGCCGGCCACGATCTCGCGCAGCCGCCCCGCCGCCGTGGGCTCCGCCACGTCCAGGCGGTGCCACTCGACGCCGTCGTAGGGCGCTCCGGCCCGGTCCGGGCCGCGCCGGCTCACGCCCACGATCGAGCTCACCTCGTCCGCGGCCTGGAGGCGGTGCAGGACAGCGGTGCCGACGTTACCCGTCGCGCCCAGGACGACGATCCTCACGGCTTCAGGACCACCTTGACGCAGCCGTCCTCCTTCTTCTGGAACGTCTCATAGAGGGCGGGCGCGTCCTCGAGCGAGGCGGTGTGCGTGGTCAGGTCGAGCACGCCGAGGGGGTCGGACGGGTCGTCGAGCAGGGGCAGCAGGTCGTCCACCCAGCGACGGACGTTGCACTGGCCCATCGTCAGGGTGACCTGCTTGTCGAACAGGGTGAGCATCGGCATCGGGTCCTTCATGCCGCCGTAGACCCCGGAGAGCGACACCGTGCCGCCGCGCCGGACCGCGTCGATCGCGGTGTGGAGGGCGCTCAGGCGGTCGACGCCGGCGGTCTTCATGGCCGCCCGGCCGAGCGCGTCGGGCAGCAGGCCCACGGCGGTGTGGGCCGCATGCCCCGCCGGGGAGGCGTGCGCCTCCATGCCGACCGCGTCCACGACCCCGTCGGGACCGCGGCCGCCGGTGCGCTCGCGGAGCACCTCGGCCTCGCCGCCGTCGGCGTCCAGGACCTCGATGCCGTGCCGGGCCGCCATCACGCGGCGCTCGGGGACCGGGTCGACACCGATCACCCGGTACCCCAGGTGCACGCCGATGCGCGCCGCCAGCTGGCCGATGGGGCCGAGGCCGAGCACCGCGAGCGTGCCGCCGTCGGGGACGTTCGCGTACTGGACCCCCTGCCAGGCGGTGGGGACGACGTCCGAGAGGAACAGCCACTGCTCATCCGGACCGGTGTGCGGCACCTTCACGGGGCCGTAGTCCGCGTGGGGCACGCGCAGCAGCTCGGCCTGTCCGCCGGGGACGGAGCCGTAGAGCCGGGAGTAGCCGAAGAGTGCGGCGCCGGAGCCCTGCTCCCGCACCTGGGTGGTCTCGCACTGCGACTGCAGCCCGCGCTGACACATCCAGCACCGGCCGCAGGAGATGGTGAAGGGCACGACCACCCGGTCACCGGGCCGGATGTGGGTGACCTCGGACCCGACCTCGCGGACGATGCCCATCGGCTCGTGACCGATCACGTCCCCCGCGTCCATGAACGGCCCCAGGACCTCGTACAGATGCAGGTCCGACCCGCAGATGCCGGTCGAGGTGACCTCGATGATCGCGTCCGTCGGCTCCTGGATCCGAGGATCCGGGACGTCCTCGACGGCGACGTTGCGCTTTCCCTGCCATGTCAGTGCTCGCATGGTGCGACCGTAGCCGCGCCGGGCGGGCCGGCGGAAGCGTGCAGGCGCGGCGGGGCCGCAGCCTCGCCGGGGGAGCGGCCGCTCAGCCGGCGCGGCCGTCCAGCGACGCGCGGGTGCGGGCGGCGGCGTCCAGCACGACCGCGCGCAGCGGGGCCACCGCGTCATCCGTGTCCTCACCCGCGGCCGGCGGGCCGGCCAGGGCCTGTGCCTCCACACGACGCTGACGCGCGGCGCCGCCGTCGTCGATCATCGCCTGGACGCCGGCGAGCTCCGCCGCGCAGCCCAGCCGCTCGGCGACCGGGGTCAGTCGCTCGATCTCCGCCGGCAGGTGCTCCGCCAGCGGGACCTGGGTGCCCCGGGCGTCCACGATCACGGTGGCGTCCATGCCGTACCGGGCGGCGCGCCACTTGTTCTCCTGCACGTGCCACGGCGGCAGGACCTCGACCGTCTCACCGCGCTCCAGGCTCGCGGACAGGTCATCCACGAGGCACTGCGTGTAGGCGGTCACGGCGGCGATCTCCTCGAGCGTGGCCAGGCCGTCGCACGCGCGCATCTCCACCGTGCCCAGGCGGGGCACGGCCCGCACGTCCCAGCGGCACTCGGTGACGTCCGCGATCATGCCCACCTGCTCCATCTGGGCCACGCAGCGCTCGAAGTCCTCCCACTCCTGGAACTGGAACGGCAGGCCGGCCGTGGGCAGCTGCTGGAACAGGAGGGTGCGCTGGGACTGGTAGCCCGTGTCCGTGCCCGCCCAGAAGGGGGAGGAGGCCGAGAGTGCGAGCAGGTGCGGCACTCGGTTGACCAGGCCGTTCACCACCGGCATGGCCTTGGAGACGTCGTCCAGGCCCACGTGCACGTGCACGCCGAAGATCAGCAGCTGCCGACCCCAGTACTGGGTGAGATCCAGCATGCGGTCGTAGCGCTCACTGGGCGTCGAGGGCTGCGCGATCGCGTCCGCGAACGGGTGCGTGCCCTGGCAGAACAGGGAGATGCCCCGCGCAGCCGCGGCGTCGGCCACGCGCGCGGCGATCCGGCCGAGGTCCGCCGTCGCGGCGTCGACGCGCTCGTGCACACCCGTGACGAGCTCCACCGTGTTCTGCAGGAGCTCGCTGGTCATGTGCGGGTTCACGTCGT
Organism: Micrococcus sp. iso_239; assembly: GCF_056173395.1. Lineage (NCBI taxonomy): Bacteria > Bacillati > Actinomycetota > Actinomycetes > Micrococcales > Micrococcaceae > Micrococcus > Micrococcus sp. iso_239. The sequence goes on along the minus strand of NZ_CM149672.1, from coordinate 1,844,937 downwards.
CCTCGGCGAGGCCCTCGGTCACATGCAGGGCGCGCAGCAGGTCCGGGGCCTCGGAGCGCAGCTCGCCGGACACGGCGTCCACGAGCGCGAGCTCCCACTCGATTCCGAGAGTGGACTGCGCGGAGTCGGCGAAGGGCAGAGTTATGCCGCCCATCCTAGAAGCCCGTGCCGGGTCTGCGCCCGGGGTCCACGCTTCGGACCTAGGGTGGGGCGCATGGCCCGCCCCCGCCCCGCCTCCCGCCCGCCGCGCCCCACGGCCGCCGCCTCGGAGGCGGACGCCACCGCCCTGGCCCCCGTCCTCGAGCCGGAGGGCCGCGCGCTCCTCGACTCCCTCGCCGGGTACCGGGAGGCCGACGCGCTCGCGGTCTCCTCCCGCCTGCGTGCGGCCGGGCATCCTCCGGAGCGCGTGGCCGCCGCGCTGACCCAGGCCGCGCTGCGGTCCCGGGCGGAGGTCCGCCTCGGGCGGCAGGCGCGCCGGATGCTGTTCACCCGCGACGGCTTGGAGCAGGCCACCCGCCCGCTGGTCGCGGGCCTGCACGCGGACCGGCTGGCGGCCGCGGGGGCCCGGTGCGTCGCCGACCTCGGCTGCGGTCTCGGCCTGGACGCGCGCGCCTTCGCCGACCGGGGCCTGGACGTCGTGGCGGTGGAGCGGGACGCCGTCGTCGCCGCGGCCGCCGAGGTGAACCTCGCCGGCCTCGGCGGTGCGCGTGTGGTGCACGGCGACGCCGTGGCCTGGGCCCGCGCCCACGTGCCCGCCGAGGCGGACGCGGTGTGGCTGGACCCCGCCCGCCGTCAGGTCGGCGGGGGCGGGTCCGCGCGCGTGTTCGACCCCGAGGCGTTCTCCCCGCCCCTGAGCGTCGTGACGGACATCGCCGCGACGGGCGTGCCGGTCGGGGTCAAGCTCGGCCCGGGGCTTCCGCACGAGGCCGTGCCGGAGGGCGCCGAGGCCGAGTGGGTGAGCGTCGACGGCGACGTCGTGGAGGCCGCCCTGTGGTTCAACGCGGCGGCCCGCCCCGGGGTGCGGCGGGCGGCGCGCGTCATGACCGTCCGGGGCGGGAAGACGACGACGGCGCAGCTCGTCTCCGGCGCGGACTTTGGCGACTCGCCCGAGGTCGAGGCCGTGGGGGAGGAGGGCATGGCGGGGCTCGTCGGCGCGGTCCTGCACGAGCCGGACGGCGCCGTCATCCGGGCCGGACTCGTGACGGACCTGGCCGCGTCCTGGCCCGTGCCGACGCGGCAGCTGGACCCCCACCTGGCCTACCTCGTCGCGCCCGAGCCGGTGCGGGACGGCCTGGCCCGCGCCCATCGGATCGAGGCGGTGCACGGCTTCCACCTGGCCTCCCTGCGGCGCTGGGCGAAGGAGACCGGGGTGGGCCGGCTGGACGTGAAGAAGCGGGGCATCCGCGAGACGCCCGAGGAGGTGCGTCGCGCCGTCCTCGGCGGGGCGAAGCCGGGCCGGCGTGGCGGGGCCGGACGGCACGCCACCCTCGTGCTGGCGCGCGTGGGTCGGTCGCGGTTCGCCCTCGAGGTGACGCCGTTGGACTGACGGGGCTCGAGGCCGGGGGCCCCGGGCGGCGGGAGCCGTCGAACCCCCGTTGGGGGATTACGGCACCCTCGTGTACGGTATTCGACTGAGGCAAGGCTCACCTCTACGGGAGCGCGCCCACCACCCCGACTGCTCATCCCGGGGCAGCCCCGCCGCCCAGAAGGAGAACCATGCCGCGTTCCGCCCGCGCCCCCCGCCTCGCCCGTCTCGCCCTGACCTCGGTGGCGGCCCTCGCCCTCGTCGGCTGCTCCGCCGGCGGCGCGGCCACGGGCTCGTCCTCCGCGAGCGCCTCCGGCGAGTCCTCGGCCTCCGCGAGCGCCGCCGGCGGCTCCTCGGCCGCCTCGGGCGGCATCGCGACCGGGGTCACCGTCACCGACATGTCCGGCGCCGAGGTCACCCTGCCGGAGGAGGTCGACTCCGTCATCGCCACGGACAACCGCACCTTCCGCACGCTGGACGACTGGGGCGTCGAGCTGTCGGCCGCGCCGAAGCAGATCATGTACAAGGGCGAGGGCGGGCCCTCCTACCTCCAGGACGACTCGGTCGCCGACATCGGCAACCACCGGGAGCCGGACATGGAGCTGTTCGTCACCGCCGAGCCGGACGTCGTGTTCAACGGCCAGCGGTTCAACGAGCGCAAGGCCGAGATCGACGAGCTGACCGGCGACGCCGCCGTCGTGGACACGGACTTCGACGTCACGCAGACCCCCATGGACGAGGGCCTGAAGGAGCTGACCACCCTGCTGGGCGAGGCCACCGGCCACGAGGCCGATGCCGAGAAGCTCATCGCCGACTTCGACGCCGCCACCCAGCGCGCCAAGGACGCCTACGACCCCGAGCAGACCGTCATGGGCCTCATCGCCTCGGGCGGAGAGCTGTCGTACGTCGCGCCCAGCACCGGTCGCGCCATCGGCCCGTTCTTCGACATGCTGGAGCTGACCCCGGCCCTCGAGCAGTCGGGCACCGACAACCACCAGGGCGACGACATCTCCGTCGAGGCCATCGCGAAGTCGAACCCGGACTGGCTGATCGTCATGGACCGCGACGCCGCCATCGGCGAGGAGAACGCCACCGCCGCCGAGCTGATCGAGCGCTCCGAGGCCCTCCAGGACGTGACCGCGGTGAAGGAGGGCAACATCGTGTACCTGCCCGCCGACTTCTACGTCGCCGAGGACATCCAGAACCACACCACCGTCATGGAGGACCTCGCGAAGGCCTTCGAAGGCGCGCAGTGACTCTCGACGTGCGTCACCACGTCGCCGACGCCCCGCCCCGGCTCGAGGAGCCGGGGCGGGGCGACCGCGTGTGCTGGGTCCCGCCCGCCGTCCTGCGGCCCGAGCGCACCCGCTGGCAGCGCACCTGGCCGCTGCTGGTCGGCGTCGTGGTGACCGCGGCCCTCGTCGTGGTCTCGCTGTTCGTGGGCGTGTACGACGTCGGCGCGGAGGGCGGACGCGAGATGTTCGCCATCACGCGCGTGCCGCGCACGGTCGCCCTCGTGCTGGCCGGCGCCTCGATGGCGATGTGCGGGCTGATCATGCAGCTCATGACGCAGAACCGCTTCGTGGAGCCCAGCACCACGGGCACCACCGAGTGGGCCGGCCTCGGCCTGCTGGTGACCATGGTGCTCGTGCCGGGTGCGGGCCTGGTGACCCGGATGGTCGGGGCCATCCTCTTCGCCTTCGTCGGCACCCTCGTCTTCTTCCTCTTCCTGCGGCGGGTGCGCCTGCAGTCCTCCCTCATCGTGCCGATCGTGGGCATCATGCTCGGCGCCGTCGTGGGCGCCGCGTCGACGTTCCTCGCCCTCCAGACGGACATGCTGCAGCAGGTGGGCGCGTGGTTCGCGGGCTCGTTCACCTCCGTGGTCCGCGGCCGGTATGAGCTGCTCTTCCTCGTGCTGATCGTGTGCGTGGCGGTCTTCGTCATCGCGGACCGCTTCACCGTGGCCGGCCTCGGCAAGGACGTCGCCACGAACGTCGGCCTCAACTACGGCGCCGTGATCCTCACCGGCGTGGCCATGGTGGCCGTGGCCACCGGCGTGGTCACCGTGGTGATCGGGGCCCTCCCGTTCCTGGGGCTCGTGGTCCCCAACCTCGTGTCCATGGTGCGCGGCGACAACCTGCGGACGAACCTGCCCTGGGTGGTCATGGTCGGCGTGTGGATCGTGATCGTCTGCGACCTGATCGGGCGCACCGTGATCGCCCCGTTCGAGGTGCCCATCTCGCTGATCCTGGGCCTCGTGGGCGCGATCGTGTTCCTCGCCCTGCTGCTGAGGCAGGCCAAGCATGGCTGAGCCGCTCGCGACCGCCCCGGGTCGCATCCCCGCCCCGCCCGGTGGCGCCACCGCGGCCGGGCCCGTCGAGGCCGACGCCCCGCGCCGGTCCGGCGCGTTCGTCACCGCCGCCGACCGCCGGAGGTATGCGGTCGTCGTCGCCGTGCTGGCCGCCGTCGCCGTGCTCTCCACCGCCGGGATCCTGCTGTGGGGCAACGAGGCCGAACCCGGTTCGCGCGCGTTCTGGATGATCGCGCGGATGCGCGTGGAGTCCCTGGGCGTGATCGGCATCGTGGCGCTGTGCCACTCCTTCGCGACCGTCACCTTCCACACGGTGACGGGCAACCGCATCATCACGCCCTCGATCATGGGGTTCGAGGCGCTCTACACGGCCGTGTCGACCGTCGCCGTGTACGTGCTGGGAGCCGCCGGCGTCGCGGTGCTGACCGGGGTGGGGCCGTTCCTCGCCCAGGCCGCGCTCATGGTGGCGCTGGCGACGGCCCTGTACTCGTGGCTGCTCTCCCGGCCCTACGGCAGCGTCCATCTGATGCTGCTCGTGGGCGTGGTGCTGGGCGGCGGGCTGGCCGCGCTGAGCACGTTCATGCAGCGACTGCTGGACCCGAACTCGTTCGACCTGCTGAGCGCGCGGCTCTTCGGCAACATCTCCAACGCCCGGACCGAGTACGTGGCGATCGCCGCGCCCATCGCCGTCGTCGTGTGCGCGCTGCTGTGGCTGCGCTCCCGCCGCCTGAACACGGTGGCGCTCGGCGCCGACGCCGCGACCAACCTGGGCCTGCACCACCGGCGCGAGCTCATGGTGACGCTGCTGCTGGTCTCCGTGCTGATGGCCATGACCACCGCGCTCGTGGGCCCGATGACGTTCCTCGGCTTCCTCGTGGCGACGCTGGCGTACAGCCTCGTCGACACCCACGACCACCGGTTCATCCTCCCGGTGGCGGCGCTGGCCGGGTACGCGGTGCTCACGAGCGCCTACTTCGTGCTGCGGCACGTGTTCTACGCGGGGGGTGCGGTCACGGTGGTCATCGAGCTGATCGGCGGCATCACCTTCCTGGTCGTCGTGATGAGAAAGGGACGTCTGTGATCGAGCTGCGCGGCGTGGTGAAGCGCCACAGCGATGAGGTGTGCATCGGACCCGTGGACCTGGACATCCAGGCCGGGGGAGTGACCGCGCTCGTGGGGCCCAACGGGGCGGGCAAGTCCACGCTGCTGACGATGATCGGCCGGCTGCAGGACGCCGACGCCGGGACGATCGCCGTGGGCGGGCACGACATCACCACGACGCCGTCCCGGAAGATCGCGCAGACCCTGTCCATCCTGCGGCAGGAGAACCACTTCGTGACGCGGCTGACCGTGCGGCAGCTCGTGGGGTTCGGGCGCTACCCGTACACGCGCGGCCGGCTGACCCTGGAGGACGAGCGGCACGTGTCCGACGCGATCGACTTCCTCAACCTCGGCCCGTTCGAGAACCGGTACCTCGACCAGCTCTCGGGCGGCCAGCGGCAGCGGGCGTACGTGGCGATGGTGCTGGCGCAGAACACCGAGTACGTGCTGCTGGACGAGCCGCTGAACAACCTGGACATGCAGCACTCGGTGCAGATGATGCAGCAGCTGCGTCGGGCGGCCGACGAGCTGGGCCGGACCGTGGTGATCGTGCTGCACGACATCAACTTCGCCGCCCACTACGCCGACCGGATCGTGGCCATGGGCGACGGCCAGGTGGTGGAGACCGGCACCCCGGCCGAGATCCTGCGCCCTGAGGTGCTGGAGCGGATCTTCAAGACCCCCTGCAGCGTGGTGGACGGACCGCACGGGCCGCTGGCCGTGTACTACTGAGCGGGGCGACGGTGAGGCCGGCCCGGGTCGGTCCGGGCGGGGGTCGGGTGCCCGGCCGACGCGAGCGTTCCGTGGGCAGAACCCGCCGGGTCTCGCCTTCCGGGGGCAGAACCCGCGTGTTTCCAGGTTCCGTGGGCAGAAGCACCCTCGCTTCTGCCCACGGAACCCCTGCGCATGGACGGCAGGGCCATACGCGACGACGACGTCAGGCATCCCAGCCGTTCGAGACCTGTGCCCGTCGTCTGAGGACGGCCTCGATCACCCGCGCATATCCCTCGCCGACGTCCCGGCCCGTGACGTGCAGGGTCATCTGCCCACGCTCCGCGTAGTACTGGTCTCGCCGGGCGTCCCGGGCGTGTTGCTCGGCACTCCGGTGCACCTCGCCGTCGTACTGGAGGACGAGCCGGCAGTCCTCGAACCACAGATCGGCCTCGGGGGCGTCCCGCCGCCCGGGGTCGAACACGTGCTGCAGCGTCGGCTCGCCCAGCCCCGCCTCGACGAGCGCCAGCCTCAGCCGGGTCTCCTGCGGCGAGTCGGCACCCACCCGTACGCGCTCGAGCGCCGCCGTCGCCCGCGGTCTTCCGACGAACCGCCCGAGCGGCCGCATCGCCTCGTGCAGCGCGGTGACCGTGGTGATGGGAGGCCGCCGGCCGCGCGGGGACCAGGGGTGACGGACCAGGTGGTCACCCGCCGACACGAGGGATGCCTCGTCCCAGGGGTGGCCGATCGAGCACAGATCGAGCCAGGTCCGTTCCGGCGTCGTCACCCGTAGCCCGAGCACGGAGGTGACGTGGCCGGCGGGCAGGGGTCTGCGGTGCTCCATGACGCCGGGGATCCGCGCCCGTGCGGTGCCGCGGTGCAACGTGATCTCGACGGCGGCGCGTCGCGTGGCCCCGCCCGGGGGAAGCGGGAGGCCGTGGAGGTGCGCCGCCGTCTCGTGGGAGAGAACGGCGTCGGGACGGGACCGCAGGAGGGCGGTCAGCAGGTCGAGGCCGACCCCGTGGTGCGGCGGCGGGAGCCCAGCCGACTCCCAGGTGCGCAGCGGCATGTCACGGCGACGGTGGATGCCGCGGGCGAGGCGGAGGACGTCGGACCGCCGCACCCGGCTGGGCGGCAGACCGCGTTCGAGCACGTCGCGGGTGGTGAAGACGGGGACGAGGGGGAGATCGGGGGCGAAGGACATGGGTCGACCTTGACGCGGTCGGCCCGACGACGGCCGGGCGGGCCGCGTGTCTGTGCACACCGGCGCGGGGTGGGCCGGCTGTGCAGGACTCGGCGGCGGCCGGTTGTCCCGCCGGGACGACGTCGTCATGGCTCGGTGGGCAGAACTGCGAGGAGTTCCGCCCACGCAACATCCGTGGGCAGAAGAGAGGGCGCTTCTGCCCACGGAGACCGAAAACCTGCGGATGCTGCCCACGCGATGGGCGGGGGTGCGGTTTCTGCCCACGGAGGGGGGAGGGGGGAGGGCGGGGAGTGGGGGAGGGACAGGTTGCGGGCCGCAGTCGTGACCACTCCGCGTGCTCTTGGGCCCGGAACCCGCCCCGCCCGCCGCCCCACGGCATCCCACCGCACCGCGCCCCACGCCTCCGCCCGCGGCGGACGGCGGGGACACGGCTGGCACTCATGTTGAAGGAGTGCCAGAACCCGGAGTAGAGTCAGGACTGGCACTCGGGGGTACCGGGTGCCAATGCCCGAGGTGGACCGTCCGGCACCGCGACGACGGAGGGTCTGACGCCCGTGGCGCACCCGCAGACCACAGCATCAGCGGACCGGCGAGCCCGCCGGAGCCGCATGTCGACGAAGAAGGAGTGTGCAGCATGTCTGTCTCCATCAAGCCCCTCGAGGATCGCATCGTTGTCCGCCCCCTGGAGGCCGAGCAGACCACCGCGTCGGGCCTCGTGATCCCGGACACCGCCAAGGAGAAGCCGCAGGAGGGCCAGGTCGTGGCCGTGGGCCCGGGCCGGGTCGCCGAGAACGGCAACCGCGTGCCCGTCGACGTCGCCGAGGGTGACGTCGTGCTGTACTCCAAGTACGGCGGCACCGAGGTCAAGGTCGGCGGCGAGGAGTACCTGGTGCTCTCCGCCCGCGACGTGCTGGCCGTCGTCACCAAGTGACCCCGCCGCGACGGGCCCGGTGAGCGGCGCGCACCGCACCGGTGCGCGCGCCCCGGGCCCCTCGCGTCCCCGCACCCCCTGACTCCCTGAACGAAAGGAGCGTCCGTCATGGCCAAGCAGCTGGCTTTCAACGACGACGCACGCCGCGCCCTCCAGGCCGGCATCGACAAGCTCGCCGACACCGTCAAGGTCACCCTCGGCCCCAAGGGCCGCAACGTGGTGCTCGACAAGGCGTGGGGCGCCCCCACCATCACCAACGACGGCGTCACGATCGCCCGTGAGGTGGAGCTGGAGGACCCGTACGAGAACATGGGCGCCCAGCTCGCCAAGGAGGTCGCCACCAAGACCAACGACATCGCGGGCGACGGCACCACCACCGCCACCGTGCTGGCCCAGGCGCTCGTGAACGAGGGCATGCGCCAGGTCGCCGCCGGCGCCGCGCCGGGCGAGGTCAAGAAGGGCATCGAGGTGGCCGTGGCCGCCGTCGAGCGGCGCCTGCAGGAGAACGCCCGCCCGGTCGAGGGCCAGGAGGTGGCCCACGTGGCCGCCATCTCGGCCCAGAACGACGAGGTCGGCGAGCTGCTGGCCCGCGCGTTCGACACGGTCGGCACCGACGGCGTCATCACCATCGAGGAGTCCTCCACGACCTCCACCGAGCTGGACGTCACCGAGGGCATGCAGTTCGACAAGGGCTTCCTGTCCCCGTACATGGTCACCGACGCCGAGCGTCAGGAGGCCGTGCTCGAGGACGCCTACGTCCTGATCAACTCGGGCAAGATCTCCAACGTACAGGAGCTGCTGCCCCTGCTGGAGAAGGTCCTGCAGGCCAACAAGCCGCTGTTCGTGATCGCCGAGGACATCGAGGGCGAGGCCCTGTCCACCCTCGTGGTGAACAAGATCCGCGGCACCCTGAACGTCGTGGCCGTCAAGGCCCCGGGCTTCGGCGACCGCCGCAAGGCCATGATGCAGGACATCGCGATCCTCACCGGCGCCCAGGTCGTCTCCCCGGACCTCGGCATGAAGCTCGAGCAGGCCGACCTGGACGTGCTCGGCTCCGCCCGCCGCATCACCGTCACCAAGGACGAGACCACCATCGTCGACGGCGGCGGTGCGGCCGAGGACGTCGAGGCCCGGGTCGCCCAGATCAAGGCCGAGTCCGCCGCGACCGACTCCGACTGGGACCGCGAGAAGCTCCAGGAGCGCCTCGCCAAGCTCTCCGGCGGCATCGGCGTGATCCGCGTGGGCGCCGCCACCGAGGTGGAGCTCAAGGAGCGCAAGCACCGCATCGAGGACGCCGTGTCCTCGACCCGCGCCGCCCTCGAGGAGGGCATCGTGGCCGGCGGGGGCACCGCGCTCATCAACGCGCTGAGCGTGCTCGACACCGACGCCAACGTCCAGGCCCTGACCGGCGACGCCGCCGTGGGCGTGGACATCGTCCGCAAGGCCCTGAAGCAGCCGCTGCGCTGGATCGCCCAGAACGCGGGCGAGGACGGCTACGTGGTGGTCTCCAAGGTCGCCGAGCTGGAGCCGAACCACGGCTTCAACGCGAAGACCGGCGTCTACGGCGACCTGATCGCCGACGGCGTGATCGACCCGGTCAAGGTGACCCGCTCCGCGCTGGCCAACGCCGCCTCCATCGCGGCCCTCGTGCTGACCACCGAGACCCTCGTGGCGGACAAGCCCGCCGAGGAGGACGAGGCCGGCCACCAGCACTGACCCCTCCGTCGGCCCTGACGCGGCCGGCCGACGACGACGGCCCCTCGCCCGCCCGGGTGAGGGGCCGTCGTCGTGCGGGCGGGAGACGACCGCCGTCCGGCGCGCCCCCTATGGTGTCCCCATGGACACACCCACGCCGCCCCGTCCCACCGGGTCCCACACGACCCGGACCCCGGCCCGGCCACGGCTGCGCCGCTTCGTCCGCGAGTTCTCCTATCCGCACGGCATCCACCCGGCCCTCGTGCCGGGCGTGTCCGTGGAGGACCGCCGGGTGCGCTACGGCGTGGACCGGGTGATCCTCGCCGTCGTCGGCCTGCTGGTGGTCGGCTTCGTGGTGTGGGGCGTGCTGCAGCCGGACGCCGTGCTGGCCGTCTCGAGCGCGGCCCTCGACTGGGTGATGGTCCACGCCGGCTGGCTGTTCGCCCTGCTGGCCATCGGGATGGTGGTGTTCCTGCTGGCCCTGGCGTTCTCTCGGTACGGCGAGATCCCGCTGGGCCTGGACGGGGAGAAGCCGGAGTACTCCACGGCGAGCTGGTCGGCCATGCTCTTCGCGGCCGGCATCGGCATCGGCATCATCTTCTTCGGCCCGTACGAGCCGCTGACCTACTACCTGGCCCCGCGCCCGGGGGCGTACGAGGCGGGGAGCGAGGAGGCGGTGACGGGCGCGCTGGCCCAGGCCGCGCTGCACTGGGGCGTGAACGCGTGGGCGATCTACGCGGTCGTCGGCCTGTCGGTCGGCTACGTGTCCTACCGCCGGGGCCGGGTGCCGCTGATGAGCTCGATCATCGCGCCGCTGTTCGGCGACTCCCAGCGCAGCGACTCCGTCGGCGCGCGCCTGATCGACGGGCTCGCGATCATCGCCACACTGTTCGGCACGGCGGCCTCGCTGGGCATCGGCGCCCTGCAGATCGGCCGCGGCGTGGAGATCGTCTCGGGCTGGTCGGCGCCGGGGAACACGGTGGCGCTGGGGATCATCGTGGTGCTCACGATCGGCACCATCTTCTCGGCGGTGTCCGGTGTGGCCCGCGGCATCCGGTGGCTGTCCAACATCAACATGCTGCTCGCCCTCGGCCTGGCGCTGTTCTTCTTCGTCGTCGGCCCGACGGCGTTCCTGCTGAACACCGTGCCCGGCGTCCTGATGGACTACGTCTCCTCCGCCCCGGACGCCCTCGGCGCCTCGATGGCCCAGGGGGAGGACATGCAGGAGTTCCTCTCCAGCTGGACGATCTTCTACTGGGCGTGGTGGGTCAGCTGGGCCCCGTTCGTGGGCGTGTTCATGGCGAAGATCTCGAAGGGTCGGACCATCCGCCAGTACGTCCTCGGCGCCCTGTTCATCCCGGCCGCGGTGATCGTCGGCGCGTTCACGATCATCGGCGGCACCACCATCTGGCTGCAGCGGACGCAGGGCTCCGTGGCGCCGGACGGCACGGCCGCCTCGCTGCCCGCGCCGGCGGAGATCTTCTGGGTGGTCCTGGACCAGCTGCCCGGCGGCGGGCTGGTGGCCCCGGTCGTGATCGTCATGCTGGCGGTCTTCTTCATCACGACGGCGGACTCCGCCTCGATTGTGAACTCGCAGCTCTCGCAGCGCGGCGCCCCGGCCCCGCGCCGCACGATCACGGTGTTCTGGGCACTGTGCATGGCGGGCATCGCCGTTGTGATGCTGCTGACCGGCGGCGACACCGCGCTCACCGGCCTGCAGAACCTCATCACCATCACGGCGCTGCCGTTCACCGTGGTGCTCGTCCTCATGGCGGTCGCACTCCAGCGCGAACTGGCCAACGACCCCTTCGCGATCCGTGACCGGTACCAGCGGGCCGCCGTCGAGAAGGCGACGGTGCGGGGCCTGGTGGAGTACGGGGACGACTTCGCGTTCACGGTGGAGCGCACCCCGCCGGGCAGCTGGTACGCGGCCGGCGAGGGGTTCGACTCCACCGCCGCGGAGATCACCGACTGGTACCGCCGCACGGACGAGGACGGGAACCCCGTGGACTACGACTACGTGCTGGGCGAGTACCTGGACGAGGGGGACGGGGCCGGCGCGGACGGACCCGCCGGAGCGGGCCCGTCCGGTCGCTGACTCAGGCGCGCGGCTCCGGGGTGCCGACGAGCTCGGCGCGGGAGTCGGCGGTCGCGTGGGCGCGGGCCTCGACGATCTCCTCCTCGTCCTCGCCGAAGATGTCGCCGCGCGGGGCGTCGTAGCGGTCCCGGTCGAGGATGCCCTCCTGGGAGGCCACGAGCGCGGGGATGAGGGCCTGGCCGGACACGTTGAGGGCGGTGCGGCCCATGTCCACGATCGGGTCGACGGCCAGGAGCAGGGCCATGCCCTCGAGGGGCAGCCCGGCGGTGGACAGCGTGAGCGTGAGCATCACGGTGGCGCCGGTGGTGCCGGCGGTCGCGGCCGAGCCCAGCACGGACACGAGTGCCACGAGGGCGTACTGGCTCAGGCTCATGTCGATCCCGTAGAACTGGGCGATGAACACGGCGGCCACGGCCGGGTAGATCGCGGCGCAGCCGTCCATCTTGGTGGTGGCGCCCAGCGGGACGGCGAAGGAGGCGTAGCCGGTGGGCACGCCGAAGTTGCGCTCGGCCACCCGCTGGGTGACGGGCAGCGTGCCGAGGGAGGAGCGGGAGACGAAGCCGAGCTGGAACGCCGGCCACACGCCGGTGAAGAACTGCTTGACGGAGAGCCCGTGCAGGCGCGCCAGCACCGGGTACACCACGAGCATCACGAGGGCCAGGCCCACGTAGATCGCCACCACGAACTTGGCCAGCGTGCCCATCGTGGACCAGCCGTACGAGGCCACGGCGTTGCCCAGCAGGCCGATGGTGCCGATCGGGGCCAGGCGGATGATCCACCACAGCAGCTTCTGGATGATCGCGAGCACCGAGCGGGAGAACGTGAGGAACGGGGCGGCCTTCTCGCCGACCTTGAGCGCGGCCACGCCCACGACGATCGCGATCACGAGGATCTGCAGCACGTTGAACGTGGGGGAGGAGGCGAGCGCGCCGTCCTCGCCCGCCGTGGTCTTGACGGTCAGGCCGAGGAAGTTCGCCGGCACCAGGGAGGTCAGGAAGTCGAGCCAGCCGACGTCCTTGGCCTGGTACGACGCCGGCGCGGTCTGGCCGGTGCCCACGCCCGGCTGCAGCACGACGCCGACGGCGAGGCCGATGAGCACCGCGATCAGGCTCGTGATGGCGAACCACAGCAGGGTCTTGGCGGCCAGGCGGGCCGCGTTGGTCACCTGGGCCAGGTTGGCGATGGAGGCGACGACGGCGAAGAAGACCAGCGGGACGACCGTGGCCTTCAGCAGGCTGATGTAGATGCTGCCGACGGTGGCCAGCGTCTCGCCGAGCCAGGTCGGGTGCTCGGAGGTGTGCCCCGTCGCGCGGGCGATCAGGCCCAGGACGAGGCCGAGGACGAGGGCGGCGGCGATCTGCCAGCCGAAGTTCGACGTCCAGGCGGGGAGCCGGCGTCGGGGCGCCGGTGCGGGGGAGGACTGTGCGGTGCTCATCCGGGGAGGTTAGGCGCTCTAATACCACGACGTCGAAACGGATTGCGCCATGTGACGTCGTGGTGACGCCCGTCTCGCCCTCGCGTGGCCCAGCGCGGAGGCCCTGTGACGTGGCCCGCACCCGGGTCGCCGGTTTGACCCCCGGGCATAGAATCGCGGAAACACCCGTCCCGAAAGGCGCCTTCGTGACCAACACCAGCACCGGTCCCAGCCCCGAGCCCGTCCACTCCTCCTCGGATCCCTTCGGCTTCTTCGGCCTCACCTATGACGACGTCCTGCTGCTGCCCAACGCCACCGACGTGATCCCCGCGGACGCGGACACGGGCACCCGGCTGACCCGCAACATCCGCTTGAACATCCCCATCGTCTCCGCGGCGATGGACACCGTGACCGAGGCCCCGCTGGCCATCGCCATGGCCCGCCAGGGCGGCATGGGCATCATCCACCGCAACCTGTCCATCGAGGACCAGGCCCGCCACGTGGACACCGTGAAGCGCTCCGAGTCGGGGATGATCAAGGACCCCGTGACCATCGGCCCGGACGCCACGCTCGCGGACCTGGACGAGCTGTGCGCCCAGTACCGCGTCTCGGGCCTGCCGGTGGTGGCCGAGGACATGACGCTGCTGGGCATCATCACCAACCGCGACACCCGCTTCATCCCGCGCGAGGAGTGGGCCACCCGCACGGTGGACACCGCCATGACCCGCATGCCGCTGGTCACCGCGCAGGAGGGCATCTCGCGCGCCGAGACCATCCGCCTGTTCTCCCAGAACCGCGTGGAGAAGCTGCCGCTCGTGGACGATGCGGGCCGCCTGACCGGTCTGATCACCATCAAGGACTTCGACAAGGCGGAGCAGTACCCGGACGCCGCGAAGGACGACGAGGGCCGGCTGCTCGTCGGCGGCGCCGTCGGCTTCTTCGGCGACGGCTGGGAGCGCGCCATGGCGCTCGTCGAGGCGGGTGTGGACGCCCTCGTGGTGGACACCGCGAACGGCCACACGCACGGCGTGCTGGACATGATCGCGCGCCTGAAGAAGGAGAAGGCGGCCGCGCACGTCGATGTCATCGGCGGTCAGGCCGCGACCTACGCGGGCGCCAAGGCGATCGTCGACGCCGGCGCGGACGCCGTGAAGGTGGGCGTGGGCCCGGGCTCGATCTGCACGACCCGTGTGGTGGCCGGCGTCGGCGTCCCGCAGATCACCGCCATCTACGAGGCGGCCAAGGCCACGCGCCCCGCGGGCGTCCCGCTGATCGCCGACGGCGGCCTGCAGCACTCCGGTGACATCGGCAAGGCCCTCGTGGCCGGCGCCGACTCGGTGATGCTCGGCTCCCTGCTGGCCGGCACGGCCGAGTCCCCGGGCGACCTCGTGTTCTACCAGGGCAAGCAGTTCAAGACCTACCGCGGCATGGGGTCCCTGGGCGCCATGCAGACCCGCAACGGCACGCGCTCCTTCTCCAAGGACCGCTACTTCCAGGCGGACGTGCCGGACGAGGACAAGCTGATCCCCGAGGGCATCGAGGGCCAGGTGCCCTTCCGGGGTCCGATCGCCTCGGTGGTCCACCAGCTCGTGGGCGGCCTGCGCCAGACGATGTTCTACACGGGCGCGTCCACGGTGGCCGATCTCAAGGAGAACGGTCGCTTCGTGCGCATCACCGCGGCGGGCCTGAAGGAGTCCCACCCGCACGACATCATGATGACCGTCGAGGCCCCGAACTACCGTTCGCGCTGACCCGCACGTCGGGTCCGGGGGAGCCCCCGGACGGGGCGGCGCCGACGACACGGTCGGCGCCGCCCCCGTGGCGCCTGGGCTAGGCTGGCCCGGTGACGAACCAGATTGAGATCGGCCGCGGCAAGCGCGGCCGCCGGGCCTTCTCCCTCGACGACGTGTCCGTGGTGCCCGCGCGGCGCACCCGGGATCCCCAGGACGTCAGCCTCACGTGGCGCATCGACGCCTACACGTTCGACATGCCCGTGATCGGTGCGCCCATGGACTCCGTGATGAGTCCGGAGACCGCCATCGCGATGGGGCGGCTGGGCGGTCTCGGCGTCCTCAACCTCGAGGGCCTGTGGACCCGCCACGAGGATCCGCGCCCGCTGCTCGAGGAGATCGCCGCCCTGGAGGCCGGCCCGGCCGGGACCGAGGCCACCCGCAAGCTGCAGGAGGCCTACGCGGCCCCCATCCGCCCCGATCTGATCACCGAGCGCCTCGCACAGATCCGCGAGGCCGGCGTCGTCGTCGCGGGCTCGCTGACCCCGCAGAACACGCAGGAGTTCTACCGCACCGTCGTGGCGGCGGGCGTGGACCTGTTCGTCATCCGCGGCACCACCGTCTCGGCCGAGCACGTCTCCTCCACCCAGGAGCCGCTGGACCTCAAGCAGTTCATCTACGAGCTGGACGTGCCCGTGATCGTGGGCGGGGCGGCCGGCTACACGCCGGCCCTGCACCTGATGCGCACCGGCGCGGCCGGTGTGCTCGTCGGCTTCGGCGGCGGCGCGTCCACCACCACGCGCCGCGCCATGGGCATCCGCGTGCCGATGGCCACGGCCATCTCGGACATCGCCGAGGCGCGCCGCGACTACATGGACGAGTCCGGCGGCCGCTACGTGCACGTGATCGCCGACGGCGGCGTCTCCACCTCGGGGGAGATCGTCAAGGCGATCGCCATGGGTGCGGACGCCGTCGTCCTGGGCGCCGCCCTGGCCCGCGCCACCGACGCCCCCGGCGGCGGCTGGCACTGGGGCCTCGAGGCCGCCCACCCGGAGCTGCCGCGCGGGCACCGCACCCACGTGGGCCAGGTGGCTCCGCTCGAGGAGGTCCTGTGGGGGCCCGGCCGCCACGCGGACGGCACGTCCAACCTGATGGGCGGCCTGAAGCGCGCCATGGCCACCTGCGGCTACACCGAGCTCAAGGACTTCCAGAAGGTGGAGGTCCTCGTGACCCCCACCCAGACCGTCTGATCCCCGCCGCCCCGAGGCGGCACCCCGACCGGAAGAGTTGATACGGCGTGCTGCGCACCGCCCTCAAGCCCGTCTGGCTGGCCACCCTGGTGCTGGCCCTCGTGGCGGCCGCGGTCTTCGTGGCGCTGTCCAAGTGGCAGTTCGAGTCCGCGGAGACGAACGCGCCGCCGCCGCGCACCCAGACCGAGAACGCCGTGCCGTTCCTGGAGCACGTGCGCCCCTACGAGGCCCTGCTGGGCTCGCAGGCCGACCAGGTGGTCACGGTCGAGGGGGAGTTCGTGCCCGGCACGGACGTCCTGGTCGGCCCGCGCCTGCTGAACGGCCGCGACGGCTACTGGACGGTCACGGCCCTGCGGGTGGCCGGCGCCCCGGACGGCGAGGTCGTCCCGGTGGTCCGCGGCTGGTCGGCCGACGCCGACGTCGTGGACCCCGCGCCCGCCGGGCAGGTCACCGTCACCGGGCGCCTGCTGCCCCCGGACGGGCCGCTGCCGCGTGAGGCCGCGGCCGAGGACACCGCCGACCGGCTCCTGTACCGCAGCCTGGCCCCGGCCCAGCTGGTGAACGTGTGGGACGAGCCGTCCTACGCGGCGTTCGTGGCGGCGTTCGAGATGGTCGACGCCGCGGGCGCCGAGACGGGCGCGGCCGGCCCCGGCGGGCTCGAGCCGGTGTGGGTGGCCCCGCAGCCGGAGGAGACCCAGATCATCTGGCTCAACGTCTTCTACGCCGTGGAGTGGATGCTCTTCGCCGGCTTCGCCCTGTTCCTGTGGTGGCGGTTCGTCCGCGACGACCACGTCCGGGACGAGCACGAGCGCCGGCTCGACGAGGAGTGGGCCGCACAGTGGCGCGCCGAGGAGCTCGAGCGGCGTCGGGCGGCCGCGCGCGAGGCCAAGGAGCGGGCCTTCGCGGCGCAGGCCGCGGCGCACCCACGCCAGGACCACGACGACGACGGGGCCGCGCGCCCCGACCCCCGCGACCCGGGCCCCCGTGGGCCCCGAGAGGAGCAGAGCCGATGAGCACCCAGCACCCCGGCCCCCAGCCGGTGGACCCGGCCAGCCTGCCGGATCCCGAGGACATCACGGAGGCCGACCTGCCCGAGCCGCCCCCGCGGCCGGGCCGGGAGCAGCGCCGTTTCGCCGGCACCCAGCAGCAGATCCGCTCCGCCACCCGCCTCTACGTGGTGTGCGCGTGGATCACCGGCATCATGCTCCTGCTGCTCGTGGCGGAGATGGTGCTGAAGTACGGCATGCACGTGGAGCTCTACGCGGGGGGCACCACCCTGGACGGGGACGCCAACGGCCTGGGGCTGCACCCCACGGACAGCGTGACCGGGGGAGTGAACCTGTCCCTGTTCATCCTCATCGCCCACGGCTGGATGTACGTGGTGTACCTGCTCGCCTCGTTCCGCCTGTGGTCCCTGATGCGCTGGGAGCCGCTGCGCCTGCTGGCGATGGCCGGCGGCGGCGTCGTGCCGTTCCTGTCCTTCGTGGTGGAGAAGCGCATGACCCGCGTGGTCCGGGACGAGCTGCACCGCTTCCCGGACGCCGCGCGGCGCTACTGAGCGCCTCGACTATCCTGGACGGGTGACGCAGAACGCCCCCCACCCCGACACCCCCACCCCGCTCAGCGACGTGATGCCCACGGTGCTGGTGCTGGACTACGGCGCCCAGTATGCGCAGCTCATCGCGCGTCGTGTGCGCGAGGCCAACGTCTACTCCGAGGTCGTGCCCGCCTCCACCCCGGCGGCGCAGATCCTGGAGCGCGAGCCCGCGGCGCTGATCCTCTCGGGCGGGCCGTCGTCGGTGTACGAGCCCGGCGCCCCGCAGCTGGATCCGGCGCTGCTCGAGGCCGGGGTGCCCGTGCTGGGCCTGTGCTATGGCTTCCAGTCGATCGCGCACGCCCTCGGCGGCACCGTGGCCAAGACCGGCACCCGGGAGTACGGCTCAACCCGCCTGGACTCGGTGGATGCCGACTCCGTGCTGTTCGCGGACCAGGACCTCGAGCAGGTCGTGTGGATGTCCCACGGCGACGCCGTGACGCAGGCGCCCGAGGGCTTCGCCGTGACGGCCTCCACCGCGGGCGCCCCCGTCGCCGCGTTCGAGGACCGCGAGCGCCGCATCTACGGCGTGCAGTGGCATCCCGAGGTGGGCCACTCCTCCCGCGGCCAGCGGGTGCTCGAGCAGTTCCTGCACGTGGGTGCGGGCCTGGGCGCGGACTGGACGGCCAGCGGCGTGATCGAGGAGCAGGTCGAGCGCATCCGTGAGCAGATCGGGGACAAGCGGGCCATCTGCGGCCTGTCCGGCGGCGTGGACTCCGCCGTGGCCGCGGCCCTCGTGCAGCGCGCCATCGGCGACCGCCTCACCTGCGTCTACGTGGACCACGGCCTCATGCGCGAGGGTGAGTCCGCCGAGATCGAGCAGGCCTTCGGCGAGGCCCACGGCGGCGCCCGCCTCGTGATGGTGGACGCGCGCGAGGACTTCCTGTCCGCGCTGGCCGGCGTCACCGACCCCGAGACCAAGCGCAAGATCATCGGCGAGCGGTTCATCCGCACCTTCGAGAAGGCGCAGGCGGACATCGTCCTCGAGTCCGAGCACGACCCGGACGCCACCGAGGTCCGCTTCCTCGTGCAGGGCACGCTCTACCCGGACGTCGTCGAGTCCGGCGGCGGGGACGGGGCGGCCAACATCAAGTCCCACCACAACGTGGGCGGCCTGCCGGACGACATCGAGTTCGAGCTGTGCGAGCCGCTGCGCGAGCTGTTCAAGGACGAGGTCCGCGCCGTGGGCGCCGAGCTCGGCCTGCCCGAGGGCATCGTGCACCGCCAGCCGTTCCCGGGTCCGGGTCTGGGCATCCGCATCATCGGCGAGGTCACCCAGGAGCGCCTGGACCTGCTGCGCCGCGCGGACGCGATCGTGCGCGCCGAGCTCACCGCGGCCGGGCTGGACCGCCAGATCTGGCAGTGCCCGGTGGTGCTGCTCGCGGACGTGCGCTCCGTGGGCGTGCAGGGTGACGGCCGCACCTACGGCCACCCGGTCGTCCTGCGCCCCGTCACCAGCGAGGACGCCATGACGGCGGACTGGGCGCGGATCCCGGACGACGTCCTGTCCCGCATCTCGAACCGCATCACGAACGAGGTCGACGGCGTCAACCGCGTCGTGCTCGACGTGACCAGCAAGCCGCCGGGCACCATCGAGTGGGAGTGAGCGGCGCGTCCGGCGCCGCATCCGGCCGCCCCTGACCGGGGCGGCCGTCCGCACGAAGACCGCCTGGACCCAGGCGACGGAGGAAGGACCGCACGCACGTGACCGAGCAGGAGTTCCCGCGCCTGGCCCGCGCCCGCGCCGCCGCACGCCCCGACGAGGGGCAGACCCGCCCCGACCCGGCCGCCTGGGTGTCCTCTCTGGGCTCGGGCGCCGAGAACGACACGATGCTGCGGTTCGCGCCCTCGGCGGCCAACAGCATCGACCTCACGGAGGCGAACTCCTCCGGCGTCTCGCAGCTGCTGCTGGGGCGGCGCACCCGTCTGTCCACCCTGCTGCCGGCCGGCCCGGAGCTGGACGCGGCGCACGAGGTGTCCCTCGGCCTGCGCGCCAAGGTCCGCGAGCTGGCGGAGGAGCGCGGCATCGACGTCGGCGCGCTCGCCGTGGGCGTGGCCACGTGGACGGCCGAGGAGGACGGCCGGCGGGAGCGCCGCTCCGCCCCCGTGCTGCTGGCCCGCGTGGCCCTGACGGTGCGCCGCGGCGCCCGGGGCCGGGACGAGCTGGAGGTCCAGATCACCGAGCCGGCCCGCCTGAACCCGGCGCTCGTGCGGAACCTGCGCCGGCACCACGGCATCGCCCTGGACCCCGAGGCGTACCAGCAGGCCGCCTACGCCACGGCGCGTCTCGAGCCCGCCCCCGCGTTCGCCCGCCTGCGCGAGGAGACCGCCGCGATCGCGGACCTGCACGTCGAGGACTGCCTGCTCGTCTCCACGTTCGCGGACCTCGGGGAGACCGCCTCGCTGCCCGCCTCCCTCGAGGATCTGCCCGTCGTGCAGGCCCTGTACGACGCCAGCACCGGCATGGTGCCGCGCCCGGCGGCGCTGCAGCCCACGGGCGCGCCCGCGGAGGACGACGTCGCCCCGGCGGACGAGCGCCTCGTCGTCGACGTCGACGCCGCCCAGGCCCGCGTGCTCGAGCACGCCGCGGCGGGGGAGTCCCTCGTGGTGGCGGCCGCCCCCGGCACCGGGCAGACCCAGACCGCCGCCGCCCTGGCCGCACGCCTGGCCTGGGAGGGCCGGCGCGTGCTGGTCGTGGCCGAGCGCTCCGCCGCCCTGGCCGACGTGCTCGACCGCCTCGAGGAGGCGGACCTGCGCTCGATCGCGCTCGATGTGCCCGCCAACGCGGACCCCGAGCTGCTCCGCCGCCAGCTCGTGCAGGCCGTCCTGCGCTCCGAGCGGGCCGTGGACCCCGACACCGCCCGGGACGAGGCCGCGCTGACCGAACGGCGGCGCCGGCTGCAGGAGCACGTCGGCTCGCTGCACCACGTCCGCCCCCGCTGGGGCTGCTCGCCGTTCCAGGCGATGCAGGCCCTGGCCGCCCTGACCGGGCTCGAGACGCCGCCGGCCACCACCGTGCGCCTCAAGCGCTCCGTGCTGGACTCCACCGTGAACCGGCAGGCCGTGGGCGAGCAGCTCGTGCGCGCCGGTGAGCTCGGCGCCTTCTCGGCCGCCGCCACCGAGAGCCGTTGGTTCGGTGCGCGCGTGCGCAACGTGCAGGAGACCGAGGCCGCCTCGGAGCTGGCCGACGAGCTGGCGGCCGCCCTGCACACCACCCGGCGTGCCGTGGACACCGCCGCCGCCCAGGCCGGCCTGCGCCCCGAGCGCACGGTGGCCGGCTGGGCGGAGCAGGCGGACCTCTACCGCCGTGTGGCCCGCACCCTCACCGAGTTCACCCCGGAGGTGTTCTCCCTCGACGTGCCCCAGCTGGTCGCGGCGACCGCCACCAGCTCGTGGCGGCGCCTCCACCTGGTCGAGATGTCCTCGGTGGCCCGGTCCCGCCTGCGCCGCGCGGCGAAGGACGCGGTCCGCCCGGGCGTGCAGCCCACCGACCTGCACGGCGCCCTCGTGGACGCCGCCGCCGTCCTGGAGGACTGGAACCGCCACGCCGCCGAGCCGGGCACTCCCCCGCAGGTGCCGGACCAGGGCGAGCACGTGATGGGCCACGTCGGCCAGGTGCGCGAGCACCTGCGCCGGCTCGAGGGCGTCCTCGCCCCGGAGGCCGTGGCCGAGGGGCCGCTGGACGAGCGCGACGTGGACGACCTCGTGGCCGCCGTCGACGGGCTCGTGGCGGACCGCGACACCCTGGCCACGCTGCCCGAGCGCACCCTCGTGCTGGACAGCCTGCGCGACCACGGCCTGGCGGAGCTGCTCGAGGACCTGCGCGAGCGGGAAGTGCCCACCGAGGCCCTGACCGCCGAGCTCGAACTGGCGTGGTGGCAGTCCGCGCTCGAGGCGATGATCTCCGGGGACGACTTCCTCGCCATGATGAGCGGCACGGACCTGACCGAGGTCGAGCGCGGGTTCCGCGACCTGGACCGCGCCCATCTCGAGCGCGGCGGCGCCCGGCTCTCCGCCGCGCTGGCCGCGCGCTGGCGGGAGGCACTGCGCACCTATCGCGCGGACGCGGCCGTGCTGCGCACCCTGCTCAAGCAGGGCAGCCCCACGGTCGAGTCCCTGGCCACGATCACCCCCGAGCTCCTGCAGCCGCTCGTGCCGGTGGTCACCACCTCGCCCATGGCCCTGTCCGATTTCCCCCCGGAGTGGCGCGCCGACGTCGTCGTGCTGCTGGAGGCCGACGCGACCGCCCTGGCCACCGCGATGGGCGCGCTCACCCGCGCCCCCCAGGTGGTGGCCCTCGGCGACCCGGTGATCGGGCGCCCGCAGTCGTTCCAGGTGTCCGTGGACCCGACGGCGACCGCCGGGCCCCTGCGCCCGCTGCGCTCGGCCCACGACGCGCTGGACGAGGTGCTGCCCACCCTGCCGCTGCGCACCGTGCACCGTCCCCTCGAGCGGCGCCTCGTGCGCCTGCTCTCCGCGCTCGCCTATGACGGCGCCCTGGACGCGCTGCCCACCGCGGGTGAGGCCACCGGCCGGGATCGCGCCGTCACGGCCGAGTACCTGCCCGAGGGCACCGGCATCCCGATGACCGGCGGCGACGTGGTCGAGTCCACGAACGCCGAGGTCGCCCGCACCGTGGAGCGCGTGTTCGAGCACATCCGCGACCGGCCCGAGCAGTCCCTGGCCGTGGTCACGGTGTCCGAGCAGCACGCCCGCCGCGTGGCCGCCGCCGTGCAGGCCACGGCCGCGCAGGCGCCGTGGGCCCACGAGTTCCTCGCCCGCGGCCGCGGCGAGGACGCCGCCGAGGCCGAACCGTTCGTGATCGTGCCGGTCGTGCGCGCCGCCTCCGTGACGCGCGACGCCGTGATCCTCACCCCCGGCTACGGCCGCACCCCGCACGGCCGCGTGGTGCACCACTTCGGCGCCTTCTCCGACCCGGACGGCGAGCGCATGGTCACGGTCGCGCTCACCCGCGCCCGCCGGCGCCTGCACCTCGTCTCCGCGCTGCGCGCCGCGGACCTGGACGAGGACCGGCTCGACGGCGGCGCCCTCTGGTTCCTGCGGCTGCTCGAGGCCTACCTGGGCGACGACGCCGCGGACCCGGTGGGCATGGTGGGCGACCCGCTGCTGGCCGATCTGCGCGACCGGCTCGAGGAGCACGGCGCCCGCGTCCTGCCCCGCTACGCCGGCGTCATGGACCTGGCCGTGCTCGATCCGCGCGCGGACGAGGCGCCCCGTCCGCTGGCCCTGGCCGGCGACGGCGGCGAGGTGTACCGCGCCCTCACGGTGCGGCAGCGCTCGCGGACCCTGCCCGAGGGGCTCGAGGCCCGCGGCTGGGAGCCCCGGACCCTGTGGGCGATCGACGTGTTCGCGGACCCGGAGTCCGTGGCCCGCGAACTGGCCGACCGGCTGGGCGTGGAGCCGACGGACGAGACGGACGAGACCGACGACGATGTCCGCTGACGGCGCGCCGCGCCGCCGCGGCCCGCGCCGGGCGGACGCCCCGGGCACCGGGCCGGCAGCCGCCGACGGCCGCGAACCGCGCCTGCCCGGGATGCCCCGGCTGACCGGCCAGGCCGGGACGTCGCCGGCGACCACGCCGACCGGGAACGCGGCCGGGGTCGAGACCGGTGCGGCCGAGGCCGAGCGCGATCGCTGGCTGCGCGAGCAGCGCCCGCCCCACTGGGGCTGAGCCGGCCCGATCCGGCCGGGTCAGTCCGCGGCGGCGGAGGCCGGGGACGACGTCGAGGACGTCGAGGACCCGGCGGCCGAGTCCGAGGTCGAGCCGCCGGACGAGCCGGTGCCCCCGGTGCCAGAGCGCGAGTCGGTCCGGTAGAACCCGGAGCCCTTGAAGCTCACGCCGACCGAGCCGTACTGCTTGCGCAGGACGCCGCCGCACGCGGGGCACTCGGTGAGGGCGTCGTCGGTGAAGGCCTGGACGACGTCGAAGGCGTGGCCGCAGTCCTTGCAGCGGTAGGCGTAGGTGGGCATGCTCAGCTCCAGCTCGCTCGGGGCGCGCCGGGGCGCGCGGTTCTGGGGGGATCCGACCCCCGATGCTACTCCGCGCCGCGGGCCGGGCTCAGACCCAGCGCAGCCCGGCCGCGGTGACGACGCCGTCCACGGGCCGGTCCGTGGGCTCGGCGGGGATGGCGCCCGCCGGCAGCAGCTCGTCCTCGAACACGAGGGCCACGGTCGGCACGCTCCGCGGCAGCTCGGCGAGGAAGCGGTCGTAGTAGCCCCCGCCCTGGCCCAGGCGCATCCCGTCCTCGGCCACCGCGAGCGCCGGCATGACCACCGCGGTCGCCGCCGCCAGCGCGTCGGTCCCGAGTCGTTCGCCCACGGGCTCGTCCACGGGGGCGTTCGCCGCGCGCGCCGTTGCGACGTCCGGGTGCCACGGAGCCCAGCTCAGGCGGCGTTCCGGCTCGATCACGGGGACGAGCACCCGCGCCCCCGCGGCCAGCAGGCGGGTGCGCAGCCCACCGGTGTCCGGCTCGGTGGCCATCGGCAGCACGGTGGCCACCACCGGGGCGGTCCCGTCCGCGGTCGCCGCGGCCACGCGCGGACCCAGCCACGCCCACAGGTGCTCGACGGCGTCCGCGGACTCGGCGGCGCGGCGTGCGGGGGAGCGGTCGCGGCGGGCGGTGCGCAGGCGCGCACGCAGGGCGGCCTTGGCGTCCACGACGTCGTCGACGCCGGCGACGGGGCCCGTGGCGGCGGGCTCGGGCACGGGAGGGGGAGTGCGCATGTCCCCATGATGCCCGCCGCACCGGTGCCGCGCCCGGCCGCGCATAGGATCGACGCCATGTCCTGGCAGCGTTCCCCCTGGCCCGTGACCCTGCGGCACGGCACCCTCGCCCTACGGCCGCTGCGGCGGCGGGACCGGGAGGCGTGGGAGGAGCAGCGGGCGCACAACCGGGAGTGGCTGACGCCGTGGGACGCGACGAGCCCCGTGCCGGGCGCGGGCCCGGCGTCGTTCGGGCAGATGGTCCGCTGGCACGGCCGGCAGGGCCGGGACGGCAGCGCCTACACGTGGGGCATGGTCCTCGACGACGACCGCCCGGACCGGGACCGCCTGGTGGGGCTGCTGTCCCTGGGCGGGATCCAGTACGGCTCGGTGCTCTCCGGCTCGATCGGCTACTGGATCGACCGTCGCCAGGCCGGCCGGGGGCTGACGCCGACGGCTGTGGCCATGGCGACGGACTGGGCGTTCCGCAGCGCCGGCCTGCACCGGGTCGAGGTCAACATCCGCCCGGAGAACGCGGCCAGCCTGCGGGTCGTGGCGAAGCTCGGCCTGCGCGACGAGGGCCTGCGGCGCGCGTACCTGCACGTGGACGGCGCCTGGCGGGACCACCGGACGTTCGCGGTGACCGCCGAGGAGGTCCCCGACGGCCTGCTGGCCCGGTGGCTGGCCTCCCGGCCGCGCCCCTGAGCGGTCGACGGGACACGCCGAGTGCGGACACGCCCCGATGGCCGGACCGGTCCGCCCCCGGCGCTAGGCTGACCGCATGGACGAGACCACCGCGCCGACGAGGGCCGTGCAGGCCGCGCTCGACGCGCTGGCCGACGCCCGGGTGAGCGCGTCGCTGGTCATCGTGGCCCTCGTGGCCTTCCTGGCCTGGCGGCTCGTGCTGCGCCGCCATCGTCTCGCGTCCGCCCCCGCCCGCCCGTCGATGCCGAGGTCCTTCATGCACCGCCTGCAGAGCTCGCCCGCCGTCCGTGCCCTGACCGCCCGGTTCTCGGGCCCCATGAGCGCCGCCGCCGACGCGGCGCGCGCCGCCCGCGGCCGGACCGGCCTGCACATCCGGTGGGGGCGCACGGCGCTGTTCCTCGCCGCCCTCGTGGCCCTGCTCGTGTTCCTCGCGGCCGGTCTCGCCGCGGCGTTCGGCGCGGGCACGCTGTCCCTGGCCGGCTGGTCGCTCCTGTTCGCCGTGGCCGGGCTGGCCCGACTGCGGGCCCTCGCGGTCCGCGACCGCACCCGTCGCGCCCGGCCCGCCGCCGTCGTCGTCCCGGAGCGCCCCGCCGCCCCGGCGGCCGAGGAGCGGCAGGCCCCGCCCGCGGACCCCGAGCGGGACCGCCGCGTGCTGGAGACCGTGCTGGCCTTCGAGACCGAGGCGCCGCGCCCGGCCGCCGCACCCGCCGCACCCCGGGTCGAGCCCGTGGTGGTGACCGCCTCCGCCGCCGCCCCCGCAGCGGACCGTGCGGTGACCATCCCCACGGTGCCGCGCCCCACCTACCTGGACGCCCCGGAGATGGCCCGCCCCCTGCCGGCGCCGCTCGAGACCCCCGCCCCCACCGGCGCGGACACCCGGCCCCAGGACGCCGCGGGCACGGCGGACGATCAGATCAGCGCCGCCGCCGAGCAGGACATCGCCGCCCTGGACCTGGACAACGTCCTGGCGCGGCGCCGGGCCTGCTGAGCCCCGCCGGGCGGCCGCGCCCGTGAGCATCGACCGAGCCGCCGCGCGCCAGGCCGTCCGCGCGTCGGGTGAGCGCTGGCTGCGCACCCGAGCCGACGCCCTGCACCTGCAGCGGGGACGTCGGCTCGCGCGCGTCCTGGACCTGGACGTGATGACCGGACGCGCGGGCGACGCCCGCGTGCGCTCCCGCACCCTCGTCCTCGCCCGCGACCCCCGGCACCCCGCCGCCCCTGCCGCGGCGTGCCCGCCCGTCCTGGGCGAGCGCGGGATCCTGGAGGACGGCACCCTGTGGTGGTGGGCCTCCGCCGACCCCGCCCTGCCGGGCCTCACGCTGACCGCCGACCCGGACGCGCTCGCGGCCCTGCTCGGCACGGCGCCGGGCCGGGCCCGCCTCACGTGGCGCGGCTACCGGCCGCGGGACCGGGCGGTCCTGGCAGTCGAGGCGACCGGCGACGACGGCGTCGTGGCCCGCACGTTCCTGAAGGTGCTCCCGCCCGCGCGCGCCGCACGGGTCGCCCGGCGCATGGCCGCGGCGGGGGCGGCCGGGGTGCCGGTGCCCGCCGTCCTCGCGGCGCCGGAGCGCGGGGTGCTCCCGCTCGCGAGCGTGCCGGGCCTGCCCTGGCGGGCGCTGCTGGCCGGGCCCGAGGCCGCCGCACTCGACCCCGCGCGGGTCGCCGCGCTGCTGGACCGGCTGCCGCCGGTGCCCGAGGAGCCCCCCGGCCCGGCGGGCCCCCCGGCCGGGGCGGCCGGGGGCGCCGACGCGGATGACGGCGGACCCGCCGTCCTGCTCGAGCACGCCACGTGGGCCGCCGTCGTGCTGGACCCCGAGGCCCAGGACGAGGCCGCCGCCCGGGCGGACCGGATCCGCGCGGCGCTCGCGGCCGGGGACCCCGGCCCGCGCGTGCCCGTGCACGGCGACCTGCACCCGGGGAACCTGCACGTGGACGCCGCGGGGGAGCGGATCACCGGCGTGCTGGACGCCGACGACCTGGGCAAGGGGCACCGCGTGGACGACTGGGCCGTCCTGATCGCCCATCTCGAGGCGGGCGCCGTGGACCTCGGTGCCGGCGGCGCCGCGCTGCGCGCCGTGGCCGCACGGTTCCGGCGCCACGCCCGCAGCGAGGTCGACGAGGTGGCGCTGGCGGCCCGCGTCGCGACCGTGCTCGCCGGCCTCGCGGCGCAGCCGACCGCGCCCCGCGCCGTGCGGTCCGCCCGCCGGGCCGCCGCCGACGCCGCCCTGGCCCGCGTCGGCCTCTGAGCTGCGACGGCTGCCGCCACAGTCGGGCCGGGCCGCCGGGCCGGGCCGCCCCCTCGAGCGGCGGTCAGTCCGCGCCGAGCCCCTCCCGGAGCGCGTCGAGCTCGTCTCGGACGCGCGCGGCGCCGTCGTGGTCCCCGAGGGCGGACAGGCACTGGTGCAGGCCCGTGAGCGCGCCGAGGCGCACGAGCGTGGAGTCGGTGGAGTCGCACACCAGGCGGAAGAGCGTCGCGGCCTGCTCGGGGCTGCCGTCCTCGGCCACCACGTAGGCGGCGAAGAGCTCGGCCTGCGCGGCGCCCTCGCGGTCCCCGGCGGCCGTGAACAGGTCGGCGGCCTGCAGCGCGGTGGCGATCGCCTCCGGCCCCCGCTCGAGCGACCACAGGGCCCGGGCGCGGGTGTCCGTGTAGTCGGCCACCTGCCAGTCGGCGCCGGCGTCCCGCACCAGGGCGAGCGCCTCCTCGAGGAGGTCGAGGCCCTCCGCCTGGCCGGACTCGCACAGCAGGTACCCGTGCGCGTGCAGCGCGGCCGGCAGCACCGCCGGGTCCTCGTCCACCGCCTGGCGCGCGGCCGCGACCGCCCGCTCGAACAGGTCGAGGGCGGAGGGCCGGGTGCGTTCGTCGCGCTCGCGGTTCACGAGGGCGCCGGCGGCCAGGAGCGTGCGCGCGGCGTCCTCCCACTGGCCGTGGGCCTCGAACAGGCCGGCCGCCTCCCGCCACAGGGGCAGCGCGTTCTCGGCGCGGTCCTGGTCGTGGTGGGCGTGGCCGAGGTCCACGAGGGCGCGGGCCTGCTCGACGTCCCGGCCGTGGGTGGCCTCGCGGCGCACCAGCCGGGCGAGCAGGGGCTCGGCCTCGTCGGCGCGGCCGGCGAGCACGAGCTGGTGCGCCCACCAGTAGCTCAGGCTCGAGGCCTCCGGCGCCTCGGCCTTCTCCGCATGCACGGAGGCCAGCTCCCACGCGGCCACGGCGACCTCCTCGTACCCGTCGAGGTCGCCGGCCACGCGCCCGGCCAGGGCCGCCGCGGAGGCGGCGCCGCGCCGCAGCCCGACCGAGGCCATCCGCTCCGCCGCCTCGAGCGCCAGGTCGAGGGCCGCCGTCGGACGGTCCAGCTCGTGGGCGGCGATCGCCCGCACCGTGGTGGCGGAGGCGAGGACGGCCCGGGCGGCGGGCAGCGCGGTGACGACGGCGGCCGCCGCGTCCGCCTCGGCGTGCTCGCCCCGCCACAGGTGCAGGCGGGCGAGCAGCAGATGCGCGCTGGACCACGAGCCGGTGGGCAGCAGGGCACCGGCCGCGCGCAGCCCGCCCAGGACGGCGATGACGCGGCGGGCCAGCTCGAGCGCGGCGTCCAGGTCCCCGGTGTGCACGCGGTGCACGGCCAGGGCCAGGGCGGCCTCGGGCAGGACGGTGTCCCCGGGGTCCTCGCCGGGAGCGCCCGGCTCGTCCTCCACGACGCCGGCCAGCACCGCCGCCTCGACCGTGTCCGGGTCGCGCACGAGGGCGCCGCCGAGCTGGGACTCGAGCCCGGCCTGCCGGGGCCGGCCGAGGTGGCGCAGCAGCGCCGCCCGGGCCTCCACCCAGCGGGTCAGGGCGGCCTCGTCCCCGACCTGGCCCGCGGCGACGGCGAGCGCCCGCAGCAGGGCGAGGCGGACGTCGTCCTGGCCGGGCCCGAGCGCGGCGAGACCGGAGTCGGCGAGGCGGGCGGACTCCCGGGGCTCGTCGCGCAGCGCGGCCTCGAGGGAGAGCTCCCACCAGCCTCGGGCGTCCAGGGCGGTCGGGGCGTCGGGCGCCGCGGTGCCGCGGGCCTGCCGGAGCAGGGCGCGCACCCGGTCCAGGGCGGCGTCGACGGCTGGCTCCACGGGGCCGCCGGAGGGGTCGTCCCGGCGGGGCGGGTCCTGCGGGGTGTCCACGGGCGCTGCTCCTTCCGGGGGTGGGACGGGTGGTCCTCCAGCCTAGGGCGCGGGTCGGTGGACCGTGCCGCTGTTCGCGGTGGGCGGTGCTCGTAGACTGGCCGGGCCGCGGCGTCGCCCGCCGCGGGCCGTCCCACCGCCGCCAGGAGCCCGCAGCCATGAGCACCACCCCCGCCGCCCCGGACGCCGCCGGAGCGCACCCCGCCGGCCCGTTCCAGACCCGCGCCGGCGCCTACGCCCTGATCGTGGACGGCGGCCGCGTCCTGCTCAGCTCGTGGCAGGGGCCCGAGTTCCTGCAGTGGACGCTGCCCGGCGGCGGCATCGAACTCGGCGAGAGCCCGGAGGAGGCGTGCCTGCGCGAGGTCTGGGAGGAGACCGGCCACACCGCCGAGCTCACGGGCCTGCTGGGCGTCACGACCGGGACGATCCCGGTGGAGAAGCGCCTGCGGGGCGAGCCGCTGCCCCTGCTCACCGTGCAGGTCCTCTACACCGCCCGCATCACGGGCGGCGTCCTGCGCCCTGAGGTCGGCGGATCCTCGACGGACGCACGCTGGTTCGACCTCGCGGAGCTCAGCGAGCTGCGCACCGCCTCCTGGGTCACCGAGGCGCTCGCCCGTGCCGGGGTGGACACGTGAGCCGCCCCGCCCACCGCCGCCCGACGGCCCTCGCCGCCTCCGCCCTCGTGCTGTCGCTGGCCCTGGGGGCGTGCGCGCGGCAGGCGGACGCCCCGCCGACGCCCTCCGCGTCAGGCACCCCGATCACGGTCGTGCACGGCGGCGAGGGCCTGGAGGGCGCCGTCGCGGCGGTCCTGGCCCGTCACCTGCGCCTGCACGGCCACGCCGTGGCGGACGAGGACGGCGTCGCCGTGGAGCAGTCGGCGTGGTCCGCCGCCGGCGGGGACACGGTCGCCGTCGTGGACACCCTGGCCCTGGCCACCGCCGCCGACCCCGCAGCGGCGCTGCCGTCCCCGCCGTCGCCGGCGTCGACGCCGACCGGGATGGAGGCCGGCCCGTCCACGGACGCCGTGCCCACCGCCTCGGCCACCGCCTCGACCGCCGCCCCGAGCCCCACCGCGCTGCCCGTCGGCGACCCCGCGGCCGACGCCCCGGCGGCCGGGCGCGTCCTGGAGACGCTGCTCGCCGGGCAGACGTCCGCGGCGGGGACACCGCAGGACGAGGCCCCGGCGGTGCTGTCCTCGTCGGCGGGCGTGCTGCGCCTGACCGCGGTCGTCACCCAGACCACCGCGGCCCGGCTCGAGCTCGAGTCGATCACGGACCTCAACGGCCGGTGCGAGTCGCTCACCGCCGTCGCACCCCCGCCCCTGACCGCCGCGGCGGATCCGGACGCGGCCACGGCCCTGCGCGCCCGCCTGGACCGGCTCGCCGGCTGCCGACCCGAGACCTGGCTGGCCGACACCGAGGACCCGAGCGCCGCCCTCGTCGCGGACGAGGCCCAGGTCGCGCTGCTGACCGACACGGATCCGGAGATCGACGCGAACACGCTCGTCCCGCTCGAGGACGACGGCCGCGTGCTCCCGGAGGGGCGGCTGACCGCCGTCGGCTCCGCCGCGACGCTGGATGACGACGCCGAGCGGCGCATCGCCGAGGTGATGTCCGCCCTCGACGGCGACGGTCTGCGGGAGCTCGAACGGCTCACCACGGGCGCCGACCCGCTTCCGGCCGCCGAGGCCGCGCAGTACTGGCTGGTGGACCATGGCCTGGAGGACGCGCCTGAGGACTGGTTCGTGCCCCGCGGCTCCTGGTTCTGAGCCCGCACGGAGGCGGGGTGCCGGCCCGCGTCGCACGAGCTCGACTGTGATGCACACCGCCCGGGGGGTGCCATGATGGGGGCATGCCCACCCCGCATCCCCGCCAGATCCGCCAGTCCGCCAAGCTGCTGAACGTCCGGTACGACGTGCGCGGCCCCATCCTGGAGGAGGCGCAGCGGATGGAGGCCGCGGGCCACCGGATCATGAAGCTGAACATCGGCAACCCGGCCCCGTTCGGCTTCGAGGCGCCGGACGCCGTCCTGGCGGCGATGCACCAGCACCTGCCGCACGCGCAGGGCTACTCGGACTCCAAGGGCATCTACTCGGCGCGCACCGCCGTCTCGCAGTACTACGAGTCCCGGGGCATCCGGGACATCGGCGTGGACGACGTGTTCATCGGCAACGGCGTCTCCGAGATGATCACGATGGTCCTGCAGGCCCTGGTCGACGACGGCGACGAGATCCTCGTCCCCTCGCCCGACTACCCGCTGTGGACCGGCGCCACCACCCTGGCCGGGGGCCGGGCGGTGCACTACCGCTGCGTCGAGGAGGAGGGCTGGGAGCCCGACCTCGAGCACATCGAGTCCCTCGTCACGGAGCGCACCAAGGGCATCGTCCTGATCAACCCGAACAACCCCACCGGCGCGGTCTACTCCCGCGCCGTGCTGCAGGGCATCGTGGACGTGGCCCGCCGCCACAACCTCGTCCTCATGGCGGACGAGATCTACGAGAAGATCACCTACGACGGCGCCCGCCACATCAACGCCGCCGGCCTGTCCGACGACGTGCTCACCCTGACGTTCTCAGGCCTGTCCAAGGCGTACCGGGTGGCGGGCTACCGCTCCGGCTGGGTGGCCGTGTCCGGGCCGAAGCACCGGGCCGCCGACTTCCTCGAGGGCCTGACCCTGCTGGCCAACATGCGGATGTGCGCCAACGTGCCCGCGCAGCACGCCATCCAGGTGGCACTGGGCGGCTACCAGTCCATCAACGACCTCGTCCTGCCCGGCGGCCGGCTGCTCGAGCAGCGCAACCTCGCCCAGGACCGCCTGAACGCCATCCCCGGCGTGTCCGTGCAGCCGGCCCACGGCGCCCTCTACCTGTTCCCGCGGCTGGACCCGGAGGTCTACGCGATCGACGACGACGAGGCGTTCGTCATCGAGCTGCTGCGGGCGAAGAAGATCCTCGTCTCGCACGGCGGGGCGTTCAACTACCCGCACAGCGACCACTTCCGGCTCGTCACGCTGCCCAGCGTGAAGGACCTGGACGTGGCCCTGGACCGCCTCGAGGACTTCCTCGAGGACTGGAGGGAGCGCCATGGCTGACACCCCGGCCACCGAGGCGGGCCGTCCCGCCCGTGCCACTGATGACGGCGTCTTCGGCGCCCCCGCCCGGGAGCTGTTCGCCGCCCGCCGCGGGGACGAGGTCCGGGGCCCGGCCGACGTCGACGCCGCCGCGACGCCCGGCTACGGCGGGGACAAGGCGAAGGGCAAGAAGGACCTGGCCGCGCGCGGCGCGGTGCTCGCCGACCTGCAGGAGCTGCTGTTCGCCCAGTCGGTGCGCGACGCGCCCGTGGGGGAGGTGCCGTCCCTGCTGGTGGTCCTGCAGGGCATGGACACCGCCGGCAAGGGCGGGATCATGCGCCACGTGATCGGGGCGATGGATCCGCTGGGCGTCCACGTGCACGCGTTCAAGGCGCCGACCCCGGAGGAGCGCGCCCACGACTTCCTGTGGCGCATCCGACCGCACCTCCCGCGGCCCGGCCTGGTCTCCGTGTTCGACCGGTCGCACTACGAGGATGTGCTCGTGCACCGCGTGCGCGGGCTCTCCCCTCTGGCCGAGGTGGAGGAGCGCTACGGGGCCATCCGCGAGTTCGAGGCGGCCGTGCGCGCCGCGGGGACACGGATCGTCAAGGTGATGCTGCGGATCTCGCCGGAGGAGCAGGCCAAGCGCCTGCTGGCCCGCCTGGACGACCCCACGAAGCACTGGAAGTTCAGCGAGAGCGATCTCGATGACCGCGCGTACTGGGACCAGTACATGGACGCGTACCGGATCGCGATCGAGCGGACGGACACCGAGGACGCGCCGTGGTTCATCGTGCCGGCGGACCGCAAGTGGTTCGCGCGGCTGGCGGTGCAGCAGCTGATCATCGAGACCCTGCAGGGGATGGGGCTGGACTGGCCGAAGGCCGACTTCGACGTCGCGGCCGCCCGCCGTCGCCTGCTGGCGGGCTGAGCGCCGCCGTCGTCGCGCTGGGCGGGCAGTGGTGGCCGGACCTTGCCGAGCACGGGGCCGCGGTGAGTCGATGTACGGACACCGGGCGCCGCAGAGGCGCTCCGGATCCGATCCGAAAGGTGGACCCATGACTGAGAACGCCAACCAGAATGCCCCGCTGACCGGCAAGACCGTCGCGTTCCTCGCGACCAACGGCGTCGAGCAGGTCGAGCTGACCTCCCCGTGGGAGGCCGTGATCGCCGCCGGCGCGACCCCCGTGCTCGTCTCGCCGGAGTCCGGCACCATCACCGCGATGCAGTCCGACTGGGATCACGGCGAGTCCTTCGACGTGAACACGACGGTGAAGGACGCCAAGGCCGAGGACTTCGACGGCCTCGTGATGCCGGGCGGCACCCTGAACGCGGACGCCATGCGCGTCAACAAGGACGCCCAGGCGTTCGTGCGTGCCTTCTTCGAGCAGCACAAGCCGGTGGCGGCCATCTGCCACGCCCCGTGGACCCTGATCGAGGCCGGCGTCGTGGAGGGCCGCCGCCTGACCAGCTACCCGTCCCTGAAGACTGACCTGAAGAACGCGGGCGCCCAGTGGGTGGACGAGGAGGTCGTCGTGGACAACGGGCTGACCACCTCGCGCTCCCCGGACGATCTCGACGCCTTCAACGCCAAGGTCGTGGAGGAGCTGAGCGAGGGCAAGCACGAGGACCAGACCGCCTGACCGACGTCGGGCGCGAGTCGCGTGGGGGCGGGGGCCGGTGGCCCCCGCCCCCACCGTTTCCCGAACGAAAGCGGGGCGGAGGCCGCCGTTTCCCGAACGAAAGTGGGGGGGGCGTGGTCAGTCGACGTCGGGGGCGGCCTCGCCGCGCACCTGGTCGAGGCGGGCGCGGGCGCCGTCCAGCCAGGCCTGGCAGCGGTCGGCCAGCGCCTCCCCGCGTTCCCACAGGGCCAGGGACTCCTCGAGGCCGGCGCCACCGGCCTCCAGCCTCCCCACGGTCTCCATCAGCTCGGCGCGCGCCTGCTCGTAGCTCATCCGGGCCACGTCCGAGACGTCCGCGGAGGTGAAGCCCTCCACGCCGCTCGGGCGGCCCGGGTCCTGCGTCTGCTCCATGCCCTGCTCACTCATGCCTGTCGTGTCCTCTCGTGGGATGGGGTCGGGGTGGGCCGATGCGTCGCGACGACGTCCGCGGCGATCCGTCCGACCGCCACGAGGATGTCGAGCCGGTCGTCCGGGGCGACCTGGTCCGCGTCGCGCACGACCTGTCCGGCGTGCTGGACCACGGCGTAGCCGCGGTCCAGGGTGCGCTGCGGGGACAGGGCGCGGACGCGGGCGCGCAGCTGCGTGAGTGCGTCCTCCTCGCGGACGAGCCGGTGGCCCAGGGCGGACCGGCCGCGCTCGCGCCACCGGTCCGTCTCCTCCTGCCGGGTGTCCACCATCACGTGCGGACGGGCCAGCACGGGCCGGGAGCGCAGGGCCGCGAGCCCCTCGGCCTCGGCGCGCACGCGGCGCTCGACGGCCGCGGCCAGCCGCAGGCGCGCGTCGGCGAGTCCCGCGGCCTCCTGGGCCGCGTCCGGGACGATCCGCTTGGCCGCGTCCGTGGGCGTGGAGGCGCGCAGGTCGGCGACGTCGTCGAGGACCGGGCGGTCCGCCTCGTGGCCGATCGCCGAGACGACGGGCGTGCGCGCCAC
The DNA here is from genome assembly GCF_056173395.1 of Micrococcus sp. iso_239. Classification (NCBI taxonomy): domain Bacteria; kingdom Bacillati; phylum Actinomycetota; class Actinomycetes; order Micrococcales; family Micrococcaceae; genus Micrococcus; species Micrococcus sp. iso_239. The sequence continues at coordinate 1,810,118 of NZ_CM149672.1, read as the reverse complement.
CGCCACGGCACGCACCAACGCCTCGTCCGAGAAGGGGAGCACGACCTCCTCGAGCGCCCCGCCGCCGCGGGCGATGACGATGACGTCCACGGTCGGGTCGGCGTCGAGCTCGGCGAGCGCGGCGGCCACCTGCCGAGGGGCCTCGGCGCCCTGCACGGCGACCTCACGGATCTCGAACTCGGCCGCGGGCCAGCGCAGCAGCGTGTTGCGCAGCACGTCCTTCTTCGCGTCCGAGTCGCGGCCGGTGATGAGCCCGATCCGGTGGGGGAGCAGGGGCAGGGGTCGTTTGCGCGCGGGGGAGGTCAGCCCCTCCTCGGCGAGGGCCCGGCGCAGCAGCTCCACGCGGGCCAGCAGATCGCCGAGGCCGACCGGGCGCATCTCCTGTACGTTCATGGACAGGCGCCCGGCCTTGAGCCAGAAGTTCGGCTTCACGCGCGCCACCACGCGGGAGCCCTGCTGGACGGTCCCGTCCAGGGTCGTGGCGACGTTCCGCCAGGCGGTGAGCGGCAGGGAGACCTCCTCCTCGAGGTCCCGCATGGTCATGTAGACGTTGCCGCGGTTGTTCTTGAACTCGATGAGCTGGCCCTCGATCCACGTGGCGGGCGCGCGCTCGATGTGGGCCTTGAGGTTCTCGGAGAACCGGCGCAGGGGCCACGGCCGCTCGGCGGAGGTCTCGCCCGCGCGGGCGGGCGCCGAGCCGGGCACGTCCGACGCCGCCGGGGCGCCCTCGGTCACGGGCTGGTCCATCCGGGTCCCTCCTGTCCGCGCCCGGTCCGCCCGGGCACGGGCCCACCGTACCGCCCTCGCCGGACGCGCAAGACGGCGCCCGGGCGTCCCCCGGGGCCGCCGCCGGACCGGTCGGGTGCTCAGACCGGGGAACATCCGGCCGGGATCAGTACGCTCGACGGGGTCGGAACGGAACGGAAAGGACCTCATGCGCACCACCCTCAGCTTCCTCGTCGCGGCCCTGGCGGGCCTGCTGGCGGTGCTCGCGACGGCCGGTGCCCTCGTCGACGAGGCGACGCACCGCCCGGAGCTGCTGCGCGGGGTGACGGAGCAGGTCGCGGTGGACCCCGAGGTCCGCGCCGCCGTGCCGGGGGTGATCGACGACGTCGTGCACGACGCCATCCCCGAGCAGGTGCCCGGCCCGCTGGCCCAGGTGGCCGAGGACCTGCTGCGCCCGCTGGCCCAGCGCGTGGCGGACGACCCGCAGGTGGTGCAGGGCTGGTCCGACACCGCTGACGAGGCCCGGCGCGCCTGGCTCGCCCAGCTCGAGGACCCGCAGGGCGCGGACGAGCCCGGCTCGGGCGCGGACGTGACCATCCCGTTCGGTCCCGTCGCACAGTCCGGGATCACCGCCGCCCTGGGCGACATCGAACGTGACCTGCGCGAGGACCGGTTCGACCTGCCCGGGCAGGCGCTGCTGGAGACGATCGCGGGCGCGGACGTCGGCGACTGGGCCGCGGACACGCTGCTGGCACCCCTGTACGACCGCGCCGCGGACCTGCGGGACAGCACCGCGCTGCGCATGGACGCGCGCATCGACGCCCTGGCCGGCACGGATCGGGCCACCGTGCACCGCTGGGTGGACGCCTCCGCGCACTGGCGTTGGGCTGCCGCCGCCTCCGTGCTGGCGCTCGTGGGCGCCCTGCTGCTCGCCCCCCGAGGGCGGCGGGGCCTCGCCGTGGCCGTGGCGGGTGCGGTCGCCCTGGCCGGCGGACTGATCGGCGGCGCCCGCCTGGGTCCGGACGCGGTCCACCTCACGGCACCCGAGGGGGCCTCCCCCGGGGTGGCCGCGTTCGTCCAGCAGATGGAGGAGGCCGCCCGCCCGGCGTTCGCGGCCGCCGTCGCCCCCTACCCCCAGACCCTGACCACCCTGGGCTGGATCGTGCTGGCCGCGGGCCTGCTGCTGGCCCTGGCCGAGCTGTGGGTCGCTCGGCGTGGCCGGGTCCGTGCCGCCCGGGCGGACGGTCCCCCCGCGGTGGGCCGCTCCCACACCGCCGCCGACGTCACGTCGCGCTGAGCCCGCGGCGAAGCCCGGGCCCGGTCTGCGTCCCGGCCGATAGCATGGAGGGCATGTCCGCTCCCTCCGTCTCCGCCCGTCCGTCCGCCGTCGGCCTCGGGATGCCGCAGGTCCCGCGCGTTCGTCGTTCCCGTGAGGAGGTGGAGGCGGCCGCGCCCGTGTCCGGTGAGAAGCGCGTGCTGCTGGCCGCCCCCCGTGGCTACTGCGCCGGCGTGGACCGTGCCGTCGTCGCCGTCGAGAAGGCCCTCGAGCACCACGGCGCCCCCGTGTACGTGCGCAAGGAGATCGTCCACAACCGGCACGTCGTGGACACCCTGACCGAGCGCGGCGTGGTGTTCGTTGACGAGCTGGACGAGGTGCCCGAGGGCGCCCTGACCGTGTTCTCCGCGCACGGCGTGTCCCCGGCCGTCGTCGAGGAGGCCGCCCAGCGCAACCTGCGCACCATCGACGCCACGTGCCCGCTCGTGACCAAGGTGCACCGCGAGGCCGTGCGCTTCGCCAAGCAGGACAAGCGGATCCTGTTGATCGGCCACGACGGCCACGAGGAGGTCGAGGGCACGTTCGGCGAGGCGCCCGAGCACACCACGGTGATCAACGACGTCGCCGAGGCCCGCACCGTCCAGGTGGAGGACCCGGACAACCTGATCTGGCTCTCCCAGACCACGCTCTCCGTGGACGAGACCCTCGAGATCGTCTCCGTGCTGCGCGAGCGGTTCCCGAACCTGCAGGACCCGCCCTCGGACGACATCTGCTACGCCACCTCCAACCGGCAGGCGGCCATCAAGTCGATCTCGCCGGAGTGCGACCTGGTGATCATCGTGGGCTCGGCGAACTCCTCGAACTCGGTGCGCCTCAAGGAGGTGGCCGCGGAGTACGGGGCCTCCCGCGCCGAGCGCGTGGACTTCGCCAACCAGGTGGACGAGTCCTGGTTCGAGGGCGTGGCCACCGTGGGCCTGTCCTCGGGCGCGTCCGTGCCCGAGGTGCTGGTCCAGGAGGTGCTCGCGCTGCTGGCCGAGTACGGCTACGGGCAGGTGGACGAGGTGGTGACCGCCGAGGAAGACATCATCTTCTCCCTGCCCAAGGAGCTGCGCGCCGAGATGAAGCGCGTGGGCGACGACGGGCGCGCCCTCGGCGGACGCCGCCGCGCCGCCGAGGCCTGAGCGCGCCCCTCGTCTCCTCGCTGAGGCCCGCAGACTCGCCGTCACGACGCCGGCGAAGCGGCGAGTCTGCGGGCCTCGGCGTGCCCGGGCCTCAGCGTGCCGGGCCGGCGGGTGGTCAGGACTCAGAGTCCGAAGACCCAGACGAGCAGGGTCATCGACGCGATGGAGATGAGCACGGCGGCGATGATGTTCAGCCACACGCCGCCCTTCACCATCTGGCCGATGGTCACATAGCCGGAGCCGTACGCGATGGCGTTCGGCGGGGTGGCCACGGGCAGCATGAACGCGCAGGTCGCGGCGAGGGCGACGGGCGCGGCCAGCATGAGCGGGGCGACGCCGGTGCCCAGGGCCACGCCGGAGGCGACCGGCAGGAACGTGGCCGCGGTGGCCGTGTTCGAGGTCATCTCGGTCAGTAGCAGGATGCCGACGGAGGCGATCACCACGAGCACCCACACGGGGATGTCACCGAAGCCCTTGACCTGCTCACCGAGCCACGTGGACAGGCCCGACTTGGAGAACTGACCGGACAGGGCCAGGCCGCCGCCGAACAGCAGGAGCACGCCCCACGGCAGGTCCTTCGCGGCCTCCCAGTCGAGGAGGCGCACGCCGCGCCCGGCCCCGCCACCGGCCGGCAGGAGGAACAGGATGAGTCCGACGACGATGGCGATGGCCGCGTCCGAGAGCAGCGGGGACTCCAGGTCCAGGACGTATTCGGAGATCAGCGGCACGGTGATCCAGGCCAGCGCGGCGAGGACGAAGACGGCGAGGACCTTGGCCTCGGGGGCGCTCATGCGGCCGAGGCGGGCCAGCTCGGTGGCGATCAGGTCGCGGCCGCCGGGGACCTCGTCGATCTCCGGGCGGAACAGCACGCGGGTGAGCAGGAACCAGCACGCGAAGAGCAGCACGACGGCGATCGGCACGCCGACCAGCATCCACTGGCCGAAGCCGATCTGCACGCCGTGCTCGGCGGCCATGTGGCCCGCGAGCAGGGTGTTGGGCGGGGTGCCGATGATGGTGCCGAGCGAGCCGATGGACGCGGCGTACGCGATGCCGAGCATGAGCGCGGTGCCGAAGTTCGACTTCGTGAGGGAGCGGATCTCGGCCTGCGTGGGGGCCTCGCCGGCCGCGGATGCGGGCGCGGCGGGGCGGTCGACCTGGTCCGCTCCCTCGTCCGCAGTCAGGGCGCCGTCCGTGCCGTAGCGCTGGACGAGCACGAGGATGGACACGCCGATGGGGAGCATCATCACGGCGGTGGCGGTGTTGGACACCCACATGGAGATGAACCCGGTGGCGATCATGAAGCCCAGGATGAGATTCACGGTCCTGGCGCCCATGAACGTCAGGACGCCGAGCGCGATGCGCCGGTGCAGGTTCCAGCGCTGCATGGCCAGGGCGAGCATGAAGCCGCCCATGAACAGGAAGATGATGTTGTTGCCGTAGCTCGCGCCGACGGCGTCGAAGGTGATGCCGCCGTCGGACTCCTCGGCGGGCACGCCGAGCGGGAAGACGACGAGCGGCAGCAGGGCGGTGGCGGGGATGGGCAGGGCCTCGGTCATCCACCACACGGCCATGAGCACCGCGGTGGCGGCGACGAGGCGGGGCCAGACGCCGAGGTCGCCCGGCATCAGCAGGAACAGGGCGACGGCGAGCAGGGGGCCGACCACGAGGCCGATGATGCGCTTGACGTTCTCGCCGCCGGGCAGCGGCTCGTCACGCATGCCCGGGGAGAGCTCGTGTTCGAACTCCTGGGCGGCCGCTCGGGGGTCGAAGCGGGAGACGTGCTCGTTGACGTTGCTCGGCGGGGGGAGTGGGCGGGACTCCATGGGGCCTCCTCTTCAGGTCAGGCCCTTGGCGCGGCCTGGCAATTCTCTGTGAGTTTCACGGTAGCAAGTGGCCCGGGACACGGAAAGACGACGTCGGGGCCGCGACGGCCCACCCGCCCGGCCCCCGTGCGGCCCCGCTCACGCCTCCCGCGCCGACTCCGCCCGACGACGGCGCAGCTCGTCCTCCTCCACGCCCGCGACCAGTTCCGGGGCGGCCAGGGGCCGGGGCGCGGACTCGAGCGTGCGGATGTCCGGCGTGGGGGCCAGGCCCGGGTCGGCGTCGCGGAGGCGCCGGGCGGCGGGGAGCACGCGCGACTCGACGCTGCCGACGAGCTGGTTGTAGCGGTCCACGGCGGTCTTGAGGGAGCCGCCCATGCGGTCCAGGTGAGTGCCGAGCGTGCCGAGACGCTCGTAGAGGTCCTTCGCGCTGGCCACCACGGTGTGGGCGTTCTCGGCCAGGGTGTCCTGCCGCCACGCGTAGGCCACGGACTTCAGGGCGGTCAGGAGGGAGACGGGGGCGACGAGCGCGACGTTCCGGGAGAACGCGTGGTCCAGCAGCCCGGGGTCCGCGTCCAGCGCCGCGGCCAGGAGCGACTCGGCGGGCAGGAAGCACAGGACCAGCTCGGGGGAGTGCTCGAGGCCGTCCCAGTAGGACTTCGCGGAGAGCTGGTCCACGTGGCGGCGCACGGCCGCGGCGTGCTGGGCGGCCAGCGCCTGGCGCCGCTCGTACGCCTCCTCGCCGGGCTCGTCCGCGAGGGCCTCGGCGGCCAGCGCGTCCCCGATGGGGGCCTTGGCGTCCACGGCCATGGCCTTGCCGCCGGGCAGGGACACCACGAGGTCCGGGCGGAGGCGCTCGCCGTCCCTGCCGGACAGCGTGGCCTGCTCCGTGAAGTCCACGTGGTGGAGCATGCCCGCCGCCTCGACGACCCGCCGCAGCTGCGCCTCGCCCCAGTGGCCCCGCGCGGAAGTGGACTTGAGCGTGGCCATGAGCGACGTGGTCTGGTTCAGCAGGTCCCGGTCGGTGGCTGCGGCGGCGCGGAGCTGCTCCCCGAGCCGGCCGAACTGGGACGCCCGATCCCGTTCCAGCACGCTCACCTGCTCCTGGAGCGCCGCCAGCCGCTGGCCCAGCGGCGCGAGCGTGGACATCACCTGGGACTCCGCGCGTTGGCGTTCGGCGTCCTCGGCGCGCGCGGCCGTGAGCGCACGCTGCTCCGCCCGGGCGGCCGCGAGCGCCTCTCGCGCCCCCTGGTGCTCGGTGCGCAGCGCGGCCAGCTCGGCCTGGGCCCGGCGGGCCTCCTCACCGCCGTCGGCCGCCCGGCGCCACATGAGCCACGCGCCCAGCAGGGCGCCCAGCACGAGTCCGAGGGTGAGGGCGAGCAGCAGGCTGAGGATCTCCATGACCCCACCCTCGCAGGCTGCACGGACACGGTAGGCCGCGGCGCGCCGTCGTCGTGGCGGGCGGCTCAGCCGAAGAGCGGGTTGGGGCCGTTGGCCACGACCTGCGGGTCGCCGTCGACGCGGGCGGCGATGCCCGCCGCGGCCACGCCGGGCAGGTACGGGAAGACCATGCGGGTCGAGGCCAGGGCGGCGGCGTCGAAGGCCTCCACCGCGACGGCCGGGCGGGGTCCGTCCGCCGTCTCGATCTCGCCGTCGAACACGGCCACCGCCCGCGTGGGGCGAGGGCTGATCTTCGCGACCGTGGCGGCCGCCTGCTCGGGCTGGAGGTCCGGGTGCTCCCACATGCCGCGCTGGCCGTCGGCCGTGACGGCGAGGATTGTGGGGGCGAACACGGGCTGCCGGCCGAGCGTGTTGAACACGTGCTCCACCGCGAGGCTGATCAGCGGCAGCAGCTCGCCGCCGGGAGGCGTGGGGGTCGGTCCGGTGGGCGTCGGGGTGCTCATGGGGCCGAGGCTACCGGCCCTGTCCGACGGCGCCCACCCGCGCCTAGCGTGAACCCATGCAGCTCACCATCGCCCCCGGGGACATCACGGCCACGCACGCGGACGCCGTCGTCAACGCCGCCAACTCCACCCTGCTCGGCGGCGGAGGCGTGGACGGCGCCATCCACCGGCGTGGCGGTCCCGAGATCCTGGCCGAGTGCCGCCGCCTGCGCGAGACCGACCTGCCGGAGGGGCTGCCCGCCGGCCAGGCCGTGGCGACGACGGCGGGGCGCCTGCCCGCGCGCTGGGTCATCCACACGGTGGGCCCGGTGTGGGCCAAGACGATCGACAAGTCCGACACCCTCGCCTCGTGCTACCGCGAGTCCCTGAAGGTGGCGGCCGGGCTCGGCGCCCGGACGGTCGCGTTCCCGGCGATCTCCGCGGGGATCTACGGCTGGCCCATGGAGGACGCGGCGCGGATTGCCGTCGAGACCTGCCACGCGATGGCGGACGAGGTGGGCGACACCGTGGACGAGGTGCTGTTCGTGCCGTACGGCGAGACGGCGGAGGCCGCGTTCCGTGCGGCGCTCGGGCACCTCGAGGCCCCCCAGACCACCGATGACGAAGGAGACACCGGACGATGACCATGCGTTTCTGGACCAGGACCGTCGCCGTGACTGCGGCGAGTCTGCTCGCGCTCACCGGCTGCGCGACGGGAGGGGAAGAGGCGGCGACGTCGTCCTCCCACGGCGGGCACGCGGGCCACGCGATGGACGGCGGCCCCGCCCCCGAGGGCATCGAGCCCGCCGCGGACCCGGCCCACCCCGTGGGCACCGAGGTCACCCTCATGGCGGACCACATGCCCGGGATGGAGGGGGCCGCCGCCACCGTCGTGGGCGCGTACGAGACCACCGCCTACTCCGTGGACTACCGGCCGACGACGGGCGGGCCCGAGGTGACGGACCACAAGTGGGTCGTCCAGGAGGAGCTGGAGGACGCGGGCGCCGAACGCCTGCCCGACGGCGCGGCGGTCACCCTCGCGGCTGACCACATGCCGGGCATGCAGGGTGCGGAGGGCACGGTGCACTCCTCGACGGATGAGACCGTCTACATGGTGGACTACGAGTCCGACGGCATGCGGATGAGGAACCACAAGTGGGTGGTGGAGAGCGAGATCGCCTCGGCGGGCTGACCCCGGGCCGGGAGGGTCCTGACCGCCCGCCTGGAAGTTGATCGAACTTCACGTAGATTTCTGGAATAGGCTCGCCGGGCGTGCTGTTGTAGTGGTCAGACGCCGCGGTGTCAGCGGCGCCCACCCGAATCCCGAGGAGAGTGAACCGACATGGCCCGTCCTATCGATCCGTTCCGTGAGATGGAGCGCCTGGTGAACGGTCTGACGCCCCGCGCGACCGGCACCGTGTCCATGCCCATGAACCTGTACCGCGAGGGCGACGTCTTCGTCGCCGAGGTCGAGCTGCCCGGCGTCGACCCGGCCTCCATCGACGTGGACGTGGAGGAGCGCACCCTCACCGTCCGCGCCGAGCGCAAGGAGGACCCGGCCCGCGAGGACCGACGCTGGCTCACCCGTGAGCGTTCCGCCGGCACCTTCGCCCGCCAGCTCACCCTGGGCGAGGGCCTCGCCCTCGACCGCATCCAGGCCGACTACAGCGACGGCGTCCTGACCCTCACCATCCCGGTGGCGGAGCAGGCCAAGCCCCGCAAGATCTCCGTCACCCACGGCGGTGCTGCCCCCGTGGCCGGGCAGACCGTGGAGGGCGAGACCGCCGAGACCACCGGCGAGTGACCGGCCTCTGACGGAGCCGCGCGCGGCCGGCGTGACCGGCGCGCGGTCCGTCCCCCGAACGCAGATGCGGCGGGCCCCCCACCGGGGGCCCGCCGCATCTGCGTGGCGGTCAGGCGCGATCGGCCAGGATCAGCTGCGCCGCCTTCTCACCGATCATGACGCACGTGATGTTGGGGTTCACGGTCACGTGCTCGGGCATCACGGAGGCGTCGGCCACGCGCAGACCCGTCACGCCCTTGACGCGCAGGCGGGCGTCCAGGGGGCTCATGGCGTCGTCGTCGGCGCCCATGCGCACCGAGCCCACCGGGTGGTACACGGTGTTGTGGGTGCGGCGCACGTAGTCGGCGATCTCCTCGTCCGTCTGCGCCTGCTCGCCCGGGGCCAGCTCGCGCCCCGCCCACGCCGCCATGGCCGGCTGGGAGACGATCTCCCGGGCCAGTCGGATGCCGGCCACCGCGACGGCCATGTCATGGCCCTCCGGGTCGGTGAAGTAGCGCGGGTCCACGGCCGGCTTGTCCCGGTAGTCGTTGAAGCGCAGGCGCACGGTGCCGCGGGACTTGGCGTCGGGAGGGCCCGGCGGCCCTGCGGTCTCGGCTGTCGTCCTCTGGTCGGCAGACACGGGTGTGCTTACTGTCGACGGGGTCTGGGCGGCCCGTCCACCCTACGGATCGGTCATCTGGACGGGGATGCGTGCTGGGCGGTGCGGGTCTCTGGGTTCCGTGGGCACGCCGGGCTGGGGCTGGGGCTGCCGGGCCCCGTGGCCGCCGGGCCTCTGGGTTCCGTGGGCAGAAAAGCAAGGGTTTCTGCCCCCGGAAGCGAAAACCCTGCCGGTTCTGCCCCCGGAACAGGGGAGAGCGCGCTTTCTGCCCACGGAGCGGGCGGGGCTGCCGGTTCTGCCCACGGAACGGGGCCGGTGCGGGACGCCTCCGCCGCGGCGGGCCCGCCGGTAGACTGCCGGACTGTGGCTTTGACTATCGGATTCGTGGGACTGCCCAACGTGGGCAAGTCGACCCTGTTCAACGCGCTGACGCGCCAGACCGTGCTCGCGGCGAACTACCCGTTCGCGACGATCGAGCCGAACGTGGGCGTGGTGAACCTGCCGGACGAGCGGCTGCCCCAGCTGGCCGAGATCTTCGGCTCCGAGCGCATCCTGCCGGCCACGGTGTCCTTCGTGGACATCGCCGGCATCGTGAAGGGCGCCTCGGAGGGGGAGGGCCTGGGCAATCAGTTCCTGGCCAACATCCGTGAGGCCCACGCGATCGCCCAGGTGGTGCGCGCGTTCGACGACGGCGACGTCGTCCACGTGGACGGCAAGGTGGACCCGGCCTCGGACATGGAGACCATCAACACCGAGCTGATCATCGCGGACATGCAGACCGTGGAGAAGGCGATCCCGCGCGTCGAGAAGGAGGTCAAGGGCAAGAAGAAGGAGCCCGCCGACCTCGAGGCGCTCAAGGCCGCGCTCGCGGTGCTGGAGCGGGGCGAGACGATCTTCGCGGCGAAGGACAAGGACAAGCTGGACATGGACCGGCTGCGCGAGCTGAGCCTGCTCACCGCCAAGCCGTTCATCTACGTGTTCAACTCGGACGAGGGTGTGCTGGGGGACGAGGCCAAGCAGCAGGAGCTGCGCGATCTGGTGGCCCCCGCCGACGCCGTGTTCCTGGACGCCAAGCTCGAGTCCGACCTCGTGGAGCTCTCCGAGGAGGAGGCCGCCGAGATGCTGGAGATGGCCGGGCAGGACGAGTCCGGGCTGGACCAGCTGGCCCGCGTGGGCTTCTCCACCCTCGGCCTGCAGACCTACCTGACGGCCGGGCCGAAGGAGACGCGCGCGTGGACCATCCCCGTCGGCGCGACCGCTCCGGAGGCCGCCGGCGTGATCCACACCGACTTCCAGCGTGGCTTCATCAAGGCGGAGATCGTGAGTTTTGATGACCTGATCGCCGCCGGGTCGATGGCCGATGCCAAAGCCGCCGGCAAGGTGCGCATGGAGGGCAAGGACTACGTCATGAAGGACGGCGACGTGGTGGAGTTCCGGTTCAACGTGTGATTCGTTGAAATCATGCGGTTTTTGGCGCCGTTAGTCTGTGGCATGACGCAGAATTATGGCGAGCCTATGGCAGTCGTGTCGTAGCGGTGGATGCCCTCACTGGCTGGTTCTGGTGGGGGCTTCGTCGTCTGTGGGACGTATGCACGTAACGTATATGTGGCACCCTCGGTCATGCCGCGTGAGCGGTCATGTGGTTCATGATCAGCTCGCACTCCACCGGGGCTAATCGGCCTACACTCATGACCTAAACGTAGCGCCCGTTGCGTCCTGACCCCGGAACGAAACCCGGGGCGCTGGAGGCACCTCGGCAACGGCCTTCACATGCGCGGGGCACACCACCTTTTCATGCGGGGATTGTCCCACGGTATCCCTGCAAATCAGTCTGCATGAGCCGCACCAGTGGCCAATCGACGAACTGATTTTAGACCCCATGCCCGCTTACGCGGTGTGACCAAGAATGTCACCTTTACGTGCATCAGTTCCAGGCGCGCCTCCAGTACCCTTGCGGGGTGAACGGCCGAGCATCACTTTTGTCGACATCTACACACCCCTACGCAGACACTCCGCGAGCAAACAATTCCGCCTGCTCGATCACCAGCTCGATTGCCTTAGCTTCCGCATCAGGCGGGTAGTCGTACTTGGCGAGGATGCGGCGTACCTTTGAGCGCATCGCAGCCAGCACAGACTCCTTCAGGTTCCAGTCGATCGTTGCTGATTGCCTGACAGACGTCACGAGCTCTTGAGCGATCGCCTTGAGTGTCTCGTCGCCCAGCTCCATCACCGCAGAGTCGTTCTGCACTACCGCGTCATAGAAAGCGACCTCATCTTCGCGCAGTCCGAGCTCCTCGTGCCGTTTCTGAGCGTCGCGCATCTGCTTCGCAAGTTTCACCAATTCCGCGATGATCTCAGCGGTCGTCAACGACCGGTTCGTATAGCGGTTCACGGTCTCTTCGAGCATCTCCGAGTACTTGCGCCCTTGGACGACGTTCGTTCGCTGCACCGTACGGATCTGGTCGTTCAGGAGACGCCGCAGCAGCCCCATCTGAAGGTTCGGCCTGTCCTTCTCCGCGAACGAATCGAGGAACTCCTCACTGAGGATTGAGATCTCGGGCGTCTCGATCCCAGCGAGCATGTACACGTCCACTACCTGATTAGCTGTGACCGCCTCGTTGAGAAGCTGACTGAGTGCTGTATCGACCTCTACTGCGCCCGAACCGCCTCGGCCAGAGTCGGGGTTTTGGATCTTCAGGATCGCTGCTCGGACGTCCGTGAATAGTCGGACATCGTTCCGGATCGCGGCTGCCTCATCGCGCGCGCCCGCCAGCGCGAACGCCTTCGCCAGAGCCAGCACCTGGTCATTGAACCGCGAGGTCCGGTCTGGGTCCGCCATGACGAAGTCGAGGACCTTTGCGTACTCGTTCAACCGCTGGGCAGCTGTCAGCTCCGGGGAAGAGTCGAACTGGACTCCGTGGAGGAGTCCGCGCACGATGTCGTGCTTCTCCAGCATCACCTGGACCATCTCGTCGATGGGCACGCCAGCCTGGTCGCGGTCGGACGGCGAGTATTCGCTCAGCGCGTTCTGGAGGTTCGCGAACACTCCGATGTAGTCGACGATCAGCCCGCCGGGCTTGTCACGGAACGTTCTGTTCACCCGAGCGATGGCCTGCATGAGCCCCGCGCCCTGCATGGTCTTGTCGACGTACATCGTGTGCATCGACGGGGCATCGAAACCGGTCAGCCACATGTCCCGGACGATGACCAGTTCCAGCGGGTCGTCCGCGTTCTTCGCCCGCAGCTTGAGGTCCTTGCGCACGTCCTTCGAGTGGATGTGCGGCTGGAACTCAGCAGGATCAGACGCGGACCCGGTCATGACGACCTTGATCTTGCCCTGCGCCGGATCATCCGAATGCCAGTCGGGTCGCAGTGCGATGATCTTCTCGTACAGCCGCACGGCGATCCGGCGACTCATGGTGACGATCATGCCCTTGCCGAACAGGGATTCGCGGCGCTTCTCCCAGTGCTCCACGATGTCGCGGGCCACGAGATCAAGTCGTGCCTCCGCTCCGACGACCGCTTCCAACCGCGACCAACGTGACTTCGCAGCTGTTGCGGTGTCTTTCTCGACGGACTCGGTGATCTCATCGGCGAGGTCGTCCAAGGCAGCGAGGTCCGCTTCCGACAGCTCGATTTTTGCCAACCTGGACTCGTAGAAGATCCGGACAGTCGCACCATCCTCCACTGCCCTTGTGAGGTCGTACACGTCCACGTAATCGCCGAACACAGCCCTTGTGGATTTGTCGTTCGACTCGATCGGAGTGCCGGTGAAACCGAGGTACGTCGCGCCGGGGAGCGCGTCGCGCATGTGCTTGGCCAGCCCGGACTTGAGTCGACCGTGGCGGTCGAGCGTCTCGCTGAATCCGTACTGACTCCTGTGCGCCTCGTCGGCGATCACGATGACATTCCGACGGTCAGTGAGCACGGGGTTGGCGTCTCCGTCCTCGCCCGGCGCGAACTTCTGCAAGGTGGTGAACACGATCCCACCCGACGCGCGCTTCAGCTTGGCCCGCAGATCCGAGCGCGTTGCTGCCTGCACCGGCGTCTCCGGCAGGATGCGCGCGGGGGCGAAAGTCTCGCCGAACAGCTGATCGTCGAGATCGTTGCGATCGGTTATGAACACCAGCGTCGGGTTCGCCATGCGCGGGTCGCGCATGATCTTTGCAGCGTAGAACACCATCTCGAAGCTCTTGCCGGAGCCCTGGGTGTGCCACACCACGCCGCCGCGTCGGTCCCCATCAGGGCTTGACGCTTGCACCGTGGACTCGACGGCAGCGTTGATCGCCCAGTACTGATGGTACTTCGCCACACGCTTCAAGAGCGCCCGCGTGGGCTGTCCTGTCGACTTGTCGGTGACTGTCTCGTCACTGAACACCACGAAGTTCTTCAGTAGGTCCAGGAACCGCTTCGGCTCGAACACGCCCTTGATGAGAACCTCAAGTGCTGGCCGGTTGCTGACGACCTCACGACCCTCGATGGTCTTCCACGGCGCGTAGTGCTCGAACGCACCCGAGTAGCTGCTCATCGCCGCCGACGTTCCGTCAGAGATCACTGTCACCGCGTTCGGCACAAATACCGACGGGATGTCGTGTCGGTACGTCTGCACCTGGTTCCACGCCGACTTTAGCGTCGCGTGCCCAGCGGCCGGATTCTTCAGCTCCAACAGCGCGAGCGGGAGCCCGTTAACCATCACGAGCACGTCAGGGCGGCGGTTCTTGCCGTTCTCGACGATCGTGAACTGGTTGACAGCCACCCAGTCGTTATTCGCCGGCTCGTCGAAGTCCACCAGCCACAAGCGTGTTGTGCGCAGCAGGCCATCGTCGCCGCGATGCTCGACAGGTACACCCTCCGTGATGAGCTTGTGCAGGCGAGCGTTCTCGTCTACAGCGCTCTGCGACCCGGCACGCTGCACGGTCTTCACAGCCTCGGCGATCAGCGCGGCGTCAGCGCTAGTGTTGATCCGCCGAAGCGCATCACGCAGACGCCCCCACAGCACGACGTCCTCGTACGAGTCCCGCTCTGCGTCAGGCTCTCCCGGCGCGATCTCAGGGGCGTGCACACGTCGGTAGCCCAGCTCGGCGAAGTGCTCTAGAGCGGCCAGTTCGACGACGTTCTCGTTGAAGGTGCTCATCCGCCACTCCTCACTGCGGCAGGCGACGTTGGTCCAGTGCGCTTCGCCAGATAGACCTCGACGAGGAAGCTCGCGACGGTCTTCGCTGAGTTCACAGCCACCCGGGCATGTCGCGCTTGTGGCTGCACGTGACGCGCGTGTCCGTCACTCGCCATGTTCCGGATCGCTGCCAGACCGTTGACGATCTGGACCAGGCCGCGTGCGATCTGCTTGAACCCTTCGTCGACCTGGTCATCCTTGTCGTCGATCCGAAGAATCTTCGCAACTGCCTTGTACTGTCGCTGGAGGTCACCGGCGTAGTTTCCGCTCTGGCCTGTTAAACGAATCTCCAGCTGTTCCAACACCGCCTCAACCAAGGTGCGCGACACTGTGATCGCCCCTTCGAGGTCTGAGGCTGCGAGACGACGCTCCGCCTTGTCGGACAGTTCTCGGACATACGCCAGCGTGAGAACTTCCGGTGCGACCGGCGCAGCACTCAACGGGACGGCGACGCCTTCCAGTCGCGAGACGATCGCGCGATACTTATCGATCGAGGCACTTTCATCGTCTCCGTCTTGCTCGCCTCTGTATTCGAGAAGTGCATGTAGAACACGAGCGCACTCTGACGTCGAAGCAGAGCGAAAGAACGCACGTAAACGCTTAGCCTTCGAGAGGCCGGAGTCTTCTGGCTCGATCTCGACATCCAGATCAGCAAAGAAATCCGCGAAGGTGCGGTTACTGAAGTCGAGTACGTAACCGTCACCCATGTCGAGGACTTGTTCAACGATGCGCATATCTGTCGCGCTCAAGACAGGTGTTTTCATGACGTCACCGGAACTCGTAGACCACCTGAGAGTAGTTCGGGGAGGAGAGCGTCGCGAAGAGCGACAAGACGATGAGACTCGAACGTCAACTGCGTGAGACGCTCAACGAGCGGGTCTACACGGGCTGATAGCTCGATTCGTTCGGTGGCGGTCAGGACCGGAACTCGCCATGCCGCGAGGTCTTTCCAAGAGGCACGGGGCATTCTTGTCCCAGTAGAACTGGCTGACAAAGAATCGATCAATGCATCAGATGCTGCGACGGCTGTCACCAAGGCAATGTCGCGAGGACTCTTCGGCCGGACTACCAAGATGTCAGTCGAGCACACGCCATCGATAGGCGCAATACCCACCTTCTTGAAGTACGGGCGAAGCTTACCGAAGAGGAGGTCCCCTCGCTTAAAGGCAGTCTTATTACTGCCAAGACCCTTAGCTTTCTTCCATTCAGTCAGGAAAATTGATCCTCTGGGCATGTGTTCAAGCCCAATATAGTTGTCATCGGGATCAATCTTGTCTATTTCTACTGGGGCCTTCACCAGTGCGCAATAATCGCCCAGTGTTCCGTCCTCGCCCTCGGAGGCATCGAGCGTAGATTCGACAACCGCGCGGATAAGAGATTCCCCAGTGGCCATTGCTTGTCGGTTCGACTCGATCTTGTCGTCGAACGCGCCGAGTGTCGCAGCGATCGCGCGTTGCTCCGGGAGGGACGGGACGTGCACCGGAATGTCTGCGAGAAGTTTTTGGCTCAGGTATGGAAGCGCGCTCCCTTGAGCCCATTCCGCGATATGGACACTTTCGATCAGATAGATCAAGAAGCCGCTATCGACAACAGCGGGCTTGGGTATGGCAGCCATCATGTTGTTGTCCATCGCGGTCGGTACCGTGATCCGCCTCAGGCGCTCAGCCTTCAGTCCCTCGCCAATTTTTGCGAATGCTACGGCGCCGGGAGGTGTTAGTTTCAACTTCATTCGCGCCGCGGTTTCAGCCGACACCCAGTTATTTGCCTCAATGATCCGTATGCTGTTAGCAGGAAGAGTCATATCGCTGACCTTGATGAACGGATGGTCGCCGGTCAAATGTCCTTGCTCGTGTCTCGGAAAAGCTCCTCCTGCCTGGAATGTACAGAGTTCCCCGAGCACGCTTTCCATCCACTGCGCGGTCACGAGAGCGATCCCATGCGCAGTCGAACCTCATTTTCCAGCTCGCGCCCACGCTCGAACTCCGCTAACAGCTCGTTCGTGAGGCGTTCAATCTTCTCATCGATCGGTTCGTCGTCGACTTCCGCCTCAGCTGCACCGACGTACCGGCCGGGTGTGAGGACGAATTCGTGTTTCTCAATCTCCCCGATCGTGGCCGACTTCGCGAAACCGGGGACGTCTTCATAGCAGCCGTCGTGGTTGCGCCATTCGTGGTAGGTGTCCGCGATCTGCGCAATGTCGTCGTCCGATAGCACGCGCAGGCGTCGCGACTGCATAGCTCCGAGCTTGCGGGCGTCTATAAACAGCACCTCACCTTTGCGCGCGCGGTGCCCATTGCCGTCACGCCCCTTGGAGATGAACCACAACGACACGGGGATGCCTGTGTTAAAGAAGAGCTTGTCTGGCATTGCGACGATGCAGTCGACCAGGCCAGCCTCGACGAGCCGCTGACGGATCTCGCCCTCGCCACTGCTCTTGGAGGACAGTGACCCGTTGGCGAGCACGAAACCTGCTGTGCCGTGAGGCGCAAGATGGTGAAGGAAGTGTTGCACCCATGCGAAGTTCGCGTTGCCCTTCGGTGGTGTCCCGTACTTCCATCGGGGGTCGTCGGCGAGCTTCGCATCCCACCAGTCAGAGACGTTGAAAGGCGGGTTCGCGATCACGTAGTCAGCACGCAGGTCGAGGTGAAGGTCCTCTGTGAACGAGTCCGCAGAATGCGAGCCCATGTCCGCCTCGACGCCACGCAAAGCCAGGTTCATCTTCGCGAGCTTCCATGTCGTATCGGTGAACTCCTGCCCATATACCGAGATGTCGGTGCGTTTGCCGCCGTGAGCCTTCACGAACTCAGCCGACTGTACGAACATGCCGCCCGAGCCCGCAGCTGGGTCGTACACGCGACCCTTGAACGGTTCCAGCATCTCGACAAGTGTCTTGACCACGGAGCGAGGCGTGTAGAAGGCTCCCGCATCCTTGCCGGTCTCCTTGCCTGCGAACTGGCCAAGGAAGTATTCGTACACGCGACCGAGCACGTCGTCTGCGCCGTGATCGTCGGTCTCAGTAAAGCCGATCGACCCGATGAGGTCGACCAGCTCACCGAGGCGTCGCTTGTCGAGGCCATCACGGCCATAGTTACGGGGCAGCACGCCGCGAAGCGACGGGTTCTCCTTCTCGATGAGATCCATCGCTTGGTCGATCTGCTGACCGATCTCCGGCTGCTTGGCCACCGACTGCACGTATCCCCACCGGGCGAGAGACGGCACCCAGAAGACGTTCTGACTCGCGTACTCGTCCCGATCCTCCAGGAACGACTCGATCCGCTCGGGCTTGATGCCCTCGGCGGCCAGCTCGTCCTTGAGCTGCTCGCGGCGCTCCTCGAACCGGTCGGAGACGTATTTGAGGAACACCAGGCCCAGCACGACGTGCTTGTACTCGCTGGGCTCCTGGTTGCCCCTGAGCTTGTCAGCGGCATCCCACAGTGTCTGTTCGAGCGTTTTCGCCGGCTTCGCTTTCGCGGCCCGTCTCGCCATAGTTCGTACTCCTTCGCGCGAGAAACGCGCCTTCGTCTGCAATTTTCAGCTCCATCTCAGGATACCGAGCACCACGGGCATCGTAGGGTCTCCAGGCAGCTGGCGCGCCGCGGAGCGGCGCCCGGGGGTCGACGTGAGAGCGGTTGACGCGGCGTAAGCGCGTCATTCCATCAGAGCCTGACTGCCTGTCGCGTTCGCCGCTCTCCTCGATCCGAGGAGGAGACCCATGGACACGGACACCCTGGACAACACGCCGCGCGTGTGGATCGGCTGCCTGCACTGCTACAACTCCGGAGGCCTCGTCGGGGAGTGGTTCGACGCCGTCGATGCCGAAGAGGTCACCCTGACCCATGTGCACCGGGGCGCGGGCGGTACCGCGCCGGTTGCAAGGAGTTGTGGTGCTTCGACCACGAGAATCTGCCCGTGCGCGGCGAGATGAGCCCGCACGAAGCCGCCGAGTGGGGCAGCTTGCTGGCATCAGTCCCGGAGCACCAGCGCGAGGCGTTGTGCGCGTGGGTGAGGAGCGGTGACTACGTGGCTGAGGGCACGGGCGACCTGCCGGGCATCCCGGACTTCGAGGACCGCTACTGCGGCGAGTGTGCGTCATTCCGCGAGTACGCGGAGGAGCTGGCCGACGGCACGGGCTTATTGTCGGCAGTCTCGGACGATGTCGCCTGGTACTTCGACTGGTCGATGCGGACCCGTGACCTGGCGTTCGACTACACGGTCGGGGGTGCCGAGCATCGCCAAGCGCGTGCTTGTCATGGCAGGGGATATGAGCATGCGCCAGGTCTAATGCGACCCGGAGCACGGGCCGTCGTCGAGCAAGCCGGCGGAACGCTCGGCGAGGGCACCGATCTCCTCGGCACTGAGCAGCTCCGCAAGCCGCCAACCATCCCACCCTCAAGTGCATCGATATCCTGCCCCACGCCGTCGCGCTTCTCCTCGGTCAGCTTCTCGCCCAGCCATCCCCACAGGACGGTGCGCAGCTTGTCCTCCATATGGAAGGTCAGCCCGTGGTCCACCCCGTGATGGTGCCCGCCGGGCACGGTAAGGATATGGGCGCCCTTGCGGTCGGCGTTGCTGAGGATCACGTCGAACACCGCCATGCGGCGTAGCGCCGCCGAGTCCTCGTGGGCCAGGGTCAGCCGATGCCCGCCCTCACCCTCCTCAACGTCTGAGCCCGGCGGGGGAGCAGGCCATCACCAGCCGCCCGACGTCGCGGGCGGTCGCGGTCAGGTCCTCTGCCGTACGACGGATCGCTGTCGCCAAGTCCTGGGGCCCGCGGCCGATGGGCACGATCGCGGTGATGCCCTCGTCGTAGAGGGTGTCCGTGTCCTGTCCCACGGAGCCGGCGAGGACGATCACCGGGATCGCACGACCGGCTGCGCGCACGGCCTGGGCCACGCCGATCGGCACTTTCCCGGCCAAGGACTGACCGTCAATGCGCCCCTCCCCGGTGATGACGAGGTCAGCGGTCTTCACGAGGTCGTGGAAACCCGCCGTCTCGAGGACGACGTCGATGCCCGGCTTCAAGGTGGCCCCGATGAAGGCGTGCAGGCCACCGGCCAGACCTCCCGCCGCCCCCGAACCGGGGAGCGCATCGATCGCGACCCCGAGGTCTCGTTCGACGATGCCCGCGAGATGGACCAGTCCGGTGTCCAGGCTCGCCACTGATGCAGGATCCGCCCCCTTCTGGGGGCCGAACACGTGGGCTGCACCCTGCGATCCCGTGAGGGGGTTGCTGATGTCGCACATCACCTCCACGTCGACGTCGCGGAGCCGGTCTCGTGCCGGGCTGGAGTCGATCCGCGCAATCCGGGTGAGGGTGTGGCCGGTGGGGACGAACTCCTCACCTGCGGCGTCCAGGAACCGGACGCCGAGGGCTGCGGCAGCGCCCGTGCCGCCGTCCGTCGTGGCGCTCCCGCCTGCCCCGACGATGACTCTGCCCGCGCCAGCGGACACCGCGTCGAGGATCTGCTCACCGACACCGAACGTCGTGGCCCGTCCCGTGTCCTCGCGTCCGGAGGCGAGAGGGAGCCCGGCACATGAGGCTGTCTCGACCACCGCCACGTCCGGGTCGATCAGTCCGTAGTGGACGGGCACGCGTTCGCCGTAGAACACCCCGCAGACGGTCGCGGATCGCAAGGCGCCCCCTGCGGCGGCCACGAAGGCCTCGACGGTGC
Source organism: Micrococcus sp. iso_239 (assembly GCF_056173395.1). Classification (NCBI taxonomy): domain Bacteria; kingdom Bacillati; phylum Actinomycetota; class Actinomycetes; order Micrococcales; family Micrococcaceae; genus Micrococcus; species Micrococcus sp. iso_239. Next base: position 1,789,985 of record NZ_CM149672.1, on the reverse strand, counting down.
CTTCCCCGCCGTAGGCGATGGGCACCACGAGAACTTCGGCGTCGGTGACCGACGCGAGACCCGCGGCGATCGCGGAGCCCGCCTCCCGCGACGACAGGGCCCCCTTGAACGAGTCTGGGATGACGATGATGCGCTGCACGCGTGGATCTCCTGAGTCAGGTGACGGGGTCAGACGAGGACGAGGCCGAGGAGCCAGATGAACACGATGGAGGTGAGTCCCATCAGAAGCGTGACCATCGTCTGGGTGCGGTAGCCCTGCGAGGGCGTCATGCCGCTGAAGTTGGTGACCACCCAGAAGTACGAGTCGTTGGCGTGGGAGACGGTCATGGCGCCGGCCGCAATGGCCATGACCACGAGCGCGCTGGCCACCGGGGTCTCGAAGCCCAGTGCAGGCATCATCGGGAAGACCATGGCCGACGTGGTCGTGAGTGCCACTGTGGAGGAGCCCTGCGCGGTCTTCAGGACGGCGGAGACGAGGAAGGGGAAGAACAGTCCGATGACCGACAACTGTGCAGCGTTGCTCTCGATGAAGGTGACGAGGTCGGTGGCGGCGATGACGCGCCCCAGCACACCGCCGGCCGCCGTGATGAACAGGATGGGGCCGACAACCCGGAGGGTCTCCTCTGTCAGGTCGTAGAACGTCTCGCCACGGCGCACGCTGAACAGCAGGCCGACTGCGCAGAGGGTGCCGACGGCGAGGGCGATCATCGGCGTGCCGAGGAATCGGGCGAAGTCACCCGCGGGGCCGGTCCACTTCAGGACGGATGCGAGCGAGCCGAGAGCCATGAGCAGGATGGGGGCGATGATGGGCGCGAAGGAGGCAGCAGTCCCAGGCATCCGCCCGTAGGACCGGCGTAGCGCGTCGTAGGCCGCCTCGAGCTCGTCCGCGTCCTCCGTGCCGGTCTCCTCAGGGGAGGTCACCCGCTTGCCGATGTAGAGGGCGTACAGGTACGCGACGAGGAGTGCGGGGATCGAGACGAGGACGCCGAGGCCGATCACCAACAGAAGGTGGTCGCCGATGCCGAGGTTCTGGGCGGCTGCGATGGGCCCCGGGGTCGGTGGAATGAAGACGTGCGAGGTGTACAGGCCCGCGGCCAGGGCCACGGTCATCGCCACGGGTGACGCCCCGGTGCGACGGGCCAGGGCCTTGCGGATGGGGTTGAGAATGACGAATCCGGAGTCGCAGAACACGGGGATGGAGACCACCCAGCCCATGAGCTGCATAGCCAGGACGGGGTAGCGCTTGCCGACGACCCTCACCAGCGCATCGGCGATCCTGAAGGCACCGCCGGTGCGCTCCAAGATGAGTCCGATGAGCGTGCCCAGGATGATGACGATGCCGATCGAGGTGAAGATCCCGGAGAATCCCTCCCCGATCACGTCGGCGATGCCCTTGACGGGCGCTTCCCCTTCGGCGCCGGTCGACTTCACCAGCGGGATCCCACCGATGATCCCCAAGGCGAAGGCGACGACCATGATCGAGAGGAAGGGGTGGATCTTCCATCGGGAGATCATGACGATCATCAGGGCGATGGCGAGGATGAAGACGAGCAGAAACGGTATTCCAGTCATCGGAAGTCCTTTGTGCGGCAGGGGATTCCAGCCAGAGTAGGACCGATGGGACTTCAGCGGCGATGTTCTGACGAACAGGGTTCGGCCGTCTCAATGGCCCTCTGCATCCCGCAGGGTGCCTCCTGAGTTCCACCTCACCGACTGGTACCATAAGCAAGTACCACATCGCACCCGAGGAGGCCAGCATGTCCATCAGCGCCAGTGAAGCCCGCAAGACCCTGTTCCCGCTCATCGAGCGAGTGAATGCGGACCGCGACGCCGTGGAGATCGTCTCCCGCAAGGGGAATGCCGTCCTCATGCCCGCGGACGAGTACGCCGCCTGGCAGGAGACCGCCTACCTGTTCCGCTCCCCGGCCAACGCCCGCCGGCTGCTGGACGCCTACGAGCGCGCCCGCGCAGGGAGCGTCGAGGAGCACGCTCTGGACCGCATGGACGGGGACGCCTGAGTGCGCCTCGTGTGGGACCGCTCGGCCTGGGAGGACTACACGCACTGGCAGACCACGGACCGCAAGGTTCTCAACCGGATCAACACCCTCATTGACGCCGCCCTGCGTGATCCCTTCGAGGGGATCGGCAAGCCCGAGCAGCTGAAGTACGGCGCAGCCGGGGCATGGTCCCGACGCATCACGGAGGAGCACAGGCTCGTCTACCTCGTCGACGGCGAGGACCTGATCATCCTCCAGGCGAGGTATCACTACTGACATGCGCTTCACCCAGGCCGAGCTCCAGCAGTTCCGCGACCGCACCGTCCCCGACCTGCTGCCGGACCCGCTGCGGCTGCTGTTCATCGGCATCAACCCCGGCCTGTGGAGCGCCGCCACCGGTGCGCACTTCGCCCGCCGCGGCAACCGCTTCTACCCGGCCCTGCACCGCGCCGGGCTCACCCGACACCTGGTCGACGCCTCCGACGGCTACAAGGCCGAGGACCTCGCCGAGCTGCACGCCCGCGGCATCGGGATCTCCAACCTCGTCCCGCGTGCCACCGCCCGCGCCGACGAGCTCACCGCGGAGGATCTCGCCGCCGCCCCCGCCCGCCTGGACGCGCTCGTGGCAGCGCATGCGCCGGCCGTCGTCGCCGTGTTGGGGGTGACGGCCTACCGGCAGGCCTTCGGACGTCCGAAGGCGGCGCTGGGGGAGCAGCAGACGCCGTGGCCGGGCACGCGGCTGTTCGTGGCGCCGAACCCCAGCGGGCTCAACGCTCACGCCACCCTGGACTCGCTCGCCGCGGATTACCGCGCGGCCGGTGCCGCGGCGGGGCTCGTGGACTGAGTGCACCCGCCGTCCCTGCGGCCGCGCTGGACGCCCGCTGGGATCTCCGATCGGGTGGGCGCCGTGCGCACACGAGTCACCATCTCGCTCGTGGGCCTCGGCCTGAGCGCCGCGGCCCTCGGGCGCTGCCAGACGTAGACGTGGACCTCGACGTGCTCCACAGATACCACCGTGCGCAGCTGCGGGATCTCCGTGTCAGGCAACGCGTTCCAGGACCTGCCCTTCCCCGTCTCCGGGCCGATCCTCGGCAGCGTCGGCGAGCGATTCCGGCTCGAGACGGCGAGCGATGAGGGGACGGCCACCTTCTCCGCCGGCGGCACCGAGGGGGGCACCTACTCCTGCGGAGCGGGGCAGACGCTCCTGATCGGCGACAGCGCGCTGCTGTGCCGCGCCGTCGGCGAGAACTCGCTGGACTTCACGATCAGCCGGCCGCGCTGACGCCTCAGGCCCGTCAGAACAGCGGCCAGGGCACGGCCGGCGTCAGCCCGCTCGGGGCAGGGAAGATCCCGTCGTCGAGCAACTGGGCACAGCGTGCGGCAAGGGCTTCGACTTCCTCGGCACCCAGCAGCTCCGCCAGCCCCTGCCCCAGCTCACCGTCGAGCCCGTCGAGAACCCGGGCGACGCCGTCGCGCTCCTCCTCGCTCAGCGCCTCGCCCAGCCACCCCCAGAGCACGGTCCGCAGCTTGTCCTGCACATGGAACGTCAGCCCGTGGTCCACGCCGTGGCGGTGGCCGCCGGGCATGGCGAGGATGTGGGCGCCCTTGCGGTCGGCGTTGTTGACGAGCACGTCGAACACCGCCATGCGGCGCAGCGCCGCCGAGTCCTCGTGGGCCAGGACCAGCCGATTCCCGCCCTCGTCCTCACCCTCCAGGACCGTGAGCCATCCCGAGGCCGGCACTTCGTCCGCCGGGAACAGGTCCACGGCGTCCTGCTCAGGATCCTGCTCCTGCCAGAGCTGCACCATGCCCTTACCGAACGGGCCGTCGCGCAGCCAGGTGCGCGGCACAATGTCCCACCCCAGCGCCTCGGACACCAGGGACGCGGCCACCTCCCGGCGGGCCAGGGTTGCGGCGGGGAAGTCCCAGAGCGGGGCCTCGCCGGCCACCGGCTTGTAGACCACCGGGGTGTCACCGATCGCGCCGAGGAACGTGGCGTTGGACGCCGTCGTGATGCGGCCGGTGAGCGTCAGCTCCCCGGACATCAGCTCGCCGGCGGGCACGTCCGCGGCGCTCATCAGGAGTCGGGGAGAGTGCAGTCGTGGCCGTCGGGGTCGATGGGCTGGCCGCAGTCCGAGCAGATCGGGCGCCCGGCGTCCACGACCTCCCGGGTGCGGCGGGCGAACGCCCGGGCGGCACCGACGGGCATCCGCACGCGCACGGCCTCGGCGTCCGCCTCGAGCGCCGGGGCGGCGTCGTCGTCGGTCAGCGGGTGCGCGTCGATGAGCACCTGCGCGGTGGTGGGGTCCCAGCCCAGGCCGATGGCCCCCACCCGGAACCACTCCTGCACCGGGTCCAGCGGATCGTTGTCCACGAGTTCCACGGGCGTGCTGGCCGGGACGCTGTGCGGATTGCCCTCCAACGCCATCAGATCGTCGAGGATCTCGTCGAGCATCTCCGCCATCAGGGCCGACTGCTGCTTCTCCAGGGCCAGGCTCACCAGCCGGGGCCCGGTGCGCACCTGCAGGTAGAACGTGCGGGCTCCGGGACGCCCGAGCGTCCCGATCACGACCCGATCCGGCCAGTCGAACTCATGGGCGGGGGCAGGTGCATCACTCATGCCACGATCCTAGGCGTCCGCTCGTCCACCGCGCCGGGGCCGGTGCCCGCGCCGCCGCCCACCGGGGCGTCGTCGGACGGGCCGAGGGCCGAGAGCCAGGACAGGTCCCCGGCGTCGGTGTTGGTCGCCCAGACCCGCGGGCGGCTCGGCCCGTAGCTCACGATGGACACGGAGGCGGGTCCCACCTCGATCCGCTGGAACAGATCCAGGTGCGTGCCGAGCGCGTCGGCCAGGATCGACTTGATGACGTCCCCGTGGCTCACCGCCACCCACACCGCCCCGGGCCCGTGCTCGGCCTCGACGGCGGCGTCGTGCCGGCGGATCGCCGCCACCGCGCGGGCCTGCATGCCCGCCATGGACTCCCCGCCGGGGAAGACGACGGCGGACGGCTGGGTCTGCACCGTCGCCCACAGGGGCTCGGTGGCCAGGTCGCTGAGCGCGCGTCCCTGCCACTGGCCGTAGTCGCACTCGGTGAGGTCGTCGTCGACCAGCGAGGGCACCGTCTCCGGCTGGCGATCGAGGAGGGCGTGGGCCGTCTGCGCGCACCGCTCCAGGGGGCTGGCCACCACTGCGGCCACGGGCACGGCCGCGATCCGATCCCCGGTGCGGGCCACCTGCTCCCGTCCATGATCGTCCAGGCTGACCCCGGGGGTGCGGCCCGCCAACAGTCCGGTCGCGTTGGCCGTGGTGCGGCCGTGCCGCACGAGAAGTACCGTCGCCATGGCCTCAGCGTAGCGAGGGGATGCCCGCCTCTCGCGGACAAAGCCTCGCGGCCATGACGCAAAGGGTCAGTGACGCAACGCGAGCACGCCTATGCCCGGCAAGGCTGACGCCCGTCTGCAGGCCTCGAACGCCCGGAGCAGGCCCTCGAGGCCTAGGACGGCGCCCTGCTGCTGGTCACCCACGACCGCCGCATGCTCGAGGCCGTCCGACTCGACCGCCGCTGATACCCTCCCCCGGTAGTCAACCTCCTGCTCTCGGTGACGTTCGCGTGCGGCGTGGCGATCGCCGGGCTCCACGTGGTGAACCGGCGGTTCATCGCGCCGATGTACGACGTCGTCCTCAACCTGGCCGCGTTCCTCGCCGCCGTCGCCTCCTCCGTGCTCCTGGGGCACGTGCTGCCCGCGGTGTTCGCCGCGCTGGCCGTGCTCGCCTGGCTGATCCTGGCCGTCCGCACGGTGCGCGCCCGCCGCGCGGGGCACGAGCCCGCCGGCCAGCGCCCCGCCGGCGCCCGCCTCTAGGCTGGCGCCATGTCCTTCCTGATTCCTTCCGTCCCCGTCTCCTGCGGCTGCCTCCTCTTCGACGAGGCCGGCCGCCTGCTCGTGCTCAAGCCCACCTACAAGAAGGGGTGGACCATCCCCGGCGGGATCATGGAGGACGACGGCGAGACCCCCTGGGACGGCTGCCGCCGCGAGGTCCGGGAGGAGACGGGCCTGGAGGTGACCGCCGGGCGGCTCGTCGCCGTCGACACGCGGCCCAGCAAAGCCAACGGCCGGACCGGCCTGCGCTTCCTCTTCCGCGCCGTCCACCCGCTCACTGCCGCGGACGTCGCCGCCATCGGCCTGCAGGAGGACGAGGCCTCCGAGCATCGCTTCGTGACGCGCCAGGAGGCCCGGAAGCTCCTGCGCCCGGCGATCGCCCGCCGCGTCGACGCCGCCTGGGACGCCGCGCACTGCGTCTACCTGGAGGACGGGCGTCCCGCCGCGGGGGTGGATCAGCCGGCGGGCTGAGGCCCGGCCCCCGGCCGGACGAGCGGTGCCCGGCGGCGTCCCCGTCCTGGATGAGGGCCGCCGTCTGATCTGCGGAGGTGATCGTGGCGGCCCGGCCAGGAGAGTGGACGCGGGACGAGACGGTGCGCCCAGGCAACGGCGGGACGGTCCCACGGACGGCGCTGCCGTGGCAGCGGAAGAGGTCGAGGACCCTCCGGGGAGGATGCCCCGGCTCGGGTACCGTAGCGAAAGGATCCCACCCCCCAGACCTTCTGACAGGACCACCATGAACGACTCCCCGCTCGTCTCCAAGCTCTCCGCCGAGCTCCTCGGCACCTTCGTGCTCGTCTTCGGCGGCGCCGGTGCGGCCGTGTTCTCCGCCTCCGTGATCGACGACGCCACAGGCGTCAACATGGGCATCGGCTTCCTCGGCGTCGCCCTCGCCTTCGGCCTGACCGTGGTGGCCATGGCCTACGCCGTAGGCCACATCTCCGGCGGTCACTTCAACCCGGCCGTCACGCTGGGTGCGGCGCTCGCGGGTCGTCTGCCGTGGAAGCTCACTGTGCCGTACTGGATCGCCCAGCTCGTGGGCGGCGTGGCGGCCGGCGGCGTGCTGCTGGCGATCGCCTCCGGTCGTCCGGGCTACTCGCTTGCGGAGAACGGCCTGGCCACCAACGGCTATGGCGAACTCTCGCCCGCGGGCTACTCGATGGGCGCGGTGTTCCTGACCGAGGTGCTGCTGACCGCCGTGTTCCTCTACGTCATCCTCGGCGCCACGGACCGCCGTGCTCCGTCCGGCTTCGCGCCGCTGGCCATCGGCCTGACCCTCACGCTGATCCACCTGATCTCCATCCCCGTGTCGAACACCTCCGTGAACCCCGCTCGCTCCTTCGGCGTGGCCCTGTTCGCGGGCGGGGACGCCCTCGGCCAGGTCTGGCTGTTCTTCGTGGCCCCGTTGTTGGGCGCCGCGGTCGCCGGTCTCAGCTACCGCTTCGTCTTCCCCAACACCTCCCGGGTGACCGAGGAGCTGCCCGAGCCCGCCGCCGACGGGACGCGGGACGCCGTCTGATCCCTGTCATTCGGGCCCTGCCCTCACCGCCCCGTCTCTTCCCGCACCTCCTTGGAACGCAGCAGGCGCGGCGCCGTCGTCAGCGCCAGCCCGCCGAGGATGTTCAGGGGGATCACCCACCACACCCAACTGAGCCACTCGAGCCACCCCACGCCGTGCGCTCCGGACAGGATGGCTCCGATGATGAGGATCGAGTCCATCACCGAATGGAAGAGCGAACCGCCGGCGAGGACGATGGCTCCGGCGACGGACGCGACGATCATCGCCGTCGGGCTGTCCGTCCCGGCCTGCATCCGCGTCACGAGGGTGATCGCCACCCCGGCCAGGACCGCCAGGGCGGCGCCCTGCCAGCTGAAGCCGATGTCCAGGAAGTGGTGGGCGCTCTCGGCCAGGGTGCCGTGCAGGTCGGGGAACCCCGCCACCACGAGGGCGATCATCACGGTGCCGCCGAGGAGGTTCATCACGAGGGTCACCGCCCACAGACGCAGCAGCTCCATCCACGTGCCCCGGCCGGCGGCGATCGCGGTGATCGGGTAGTAGAACCCCTCCGTGAAGAGCTCGGAGTGGGCGAGGAACAGGCTGACCAGGCCGATGGAGAACGCGAGTCCGGCCAGAAGGTGGCTGCCCGTCTCGTGGAGCGTGAGCAGGTACGCGAGCAGGCCGATCGTGATCTCGACGCCGCCCAGGAACCCGGTGGTCGTCAGGACGGTGAGGGACCGATGCAGGCGTTCCGCGCCCTCGTCTGCCGCCGCCCTGTGGGCCGCCGGCCTGCCGGAGACGGACTGACCGGCATCGCTCCCTTCACGGTCATGTCCGTGGCACACTGGGCCGATGATGCATGACGAACGGCCCACGGGTCGGCTGGGCCTCGCCCTGGGCGGCGGAGGAGCGCGCGGGCTGTGCCACATCGGGGTCTGGCGGGTGCTCGAGGAGCTCGACATCCGCCCGGACGTGCTCGCGGGAACGAGCATGGGCGGCCTCCTCGGCGCGCTCATAGCCGCCGGTCATGACGCCGCCTCGCTCGAGAAGATCGAGCGGAGCGTGGACTGGCCGCGGCTCATCAACTGGGGCCTGACCGGCGGCATCCTCTCCAGCGAGAGGCTGCGGGCCTGGCTCCGCGAGCTGCTCCCGGACACCTTCGAGGAGCTGCAGATTCCCCTGGTGCTCACCGCGGCCGACGTCGTCGAGGGCCAGACCCGCTACCTGCACACCGGGGACCTCATCACCGCGATCCAGGCGACCACCGCCTACCCCGGCGCGCTGGAGCCGGTGACCGTGGGGGACTCCGTGCTGGTGGACGGCGGCATCCTCAACCAGATCCCGGTGGACGGGGTGCGCTTCCTGGGCGCGCAGCGGGTGATCGCCGTCGATGCCACCACGCTCGAGCCCCTGGAGCGGCCGGAGCCCGGGGCGCGCACCCGCACCCGCCGTTCGCCCGCCACGTCGCTGCGCCAGGCCATGCGGGCGATCGACGTCATGCAGGCCCAGCTCACCACCGTCCGGCTCTCGCTCTACCGGCCGGACGTGCTCATCAGCCCGCCGATCGAGGGGATGACGGTCGCGGACTTCCGCAGCTCCGGCGTCGCCATCGCGGCGGGAGAGGAGGCGACGCGCGCCCGGGCCGAGAAGCTCGTGGAGCTCAGTCGCGGCAGAATGGCCTGACGCCCGCCGCACTTCCGTCAGGAGCACCATGACCGCCACCCTTGTCGCCTCCGGCCTCGCCGGCGGCCACGGCCACCGCACGCTCTTCGAGGATCTGGACCTCACGGTCGCGCCCGGGGACGTCGTCGGCGTCGTGGGGGCCAACGGCGCGGGCAAGTCCACCCTGCTGCGCATCCTCGGCGGGGACCTCGCGCCGCAGGCCGGCACGGTCAGCCTGGCCCCGGCCGACGCGTTCGTGGGCTGGCTGCCGCAGGAGCGCGAGCGGGTGCCGGGGGAGACGGTCGCCGGGTACATCGCCCGCCGCACCGGCTGCGCCGAGGCCACTCGAGAGATGGACGCCTCCGCTTCGGGCCTGGCGGACCCGGACGTCACGGACGCCGCCGCAGACCGCTACAACACCGCCCTCACCCGCTGGCTGGCCTCCGGCGCCGCGGACCTGGAGGAGCGCATCCCCGCCGTCCTGGCCGACCTCGGCCTCGACCTCTCCGCCTCCCCGGAACAGGTCCTCATGACCTCCCTCTCCGGTGGGCAGGCCGCCCGCGTCGGCCTCGCCGCGCTGTTGCTCTCCCGCTTCGACGTCGTGCTCCTGGACGAGCCCACCAACGACCTGGACCTCGACGGTCTGACCCGCCTGGAGGCCTTCGTGCAGGAGCTGCGCGGCGGCGTCGTGCTGGTGAGCCACGACCGCGAGTTCCTGGCCCGCTGCGTCACCCGCGTCCTGGAGCTCGACCTCGCCCAGCGCACCAACCGCGTCTACGGCGGCGGCTACGAGGCCTACCTCGAGGAGCGGGCCACCCTGCGCCGCCAGGCCCGGGAGAAGTACGAGGAGTTCGCCGAGCAGAAGCAGGACCTCGTCTCCCGCGCCCGCATCCAGCGGGAGTGGTCCAGCCAGGGCGTGCGCAACGCGATGAAGAAGTCCCCGGACAACGACAAGCTGCGCCGCAGGGCCAACAGTGAGTCGAGCGAGAAGCAGGCCCAGAAGGTCCGGCAGATGGAGAGCCGCATCGCGCGCCTGGAGGAGGTGGAGGAGCCGCGCAAGGAGTGGAGGCTGGAGTTCACCATCGGTGCGGCGCCGCGCTCCAGCTCGGTGGTCGCCACCCTCAACGACGCCGTCTTCCGGCAGGGAGGCTTCACGCTCGGCCCGGTGTCCCTCCAGGTGAACGCGGGGGAGCGGATCGGCATCACCGGGCCCAACGGGGCCGGCAAGTCCACCCTGCTGCGCGCGCTGCTGGGCCGCCAGGCCCCGGACGAGGGCACGGCCGCCCTGGGGTCCAGCGTGCAGATCGGGGAGATCGACCAGGCGCGCTCGCTGCTGGCCGGGACCGTCCCGCTCGCCGCGGCCGTCGAGGCGCTCGTGCCCGAGATGGCCTCCGGGGAGGTGCGCACCCTGCTGGCCAAGTTCGGCCTCAAGGCCGACCACGTGAACCGCCCCGTGGACGAGCTCTCGCCCGGCGAGCGCACCCGGGCATCCCTGGCCCTGCTCCAGGCCCGCGGGGTGAACGTCCTGGTGCTCGACGAGCCCACCAACCACCTGGACCTGGAGGCCATCGAGCAGCTCGAACAGGCCCTGGAGACCTATGAGGGCGCCCTGCTGCTCGTCACCCACGACCGCCGCATGCTGGACACCGTCCGCACCGACCGTCGCTGGCAGGTCCAGGACGGGCGGGTGACGGAGCGCTGACGACCCGGGCACCGTCACCCTTGCCCGAGATTCGGTTGTGTACGACCATGAGAGTTCAGTCCCCACCGACGAAAGGGCCCCAGACATGTCCCGCATCCTGATGATCCTCACCTCGCACGACCAGCTGGGCGACACCGGCCGCAAGACCGGGTTCTGGCTCGAGGAGTTCGCCTCGCCCTACTATGTCTTCACGGACGCCGGCCACGAGGTCACCCTCGCCTCGCCCCGCGGCGGCCAGCCGCCCATCGACCCGACGAGCTCGAAGCCGGAGATGCAGACCGAGGCCACCCGCCGGTTCGACCAGGACGAGGAGGCCAAGGCCGCCCTGGCCCACACCACGCCCCTGGCGCAGGTGGACGTGGACGGGTTCGACGCCGTCTTCTACCCGGGCGGTCACGGCCCGCTGTGGGACCTGGTGTCCGACGCCGACTCCACGCGGATCATCCTCGACAGCGACGCGGCCGGGCGCCCGCTCGGCCTCGTCTGCCACGCGCCCGGGATCCTGCACCCGATCACCGCCGCCGACGGCACCCCGTTCGTGCGCGGCCGTCAGGTCACCGGGTTCACCAACGGCGAGGAGGAGGCCGCCCAGCTGACGGACGTCGTCCCGTTCCTCGTCGAGGACTCGCTGATCGCCGCCGGCGCGGACTACCGCAAGGGCCCGGATCAGGAGAGCTTCGTGGTCACGGACGGCACCCTGGTGACCGGTCAGAACCCGGCCTCCTCCGCCGACGCCGCCCGCCGCGTCCTCGACCTGCTCGCGCGCTGACCCCCCCCGCCGAGCCCACCACTTCGACCCCGAGGAGACCACTCGATGAGCACCCCCACCCGCACGCGCGAGATCCACCTCGCCTCCCGCCCCCACGGCGCCCCGACGCCGGAGAACTTCCGCCTCACGGAGGTCGAGCTCCCCGAGCTCGCCGAGGGCCAGGTCCTCGTGCGCAACACCGTGATGTCCGTGGACCCGTACATGCGCGGCCGCATGAACGACGTCGAGTCCTACGTGCCCCCGTTCCAGCTCGACGCCCCCCTCGACGGCGGCGCGGTGGGCACCGTGATCGCCTCGCGCCACGCGGACGTGCCGGAGGGCACGTCCGTGCTCCACGGCCTCGGCTGGCGCGAGCACGCCGTCCTCGACGGCGACACCGTCCAGGTCGTGGACACCTCCCAGTTCTCGGACAGCACCTACCTGGGCGTGCTGGGCATGACGGGTCTGACCGCCTACACCGGCCTCGTGCACGTGGCCGAGATGCAGGAGGGCGACGCCGTCTTCATCTCGGGCGCCGCGGGGGCCGTCGGCTCGGTCGCCGGCCAGATCGCCCGCCTGCTGGGCGCCTCGCGCGTGGTCGGCTCGGCGGGCACGCCCGAGAAGGTGGCGCGGGTGAAGGAGCTGGGCTTCGACGCCGCGTTCGACTACCACGACGGCTCGCCCACCGATCTGCTGGCCGAGGCGGCGCCGGAGGGCATCGACGTCTACTTCGACAACGTGGGCGGCGACCACCTCGAGGCCGCCATCGCCGCGATGCGGGTCGACGGCCGCGTGGCGATGTGCGGCGCGATCGCCCAGTACAACTCGACGGAGCCGCCGGCCGCCCCGCGCAACCTCGCCCTGGCGATCGGCAAGTGCCTGACCCTGCGCGGCTTCGTCCTGCAGAAGTACGCAGCGCAGGTCCGCCCCGAGTTCCTGGAGCGCGTGGGCCCGTGGGTCGCCGCCGGGAAGATCCAGTGGGACGAGACCGTCCGGGAGGGGCTGGAGAACGCACCCCAGGCGTTCATCGACCTGCTCGAGGGTGCCAACACGGGGAAGATGCTCGTCCGGCTGTGACGGGCGACGGCGCACTCGGGGGCGGCATGGACACCTTCCGGCATCAGGGCCTGACCTTCGACGTCCGCGACGGCGGGCCGGCCGAGGGGGAGGTGGTCCTGCTGCTGCACGGCTTCCCGCAGGACGCCACGTCCTGGAGGCATGTCGAACCGCTGCTGCACGCCGCGGGGCTGCGCACGCTCGCCCCGGATCAGCGCGGCTACTCCCCGGGGGCCGCTCCGCGGGCGACGGCGGCCTATCGCCTCCCGGCGCTCGTGGGGGACGCCGTCGCGCTGGCGGACGCGGCGGGGGCGCGGCGCGTCCACGTCGTCGGCCATGACTGGGGTGGCGCCGTCGCCTGGGCGCTGGCCACCGCCCACCCCGAGCGCGTCGCGTCCCTGACGGTCCTGTCCACGCCGCACCCGGCCGCCCTGGCCCGCGCCCTGCGCGGCCCGGACCAGCTGCGCCGCAGCTGGTACATCGCCGCCTTCCAGGCACCGGCCCTCCCCGAACGGATCCTCTCGCGAAGGCTGGGCTCCCTGCTGCAGCGGGGGCAGGTCCCCGGGGCGGAGCACTACGCCCGCCGGTTCTCCACCCCGCAGAGCCTGCGCGGTCCGGTGAACTGGTATCGGGCGAACCCGGATCTGGTGACCACCACGCGCAGCGCGCCCGTGTCGGTCCCCACCACGTGTGTGTGGGGCACCCGGGACGCGGCCCTGGGGCCGCGGGCCGCCGAGCTCACGGCGGGGCAGGTGGCGGGGGAGTACCGGTTCGTGGCGCTCGACGCGGACCACTGGCTGCCCGAGCGCGAGGCGGACGCCGTCGCCCGGGCGATCCTGGACCGGGTGCGCTGACCCGCGCTCCGCGCGGGCCGCTCCCGCCGTCTCAGCGTGGCCCGACGGCCTCGGTGATCCGGTTCAGCTGGTCCATGAGGGCCCGGCGCTCGGCGACGTCGAGGGGGATCCGGGTGAGGGCGTCCGCCGGGACCGTCCGGGCGGACGCCCGCAGCGCCCGCCCCTCGTCCGTCAGCCGCACCAGCACGCGCCGCTCGTCGTGGACGTCGCGCTCCCGCGTGACGAGCCCCATGCCGGCCAGGCGCCGCACCAGGGGTGTGATCGTCCCGTTGTCCATGCCGAGCCGGTCCCGCAGCGCGCCGACCCCCAGCGCGCCGGCGGCGTCCGACGTCGACGCCTCCGTCTCGGCCGAGGCGTCACTCTCCACCTGCCACAGGGTGAGCATCACGAGGTACTGCGGGTAGGTGAGGCCGAGGCGGGAGAGCAGGGGGCCGTAGCCGCGCGTGACGGCGCGCGCCGCCCGGTGCAGGGCGAAGCAGAGCTGGTCCTCGAGGGCGAGGCTGGGGGTCGGCGCGGCATCCATGGGAGCGATTCTAGTGGTCGCTGGGGAGCGACTTGGTTGCGCGCGACCTAGCTGTTGTGGGTCATGAGGTTCTTGCCACGGGGTACGGGCTGAGATGAGACGAGCGGGCCTCTCCGGGCGTGTCAGATGGTCTGTGTAAGCCGTACCGAGAGGAACGGTAAGAATCATGACCATGATCGACGAGAAGAACCCAGGCGAGCCCTCGGGCCAGGACCTGGTCGAGCAGCTGAAAGCCTCAGGGCAGCTTGATGCCCTGTTCGCGCAGATCGACGCGGGCGGCGTCGAGCTCACCGGTGACGGCGGGTTCGTGCCCGCGCTGGTCAAGGCCGCGCTCGAGCGGGGCCTGCAGGCCGAGCTGACCAGCCATCTGGGCTACGAGAAGGGCTCGAGCGAGGCGCTGAAGCACGCCAACTCCCGCAACGGGACCACCCCGAAGACCGTGGAGTCCGAGGTCGGGCCGATCGAGCTGGACGTCCCGCGAGACCGGGGCGGGTCGTTCACCCCGCGCCTGGTGCCCAAGGGCCAGCGGCGCCTCGGGGGCCTGGATGACATGATCATCAGCCTCTATGCCGGCGGAATGACGATCCGGGACATCCAGCACCACCTGGCCTCCACGATCGGCACGGACCTGTCGCACGAGACGATCTCCAACATCACCGACGCCGTGAGCGAAGAGGTCCTGGCGTGGCAGTCGCGGCCGCTGGAGGAGTTCTATCCGGTGATCTATCTCGACGCAATCCGGATCAAGATCCGAGAGAACAGCCAGGTCCTCAACCGTGCCGCCTACATCGCCGTCGGCGTGGACCTCGAGGGCATCAAGCACGTGCTGGGGATCTGGGTCCAGGACACCGAGGGCTCGGCGTTCTGGGCCCACGTCTGCGCCGATCTCGCCAACCGGGGCGTGCAGGACGTGCTGATCGTGTGCTGCGACGGGCTCAAGGGCCTGCCGGAGGCGGTCGAGGCGACGTGGCCGGACTCGATGGTCCAGACCTGCGTGGTTCACCTGATCCGGGCCGCGATGCGGTTCGTGGCCTACCAGGACCGCAAGAAGGTCGCCGCCGCGCTGAAGCCGATCTACACCGCCCCCAACGAAGAGACCGCGAGGAAGGCGCTGGCCGAGTTCGAGGCCTCCGAGCTCGGCACGAAGTACCCGTCTGCAGCCGCGACCTGGGCGAACTCCTGGGAGCGGTTCATCCCGTTCCTGCAGTTCCCACCCATGCTCCGCAAGGTCATCTACACGACCAACAGCATCGAGTCGCTGAACTTCCAGCTACGGAAGGTGACCAAGAACCGCGGCCACTTCCCCTCGACCGAGGCGGCGGTGAAGCTGCTCTGGCTGGCGATCTGCAACATCGAAGACAAACGCGCCGCCGAACGCGCTCGGGACCGGGGCAAACCCGCCGGCCAGCGCAAAGCCCAGGGCCGGCTCGTCGAAGGTCAGGCCGTCACGAACTGGAAGCAGGCCCTCGCCCAGCTCGCCGCGGCCTACCCCGACCGGATCAACCCCTACCTGTGACCACCCCGCTTACACAGACAAGTTGACACGCCCGCCTCTCCCGCAGGATGGAAGTTCCTCAACAACCCACCTGCCCGAAAAGACCCACTCATGACTCACGCTAACGCACCCCTGACCCCGACCGGCCGTCTCAGGATGGTCCACCGCCACCTGCACGACGGGATCCCGCAGGCACACGTGGCCGCCGAGTTCCGGGTGAGCCGGCCCACGGTGGCCACCTGGGTCGCCCGCTACCGCGCCCAGGGAGAAGCCGGCCTTCAGGACCTGCCCAGCCGGCCGCACCGTTCACCTGCCCAGCTCGACCCCGAGGTGGTGGCCCAGATCCAGACCCTGCGCCGGGAGCGCAAGTGGTCAGCCCGCCGCATCCATCACCACCTCGTCTCCGAGGGCCACCGGGTGTGTCTTCGTACCGTGGGACGGTGGCTGCACCGGGCCGGGATCTCCCGCCTACGGGACCTGACCCCGGCCGGAGAAGACCTGCGCCAACGACCCCAGAAGATCACCGCGAGAGGGCCGGGGCACATGGTGCACCTGGACGTGAAGAAGATCGGGCGCATCCCCGAGGGGGGCGGCTGGCGTGCTCACGGCCGGGACTCCGAGAACGCGCGAGCAGCCAAGCGCGGGCCTGGCCGACGGGTCGGCTACACCTACCTGCACTCGGCGATCGACGGGTTCACCCGCCTGGCCTACACCGAGGCGTTGGAGGACGAGAAAGCGGTGACCACGATCGGGTTCTTCTGCCGGGCGCGGGCGTTCTTCGCCGCCCACGGGATCCGGATCGACAGGGTGATCACGGACAACGGCAACAACTACCGGGCCGTGGACTTCACCCGGAAGGTGGTCTCGCTCGGGGGCCGGCACCACCGGATCCGCCCCTACACCCCGCGCCATAACGGGAAGGTGGAGAGGTACAACCGGCTGATGGTGGACGAGGTCCTCTACGCCCGCCCGTACACCTCAGAGCAAGCTCGGCGTGAGGCCCTGGCGGTGTGGGTGAACCACTACAACTACCATCGGCCTCATACCTCCTGCGGAGACGCTCCTCCGGCCTCACTGGCCCCGGCCCGAGTCAACAACGTCATGCCCTCCTACACCTAGCCGGGTGGCAGGCTGGAGCCGACTCGTCCCGCACGGGGCGGGCGGATGAAAGGACCTCCCATGGAGACCATCTACACCGCCGAGGCGCTCAGCACCGGCGCCGGCCGCGACGGCCATGTCCGCACCACCGACGGGCGGGTCGACCTCGACCTCGCCGTGCCCACCGAAATGGGCGGCTCCGGCCAGGGCACCAACCCCGAGCAGCTGTTCGCCGCCGGCTACGCCGCGTGCTTCCACTCGGCCCTGCAGATGGTCGCCCGTGCCTCCCGTGCCGACATCACCGACTCCTCCGTCGGCGCGCGCGTGGGCATCGGCCGCCAGGGTGAGGGCTTCGGCCTGGAGGTCACCCTCGAGGTCGTGATCCCCAATGTCCCCGCGGATCAGGCCCGCGCCCTCATGGAGCAGGCGCATCAGGTGTGCCCCTATTCGAACGCCACCCGGGGCAACATCGACGTCGTCCTCGAGCTCGGGGAGGCGTGATGACGAAGCACCGGCAGTCCGTCCCCCTCTCCCAGACCGCCGCCCGCCTCGGCCTCGGTGGGTTCATGACCGCCGCGGGGCTGTCCCACCTCACCGTGGCGCGCCGTGAGTTCCGCGCCCAGGTGCCCTCGTGGGTCCCGCTCCCGGCAGACCTCGTGGTGCTCGGATCCGGCGTGGCCGAGATCGGCCTCGGGGCCGCTCTGCTGGCGCTCCCCGGGCAGCGCCGCCTGACCGGCACCGCCCTGGCGGCCTTCTACACCGCGATCTACCCCGGGAACATCGGGCAGTACGCCGAGCGCAAGGACGGCTTCGGGCTGGACACGGACGGTCGCCGCCTGGCGCGGCTGTTCGGCCAGCCCGCCCTCATCGCGGCCGCCCTGTGGGCCGCGGGAATCCCCGAGCGGGAGCAGGGCGGGCGCGGCTGACGCCGTCGCCGGTCCTGCGGCCCTGGGCCGGCTCCGGGCACGTGCCCGGAGCCGGCGTGATCTCACCCTGCCGCGAGGCGCGGCCCACTGTAGGGTGCCCCGTCGCAGGTGTCCCGCAGGTGTCCCGCAGGTGTCCGGACCGGCGGGCCGTCAGCCGTGACGCATCGTCCCGGTCTCGAGGAAGCGCTGGTGCCAGGACAGGGCCTCGCCCAACAGGTGCGGGGTGTGCAGGCCGCCCGACTCGCGCATCGCGCGGTCGAAGTAGTCCCGCAGCTGCTCCCTGTAGTCCGGGTGCGCGCACGTGTCGATGATCGTGCGGGCGCGCTGCTTGGGGGAGAGGCCGCGCAGGTCGGCCAGCCCCTGCTCCGTCACCACCACGTGCACGTCGTGCTCGGTGTGGTCCACGTGCGAGACCATCGGCACGATGCAGGAGATGTCCCCGCCCTTGGCCGTGGAGGGGGTGAGGAAGAACGACGTGAACGCGTTGCGGGCGAAGTCGCCGGAGCCGCCGAGACCGTTCATCATCTTCGTGCCCATCAGGTGCGTGGAGTTCACGTTGCCGTACAGGTCGGCCTCGAGCATGCCGTTCATGGCGAGGATGCCGAGGCGGCGCACGAGCTCGGGGTGGTTGGAGATCTCCTGGGTGCGCAGGATCAGCTTGTCCCGATACTTCGCGGCGTTGTCGTTGAACCGTTCGGCGGCCTCGGTGGACAGGGAGAACGCGGTCGCGGACGCGGTCGCCAGGGTGCCGGAGTCCAGGGCGTCGAGCATGCCGTCCTGCACCACCTCGGTGAACGCGGACAGGCCCGTGAACCGGGACTTCACCAGCTCGGACATCACCGCGTTCGCGATGTTGCCCACGCCCGACTGCAGCGGCAGCAGCCGCTCGTCGTACCGGCCCTGGGCCACCTCGTGCTCGAAGAAGTCCACGAGGTGCTGGGCGATCGCGATCGAGTCCGCGTCGGCGGGCTTGAAGGGGGAGTTGCGGTCCGGGGCGTGGGTCTCGACGACGGCCACCACCTTGGCCGGATCGCACCGCAGGTACGTCTCACCGATGCGGTCCGCGGGGTGGGTGAGCATGATCGGCGTGCGGTGCGGGGGCAGCGCGGTGCCGTAGTAGACGTCGTGCAGGCCCTCGAGGTCCTCGCTCTGCCATGAGTTGACCTCGAGGATCACCTGATCCGCCAGGTCGATCCAGGACTTGTTGTTGCCCACGGAGGAGCTGGGGACGAGACGGCCGTCCTCGCGGATCCCGGACACCTCGATCACCGCGGTGGTCATGGGCCCGTAGAAGCCGTTCCACACGGTCTGCGCCAGGTGAGACAGGTGCGTGTCGATGTACTCGATCGCGCCCGCGTTGATCTTGGCGCGCATCGTCGGGTCCGACTGGAACGGGGTGCGCAGCGCGACGGCGTCCGCCTCGGCCAGCGCACCGTCCATCTCCGCGGAGGTGGACGCCCCCGTGTGGAGGTTGATGCGGAACTCCTCGCCGCGCGCGTGCAGCTCCTTGGCCCGCTCGGCCAGCGCCATCGGCACGGCCTTCGGGTAGCCGGACCCCGTGAACCCGCTCATGCCCACGGTGGTGCCGTGCTGGATGAACGCCGCCGCCTCCGCGGCGGACATCACCTTCGACCGGAGGCCGGGGTGGTGGATGCGGGACGACATGGGTGAGGCCTCCGTGCGGGTGAGACGAGTCGAGCGAGAGCGCTGTGACGTGGAACAGCGATCAGCGTACCCGCGTCACGGGTGGCCGTGGGGATGATCACGCCGGAGGTCGCCGAGCCCGACCTGCGTGATCGACGACGGCGAACAGGGCTCGGCACTCCGGGTCGGCGCGCCTAGGCTCGGCGGCATGCGAGCACTCGTCCTCCAGTCCTACGGTGGCCGTGAGGCCATGGCCCTCACCGACGTCCCCGCCCCCACGGCCGGCGCCGGCGAGGTTCTGATCCGCACCCGCGCGGTCGGCCTCAACCCCGTCGACGCGATGCATCGCGAAGGCGACTTCAAGGCCATCGCCCCCGACGACTTCCCCACGGTCGCCGGCAACGAGCTCAGCGGCATCGTCGAGACCGTGGGCGCCGGGGTGACCGCGTTCGCCCCGGGTGACGCGGTCATCACCCGCGTGGACCCCTCCGGCCACGGGGCGTTCGCCGAGCTGGCCGCGGTGCGCGCGGACTGGGTGGCCGCCGCGCCCGCCCGCATGCCCCTGACGGACGCGGCCGGCCTGCCGCTCGCCGGCCTGACCGCTCAGCAGGCACTCGGCCCGGAGCACCTGGACCTGCGGCCCGGGGAGCGGCTGCTGATCACCGGGGCCGCCGGCGGCGTCGGGCTGATCGCCACGCGCCTGGCACACCTGCGCGGCGCGCACGTGACCGTGACCGCCTCCGCGGCGGGTGAGCCGTACGTCCGCGAGGCCGGCGCCGACGCGGTGATCGACTATCGCGCCCGCACCGTCGCAGAGGGGGGCGAGCGCTTCGACAAGGTGTTCGACCTCATCGGCGGTGATCAGATGGCCGAGCTGCTCGGCTCGATCGAGCCCGGCGGCCGGCTGGTGACCATCGCGGGCCCGCCGAGCCCCGGCAGCCTTCGTGAGACCGCGCGCCCGTCGCGTCGGCCGCTGGCCGCCGTCGTCTCCCGGGTGGCCAGTGCGAAGGTGCGCCGGGCCGCGAAGAAGGCCGGGGTGACCTACGAGTTCTTCCTCATGCATCCGGACGGGGCGGGCCTGGCCGAGCTCGTCCGGCTCGTGGACGCCGGCGAGCTGGCCGTGACCGTGGACAGCCGCTACCCCCTGGCCGACTGGGAGCAGGCGTTCGAGCGTCTCGAATCCCACCATGCCAAGGGCAAGGTGCTGCTCGAGTTCTGACCGGCGGGCGCGTCGGCGCCGGCCTGCCCGGGCCGGCACCGCCTCGTATCCTGGCCTCGTGCACCCGTCTGTGAGCGAGCCCCTCACCCGACTGCCGGACGGCACCGTCAAGCAGCGCAACCCCTTCACCGGCACCGAGGTCTGGACCGTGCCCGGCCGCGGCCACCGCCCGCTCGGCCTCGTCCGGCCCGCCCCGCAGCCGCTCGACCCCGCCCAGCACGGCCGGCACTGCGCCTTCTGCGAGCACCGGATGCTGGAGACGCCGCCGGAGAAGTCACGCATCGTCTCCATGAGGGCCGACGACGGCGCCCCGGCCTGGCAGATCCTGCGGCACCCGGCCGCGGAGCGGCTCGAGGAGACGACCCCGGCCTTTCGCCGGGTCCCCAACCTCTTCGAGATCCTCAGCTACGACTACTGGCGTCTCAACCACGGCTATGAACTTCCCCCGGACGCGCGCCGCCGCCGTGACGAGTACCTGGCCACCGAGGCCGGCCGCGCCCACGTGCGCGCCGTCGTCGCCGCGAAGCTGCGCGCCTCCGGCCGCTCCGCCGAGGAGGCGGCGGCGATGTCCGAGGCGGAGCTGATCGGGGCGTCGGCCGCATTCTTCGGCGGCACGCACGACGTCGTGATCGCTCGGCGGCACTTCGTCGACGGGGCCGTGGACGACCACCAGCTGGCCTCCTCGGGCACCCTCACCCCGGACGAGCACCACGCGTTCCTGGCCCTGACCGCCGACGCGATGCGGGACCTCTACGCAACCACGCCCGCCGTGCGGTACGTCTCCGTGTTCCAGAACTGGCTCAAGCCCGCCGGCGCCTCCTTCGACCACCTGCACAAGCAGCTCGTGGCCATCGACGAGGTCGGCGCGCAGAACGTCGCCGCCCTGGACCGGCTGCGGGAGGACCCGCAGGTGTTCAACCACGCCGCGCTGGACGTGGCCGTGGCGCACGACCTGATGATCGCCGCGAACGAGCACGCCGTGATGTTCGCCGGCTTCGGCCACCGGTATCCGACGGTCGAGGTCTACTCCACGAGCCCGGTGGGGCAGCCGTGGCGGCAGACCGCGGCCGAGCTGCGCGCCGTCTCCGACCTGCTGCACGCCGCCCACGCGGCCACCGGGCCCGATGTCCCCTCCAACGAGGAATGGCACACCCGCCCGCCCGGCGTCGCCTCCCCGATGCCCTGGCGCGTGATGCTCAAGTGGCGCGTCTCCACCCTCGCCGGCTTCGAGGGCGCCACCAAGATCAACGTCAACACGATCAGCCCGTGGGACGTGCGGGACCGGGTGCTGGCGCGGCTGCGGGAGCTGCGGGCGGCGGGCGCGCTCGCGGACGGGATGCGGATCGGGGCCGACGCGCGGGTCCGGCCGGGCGCCCTGCGGTACGCCGACGGAGCGGCGAGACTCACCCCTCCGCGCGGTCGGTAGCGTGGGCGCCATGGCCCTCCACCTGCAGCGCTACCGCGAGATCGCCCACGTCATGGCCCGCAACGGCCTCAGGGCCACGGCCGTGCAGGCCGGGCTCTCCCGGTGGCTGCCCCTCGAGGAGGGGGAGCCGCACCTGGGCATCGACGCCGAGGCCCGCCCCGAGCTGTTCGTGCGCACGTTCGAGGAGCTGGGCGTCACCTTCGTGAAGCTCGGGCAGCTGATCTCGGCGCGCCCGGACCTGTTCCCCGAGGCCTACTGCGCGGCGTTCGCCCGCCTCACGGACAGCACGACGGCGGTGCCCTTCGAGGCCGTCGCCCGGACGGTCGAGGAGGACCTCGGCGCCGACGTCGACACCCTGTTCGCCTGGTTCGACCGGGCGCCCCTGGCCACCGCCTCCATCGGTCAGGCCCACCGTGCGCGCCTGCACGACGGGCGCGCCGTCGTCGTGAAGGTCCGCAAGCCCGGTGTGGTGGAGCAGGCCCAGGCGGACCTGGAGATCCTGCGGACGCTGGCGGCCACGTGGTCGCGGGCCTCACGGACCTTCGCCGACCTGGACGTGCCGGCCATGGTGGACGAGTTCGACCGCTCGCTGCGCGCCGAGCTCGACTACGTGGTGGAGGCGCGGGCCTGCGAGGAGATCGCCGCCGGCTTCCGGGACACCCCGGGCGTGCGGTTCCCGTGGATCGAGTGGGACCTGACCACCTCGCGCGTGCTGACCATGCAGGAGCTCTCCGGGCTGCGCGTGGACGACCTGGCCGGACTCGACGCCGCCGGCATCGACCGGGAGGAGCTGGCGTACCGGGCCGCCGACGTGCTGCTGGCCATGGTGTTCGAGCACGGCGTGTTCCATGCGGACCCGCACCCGGGCAACCTGTTCATCGAGCCGGACGGGACCGTCGGGTTCATCGACTTCGGCTCCGTCGGGCGGATCTCCCCGTCCCTCCGGCGCCGGTTCGCGGGCCTGGCCATGGCGCTGGCCCGGCAGGACACCGACGGGCTGGTGCGGGCCCTGCTGGACATCGCCCCGCCGCGCGGCCCGGTGGACCGCCGTCGGCTCCGGCTGGAGGTGGCCCGGATCGTCGGCCGCCTCGAGGGGCGCGAGCTCGAGGACATCCGCGTGGCGCAGCTGGTCTCGGAGATCTTCGCCCTGGTGCGGCGCCACCGGCTGTCCCTGCCGCCCGAGCTCGTGCAGCTGCTGCGGATGCTGATCATCGTGGACGGCATCGGCCGCCGCCTGCACCCCGGCTTCGACTACACCCGCGTGCTCGACCCCTTCGCCCTACGCCTTGTGGGGGAGCACCTCGACCCCCGGCGGGTGGCGGGCCGGATCGGCCGGGCCACGATCGCGGCGGCCGAGCTCGGCATCGACCTGCCGGAGTACGCCCGCAAGGTGATGGAACGCATCGACGACGGCGGGATCGACGTCACCGTCCGCGCGAGCGAGCTCGAGCCGCTCGTGACGCGCCTCGAGCGGACGGGCGACCGGGTGGTGGCCGCCATGGTGGTGGCCGCGATGATCACCGGCGGCACGAACGTGCTCGTGGCGTACAAGGACCGGCTCGGCCGCTTCGCCGGGCCGGTGGTGGCCGCCGGCGGCGCCGCCCTGACCGGCGGCAGCGCCTATCTGGCCTGGATCAGCCGCCCGCGGCGTCGCCCCCGCTGAGGGCCGTGGGCGGGGTCAGTCGTCGGGATCATGCCCGCACCAGACCGGCCGCGGTGCAGGCCGTCTCGAAGTCGTCGAGGCCGAACGCCTGGATCGGGCTGACGACGCCGGCCTCGCGGGCCTGTCCTGCGGCGAGCTGCCGGGCGCCCCAGGCCATGAGGTCCCCGGTCAACGTGTAGGCGTTGGGGCCGCTCAGGTGGACGTCCGCCACGATGCGGCCGGCCGCGTCGCGCGCGATCGCCCCGACCCGGGAGCCCGTGCGGGCCCGGTCTGCGGCGTCGGGGCCACCCGGGTCGCCGGCCAGGGGCCGCAGCAGGGCCTGCACGCCGCGGGCGACGCCGGGGAGCCACCCCACCGCGCCGAGGGCGGCGGCGCCGATCTGCGTGGGCCGGGCCGGGAACCAGCCGTTGAAGACCTCGACCTCGTCCAGGCCGGGCTGCATCCGCGGCAGGAACAGGGACTCCGTGCCGCCGAACAGCACGCCGCGGCGGTCCTGCCCGTCGACCCGGAAGACGGCCGACCGGCTGGCCGGGCCCGTGGTCGCCAGCCGCCCGCCGCGCCACGTGATCGTCCGCTCGGTGAGGGCGCCCACCATCGTCTGGCGCGTCCCGTGGCTGAGGTCGACGCGCGGGTCCAGCTCGCCGTCGGCGAAGTAGCCGATCTGCAGGGACCGTGCGCGTCCACCGGCCTCCGCCAGCGCGAGCCCGCCCGCGAGCATGCCCGGCGCGTAGTCGAAGCCGAGGGCGGGCAGCAGGGTGGCGCCCGTGCGTCGGGCGGTGGCGTCCAGGTCCGCCTTGAGGTCCTTCACGAAGCCGACCTCACCGGTCGAGTCCACGTAGTGCGCGCCCCGCTCCGCGGCGGCGCGGGCGACCGGTCGGCCGTAGCGTTCGAAGGGGCCGACCGTGGAGACCAGCACATCGCCCTCCGTGACCAGGGCCCTCAGCGAGGCGGGGTCCCCGGCGTCGGCGACGGCGACCTCCAGCCCGTCGTGCCGCCTCGCCGCGTGCTGGAGCGAGTCCCGGTTCCTGCCCGCCAGCACGGGCCGTGCGCCCTGGGCCACGAGGGCGTCCACGACGAGGGATCCGGCGTAGCCCGTCGCGCCGAGCACGATGATGCGGGGGGCGTCGGGGTGGTCGAGGTGCAGGGGAGAATCCGTCATGGCCCCACGCTAGGCCGCGCACGCGGAGACCTCACGGGCTCGGCGACGCCGATCCGCGTGGACCCCCTCTCGCGCTCCCGGACCGGCGGACCCGGACATGGCGAGCCTGGCCCGGCACCCGCCTGCAGGGGCAGACTCGGGGGATGACCCGTACCCCGCCCGCCGTCGCCCCGCCCGCCGCCGAGTCCGGCGGCGAGAGCCTGCTGACCGTCCTGATCGCCCTCGGCGTGAACACGGTGATCGCCGTCGTCAAGTCGATCGTGGGCGCGGTCACCGGCTCAGCCGCGATGGTGGCGGAGGCCGCGCACTCCTGGGCCGACGCCGGCAATGAGGTCTTCCTGCTGCTGGCGGAGCGTCGGGCCGGCCGAGCCCCCGACGCGCGGCACCCGCTGGGCTACGGGCGGGCGGCCTACGTGTGGTCGATGGTCGCGGCCTTCGGCCTGTTCGCGGTGGGCTCGGCGGTCTCGGTCTGGCACGGGATCACGGCCTGGTCCGCCCCCGAGGAGGAGGCGGAGTACACGATCGCGTACATCGTGCTCGCCGTCGCGTTCGTGCTCGAGGGCATCTCGTTCCTGAACGCGCACCGGCGCGTCCGCCGCGACGCGGAGCGGCGGCACATCAGCGATGCCACGTTCCTGCGCCAGACCTCGGACCCCACGCTGCGCGCCGTGTGGGTGGAGGACGCCTCGGCCCTGATCGGCCTGGCCATCGCGGCCGCCGCCCTCGCCCTGCACCAGCTCACCGGGGACCCCCGGTGGGACGCCGCCGGCTCGATCCTCGTGGGCGTGCTGCTCGGGGTCGTCGCGATCTTCCTGCTCTCGCGGAACATGGCGTTCCTCGTCGGCGAGGTCGCCGACCCGGTGATCCGGACCCGGGTGCTGCGCTGGCTGCTGGAGCGGCCCGAGGTGCTCTCCGTGAGCTACCTGCACCTCGAGTACGTCGGCCCGGAGAAGCTCTTCGTCGTCGGGGCCGTGGACCTGGCCGGGGACGAGCGGGAGAGCGAGGCCGCGGTCCTGCTCCAGCGCGTGGAGGACGCCCTCCTCGAACACCCGCGCGTGGCCGCCGTCGTGCTCTCCCTGTCCAACCCCGCCCACGCGCCCCTGGCCCCGGAATCGCAGAACACCCGCGTCTGAGCCCGCGCGGCCGGCGGGCGAGCGGCCTCAGTCGAGGCCGGGGCGGCGGCGCGTGCGCTTCACCTCGGAGCGACGGTGTTTGGCCTCCAGGCGGCGCCGCCGAGAGCCGCGCGTCGGCTTGGTAGCCCGCCGCGGCGTCGGCGGGGCCAGGGCCTCGCGCAGCAGCGCCGCGAGCCGCTCGCGGGCGGCCACCCGGTTGCGCCGCTGGGCCCGGTGCTCCGCCACGCTGACGGTGAGCACCGTGCCGGCCAGCCGGGGTGCCAGCCGTGCGAGGACGCGGGCGCGCTGGACGTCGTCGAGGGCGGAGGTGGCCGCCAGGTCCAGGCTGAGCTGGACCCGCGAGTCCGCCGTGTTCACGCCTTGACCGCCCGGGCCGGAGGCGTGGGAGAAGCGCTCGACGAGTTCGCCCGCGGGGATGACCAGCCCGCGGGGTGCGCCGGGGCCGGGGGTGACGCGCACGTCGCCGGGGCGGGGCTCAGCCACGGGGCGCCGCCGTCCGTGGTCCGCGCAGGTCCGCGAGTGCGACGAGGAGCGCGAGCGCCATGCACCCCGCCACCAGGGTGAAGGCGGCCATGAACGCCCCGTCCCAGTCGGCACCGGAGGCGACGCCCAGGAACACCCCCACGATCACGGCGGTGCCGACGGCCGTGCCGACGCGCTGGCCGGTCTGCAGGACGCCGCCGGCCGTGCCGGAGTGCCGCGGCGGGACCTCGGCCAGGCTGAGGGTCTGGTTGGGGGAGACCACCAGCCCCTGCCCGGCACCCAAGATGGCGAGGGTGAGCAGCAGCCACCACGGGCTCAGGCCGAACTCCCGGTTGGCCCACGCCACCCCGATGGAGCCCACGACGGCGAGCAGCGCCAGCGCGATGCCGAGGACGACGATCTTCCGGCCCGTGCGCAGCACCACGCGACCGGCCACGGTGGACATCACGCTCGACATGACCGCCGAGGGAAGGCCGATGAGTGCGGCGTGCAGCGCCGGGTAGCCCAGCCCGTTCTGCATGAACATGGCGATCACCACGAACATGCTGGTCGAGCCGGTGAAGTAGATGGCGATCAGCAGGGCGCCGCACGCGAAGCTGCGGGTCTGGAACAGGCGCAGGTCCACCATCGGGGCGCGGCCCCGTCGGGCGTAGCGGGCCTCCCAGCGTGTCCAGAGGGCGGCCAGGCCGATGCCGACGGGCACGAGCACGAACCGCCACGGCCCGAGCTCACGGTCCAGGAACGGGAGCATGACGGCCACGAGGGCGCCGGCCAGCAGGACGACGCCGACCGGGTCCAGGTCCGGACGCCGCGCCCGCTCGGGGGCGGTGCGCGGCAGCCACTGGCGGGCCACGATCAGGGCGCCGAGGGCGATGGGCACGTTCACCAGAAAGGTCGCGCGCCAGCCGAGGTCGCCGCCGAGCCACGCGATGAGCCCGCCGCTGAGCAGCGGCCCCACCGCCACGGACACCCCGACGACGGCGCCGAGCGCCCCGAACGCCCGGGCGCGGGAGGCGCCGGAGAACTCGCCCTGGATGAAGCCGGTGACCTGCGGGTTGAGCAGGCCCGCGCCCACGCCCATGACCAGGCGCGCGAGCACGAGCAGGACGCCCGTGGGCGCCAGGCCGGACAGGAGCGCACCGAGCGCGAACACGCCGAGGCCCACCAGGAACAGCCGGCGGCGGCCGAAGAGGTCACCCGCCCGGCCCGCCGGCACGAGCACCATGCCGAACACGAGGGTGTAGCCGGAGATGGCCCACTGCAGCTCCGCGTCGCTGGCGTCCAGGCCCCGCTGCAGGGCGGGCAGGGCCACGTTGATGCTGGACACGGCCAGCAGGGACATGAAGATCGGGATGAGGAGCACCGCGAGGATGCGCTGCTGGTGCGGGGTGAAGACCGAGGACGCGGCGCCGTCGGACGGACGCGGGGCGACGGGCATGCGGTCTCCTTCACAAGGGTGTCTCGGGCGCTCTCCAGGATCGGCCCTCGTCCCGCATCGTGCCAGGTCCGAGGGTCCTCGGCCCGGTGCGGCGCACGGAGGCTGTGACCGCGACCGATGCCCTGCCGCCCCTCACTTCGCGTCCGCGTACGACCCCACGCTGGAGACGGTGAGCGGGAAGTCCACGGGGGCGGGGCCGAACAGCAGGCGGCCGGCGGCGCTCGCGGACTCCGCCACGACCGTCCGCACGGCCTCGGCCTCCGTGGCCGGGCCGTGCAGGACGACCTCGTCGTGGACGAAGAACACGAGTTCCGTGCGCATGCCGGCCGAGCGCAGTCGACGGCGGATCTCGCCCATCCAGCACAGCGCCCACTCGGCCGCGGTGCCCTGCACCACGAAGTTCCGGGTGAAGCGGCCCTGGGAGCGCCGCCGTCGCCGGGCCGCGGACTCGGCGGCCTGGGTGCCGACGTCGGACACGGACTCCTGCCACTTCCGCCCCGGCGCGGGGGACCAGCGGCCCAGCCACGTGGACACCTGGCCGCCTCCCTCGCCGACGGAGGCCGCCCGCTCGAGCAGGCCGATCGCTCGGGGGTAGAGCCGGCGCAGGTGCGGCATGAGCGCCGCGGAGTCGCCCGTCGTCGAGCCGTACATCGCACCCAGCAGGGCGATCTTCGCGCGCCCGCGGTCGGCCAGCGCGGTGCCGGCCGCCCGGCCCTGCTCCGCCACCTCCCGGTACAGGTCGGGCGTGGTCCCGGCACGGGCCAGCGCCTCGTCGGCGGCCATCGCGGCGAGGATGCGCGGCTCCACCTGGGAGGCGTCGGCCACGGTCAGCGTCCACCCGGGGTCTGCGCGGACGGCGTCGCGCACCCCGGCCGGGACCTGCATGGCCCCACCGCCGTGGGCGGCCCACCGCCCGGTCACCACGCCGCCGACCAGGTAGGCGGCGTGGAACCGGCCGTCGTCGCCGATCCACTGGTCCAGCCAGTGCCAGCCGTTGGCCGTCCACAGCCGGGCCAGGGCCTTGTACTCCAGCAGAGGCGCGAGCAGCGCGGCCCGCGCCTCGCGCTCCGCGCCGCCGGCGTCGATCCAGTGCTTCAGGTCCCACTGCCGCGTGGACTCCACGGCCACGCCCGCCGTCTGCAGCGCCCGCAGCAGGCTCGGCTGCGAGTCGGGGCTCAGCCCGGGGGAGCCCAGGACGTCGGCGATGCGTTCGGCCAGGGTCTGCAGGCGGGCCGGACGCTCGCCCGGTGCAGGCCGGGGGCCGAGCTGCTCGGCGAGGAGCGCCTCGTGCACGCCCCGGTCCCACGGCAGACCCGCCGCCCGGATCTCTGCGGCCACGAGTGCGCCCTGCGACTCCGCCGCCGCGAGCAGCCGCAGCCGGTGGGGGTGGGCTGAGCCCTCGACGGCCGCCCGCTGCGCGGCCAGCTCGGCCGCGAGCACGGTGACGTCCGGGGTGGGGCCGGACTCGTCCGGCAGGTCGAAGAAGGACTCCTGACCGGCGGGCACCCGCGCCGGGCGCTCGGGTTCCGTCGGGTCGGCGACCTCGAGCTGCGCCACGGGCGTGTAACGCACCCCGCTGCCCGGCGCCGTTGCCGCGTGCCGCAGGATCCGCTGGACGAGGGCCAGGTCCCAGCACCGATCCACCCGCACCCCCGCCACCAGCCAGGCGGCGTACTCCGTCCCGACGTCGGCGAGCACCCAGCGGACCGTGCTCGGGTCCACGCCCAGGCGGGCGGGCAGACCGGCCACGAGCCCGGCCACGGACCCGGCGGCGCAGGATCCCAGGGGAGAGGCGTCGTCCCCGTCCACGGCCCACCAGGCGCCGGGGCTGCCGACGGAGGCGGGGGCGGGGCCCAGGACGACGAACATGGCCCTCATTCTGCCCCGCCGCCTCCTCTGCGCGGGGCGAGGGGCTGTGCGACTTGCACGCTCGCCAAGCGAAGAACACACTGTGCGGACGCACCGGCGCGCAGCGGGCCGTCGGGCGCCACCCAGAGAGGACCCACCATGACAGCGACCCGGTCCGGCGGCGCCGCGACGTCTCGCCTCAACGCCAAGGTGGTCGGCATCTCGGTCGCCGCCGCGCTCGGCGGCTTCCTGTTCGGCTTCGACACCTCCGTTATCAACGGTGCCGTGGACGCCCTCGCCGGGGAGTTCGGCCTCGGCGCCGGTCTGACGGGCTTCGCCGTCTCGTCGGCGCTGATCGGCTGCGCGCTCGGCGCCTGGTTCGCCGGGCCGATCGCCAACCGCCGCGGCCGCGTGCCCGTGATGGTGATCGCCGCGATCCTGTTCCTGGTCTCCGCCATCGGCTCGGGCCTGGCGTTCGGCGTGGTCGACCTGATCGTCTGGCGCATGGTCGGCGGCCTGGGCGTGGGCGCCGCGTCCGTGATCGCTCCGGCGTACATCGCGGAGGTCAGCCCGGCCCATGTGCGCGGTCGCCTCGGCTCGCTCCAGCAGCTGGCGATCGTCCTCGGCATCTTCGCCGCGCTCCTCACGGGCGCGCTCTTCGCGACGATGGCCGGGGGAGCGGCGCAGCCGTTCTGGCTCGGCGTCGACGCCTGGCGCTGGATGTTCCTGGCCGAGGCCGTCCCGGCGGTGCTGTACGGCCTGTTCGCCCTGAAGCTGCCGGAGTCCCCGCGCTACCTGGTCGCCCGCGGCCGCACGGACGAGGCGGCCGAGGTCCTGCACGAGTTCACCGGTGTGGACCGGGTGAACCTGATGATCGAGGACATCCGGCGCTCGCTGGACTCGGAGCGCCGCGAGTCGCTGGCGGACCTGCGTGGACCGGCGGCGGGCCTGCAGCCGATCGTGTGGATCGGCATCCTGCTCTCGGTCTTCCAGCAGGCCGTGGGCATCAACGTGATCTTCTACTACTCCACCACCCTGTGGCGTTCGGTGGGCTTCGGGGAGTCGGACGCCCTCACGGTCACCGTGATCACCTCGGTCACGAACATCGCCGTCACCCTCATCGCGATCGCCCTGGTGGACCGCGTCGGCCGTCGCCCCATGCTGATCGCCGGCTCCGCCGGCATGACGGTCAGCCTCGGCCTGATGGCACTGGCCTTCTCCTTCGCGCAGACCGGCGGCGCCGAGTCCGTGTCCCTGCCGCAGCCGTGGTCCACCGTGGCGCTGGTGGCCGCGAACGCCTTCGTGGTGTTCTTCGGCGCCACCTGGGGTCCGCTGGTCTGGGTGCTGCTGGGCGAGATGTTCCCGAACCGCATCCGCGCCGGCGCGCTCGCCGTGGCCGCCGCCGCGCAGTGGGCGGCGAACTTCACCGTCTCCACCACGTTCCCGTGGTTGGCGGACATCGGCCTGACCCTCGCCTACGGCCTGTACGCGGTCATGGCGGCGCTGTCCCTGGCCTTCGTGGCGGCCTTCGTCCCCGAGACCAAGGGCAAGACGCTCGAGGAGATGAGCGACGTCGTCGTGCGCTCCCCGGGGCAGCGGCGCGCGGTGCGCGCCGAGGCGGAGCGGGACCTGCGCGGCTGACACCGCCCGTCCCGACGACGGCCCCCTCCCTGAGCTGCAGACAGGGAGGGGGCCGTGGTGTGTGCGGGGCGGGTCAGCCGGCGTCGGCGCCGGTCGCGGCCCCCTCGTCGTCGAGGCGCTCCAGGCCCTCGTCCTCGGAGTCCTCGATGAGACGGTCTCCGGCGATCTTGTCGACGATCATCGCGATGGCGGCGTCGCCGGTCACGTTGGTGGCGGTGCCGAAGGAGTCGATGGCGATGTACGTGGCGACCATGAGCGCGACCTGCGGCTCGGTGAAGCCGAGCATCGAGGTCAGCAGGCCCGAGGCCGCCACGATCGCGCCGCCGGGCACGCCGGGCGCCGCGACCATGGTGACGCCCAGCATGAAGATGAAGCCCACGAACACCGGGACGTCGATCGACTGGCCCGAGAGGAACAGCACCGCGATGGAGAACGAGACGATCTTCACGGTGGAGCCGGCCAGGTGGATCGTCGCGCACAGCGGCACGACGAACGAGGCGATCGGCCGGCGCACGCCGAGCAGCAGGGTCTGGCGCAGGGTCACCGGGATGGTCGCCGCCGAGGACGAGGTGCCCAGGGCCGTCGCGTAGGCCGGCAGCATCGTCTTCAGTGCCGTGAACGGGTTGCGGCCCGCGATCGCGCCCGCGACGACGTACTGGAGGAGCAGCAGCACCACGGTGAGGCCGAAGACCAGCAGGATCACGCCGAGGAACGTGGTGATGACCTTGAAGACCTCGCCGGCGGCGGTCATGTTCAGGAACACGCCGAAGATGTAGACGGGCAGCAGCGGCACGATCAGGCCCATGACGACCCGCTCGATGATCGATCGCAGCTGGTCGAAGCTCTCGTGCAGGGCGCCGCGCGGCAGCATCGTCAGGCCGATGCCGAGCACGAACGCGAGCAGCAGGGCCGTCATCACGCCGAAGGGCGGGTCCATCTGCACCTCGAACAGCGGGCCGAGCAGCGCGTCCTCAGGGTTGGCCATCCCCTCGAAGGACCCGGGCGTGAGGATCAGCGGGAAGACGAGCAGGCAGACCAGCAGGGCGCCGAAGCCGCCGACCAGGGTGGAGCCGTAGGCGATGCCGCCGGTCAGGGCCAGCAGCTTCCCCGCGCCCCGGCCGATGTCGCCGATCGCGGGGGCGACGAGCGCCAGGATCAGCACCGGGACGATGAAACCCAGGAAGTTCGAGAACAGCCCGTTGAAGGTGGCGAAGGCCTGCACGAGCCAGGTCGGCGCGACCAGGCCGACGAGGACGCCGGCCACGATCGCGACGAGGATGCGGGGCAGCAGGCCGACGCGGCGGCGGGGCACGGCGACGGCGCCCCCGGAGTCGGGGCCGGACGCGTCGAGGGCATCGGAGTGGGAGCGAGACATGGCCGACACGCTAGCGCAGGCCGTCCTGCCCGTCGCCCGGTCGGTAGGCCATCCTTGGCGGTGCCGGTGACCCCCTTCGTGGCGCAGAACACAGGGAGCGCCACCATCTCGGGGAGCGTGCAAGAGCACGCCCGACCCACCCGGACCGAAGGAGACGACGATGACGGTCCTGCCCCGCCCCGCAGACGCCCGGGCCGCCCAGGGGTGCGCTGCCGGCGTGGAGGCCGCATGAGCGAGTTCCTCGCCTCACGCTGGCCCGACATCCTCTTCCGGGCGTGGCAGCACGGGTGGCTCGTGCTGCAGGCGCTGGCCATCGCCACCGTGCTCGCCATCGCGCTGGCCGTGATCGCCACGCGGATCAAGGCCCTGACCCCGATCGCGAACGCCTTCACGGCCGTCGGGCTGACCCTGCCCTCCTTCGCGCTCATCGGCGTCCTGATCCCCCTGGTGGGCATCGGGACCGTCCCGGCCGTCGTGGTGGTGGTCTTCTATGCCCTGCTGCCCATCCTCCGCAACGCGCTCGTGGGTCTGCGCGGCGTGGACCCGGAGGTGCTGGAGGCCGCCCGGGGGATGGGCATGGGGCCGGTGGCGCTGTTCACCCGGGTGCGTCTCCCGCTGGCCTGGCCCGTGATCCTCACCGGCATCCGGGTCGCGGGCCAGCTCGGCATGGGCGTGGCCGCGGTCGCGGCCTACGTCCTGGGGCCCGGACTGGGCTCGTACATCTTCACGGGGCTGGTCTCCCTGGGCGGCGCCAACGCGTTGAACTACGCCCTCGTGGGCACCCTCGGCATCGTCGTCGTCGCCCTCGTCCTGGACGGGCTGCTCGTGCTGCTCGGCCGGCTCACCATCTCGAAGGGACTGCGCGCATGAGCACCGACCGTGACGCCGGGGCCGAGATCCGTCTCGAGTCCCTGACGAAGCTCTATCCGGGGCAGGACCGTCCCGCCGTGGACGCCCTGGACCTCGTCATCCCCGCGGGGGAGACGGTGGTGTTCGTCGGTCCGTCCGGCTGCGGCAAGACCACCTCGCTGAAGATGATCAACCGCCTCATCGAGCCCACCTCCGGGCGGATCCTGATCGGCGGGGAGGACATCACACGCCGTGACCCCACCCGGCTGCGCCGTCAGATCGGCTACGTCGTGCAGGGTGGCGGGATGATGCCCCACCTGTCCGTCGCCGAGAACGTCGGCCTGGTGCCGCGCCTGCTCAAGTGGGACCGCCGGCGCATCGCCGACCGCGTGGACGAGCTGCTCGACCTGGTCGGCCTGGACCCGGCGATCTATCGAGACCGTTTCCCGCGCGAGCTGTCCGGCGGACAGCAGCAGCGCGTCGGCGTGGCCCGGGGCCTCGCGGCGGATCCTCCCGTGCTGCTCATGGACGAGCCCTTCGGCGCCGTGGACCCCCTCACCCGCGAGCGCCTGCAGCAGGAGATGCTCGACATCCAGGCCAGGGTGGGCAAGACCATCGTGATGGTCACCCACGACGTGGACGAGGCCGTGCTCCTGGGCGACCGGATCCTGGTGCTCGAACCCGGCGCGCACGTGGCCCAGTACGCCACCCCCGAAGAGGTCCTGGCTCGGCCGGCCACCGAGTTCGTGGCCGACCTCGTGGGGTCGGGGGCGGGGCTCAAGCGGCTGGGGCTGCGGTCGGTCGACTCGCTGCCGCTGCGCCCGATCGCACACCACCCGACGGGCCCGCTGCCGGGCGGGCCCGTGCTCGACGCGGCCACCCCGATCAGCGAAGCCCTCGCGGCGCTGGTCATGGCCCCGACGGAGGAGATCGCCGTGGTCCGTGATGGCACGGTCATCGGTCTGCTCGACTATCCGACACTGCGCGCGCACGCCCGCGCCGCCGACGAGCAGGCTCAGCCATGATCGCCCGGCTGCGTTCGGCCTCCGCCGAAGACCGCCTGCTCCTGATCGGCCTGCCGCTGCTGGTGGCCGCCCTGCTGATCGGGTGGACCGTCTGGGTGCGCGGAGCCGCCCTCGACGACGTCGAGGCCCGGCTGCTGACCTGGCCCACCGTCCTGCGCCTCACCGCCGAGCACCTGGCCCTCGTCGGCGTGTCCACCGTTCTGGTCGTGGCGACGGCCGTCCCGCTCGGCGTGCTGCTGAGCCGCCCCGCCGCCCGGCGGTTCACCCCCGTCGCCATGGGGCTGGCCAACGCCGGTCAGGCCGCCCCCGTGATCGGTGTGATCGTCCTGCTCGCCATGGCGTGGGGGTTCGGCTTCCGGGTCGCCGTCCTGGCCCTGTCCCTCTACGCGTTCCTGCCCGTGCTGGCCAACACGCTGGCCGGGCTGCGGGGCGTCGACCCCACCGTCGTCGAGGCGGCCCGCGGCATGGGCATGTCGCCGCTGCAGACCCTGCTCCGGGTGGAGCTGCCCCTGGCCCTGCCCGTGATCATGGCGGGTCTGCGGACCGCCCTGGTGCTGCTGGTGGGCACCGGGGCGTTCGCGACGTTCATCGACGCCGGCGGCCTCGGCCTGCTCATCCAGACCGGGATCGTCCTGTTCCGTTTCCCGCTGCTCGTCTCGGGGGCGATCCTCGTGGCCGCCCTCGCCCTGATGATCGAGTGGATCGGCCGCCTCGTCGAGACGCTGGCCACCCCGAGGGGGCTCGCATGACCACCCCGCGCGCGACCACCCCATCCCGCCGCCGCGGCCGGACCCCCGCTCGTGCCGCGCTCGCCGCGCTCGGCCTGGCGGCCTCCCTGGTCCTGTCCGGGTGCGGGCTGAGCACCGCCGGCGGCTACCTGCCCTCGGGCACGCCCGCCGGCGACGTCGCCGGGATCGACCTCGAGGGCGCCCACGTGGCGGTGGGCTCCAAGAACTTCAACGAGGGCGTCGTGCTCGGCAAGATCACCGCGATCCTGCTGCGCTCCGCGGGGGCCGACGTCGAGGATCTGACCAACATGCCGGGTTCGCTCAGTGCGCGCCAGGCCCAGGTCGCCGGCGTCGTGGACGTCGAGTGGGACTACACGGGGACGGCCTGGATCACGTACCTGGGCCACACCGATCCGATCCCGGACGCCCAGGCGCAGTGGGCCGCGGTCCGGGACGAGGACGCGCAGCAGGGCCTGGTGTGGCTGCCGCCGGCCGAACTCGACAACACCTACACCTTCTCCGTGCGCCAGGACCGGGCGGAGGAGCTCGGCCTGGAGACGCTCGCGGACATCAAGGACCTCCCCGCGGAGGAGCAGTCCTTCTGCGTGAGCGCCGAGTTCGCCGCCCGCAACGACGGGTTCCTGCCCATGCTCGAGTCCTACGGGATCGAACGGCCCACCGGATCCCGGCTGCGCCAGATGGACATCGGGGCGGTGTTCGCCGCGGTGGCGGACGG
Organism: Micrococcus sp. iso_239; assembly: GCF_056173395.1. NCBI lineage: Bacteria > Bacillati > Actinomycetota > Actinomycetes > Micrococcales > Micrococcaceae > Micrococcus > Micrococcus sp. iso_239. The sequence continues at coordinate 1,754,180 of NZ_CM149672.1, read as the reverse complement.
GTCGTGCACCTTCGGGGAGGCGTACGCCACGGACGGGCGGATCGCCGCGCTGGACCTGACGACCCTGCAGGACCCGCTGAGCTTCTTCCCGAAGTACAACGCGGCCCCCATCGTGCGCGAGGAGGTCCTGGCCCAGCACCCCGAGATCGCCGACCTGCTGGCGCCCGTGACCGCGCGCCTGGACAACGCGACGGCCGCGCGCCTGAACGCGCGGGTGGACGTCGACGGCGAGGAGCCCACCCAGGTCGCGTGGGACTGGCTCCGCGAGGAGGGCCTGATCACCGACTGACGGCCCGCAGAATCAGGCCGCCGTCAGCGTGCGCGAGTAGACCGTCCGGCCGGCGGCGTTGATCAGACGCACTCGGAACTCGCGGCCGTCCTCGGGGATCTCGACGTGGCCGAAGTACTGGTGCTCGCCGGAGCGCGGTGAGCCCATGACCGGCCCGTGCGCCTCGAAGTCCAGGCGCGGGCCGAAGGTGCCGTCCAGCGTGTTCGGGCCGAACGATCCGGCGTTGATGGGGCCGGCCACGAACTCCCAGAACGGCTCGAAGTCGGTGAACGCCGCGCGCAGCCCGCGGATGAGCCACTGCAGCTGTTCCTCGCCCAGGATCGGGGTCTCGTGGGTCTCGAGACGCTGGGTGTTCTCGCCCTTGTGGGTGCGCATGTCCAGGGCGAACACGTCGAGCGTCGCGCCGCGGGGGATCCTGCGGTGGATGCGGGTGGGCGCGAGGCCGGAGCCGCGGTGCAGGGCCGTGGAGTCGGCGATCGGCATGTACTCCTGCCACGCTCGCCGGGCGCCGTCGTGAAGCGGGCCACGGCCGACTCGCCCAGGCGGCCGGTCTCGTCCTCGAACGCGTACGTCACCTCGAAGCGGGCGCCGGAGGGCAGCGTGTCCGCGAGGATCTTCGCGGTGTGCTCGGCGGCCCCGTCGACCCAGCCGGAGCGCAGGGTCAGCCCGCGAGCGAAGCGGCCGCGCAGCACCAGCCCGTCCTCGTCGACCGCGCGCAGCGTGGCGTGCAGGCGCGAACGGCCGGACTCGGCCAGGCCCCCGGGTGTGTGGCCTCGGGCTGACCCCCGGGTGAACGTCCGACGCCGGCCCCGGCGGCAGCGGGGTCGACCGGCCCGGGGCCGCTCAGCGCAGGGCGGCGACCGTCCGGACGGCGTCGACGATCGCGTCCGCCGCGGCCTCGAGCAGCGGGGCGTCGGCGTCCGGGCCGAACGTGCAGCGCAGGGCCGTGCGGGCCTCGTCCTCGCTGAGGCCCAGCGCGAGCAGGGCCGGGGACGGCTCGGCGTCGTGGGCCGAGCACGCGGACCCCGCCGAGGCCAGCACGCCCCGGCGGGCCGCCTCCTCCAGCACCGACTCGCCGTTCACGCCGGGCAGCACGAACGAGGCGTGGCGTGGCAGCCGTCGGGCGGGATGGCCGGTCAGCCGCGCGTCGGGCACGAGCTCCCGGACGCCGTCGAGCACGCGCGCCGCGAACCGGTCCCGCAGCCCGGCCCACGCGTCCGCGGCCGCGGCGCGCTCCGCCTCGGCCTCCTCGAAGGCGGCCGCGAACCCGGCCGCGCCGGCCACGTTCTGCGTCCCGGACCGCCGGCCCCGCTCCTGGCCGCCACCGGGCACGAGCGGTTCCAGGGCGTGACCCGGGCGCACCCACAGCGCGCCGACCCCCTTGGACCCGCCCACCTTGTGCCCGGACAGCGCCACCAGATCCGCCCCGAGGGCGCGCACGTCCACCGGGATCTGCCCCGCGGCCTGCACCGCGTCCACGTGCACCGGCACGCCCGCCTCCCGGGCGACGGCGGCCAGCTCGGCCACCGGCTGCACCGTGCCCACCTCGTTGTGGGCCAGGTGCACGCTGACCAGCGCGGTGTCCGGGCGCAGGCGGGCGGCGAGGTCGTCCGCCGAGGTCAGGCCGTCCCGGTCCAGCGCGAGGTGCTCGACCTCGACGCCGTGCAGCCGGGCCAGCTGGTCACAGGACTGCCGCACCGCGCTGTGCTCGATCCCCGTGGTCAGCACGTGGCCCGCCGGGCGGCCGGCGAGGATCCGGGCGCGCACCGTGCCGAGCACGGCGAGCGCGTCGGCCTCCGTGCCGCCCGAGGTGAACACGACCTGCCCGGCCCGGGCGCCGATCAGGCGGGCCACCCGCGCGCGGGCGTCCTCGAGCAGGGCCGCCGCCGCCCGGCCGGCCTCGTGCGCCGAGGACGGGTTGCCGTAGACGCCGGTGAGCGCGGGCCACATCGCCTCCAGCGCGCTGCGCCGGACGGGCGCGGTGGCCGCGTGGTCCAGGTCGAGGGTGGTGCTCATCGGCGCGGCGAGCCCTCCTCGACCACGGCGTCCAGGCCCAGGTCCAGGGACCGGACGGTATGGGTCAGCGCCCCCACCGAGATCACGTCCACGCCCGTGGCCGCGATCGCCCCGATCGTCTCCAGGCTCACCCCGCCGGAGGCCTCGACGACGGCCCGGCCCGCCACGAGCTCGACGCCGGCCCGCAGCTCGGCCGGCGAGAAGTTGTCCAGCATGATCGTGCCGACCCCGGCGGCGAGCACCGCCGGGATCTGCTCGAGCCGGTCGACCTCCACCTCCACGTGGGTGGTGTGCGGCAGGCGTGCCATCCCGGCGCGCAGGGCCGCGGTGAGGGCCTCGCCCGGGTCGCCGGCGCCGCCGAACCCCAGCGCGGCCAGGTGGTTGTCCTTGAGCATCACGGCATCTGAGAGGCTGGAGCGGTGGTTGTGCCCGCCGCCGTCCCGCACCGCCTGCCGCTCGAGCACGCGCAGACCCGGGGTGGTCTTGCGGGTGTCCACCACCCGCGCGTGCCCGCCGCCGGCGCGCGCGGCGGCCACGTGGGCGGCCGTCGTCGTGGCGATCCCGGACAGGCGCTGGACGAGGTTCAGCGCCACGCGCTCGGCGCGCAGCACCGAGCGGGCGGGGCCCGCGACCTCGGCGACGACGGCGCCGGGGGACAGGTCGGCGCCGTCGGCCAGGTGCAGGGTGACGGACACGGCCGGGTCGACGAGCCGGAAGGCGGCCTCGAGGGCGTTCGTGCCGGAGAGCACCCCGGCCTCGCGGGCCACCACGCGCGCGGTGATCCGGGCCTGCTCCGGGACGAAGGCCTCCGAGGAGACATCACCCCAGGGCGCGTCCTCGGCGAGCGCGGCGGCCACGATCCGCTCCACGTCCGGCTGCGGGGCCGGCGTCGCCGGGGCGCGGTCGGCCGGGGTCACGTCCCGGCCCCGGCGGACTGCGCGGCCGACTGCTTCGGCGCGACGGCCAGCATCCGCTCGAGCGCGGTGCGGGCCGGGTCGGCCACGGACGCGGGCACGGTGATCCGGTTGACCACGCGGCCGGCCACGAGCTCCTCGAGCACCCACGCGAGGTAGCCGGGGTGGATGCGGTACATCGTGGAGCACGGGCAGATCACGGGGTCGAGGCAGAAGATCGTGTGCTCGGGGTGCTGGGCGGCCAGGCGCTGCACGAGGTTGATCTCGGTGCCGATCGCGAAGGTCGAGCCGGCCGGCGCCGCCTGGATGGCCTTGACGATGAAGTCGGTGGACCCGGAGGAGTCCGCGGCCTCCACCACGGGCAGGGGGCACTCGGGGTGCACGATCACCTGGACGTCCGGGTGCTCGGCGCGGGCCTGCTCGATCTGCGCGACCGTGAAGCGGCGGTGCACCGAGCAGAAGCCGTGCCACAGCAGGACCTTCGCGTCCCGCAGGGCGTCCTCGGAGTTCCCGCCCAGCGGCAGGCGGGGATTCCACGTCGGCATCTGCTCGAGTGGGATCCCCCTGGCGCGGCCCGTGTTCCGGCCCAGGTGCTGGTCCGGGAAGAACAGGACGCGCTGGGCACGCTCGAACGCCCAGTCCAGCACGGCCGAGGCGTTGGAGGACGTGCACACGATGCCGCCGCGCTCGCCGACGAAGCCCTTGAGGGCCGCGGAGGAGTTCATGTAGGTCACGGGCAGCAGGGGCACGCGCCCGTCGTCGTCCGGCTCGGTGCCGTAGACCGCCTCGAGCTGCTCCCACGCGTCCTCGACCGAGTCCAGGTCGGCCATGTCCGCCATGGAGCAGCCGGCGGCGAGGTTGGGCAGGATGACGGCCTGGTCCGGGGTGGAGAGAAGGTCCGCGGTCTCCGCCATGAAGTGCACGCCGCAGAACACGATCGCCTCCGCCCCGGGCCGGCCCTGGGAGGCCCGCGCGAGCTGGAAGGAGTCGCCCACGAAGTCGGCGTGCTGGACGACCTCGTCGCGCTGGTAGAAGTGGCCCAGCACGACGACGCGTTCGCCGAGTGTCTGCCGCGCGGCGCTGATCCGGGCGTGGAGCTCCTCGTCGGAGGCCCGCTGGTACTCCTCGGGGATGCGGCCCTGCACGGGGGCGTCGGCCGGGACGACGTCGTCCTGCGATGCGCCGGGGCCGTAGGCGGGCAGGCCGGCGTCGAACGCCCAGGGGCCGCGGGTCAGGTCGGGGGAACACGAGGAGCCGCGCGCGGCGTCCTTGTCGATCAGGGTCAGGGTGCGGGCCACCGAGGCGGTGGTTCCGGTCGGGGTGGTCATGGGTGACTCCTGGGTCGGGGCTGGTGGGTCAGCGGCGGGCGTCCGGCCCGGCGGGATCGGGGTCGGTCCCGGGCCCGGCGGGCCGGTACCGGTAGAGCTTGGGCGGGCGGTGCGGGGTGCCGCCGCGGACCTCGCCGGTCTCCTCGAGGGTCCCGGCGGCGAGGGTGGCGCGGCGGAAGTTGGCGGCGTCGAGGCCGCGGCCGAGGACGGCCTCGTGCACGGCGCGCAGCTCGGCGAGGGTGAAGGAGGGCCCCAGCAGCGCGTGCCCGACGCCGGCTCGCGGCAGGTCCGCGCGCAGGCGCGCCACGGCCGCCGCCAGGATCTGCGCGTGGTCGAATGCCAGCGCGGGCGGCGCGTCGGCCCGGTGCCAGCGCACATGGACCCCGATGGGCAGCCCGGCCACGTCCGGGTCCGGGCTGGACGCCGGGGCGGCGCCGTCGTCGTCCAGGGCGGGGCTGAGCGCCCAGTGGGCCACCGTGAGGACGCGTCCGGTGGGGGAGCGGTCCACGGCGCCGAACGCCGCCAGTTGCTCGAGGCGACGGACGGGACCGGGCACGCACTCGGCGGCCACGCGTGCGGCGACGTCGGCCAGCTCCTCGTCCGCGCCGAGCCACGCGCCCGGCAGCGCCCACCGGTCCAGGAACGGCTCGCGCATCCGCGGGACGAGGGCGACGCAGAGGCGGGGCACGCCGTGCGGGTCCGGGCGCACGCCGAAGACGGCCGTGGACACGGCGACGCTGACGCGGGCCTCATCGACCGGCATGGGACCTCCCGGAGTGGACTGGCGGGGCTGTTCTGGTCAGTATGACACTGTTCCCGCCCATCTCAGAGGGTCAAGATGACTGGAAGTCGGGGGAGGCGCCGGCGCGGTCCCGCGCTAGCCTGAGTCGGGTGAACACGACCGCCGCCTCCGCCCCGTCCGACGCACCCCTGGCCTCCACCCGCATCGGGGAGGGCCCGCGCCGCGTCGCGTTCCTGCACGGCCTCATGGGCCGCGGCCGGAACTTCACCGGCCCGGCCAAGGAGCTGGGCGACGACTTCACGGTGGAGCTGATCGATCTGCCGGACCACGGCGCCTCGCCCTGGACGGACCGGGTGGACTACCGCGAGATCGCGGACCGGGTGGCCGCCCACCTGCGCGCCGGCCTCGCCGCCGACGGGCCGGTCCACCTGCTGGGCCACTCGATGGGCGGCAAGGTCGCCATGGTGCTCGCCCTGCGGCACCCGGAGCTCGTGGACCGGCTGATCGTGGAGGACATCTCCCCGCGGCTCTCACCGCAGGCCACGGACGAGTTCGTGCACCTGCTCGGCACCATGCTGCGCATGGACCTGGACGCGTACGACACGCGGGCCGAGGCCGACACCGCCATGGCCGAGCACGTCCACGACGCGCGGGTGCGCGGCTTCCTGCTGCAGAACCTGCGGCGCACGGCCGGCCACTTCGCGTGGCAGCCCAACGTGGCCATGCTCTTCGAGCACCTGCGGGAGATCGGCTCGTTCCCGGACCCGGTGGTCCCCGAGGATCCGGAGCGCGTGTTCGACCATCCGGTCCTGTGGCTGGCCGGCGCCGAGTCGGACTACGTCCAGGATGAGGACGTGCCGCGGATGAAGGAGCTGTTCCCGCGCGTCGTGCGCGTGACCGTCCGTGACGCCGGCCACTGGCTGCACGCCGACCAGCCCGAGGCCTTCGTCTCCGCGGTGCGCACCTTCCTCACCGCCGACTGACGGGGCCCGTCGGGAGACGGAGCCAGCGCCGAGGCCCGCAGACGCGCCGCCACGTTCCGTGCGTAGCGGCGCGTCTGCGGGCCTCAGCGTCGGGCGCGGGTGGTGGCGGACCCGTCAGCCGCCGCATCAGTGGGCGGGCGCGGCCTTCTTTCCGCGCAGGCGTCCGACGAGCAGGACCACCCCGAGCGCGACCGAGCCCCAGAGCAGGCCCCACACAGCCGACGTCGCAGTCTCCGTGAGCCAGCCGAGGAACGCGCCGGCGGCGTGCGTGACGGGCTCGACGATCCCGTGCTGCACGGCGTAGGGCCACGGCACGCCCAGCGCGTCCAGCTCCACGAGGGCGATGTGGCCGCCCACCCAGAGCATCGCCACGGTGCCGATGACGGTCACCACGCGCAGCACGTGCGGCATGGCCTTGACCAGCCCGGCGCCGAATGAGCGGCCGCCGGAGGTCGAGGCGTTCTGGTGCAGGTGCAAGCCGACGTCGTCCATCTTCACGATCAGCCCCACGGCCCCATACACGCCCACGGTGATGAGGACGGCCACCACCGCCAGGACCGCCGCCTGCATCCAGAAGCCCAGGTCGGCCACCTCGTTCATGGAGATGACCATGATCTCCAGGGACAGGATGAAGTCCGTGGTGATGGCCCCGCGCACCACGGTGTCCTCGGCCTCCGGACCCCGCTCGACGGCGGGCTCCTCGTCGTCGGCATGCCCGTGGCCGGTGAGCTTGCCCCACACCTTGTGCGCGCCCTCGTAGGACAGGTAGGTGCCGCCGGCCAGCAGCAGCCACGGCAGGATCCAGGGGGCGAGCCAGTCGAGCAGCAGCAGCGCGGGCAGGATGAACACGAGCTTGTTGCGCAGGGAGCCCTTGGTGATCCGCCAGATCATCGGCAGCTCGCGGGCCGCGGCCGCGCCGGCCATGTACTGCGGGGTCACCGCGGCGTCGTCGACCACCACGCCCGCCGCCTTGGCCGCGGCTCGTCCCGCTCCGGCGGCCACGTCGTCCACGCTCGCGGCGGCGAGGCGGGCGAGGGCGGCGACGTCGTCGAGCAGGGCTACGAGTCCGACCATGGTTCCTCCTGGGGTGGGTCCGACGGGCGCGCCGGTGCGCGGGCAGGGCGCAGGTTGAGCATAGCGGCGAGGACGGACACGCACCGGCCCGGTCCCGTGGGGGACCGGGCCGGTGCGTGCGCGGCCGACGAGGCCGCCGGTGGGCTCAGGCGTCGTTCTCGGTGGTCTCCACGGGACGGGAGCCCAGGCGACCGTCGATGCGGAGCAGGCCCGAGCCGTCGTCGCCGACGAGCTCGAGCTGGCCCACGATCTCGGAGACGGTGGCCTCCTCCTCGATCTGCTCGTCCAGGAACCAGTTCAGCAGCGGGCGCGAGTTGAGGTCGCCCGCGGACTCGGTGGCCCGGTACAGCTCGCGGATCGCCTCGGAGACCTTCTGCTCGTGCGCGAGCGCGGCCCGGAAGATCTCCAGGGCCGACAGGCCGGCCTGCACGGGCGGGGCCGGGATGGCGCCGATCGTCGGGAAGCTGTCCCGGTCGGCGACGTGGTCGATGAACTTGTTCGCGTGGACGATCTCCTCGTCCGCCTGGTGCCGCAGCCACGCGGCCATCCCGGACAGGTCCAGGTCGTCGGCGGCGATCGCGAGCTGGCGGTAGACCATGGACGCCTCGAACTCGAGGGTGATCTGGTCGTTGAACTTCTGCAGCAGGTCATCGGTGAGCTTCATGCCTCGAACTCTAGGCAGGCGGCCGGGGCGCGGTGAAGGCGCGCCCGCCCCTCATCGAGGAGCGACGACGGCGGGCGGCCGGTCCCGCCGGATTCGGCGCCCCGCGGACCCGGCCCTAGGCTGGGCGCCGTGTCCGAGACCCACCGCGCCCGCCCGGGCGTCGACCCCGCGTCGGCGCCGCCCTCCGACGTGCCGCGTGGCCCGGGAGGCCGGGACGCGCTCGTCCGCCGCCGCGTGTTCCAGACGCCCCTGCTGCGCCGCGTGGTCTACGCGGTGGTCTTCGAGCTGCTCGCCATCCTCTTCACCACCGGGATCCTGGCGGCGCTCGGCAACGGCGGCGGGCCCTCGCTCGCCGTGGCGGTGGTGTCCTCGACCGCGGCCCTGCTGTGGAACATCGTGTTCAACTCGGTGTTCGAGACCCTCGAACGCCGCCTCGGGATCACGGGCCGACCCTGGTGGGTGCGCGTGGCCCACGCCGTCGGCTTCGAGGGCGGGCTGATCGTGTTCCTCGTGCCCGCGGTGGCGCTGATCCTCGGCATCGGGCTGGGGGAGGCGTTCCTCATCGAGGCCGGCCTGCTCGTGTTCTTCCTCGTCTACGCCGCGGTGTACGCCTACGCGTTCGACTCGGTGTTCGGCCTGCCGGACTCGGCCGCCCGCGCCGAGGCCTGACCCGCCGATCGGAGCAGGCGCGGCTCAGCGGGGCGCCGGCAGCCCCAGGAAAGCGCGGATCGCCGGCATCTCGCGGCGCACCTGGTCCAGGCCGAGCTCGTGGGCGGCGGCCAGCTTGGCCACGGACCGCTCGCCGTTGGCGATGGGCATGGTCTCCGGCACGAACAGATAGGCCCGGCCCTGCCGCTCCATCTCGAACAGGCGCTCGCGGGTCGCGTTGTACCGGCGCCAGCGCGTGAGCAGGGCGTCCGCGACGGCGGGGTAGCGCCGGAAGGTGCGCTGGTAGAACGAGGGGAACCGCTCGGGCCGCTTCACGTACCCGCGCTCCCGGGTCAGGACCACGAGGACCTTCTCGAACCCCGCGTCCTCCGCCGCGGTCAGCGGGATCCCGCCGTCCACGCCGAGGGCGCCGTCCACGAACACGGTGCCCTCGGCGTGCACCGGGGGCATGAGGACCGGCATCGTGGACGACGCGCGGACGCGGACCATCAGATCGGTCAGGGTGGTCATGTCGGAGCGGTCCCACCAGCGGGTCTCGCCGCTCGCGGCGTCGAACCCGCCCAGCACGAGCCGGGCGGGGTTCGCGCGGAACGTGGCGAAGTCGTAGGGCAGGTCCGCCTCGGGCAGGCCGGCGTGCTCGTAGATGTACTCGGCGTTGAACAGGCCCTTGCCGCGCACGAAGCTCAGCCAGTTGCCGAACCGAGGATCGTCGGCGAAGTCCACGAACGAGCGCCGCGCGCGGGCCGGGTCGCGGGACAGGTAGTTCACGGCGTTGGACGAGCCCGCCGAGATGCCGGCCACGAAGTCCACGTGGATCCGCTCGCGCAGCAGCTCCGCCACCACGGCCGAGGTGAGCGCGGCGCGCATCCCCCCGCCCTCGAACAGCAGCGCCGTGTCGGTGACGTTGGACGTCATGGGCTCGGTCATGGTCGGTACCTCCGTGTTCGCCGTCCGCCGAGCCGGGCGCGGAGTGCTCCCGTCCGGCCGCGCCCATCCTAGGCTGTCCCCATGGCGACGACCCACATGAAGAGCACCCCCGTCCACACCGTCGGTGAGCTGCCCCCGGTGGGTGCCCCCGCCCCCGACTTCACCCTCACCGGGGCGGACCTGTCCCCGGTGACCCTGCGGGAGCTGCGCGGCCGCCGCGTGATCCTGAACATCTTCCCGTCCCTGGACACGGGCGTGTGCGCCGCCTCCGTCCGCGAGTTCGACTCCCGCGTCGCGGACCTCGAGGACACCACCGTCGTGGCCGTGTCCGCGGACCTGCCGTTCGCCGCCGCACGCTTCTGCTCGGTCGAGGGCATCGACCACGTCCGCAGCGGCTCCGTGTTCCGCTCGTCCTTCGGCGACGACTACGGCGTGCGCATGACCGACGGTCCGCTCGAGGGCCTGCTGGCCCGCGCCGTCGTCGTGGTCGATGCCGACGGCGTGGTCCGTCACGCCCAGCTCGTCCCCGAGATCTCCGAGGAGCCGGACTACGAGGCCGCCCTGGCGGCCGCCCGGGGCTGAGCGTGACGCCGCCGGGCTGGCCGCCGCGCGCACGACGCGCGCCCCTGGCGTTCGTCATCGCGCTGTTCGGCGTGCTCGGCGCGCTGGTCCTGGCCGGGGGCCTCACCGCGCTCCTCGCCGGCCGGATGGTCGACGTCGCCGCGGACTCCGCCCCGACCGTGCCCGCCGCCGAGGCCCCCGCCCGGGAGGCGGGCGAGCTCGCGGCGGGCCTGACGCACGTCCACGACGGCGTGGCGGTGGACTGGTCCGCGTCGGCCCACGACGGATCGTCCCTGGATCCGGGCCAGCCGGTCGCGGACGCCCCGGGCATCCTCCTCGTGGAGACCGCCCTCGGCGCCCGCACCGGCACGGGGACGGGCATGGTGCTCTCCCCGGACGGACTGGCGGTGACCAACTACCACGTGGTCGAGGACTCCTCGGAGGTGCACGTGGTGGTCGCGGACACCGGCGCGCGGCACACGGCCACGGTGCTCGGGCGCGATGCCGAGCACGACATCGCGGTGCTCGACGTCGAAGGCGTCTCAGACCTGCCGGTGGCCAGCGTCTCGCTGGACCCTGTGCGTCGCGGGGAGACGGTGGCCGCCGTCGGCAACGGCGGGGGCCAGGGCCACCTGACGGCCGTGCGCGGCACCGTGCTCGGCACGGACCGCTCGATCATGGCCGCGGCCGAGGGCACCGATCAGTACGCGCGCCTGTCCGGCCTGATCCAGACGGACGCGGACGTCGTGCCCGGCTACTCCGGCGGCCCGGTGGTGGACGACGCCGGCCAGGTGGTCGGCGTGACCGTGGCGGCCAGCGATGGGACCACCGCAGAGGAGGTGGACGGCTTCGCGATCCCGCTGGACGTGGCCTTCGACGTGGTGGACCAGGTCCTCTCGGGTGAGGAGACGGACACCGTGAGCATCGGCGCGGACGGCGCCCTGGGCATCATGGTCGGCGCGGATCCCGACGTCGGCGTCGTGGTCATGCAGGTGGACGCGGGCTCGGCGGCCGAGCAGATCGGCCTGGTCGAGGGCGATGTGATCCTCGAGATCGAGGGGCGGCCCGTCGGCGACGACGCCTTCCGGATGTCCCGCCTGGTCAACGACCACAACGTGGGGGACCGGATCACCGTCCAGTGGCGCACCGCCAGCGGCGAGGTGCGCGAGGCCGAGGCGGTCCTGCAGCCGGCCCTCGTGAACTGACCGGCGCCCGCGCTCAGGCGAGCAGGTCCAGCGAGAGGGCCATCGCGGCCACGCCCAGCAACACGCCGCCCAGCGCTGCGCCACGGCCCCCGGCCGCCCGGGCGGCGGGCAGCAGCGCGTCGAGGCTCACGGTCACCATCACGCCCGCCACGGCCGCGAAGACGGCGGCCACGAGCGCGGGCGTGAGGAACGGGGCCAGCAGCAGCCAGCCGATCAGCGCGCCCAGCGGCTCCGCGATCCCCGTGAACGCGGCCCACGCGAAGGCCTTGCACCGCGACCCGGTGGCCTGCCGCACGGGCACGGCCACGGCCACGCCCTCGGGCACGTTGTGCACGGCCATCGCGACGGCCAGCGCGAGGCCCACCGACGGATCCTGCAGGGTGCCGGCGAAGGTGACGAAGCCCTCCGGCAGATTGTGCAGGCCGATCGCCAGGGCCGTCACCGTGCCCAGGCGCAGCATCCTCCGCCGGTCCAGGCCGGCCGGGTCGTCGACGTCGCCCGGCATCTCCGAGACGGGGTCGGGGACGGCGCGCTCGAGCAGCACGTAGGCGCCTGCGCCGAGGGCCAGGGCGGCCACCGCGACGGCGGTCGCCGCGGGGCCGACCGCCCCGCCCAGCCCCTCGACGGCGGCCGGCAGCATCTCCAGGAAGGAGACCGCGAGCATGACGCCCGCGGAGAGGCCGAGGGCGGCCCCCAGCCCGCGGCCCGAGGGCTCGCGTCCGACGATCGCCAGGACGCCGCCCAGCACCGTGGCCAGCCCGGCGAACGTCGTGAGAGCGAGCGCGGTCCAGAACGGGTCCACGGGGGAGGGCCTCCTGACGGGCGGCGGGCGGGGTGGGACCATCCTAGGGACCACAGGAGGAGACCATGACCGACACCGCCGCCGGCCCCGGATTCGCGCTGCCCCGGGGCGTCGAGCCGGGCCGCGCCGTCGTCGTGGGCGCCGGCCCCAACGGCCTGACCGCCGCCGCCCTGCTGGCCCGCGAGGGCTGGGAGGTGGACGTGTTCGAGCGGGCCCCGGTGCCCGGCGGCGCGTGCGCGTCCGCGCCGGTGCTGGGGGAGGGGACCGTGGTGGACCTCGGGGCGGCGGGCCATCCGTTCGGCGTCGCCAGCCCCGTGTTCCGGGAGCTGGGGCTGACGGACCACGGGCTCGCCTGGCTGCACCCGGCCATGCCGATGGGACATCCGCTGCCGGACGGGCCGGCCGCCCTCCTGCACCGGGACCTCGAGGCCACCGCCGCGGGTCTCGGCGTCGACGCGCGGGCCTGGCGGGCCGTGCACGGGGCCCTGGTCGCGCACGTCGACGAGATCCTGGCGGGCGCGCTCGGCCCGGTGCTGCGACCCCCGCCCCATCCGGTGGCGATGGCCCGCTTCGGCCTGCGCGCCCCGTGGCCGGCCGATCTGCTGGGCCGGGCGATGTTCCGCACGGAGGCCGCCCGCGCCCTGTTCACGGGCTCGGCCGCCCACGCGATCCTGCCCTCGAGCCGGCCCCTGACGGCGGCGTTCGGTGCGCTCTTCGGCGCGCTCGGGATGAGCTCGGGCTGGCCGGTGGCGCGCGGCGGGTCGGGGGCGATCGTCGACGCGCTCGTGGCGGTGCTGCGGGCGCACGGCGGTCGGCTGCACCTGGGCCACGAGGTCACGGACCTGCGCGCGCTGCCCGCCGCGGACGCCGTCGTGCTGGACCTGACCCCGCGCCAGGTGCTGCGCGTCGCCGGCACGGGCCTGCCGCCGCGATACGCCGCGGCCCTGCGCCGGTGGCGCCCCGGGCCGTCCGTGTCCAAGGTCGACTTCCTGCTCGACGGGCCGATCCCGTGGCGCGACGCCCGGCTCGCGGGCGCGGGGACGGTGCACCTGGGCGGGACCGCCGCCGAGATCCGGCGGGCCGAGGACGACGTCGCGGCCGGCCGGATGCCGACGCGGCCCTTCGTCATGCTCTGTCAGCAGCAGGCGGCGGACCCCTCACGGGCCACCGGGCCCGCCCGGGGGCACACGGTCGTCTGGTCCTACGCCCATGTGCCCCACGGCCACCCCGGCGACGTCCGTCCGCTGATCGAGGCGGAGGTGGAGCGGCACGCACCCGGCTTCCGGGACCGGATCGGGGCCGCGGTCGCGATGCGCCCGGCCGATCTGGAGGCGTGGAACCCGGACCTCGTGGGCGGTGACATCGCGGGGGGATCGCTCGCGGGAGCGCGCGCGCTCCTGCGCCCCACCGCGTCGCCCCGGCCGCACCGGGCGGGTCGGACCGGGCTGTATCTGGCCTCCGCCTCCACCCCGCCGGGCGCCGGCGTCCATGGCATGGGCGGGGCGTGGGCCGTGCGGACTCTGCTGGCGGACCGTCGTCGCTGACCGCGCCGGCGCCACGGACGGGACGGATCCAGATTCGGACTTTCGCGAACCTGAATGTTCCCGCTACAGTGTGCTCCATCTCACGGAACGTCCCGTCTCGACGGAACGGCCCGGGGGTCGTCTCGCACCACCAGGTCCCCACAGGGATGCGGGCGCGCGACGTCCTTGCACCTCTCATGAACGGAAGCACCTTCCATGAAGTACACGAAGCTCTCCGCTGCCGCGGCCCTGGCCGCCGGCTCGGCCCTCATCCTCTCCGCGTGCGCCCCGGGCGGCGGCAATGCAGGCGACTCCAGCAGCAACAGCGCCTCCGGCGCCAGCCAGGGCGGCGACTCGGGCGCCGGCAACGTCATCGAAGGGGACAAGGGTCAGAAGCTCACCGCCGAGGCCTCCGGGCCGGGGAAGGCCGACCTGGGCGACGTCAAGACCCAGGACGGCTCCATCGCGTACTCGGTGGGCGCCGACGACTTCCTGTCCTACAACGGCCTGCAGTCGAACACGTACACCACGTACAACTCGGCCGTCGCGGACCGCATGTTCTCGTCCTTCTGGTACTTCGGCACCGACGGCTCGATCATCCCGGACAAGGACTTCGGCACGTACGAGAAGACCTCGGACGACCCGCTGACCGTGAAGTACACCATCAGCGACGACGCCAAGTGGTCCGACGGCACCCCCGTCACCGCGGGCGACTTCATCGTCCACTGGGCCGCGAACAACGACACGATCAAGGCCGAGGGTGCCGAGACCCCGCTGTTCGACTCGATCTCCTTCGAGCAGGGCAAGTACATCCCGGAGGCGCCCGAGGGCGAGGCCGACGGCAAGGAGTTCACCGTCACCTACCCGGAGCCCTACGCGGACTGGGAGATCCTCATCAGCACCGCGCTGCCGGCGCACATCGTCGCCAAGGAGGCGGGCATGAGCTTCGAGGAGCTCGTCACCGCCGCGAAGGAGAAGGACGTCGAGGCGCTCACCCCGGCGGCCGAGTTCTGGAACGACGGCTGGGACTTCAGCCCCGGCGAGCTGCCGGACGCCTCGCTGGTGCCCTCCATGGGCCCCTACAAGTTCAAGGACGGCGGCTGGCAGGCCGGCCAGTCCATCACCCTTGAGGCCAACCCCGAGTACTGGGGCACCCCGGCGGCCACCAAGGAGCTCGTCCTCCGCTTCGCCGACCCGAAGACCCACGTGCAGGCCCTGCAGAACGGCGACCTCGACGTCATCGAGCCGCAGGCCACCGTGGACACCCTCCAGCAGCTCGAGGGCCTCGGCGAGGACGTCAACGTCCAGACCGGTGACCAGCTGACCTGGGAGCACGTGGACTACAACCGCGGCGAGGGCTCGGTCTTCGCGGACTCCCCGGAGCTGCGCGAGGCCTTCGCCCTCTGCCTGCCCCGCCAGCAGATCGTGGACAACCTGATCAAGCCGATCTACGCGGACGCCCAGGTCATGAACCTGCGCGAGGTCTTCCCCTTCCAGGACAAGTACCAGGAGGTCGTGGACGCGGCCTACCCGAAGGAGATGGACCAGCCGAACATCGAGAAGGCCAAGGAGCTCGTCGAGAAGTCGGGCGTCTCCAAGCCCACGGTCCGCCTCGGCTACCAGGCCGGCAACCAGCGTCGCACCGAGACCGTCGCGCTCATCAAGAGCTCCTGCGACCAGGCCGGCTTCGACGTGCAGGACGCCAACTCGCCGGTGTTCTTCAAGGAGGTCATGCCGGCCGGTGACTACGACGCCGCCCTCTTCGCCTGGGCCGGCTCGGGCCAGAAGGCCTCCGGCGCGAACATCTACCAGTCGGACGGCGCCCAGAACCAGCAGAGCTACAACAACCCCGAGGTGGACGCGGCCTGGGACAAGCTCGCCACCTCGCTGGACGAGAACGAGCAGCTGGAGCAGGTCAAGACCATCGAGAAGCTGCTGTGGGAGGACTTCCAGGCCATCCCGCTGTACGCTCACCCGGGTCTGGTCGGCCACAAGGCCGACGTCGCCAACGTGCGCGACACCGCCGCCCAGTCGGGTGCGCTGTGGAACGTGGAGCAGTGGGTCCGCGTCCAGGAGTGACACCCCGCTGACCTCTGACCCGGCGGTCCGCCTCCCGCGGACCGCCGGCGTCGGGATCGAGGACAGAGCCCGGCCGGGCACCGGCCGGGCTCTGGCCGTGAACCGCGGCGAACCCGCACCCCTCCCTTTCCCTTGCACGCGCACGGAAGGTCACCCCCTGTTGTGCTGAAATTCATCCTCAAGCGCCTCGGCAGCTCCCTCCTGGTGCTGTTCGGCGCGTCGATCCTGCTCTTCTTCCTCGTGGCCCACTCGGGTGACCCCCTCCAGGACCTGCGAGAGTCACAGAACCCCAACCGCGAGACCCTCATCGCCGCCCGCACCGCGTTCATGGGGCTGGACCAGCCCTGGTACGCCCGGTACTGGGACTGGCTCCAGGGCATCGGCGGCTGCGTCACCGGTCAGTGCGACCTCGGCCTCAGCCGAAACGGCCAGTCCGTCGCCGACCTGCTGAGCAACGCCGCGGCCTCCACGCTGCGCCTCGTGGTGCTCGCGACCGTCCTGGCGATCATCATCGGCATCGCGATCGGCATCGTCACCGCGATCCGCCAGTACTCCGGCCTCGACTACGTGGTCACGTTCCTGATCTTCCTCTTCTTCTCGCTGCCCGTGTTCTGGGCGGCCGTGCTCCTGAAGGAGTACATGGGGATCCGGTTCAACGACTGGATCCGCAGCCCCGAGCTGAACTGGCCCCTCCTCATCGGGGTCGCCGTCCTCGCGGGCCTGGTCCTGCAGGCCGTCATGGCGGGCGACCTCAGGCGGCGCGCCTTCACGTTCGGCGCCACCGCCGCGTTCATCCTCCTCGCCGGCTGGGTGCTGTTCGCCGTCGACTTCTGGCGGCATCCGCAGATGGGCCCGGTCGTGCAGCTGGTCATCGGCCTGGCCGCCGCCGTCGGCGCCACCGCGGTGATCTCCGGTCTGCGCAACCGGTCGGTCCTCAAGGCCGCTCTGGTCACGGTCGCGATCGGCCTCGTCGCCTACTACGCCACCTACGGCCTGCTGTGGCGGACGCCGTCCGCACTGCTGCTGGCCGGCCTCGGCGTCATCCTCGTGCTGGTGGCCATCCTGGTGGGCCGGCTGCTCGGCGGCTTCTCCAAGGGCTCGGCCGTGTCTGCCTCGCTGGTGACCGCCCTGATCATGGGCGTGGCGATCGTGGCGGAACACCTGATGAACTACTGGCCGACCTTCCTGAAGGTCAAGCCGCGCCCGATCTCCACGATCGGCTCGGGCACCCCGAACCTGGACGCCCACTTCTGGGTGGTGTTCCTGGACCGCGGTGCGCAGCTTCTGCTGCCCACCATCCTGCTGACCATCATCTCGGTGGCCACGTACTCGCGGTACACGCGCTCTTCCATGCTCGAGGTCTCGCGCCAGGACTACATCCGCACCGCGCGCGCCAAGGGCCTGCCGGAGCGCCAGGTGATCCTGAAGCATGCGTTCCGCAACTCCCTGATCCCCATCACCACGATCATGGCCTTCGACTTCGCCGGCCTGATCGGCGGCGCCGTGATCACGGAGCAGGTGTTCGGCTGGAAGGGGATGGGCGAGCTGTTCGCCACCGGCCTGCGCGACGTGGACCCCATGCCCGTGATGGCGTTCTTCCTCGTGACGGGCACCGCCGCCGTGCTGATGAACCTCGTGGCGGACGTGCTCTACGCCGTCCTCGACCCCCGGATTCGAGTGTGAGCCAGATGACCACCAACAACTCCTCGATGACGGGCGCGCAGCTCGACGAGAAGCAGATCTTCGACCTTGCGGAGGCGGAGGACGCCAAGCTCCGCGCCAAGGCCGGGAAGTCCTACTCCCAGGGCGCCCTGGTCCGCAAGCGGTTCTTCCGCCACAGGGCGGCGATGATCTCCCTGATCGTGCTGGTCTTCATCACGCTGATGGCGTTCTCCTCCATCGGCTTCGCCGGCATCCCCGGCTGGTGGGACAAGTCCTACACGGCCGCGGCCTCCGTGGTGAACGGCGGTCGCCCGACGCTGTCGGTCGTGCCGCAGGCCTTCGGGGGCGAGGGCCTCCGCTGGGGCGAGCACCCCTTCGGCCAGGACACCACGGGCAAGGACTACTTCGCCCTCGTGATGCGCGGGACCCAGCAGTCCATGATCATCGCGGCCATCGTGGGCCTGCTCTCCACCGTGATCGGCGCGATCGTCGGCGCCGTGTCCGGGTACTTCGGCGGCTGGGTCGACTCCGTGCTGATGCGCCTGACCGACCTGATCATCGTCATCCCGCTGCTCGTGCTCGCCGCGGTGCTCGGCCAGATGGCCAGCGGCATGAAGATGGGCATCCTCCCGCTCGCGGTGGTGCTCGGCCTCGTGTCCTGGACGTCCCTGGCCCGCCTCGTGCGCGGCGAGGTCCTGTCCCTGCGCGAGAAGGAGTTCGTGGCGGCCGCCGTCGCCATGGGCGCCAAGCCGGGCCGCCTGATCTTCAAGCACCTGCTGCCCAACACGATCGGCGTGATCGTCGTGAACGCGACGTTCGCGATCGCGGGCGCGGTGCTGCTGGAGACCTCGCTGTCCTTCCTCGGCTTCGGCGTGAAGGCGCCGGACTCGTCTCTGGGCCTGCTCATCTCCGACTATCAGAACGCGTTCACCACCCGTCCGTGGCTGTTCTGGTGGCCCGGCATGATCATCCTGGCGATCGCCCTGTCCGTGAACTTCCTCGGTGACGGCCTGCGCGACGCCTTCGACCCGCGCCAGGGTGCGGGCGCCCACCGCAGGCCCCGCTTCTTCGGCCGCCGCGCGGCCGCCACCGAGGCCGGTGCGACGACGGCGGGCGGTCTGGCCGCGGCCCCGACGGCCGGCCGGATCGAGGCCCCCGTGGAGGCGGCCGGCGGATCCGCACGGATCTCCGACGCGGACGAGGACGGTCAGCGATGAGCGCGAACGACAAGAAAGGCCGATCCATGTTCGGCAAGAAGAACCAGAACGACGTGACCGCCGGCGGGCAGGGCTCGCACGCGGCGTCGTCGGCCGACCTCGAGGCGCGCGGCGCCGCCGTGCCCGGCTCCTCCGGCGCCGGCGGCGTGCCTCCGGGCCCCGCGACGAGCGCGATGGGCGTCGTGGCCCGCCACGACGACCTGGGCGGCGAGCCGGTGCTCGCCTTCCGCGACGTGGACGTGAAGTTCGCGACCGAGTTCGGCGAGGTGCACGCGGTCAAGGGCGTGACGTTCGACGTCAAGCCCGGCGAGGTCGTCGCCCTCGTGGGCGAGTCCGGCTCCGGCAAGTCCGTCACGAGCGCCACCGCCATGGGCCTGCTCCCGGGCAATGCGGACATCACCGGCTCCGTGCAGCTGGCCGGCCGCGAGGTGCTCACCATGACCCCGGGGCAGCTGCGCGACATCCGCGGCGACGAGGTGGCGATGGTGTTCCAGGAGCCCATGACGGCCCTGAACCCCGTCCTCACCGTGGGCGACCAGCTCACGGAGGCCCTCGAGCTGCACGGCATCGCCTACGGCACCGAGGCGGACAAGCGCGCCGTCGAGCTGCTCACCATGGTGGGCATCCCCGACGCCGCCACCCGGCTCAAGCAGTACCCCCACCAGTTCTCGGGCGGCCAGCGCCAGCGCATCGTCATCGCGATGGCGATCAGCTGCTCGCCGAAGGTGATCATCGCGGACGAGCCCACCACGGCGCTCGACGTGACGGTCCAGGCCGAGATCCTGGAGCTGCTGCGCTCCCTGAAGAACAAGATGAACACCGGCATCCTGCTCATCACGCACAACATGGGCGTGGTGGCGGACATGGCGGACCGGGTGTGCGTGATGCTCCACGGCGAGCTCGTGGAGCAGGGCTCGGTGCACCAGGTGCTCCAGCACGCCCGGCACCCGTACACCCAGAAGCTGCTCTCGGCGGTGCCGCGCCTCGGCGTGCCCCTCGAGGTGGCGGAGCCGGAGCCGGTCACGGCCACGCAGACGCAGGCCCGGTACGCGATCGAGGCGGAGAACCTCCACCTCGAGTACGACCACCGCGGCAAGAAGAACCGCGTGGTCCACGACGTCAGCTTCCAGGTGGCCCCGGGCGAGATCCTGGGCCTGGTGGGCGAGTCCGGCTCGGGCAAGTCCACCATCGCCAAGTCGGTGCTCGGCCTGCTCACCATCGCGGAGGGCTCGCTGCGCATCCAGGGCCACGACCTGGCGACGATGCCCAAGGCCGAGCAGCGCGCCCTGCGCAAGAACATCGGCGTGGTCTTCCAGGACCCGGCGGCCTCGCTGGACCCGCGGTTCCCGATCGGCGACATCATCACCGAGCCGATGGTCGTGCACAAGGTGGGGGACCGGCGCTCGCGCCTGGCCCGCGCCGAGGAGCTGCTGGACGCGGTGCGTCTGCCGCGCTCCGTGGTGAACCGGTACCCGCACGAGCTCTCCGGCGGTCAGCGCCAGCGCATCTCCATCGCCCGCGCCCTGACCCTGGACCCCCAGGTGCTCATCGCGGACGAGCCGACCTCGGCCCTGGACGTGTCCGTCCAGGCCGCCGTGCTGGACATGTTCGCGGAGCTGCAGCAGCGCTACGAGTTCGCGTGCCTGTTCGTGTCCCACGACCTCGCGGTGGTGGACATGCTGGCCCACAAGGTGCTCGTCCTCAAGGACGGCCGCCAGGTGGAGCAGGGCCCCACGGAGGAGGTGCTCCACCGTCCGAAGGAGGAGTACACCCGTCGCCTCCTGGCGGCGGCGCCCGTGCCGGACCCGGACCAGCAGGCGGAGCGTCGCCAGGAGCGCCGCGAGTTCCTCGCCTCCCTCGGCGAGGGCGTCTACTGACCGCGCGGGTCGGCGGCGGGCGCGTCCCGCCGCCGACCCCGGGCCCACCGGCCCGCCTGTCCACGGCGGCCCCTGCGCGTACAATCGCACGGGGGCCGCCGTCGTCGTGTGCCTCCACCCCTTTGATGTCGAACCGGACAGGACGCCCATGACCTCGACCGAAACCCGCCGCTCCGATCTGCGCAACGTGGCCATCGTGGCCCACGTGGACCATGGCAAGACCACGATGGTGGACGCCATGCTGCGCCAGACCGGTGCCTTCAACACGCACGGCGACGTCGCCGAGCGGGTCATGGACTCCGGGGACCTGGAGAAGGAGAAGGGGATCACGATCCTCGCCAAGAACACCACGGTGTTCTACTCCGGCCCGTCCGCCCCCGAGGGCGAGACCGTCACCATCAACGTGATCGACACCCCCGGCCACGCCGACTTCGGCGGCGAGGTGGAGCGCGGCCTGTCCATGGTGGACGGCGTCGTGCTGCTCGTGGACTCCTCCGAGGGCCCGCTGCCCCAGACCCGCTTCGTGCTCCGCAAGGCCCTCGCGGCCAAGCTGCCCGTGATCCTTGTGGTCAACAAGACGGACCGCCCCGACGCGCGCATCGACGGGGTCGTCTCCGACTCCATGGACCTGCTGCTCGGCCTGGCCTCGGACCTGGCCGAGGAGGACCCGGACCTGGACCTCGACTCGGTGCTGGACGTCCCCGTCGTCTACGCCTCGGGCAAGGCCGGCCGCGCCTCCCTGACCCAGCCCGCCGACGGCGCCCTGCCGGAGGCCGAGGACCTCGAGGCCCTCTTCAACGTGATCATGGAGCACATCCCGGCCCCGTCCTACACCGAGGGCGAGGTCCTCCAGGCGCACGTCACCAACCTGGACGCCTCCCCGTTCCTCGGCCGCCTCGCGCTGCTGCGCATCTTCAACGGCACCCTTCGCAAGGGCCAGCAGGTCGCGTGGGCCCGCCAGGACGGCGCCCTGAAGACCGTGAAGATCACCGAGCTGCTGGCCACCAAGGGCCTCGGGCGCGTGCCCGCGGAGGAGGCCGGCCCGGGCGAGATCGTCGCCGTCGCCGGCATCGAGGACATCATGATCGGCGAGACCCTCACCGACGCGGAGAACCCGAAGCCGCTGCCGCTGATCACGGTGGACGACCCGGCCATCTCCATGACCGTGGGCATCAACACCTCCCCGCTGGCCGGCCGCGTCAAGGGCGCCAAGGTCACGGCCCGCCAGGTGAAGGACCGCCTGGACAAGGAGCTGATCGGCAACGTCTCGCTCAAGGTGCTCCCCACCGAACGCCCGGATGCGTGGGAGGTGCAGGGCCGCGGCGAGCTCGCCCTGGCCATCCTCGTGGAGCAGATGCGCCGCGAGGGCTTCGAGCTCACCGTGGGCAAGCCGCAGGTGGTCACCCGGACCGTGGACGGCAAGGTCCACGAGCCGATGGAGCGCATGACCATCGACATCCCCGAGGAGTTCATGGGCGCGGTCACGCAGCTCATGGCCGCCCGCAAGGGCCGCATGCAGGAGATGTCCAACCACGGCACGGGCTGGATCCGCATGGAGTTCCTGGTCCCGGCCCGCGGCCTGATCGGCTTCCGCACCCGCTTCCTCACCGAGACCCGCGGCGCGGGCATCGCCTCCTCCTACGCGGCCGGCTACGAGCCGTGGACCGGTGAGATCGAGTACCGCACCAACGGCTCCCTCGTGGCCGACCGGGCGGGCTCCGCCACGCCGTTCGCCATGATCAACCTGCAGGAGCGCGGCACCTTCTTCGTGCAGCCGGGCGCCGAGGTGTACGAGGGCATGATCGTGGGCGAGAACTCGCGCGCCGACGACATGGACGTGAACATCACCAAGGAGAAGAAGCTCACCAACATGCGTGCGGCCTCCTCCGAGTCGTTCGAGGGCCTGACGCCCCCGCGCCGGCTCACCCTGGAGGAGTCCCTCGAGTTCGCCCGCGAGGATGAGTGCGTGGAGATCACCCCCGAGGACATCCGCATCCGCAAGGTCGTCCTGGACGCCAATGAGCGCCTGAAGGCCGCGCGCGCCCGCGCCCGTGCCTGAGCGTCCCCGCCGCCGCGCCCGGCCCGCCGACGTGGTGGGCGGGGCGTTGCTCGGCGTCGTCGCCGGCGCGCTCGGCACCGCCGTCCATCTGAACCTGGCCTCCCTGCCGGGCGGCTGGACCCTGCCCTGGGGTGCGGTGCTGGCGCTTGTGCTCGTGGGCTCGACACAGCGCTGGTGGATGGTCCGACGCGCGGGCCGCGGCGGGCGCGCCCTGCCGGCGGGGGCCGCGGTCGTCGCCGGCGCGTTCACCGTCGTCCTGGCCCTGCAGCGCCTGCCGGTGGACGACGCCCTGGGGTTGTCCTGGACGGCCGGCCTGTGGGCGGCGGCGCCGGGCGCCGTCGTCGCCTCCGTGGCCTGGAACGTCGGCCAGCCGGCGCTCGGTATGGTCCTGTTGGCCGCGGGCCGGCGGCTGGACCGCCGACCCGCGGAGGCCGCCGAGGCCGCCACGCGCCCCCGCCGGGCCACTGTGACCGCCCGCGAAACGCGTCCGGGGGAGCGAGTACCCTGGACCGCAGCCCCGCAACCCCGTGCCCAGAGAGAGGTGGACGGTCAGCCATGACCTACGTGATCGCGTTGCCGTGTGTGGACGTCAAGGACAAGGCGTGCATCGACGAATGCCCCGTGGACTGCATCTACGAGGGTGAGCGCATGCTCTACATCCACCCGGACGAATGCGTCGACTGCGGTGCGTGCGAGCCGGTGTGCCCCGTCGAGGCCATCTACTACGAGGACGACACCCCCGAGGAGTGGGCCGAGTACTACAAGGCCAACGTCGAGTTCTTCGACGACCTGGGCTCCCCGGGCGGCGCCGCCAAGCTGGGCATGATCGCCAAGGACCACCCGATCATCTCCGCTCTGCCCCTGCAGAACGCGGACGCCTGAGCCCCATGCTGACGCTGCCGGACTACCCGTGGGACACGCTCACCCCCTACCGTGAGCGTGCCGCCGCCCACCCGGACGGTGTCGCGGACCTGTCCATCGGCACGCCCGTGGATCCGACGCCGGCGCTGATCCGCCGGGCCCTGACCGAGGCCGCCGACGCGCACGGCTACCCGACGACGCACGGCACGGACGCCCTGCGCCGCGCGGTCGTCGACTGGTACGCCCGGCGCCGCGGGGTGTCCGGGCTGGACCCGGCGGCCGTGGTGCCCACGGTCGGGTCCAAGGAGTTCATCGCGTGGCTGCCCACGCTGCTCGGGCTGGGTGCAGGCGACGTCGTCGTCCACCCCGAGGCCGCCTACCCCACCTATGCGGTGGGCGCGCTGCTGGCCGGGGCGGAGGCCGTGGCCGCGGACGACCTCGACGCGCTGGCGCCCGAGGTGCGTGAGCGGGTGCGCCTCGTGTGGACCAACTCGCCGGCCAACCCCACCGGTGCCGTGCTGGACGCCGCGGCGCTGCGCCGCACGGTCGACGCCGCCCGTGGCGTGGGCGCCGTGGTGTGCGGGGACGAGTGCTACGCCGAGCTCGGCTGGGACGCGTGGGACGGGGCCGTCGTGCCCTGCATCCTGTCCGACGAGGTCTCCGGCGGCGACCTGACGGGCCTGCTGAGCGTCTACTCGCTGTCCAAGCAGTCCAACCTCGCCGGCTACCGCGCCGCGTTCGCCGCGGGGGATCCGCAGCTCGTGGCGACCCTGGTCAACACCCGCAAGCACGCGGGCATGATCGTGCCGGCCCCGGTGCAGCATGCGATGGCCGTGGCCCTGGCCGACGACGCGCACGTCGCGGAGCAGAAGGACCGCTACCGCCGCCGTCGGGACGCGCTGCGCACCGCGCTGGAGGCCTCCGGCCACACGGTGGACCACTCCGAGGCGGGGCTGTACCTGTGGACCCGGCGGGCGGACCTGGACCCGGCCGACGCCACGGCGCAGGACTCGTGGGACCTGCTGGGCGAACTGGCGGACCTGGGCATCATCGCCGGGCCCGGCGTGTTCTACGGTGCCGGCGGCGACGGCTACGTCCGCGTGGCGATCACCGCCACGGACGAGGCGGTCGCCCGGGCCGCGGCGAGACTCACCGCCCGCGGGCCGCGGACCGGCTGAGCCGGGGTCGGGGGCCGTCGTCGGGGGAAGCGACCGCGCGTCCCGGGCCGGTCCTTGATAGTTTGGAGCAGAGTCGTCCCCGCGTGGGCGCGCCCACATGGGCGTGCGAACCCGGGCCATCGAGAAGACAAGACGAGGGAGCACACCCGTGACCCATCACGAGTCCGTCCGGCTGACCGTCGGCGAGCAGAGCCTGGACCTGGGCGTCGAGCACGCCACAGAGGGCAACAACGGCATCAACATCGCCCCGCTCCTGAAGGAGACCGGCGACGTCACCTACGACCCGGGCTTCATGAACACGGCGAACGCCAAGTCGGCCGTCACGTACATCGACGGCGACCAGGGCATCCTGCGCTACCGCGGCTACGCCATCGAGGACCTCGCCGAGCACTCCTCCTTCATGGAGGTGGCCTACCTGCTGATCTACGGCGAGCTGCCCGAGTCCAAGGAGACCCTGGAGGCCTGGGAGACCAACATCCTGCGCCACAACATGGTGCACGAGGACCTCAAGCTGTTCTTCAACGGCTTCCCGCGGGATGCGCACCCCATGCCGGTGCTGTCCTCCTCCGTGTCCGCGCTGTCCACGTTCTACCCGGACTCCCTGGACCCCCACGACCCGGAGCAGGTCCACATCTCCACCGTGCGCCTGCTCGGCAAGCTGCCGGTGCTGGCCTCCTACGCGTTCAAGAAGTCGCTGGGCCAGCCGTTCATGTACCCGCACAACTCGCTGAACTACGTGGAGAACTTCCTCCGCCTGTGCTTCGGCGTGCCGGCCGAGGAATATGACATCGACCCGGACGTGGTCAAGGCCCTCGACCTGCTGCTCATGCTGCACGCCGACCACGAGCAGAACGCCTCCACCTCCACGGTGCGCCTGGTCGGCTCCACCCAGGCCAACCTGTTCGCCTCGGTGTCCGCCGGCATCAACGCCCTCTACGGCCCGCTGCACGGTGGCGCCAACGAGGCCGTGCTGAACATGCTCCGGAAGATCAAGTCGGAGGGCATCACGCCCGAGGACTTCATGGAGAAGGTGAAGAACAAGGAGGACGGCGTCCGTCTGATGGGCTTCGGGCACCGCGTGTACAAGAACTACGACCCGCGGGCCAAGATCATCAAGAAGACCGCCGAGGACATCCTGGGCAAGATGGGCGGCAACGACGAGCTGCTGGAGATCGCCCAGCGTCTCGAGGAGAAGGCCCTCGCCGACGACTACTTCGTGGAGCGCAAGCTCTACCCGAACGTCGACTTCTACACCGGCGTGATCTACAAGGCCATGGGCTTCCCGGAGAAGATGTTCACCGTCCTCTTCGCCCTGGGCCGCCTGCCCGGCTGGATCGCCCAGTGGCGCGAGCTCATGGAGGACCCGGCCACCAAGATCGGCCGCCCGCGCCAGATCTACGTGGGCGAGCAGCTGCGCCAGTACCCGCAGCGCTGACCCGGGGGCGCTGACCCTGGGGCGCTGACCCTGCGTTTGGGGGCGGTTTCGGGTGGTATTCCGACGGAATACCACCCGAAACCGCCCCCAATGCGTTCGCCGGAGCGTCTTCATGTCGAGGCGGAGTGGCCGAGGCGGCGTCGGACCACCGCGACGACGCCACGGAAGTCCTCGCGCCCATCGGCCCAGGTGACGCGGAGCGTCGTCCAGCCGCGCGCCTGCCCGTAGCGGTCCCGGCGGGCGTCGCGCGCCTGCTGCTCCCGCGTGCGGTGCCCCGCACCGTCGTACTGCAGGGCCAGGCGCACGTGACGGTAGGCCACGTCGGCCACGGGGGAGAAGGGGTCCTCGGGTTCGAGCGCGGCCTGCAGCCCCGGCTCCGGCAGCCCGCCGGCCACGAGGGCGAGGCGCAGGCGGGTCTCGGGCGGCGAGTCCGCCCCGACGCGAACGGAATCCAGCGCCTCCCGGGCGGCCGGGCGGCCGTGGAAGCGTCCGGACGCGTGCAGCGCCGACCGCAGCGCGGCGATCGTGGTGGCCGGATCCGTCCGGCCCGCGGGCGTCCACGGGTGCCGGACGGCGTGGTCCCCGGCGGCCACGAGGTCCTCGAACGTCCACGGGGGAGTCAGGGAGCACAGGTCCAGCCAGGTGCGATCGACCGTGGTGACGCGCAGGCCGTGCACGTGCGTGACGAACTCGGGCGCCAGCGGCCGCCGGTGGTCCATCAGACCAGCCCGCCGGACGCGTCGTGTCCCCCGGGCCACGGTGAGGTGAACCGGCGGGTCGACGTCGAGCTCGCCGGTCGCCGGGTCGCGCCGCCGCCAGGCACGCGCGGGCATCGGCAGACCGTGCAGGTGGGCCGCGGTCTCGTGGGAGAGGACGGCATCCGGGCGTCGGCGCAGAAGCGCGGCAAGGTGATCGGGGGAGAAGCCGTGCCCGGGCTCGGGCAGGCCCAGGTCGGCCCATCCCGTGCCAGGGTGCGCCCGCTGCCGGTGGAAGCCCTGTCCGACCCGCTCCAGGTCCGACCGGCGGGCGCGGTCGGGCGGCAGCCCCAGTCGGGCCAGGTCCGTGGCCAACAGGACGGCGGGCTGGTCGGGCGGCAGAGGAGTCACGACGCGCGGCATGCACCCATCGGACGACGCCGGCGGGGCGCCCGGGGCGCGCTGGCCGCGGCACGGGGATGACGCGCGGGGCGGGCGCTGCTGTGCAGGAGCCGACGGCCCGCGCCGCGTGCCGCCGTCGTCGCCCCGCCCCCGGACCGCCGTGGAGCTCCGGGGGCGATAGTGGGCGTTATCCCGACGGGATACCACCGGAAATCGCCCCCAAACGCGGCGCGGAGGGAAGGGTCGCGGGCTGGCAGCCGGGTGCGCCGGGTCAGTTCGCGTGCAGCGCCGCGTTCAGTTCGACGGTCCGGCCGGCGCGGGGGAGGGCCTCGACCCCGCCCGTGGTGGAGTTGCGGCGGAACAGCAGGTTCGGCACGCCGGAGAGGTCCACGGCCTTCACGGTCCGCGCCGCCTCGCCGTCCTGCAGCACGCTCACGCGCGTGCCTGCGGTGACGTACAGACCGGCCTCGACCACGCAGTCGTCGCCGACGGAGATGCCCACGCCGGAGTTCGCGCCGAGCAGCACGTGCTCGCCGATCACGATCCGCTGGGTACCGCCGCCGGAGAGCGTGCCCATGATGGACGCGCCGCCTCCGACGTCGGACCCGTCGCCCACCACGACGCCGGCTGAGATCCGGCCCTCCACCATCGAATGCCCCAGGGTGCCCGCGTTGAAGTTCACGAAGCCCTCGTGCATCACGGTCGTCCCCTCGGCCAGGTGGGCGCCCAGGCGCACCCGGTCCGCGTCGCCGATGCGCACCCCGGAGGGCACGACGTAGTCCGTCATGCGCGGGAACTTGTCCACGCCGTACACCTGCACGGCGCCGCGGGCACGCAGCCTCGCCCGCGTCAGCTCGAAGTCGGCGACCGCACAGGGGCCGTGGTTCGTCCACACCACGTTGGTGAGCAGCCCGAAGACACCGTCGAGGTTGAGCTCGTTCGGCCGCGCCAGGCGGTGCGAGAGGGCGTGCAGGCGCAGCCACGCGTCCGCGGTGGAGGCCGGGGCGGCGTCCAGGTCGACCTCCAGCTCGACGACGGCCTGCGTGGTTCCGCGGTCCGCGTCGTCCGCGGCGAGGGCCCGCAGGGTGTCGCGCAGCGAGGCGTCCGCAGCGGATAGCGGGCCGGCCACGGGGGTGGGGAACCACACATCCAGGACGGCGCCGTTGGCGGCGGTGGTGGCCAGGCCGTGGCCGGAGACGAGACGGGGGGAGGGCTGCTGTGCGGCGGTCTGGGTCATGCGCCTCAGCCTAATGAGCGGCCGGGGCACGCTGCAGGGCGGCGAGAGGCGCGTCCGTAGACTGGACACATGAGTCTCACCCCCGTGTCCCTGCCCGACCTCGCCGATCCGGACCTCGACGTCGCGGCGCTCACTGCCACCCTGCTGGACGTGCGCTCTGTCTCAGGGGAGGAGGGGCCGCTGGCCGACGCCGTCGAGCATGCCCTGCGCGCCCTCGGCGGCCTCGAGGTGCGGCGGTTCGGGGACGCCGTCGTCGCCCGCACCGCTCTGGGGCGGCCGACCCGCGTGATCCTCGCCGGGCACCTGGACACGGTGCCCCTGCCCACCGTGCCGGGCTCGCGCGGGACCGTGCCCTCGGCGTGGGACGGGGACGTGCTGTACGGCCGCGGGGCCGTGGACATGAAGTCCGGCGTCGCCGTGCAGCTGGCCCTGGCCGGCCGCTTCGGCCGCGCGGACGGCCCGACCCCCGTGCACGACGTCACGTGGGTGTTCTACGACCACGAAGAGGTCTCCTCGGACCTCTCGGGCCTCGCCCGCGTGGCCCGCCAGGCCCCCGAGCTGCTGGAGGGCGACTTCGCGGTGCTGCTCGAGCCGACCGACGGCGTCGTGGAGGGCGGCTGCAACGGCACGTGCCGGTACCGCGTCACCTTCTCCGGTGTCGCGGCGCACTCGGGCCGCGCCTGGCGCGGCGACAACGCGATCCACAAGCTGGCCCCCGTGCTCACCGCCCTGGCGGCGTACGAGCCGGCCACGGTCACGGTGGAGGGCCTGGAGTACCGCGAGGGGCTGCACGCGATCCGCGTGGCCGGCGGCGTCGCGGGCAACGTCATCCCGGACGAGGCGTCCGTGGAACTGAACTACCGGTTCGCTCCGGACAAGACCCTCGAGCAGGCCCACGCGCACGTGCGCGCGGTGCTGGAGGGGGCCGGCGTGGACTGGGACGCCCAAGTGCGGATCGACGACGCCTCGCCCGCCGCCCGCCCCGGTCTGGACCGACCGGCCGCCGCCGCGTTCGTCGCCGCCGTCGGGGGAGAGCCCCAGCCCAAGTACGGGTGGACGGACGTGGCCCGGTTCTCCCAGCTGGGCGTGCCCGCGGTCAACTTCGGCCCCGGAGACGCCCTGCTGGCCCACACGGACGACGAGCACGTGTCCCGCGAGGCGGTCCACGCGTGCCTCGCGGCGCTCACGGCCTGGCTGGCCGGCTGACCCGACGACGTCGGCCGGTGCCAGCCGCCCGACCCGCGGGCCCGCCTCGCCCGCCGCCCGGTCAGCCCGCTGTGTCCGTGGGCGCCCCGACGCGCGGGGTCGTGGGGGCGCTGGCGTCGCCGGCCGTCCGCGACGACAGCCGCCGCGAGAGCCGGGTGGCCGCCCAGGTGAGGAGGGAGTTGATCACGATGAAGATCATCGCGGCCACCACGAGGGACTGCAGGATGTTGCCGTTGCCGGAGCCGAGCTGGCGGGCGTAATGCAGGAGTTCGAAGAAGCCGATGAGGTAGCCCAGCGCCGAGTCCTTGAGGATCACCACGAACTGGCTCAGCAGCGACGGCAGCATGGCGATGAGGGCCTGAGGCACCTCCACGAGCCGCAGGGACTGGGTGCTCGTCATGCCCACCGCCGCGGCCGCCTCGCGCTGGCCGCGCGGCAGCGAGCGCACCCCGGAGCGCACCAGCTCCGCGATCACAGACCCGTTGTACAGGGTCAGCGCCGCGATCACCGCGTAGTACGGGCCGTCCTGGGGCTGGATCGCCCCGGAGCGCGCGACCTGTGCGAACAGCTGGTAGAAGAACACCATCATCACGAGCACCGGCACGGCCCGGAAGAACTCCACGACGACGGCGGCCAGCCAGCGCACCGGGCCGACCGGGGCCAGCCGCAGGAAGCCGAACACCAGGCCGAACACCACGGAGGAGACCACGGCGATGCCCGCGGCCTGCAGGGTGAACTGCAGGCCCGGCAGGTAGTAGTTCCGCCACGCGTCGCCGTCGACGGCGGCCAGCCAGCGGCGGCCGGAGAGCTGGCCGGTGGCGTTCATCTGGATCAGCACGAGCACCGCCACGGCCAGCACCGCGGCGAGGGCGACGAGGTTGGCGAGGAGGATCCTCCGGCGGGCGATGGGACCCGGGGCGTCGAAGAGGACGGAGGCCTGGGCGCTCATCGGGCCACCGCCCATTTCTCCGAGGCCCACGTGGTCAGCAGGCCGATGGGGATGACGATCAGGCAGAAGCCGATCGCGAAGGTCAGGAAGATCGCCACCATCACGTCCGGGCTGAACTCGATCATGCGCTTCATCAGGCCCGAGGCCTCCGCCACCGACGCCGCAGCGGCGACGGTGGTGTTCTTGGTCAGCGCGATCACGGTGTTGCCCAGCGGGGTGATGGCCCCGCGCAGCGCCTGGGGCAGGATCACGTGGCGGGCCGCAGGCAGGAAGCCCAGGCCGATGGAGCGGGCGGCCTCGGCCTGCCCGAGGGGGACGGTGTTGACGCCGGAGCGGATCGCCTCGCACATGAACGCCGCGTGGTAGAGCGAGAGGGCGATCACGGCGTAGATGAAGAAGTTCAGCGTGAAGTCGGACGAGAAGCTGATCTTCAGCTGCCCCCAGACGGCGAGCACGCCGAGCAGCATGATGATCGTCAGCGGGGTGTTGCGGACCACGTTGACGTAGCCGGTGCCGAGGGCGCGCAGCGAGGGGACGGGCGAGATGCGGAACAGGGCGAGCACCACGCCGAGGGCGAACGAGCCGAGGGTCGCGAGGAACGCGAGCCTGATGTTCGTCCAGAACGCGAGCGGGATGTCCGCGCCGTAGTCCGCGAGGAGCGAGGAGATCGATTCCATGACTTCTCCGAGGGTCGGGACGGGGCTGACGGGCAGGGGAGCCGCCGGGCGGGCCGAGGGTGACCGTTCAGGTCACGTCCCCGGCCCGACCGGCGGCGGAGGTCGTCAGGCGCAGGGCTCGAACTCGGCGTCCTTGCCGGAGTTCAGCGTCTCGTCGTAGGTGTAGCCCGTGCCCTCGGTGTTGGACTCGAGGGCCTTCTTCCACTCGCCGGAGTCCTTCATCTCCTTGATGGCCTCGTTGATGTCCTCGCAGTGCTCCGAGTCCTTCGGCAGGCCGACGCCGTAGCGTTCCGTGGTGAAGGTGTTGCCGACGACCTTGAACTTGCCCTTGTTGGCGTCGGCGGCGGCCAAGCCCGCGAGGATGATGTCGTCCGTGGTCACGGCGTCCACCTGGCCGGACTCGAGGTAGGTCACGCATTCGGCGTAGCCGCCCTGCTCCACCAGGTTCACGCCGGAGGCGAACTGGTCCTTGATCTTCTGAGCCGAGGTGGAGCCGGTGACGGAGCAGAGGTTCTTCCCGTCGAGGGACTCGGGGCCGGTGATCGCGGTGTCGTCCGCGCGGACCAGCAGGTCCTGGCCGGCCACGAAGTACGGGCCCGCGAAGTCGACGCGCTCCTTGCGGGCGTCCGTGATGGAGTACGTCGCGAAGATCATGTCGACCTCGCCGTTCTCCAGGGCGTTCTCCCGGTTCGCGGACGGGGTCTGGACCCACTCGATGTCCTTCTCGGCCACGCCGAGCTTGCCCGCCACGTAGCGGGCCACGTCCGTGTCGAAGCCGGTGGGCTGGGCCGAGCCCTCGCGGTAGCCCAGGCCCGGCTGGTCGAACTTGATGCCGATGCGCAGGCTCTCGCCGGAGCCGGACGACGTCGACTCGCCGGCCGAGGACGAGCCGGCGGCGTCGCCACCGCCGCCCTGCGACGAGGAGGGGGAGCAGGCGGTGAGGGACAGGGCGGCCGCGGCCGTGACGGCGGACAGGGTCAGGAGCTTCGTGCGGAGCATGGTGCTCTCCTCTGGTTCGGTGCGGTGGGGTGCGACGGGGGACGGGGTCAGTGCGCGAGGATCTTGCCCAGGAAGTCCTGGGCGCGCTCGTGCTGGGGGTTCGTGAAGAAGGTGTCGGGGTCGGTGTCCTCGAGGATGGCGCCGTCGGCCATGAAGACCACGCGGTCCCCGGCCTTGCGGGCGAAGCCCATCTCATGGGTGACCACGACCATGGTCATCCCGCCCTCGGCGAGCTGGACCATGACGTCGAGGACCTCCTGCACCATCTCAGGGTCGAGGGCGGAGGTCGGCTCGTCGAAGAGCAGGGCCTTCGGCTCCATCGCCAGGGCGCGGGCTATGGCCACGCGCTGCTGCTGCCCGCCGGAGAGCTGGGCCGGCATCTTCCTCGCCTGCTGGGCCACGCCCACGCGCTCGAGCAGCTCCATGGCGTGCCGCTCGGCGTCCGCCCGACGCTTGCCCTTGACCTTGATGGGCCCGAGGGTCACGTTCTCCAGGATCGACTTGTGCGCGAAGAGGTTGAAGGACTGGAAGACCATGCCGATCTCGGCGCGCAGCTGGGCGAGCTGCCTGCCCTCGGTGGGGAGCGGCCGCCCGTCGACCAGGATGCGGCCGCCGTCGTCGTCGATGGTCTCGAGCCGGTTGATCGTGCGGCACAGCGTCGACTTGCCGGAGCCGGACGGGCCGAGGACGATCGCCACCTGGCCGCGCGGGATCCGCAGGTCGATCTGTCGGAGGGCGTGGAAGTCGCCGAAGTGCTTGTTGACGCCCTCGAGGACGATCAGGTCATCGCCCGCGGCACCGCGACGGCGCCGCACACCGGCCTCGTCGGGGAGGTGGGCGCCGTGGGGCTGCTCAGGCGTGATCTGCGTCATGCCAATGGAATATAGCGCACGCCACACCCGGCGGGGTGCGCCGTGCGACGCCGGCCCTGGCGGCCCGCCGGCTCGTTAGGCTGACGCCATGGCCCCACATGAGCACCCCTCGGGCGGCGACGTCGCCGCCGCGCCCCAGCGCGTCCG
Source organism: Micrococcus sp. iso_239 (assembly GCF_056173395.1). Taxonomy (NCBI): domain Bacteria; kingdom Bacillati; phylum Actinomycetota; class Actinomycetes; order Micrococcales; family Micrococcaceae; genus Micrococcus; species Micrococcus sp. iso_239. The sequence goes on along the minus strand of NZ_CM149672.1, from coordinate 1,720,931 downwards.
CCGCGGCGGGCAGGTCCTGCGCGGGGAGGCGGCGCACACCCCCACGTTCGACCAGCTCCTCCTCGACGGCCGGCGGCCCGGCGACGCGGCACGCCCCGCCGCCGACGTCACCTCGACGACGTCCGAGGCCTGGCGTGTCCTGCGCATCCAGGCGGAGTTCGTGGAGGGCTTCGGCACCCTCGCGAGGCTGGGTCCCGCGGTCTCCGTGTTCGGCTCGGCGCGCACGCCCGAGGGCAGCGCCGAGTACGCCCTGGCCCACGAGGTCGGGAGCCGCTTGGCCCAGGCCGGGTACACGGTCATCACCGGCGGGGGGCCCGGCACCATGGCGGCCGCCAACCGGGGCGCCCACGAGGCCGGTGGAGAGTCCGTGGGCCTGGGCATCGAGCTGCCGTTCGAGACCGGCCTGAACCCCTGGGTGCACGTGGGCGTGGACTTCCGCTACTTCTTCGTCCGTAAGGTCATGTTCCTCAAGTACGCGCAGGGGTTCATCGTGCTGCCCGGCGGCCTCGGCACCCTGGACGAGCTCTTCGAGGCCCTCACCCTCGTGCAGACCGGCACCGTCACCCGCTTCCCCGTGGTCCTCGTGGACCGCGGCTTCTGGAGCCCGCTTGTGGACTGGATCCGCGGCACGCTCGTGGAGCGCGGCATGATCTCGCCCGAGGACCCGGACCTGTTCCACCTCGTGGACACGGCCGAGGAGGCCGTCGCGTGCGTGCTCCGCTCGGCGGGGAGGGCCGACGCGTGAGCGGGCCGCAGTGGATCGTCCTGGTGGCCGTGCTCGTCGTCGTGCTGGCGGCCCTGGCCGCCGCCCTCGCGGGCCGGCTCACGCTCCGGGCCGACGACCCGGCCGGGCGGACGCCGGGGCACCCCGTGCTGCTGCCGGAGCGGCCGCGCGCGGCGGATGTCGACCTGCTGCGGTTGGCCGTCGCGGTGCCCGGCTACCAGCGGGACCAGGTGGACGCCGTCCTGCTGCGGCTGCGGGACGCCCTGGCGCAGCGCGAGGACGAGGTGACCGCCCTGCGGGCCCGGGTGGCCGAGCTCGAGGCCGCCGACCCGTCCCGGAGCGATCCGGCGGGGCGTGCCTGAGTCGCGGGCCGGGCTCGGTGCGGGCCATCGTTTGGCGCGAGCACGCGGAATCCGCGATAATGGTGATGTGACCGGCCTCGCGCACGCTCGCGTGCGGGGGCGCCGGAGGCGTCCGGACAGTGCCCGCTCCCGCGGTCACCGGACGCCGTGACGGGAACATCATCCAGAAGGGAAGTCGCAATGGCCGCCATGAAGCCCCGCACCGGGGACGGTCCCATGGAAGTGACCAAGGAGGGGCGCAGCCTGATCATGCGCGTGCCGATCGACGGCGGCGGCCGTCTCGTGCTGGAGATCAACGCGGACGAGGCCCGCGAGCTCAAGGAGTGCCTCGAGGGCGTCATCCAGGCCTGAGCCCTGACCCCTTCGACGCGGACGCCCCGCGCACCGTCACGGTGCGCGGGGCGTCCGCATCCGCGTCCCCGCCGCGGATCAGCGGCGCACCGCGATCAGCACGCCCGTGCCGGAGGGGACGACGGCGGACAGCCAGTGCTCGTCCTCCCGGATGAGGCGGTCCACCGCCCGGGCGGACACGGTGGACTCGTCGCGCACGGCGGGCCGGGGAACGCGGTCGCCGTCGAGGGCGTCCACCACGACGAGCACGCCGCCGGGGGCGAGCATGCGCGCGGCCTGCTCGACGTCGAACTGACGTGCGGCCGGGTCCCCGTCCACCAGGACCATCTCATAGGCGCCGCTCGTGAGCCGGGGGAGGACGAGCCGGGAGCGCCCCGTGATCATGCGGGTGCGGCTCGTGGGCAGGCGGGCCTCCGAGAACGCCTCGCGGGCCGCGCGCTGTGCCTCCGCGTCCGGGTCCACGGTGGTGAGGACCGTGCGCTCGGGCAGACCGCGCATCAGGGCGAGACCCGAGACGCCGGCGCCCGTGCCCACCTCCACGACCGCCGCGGGGGCACGCGTGGCCGCCAGCACCGTCAACAGGGCCGCCGTCCCCTCACTCACCGGCGGCACCTCCAGCTCGGCGGCGCGCTCGCGGGCGCGCAGGACGACGTCGTCTTCGGTGGCCCGGCTCTCCGACCAGGCCCAGGACGCGTGCTTGTCGGTGGGCTGGGGCTGCAGGGCGCTCATGGGTGACTCCGGGACGACGACGGCGGGACCTCGCCCGCGGCACGGGCGACGCGGGCCAGTGTACGGGTCGGCACGCGGCCGCGACCCAGAGTTCTCCCAGGAGGCGGGCCGATGATGGGAGATGGCACGAACCGGCTCCCGCCATGTGGGAGGCCGTTCGCCGGGCCGAGGACGCGAGGACCGAGGAGGTGGCCGCATGGGACGTCGACACACCCAGCGCCACATGGACGCCTACCTCGAGGGCGCCCTCCCCGCCGCGTCCCGGGCGCGCATCGCCCGCCACCTGGACCGCTGCCCCGAGTGCCGCGCCACGGTCCAGGCCCGGGCCCGCGTGCTCGACGCCGCCCGCACGGTGCACCAGCGTCCGGCGGGCGCCGTCGTCGCCCCGGTGCTGCGCGCCCGCGGCGTCTCCGGCCGCCTCGTGGTGGGGCTGCTCACCTTCGTCGTCCTGCTCGGCGGGCTGTTCACCGCGGTCTGGGTGGCCGGCGCGCCCCGCGCCACGGCCGTGCGCACGGCCCCGACCCCGACGGACACCGTCGCCCTGCCGGCAGCCGGGACCGCGTCGACGGACCGGCGCGGAACCGTCGCGGAGCTGCGGGGTCAGGGCTGGACGGTGCCCTCCCTCGTGGGGGCCGGCCTGGAGCCGCTCACCGTGGACACCGCCCAGACGGCCGAGGACGTGGAGGTCGTCGTCGGCTGGGGTCGGGACGAGCCGACCGTGACCGTCCGCGAGTGCCGACCCCGGATCGTGGGAGCCGCCCCGGAGGGCTGTGCCTCGACCGCGCCCCTGAGCACGGGGGCGCAGGAGCGTCGACTGGCCGGCGGCGGCGTCTACCGGATCGTCCCGGCGGGGGGCGAGGACGGCTGGACGGCCGAGCTGACCACGCCGCAGGCCGCCTACCGCGTGGAGGCCACCCTGCCGGACGAGCGCGCGGACGCGGTCCTCACCCACCTGCTGGTCTCCGAGCGGGCACGGGTGCTCGAGCTGGGCGGCGGAGACGCCGTCGAGGAGCGCCTCGAGCGAGGCCTCGAACGCATCGCGGACGCCGTGCCGCGCCCCCGCGGCTGAGCCGCCCCGCCCCCGCGGCTCCGGGCTGTGGGGCGGTGCCGCTCTAGTAGAGTTCGGAGGGTGTTAGGTATCAACGGCAGCGAGTTCATCATCTTGGCGGTGCTCGCGATCGTCATCCTCGGGCCGGAGAAGCTCCCCGAGTACACGCGCGCCTTCACCGACTGGCTGCGCGTCATGCGCGACAAGGCCGAGGGTGCCAAGGCGCAGTTCAAGGAGGAGACCGGCACGGACTTCGACGAGGTGGACTGGCGCAAGTACGACCCCCGCCAGTACGACCCGCGCCGCATCATCCGCGACGCGCTCCGCGAGCCCGCCGACGGCTCGTCCACGCCCGCGTCCCGGGCGGCGCAGGCGACGGGCATCAGCGCCGAGGACGTGCACGGCGGCCTCACCCACCAGGACCTGGCGGACATGGATCCGCGCACGCTCTTCCGCCGCCCCGCCGGGGGCGGCAGCACCGCCGCCGCGGAGTCCGTCGCCGCCGCACAGACTCGGTCCACCGCGCCCGCCGCGGGGGCGGCCGCCGTGGGCGGTGCCGCCGCAGCCCTGATGGCCTCCGGCCGCGCCGAGGCCCTCGCAGAGGAGCGTCCTGCCGCCGTCGAGACCGAACCGGACCCCCTCGAGCTGCTCGGGCTGGCGCCCGCCCCCTTCGACGTCGACGCGACCTGACGCCGTCGCGCGCGTCGGGTGCCCCGGCCGGGGCGCCGGCACCCGAGGTCAGCGAGGGGTGAACGGCAGGGGTCGCCCGGCCAGCCCGCGCGGTCGCACGGCCACCCGCTGCGCGATCTGCGTCAGCGCCCGGCCCGCGGGGCTCTCCGGCGCGGACACCACCACGGGTTCGCCGGCGTCGCCGCCCGCGCGCAGCGCCGGGTCCAGGGGAACGGTGCCCAGCAGCGGCACCTGCGTGTCCAGCACCCCGGACAGCCGCTCCGCCACCTCGGCGCCGCCGCCGGTCCCGAACACATCCAGGACGGTGCCGTCTGGCAGGGTCATCGGCCCCATGTTCTCCACGACGCCGGCCACGGTCTGGCCCGTCTGCTCCGCCAGCTGACCGGCGCGCGCGGCCACCTGCGCGGCGGCGTGCTGCGGCGTGGTCACCACGAGCAGCTCCGAGGCGGGCAGCAGCTGCGCCGTCGAGATCGCGATGTCCCCGGTGCCCGGGGGCAGGTCCACGAGCAGGACGTCCAGGTCGCCCCAGTGCACATCCGTGACGAACTGCTCGAGCGCGCGGTGCAGCATCGGCCCGCGCCAGGCCACCGGTCGGTCCGCGTCGAGGAACATGCCGATCGAGATGACCTTCACGTCCCGCACCACGGGGGGCAGGATCATCCGGTCCAGCTTCGTCGGGGTGCCGGTCACGCCCAGGAGCCCGGGGATGGAGTAGCCGTGCACGTCCGCGTCGATCAGGCCGACGGCGAGCCCGCGCGCGGCGAGCGCGACCGCGAGGTTGGCCGTGACCGAGGACTTGCCCACGCCGCCCTTGCCCGAGGCCACCGCGAGGACGCGCGTGAGCGTCCCCTCCCCGAACGGGTTCGTCGGCCGAGTCGCGCGCAGGGCGTCCTGCAGCGCCAGGCGGCGCTCGGGCTCCATGACCCCGACGCGAACGTCCACGGATTCACAGCCGGGCACGACGGCGACGGCGGCGGCCACGTCCGTCTGGATCGTCCCGCGCAGGGGGCACGCGGCGATCGTGAGCAGGACCGCGACCTCGACGACGCCCGGGGCGGTCTCCACGACCGACTCCACCATGCCGAGGTCGGTGATCGGGCGGCGGATCTCGGGGTCCTGGACCGTGGCGAGCCGTTCCAGCACCCGGCGCTCGAGGTCGGTGCGGACCTCGGGCACGGGCAGGCCCAGGGCGCTCATCGGCCGCCCCCGTCCACCGGGCCCGCACCGTCGGCGGTACCGGCCGCCGGACCGGACCCCCCGGCCTCGCGGGCCTCCTGGGCCGCGAGGGTGGCGAGCGTGGTGGTCGTGGGCTCGGCGCCGGCGTCGCCGCGCCGCGCATCCCGGCCGCGGCCCTTGGTCTTCTTGTTCTTGCGGGGCTGGGCCTCGGCGCCCGGGAGGCCGGCGCGCAGCTCCTCCCGGATCTCCTCCCGGATCTCCTCCCGGATCTCCTCCCGCAGCTCGGCGCGCAGCGCCTCGCGGAGGTCGTCCCTGAGGTCGTCCTGGACGCCGCGCAGCTCGCCGCGCACGAAGTCGCGCGTGGCGACCTCCTGGACGGCCAGCCGCAGACCGGCGATCTCGCGGGTGAGGAACTCGGTGTCGGCGAGGTTGCGCTCGGCGCGGTCACGGTCCTCGCGCAGCGCGACTTTGTCCCGGTCGTCCTGGCGGTTCTGCGCCAGCAGGAGCAGGGGTGCGGCGTAGGACGCCTGGAGGGAGAGCATGAGCGTGAGCGCGGTGAAGCCGAGCTCGGCGGAGTCGAACCGCCACTCCATCGGGCCGAACGTGTTCCAGCCCAGCCAGGCGGCGCAGAACAGCGTCATCCAGACGAGGAACTGCGGGGTGCCCATGAAGCGGGCGATGCCCTCGGTGGCCTCGCCGAAGGCGTCCGGGTTCGGGGCCAGCCGGGGCACGCGGCGCCCGCTGGCGCTCAGCGGGGTGTCCAGGCCGGTGCCGCGGCCCGGGCGCAGGTCTCGCGCGGTCTGGGTCATGCTCACACCTCCGGTGTCGTGCGGCGGCGGGCCGCGGGGTCAGGTTGCGGGGCGGGTCTCGGCGTCGTCGAGGTCCATGGCCCGCCAGTCGTCGGGCAGGATGTGGTCGAGCAGGTCGTCCACGCTCACAGCCCCGACGACGCGGTCCTGCTCGTTCACCACGGGGATGCACGTGAGGTTGTAGGTCGCGAGCTCGCGGGTCACGTGGGCGATGGGGGCGAGGTCCGAGACGGCCTCGAGATCCTTGTCCATGATGTTGCCGATCGCCTCCGGCGGCGGGTACCGCAGCAGGCGCTGGAAGTGGACGACGCCGAGGAACCGGCCCGTCGGCGTCTCCAACGGCGGCCGGGCCACGATCACGAGCGAGGCCAGCGCGGGGGAGATCTCCTGCTGTCGGATGGTCGCCATGGCCTCGGCCACGGTGGCCTCCGGGGGGAGGATGACCGGCACGGGGGTCATGAGCGAGCCCGCCGTGCCCTCCTCGTACTCGAGCAGGCGCCGGACGTCCTCGGCGTCCTCCGGCTCCATGCGTTCGAGCAGCAGCTCCTGCTGGGAGTCGGGCAGCTCGTGGAGCAGGTCCGCCGCGTCGTCCGGGTCCATCTCCTCCAGGACGTCGGCGGCGCGGTCGATGTCCAGCTGGGAGAGGATCTGCACCTGGTCGTCGTCGGGCAGCTCCTGGAGCACGTCCGCGAGGCGTTCGTCCTGCAGCTCGCTGGCGACCTCGACGCGGCGCTTCTCCGACATGTCGTGGAGCATGTCCGCCAGGTCGGCGGGCTTGAGGTCCTCGTGCGCGGCGAGGAAGCTCGTGGCCCCCTGCGGGTCGGCCTGCGCCGTCCAGCGGGCCTCGTCCCAGTTCAGCAGGAGGTGCTCGCCCCGCTGGGCGCGGCCGAAGGGGCCGCGGCCGACGATGCGGCGCACGTACAGGTCCGAGACCAGCCAGTCGCCGTTGCGCTGCTGCTCCAGCCCGATGTCCTCCAGGAAGGCCTCGCCCGACCCGTCGGAGAGGCGCACCTTCCGGTCGAAGAGGTCGGCGGCCACCATCTGCTCGGCGCCACGGCGGGAGAACCGGCGCAGGTTGATCAGCCCGGTCGTGATGATCCGGCCCGAGTCCATGGACGTCACCCGCGTCATCGGGACGAAGACGCGCTTCTTGCCGGGGACCTCGATCACGAGGCCGGTGGCGAACGGGGCTGCGGCGGGGCCGCGGTCCAGCACGACGACGTCGCGCAGCCGTCCCAGGCGGTCGCCGAGGGGGTCGAAGACGTCCAGGCCCAGCAGGCGGGCCACGAAGATCTTGGGGGAGCTCACCGACCCAGCCTACGGCGTGCCGGACCGCGGCTCCGTGTCCGCGTACGGCGGACCGCCGCCCGCCCGGGCGCCGGGCCGGGCACAATGGGTCCATGTCGTTCATGATGTCCAACCCTCAGCCCGGCGCCGAGCAGGGCCTGCCCCGCGGAGAGCTGCTGGCCACCTACGCCACCTACGCGCAGGCGCGCGAGCAGGTGGACCGCCTCGCCGCCACGGACTTCCCCGTGAGCGCCGTGTCGATCGTGGGCAAGGACCTGCGGGTCGTGGAGCGGGTGCGCGGCCGGCTGAACTACGCCCAGGTGGCGTTGTCCGCGGGAGTGCGCGGCGTGTTCTTCGGTGGACTGATCGGCGTGTTCCTCTACCTGCTGGCCCCCGAGGCCGGCCCGGGGCAGATCCTCACCTCCATGCTGCTGGGCCTGGCGGTGTGGCTGATCTTCGGCGTGATCGGCTTCGCGATGCGTCGGGGCCAGCACGGCTTCGCGTCCTCGCAGGCCGTCGTGCCGACGGCCTTCGACCTCGTGGTCGCGTTCGACCACGCCGCCCGCGCCCGCCAGGAGCTGGGCCTGGGCGGTGCCGCGGCCCCGACGCCGCAGCCGGCCCCGCAGCCGGCGCCCGCCCCCGCCGCGGAGGAGGCCGGGGGCGGGTCCGTGCAGGCCACCCCGGCCGCCGCGCCGTCGTCGGGCGGGTCCCACGCGGCGCCGGCCCCCGGCGGGCCCGAGGCGTCGGCCCGGCCCACTCCGGAGGCGGACACCGCGCCCACCGGCCTGGACCGCTCCTACGGCGTGACCCTGCCCCCGGAGGAGGTCGCCAAGCTCATCGAGGCGCGCGGCGGCCACCCGCCCCGGCCCCAGGACGAACCGCGCGGCTGAGCCCCGTCAGAGGGACCAGGACTCGAGTCGCCGGAGCATGTCGCGCTTCTTGCTCGCATGACCGTGCATCCGGCCCAGGATGTCGCCGAGGACGGTGACGGCGCGGTCGATGTACGGGCCCTTGTTCAGCATCGCGGCCTCGGCCCGCTGCGCCATCGCGGCGTCCGTGATCTCCGCCCGTGAGGGCAGGCCGGTCTTGGCGAGGGACTCGAGGACCTGGGTGGCCCAGATCGCGGGCACGTGCGCGGCCTCACACAGCCACAGGATCTCCTCCTGCAGCTCGGCCATGCGTGCGAAGCCGGCCTCCACCGCCAGGTCGCCCCGGGCGATCATCACCCCGACGTCCCGCCAGCGCATCGCCTCGAGCAGCATCCGCGGCAGCTGCCGGAAGGCCTCCACCGTCTCGATCTTCAGCGTGATGTCCACGTCCGGCGCGTCCTCGGCCTCGAGCGCGTCGATCAGCTGGGCCACGTCCTCGGCCGAGCGGACGAAGGACATGTTCACCATGTCCGCCTGGCGGGCCGCGAACGGGATGTGGGCGAGGTCCTCGTCCGTGAGGGCCGGGATGTCCAGGTGCGTGTCCGGGAAGTTCACGCCCTTCTCCGCCTTGAGCTTCGCCCCGCGCGGGCCGGCCTGGGTCACCTCGAGGGTGATCTCGTCGTCGGACACCGCCGTGATCCGCGCGCCGATCCGCCCGTCGTCGAGGGAGACCCGGTCGCCGACCGCCGCGTCCGCGAACGCCTGCGCCAGGGTGAGGCCGATCCGGTAGGGCGGCGTGTCGACCGCGGGGACCGGCTCGAGCGAGCGGGCCAGCACGATCTCCTCGCCCTCGTGCACGCGCATGGACTGCTCGAGCGGGGGCAGCGGCCCGACCTCGAGCGGCCCGTGCGGCGTCGTCAGCGCCGTGCCCGTCGCCCAGTAGACCGTCTTGTCCGCCTGCACGAGCACGCCCTCGCCGTCCACCTGCTCGACCTCGAGCCTGCGGTGAGCGCCACGCGCGTCGGTCAGCTCGATCTCGTCGCCGCGCTGCAGGACCGCCAGGGTCTTCCCCTCCGGGTCCGCGAGCGGCACGACGACGGCGCCGTCCGGCCGGTCCGCTGTGGCCACGGCGTCGTGGGGCCCGGCGGCGAGCCACACGCGGGAGGGCTCGGTGACGATCCCGGAGGGGTCCCGGGCGGGCTTCACCTTCACGACGCGCGGTCCCGGCTCGATGGGGCCGGTGCGCACCTTCGGCCCGGCCAGGTCCATCGCGACCAGGGGTGCGGGCCGGCCCGCACCGGCACACCGGCGGACCGCCGCGATCATGGCGGCCCACGCCTGCTCGTCGTCGTGGGCGCAGTTCACGCGCGCCAGGTCCATGCCGGCCTCGGCGATCCGGGCCACGAGCTCTGGGTCCGTGGCGGCCTCGGAGGGCATGGTCACCATGATGCGCGCGTCCCGGTCGCCGCGGGCCGGACCGAGCAGGCTCGCCGCGTTGCGGGCGAGGATGGCGCGGCCCTCGGCGGAGGTCAGGGCGTCGTCCTCGGGCGCGGGGGCGGGGTCGCCGTCGAGCGCGCGGGCGGCGGCCAGCACCGCGTCCACGTGGCCCAGCACGCCGGCCTCCATGCGGCCCAGAGAGGACAGTCCGGCGTCGCTCAGCGCCTCCTGCAGGGGCCGCAGGTCGGTGCCGCGCAGGGCGACGTAGTGCACGAGGTTCCGGGCCGAGGCCCGGTGGCGCTCCCGGACGCGGGAGATGAGGTCGGCGTGCTCCGCCTCGGCGGAGAGGAGGCGGTCGCGGAGGGCGGTGAGCTCGGTGGTCAGGTCGATACCCATGGTCCGAACCCTAGGGGCGCCCTCCGCGCCGGATCACGCCTGGAGCCGCGCCATCCAGGCCTCGATCTCGTCCGGGGTGCGGGGGAGGACCGCGGAGAGGTTCTCGGCCCCGTCCTCGGTCACGAGGATGTCGTCCTCGATGCGCACGCCGATGCCGCGGTACTCCTCGGGGACGGCCAGGTCCTCCTCCTTGAAGTACAGACCCGGCTCGATCGTGAAGACCATGCCCGGCTCGAGCACGCCGTCCAGGTAGAGCTCCCGCTTGGCCTGCGCGCAGTCGTGCACGTCGAGGCCGAGGTGGTGCGAGGTGCCGTGGGGCATCCAGCGCCGGTGGTGCTGGCCCTCGTCCGAGAGCGCGACCTCGGCCGAGACCGGCAGCAGGCCCCAGCCGTCGAGGCGGTCGACGAGCACCCGCATGGCCTCGGCGTGGAGCTCGCGGAACCGGATGCCGGGGCGCACGATCGCGAAGGCGGCGTCCGCGGCGTCGAGGACCGCATGGTAGATGCGGCGCTGCACGTCCGTGAACGTGCCGGACACGGGCAGGGTGCGGGTGATGTCCGCGGTGTAGAGGGAGTCGTCCTCGACGCCGGCGTCGAGCAGCAGCAGCTCACCCGGGCGCACGGCGCCCGTGTTGCGGATCCAGTGCAGGATCGTGGCGTTGTTGCCGGAGGCCGCGATCGTGTCGTAGCCCAGGTCGTTGCCCTCGAGGCGGGCGCGGGCGAAGAAGGCGCCCTCGACCACGCGCTCGCCGCGGTCGTGGCCCACGGCGCGCGGCAGGGCCCGCACGACGTCCTCGAAGCCCGCGATCGTGGCGGCCACCGAGGCGCGCATCCGCTCGATCTCCCACGCGTCCTTGACCAGGCGCAGCTCGGAGAGGAACTCGGCGGTCTGGGCGTCGGCCTCGGCCGCGGCGGCCAGGTCCACGCCGGCCTCGGTCCGGACGGCGGCCAGCAGGGCGTCCACGTCCTGGTCGGTCTCGGCCAGCAGCCGCACCGCGGTGCCGTCCGCGGCCACGTTCTTGGTGACGGCGGACTCGAGCTCCTCGAGCCCCGCCGTGCGCAGACCCGTGCGGGCGGCCAGGCCGGCCAGGGTCGGACGGGGGCCGATCCAGAACTCGCCCGAGCGCGAGTCCGCGTAGAACTGCTCGGTGTCCCGGCCGGCCAGGGGACGGAAGTACAGGGTGGCGGTGTGGTCCGTGCCGTCGTCGCCGGCGCCCGGGTCCGTGGGCTCGAGCACGAGCACGGCGTCTGGCTCGTGGTCCACGCCGAGGCCCGTCAGGTGGGCGAACGCGGAGTGCGCGCGGAAGCGGTAGTCGGTGTCGTTCGAGCGGACCTTGAGGCGGCCGGCCGGCACCACGATCCGCTCGCCCGGGAAGCGCGCGGACACGGCGGCCCGCCGCCGGGCGGCGTACGGGGCCGCGGCGTCGGCGTCGGGCAGGGCGTCCGACGACGGCGCCCAGTCGGAGGCCATGAAGTCGCGGAAGGCGTTCGAGGCGGGGCGCTGCGAGCGGTTGTCGACGCGCTCGGCCAGCGGCTGGGGGTTCACCGCGCCGGTGCCGTCGGCGCCCGCCTCGGGGGTGGCGGCGGGCTGGTCGGGGGCGGTCTGGGCGGGGTGCTGTGCGGCATCGGTCATGCCCTCCATCATGGCACCGGTGGGCGCGGGCGGGTCGGGCCGCCGCGCGCGGGTCTCGGTACCATGGCCGCCATGGCCCGCTACGACCTGCACACGCACTCGACCGAGTCCGACGGCACCGAGCCGCCGGCCGACGTGGTGCGTGCGGCGGCGCGGGCCGGGCTGGACGGCCTCGCGCTCACCGACCACGACACGACCGCCGGCTGGGCCGAGGCCGCCCACGCCGCGCGGGAGACCGGGCTGACGCTCGTGCCCGGCATGGAGATGTCCTGCACCTCCGCCGACGGCGTGAGCGTGCACGTGCTCAGCTACCTGCACGACCCCGAGGACCCCGCCCTGCTGCGGGAGGTCGGCCTGGCCCGCGACGCGCGGCTGATCCGGGCGCAGGAGATGGTGCGGCGCCTGGGCGCGGACTTCCCGATCACGTGGGAGCTGGTCCAGGAGCACGCGGCGGAGAACGCGACGATCGGCCGGCCCCACCTGGCCGACGCCCTCGTGACGATCGGGGCCGTCCCGGACCGCTCCGCGGCGTTCCGGGAGATCCTCGCCGGCCGGTCCAAGTACTACGTGCCGCACTTCGCCCCGGACCCGGCCGAGGCGGTCGCGCTCATCCGGGCCGCCGGCGGGGTGCCGGTGTTCGCGCATCCCCGGGCGCGCATGCGGGGCCGCGTGGTGGGCGACGAGGTGTTCGAGCAGATGGCCGAGGCCGGACTGGCGGGGGTCGAGGTCGAGCACCGGGACAACCCGGCGGAGGAGCGCACCTGGCTGCGCGCATTCGCGGACCGGCACGGACTGTTCGTCACCGGCTCGTCCGACTACCACGGCACCGGCAAGCCCAATCCGATCGGCGAGCACACCACGGGCGCGGAGGTGCTCGCCGAGATCGAGCGGCAGGGCACCGGCACGGCGATCATCCGCGGCTGAGCCCGGACGGCCCGGGCGACGGCGGAGGATCCGTTGCGCGAATGACCCTTCCAGCCGCCGCGCAGGCGGTCAGAAGGGTCATTCGCGCAGAAGATTCCCGGGGCCCGGGAGGGACGGTCAGCCGTCCACGACCTCACCGTTGCTGCGGCGCGTGCGGGTGCGGCCGCCCCGGCGACGACGGGCCTCGGCCCGGGCCTCGGCGCGCTCGGCCCGGCGGGCCTCCGTGAGCTCGACGCCGGCCACCGGCTCCGGCGTCCGGGCCGCGGGGGTCTCGGGGCGTGAGGCGGTGCGCTCGCGGCCCTCGCCGCGACCACGGCCCCGGCCCTCGGCGCGCTGCTCGGCGGGTGCCTCACCACGCCCGCGGCCCTCGGCGCGCGCCTCGTCACGACCGCGAGGAGAACGCTCGGTCCGTTCGCCACGGCCTCCGCCGCGCGCCCGGTCACGGCCCTCGCCGGAGCGCCCGCCCCGGCCTCGGCCGCCGCGCTCGCCGTCACGGGACCGGCCGCCCTCGCGACCCCGTCCGCGGCCGCCGTCGCGCTGCTTCGCCTCGGGTCCGCCCAGGTCCTCGAGCGTCTCGCCCTCGAGGCCCTCGAGCACGCGCTTGGCCTGGGGCAGGCGGCCCTTCGTGCCCTTCGGGATGTCGAGGTCGGAGAACAGGTGCGGGGAGGAGGAGTAGGTCTCCACCGGCTCGGGCTGGCCGAGGCCGAGCGCCTTGTCGATCAGGGACCAGCGCGGCATGTCCTCCCAGTCCACGAGGGTCACCGCCACGCCCTTGTTGCCGGCGCGGCCCGTGCGGCCCACACGGTGCACGTAGGTCTTCTCGTCCTCCGGCGCCTGGAAGTTGAACACGTGGGTGACGTCGTCGACGTCGATGCCGCGCGCCGCGACGTCGGTGGCCACGAGGATGTCCACCTTGCCGTTGCGGAACGCGCGCAGCGCCTGCTCACGGGCGCCCTGGCCGAGGTCGCCGTGCAGCGCGCCGGCCGCGAAGCCGCGCGCCGTCAACTCGTCCGCCACGCGGGCTGCCGTGCGCTTGGTGCGCGTGAAGATGATGGTCCGGCCGCGGCCCTCCGCCTGCAGGGCGCGAGCCACGAGCTCGTCCTTGTCCATGTGGTGGGCGCGGTAGACGAGCTGACGGATGTCCTTCTTCGTCAGGCCCTCGTCCTCCGGGTCCGCCGCGCGGATGTGGGTGGGCTGCGTCATGTAACGGCGCGCCATCGCGACCACGGGACCCGGCATGGTGGCCGAGAACAGCATGGTCTGGCGCACGGCCGGGACGGCGGCGAGCAGGGTCTCGACGTCCGGGAGGAAGCCGAGGTCCAGCATCTCGTCGGCCTCGTCCAGCACCACGGTGTTCACCAGGTCCAGGCGCAGGTGGCGCTGGCGCATCAGGTCGATGAGGCGGCCGGGAGTGCCGACGACGATCTCGACGCCGCGCTGCAGCTCCTCGATCTGCGGCTCGTAGGCGCGGCCGCCGTAGATGGTGGCGATGCGCAGGGGGCGCCGGGCCGCGGCGGCCGTGAGATCGCCGGCCACCTGGACGGCGAGCTCGCGCGTCGGGGCGACGATCAGGGCCTGCGGGGCGCCCGCGGTGCCCTTGGCCTCGAGGCCGTCCCAACCGGGCTCACCCGGGCCGATGGCGCGCTGCAGCGCGGGGATGCCGAAGCCGAGGGTCTTGCCCGTGCCGGTCTTGGCCTGGCCGATGATGTCGTGGCCGCCGAGGGCGACCGGCAGGGTCATGGCCTGGATGGGGAAGGGGTGGACGATGCCCTTGGCCTCCAGGGCCTCGACGATCTTGGGGTGCACCCCGAAGTCGGCGAAGGTCTGCTCGGGGGCCACGGGGGCGGCGTCCTCGGTGACGATGTCCTCCGCGATCTCCGCGACCGTCGGGTCGACGTCGGCGGGGGCGGGGGTGTGCTCGGAGTTCTGGGTCATGGCGACTCGCGTTCCTGGTCAGGCGTCGTCACGGCGGGCGGAAGGCCCGGCTCCGCCGTGCGCGCGGTTCAAGCGGAAGCCGATCGCGAGGCAAGCACGCGGAGCGGCCGACGGGCGGTGCCCCGTGGAACCGGGCGGGCGCGCCGTACGCGGCGGGCCGTGCCGGATCCGGCAGGTCATGGTGCCGTCCCGGGCGTCAGGGGCGCGGGCGGCGGGTCAGGGTGATCAGAGAGCGACCGGTCATCCTGGGTCAGCGTGAGCTGTGCGGCCAGTCTACCCCCGCGGCCGTGATCGCACCCGAGGCACGGTCCACGCCCTCGATCCGCACGCGCACCCGGGTGCCCGCCGGGATGCTGCCCGGCACCCGCAGGCTCACGGCCGGGTCGAGCAGCCACACTTCCGTGCCGTCCTTGGCCTCGCGCACCGCGATCCCCTCGAGCTCCGCGCCGACGCGGGACTCGAGTGCCGCCGCCTCCACGAGGTCCGCCGCCGTCCGGCTCGCGGCCGAGGCCCGGCGGGACGAGTCCGCCATGAGGGCGGGCAGCTCGGGCAGGGCGTCGCGGACCCATGCGGGGGCGGGGGCGCCGACGGCGTGGGCGTGGCACAGGGCCAGGACGAAGCGGTCCACGAGCCGGCGCAGGGGAGCGGTGGCGTGGGCGTAGGGGGCGGCGAGCGCGGCCTGGGCCGGTTCGTCCGGCGGGGTGCGCAGGGCCGGGTCCTCGGCCTGCGCGTCGAAGGCCGTGTACCCGGCGCCGCGGAACAGCCCGGTGGCCGCGTGCAGTACCGCCAGGTGCCGCGCGTCGGCGGGGTCGAGGGAACGCAGGTAGGCGCCGTAGTCCTGGCCCTCGTCCCACGGGGCGCCCAGGGCGCGCGTGCGCTCTCGGAAGGCGGCGACGGCGTCGGTGTCCGGCGCCGGCATCGTACGCAGGATCCCGACTCCGGCGGCCAGCATCAGCTCGGCCGCGGCCATGCCGGTCAGCAGGGAGAGCTGGGCGTTGTGCTCCTCCGCCGGCAACGGCGCCCGGTGCACGAGCTCGTGCGCCCCGTCCTCGGTGACACGGACCTCCTGGTCCGGCAGGTTCAGGGAGGCACCGCCGCGGGCGGCCTCCTGTGCGGCCCGCCGTCGGCCCACCTCCGGCAGCAGCGCCAGCGAGTCGCGCACCTCGGCCGGCCACCCCTCGGCGGCGGCCCGGTCCGCGTCGGTGACCCCGGGGCGCGGCGTCGTCGGCGCCTGTGCCCCCGGCTGCGCGTCGAGGAAGGCCTGCACCTGCCCGTACGTCAGCTGCGCCCGGGAGCGGATGCGGGCGCGTTCGAGGCCGGTCTCCACGACGGCGCCCGCGGCGTCCAGCAGGAACGTCCAGACGAACGCCGGGCGTTCGCGGTCCGGCAGCAGGGAGGCGGCGTCCTCGCTCAGCACCTCCGGGTGCAGGGGGACCCGGCCGTCGGGCAGGTAGACGGTCTGGCCGCGGCGGCGGGCCTCGGCGTCCACGGCGCCGTCCGGGGTCACGAAGGCGGGCACGTCCGCGATCGCGTAGCGGACGAGGATGCCGTCGTCGTCGGCGGGGGTCAGGAGCAGGGCCTGGTCCAGGTCCGTGGAGCCGGCGGGATCCACGGTGACGAACGGCAGGGCCGTGCGGTCCGCGTGGTCCGGGCTCCCGGTCAGGCCCGCGTGCACCTCACGCGCGGCCGCCTCCGCCTCGGCCAGGACGGGGGCGGGGAAGGCCGGCTGCAACTCGAGCTCCGTCCGCAGGGCGGCGAGACGCTCGAGCAGGGCCGGGTCGGCGGGGCCGCGGAGGCCGAGGGCGTGAGGCGACATGGCGATGCTCCTGGGCAGGGGCCGAGACGACGCACGCCCCGGCGGATCACCGGGGCGTGCGGGCGGGTCAGGAGGCGGCGAACCCGAGCGGGCCCGACTTCTTCGCGCCGATCTCCACGAAGCCGATGCGGTCGCCGGGGACGACCACCTGGCGGCCCTTGGCGTCCGCCAGGACCAGCGGGGTGCCGTCGGCGACGGCGGCGTCCACGAGGGAGCGGACCTCGTCCGCCGACTGCTCGCTGTCGATGACGACCTCGCGGCCGACGTGCTGCACACCGATGCGGATCTCCATGGGGAACCTCTTCTCTTCGTCGCGTCCTGTGCGGTCCGCCGTCAGCCTACGGGACCGCTCGGCGGGGTGGACGGGCGCCCACGAGGTTCACCCGCGGGCGAAACGGGCCGGACGGCCGGGTCAGCGCGGCGCGTCGTCCGCGGAGGGCAGCGAGGCGAGGCCGCGCCAGACGAGCGCGTCCACCGTGCGGGCCATCTCGGCGGCGGCGGGGCGGGCGTCGGCGTCGAGCCGGTCCGCCCAGTGGCGGGCGGCGCCCAGGAGATAGCCGACGAGTCCGCGGGAGAGCACCTCGGCCTCGGCCTCGGCTACGGTGGTGTCCGCGCGGATGGTGCGCGCGACCTCGGAGGAGAGCAGCCGGTGGACGGCCTCGCTGCGCGTGCGCACCTCCGGGTCCGCGTCGATGCCGGAGTCGAAGATGAGGCGGTGGGTCCGCTCGGGGGAGGCCATGTACTCGAACACGGCGGCGACGGTGGCCCGCACCCGTTCGCGGTTGTCCCGGCGGGTGTCCATCGCCGCCTCGAGGAGCGCGCGCAGGCTCGCGACCTCGGCGTCCAACAGCTCGAGGAAGAGCTCGTGCTTGCTGGGGAAGTGCTGGTAGAGGACCGGCTTGGAGACCTCGGCCCGCTCGGCGATCTGCTCCATGGAGGCCCCCGCGTACCGCTCGGCGGCGAAGACCGCGCGGGCGCAGTCCAGCAGCTGGCGGCGACGCTCGTGCCGGGGCAGACGACGGCCTCGCCCGGGCTCGTCGGGCGCGGTGGCGGCGGGGTGGGCGGTCACGGGGTCTTCCTGGCGCGGGGCGGGCTCACGCGATGCGCGCGGCGCCGCCGTCGTCCTCGTGCGCGGGGCAGGCCGCCTCGACCGTGCCCACGGCGGGGGCGGGGCGGCCGGGGGCCTCGATCCCGAAGACCGCCTCGAGGGCGTCCTCATAGCGGTCGAGCCGGCCCTCGGCGGCGAGTCGCTTGGCGCGCACGCTGGGTTCGTGCAGGAGCTGGTTCACCATGCGGCGCAGGGCGAACTCCACCTCCTCGGCGGCCGCCGTGCAGCCGTGGCGGGCGCGCACGCGCTCGAGCTCCCGGTCGAGCACGCCGAGGGTGTGGCGGCGCAGGGCCTTGATGGCCGCGTCGGCGCTGCGGCCGCGCTGCGCGGCGCGGTACTCCTCGACGGCGTCGTCCACGAGCGCGCGGGCCTCGGCGACGGCGACCTGGGCCTGCTCGGGGGCGGCCAGCCGCACCGACTCGAGGGTGATGAGATCGACGTCCGGCAGGTCCGCGACGGCGGGGTCGAAGTCGCGCGAGAGGGCCAGGTCGACCACCGTGAGCGGGCGCCGTCCGCCCTCGCGCAGCTCCTGCAGGCGCTCGGGGCTGATCTGGCGCTCGCCACCGGAGGAGCCGATGATCACGTCCGCCTCGGCGACGGCGCCGGCCACGGCCTCGCCGCCGAGCGCGAGGGCCCAGCCGCCGCGGTCCGCGACGAACTGCTCCGCGCGGCCTGAGGCCGAGTGCACGCCGACGGTGGTCGCACCCCGGTCCGCCAGCTGCGCCAGCGTGGTGCCGGCGTAGGCGCCCGTGCCGATCAGCAGGATGGTGGCCCCGGCCCAGAAGTCGCGCTGGGCCGCGGCGTCGGTGAGACCGCGCAGCTCCTCCGCGAGGTCCAGGGCGACGGAGACGACCGAACGGCCGGCCGCGCCGAGCGCCGTGCGGGAGCCGACGTCCTTGGCCGTGCGCGTGGCGGACTCGAAGAGGCGGACGAGCGGGCCCGAGGCGGTGCCGGCCTCCTGGGCCGCCGTCAGGGCGCGCCGTACCTGACCGGCGATCTCGCGCTCGCCCACCACGGCGGAGTCCAGTCCGGCGCCGACCTCGAAGAGGTGACGGGCCGTGGCGTCGGCGTCGAGCGTGCGGAACGCGGTGTGCACGTCCTCGTCCGGCAGGGAGGTGGAGGCGGCGACGGCGGACAGCAGCCCCGTGCGGGCGGCCTCGACGCCGGCCCCGTCGGCCTCGGCGTAGATCTCCACGCGGTTGCACGTGGCCAGCACGATGGCGCCCGCCGCGCCGCTGCCGGGCAGGGCGGGCCCGACCCCGGTCGCGCCGGCGCTGAGGCGGGCGACCGTGTCCAGGTCCAGGTCATGGTGGGAGGCGACGAGAGAGAAGACAGTCACAGCGGGCCAAGTCTAGCCCCGACCGCCCCGCCCGTCCGGGAAGGCGGGCCTGACCCGGGTGCCGTCGGCCAGTGTGACGGCGCTCACGGAGGACGCGGATGTGCCACCGCGACACGACCGGTGGGACACTGGGGGCATGTCCGCCCTGTCCCAGACCCCCGAGACCCCCGCGGCCGTCCCGGCACTGCCCGCCGAGCACCCGCTGCGCACCGAGGATCCGTCACGCTCGACCGTGGCCAGCCCGCTCCTTCGCGCGCTACGCGGCCAGCGCCCCGACCGCCACCCCGTGTGGTTCATGCGGCAGGCCGGCCGTTCGCTGCCCGAGTACCGCCGGGTGCGCGAGGGGATCGGGATGCTCGACTCCTGCCTCATGCCGGACCTGGTCCGGGAGATCACGATGCAGCCGGTGCGCCGCCACGACGTCGACGCGGCGATCTTCTTCTCGGACATCGTGGTCCCCCTGCGCCTGGCGGGCGTGGACGTGGAGATCCAGCCCGGCGTGGGCCCCGTGCTCGGCCAGGCCGTCCGCACCGCCGACGACGTCGCCGCGCTGCCCGTCCTCGAGGACGCCGCCCTGGACGTCATCCGCGAGGCCGTCGCGGCCACCGTCGCCGAGCTGGGCCCGCGCCCCCTGATCGGCTTCGCCGGTGCCCCCTTCACGCTGGCGGCGTACATGGTGGAGGGCCGTCCCTCCCGCGACCACTTCGGCCCGCGGCGCATGATGCACGCCGACCCCGAGACCTGGGCCGCCCTGGCCGGCTGGGCGGCCACCGTGTCCGGCCAGTTCCTGCGCGCCCAGCTCGAGTCCGGCGCCTCCGCCGCGCAGCTGTTCGACTCGTGGGCCGGTTCGCTCTCGGCGGACGACTACCTCGAGCACGTGCAGCCGCACTCGACGGCGGCCCTCGCCCATGTCGCCGACCTCGCCGGGCCCGGCGTCCCCGACGGCGCCCCGCTCCTGCACTTCGGCACGGGCACCGGAGAGTTCCTGCACCACATGCGTGACGCGGGCGCGACCGCCGTCGGCGTGGACCACCGCCTCACGCTCGCCGAGGCGCACCGCCGTCTCAGCGCGAACCCCGGCCCCGACGGACGCGGCGCCGTGCCCCTGCAGGGCAACATCGACCCGGCCCTGCTCGCCGCCCCGTGGGAGGTCCTCGAGGCCCACGTGCGCGACGTCGTCGCCTCCGGCGCCGTCGCGCCCGGTCACGTCGTCAACCTCGCCCACGGCGTGCCGCCGGAGACGGACGCGGCCGTGCTGACCCGCGTGGTCGAGCTGATCCACTCCCTGCCCGTGCCGGAGCGGGAGGGCCAGGACCCGGCACCGGGGGCCGAGACCGCCGAGCGGGAGGAGCGCGCATGAGCGGCACGGCGCTCGTGGTCGGCGGCGGCATCGCCGGCCTCGTCGCGGCCCACCGACTGTCCGCGGCGGGCTGGGACGTGACCCTCGCCGAGGCCACCTCCGTGCTCGGGGGCGCGGTCTCCCCGCGCTTCCTCGACGTCCCCTCGCACGGCGAGACCGGGGCCCCCGAGACCCAGACCCTCGAACTCGACGGCGGCGCCGAGTCGTTCGCCGTCCGCGGCGCCGCCGTGCGCGCGCTCGTGGAGGAGCTCGGGCTGGGCGAGAAGATCGTCGCGCCCGAGCCCCTCGGCTCGTGGCTGCACGGTC
The DNA here is from genome assembly GCF_056173395.1 of Micrococcus sp. iso_239. Classification (NCBI taxonomy): domain Bacteria; kingdom Bacillati; phylum Actinomycetota; class Actinomycetes; order Micrococcales; family Micrococcaceae; genus Micrococcus; species Micrococcus sp. iso_239. The sequence goes on along the minus strand of NZ_CM149672.1, from coordinate 1,700,633 downwards.
CCGCCGGCCCCGTGCGCGCCCCGCGTCTCGGCATCGTCGGCATCCCCGGCGACCTCGACGCCGAGGACCTCGCCGCCGCCCTCACGCCGGCCGGCCTGGAGCGCGCCCGGCAGGACGCCGAGGCCCCCATGGATCGCTGGGCCGCCGCGCTCGCGGCCGGCGAGCCGGTGACCGTCGCGCAGGTCGTGGCCGACCGCCTCGGCGACGAGGTGCTCGACCGCCTCGTGGCCCCCGTCGTCGCCGGAGTCCACTCGGCCGACCCCGCGGTCGTCGAGCTGGAGCGCGTGGCCCCCGGCCTGCTCGCCGCCGCCGTGGAGCACGGCGGGCTGGCCGCGGGCGTCGCCGCGCTGCGGTCCACCGGGACCCCCGGCTCGCTCGTGGCCGGTCTGGACGGCGGCATGGTCCGCCTCACCGGCCGGCTCGTCGAGGCGCTGCGCGAGGACGGGGCCACCGTCCTGCGCGGTGTCCGGGTGGCCGCCCTGTCCCGCGTGCCCGCCACCGGCGGCTGGTGGGCCCAGATCTCGGACCGGGACGACGAGGTCGTCCGCGGGCTCGACGTGGACCGCGTCGTGCTGGCCGTGGACGGCGTCACCGCCTGGGACCTGCTGGCCCCGCTCTCGGCCGAGGCCCTGGACCCCGACGCCGGCCCCGCCCTCGGCGAGGGCATCGCGCTGGCCACGCTCGTCGTCGAGGCCGCGGGCCTGGACGACGCGCCACGCGGCACCGGAGTGCTGGTCGGCGCCGGGACGGACGTGGCCGCCAAGGCCCTGACCCACGTCACCGCCAAGTGGGCGTGGCTGCGCGAGGTCGTCGCGCGTCCGCAGGAGGACGGTGTCGCCCGCCATCCCCACCGCCACGTGCTGCGCCTGTCCTACGGCCGCCAGGGCGGCGGGCCCGAGGCCCTGGGCCATCGCAGCGCGGACGAGGAGCTGCTCGCGCAGGCGCTCGTGGACACGGCGACTCTCACCGGGGTGCCGCTGGCGGAGGAGGACGTCGTCGCCCGCACCGTCACCCGCTGGCGCCGCTCCATCCCGCCGCAGGCCGGCCCCGACCGCGCGAAGGCGGACACGCTGATCGACTGGGCACGGGACGTGCCCGGCCTCGACCTCGTGGGCAGCTGGGTGCACGGCACCGGGCTGGCCGCCGTCGTCGCCGGCGTGGACCGCACCCTCGGCGCCGACGCACCGCCCGCCGGCTGACCTCGCCCCCAGACCACCCCTGACGCAATCGGATCCCAAGGAAGAGGACCATGACCAAGGACAGCACCACCACCCCTGCCGAGGCCGGCAAGGACTGGTTCACCACCTACACCGTGTTCGCCCGCCCGCAGGGCGAGCCAGGCTGGCTGGGACTGGAGGGCCGCGACGCGAAGAAGGCCGCCAAGGAGTTCGACGAGGCCGTCGCGCGGGTGGCCCAGACCGGCGTGACCGTGCGCGGCGTCTACGACGTCTCGGGCATGCGCGAGGCCGGCGACGTCATGGTGTGGATGTACGGCCAGGTGCCCGAGGACCTGCAGGCCGCCATCCGCGAGCTGCGCCGCACCCGTCTGCTCGAGGGCACCACGATGGTGCTCTCGGCCATGGGCGCAGATCGCATGGCCGAGTTCAACAAGGACCACGTCCCCGCCTTCGCCATGGGCCGCAAGGCCCTGAAGTGGCTGTGCTTCTACCCGTTCGTGCGCTCGTACGACTGGTACCTGCTGGACCCGAAGGAGCGGGCCCGCATGCTCCGCGAGCACGGCCAGCTCGGCCAGGACTTCCCGCAGGTGTGGGCGAATACCACCAGCGCGTTCGGCCTGAACGACTGGGAGTGGCTGCTGGGCCTCGAGGCGGACGAGCTGACGGACCTGGTGGACATGATGCGCCACCTGCGCAACAACGAGACCCGCCTGCACGTGCGCAGCGAGGTGCCGTTCTACACCGGACGCCGTCTGGAGACCGCCGAGATCGCGGAGGTGCTGGCCTGATGACTACCGCCCCCGAGCCCCGCGCCAACGCGCCCGTCCACACCGGCCCGGACGCCGGCGTCGCCCCGGCCCTCCGGACGCCCGAGAAGGCCGCCGCCGGCGTCGACTACGACGTGTGCGGCGTGATGGCCCCCAAGGACTACGACGCCCTGCTGCTCGCCTCCTTCGGCGGGCCCGAGGGCCAGGACGACGTGATCCCGTTCCTGCGCAACGTCACGCGCGGGCGCGGCATCCCGGACGAGCGCCTCGAGGAGGTCGCCACCCACTACCGCGCCAACGGCGGCGTCAGCCCCATCAACGCGCAGAACCGCGCGCTGAAGGCGGCCATCGAGGCCGAGCTGGCCGCCCGCGGCCTGGACCTGCCCGTGTACTGGGGCAACCGCAACTGGGAGCCCTACTTCCCGGACACCCTCGCGCGGATGCACGCCGACGGGCACCGCCGCATCCTGACGGTCACCACCTCCGCGTACTCCTGCTACTCCTCGTGCCGCCAGTACCGCGAGGACATGGGCATGGCCATGGAGCAGACCGGCCTGACCGGGAAGGTGGACCTGGACAAGACGCGCCAGTACTTCAACCACCCCGGCTTCATCGAGCCGTTCCGGGACGGCCTGCGCGCGGACCTGGCCTCGCTGCGCGCGGAGCTGGGGGACGACGCGCGGATCCACGTGCTCTTCGCGACCCACTCGATCCCCACCTCCGACGCCGCCGCCGCCGGCCCGCGCGGCCTCGCCGCCGACCTGCGCGCGCAGGCGGGGGCGGAGCCGGGCGATGAGGGTGCGGACGTGTACTCGGCGCAGCACCTCGACGTGGCCCGCGAGATCCTCGCCGGCGTGCCCGAGGCCGCGGACGTGCCGTGGTCGCTCGTGTACCAGTCGCGCTCCGGCCCGCCCTCGGTGCCGTGGCTTGAGCCGGACATCAACGACGCGATGGAGCACCTCGCGGGCGAGGGCGCCGAGACGGACGCGCAGGGGCGTGCCGTGGCGGGCTTCATCGTCGTGCCGCTGGGGTTCGTCTCGGACCACATGGAGGTGGTCTGGGACCTCGACACCGAGGCCAAGGAGACCGCCGAGGGGCTGGGCGTGGGGTTCCGTCGCAGCCCCACCCCGGGCACCGACCCGCGGTTCGTGGCCGGGCTCGTGGACATCGTGGAGGAGCGGCTGGGCCGGCGCGAGGGTCGCGCCGCGGTCGGCTGCTTCCCGGCGTGGTACGACGTGTGCCGGCCGGACTGCTGCGTCAAGGTGATGCGGGACGGCTCGACGCGGCCGACGACGTCCGCTGTCGACGCCGCCGTGCGCGGGCTGGCCGAGCACGAGGCGGGCGCCGCGGCCCCCGCCGAGGAGGCCTGAGACCGTGACCCCCCTGCGCATCGGCACCCGGGGCTCCGCCCTGGCGACCACGCAGACCACCCACGTGGCCGAGACGCTCACGGAGCGCTCCGGCCTGGCCCACGAGCTGGTGGTGATCCGCACCGAGGGCGACGTCACCACCGGCTCGCTGGCCTCGCTGGGCGGCACCGGCGTGTTCGCCTCGGCGCTGCGGGCCGCCGTGCTCGACGGCGTCGTGGACGCGGCCGTGCACTCGCTCAAGGACCTGCCGGCCGCCCAGCCGGAGACCCTCGAGATCGCCGCGGTGCCGGCCCGGGCCGACCTGCGGGACGCCCTGTGCGCCCGCGACGGCCTCACCCTGGCGACCCTGCCCGAGGGCGCCCGGGTGGGCACGGGCTCGCCGCGCCGCGTGGCCCAGCTCAAGGCGCTGCGCCCGGATCTGGAGCTGGTGGACATCCGCGGCAACGTGCAGACCCGCCTGGCCCGCGTGCCCGGGCTGGAGCAGCACGACGATCACGCCCCGGCCGCCGCGGGTTCGCCCCGCGGTGACCTCGACGCCGTGATCCTGGCCTGTGCCGGGCTCGACCGGCTCGGCCTGGACCACGTGATCACCGAGCGGATCGACCCGGAGGTCATGGTGCCCGCCCCCGGGCAGGGCGCCCTGGCCGTGGAGATCCGGGCCGAGGACGAGTCCTTCCTCGGTCGGGCGCTCCTGGACCCCGAGGCGCCGGTCGGGAGGCTGCACGCCGCCCTCGAGCTGGTCGACGATCGGGACACCCACGTGGCGGTCACCGCCGAGCGGGCCCTGCTGCGCCGCCTCGAGGCCGGCTGCGCCGCGCCGATCGGGGCCGTGGCCCGCGTGACCGACGGCGAGGCCGGCGCGCCGCGCATCGAGATGACCGCGATGGTGGCCGCCCTCGACGGCTCGCGCGTGCTGCGCCGGACCTCGTCCGTGCAGCTCGACCCGGTGCCGACCGACGTGGCCGGCGACCCGGCGGCCGGCGACGAGTGGCTCGAGGACACCCTGTTCGTGGCCGCGGAGGCACTCGGCGTGCACGTGGCCGAGCAGTTCGTGGCCGAGGGCGCCGACCTGCTGCCCGGCACGGTGCGCGGGGTGGACCGGGGCGACGGCGCCCCGCGCCCCGACGACCCGGCCTGAGATGCGCGTCCTGCTCACCCGCCAGCCGGCCCAGGCCGGCGACCTCGAGGCCGGTCTCGCCGGCACCGAGGTGGCGGGGCGGCGGCTGCGGGTCGGCTTCCTGCCGCTGACCGACTTCGCACTGCCCGACGACGACGGCCCCCTGCGCGCGCTGCTCGCGGACTGGGCGGGGGCCGACGGTGATGCGGCCGGGCCGGTGCGCTCGGACGGGTCCCGCTGGCTCGTGGTGACGAGCCCCAACACCGTGCGCGCGCTCAGGGCCGTCGGCTGGGACGGCCATGTCCCGGCGGGCGCGCGGATCGCGGTCACCGGACCGGGCACGGCACGGGTGCTGACCGAGGCGGGCTGCGACGCGGCGCCGTGGCTGCCGCCCGAGGACCGCTCCGCCGAGGGCCTGATCGCCGGACTCGCCGCCCTGCATCCCCGCGGCGCCCGCGCGTGGCTGCCCCAGTCCGATCGGGCCCGGTCCCGCCTCGCCGACGGCCTGCGCGCGGCGGGCTGGGACGTGCGGACCGGGCTCGCCTACCGGACGGTGCCGTATCCGGCGCAGGCCGGCAGGCGGCTGCTCGACGGGGCGGCGGACGAGGGCCGGGGGGACGTCGTGACGCCCGCGCGGCTGGCCGAGGTCGCGGCGGGGACCGCCGTGGTGCTCACCAGCTCGTCCGCGGCGGAGGAGTTCGTGGCCGCGGGTCTGACGCCGCTGGTGGGGGAGCGGGTGCGGCTCGTGGCGATCGGCGCGCCGACCCGGGACACATGCGCGCGGCGGGGTCTGCCCCTGCTCGGGACGGCCCCCACGCCGGATGCGGCCGGAGTGCTGGCCGTGCTGCGCGCTGCGGCCTGAGCCGCCCGTCCGCACTCGAGGCGAGGCTCAGTCGGGGCGGCCGCCGTCCGGGTCGGGCGCGTCGTCCTCCGTCGGCGCCGGGCCGGCGTCGTGCCTCTCGTCCTGCGGCACGCCGGTGGCGGCGGCCATGATGTCCACCCGCGGGCCGCGCAGGATGGCGACCGAGACGTTGGTGAAGCCCGTGTTGGCGAGCAGCTCCGAGGCTTCCTCATCCGTCAGGTCGTACGCGTGCGCGAGCATGCGCACGTTCTCCGTGTAGAAGGCGTGCAGGCGGTCGACGCCGCGCAGGAAGTCCAGAGTGTTCCCCATGCCGGGGAGCCTACCGAACGGGCGTGGTGGGCGGGTGGCCGGCGGGTGAACGGCCGGTGGACCGGCCCGCCGGCCGCGGGGGACGACGGGCCGTGCCGCTCAGCCCTCGGCGCGGCGGCTGCGGCGGCGGACCAGCGAGACCTCCATGGTCCGGCCCTCGGTGCGGGTGCGCAGGTACGGCTGGTCCTCCACGAGGGTGGAGAGCTTGGAGTGTCCGAAGTCGCGCGGGTCGAAGTCCACGTGGGTGCGGCTCAGGTGTTGGCCGATCAGGGACAGCGTGGCCCAGCCGTCGTCGGTGCTCGTGGCGTTGACGGCCTTGGTGAGCGCGGCCTGCAGGTCGATGCGCGGGGCGGCGTCGGCCTCGTCGTGCTCGGGCTCGGCCTCGACCGGCACCTCGGGCGGGGTCGGGTCCTCGGTGACGTCCGACGACGACGCACGGCGGCCCCGCCGACCGGCCCCGGACTTCGCCTCCGCGGCCTTCCCGTCCTTGCCGGCGGCGGCGTCCCCGGCGGGCGCCGCGTCCCCGGCGGGCGCCGCGTCGGCGGCGGGGGCCTCGGCGTCCGCGTCCGTGGCCTCGGGGGACTCGGCGGCGTCGGTGGTCTTGGACCCGCGACCGCGGCCTCGACCGCCGCGGCGGGACCCCGAGCGGCCGGAGCCCTCGGACGCCTTGGCGTTCTCCTCCTTGGCGGGGGCGTCCTCGCCGGTCTCGTCGTCGTCGACGTCGTGGTCCGTGGCGGTGCCGAGCAGCTCGAGGTAGATGAACTGGTCCACGGCGTTGCGCAGCGAGGCGGGGGTCTTGCGGGCGCCCAGGCCGATCACGCGCTTGCCGCCCTCGCGCAGGCGGGTGGCCAGGCGCGTGAAGTCGGAGTCGGAGGAGACGAGGGCGAACGCGTCCACGTTGCCCATCCAGAGCAGGTCCATCGCGTCGATGATGAGCGCGGAGTCCGAGGAGTTCTTGCCCACGGTGTAGGCGAACTGCTGGACCGGCTGGATCGCGTGGTGGTTCAGCGCCTTCTTCCAGCCGTTGAGGTTGGTCGTGGTCCAGTCGCCGTACGCACGCTTGATCGTGGGGGTGCCGTAGGTGGCGAGCTCCTCGAGGATCAGGGGGGCGAACTTGGGGGAGACGTTGTCGCTGTCCATCAGGACGGCGATGCGCAGGGATGCGGGGGTGGGTTCGGGCATGTGTCCCACCCTAGTCGGCGGCGGTGCGCCCGTGGCCGGCGGTGACCGGGATCGCCTCCCGCTCGCCCCGGCGCGGGCGGGGCCGCGAGGCGGCGGCCAGCGTGCCGACGACCAGCCCGACGAGCGCCGGGACCACCCAGCCGAAGCCGACCGCGTAGCCGGGCAGCACCCGGCCGGCCAGGCCCGTCAGGGCGGTGACGGGCGGCGTCGTCGCGAGCGCCTCCGGCAGGGCGCCCAGCAGGTCGAAGAAGGCGGCGAGCCCCGTGCAGGCGACCACCCAGCGGGCCACCGCCGGGTGGTCCCGCACCCAGGCCCAGGCGAGACCGAGCAGGATGACGACGACGGCGATCGGGTAGAGGAACATCAGCACCGGGACGGACCAGGCGATGATCGCCTCCAGGCCCAGGTTGGCGAGCGCGAAGGACACGACGAGGAAGAGGCTCGCCCACAGCCGGTAGGACCCGGGGAACATCTCCGCGAACATCTCGGTGCACGCCACGATCAGTCCGATGCAGGTCTTCAGGCACGCGACGACGACGATGGCCGCGATGAGGTACACGCCCGCCGCGCCGAAGAAGTGGCTCGCGCTGCGGGCGAGGACGTCGCCGCCGTTCGCGGCCTGCGCGAACGCGCCGTGGCTCGTGGCGCCGACGTACGCCAGGGAGGCGTAGACCACCGCCATCGCCGCACCGCCGAGCAGCCCCGCCTTGCCCAGCTCCACCGCCATGCGGCGCGGGCCCGTCACGCCCAGGCGCCGGGCGGCGTCGACGATCACGACCGCGAAGGCGAGCGAGGCGAGCGCGTCCATGGTGTTGTAGCCGTCCAGCAGGCCCCGCACGAGCGCCCCGTCGGCGTAGGCGGGGGTCGGCGAGGGCAGGGCGCCCGTGCTCATCGGGGCCACGACGGCGGCCGCCACCAGGGCGCCGAGCAGGACCAGGAACGCCGGGGTCAGGTAGCGCCCCACCCACTCCATGAGCCGGCCCGGACGGAACGCCGCCACCGCGGCGACCGCGAAGAACGCCGCCGTGAAGCCGAGCAGCCGCAGGCCGCCGTCGCCCGCCAGGGGCGCGACACCGATCTCATAGGACACCGTGGCGGTGCGGGGGATGGCGAAGAGGGGGCCGATCGTCAGGTACAGCAGGCACGTGAACGCCACGGCGAAGCGCCGGGAGACGGGCGCCGTCATCTCACGGACCGAGCGCGCCCCCGTCACCGCCGAGGCGACGATGCCCAGGACCGGCAGCCCCACCGCCGTGACGAGGAAGCCGAGCGTGGCCGGCGTGACCGCGGCGCCCGCATCCCGGCCCAGGCCGGCGGGGAAGATCAGGTTGCCGGCGCCGAAGAACAGGCCGAAGACGAGCGAGGCCAGCAGCAGGGTCTGACCGGGGCGCAGGCGCGGGGGCATCACGGGCCTCTCGACGGCGAACGGGGCGCCATGACTGTACCCGGCGCGCGGTCAGCCTCCGCGCCTAGACTGGACGGGTCCCCGAACCAGGAGCGTGTGACCCCGTCATGTCCTTCCCGCTGCACCGTCCCCGGCGTCTGCGCCGGTCCGCCGCGATGCGCCGCCTCGCCGCCGAGACGCGCCTGCACCCCGCCGAGCTGATCCTGCCGGCCTTCATCAAGGAGGGCGCCGCCGAGCCCGTGCCGATCGCCTCGATGCCGGGCGTCGTGCAGCACACCGCGGACTCGCTCAAGGCCGCCGCGGCCGAGGCCGCCGAGCTGGGCCTGGGCGGCATCATGCTGTTCGGCGTGCCGACCACGCGCGACGCCGTCGGCAGCGCCGCCCTGGACCCGGACGGCGTCCTGAACCGGGCCATCCGGGACGTGAAGGCGGAGGTGGGGGACGGGCTCGTCGTGATGTCCGACCTGTGCCTGGACGAGTTCACCGACCACGGCCACTGCGGCGTGCTCACCGCCGAGGGCGCCGTGGACAACGACGCGACGCTGGAGATCTACGCCCGGATGGGCGTCGCGCAGGCCGAGGCCGGTGCGGACGTGCTCGGCCCCTCCGGGATGATGGACGGCCAGGTCCGCGTGATCCGGGAGGCCCTCGAGGGCGCCGGCCACCACGAGACCGCGATCCTCGCCTACGCCGCGAAGTACTCCTCGGCGTTCTACGGGCCGTTCCGCGACGCCGTCGACTCCCAGCTCACGGGCGACCGCAAGACCTACCAGATGGACGCCGCCAACCGGAGCGAGGCCCTGCTCGAGGTCGCCCTCGACCTCGAGGAGGGCGCGGACATGGTGATGGTCAAGCCCGCGATGAGCTACCTGGACATCGTGCGCGACGTGGCGGACATGGCGGACGTGCCCGTCTCCGCGTACCAGATCTCGGGGGAGTACGCGATGATCGAGGCCGCCGCCGCGCACGGCTGGATCGACCGGAAGGCCTCGATCGTCGAGTCCGTGCTCTCCATCCGGCGCGCCGGCGCCGACTCCGTGCTCACCTACTGGGCGGCCGAGCTCGGCCGCTGGATGAAGGAGGGGTCCCTGTGACCGCGTCCCAGCCGACCACCAACGCCGCCGCCTTCGCCGCGGCCCAGGCCGTCATCCCCGGCGGCGTCGACTCACCCGTGCGCGCCTTCGGCTCGGTGGGCGGCACGCCCCGGTTCATGGCCGGCGCACGCGGCCCGTACCTGACCGACGTCGAGGGCAACGAGTACGTGGACCTGGTCTGCTCGTGGGGCCCCATGCTGCTGGGCCACCAGCACCCCGAGGTCGTCGAGGCCGTGCACGCCGCCGTGGACCGCGGCCTCGGCTTCGGCACCTCCACGCTGGAGGAGACCGCGCTGGCCGAGCTGATCGCCTCCAAGGTCCCGGTCGAGCGCGTGCGCTTCGTGTCCACCGGCACCGAGGCCACCATGACGGCCCTGCGCCTGGCCCGCGGCGTGACCGGCCGCAACCTGATCGTGAAGTTCGCCGGCTGCTACCACGGCCACTCGGACGGCCTGCTGGCCGCGGCCGGCTCGGGCGTGGCGACCGCCGCCCTGCCCGGCTCCGCGGGCGTCACCGAGGCCGCCGCCTCCGAGACCCTCGTGGTGGACTACAACGACCGCGCCGCCGTCGAGGCCGTGTTCGCCGAGCACGGTGAGCGCATCGCCGCGCTCATCACGGAGGCCGTGCCCTGCAACATGGGCGTCGTGGAGCCCGCCGAGGGCTTCAACGCGTTCCTGCGCGAGATCACCCGCCGCCACGGCGCGCTGCTGATCTGGGACGAGGTGCTCACCGGCTTCCGCGCCACCGCCACGGGCGGCTGGGGCCTGTCCGGACAGCCCGAGGGCTGGACCCCGGACATCTGGTGCTTCGGCAAGGTGATCGGCGGCGGCATGCCCGCGGCCGCGCTGGGCGGCTCCGCCGAGATCATGGACCACCTGGCCCCGCTCGGTCCGGTGTACCAGGCCGGCACCCTCTCCGGGAATCCGGTGGCCATGGCCGCCGGCCACGCCACGCTCTCCCGCGCCAACGAGGCCGTCTACGCGGCCGTGACGCGCGCCTCGGACGCCGTGCGCGAGGGCCTCGTGGCCGCGCTCGACGCCGAGGGCGTGGACCACTCGATCCAGCGGGCCGGCACCCTGTTCTCCCTGGCGTTCGGCACCTCCGGCACCGGCGTGCGGGACTACCGGGACGCCCAGGGCCAGGAGGTCTTCCGCTACGCCCCGTTCTTCCAGTCGATGCTGGCCTCCGGCGTGTACCTGCCGCCGTCCGTGTTCGAGGCCTGGTTCGTCTCCGCCGCCCACGACGACGCGGCGGTCACCCGGGTGCTCGACGCGCTGCCGGCCGCGGCGAAAGCGGCCGCGGCGGCGACGCCCCAGGGCTGAGACCCGGGTGCGGGTCGGGGCCGGGCGCTCAGCGCTCGGCCTCGACCGGCCAGTGGCGCGAGACGGTGGCCTGCGGGTCCTTGCGTCGCAGGTACTGCTCGAAGCTCTCCGCCTGCTCGGCCTTCCAGCGGACCTGCCGCTCGTGCAGGTCCGTCGGCGCCACGCGCAGCTGCTCGTACCGGGCGGCCAGGGCGTCGGCCACCTGGACGGCGGCGAGGGCGTCCGCCGCGGAGGTGTGCGCGTTCTCCAGGGTCACCCCGTAGTGCTCGGACACCGCGGAGAGCGTGCGCTTGCCCTTGCGGAACCGGTCCACCTGCTTGTCCAGCACGAACGGGTCGATCACGGGGCGGGCCTCGAGCGGCGTCAGCCCGTGGCGGCGCGCCTCCCGGTCCATCACCGTGAAGTCGTACACGCCGTTGAAGGCCACCACGGGGATGCCCGCGGCGAACAGGTCCCGCAGGGTCTCGGTGATCTCCGCGACGCCCTGCGCGGCGGGCATGCCCTCCGCCTGCGCCCGCTCCGTGGTGACGCCGTGGACCTCGGCCGCCTCGGCGGGGATGGGCACGCCCGGGTCCACGAGCCACTCGGCCGACGACGCGGCGCGGCCGTGCTCGTCCACCATCACCAGGGTGGCGGTCACGATCAGCGCGGTGCGCGGATCACGTCCGGTGGTCTCGAGGTCGAAGCCGGCGCGGATGCTCTCATGCCAAGTCACGCGCCTCACGCTACCCGGACCGGCGGACACGACAGGATGGGGTCGTGACCGATCACCCTGTGCTCCCCGGCGCTCGCCACCGCGACGACGGACCGCTCACCCTCGGCGAGGGGCTCGAGGCGCTCGCCCGTCTGGTCCCGCCCGGACGCGCCGTCAGCTACGGGGGGCTGGCCGGCCTGCTGGGGGTCGGCGGTCCGCGGCACGCCGGCCGGGCGCTGGCCGAATCGAGCCCCGGCACGCCGTGGTGGCGCGTGGTCCGGGCCGACGGCTCGCTGCCCCCGGAGCTGGCCGCGCGGGCCGCCGTCGAGCACGAACGGGAGGGCACGCCCCGCACCCCGGCCGGGCGCGTGGACCTGCGCCGGGCCCGCTGGGAGCCCGACGACGGCGCCGCGCGGGCGATCCGTGCGATCGCCGACCGTATCGTGTCCGGGCCCGGTGCGAGGATGAGGCCATGACCAGGGAACACGGGGAGGACCCCGTCGACGACGACGCGGCGGCGCCGGAACGGGCCGCCCGGCTGGTGCGCACGGCCGCCGCGCCCGAGGACCGGATCACGCTCACGGACGAGCAGGAGGCGATCGCCTCGCTCGCCCCCGGGCACGGCGCCGTGCTCGTGCTGGGCGCCCCCGGCACGGGGCGCACCACCGTGGCGGTCGAGTACGCGGCCCGCCGGATCGAGGCGGGGCTGGACCCCGAGTCCCTCCTGCTGCTGGCCCCGAGCCGGGACGCGGCGGCGCGGCTGCGCGACGCCCTGACCCGCCGGCTCGCCGCCGCCGGGCGGGGCACCCGCGCCGTCACTCCCGTGCGGACCTGGTCCTCCTACGCGTTCGACCTGCTGCGCCGTGCCCGCGTCACGGGACCGCTGCGGCATCTGGAGGTCGCCCCCCGGCTGCTCACCGGCGCCGAGCAGGACACGGTCATCGCCGAGCTGCTCGAGGGCTACGCCGCCGGCCTCGCCGCCGCGCCGGACTGGCCGGCCGACGTCGCCCCCGCCGTGGAGGCGAGGGGATTCCGCCGTGAGGTCCGCGAGCTCGTGGACCGCATGAGCGAGCTCGGCCTCGAGCCGGGCCGCCTGCAGGAGCTCGGCACCGCCCACGGGCGCCCCGAGTGGGAGGCCGCGGCCGTGCTGCTGCAGGACTACCGGGACCGGATCGACCTGGGCATGGCCGAGGCGTTCGACGCCGCCGGGCTGCTGTCCGCCGCCGTCCGCGTGCTCACCGAGCGGCATCCCGAGGACCCGGAGCGCGACGCCGCGGCGCAGGCGTTCGTGGCGGCGGAGCGGGACCGCCTGGCCGTGCTCGTGGTCGAGGACCTCCACGAGGCCACCCCCGCCGTGCACGACCTGCTCACCGTGCTCGGACGCGGGCGGGACGTGCTGCTCACCGCGTCGCCGGACACCACCGTGGAGGGCTTCCGCGGCGCCCGGCCCGACCTCCTCGCCCGGTACCCCGGGGTCCTCGACCCCGATCCCGTGCCGGGGGCCGCCCCGCCCGCGTCCCCGGACGGGCGCGTCCGGGTGCTGACGCGCGGGCACCGCATGCGCGCCGAGGTCCAGGACGCCTACCTGCGCGTGGCCCGCCGGGTCCGCCAGCGCACCGCCGGCGTCGAACGGACCCGGACCGAGACCGTCCCGGCGGACGGTGACGGCGCCGTCCGCGCGCACGTCGTGCCCACCCGCGCCCACGAGGACCAGCTCGTCCTCGAACGGGTGCTGCGGGTCCACCACGAGGACGGGGTGCCCCTGGACCGGATCCTCGTGGTCGCCCGCTCCGGCTCCCGTGTGGCCGCGCTCGCCCGCCACCTGGAGGCCGAGGGCGTCCCCGTGCTGCGCGACGCCGCCGGGCTCGTGCTGAAGGAGGAGCCCGCCGTCGCGCCCCTGCTCACGCTGGTGGACGCGGCGGGGGCGCTCGCGGAGGATCCGGAGGCCCGGGTCGAGGACGTGCTCGACCCGGACGAGGTCGTGGGACTGCTCACCGGCCGGTACGGGATGGCCAGCGCGCTGCACGTGCGGCGGCTGCGCCAGGACCTGCTGGCCGCCGAGCGGGGCCGGGGCGGCCGGCGCACCTCGGACGCGCTGCTCGCCGCGGCCCTGCTGGACCCGAGCCTGGCCGGCCCCGAGCACGAGCGGCACCGCGCCCTGCGCCGCGTCCACTGGATGCTCCGGGACGGCCTGGAGGCCGCCCGCGCCCCCTCGGCCTCGCCCGAGACCGTGCTGTGGGCGCTGTGGTCCGCCTCCGGTCGGGCCGAGCGGTGGCGTTCGCTCGCGCTGCGGCCCGCCGAGCACGCGAACGAGCGCCGCGAGTCCCGCCGGGCGGACGCGGACCTCGACGCCGTCGTCGCCCTGTTCAAGGTGGCCGAGCGCTTCGTGGACCAGTTCCCGGGCGCGTCGCCCGAGTCGTTCGCCGTCTACATGGAGTCCCAGGACCTGCCCGTGGACACCCTGGCCCGCCGTGCCGAGTCCGGTGACGCCGTGCACGTGCGCACCCCTGCCGCGGCGGCCGGCCAGGAGTGGGACACGGTGATCGTCGTGGGCCTGCAGGAGGGCGTGTGGCCGAACACCCGGCTGCGCGGCCAGCTGCTCGGCGCCACCGACCTCGTGGACCTCGTGACCCTGCCCGCGGACGCCCCGTGGCCCACGGATCACCGCACCCGGCTGCGCGAGGTGCGTCAGGACGAGCTGCGCATGCTCGCGGCCGCGGTCTCCCGGGCACGGCGTCAGGTGGTCGTCACGGCCGTCCGCTCGCCGGATGAGGGCCCCTCCGACTTCCTCGACCTGGTGGACCCGCCCGAACGGCTGCCCGCCGAGGCGCGCGACGCCGCCGGCGTCCGGCGGCTCACCGCGGTCCCCGACCCGATCACGGCGTCCGCGCTCGTCGGCCGGCTGCGCCGCGTCCTGGAGGCCGGGGACGAGGCGGACGCGGCCGACGGGGCGACATCCCGGGCCGCGGCGGCCGCCGGCCTGGCGGTCCTCGCCGAGGACGGCGTGACCGTCGCGGACCCCCGACGCTGGTGGGGCCTGCTGCCGCTGTCCACCGAGGCCGCGCTCGTCGACCCGGAGCGCGAGGTCGTCGCGCTCTCGCCCTCCCGCGTGGAGACGGCCCTGCGCAATCCGCTGAACTGGGTGCTGTACCACGTCGGCGCGAACGCGGGCGGAACCCTCGCCCAGTCCGTGGGCACGCTCGTGCACTCGGTGGCCGAACACCACCCCGAGGGCGTGCCCGAGGACGTGCGCGCCGAACTGGAACGCCGCCTGCCCGAACTCGGCCTGCCGGAGGGCTGGATCACGGAGATCGAGCACGACCGGGCCCGCGGCCTGGTGGACGCCTACATCGGCTACTGGAGCATCGCCCGGGCGGCCGGGCGTCGGCCCGTGGCCCAGGAGGTGCGGCTCCTCGCGGACCTGACCTGGGGCGGGACCACCGTCCGGATCACCGGCGTCGTGGACCGGCTCGAGGCGGATGCGCAGGGCCGACCCTTCATCGCCGACCTCAAGACCGGCCGCAGCGCCCCCACCGGCGCGGAGATGGCGCGCCAGCCCCAGCTGGCCGCCTATCAGGTGGCCGTCCGCGCCGGCGGTCTGGAGCAGGTCCGGGACGACCCCGCCACGGACCCCGCCCTGCGCGCCGCGCTCGCCGGTCTGGAGCACCCCACGACACCGGCCGGCGCGGCCCTCGTCCAGCTCGGCGCCGGCACCCAGAAGACCAAGGTGCAGGACCAGCCGGCCCTCGAGGACGAGGACACCTGGGCGCTCGAGCAGGTGTTCACGGCGGCCCGCCGCACCACGGGGCCGCGCTTCCTCGCCCTCCACGAGGCCGGCGCCCGCCGGTGCGCGCTGCCCTCCGTCTGTCCGCTCTGCTCCGAAGGAAGGCAGGTCACCGAATGGCCCCGCTGACCGGCGATCCCGCCGCCCAGACCGATCGTCCGCGCGTCGAGGACGCGGTCCACTCGCCGGAGGACATCGCGGCGCGGCTGCGGCTGCCCCCGCCCACGGAGGAGCAGGCCGAGGTGGTCACCGCCCCGCTCACTCCGCGCCTGGTGCTGGCCGGCGCCGGCTCCGGCAAGACCGCCACCATGGCCGACCGCGTGGTCTGGCTCGTGGCCAACGGTCTCGTGCGCCCGGACGAGGTCCTCGGCGTCACGTTCACCCGGAAGGCGTCCGGTGAGCTCGCCGAGCGGATCAACGGGCGCGTGGACGCCCTGCTGCGCTCCGGCCTCGAGATCCCCGGCTTCGACGGGGAGCCCGAGGACCTGGGCCGCGCCTCGGTGTCCACGTACCACTCCTACGCCGGCGCGCTCGTCAGGGACCACGGCCTGCGGATCGGCGTGGAACCGGAGGCGCGGCTGCTCGGAGGCGCGGACGCCCACCGGCTCATGGGCGCCGTCGTGCGTTCGCATCCGGTGGTCGCGGACACCCTCGGCGTGGCCCCGTCCCGGCTCATCACGCAGGCGTTGCGGCTGGCCGGGGACATGGCCGAGCACCTGGTGAGTGCGGACGAGGTGCGCGAGTTCCTCGCCCGGCTGGCCGAGCAGGGGAGCGCCCTGCCGCTGCCCCCGCGCGCCAAGACCCCCTCGAAGGAGATCCAGGAGTTCCTGACCGGCCTGGCGGACCGCGCCCTCATGGCGGACCTCGTGGCCCGCTACGACGAGGTCAAGCGCGAGCAGGACGTGATGGACTTCGGCGACCTGCTGCGCCACGCGGCGCGCATCGCCGTCGAGGTGCCGGCGGCCGGCGAGCAGGAGCGCGCGCGGTTCCCCGTGGTGCTGCTGGACGAATTCCAGGACACCTCCCACGCCCAGATGCGGATCTTCGCCGGGCTGTTCGGCCCGCGCGGCCCCGAGGACGACGCGCCCGGGTTGGGGCACTGCGTCACCGCGGTGGGTGACCCCCACCAGTCGATCTACGGCTTCCGCGGCGCCTCCGCCGGGCAGCTCTTCGCCTTCCCGCACGCCTTCCCCCGACTGGAGACCGGCCCCGGCGGCGCCCCGCGGCGCGTGAACGCGGACGTCTCGCACCTGACGATCGCGTGGCGCAACGAGGAGTCGATCCTGGCGGTCGCCAACGCCGTCGCCGCACCGCTGAACGCCCACGCCGCCGCGACGGGCGGCGCGCCGGTGGAGGTGCGCACCCTGCGGCCCCGGCCGGGCGCGGGGGAGGGCGTCGTCCGGGTGGACCGGTTCGTCACCGCGGAGGAGGAGGCCGCCGACGTCGTCGCCCGCCTCGGCGCCCTCACCGGGTCCGGGCCCGGGGGGACCACCCCGAGCCGCGCCGTCCTGTGCCGCACCCGCGCCCAGTTCGGCCCCGTGCTGGACGCGCTCGACGCCGCCGGCCTGCCCTACGAGGTGCTCGGGCTCTCCGGGCTGCTGGCGCTGCCGGAGGTCGCCGAGGTGCTCGCCGTCCTCCACGTGCTGGCCGACCCCACGCGCAGCGACCAGCTCGTCCGCCTGCTCACCGGCCCGCGCTGGCGCATCGGCGTGGCCGACCTCGAGGTGCTGCAGGAGCGCGCCCGGTTCGTCTCGCGGCTGCGGGCCCGGCGGGCCGGCGGTGGGCGGGAGGACCCCGCCGGGGACGCCCCGGACCCGGCCCGGGACGTGAGCCCCGAGGAGGACGCCGACGCCGCCGCCCTGCTGGAGGCCCTCGACTCCCTGCCCGGGGAGGGGACGGACTGGGTCGGCTCGCGCGGCCGCGGCTTCTCACCCGAGGGCCTGGCCCGGCTGAGGGCCGTCAACGCCGAGCTGCGCCGGCTCTCCACGCGCACCGGGGAGGACCCGGCCGACCTCATCGCGGAGGTGATCCGTGAGACGGGGTTGGACGTCGAGGTGGCCCTGCGGCCCGGCGTCTCCGCGGCCGCGGCCCGGCGGCACCTGAACGCGTTCCAGGACGCGGCCCGCGACTTCGGCGCCGGCACCACGGCGACGGACCTGACGGCGTTCCTGGCCTGGACGGAGTCCGTCCTCGAGCACGAGGACGGCCTCGGCGTCGAGAACGCCGAACCCACCCCCGGCCTGGTCCAGGTGCTCACCGCGCACGCCTCGAAGGGGCTCGAGTGGGACGTCGTCGCGGTCCCCGGCCTGCAGGAGGGCACGTTCCCGTCCACGCGGGCGGACCGCTGGACCAGCCCCCGGGCCGGCGCGCTGCCGTGGCCCCTGCGCGGGGACCGCGCGTCGCTGCCGCAGTGGGACGGCTCGTGGGCGCAGGACCAGCGGGACTGGGTCCAGTCGGCCGGCACCGGATACAGCTCGAAGGCGGCCCAGGAGGGCAACCCGGACCCCTATGCCGTGGCCGTGGCCGCCCACGCCGAGCGCGAGGAGCGGCGCCTGGCCTACGTCGCGTACACGCGCGCGCGATCCGCCCTGTGGCTGAGCACCTCCCTGTTCAAGGGAGTCAACAAGGAGCCCCTGCCGGCCTCGGCCTTCCTCGAGGAGGTGGCCGGTCTGGCGGGGGAGGTGCCCGGCGTCGCGCTCGGCCCCGCCCCGGCCGAGGACGACCTGCCCGAGGCCAACCCCGCCGCGGCCCGGACGCTGGTCGCCCGCTGGCCCTTCGACCCGCTCGACGGCCCGGAGGCCTTCGTCGCCGACCCGGAGGACCCCGAGGACGAGGAACGCTGGCAGCCGCTGCCGCGCCGCTCCCGGGCCCGCCGGCACGGGGTGGAGGCGGCCGCCGCGGCCGTGCACGCCGCGGACCCGGCGGCGCTCGGGGACGACCCGGAGCTGGCCCGCCAGGTGGACTGGGTGCTGCTGCGCCGCCGGGACGTCGCCGGGACGGGCGGGGAGACCGCCCTGCCCGAGCACGTCTCCGTGTCCCTCTACGGCGAGCTCGCCGCCGACCCGCAGGCCGTGGCCGAGCAGCTGCGCCGGCCCCTGCCCCGGCCGCCCGCGCACGCGGCGCGACGCGGCACGGCGTTCCACGCGTGGCTCGAGGAGCGCTTCGGGGCCACCGGCATGCTGGACATCGACTCGGCCGAGGACGCCGCGGACCTGTGGGTCGACGAGGCCCTCGACCTCGGCCCGATGCAGGAGTGGTTCCGCTCCTCGCGCTGGGCGGAGCGCACCCCGGCCTTCGTCGAGGCCCCGGTCGAGACGACGGTCGGCGGGATCACACTGCGGGGCCGGGTCGATGCGATCTACCGCTCCGGCGGCGACCCCCGCCTGCCCTTCGACCCCGAGGCCGACTGGGAGCTCGTCGACTGGAAGACCGGCGCCGTGCCGCGGGGCCGCGACCTCGAGCTCAAGTCGCTGCAGCTGGCCGTCTACCGGCTCGCCTGGTCACGGCTGCACGGGATCCCGCTGGAACGGATCGGGGCCAGCTTCGTGTACGTGGCCCACGGGCAGGAGCGCTCCTTCCCGGACCTGCCGGGGGAGGAGGAGCTCGAGCGTCACATCACGGACGCCCTGGCCCGCCGTTGATCGGCCGCACCACCTCGACGGCGGGCAGCGACCCCGTCTCCGGGTCCGCGCTCCTCACGGCCGCGGCCTCCCGGGCGTCCTCCGCCGCATCCCGGGCGTCCTCGGCGGCGTCGGCGGCCGCGTCGGCCTCCGCCTGGCGCGCGGCCGCCTCCTGCGCGGAGCGCACGTCGCCCTCGAGCTCGGCCAGCATGGCCTCCGCCTCGGCGACCATCCCCTCGTCGTGCCGGTCCAGGCCCCGCGTGAGCCACTGGGCGAGGGCGAACTCGGCGAGCAGCGCCGCACGGCGCATCAGGTGGGCGTCGCCGTCGTCGGCGGCCCCCGCGTCGGCCCGCCGGGCCGCGTAGGCGTCGAGGACGCGGTCGGCCAGGTCCGGGTCCGTGGCGGCGGCCAGCCAGGCGACGTCGCCGGCGGGGTCGCCCACGTGCAGGTCCGTCCAGCCCGTCACGCCCACCACGCGGCCGCGCTCGAGGAGCAGGTTGTCCTCGTGCAGGTCACCGTGCACGGGCACCGGGGTGAACCGCCACAGGGCCTCCTCCTCCATGGCCTCCTCCCAGCGGCGCAGCAGCAGGGGCGGCACGCGGCCGGAGGTGGCCGCCTGGTCGAGGGCGTGGAGGTGACGCTGCCGGATCTGCTCCGCCGTGTAGGAGGGCAGGTCCGCGTGGTCCACGACGTCCGAGGGCAGCGTGTGGATCGCGGCCAGCACACGGCCCACGTCCTGCACCGCGGGCTCGCCGAGCCGGGCCAGCTCGTCCAGGGTGACGGGACGCCCGGGCATGTCCTGGTAGACGAAGGTGCGCAGCCCCTCGAGCCGCACTGCGCCCGCCACGGAGGGCGTGCGGAACGGCAGGCCGGCGCGCACCGCCGGGGTCAGGCCCGCCAGCACCTGCAGCTCCGTCTCGAGACGGATGCCCGCCTCCGGGGTGCGGGGCGAGCGGACCCGCCACCGCTGGCCCTCACCGTCCACGACGACGGCGGTCGAGAAGTCCGCGGGGTCGTCCGGGCTCGCCTCCACGGAGACGGGGGCGAGGCCGGGGACGGCCGCGGCGGCCAGGGCTGCGAGACGAAGGGGCTGACGATCCACCCCTCCAGCCTAGGCGCGGAACGCCCTCCCCCGTCGTCGGGCGCACCGGAGACGGGTCGCTAGCCTGGACGCATGGCCTCCTGCCCCCCGTCGTCGTCCGACCCCACCGCCGCACCGCCCCTGGCCCTGCCGCTGGCCCGCGAGGAGCTGGACCGCGGTGCCGTGGCCCGCCTCGACCCGGGCCACCTGGCGGCGTCCTGGGCGCGCGAGGGGACGGAGGTCCTGTGGCTGCAGGGCGGCCGCGCACCGGTCGCGGACGGCCGGCTCGTCTTCACCGCGCCCTCCGGCCCCGTGCCGGCCGAGGCCGCGTATCTGGGCCGCGGCACCGCGGCGGACCGGGGCCCGCACGGGCGGGAGCGCGAGGTGGTCTCCGTCGCCGTCGAGCCGCCGGCGGCCCTGCCGGAGGACGCGGCCACCGCGCTCGCGGACGCCGTGTGGGTCGGCCTCCGCGATGCGGCCGCCGCCCTCAGCGACGCGGACACCGGGCTGTTCGTGGCCGCTGTCGCGAACGCCAACTGGCACGCCACCCACCGCTTCTGCGCGTTCTGCGGCGGCGCCACGGACGTCGAGGCGGCCGGCTGGGTGCGTCGCTGCCGCAACTGCTCCCGGGAGCAGTTCCCGCGCACGGACCCGGCGGTGATCGTGGCCGTCATCGACCCGGCCGGGCGGATCCTGCTGGGCCGCAACGCGGCGTGGCCCGAGGGGCTGTACTCCTGCCTGGCCGGGTTCGTGGAGCCGGGGGAGTCCCTCGAGCACGCGGTGGTCCGGGAGATCGCGGAGGAGTCCGGGATCACGGTGACGCAGCCGCGCTACCGCGGCTCCCAGCCGTGGCCGTTCCCGCGCTCGCTCATGCTCGGTTTCACCGCGCTGGCCCCGGCCGGTGCCGAGCCGGTCCCGGACGGCGAGGAGATCCTCTCCGTGCGCTGGTTCGAGCGGGAGGAGCTCGCGCATCTGGCCCGCGAGGGCGACGTCACCCTGCCCGGGGCCGTGTCCATCGCGCGGGCACTCATCGAGGATTGGTACGGTGGGACGCTGCCCGATGCGCAGACCCTGATCACCTAGGAGGACTCGTCCCGCATGAGCACTCCCGACGAGATCCTCCGCGGCCTCGACCCGGAGCAGCGCCGGGCCGCCACGGCCCTGCACGGGCCCGTCTGCATCCTGGCCGGCGCCGGCACCGGCAAGACCCGCGCCATCACGCACCGCATCGCCTACGGCGTGGCCTCCGGCGTCTTCGACCCGCACCGCACCCTCGCCCTGACCTTCACGGCGCGCGCCGCCGCGGAGATGCGCACCCGCCTGCGCGACCTCGGCGTGGCCGGCGTCCAGGCCCGCACGTTCCACTCGGCGGCCCTGCGCCAGCTGCAGTACTTCTGGCCCCAGGCCGTGGGCGGGCCCATGCCCTCGCTGATCGAGAACAAGGTGCGCCTGCTCACGGAGGTCGCCCAGCGCATGCGCATGACCGTGGACCGGGCCGGCCTGCGCGACCTCGCCGGCGAGATCGAATGGGCCAAGGTCTCCCTGCACGCCCCCGAGGGCTACGCGGAGGCCGCCAAGGAGCGGGAGATGCCCGCCGGCTGGACCGCCACCACCGTCGCCCGTCTCTACACGGGCTACGAGGAGGCCAAGACGGCCCGGAACATGATCGACTTCGAGGACGTGCTGCTGATCCTCGTGGGGATCCTGTCCACCGAGCCGCAGATCGCGGCCACGATCCGGGACCAGTACCGGGTGTTCGTGGTGGACGAGTACCAGGACGTCTCGCCGCTGCAGCACCGCCTGCTCGACCTCTGGCTCGGCGACCGCGGCGACCTGTGCGTCGTCGGCGACGCCTCTCAGACGATCTACTCGTTCACGGGCGCGACCTCCCGCTTCCTCACCGACTTCCGTGAGCGGTATCCCGCGGCCACGGTGGTCCGTCTCGTGCGTGACTACCGGTCCAGCCCGCAGATCGTGGAGGCGGCCAACCGCCTGCTGGCGGACCGCACCAAGGCGGGGGAGCGGGACCGCACGATGCCGCGCTGGCCCGACCCCCTCGAGCTCGTCTCCCAGCGGCCGGCCGGCCCCGACCTCGTGTTCGCGGAGTGCACCGACGACGAGGCCGAGGCCGGCTGGGTCGCAGACCGGATCGCGGCGCTGATCGACGACGGCGTGCCGGCCTCCGAGATCGCCGTCCTGTTCCGCACCAACGGCCAGTCCCAGGCCTTCGAGACGGCGCTGTCCTCGGCGGGCATCGGCTACCAGCTGCGCGGCGGCGAGCGGTTCTTCTCCCGGCGCGAGGTGCGCGACGGCATCCTGCAGCTGCGGGCCGCCGCCCGCGCCGCCCAGGACCTGACGGGCGACGACGTCACGGACCGGGTGCGGGACGTGCTCTCCTCGCTCGGCTACTCCGCCGAACCGCCGGCGGCCTCCGGCGCGGCCCGTGAACGGTGGGAGTCCCTGCACGCCCTCGTCAACCTCGCCGACCAGCTCGCCACGACGCGCGGGGCCGAGTTCACGCTGACCGAGCTCGTGGCCGAGCTCGACGAGCGCGCCCAGCACCAGCACGCGCCGACGGTGCAGGGCATCACCCTGGCCTCGCTGCACTCCGCCAAGGGCCTCGAGTGGGACGCGGTGTTCCTCGTGGGCCTGTCCGAGGGGCTCATGCCGATCTCCTTCGCGGAGACCCAGGCCGAGGTGGACGAGGAACGGCGCCTGCTCTACGTGGGGATCACGCGTGCCCGCCAGCACCTGTCGCTGACGTGGACGCTCTCGCGGGGCACGGGCGGGCGCTCCACCCGGCGGCCCTCCCGGTTCCTGTGGGCCATCGACCCGACCCTCGGCGGCACCCGCGAGCACGCCCCGGCCCGCGGATCCGCGGCCGGCCCGACGGCGCCGCGGCGCCGGGGTGCGAAGGTCGCCGTGTGTCGCACGTGTGGCAAGCCCCTCGAGACGGGAGCGGAGCGCAAGGTCGGCCGCTGCCTGGACTGCCCCGCCACGTACGACGAGGCGGTGCTCGAGGAGCTGCGCGACTGGCGCACCCGCACGGCCGCCGAGATGCGGATGCCCGCGTTCGTGGTGTTCACGGACGCCACCCTCGTGGCCATCGCCGAGGCCATGCCGAGGACCCCGGCAGAGCTCCTGAAGGTGCCCGGCCTCGGCAAGGCCAAGCTGGAGAAGCACGGACCGGAGCTGCTCGAGCTGCTGCACGGCACCCCGGCGGCCTGAGCCGCGGGCCCGCACCCCGTTCCGCCGGCGGCGCCGACCCTGTCAGAACGCCCAGCCGAGCGCGTCCGGGTCGCAGGCGCAGCCGGGCCGGGGGCGGACCTTCACCCGGCGCGTGCGTCCCGTCACCCGATCGGCCCGCAGCACGCCGGGGGCCGGTCCGGTCCGCAGCGCGTCAACGGTCAGCACGGCGGCCCGCAGCGCCGCGAGCCCGTCCACCTGTCCCCGGTGCGCCGACGGGCCGGGCGCCGTCGGGGCACCGGGGACGCCCGCCGGGTCCACGGGCCATCGGCACAGCGGGCACCCGCGCACCCCGGGGGCGCACCACGGCCCGACCGTGACCGCCTTCGGCCCCACCGTGACCGGCAGCAGCGGGTGGTCGGCGGCCAGGGCCTGCGCGGCCAGGTCCGCGTCGAGCACGGACCCCACCGCCACCGTCGCCTGCCCCACGAGCACCGGCACCGGGCCGTGGTGCGCGAAGACGCGCAGCCCGGGGGCCACATCGCCCAGCCGGCGCTCGAGCGCACCCGCCCGGGGCCGACCGAGGTCCCCGGGCAGCAGGCCGGTCCCCAGGTCCGCGGCGTCGACGGGCCGCGGATCCCACAGGGCCAGGCGCAGCGCCCCGGCCCCCGCCAGCGCGTGGGCGATCGCCGCGCCCACCGCGTCGAGGCCCGCCACGTGGACGTCCGTCGGCGGGGCCCACGCCCCCGGCTCCAGCGCTGACGCGGCGGCATCATGAGGGACGGTGGTGACGGTCTCGGCGACGGTGCGCACGGCTCTCCTCTCGGCTCGGTGCCTCCCACCCTGCCAGGGCGCTCCCGGACCGCGCCGGATTGTCCACAGCCTGCGGCCCATGCCGGACAATGGCCGGATGCGCCCTGTCCCGCCCGCCCCCGGCCGCCCTCCGCGTGCCGTCCCGGCCGCCCACCGCGGTCCCGCCCGCGAGAGCATCCATCTGGACTGGGAGGGCACGCCCGTGCGGCTCGTGCGCTCCACGGCCCGCACCCGCACCGTCTCGGCGGCGTGGCGCGACGGCCGCCTGCAGGTCAACGTCCCGGCCCGGCTCTCGGCCGCGCAGGAGCGCGAGTGGATCGGCCGGATGGTCGCGAAGGTGGGCGCACGCGGCGGGACGGGGCAGCCGGCGGCCGACCCGGACGGCGGCCCCGCCGACGCCCGCTCCGACGACGCGCTCCTGGCCTGGGCGGGACGGCTCTCGGCGGCGCACCTGGGTGGGCGGGCCCGTCCGGTCTCGGTCACGTGGTCGGCCCGGCAGCGCCGCCGCTGGGGCTCGTGCACGCCGGCCCGCGGCACCATCCGGCTCTCGACGCAGCTGCGCGGCATGCCGGACTGGGTGGTGGCGGCGGTGCTCGTCCACGAGCTGGCCCACCTGCTGGAGTCCGGACACGGCCCGGCCTTCCGACGCCTCGTGGACCGGTACCCGCGCTACGCCGAGGCGATGGCCTTCCTCGAGGGGGTCACCTTCGCGGAGGGCCGCGGTCGCACGGCGCCAGACCGGTGGGCGGAGGACGAGGACGCGGGCTGACACGACGGCGGGCGGCCCGCACCCGAGGTGCCGGACCGCCCGCCGCCGTCGTGCCGGGAGGGGCTCAGCCCTCGCGCGGCGCGTCGCCGAAGCCGCCCTCGAGGAGCTTGCGCAGCTCGTCGTCGAGGGACTCGGCGCTGGCGTCCGCGGCGGAGCGGCGCCCGGCGTACCCGGCGGGGTCCTCGAGGTCCTCCGCCGTGGGCTGACGCTCGGGATGGCGCCAGATCTCCTCGCGGTACTCCGTGCCGTGCTCGGCCGTGACGTGCTCCCAGAACGCGGCGGCCTCGCGCAGGCGGCGCGGGCGCAGCTCGAGGCCCACGAGGGCGGCGAAGGCCTGTTCGGCCGGGCCACCCGAGGCGCGGCGGCGGTTCATGGTCTCGCGCAGGGCGGCCGCCGACTCGAGGGGGCGCGCGGCCTCGGCGACCACCACGTCCACCCAGCCCTCCACGAGGGCGACGAGCAGCTCCAGCTGGTCCAGCGCGGCCTGCTGGGTGGCGTCCGGGGCGGCGATGAAGGACGCCCCGTCGAACACGGCCTGCAGGGAGCCGGGGTCCATCGGGTCCACCGACTGCGCGGCCCGCTCGATGCCCTCGGTGTCCAGGCGGATGCCCGCGGCGTACTGCTCGACGGCGGCGTACAGGTCCCGCTCGAGCCACGGCGAGTGCAGGAACAGGCGCATGCGTGCGGCCTCGCGCAGGGCCAGGTAGATGCGGATCTGGTCGTCCGGCACCGAGAGCCCGTCGCCGAACTCCTCGATGTTCACGGGGACGAGGGCGAGACGGTGGCCGGCGACGGGCAGGCCGATGTCCGTGCCCGAGAGCACCTCCTTGCCCAGGGCGCCCACGGCGCCGCCGAGCTGCAGGCCGAACATCGTGCCGCCCATGTTCTTCAGCATGGGCTGCAGCCCGCCGAGCAGGGAGGCGTCCATGCCCTCGGGGAGCTGGCCCGGCAGCTGCTGCTCGATGGCCGCGGACATCGCGCGGGACATCGAGACGGCCACGGGCTCGGTGAGCCGGCGCCACTGGTCCATGGTCGCCTCGACCCACTCGGCACGGGACCAGGCCACGCCGACGCTGCCGACGGGCTCGGTCTGCGTGACGCCGTCGAGCCACAGCTCGGCCAGCCGCAGCGCCTCGTCCACCTCGCGTCGCGCGAACGAGCCGACGGCCGGGTCCTCGCCGGCCACGGCCTGGCGGGCGGCCTGCTTCGCCAGAGCCCAGTTCACGGGGCCGTCCGAGCCGGAGCCGGAGCTCACCATCGCCTGGAACTGGGCCATGGCCTGCTGCATCATGGCCGGATTCAGCTGGGACGGGTCGAAGGGCACCCCGCCGGGGCCGCCCAGGCCCTCCATGGCGCGTCGGACTTCGTCCGGGTCGGGGCCCTGGCCGCCGAAGAGCTGCCGCAGCATCTCCTCCAGGGGGTCGCGGCCGTCGTCGGATCCGGGCGTGCGCGCGTCGTTGCTCATGTCTCCAGCGTATCCGCGTCGGCGCGGCGCGCCCGCCCTCCCGACGTCGCGGCGGCGCGGTTCGCCCATGGCGCACGGCGTCGCGCGGGGCAGGCGGGGGTCGCGGCCCCGCGTAGACTGGTGTGACCGTCGCCGCGCGGCCCGTGCCCGGCGGCGAGGACGGCCCGATCAGGACCCCCAGGAAAGACGGTGTCGCGTGCGCGCAGTGCCCTCGAGGACCACCCGCGCCGCCCGCGTGCCCTTCTCCGGATGGCTCGCCCTGGGCAGCGCCGGGCTGGCACTGCTGGCCCCCACCCCCTACATCCTCGAGGGCCCCGGCCCCGCCGTGGACCTGCTGGGCGAACGCGAGGGTCGACCCGTGCTGCGCGTCGAGGGCGGCGAGGCGGACCCGGGTGAGGGGACCCTGCACATGACCACCGTGATGGTCGGGGGTCCTCCCATCGGCACCACCTCCCTGCTCGACCTCGGCCGCGGCCTGACGGACCCCGCCGTGGACGTGGCCCCGCGCGAGCTGATGTATCCCACCGGCGTCACCTCCGACGAGGTCGGCGAGGCCAATTCGGCGGCCATGTCGGACTCCCAGCAGACCGCGACCGCCGCGGCCCTGCACGAGCTCGGACGCGAGGTGCCCCAGCGGCTCGTCGTGCAGCAGCTCGTGCCCGGCGGGCCCGCCGAGGGCGTCCTGCGGGCCGGGGACGAGGTGATCGCCGCCGAGGGACGGCCCGTGGCCGACCTGGAGGCCGTGCGCGCCGCCGTCGGGGCCGCGGGGCCCGACCCGGTCACGCTGACGGTCCGCCGCGACGGCGTGGAGCAGGACCTCGAGGTGCCGGTGGCGGCCGCCCCCGAGGGCGCGCCCCAGCCGTGGCAGATGGGGGCCCTGATCGAGACCGCCTACGACGTCCCGGTGGACGTCGAGCTGACCGTGCCGGACATCGGCGGACCTTCGGCGGGTCTGATGTTCGCGCTCACCGTGATCGAGCGGCTGACCCCGGGGGCGATGACGGGGGGCGCCCCGATCGCGGGAACGGGCACGATCACGGGGGACGGCGTCGTGGGTCCCATCGGCGGGATCCCGCAGAAGGTGCGCGGCGCCGCCGAGGCGGGGGCCACGACGTTCCTCGCCCCCACGGCGAACTGCGAGGAGCTGGCCGGCCGTGTGCCCGAGGGCCTGACGGTGTACCCCGTGGACACGCTGGGCCAGGCCCGCGACATCGTCGAGGCGGTGGCCCGGGGGGAGACCCCGGCCGCCGCCCGGACGTGCGGCTGAGCCGACGCACACCAGGACCACCAGACCACCAGACCACCAGACCACCAGACCGGACGACATGTCCGGGGCGCAGCGCCCCGGACCGGAGCAGAGCCCCGCGGACGCGGGAGGGAAGAGGACAGAGCAGTGAGCTTCGGACAGGGAGGCGGCGGACCGTTCGGCGGCCCGCCCCGTGACGGCGGCGGGACCGCCGGGGGCCAGTCCGGCCCGTTCGGGGCGTTCGGCCCCTTCGGCGGCGCCCCGCGCGGCCCGGGCGACGACGGCGACCGCGGTCCTGGTGGCCCGTTCGGCGGGGGCGGGTCCTCCGCCGCGCGCGGCAGGGGCCGGCCGGGCCGGCCGAGCGCGCTCGTGCTGACCATCATCGCGGTGGCCGTGCTCGTGGGGCTGTTCGTGGTGTTCACGAACGTCTACACGGACGTGCTGTGGTTCTCGCAGCTGGGCTTCACCGAGGTCTTCTGGACCGAGGTCGTCGCCAAGGCCGCGCTGTTCCTGATCGCCGGGCTCGGGATGGCCCTCGCCGTGTGGCTGGCGATCCGCACGGCCTGGCGCCACCGCCCCGCGGACGCGTCCGCGGCCGCGCGGGACTCGCTCAGCCAGGCCCAGCGCCAGCTGGAGCCCATCCGGCGCCTGGTGTTCCTGGGTGTCCCGCTCGTGCTCGGCGTGTTCGCCGGCTCCACCGCGATGAACGGGTGGAACACGGTCCTGCTGTTCCTGAACCAGGTGCCCTACGGCCAGGCGGACCCGGAGTTCGGCCTGGACCTCATGTTCTTCATGGCCACCCTGCCGTTCCTGACGCTCGTGGTCGGGTACCTGATCTCGGTGGTCCTGGTCTCCGGCATCACCGGTCTTCTGGTGCACTACCTGTACGGCGCGGTGCGCGTGGAGGAGGGCGGCGGCGTGCGGATCACCCCGGCGGCGCGCGCCCACATCGGCATCACCCTGGCCGTGTTCCTGCTGCTGCAGGGCGTCAACTTCTGGCTCAACCGCTACCGCACCACGCAGTCGCAGACCGGCAACTGGGCCGGCGCGCTCTACACGGACGTGAACGCGGTCATCCCGACGTCGGCGATCCTGGCGGTCACGGCCGTGATCGTGGCCGGCCTGTTCGTGTGGACGGTGGTCTCGGGCCGGTGGCGGCTGTCGCTGATCGGCACCGCGGTCCTGGTCATCACGGCGCTCGTGGTGGGCACGGCGTACCCCTTCATCGTGCAGGAGTACCAGGTGAAGCCGTCCGAGCGCACGCTCGAATCCCAGTACATCGAGCGGAACATCGCCATGACGCGCGAGGCGTACGGCCTGGACGACGTCGAGGTGACGAACTATGAGGGCGCCACGGACACCGAGGCCGGGGCCCTGGCGGGCGAGGAGGCCAACACGGCCAACGTCCGTCTCATGGACCCGAACCTGATCTCCCAGACCTTCGGGCAGCTCCAGCAGTTCCGTCCGTACTACGCGTTCCCCACCACCCTGCACGTGGACCGCTACGAGGTGGACGGCCAGACGCGGGACACCATCCTGGCGGCCCGTGACGTCAACGTGGACGACTCCCAGTCGTGGGTGAACCGCCACACCATCTACACGCACGGCTACGGCATGGTCGTGGCCGACGCCTCCGAGGTCGCGGCCGGCGGCCGGCCCCAGTGGCTGCTCTCCGAGATCCCCACGCGCGGGCCGCTGGCCTCCGACCAGGACTACGAGCCGCGCATCTACTTCGGGCTCAACTCGCCCTCGTACTCGGTGGTGGGTGCGCCCGAGGGCGCGCCGGCCGTCGAACGCGACCGGCCGCAGACGGCCGACTCCCAGGAGGACACGGCGTACACCTTCTCCGGCGACGGCGGCCCCTCGGTGGGCAACCTGTTCAACCGGCTCGCGTACGCGGTGAAGTTCGGCTCGCCCGAGCTGGTGCTGTCCTCGGACGTGAACGAGGCCTCGCAGATCCTCTACGACCGCGACCCGGCCGAGCGCGTCCGCAAGGTCGCGCCCTACCTGACGGTGGACACCGCCCCCTACCCGGCGATCGTCGACGGCCGCGTGCAGTGGATCGTGGACGCCTACACGACCTCGGACCAGTTCCCGTACTCCACCGCGCAGCAGCTGGGCGAGGTCACGGTGGACTCCCTGAGCCAGGGCCAGAACCCGGCGCTCCAGGGCCGGGTGAACTACATCCGCAACTCGGTGAAGGCGACGGTGGACGCGTACGACGGCTCGGTGTCTCTCTACGCGTGGGACGACCAGGATCCGCTGCTGCAGGCCTGGCAGAACGTCTACCCGTCCTCGCTGCGCCCGTACTCGGAGATGAGCGCCGGACTCCTGGACCACGTCCGCTACCCGGAGGACATGTTCAAGGTCCAGCGCGAGCTGCTCGGCCGCTACCACGTGACCGATGCGGACGACTTCTACGAGAACAACGACGCGTGGTCCGTGCCCTCGGACCCCACGCGCGAGGAGGACGTCAAGCAGCCGCCGTACTACATGACGCTGCAGATGCCCGGCCAGGACGAGCCGGCGTTCTCCCTCACCAGCAGCTACATCCCGCAGATCACGGACGGTGCCCAGCAGCGCAACGTGCTCTACGGCTTCCTCTCCGCCACCGGCGACGCCGGCTCGGGGGAGGACGGCGTGAAGGCCGAGGGCTACGGGCAGCTCCGACTGCTCGAGCTGCCGCGGTCCACCACGGTGCCCGGCCCGGGCCAGGCGCAGGCCAACTTCGACTCGAACGCGGACGTCTCGCGGGAGCTGAACCTGCTGCGCCAGGGCGCGTCCGAGGTGCTCAACGGCAACATGATCACCCTGCCGGTGGCCGGCGGCATCCTCTACGTCCAGCCGGTGTACGTCCGCTCCTCGGGCGGCACCACCTACCCGACGCTGCGCAAGGTGCTCGTCTCCTTCGGCGACAAGGTCGGCTTCGCGGACACCCTCCAGGAGGCCCTGGACCAGGTGTTCGACGGGGACTCGGGCGCGGTCACCCCGGAGGAGAAGCAGGCGGAGGCGCCCGCGCCGGGCGAGGAGCCGACGGCTCCGGGCACCGTCGAGGAGGAGCTCTCGGCGGCCCTCGAGGAGGCTCAGGACGCCCTGACCCAGGGCCAGGAGCGTCTGGCCGAGGGCGACTGGGCCGGCTACGGCGAGCAGCAGAAGCGTCTCAACGAGGCCCTGAAGCGTGCCACCGCCGCCGACGACGCCCTGGGCGGCGACGCGCCTGCCCAGGAGCAGGCCCCGGCCGAGGCGAGCCCCGCGCCGTCGTCGAGCCCCAGCCCGACGCCGAGCGGCTGAGTCGGCGCCGGCGGGCCGGGCCCGCCGGACCGTCGACGACGGCCCCGGCCACGCACCGCGCGTGGTCGGGGCCGCTGTCGTCTCGGGGCAGGTGGCCGCCGCATGGCCGCCGGGTGGCGGGGTGCTGACGCCGATTTGAACTCGACGGAACAGGTGTGTATAGTTCTAGAAGTCGCCGCGGGGTGGAGCAGTTCGGTAGCTCGCCGGGCTCATAACCCGGAGGTCGCAGGTTCAAATCCTGCCCCCGCAACGAGAAGGAGAAGGCCCCCAGCATCTGCTGGGGGCCTTCTCGCATGTCCGGACCCGGTCGCCCCGGCCCGCCGGCACGGTGCCGGCGGGCGAGCCGACCGCCCTCGGGCGATCAACGCGGGGGAGCGGGAGCGTCAGCGGCTCGAGGCCCGGACCGCCTGCTGGGCCGGGGTGCGGCGGCCCGGGTCGGTGCGGCGCAGCCAGACGGCAGCGATGATCGCGATGACCGCGATGGCGCCCCAGATGCCGACGACGGCCCAGGACAGGCCCGCGAGGAGCAGCAGCGGCACGAAGGACACGGCCGCGATCTCCACGGGCACCACCGGGATGTAGGCCACGCCGAACTGCTCCATGGTCCC
Organism: Micrococcus sp. iso_239; assembly: GCF_056173395.1. NCBI lineage: Bacteria > Bacillati > Actinomycetota > Actinomycetes > Micrococcales > Micrococcaceae > Micrococcus > Micrococcus sp. iso_239. The sequence goes on along the minus strand of NZ_CM149672.1, from coordinate 1,669,470 downwards.
GGACTTCAGCTTCGGGTCCACGATGCGCAGCATGGCCACGCCCGTGGCGACGGCGCCGGTGGCCCAGCCCCACGTGAACAGCTGCTTCTCGAACCACGCGTCGGTCATGACGCGCGGCGCCACGACGATCCCCAGGAACAGGGCCAGCGCGAGGCCGATCACGAACAGGAGCAGCAGCGGCTGCCAGTAGTCCACGACCACGGTCGGGGCGATCGCGGCGATGCCGCAGACGATGAGGATGTCCGTGGCGGTGCCGGACACCGAGTTCAGCGAGCCCGGGTCGAGGAACTTCGCCGTCTTCGTGGCCTGGAACAGGACGCGAGCGATCAGGCCGAGGAGGAACGCGATCGCGAACGCGGGGATGATCAGCTGGGGTCCGTCCTCGCCCACGACGCTCGGCCACACGGACGTGATCCAGGAGACCACGCCGTGCGCGGCCGCCGCGATCATCGCGACGACGCCGACCTGGAAGGCCAGTGACTCCACCGAGGCCGCCGAGAAGGTGTGCCGGCCGATGACCGGGCGTTCCTCCACCTGGTTCAGCACCCCGGTGCGCAGCTCCTCCGGGATGGAGGTCAGGCCCGCGAACTCCCGCGCGTGGCCGCGCTGCGCGCCGATCTTGGCCTGGATGATGCCACCCACCACGCCGACGATCATGCCGACGGTGGCCGAGGTGTAGGCCAGCGAGGTGACGGTCGCATCACCGTTGGCCGCGTATGCCTGGCCCACGGCGGCCGCGGAGCCGAAGCCGCCCGCCCAGCCGGCGAACAGCAGGGCGGCGAACGAGTCGGGCGCGTCGAACAGCGGCTGCAGGAGGACCAGCGTGACGAGGGCGCCGATGGCCACCTGGGAGGCGTAGATCAGCACGCCGTAGGACGCGAACGCACCCACGGGGCGGCCGATCTTGCGGACGTCGAAGTCGTCGGTGAGCGCGATGCACACGAACACGATGACGATCAGGATCGAGCCGTACGTGCCCAGCTGGGAGCTGAACGGCAGCCAGCCCAGGCCGTTCGGGCCGAGGACCAGGCCCAGGATGCCGGCGATGACGGAGGCCGGGATCATCAGGGTCTGGAGGGGCGTGATGACGGCACGGGCCAGCGTGCCCACGGCCAGGAGCGCGCCGATGAGGCCGGCGTCGACCAGCACGGACCAGGCCGTGAACTGCTCTTGCATGGGGTTCTTCCTCTGTGCGGGGACGGGGGCGTCCCGCGGAGCGTGCCGAGGGACCCCGGGACAGTACCAAAGGAGCGCGGGGGCCGGGGCGCGTCCGGGAGGAGCACCGGGCCGGGGCGCACGAGGACGGCCCGCCGCGCCGGCGTGGGCCGGGCGACGGGCCGTGGGGAGGGGCGGGGTCAGCCGCGCGCGGTGCCGGTCTCCTCGGCGGTCCCCTCGGCCGCGTAGTCGAGGGTCAGGGTCTCATCGGCGTCGACGTCGCCCGAGGTGAGGGCGGCCTGGCCGGCGCCGCCGGCCTTGAGGGCGGCGAGGCGGGCCTCCACCTCGGTCTTCTCGCCGAGGTCCTCGAGGGACTCGAACTGGGCGTCGAGGGAGGAGGCGGCGATCTCCTGCTGGCCGCGCACGCGGGCCTCCTCGCGACGGACCTTCTCTTCGAAGCGGGAGACCTCGGAGGTCGGGTCCAGCAGGTCGATCGACTTCACGGCGTCGGCCACCGCGGACTGGGCGTGGGCGGACTTGGCGCGGGCGGTCAGCTCGTCGCGCTTGGCGACCAGCTGCTGACGCTTGACCTTCATCTGGTCCAGACCGGTCTTCAGGCGCTCCACGATCTCGCGCTGCGAGGCGATGGTCGGCTCCGCGGACTTCGCCTGGCGCTCGAAGTCCATCTGGCGCTCGATGGCCACCTTGGCGAGGTTGTCGAACTTGTCCGCCGAGGCGGTGTCACCCTTGGTGCGGAAGTCGTCGGCCTTCTGGGAGGCGGCCAGCGCCTTCTGGCCCCAGCTGCGGGACGCGTCCTGGTCCTCGCGGTAGTCGTCCTCGATCATTCGCAGGTTGCCGATCGTCTGGGCGACGGCGGCCTCGGCCTCCGCGATGTTGTTCGTGTAGTCGCGGACCATCTGGTCCAGCATCTTCTGGGGGTCCTCGGCCTTGTCCAGCATCGCGTTGATGTTGGCCTTCGCCAGCGTGCTGATGCGGCCGAAGATGGACTGCTTGACCATGGTGTCTGCCTTTCGTCGGTCTTTCACGTCAGCGCAGACCGTCGGCCTGCGTCCACCCCGTCCCGCGCGTGCGGGCCGGGCCGGCGCCCGGGGCGCCGGAGTTCATGGGGCGGCGGTCAGAAGCCGCCGCCGGAGATGTCGCCGAACCCGCCGAAGTCGCCGCCGCCGAGGCCGCCGCCGTCGAACCCGCCGAAGCCACCGCCGCCCCAGCTGCCGCTGTTCAGGATCGAGTTCATCAGGATGCCGCCGAGCAGTGCGCCGCCGAGGCCGCCGCCGAAGCTGCCGCCCACTCCGGCGCGCGGGCGTGCACCGTACATGCCGCCCACCATGCCGGGGCCGTAGCCGAAGCCCTCGACGTCCGCGCGGGCCAGCTCGCTCGCGCGCTCGGCCAGCTGGGAGGCGCGCTGCGCCTGCTGGAGGGCGGCCACGGGGTCGGTGCGGCCGAGGCTGATCGCCGAACGCAGCGTGTGGTCGGCCTCCGCGAGCCGGGTCCGGGCCTCCGAGCCCACCGCACCGCGCCGGGCGCCGATGAAGTCGGCCGTGCCGTCGATCTGCGCCTGGGCCTGGGCGATCGTGGAGGTGAGCACCTGGGAGGCCTGGCGGGCCTGCTCCCGAGCGTCGCGGACGCCGGCCAGCGGGGTGTTGAGCTGGCGGTGCGCGGCCTCGAGCTGGTGCAGCAGCTCCAGGGGGTCCGGGCGGCCGGCCGCGAGGGCTCGGCGCACCGCGTTCACAGCGTTCTTCATCCCCGCCACCGGGCCGGCCAGCTCGGGGTTCGACCCGTTGGCCACGAGCGCCTCGGCCTCGGCGACGTCCTGCTCGGACTGGGCGAGGCCCGTCTGCAGGTTGCCCAGCATGGCCCGCAGGGACCCCTCGGCCTTGCCCACCGCCTCCGTGAGCGTGTCCACCTGGCTGAGCGCCTCCTCGGCGGCACGCACGGCCAGCGCCGCCGTGGAGCGGTCCTGGGCGTCCCACGCGCTCCGCGCCTTCGCGACGGCGGTCTCCACGAACTCGAGCCGCTCCCGGGCCTGCGCCGCGTTGTCCGCGACCTCGGCGAGGGCGGACTCCGCGTACTGGCCGTGCAGCGCGGCGATCGCCGACTCGGACTCCTGCACCCGGGACCGCGCCTCGGGCAGGCGGGCGTCGACGCGCTCCAGGGCCTCGGGCACCTGGTTCTCGAGGTCGCGCAGGGAGTCGAACTCCTTCTTGTGCGCCGCGAGGGCCGCACCCACGGCCTCGCTGCGCTGGATGATCTCCTTGAGCCAGGCGCGCTGCTCGGCCTCGGTGTCCGGGATCTCGTCGTCGAGCTGGTGCTGGAGCTGGAACGAGGCCCGCATGTGCTCCTTGGCCCGATCGATGTCCTCGCGGAACGTCGCCACGGACTTCTCCCCGTAGGACGCCTCGGCGAAGCCCAGCTCCTGCTCCGAGGAGCGGATGGCGTCGTCCGCGGCCACGAGCTTCGAGCCGGCCTGGGTGCGCAGCTGCTCCACGCTGAGCTCGTCGAGGGGGTCGCGGCGGACCTCCTCGGTGCGGCCCCCTTCGACCGCGCCGCCCTGCGTGCGCTTCCGGCTGCGGGCCACGAGCACGCCGCCGCCCACGGCCGCGGCCACCGCGCCCGCGCCGAGCACCGCCGTCAGGGCCCCGCCGCCGGAGGCGCCCTGGGCCGTGCTCCCGTCGCCCGCGGTGCCGGCCGGCAGGGCACCGGCCGGATCGTACTCGGCCCCGCTGGCCCCCGTGCCGTCGAGCGTGCCGTCGGCGGCGTCGTCGAGCCCCTGCACCGCGGCGGTGCCCGCCGCGAGCCATTCCGCCGAGCCGGGGTCCGTGCCGATCTTGGACAGCTCCGGGCCCACGTAGGTGCGCGTCACCTGGTTCTGCAGGTCCGCGTCCCCGCCGCTGTCCAGCCCATAGGCGCGGTCCTCGACCGCGATCGCCAGGACCGAGTCGTTCGTCCCGAGCCCGCGCTGGCGCGCCACGTCCTGGGCCAGCGTCTGGGCGTCCGTGCTGAACTCATCCACGTAGACGACGTACAGCCCCTGCCCGGTGTCCCGGCGCAGGTCCTGGATCTCCTGGGTCAGCCGCTGCTCATCGGAGGTCGAGAGCACCCCGGCCTCGTCCACCACGTACACGCCCGGCGGCACCGTCACGGCGTGCGAGGCGGGTGCCGCCACCAGGAGGCCCAGGCCTCCCAGACCCGCGGCGGTCACGGCGCGCGCCAGACGGCCGACATCGGCGGGGCGGGTGGGCACGGTCATGCGGGGTCTCCTTCGACGGCGGAGGCGAGCCGCCGCACCGGGCGGACCCGCCGGATCCTGGGGTTGAGTGTAGGGCGGCGTGGGAATCGGGCACCAGGGATCCGGCGCGGCCGGGACCGTGGGAGGAGCGGACGTTCGGCCTCTAGGCGGCGTTCAGTCATGCACGCTAGCGTGGACGTGCCCCGGGGCGCGCGTCCGCAAGACGACGGGCGTCTGTGTCGACCGCCCGGGGCCCGACCCGAAGCGAGGACCCCGTGGACCAGACCGCCGCCCCCACCCAGCCCCCCGTGCCGACGGCCCGCACCGTCGCGCGTCCCCGGCCCCAGTCCCGCGCCCGTGCCGGGGCGGGCCTGCTCGCCGCAGCCGTGCTCATGGTGGGGCTCTCCGGTTGCGCGGTCGCGGAGGACGGCGGCGAGGCCGCGTCCGAGGCCGCGAGCTCCTCCTCCTCGCAGGCGACGGACACCTCGGCCGAGGCCGGGGGACAGCCCGTGGCGGACACCGCCGTCGGGAACGCCGCGAGGACCGCGCTGCCCTCCGTGGTGACCATCTCCGCGACGTCGAGCTCCGCCTCCGGTTCCGGTTCCGGGTCGATCCTGGACACGGAGGGGCACATCCTCACGAACACCCACGTGGTCACCCTCGGCGGCCAGGCCAACGACGCCGAGCTGACGGTGCGCACCTCGGACGGGGAGGTCTACGCTGCCACCGTCGTGGGCACCGACCCGCTGTCCGACCTGGCCGTCATCAAGATCGACGCCCCGGACCTCACCCCCATCCAGATCGGCCGGTCCGGGGATTTGAAGGTCGGGGACGAGGCCGTCGCCATCGGCGCCCCCCTGGGCCTGCCGAACACCGTGACCGACGGGATCATCTCCACCCTGGACCGGACCATCGCGGTGGCGTCCTCCGAGGCGCCCGAGCCGCAGGGCGAGAGCTCCGGCTCGTCCTCCGGCACCGATCAGTACCGTTTCCAGCTGCCGGGCACCCCGCAGGGCACCCGGGGCGAGGTGTACATCAACGTGCTGCAGACCGACGCGGCCATCAACCCCGGCAACTCCGGAGGCGCGCTCGTCGACGCCGAGGGTCGCCTGGTGGGCGTGAACGTCGCGATCGCCTCGGCCGGCCAGGACCCGAGCGAGGCGGGCAACATCGGGGTCGGCTTCGCCATCCCCGTGGACTACGCCCAGCGGGTCGCACAGGACCTGATCGACCACGGCAAGGCCACGCATGCCATGCTCGGCGTGAGCGTCACCCCGGAGCCCGCCGAGGTGCAGGGCGGCAGCGAGAACGCCCGGACCGTGTTCAGCGACGGCGCCCGCGTCCAGCAGGTCGTGGGAGAGTCGGCGGCCGACGCGGCCGGGCTGAAGGAGGGCGACGTGATCACCGCCGTCGGCGACCGCGCGGTGATCGACTCCGAGTCCCTCACCGCCGTCGTCCGCGAGCACCGCGTGGGAGACTCGGTGGACGTCACCTACCTCCGCGACGGCGCGGAGCAGACGACCGAGGTGACGTTCACGGAGGACACCCGCTCGTGACCACCACGCTCACCACCCCCGCCGCGCTCGCGGCCCACCACGGCTGGCGCCGGGTCCTGGCCGTCGGCGCCCACCCGGACGACCTCGACTTCGGGGCCGCCGCCACCCTGGCCGGCTTCCGCGCGGCCGGGCTGCACATCGAGCTGTGCATCGTGACGGACGGGGACGCCGGCGGCTTCGACTCGGAGGGCCCGGAGGCGATGACCGCCCGCCGGCACGCCGAACAGCGCGCGGCCGCCGCCGTCGTCGGTGCCGCCGAGGTCCACTTCCTCGGCGAGCGCGACGGACACCTCGAGCCGGACCACGGCGTGCGCCGCAAGCTCGTGGCGCTGATGCGCCGCGTCCGCCCGGACGTGGTGCTCAGCACCCACCCGGAGCGGGACTGGGAGCGGATGCAGGCCGCCCACCCGGACCACCTCGCCTGCGGCGAGGCCGTGGTGCGCGCCGCGTACCCGGCGGCCGAGAACCCGTACGCGTACCCGGAGCTCGCGGCGGAGGGGCTCGAGGCGTTCAAGGTCCGGAACCTGCTGCTGTACGCCGCCCCCGCCGCGCGCCGGAACACGGTCGTGGACGTCACGGGCCTGGCGGAGCAGAAGCTGCGCGCCCTCGACGCCCACCTCTCCCAGCACCCGGACGTCGACGCGATGCGGCGGCACGTGCTCGCCCAGATGGCCGAACATCACCGGCGCGCCGCCGGCCCGGCCGCCGCGCCGGGTCACGCCGAGGCGTTCCACCTGGTCACGGTCAACGGTCCGAGCACCATCGCCGGGTTCTGAACCGCCCCCACAGCAGAAGGGCCGACGACGCGCCGCGTCGTCGGCCCTTCTGCTCCGGGGACTCAGTTGTTGCTCGGCCGCCCGCCGTAGCGCGGGCCGGTCTGCGCGGTGGGGTCGAGGTCCACGCCGACGACGGGCTCCGACGTCGGCACCTCCGAGCCCGAGCTGGGCTCCACGGAGATGCCCATCGCCGCGAAGCGGTCCAGCCCCCGGAAGGTCACGGGCTCGCCGAAGCCGTTGGCGTCGAACGTGCCGAGCGAGGCCGGGGCCGTGCCGTCCGAGGGGTAGAGCCACAGCTGGTAGGACTGACCCTCCGGCAGCTGGGGCATCCCGCTGATCATCAGGTAGCCGCTGTTCTGCTCCCGGGACAGGAACGCCTGGACCGTGCCGCCGTCCTGGGCCGGGTACTCCGAGGTCGTGAACAGGTCCTTCGACTGGTCGATGCGGTGCACGATGCCCGGCCGCGTGAACTGACTCCACACCGTCCACCCGCCGACGCCGAGCACGAGGGCCGCGAGCAGCAGGAGGGCGGTCACCTTGAGCCAGCGCAGGCGGTCCCGCGGCGGGCCGGCGGGGGCGGACTCGTCGCCGATCAGGTCCATGCCCACGTCCTGGGCGGGCAGGCGACGCAGGACCTCGTCGAGCAGGGCCGACGGCGGCTCGGCCGTCACGGACCGGAACGCCCAGGCCACCGCCTGGCGCGCACCGTCCACCCGGGAGCGCCACCGGGCCAGCTCGCCGCCCCGCCGCTGCACGGCGGAGAAGGCCGCGGTGTGCCCGGCCGTGTCGAGGGCGTGCACGGCCGAGAGGTCGGCCAGCTCGAGTGCGCGGCCGGCGTCCACGTCCTCGCGCACGTCCGCGCCGAGTGCCGGGCCGGTCGCCGGGGCCGGCGCGGACGGCCGGGCGGCGTCCTGCGTGAGGTCGCGGCGGGCCGCCACGACCTGCCGCACGCCGTCACGCAGGAGGGTGCGGGCCTGGTCGGCCGGCAGACCCAGCCGATCGGCGACCTCCCGGTCGGTGCAGCCGCCCAGCCACGCCAGTCGCACGGCCTCGTAGGCGTCCGGGGCCACGCGGTCGACGAGGTCCTCGGGCAACGGCGCGGGCCCGGCCGGGCCGGGACGACGCCCACGTTCCGCCGCGGAGCCGCCGGCGCGGCGCAGCGAGGTCATCACACGGTGGGCGAGGACCTCGAGCCACGTGAACACCTGGCGCTCGCGGTGGGTCGCGTCGTCACGCTCGCTCAGGTCGAGCCCGGCCTCGGAGGCCTCCTCCCATGCCGTCAGGTAGGTGCGGACCGTGGCCGCGGCGGCGTCGTCGCCGGGGCCGAACATCGCTTCGGCCAGGCCGTGCACCCACGGGACCGTGGCGTCGTAGAACGCGGAGAACGCGGCCCGGTCACCCTCGGCGCTGCGGCGCAGGAGGGTGTCCAGGGCGGGCTGGCCGGCGTCATCGGGGCGGTCGGCGTGGGGCTCGGACGCGTCAGGAGTCTGCATGGTGGCCTCAGTCTAGGGAATCGGGGCGGGCAGCGGACCCGGCGAAGTCGTGCTGGCGCCAGGCCTCGTACACGGCGATGGAGACGGCGTTCGCCAGGTTCAGGGACCGACGGGCCGGCTGCATGGGCAGGCAGACGGTCTCGGTGACCCGCGGATCGGTCAGCACCTCCTCGGGCAGGCCGGTGGACTCGCGGCCGAAGAGCAGCACGTCGCCGGGCCGGTAGGCGACCCGGTCGTGCCGCACGGACCCGCGCGCGGTGAAGGCCAGCACACGGGCGGGGGCGAGGGCCGCGAGCGCAGCGTCGAGGTCCGGGTGCACCGTCACCACCGCGAGGTCGTGGTAGTCCAGGCCGGCGCGGCGCAGGTGGGCGTCCTCGAACCCGAAGCCCAGCGGCTCCACGAGGTGCAGCTCGGCCCCCGTGAGGGCGGCGAGCCGGATCGCGTTGCCGGTGTTGCCGGGGATCTCCGGGGTGAGCAGCAGGATCCGGAAGCCGGGGGTGCCGGGCGCCGGGGCGCGGTCGGCGCCCTCGTGCGGGTTCGGTCGGGGTGGGGTGGGGGAGTCGGGCACGCGCCCAGCCTAGTGGGGCGCCGCCGGGCGGGGGCGTGCCTCAGTGGAGCCGGTCGACCAGCGCGCCGAGCGCGCGCCGGTCCACGAGGTCCGGGTCCGTGCCGGTGCCCAGGAAGAGCGCGACCTCGCGCGCGAACGCGATCCCGGGTGCGGGCGGGGCGGTGAGCAGGTCGGCCTGCGCCTCCGGCGCGTCGGCGCCGCGCGTGTGGCGGATCACGGGTGCGTGCCGCGCGTCGCGGTCCGTCATCACGTGCACGAATCCGCCGACGGTGACTTGGGGCAGGGCCTGCTGCCACGCCATCATCGCGGGGCCGAGCAGCGGCGGGGCCACGGGGCGGCCCCGGGAGCGCAGGTCCGCCCCGTCCCAGGTGTAGGTCCCTTCCGGGACCATGACGGAGCCGATCAGCGCCAGGCGGTGGCCGCACAGCACCGCGTGGTCCACGTCGAGGTGCCGTCCCCAGCGCCCGCCCAGCCGCAGCCCGGTCAGGACCCGGGCGGCCGGGAGCGCGTCCGCCACGTGGCGCAGCAGCACGTCGAGGGTGCGGGCCTGCCGCAGCACCCGGTGCTCGTCCGGCAGGATGCCGCGCGGCCGCGGCGCCCCGTGGACGCGTTGGCTCGATCGCGGCAGGTCCAGCACGGTCGGGTCCGTCTCCGCCTCGCCGGGCGGGGGCTCGTAGCGCACGGGGCGGGCGGCACGTCCGCCGGGTCCGGACCGTCCCGACGGTCTCGCCGGCCCTGATCCGGCCGTCGCGCGGGGGCTGCGGGGACCGACGTCCGGGCCGGGCAGCGAGAGGTCGTACCGGCGCCGGGCCTCGGCGTCGCCGAGCAGGTCCCACGCCCGCGTCACGGCCCGGAAGGCGGCGGGGTCGCCGCCGACGTCGGGGTGCGCGGCCCGGGCCGCGCGGCGGTAGGCCCGCCGGACCTCCTCGGCCGTCGCGTCGCGGGGCACGCCCAGGACCTCGTAGGCGGTGCGGTGCTCCTCGGCCGCGCTCACGGCGTGGGGTCCGGGCCGGGGGAGGCGTGCCCCTCGTGGTGCAGGCGCAGGAACAGCATGCCGTCGTCGTGGAGCACCTGGACCAGCTGCAGCCGGGCCGGGAGGCCGGGGCCGTCCTCCCCGGTCAGGACGCGGCCGGGAGCGGGTCCGGCCAGCAGCGGCGCCACGGTGAGGAGCACCTCGTCCACGAGGCCGGCCGCCGCGAGGCTGCCGAACAGGCGCGGTCCGCCCTCGCAGTGGACGACGCGGGCGCCGCGCGCGTGCAGGGTCCCCACCACGGTCTGGGGGTCCACGTGCTCCTCGCCGACCGCCAGCACGTCCGCGCGCGCGGCCAGCGCCGTCGCCCGCTCCGGCTCAGCCGCGAGGGCGGCCCGGGACGTGAGGATCCAGGGGCGCACCGGGGCGGCCGTGAAGAACGCGGACTCCGGGTCCAGGTCCAGGCTGCCGCTGACCACGGCCACGGGCGGGTCCGCGGGCCCGCCGGCCTCCGCGCGTCGACGCCGGTCCTCCTCGGACAGCAGCGCTCCCTCGTAGCCCTCGGCCCGGATGGTCCCGGCCCCCACGAGCACGACGTCGGCGTCGTGCCGGGACAGGGACAGCAGCCGCTGGTCCGCGGGGGAGCCGAGCCCGCCGGCACGGCCGTCCAGGGTGGCCGCGCCGTCGGCGGAGGCGATGAACACGACGCGGACCCAGGGTCCGGGGCCGGTGTCCTCGGCCGCCGGGGCCGCGAGGGCGGCGCGGAGGGCGTCGTCGTCCAGGCCGGGGCCGGTCTCGGTCAGCCGTCTCATGCCCGCCCCCCGCGGTGGGCGCGGTGTCCGGCCAGGGTGCTGCGGTCCGGCGGCGGGTTCTCCGCGCCCATGTTGTGGACCAGGCGCGCCGGCTCGCGCCACCCGAACACGCACTCGAGCATGCGGGCCGCCGAGACGGAGGCGTCGGCGTCGTGCATGCGCAGGATCCGGGCGCCGCCGTACACGCAGGCCGCGGCCGCGGCCAGCGAGCCGGGCAGGCGCTCGTGCCGGTGCCGGTCCAGGCTCTCGCCGATGAAGTCCTTGTTCGAGACCGCGGCCAGCACGGGCAGCCCCAGGGTGGCGATTTCGTCCAGCCGCCGCGTGATCTCGAGGGTGTGCCGGGTGTTCTTGTTCAGATCGTGGCCGGGGTCCACGATGATCCTCTCCTCGGGGACGCCGAGCGCCACGGCCCGGTCGACGGTGCGCCGCAGGTGGTCGCGGACCTCCCTGACGACGTCGCCGTAGGTCGGCCGGGGGACCACGGCCCGGGGTCCGCGCACGTGGGCGAGGGAGTGGGTGACCACGAGGTGCGCGCCCGCGGCGGCCACCACCCGGCCCAGGTCCGCGTGGAACAGTCCCGTGGTGTCGTTGACGACGTCCGCCCCCGCCGCCAGGGCCGCCTCGGCCACGGCCGGCTGGAACGTGTCCGCCGAGAGGATCAGCCGGCGCGATGCCTCGGACGACCCGGCCCCGTCCCCGCTCCGCAGGGCCGCGATCAGGGGGACCACCCGCGCCGCCTCCTCGGTCGGGTCGAGCTCCGCCCCGGGCGCGAACGGCACGCCGCCGACGTCGACCCACTCGGCTCCGGCGTCCGCCGCGGCGTGGGCCTGGGCGAGGGCGTCCTCCAGGACGGCGCCGGCGCCGTCGTCGTAGAAGGAGTCCGGGGTGCGGTTGACCACGGCCATCGTGACGATCCGGCGGCGGAAGTCGATCTCGTGGTGGGCGAACCGGTGCACCGGGTGGACGAGCGGGACGGAGGGGGTCGGCACCCGGCCATTCAACCACCGGCGCCGCACGGTGACAGTGCGCCCCGGAAGGACTATGTTTCCCTCCCGTGACATTTACCTCGTCGCCGCGGGTCGGCCCGCGCCGGCCCCGCATCCGTCCGACCCAGCTCGTGGTCGGGTCCTTCCTCGTCGCCATCGTGACGGGCACCGGCGCACTGCTGCTGCCCGCCTCGTATCAGGGCCGCGCGCCCACCCCGCTGGAGGCCGCGTTCACGGCGACCAGCGCCACCACGGTGACGGGCCTCGGCGTCGTGGACACCCAGACGTTCTGGACACCCCTGGGTCAGCTCGTGATCCTCACGCTCATCAAGCTCGGTGGCCTGGGCGTCATGACGTTCACGTCGCTGCTGGGGCTGGTGATCCTCCGGCGGCTCGGCCTCACCCAGCGCCTCGACGCCGCGGCCTCCACCCGGGCCGAGGGGATCGGGGACCTGCCCCGGGTGCTGCGGGCCCTGATCCTGTACTCCACGGCCGTCGAGGCCTCGGTGGCGCTGCTGCTGAGCCTGCGCTTCTGGCTGGGCGCGGGAATGTCCCCGGGCCAGGCACTGTGGCAGGGGGTCTTCCACGCGGTCTCCGCATTCAACAACGCCGGGTTCGCGCTGTTCAGCGACAACCTCATGGGCTTCGTCTCGGACCCGTTCATCTGCCTGCCGATCGCGGCGGCGATCATCTTGGGCGGCCTGGGCCTGCCGGTCGTGCTGACCCTGCGGCGAGACCTGCGCCGACCCGAGCGGTGGAACCTCACGGTCCGGCTCGTGCTCGTGGGCACCGCGGTGCTGCTGGTGGGCGGCACGCTCATGTACCTCGTCCTCGAGTGGTCCAACCCGCGGACCCTGGGCGGTCTGGACCCGGCCTCGCGCGTGCTCGCGGCGTTCTTCCAGTCCGTCACGACCCGCACCGCCGGCTTCAACACCCTGGACTACGGGCAGATGCACCCCGTGACGCTCTTCGCCACCGACGTGCTCATGTTCATCGGCGGCGGCCCCGCCGGCACCGCCTCGGGCGTGAAGATCACGACGGCGAGCGTCCTGCTGTTCATCGTGCTCGCGGAGATCCGGGGGGAGGGCGCCGTCCATGCGTTCGGCCGCCGGCTCTCCCGGACCACGCACCGCGAGGCGATCACCGTGATCATGCTCTCCGCGACCGCGATCGCCGTCGCCACGATGGCGCTCATGGGCCTGTCCTCGTTCACGACCGACCAGATCCTGTTCGAGTGCGTGTCCGCGTTCAGCACGGTGGGCCTGTCCACCGGCATCACCGCCCAGCTGCCGCCGGCCGCGCAGGGCATCCTGATGCTCCTCATGTTCGTCGGCCGCATCGGCCCCGCCACCGTCGCCGGCAGCCTGGCCCTGACCGACCGCACCCGCCACTTCGAGTACCCGAAGGAGAGACCCCTCATTGGCTGATCTCACCCGTTCCCTGTTCGCCCCCCGCCGGGGCGACCGCCCCACCGTGGCCGTCCTCGGGCTCGGCCGGTTCGGCTCAGGGGTCGCCCGCGAGCTCATGGAGTCCGACTGCCACGTGCTGGGGGTCGACGCCGATGCCGAGGCCGTCCAGGCGCTCAACGGCCGGCTGACCCACGTCGTCCGCGCGGACAGCACGGACGAGGAGGCGATGCGCCAGCTCTCGGTCCACGAGATGGACCACGTCGTCGTCGCCATCGGCGGCGACCTCGCGGACTCGATCCTCACCGTCTCGCTGATGCGGCGGTTCGGGACGCACCAGCTCTGGGCCAAGGCCAATGACGACCGCCACGGCGAGATCCTGCGTCAGCTCGGCGTGGAGCACGTGGTCCACCCGGAGCGGGACATGGGCCGCCGCGTGGCGCACCTGGTCAGCACGTCCTTCCAGGACTTCGTCGAGGTCGAGCCGGGCCTGGCCATGGTCCGGGCCACGCCGCCGTCGCGCCTGCTGGGCAGGGACCTGCGAGCCACCGGGCTCGCGGGGGAGCGGGGCATGCGCGTGGTCGCGGTCCGCAGCCGCGGCACGTGGCTCTACCCGCCGAGTCACTACGTCCTCGAGCCCGAGGACACGATCCTCCTGGTGGGCCCGACCCGCGACGTCGAGCGGTTCCTCGCCCGGGACTGATCCGGGCACATCCGGCGCGGCTCCTAGACTGGCCGGGTGACCACCCCGGACCGCGTGCACCTGGACCACGCCGCCACCACGACGGTGCGCCCCACCGCGCTCGCGGCCCTGGCCGAGGCGGCCGCGCTGCCGGGCAACCCGGCCTCCCTCCACGCCTCCGGCCGCCGGGCCAAGCTGCACCTCGAGGAGGCGCGGGAGCGCATCGCCGCGGCGCTCGGGGCGCACCCCCCCGAGGTGATCCTCACGTCCGGGGGCACCGAGGCGGACAACCTCGCCGTCCAGGGGCTGTACCGGGCCCGCCGCGCGGTCGCGCCGGAGCGCACCCGGATCGTGCTGACCGGCATCGAGCACCACGCGGTCCTCGACGTGGTGGACTGGCTCGCTGCGCACGAGGGTGCCGAGCCGGTGCTCGTCCCGGTCGACGACGACGGGCGGGTCGACCTCGCCGCATGGGGGGCCGCGCTGGCGGCCGCGCCCGAGCGGACCGCCCTGGCCACGCTGATGTGGGCCAACAACGAGATCGGCACGGTCCAGCCCGTCGCGGAGGCCGCCCGGCTCGCGGCCGACCACGGGATCCCGTTGCACACCGACGCCGTCCAGGCCCTCGGGGCGGTGCCCGTGGACTTCGCCGCGTCCGGGGCCGCGACCCTGGCCGTCTCGGGGCACAAGGTCGGTGCCCCCGTGGGTGTCGGCGCCCTGTTCGTGCGCCGGGACGTCACCCTGGAGGCCGTGGTGCACGGCGGCGGTCAGGAACGCCGCCTGCGCTCGGGCACGGTGTCGGTGGCGCTGGCCGCCGCGCTGGCGGCCGCCGTGGCGGAGGCCGTCGCGGAGCAGCCCGCCGAGGCCGCCCGCCTGGGCGGGCTGCGGGACGAGGTGATCGCCGCCGTCGACGCCCTGGACGGGGTGCGCCTGACCGGGCCGCGGGACCTCGACCCGGCGACGGGGGAGCCGCTGCCGCCGGGGACGCGCCGACTGCCCGGCAACGTCCACATCACCGTGCCGGGCCGGACGGCGGACGCGCTGCTGTTCTCCTTCGACATGGCCGGACTGGACACCTCGTCCGGGTCGGCGTGCACCGCCGGGGTGGCCGAGCCGTCGCACGTGGTCGCGGCCCTGCCGGGGCGGACGGAGGCCGACGCGCGGGCCACCCAGCGGTTCACCCTCGGCCGGACGACGACGCTGGCCGAGACGGCCGCGCTCATCGACGCGCTGCGGACGCTGCTGGGGCCGGGCGTCTAGACTGGAGCGCCCGTCCGTCGTCGAGAGAGGAGTCCGCCCGTGAAGGTCCTGGCCGCCATGTCCGGGGGAGTCGACTCCGCCGTCGCCGCGGCGCGTGCCGTGGACGCCGGGCACGACGTCGTCGGCGTCCACCTGGCCCTGTCCCGCATGCCCGGCACCCTGCGCACCGGCTCGCGTGGCTGCTGCACCATCGAGGACGCCTCGGACGCGTGGCGCGCGTGCGAGCGGCTCGGCATCCCCTTCTACACGTGGGACTTCTCCGAGCGGTTCGCGGAGGACGTCGTGGACGACTTCGTGGCCGAGTACGAGGCCGGCCGCACGCCCAACCCGTGCATGCGCTGCAACGAGCGCATCAAGTTCGCGGCGCTGCTCGAGCGCGCCCTCGAGCTGGGCTTCGACGCCGTCTGCACCGGCCACTACGCCGCCGTGCGGCCCGGTCCGGACGGCTCGCTGGAGCTGCACCGCGCCGCGGACGACGCGAAGGACCAGTCCTACGTGCTCGGCGTGCTGACCGCGGATCAGCTCGCCCACTGCCTCTTCCCGCTCGCGGACACGCCGTCCAAGGAGCTCGTGCGCGCCGAGGCGGCCGAGCGCGGCCTGTCCGTGGCGGCGAAGCCGGACTCCCACGACATCTGCTTCATCCCCGACGGCGACACCCGCGGCTGGCTGGCCGAGCGCATCGACCTGGCCCCCGGCCCCATCGTGGACCCGGAGGGGCGGGAGCTCGGCACCCACGCGGGCGCCCAGGCGTTCACGGTCGGCCAGCGCAAGGGCCTGGCCATCGGCCGTCCCGCGCCCGACGGCAAGCCCCGGTTCGTGCTCGAGGTGCGGCCGAAGGAGAACACGGTGGTCGTCGGCGGCCGCGAGCTGCTCGACGTCGACCGCATCACCGGCATCCGCCCGTCGTGGGCCGGCGCCCCGGTGCCCGAAGCCCGCACGGGCGCCTGGTTCGACTGCGCGCTGCAGTTCCGGGCCCACGGCGAGATCGTCGAGGCCCGCGCCCGCCAGCGCGCCGACGCGGCGGGGCATCCGGGGTGGGAGATCGAGCCGGGGCGCCCCCTGCGCGGCGTGGCTCCCGGTCAGACGGCCGTCCTGTACCGGGGCACCCGCGTGCTCGGCCAGGCCACCATCGACACCGCCCGCAATGCCCGGCTGTCGGCCCCCGCGGATGCGTAGGCTTCGGCCATGAGCCCGGACTACGACCCCCACGCCAGCTCGCTGCCCGGCACCGCGGACCCGGCGGTCCTCGACGAGCTCTTCGCGATCCGCGGCAGCATCGACAACATCGACGCCTCGCTCGTCTACCTGCTGGCCGAGCGGTTCAAGTTCACGCAGCGGGTCGGCGCGCTGAAGGCCCGGCACGACCTGCCGCCCTCGGACCCCGGGCGTGAGGCCGCCCAGATCGCGCGGCTGCACCGGCTCGCGCTCGAGGCGGACCTCGAGCCCGCGTTCGCCGAGAAGTTCCTGAACTTCATCATCGCCGAGGTCATCCGCCACCACCGCGCGCTGGCGGCCGAGGGCCGGCCGGACGCCGAGGCGGAGCCGGGGGAGAGCCCCGGGGACGCGGATGACTGAGGCCGCCCACGACGACGGCGCCACCGGCCCCGTCGCCCTCGGCGGCACGCCGTGGCGCGGCACCGACGTCGCCGAGGCGCAGCGCGTCACGCTCGGCGAACTCGGCGCAGACCACTGGCCGGTGCTTCCCGAGCTGCCCGATCGCGGACCCGGCGCCGACGCCACCGGCCGCTCGGCCGCCCTCCTGCAGGAGCTGGCCGTCGACCTGCAGCCGCACGGCTGGCGGGTCAGCCCGCCCGGGGCCGCCGGCTCCGGCCGAGACCGACGCCGCGCCGTCTCCCTCTGGCACGAGGACGCGCACCGCTGGGCGGACACCGCGGGGGCCGAGGGCGCCGTCGTCGAACGTCTGGCCGTGCGGGTGCGCGGCCCGCTCAGCCTGCTCGCCGGCCTCTGGCTGCCCGGGGGAGAGCGCGTCCTCGGCGACCACGGCGCGCGCCGCGACGTCGCCGAGTCCTATCTCGAGGGACTGCAGGACGCCCTGCCCCGCCTCCGGAGGGCCACCGGCGCGGGACGCCTCGGCGTCGTCGTCGACGAGCCGTGGGCGGCGGCCGTCCTCGCCGGGACCCTGCCCACCGCGAGCGGGTACCGCACCGTCCGGTCGCTGCCGCGCGAGGAGGCCCGCGGGCTGTGGCGCGCCGCCCTCGACGGGCTCACCGCCCTGCCCGACGTCGCCCGGGTGTGGCTCGCACCGGGCCGCCGCGCCGCCTCCCCGGGGGCCGAGCTGCCCGGGCCCGCCGCGCTGGCGACGCTGACGGGAGAGTCCCTGCCCAGGCCCGACGCAGCCGCGGACGCGCCCGTCCCGGCCCCGGTCTCCCTCGTGGTGGGCGTGGGCGCCCTCGACGACGGCGCGGACGGCACGCCCGGCACCCGCGAGGCGTGGGAGGCGGCGGCCGGCTGGGCCGACATCGGGCGCGGGCTGACGCTGGCCCCCGAGCCGGGCGTGCGTCCGGTCGACGTCGTCCGCACGTGGGAACGGCTGGGGGTGGACCCCGGACGCGTGGGCGACGTCGGCCTCACGGCGGCGGGGTCGCACGACCCCGCCGTGCTCCGCACTCTGCGGCGGGACGCGGAGGAGCTGACCGCACGGCTCGCCGAGCTGCGCGGCTGAGCCGGCGCCCCGACAGACCGGGGCGACCTCCGGCGTCGTCCGCCGGGGACGGGCCCGCCCGGCGGGTATCATCGGGCTGATCCTGAAAATTTCCTGTGCCCGGGGCCGGTCCCGCCCGCGGCGCCGGGGGGAGCGCTGACGAGGAGGTCAGGATGGGCAAGGCCAAGATCCTGGTGGTGGACGACGACGAGGCGCTGGCCGAGATGATCGGCATCGTCCTGCGCAACGACGGCTTCGAGCCGACGTTCGCCGCAGACGGCACCTCCGCACTGCCCGCGTTCCACCGCGAGCGCCCCGATCTGGTGCTGCTGGACCTCATGCTCCCCGGCATCGACGGCATCGAGGTCTGCAAGCTCATCCGAGCCGAGTCGGACGTGCCGATCGTGATGCTCACGGCCAAGTCGGACACGGCGGATGTGGTGCGCGGCCTCGAGTCGGGTGCGGACGACTACGTGCCCAAGCCGTTCAAGCCCGCCGAGCTCGTGGCTCGCGTCCGGGCGCGCCTGCGTGAGGGGGAGGCCAAGCCGGCGGAGGTCCTGCACATCGGGGACCTCGAGATCGACGTGGCGGGCCACCAGGTCACCCGCGCCGGCGTCGGCATCGCCCTCACCCCGCTGGAGTTCGACCTCCTCGTGGCCCTCGCCCGGCGGCCGCGCCACGTCTTCACTCGCGAGATGCTCCTGGAGGAGGTCTGGGGCTACCGGCACCAGGCCGACACCCGGCTCGTGAACGTCCACGTCCAGCGCCTGCGCTCCAAGGTCGAGCCGGATCCCGAGAACCCGTGCGTCGTGCTGACCGTCCGCGGCGTCGGGTACAAGGCCGGCCAGGGCTGAGCGCATGACCGTGTCCGGCCCGGATGTGAGCGCGGCCCCGGCGGCCGAGTCCGGTGCCGAGCCGGTCGAGCCCGCCGCCGCCCGCCCACGGTCGTGGGGCCCCGGCCCCGCGTGGCGTGCGCTGCGCCGCCGGTGGCGTCGGTCCCTGCGGCTGCGCACGGCGGTGCTCGCGGCCCTGCTCTCGATCCTCGCGGGCCTCGTGGTCGCCGCGTTCCTCACGCAGCAGATCACCCAGGCCCTCTTCGAGGCCCGCTACGAGCAGGTCCAGTCCGAGGCACGCCGTGGCCTGAGCCAGGTGCGCGAGACGTTCGCGCAGACCACCGCCACGGACGCGCAGAGCACGGACGTGCTGGTGACCCAGACCCTGCGCGCCCTCGAAGGCGACTCCGGCACGACGATCCGCCGCCGCTACCACCTCGCCCCGCTGCCGGACTCCGAGTCCGCGTACGTGGGGACGATCTCCTCCGCCGGGCTCGATCCCGCGGTGATCCCCCAGGAGCTGCAGGACGCGGTCGCCTCCGGGCCGGGCGTGTACGACGCGAGCGTGGCGCTGCCGAACCCCGGCGGCGGCACCCGGCCCGGCCTCGTGTTCGGCGCCCAGGTGGTGCTGCCCCCGGGTGCCACCTACGGGCTCTACCTCGTCTACGACCTCGCGGACGTCCAGAGCTCGCTCGACTCGGTGCTCGGGGTGCTGCTGGTGTTCGGCGTCGGCTTCCTGGTGATCAACGTGCTGGTCTCGTGGTGGGTCTCGCGGCGTGTGACCCTGCCCGTGCAGCAGGCGGCCCGGGCGGCCGAGTCCCTCTCGAGCGGCAACCTGGCCGTGCGGATGCCGGTCGACGGTGAGGACGAGATGGCCCGCCTGGGCATGTCCTTCAACCGGATGGCGGACAGCATCCAGGACCAGATCGGCCAGCTCGCCCAGCTGTCCCAGATGCAGCAGCGGTTCGTCTCGGACGTCTCCCATGAGCTGCGCACGCCGCTGACGACCGTGCGGATGGCGGCCGACGTGCTGCACGGCTCACGCGAGGACTTCGACCCGGTCAGCCGACGCTCGACCGAGCTGCTCTACCACCAGGTGGACCGCTTCCAGGCCATGCTCGCGGACCTGCTGGAGATCACCCGGTTCGACGCCGGCGCCGCCACCCCGGCCCTCGAGGCCACGGACATGCTCGAGCTGGCCCGCGACGTCGTGCTCACCTCTCAGCCGCTGGCCGATCAGATCGGCGTGCCCGTGTACATGGTGCCCATGGACCGGGACCGCGCCGACGGCCACGTCGCCTGGGTCGACCCGCGGCGGATCGAACGGATCCTGCGCAACCTGGTGAACAACGCGATCGAGCACGCCGAGGGCCGGCCGGTGGACGTGCTCGTGGCGGCCGACGAGGGGGCCGTCACGTTCGCCGTCGTGGACCACGGCATCGGCATGAGCCCCGAGCAGGTGCAGCGCGTGTTCGACCGGTTCTGGCGCGCCGACCCCTCACGCAAGCGCACCACCGGCGGGTCCGGACTGGGTCTGGCGATCGCCACCGAGGACACCCGGCTGCACGGCGGTCGGCTCGAGGCGTGGGGCGAGCTGGGGGAGGGGTCCACCTTCATGGTGACCCTGCCGCGGGCGCCGCGCCCGGCCACGCAGGGCGCCGAGGCCCCCGAGCCGATCGGCCGCTCCGTGCTGCCCATTCCGCCCCGCTACAGCACGGCGGACCGCCGGTACGCCGATGACCTGTCCCGGCCCGTCCCGCAGGAGGCGGACGCCGACGCCGTCGGCACGGTCGCGGACGTCGCCGCGGCGGCCGCGGCCGCCCCGCCGTCCGCGCGCCAGACCGAGCAGGCCCTGACCGCACCGACCCGGCCGGTGCGCGTGGTCCCTGCGGAGGATCCCGCCCACGGGTCGGCCCCCGGGGACCCGACCGGCGACGACCCGGCCGAGGAGGCCCGATGACCACCGTGGATCCGCAGCCGCCCCGCCCGCCGCGGGTCGCCGTCGTCGGCGTGATCGTCGCCCTGATGCTCGCCCTCAGCGGCTGCACCCAGATCCCCCAGAGCTCCGAGGTGCGCAGCGCCGACCCGGTCGACGGGGCCACCGCAGACGCCGACGCGCCGCAGTTCCATCCGCCGGGACCGGCCGAGTCGGACACGGCGGAGGAGGCCATCCGGGGCTTCCTGCTCGCGGGCACGAGCCCGCAGGACGACTACGCGGTGGCGCGCCAGTTCCTCGACGGGCCCGCGGCCACCCAGTGGACGCCCGGGCAGCGCACCCTCGTGTACTCGGCGGAGCCGCGCATCACCCGGGGCGACGGCGCCGGGGACTACCAGATCCAGGTCGAGGTCGACTCGGAGATCGACGAGTACGGCCTGCGGACCATCGCGCCGCCGGGGACCACGCAGGCCTGGGCGGTCACGGTGCAGGAACGGCCGCAGGGCATGCGGATCACGTCCACGGAGAACGGCACGCTGCTCTCCCAGGCGCAGTTCGGACAGCTGTTCGCCCCGCACGAGCTCGCCTTCTACGACACCGCGAAGCGCTACGTCGTGCCGGACGTGCGGTGGTTCGTCAATCGGGGCACCACCGTGACCGCGGTGACGCGAGCGCTGCTGCGCGGGCCGGCACCGTATCTGGCCGGGGCGGTGGACACGGCCTTCCCGCTGCGCACCGGCACCGACCTGGCCGCACCCACGGTGCCCGTCGACGACGACGGCGTGGCCCACGTCGACCTCACCCAGGCGGCCGCCGAGGGGGCCGACGCCGACCGGCGGCACCGCATGCGGGAGCAGCTGGAGCTGACCCTGACGGGCCTCCAATCGGTCAAGGAGGTCGAGGTGACCGTCGCCGGCGCCCAGCTGTCCACGTCGGGAGACGACGGCCCCGCCCCGGTCCAGACCGACCCCGCCGTCGGCTCAGTCCAGGTGGGCATCGACACGGCGACGGGCGGACTCGTGTACGTGCAGGGGACCAGCGTCACGCCGGTGGGCGGCGCCCCGGACGTCACCGCGCTCGATCCGGTCCGCCCGACCATGTCCGGCGACCGCAGCCGCTTCGCGTTCGTCACCCGTGACCGGACGGCGGTCCACGTCGCCGGCACGGACGGCTCCCTGCGGGAGGTGCTGCGCGGCACCGGGCTCACCGTCCCGTCGCTGGACCTCCTGGGCTGGGTGTGGGCGGCCGACCGGGGCACGACCTCGCGGATCCGCGCCGTCTCGGCCCAGCCCGGCGGGCAGGAGCGCATCGTGACGGCCACCTGGCTGCGCCCCGGCGAGCGGATCGTCGACCTGCGGTTGGCCCGGAGCGGGGCCCGGGCCGCGATGCTCGTCGACGACGGCCAGCGGACCACCCTGCGCGTGTCCGGCGTCGTGCGCGGTTCGGACGGGGTGCCGAACGCCCTGACCGAGCCGATCCTGCTGCCCTCCTCCGGGTCGGAGGACTCGGTGGAGTGGGCCGGCGACACGAACCTGCTCGTCTCGGCGTACGCCGCGAAGCCCGACGAGCGCGTGGTGCCGCGGATCGTCTCGGTCGATGGCACCGTCCGGGAGCTCAACCCACTGGGCGGCCTGCGGGGGATCTCCGCCGGCGACGACGGCGCCTATTACGCGGAGACGGAGGAGTTCGTGTTCCTGCTGGTGGGCTCCTCGTGGCGGGCGCAGGAGCTCGACCGCGGGGTACGCGACCTCTCGTTCCCGGACTGAGCCGGGCCGGCGCCGGGCGCCCATCGTCCATTCCTGCACAGCCGCCCCGTCCCGCACAGTGGCCCGCCCCGGCGCCCGGACGGCGGTGGCGTGCGGTGGACTCATCGCCATGCATTCCCCGCCGTCCTCCCCGTCCCCGGCGTTCGGCGCCCTCGGTCGGGCCCTGGCCGACCTGGTCCTGCCCGCCGAGTGCGCGGTGTGCGCGGCGCCGGGCCACCGGCTCTGCCCGGCCTGCGCGGAGGGACTGACCGCCGCCCTGTCCCGGCCCTTCCGGGCGGAACAGGACGCCCCGGCCCTGCCCGTGGGCCCCGGCGGCGCTCCCCTGCCGGTGATGGCGGCCGGCCGCTACGCAGACCCGCTGGCGGCCGCCGTGCTCGCGTTCAAGGACCATCACGCGCTGCACCTGCGCGGCGTGCTGGGCGAGGCCCTCTGCCGGACCGTCGCCGCGGCGCGCCTCGAGCCGGACCTGCCCGGGGCACCGCACGCCCTGCTCGTTCCGGTCCCGGGCGGCGCGGTCGGATTCCGACGGCGCGGCTACGACCCGCTCGCCGAGCTCACCCGGGCGCTGCCGGCGCCGTGGCTGGTCTCCGACGCCGTCCGCGCTCGGCTGCTGCCCCGCGCGAGCACACTCCGGGGCGGCGGCCCGTCCCATGCGGGCACCGGGGCGGGCCAGCGCCGCCGGCGGGCCCGGGACTGGCGCGTCCTCGCCGCACGGCTGCCGGCCGGCGCGCCCGTCCTGCTCGTGGACGACGTCCTCACCACCGGCGCCACCCTCGCCGCGCTCGCGGAGGCGGTGCGCCGCGCCGGCGGGCACCCCGTCGGGGCCGTCGTGCTCGCGGCGGTGGCCCCGCCGCGGGACCCCGCCGAGCCTGGCCCCCGGCCAGGCCCCCGGGTAGGGTGAACGGCACGGAATCGCCCCTACGGTTCCCGTCCTGCCGACGGCTGGAAGGAGGTCGCCCCCTCGGACCCGACGCCCCCCTGCGGACGCGACACCGAGGCGCACCTCCCCTCCCGAGGCCGGACCCGTGAGAGTCGGACCAGGAGGACGCCATGACCATGGATGTCAGCTACATCGCCCGCAACATCAGCCTCTCGGAGAGCTTCCGCGACCACGTCGTCGAGCGCACCGAGCGCCTCCAGCGGCTCGCCGAGGGCGCCGACACGCTCGAGGTCCGCGTGACGAAGGAATCCCACCACAAGCACTCAGACGAGGCGGTCCGCGTGGAACTGACGGTCCGCGGCCCGCGGGACGTCGTGCGGGCTGAGGCCGCCGCGGACGACGAGCTGGCAGCCTTCGACAAAGCCGCCGCCCGACTGACCGAGCGCCTGCGGCGCCTGCGCGACCGGCGCAAGGACCGTCGCCGCGGCAAGCTCGGCGCCTCCCGCGGCGCGGGCGAGGTCGGCTTCGTGCCACCGCTGCCGCCGTCGGGCGCCGCGCTGGCCGCGGAGGACGCCTCCGCGCAGGACGCCCCCGAGGCGGGCACCCCGGTGCGCATCCGGCAGAAGGCGTTCCCCGCGACCCCCATGAGCGTGGACGACGCCGTGGACGCGATGGAGCTGGTCGGCCACGACTTCTACCTCTTCCAGAACGCCGAGACCGGCGTGCCCTCCGTCGTCTACCGCCGCCGAGGCTGGAGCTACGGCGTGATCCGCCTGGACGAGTCCCTCCCTCAGGATCACGTCTCCGCCTCCGAGGGGGAGCAGGCATACCAGACGCGGGAGGACTGACCGCCCCGCCGACGTCGACCACGACCTGCTGACGCCGCGACGCCCCTCCCCTCCGGGACGGGCGCCGCGGCCCGTCCGGACTCGGCCCGTACACTGTCCCGGAGACCGCGCCACGGCCGCGCGCGAGGGGCATCCCGTCCCGCCCCGGCCACACCGCAAGGGAGCAGAGAACCAGTGCCTTCGATCATCGACCGCGTCCTGAAGATCTCGGACAACCGCGTCCTCAAGCGCATGCAGGCCACGGTGGACGCCGTGAACCTCCTCGAGGACGACTTCCGGGCGCTCAGCGACGCGGAGCTGCGTGCCGAGACGGACACGCTCCGGGCCCGGCATGCGGACGGCGAGTCGTTGGACCTGCTCCTGCCGGAGGCCTTCGCCGCGGTCCGCGAGGCCGCGGGACGCACGCTCGGCCAGCGGCACTACGACGTCCAGCTGCTCGGCGGCATCGCGCTGCACCAGGGCAACATCGCGGAGATGAAGACCGGCGAGGGCAAGACCCTCGTGGCCACCGCTCCGGCCTACCTCAACGCGCTGTCCGGCAGGGGCGTGCACGTGGTGACGGTCAACGACTTCCTCGCCTCCTACCAGGCCGACCTCATGGGCCGCGTGTTCCGCTTCCTCGGCATGCAGACGGGCGTCATCGTGGCGGGCCAGACCCCGGCCGTACGGCGCGAGCAGTACGCCGCGGACATCACCTACGGCACGAACAACGAGTTCGGCTTCGACTTCCTCCGCGACAACATGGCCTGGTCCCTCGACGAGCTCGTGCAGCGTGAGCACCACTACGCGATCGTCGACGAGGTGGACTCGATCCTCATCGACGAGGCCCGCACCCCGCTGATCATCTCCGGCCCCGCCCAGGGCGAGGCCAACCGGTGGTACGGCGAGTTCGCCCGGCTGGTGCGCCGCCTCGAGGCGAACACGGACTACGAGGTGGACCACAAGAAGCGCACCGTCGGCATCCTCGGCCCCGGCATCGAGAAGGTCGAGGACCACCTCGGCATCACGAACCTGTACGAGACGCAGAACACCACGCTCATCCAGTTCCTGAACAACGCGGTCAAGGCCAAGGAGCTGTTCAAGCGGGACAAGGACTACGTGGTCCTCGACGGCGAGGTGCAGATCGTCGACGAGCACACGGGCCGCGTGCTCAAGGGACGCCGCTACAACGAGGGGCTCCACCAGGCCATCGAGGCCAAGGAGGGCGTGGAGGTCAAGCCCGAGAACCAGACGCTGGCCACGGTGACCCTGCAGAACTACTTCCGCGGCTACGAGAAGCTCGCCGGCATGACGGGCACCGCCGAGACGGAGGCCGCCGAGTTCACGTCGACCTACGGCCTCGGCGTCGTCGTGATCCCGCCGAACCGGGAGCCACAGCGTGTGGACCGCAACGACGTGGTGTACAAGAACGAGAAGGTCAAGTTCGACGCCGTCGTCGACGACATCGCCGAGCGGCACGCGAAGGGCCAGCCGGTCCTGGTGGGCACCACCTCCGTGGAGAAGTCCGAGTACCTCTCCACGCTGCTGGCCAAGCGCGGCATCCGCCACGAGGTCCTGAACGCGAAGAACCACGCCCGCGAGGCCGCCATCGTGGCGCAGGCGGGCCGCCCGGGCGCCGTCACCGTGGCCACCAACATGGCCGGCCGCGGCACCGACATCATGCTCGGCGGCAACGCCGAGTTCACGGCGGTGGCCCGCATGCAGGAACTGGGCCTCGACGCCGCCGAGGACCCGGAGGCGTACGAGGCCCGCTGGCCCGAGGTGCTGGCGGAGGCCGAGGCCGCCGTGGAGGACGCGCACCGCGCGGTCATCGAGGCCGGCGGCCTGTACGTGGTGGGCACCGAGCGCCACGACTCGCGCCGCATCGACAACCAGCTGCGCGGTCGTTCCGGCCGTCAGGGCGACCCGGGCGAGTCCCGGTTCTACCTCTCCCTCACGGACGAGCTCATGCGCAACTTCAACCCGGGCGTGGCCCAGCGGATCATGAACAGCCCGTCGATCCCGGACGACATGGCGCTCGAGTTCGGCTTCGTCTCGAAGGCGATCCAGAACGCGCAGGCGCAGGTCGAGGGGCGCAACGCCGAGCAGCGCAAGAACGTGCTCAAGTACGACGACGTGATGAACCGCCAGCGCGAGGCCATCTACACGGACCGCCGTTCCATCCTCGAGGGGGAGGACCTGCAGGACCGGGTGCGCCGCTTCGTGGAGGACGCCGTCGGGAACATCGTGGACGCGGCCACCGAGGAGGGCCACGCCACCGACTGGGACCTCGACCAGCTGTGGCGGGACCTGGCAGAGCTCTACCCCGTGGGCATCTCGCAGGAGGACGTCCTCGACGAGGTCGGCGGCCGGGGCCGGCTCAAGGCCGAGGTCCTCAAGCGCGAACTCGTCTCCGATGCGCTCCTGGCGTACGAGGACCGGGAGGCGCAGGTGGGGTCCGAGGCGCTGCGGGAGGCGGAGCGTCGCGTGGTGCTCGCCACCATCGGGCGCCGCTGGCAGGAGCATCTCTACGAGATGGACTACCTCAAGGAGGGCATCGGGCTGCGCGCGATGGCCCAGCGCGAGCCCCTCGTGGAGTACCAGCGCGAGGGCTACACGATGTTCCAGAACATGCTCGCCGCCATCCGCGAGGACGCCGTGCGCACGCTGTTCCAGGCGCAGATCAGTGCGGCCCCCGCGCCGACGTCGCTGCCCGGCGTCCAGGACGCCCGCGCCGTGACGATGGCCCCGCAGATCTCCGTGGAGGGCATCGACGCCCCGCAGCAGCCGGCGCAGCTGCGTTTCACCGGTCCGTCCGAGGACGGGCAGAGCGCGGTCACCCGCAGCGGCACGGACTCCGGCGCCACGGTCGCGGCGGGCACGAACCGCCGCTCCCGCCGTCAGGCGGAGCGCCGCGGCCGCCGCGGCTGACCGGCATCCCGCCACGACGCAGGACGAGGGCCCGCAGACCTCCAGGTCTCCGGGCCCTCGATCGTCGGTCCGACGGGACGATCCGGCTCAGCCGATCTCGACCGACGTCACCTTCCACCGGCTGAGCCGCCGCTCGAGTCGGAGCGCGAAGGCCCGGGCCCGGCCCTCCCACAGCACCGTCGCGCTGGCCTCCACCCGGCCGGGCGCGACCTCGCACACGCGGGCACCCACCGGGCGGGGTGCGGACGCGGGCGTCCGGGGCGGGACGGCCGCGGAGGGCCGTCGACCGGGCCCGGTCGGCGCGACGGCGCCCAGCAGCTCCATGCGACGGGTCAACTTGTCCAGGACCTCGGGCGAGAGCCAGGCGGAGAGGTCCCGCAGGGCACGGCGGCCCGTCTCGACCTCGACGCAGGCGACGGCGATCACGGCGGCGAGCGAGCGGACGCGGCGCAGCTCCTCGCGCCCCTGTTCGGTGCGGGCCCGCCGGGCGATCTCCTCACCGCGGGGCAGGACTGCGGGGCTGTGGGCGGGCCCGTGGAGGAGGGTGTCGGCGGTGCGCCGGTCGGAAGCGGCGCGGGGGCGGGTGGCGAGGGTGGTCATGGCGGTCTCCTGAGGACGAGGCGAAGCGGGGGAGTGCAGGGTCGTGGATGTCATGGCCGTGGTCCGTCCACGCCGGCGTGCGGGGTGAACACGGGGGAGGTCAGCACGGTGCCGGGCAGCAGCAGGTGCGGGTCGTCGCCGATCACCCGTCGGTTGGCCTCGTACCAGCGGCGCCAGCGGGCGTCGATCTCTCGGGGGGTCGCGTCCGGGCCGAGCTCGGCGGCGGCGAGGTGCCACAGGCAGTCGCCGCGCCGGACGGTGACGGTCGGGTGGTCCGGATCCGCACGGCCGGTGCCGGCGCCCGGTGGGGCCGGCGCCGGGGGCCGGGGCGTCCACGCGGCGTCCGGCGCCGGGGCCTCGACGCCGGTGGCGTGCGCAGGCACCGCAGCCACGGTCCAGGAGGCGTCCGGCACGGGATGAGCCGCGTCCGCCCACGCGGCCGGTGCCGCGAGCAGCTGGGCACCGACGACGGCGCCTGCCACGCGTCCGAGCAGGGCGGGAGTGAGGCTCCGGCCCAGGCGGGCCCAGGCCGGCCGACCCGCGCGGCGCCCCAGCGCGACGAGCGCCAGCCCGATCAGGCCCACCGCCCACCATGCGAGCAGTCCGAGCCCGGCGAGACCGGCACCGAGGCCCAGCACGCGGGTCAGTTCCGCCCCGGGCGCGCTGGTGCCCGTCTGCAGCAGCGCCGCGGCACAGGCGAGCAGACCGGGACCGGCCAGAAGCAGGACGGTGAGGCCGACGGCGTCCGCCGCGTCGACCGGACGGGTCGGGGCCGGGCCGGCCGGTGATGTCGAGCGCTCCATGGATTCCCCTCCTGTGCGTCCGTCCGGCCGGGATCCCGCGATCAGGCCGGTGATGATGATCACAGTGAACTGCACGGGCCGATAGGTGTCAAGAGTGATGTTTGATGATGTTTGATGACGACCGATGTCCGGCGCTGAGCCTCCTATGCTGAGCGCATGCGGTGGAACGGACTCTTCGACGACCTGGAGGCGCACTGGGCCGACCTCGGCTGGCAGGAGACGGTGGCCGAGGCCGCGGAGCTGACCCGAGCGGAGTGGATGGCGCTGTCCCTGGCCGACCGCCTGCGCGGAGCTCGAGGGCGGCAGGTCCGGCTGCACCTGGCCTGGGGCGAGGTCGTGGACGGCGTGGTGCACACGGTGGGCCAGGGCTGGGTCGGCGTGCACGTCGACGGCTCGGGGTCGGCGATCGTCGCGGTGGACTGCGTGGCGGCCGTGGAGGCCGACCTGACCCGGGCCGCGGTCGCGCCCGAGCTCGCCGCGGCCGGCTGGGGGACGGTGCTGCGCGGCATCGCGCGGACGCGCCAGCCGGTGGCGGTGACGGGGCGCCTCGGCGCGGCACTGGCAGAGGGCACCGTGGACCGGGTCGGCGGCGACCACCTCGACATCGCCCGCCACCCGCGGGACGAGGCCCGGCGGGCCGCCGCCGTCCGCGGGCGGCTCGTCATCCCGTTCGGGGCGCTGGGGACGGTCCGGACCGCGCTGCGCCCCGCCTGAGCAGACCGTGTGGGCTCAGCGGGCCTGCGCGTCCGCCTCGGTCCACTCCCGGACGCGGGCGCGCGTCACTTCCTTCTGACGCTCCACGTAGTCCTCGAGCCAGGACACCTCGATGCGCCACTGACCGCGGCCCCCGACCTGGATGGCCTGCAGCTCACCCGAGCGGACCAGGGCACGGGCGGCCTGACCGGAGATGTTCAGGGTCTCCGCCACGTCGGTCAGGGTGAGAAAGCGCTGCACGGTGCTCCTTCGGTCGAGGCGTCCAGGACGGTCGCGGGCGGCCCACGACGTCGACCCATTCAACCCCGGGAACACCCGGAGGCGACACTTTTCCACAGCGTACGCGGCGGATCCGGCGATCCACGGCCCCTGTGGTTACTCTGGGCGCAGCGCGGAGGGGCCGACACCGACGGGGTGCCGGGGCCGCGGCGGCCCGAGAGGCCGGTCCGAAGGGGGGAACATCCGGTGTCCACGACCATGTCCGCGTCCGCCGAGGGCGGCCGTCTGCGCCGGCCCCGCTGGCGGGATCCCCGGCTCCTCGTCGGTCTCATGCTCGTCCTCGCCTCGATCGCCGGCGTCGTGGCGCTGGTCGCCTCCTCCCAGCGGACCGCCGCGTACTGGACGGCTGCGGAGGACCTGCCCCCGGGCACACCCATCGCGGCCGGGGACCTGCGGCCCGTGGAGGTGAACCTCAGCGAGGCCGGCGAGCGGTACCTCAGCGCCGATGCTCCGGCGCCCGAGGGGCGGATGGTCTCCGGGACGGTCCGGGCCGGCGAGCTGCTGCCGGCGGCGGCACTGGTGGACGCGGACCCGGACGGCCGTCGTCCCGTCGGGGTGGCCCTGGACGAGCCGCTGCCGTCCGGCGTGGGCGTGGGAGACCGCGTGGACGTCTGGGTGGCCATGCCCGCGGAGGGAGGCCGCGGCCATGCGGACCCGGCCCGGCTGGCCGAGGCGCTCGAGATCTCCGAGGTCACGGCGGAGCAGAACGGCTTCGGCGGCTCGGGCACCACCCGGGTACAGCTGCTGGCACCGGAGGAGACCCTGCCGCGCATCGTGGACGCGAAGGTCAAGGACGCGCGGGTCACCCTCGTGCCGGCCCACGGGGTGCGCTGACCGTGCGCATCGCCCTGGCCACCACCGTCCAGCCGGGCCTGGACCACATCGGCCCGCTCGAGCGGCACCAGACGGACATCACGGTCCTCCGCCGGGCCGAGGACCTCGCCGAGCTGCTCGCGATCGCCCGCTCCGGTCTCGTGGACGCGGTCCTCGTAGCCGGGGACACCGAGTCCCTCACCGCCGCCTTCCTGGAGGAGACGGCCCGGCTGCCCCGACCCGTGGGCGTGGCGGCGCTCAGCGAGGTTCGCACCGAGCGCCGTCGCCTCCGCAGCATGGGGGTGCCCTGCGTGCGCGCCGACGCCGACCCCGAGCAGATCGCGGCCGTCGTCGTGGAGTCCGCGAGCGCCGCCGCGGAGGGCCGCCGGCCGGAGACCTCGCACGGGGAGGACGCCGACCACGCCCGGGATCACGCCGAGGACCTCGACGACCTGCCGATCACCCTGGAGACGCTCGGCGCGGACGAGGTGCCCGGCCTCACGGACCCCTGGCGCGACGCCGACGAGCCCGACGACGCCGGGCCGGGCGCCGCCCCCGCCGCGGCCACCCCCGACGACGGCCCCGCCACCGCGGACGAGGGAGCCGACCCCGCACCCTCTCCGGAGGAGGGCGAACCGACCGCACCCGCGCGGGAGTCCCTGGTGACCGTGGTGTGGGGTCCCACCGGCGCCCCGGGACGCACCACCGTCGCCGTGAACCTCGCCGCCGAGCACGCCGTGGCCGGCCGGAACACGCTGCTGGTCGACCTGGACACGTACGGCCCCGCCGTCGGTGTGCACCTGGGGCTGACGGAGGAGTCGGCCGGCGTGGCGCGGGCCGTACGGCGGGCCGACCACGGCCGACTGGGCGCCGCCGACCTGGCGGCCGCGGGCGTCCGCGTCCGCGTCGCCGGCGCGGACCTGACGGTTCTGACGGGACTCACCCGCGTGGACCGGTGGCCCGAGCTGCGCCCCGCCGCCGTCACCGCGCTGATCGCGGCCGCCAGGGAACACTGGGACCGCGTGGTCGTCGACGTCGGGTTCGGTCTCGAACAGGACGAGGAGCTGTCCTTCGACGTGCCCGCCCCACAGCGCAACGGTGCGACCCTGGCGGCGCTCGCCGCGGCCGACGAGGTCATCGCGGTCGGCGGGCCGGACGCCGTCGCGCTGCCCCGCCTGGTCCGCGCGGTCGAGGAGCTGGCGGAGGCGGCCCCGGCGGCACGGCTGCGCGTCGTGGTCAACCGGCTCCGGCCCGCCGCCGCCGGCGTCGCCCCGCGCGGGCAGGTCGAGGCCGTCTGGAACCGCTACGCCTCGCCGGCCACGCCCCTGGAGGCGTTCCTGCCGTGGGACCCGGCCGCCGCGGACCCCGCGCTGCTCGCCGGCCAGGTGCTCGCCGAGGCCGCTCCGAACAGCCCGCTGCGTCGCGCCCTCGCCACGCTGGCCGGTGTCCCCGCCCGCCCCGCCCGCCGCAGACGGCACCGCGCACGGCCCTCGCAGACCATCGCCGCCGTGTCGTCCGACGCCGCCCGCGACGCCACGGACCCGGGCCGCCCGGCACGTCGCCGTACCCTGATCCCATGGTCAGTTCGCTCGCGCAGGACCCCCTGACGTCGCACCCGGACATCGGAGACGAGGACCGCGCCTGGCTGCAGCGGCTCGTGGGGGACTGGCAGCTCGTGGCAGACCTGGCGCTCGCGGACCTCGTGCTCTGGTGCCCCGTGCCCCGCCGCGACGAGGCCGGAGGGTTCGTCGCGCTCGCCCAGGTCCGGCCCTTCACCGCTCCCACCCTCTTCCACCGCGACATCGTGGGCTCGCGCGCCCGCGCGGACCTGCGGGCCGTCGTCGGGCAGACGTGGCATGGCGGGGAGCGGGCCGAGGGGGCCGGCCCCGTCGAGGCCCCGGGCGGCACGCTGCAGGTGCGTCTGTGGCCGGTGGTCCGCGCCGGGAGGGTCATCGCGGTCGTCTCCGCGCACGCGGACCCGAACGGCCGGCCGGCGCGCTCGGTGATCGAGGAGAACTACAGCCGGACGGCCAGCACCCTGCTGGACATGATGCAGCACGGCCGCTGGCCGGCGCCCGAGGAGCCCTCCGGCCTCTGGGCGGGCGGCACGCCGCGGGTGGGGGACGGCCTCGTCGTGCTCGGGCCGGACTCGGTCGCCGAGTTCACCAGTCCCAACGCGGTCTCCGCCCTGCGCCGGCTGGGCATCGCCTCGACCCTCGAGGGGCACCGGCTCACCGACGTCCTGGCCAGCACCGACGCCGCCCGCGTTCCCACCGACGAGGGGACGTGGGCCGTGCTCACCGGGCTGCGTGCCGGACGGCGGGAGGTGCAGTCCGGCGGGGTGTCGCTGACGGTGCGCTCCGTCCCCCTCCTCGGTCCGGACGGCTGGCAGGGGGCGCTGCTGCTGCTGCGCGACGTGACCGAGCTGCGCCGCCAGGAGCAGCGTCTGCTCACCAAGGACGCGACCATCCGCGAGATCCACCACCGCGTCAAGAACAACCTGCAGACCGTGGGATCGCTGCTGCGCATGCAGGCGCGGCGCACGTCCTCGCCCGAGGCGGAGCGTGCGCTGCGTCAGGCGATGCAGCGCGTGGACACGATCGCCCTCGTCCACCAGACGCTGAGCGAGGAGATCGAGGACCAGGTCCCCGTGGACGGTCTGCTGCAGCGGCAGTTCCGCCTGGCCGTCGAGGTGGCCGGGGACGGGCGGCCGCTGCAGGTCGCGGTCACGGGCGAGTTCGGTGAACTGCCCTCCCACGTGACCACGCCGCTGGCGCTGGTGCTCAATGAGCTGGCGGCCAACGCCGTCGAGCACGGCACGGCGCCGGGCGGTGGCTGCGTGGGCCTGCACGCCGACCGCGAGTCGACCCCCGCAGGAACGGTGCTGGTCGTGTCCGTGACGGACAGCGGCCCCGCCGCCCCCGACGGATGGGTGCCGGGGGAGTCCCCCCGCGCGGGCGAGGGATCGGGGCTCGGCCTGCGCATCGTGCACTCGCTCGTGGAGGGGGACCTGCGCGGCACCCTGCGCTGGGAGCGGTCCGACGACGGCGGCACGCGCGTCGTGCTGCGACTGCCCCTGACGTGAACCCGGCCGGGCATGACGACGGCCCCGTCGACGAGGTCGACGGGGCCGGTGGTCCGGGTGGGTCAGGAGGCGCGGCGGGCGCGCGCCGCGCGGCGCTTCATGGCGCGCCGCTCGTCCTCGCTCATGCCGCCCCAGACGCCCGAGTCCTGGCCGGACTCCATGGCCCACTTCAGGCACGTGTCCACGACCTCACACGAACGGCACACCGCCTTGGCCTCCTCGATCTGCAGGAGGGCGGGGCCGGTGTTGCCCACGGGGAAGAACAGCTCCGGGTCCTTGTCCAGGCACGCTGCTTTACTGCGCCAATCCATCGGTCCGCTCACTTTCTGTCGGAAGAGCCGGAGCCCGCGGGCGCCGGTGGTCACGGCCTCCGCCGGCGGCGGGCGCGGGGGCCTGCGCGGACGACGCGCGGCACGACCGATACGGAGGGCGACCCTGGTCATTGCAACGGGGACCGCTTTCGTACGAACGCGGCCCCCGGAAATCTTTCGCGTGCCATCCTCGCACGGCCCTCACGAGTGAACAAGAGGTGAATGAGGTGCATCACCGCACCTCCCAGTGAGTCCTTGGTCACACCCATGCCCGGGGCGGCGCGTCGCCGCGGACCTGGCCCGCGCACCGCCCGGCGTACGGTGGGGGACACGTCCGTCCCCGCAGCCGTCCCGCAGGAGAGGCCCCATGGCACAGTCCCGCCGCCCCGACCCCGTCGCCCCGTCCGAGTCGTCGGGCGCCGACGCGACGACGGTCCCGCCCCGCCCCGGCCGGGGCCTGCCGGTGGCCGTCCTCGTGGTCGCCGCGGCGCTCGTGCTCGAGGCGGGCGCGCTCCTCTGGCTCGCCGTGGACGCGGTGGTGCATGCGGCGGACGGGGTGCTCCCGGCCGGCGCCCGCGTGATGCTGGTCGTCATCTACGCGCTGCTCACCCTGTGGATCCTTGCGACCGCCGTCGCCCTGCTGCGCGGTCGGGCGTGGAGCCGCGGCGCCGCCGTCGCGATCCAGCTCTTCGGTGTGCTCCTGTCCTCGTGGCTCTTCAGCGTGGACGCCGCCGCTCTGGGTGGGCCGCTGCTCGCGGTCTCCGGCGTCGCGCTGCTCACCCTCTTCACGACGCCGGTCACCCGGCATCTCACCCCCGCCCCGGAGGCCTCGACGGACGCCTGAGCCCCGCCCCGACGACGACGGCGCGCCCCCGGCCAGGGGCGCGCCGTCGTCGTCATCGGGGCCGTGGTCAGTTCACCGGGCCGGTGAACTTCTCGCCGGGGCCCTTGCCCGGGGCGTCCGGGAACGGGGAGGCCTCACGGAACGCCAGCTGCAGCGAGCGCAGCCCGTCGCGCAGCGGTCCGGCGTGCTGGCTGCCGATCTCGGGGGCCGCGGCCGTGACCAGCCCGGCGAGGGCCGTGATGAGCTTGCGGGCCTCGTCGAGATCGATGAGCTCGCGGGCGTCGGGGGAGTCGGCCAGGCCGCACTTGACGGCGGCGGCGGTCATCAGGTGCACGGCGGTGGTCGTGATGACCTCGACGGCGGGGACCTCGTGGATGTCGCGGATCTCGGCGGGGGCGTCCATGGGGGTGGCGTCCTGGGCCTGACGTTCGTCTGTCATGGTGGTAAGCTTCCCATAGACCACTCGTGGTCCGCGCAAGACCTCGTCATCCGGCGACCCCGGGGCGGGCATGCACGGGCCAGGAGCAGCAAAGTGGAGGCCTCTCTCCCACCCGCGTCAGCAGGATGTCCGGTTCGCCCCGGGCCGAGTTGCCGGGTCGCCGGTCGGGACCGCCGCGTCGTGGCGCGCAGCCCGCACCGAGGGTCCCGTCCGACGGGATCGTGTCGAGGCCTCCGTCTGCGTCCGCGCAGGGGAGGCCTTCCTCGTTTCCGAGGGCCCCTCCGGTGGGCGCGGGGTCACCCGTCGTCTCACACAGAGGAGTACCACCATCAGCGATCCCCGCATCAACGAGCGTATCCGCGTTCCGGAAGTCCGCCTGGTCGGCCCGAACGGCGAACAGGTCGGCATCGTCCGCGTCGAGGACGCCCTCCGGCTCGCCGCCGAGGCGGACCTGGATCTCGTGGAGGTGGCCCCCACGGCCAAGCCTCCGGTGTGCAAGCTGATGGATTTCGGCAAGTACAAGTACGAGGCCGCGGTGAAGGCCCGTGAGTCGCGCAAGAACCAGGTGAACACGGTCCTCAAGGAGGTCCGCTTCCGCCTGAAGATCGACAAGCACGACTACGAGACCAAGACCGGCCACGCCAAGAAGTTCCTGAGCCAGGGCGACAAGGTCAAGGCCATCATCCAGTTCCGCGGCCGTGAGCAGCAGCGTCCCGAACTCGGCATCAAGCTGCTGCAGCAGTTCGCCGAGGACGTCGCCGAGCTGGGCACCGTCGAATCGCAGCCGCGCCAGGACGGCCGCAACATGGTGATGGTGGTCGGCCCGCTGCGCACCAAGGCCGATGCGCGGGCGGACCAGCGCAAGAACTCGGCCGAGAGCCACCGCGAGCGTCAGGGCGGCGGTTCGCGTCGCGACCAGGCCGCCCGCGAGGCCAAGGAGCGCGCCGCGCAGAAGGCGGCGTCCGACTCCGCCCCGGTGCGGAATTCGGTCGGGGATGCGTTCCCCGAGCAGCTGAAGGCCATGGCCGCCCGGACGCAGGAGAACGCCTCCGCGGCCCCGGCCGAGACGACGCAGGCGCCGAAGACCCCGGCCCCGGCGGCTCCCCGCCCGGCCGCGGCCGCCCCGGCTGCGAAGCCGGCCGCGACGCCGAAGCCGCAGTCCTCGGCTGCGCCGGCTGCCACGCCGAAGCCGCGGTCCGCCGCCAAGCCGGCCGCGCCGTCGTCGGCTCCGAAGCCGGCGGCCAAGCCGATGCCGGCCCCGCCCAAGCCCGCCGCCCCCCGCGGCGGTGCCCCCAAGCCCGGTCCTCGGGCCTGACCCCCCGGGGTCGCCACAGACCAGCCCGGTCCGGACGGACCGGGGTGACCAGCACTGCCGTGCGCGCCGCGCACGGCAGCGATGAGTGAAGGAGAACGGCAGCCATGCCGAAGATGAAGACCCACAGCGGTGCCAAGAAGCGCTTCCGCGTGACCGGCTCCGGCAAGATCATGCGCCAGCAGGCGAACCGCCGCCACTACCTGGAGCACAAGTCCTCGCGCCTGACCCGCCGTCTCAAGGGCGACCAGCTCGTCTCCAAGGGCAGCATCAAGCAGATCAAGCGGATGCTCGGCATCTGACACCCCCCCGGCCTCGCCGGAACCCCTTCCTCCTCGGCCGTGACGCGCCAGTGCGCGCCCCGGGGACCACACAGATTGGAGTACGCACGTGGCACGTGTGAAGCGGGCAGTGAACGCCCACAAGAAGCGTCGGACCATGCTGGAGCGCGCCTCCGGCTACCGCGGCCAGCGGTCTCGCCTGTACCGCAAGGCGAAGGAGCAGATGCTCCACTCGTTCACCTACAACTACCAGCATCGCCACAAGCGCAAGGGTGACTTCCGTCGCCTGTGGATCACCCGCATCAACGCGGCCGCCCGCGCCAACGGCATGACCTACAACCGCTTCATGCAGGGCCTCAAGCTGGCCGGCGTCGAGGTGGACCGCCGCATGCTGGCCGAGATCGCCGTCTCCGACGCCGCGACCTTCGCTGTGCTGGTGAAGACCGCCCGCGAGGCGCTGCCCGCGGACGTGAACGCCCCCGCCGTCTCCCGCTGAGCCGGCTCCGGGGCCCTGAGAGCCCCACCACCACGCCCCAGGCGTGAGCACCACCGCCGACGGGGCGGGTCCTCCACCGAGGCCCGCCCCGTCGGCGTCTGCGCACCCGCAGCCGAGCCCCGACCAGGAAGACCCCATGACCCCGCACGCCGAGCCGATGACCCATCCCCGCGCCGAGCGCGTGCGCGCGGTGGCAGCCCTCGCGGGCCGCTCCGCCCGACGCCGGACGGGCACGTTCCTCGTCGAGGGGCCGCAGGCCTGCCGCGAGGCCTTGCGCGCCCACCTGGGGGAGGGGCCGACGGCCGCCGCGGGGCAGTGGCGCGCCGGGCGGGTGCTGACCCAGGTGTACGTGTCCGGCGGACTCGTGGACCGGGACCCCGCGCTGGCCGAGCTCGTGGCGCGCGTCCGGGACCGCCCGACGCCGGGTGGTGAGCGCGTCCTGGTGCGCGAGGCCAGCGACGAGGTGCTCACCGCCATGGCCGACGCCGTGACGGGGCAGGACATCGTCGCCGTGGCGCGGATGCCGGAGCCGCAGGCCGTCGAAGCGGTCCTCGAGGAGGCGCGCCTGGCCGCCGTGCTGTGCCGCGTGCAGGACCCGGGGAACGCCGGCACGGTCATCCGGGCCGCGGACGCGGCCGGGGCGGACGCGGTGGTCCTCACCCCGGGCTCCGTCGACCCGTTCAACCCCAAGGTGGTCCGGTCCACCGCCGGGTCGCTGTTCCACCTGCCCGTGGCCACCGCCGTCCCCGCAGAGGCGGCGGCGGCCGCAGCCCGGGCCGCAGGCCTCCAGGTGTGGGCCGCCGACGGCTACGCCTCGGACCGGCTCGACGCCCTCGCCCCCGGCGTGGTTGCCGCGCCGACCGCGTGGCTGTTCGGCAACGAAGCTCAGGGCCTGGACGACGGTGAGCTCGCACTGGCGGACCGCCGGGTGGCGGTGCCGCTGTATGGGGCCGCGGAGTCCCTGAACGTGGGGACCGCCGCCACGGTGTGCCTGTACTCGTCCGCGATGGCGGGGGCGCGGCGCGCCGGCTGACGTGGCGCACGAGGCGGCGCCAGCCGTCCGGACACGCAGAAGGGGCGGGGATCCGCGTGGATCCCCGCCCCATCTGCGTGTTCCCGGGTGGAACCCGGGCCGCTCAGCTCGCTCAGGCGCGGGTGCCGGTGCGGCGGGTGATGGCCTGCCACACTGCGGCGACGATAACGCCGCCGATGATCGCGAAGATCCAGGTGCCCAGATCGAAGAACTTCTCGTTCACGTCGAAGTCGAACAGCAGGGAGGCGATCCAGCCGCCGAGGAGAGCGCCGACGATGCCGGTGAGGAGGGCGCCGAGCCACCCGCCGCCCTGACGTCCGGGGAGGATGGCGCGAGCGATGGCGCCGGCGATGAGACCAAGCACGATCCAGCCAATGATGCCCATGATGATGGTTCCTTTCGGGTTGCGAATCTGACGTACGAGAAGGAACGTAGCAAGGGATTTTCACGGGGGGCCACCTCTGGCGCCCCGACTTTTTCGAGATTCTCCGACGTGACGAGGTTCGCCCCGGCCTCGTGTGGGAGATTCAGCGGGGCGAGCCGCCGTCGTCAGCCCGGACGCCGGGCCGCGCCGCGACGTCGCGGCGCACGAGCAGGAACGCCAGCACCAGGCCCGCCAGGGCGATGCCCGCGCCGACCAGCGGCGGGGTCCGCAGCGACGCACCGGCCCCGATCGCGGCGGCCCCGACCCACGCGCCCATCGCGTTGGCCATGTTCAGCGCGGAGTGGTTGAGCGAACCGGCCAGCTGGGGTGCGGTGGGCGCGGAGTCCACGAGCAGCACCTGCAGGGACGGGGCGATCCCGGAGCCGCTGACGGCCACGCAGAAGAGGAACACGATCATCACCGGCGCCCACGGGGCCGTCAGTGCGACGGCGGCCAGCGAGACCGCGCTGAGCCCGAAGCTCAGGCGCAGGGTGCCGACCGGGTCGCGGTCCGTGAGCGCGCCGCTGACGAGCGTGCCGATCACCATGCCGACGCCGTAGAGGGCCAGCACGGCGGGGACCCACCGTTCCTCGAGGCCCGCGACCTCCGTGAGCAGCGGCGCGATGTAGGTGTAGAGCGCGAACATGCCGGCGAAGCCGATCACGCCCACGGCCACCGTCGCCCACAGGCGGCCGGAGGCCAGACCGCGCAGCTCGCGGCCGACCGAGGCGCCCGCGGGGGCCGGCACGGACGGGACGAGCCACGCGGTCGCCCCGACGCACAGGGCCGCGCAGACCGCCACGATGACGAACATCCAGCGCCAGCCGACGGCCTGCCCGAGCGCCGTCGCGCCCGGCACGCCCAGCACGTTGGCCACGGACAGCCCGGCCATCACCCACGCCACGGCCTGGCCGCGGCGGGCGGGCCCGGCGAGGTCCGCCGCGGCCAGGGCGGCCGCGGAGAAGTAGGCGCCGTGGGGCAGGCCCGACACGAACCGGGCCGCCATCATGCTCCCCATGTCCGGGGCGAGGAACGCGGCCACGTGTCCCACGACGAACAGCAGCATCAGCACGATGCTCGTGACCCGCCGGTCGACGCGAGCGAACGACGCGGCCAGCAGGGGAGCGCCGATCACGACGCCCAGGGCGTACATGGAGATGAGCACGCCGCCGGCCTCGAGACCGACGCCGAGGTCGGCCACCGCCTGCGGCAGCAGGCCCATCATCGCGAACTCCGTGGTGCCGATCGCGAAGCTGCCCAGGGCCAGCGCGAGGATGGCCGGCAGCAGACGCACACGGCGGCCGCCCAGCAACGCGCCCGGGCCCGGCGGCACGGTCGGCGGAACGGACGGGTCTGGGCGCGTCGGACGCGGGGCACGGGGGGAACGGTCGTGGGCGCCGTCGGCGGCGGGAGTGGGGATGGGCACCGACCCAGCCTACGGACTCCGGTCTGCGGGGGCGGGGGCCTCGCTAGCCTGGGCTCATGACCTCCGCCACACCTGTGCGCCCCGCGCCCGCCGCCAGCCCGACGACGTCGCCCCGGGACGGTGCGCGACCGCGGCAGGTCGTGGGGCTCGCGCTGCTCGACGATGTGGCCGCGCCGACCCGCCTGCTGGCGGCCCGTCGCAGCGCGCCTGCCCCGCTGCGGGGGCTCTGGGAGTTCCCCGGGGGCAAGGTCGAGCCGGGGGAGGGCGTCCAGGAGGCGCTGCTGCGGGAGTGCCGGGAGGAGCTCGGGGTCGCCGTGCGGCTCGGCCCCGAGGTGGCGGCGCCGGAGCCGGACGGGTGGGAGCTGGCCAACGGCGCCCGGATGCGGGTGTTCTGGGGCGTCCTGGCGGAGGAGGGGGCGACGCCCCGAGCCCTCCAGGACCACGACCTGCTGGCGTGGCTGCCGCTCGCCGGGCCGGGCGTGCGGCACCTGGACTGGATCCCGGCGGACCGGCCGATCGTGGCCGAGGTGCTCCGTGGCGCCGCCACGGCGTTCTCCGCGGGGCGCTGAGTCGACACGCGGCCGGCCGCGCCCCGCGGACCGGTCAGAACAGCGCGGGCTGCGCCGCCGGAGCGGAGGGCCGGGACGCCGGCCGGCGCCGGGCCGGGGGACCGTCCTCGCGCCGGATGCCGTGGGCGCCGCCGCGGGCCAGGCCGTGCCGTGCGGCGGCCTCCCCGGCCATCCGGGTGAGCATGCGGCGGTACGACTCGGGCGCGTAGGCGGACCGGGCGTACATCTGCTCGTAGCCGGCCAGCAGATCCGGGTGCTCGCGGCGGATCCAGTCCAGGTACCACTCCTTCGCGCCCGGCCGCAGGTGCAGGGCGCCCGGCATGACGCGCGCGGCTCCGGCGTCCGCCAGCGCGCGCATG
Organism: Micrococcus sp. iso_239; assembly: GCF_056173395.1. Lineage (NCBI taxonomy): Bacteria > Bacillati > Actinomycetota > Actinomycetes > Micrococcales > Micrococcaceae > Micrococcus > Micrococcus sp. iso_239. The sequence continues at coordinate 1,628,936 of NZ_CM149672.1, read as the reverse complement.
AGGGCGTCGATCTCGCGGTCCCCGTCCGTGAGCCACGGCAGCAGGGGCATGGCCATGACGGTGACGTCCGCACCCGCGGCGGCGAGCCGCTCGATCAGGCGCAGGCGTGCGGTCGGCGACGGCGTGCCCGGCTCGACCGCGGCGGCGATGGCGGGGTCGAGCATCGCCAGGGACAGCGAGACCTGCACCGGCACCTGGCGCGAGGCCGCCTGCAGCAGGGGCACATCCCGCGCGAGCAGGGTCCCCTTGGTCAGCACGGAGAACGGGGTGCCGGAATCGGCCAGGGCCCGGATGATCCCGGGCATCAGCGCGTAGCGGCCCTCGGCCCGCTGATACGGGTCCGTGTTCGTCCCCAACGCCACCGCCTCGCGGCCCCACGTGGGGCGGGCGAGTTCGGCGCGCAGCACCTCGGCGACGTTGACCTTCACGACGATCTGCCGGTCGAAGTCGGCCCCGGCGTCGAGCTCGAGGAAGGTGTGGGTGCTGCGGGCGTAGCAGTACCGGCAGGCGTGGGTGCAGCCGCGGTACGGGTTCACGGTCCAGCGGAACGGCATGGCCGAGGCGGACGGCACCGAGTTCAGTGCGGTCTTGGCGAGCACCTCATGGAAGGTGACGCCCGCGAACTCCGGGGTGGTGACACTCCGCTGCAGGTCCGAGAGCGGCAGCAGGGCGGCGGAGCCGGCCGGTGTGCCGGCCGTCGCCCGCTGGGCTCCGCCCTCGGACCGCAGGGTCTGCGCTTCCCATCGCATGGCCAGAAGTAGAACACATGTTCGAATCGACCCGCAAGCGTGTTCGAGTCCGGGCGTGGCGCGGGCGCCGAGACGCGCCTACCGTGGTCGCCATGACCTCCCGTGCACCCGCCCCGGCCGCCCGCGTCCTGCTCACGGGCTTCGAGCCCTTCGGCGGCGATGTCCACAACCCGTCGATCGCCGCCGCGCGGGACGCCGTGGGCATCCTGGCGGACCGGGGTGTGACGGCCGAGGCGGTCGAGCTGCCGTGCGCGTTCGGCGCGGCCGGGCCGGCCCTGACCGCGGCCCTCGACCGGGTCCGGCCGGAGGTGGCGATCGCCGTCGGGCTGGCTGGCGGCACGGCGACGGTCCGGGTCGAACGGGTGGCCGTGAACCTGCAGGACGCCCGGATCCCGGACAACGCGGGGGAGCAGCCCGTGGACCGGCCCGTGCGCGCCGACGGTCCCGCGGCCCTGTTCGCCACCCTGCCCGCCAAGCGTGCCGTCGCCGCGATCCGGGAGGCCGGCGTCGCCGCGGAGCCGTCCCTGTCCGCGGGCGCGTTCGTGTGCAACCACGTCATGTACTCGCTCCTCGACGGCCCCGGCACCGCCCGGGCCGCCGGCTTCATCCACGTGCCGTGGGACACCGAGCACCGCCCGACGCCGGACACCCCGGCCCTGCCCGCGGCCGACCTGGCGCGCGCGGTGGCCGAGGCCGCCCTGACGGCGCTGGCCGGCGGCCCCGACCTCGACGTCCCCGGCGGCACCCTGCACTGACCTCCCCGGACCCCGGGTCCGTGTCGGCGCGATCGCCCGTGCCCGTCAGCGGCGGCGCCGCAGGCCGCGGACCACGGGCCGCTCGATGTAGCCGCCCAGGGCCAGGCTCGCGCGTCGTTCGAAGACGTTGCGCGAGGCCGGATCCCCGGTCCGCCACATCGACCACGCCGCCGCCAGCGCGTACGCCGGCAGGAAGGGCAGACCCAGCAGGAGGGCGTACTGGTCCGCATGGCCGGCCTCGTGCCGCCACAGCGCGGGCGTCATGCGCAGGCCGGGGCGGGTGAACACGACGTCGCCGACCGTGAACGCGGCCCCGCCCGGGAACCGGTGCGTCCAGCCGTGGGCCTCGATCAGCCCGTGCGGTCCGGGCCGCAGCGCGCAGCCGGCGACGACGGCGCCCACCAGCCCCAGCGGCGTCGCCAGGTTCAGCAGGTTCCACAGCCCGCGCGCCCGCACGTGCGCCGGAGGCGACGGCCGGGAGGGGGCCGCGGTCATGGCTGTGCCGCAGGATCGGCGTCCCCGGCGGGGGACCCGGACGCGGGGACGTCGAAGTAGAGCGGGGCATGGGCGGCGCAGCCCGGGTTGAACGGCGCCCCGCAGGCCGGGCACGCAGGATCAGCGGTGGCCTCGAGGGCGAGGTAGGCGGTCACGCTCAGCTCGGTGCGGCACACCCCGCACAGCACATGCGGCCGGTCGAACTCGCCGGCAGGCACCGGCACGGCCGGGTGGTCGGCGAGCTCCGCGTGGCAGCGGTGGCAGGACCAGTACGCGGGGCAGCAGGCGAAGCGCAGGGCGACGACGTCCCGCGCCGTGGCGTAATGGGCGCAGCGGGTCTGCGCGTCCAGGCCCACGCCCCGCAGCAGCGGGTCGGTGCCGTCGAGGGAGTCCGGGGCGGTCATGCGCCTCAGCCTAGGTGTTGTGGGTCATGAGGTTCTTGACACGAGGCACGGGCTGAGATGAGACGAGCGGGCTCCGCCCCGCAGGATGGGAATTGCGACATCCACTCATCCGCGGAAGGAAGCCCGCTCGTGACTCACGCTAACGCACCTCTGACCCCCACCGGCCGGCTGCGCATGGTCCACCGCCACCTGAACGACGGGATCCCGCAGTCCCACGTGGCCGCGGAGTTCCGCGTCAGTCGGCCCACGGTGGCCACCTGGGTCGCCCGCTACCGTGCCGAAGGCGAGGCAGGACTGCAAGACCGGTCGAGCCGGCCCCATCGCTCACCTGCCCGGCTCGACCCCGCGATCGTGGCCGAGCTGGAGGCCCTGCGCCGGGCCGAGAAGTGGTCCGCCCGGCGCATCCATCACCACCTCGCCTCCGAAGGCCACCAGGTGTGCCTGCGCACCGTGGGGAGGTGGCTGCACCGACTCGGGATCTCCCGCCTACGGGACCTGACCCCAGCCGGAGAAGACCTCCGCCAACGACCCCAGAAGATCACCGCCCGCGGCCCGGGGCACATGGTGCACCTGGACGTGAAGAAAATCGGGCGCATCCCTGAAGGGGGAGGCTGGCGCGCCCACGGAAGAGACAGTGAGGCAGGGCGTGCTTCCAAGCGGGGGTCTGGCCAGCGGGTCGGCTACACCTACCTGCACTCGGCGATCGACGGGTACACCCGCCTGGCGTACACCGAGGCGTTGGAGGACGAGAAGGCGGTGACCACGATCGGGTTCTTCTGCCGGGCGAGGGCGTTCTTCGCCGCCCACGGCATCACCGTGGACCGGGTGATCACGGACAACGGCAACAACTACCGGGCCGTGGACTTCACCCGGAAGGTGGTCTCGCTCGGGGGCCGGCATCACCGGATCCGCCCCTACACCCCGCGTCACAACGGGAAGGTCGAACGTTACAACCGGCTGATGGTCGATGAGGTCCTCTACGCCCGCCCCTACACCTCAGAGCGGGCTCGGCGTGAGGCCCTTCAGGTGTGGGTGAATCACTACAACTACCATCGGCCGCATACCTCCTGCGGAGATGCTCCACCGGCCTCGTTGGCCCCGGTGCGTGTCAACAACGTCATGCCCTCCTACACCTAGGCCGAGCGGGCCCGGGGCGGACACTAGACTGACGGGCGTCCCACCGTCCCCCATGCGAAGGTCGTTGCCCTGATGACACCCAGCCCCGAGACCGGCGCGGAGCCCACCGCGCCCGTGGCGGAGATCTCCCCCGTGGACGCGGAGGCGGTGGAGGCCGCCGTGCAGGCCGCGCTCGCCGCGTACGAGGCCGCGGCGGACCTCGATGAGCTCAAGGCCGCCCGCCTGGCCCACACCGGCGACCGGGCCCCCCTGACTCTCGCGAACAAGGCGATCGGCGCTCTGCCCAAGGAGCGCAAGGCGGAGGCCGGCAAGCTCATGGGCGCCGCACGCGGCCGCCTGGGCAAGGCCCTGGCCGCCCGCACCGAGGTGCTCGAGGCGGAGCAGGCCGCGCGGATCCTGCGCGAGGAGACGGTGGACGTGACCACCGCGGTCCGTCGCCGCCGCGTCGGCGCCCGTCACCCGCTCTCGCTGACGATGGACCGTGTCTCGGAGATCTTCGTCGGCATGGGCTGGGAGATCGCGGAGGGCCCCGAGCTCGAGTCCGAGTGGTTCAACTTCGACTCCCTCAACTTCGCGCCGGACCATCCGGCCCGCGAGATGCAGGACACCTTCTTCGTGGCCCCGGCCGAGGCCCACCTGCTGCTGCGCACCCACACCTCCCCGGTGCAGATGCGCTCCCTGCTCGAGCGGGGCGCCCCCACCTACGTGCTGTGCCCGGGTCGCACCTTCCGCACGGACGAGCTGGACGCCACGCACACCCCGGTGTTCCACCAGTTCGAGGGCCTGGCCGTGGACAAGGGCCTGACCATGGCCCACCTGCGCGGCACCCTCGAGTACTTCGCCCGCCAGATGTTCGGGGCCGAGGCGGCCATCCGCCTGCGCCCGAACTTCTTCCCGTTCACCGAGCCCAGCGCCGAGCTGGACATCTGGCACCCCGGCGCCAAGGGCGGGCCCCGCTGGATCGAGTGGGGCGGCTGCGGCATGGTGCACCCGAATGTGCTGCGCGCCGCGGGCCTGGACCCGGAGGAGTACTCCGGGTTCGCGTTCGGCATGGGCGTGGAGCGCACGCTCATGTTCCGCAACGAGGTCCCGGACATGCACGACATGATCGAGGGCGACGTCCGCTTCTCCCAGCACTTCGGAATGGAGGTCTGATCCATGCGCATCCCCCTGGACTGGCTGCGGGAGTTCGTCCCCGTGCCCGCGGAGCACCGTGCCGAGGACGTGATGGCCGACCTCGTCCGCGTCGGCCTCGAGGAGGAGGACGTCCACCGTCCGGCCGCCGAGCTGCAGGGCCCGATCGTCGTCGGGCAGGTGCTCTCCAAGGAGCCCGAGCCGCAGAAGAACGGCAAGACCATCAACTGGTGCTCCGTGCGGGTGGTTCCCGAGGGCGCCGCCCAGCCGCTCACCGGCGAGGGCATCGAGCCCTCCGGCGTGCAGGGCATCGTGTGCGGCGCCCACAACTTCGAGGTCGGGGACAAGGTCGTCGTGACCCTGCCCGGCGCGGTGCTGCCCGGCGACTTCCGCATCAGCCCCCGCAAGACCTACGGGCACGTCTCGGCCGGGATGATCGCCTCCAGCACGGAGCTGGGCGTGGGCGACGACGGCACGGACGGGATCATCGTGCTCGGCGACCTCGGGCTCGACCCCGAGCCGGGCACCGACGCCCGGGACGTCCTGGACCTGCACGGCGAGGCCGCCGAGATCAACGTGACGCCCGACCGCGGCTACGCGTTCTCGATGCGCGGCGTCGCGCGCGAGTACGCGCACGCCACCGGCGTGCCCTTCACGGACCCGGCCGCCGCCGTCCACCCGCCCGCGGCCGACGACGCCGGCCCGGCCGTCCGCATCGACGACGACGCGCCGATCCACGGCGAGCCCGGGGCCACCCGGTTCGTGGCCCGCACGGTCTCCGGCGTGGACGCGACCCGCCCGACCCCGCCGTGGCTGGCCGCGCGCCTGCGCCTGGCCGGCATCCGCACCATCTCCCTGCCGGTGGACATCTCCAACTACGTCATGTGGGAGCTGGGCCAGCCCCTGCACTTCTACGACGCGGACACGCTCTCCGGCGAGATCGTGGTGCGCCGCGCGCGGGCCGGAGAGACCCTGACCACCCTCGACGGCAAGGAGCGCGAGCTCGACCCCGAGGACCTGCTCATCACGGACGACTCCGGCCCCATCGGCCTGGCGGGCGTCATGGGCGGGGCCGCCACCGAGGTCACGGACGCCACCACCACGATCGTGGTCGAGTCCGCGAACTTCGACCCCGTGTCGATCGCCCGTACGCGGCGCCGGCACCGCCTGCCCTCGGAGGCGTCGAAGCGCAACGAGCGCGGCGTCGACTGGGAGATCGCCGACGAGGCGGCCGAGCGGGCCGTGCAGCTGCTCGTCGAGCTCGCCGGCGGCACCGCCGAGCCCGGGGTCACCGACGTCGGGACGCGGCCGCAGCCGGCCGTCGTCGAGATGGCCGCCGACTTCCCCTCCGCCCTGGTGGGCGTGGCGTACACGACCGACGAGGTCGTGGAGACGCTGCGCGCCCTGGGCGCCGAGGTGGCCGTCGCCGAGGCCGCCGCCGACGTCGCCCCGCGGCTGACCGTGACCGCCCCGTCGTGGCGCACGGACCTGCGCATCCCCGAGGACCTCGCCGAGGAGGTCGCGCGCCTGCGCGGCTACGACGCGATCCCCTCCGTGGTGCCCGTGGCCCCGCCGGGCCGCGGCTTCACCCGCCGCCAGGCCCAGCGTCGCCGCGTGTCGGCCGCGCTCGCGGCCGCGGGACTCACCGAGGTGCTGGCCTACCCGTTCGTCTCCGAGGAGCAGAACCGGCGTTTCGGGGCGGACTCGGACGCGCAGGGCCAGGCCCTGGCGATGGTGGCCCTGGCCAATCCGATCGCTTCCCAGTACCGGTACCTGCGCCTGTCGCTGCTGCCGGGCCTCGTCGAGACCGCGCGCCGCAACCTCGGACGCGGCTTCCGCGATCTGGCGCTGTACGAGATGGGGCTGGTCTTCCTGCCCGGCGCGCAGCTGGGCTCGGCGACGATCCCCCCGCGCGCGGTCCACCCCTCCGCCGAGGTCCTCGCCGACCTCGAGGCCGGCATCCCCGCTCAGCCGTGGCACGTGGCCGGTCTGTACGCCGGGCACGACTCGGCGCCCGGGCCGGACCACGACCCCCGCCCGGTGGACTGGCAGGACCCGATCGCCGGGGCCCTCGACGTGGCCGACGTCCTCGGCGTCGAGCTGACCGTCCGGCAGGGCCGGCACCACGCGTTCCACCCGGGCCGGGTGGCCGAGCTCGTCGTCGTGACCGAGCACGGGGACCGGGTGGTGGGCGTCGCCGGCGAGCTGCACCCGCAGTGGCTCGAGGCCGAGGACCTGCCCGCCCGCACGAGCGTGTGGGAGCTGGACCTGGACGCGCTGTGCGCCGCGGCCCCCGAGATCGTGGTCGCCGCACCGCTGTCCACGTTCCCCGTGAGCACGCAGGACGTGGCGCTCGTGGTGGACGAGGCCGTCGTGGCCGGGGACGTGCGCGCGACCCTCGCCGAGGGTGCCGGGGAGCTGCTCGAGGCCGTCGAGCTGTTCGACGTCTACCGGGGCGCGGGCGTGCCGGAGGGGCGGAAGTCCCTCGCGTTCTCCCTGCGCTTCCGCGCCCCTGACCGCACGCTCACCGCGGAGGAGGTCTCCGAGGCCCGCGCCGCGGCCACCGCGCTCGCGGCGCAGCGGCACGGGGCGGTCCAGCGCTGACCGTGTCCGTCGCGACCGGCCCGTGGGGCCTGACCTCGGCCGTCCCCGCCTCGGCGGGGGCGGCCGACGCCGTCTCCGCGCTGCTCGGTCAGGTGCGCACCGCCCTGACGGCGGCCTGGGGCGTGCCGGTGGGGCCGCTCGGGCTCCGGCACGCCTGCCCGCGCTGCGGCTCGGCCGCGCACGGCGTCCCCGCGCTGACCGGCCTGCCCCCCGGCCGGGTCGCCCTCGTCTCGTTCACGCGCGTCCGGATGCCCGGCACTGAGGACCGGGCTCGGATCGGGGCGTGGTGGGCGCCGGCACGGCCCGCCGACGGGCTCGGCCTCGGGGTGGACGTCGAGCGGGCGGACGCCGCGGCCTTCGCGGACGAGGACGGCCTGGGCGGGGTGGGCTTCTCGACGGCGGAGCGCGCCCGGGTGCGGGAGCTTCCCGCCCCCGAGAGGCCCGCCGCGCGGGCCCGGCTGTGGACGCGGAAGGAGGCGCTCGTGAAGGCCGCCGGCACCGGCTTCACGGGCGACCCCGCCGCCGTCGACGCACTGACCGTGCCGGCCGACGTCGTGCTGGTGGACCTCACCGACCGGCTGCCGGGCGGTCTCCTCGGGGCGCTGGCGCTGCGGGGCCGCTGAGTCGACCGCGCGGGCGCCTCAGCCCGGGAACGGCGGCAGCTCGGGCCGCAGCGTCCACGCGTCGAAGAGCTCGTCCACCTGCGCTCGGCTCACCCCGGCGTGCGGGGCCCACGCGTGCACGTGCGTGCGCAGCCCCAGGGAGTCGACGGTGCCGAACCGGTGCTCCCGCACCCAGGCGCGCAGCATGGAGCCGAAGAGGTCCGTGCCCAGCAGGTGCCGCAGCGCCTCCACGGTGAGCGCGCCGCGCTTGTACACCCAGTCCTCGAACATCTCCTCCGGCCCGGGCTCGGCCAGCGCCTGCTCCACCGGGTGCGCGGCCAGCTTCTGCCAGGCCCGCCGCGCCATCGAGGTGATGCTGGACCGCCCCGAGGCCTCGGCCCACAGCCACTCGGACCAGCAGGCGAAGCCCTCGTGCAGCCACAGGTCGGACCAGCGGCCCAGGGTCACGGCGTTGCCGAACCACTGGTGGGACATCTCGTGGGCGATCAGCCGCTCGGACTCCCACGAGCCGTCCAGGTGGTTGGTGCCGAACAGCGACATGCTCGCGGCCTCGAGCGGGATCTCGAGCTCCTCGTCGGCCACGACCGCGGTGTAGTCCTCGAATGGGTATGGCCCGTAGGCGTCGATGAACGTGGCCATCATGGCCGGCTGGGGGGCAAGGGCCCGGAGGGCCCGCTGCTCGGTCCGCGGGGAGACCACGAGGCGCAGCGGCGGCAGGCCCTCGGCGGGAGGGGCGGCGTCCACGAGCCGGTAGCGGCCGATCTGCACGCTGAGCAGGTAGGCGGGCACGGGCTGGTCGAGCCGCCACCGCCACGTGACCCGCGAGCCGCGCGTGCGCACGGGCGCGCCCACGCCGTTGGCGACGGGCAGGTAGCCCGCGTCGCAGGTGAGGGTGATCTCCGCCGTCGAGCGGGAGGTGGGGGAGTCCACGCACGGCAGCCACGTGGAGGCGCCGTGGGGCTGCCCGGCCACGAGCACGCCGTCCGTGAGCTCCTCCCAGCCGATCGTGCCCCACGGGCTGCGCCGCAGCGTGGGCGTGCCCGCGTAGACCACGGTCAGCTCCACGAGCGTGCCCTCCGGCCGGCTCTCGTCCAGGTCGACGACGAGGCGGCTCGGGGCGCGGCCCGGCTGGGTGAACGAGGAGGCGACGGCGCGGCCGTCGACGACGGCGTCCACCCGGGACACGCGCAGCCGGTACAGGTCCAGCTCGATGCGGCGGCTCTGCTTCGTCAGGCGCACGCGCAGGACGGCGGTGCCGGAGACCCGGTTCGCGGCCAGGCGCACGTCGAGGTCCAGTGCGATGTGCTCGACGGTGGCGGCGTCGGTGCCGACGCCCGGGACGTAGGGATCGGTGCTCATGCTTCCTCTCGGGAGGGGGTGGCCGCGGCGGCGGGGTCGCCGTCGGGACGACGCCACGGGGAGACCGGGTTGCCGAGCCACCACGTGCCGGCGGGCAGCTCCTCGCCGCGCATCACGAGGGACCCGGCACCGACGGTGGTGCCGCGGCCCAGGCGGGCGGCGGGCAGCACCACGGAGTGGGGGCCGAGGGTGGCGCCGTCCTCCAGGACGACGGCGTCCAGGGACATCACGCGGTCGTGGAACAGGTGGGTCTGGACGACGCAGCCGCGGTTCACGGTGGCGCCGTCGCCGAGCTCCACGAGGTCGGCCTCGGGCAGCCAGTAGGACTCGACCCAGGCGCCGTGGCCGATGCGGGCGCCCATCGCGCGCAGGAACCAGACCAGGGCGGGGGTGCCGGCCGCGGCCCGGCTGAACCACGGGGCGGCGAGGAACTCGGTGAAGGTGTCCGCGACCTCGTTGCGCCAGATGAACGAGGACCACAGCGGGTGCTCGCCCGCGCGGATCCGGCCGACGAAGACCCGCTTGGCGAGCACGGTCAGGCTCGCCGCGACCGCGCCGGCCGCGAGCAGGACGACGCCGCCCAGGACGAAGGCCAGCGCCCACGTGCCGACCGCGATGAGGGCGGCCAGCGTCGCGCCGACGGCGAGGGACAGGGCCACGTGCAGCCACACCGGGATCGCGCGCAGCAGCTCCCAGGCGGTGCGGGCGGCCTTGAGTCGGGCCGGCGGGTCGTAGGTGAGGGCGGCGTCTGCGGTGACCTCGTTGCGGCGCAGGCGCACGGGCGGGGAGCCCATCCAGGACGTGCCCGCCTTGGTCTTGGCCGGGGTGGTGGACAGCACCGCCACGAGCGAGTCGCGGCGCAGGGTGCGGCCGCCGGGCACCATGCCGGAGTTGCCCACGAACGAGCGCTTGCCGACCTTCGCGGGGGCCACGTGCATCCACCCGCCGTCGAGGGAGTAGGAGGAGACCATCGTGTCGTCGGCGAGGAACGCGCCGTCGCCCACGCGGGTCATGCAGGGCAGGAGCACCACGGTGGAGGCCTCGACGCCGCGGCCCACCTCGGCGCCCAGCAGGCGCAGCCACGTCGGCGTGAAGCGGGAGGCGTAGATCGGGAACAGCTGGTCGCGGGCGGCGTCGAGGACGCGCTCGGTGGCCCACACCTGCCAGCCGACCCGGGAGCGCACGGGGTGGTGCCCCTCCGTGATGCCGAGCGCGAGCAGGCGCACGGTGACGAGCACGAGCAGCATCTGGGTCAGGAACCAGACGCCGGCCACCAGGGGGCTTGCGGCCAGCAGGCGCGCCGCGGTGGTCCCGACGGCGGCCAGCGGCCCCGCCTCCGGGGCCGGCGGCCACCAGGTCAGCGACCACGCGGCCACCGCGGCCGCCGCGGCGGCGGAGACGAGCGGAAGGAGGGAGATGAGGGTCGAGAGGACGGTCGCCATCAGGCGCCAGCCCGGGGTCTCCCGCGGCGCCTCGGCGGGGCCGCGGGACTTCACCTTGCCCACCTTGACGGCGGGGGAGCCGGCGTGGCGCTGGCCGCCGCGCACCCGCCCGGCGACGGTGGACCCGGCCTCGACGTGCGCCCCGGCGCCGACCTGGGCGCCCGGCAGGAGCGTGGAGCGGGCGCCCACGACGGCGTCCGCGCCGATGCGCACCTCGCCGAGCCGGACGACGTCGCCGTCGACCCAGTAGCCGGACAGGTCCACCTCAGGCTCGATCGCGGCGCCCTCCTCGACCGTGAGCATGCCGGTGACCGGTGGCACGGTGTGCATGTCCACGTCCTTGCCGATCCGGTTGCCCAGCAGTCGCGCGTAGGCGGGCACCCACGTGGCGCCGGCCAGCGAGTAGGGGTCCACGAGGTCGCTGATCTGCTGGGCGAGCCACAGGCGCAGGTGGACGCGGCCACCGCGCGGGTAGGACCCGGGGCTCACGCCGCGCAGCAGCAGCCGGGCCGTCGCGGCGGTGAGCAGCATGCGGCCGGGCACGGTCACCACCAGCAGACCGGCCACGATCAGCACCCACCACGGCACGGTGGGCAGCCCGGGCGCGAGCCCGGAGAGCGTCAGCAGGTTCAGGGCCAGGCCGGTCCACACGCCCAGGCGCAGGGCGGGCAGGACGAACACGGGCAGTCCCACGAGGGTCTGGACCCACTGGGTGCGGTGGCGGGTGCGGTCGACGTGCCGGTCGTGCACCTCGATGCCGCGGGGGCCGTCGTCGCCCACGACGGCGGCCACGAGGGCCCCGGCGGTGGGGTTGCGGTAGACGTCCTGGACGGTCACGGCCGGGTGGCGCAGGCGCAGGCGGGCCACGAGCTGGGCAGCGGCGAGCGAGCCGCCGCCGGCCTCGAAGAAGTCGGTGTCGGCGTCCTTGGGGGGCGCGCCGAGCACGTCCGCCCACTGGCGCAGCACCCAGCCGTCGGCGGTGTCCTCGTTCGGCTGGGGCGCGTCCTCGTCCACCTCGGCGCCGGGCAGGGGCCACGGCAGCGCGTGGCGGTCCACCTTGCCGGAGGTCTTCGTGGGCAGGGAGTCCACGACGGCCAGCCGGGGCACGAGTGCGGCCGGCAGCTCCGCCGCGAGGTGCTCGCGGGCCATGTGCAGGTCGAGCTCGGCCTCGGGGTCCGCGGGGACGAGGTAGCCGACGAGGATCTGGTGGCCCGCCGGGGTGGTCTGCACGGCCGCGGCGCCGCCGTGGACGCCGGGCAGGGCCTGGAGCGCCGCGTCCACCTCGCCGAGCTCGATGCGGCGGCCGCCGAGCTTCACCTGGTCGTCGGCGCGGCCGACGAACAGCAGGCCCTCCGGCTCGAAGACCACGAGGTCACCGGAGCGGTAGGCACGCTCCCAGCCGAGGGAGGGCATGGGGGCGTACTTCTCGGCGTCCTTGGCCGGGTCGAGGTAGCGGGCCAGGCCGACGCCGCCGATGATCAGCTCGCCCGTCTCGCCCTCGGCCACGGGCAGCGTGGTCTGCGGGTCGACGACGGCCAGGTCCCAGCCGTCCAGGGGCAGGCCGATGCGGACCGGGCCGAGACCCGTGAGCGGGGCCGCGCACGCGACGACGGTGGCCTCCGTGGGGCCGTAGGTGTTCCAGACCTCGCGGCCGTCCTCCGCCAGGCGCGCGGCGAGCTCGGGCGGGCAGGCCTCGCCGCCGAAGATCAGCAGCCGGACGTTGTCCATGGCCTCGGTGGGCCACATCGCGGCGAGGGTCGGCACGGTGGACACGGCGGTGATGCGCCGCTCGGCGAGCCACGGGCCGAGGTCCATGCCGGAGCGCACGAGCGAGCGGGGGGCCGGGACCAGGCACGCACCGTGACGCCAGGCGAGCCACATCTCCTCGCACGAGGCGTCGAACGCGACGGACAGTCCCGCCAGCACGCGGTCGCCCGGGGCGAGCGGATCGTCCGCCAGGAAGATCCGCGCCTCGGCGTCCACGAAGGCCGCGGCCGAGCGGTGGCTCACCGCCACGCCCTTGGGGGTGCCCGTCGAGCCAGAGGTGAAGATGATCCACGCGTCGTCCTCGAGCCCGGGGGCGCGGGCCTCCGCGGCCGGGTCCGCGGTGTGCTCGGGGTGCGGGGCGTAGACCCGCTCGTCGGTGAGGACGCCGGCCACCTTCGCCTCGCCGAACACGAGGCGGGCGCGCTCCTCCGGATCGTCCGCGTCCACGGGGACGTAGGCCGCGCCGGCGGCGAGCACGCCGAGGATCGAGACGTACAGCGCGGCCGTGCCCGAGGCGATCCGCACGCCGACCCGGTCTCCCGCCCGCACGCCGGCGGCCCACAGGTGGCGGGCGGTCTCGTCGACGCGCTCCCGCAGCTCCGCGTACGTCAGCGGCTCGACGCCGTCGTCCAGGGCGGTCGCGTCCGGGTGCTCGCGCGCCGTGGCGTCGAAGAGCTCCACGAGCGTCCGGGCGGGCGGGGTGCGCTCGGAGCCGGGCAGCTGCGGCCGATGCGGCGCGCCCGCGGGGTCGAGGGGGACGGAGGGCGGGGTGGGCGCGGCGGACGAAAGGGACACAGGGGCCTCCGGGGGTGTGAGCGGCAAACCGAGGGTCGGACGCGGACCAGGCCGCAGCGGGACATTCTATGCCCCGCCCGCGGCCGCGCGGGGCGCCTGGAAGGCACCGGGCGGGTCCGGCTCAGGACAGGGTGAGCAGCACCTTGCCCGTCGTCGACCGGGACTCGAGGGCGGCGTGCGCGGCGGCCGCGTCCGCCAGCGGGAAGCGCTCGCCGATCCGTACGTCGAGCTCGCCGGAGGCCCACGCCCCGAACACCTCTCCACCACGCCAGCGGGTCTCCTCGCCCGTGCGCGTGTAGTGCACCAGCGAGGGCCGGGTGACGTACAGCGAGCCGGCCGCGTTGAGCCGCTGCAGGTCGAAGGGGGGCACCTGCCCGGAGGCCCCGCCGAAGAGCACGAGTGTGCCGCGCACGCGCAGCACCTCGAGCGAGGTGTCGAAGGTGTCCTTCCCCACGCCGTCGTACACGACGTGCGCGCCCTCGCCGTCCGTCAGCTCCGCCACCGTGGCGGCGAGGTCCGGATAGTCCACCGCGGCGACGGCGCCCGCGCCCCGGGACAGCTCCCGCTTCTCCTCCGTGGACGCCGTGGTGACCACGCGGGCGCCGCGGGCCGTCGCGAGCTGGGTGAGCAGGAGCCCCACGCCGCCGGCACCGGCCGTCACGACCACCGTGTGGCCCTCCTCCACCGGGAAGGTGGACCGGCAGAGGTAGTGGGCCGTCATGCCCTGCAGCGGAAGGGCGGCGGCCTCGGCCAGGTCGATGCCCTCCGGGACGGCGAGGAGACGATCCGCGGGGGCGGTGAAGTGCTCGGCGTACGCACCGGTGGCCGTCGCGGTGGCGACACGGGCCCCCAGGAGCCCGGCGTCCACGCCCTCGCCGAGCGCGACGACCTCGCCGGAGCCCTCCGTGCCGGGGGTGAAGGGCAGGTCCATCGCGTAGGTCCCGGAGCGCTGGTACGTCTCGATGAAGTTCAGGCCCGCCGCGGCGGTCCGCACCAGCACGTGCCCCGGCGCGGGGGAGGGCACCTCCGTCTCGGTCCACTGCAGGACCTCGGGGCCGCCCGTGGCGGACACGACGACGGCGTGGTGGGTGCGGGGGACGGCGGGGGTGTTCGCAGTGGTCATGGCCCCACTCTAGGAGCGGGCCGGGCCATCCGGCCCGTCCCGGGGGACCCGAGGCACCGCATAGATATTCCGTGCAACGCATATCTACGCTAGGATGGGGCCATGACCCACACCGTCGCCGTCTCCGGAGCCAGCGGCTACGCCGGGGGAGAGGCCCTGCGCCTGCTCGCCGGCCACCCGTCCGTCACCGTCGGAGCCATCACGGCCCACTCGAACGCGGGGGAGCGCCTCGGCGCCCTCCAGCCGCACCTGCACGCCCTGGCGGACCGCGTCCTCGCCGAGACCACCGCGGACGTCCTCGCCGGTCACGACGTCGTGATCCTCGCGCTGCCCCACGGGGCCTCCGGGGCGCTCGCGGCCGAGATCGCCGAGCGCTCCCCGGACACCCTGGTGATCGACGCGGGCGCCGACCACCGCCTCGAGTCCGCCGCGGACTGGGAGGCCTTCTACGGCACCGCGCACGCCGGGACCTGGCCCTACGGCCTGCCCGAGCTGCCCGGTCAGCGCGAGCGACTCGCCGGCACCCGCCGCATCGCCGTCCCCGGGTGCTACCCGACCACCTCGATCCTCGCCCTCGCGCCCGGCTTCGCCGCGGGGCTGCTCGAGCCGCAGGACGTGGTGATCGTCGCCGCCTCGGGCACCTCCGGGGCGGGCAAGGCGCTGAAGCCGCACCTGCTCGGCGCCGAGGTCATGGGCGGGATGAGCCCGTACGGCGTCGGCGGCGGGCACCGGCACACCCCGGAGATCGAGCAGGGCCTGGCCCAGGCGGCCGGCGAGCCGGTCCGCGTCTCCTTCACGCCCACGCTCGCGCCGATGTCGCGCGGCATCCTCGCGACAGCCACGGCGCGCCTGCGTCCCGGCGTCGCCGCCGCGGACGTACGCGCGGCGTGGGCCGCGGCCTACGGCGGCGAACGCTTCGTGCACCTGCTCCCCGAGGGACAGTGGCCCACCACGAAGGCGGTCCTCGGCTCCAACCACGTGCAGCTGCAGCTCGCCGTGGACGAGCGGGCCGGCCGCGTGATCGTCTGCGCGGCGCTCGACAACCTCACCAAGGGCACGGCCGGCGGCGCCGTGCAGTCCATGAACATCGCCCTGGGCCTGCCGGAGCAGGCGGGGCTCGAGCAGCAGGGGGTCGCGCCGTGAGCGTCACCGCAGCACAGGGGTTCCGGGCGGCCGGCGTCACCGCGGGGCTGAAGGCCTCGGGCACGCCCGACGTCGCCGTCGTCGTCAACGAGGGCCCGCGCGACGCGGCCGCCGCCGTCCTCACCGAGAACCGGGTGGCGGCCGCCCCCGTGGTCTGGACCCGCCGCGCCGTGCGGGACGGCCGCGCGACCGCGGTCGTCCTGAACTCCGGCGGGGCCAACGCGGCCACCGGCGCCGAGGGCCTGGAGGACGCCCGTCGCACCGCCGAGCACGCGGCCGCGGCCCTCGGGACCGCCGCCGACGACGTGCTCGTCTGCTCGACCGGCCTCATCGGCGAGCGCCTGCCGATGAACACCCTCACCGCGGGCGTGTCCGAGGCGGTCGCCACCCTGAGCCCGGACGGCGGCGAGGACGCCGCCGTCGCGATCAAGACCACGGACACCGTGGCCAAGACCGCCGTGGCTCGCGGCGAGGGCTTCACCGTGGGCGGCATGGCCAAGGGCGCGGGCATGCTGGCACCCGGCATGGCCACCATGCTCAGCGTCATCACCACGGACGCCGACGTCCCCGCACCCGCCCTCGACGCGGCCCTGCGCGAGGCCGTGCGCGCCACCTTCAACCGGGTCGACTCGGACGGGTGCATGTCCACCAACGACACCGTGATCCTGCTGGCCTCGGGCGCGTCCGGGACCGCGCCCGAGCCCGAGGCGTTCGCCGCGGCCCTCCACGAGGTCTGCGCGGACCTGTCCCGCCAGCTCGTCGCCGACGCCGAGGGCGCCCGGCACGACATCGCCGTGCGCGTGGTCCACGCCGAGACCGAGGAGGCGGCCGAGGCCGTCGCGCGCGCCGTCGGCCGCTCCAACCTGTTCAAGACCGCGATCTTCGGCCAGGACCCGAACTGGGGACGCGTGATCGCCGCCGTCGGCACGGTCCCGGAGTCGGTCGCCGCCTTCGACCCGTACGCCCTCGACGTGCGCTTCAACGGCGTCCAGGTGTGCCGCGCCTCCGGCGTGGGAGAGGACCGCTCCCGCGTGGACCTCTCGGCCCGCGAGGTGCTCGTCGAGGTCGACCTGCACGCCGGCGACGCCGAGGCCACGGTCTGGACCAACGACCTGACGCACGACTACGTCCACGAGAACTCCGCCTACTCCACGTGAGGACCCCCAGCATGAGCCCGCACACCGATCCGGCCACGGCGGCCGCGCCCGTCCTGTCCACCGCGGACCGGCTCGACCGCGCCGAGTCCAAGGCGGAGGTCCTCGTCGAGGCCCTGCCCTGGATCCGGCGGTTCGCCGGCACCGTCATGGTCGTCAAGTACGGCGGCAACGCCATGGTGTCGGAGGAGCTGCGCCGGGCGTTCGCCGAGGACATCGTGTTCCTGCACCACGTGGGGGTCCACCCCGTGGTGGTGCACGGCGGCGGCCCGCAGATCAACGCGATGCTCGACCGCCTCGGCATCGCCTCGGAGTTCCGCGGCGGCCTGCGCGTGACCACCGAGGAGGCCATGGACGTGGTCCGCATGGTGCTCACGGGACAGGTGGGCCGCGAGCTGGTCGGCCTCGTGAACTCCCACGGCCCGTACGCCGTCGGCTTCTCCGGCGAGGACGCGGGGCTGCTGCGCGCCCGCCGCACGGGCGCCGTCGTCGACGGCCAGGAGGTGGACCTCGGCCTCGTGGGAGAGGTCACCGGAGTCGACCCGACCGCGATCCTCGACGTGATCGAGTCCGGGCGGATCCCCGTGGTCTCGTCGGTCGCCCCCGAGATCAACGACGACGGCGAGCCCACCGGGCAGGTCCTCAACGTCAATGCGGACACCGCCGCCGCGGCCCTGGCCGCCGCCCTCGGCGCCGCGAAGCTCGTGCTGCTCACCGACGTCGAAGGCCTCTACGCCGACTGGCCGGACCGCGACTCCCTCATCAGCTCGCTCACCGCCGCCCAGCTGCGCGCGCTGCTGCCCTCCCTGGCCTCCGGGATGATCCCGAAGATGGCCGCGTGCCTGGCGGCCGTGGACGCCGGCGTGCAGCGCGCCCACGTCGTGGACGGCCGCCGCCCCCACTCGATGCTGCTCGAGGTCTTCACCTCTGCGGGCGTCGGCACCCAGGTGGTGCCCGACGCCGAGCCCACCGCCCCGACCACCCCCGAGGAGGACGCATGAGCACCGACCAGTCCGCGCTGCTGGAGCGCTACCACGCCGCCCTGACCGGAGTCTTCGGCCGCCCCACCCGCGTGCTCGTGCGCGGCGAGGGGGTCCACGTGTGGGACGCCGACGGCCGGCGCTACACGGACCTGCTGGCCGGCATCGCCGTGAACGCGCTCGGCCACGGCCACCCGGCGCTGGTGCGGGCGGTGTCCGAGCAGGTCGCCACGCTCGGCCACGTGTCCAACCTCTTCACCTCCGAGCCGCAGATCCGCCTGGCCGAGCGCCTGCTGGAGCTGGCCGGCGCGCCCGCGGGCTCCACCGTGTTCTTCGCGAACTCCGGCACGGAGGCCAACGAGGCCGCGTTCAAGCTCGCCCGCCGCCACGGTGCGGACGACCCGTCCGGCCGCCGGACGCGGGTGATCGCGCTCGAGCGGGCCTTCCACGGCCGCACGATGGGCGCCCTCGCGCTCACGCACAAGGAGGCCTACCGGGCGCCCTTCGAGCCGCTGCCCGGCGGCGTGGAGCACGTGCCGGGCGGGGACGCCGCAGCCCTGCGGGCGGCCCTGGCCCCGGACGACGACGGCGCCACCGTCGCTGCCGTCATCCTCGAGCCGGTCCAGGGCGAGGCCGGCGTGCACGGCTGGCCGGCCGGCTACCTGGCCGAGGTGCGGGCCGCGACCCGCGGGGCCGGCGCCCTGATGATCCTCGACGAGGTGCAGTCCGGCGTGGGCCGCACCGGCACGTGGTTCGGCTTCCAGAACCCGGCCGTCACCGGTGCGGCCGAACCGGTGGTGCCCGACGCCTTCACCCTGGCGAAGGGACTGGGGGGCGGCGTGCCCATCGGGGCGCTCGTGTGCGTCGGCCCCGCCGTCTCCGGGCTGCTCACGGCCGGCCAGCACGGCACCACGTTCGGCGGCAACCCCCTGGCCACCGCCGCGGGCCTGGCCGTGCTCCAGACCGTCGAGGACGAGGGCCTGCTCGGTCACGTCCGCGCCGCGGGCGAGGCCGTGGCCGCCCTGCTGGAGGACCTGCCCGAGGTGGCCGCGGTGCGCGGTCACGGCCTGTGGATCGGCGTCGACCTGGCCGACCCCGCCGGACCGGCCCCGGCCGGCGGGCTGGCCCCCGCCGTCGTCGCCGCCGGCCTCGAGGCGGGCTGGATCCTCAACGCCACCGGCCCCTCCACCCTGCGTCTGGCCCCGCCGCTGACCGTGCCCGTGGCCGAGCTCGAGCGCTTCGCCGCGGCCCTTCCCGGGCTCGTGGCCGCCGCCCTGACCCCCGCCGAAGGAGACCGCCCATGACCCCCGCTGCCGCCGTCCGCCACTTCCTGGTGGACACGGACCTCACCCCGGCCGAGCAGGCCGAGGTGCTCGACCTCGCCGCGCAGATGAAGGCCGACCGGTTCCGGCACCGCCCGCTGGCCGGGCCCCGGACCGGCATCGTGTTCTTCGACAAGACCTCCACGCGCACCCGCGTCTCGTTCGCGGCCGGCATCGCCGAGCTCGGCGGGACGCCGCTGATCGTGAACCCGGGGGAGTCGCAGCTGGGCCACAAGGAGTCCGTGGCGGACACGGCCCGCGTGCTGGAGCGGATGGTCGGCGTCATCGTCTGGCGCACGTTCGCGCAGGCCGGTCTCGAGGAGATGGCCGCCCATTCCTCGGTGCCCGTGGTCAATGCACTCAGCGACGACTACCACCCCTGTCAGATCCTCGCCGACCTGCTGACGGTGCGCGAGCACCTCGGCGGCACGGCGGGCCGCACTCTGACGTATCTGGGGGACGCGGCGAACAACATGGCCCACTCGTATCTGCTCGGCTGCGCGACGGCCGGCATGCACGTGCGGGTCGCCGGCCCCGAGGGGCACCTGCCTGCCGAGGACGTCGTGGCCGCCGCTCGACAGCGGGCGGCGGAGACGGGCGGTTCCGTCCTCGTCACGACGGACGCGGCCGAGGCCCTGGCGGGCGCGGACGTCGTCGTGACCGACACGTGGGTGTCCATGGGCCAGGAGGAGGAGAAGGAGGCCCGCCTGGCGCTGTTCCGGGACTACCAGGTGGACGCCGCCGCGATGGCGCGGGCGGCCGACGACGCGATCTTCCTGCACTGCCTGCCCGCGTACCGGGGCTACGAGGTCACGGCCGAGGTGATCGACGGGCCGCGGTCCGTGGTGTTCGACGAGGCCGAGAACCGGCTGCACGCGCAGAAGGCGCTCATCGCCTGGCTGCTGTATCGCTCCGGCCTGGCCGAGGAGCCGCGCTGATGGCCGCCCCCACGACGAAGATCGCCCGTCAGGCCGCGATCCGGGAGATCCTGGCCACCCGGGGCATCCGCTCCCAGGCCGAACTCTCGGACGCCCTGGGCGATCGCGGGCTGTCCGTCACCCAGGGCACGCTCTCGCGGGACCTGGTGGACCTCGGCGCGGTGCGGACGCGCGGGCCGGCCGGCATGGTCTACGCCCTGCCGGCGGAGGGCGACGACGCCGCCGTGCCGGGCCGCGGCTCGGACGCGCAGCTGAATCGGCTGGCGAGCATGGCCCGCGAGCTGCTCGTCTCCGCCGAGCCCACGGCGAACCTCGTGGTCCTGCGCACGCCCCCGGGTGCGGCGCAGTTCCTGGCCAGCGTGATCGACCAGGCGCGCGTGGAGCACGTGATGGGCACGATCGCCGGCGACGACACCATCCTCCTCATCACCACGGGGACCACGTCCGCCCCGGCCGTCGCGGCCCACCTGCTGGGTCTGGCGGGCTAACCGACCCGTCCGGCCCCGCCCGCGCGGGTGACGGGCACCAGGCACGAGGAAGGCCCCCGCCGATGGCGGGGGCCTTCCTCGTGTGGCACCGGTCCGGGGGACCGGTCAGGCGTCTCAGGCCTGCGGCAGGACGAGCTCCTGGCCGACGTAGATCACGGCGGCGTCGGAGACGGCGCCCTTGTTGGCCTCGTAGAGGGCGGTCCAGCCACCCTCCACCTCGTACTCGTTGGCGAGCTTCCAGAGGGAGTCACCGGACTTGACGACGATGGTCTCGGCCTCGGCGACGACGGCCTGCTCCGCGGCAGCGGCCTGCTCAGCGGCGGCAGCCTTCTGAGCGGCGGCCTTCTCCGCGGCGGCGGCACGCTGGGCAGCGGCCTTGTCGGCGGCGGCCTGCTCGGCAGCAGCCTGCTCGGCGGCCCAGCGCTCGGCGGCGGCCTTGTCGGCGGCGGCCTGCTCGGCAGCAGCCTGCTCGGCGGCCCAGCGCTCGGCGGCGGCCTGGTCGGCAGCAGCCTGCTCAGCAGCGGCCTCGGCGGCAGCGGCCTGCTCGGCAGCAGCCTGCTTGGCGGCCCAGCGCTCGGCGGCGGCCTGGTCGGCAGCAGCCTGCTCAGCCGCGGCCTGGTCGGCAGCAGCCTGCTCAGCCGCAGCCTGGTCGGCAGCAGCCTGCTCAGCCGCAGCCTGGTCGGCAGCAGTCTCGTCCGCGGCGGACTGGCGCTGCACGGTGGCGGTGCGCTCCACGGCGACCGGGGCGGCGTCCACGTCGCCGGCGTCCGCGTCAGCCTGGGTCAGGCCCAGCTTCTGCGAGCACAGCGGCCAGGCGCCCCAGCCCTGCAGGTCCTGGAGGATCTCGGCGCGCTTGATCTGCTCGGCCTTCGAGGCCTGATGCGGGTAGCCCTCGCCGCCGACGGCCTGCCAGGAGGACAGGGTGAACTGCACGCCGCCGTAGAAGCCGTTGCCGGTGTTGATGTCCCAGGTGCCGCTGGACTCGCACTCGGCGAGGCGGTCCCAGGTGTCCACGGTGGCGGCCTGGGCCGGGGCGGAGAAGCCCACGGCGGCGGCGCCGGCGAGGGTCATGCCCGCGACGATCGAGGCGGTGGCACGGCGGGAGCGGGTGGCGGAAGTGGTGAAGAGAGTCATGGTGTCCATGGCGAGTCCTCGCTGATCGGCGGCCGAGGCACACCGGGGTCGTCCTTCTCCTTGGTCGGGTCATGCCCTCCGTCGGTTCGAGACGACCCAGCAGCGGGCGACCGTCGGAGGGGGTTCGATGTCGTGGCCTCCCCGTCCCCGACCTCTCGGTCAGATCACGGTTCGATCACGAATCGGCTACGGAAGAGTCAACGACGGGAGCCCCCCTCGCGTCAAATCATGGGTCGACGGATTCTTGCCCGTCTGTCTGAAATTTGAGAACGGGTGACGAATCGATCCCTAGAGTCGTGGGCGCGTGGATGAAATGCACGCTACTGGTCGGATTTGCTGTCATGGTGTCTGATCCGCCGGTGTGGACAACCTCCGTCACAGGGGCATGGGCGAAGGTCACGATCGACGGCCGAGGCCGTGACCTGAGTCGCGTTCGACCCGGGATTCGAGGGCGGAGCGATGGTCGCCCGTGGCCGTCGCTGTCGGCGCAGAGGGGCTGCACAGGGGCCATCGGGAGCTGATATTCCGTCAGTTGCATATTTATTCAAGATCCGGGTAGGATCGCCACCGAGCACGCCTCCGACGGCCACGTGCCGCGCTGGGAGACCCCCCCTATATAAAGAGGAGAAAACGTGAAGGAACGCATCATCCTTGCCTACTCGGGCGGCCTGGACACCTCGGTGGCCATCGGCTGGATCGCCGAGGCCACGGGCGCCGAGGTCGTCGCCGTCGCGGTCGACGTGGGCCAGGGGGGCGAGTCCCTCGAGACGATCCGCCAGCGCGCCCTGGACTGCGGCGCCGTCGAGGCCTACGTCGCCGACGCGCGTGACGAGTTCGCCGAGCAGTACTGCATGCCCACGCTCAAGGCCAACGCCCTCTACATGGACGCCTACCCGCTGGTCTCCGCGATCTCGCGCCCGGTGATCTCCCGCCACCTGGTCGCGGCGGCCCGCCAGTTCGGCGCCTCGACGGTGGCGCACGGCTGCACCGGCAAGGGCAACGACCAGGTCCGCTTCGAGGTCTCCATTCAGACCCTCGGGCCCGACCTGAAGTGCATCGCCCCGGTGCGCGACCTCGCCCTGACCCGCGAGAAGGCCATCGAGTACGCCGAGCGCAACGACCTGCCGATCGTCACCACCAAGAAGAACCCGTTCTCGATCGACCAGAACGTGTGGGGCCGCGCCGTCGAGACCGGCTTCCTCGAGGACATCTGGAACGGCCCCACGAAGGACGTCTACGACTACACGGACGACCCCGCCTTCCCGCCGGCGCCGGACGTGGTCACGATCGCCTTCGAGCGCGGCGTCCCCACGGCCCTCGACGGCCGCGCGCTGAGCCCGCTGGAGATCATCGAGGAGCTCAACCGCCGGGCCGGTGCCCAGGGCGTGGGCCGGATCGACATCGTCGAGGACCGCCTCGTGGGCATCAAGTCCCGCGAGATCTACGAGGCACCGGGGGCCATGGCGCTGATCGCGGCCCACCGTGAGCTCGAGAACGTCACCCTGGAGCGGGAACAGGCGCGCTTCAAGAAGCATGTGGACCAGCGGTGGACCGAGCTGGTCTACGACGGCCAGTGGTACTCCCCGCTGAAGCGGAACCTGGACACGTTCATCGACGCGACCCAGGAGCACGTCAACGGTGAGATCCGCCTGGAGCTCCACGGTGGCCGCGCCACGGTGCAGGGTCGCCGGTCCGAGACCGGCCTGTACGACTTCAACCTCGCCACGTACGACGAGGGCGACTCGTTCGACCAGTCCTCGGCCCGCGGGTTCATCGACATCTTCGGCCTGTCCGCGAAGACGGCCTCCGAGCGCGAGCAGCGCCTGCGCGGCGGCGCCGACCTCCAGGACGTCGCCCGCCTGTCCAACGACTGACCCCGCACGCCCCGTGCACGACGGCGGCCCGCCCGCGACCGGGCCGGCCGCCGTCGGCCTGTCACCGACCTCGAGGAGACCTTCGATGACCGAGAACACCGATGCCCGCCACGGGACCAACGAGGGCGCCCTGTGGGGCGGCCGCTTCGCCGGCGGCCCTTCCGAGGCGCTCGCCGCGCTCAGCAAGTCCACGCACTTCGACTGGCGCCTGGCGCCCTATGACATCGCCGGCTCCCGTGCCCACGCCCGGGTGCTGCACACCGCCGGTCTGCTCAGTGCGGACGACCTGGACGGGATGATCGCGGCCCTCGACCGGCTCGAGGCGGACGTGCGTTCCGGTGCCTACACCCCGGCAGCGTCCGATGAGGACGTGCACGGCTCGCTCGAGCGCGGCCTCATCGAGCGGGCCGGTCCCGAGCTCGGCGGCCGCCTGCGGGCCGGCCGATCCCGCAACGACCAGGTCGCCACCCTCGGCCGGATGTTCCTGCGCGACCACGCCCGCATCATCGCGCGGGGCGTGATCGCCACGGTGGACGCGCTCCTCGATCAGGCGCGGGCGCACCCGTACGCGCCGATGCCGGGCCGCACCCACCTGCAGCACGCGCAGCCCGTCCTGCTCTCGCATCACCTGCTCGCGCACGCCTGGGCATTCGCGCGGGACCTGCAGCGGCTCGTGGACTGGGACGCACGCGCGGCCGTCTCGCCGTACGGCTCCGGGGCCCTGGCCGGCTCCTCCCTGGGTCTGGACCCGAACGCCGTGGCCGCCGAGCTCGGCTTCGAGTCGGCCGTGTGGAACTCGATCGACGGCACCGCCGCACGCGACGTGTACGCGGAGTTCGCGTGGGTCGCCGCGATGGTCGGCGTCGACCTGTCCCGCATCTCGGAGGAGGTCATCTTCTGGGCCACCAAGGAGGCGGGCTTCGTGAGGCTCCATGACGCGTACTCCACGGGGTCCTCGATCATGCCGCAGAAGAAGAACCCGGACGTCGCCGAGCTGGCCCGCGGCAAGTCCGGCCGCCTCATCGGCGACCTCACGGGGCTGCTGGCCACGCTCAAGGGCATGCCGCTGGCCTACAACCGCGACCTGCAGGAGGACAAGGAGCCCGTCTTCGACGCCGCGGACACCCTCGAGCTGCTGCTGCCCGCCGTCTCCGGGATGATCGCCACCCTCGAGTTCCAGACGGAGCGCATGGCGGAGCTGGCCCCGCAGGGCTTCGCGCTGGCCACCGACGTCGCCGAGTGGCTCGTCCGCCAGGGGGTCCCGTTCCGCGAGGCCCACGAGCTGTCGGGCGAGGCCGTGATGGCGGCCGAGGCCCGGGGCGTGGAGCTGTGGGACCTCACGGACGACGAGTACGCCGCCATCTCGCCGGCGCTGACCCCGCAGGTCCGCGAGGTGCTCAGCACGGAGGGCTCGCTCGCCTCTCGCGACGCCCAGGGCGGGACCGCGCCGACGGCCGTCGCGGCGCAGATCGGGGCGCTCGAGGACGCCCTGGCGCCGCTGCGCCGCTGGGCCGACACGCCGGGCTCCGTCGTCGACGCCCGCTGACGCGGTCGCCCGGCCGAGGCGGCGCCGACCGGGCCGGACGCGGCGGCGCCCCCAGGGCACCGCCGCGTCACCCGCCGTTCACCGCGGTCGGCGTAGCATGGGTGGTCACTTTTCCGCCGGGCGGGCCGCAGCATGGTCCGCCCCTCACCGCACCGCGAGGGCCCCCGATGACCGATACCGTGTCCGTCCGCCAGTCCGAGCTCGACCTCGAGCGGGGTCGGGTCGCCGAGCGGTACGCCCGCCTCGACGCCCTGCGTGAGGAGAAGGAGCGCCAGCTCGCGGCCGTGCGCCGGACCGGCCCGCAGGGGTCGCTGCAGAACCACTCCGAGCGCGACGCCTTCGCCAGCCTCTACGAGGACCGACTCGCCCAGCTCTACGCCGTGGACGACCGCCTCGTCTTCGGCCGGCTCGACCTCGACGCCGAGCGGGAGGGTGGGGCCAACGAGCAGCGGTACATCGGGCGCATCGGCCTCACCACCGAGGACCACGAGCGCCTCCTCGTCGACTGGCGCGCGGCCGAGGCCGGCGCCTTCTACCAGGCGACGGCGGCCCACCGGGGCCGCGTGCGCCGTCGTCGTCACCTGATGCTGCGGGGGCGCGAGGTGCGCGACCTCGAGGACGACATCCTGGACCCGACGCTGCTGGGCGAGGACGGCGTGCGCGCCGATGCCCAGGGTGCGCTGCTGGCCGCCGTCACCGCCCGACGCACGGGACGGATGGGGGACATCGTCGCCACGATCCAGGCGGAGCAGGACGAGGTGATCCGCGCGCCCCTGCCCGGGGCGGTCGTGGTGCAGGGCGGGCCCGGCACGGGGAAGACCGCCGTCGCCCTACACCGTGCGGCCTACCTGCTGTACACCCACCGGGAGCGCCTCGCGCGCTCGGGCGTGCTGATCGTCGGCCCGTCGACCGCGTTCATGCGGTACATCGAGCGGGTGCTGCCCTCGCTGGGCGAGACCGGTGTCGTGATGTCCTCGCTGGGGACGCTGATGCCGGGTGTGCGGGCCGTCCCGGAGCGGGACCTCGACGCGGCGGCGGTGAAGGGCCGGCTGGACATGGTGGACGCCGTCGCCCACGCGGTCGCGCAGCGCCAGCGCCTGCTCGTCGAGCCGCGGCGCCTGATGATCGACGGCACGGCCGTCAAGCTCAAGCCGGCCATGGTCCGGCGCGCCCGGGACAAGGCACGGGCCACCCGCAAGCCCCACAACGAGGCCCGGGTGACGTTCGTGAAGATCCTCGTCCGCGAGCTCGCGGAGAAGCTGCGCAAGAAGCTGGAGAAGTCCTCGGGCACCCCGGTGCAGCGTGACCTCCTGCTCGAGGACGTGCGCACCTCGCGCGACGTGCGCATCGCGCTCAACCTCTGCTGGATGCCGCTGACGCCGGAGAAGCTCATCGGCGACCTCCTCACCCGGGAGGACCTGCTCCGGGCGGCCGCCCCGTGGCTGTCCGACGTCGAGGTCGGCGCGCTCCTGCGCCCGGCCGACGCCCCCTGGACCGAGGCCGACGTGCCCCTGCTGGACGAGGCGGCCGAGCTGCTCGGACGGCTCGAGACCCCGGGCCGGGGCGGCGAGTCCGCGGCCCAGCACGAGCGCAACCTCGAGAACGCCCGGGCGTCCCTGGAGAACATGCACCAGACGCTCGCGGACCTGGGCGTCGACGGCGTCGTGGACGCCGAGCAGCTGGCCGCGGCCAATGAGACGCGCGGCGTACGACGGACCACCGCCGAGACCGCCGCCCACGACCGCACCTGGACGTACGGCCATGTGGTGGTGGACGAGGCCCAGGAGCTCTCTCCGATGCAGTGGCGCCTGCTGGCGCGCCGCTGCCCGATGAAGTCGTTCACCATCGTGGGCGACATCGCGCAGTCCTCCCGTCGCGACGCGGCCGGCTCGTGGGCGTCCGTCCTCGCCCCGGAGTTCGGGGACCGCTGGCGCCTGGAAGAGCTGACCGTGAACTACCGCTCGCCGGCGCGCGTGATGCGCTGGGCCGCGCAGGTCGCACGGGCGGCCGGGCTCGAGGTCTCCCATCCGCGCGCCGTGCGCGAGGGCGACCACCGCCCGCGTCTGGTGACGGAGCCGGGCGGTGACGTCGCCGCCCTGGCCCTCGAGGCGGTCGAAGTTGAAAGGGACCGCGTGCCCGAGGCCCTGACCGCCGTGATCGCCCCCGCCGGGCGGACGGGGGAGCTGCTCACGGTCCTCCGGGAGCGGTGGGGGGAGGCGGCCGTGGACACCGCGCCGCTGCCCGGCGTCGAGATCGTCGTTGCCACCCCGTGGGAGACCAAGGGACTGGAGTTCGACACCGTCGTCCTCGTCTCGCCCGAGCGGATCGTGGCCGACGCGCGCGGCGTGGTGGGCGATCTGTACGTGGCGATGACCCGCGCCACCCAGTCGTTGTCCGTCGTCGCCGGGACGGACGCGGCCGCGCTGCCGGCCGGGCTGGCGGACGTCCCGGAGTGAGCCCCGCGGGCGACGTCGCACGTGCGCGGCGTCGCGGAGGCGCGCGGGCGCGTCGCTAGGCTGGGGCCATGGCACCCCAGAACGAGGAGCGCGCGGCCCGACTGCGCGCACAGGCGAACGACCCGAGCTTCGAGAACGTCTGGCAGGAGCTGCGCTGGCGCGGGCTCGTGCACGTCTCGACGGACGAGGCCGCGCTGGAGCAGGCGCTGGCCGGGGAGCCCGTCTCGTATTACTGCGGCTTCGACCCGACCGCTCCGTCCCTCCACCTGGGACACCTCGTCCAGCTGCTCACCCTGCGCCGCCTGCAGCTCGCCGGCCACCGCCCGTACGCCCTCGTGGGCGGCGCCACCGGGCTCATCGGCGACCCGCGGCAGACCTCGGAGCGCGTTCTGAACTCGCAGGAGACCGTGGCGGCGTGGGTGGAGTCCCTGCGCGCGCAGATCGAGCCGTACCTCTCCTTCGAGGGGGAGAACGCGGCGACCATGGTCAACAACCTGGACTGGACCGCGGGCATGAGCGCGCTGGACTTCCTGCGGGACGTCGGCAAGAACTTCCGCGTCGGCACCATGGTGAAGAAGGAGATCGTGGCCAAGCGCCTGAACTCTGATGAGGGCATCTCCTACACGGAGTTCTCCTACCAGGTGCTGCAGGGCAACGACTTCCTCGAGCTGCACCGCCGGCACGGCGTGACCCTCCAGACCGGCGGCTCCGACCAGTGGGGCAACCTCACCGCCGGCACCGAGCTGATCCGCAAGGTGGAGGGGACCCACGCCCATGCGCTGGGCACGCCGCTGATCACGAACGCGGACGGCACCAAGTTCGGCAAGTCCGAGGGCAACGCCGTCTGGCTCGACGCGAAGATGTGCTCCCCGTACGCCTTCTACCAGTTCTGGCTCAACACGGCGGACGCGGACGTCGTCGACCGGCTCAAGGTCTTCACGTTCCTGACCCGCGCGGAGATCGAGGAGTACGCGCAGAAGGTGGCCGACGAGCCGTTCCGCCGGGAGGCCCAGAAGCGCCTGGCGTGGGAGGTCACGGCGCTGGCCCATGGAGAGGAGACGACGACGAAGGTCATCGAGGCCTCCCATGCCGTGTTCGGAGGCGGCGACCTCACCACCGTGGATCCGGACACGCTGACCGCCGTGCTGGCCGAGCTGCCGCAGGCCGACCGGACCCAGTGGGAGGGGGAGCCGGGCACCGTGACCGCGGTCGAGCTGCTGGTCTCCACCGGGCTGGTCGCCTCGCGCTCCGAGGCGCGTCGGACGGTGCGCGACGGCGGCGCCTCGGTGAACAACGTGCGGGTGACGGATGCCGACCAGGTGTTCACCCGAGACGACGCCCTCGCCGGCCGACACCTGCTGGTGCGCCGGGGCAAGAAGAGCATGGCGGGTGCGGACCTGGGGGAGGGCTGACCGCGGCTGCAGACCACCGGTGTCCACCGTGAGTCGCGAAAAGTGACCGAGGACACGACGGGCGGCGACGGCGAAGCAACCGCCCACGGGAGGAGCACAGGGCCCCGTTCCCCGCAGGATTCTGCGGAGAACGGGGCCCTCCTTCGTGCCCGGACGCCGGGTGTCGCCCCTGGTTTTGTGTTCGGTGGGATTCGTGTGTAGAGTTCCATCTCGTGCTCAAGACGCCGACCGGGTGACCGGGAGGCGGGGTGAAGAACACAGAATCCGCGGATTCATGCCGAGAATGGCAGGTCCAGGGCGGGTGGTGCTCACCGGGTGCGCGGCCGGCAGTGATGCGGGTCGGAATTCCTGAAGAAGATGATCTGGTTTGACAGCCGGGAATCATGTGGTAAGCTTTGCGAGGCCTTCCACGTGGATGGTCCGGTGAGTGTCTGACACCGCGTTGAGCGGAGTTGACATGGTCGGATCATGTGGTAAGGTTTTCTAGCCCGACCATGTGAACGGACGGTGAATGCTTCGGACACGGAGTTGACACGGTCGAAACGGATGGTCTAGGATGGAGAAGTTGCTCCAGAGCGAAACGGCCCGCGGAGCGGGTCGCTGAAGCTGGAAGCGCCTGTTGTTTGAGAACTCAATAGTGTGCCAAGTTTGTTGATGCCAATTGTTTTAACACATATTGGTTGATCATCGCCTGCCACCCCCGTGGTGTGGTGATGGTCTACCAGGTATTGAATGGATGTCGTGGTGGTTATTTCCGGCTGCCACGGTGTTGTTCTGTAATTTTTTTACGGAGAGTTTGATCCTGGCTCAGGATGAACGCTGGCGGCGTGCTTAACACATGCAAGTCGAACGATGAAGCCCAGCTTGCTGGGTGGATTAGTGGCGAACGGGTGAGTAACACGTGAGTAACCTGCCCTTAACTCTGGGATAAGCCTGGGAAACTGGGTCTAATACCGGATAGGAGCGTCCACCGCATGGTGGGTGTTGGAAAGATTTATCGGTTTTGGATGGACTCGCGGCCTATCAGCTTGTTGGTGAGGTAATGGCTCACCAAGGCGACGACGGGTAGCCGGCCTGAGAGGGTGACCGGCCACACTGGGACTGAGACACGGCCCAGACTCCTACGGGAGGCAGCAGTGGGGAATATTGCACAATGGGCGCAAGCCTGATGCAGCGACGCCGCGTGAGGGATGACGGCCTTCGGGTTGTAAACCTCTTTCAGTAGGGAAGAAGCGAAAGTGACGGTACCTGCAGAAGAAGCACCGGCTAACTACGTGCCAGCAGCCGCGGTAATACGTAGGGTGCGAGCGTTATCCGGAATTATTGGGCGTAAAGAGCTCGTAGGCGGTTTGTCGCGTCTGTCGTGAAAGTCCGGGGCTTAACCCCGGATCTGCGGTGGGTACGGGCAGACTAGAGTGCAGTAGGGGAGACTGGAATTCCTGGTGTAGCGGTGGAATGCGCAGATATCAGGAGGAACACCGATGGCGAAGGCAGGTCTCTGGGCTGTAACTGACGCTGAGGAGCGAAAGCATGGGGAGCGAACAGGATTAGATACCCTGGTAGTCCATGCCGTAAACGTTGGGCACTAGGTGTGGGGACCATTCCACGGTTTCCGCGCCGCAGCTAACGCATTAAGTGCCCCGCCTGGGGAGTACGGCCGCAAGGCTAAAACTCAAAGGAATTGACGGGGGCCCGCACAAGCGGCGGAGCATGCGGATTAATTCGATGCAACGCGAAGAACCTTACCAAGGCTTGACATGTTCTCGATCGCCGTAGAGATACGGTTTCCCCTTTGGGGCGGGTTCACAGGTGGTGCATGGTTGTCGTCAGCTCGTGTCGTGAGATGTTGGGTTAAGTCCCGCAACGAGCGCAACCCTCGTTCCATGTTGCCAGCACGTAATGGTGGGGACTCATGGGAGACTGCCGGGGTCAACTCGGAGGAAGGTGAGGACGACGTCAAATCATCATGCCCCTTATGTCTTGGGCTTCACGCATGCTACAATGGCCGGTACAATGGGTTGCGATACTGTGAGGTGGAGCTAATCCCAAAAAGCCGGTCTCAGTTCGGATTGGGGTCTGCAACTCGACCCCATGAAGTCGGAGTCGCTAGTAATCGCAGATCAGCAACGCTGCGGTGAATACGTTCCCGGGCCTTGTACACACCGCCCGTCAAGTCACGAAAGTTGGTAACACCCGAAGCCGGTGGCCTAACCCTTGTGGGGGGAGCCGTCGAAGGTGGGACCAGCGATTGGGACTAAGTCGTAACAAGGTAGCCGTACCGGAAGGTGCGGCTGGATCACCTCCTTTCTAAGGAGCATTAGTGCCCGTTGCATCACCGCGTGTGTGATGGCGGGTTGCTCATGGGTGGAACATCAATGAATGGTGCCAGTGGTGGTGCCGGCAGTGCTCGAGTACGTCATGCCTGTGAGGGTGTGGTTGGAATGGGTGGTGTTGGTGGCTGCGAGCTGGTGTTGGCACACTGTTGGGTCCTGGAACAGCAGGCACCCTGATCTGTGAGGGTTGGGGTTGTTGTTTCTGGTCTCCGTATCTTGTGAAGCTGGCCTTGTGGGTTGGTGGATGGGGTGTGGGTTGTTGTTTGAGAACTGCATAGTGGACGCGAGCATCTTATTTTTTTGTTGCTGCATCGTTGATCGCACTGTTCCCCCTGGGGTGGTGTGTGAGGTGTGGTGATGCCGAGAATGACATCTTAGTTAGATATTGCTCATTTGAGGACTTTCATTGTGTGTGAAAGTTTCCAAGGGCGCATGGTGGATGCCTTGGCAACAGGAGCCGAAGAAGGACGTGGGAATCTGCGATAAGCCTGGTGGAGTCGATAACCGGACGTTGAGACCAGGATTTCCGAATGGGGAAACCCCGCACGACGTGTCGTGTGACCCCCGGTTGAACACATAGACCGGGTGGAGGGAACGTGGGGAAGTGAAACATCTCAGTACCCACAGGAAGAGAAAACAAAAGTGATTCCGTTAGTAGTGGCGAGCGAACGCGGATGGGGCTAAACCGTATGTGTGTGATACCCGGCAGGGGTTGCATGTGCGGTGTTGTGGGCCCCTCCTTGTCATGTCTGCCGGCATGGCGCAGTGAGGTGCGGGCATATAGACGAACCAGTGTGGATGCTGGACCGTAGAGGGTGAGAGTCCCGTAGTCGAAATGTGTTCCGCCGCTGTTGGAGGGTTGCCCGAGTAGCACGGGGCCCGAGGAATCCCGTGTGAATCTGCCAGGACCACCTGGTAAGCCTGAATACTACCTGTTGACCGATAGCGGATCAGTACCGTGAGGGAATGGTGAAAAGTACCCCGGGAGGGGAGTGAAATAGTACCTGAAACCATGTGCCTACAAACCGTTGGAGCCTCCTTGTGGGGTGACAGCGTGCCTTTTGAAGAATGAGCCTGCGAGTTAGTGATACGTGGCGAGGTTAACCCGTGTGGGGAAGCCGTAGCGAAAGCGAGTCTGAATAGGGCGATTGAGTCGCGTGTCCTAGACCCGAAGCGGAGTGATCTACCCATGGCCAGGTTGAAGCGCGTGTAAGAGCGCGTGGAGGACCGAACCCACTTCAGTTGAAAATGGAGGGGATGAGCTGTGGGTAGGGGTGAAAGGCCAATCAAACTCCGTGATAGCTGGTTCTCCCCGAAATGCATTTAGGTGCAGCGTCACGTGTTTCTTCCCGGAGGTAGAGCTACTGGATGGACGATGGGCCCTACAAGGTTACTGACTTCAGCCAAACTCCGAATGCCGGGAAGTGAGAGCGTGGCAGTGAGACTGTGGGGGATAAGCTTCATAGTCGAGAGGGAAACAGCCCAGACCACCGGTTAAGGCCCCTAAGCGTGTGCTAAGTGGGAAAGGATGTGGAGTTGCTGAGACAACCAGGAGGTTGGCTTAGAAGCAGCCACCCTTGAAAGAGTGCGTAATAGCTCACTGGTCAAGTGATTCCGCGCCGACAATGTAGCGGGGCTCAAGTACACCGCCGAAACCGTGGCATTCAGTTTTGCTGGATGGGTAGGGGAGCGTCGTTCACGAGGTGAAGCCAGCGGGTAACTTCTGGTGGATTGTGGACGAGTGAGAATGCAGGCATGAGTAGCGAAAGACGGGTGAGAAACCCGTCCGCCGGATGACTAAGGGTTCCAGGGTCAAGCTAATCTGCCCTGGGTAAGTCGGGACCTAAGGCGAGGCCGACAGGCGTAGTCGATGGACAACGGGTTGATATTCCCGTACCAGTGAAGAACCGTCCATGTTGAGCCGGTGATACTAACCGCCCGAACCATCCCGAACCCCGTCTTTGACGGGGTCGGTGATGGGGAGCGCGGGACCTGAACCGGGGAGGCAAGCGCATTAACAGGTGTGACGCAGGAAGGTAGCCGGGCCGGGCAATGGAAATGACCTGGTCTAAGGGTGTAGGGCTGCCGGTAGGTAAATCCGCCGGCTGTATGCCTGAGACCTGATGGGCGCCCACATGGTGGGTGATCCGGTGATCCTATGCTGCCTAGAAAAGCATCGGCGTGAGGTTCAAACTGCCCGTACCCTAAACCGACACAGGTGGTCAGGTAGAGAATACTAAGGCGATCGAGAGAATCATGGTTAAGGAACTCGGCAAAATGCCCCCGTAACTTCGGGAGAAGGGGGGCCCCAACCTTGAGCACCACGTGCTGGTGTGAGGGGATCGGGGCCGCAGAGACCAGGGGGAAGCGACTGTTTATCAAAAACACAGGTCCATGCGAAGTCGTAAGACGATGTATATGGACTGACTCCTGCCCGGTGCTGGAAGGTTAAGGGGACCCGTTAGCTTCGGCGAAGCGGAGAACTTAAGCCCCAGTAAACGGCGGTGGTAACTATAACCATCCTAAGGTAGCGAAATTCCTTGTCGGGTAAGTTCCGACCTGCACGAATGGAGTAACGACTTCCCCGCTGTCTCAACCATGAACTCGGCGAAATTGCATTACGAGTAAAGATGCTCGTTACGCGCAGAAGGACGGAAAGACCCCGTGACCTTTACTATAGTTTGGTATTGGTATTCGGTGTGACTTGTGTAGGATAGGTGGGAGACTGTGAAGCGGGCACGCCAGTGTTCGTGGAGTCGCCGTTGAAATACCACTCTGGTCACTCTGGATATCTAACTTCGGCCCGTGATCCGGGTCAGGGACAGTGCCTGATGGGTAGTTTAACTGGGGCGGTTGCCTCCTAAAATGTAACGGAGGCGCCCAAAGGTTCCCTCAGCCTGGTTGGCAATCAGGTGTCGAGTGCAAGTGCACAAGGGAGCTTGACTGTGAGAGTGGCAGCTCGAGCAGGGACGAAAGTCGGGACTAGTGATCCGGCGGCTCGTTGTGGAACGGCCGTCGCTCAACGGATAAAAGGTACCTCGGGGATAACAGGCTGATCTTGCCCAAGAGTCCATATCGACGGCATGGTTTGGCACCTCGATGTCGGCTCGTCGCATCCTGGGGCTGGAGTAGGTCCCAAGGGTTGGGCTGTTCGCCCATTAAAGCGGTACGCGAGCTGGGTTCAGAACGTCGTGAGACAGTTCGGTCCCTATCCTCTGCGCGCGTTGGAAATTTGAGAAGGTCTGTCCTTAGTACGAGAGGACCGGGACGGACGAACCTCTGGTATGTCAGTTGTACCGCCAGGTGCATGGCTGATTAGCTACGTTCGGGATGGATAACCGCTGAAAGCATCTAAGCGGGAAGCCGGCTTCGAGATGAGATTTCCTTGCCCCTTTGAGGGTGTGAGGCCCCCAGCTAGAACACTGGGTTGATAGGCTGGATGTGGAAGCGAGGACTGAAGACTCGTGAAGCTGACCAGTACTAATAGGCCGATGACTTACACACACTCTTATCCTATTGCTTGCTTCAAGGTGATGGGTTGGTGTTCGCGTCCACTGTGCGGTTGTCTGATTGCAACCGGCTGTCTGCTTGTTGGTGGGTGGTTGGGGTGT
This sequence comes from Micrococcus sp. iso_239, assembly GCF_056173395.1. NCBI lineage: Bacteria > Bacillati > Actinomycetota > Actinomycetes > Micrococcales > Micrococcaceae > Micrococcus > Micrococcus sp. iso_239. The sequence continues at coordinate 1,594,158 of NZ_CM149672.1, read as the reverse complement.
TTTGAGTTGAATAGTGTCACTGTTGTGTGACCCGTAGGTTTCCCTGCTGTTGCCCGTGTTGAGGGTGGTGGTGTGGGGTTAGGGTTACGGCGGTCATAGCGTGGGGGAAACGCCCGGTTCCATTCCGAACCCGGAAGCTAAGGCCCACAGCGCCGATGGTACTGCAGCCGGGAGGTTGTGGGAGAGTAGGTCGCCGCCGGACATTCTTTGAGGGAGGGCCTCGCACTGTTGGTGCGAGGCCCTTCCCGCATTTCTGGACTGTTTTCCCCGCAAGGACGGTCTGCCACAGGCTCCGGGCACTAGCCTGGTCCCCTGAGGACCCGGCCGCGAGGCCGGCACATGAGGAACAGAGACCGCGTTCCCGCGGACCGTCGCGGCGTGACGCCCAGGAAGGACACCATGGCTGAGGACACCCCCCGAGAGCGCCGCGAGGACCGCGGATCCGAGGGCCGCGGGCCCCGTGGTGGCGGTGATGGCCGGCGTCGTGGTGGTGACCGCGACGGACGTCCTCGCAGCGGTGCCGGTGACCGGCGCCGCTCCGGCGGGCCTCACGAGGACCGGCGGCGCGGCCCGGGCCAGGGGGGCGGACGCCCCGAGCGCCGCGGTGCGCCGACGGGCCCTCGTCGCGAGGACCGCGCCGAACGACCCGCGCACAATCCCGGTGACCTCCGAGCGGCGAATCGTGCGGACCAGGAGCGCTCTCCGGACATCGACCCGGACGTGACGGGCCAGGAGCTCGACCGCGGCACGCTCAAGGAGATCAACGGCCTTGACGAGCGTCCTGCCAGCTGGGTCGCCAAGCATCTCGTGATGGCCGGCCGCTACCTGGACGTCGACCCGGCGCTGGCGTTCCAGCACGCCCTCGCCGCGTCCCGTAAGGGCGGCCGCCTCTCACGCGTGCGCGAGGCAGTCGCGCTCACCGCCTACGCGGCGGGGGAGTACGCCGACGCGCTGCGCGAGTTCCGCACCTACCGGCGCATGACGGGCGACGACACCCACATCGCCGCGCAGGTGGACAGCGAGCGTGCCCTCGGCCGCACGGAGAAGGCCCTGCAGCTGGCCGCCGAGGTGGATGCCTCGCGTCTGGACCGGGCGGCGCGGGCCGAGCTGGCCATGGTCGTCTCCGGCATCCGCGAGGACGCCGGCGACCTTCAGGGTGCCCATGAGGCCCTGCAGATCCCGGAACTGGACCGGCGGCGCGGCTACCCCTTCTCTCCCCGGCTGTTCCAGCGTCAGGCCGACGTGCTGCTCGCCCTGGGGCGCCGCGACGAGGCTCGGCTCTGGGCGCGTGCCGTGCGCGTCGCGGAGAAGGCCCTCGGCGTGGGCGGGTTCGCGGACCCGGAGATCATCGACGTGGACACCGAGCCGGTCGAGGACCCCCGGGACCGCCGCCCGTCCCCCCGCGACCGGCGCCACGAGCGGTATGCGGCCGAGGCCGGTGCGGAGCCGACGGCGGACGGATCCCCGGCCGAGGAGCCGGAGGCCGCCACGGAGCCGACCGAGGCGCCCCGGCCGGAGGCCGCCGCAGAGCCGCCGGCCGCCGTCGACGCGCCGGACGAGGTCGACCCGAACCAGCTGTCGCTGTTCGACGCCCTCGAGGCCCCGGAGGCAGACGAGCGGTGAGCGCCACGTTCTTCGCCGGTCACGACGGGCTGCTCTGCGACCTGGACGGCGTCGTCTACGCCGGAGGCGGCGCGATCGCCGGGGCGGTCGAGACGCTGTCGACGCTGCAGGAACGGGGCGTGCCGGTCGGGTTCGTGACGAACAACGCCTCCCGCGCGCCGGAGTCTGTGGCCGAGCATCTCCGCACGCTCGGGGTGCCCGCGCAGGCGGGGCAGGTCTTCGGCTCCGCACCGGCGGGCGTCGACCTGCTCGAGGAGACGCTCGGCCGCCGCACCGGCCGGGTGCTCGTGGTCGGCTCGGCGTACCTGCGCGCCGTGGTCGAGGAGCGGGGCTACGAGGTGGTCGCGTCCGCGGCGCAGCGCCCCGACGCGGTGATCCAGGGCTTCGACCCCGGTCTCGGCTGGGCCGATCTGGCGGAGGCGGCGTACGCCGTGCGCGCCGGGGCCACCTGGGTCGCCACCAACCTGGACACCTCGATCCCGCGCGCGGAGGGGATCGCCCCCGGCAACGGGGCCCTCGTCGAGGCGGTGGGCCGGGCCACCGGCACCGCGCCCGTCGCGGCGGGCAAGCCCGAGCCACGACTGTTCCGGACGGCGGCCGAGGCCCTCGGCCTGGCCCGTCCCCTCGTGGTCGGCGACCGCCTGGACACGGACATCCGCGGCGGCAACGCGGCGGGGTTCGACACGGTGCTCGTCCTGACCGGCATCGACACGCGCGAGACCGCGGCCGCCGCCCCCGGGCCGGACCGGCCCACGTGGGTCCGTGCGCACCTGCCCGCTCTGCTCGCCGGCGGGGCCGAGGGCTCCGCGGACCCACGGCGTGGCTGAGACCGCACGCGCCGACGTCGCCCTGGCCGCCCGGGGCCTGGCCCGCTCCCGCACGGAGGGCGCGGCGCTCATCCGCGCGGGGCAGGTCCTCCTCGACGGCCGCCCGGTGCGCCGGCCCTCCGACCGCGTGGCCGCCGACGCCACGCTGCGCCTGCGCGACCCGGGCCCGCGGTACGTCTCCCGTGCGGCCCACAAGCTCGTCAGCGCGCTCGAGGCGTTCCCGGACGTCGCCGTGGCCGGCCGCCGGGCGCTCGACGCCGGGGCCTCCACCGGCGGATTCACCCAGGTCCTCCTCGAGCGGGGCGCCGAACGGGTGGCCGCCGTGGACGTGGGCCACGACCAGCTGGCCCCGACCGTCCGGGCCAACCCCCGCGTCCTCGTGCGCGAGGGGCTCAACGTCCGCGACCTCAGGGCCGAGGACATCGACGGTCCGGTGGACCTGGTGGTCTCCGACCTGTCCTTCATCTCGCTGCGCCTCGTCCTCGCCCCGCTCGCGGGCGTGTGCCGACCCGGCGCGGAGCTGCTGCTCATGGTCAAGCCCCAGTTCGAGGTCGGGCGGCGCGCCCTGCCGCGCTCCGGCGTCGTCACCGATCCGGACGCCCGCCGCGACGCCGTCGCCGGGGTGGCCGCGGCCGCGCTGGGCGCCGGCCTCGCCCCCCGCGGCCTCACCCGATCCGGCCTGGCCGGCCAGGACGGGAACGCCGAGTTCTTCCTGCGGCTCCACCGCCCCGACGCCACCGCGGCCGACGACCCGGCCGGCAGGACGAGCCCGGCCACGCCCGCCGACGAGCGCGCCGCCGGGTGGGTCCGGGGCGCCCACATCGACTGGTCCTGACCCGCGTCCGGGGGGGCGCCGCCCGTCCACGGGCGCGGGGCCACCGGTTCGCGTGTCCGATCTCGTGGCTATCCTGGAGCGCAGTGCCCGGCACCCCGGCTCGCGGAAGGAACCATGCCCTACACCCCCGGACGTCGTGTCCTCGTCCTGACCCACACGGGCCGCGAGGACGCCATCAGCGCGGCGCTGCAGGCCACCCGCATGTTCGCGGAGGAGGGCCTGGTCAGCGTCATGCTCGAACAGGACGTGGCCGCCATCCGCGCGGCCGCGGGGGACCCCCCGGAGTTCGCGCCGGAGGCCCTCGGGGTCGACTGCGAGCTCGAGGACATCACCCTCGGCCTCGTCCTCGGCGGCGACGGCTCGGTGCTGCGGGCGGCCGACTTCGTCCGCGGCCACAACGTGCCACTGCTGGCGGTGAACCTGGGCCACGTCGGCTTCCTCGCCGAGTCCGAGCGCACCGACCTGCACCGCACCGTCCAGGCGATCGCCTCGGAGTCCTACGTAGTGATCGAGCGCATGGCCCTGGACGTCGTCGTGCTCGTGGAGGGCCGCGAGGTGGCCCGCACGTGGGCCCTCAACGAGGCCTCCGTGGAGAAGTCCCACCGGGAGCGGATGCTCGAGGTGGTCGTCTCCGTGGACAACTCGCCGCTGACGGCCTTCGGCTGCGACGGCGTCGTCCTGGCCACCCCCACCGGCTCCACCGCCTACGCCTTCTCCGGCGGGGGCCCCGTCGTGTGGCCCTCCGTGGAGGCCCTGCTGTGCGTGCCCATCAGCGCCCACGCCCTGTTCACCCGCCCCCTCGTGGTGGGTCCGCGCTCCACGATCGGCGTGGACGTGCTCACCCGCACCCGCGAGACCGGTGTGCTGTGGTGTGACGGCCGGCGCACCGTCGAACTGCCGCCGCAGGCCCGGATCGAGGTGTCCCGGTCGGCGGAGCCGGTGCGCCTGGCCCGTCTCAACCCGACGCCCTTCGCGGAACGGCTCGTGCGCAAGTTCCGGCTGCCCACGGACGGCTGGCGCGGCCCCGTCACCGCCCAGGAGCGGGCGGGCGTGCTCCACGCGGTGGAGACCGTCGAGCCGCGGCACGCGGGGCCGCGTCCCGACGTCGTCGAACCGGCCACCATGCCGCTGTCGGTGCTCTCGCCCGCGGACATCCAGCGCCACCGCGACCGCGGGGCGCGTCACCCCGGGGAGGACGCATGATCGACCATCTGAGGATCTCGGGGCTCGGCGTGATCGGCGAGGCCACCGTGGACCTGGACCCCGGCTTCACCGTCGTCACCGGCGAGACCGGCGCCGGCAAGACCATGGTGGTCACCGCCCTGGGCCTGCTGCTCGGCGCTCGCGCCGACGCGGGCGCGGTCCGCCGGGGCTCGTCCCGTGCCGTCGTGGACGCCGGCGTCCGCCTGCCCGAGGCGCACGCCGCGCTCGCCCTCGCCGAGGACGCCGGGGCCGTGCTGGACGAGGCCGACGAGGGCGTCCGGGAGCTCGTCCTGAGCCGCAGCGTCACGGCGTCCGGGGAGGGGACCCGCTCGCGCGCCGCCGCCGGCGGGCGGACCGTGCCCGTCGGCCTGCTCGCCGAGATCGGGGCGACCCTCGTGGCCGTGCACGGCCAGAACGACCAGGTCCGCCTCCAGGGCGCCGACGCCCAGCGGCACGCCCTCGATGCGTTCGGCGGCGCCGAGCTCGCCGCGGCCCTGCGCGCCTACCGCGCGGACCACGCCGCCTGGACCGCCGCGCGTCGGGAGCGCGAGGAGCTCACCGCCCACCGCCAAGAGCGGGCCCGCGAAGCCGAGGCGCTCCAGCGCTCGCTCGAGGAGATCGACCTCGCCGAGCCGCAGGAGGGCGAGGACGAGGAGCTGCGGGCTCTCATCCGCCGGCTCGAGGACGTCGAGGAGCTGCGCGCCGCCTCCGGGGAGGCACACGCCCGACTGGCCGGCCCCGACGTGGACACGATGGACGAGACCCCCGGCGCCGTCAGCCTCGTGGAGGCGGCGCAGCAGGCCGTGCTCGCCGCCCCCGGCGACGACCCCGAGCTCGCCGCCGCGGCCGCGCGCCTGGCCGAGGCCGCCGTCGTGCTCACGGACATCGCCGGCGACCTGGCCCGCTACACCGCTGACCTGGACGCCGACGCGGCCTCCGACCTCGACGCGGCCCAGTCGCGGCTGGCCGAGCTCACACGACTGCAGCGGCTCTACGGGCCGGAGCTCGCCGACGTGATCGACTGGGCCCGGACCCAGCGTCCGCGCCTGGACGAGCTGCAGGGCGACTCCGGCCGCCTCGAGGAGCTCGAGGCGGAGGTCGACCGGCTCGACGCCGCGCTGCGCGAACGGGCCGCGACCCTCACCGCCCTGCGCACCGCGGCCGCCGAGCGGCTCGAGACCGCGGTGACCGAGGAGCTGCACGCCCTGTTCATGCCGGACGCCTCCTTCCACGTGGGACTGACGCCGGTCGCCGGGGACGGTCTCGGCCCGTACGGCGCTGAGGACGTCACGCTCGCCCTGCGCCCCCACGCGGGCGTCGAGCCCCGGCCCCTGGGCCGCGGCGCCTCCGGCGGCGAGCTCTCCCGCGTGATGCTCGCCCTCGAGGTGGTCCTGGCCGCCACGGACCCGGTGCCCACCTTCGTGTTCGACGAGGTCGACGCCGGCGTGGGCGGTGAGGCCGCCGTGCGGATCGGGGCCCGCCTGGCCCGGCTCGCCCGCCACGTGCAGGTCATCGCCGTGACGCACCTGCCCCAGGTCGCCGCCTACGCGGACCGGCACGTGCGGGTGGAGAAGAACTCGGACCCGGCCGCGGGTGTGACCACCTCCGACGTCGTGACGCTGACGGCCGACGAACGGGTCGAGGAGCTCGCCCGCATGCTCGCCGGGCACGGGGACTCCGCGGCGGCCCGCGAGCACGCCCGGGAGCTGCTCGAGTCCTCCGCCCGCGAACGCGGCTGACCCGGTCCGCGGACGCCGCCCCGACATGAAAGGATCGCCCCATGCCTGAGATCCCCGCGTCCGCGGGACGCTCGCCCCTGCGCGACCTGCACGTCCCCCGCCCGGTGAAGAAGTCGAAGACCGTCTACGAAGGCCGAGTGTGGGACATCGCCCGGGAGTCGTTCCGCCTGGACCCGGCGGACAAGTCCCAGGATCCCCTGACCCGGGAGCTGATGGTGCACCCGGGCGCCGTGGCGATCCTCGCGGTCCGCACCAAGCTCACCACCACCGGCCCCCGCGAGCAGGTGGCCCTCGTCCGCCAGTACCGCCACCCCGTGGGCATGGAGCTGTGGGAGATCCCGGCGGGCCTGCGGGACGTGGACGGGGAGGACCTCCACCAGGTCGCCGTCCGTGAGCTGGCCGAGGAGGCCGACCTGCGCGCCCTCGAGTGGCACACCCTCGTCGACTACTACACGACCCCGGGCGGCTCCAGCGAGGCGATCCGCGTGTTCCTGGCCCGTCAGATCGAAGAGATCCCCGACGGCGAGCGGCACACCCGGCAGGACGAGGAGGCCGCCATGCCGCTCGTGTGGGTCGGCGTCGACGAGGTGACCGACGCCGTCCTGGATGGGCGCGTGCACAACCCCTCCACGGTCGTGGCGATCCTCGCCCTGTGCGCCCACCGCGCCCAGGGGTGGCGGCGCCTGCGCCCCGTGGACGCCCCCTTCGTCCCGGACCGCCACGGCCCCGGGGCGGACTGGCCCGCGTGAGCACCGACCCGGCCGCCCGGGGGAGCGGCGAGGCCGAGGCCCGTGGGGGCCGGGGCGCGGAGTCCGCGCTCGCGGCCCCGTTCCGCCGCCACCTGGAGCACCTGGCCGTCGAGCGGGGCCTCGCCGCGAACACGCTGGCCGCCTACCGCCGCGACCTCGAGCGCTACCGCCGCTGGCTCGAAGCCCACGGGGTGCGCGCCCCCGCCGACGTCGACCCCGGCCACGTCTCCGGCTTCCTGCGGGCGCTGGGCACCGGCGAGGACGGCGGGCGGCCCCTCGCGGTCCGCTCGGCGGCCCGCGTGCTCGCGGCCGTGCGCGGCCTGCACCGGTTCTGGGCCCTCGAGGGACTCACGCCCGCCGACCCCGCCCGCGACGTCCACCCGCCGAAGCCGGGCGACCGCCTGCCGAAGGCGCTCCCCGTGGAGCAGGTGACGGCGCTGCTGGAGGCCGTGCCCGTCGACACCCCCGCCGGACTGCGGGACCGCGCGCTGCTCGAGTTCCTCTACGGCACCGGCGCCCGCATCTCCGAGGTGGTCGGCCTCGACGTCGACGACGTGGTGGGGCTCGCGCAGACCGGGGACGACGGCGGCCAGCCCGTGGTCCGCCTGTTCGGCAAGGGGTCCAAGGAGCGCGTGGTGCCGATCGGCTCCTACGCGGCCGCCGCGCTCGACGCATGGCTGGTGCGGGGACGGCCCACGATCATGGCGGGAGTCACACGCTCCACGCCCGCCCTGTTCGTCAACGCCCGCGGGGGCCGGCTCTCCCGGCAGTCCGCGTGGGCCGTGCTGAAGCGGGCGGCCGAGCGCGCCGGCCTCGAGGCGGACGTCTCGCCCCACACCCTGCGCCACTGCTTCGCCACGCACCTGCTGGCCGGCGGCGCGGACGTCCGCGTGGTCCAGGAGCTGCTCGGGCACGCGTCCGTGACCACCACGCAGGTGTACACCCTCGTCACCGTGGACTCCCTGCGCGAGGTCTACTCCGCCGCGCATCCGCGCGCGCGCTGAGCCCCGCACCTGATACGCTCAAAATCCGTGGTGAAACGAACTTCTCGTACTCAGACGTCCACGCGCGTCACCCGTCACGTGTTCGTGACCGGCGGTGTCGCCTCCTCCCTCGGCAAGGGGCTCACGGCCTCCTCGCTCGGCCACCTGCTCAAGGCGCGCGGGCTCAGGGTGGTGATGCAGAAGCTCGACCCCTACCTCAACGTGGACCCGGGCACCATGAACCCGTTCCAGCACGGCGAGGTGTTCGTCACCGAGGACGGCGCCGAGACGGACCTGGACATCGGCCACTACGAGCGCTTCCTCGACGAGGACCTCGACGGCCTGGACAACGTGACCACCGGCCAGGTGTACTCCACCGTGATCGCCCGCGAGCGCCGCGGCGAGTACCTCGGGGACACCGTCCAGGTCATCCCGCACATCACCGACGAGATCTGCCGCCGGATGCGCCTGCCCGCGGAGCCCCGCGGCGACCGCCCCGCCCCGGACGTGATCATCACGGAGATCGGCGGCACCGTCGGCGACATCGAGTCGCAGCCCTTCCTCGAGGCCGCCCGCCAGGTCCGCCAGGACGTCGGCCGCGACGACGTCTTCTTCCTGCACGTCTCCCTCGTGCCGTACATCGGCCCCTCGCAGGAGCTCAAGACCAAGCCCACCCAGCACTCCGTGGCCGCCCTGCGCTCGATCGGCATCCAGCCGGACGCGATCGTGCTGCGCTCGGACCGGGCCGTCCCCGACGATGTCCGCGGCAAGATCGCCCGCATGTGCGACGTCCCGCAGGACGCCGTCGTCAACTGCGCCGACGCCCCCTCCATCTACGACATCCCCCGCGTCATCCACGACCAGGGCCTCGACGCCCACGTGGTGCAGTCCCTGGACCTGAAGTTCAAGGACGTGGACTGGACCGCGTGGGATGCCCTCATGGACGCCGTGCACCACCCGGAGCACGAGCTCACGGTGGCGCTCGTGGGCAAGTACGTGGACCTGCCGGACGCCTACCTGTCCGTCACCGAGGCGCTGCGCGCCGGTGGCTTCGCCCACCGGGCCAAGGTGGGCATCCGCTGGGTGGCCGCGGACGAGTGCGCCACCCCCGAGGGCGCGGCGGTGGCGCTCGCGGACGTCGACGCCGTGTGTGTGCCCGGCGGCTTCGGCGTGCGCGGGCTCGAGGGCAAGCTCGGCGCGCTGCGGCACGCCCGCGAGCAGCGGATCCCGACGCTGGGTCTGTGCCTGGGCCTGCAGTCCATGGTCATCGAGTACGCCCGCAACGTCCTCGGCCTGGAGGACGCGGACTCCACCGAGTTCGACCCGGAGACCGCCTCGCCCGTGATCGCCACCATGGCCGAGCAGGAGCAGATCGTGGCCGGCGAGGGGGACCTCGGCGGCACCATGCGCCTGGGCGCCTTCCCCGCGACCCTGCGCCCGGGCTCCGTGGTGGCCGAGGCCTACGGCACCACCGAGGTGACCGAGCGCCACCGCCACCGCTACGAGGTGAACAACGCCTACCGCGACCGCCTCGAGGAGGCCGGTCTCGCGATCTGCGGCACCTCCCCGGACGGCGCCCTCGTGGAGTTCGTGGAGCTGCCCCGGGACGTGCACCCGTACTACGTGTCCACGCAGGCCCACCCGGAGTTCTCCTCCCGGCCGACCCGCCCGCACCCGCTGTTCGCCGGCCTCGTCGCCGCCGGCCTGGCCCGCCGCGCCGACGCGGCGGCCCGGCGCTGAGGGGCCGACGACCGGCCCGACACAGTGGTCACGACACGCCGTCGCCGCGCCCGGCACGCGGCGTGTCGTGACCACTCTGCGAGGGCGTCGCACCGATGACGACACGACGACGGCGGGCCGCCCCACCCGGGGCGACCCGCCGTCGTCGTGCACGCGGCACCGCGCCGCGAGCGAATGGGGCGACGTGTCGGAGGTGATCTGCGTCTACACCTCCGACAAGTCGCCCCGACCGCCCCTCACGAGGCTCAGCCCGCCGGCAGCTCCCGCTGCTCGGGGCCGTCGTAGGCCGAGAGCGGGCGGATCAGCGCGTTCGCGGCGCGCTGCTCCATGATGTGGGCGGTCCAGCCGGTGATGCGTGAGGCGATGAAGATCGGCGTGAACAGCTCGGTGTCGAAGCCCATGAGGTGATACGTCGGGCCGGCGGGGTAGTCGAGGTTCGGCTTGATCTGCTTGGCCTCGTCCATGGCCTGCTCCAGACCGTCGTACAGGCCGAGCATCTCCTCGCGGCCGTAGTGCTCGATCATCCGGTCCAGTGCGGCCTTCATGGTGGGCACGCGGGAGTCGCCGTTCTTGTAGACGCGGTGGCCGAAGCCCATGACCTTCTTCTTCTGGGCCAGGGCGTCCTCCATCCATGCCTTCGCTCGGGCGGCGGCGTCCTCACGGGACTCCTCCTTCCGGATGCCGATCTCGTCGAAGGTGTGCATCACGGCCTCGTTGGCGCCGCCGTGCAGCGGGCCCTTGAGCGCGCCGATCGCACCGGTCACGGCCGAGTGCAGGTCGGAGAGCGTCGAGGTGATCACGCGCGCGGTGAAGGTCGAGGCGTTGAACGAGTGCTCGGCGTACAGCACCATCGAGACGCGGAACGCGTCCACGACCTCCGGGGCGGCCTCCTCGCCGAACGTCATCCACAGGAAGTTCTGCGAGTAGTCCAGGTCCTCACGCGGCTCCACCACCTCCTGGCCGCGGCGACGGCGCTGGTCGTAGGCGACGACGGCTGGGAACGCCGCGAACAGCGCCTGGGCCTTCTCCAGCTCGGCCTCGGGGGAGGAGTCCTCCGCCTTCGGGTGGTTCGCGCCGAGCACGGACACGGCGGTGCGGCCGACGTCCATGGGGTGGCAGTCGGTGGGCAGCAGGTCGATGGCCTGCTTCACCTTCGGGTCGAGGGCACGGTGGGTGCGCTCGAAGCGCTCGAACGCGGTCAGCTCCTCGTCCGTGGGCAGCTCGCCCGTCCAGAGCAGCAGCGCGACGGCCTCGAACGAAAGCTGCGCGGCCAGGTCCTGCACGGGATAGCCGCGATACAGCAGGGAGTTCGTCTCCGGGTTGACCTTGGAGATCGCCGTGGTGTCCACGACGACGCCGGCCAGGCCCTTCTTGATCTCGGTCTCGGTCATGGTGTCCCTCCTCGGGGAGTGGGGCCCGCCCGCGCACGGGCGGGCCCGGTGACGGGTCAGAGGTCGGCGTGGTTGGCGCCGATGTCGAGCGTGGGCACGTCGAAGTTGAAGATGCCCGTGTCGAAGGCGTTGTAGCCCTCGTAGTCCACCAGCTCGTAGAGGCGGGCGCGGGTGAGCATCTGCTCCACCTGCGACTGCTGGGTGCCCTCCTCCTTGATGGCGTGGAGCACGCGCTCGGCGGCGCCCATCGCGGAGCGCAGCAGGGTGACCGGGTAGATCACCATCGCGACGCCGGCGTCGGCCAGCTGCCGGCGGGTGAACAGCTCGGACTTGCCGAACTCGGTCATGTTCGCCAGGACCGGGACCCCGAGGGGCTCCAGCTCGCGACACACGGTCTCGAACTCGCCGATGTCCTTCAGGGCCTCCGGGAAGATCGCGTCCGCACCGGCCTCCACGAGCGCCTTCATGCGGGCGATCGCGGCGTCCAGGCCCTCCACGGCACGCAGGTCGGTGCGCGCCATGATGAGGAAGTTCGGGTCCCGGCGGGCGTGGACGGCGGCGGCGATGCGCTTGACCGCGGTGTCGAGCTCCACCATGTTCTTGCCGTCGAGGTGGCCGCACCGCTTGGGGTTGAACTGGTCCTCGATGTGGCAGCCGGCCAGGCCGGCGTTCTCGAACTCCTGCACCGTGCGGGCCACGTTCATCGGCTCGCCGAAGCCCGTGTCCGCGTCGATGAGGCACGGCAGGTCCGTGAGGCGGGCGATCTGCCCGCCGCGCACGGCCACCTCGGTGAGCGTGGTCAGCCCGACGTCGGGCAGGCCCAGCTCGTTCGCGAGCACGCCGCCGGAGATGTACACCCCGGGGAAGCCCTTCTCCTGGATCAGCTTGGCGGTCAGCGGGGTGAACGCGCCCGGGAACTGCTGGGCGCCGCCCTGCTTCAGGGTCTGCCGCAGGTCGATCCGCTTCTGTTCGGCCGTCTTCGTCGAGTACAGCATCAGAACAGGCCCTTCGGGGCGGCGGCGAGGTCGGCCTCGGACAGGAACGCCGGGTCCGCCAGGATGTTCAGCTGGTCCAGCTCGCCGGGCTGCAGCTCGGCCACGCGCTCGGCGGCGGCCAGGAAGCGGTCCTGCTCCTCCTTCGAGACGATGCCCTCGGCCAGGGTGCGGAACTTCTGGATGTACTGTTCGCGGGCGAACGGCCGGGCGCCGAGCGGGTGGGCGTCGGCCACGGCGATCTCGTCGGTGATGACGGTGCCGTCCTTGAGGGTGATCTCCACCGCTCCGCCGAACGCCTTCTCCGCGAGGTCCAGCGAGTGGTAGCGGCGGGTCCACTCCGGGTCCTCCACGGTGGTCACCCGGTGCCACAGGGCCACGGTGTCCTCGCGCTGGGCGCGCTCGGGGGCGTAGGAGTCCACGTGGTGCCAGGAGCCGTCCTGCAGGGCCACGGTGAAGATGTAGGGGATCGAGTGGTCGAGGGTCTCGCGCGAGGCCGTCGGATCGTACTTCTGCGGGTCGTTGGCGCCCGAGCCGATCACGTAGTGGGTGTGGTGCGAGGTCTTGATCAGCACCGACTCGACGTTCGCCGGGTCGGTGGCCTCCGGGTGCTCCCTGTGGAGCTTGCGGGCCAGGTCGATCCAGGCCTGGGCCTGGTACTCGGCCGAGTGCTCCTTGGTGTAGGTGTCCAGGATGCCGCGCTTGGGCTCGCCCTGCTCGGGCAGCGGCACCTCGTAGGAGGCGTCCGGGCCGTCCAGCAGCCAGGCGATCACGCCGTCCTCGCCCTCGTAGATCGGGACGGGGGAGGTCTGGCCGCGCATGGCGCGGTCCACGGCCTCGACGGCCATCTTGCCGGCGAACGCCGGGGCGTGGGCCTTCCACGTGGAGATCTCGCCCTTGCGGGACTGGCGGGTGGCGGTGGTGGTGTGCAAGCCCTGGCCGATGGCCTGGAAGATGGTCTCGGTGTCCAGGCCGAGCAGGGTGCCGATGCCGGCGGAGGCGGAGGGGCCGATGTGGGCCACGTGGTCGATCTTGTGGCCGTACAGGTTGATGGACTTCACGAGGTCCACCTGGATCTCGTAGCCGGTGGCGATGCCGCGGATCAGGTCCTTGCCGGAGCGGCCGGTGTGCTGGGCGACGGCGAGGATCGGCGGGATGTTGTCGCCCGGGTGGGAGTACTCGGCGGCCAGGAACGTGTCGTGGTAGTCCAGCTCGCGGACGGCCACGCCGTTGGCCCATGCGGCCCACTCGGGGGAGACCTTCTGCTCCACACCGAACACGGAGGCGCCCGCACCGCCGGTGGAGACCGGGTGGGACAGGGCCTGGGCGCGGGCGGCGACGATCGGGCCGCGCTTCAGCGAGGCGACGGCGACGGAGGCGTTGTCGATGATCCGGTTGATGATCATCTCCTCGACCTCGGGCAGCACCTCGACGTCGTCGACGGCCACCTCGGCCAGCTTCCAGGCCAGCTGGTCCTTGCGCTCGAGGTTCTCCTCGGAGCGGTGGACGCGCACGTGATGGTTCTTCATGGTCGGTCTCCTTCGGTGGGGGTCAGCAGGGTCGGGGTCTCCTCGGCGCGGCCGCGCCGGGTCAGATGGTGGAAGGCGTGGTGCAGGTGGACCCGCGTGGTCGCCTCCGCGAGGTCTGCGGCGCCCGAGCCGACGGCGTCGGCGATGTCCGCGTGCTCCGCGGCGGAGGCCGCGAGGCGGGCCGGGTCGTCCGCGGCCAGTCGGCGCAGGCGCGCCAGGTGCAGGCGCAGGGTGCGCAGGGTGGAGACGAGGTAGGGGTTCGCGGCGGCCTCGTCCAGCCGGCTGTCCAGCTCGGCCGTCATCGCGTAGTAGTCCGCCGGGTCGGTCCCGCCGCGCAGGGCCGCCTCGGCCTCCTGGAAACGGCCCGCGAGGACCGTGAACCGCTCGGCCGCCTCCGGGGTGGCCCGCTGCGCGGCCCGGCGCGCCAGGAGGGACTCGAGGGCGATGCGCAGGTCGAACAGCTGGTCCGCCTGTTCGAGGGACAGGTCGGCGACGACGATGCCCCGGCCCGGGGCCTGCTCGGCCAGGCCGTCGGCCACCAGGCGGGAGAGCGCCTCGCGCAGAGGGGTGCGCGAGATGCCCAGGCGCTCGGCCTGCTCCACCTCGCCCAGGCCCGCGCCCGGAGGGAGGGACCAGTCGAGGATCTCCGCCCTCAGGGCCTGGTACGCCCGCTCGCTCGCTCGCATGCCGCCAGTGTATACACAACAGTCCCGCCGAGGGCAGGGGGTGTGTCCGATGCGCGTGCCGGGCGACGCCGTCCACGGGGAGCGTCGTCCGGCGTGCGGGGGCTGGGTGGTGCGTCCCCGGCGCGGGTCTCGCGCGTGCCGCCACGCCTCACTGACGGGGCACGAAATGTATACAGATCCCTTGCCCCCTGTGATCCACGGCACTACCCTGGGCGCATGGCGACCCACGATGCCCCCGCCGAAGACCGTCCCTCCGGCGCGTACGCCGACGCCCACGCCCGCTCCCTCCGCGACCCCGAGGGGTTCTGGCTCGACGCGGCGCGCGCCATCGACTGGACCGTCGCGCCCACGCGCGCCCTCGACGACTCCGCCGCGCCTCTGTACCGCTGGTTCCCGGACGGCGAGCTGAACACCGCCTTCAACTGCCTGGACCGGCACGTCGAGGCGGGCCGCGGGGACGCCGTCGCGCTGATCCACGACTCCGCGATGACCGGTGAGGTCACCCGCTACACGTACGCCGAGCTCACGGACGCGGTGGCCCGCCTGGCCGGCGCCCTGGCCGCGCGCGGCGTCGGCAAGGGCGACCGCGTCCTCGTGTACCTGCCGATGATCCCGCAGGCCCACATCGCGATGCTGGCGTGCGCGCGGCTCGGCGCGGTGCACTCCGTGGTCTTCGGCGGCTTCGCCCCGCGCGAGCTCGCCTCCCGCATCGACGACGCCGCCCCCGACGTCGTGCTCACCTGCTCCGGCGGCATCGAGCCCAAGCGCCGGGTCGAATACCTGCCCGCCGTGGCCGAGGCGCTCGAGACCGCCGCGCACCCCGTGCGCACGGTGCTGGTCCACCACCGCGAGGGCTTCGAGACCGCGCTCGCGGACGCCGACGGGCGCGGTGGCGCGAGCTGGGAGGACTGGGGCGAGGCCGTCGCGGCCGCCGAGCCGGCCGACTGCGTCCCGGTGCAGGCCACCGACCCGCTGTACGTGCTCTACACCTCGGGCACCACGGGCAAGCCGAAGGGCGTCGTCCGGGACAACGGGGGCCACGCCGTCGCCCTGCGCTGGACCATGGAGCACATCTACGACGTCGGCCCGGGGGAGGCGATGTGCACGGCCTCGGACGTGGGCTGGGTCGTGGGGCACTCCTACATCGTCTACGGCCCGCTGCTGGCCGGGGCCACCACGGTCATGTACGAGGGCAAGCCCGTGGGCACGCCCGACGCCGGCGCGTTCTGGCGGCTCATCGAGGACCATGGCGTGCGCTCCTTCTTCACGGCCCCCACGGCGCTGCGCGCGATCCGCCGCGCCGACCCCGAGGGCGAGCTGCTCCAGGCCCACGACCTGTCCTCCCTGCGGCACTTCTTCGCCGCGGGCGAGCGCCTGGACCCGGAGACGCAGCGGTGGATCGAGGGCCTGCTGGGCATGCCGGTGATCGACCACTGGTGGCAGACCGAGACCGGGTGGGCCATCGCGGCGAACCCGGTGGGCCTGGAGCAGCTGCCGGTGAAGATCGGCTCGTCCTCGGTGCCCTCGCCGGGCGTCGATCTCGTGGTCCTGGACGGCCTGGGCGAGCCCGTGCCCGCCGGGACCGAGGGCAACATCGCCCTGCGGCTGCCGCTGCCCCCGGGCACCCTGCCCACCCTGTGGGGCGACGACCAGCGCTACATCGACTCCTACCTCAGCGCGTTCCCCGGCCATTACGCGACCGGTGACTCCGGCGTCGTGGACGAGGACGGCTACGTGTTCGTGCTCGGCCGCACCGACGACGTCATCAACGTCTCCGGGCACCGGCTGTCCACGGGCGTCCTCGAGGCCGCCCTGGCCGCCCACCCGGCGGTGGCCGAATGTGCCGTGATCGGCATCGCGGACCCGCTCAAGGGCCAGCGGCCCTCGGGCTACGTGGTCCTCAAGTCCGGCGTCGAGACGCCCGAGGCCGGCTCCGAGGCCGAGGCCGCGCTCCTGGACGAGCTGCGTCAGGCGGTGCGCCGCGAGGTGGGCCCGGTGGCGGACTTCCGCGACGTCGTCGTGGTGGACGCGCTGCCCAAGACCCGCTCGGGCAAGATCCTGCGCAAGACCATGCGGCAGATGGCCGACGGCGAGGAGTACGCGGTGCCCTCGACCATTGAGGACCCCGCCGTGCTCGAGGCCCTGGCCGGGGTGCTGCGCCCGGCCCGCTGAGCCCCGCTCACGTGCGGCCGGCCCAGCGGTACTCCTGCTCGGGCCGGCCACGGCCGCCGTGCCGGGCCGAGCGCCGCACCCGGCGGATCCGCTCGAGGTGCTCGAGGTAGCGCCGGGCCGTCACGCGGGAGATGCCCAGGCGCTCGCCCACCTCGGCCGCGCTCAGGGCGGTCTCCGGGTCCGCCCCCAGCAGCTCCACCACCTCGCGCAGGGTGCTCTCGGTCAGCCCCTTGGGCAGGGCCTCGGCGCGCCGCTCGCGGGAGACGCGGAAGACGGCGTCCACCTGCTCCTGGCCGTCGAGGGCGCCGTCGCCGGCCAGCATCGCCGAGGCGGCGCGGAACCCGCCCAGCCGATCCGCGAACTCGTCGAACCCGAACGGCTTCACGAGGTACTGCGTCACGCCGTACGCGACGGCCCGGCGCACCACCGGCAGGTCGGTGGCCGCGGTGAGCGCCAGCACCCCGCCGTGGAAGCCCGCCGCGCGCAGTTGGTGCAGGAAGTCCAGGCCGTGCCCGTCCGGCAGGTTCATGTCCAGCAGCACGACGTCGAACGGGAAGCGCCCGTCCGCGTGCAGGCCCGCCGCGGCGACCTGCCGCGCGGCCAACAGGGAGCCGGCCACCGCGGCCACCTCGAAGCCCGGCAGCCGGTCCAGGTGCGCCACGTAGGTCTCGGCCGTCAGCTGCTCGTCCTCGACGACGAGCACCCGGTACGGGCGGGCGGTCATATCTCCTCCTGGGGTCGGGGGGTGCGGGGCACCTCGACGGTGAACACGGTGCCCGAGTCGGTCGCGACGTCCGCGACCCCGCCGGCCTCCTCCGCGATCCGCCGCGTCAGCCACAGCCCCATGCCGCGTCCGGCGGCGCCGACGGGCTTCGTCGACCAGCCCCGGTCGAAGAGTCGGCCGCGGTCCGCGTCGGAGGGTCCGGGGCCGCCGTCGGCCACCTTGCACGAGCAGGCCCGCGGCGTCCGAGACCACCTCGACGTCGACCCACCGGTCTGCCGCGGACAGGTCGGGTGCGGCGGCCGCGTCGAGGGCGTTGTCCACCAGGTTGCCCAGCGCGGTCAGCAGGGCGGCGAGGACGTCGTCGGAGGCCTCCTCGTCCGCGGCGCGTCGGGACAGCACGGCGCGGGCCGCCTCCAACCGGCCCGACTCGACGAGGGCGAGGGCGGTGTGCAGCTGGTTGGCGTGCTCATGCGTCTGCGCGCGCAGCGCCGTGGTCAGGGTGTGGGCCACGGTGAGCTCGTCGCCGAGCCGCTGCAGGTCGGTGCGGTCGTGCAGGACGAGCACGCGCGATCCCGCCGGGGCGGTGGTCACGCCCTCGCGGGCGGCCGCGGCGAGGGCCGTCGGCGGGACCGACCCGCCGGGGTCGGAACGGCCGGGCGACCGCACGACACGCTGCTGCACCACGAGGACCCGCCCGCCGGCGGCGAGGCTCGCCTCGCCGCTGACCGCGCCCGGCAGGGCCGCGGAGAGCTCGGTGGGCAGTCGAGGCTCGCCCGCGCTCTCCCAGCCGAGCAGGCGCGCGGCGGCGTCGTTGTGCAGGCGGGCCCGCCCGTCCGGGGCGAGGACCACGACGCCGGCCTCGAGCGAGTCCATGGCCGTCTCCGCCAGCAGGAACTGCTCGGCGATCTGCTCGGGGCCGCGTCCGAGCGTCACCCGGTTCAGATACCGGCCCACGAGCCAGGCGACGAGCAGGCCGACGGCGGCCACGGCGGCCGAGCCGAGCAGGATGCCGGGGATCTGGGCCTGGGCCATGATGGCGACATCGGAGATCTGCACGCCCGTCGTGACCACGCCCAGGACGGTGCCGTCCTCCGGGTCCACGACCGGTGCGAGCGCGCGCACCGAACGGCCCGCCGCACCGGTGCTCGAGAGCTCCACGACGGTGTCCCCGGCGACGACGGCGTCCACCGGCTTCGGGTAGCGGACACCGACCTGCTCGGGGCGCCAGCTCGCCAACCGCATCCCGTCCGGGTCCATCACGGTCAGCCACGAGACCTGTGCCTCGGCGATCCAGCCGTCGATCCCGGCCTGCAAGGCGGGGGCGTCGCCGGCCCGCAGGGCCGAGACGAGCGCGGGGTCGCGCGCCACGAGGGTGGTGACGCCCTGGACGTGGCGCTCCTCGACGCGCTGGGCCACCTCGCGGGCCTGGAGGTAGGCGCTCCACACGCTGAACAGGGCGATGGCCGCCACGAGCGCCACGTGGACCACGGCGATCCGCCGGGCGATCGACCACGGGTGGCGCATGCCTCTCCTCCCTCGGGCCGGCGACGCGCCGGTCCACCCCCACGATCCTGCAGTCCGCCGGCCGCCGTGACCACTATGACCGCAATCGTGACCGACACCACCCGGGGCCGCGAGAGTGGTCACATCCCTCCCGCGCCGCTGCGGACCGCTCGGCGGCGCCCCACCACCGCAGAGAACGGAACGCCCGATGGCGCACACCCCACCGGCCGAGACCTCGGCCCCGCCGGCCCCGGCGGGAAGAAGGACCGCACCCACTGGCTGTACATCGCCGTGATCGCCTCGGTGGTGCTGGGCGCCGCCGTCGGCCTGCTCTTCCCCGAGTTCGGCAAGTCCCTCAAGCCGCTGGGCGACGGCTTCGTCTCCCTCATCAAGATGATGATCGGCCCGGTCATCTTCTGCACGATCGTCCTCGGCGTCGGCTCGATCGCCAAGGCCGCGACCGTCGGCCGCGTGGGCGGCATCGCCCTGGTCTACTTCATGGCGATGTCCACGTTCGCGCTGGCCGTCGGCCTCGTCGTCGGCAACCTCATCCACCCCGGCGAGGGCCTCAAGCTGACGCCCTACGACCCGAACAAGCCCACGGCCGCGGTGGACGGCACCGTCCAGTTCCTGCTGGACATCATCCCCGGCTCCCTGCCGATGCTGCCCACCCTGTTCATCGCCCTGCTCGTGGGCTTCGCCCTGCAGCAGATGGGCCCGGCCGACGCCCCGCTGCTGCGTGGTCTCACGCTGATCCAGGGCGTCGTGTTCCGCATCCTCATGATGGTGATGTGGGTCGCCCCGATCGGCGCCTTCGGTGCGATCGCCGCCGTCGTCGGCTCCACGGGCTGGTCCGCGATCGGCGCCATGGCGCTGCTCATGGGCGCCTTCTACCTGACCTGCATCGCCTTCATCGTGGTGGTGCTCGGCACCGTCCTGAAGGTCGTGACCGGCCTGAGCATCCTGTCCCTCATGAAGTACCTGGGCCGGGAGTACCTGCTCATCTTCGCCACCAGCTCCTCCGAGACCGCCCTGCCCCGCCTGATCGCCAAGATGGAGCACGCCGGCGTGGACAAGTCCGTCGTGGGCGTGACCGTGCCCACCGGCTACTCCTTCAACCTGGACGGCACCGCCATCTACCTGACCATGGCCGCGCTCTTCGTCTCCAACGCGATGGGCGCGGAGATGAACCTCGGCGAGCAGATCGGCCTGCTGGTCTTCATGATCATCGCCTCGAAGGGCGCGGCCGGCGTCACCGGCGCGGGCATGGCCACGCTCGCCGCCGGCCTGCAGGCGCACCGACCCGAGCTGCTCGGCGGCATGGGCGTGATCGTGGGCATCGACAAGTTCATGTCCGAGGCCCGCGCCCTGACCAACTTCACCGGCAACGCCGTGGCCACGCTCCTCGTCGGCCGCTGGGTGGGCGAGCTCGACGGCGAGCGTGCCCGGCGCGTCCTCAGCGGCGAGCTGCAGTTCGACGAGGCGACCGTGGCCGGCCACGACGGCGCCGCGCACGACCCGCAGCAGTCCCCGACGATCGCCGAGCAGGCCTACGAGGGTCACCCCGACTCCAGCCTGAACTTCGCCATGGCCGCCGACGGCGACCGGAACCCCGCCCGCTGACGGAGGCGGCGGGCCCGCGCGGCACGCCGCACCGTCGACCACCGGCGACGCCGGGGACGAGCCTGGACACCGGCCCGTCCCCGGCGTCGCCGTCGTCCCGGGAACGCCAGGCACTAGGGTGGGGGAAGATCCGGACACGCCGACGACGGCGGCCGCGGCGCGCCGCGGCCCGCGGCCGGGCGTGCAGACCACCGTGGAAGGAGCCGGCGCCGCCGTGACCTCGAGAGAACCGATCCCCGTGATGACCATCCACGGCGAGCCCGTGCTCGGGCCCACCGGCCGGCCCAAGCACGACTTCCCCGAGCCCGCGCCCCTGACCTCGCACGGCCCGGCGCGGATCATCTCGATGGTGAACCAGAAGGGCGGCGTCGGGAAGACGACCTCCACCATCAACCTGGGCGCCGCGCTCGCGGGCTACGGCCGCAGGGTGCTCATGGTGGACTTCGACCCGCAGGGCGCCCTCTCGGCCGGCCTGGGCGCGAACCCGCACGAGCTCGACACCACGGTGTACAACGTGCTCATGGAGCGGTCGGTGACCGCGAAGGACGCGATCCTGTCGACGGACTTCGAGAACATGGACCTGCTGCCGGCCAACATCGACCTGTCCGCGGCCGAGGTGCAGCTCGTCAACGAGGTGGCCCGCGAGCAGGTCCTCGAGCGCGCGCTGCGCCAGGTCCGCGACGACTACGACGTGGTCCTCATCGACTGCCAGCCCTCGCTGGGCCTGCTGACCGTCAACGCGCTGACCGCCTCGCACGGCGTGATCATCCCGCTGACCGCCGAGTTCTTCGCGCTGCGCGCGGTCGCCCTGCTCGTCGAGACGATCGAGAAGGTGCAGGACCGGCTCAACCCGGACCTGGAGATCGACGGCGTGCTGGCCACGATGTTCGACCAGCGAACCCTGCACTCCAAGGAGGTCGTGGGCTCGCTGGTGGCCGGCTTCGGGGACCGCGTGTTCGAGACCGTCATCAAGCGGTCCATCAAGTTCGCCGACGCCACGGTGGCGGCCACGCCCATCACCCTGTTCGCCGAGAACCACGACGGCGCCAAGGCCTACCGGCAGCTCGCCCGCGAGCTGATCTGCCGCGGCGGCGCGCCGTGACCGTCGGCTGAGCGCCGACGACGCCGGCCCGGTCCCGTCGCGGGACCGGGCCGGTTCTCTGCGCGCTCGCGGCCGGGGGAGCGGTGGCCGGGAGACGCGACGCCGCCGATCTGCGAGAATGGAGCCGGGCGTGTCCGTCTCCGGGCCGTCCCTCACCCCCTGACCCGTCCGCCGCCGGCCCGACCGGCGCCGTTGACGCGCACCCGAAAGGACGCCCTCCCCATGAACTCCCGCAAGCCGCGAGGCTCCGGACGCACCCCCGCCGTCGGTCGACGGGGCGGCCCGTTCCAGGAGCGCGACTACCAGCGACAGATCGGTGCCCGCCGAGGCGCCGCCGGCCCCCGCGAGGAGGCCCCCTTCGACGAGGACGCCGTGCCGCGCACCCGCGGTCGCCGCGGCCGCGGCGCCGGCGCCGCCCGGGCCAAGGCCGCCCACCTCGACCGCATCCACGACGAGTCGGGCGAGCGCCTGCAGAAGGTGCTGGCCGCGGCGGGTGTGGCGTCCCGGCGCGTGAGCGAGGACCTCATCGCCGAGGGCCGCGTGGAGGTGGACGGCGTCGTCGTCACCGAGCCCGGCGTGCGCGTGGACCCGGCCACGGCCGTGATCCGGGTGGACGGCATCTCCGTGCAGACGGACGTGACCAAGCAGTACTTCGTCTTCAACAAGCCCCGCGGCGTGATCTCCACGATGGTGGACCCGGAGGGCCGGCCCTCGATCGCCACCTACCTCAAGCCCGGGCAGGAGCACCTGTTCCACGTGGGCCGTCTGGACAACGAGACCGAGGGCCTGCTCATCCTCACCAACGACGGTGAGCTGGCCAACCGCCTCACCCACCCCAGCTACGAGGTCCCCAAGACCTACGTGGTGCAGACCCGCGGCCCGCTGGCCAAGGGCGTCTCGAACCGGCTGCGTGAGGGCGTGGAGCTGGAGGACGGCGTGGCGCAGGTGGATTCGTTCAAGCTCGTCGACTCGACTCCGGGCCACGTGCTCGTCGAGGTCGTGCTGCACTCGGGCAAGAACCGCATCGTGCGCCGCATGTTCCAGGAGATCGGCCACCCGGTCGAGCGGCTCGTCCGCGTCAAGGTGGGCCCCATCCTGCTGGGCGACCAGAAGCAGGGCACCGTCCGCGCGCTCAACGCGCAGGAGCTGGGCCACCTCAAGGCCCTGGTCGGCCTGTGAGCGCGCCCGCCGAGTCCGCCGCCGCGCTCGGTGACGGCCCGGCCGGGATCCCGCAGCCCGTCCTCGTCCGGGGGACCGGTCTGCTGGGCACCTCGATCGGCATCGGGCTGAGCGCGGCCGGTGTGGACGTGCGCCTGCACGACCCCTCGCCCGCCGCCCTGGCCGTGGCCGCGGACATCCGCGCCGGACGCCCCGCCCGCCTGGACGCCGCGGGCGACGACCTCGACGCCGCCCCGGGCCTCGTCGTCGTGGCCGCGCCGCCGGACGTGACCGCCGACGTCGTGGTGGACTCGCTGCGCCGCTGGCCCGCGGCCGTGGTGGTGGACATCGCCTCGGTGAAGGAGGCGGTCGCCGCGGGCGTGCGCGCCGCCGTCGACGACGGCCGCCTGGCCCCGCAGGACGCCGACCGGTACCTCGGGACGCACCCGATGGCCGGCTCCGAGCGGTCCGGTCCCGTGGCGGCCCGCGGCACCCTGTTCACGCAGGCGCCGTGGGTGCTGTGCCCGACGGACACGACGCACCCGGGCGCCCTCGCGGCCGGTCGGGCGCTCGCGCTGACGCTGCAGGCCACCCCGTACCGGATGGCGGCCCGCGCCCACGACGAGTCGGTCGCGCTGATCTCGCACCTGCCGCAGATCGCCGCCTCGCTCGTGGCCTCCCGCCTGCAGGACACCCCGGACCAGGCGCTCGCCCTGGCCGGCAACGGGCTGCGGGACACCACCCGGATCGCGGCGTCGGACCCGCAGCTGTGGGTGCAGATCCTCTCCGGCAACGCCGGGCGGATCGTGCCGGCGCTGCACGGGCTGCGGGCGGACCTGGACCGGTTGATCCGCACCCTGGAGGACCCCTCCGCCCCCGGGGCGCGGCTGGACATGGCGCAGCTGATCGCCGAGGGCAACGCCGGTCGGGCCCGGGTGCCCGGCAAGCACGGGGCGCCGCCGCAGGCGTTCGCGGTGGTCACGGTGATTGTGGACGACGCCCCCGGGCAGATCGCGGCCCTCCTCGACGAGGTCGGCCGCACGGACGTGAACGTGGAGGACCTGCGGCTCGAGCACGCCTCGGGCCACCGGGTCGGCATGGTGGAGGTCTCCGTGCTGCCCGGCCGCAGGGACGAACTCGTGGCGGCGTTGACCGCCGCCGGATGGAAGGTGGTCTGAGATGACCGAGCACACCCGCGACGACGTCGCACCCGCGCCGCTCGTGGTGGCGGTGGACGGGCCCTCGGGCTCGGGCAAGTCGTCCGTGTCCAAGGCCGTGGCGCGGCGTCTCGGCGCCGCGTACCTGGACACCGGCGCCATGTACCGCGCCGTGGCGTGGCACTGCCTGAACGAGGGCGTCGACCTGGCCGATGCGGAGGCCGTGGCGGCGGCCGCCGTCGCCATGGACCTGGACCAGTCCACCGACCCGGACGTCGAGGCCGTGCGGGTCGGCGGCACGGACGTCACCGAGGCGATCCGCGGCCCCGAGGTCACGGACACGGTCTCCACCGTCGCCGTGGTCATCCCGGTGCGTGAGGAGCTGCATCGTCGCCAGCGGGCGGTGATCGCCGCCGCGGGCCGGATGGTCGCCGAGGGCCGTGACATCACCACGGTGGTGGCCCCGGACGCCCACGCGCGCGTGCTGCTCACGGCCTCCGAGGCCGTGCGCACCGCCCGCCGCTCGGGCCAGCTGGCCGCGGCGGGGGAGACCGGCGTCGATGCCGGCACGCTGCACCGTCAGGTGGCCGGGCGCGACGCCCGCGACGCCACCGTGTCCACGTTCGACCGCCCCGCCGACGGGGTGGCGCTCGTGGACTCCACCGAGCTCGACTTCGAGCAGACCGTGGCGGCCGTCCTGGCCGCCGTCGAGGACCAGGCCGGCATTCCGGCCGTGAAGGGAGGCCGACGATGACCGAGAACCCCCAGCACCGCTCCGGTGAGGACGAGTTCGTCCCCGCCGGCGACGATCAGGTGGCCGAGCGGCTCGCCGCCATGACCGAGGAGGAGGCCGAGGCGCGCGCCGCGTCGCTGCGCGCAGGCCTGGCCGACTACGAGCTCGAGGAGGACGACGCCGCCCTCCTCGACGCGTGGCAGCTCGGGCCCGACGAGGACGTCGACGCGCCCGTGCCGCCCGTGCTGGCCATCGTGGGCCGGCCGAACGTCGGCAAGTCCACGCTCGTCAACCGCATCATCGGCCGCCGTGAGGCCGTGGTGGAGGACGTGCCCGGCGTGACGCGCGACCGCGTCTCCTACGACGCCGAGTGGAACGGCCGCGAGTTCACCGTGGTGGACACCGGCGGCTGGGAGCACGACGCCAAGGGCATCCACCGTCGCGTGGCCGAGCAGGCAGAGCTGGCCGTGGACGTGGCGGACGCCGTCGTGTTCGTGGTGGACGCCACCGTCGGCATGACGGCCACGGACGAGGCCGTGGTCTCGATGCTGCGTCGCAAGGACCGCCCGGTGATCGTGGCCGCCAACAAGGTGGACGACATGGTCCAGGAGGCCGACGCCGCCACCCTGTGGTCGCTCGGCTTCGGCTACCCGTACCCGGTGTCCGCGGTGCACGGCCGCGGCGTCGCGGACCTGTTGGACGCCGCGCTCGAGGCGCTGCCGGAGGAGTCCGCCCACGGCGGTCTCGTGCCGCGCGGCGGCCCGCGCCGGATCGCCCTCGTGGGCCGGCCGAACGTGGGCAAGTCCTCGCTGCTGAACAAGCTGGCCGGCTCGGACCGCGTGGTGGTGGACGACCTGGCCGGCACCACGCGCGACCCCGTGGACGAGCTCGTGGAGCTCGGCGGACGGCTGTGGCGCTTCGTGGACACCGCCGGCATCCGTCGACGGCAGCACATGGCCCACGGCGCCGACTACTACGCGTCGCTACGTACGGCCTCCGCCCTGGACCGCGCGGAGGTGGCCGTGGTGCTGCTCGAGGCGCCGCAGGTGATCTCGGAGCAGGACGTGCGCATCCTCCAGATGGTGCTGGACTCCGGTCGCGCCCTCGTGATCGCGTTCAACAAGTGGGACCAGGTGGATGAGGATCGGCGGCTCCAGCTGGCCAAGGAGATCGAGCGGGACCTGGCGCACGTCGCGTGGGCGCCGCGCGTGAACATCTCCGCGAAGACCGGCTGGCACAAGGACCGTCTCGTCCCCGCGCTGGACCTCGCCCTGGACTCGTGGGACACCCGTATCCCCACGGGCAAGCTCAACGCGTTCCTCGGCGAGCTCGTGGCGGCCCACCCGCACCCGCTGCGCGGCGGCAAGCAGCCCCGCATCCTGTTCGCGACCCAGGTCTCGAGCCGGCCGCCCAAGTTCGTGCTGTTCACCACGGGGTTCCTGGACCCCGGGTACCGCCGGTTCATCGTGCGCCGCCTGCGCGAGACCTTCGGGTTCGAGGGCACGCCCCTCGAGATCGGGATGCGCGTGCGCGAGAAGCGCGGTCGCCGCCGCTGATCCGGCCCCGCCCCGACGACGTCCCTCGGCCTGCCGTGCCGGGGGACGTCGTCGTCCCGGCCGGCTCCCACCGTTCGTCCACCTTCGTCTCGTAGCCTGAGGGCATGAGCCTCATCCGACGTCGCCCCGCCGCCCTGTCCCTGGCCACCCTGGCCGCGCTCGCGCTGGCCGCATCCGGCTGTGCGGTCGACGACGGCGAGACCCGGGCCGCGCTGCAGAGCGCGGAGGACCGGCTCGCCCAGGCCGAGGACCGGATCAGCGAGCTGGAGGCGGACGCCTCGGACCGCGTGGACCTGGGGCAGCTGCGCCAGGAGGCCGAGGGCGCCCTCGCAGAGGCGGACCAGCGCGCCGCCGAGGTCGTCGAGGACCTGACGCGATCCCTGCCCTCCGGTTCGGACATCGTCGACGTCGAGGCGCTTCGGGAGGACGGGAAGGTGGTCATCGAGTACGGCCAGTCTTTGCTCGAGGCCGATCCCCAGGTCCTCGAGGAGACGATGCGGGAGGCGGCGGAGCGGGCGCGCGACGCCATCCCGGACCTGGAGGACGTCGAATTCCGCGTGGGGGACCGGACCTTCACGTACTGATCCTGCGGCGGGGCTCCGTGAGCCCCCCGACACGCCTCTTCGACCCGCCCGGAACGGCGGATCGGAGACGCTCGGCGTGTTAGGCTTCTCACGTGCACGACTGCACCCTCAGTCATGAGAGGGTTCGTGCAGACCGCCAGGCCCACCGGTACGCCGGGGCCGCGGTCGCTGGGGGACTCTCGGTCGGGTGGCCCTCGGTCAAGGGATGAGGGGTTCACGTCTGTGAAGAGGACGTGGGCCCCTTGTTCACGTTCCGGGGTGTCGCAGCGTTCGCCCCTGACGACGACGGCCCGGCCGGCCCGCTCCGGATTCGCGTCCGGCGGTGCGGGTGGGGTATGCTCGTCGGGTGCTGAAGCGCGGATGACCGCGATTCGTCACGGGCTATGGCGCAGCTTGGTAGCGCGCTTGACTGGGGGTCAAGGGGTTTACCCCGCTCTGATCGGCCCGAACAACTGAAAATCGATGCCACGGGATGTGGCGCAGCTTGGTAGCGCACCTGACTGGGGGTCAGGGGGTCGCAGGTTCAAATCCTGTCATCCCGACAGAAAAGCCCCGATGAGAAGCCATTTTCATCGGGGCTTCGTCATGTCTGACGACGGGTTTTTGTTGGTCCCCCTCTGGTCCCCTCGCCAAGGCATCGATGCCGCATCACAGACGTCGGAGGGCATATCTGGCTCTCTGGAAAACGCCGCCTGTGGATAAGGGGACCAAAAGGGGACCAGAGCCCCCGGTCGTGGCTTCCGGCTCCCCGTCACAGTGGCCTCGAGGCCTCACGCCGGCTCGGTCTGCTGGCCTTGGCGGATCGGGCGAGGAAGGCGTTGGCCTGCTCTGCGGCGGATGCGAGGTGGCGGTCGTCGGGGTGCAGGTATCCGCGTGTGGTCTCGACGGAGGCGTGGCCGAGGATGTCCTGGAGGACGTGCAGCGGGATGCCTGCGTCTGCCATCCAGGTGGCTCCGGTGTGCCGGAGGCCGTGCCGGGTGAGGTCGGGCAGGCCGAGATCGCTGACGATCTGGTCCCAGTTCGTGGCGTCCCGCACGGTCGCGGTCGTGAGAGCGCCGCCCTTCGGGCCGATCAGCAGCCGGTCCTCGGGCTCCTTGCCTTCCGCGAGCCGCTCGAGGATCGGGCGGAGCGGGTCGAGGATCGGGACGCGGCGTTCTCTCCGGCCTTTCGTCTGTTTCGTGATGAGCCCGCCTTTGCCGGGGTAGGTCTGCCGTGCGATCATCACGATGTTCTTGTCGAACCGGACGTCACCGGCCTGAAGGCCCGAGACCTCGGATGAGCGCGCTGCGAGGAGGGCGGCGAGCATGACGAAGTCGGAGTAGGACTGGTGAATGTTCCCGCAGGCTTCAGCGAGCGTCGTCAGCGTTGCCATGTCGGGGATCGCATGCGCGCGCGGGGAAGCATCCTCCGCAGGCTGGAGACGGAAGGCATTGCGGTTCAGGCTGCGCTTGGCACGGTTCTTCGCGGGGTTGATCGGGATGAGCCCGTCGCGCACCGCTTCATCGAGGACCCGCACGAGCGGGGCGATGGAGTTCTTGATCGTTGACGCCCCGTGCCGTTTCTCCCAGGCATCGATGGTGCGGTCGATGATCCCGGCGGTGATCTGCGCGACCGGCAGGTGCCCGAGGGCAGGTAGCACCCGGAGCTTGAGACCGTACCCGTAGGTCTCCCCGGTGGAGGTGGGGTCGAGGCCGCGCGCCCATCGGTCGCCGATCGTGGTGACGAACTCGGTGAGCGTCATGGACACGTCCATGCCCTTGGCCGATGACTGCCGCAGCGAGTCGAAGAACTCGTGCGCCGCAGCCTCGTCATCGACGATCTCGGAGCGGATGATGCGGCGTTTGCTGATCGGGTCCGTCCAGCGGGCACGGGCGCGGATGCCGTAGGAGCGACGTTCCAGGTCGGTGGAGATCTTCACGCCGACCGGAGGCACCGGCTTTGGCTGCGCGTGCGGGAGCGGCTCACCCTTCCGGGGCATGGCTGTCCTCCAGCCCAGCCAGCCAGGCGTCGACCGCGTCGATGCGGTACCGGGCGATCCCGCCCAGCCGCAGGAACGGCGGCCCCTGACCAGCCGAACGCCACCTCGACAAAGTCGACTCGGACACCTTGAGATAGGCGGCGATCTCCCGACTGTCCATTAGAGGCGAGACCACGATCGTGCCGCCGGTATCGCTCATGCGACTTCTCCGGTGTTCGGGTCGAGTCCGGCATAGAAGTCGTCCTCGGCCTGGCGGCGCGCGGCGACATCGTCGAGGACGAACTGCACGAAGTCCTGATCCCGGTGAGCGATGATCGTGTCCTCGACCGGGCCTGCCGGGTCCTCGCCGGGCCAGGTGGTCTGCCGGGTCGGGCGGTCTCGGTCGAGACGGGTTCCGGAAGCGGCGACCCAGTCGCGGAGCCGCTGGCGGGCGTCGGCGAAGTCGCGATGCCAGCCCAGCGGCGCGGAGCCGTTCTGCTCCGGGTCGTAGGCGGACAGCCAATGCAGGTGCAGAGCGCTCAGCTCCCACAACAGCTCCGGGTGGCGGTGCCAGAACGGCGGAACTACCGAAGCAGGCAGCCCGTAGGTGCGGCGGAGCCAGTCGACCCAGCGGTTCAGCTCCAGCCACTCGGCCTCCGCTTCCTCGCTGGTCAGGAGGTTCCAGTTGATCGGGTGCGGAGGCTCCGGGATCAGCGGCCCGTCGAACTCCGCGGCCTCCCCGTCCAGGTCCGGTTCGTCGGTCTCGGGGGCGGTGTCGTTCTGGTTCATCACGGTCACCGCCGTTCAGAGCCCGAGCGCCGGTGCGGCGCCGCGTGATTCGCGGCGGGCGCCGACATCGACGGTCTGCCCCGCGGTCTCCTGCGTGACGGCGGGCTGGCGGCGGGTGCGGTCGACCTCGTAGCTCGTGCGGGCGAGGTCGTGGCCGAGCTTCTTCGCGACGAACTCCTCGGACTTGACCACCTCGCCTTCCGGCGTGGCGCGGTCGTACTCGCGGGTGTAGCCCTCGGCGACGAACTTGTCTCCCTTGGCGAGCCGGTCGTGGGCGCGCTCGGCGGTCTTCTTGAACGCCACGAGGTCGTGGAAGGTCGTCTCGGTCTGCGTGAACGACCCGTCCGGCTCCTTGCGATAGTGCTCCTGCCCGATCTTGGCGTAGAACCGGGCATCGCCCCGCTCCGTGTAGGTGAGCTGCGGGTCGGAGGCGATGAACCCCGAGACGGATTCCTGCGTGTGGAGAGCCATTGGACTGCCCCTCTTTCTGACATCGGCGGCGACCCCACGGTGGGGCCGCTCTGTCAGGCAGGTGCGCCCGGCGGCTCCTCCGAGCGGTGCTGCAGCGTCGCCTCGATGTCGGCCCGGTCGTCGCGCAGCTGTTTCGCGTCGGGCCGGTCGGTCCAGGTCCGCAATCGGGTGACGATGGGTGGTGCGGAGCGCAGCAGCACCAGTGCAGTCCCGAACGGGAGGGTGCGGATCGTGTCGGGCGGCATGATCGGCACGCGGCGGATGGAGCGCTGTGCGGAGCGGGAGCCGTGGTCTCCGACCGTGGTGGAGTCGGTCACTTCGTCGCGCTCGCCGATGAGCGTGGTCAGGTCGTGCAGGTCCTTGGAGTTCGACGCTCCGCCGAGGACGATCTTGACGATAGCGGCGTCCCAGATCGCGCCGGCCGCGTTCTCCGACCACTTCTCCCGCGCCTGCGCGAGGCTTTGGAGTACGGGCATGGTCGTGATCCCGGTTCCGCCGCCCTCTGCCATGAGCGTCGGCAGCGAGGGCAAGGGTGCGAGGTTGCCGACCTCATCGAGTGCGAGCAGCAGTGGCGGGTCGAGGCGGGCGCCGGGGCTCGTGGCGGCGAGGCGGCGGGCGGCTTCCACGACGTCTTCCACGAACGCCGCCACCAACGCAGCGGAGTTGTTGGCGCCGGCTCCGGTGGCGAGCAGATAGAGGGTTCCTCGGTCGCGGAGGAACGCTTCGGGGTCGAAGTCCTCGTCCTCGCGCGGCGAGACGGCGTCGAGCACGCGCGGGTCTGCCAGCGCGGCGAGGGCGAGGGAGACGCCTTGCCAGATGGAGTCGCGCGTGCGGGGGTCGGAGTCGATCATCGCCTGCAACGAGTCCGCCCACCCAGTCGCCGCTCGCGGGTTCGCGGTGAGGATCGCCACTGCGTCCGCGGCGGCGGAGGGGTCGAGGGTCCAACGGAACAGCTCCGAGGGCGGCCGGTG
This sequence comes from Micrococcus sp. iso_239, assembly GCF_056173395.1. NCBI lineage: Bacteria > Bacillati > Actinomycetota > Actinomycetes > Micrococcales > Micrococcaceae > Micrococcus > Micrococcus sp. iso_239. The sequence goes on along the minus strand of NZ_CM149672.1, from coordinate 1,563,361 downwards.
ATCGAGGGCGGCGGCATGGAGGAGCGCCTGGAGCGCGGTCCTCGTCTTGCCCTCCCAGAACCCGCCTCCCTCGACCCCGCCGGCCGAGAGACCGGTGCCGGCGGCAAGGCCGGTCGCGCGGATCATCGCCGTCAAAGGGTCCTCACACCCGCGGATGGGTGACCACCTGAGCCCGGCGGGTAGGCCTTCGGCGAGGTGCTGGGGGTCGAACACCGCGACAGGGCCGATCTTCTGCCGGGCGCGGAGCGTCGCGGTCAGGTTGTCCGGCCGCGTCGATGTGGTGACGACCGCGCCAGGGGCGTCCAAGATGGCGTTGATGACGATGTGGGCGCCCTTCCCGGAGCGGGGCGGGCCGATCAGCAGGATGCTGTCTTCGACGGACGCCCAGACGCTCGTGCCATGTGAGGCGCCGATCCGGTAGCCGACATCCTTCGGCTGCGGCTGGTGGAGCGAGGGCCGCAGGTGACCGGCCCGGCGCAGCAGCGCCGCCTCCGAGGCGGCCTTAGCGACCTCGTTGCGGGTGGCGATCCCGGCGATGCGGTACGGGTCGGTATTCACTTGACGGCCGTGCTCGCGGAAGAACCGCCACGTCCACCAGCCGGCCACTCCGGCGCCGAGGACCAGCAGACCGGCGGTGATCCAGTACGCCACGGCGCTCAGGCCCGGTGCGCCGAGCGCGGTCGCTGGGTCACCGGGGCCCAGCAGCACGCCCAGTCCGGCTTCGACTCCGCCAGTGGGCTGGTTGACGCCGGTGATCCAGGCGGCGACGGACCCGGCGCCGCGGAGGATGGCGGCGAGGACCGCCGTGCCGATGAGGATGCCGATGCCGAGGTTGCTCAGCTCGTCCCCGAGCGCTCCCGTGGGCCGGGGCGTGCTCATTCGGGGTGGCCGATCGTGAGGGTGCCGGAGACGCGGCCGAGCAGGATGACCTCGCGGGTCGGGGTCCCGGCGAGCTGGTGGGCTTCGACGAGGCCGCGCATGGTGCCGTCCGGGGCGGCATCGCCGTGGGCGATGACGACGGCGATCGCGACGTCCTCGCCGGGAACGAACCCTTCCCCGTGCAGCGCGACGAGTTCCGCCGCCGGTCGGCGGGCCGGTTCTTCCGATGCCGGCTCTGGATCGGGTTCGGTGCGGCGGCGCCTGCTCGGGGTGATGATGTCGGTGAACACGGTTCCGTCCGCTTCGCGCACCTCGACCCGCACCGGGGAGCGGCGCAGGTCGGTGAGCTGGTCGAGGACGCGGGCGAAGTCCTCCCGCCGCCACGGCGGCGCGAACGGCTCCGGCTCGAACGGCGCCCCGTCGACAGTGACGGTCATGCGGCCGTCCTCGGCGATGGTGATGGCGACGAGCGGGAGCACGACCGGCACGGGCTCGGCACTCCCGCTTCGGGATGCGGGTTCGCCCCAGGATCGCTTGTAGCGGGGCCGGAGCATCAGGAATCCTGCCGATCGTTCGGGATTCCTGAAGGCACGTCGAGATTCCCGAACTCGTGCGCATCTGTCCCAACCGCCGTGAGTTCGTTCGCGGTGTAAGTCGGTCGCAGTCTCATATCCATCAGGTACGCGGGCGAGTACGGCCAGTGCTCCGCGGCTGACGAACGTTCAGGATTAGTGCGAGGAGTTCACGATTCGTGAAGGAATCGCAGGAATGGTGAACGCTCGGCTCGGGCTGGACTATCCGACGTTGAGGGCGGCGAGTTGCTGCGGGGAGCCGGTCACCACGAGCCGCAGGTCCGAGTGCTGCTCCTCGATGCGCCAGTCGACGAAGGAGCAGCAGGAGCTTTCGGCCTCGACCAGCCCGCGAAGGCGGGCGATGGAGTCCTCGACCTTGGCGTAGTGGATGGTCAGCCGCGTGTCGGTGCGTTCCGTTTCGAGTGCGTAGTCCTCGTCGAATGCTCGCCACTTCTCGATCTGCGCCTTGCCGGCGGTGGGGGTCAGCGTGCAGGCGATGGGCAGGCCGTTGAGCGGGCCGATGTGGGTCACGGGGTGACCTCCTCGTGGTCGTCGTGGTCGAGGTCTTCGAGCACCTCGAAGGGGGATTCGATGTCGCCGCGCCAAGCCTCGATACCCTCACGGATCGCCAGGCCCGCCACCACGAGCGCGGCGATGGAGTCGGCCCACGCCCACCCGAACAGGCCGTTGAGGACGAGCCCGATGAGGACGGTGCCGGAGAGGTAGATGCACAGCAGAAGCTGCTTCGCATCGGCCTGCACGCTCTTGGAGCGCAGCTCCCGGCCGGTGCGAAACTCGAACCAGGCCAGGACGGGCATCACGATCAGGCTGGCGATCGCGATCCCGATACCGACCGGACTGTGATCCGGGTCGCGGACGCCGGTGAGGGCGAGGATCGCATCGACGGCGACGTACACGGCCAGGGCGAAGAACGCGCCCCCGATCACCCGGACGGTGGCCTTCTCCCACCGTTCGGGGTCTCTGCGAGTGAACTGCCAGGCGATCGCGGCGGCAGAGGCGACCTCGATCACCGAGTCCAGACCGAACCCGATCAGCGCCGCAGACGACGCAACCGCGCCGGCCGAGAGCGCAATGACAGCCTCGATGACGTTCCAGGTGATCGTGAAGAAGACGATGAACCGCACCCGCCGGTGCAGCTGGGCGCGGCGCTCGTCGGTCAGGGCCGGCGCGCTCATCATGCGGTGGCCTCGGTGTCGCAGCAGCCGGGCACGCTGCAGGCCGGGTCCAGGCACGGCGCGCTCTCGTCGACGGCGAGCGTCACATCCACCAGCGCGACGAGCGCCGCCGTCAGGTGTGGGTCGGCGATCTCGTACCGAGTCTGCCGACCCTCGGGCTCGGCAACCACGATCCCGCAACCACGCAGACACGACAGGTGGTTCGACACGTTTGTACGGGTCAGGTCCAGGTCGCGGGCGAGCTTCGCCGGATACCCCGGCTGCTCCAGCAGCGACAGCAGGATGCGCGAGCGGGTCGGGTCGGCCATCGCCCGGCCGAGCCGGTTCATCACGTCCACCCGAGAAGCAAGAGTCAGCACACACTGGCTATACAGCGATCAGTGACCTATTGGAAGGCTGGAAGGATAAGACTCATGCGGACGGCGGTCGAGTGGATGGAGCGGTGGCAGGTGCCCCTCTACCTCGCCGCGTTCGTCCTCGGCGCGGGCATCGGGCTGCTGATCCCGGCGATTGCGCACCCGGCGGAGTTGGCGATCAACCCCGTGCTCGGGCTGTTGCTCTACGCGACCTTCCTCGGGGTGCCGTTCGCGAAGATCGGGCAGGCGTTCCGCGACTGGCGCTTCCTCGTCACCGTCTTGACGGTGAACTTCGTCGCCGTCCCGATCGTCGTCTACGTCCTTTCGCGGATCGTCGCCCACGATCAGGTGCTCCTGATCGGCGTGTTGTTCGTCCTCCTCACGCCATGCGTGGACTACGTCATCGTGTTCACCGGCATCGCCGGTGGAGCCAAGGATCGGCTGCTCGCGGCCGCACCACTGCTGATGCTCGCGCAGATGCTCCTGCTGCCGCTCTACCTCTGGCTGTTCGTCGGAGCCGAGTTCGTCGCCACGGTCGACTTCGCCCCGTTCATCGAGGCGTTCCTGCTGCTTATCGCGCTGCCTCTCGTTGCCGCGGGGTTCACCCAGCTTGCCGCCGCCGGCACCCGCTGGGGCGTAGCGATCCAGGGCACCGTGCTGGGGGCGATGGTGCCGCTCATGATGCTCAGCCTCGCTGTCGTGGTGGCCTCCCAGATCGCCGGCGTCGGACGACAGCTCGGCGCGCTCCTGCTCGCCATCCCCGTCTACATCCTGTTCGCCGCGGTCATGGTCCCGATCGGTGCCGCCGCCGGGAAGGTTGCCCGGATCGACGTCCCCGGTCGCCGCGCGATCGTGTTCAGCGGCGCGACCCGCAACTCCCTCGTCGTCCTCCCGCTCGTCCTCGCCCTACCCGCCGCGTTCGACCTTGCTCCGCTCGTCGTTGTCACACAGACCCTCGTCGAGCTCATCGTCATGGTCGTGTTCGTGCGGCTCATCCCGCGACTGCTCCCCGACGACATCGACACCGCGAACTCACGACCTCAGATACTCTGAAATGGCCCCTCGGCCCGTGGGTTCCCGCCTCAACTGCCTTCAGGATTCGTGATCTTACGTGGGTTCGCTGGTCATGCGGCCGGTGGTGTCGAACGCGGCGAGCTCGGCGGGATGGAGCTGATGCTGCACGACGAAGGAGCGGTCCTTGATCCGCCAGAGCCCCTGACCGGTCCCCAGGCCGGGGAGCAGCTTCTGCTCGGTGCCGGTGAGCCCGAGCGCGAGGGCGGTGGAGCCGAGCTGGTCCGGCTCCTGCCGGTACACGATCCGGGTCTCCGCATTCGCCAGCAGCGACGAGGCGAGGGCGCGCATCGCGGTCCCGGCATCGCCGACGTTGTCGAGGTCGGAGAGCTTGTGGAAGATGAGCATGTTCGCGATTCCGAAGTGCCGCGCCAGCCTCCACTGGGCGTCCATGCGGCGAAGCAGCGCCGGGTACTGCATGAGCCGCCACGCCTCGTCGTAGACCACCCATCGCTGCCCGCCCGCCGGGTCGGACAGAGCGGACTCCATCCATGCGGACGAGCAGGTCATCAGCACCGAGATCAGCGTGCTGTTCTCCGCGACCCGCGATAGGTCGAGCGACACCATCGGCAGCGACGGGTCGAACCTGACCGTGGAGGGGCCGTCGAACAGGCCTTGGAGGTCTCCGGCGACAAGCCGACGGAGCGCGTGGCCGACGAGACGACCGTCTTCCGCGAGCCGACCGTCCTCATCGTCCCCCGTGTTGGGGGTGAGGATGCGGTCGACGACCATCGGCAGGATCGGCACCTCGGCGCTGCGGACGGCGTCTCGGAGGGCGAGGTCGATGGCGGTGTGCTCCAACGGCGACAGCGCCCGGTCCAGCACGGTCTCTGCGAGGGCGCCGATGAGGTCGCGGCGGCGGGAGGCGACCTGCATCGCCCACTCCGTATCCGACACGGCAGATGGCCGGTGGCCCTCATCGAGCGGGTTCAGACGATTGCGAAGGCCGTGGCCGAGGATGATCGCCCGTCCGCCGACCGCCTCCGCGACAGCCGTGTGTTCGCCCTTAGGGTCGCCGGGGACGTAGACCCTGCGTCCGAACGGCAGGCTGCGCGTGTACAGCGACTTCGCCAGGGAAGACTTGCCGGAGCCGACGATCCCGGCGAGCACGACGTTCGGCGCCGTGATGAGGCCGCGCTGATAGAGCACCCAGGGGTCGTAGACGAACGATCCGCCGCTGTAGAGGTCCTGGCCGACGAAGACGCCCTGGCTGCCGAGGCCGGCCTCGGCCAGGAAGGGGTACTGGCCGGCGAGCGTCGCGGAGGTGTCTTGGTGCTTGGGGAGCCGGAACCGGCCCGGCGTCCGCAACGCCGCGGGCCCCGCCTCGCCGGAGGCGGGCAGGTAGCTCGTGTTGCGGCGTTCAGCCTGCTCCGCCTCCCACTTCGCCCGAGCTTGTGCCTTGCGATGCTGGCGGGCATCGGTCTCGACCTTCGCCGCCGCCTGCCGGCGGGCCTTGCGTGCCCGGCGCCGCTCGCCTTCGGGACCGACGAGCACGGCGGTGTGCAGGCGGCTGTCGTCCTGCCCGGTCACAGCGCCAGCCCCCGTCCGTGTGCGGAGGCGGCGCCGGGGCGGCGGGTGAACCAGTCGGCCCCGTCTCGCCCCCGGCTGACCGCGGGGCCGACTGCACGCGTGGACTTGTGCGCGGCGCGTTCCGCTTCCCGCCTCGACTCCGATGCGGGTGCGGAGGCCGGGGTGTCGATGCCGAGGAGCGCCGGGTCGGGCACGGTGTCGTGCTTGCGCAGCAGCGAGACGTGCCCGAGGAAGGGGTTGTAGGTGAGCGTGTAGACGTCGTGGGTGGCCACCTTGTCGAGCACACCTGCCGGGGGCTCGTCGTAGACGTATCCGTTCTCGAGCGCGGCCTGGGTGGTCTCCGCTCCGTAGTCGTGCCCGGCCAGGTGCTCGATCGCTGCATCCGTCCCGTCGCGGTCGATCAGCTCCAGCACCTCATCGGCCTCGGCGCCTTCCAGGAACACGACGCTGACCCACCGCCTCGCCGGGCCGTCCTCGACGGCAGGTGCGGGGTGCCAGGCGATGCGACCGGAGTGCTGGGAGGCGGCGTCCAGCCGCCACTCCACGGTGTCCAGCAGGGTGCCGGCCTGGTGCAGCTCATCGGCAGCTGCGAGGGCCGAGGTTGCGCCGGCGGCCTGGTTCCCGGCGTCGTCGTGCGCCCTGGCGCGGGCGCTGATGTGGGCGGCTGCGAGCTGGTCGAGCACTTGCCGCAGCGACCTGACGCCGGCGAGCAGATCTCCGATCACCGGGTGGGTGTCGGCGGGGCTCTCGAACGTGCGGGTCGCGTGGGCCAGGCCCCGCAGCGCGGCGGACGCCTCAGCGGCGTCCGCGAGCGGGTCATCGAAGGTCGGCATGATCGGGGCTCCTCACAGGAAGGCGTGACGGTTGGTGAGCAGGTGCGCCGGGTCAGACCGGCCGGCACAACGGCAGCGCGGCAGCGGTGAATGCCTGCGCCTGCTGACCGACGAGCCGCCTGGTCTCGCAGGACGCTTGGATCGCCGCCTGCTCGACCGCGGCCACCGCCGCGTCGAGCTCGTCCACGGTCGGCGCAGAGACGGAGACGAGGCCGGAGACGCGCAGGACGCCGTGCCCGGCAGTCAGGTCCGCCTCCTGCTGGAGCACGTCGTCCAGCTCGGCGCTGCTGGCCGCGTCGTCGATCTGCCCGATCTTGCGCCGCTGGGCGGCATCGGAGATGAGCTCGGTCTTCTTCTTCCGCAGGTCCCGCGCGGCCTGGTCGGCGCGCACCGGGGTGTAGTGCAGGGCGAGGGTGCGCAGGATGCCGTTGGACAGCACGAGCGGCGCGAGGAAGCCGGGATACACCTGCGAGCGAGGCCACTCGGTGATCCACAGCACCGCATGGTGCGCGGAGTCCGACCGCAGCCGGTCCCAGGTCTCGGTAACCGCGACCGGACCTGCGGTCGCCAGGTCACGGCCCAGGTCCCCGTGGCGCTCCAGCGCCGGGGCGGCGGCGGGGTCGTAAGCCGAGCGCAGGACGACGGCGACCTCGCCCGGCGTCAGCCACCCGGTGCTACTGAGCTCCGCGGCGCGCAACGCCGTCGTCAGCGTGCTCATCTCCTGCCGCAGCACCGCAGCCGCGCCGCGTATCCCGCCACCGCTCGTTCTGATCTGCCGGGCGGCGGCCTTCATGTCGAGCGCGAGCGAGATGGTCGTCGCGTGGCGCTCTCCGGCGGGGCCGGCACGCTCGATGAGCTCGGCGTACGTGGTCGCGGCCCAGGAGCCGTCGTCGGTGCCGTGCGTGCGCCACCACTCCGCCAGCCCCGTCCCGGAATCCGGCAGAGTGCGCTCGGACACCTGGATGCGGGCGATCCGCCCGGACCTGCAGGCGGCGGCCAGTACGCGGCCCCAGCCGGAGACGCGACGCTGCTGCTCACCCGGATCAAGGAGCACGAACGCGGGGTGGGAGACGCCGAGGATCGCGGTGAGGGTCTGCGCGTGCGGGTCGTGGACCATCGCCGCGCCGGTCTCGGGGTCTTCCCACTCCCGCAGCGGTGCCGCATCCCCGGGCAGGGCGAGGGTCCCGGCGGGGCGGGGCTTGATGACGCGGCGCCGGTAGATGAGCTGCCCGAGATAGGTCCGGGCGGCCCAGCGGGCGAGGATCGGCACCCACTCGATCACCTTCCGGCCCCCGGCAGGGATCACCGCGAGCAGGGCGCAGGTCCCCCAGACGGGTGCGGTCCAGGCCAAGCCCATCCCGTCGGCGGTGTAGAGGGAGAAGACGACCGTGAGCACCGCGATACCGAGGACGATGAGCTGCGGCAGGGACAGACCGAGCATGATGCCGCGCCTGGCGAGCCGCGAGAACTGCACCGGCGCCAGCGGGTAGTCGCTAGGCGAGTTCGTGACCATCGGTTACTCCTTCCCGGCCGGTGCGGACGACGGCGGAGGCGGCGGGTCCTGCCGGCGCTGGCGCGCGGGCGAAGACTCTCCAGGCCCGGGAGAGGGCGGCGTGGCCGGAGGCGGTGTCGACGGTGCGGGACGCGGCGGGGCGCCCTGCGACGGCGGCGGGGATGCCTGCTCGGCCGCCGCGCCGGCCTGACTGTCCGCCGCGCCGCCCGCCGCTCTGCCTGCCTTCGGACCGGCGGTCGCTGCGGCCTTGACCACGGCGGCTCCGACGACCACCGCGGCACCGACCGGCCCCGCGGCCGCACCGGCACCAGCCGCGCCAGCGCCGGCAGCTCCGGCGCCCGCTCCAGCTCCAGCTCCAGCTCCAGCCCCTGCTCCTGCTCCGGCTGATGCGGCGGCGCCGGTGCCCGCCGTGCCGGCTCCCGCGCTGGCCGGGGCCGCAGCCGACGCACCGGGAGGAGGTGGGGGCGGTGTCGAGCCTCCGCCCGCGCCGCCTCCACCACTCGGCGGCTTGCTGCCCGGGTCGGTGCCGCCGTCGAGGACCTTCTTGGCCGTGTCGGCCTGCGGGGCGGACGGCACCGGCACGGGCCGGTTCAGCGCGGACTTCGCCTCCTGCTCGGACGACATCGCGTGGTACATGTCGAAGCCCACGAACGACAGGAACTTGTAGGTGATGTACGGGGCGAACGCGGCGATGAACATCAGCACGACGCCCGCGATCGGGTCGGAGATGGAGGCCAGGTCGGCCTCGATCGGGGCCGAGACCTGCCCGATCGCGACGAGGAAGATCACGACGAGGACGAGCTTGGAGAAGATCAGGGCGATCACGAACGCCGCCCACTTGGCGAACCAGCCCTTCGTCGCATCCCACGTCGCCCCGGCCAGGGCGACCGGGCCGAACACGACCGCCACCAGCAGCAGCGCCTTGCGGATCAGCAGGGAGAACCACACAATCGCCGCCGCCGATATGGCTAGGCCGGCGAAGAAGATCGTGAGGATCGCCCCGACGCCAGGGCCGCCGATGTTGATGGCGCCGAGGGCGACGGCGAGGAGCCCGATCTGGGTCCCCATCCCTTCCATCGTGTTCCCGGTGGCCTGCACGATCCCGACCGCGAGCTGATCGGTCACCTCCAACAGCAGCGCCGTCAGCGTGATGACGAGAAACGAGCCGAGGACGGACTTGGCGAGGCCGAGCGCGGCACGGGACAAGGCGGTCGGGTCGCGGTGGACCAGGCCGGTGATGAGCTGGAGGCAGAAGAAGATCAGCATCACGAACACGGCGACGCCGAAGAGGACGTTGTAGACGCCGACGTACTCGGCGCTCGTGACGTCGACGAGGGTCGTGGTGTCGAACACCCACCACACGGCCTCGAACAGCCACGCCGCCGCCCCCGCCATCGCCTGAGCCAGCCAGTCGAACGGGGCCGCGATCAGGGAGGCGGTGCCCTCGCCCACGGCGTCACAGACGGAGGAGATGACCGGGACGTCGCAGACGCTCACCGCGCCCACCCCCGCCGTCGGAAGTCATGTCGGGTCGTCATTAGACGGCCTGCCCGACGCCCCAGAAGAAGTTCACCAGCGTCACCGCCGCGCCGCAGATGATCGCCGCCCCGCAGCTCACGAGGACGCCGACCTTGCCGCGGCTGGCGAGGTGGGGGTTGCTGCTGTTCGATCCGAGACCCCAGACGATCGCGGAGACGATCAGGGCGAGGACGGAGAGGATCAGGCCCACCGTCATGACGGCGCCGACGATGATGCGCAGCTGCTCGATGCCCGGAAGGCCCGAGCTGTTGGGGTCGATGTCGATCACGGTTGTGCTCCCTTGACTGGTCGAGACGGGGTTCTCGACGGTCAGGTGCGCACTCGCTCCCAGCCGCACAGGCAAGGACGGTCAGAGCCGGGTGCCGACGTCCAGCAGGAAGTTGAGCCAGGCAACGCCGGCACCGGATAGCGCGGCGGCGCCGACCGCGACAAGCAGGCCGGTGCGGGCCTTGGTCGCTGCCTGGTAGTTGCCGGAGGCTCCGCTGATCGCCCAGATGATGGCGCAGACGATGAGCATGAGCACCGCGGTGACGAGCACGAACATCAGCAGCGCGCCGACGATGGAGCGCAGGTCTGCGGCGCCGCCCACGCCGCCGAAGTCGGGGAACACGTCCATCACGCGCCCCCGGCAGTGCACAGGGCGGGGGCGGCATCGCCGCCCGCAATCCCTCCGGCACCGTGTTCGGTGAGCCAGGCGTCGGAGTCCACCGGGTCCGCTCCGGCGCCGCCGGGGTGGATCTGCAGGTGGAGGTGCGGGCCGGTCGAGTGGCCGGAGGAGCCGACGTCTCCGATGTGCTGGCCCGCGGTCACGGTGTCGCCGTCGGCGACGTGGATGCCGTGCTGCCACATGTGCACATACATCGACGCGACCCGCTGCCCGCCGACGGTGTGCTCGATGACGATGATCCCGCCGCCTGCGTCGGTGTAGTTCGCGCGCACCACGACGCCATCGGCGACGGCGTAGATCGGGGTGCCGTCGGGGGCGGCGAAGTCCGAGCCTGCGTGGAAGCGTCGTTCCCCGGTGATCGGGTCGTTGCGCCACCCGAACGGGCTCGTCCGCACCCAGGTTCCCTCGGGAAGCGGGAACACGATCCTGGTCGTCTCGGGCACGACCGGTGTCTCATCCCCGCCGCCGTTGCCGGAGGGCGCGGGGCGGGTGAGGGCGTCGAGGATCGCCTGCGCGACTGGCTGGTAGTTCTGATACCTGTCCGGGTAGGCGCTGACCTCGACGGCCTGGGCGGCCTCGCCGGGGTCGAGCTGCTGCCAGCCGGGGATGTCGAGCAGCCCCCGCGGGGACGGGTAGTTCGGGCCGGACTCGCCGCCGTAGAACGCCCTGGCCTGGTAAGCCGAGTCCATGAGCTCGGCGACCGTGCCCCAGCCGCTGGCGGGGCGCATCTGGAACAGGCCGAGCGAGTCATGATCAGAACCGTTGCCGTCGTTCGGATAGTTCGCCGACTCGGGGTAGGCGCTGGTGTTGGCGAGCATCCGCAGGGTGGATTCGGTGAGGGCGGCCATGAGCGCGATGAGCACACCGTCGCGGCCGACGCCGGCGGTCTGCCCGCCGACCGTGATGATCGTCGCCGCGTGCGTGAGCTGTTGCCGGTTCAGCGTGACCGTCTCCCCGTTTCGGGTCGTCGTGGTCAGCGAGTCCGGGATCGGGCCGACCGCGAGTGAGCCGGGCGTGCAGACGGCGGCGGTCGCGGAGGTGCCGCCGAGCGCGGCGACGCCCAGCAGGGCCGTGGAGGGCCCGATGAGCAGCAGGGTGAGGGCGAGGACGGCGAGCTTCTTCATCACGACGCTCCCGGCTAGTGCAGCGGGTTGTCGAGCTCGGACAGCCGCAGCACCTCGCACGAACCTGATGCCGCGCCGTGGCCGGGCGTGGGCGGGTTGCAGACGAGGAACACGGTGAACGCGACCGGGCGGGACGCCTCCACCGGCGTCGTGCCCCAGGTGCCGTCGCGGTGCCTCGTGCCCTCGAAGGTGTAGGCGATCGCCCCGGCCGGGATCTGGCCGGGCGCGGCCTGGTCGACGGCGGTCTCCCACGCCTCCGGGATGAACACCTCGTCGATGGTGAGCCACTGGCGCGTCGCATACTGTCGCAGCTGCGCCCACGCCTCCACAGAAGGCAGGTAGGCGCGCACGTCGCCCACGAACGCATCCGCCTCGGAACCGTGGGCGGCATCCGCGAGCACCTGCGCATAGTCCGAGGGCGTGTGCCCGGTCGTGGTGTCCCAGGTGAACAGGGCGGTCGCGACCGCGCGGGCGAACGCTTCCGGGCCGAGGTTCTGCCGGAGCGACTCCAGCTCACCGCCCGGCATCGGGCCGGGCGTCACAGGCGCAGCCGTGGTAGACGGGCGTTCGCTCGACGCCGGGTCGGCCGCGGCGGGGCCGTGGACGAGTCCGTAGATGCCGACGCCGACGAGGATCAGCAGGGCGAGGCCTGCGGCGGTGGCGGCGATCAGCAGGCGACGACGGCGACGGTCATCGGGGGCGGCGGGGTCCATGAACAGGGGTCCTTCCCGGACGGCAACAGGGATGCGTGGTTGCCAGGAAGGTGCGCACCACCGCCCCCCGCCCTGTTCAGGCGGTCTGCTCGGCCCGGTCCTCCCGGGCGGCACGGGCGGCATCGGCGAACGTGACGGTGCCGGCGATCGTCTCCTCGAACCGGGCCCATTGCTCGGTGGTGAGTGCCGGGCCGACATCGGCGGGGTCGTAGTGCTCCCACCACGAGGCCATGTCGTCCCACGTCGCGGTGAACACGCTCAGCGGGAACGGCACCGGGACACCCGGCTCCACCGCCGTCAGCGCGGGCCGCTTCGCCTTCCTGCCGGTCTTGGCGGCCTTGACGCGGGCGAGCGCGGCCTGCGCCAACTGCTCCAGCTCCGCAGCCTTCGCCTCCCGCTCCGCCGCCCGCACCGCATCCGCTTCGGTGCGGGCCTGCTCGCGCAGCTCGGCGGGCTGGGCAGGGTCGGCGGCGAGCTGGTCGAGCTCCGCCAGCGACAGCTCCGCGTTCACGCGCAGATGCGAGGGATAGACGCTGCCGCCGGTCTTGATCTGCTCGACCTCCTGCGCGGCGCGCGCCCGCACCGCCTCGGGCTGGGACTCGTCCGCGGCGAGGTCTTCCAGCCGGCCGATGCGCTCCAACGTCGTGTAGGAGGCGCGGCCAGTGACCATCCGAGCAGCCTGCGCACGGGTCTTGCCCTGCTCGATCTGCGGTGGTGCCAAATTGGCACCACCGTCTTCTGCGTCGTCGGCGGACGCCTGGAACCGGGTGGCCTCCTGTCGGCGCGCGGCGTCCTCGGCCAGCAGGGCCTTCAGCTCGCGGTAGAGGGCGGCGGCTTCGAGCTGGGTGAGGGGCTTGTGGAGCTGGTTGTCGTCCTGCTCCGCGAGGAGCTGTCCGAGCCGGTCGGAGACGCCGGAGCGTACCCACACGTTGACGGTTTTGATGCCGAGCAGCTTGATCGCCGCGAGCCGTCGGGCTCCGCAGATCAGGTGCCCGTCGAGGGTGACCGTGATCGGCTGCAGCAGCCCGTGGCGGCGTATCGACTCGACCAGCGGGATCAGGTCGCCGTGGTCGTGCCTGTGCCGCGCGCCGACGACGATCGAATCGACGGCGCGCTCCAGCTCGATTCGGCCTTCCAGCGGCGTGCTCATCGCCCGCCGCTCCCGGCATCGAATCTGGGTGCGGCGAGCCCGGCGGTGATCACGAGATCGTCGTCTGTGAGGAGTGCGCGCAGCGGCTGGCCGATCAGCAGGCGGCGGAGCATTCCGCGGCCGGCGTTCGTGTGCGCGAGTGCCGGGTCGGGAACGCCGAGCACGGCCCGCAGCAGCGCCGTCCAGGATGCGCCGGGGAGGTCGAGGAGGGCGCGGGCTTGCCGGTCTCGGCGCAGCACCTCGAACGCCGACGCCCGCGAGGACGCCTCCGTGAGCCGGGCAGTGACGTACTCGACCGCGGCCCGCGCGGTCTCTGGCTCCCACCCGACCCGGGTGAGGAACGCGATGGTGTCCTCGATGGCGGCGGTCACGTTCACCGCTCGCTCGGGCGCCGGGTCCTCGTCGTCGGGCTCGTCGTCGGTGAATGGGTCGAACCGGAACGCGGGGTGGTAGTCGGGCAGCGGGTTCTCCCGATCGCTGAACCGCTCCGCATCGTGGAACACCGAGTAGCGGGGACGGCGGGCCTGGTGAACGGAGCACAGCAGCCCGTTGCCGCGCTCCTCCGCGGTGCACGTCACCTGCACCGCCCGCGTGATCACCGCCCACGGGTCCTCCGCCCGGCGGGTCGCGGCACCGCGCATCGCCTCGAATGCCGCGGACGCCGCCTCCCACGGGTCCAGTCCGTGTTTGCGGGCCAGCGCCGCGTACTTGCTCGCCGCGTGCTCCATGAGCGCAGCGGCCTCGGGGTCATGGCGCCACGCTCCGCGCCCCGCCTCGTGGAGGCGGGTGAGCAGGGCGCGCAGCGCTTCCGAATCGTCGAATCGTTCCCGCCGTTTGCGGGCCGTGGCAGTCTCCATGACGGCACCTCCTGACAGGCAGGTGCGCACACGGCCCACAGCGGCTTGGTTTCGCGCCGTCGCGCCGGGGGCGAACATGGTTACCCGAGCCCGATCCCGGAGCGAGACACCCAGGAGTAGTGCTCCCCGGACCCGCGGCCGAACGCCGTCACGGGCGGCAGCTTCCGGGCACGCTCGCTCACGAACCGGACACCAGTGCGCGCCCCGGTGCGCGCTGCCCGGTACGCCTGGCCGGGAACCCGGCGGGAGCGGCGGGCGAGCTCAGCCTGGAAGTCGATACCCCGTCCCGCAACCCTGGCCGAGCGGGAGACCATCAGGTTGGTCGGGCGCACCCACTCCACGCCCGGCCGTTGCTTCTTCGCCGCCTCCGTGGTGTCTTTGGTCAGCGACGGGTCGCGGTGCCGGGCGAGCGCCGAGGTCTCGCCCTCCCGCGGCGTCTCGTCGCGCTCCGGCCAGTCCGGGGCGCGTTCGACGCGCTCGTGCAGGGCGGTCGTGTGCTGGTCGTCGTTCATGGCGTCTCCTTCTCCTCAGGCCTCGTCAGTGCGGGCGGGGCCGTGAACCAGCGACCCACGGTGGAGGGGTGCACGCCCAGGCGCCGGGCGATGGCCTTGTTCGACCAGCCCTCCTCCTCGCGCAGGCGCGCTGCGAGCTCCCGGCTCGCCTGGCGCACCGGTCCGACCGCCAGCGGCGCTGGCGCAGCATCAGGCACGCGCTCATCAGGCGCAGGCTCCTCGGCGGGCTCGATGCTCGCGGGAAGGGGGCGGGTGAGGATCACGGTGAGGTGCGTGATCGCCAGCAGCACCATCGGCGGTACCGCCGCCACACACGCGGCGAGCACGCTGGGCACGTCGGCGTCGGCCGCGACGACGGCGTGGATCGCGTTCGCCGTCACCGACACCAGCGCACCGGCCGCGAGCAGCAGCCACGGGTACCAAGCCGACCGCTGGCTCGCGAGGGCGACGACAGCGACCGTCGCGACGACGATGATCCCGTCGACGATGAGCGGCCACGCCCAGGCCTGCCCGGCATCCACGCCCGAGCGGCGAGCGAGGTCCGCGAGGGCGGTGAACGAGAGCCAGAACGCGCCGGCCGCGATGAACACCGTCCCGGCCAAGGCCGTCACGACCGCGACCCCGCCGCCCCGCGTCCGTACCGCGGTACTCATAAGAGCACCTGCCCCGTGAGCCGCACCGGCCGTTGCGGCGCATCGCCCTGCCCGACGACGGATGCGGGCCGGGCGTGCGCGACGCGGTACGCAGAACGGATCGTGGTCTCGACCTCTCGCGGCGCAAGGCCGACTCGTTCGCCGGCCGGGGCAAGCGCGTCGACCATCTCCGGCAGCGACATGCCTGCCTCCGCGAGACGGCACGATGCCCAGAACAGGCCGCGGTTGCGCTCGCCCTCGGCGCGCATCCCGACCCACGCGGCCAGCCGTGTGGCATCTTCCGACCGGATCGGGCCGCGTACCTGGTGCGGGGCAGGCTCCGGGCGCGGGTCGAGGAAGTCCCGCAGCCGAGCCGCATCGACCGGTGCGGGCGCACGGTCGGCACCGGCGACGAACTCGTAGGAGCCGGCGCCTGTCACGGCCGAGGGCGGGACGATGATGTAGCCGCCGTCGCCGCGGAAGTCCACATGCGCCTTCGCCGCCTGCCACGACCGCTGCGGCCGGTCCGGGTCGGATGGGAAGTAGAAGTGCGCCCCGCCCGACGCCGACCTGACCGCGGCCAGCCATCCCGGCACCAGGCCGGCACGGCGGGAGCGCTCGAACGCCGCGAACCCGTCACCGCCGGGCTTGCGATCCACATCGACGACCACGACCCCGGAGACAGCGCCGGTCGGGATGCCAATGTTCGCGGACGGCCACCGCCGCCACCACGCCGCCACCTGACGGGCATCGATGGTTGCCGCGTGGAACCCGCCGGGCTGCGCTTCCGGGTTCTCCTCATCGGGCTTCAACAGCGGGTTCTTCGCGCCCGGCACGCACGGCAACACAGGCACCCCAGCAGCCGCGAGCAGCGCGGCGGCCTGTGGCAATGGAAGGGTCGACACCGAGGAGAGGACGCTGGCGACGCTCATCACAGGCTCCTCACCGCGACGTCCGCAGGACGCGACGAACGCGCCGACTCGCCCGGCACCGACTGGGGTGCGATCCGCTTAGAGCCAGCCACACGCGAAGTCCCAGTCGACTCACGGGACAGGCCGGGCGGGTCGCCCGTGCCGACCTGAACGGTGGGTAGCGCGTCGAGAATCGTCACGGCGACCTTGCGGACACGCTCGCCGGTGGCCTGCACAACCTCGGCCGGGTCCTTGTCCTTGACCGTGCCCGCCCAGCCCGAAACATACGGGATCGTGTAGGCGGTGGTGTCCATGCCATGCGCGGCGCCGATCATCAGCGCCACGGACTCGGCCTCGACCTCGCCGACGCCTCGATGCCCGGTCGCATCCGGGCTGTCGGGGCCGTGCAGCATCACATGCGCGAGCTCGTGCGCGAGGGTCTTCACCTGCGCGGCGTCGTCCATGTTCGTCCGCACCGCGACCGTGCGCGCCTGGAAGTCGGTCAGGCCGTTCGCGCCGTGGATCATCCCCTCGTGCTCGACCCGCAGCACCGCGAAGCCCTCGGCCGCCACCAGTGCCGATAGCCCTTCCCATAAGCCGTCCGGTGCCTGGCCTTCCATCAGCGTCGGCGCCGGGCGTTCAGGGATCGGCGGGCCGTCGGTCATCGAGACGTCCCAGACACGCACCGGAATCGCGCGGACCATCTTCGACCGGACCGTTTCTCCGGGCTTCGGCTTCTCGTACCTGTCCAGGCGGCGCCATGATCCGGGGTTCTGCGGTGTCGAGGACGCGAACCGCGCCATCAGCGGGGCGAAGATCTGCATCGACCCGCCTGCCAGCGGAGAGCGACCCAGCGCCTTCCATTGCTTGTAACCGGCCACGAAGGTCGGCTCTGGCGCGCTTGTGCGACCTGCCTCGTAGAGATCGAGATGTTGAGCCCAGATCAGCAGCGTGTTGTTGAACGACTTCGCCCGGAACCGGGCCGCGAACTCCAGCGCACGCTTCCAGTCCTCACCCGAGACGAGCTGATCGACTGCAGCCGTTAGCCGCTCATGGAGCTGTTGGAGCCGCGCATCCCGCGCTGCTCGCGCCTCCTCGTCCGTCGCCATCAATGACCTCCTCCCGGCGAGGCCAACGGCACAAGCCGTTGACCCTTGCGACCATGAGGTGCGCCGGGCGGATCAGGAAGAAGAGAGACGGACAACGGACTGGGCCTGTGGCCGTCAGGCTCCGCGATGAACCCGACGTATTTGACGTGTTCTACACGGCAGTCCAAGACCTGTCGACGTCGCCGGCGAAACGTGGGACACGCGTCGAGTGGAGCGGTTCATACGACGAGTCCGCAGAGGTTACCGGCTGGTGTCGTTGACAGCGATAGCGTGGCTTTGTCGATCCTCAGGAACCGTATGTGGTGTGCGCCGGTACTGTGTCGGCGTGATGCCGTAGCGACGGAGAAACCAGTGGGATGCTACGCGCGGATCGCTCCACCCGACTTCGCTTGCGGCACGCATTACGGAAATGTCGGTTTCTTCGATGAGCCGCGCGAATTCGGTGAGCCGGAGTTCAGTGAGTAGACGCATTGGTGCGGCGCCGGCGTACTGTACGAACATGCGGGTGAGGTGGGTCCGTGAGAGGGAGAGTTCGCGTGAGAGCGCTCCAACGGTCCACGGCTCTGCGATGCGCCCGCGAAGCAACCGGATTGCCTGACCGACGTAGCCAATAGATCCGGTGTCGGTCAGTCGTCCATTGATGGGTGTCCACGGTGTCGTGAGGGTGTCCGGCGCTTCGTCCAGAAAAGTCGGCAGTATCAGCCTCATCCATCGTGCGAGAAGCTCGAGAGTGTGAGTCGCGACGACTTCGGGCGAGTGGGTCCCGCTGCGCAGTACGCTCATCTGTCGCCATATCGGCTCGACATGCCGCAGCACAGCGATACCTGGCGCAAGGACGATTGCGCGGCCGTCCCACTCGAGGGGGTGTACTCCTGCGATCACTCGTTCTGCGTCAGGGAGGAACCATGCCATCTGGGTGCGCCAGAACTGCTCGTCGGCGTAGATGGCCCAGATGCGTACGGACGGGGATGGGCGCACGCGGCACCATTTGCCGGTGCCGAGGGCAAGAGACATGCCAGGACGCAGGACGTGCATGCTCTCAGCAGTCTCTAGGGCGCAGGAGCCCTCAACGACGTTGAGTATCTTCGCGTGCCGGAACACGGTACGGCTTGACGGGACCGTACGCACCATCTCTATGGCCGCGATATCTCCTGGTGCCCGAACCGCTGCGTAGGGGCGCGTGAACCTGAGGGGCGCAGCGGGTGGCAAGTCATGTGCGGCCTCGAACGCGTCCTCTGGCGTAGCGGCCACGCTGCGCACGGCACACCGTCAGCTCAGCTTGCCTTCCGAGTCGCGTGGTCGCACGCGATGTTCGCTGAGGATCGAGATCCGATTGAACATGTTGATGGCCGCGGCGACCCACTCCGCGGCCGCGAACTCCGCCTCGGAGAGGGTGCTTCGGGCCTGCGCGAGCTCGACATTCACGGCGGCGTCGAGGGGGAGCCGGGTGGCTGCTTCAGCGATCGCGAGCAAGGCGCGCTCTCGATCGCTGAACAGAGTTGAGTCCCGGATAGTGGTGTAACCCTCCCCGGTGGCCACGACCATCTTCGAGACGGACGCGGTCACCGTGGGAGCCTTCGAGCGAACCTTCCACAGCACTCTCGAAAGGACATCACCACGATGACCGCTCCACACATTGTCGACCCTGAACGCCTGCTGCGCGAAGCTCTCGGGGAGGCCTCCCCAGACCTGCTGCGCCACCTGCTGCAGACCGTGATCAACGCACTGCTCTCCGCCGACGCTGACGCGGTCTGCGGCGCCGAGTACGGCCAGGCCTCCCAGAGCCGTACCGCACAGCGCAACGGCTACCGGCACCGACCCCTGGACACCCGCGCCGGCACGATCGATGTGGCCATCCCCAAACTCCGGGCCGGCACGTACTTCCCCGAATGGCTGCTCGAGCGCCGCAAACGGGCCGAGTCCGCACTGATCACCGTGGTCGCGGACTGCTACCTGGCCGGGGTCTCGACCCGGCGCATGGACAAGCTCGTACGGCAGCTGGGCATCGACTCGCTCTCGAAGTCCCAGGTCAGCCGGATGGCACAGGAGTTGGACGAGCACATCGAGGCTTTCCGCCACCGGCCGCTGGGCGAGGCCGGCCCGTTCGTGTTCCTCGCCGCCGACGCCCTGACCATGAAGGTGCGTGAGGGCGGGCGTGTGGTCAACGCGGTGGCCATGGTCGCCACCGGGGTCAACGCGGACGGGCGCCGCGAGGTCCTCGGGCTGAGGGTGGCCACCACGGAGTCCGGGGCGGGGTGGAACGAGTTCTTCGCGGACCTGGTGGCCCGGGGGCTGGCCGGGGTGGCACTGGTGACCTCGGACTCCCATCGCGGCCTCGTGGAAGCAGTGGCGGCGAACCTGCCCGGGGCCGTGTGGCAACGCTGCCGCACCCATTACGCGGCGAATCTGATGGCCGTGACCCCGAAGAGCATGTGGCCGGCGGTGAAGGCCATGCTGCACAGCGTGTATGACCAGCCCGACGGGCCGGCCGTGCACGCCCAGTTCGAGCGCCTGTTGGACTACGTGCAGGACAGGTTGCCCGCGGTGGCCGCCCACTTAGACGCCGCTCGACAGGACATCCTCGCGTTCACCTCGTTCCCGAGGGACGTGTGGTGCCAGATCTGGTCGAACAACCCCGCCGAGCGGCTGAACCGGGAGATCCGGCGCCGCACGGACTCGGTAGGGATCTTCCCGAACCGGGATGCCGTGGTGCGCCTGGTCGGGGCCGTGCTGGCCGAGCAGACAGATGAATGGGCCGAAGGCCGCCGGTATCTCGGCCTGGAACTGCTCGCCCGGTGCCGTGAGCCCCTGACCACGGAGCAAGAGACCGTGATGAGCACGGAGGTGATGCCGACCCTGCAGACCTGACAGGTACAAGCCCCCTACAACCTCGAAGACGGTTACACCACTTCCAGGGACTTGACCCTGAACAGTGGCGACTCGCGCCAGGCGGCCAAGATGTCGAGTAGTTGCTGATTGACGCCTGCGCGCCTTGCCTGCCGCGAATGCAGATCGAGGCAGAAGACGCATCCGTTCAACTGCGACGCCCGAACCTTGATCAACTCGCTCTCGGCGGGAGTGAGTCCGCGTTGCGATGCGGCTTCAGACACAGCGGTCGCGAACGCAGACGCGGCTTCCCATGCTTCTGGGACGGCCTTGTCCATGTAGGGGCGTGCTCCATGCAAGGTGGACATCAGCGATCATCCTTGGCCGAGCCGCCATCGGAGTCGAGGTCCTTCCTGACCTCGTCCATGTCGAGTCCTCTGACGTTCTCTACCACTTCGGCTAGGGCAGTGGGCGGTAGGGCGCCGGCCTGGCTGAAGACGAGCAACCCCTGGCGGAAGGCGAGCAGAGTGGGAATCGCGGTGATTTGGGCCGCCGCAGTGATGCGCTGCTCCGACTCCGTGTCGAGCTTCGCGTGGACGATGTCGGGATTGTCTTGCGACGACTTCTCGAAGACCGGCGCAAACTGATGGCATGGTGCGCACCAGTCCGCCCAGAAGTCGACGAGAACGATGTCGTTCTGATTGATCGTGACCTCGAAGTTGTCCTCGGTCAGTTCGACGGTTGCCATGTGGGTTCTCCTCTTGTGCGTATGACGATCAGTGGTGGTGTCCGTGGGGGTTGCCAGGGAACCGCGTGTCGACGACATCCGCATACTCCGGATGAGCGCGGATGTACGCGGCGGCGAAGGGGCACGAGACCGTCGCGGTCTTCTTGTCCTCGCGGAGACTGTTGAGGACGCCTCCAAGGAGTCGCGCCGCGACTCCCTTTCCGCGGAACTCGGGGAACACGGACGTCGCGAGCAGAAGCACCCGGTCGCCGGTTCTGCTGTAGAGCAGGCCGGCGGCGAGCTTGCCGTTCACGGTCGCTTCGTACAGCTCTGACTCGACGTTCTCAGTGATGACGAAGTCTTCGACTGCGTCCGAGGATGCAGCCGGGAGGTCAGTGTCGGCGTCGGTCGCGGTCAAGCCGATCATTCCGTCGGGATGTTTCATGTGTCTCCTATCGCGAGATCTCGGTCAGCGGCCCGGTAGTACCCAGTCGGGTCGGATGAAATGGCACGAGTATCCATTGGGGTGCTTCTGCAGGTAGTCCTGGTGTTCGGGTTCGGCCTCCCAGAACGGGCCGGCTTCGCCCACCTCTGTCACGACTTTTCCTGGCCAGCGGCCGGAAGCGTTGATCGCTTCGATCACGTGGAAGGCGACCTTCCTCTGTCCCTCGGTCGTCGTGAAGATCGCTGATCGGTAACTGCGCCCGATGTCGTTTCCCTGACGGTTCCGAGTGGTGGGATCGTGAATCTGAAAGAAGAACTCCAGCAGTATCTGGAATCGGATGATCGAGGGGTCATAGATCACTTCGAGGGCTTCTGCGTGATCCCCGTGATCCCGGTAGGTTGCGTTGGGGGTGTCGTCGTCGCCGGAGTATCCGACGCGGGTGCTCACGACGCCCGGGAGTGAGCGGAAGAGCTCCTGGGCTCCCCAGAAGCAGCCGCTGGCGAGGATCACTCTCGAGGTCGGCATCGTCTTCTCTCTCTTCACGGCGGGCAGCACGCCCCTTCGGGTCACGATACGGAGCCGGGTGCTGTCCAGGTGGCCTGGCTGTGCAGCGTAATGTCTGCGACCTGCGGCGTTCGGAAGCGGAGCGGGCGGTTGCAGGGAGAAGACAGCTCTCTGCAGGGGCAGGCCACACAGGGCAGAGAAGCGGATCTACCGTCGGAGGAGGCGTCGGAACTCCGGCAAGCCAGCGAACCGTGCCCTACGGTGAGGAGAGATCGTGATATCAGAGCAGATCGATTTCGAGAATGTGCGCTTTGACCCGGATCTCTCTGACTTCCACGAACTTGCGAAGCAGATGGCTGCGGGGTTCGGGTACACGGCGAAGTTGTCGATCGGTGATCGCCTCGCTGCCCTTCTCCGATTGCGGGTTGCTCAGATCAATCCGTGCTCGTACTGCCTGATCCTGCACACGCGTATCGCCGTGGAAGTAGGAATCGGCGCGGCGATGGTGGCGCACCTGGCGAGTTGGCGGCAGAGCACGATGTTCTCCGGTTCCGAAGCACTCGCACTGGCGTACTGCGAAGCGCTGACACGTTACGAGCACGAGCACTTCGATGAGATGCATCAAGGGCTGACGGTGTTCTTCGATGAGCGTGAGATCGCGGAGATCGCAGCCGTCGTCATCAACATGAACGTGTGGACGAGGCTGAAGCTCGCACAAGGCTCCGTGCCGGTGGTATCGCCCGGTGGTGAAGAGTCTGCTCGCGACGCCGAGAGACCAGGCGTCAGGGGAAAGAAAGGGAACCCATCATGACTGACGGATCGTTCAGTGGGCAGGACATCGAGTTCGATCTGCTTCCGCCGGATGAGAGCCTGGACTCGGATCTTCTCGGCGAAGACTCCGATGACGACGGCCCGGGATACTCTCCACCGGAGCGGCGGTCATCCGAACTGTCGTGGGGATTCACTGCACGCGAAGCACGTGCCCGGGAGCCGCTGGCGGCTCGCTTGGCGCGTGAGGTGCCGGAGTACGAACCCGAAGAGCCGATGGGCGACGGGATCGGCGACATCATCGGCACGGACGGCGAGATCCTTGACGACCAGGTCGGATCGGTACGCGCTGGACGGCTGATCTGGACCGAACCCGGCAACCCAGACCCATCCTCCGACTTCTGGGCCTCCGACATCGGCATCGACAACGGTGCCGCCTCCGCCGAAGAAGCGGCTATCCATGTCGTCATCGACGAGGGCGACTATGACCGGCAATAGTCTGGAATCAGACCGGGGAAGCCCGGAAGACCGGCGGAGGCTGTAATGATGCAGCAGACATGGGACTCGCGCAGCATCGATCCACGTGACCGCGTGGAGACGATCCGCACGATGCTCTGCGAGAACCTCGTCCAGACGGACCTGACTCTCGACCCGCAGGGCCGCGAGGCGCATGTGAACGTGTCCTACCAAGACATCGGGCAGCTGAGAGCGTTGTCCGTCAAGACGGTGCCCTCGCTGGCTGCCCTCGCTATGCGTCCCCAGCGGATGATCATGTCGGACGACGACGAGTCATTGTTCGTGGTCTTCCAGCGCGGCAACCGGTCGATGCTGCGCCGTGGCGATGACCAGACCGTGATGACCCCGGGCAGCATCGTCGTTTACCCGAGCACGAGCCCCTACGTCCACGCCTTCGACGAAGGAGTCATCGGGGACTTCTTCCGACTGCCGTTGGGTGTGGTGGGGTTGACGGCGGATCAGGTCGCTGAGGTCTCGGGTGTGGACCTGCAGGAGCGGACCTCGCTGGCGGCGCTGCTGCGGTCCGTGCTCGGGGGCGTGATGGACTCCGAACTCAGCCTTCGCGACGAGGTGGACGTGTTCGCGCCCGTCGCCGACCTGCTGAAAGTCACCCTGCTCAGCGCCCTCACTCCCGACCGCGCCACGACCCGGTATCCGCTGGCCGAGCAGATCGTCACCTACGTGCTCGACAACCTCACCGACCCCGGTCTCGGAGCCGCCCGGATCGCGAAGGACCTGCACGTGTCCGAGCGTCTGCTCTACGCAGAGATGTCCCGCGCGGACATCAGGCTCGCGCAGCTGATCCAGTCCCAGCGCCTGCGTCGCGTCCGCGACGCCCTGACCGCACCGGCCACCATCGACGTCCCCATCGGCATCCTCGCCCAACAGCACGGGTTCGTCTCCGCCAGCCACTTCAGCCGCATCTTCCGCGAAGAATTCGGCACCACACCCCGCCAATGGCGCAACAACACCACACCTCGCCCCGATGAGATCCAGGACGAGAGTCGACTGGATCTCCCGCAGCAGATCAGACCAGAGGAGACGTACGGATGAACGAGCCGCTGTCTGATCTCGCCGTCGTTGACGCGGAGGAAGTTCGAGCATCGGATATCCCTCGCGCGCTGACGGCCGCATCGATCCTGTACGAGGACGGGGCGACGCAGGCATTCGCCGAGAACGGCAAGACCGTGTATGTCGAGAACGGAAGACCCACGTTGGGGGAGTGGTACGTGGATGCAGAGGGGCAGTTCTGCTCCTTCTGGCCGCCGGACTACCGAGCGTGCTACGAACTGCGCTGGCTCGTCGAAGATGAGCGGATCACTGGTCTGCGCTTCCGCCGCGGCTCCTACACAGCCGTCGGCCGGTACCAGCTCCCCGGGCCTGACAATGCTGTCAAGGAATGAGCAGGGCGTCTCGGCAACGGGCCAGAAGCTCGTAAAGACGGGCGCGCTCCACCAGCTCGACCTCCATCGTCATGCGTTGAACAACCGAGGACACTTCCTCATGCGCGCGTTCGAGGAGGAGCTCTGCGGCGTCGTTCAGCACCACGCTCCGTTCTCGCCGGGGTCCAGGATCACTCGAGCGGGTCACCAGCCCCCGCTTCTCCAGTCCCTGGAGCAGCACGTTCATCGACTGACGGGACACGAACGCGCGTCGGGCGAGCTCGGAGCTCGTGATACCTGGCGTGTCCTGCAAGGCGGTCAAGCACGCGTACTGCGGCACACTCAGCGCGAGCGGGCGAAGCCGATCGTCCATTCGCTGGTTCAGGAGCGACTGCGTCTCCTTGATCAACACCCCCAACGACTCCGGGCTCCGGTCCAATGCATCCATGTCAATAGTTTGACACACACTCCACTGAGTGTCAGGATATTGACACTGGCGTTATTGAACAGAACAGGAGCTTGCTCATGGCAGCAACAACCACCGGCCCGGGCTTCATCTCTTTCCAGGTGCGGGACCGCGCCGTCTCCGCGGAGTTCTACGACAAGCTCGTCGGACTCACACGGCTCCCAGACTCGAACCCGGCAGCGACCGTCTTCTCCGCAGAAGGAACCGCGTTCGCCGTCCGCGACCCGTTCCCGGGCGTGGATCTCGACGCGATCCCTCAGCTCGGCGCCGGCATCGGCGTCTGGTTCCGCAACGATGACGCGGAACGCGTGCACGCACGACTCGTCGACGCGGGAGTGGCGATCGTGCAGGAACCGGTCGAGGGGCCGTTCGGCCTGCAGTTCTCGTTCCGAGACCCCGACGGCTACGTCGTCACCATCCACGCCCGCGCCTAACACCACCATGGCGCAGCACACCCTCTCGGTCCCAGTGCTCGGGCCGTGGTCGTTGCGCACCAGCAAGCGGTTCTGGGAAGAGTTCACCCCTACCGCGATCGAGTCCGGCGGCGACCCGGACGTCCTCTCCGCACGCTTTGTGAGCGAGCACGACTGGACGTCCGTATCCGCCCACGTCACCCAGAGCGGGGAGAGCGCCCAGATCGGTCTGTCCGGCCCGGGCGATCTGACCGCAGCCGCCGAGCAGGTGCGGCGCTTCCTCTCTCTCGATGTGGACGCGCGGGAATGGCCGGCCGTCGGCGATCGCGACCCGATCGTCGCCACCGCCCAAAGGGCGCTCCCCGGATATCGCCCGTGCGGCTTCCATTCCCCGTACGAAGCCGCAGCCTGGTGCGTCTTGTCGCAGCGCACCCGCGTCCCGGTCGCTGCCCGACTCCGCCGCGACCTTATCGTCGCGCACGGCAACGACGGGGTGTTTCCCGCGCCCGATGCGCTCATCCGCGCCATCGACGCCGAAGAACTAGGGCATGTCTGACAATCGTTTTGACCATGCGAGCACAGCATTCAGGACCACAGCGGCCCTGTAGATGATCGCGTACTTGTCATACCGGGTCGCCAGACCCCGCCACTGCTTCAGGTGCGCGTACTGACGCTCGATGACATTGCGGCCCTTGTAGGCGGCCGCGTCGAGGCCAATGGGGCGCCCGCCGCGGGCACCGCGCCGTCTGCGGTGGCCCTGCTGGTCGGCTGGTTCGGGGATGACCGCTTTGATCCCACGGGCGCGTAGGTGGGTGCGGATCGCCCGGGAGGAGTACGCCTTGTCGCCCAGCACCGCCGCAGGGCGGGTCCGGGGCCGCCCTACTGGCCGGGTCACGCGCAGCTGCTCCAAAAGAGGAAGCAGCATCGGGGAGTCCCCTGCCTGGCCGGGGGTGATCAGGCTGACCAGCGGCAGCCCGGTCCCGTCCACGAGCTGATGGATCTTCGTGCTCAGCCCGCCACGGGAGCGCCCGATGCCGTGATCGGCCGGTTCCTCATGCGGATTCTTGTAGTTCGATCCATCCCCCTGTGTGGCGGGTGATGTTCGTCGCGTGCTGGTGGGCGCGGGCGATCGTGGAGTCCACCGAGACCGACCAATCGATCAGGCCTTCGGCGTCAGCGGCGGCGGTCAGCGTGGCCAGCACCGTGTCCCATGTGCCTTCTTCGGCCAAGCGCCGATGCCAGGTCCACACGGTCTGCCAGGGCCCGTAGACCTCGGGCAGATCCCTCCAAGCGATTCCGCACCGGTACCGGTAGATGATCGCCTCCACCATGGTGCGGGCGTCGGCGAACGGCCTGCCGGCGCGGCCGGTCCGGGTCGGGAGCATCGGGGCGATCAACTCCCATTGGGTGTCAGAGAGCATCTGGAACCGGGACATGTCCCCAGGGTCTCAGCTGACTCGTGCATCTATTCTCAGACACGCCCTAGACCTACCCGGTCGGAAGCCAGAGTATCTCCGAGCTGTCGCAAAGGCCGCACTCACCGGGCTGCTCAACGGTCCTCGGCTCCGAACGATGCCCGAAGAATCGGCTCGCCGCGACCTGCTCACGGTGACAGGCATCGGCCCGTTCGCCACGGACCTCATCCTTATCCGCGGCGCCAACGCCCAGGACATCCTTCCGCGCGCGGAACGCCGCCTCTACGCCGAGATCTCCTACCAGTACGGGCCCGACTCGGTGCTCGAGGAGGTCGCGGAACGCTGGCGCCCCTTCCGCTCCTGGGCCGCCGTCCACCTCCGTGCGCTCCGAGAGCAGCGCACCCGTGAGATGGGCTGATCGATGACGTTACGGCTCTTCGATAGTGGAACGTCATCGCTACGCACGTTCGCGCCCCTGCGACCGGGCCACGTCGGCATCTATCTGTGCGGTCCGACTGTTCAGGCTCCGCCGCACGTCGGTCATCTCCGATCCGCAGTGGTCTTCGACCAGCTGCGACGATGGCTCCAGATCGGCCACGAGCTCGACGTGACCCTGGTGCGAAACATCACCGACCTGGACGACAAGATTCTTGCCGCGAGCCAGACGGCGGGCGTTCCATGGTGGGCGTGGGCGGCTCGTCATGAGAGGGCGTTCGCCGACGCTTATCGCAAGATCGGTATCTTGCCGCCGACGATCGAGCCGCGCGCGACAGGGCACACCGCCGAGATGCTTACCTTCATCGACCGGCTGATCGCCCGGGGCCACGCGTACCGAGCGGGAGGGGAAGCGGGGGACGTCTACTTCGACGTCTCATCATGGCCCGGCTACGGGTCTTTGACCTCACAGGAGCACGGCACTCTCCGCGGAGACGAACATACCGATCAGGCAACAGAGAAACGTGACCCTCGCGACTTCGCGCTCTGGAAGTCGGCTCCCCCGGACGCGGGGGCCAGCGAGGAGATCGTTGCTCCTGCGGCATGGGCTTCGCCTTACGGGCCGGGACGCCCCGGATGGCATCTGAGCTGTTCGACAATGATTCTCCGCTACCTGGGAGAGAGCTTCGACATCCACGGTGGCGGGCTCGACCTGCGCTTTCCTCATCATGAGAACGAACAGGCGCAGTCCCGTGCCGCCGGATACGGATTCGCGCGCTACTGGATGCACAACGGCTGGGTCACGTCCGGCGGCGACAAGATCAGCAAATCCCTCGGCAACGCGACACCCCTCGACGAGCTACTGCAGCACATGCGTCCTCTCGACCTGCGCTACTACCTCGGATCGGCCCACTATCGGTCGAACCTGGAACTGACCGACTCCGCCCTGCGATCCGCCGCGGCGGCGATGCGCAGGATCGAAGACTTCATCACCCGGAGCGCCAACCACTCGAGGCGCGCGGCGGACGCGGACATGCTGCCGGTCGCATTCCGAAACGCCTTGGATGACGACCTCAACATCCCCATGGCACTCGCGGTCCTCCATGACGAAGTCAGGCGGGGCAACACCGCCCTCGCCCAGCACGACGCGCGGACCGGTGCCGACACGCTGGATGCGGTGCTCGCCATGACTGACGTCCTCGGCATCAACCCGCGCGACAGCCCGTGGGACGAATCAACGGCCACACCCCCGCGCGCCGAGCGCGCACTGGAGGCCCTGATCGCACAGGCGCTCGACCAGCGAGCCCAGGCACGTGCGGCCGGAGACTTCCGCACTGCAGACCGTATCCGTGACGAACTCGACGCCGCCGGGATCGTGCTCAACGACAGCCAGTCAGGTACGACATGGGGCTTCACCGAAGGCCATACCTCATAGCCCGGAACAACAACAGGAGGATTCTTGAAGTCACAGCCCACTCCCAGGCTCACGGGACCAAACCGCGTCACCCCGGCGTTATCAACAGTGACGCCGCAGCCAGCGGCGCCGAACAAGGAGGACATCGTGTCGCACGACTACAGCAAGACTTCTGAGGCCCTGAGCCGCCTCAACGACCAGCAGTACCGCGTCACCCAGAAGGACGGCACCGAGCCGGCCTTCCGCAACGAGTACTGGGACAACCACGAGGACGGCCTGTACGTGGACGTCGTCTCCGGACAGCCGCTGTTCTCATCCACCGACAAGTACGACAGCGGAACCGGATGGCCCAGCTTCACCAAGCCGGTCGTCGCTGACGCCGTTCACACGAAGACGGACCGATCCCTCTGGATGCCCCGCACCGAGGTCCGCTCTACCGGGGCGGACAGCCACCTCGGGCACGTCTTCGACGACGGCCCCGCGAACGCCGGCGGCCTGCGCTACTGCATGAACTCCGCCGCGCTGCGGTTCATCCCCGTCTCCGACCTGGAGGCCGAGGGGTATGGAGAGTTCCGCTCACTGTTCGAGACCACCACCACGACCACGAAGGAGCACGCATCATGACCAGTGGAATTCACGACACCGGAGAGGTCACCCGCACACCCGGCACCGAGACGGCCGTCCTGGCCGGCGGCTGCTTCTGGGGCGTGGACGAGCTCATCCGCAAGCAGCCGGGCGTGATCAGCACCCGCGCCGGATACACCGGCGGGCAGAACGATCACGCCACCTACCGCAACCACCCCGGCCACGCCGAGGCCGTGGAGATCGTCTTCGACCCATCGAAGACGACGTACCGGGACATCCTGGCGTTCTTCTTCCAGATCCACGACCCGTCGACCCTGAACCGTCAGGGCAACGACATCGGCACCAGCTACCGGTCGGCGATCTTCCCGCTCACCCCCGAGCAGGAGCAGGTCGCCAAGGAGACGATCGCCGACGTCGATGCCTCCGGTCTGTGGCCAGGATCGGCTGTCACCACGATCGAGCCCGCCGGCCCGTTCTGGGAGGCCGAGCCTGAGCACCAGGACTACCTCCAGCGGTATCCGAACGGCTACAACTGCCACTACCCTCGTGCCGGCTGGGTCCTGCCCCGCCGCATCCAGGCGACCGAGGCTTCCGTTCGACCATGTCCACGTGGGGGCGTGCCACCGCTGAGCCGGTGGCACGCCCCCGCGTCATCAGTGACGGAGGAATGATGCGGAACGACCGTGAACGAAGATGAAGACAACGCGGTGGAGCGACGTCGCGCAGCGTCAGCCGCAGTCCTCACATGCGCAGACCTGACCGATGCGCTCGGCCGGAAGCACCGTCACCGCGCCCATATCACCGGGCTCGTCAGCCCGGCACCCGAACGCATCCTGTTCGGGCGCGTCGCGACGATCTCCTTCTTCCCGACCTGCCACGCCATACTTGACCCGGAGGAATACACCTTCGGACGGCTGTTCCACCAGGCCGTCGACGGATCACCAGCCAATCCCGGCAACACGGTCCTCGTGATGGCCAGCAACGGCCACAGCTCGACGTCTCTCGCCGGTGGAACGAAGCTCTCCCGTGCGACCAACGTCGGCCTCGCCGGCGTCCTAACTGACGGACGCCTTCGCGACTTCGACGAACTGGCCGCGGAACCGTTCGCCGCATGGTGCTCGGGAGAGGCCGTCGCCTGGGGTGGAGCAGTGGTCACGCCGTTTCAGGCAAATATTCCCGTCGTCATCGAAGGAGTGGGCATCTATCCGGGCCAGTACATCTTCTGCGACTCATCGGGAGCCGTCGTCATCCCCGACAGCGACATCGACGAAGTGCTTGAGACCGCCCATCAGGTCCGTGCCGACGACAGCGCGTCCCGTGACCTGATCGCGCGGGAAGGTCGCAACGAAGGCTTGACGCGCGAGCGGTGACCTCACGGTCCCGGTGGTGTGGTGTTGTTGCGCCATTGGCGGGGTGTGGTGCCGAATTCTTCGCGGAAGATGCGGCTGAAGTGGCTGGCGGAGACGAATCCGTGCTGTTGGGCGAGGATGCCGATGGGGACGTCGATGGTGGCCGGTGCGGTCAGGGCGTCGCGGACGCGACGCAGGCGCTGGGACCGGATCAGCTGCGCGAGCCTGATGTCCGCGCGGGACATCTCTGCGTAGAGCAGACGCTCGGACACGTGCAGGTCCTTCGCGATCCGGGCGGCTCCGAGACCGGGGTCGGTGAGGTTGTCGAGCACGTAGGTGACGATCTGCTCGGCCAGCGGATACCGGGTCGTGGCGCGGTCGGGAGTGAGGGCGCTGAGCAGGGTGACTTTCAGCAGGTCGGCGACGGGCGCGAACACGTCCACCTCGTCGCGAAGGCTGAGTTCGGAGTCCATCACGCCCCCGAGCACGGACCGCAGCAGCGCCGCCAGCGAGGTCCGCTCCTGCAGGTCCACACCCGAGACCTCAGCGACCTGATCCGCCGTCAACCCCACCACACCCAACGGCACCTCGACAATCATGCGATCGGCATCCTCGGTGGGCATCGCGCTCTCCACCGTCGAGCGGGGGACAACGACGATGCTCCC
Source organism: Micrococcus sp. iso_239 (assembly GCF_056173395.1). NCBI lineage: Bacteria > Bacillati > Actinomycetota > Actinomycetes > Micrococcales > Micrococcaceae > Micrococcus > Micrococcus sp. iso_239. The sequence continues at coordinate 1,532,287 of NZ_CM149672.1, read as the reverse complement.
GGGGGTCAGCTCGGTGTCCCGCCCCTGCAGCGACAGGACCGAGGCGTTCCGACGCTGGTAGATGACTAACAGGTAGTCCTCGCTGCGACCACGGGGAGAGCTGACCGTCGTCACAGGACTGCTTCCTCGATCAGCTCATAGATGTTCGCCCGGCGGAGGTCGCTGGCGTGAAAGACGAGCCCGTCGCCCCGGTGCGGTGGCTGCTCCGCGACATGCCGCACGCACGCGGCGGCGAGATCTCGCTCGGTCGGCGACATCACCACGACTCCAATCACGGTCGTGTCCGCGCCGACGAGATTGGTGGCGCTCCTGCTCACCTCACCGACTACGCCCGTCGCCAACCTGTGTACTCGGGCCCGAGACATCGTGCCGGCACCGTCGAACGCCACCACCACCGTTCCGGGCCGAACGATGTGCAGCGCGGCGGTCACCTCATGCTCGATACGCGAGGCCAACGCCCGTCGAGCCCGGATGCCCAGGCCCCTACGAAACCGATAGGCCGCCACGACCAGGCGCTCGTCCTCAGCCACCCGCTCCGCAAGAGGCGAGGGAACGAGCATCAGAAACTCTTGCGCGTCACCGAGCTTGACCGGCAGGTCCACCGAACGCCCCTCTCCTGCGGAGCGCGCAACGTTCTCGACGGGCGCGCGTGGGCAGCCGCACCGAGCCCTCGGCTCGGACTTTCTCGCGCACACGGAAGATCCGTGAGCCGCGTGGCTTCCCGCACATCATGACCACTAGCCTACGACGACAGAAAAGGACTCGCCAGACCAAAGTATGAGCGGGACGTCGATTGACGAGAGGTGTAGCAGGTCTGAAAAGCAGGACGCTTGGATCGCCATAGGTGTTTCGGATCGACTTGGATAAGGACTCCGAGGTCCATTATTGTGAAGGTGTGAGATGCGAGCGTCCCGCTCCGCTGGACTTCACTGGGCCGGCCGGGCTGGCATCGCGTGACGGACGACTTCGAGTCCTGCGGACGGAGGAGACTACCCTGGAGGCGTGACTGCCGACGGAACGAGTGCGCGCCGGTTGACGCCGAAAGGGGCGGCAACGAGGGCGCGTATCGTCGACGCAGCGAACCAGTTGATGTATGAGCGAGGCGTTGCGGCGACGACCCTCGCCGACGTCCGAGCCGCCAGCGCGACATCGAAGTCTCAGGTTTATCAGCACTTCGCCGACAAGGACGCACTCGTGAAGGAAGTCATCGAGACCCGGGCGGAGGACGTCCTGACGCAGCAGCGCCGGCGCCTTCGACGCGTGGAATCCCTACGCGGGTTCGAGCTGTGGCGGGATGAACTCGTCGAACGCAACGCGCTACGCGACGGCGCGTACGGGTGCCCGCTCGGGTCTCTGGCGAACGAGATCGCAGACCACAATGAGGATGCCCGCCGGGCGATCGCTGCCCACTTCGATGATTGGCTGGAGATGCTGATCGATGCCGTGGAGAGGCTGAAGACACGCAGCGTGTTGCGCAGCGATGCGGACTCGCGAGCGCTTGCCATTGGGCTGCTATCGGCACTGCAGGGAGGTTATCTTCTGGCGAAGGCGAGTCGAGATGTTTATCCGATGCGTGCCGCTCTCGACATGGCTATCGCACAGCTCAGGGCCTACGCGACTGAGACCGACTCCTCAGCCTGATCCCGCCTCATCGCGAACGCGGTCATCCCCGCGAAGCTGAGGAAGAGGCGTTCACCGGCGTCGATGATCGTCGCCAGCACGTGGCTGCACGTCTTGCAGCGTACGACCAGCCCCGGGGCGTCCGGATACACGATTGCCTCGCCAAGGGGCGCGACGCGCCCGCAGCCTCCGCACCGTCCTTCGATCATCGTTGCATCGGGCACGAGAAAATCCGCGAGAGTCCCGGCGAGGATGTTCCCGTCGAGGTGGCTGGTCATCATAGGCCTCCGAATCGTTCGGTGAGGATGTCTTGCGGCGCATGGCCGAGCTTCACGAGCCACGGCGCGACGGCTTCGACGAAGCCTGTCGAACCGCACACGAAAATGCGTGGGCGGTCTTCCGGAGGGAGCGTCCGCGCCGCGATAGTCGACTCTGTGAGCCGTCCGACCGGATCTTGCCACCCAGCTGGCGCTCGTCGCGTGTACACGAGGTCGATCGCGAACGACCCGTCCGACAGCTCGAGGAACTCCTGGTGGAAGTAGACGTCCTCCGGGGTGCGCACCGAGTACAGCAGCCGGAACGGAACGGGATCGGATGCGGCCGCATGAGACGCCGCCATCGCGTAGAGGGGCACGACACCTGACCCGCCGGCGATGAGCTGCACGGGGCGCTGGCTCTGTCCCGGGCGCCAGAGGAAGAACGATCCCAGCGGTCCGTGGACCTCGAGCTGGTCACCGACGCGCAGTTCACGGACGAGGAACGGAGACACCTCGCCATCGGGCAGCTCATCGACCGCAAGGACGATCGTTCCGCCCGTCTCGGAGGATGCGATCGAATACGAACGTGTCGCCTGGTAGCCGTCCGGAGCGGTCAGTCGCAGATCGAGATGGCTGCCCGCCTCGCTCCCCGGCCACCCCGGGACATCGAGCACCAGCCGAACCGCAGTCGGCGTCTCTGGACGCACCTCCGAAACCGTGGCGACGAACCACGACGGCCTCACGCGGGGGCGAAGCGGAGCGAGCCGGGTCTGCTCCATCACCAGTAGCGTTCTTCCTTCCACGGATCACCGTAGATGTGATAGCCGCTCTGCTCCCAGAACCCAGGGTCGTTCGTCGGCATCATCGTCAATGCCCGGACCCACTTCGCGCTCTTCCAGAAGTACAGATGCGGGATCAGGAGACGTGCCGGCCCGCCGTGTTCTGCGTCGAGCGGTGCGCCTTCGGCCTCGGTCGCGATCCAGGCCTTGCCATCCAGGAGATCCTCAAGCGGCACATTCGTGGTGTAGCCGCCGTAGGAGTGCGCCATGACGTAGTCATGGGATGTCTCGACGTTCTCGAACAGCTTGTCCAGGCTCACCCCGCGCCAGGCCATGTCGAGCTTGGACCAGTGCGTGACGCAGTGGATGTCGACCGTGATGTCCTCGGCACCGAGCGCCAGGAACTGCTCCCAGTTCCAGTGATGCTCGGTACCGGTTTCATCGAGGATGGCGAAATCCCACGTCTCGGTATCGACATAGGGGGTGGGACCGGCGGTGAGCACCGGCCAGTTGTCGAACAGCGTCTGTCCCGGAGGGAGCTGATCATCGGGTCCACGCCGGCGTCCCGCGAATCCGCGAGTAGTGAACGACATACATCGCCCCTTCCGTCTTCTCTGGCTGTACACCACCGACGATATTGCGGGAGCTCTCTCGCTGATCGCCTGGTCCTGCGCGGAACTTGCCCATGACTGCAGGTGATGAGTCCCCGGCGTGAAAACGGGCCACTGTGCCGACCACACTGTGGAACAGGACGCCCCACCGGGCGACCTCGCCCCCCCCCCCGCAAGCATCGAGAAGAAGTCTGTGACCATGTGCCCTGTTGCGCTCGGCATGCCGACCGTTCGCCATCGCGCGCGCTCGACGGTCGGCCGACCCGAGACACCGTTTCTCGTGGACAGGTTCGGGCGCATCGCGCGAGACCTGCGCGTATCGATCACAAGCGCCTGCTCACTGCGTTGCACATACTGCATGCCGGCGGAAGGCCTGCCCATCGTCCCTCGCGGGGAGTTGCTGACTCCGGAAGAGATCGCGCGTCTGGTCACCATAGCCGTCCACGATCTCGGAGTCCGTGAGGTGCGCTTTACCGGCGGCGAGCCGCTTACGCGACCTGATCTGGTCGAGATCGTGCGCCAGACGACGACAGCCGTGCCCGGCCTGCCGGTGTCGATGACGACCAATGGGATCGGCCTCGACCGCAAGGCGCCGCAGCTTGTGGAGGCTGGACTGACGCGGATCAACGTGTCGCTGGACACGATCGACCGCGAGCATTTCGCCGCTGTCACCCGACGCGATCGCCTGCCTGCCGTGCTCAGGGGGATCGAGGCGGCACAGCACGCAGGGCTCAGCCCGATCAAGATCAACGCGGTGGCGCTGCGCGAGACCCTCGCGGATGCGCCCGACCTGCTGGCGTGGGCGCTTGCCAACGGCGTGCGGTTGCGGTTCATCGAACAGATGCCGCTGGATGCAGATCAGACATGGCGCAGAGACCACCTCGTCTCCGCCGAAGAACTTCTGTCTGTGCTCGGACGCCGATACCGGCTGACCCCGGCCGGGCGTGAAGACCCGTCCGCTCCCGCAGAGGAGTGGCTCGTCGACGGAGGCCCGGCCACCGTCGGCATCATCGGGTCCGTCACACGCAGCTTCTGCGACGCGTGCGACCGAACCAGGCTGACAGCCGAAGGCTCGGTACGTTCCTGTCTGTTCGGAGACGACGAGACAGACCTGCGCACGATGCTGCGAAGTGGAGCAGACGATGCCGCTATCGCCGACGCCTGGCGGGCGACGATGTGGGACAAACAGGCTGGGCACGGGATGGAAGAGAAGAGCTTTCGTCGACCGGCCCGTTCCATGGGAGCGATCGGAGGCTGACGATGTCACGCATACTCGTCCGATACTTCGCAGCCGCCGCTGAAGCGGCTGGCTGCGAAGAAGAGCACGTCGAGGCGACGACCCTCGGAGAGGCGAAGGACGCGCTCCTCACAGCTCACCCGGCACTCGAGCCGGTGATCGCAAAGGGGACATTCCTCGTCGACGGCATCGCCTCACGCGATCCCGCGCGACCGGTCTCCGCGCAGGTGGACGTGCTGCCCCCGTTCTCCGGCGGCTGAGCCAAACCACAAGCGGCTGAGGTCCGATCCACCGCGGGGGTCCACGTGTCGTGAACTGCATTCGTCTCCTGCGCTGCCATCCTCTTACGTGAGACGACCGCGGTGCTGCCCAGATCCTTGTCTCAGCAGGAATCGAAGTACAAGCGTTGGGGATGCATGCTGTCGCTCACCTCGTACACGGCATCGGATGATTCGCGTGGAATGTCCTCGCGCATGTAGCGGAGATGCCGTTCATGGGTGTCTGGGTGCGCCGGCTCACCGCCGTCGAGGAAGACGGTGAAGTGCCACGCCGAGCGCAGGCTAGAGCGCAGCAGTGACCAACCGTCGACAATCAGCATCCTGTCCTCAGGCGCGGCAGCGAGCTCGCTCTCAGGTCCGTTGTGGCGGAACATGCGCAGTATGGTTCGGACGGCGTCATCGTCCGTGAACGGGGCCGCGCTGAGACGAGTCGCGTGACGTCCCACTGCACGCAGCGCTGCCGCCAGGGCGTCGGCGAAGTGCATGCGGGCTGCAGCGTCCACGCCGTCGATGGCGACGAGTATCCGGCCGCGTGGGTTTCTGCTGAGGACCTCCTGAGCGAGCTCCTCCCAGACGGCTGTCCCAGTGGCACCTGAGGCGTTCGGAGACGAGGTCAACGTCGCTTCTCCGGCGGAACGATCAAGAGAGGATGTGTCTGCATCCTGTTCTGGTTGCGCACATCCTTGCCGACTGCTCTCGCAGCGGTCTGCATCCGCGCTCTCGAGATGGCATCGATGGTTTTCATCGGTCTGCCCGCTTCCGATTCGCATCCGCATGCTGAGGCAACTCCCGGATGAGTTCGAGGACATCGTCGGGAACGAGTTGTCCCAACGTTCCGCAGGAGTACACGCTGATCACGACCGTCCCATCGGGATCCAGCACGAATCCGGTCGTCTGCAACTGCGGCGGGTCCACGGTGACGAACGCTCCGGTCGCGGCCGCGATCTGCCCCACATCGGTGCTGTGTCCGATCGGAAAAGTCAGCCCATAGCGCGCCACGAGCTCCGCGGTTATCGGCTCCTCGTCCGCAGTCACCGCGACGACAGCGATACCCGCGGCGGACAAGCGTCGTAGGCCGCGCTGGAACGCACGCAGCTGCTCCACGCAAGGCCGGCAGCCTGCCCCGCGAGAGAAGAGAACCACGCCGTACTGCCCGGCGAATACGGCCGGGATCGTTCGGCGTGTGCCTCCCACCTCGACCAGCTCGAGGGCGGGGAACGCATCACCACCACGCAGCAACGACATCAGAGGCTCGCAAGAACGGTCCGAGCGGCCGCATCGGTGGGTGCGACGCGGGCGGCTTCTGACGGGGGAAGTCGGTTGCCATGAAAGTTGTGTGCTTCAGTCTCAATGCCAGTCATCTGGCGCCTCTTTCCTCGGTGATTGCACCATCGTTCACCCGGCGGGTTCGCTAGGTCGTGCGGTGTATCTACAACCCCACCCACTCCGATCTGCCGTCGGTGAAGTGCTGGTGCTTCCAGATCGGAACCTCTGCCTTGATCGCGTCGACGAGGTTCCCGCAGACGGCGAACGCCTCTGCCCGGTGCGGGGCGGCGACGACCGTGACCAGTGCGACGTCGCCGATCTCGAGGTGACCGATGCGGTGAGCGGCGACGACATCGCAGTCCGTGGTTTGAGCGATCCTCGTGCACACGTCGATGAGGATTCGTTCCGCGTCGGGGTGCGCCTCGTAGTCGAGAGAGCCGACGTCCTCTCCGTGATCATGGTCGCGCACGATGCCTTCGAAGGTGACCACCGCCCCGTTCTTCCTACTGCGTATCCGTGTTTCCAGCTGCGTCTTGTCCAGCGGAGCAGCGGTGACGAAACCGATCGGGTCAGGCATGTCCGCCGCCGGCCAGCTGGTCGTGCAGGTGTGGCAAGAGCGGCTCCAGTGCGATGAGGCCGTCTTCCACGCCGCGTGGCGATCCAGGCAGGTTGATGACGATCGTGCGTCCGGCGATCCCTGCAAGCGCCCTGCTGAGCGAGGCTGTCGGCGTCGCCGCGCGGCCCGCTGCACGGATGGCCTCGGCGATGCCGGGAAGTGCTCTCTCGATCACCGCGCTCGTCGCCTCGGGGGTGCGGTCCTCGGGATGCACCCCGGTGCCGCCGGTCGTGACGATCAATACCGGCTCGCTGGTGAGAGCATCCGTGAGCGCCTGATAGATATCCGCGTCAGCGACAACGACGGGCTCGTCTGGCTGATACCCGTGGTCGCGAAGCCAGCCTGCGATTGCCGGACCGGTGAGATCCTCGCGCGTACCGGCCGCGGTGCTCGTTGAGGAGACGATCACGACCGCCTGTCCGTGGTCTGCGGGCACGGATGCGCCTGCAACCCAGTGCCCGCGCTTTCCTCCGGTCTTCTCGATGAGGTGGATGTCTCCGAGCACGGCGGCCGGATCGACGGACTTGATCATGTCGTGCAGAGCGAGACCGGCGATGGCGACGGCGGTGAGGGCTTCCATCTCGGCCCCAGTCTTCGCCGTCGCTGCGACCGTGGCCCGGATCTCCACCGATGAGGTGCTGAGCTCGAAGTCCACGGTGACGGACTCCAGGGGCAATGTGTGCGCGAGGGGTACAAGTTCGCTGGTGCGCTTGGCGCCCTGGATGCCCGCGACCCGCGCTGTCGGGAGCGCGTCTGCTTTGCGCAGCTGGTTGGCGGCGAGCAGTTCCAGCACCGCCGGTGTCGTGTCGAGGCGGCCGGTCGCGATCGCCGTGCGCCGAGTGATCGCCTTCCCGCCGATGTCGATCATCCGCGATCGGCCGTGATCGTCGAGGTGCGGCAGTTCGTTCATAGATTCCAGGTCTCCACGCGTGTCCCGATGTCGAGGGTGACGGCATCGATCGGGACATCGATGAGCATGTCGGATGCCGCCATGGCGGCGACAAGGTGCGAGGAAGGGCCGCCAACCGGTGCCACCCGGCCTCCAGGCAACCCCACACCACGGCGGAACTGCCGTTTCCCGGCGACAGAGGTGAGGGGCTCGGCCAGGGTCCGCGGCTCGGGCTGTCGCGCGTGCAGTCCTGCTGCCTCACGGAGGACCGGCTCGATGAAGAGCATGAACGACAGCTGCGCGGACACGGGATTGCCTGGGAAGCACACCATGGGAACGCCTTTGTAGATGGCAGTGGCTTGGGGGCCGCCCGGCTGCATCGCGAGAGTATCGACGTGCGCCCCGAGCGGCTCCAGAAGCTCCCTCACGACTTCGTAGTTGCCTGCCGAGATGCCCCCGCTGGTGAGCAAGATCTCGGCTCCCGCCGCACACGACGCGTCGAGAGCGCGCGCGAACGCGGCCGTGTCATCGACGACACGATGCTCATCGACCAAGAGGGCGTCGGCGGTTCGTACCGCTGCGGCGAGTGCGGGGCCGTTGGCGTCGTAGATCTGGCCGGGAGCCAGAAGCTCACCGGGAGCGGCCAGCTCGCTTCCGGTCGAGATCACTGCGACACGTACCTGTGAGCGAACGGGGACGGACGCCACTCCCGCAGCTGCGAGCGCCGCCAGGTGGCGAGGAGCGAGCCGGAATCCATCAGACAACAGAGGCTCACCGACCGCGAGGTCAGAGCCGGCTTCACGCACGAACTCTCCGACGTCCGGCTTCCGCGTGAACGTCACTGTCGTTCCCTGGACGGTGGCGTGTTCGACAGGGACGACCGCATCGGCGTCGTCGGGGATCGGCGCACCGGTCATGACCCGGACGGTATGGCCAGGGCGAAGCGGCCCAGGTGTGCCAGGAGCAGCGGGGATCGCACCGCGCAGCGGCAGACTGCTTGGCGTCCGCGCGAGGTCAACCGTACGGACGGCGAAGCCGTCCATCTGTGAGTTCCGGAACGGGGGCAGATCTATCGGAGTCCGTATGGGGTGGGCAAGCACCCGATCTAGCGCGTCAGACAGGGCGACCTGCTCGACGGGGCGCTGGCTCACGGCGTTCAGGAGGGTGCGGACTCGGGCCGTGTGCTCAGCGACCGATGTGCGGGGCATGTCAGTACCTGCTCGCCGTGGGGTCGATGCGGACAGCCCAGGCATCGATGCCTCCGGTGAGGTGCCGCACATCGGAGAATCCGAGTTGGAGGAGCTGATCGAGCGCTTGGCGTGAGCGTGTGCCGCGGTGGCAGTACAGCACGATGGGGTGACCGGTGTCGAGTTCTGGTGCCCGGCGAGGGAGTTCGGTCAAGGGGATCAGCACGTTTCCCGGGATCGCTGCGATGTCGGCCTCCCACGGTTCGCGTACGTCGATCAGCAGCGGCGGGAAGGAAGCTGTGAGCAGGTCGCGCAGTTCCTCGGGCGAGACGGCGTTCTGATCGTCGGATGACAGCGGAGTGGTCTCGATGTTCTGCGCTGCGGCACGGGCGGACTCGTCGCGCCGGTAGGCGATCTCGCGGGTGCGGCCGGTGCGTGCGTCGTACGCGGCGACCCGGCCGATCAACGGCTCTCCGATGCCGGTGAGGAGCTTGAGTGCCTCGGTCGCCATGAACGCCCCGATGACGGCGCATACGCTCGGCAGCACGCCGATCATGTCGCAGGTGTCCGCACTGGAGTCCGGACCATGCGGGAACAAGTCGCGGTAGTCGGTGCCTCTGGCATCCCATGCCACGCCTGCTTGGCCGGCGTACCCCAGTGCTGACCCCCACACGAGCGGAATGCCGCGTTCGGCAGCAACACGGTCTGCCAGCATCACTGTTGCCGGGTTGTCGCTGGCATCGACGAGCACGTCCACACCGTGCAGCAGACCCTCGGCTGTCACGGCGTCGAAACGCCCCTCGACGGCGCGGAGCTCAGCATCAGGAGCGAGCGACGCGAGCCTTATGGTGGCTGAGACCGCTTTGCTGCGACCGATGTCGCCGGGCGTGTGCATCGTCTGCCGGTGCAGGTTCGATTCGGCGACAGTGTCGTCATCGACGATCGTGAGGCTGCCGACGCCTGCGGCAGCAAGGACCGGCAACAGGGTGCTGGCCAGCCCACCCGCGCCGATCACGAGCACATGCGCTCTCGAAAGACGCTCCTGAGCGGGAACGCCGAAGCCCGTGAGGACGCGCTGCCTCTGAAAGGTCGGAGAGAGCGGATTGACCGGCATGCCTTCAGGCTAGGGAGCCGGTCCCAGCGGGTGAGGTCGGAAGCGGCGAGACAGCAGAGAGCAGACAAAGCCCAGCAGTCGCAGGCCATTCTCACGACCTCGGCTACGGGAGGCTTGAGACAGGTCGGCAACTTCGTTCGCCTGACCGACCGTCTTTCAGAGGAGTTCCTGTCGTGCGTGCCCCCTCCCTCCTTGCGGCAGCCGCAGCGCTCCTTCTGCTCGCTGGATGCTCATCGCCCGGCACGGGAAGCGACGAATCGGATGTCGGGGCAAGCAAGGACGACATGACCTCCGGAACGGTGACAGTGTTGGCCGCAGCCTCCTTGACCGACGTGATCGACGTCCTCGCCGAGAGGTTCGAGGACGCGAACGCAGATGTCGACGTGGTCGCCAGCTATGGCGGATCGTCGGCGCTCGCCGAGCAGATCGTCTCCGGTGCCCCGGTGGACGTGTTCTTCTCAGCGAATGAGGCGACGATGCAGTCTGTTGTCGACGCAGGCCTGGCCGCCGATCCGGAAGTGCTCGTCACGAACACGCTGCAGATCGCGGTTCCCGCCGGGAACCCTGCAGGGATCACCGGTCTCGCCGACTTCGCACGGCCTGAGCTGACAATCGCATTGTGCGACACCGCGGTGCCGTGTGGAGCCGCAGCGCAGTCCCTGCTCGACCTTGCTGGTGTTCAGGCCCAACCGGACACACTTGAGGAGGACGTGCGTGCCGCACTGACGAAAGTCTCTCTGGGTGAGGCCGACGCCGCACTGGTCTACGTGACCGACGTCGTCGCAGCAGGGAGCGCGGTGGAAGGCATCGATGTGCCTGAGGCGCAGCAGGTGATCAACAACTATCCGGTCGCCCTTCTTGCCGAGGCACCGAACCCCGACGCAGGACAGGCGTTCATCGACTACCTCCGCTCCGATGAGGCACGTCAGGTCTTCGAGCATGCAGGCTTCGCGGCCCCGTGAACGCCGGCAGCCGGTCATCCTCGCCCTCGGGGTGATCGGTCTCGCGCTGCTCGTTCTCCCGCTGCTCGGACTCATCCTGCGTGCACCATGGGGCCAGCTGGGCGAACTCTTCGTTCGGCAAGAGGTACTGCAGGCGCTCGGGCTCTCGTTACTCACGGCGACGTTATCTACCGGCCTGAGTCTCATCCTCGGTATCCCGCTAGCCGTCCTGCTGAGCCATTCCGTTCACTGGAAGGTCCTGCCGCGCCGCCTCTTGCGGGCGGCGATCACTATCCCGCTGGTACTGCCTCCCGTTGTCGGCGGCATTGCGTTGCTTCTCCTGCTGGGACGGCGAGGCATCCTCGGGCAATGGCTCACGCAGGTCGGCATCACTATTCCTTTCACCACCGGTGCCGTTGTGCTCGCGCAAACCTTCGTCGCGATGCCCTTCCTCGTCTTCGCCGTCGAAGGCGCGCTGCGATCAGCGGACCGCCGCAGCGAACTAGCCGCCGCCTCCCTGGGCGCCAGCCCGTGGCAGATCTTCCGCCTCGTGACGGTTCCGCTGACCGCGCCTGGAATCGCCGCGGGCGCCGTGCTGTGCTTCGCCCGCGCGCTCGGCGAGTTCGGCGCGACTATCACGTTCGCCGGCTCCTTCCCCGGCGTGACGCGCACACTCCCGATCGCGTCGTACCTCGCGATGAACTCGGACCCCGACACCGCGATCGCCCTCGCACTCGTCCTGCTCGCGGTATCACTGGGTGTGCTCCTCGCACTCCGCGACCGATGGCTGCCAGGCACCGCATGACCTTCGAGCTCACCGTCTCCGCACGTATCCCACGCCCCGCCTTCGACGTAGTCGTGGAGCTGAAAGCGGATCCCGGAAGTGTGCTCGCCGTCGTCGGACCGAACGGTGCCGGAAAGTCCAGCGCCATCGCGGCGATCGCAGGCTTCACCGAGTCCCACGGCACGATTCGACTGGGGGACAAGGATCTGGCCGGTCTTCCTGCTGACCAGCGAAGGATCGGCGTCATGTTCCAAGACCTGCTCCTCTTCCCTCACCTCACGGTGCGCGAGAACGTCGCCTTCTCAGCCAAAGTCCGCGGTGGGCGTTGGTCCGCCGCCCGGCGCAGCGCAGACCCCTGGCTGTCTCGCTTCGGAATGGCGGACCTGGCAGAGAGATACCCCAGTGCACTCTCCGGCGGGCAAGCTCAGCGTGTAGCGCTAGCCCGTGCCCTCGCATCCGAGCCGAAGGCACTGCTCCTCGACGAGCCGCTCGCGGCGCTGGACGTGGAGTTCCGGGATGAAGTGCGTGCCGACCTCGGTCTGCGTCTCCGCCAGTTCGCCGGTCCGACGATCCTCGTCACACATGACCGTGAAGACGTCGAGGTGCTCGCTGACGAGGTGATCGTCCTTGAGGCAGGGCGCATCACGCAGCGAGGAAGCCTCGCCGATCTGGCACGAAATCCTGCGACCGCATGGATTGCCCGCTTCACAGGTGCCCAGGGAAGAAGGGACGCAGACGATGTCAGGTACGGATGATGACTTCCTCTTGGGGCTCGCCGGAGTATCGGGAACGATGCTCGGCACGTTCATCGTGGGCGTGTTCTTCTACATCGACTCGGAGATGCACCGCCGACTCGCAGCGTCGGAGGCTGCGGACCGGTATCTCCGTTCGTCGGTCCGCTGGGTCTTCACCGCCTACTCCATTCCGCTCCTTGTTCCGCTCGTGCTCGCGTCGCTTGATCCGCTCTGGGGCGCGCTGAGCTTCATCGTCCTCGGCATCCTCCTGGTAGCGATGACAGTGGAAACAGGACGTCGTATCCTCGCGAGGGGCGGGTCCGGCTCCTCACGCGCTCTATTCGTGAACGAATGGCTCTCGAGCGCCGGCATCGTCATCGCCATGGTCCTGCCATGGACATTGGGAGGCTGGGTGCCCGATCCGACTGAGTTCGTCCCCTCGCTGCTCATCCTTCTCGCGTGCGGCTTCGCGAGCACAGCGGCGCTGGTCATGACGCAGTTCGACGCGACGATGGGCATGGTGGACGCCGTCATGGGAGACAGAGAAGGCGCAAAGCCTGAACATCCGACAGAGAGCTGAGCCGCGCTCTTGCTTGGTCGCGAGGGGAAAGATGTCCCGACGTCTACTGTTCGTCTTCGTCGAAGGCGATGCGTGCGCGTTCAATGTTCGGCAGTTGCTCATCTGCCCAGGCGACGAGCGCGTCAATCGGCCCGCGCAACGTTTTGCCCAAGGCGGTGATCCCGTACTCGACGGCCACCGGCCGCGTGCTGATGACTCGGCGTTGCACGACTCCGTTTCGCTCCAGCCGACGCAACGTCGCCGTGAGGGACTTCTGCGTCACTCCCGGAATCGCACGCCGTAACTCGTTGAACCGACAGGGTCGCTCGCACAGTTCGTTGAGCACGCTGAGTGACCACTTGTCGAGCACCTGGTCGAGCAGCTCGCGATGCGGCGTCGCGATACGCAGCTCGCTTTCGCATACGGCGTCGGTATCGGCCATGAAACCAGGTCTCCTTGAAGTGTCCTTCAACTACCAAGTATCAATAGTAAACCACCAACGAAGAGGACCTTCTATGCCAGTCACACGCTTCAGTCCTGCCGGTCTCCAGCCAGGAACGAGTTGAGTCCCGGATAGTGGTGTAACCCTCCCCGGTGGCCACGACCATCTTCGAGACGGACGCGGTCACCGTGGGAGCCTTCGAGCGAACCTTCCACAGCACTCTCGAAAGGACATCACCACGATGACCGCTCCACACATTGTCGACCCTGAACGCCTGCTGCGCGAAGCTCTCGGGGAGGCCTCCCCAGACCTGCTGCGCCACCTGCTGCAGACCGTGATCAACGCACTGCTCTCCGCCGACGCTGACGCGGTCTGCGGCGCCGAGTACGGCCAGGCCTCCCAGAGCCGTACCGCACAGCGCAACGGCTACCGGCACCGACCCCTGGACACCCGCGCCGGCACGATCGATGTGGCCATCCCCAAACTCCGGGCCGGCACGTACTTCCCCGAATGGCTGCTCGAGCGCCGCAAACGGGCCGAGTCCGCACTGATCACCGTGGTCGCGGACTGCTACCTGGCCGGGGTCTCGACCCGGCGCATGGACAAGCTCGTACGGCAGCTGGGCATCGACTCGCTCTCGAAGTCCCAGGTCAGCCGGATGGCACAGGAGTTGGACGAGCACATCGAGGCTTTCCGCCACCGGCCGCTGGGCGAGGCCGGCCCGTTCGTGTTCCTCGCCGCCGACGCCCTGACCATGAAGGTGCGTGAGGGCGGGCGTGTGGTCAACGCGGTGGCCATGGTCGCCACCGGGGTCAACGCGGACGGGCGCCGCGAGGTCCTCGGGCTGAGGGTGGCCACCACGGAGTCCGGGGCGGGGTGGAACGAGTTCTTCGCGGACCTGGTGGCCCGGGGGCTGGCCGGGGTGGCACTGGTGACCTCGGACTCCCATCGCGGCCTCGTGGAAGCAGTGGCGGCGAACCTGCCCGGGGCCGTGTGGCAACGCTGCCGCACCCATTACGCGGCGAATCTGATGGCCGTGACCCCGAAGAGCATGTGGCCGGCGGTGAAGGCCATGCTGCACAGCGTGTATGACCAGCCCGACGGGCCGGCCGTGCACGCCCAGTTCGAGCGCCTGTTGGACTACGTGCAGGACAGGTTGCCCGCGGTGGCCGCCCACTTAGACGCCGCTCGACAGGACATCCTCGCGTTCACCTCGTTCCCGAGGGACGTGTGGTGCCAGATCTGGTCGAACAACCCCGCCGAGCGGCTGAACCGGGAGATCCGGCGCCGCACGGACTCGGTAGGGATCTTCCCGAACCGGGATGCCGTGGTGCGCCTGGTCGGGGCCGTGCTGGCCGAGCAGACAGATGAATGGGCCGAAGGCCGCCGGTATCTCGGCCTGGAACTGCTCGCCCGGTGCCGTGAGCCCCTGACCACGGAGCAAGAGACCGTGATGAGCACGGAGGTGATGCCGACCCTGCAGACCTGACAGGTACAAGCCCCCTACAACCTCGAAGACGGTTACACCACTTCCAGGGACTTGACCCAGGCAGGTGCGCGAGCGCCGTCCGAACGAGCAGGCGCACCTCTTACGGATGTCGCCGGGGAGTCGTACCCTGGGAGCGAGGCAGATTCCTCCTTGATCTGGCGTCTCTCTGTGGACAGGCCCTCCGGCCACTCTCTACGCACTGTCTCGTCACCTGACCGTGCCACGAGAGGACAACGCCATGATCCGGCTGCTCTGGGCGCTCAGCGCCCAAGCCCGCTACTACCTGCGGCGCTACATGCCCACCAACATCGCACTCGACGCGATCCGCACTCGCCGCGGCCTGAAATGGGGCATCCCCGCGATGCTCGTCGCCGTGCCGTACTTCCTCGCCGCGAACTACTGCCTCACACTGATCGAGCATGGCGGTCCCGGGTGGTTGAACCTCCTCGTGCTCGTGTTCTGCTGGAATGCGCTCAAGTTCCTCATCATGGGTCCGATCAGCCTCGTCCTCCTCATCCGCGCTCGACTAGAGGAGTCGGCAACCCGACGCCGCGACCGTCGTGCGCTTCGGCCGATTGAGCCTGCTGAGCCGACAACGGCGCACGTGCGATAGGAACTGCGCGGCGACCTCGCCCGTACCGTTCGAATAGCGACGCGGTTACGGCCTGCGGTGATTCGCGTGCCCGGCGGCGGGCAATTCGACCGAGGGAGTAGAGGCGGGGGAACGGACCCGCTCGTTCGTCCTTCGAGACTGGAGGGATGAATCACCACCCGTCCAGCCCGCACGGCCTGGAACCGCTCCTGAACATCGACGAACTCGCCGACTACCTCGGCGTGCCCGTCTCCACCATCTACGACTGGCGCACCAACGGCAAAGGCCCCCGCGCCTACCGCTTCGGCAAGCGCATCATGTTCGGTATCACCGACATCCGTGCGTGGATGGACACCATGCGTGAGCCCGCCGCCTCTACCGGCGCGGCTACCTTTCCTGGAGCGGGGGAGGGTGCGCGTGGGTAGGCCCCGCACGCCGATCGGCACCTTCGGAGTCATCGCCACCCGTGTCCAGCCGAACGGCAACCATGTCGCCCGCGCCCGGTACCGGGACTGGGACGGCAGCAACCGGCTCGTGCAGGCCACCGGTGCTTCACGCGCTGCCGCGGAGCGCAAGCTCAAGCAGAAGCTCGCCGAACGCTCCCTCTACCAGCCCGGATTCAACGGGATGAGCGCCGACAGCCCCTTCCCGGAACTCGTCGCCTACTGGCTGGAAGACATGGAGATAGAAGACCGCCTCTCACGAACCACCAGGCAGCTCTACGAGCGGGACATGCGTGCCCTTGTTCTCCCGGCGTTCAAGGACCTGACCCTTCGCGAGATCGGGGTCGCCGGCTGCGACTACTTCCTTAAGCAACTCGCCAGACGCAGCTACAGCCGTGCCAAGCACGCCCGCGTCGTCCTCCGCCTCGCACTCGCGCTCGCGGTCCGTCACGAGATCCTTCCTCGCAACCCGATGGATCACGTCTCCCGGCTGCACCGGAAGAAGACCATCCCGGACGCGTTCACGATCGGCGAGGTGCAGGACATCCGTGCAGCGATCAAGGCGTGGGAGTCACGGCGGATACTGGCGGGACCGAGGCCGGATCGGCAGCTCGGGCAGATCGTCGAGGTCATGCTCGGCACCTCCGCCCGTATCGGCGAAGTCCTCGCCATCCGCCTCCAGGATCTCGACCTGGGCGGACCGATCCCGACGGCGCGGATCGCCGGGACGATCATCAGCCGCAAGGGTGAGCCGACGCACCGGCAGGGCCATCCGAAGACGGATCGCTCGGTTCGCCGCGTCGCCCTGCCGGCGTTCGCGCTGCATGCCATCCGCTCGCGCCTACTGCGTAGCGGCGACACCGAACCTCACGCGCTCCTGTTCAGCACGAGGGTCGGGACGCCGCACACGACGAACAACATCCGCAGGCTCCTGCGCGACGTGATGGACGCTGCCGGGATCGAGAACGTCACTCCACACCGCTTTCGCCGCACCGTCGCCACGGTCGTCAACGACGCGCAAGGCGCGCTCCTCGCTTCGGAACTCCTCGGGCACACCGACCCGCGGATCACGATGCAGCACTACATTCACCGAGATGAGACTGTGAACCCCGCCACCGCCGAGTACCTCGAGCGAGCTTTCGGAAGAGCGGGGTGAGGACCCGTGCGCACGAAGCAAATTAGAAGACACAAGACACGCTGGGAGTGAAAACTAGTGCGCAACTTACTGACCTGGGTGTAGGCTGACCTTGTGACTGCTGAAGACGACGCCATCGCGAGCCTCCGGACCTCCGGCCTCCTCGACGTGCTCGCGTGGGCCGCGCCAGCAGCCTTCGCCGCCACCGATCAGATTTATGACGAGGACGCCGGACATGACCAGGGAGTCATCGGCTACCTGAACTTCAAGCACCTCAAGGATCTGATGGACCGCGCGACCTCGAACGGGCGGTTCG
This sequence comes from Micrococcus sp. iso_239, assembly GCF_056173395.1. Taxonomy (NCBI): domain Bacteria; kingdom Bacillati; phylum Actinomycetota; class Actinomycetes; order Micrococcales; family Micrococcaceae; genus Micrococcus; species Micrococcus sp. iso_239. The sequence goes on along the minus strand of NZ_CM149672.1, from coordinate 1,514,998 downwards.
CTCTGGGTGAAGATGTGGATGGAACTGGTTCAGATGTTCTCGAGCGCGGTCTCGCGCCCGAGGCGTTCCGGTCTATGCCGTCACTTTCTCCCGAGGCGATTGCGCGGAGCAACTACCGGCAGTCACCAGGCTGGGCGGCCGACGGGCACCGTGTGCTGCTGCAGTCCTATATCTTCGGCCGCATCGACGACATCAAGTGGGTGGAGCGCAGCGATGCCAAGCGCCGAGTCGCCTCCCAGCAGTTCATCGGCGGGAACACGCTGTTCGACGACGCCGACTTCGGCCTGGAGTCGATTCCCGGTATCCCTGATGATGACGAGTTCGTCGGTGTGACGCTCGTGGCGGCACATGCCTTCAACCCGATCACTAAGCAGTTCGAGGTCTACGTCGGCCAAAGCAAGAACCCCGTTCATCCCGAGGACTCCTGCTGGCACTGGCGTCAGTTGCTGCTTTCAGGCGGGACTCCGATGGCCGGCACGGGTGTGCGTGTGCCGCCCGCCCTGCCTGGGGATTCGGCATCGACCAATGTGGACGATGTTGTTGTGCGAATGAAGAAGCCGCTCGCGGGCGAGGGGGCGGGCGCGGCGAATGGATAGCCTGCGCCGACCGTCCCAGACGCTCGCCGCCGCGGCCACATTTTTCAACGGCGAGCGTCTAGCAATGGCGCGACAACTCGCAGGGCTAAAGAAGGCGCATCTCGCTGCCCTGATCGAAATGTCGCCGGCTTCAGTGACAGCGTGGGAGAGTGGCGCGAAGCAACCCAACCGGGCCACTGTGGCGAAGCTGGCGCTTGCCCTGAAAGTCGAGCCGCAGTTCTTCGGCGGAGGCGCCCCACCACGAGTGAACAAGCCGCACTTCCGGTCGCTCCGCTCCACCCCGCAGATCGCTCAGGATGAAGCCGAAGCGTATGGGCAGTTCGTCGCCGAGGTGACCGGCATGCTGGAAAACGCCGTCGAGTTTCCGGAAGCGCTGCTGCCCGATCTGCCTGTCGACCCTGAAGAGGGCACAACAACTCCGGAAGAGGCAGCCAGGGATGCCCGTGGGTTCTTCGGCGTCGGCCCAGGACCGATCCAGCATGTGATCCGCCTCGCCGAGCGTGCGGGCGTAGTCGTCGTCTTCAGTGAGCCGGGGATTGCGGCTATCGACGCCTACTCCCTGCACACGGCCACGCGGCCGATTGTCGTTCTGAATCCCGCCAAGGACGACTACTACCGGCAGCGGTTCGACGTCGCCCACGAGCTCGGGCATCTGATCATGCATCACGACGCCGAACCCGGCGGGAAGATCGCTGAAGAGCAGGCTCATCGATTCGCATCCGAGTTCCTTATGCCTGCGGAGGAGATCGCCCCGTTCCTGCCGAGTTCTACGGCTGGCCGTGCATGGGCACAGCTCGCGGAGCTCAAGGAGCATTGGGGAGTCAGCCTGGCAGCGCTGCTGTACAGGGCTCGTGCACTCGGCATCATGGGCGACGTCTCATACCGGAACGCCATGATCCGCATGTCACAGAACGGCTGGCGCCGCGCCGAGCCCGGCCGGGTCGCATCACTTGAGATGCCCTCGATACTGCCGCGCGCCCGTGAGGTCATGAGCTCCGCAGGGATCGACGACGACAGATTCCTCTCGGGATCGGGTCTCCCTGCCCATCTCTACGAGATAGCCGCATCTCGCGTTCCGCTGACCGGGGATCGATCGTGAGATTCTCGGAAGCCTTCGGGATCGAGCGCTCCGAGGCAGACGACTGGTTTGATCCACACCTCACCATCGACACCAAGCTCTTCATTGACCCGTTGCTTCTTCTCGAAGCGGGCGGCGAATGGGCACAAGCGCACAACGAGCTGATCGCCCACTTCGTCCACTGTTACGGCCTCGTCGCCAGGGCAACGAGCACCACCTCGGTGTCAGCACAGGCGGCGCGGCGACTGCTCACTTTCCCGGAGCCCTTCGAGCTCGGCCTCGGATATACGGCGGAAGGAACCCGTGGTTCCGGCGCCGGCGATCGCTTCGCGGCGCGGATGGCGGACGGTATTGCCGTTGCGATCGCCGCAGGCCTCGGGCAGCCCGAGCACATCGAGGAAATCGGCATCCTGAACGAGGGAATCGGGGCGGATCGGATCTCCGATGCGACCGCCAATGTCATCAAGAGCCGCCTGATCGCATACACGCAGGCCATCGCAACGAACCACAACGTCCCGCTCGACCAGCACAAGGTCCGGCATGCTCGTGTCAGCTTGGACAGCGCCAGATGGCATGACGAGGACGTTGCCCTTCCCACCAACCCTGTCACTGGGCGCCCGGTGATCCTCGTCCCGGCGTTCCTCCTCAACGGCCTGCCGACGTTGAACGCGGATGACTGGTTCGACTCACACTTCAATGACGACATCCGCTTGTCGCTCAACCTCCAGGTCGGCCAGGCAGTGACTAAGGCGAGCATCGTCGCTTTCGCTCGCCAGCACCCCGATCGAGTCCGGGACTGGGCGCGAGCCCAGACCAGCCGGGAAGACCTCATCGGCTACGACTTCGGCGCTGACCCGCTCGGGGTCGTTCAGTGGGACCGGGAACCGGCACGATACGCCGCTGAGAATCCGCTCCCGCCGCGCACGATCACAACTCACGATGATCTCGTCGACCTCGCCGCGGAAGTCGTGGAACAGTTCCGGCATTTCATCGAAGACCAGCGAGGCTGGAGCCTGCTGTGGAACGATGACGGCTCGGAGAAACCCGAAGAGGCAGCACAGCTGGTGTTCCTGGGCATAGCTCAGCAGTACCTCCGGCAGTTCGATGTCGAGCTCGACCGCGAAGTCGAGCTCGGACGCGGTCCGGTCGATTTCAAAGCATCCTCAGGCACATCTGCCCGTCTGCTGATCGAAGTCAAGAAGCTCCACAACGGCAGGTTCTGGAACGGGCTGCGGTACCAGCTCCCGAGCTATCTGCAATCCGACAACGCCACCAAAGGCTGGTTCATCGCGCTGCAATACCGGAGCAACAAGGCCGCCGTGGACCGCCTCTGCGCACTTCCGGCCGAGGTGTCCGAAGTCTCGACTGCGACGGGCAAGGAGATCCGCTTCACCGCGGTCGATGCTCGCCGACCGCTCTCCGCATCCAAGATCAACGGCGATCCGCAACTCGACAGATAGGTCGTAATTATGAGTTCACCAGCCTTCTTGACTCCGCTTTTGACACTTGAAGAAAGCGATGGCAAGTCGAAGGTTGAGTATGTCGTCGGTGGCGAGCAATTGGTAGATGATGCGCGTGACCTTGCCGCCGCGATCATCGCTGACGATGCGATGGTCGTTGCATGCGGGAAATCACCGGTACTCGACCGGTGGCGCACGCGTCGTGACGGGGGCGCACCCTCGACGGGAGCGCAACTAGAAGCCGTCAAGGCATTTGTTTCCATCGGCTTCGGCCTTCCGGATGCTCCGAAGCCCGCCGATCATGTACAAGGGCACGTCGCGGAGTTGCTCTGGCACCGCGTTGTGGCCGAGCGTACATCCTGTCGGGACGGACGCACTCTCGTAGAAGCGCCACCCATCAAGGCCGATGCACTCGAACCAGGGGGAGATGGGCTCGTCGTCTACGAGGACTCTTGCGGAACCCTCGTTTTCCGGCTCTGGGAGATTAAGAAGCACGACGCAGATGCTCGGATATCGAAAACGATCAACCGGGCGGCGAAACAGTTGCGCAAGAGAGGCCACCACTACCTTGCCAAGCTCGCGGGACCGGCGACCCTCACTGCTGAAGGTGCCCTGGGGGAGCTTTACGACGGCATGGTTGACCTCTGGTTCGAACGGAGCGCAAGAGCAGGCGTGGGAGTCTCCGTAGGGGCGTCTCTCGAACATCGCCCACGAAACAGCAACACGTTCAGATCGCTCGGCACACAATTCCCGGAGTTTGTGGCGGCTGGGCAAACCGAGTCAATCGTTATTGCGTTGCCGGACTTTCCTGAGTTTGCCTCGAAGGTAAAGGAGATCGTATGGAGCGGTTTCTAGACATACATCTGCTCGGGGAAGCGCTTGCGGGTCGCTCCGGTCTCCCGACGGCTGAGCGATTGCAAGAGCGAATGGCGCAGGCTGAAATCGCCCTAGTGCTTGATCGTCCATCTGTTGATGAGAAGCTAATTAAGACAGCATGGTACTTGCATGGCGTGGCGTCGGTAAGTGATGCGCGTCAACGCTACTCGGCAGCTCGCCAACGTCAGGCGTTCTTGGTGAGCGCCCATATTTTCGATCTTGCTCTGGCTCGAAATGACTGGAGCGATGAAGAACGCCTATCAATCGGATTTGCTGCTGCGATCGGGTATCGCCGAGGTGGTCGTGACCCAAACGCGTCCGCGATCATAACCCGACTTCAGCCCCTCTTAGGTGGAGCAGATAGCACGCAAGAACCGTCACTTGAGAATCTCTCCGTACGCGCCGGACTTGTATTTTTGAGCTTCGATGCTAAACGAGCCTTCGGTTGGCTGGCTCGGTGGCGCAGATACTTCGCGTCAATAGCACAGCAGTCGGCGATGGACAGCCTGCGCTCAACGGCCCTCGGTTCGCTGCAGACGCTCGTCCTGGCTGTGGAAGACATACTCTCGTACCTGACGCGTGGAGATTATGAACGCTACAGTCAGGGGTCTCAACGACTGCCGGAGGTAGCGACTGGCGAAACCGGGGGCGCTTCGCTCGACGCGCGTTGGGTCGCTACACATCTACTGAACTTCGCGACCATCGCGGAGGCGGGCTCACCCTGGAACCCGTCGATCCTGCCGCCAGACGTACCGATCGCCGTACGCCAGGCTTTCGCGGTTGGAAGCCCTGCCGTGCTGACACTCTGGGAGCCGCAGCGAGATCTGCTCACCGGAGAACCATCGCCGTGCTCGCCGGAAGTCAAGCGAATGGTACTTTCCGTTCCCACAAGCGGGGGGAAGACACTCGTCGCTCAAATGCTCGCCGTCGCGCATCTGGCGCAGACGGACACGAGTATCTGCTTTGTCGTGCCAACAAGAAGTCTTGGTCGAGAAATTCGGCGCGCGATGAGCGCACGAGTTCGTATTCTCCAGAAAGAGGTCGGAGCGGAAAAGACTGACTTCTCCGCCTGGCTGGGAGAATTGGGCCTCTCGCTTTCGGAGGTTGAGCAGGCCGACGTCGATGTTATGACCCCGGAAAGGCTCAGTCATCTCCTGAGAAACGACTTCGAAGCGGTGCTCGACAAGTACAGTCTGTTCATTTTCGATGAGGCTCAGTTGTTGAAGGAGAAGGGGCGTGGCTTCGTCCTTGAATCCGTGATATCTGCCCTGAACCTGCAAACACAGGGCCGACCGCATCGCATAATTCTCCTTTCGGCCGCGATGGGAAACGTCGGTGGGATCGCTCAGTGGCTTGATCCAAACGGCGGTGCCCTGAGTCAGACAAGTGACTGGCGGGGGCCCAGGCGACTGCATGCAGTCTTCAATACCGAAGCGCAGTGGGATCAGACCGTCGTTGAAGGAGGGGCCGGGTCCGTGTGGCCCTACCGGCACACCACGCCGCTCTCGGGACTGATCCGATTGCGGCTCGGAAACGGGAGCACCAAGTCACTCCGCACTCAAGGGGACACGGGTTGGCGTCTAGTCCGAAAGTCGAAGGACGGGGGAGAGCGTCCAGCTGAAGTGAAGGTCGATTCTTCACGAAACACGAAACACTATTCGATTGCCAGCGGCATGATTACCGCTCTAGGGCACGCAGGATCGGTACTAGTTGTTGCGTCAACAAAGAAGCAAGCCCAGACGCTCGCTCGTGGCATCGCGGACGAGCTTGATGAGCAGCCGCAACTGGCCGCGCTGGTTGACTTTGTACGCCAACAGTTGGGCGACGCACATCCACTCGTCGGCACGCTTAGGCGAGGCGTGGGATTCCATCATGCAGGGTTGCCCGTCGAGGTGCTCGAAGCGCTTGAGGCTGCCGTGCGAAGTGATGATCTCCTCTATCTGACTTGCACTTCAACGCTTACGGACGGGGTGAACTTGCCGGTCAGGACCGTCGTTCTATACGACACTCCATACCCAGACCAGCCCGAAGATACCCGCTTACGCGGTGCCCGGCTCGTGAACGCAATGGGACGGGCAGGGCGTGCAGGACGCGAGACTGAGGGCTGGATCGTACTAGTAAGGGCGGCCTCGCCGAGCAGTCAGGACTTCGCCGACCTCAACCCTGACGATCAGGACCTAGGGCGTGTCTGAGAATAGATGCACGAGTCAGCTGAGACCCTGGGGACATGTCCCGGTTCCAGATGCTCTCCGACGCCCAATGGGAGTTGATCGCCCCGATGCTCCCGACCCGGACCGGCCGCGCCGGCAGGCCGTTCGCCGACGCCCGCACCATGGTGGAGGCGATCATCTACCGATACAGGTGCGGAATCGCTTGGAGGGATCTGCCCGAGGTCTACGGGCCCTGGCAGACCGTGTGGACCTGGCATCGGCGCTTGGCCGAAGAAGGCACATGGGACACGGTGCTGGCCACGCTGACCGCCGCCGCTGACGCCGAAGGCCTGATCGATTGGTCGGTCTCGGTGGACTCCACGATCGCCCGCGCGCATCAGCACGCGACGAACATCACCCGCCTCACAGGGGGATGGGTCGAACTACAAGAATCCGCGTGAGGAGCCGGCCGATCACGGCATCGGGCGCTCCCGTGGCGGGCTGAGCACGAAGATCCATCAGCTCGTGGACGGGACCGGGCTGCCGCTGGTCAGCCTGATCACCCCCGGCCAGGCAGGGGACTCCCCGATGCTGCTTCCTCTTCTGGAGCAGCTGCGCGTGACCCGGCCAGTAGGGCGGCCCCGGACCCGCCCTGCGGCGGTGCTGGGCGATAAGGCGTACTCCTCCCGGGCGATCCGCACTCACCTACGTGCCCGTGGGATCAAAGCGGTCATCCCCGAACCGGCCGACCAGCAGGGCCACCGCAGACGGCGCGGTGCCCGCGGCGGGCGCCCCGTCAGCCTCGACGCGGACGCCTACAAGGGCCGCAACGTCATCGAGCGTCAGTACGCTCACCTGAAGCAGTGGCGGGGTCTGGCGACCCGGTATGACAAGTACGCGATCATCTACAGGGCCGCTGTGGTCCTGAATGCTGTGCTCGCATGGTCAAAACGATTGTCAGACATGCCCTAGAGGTCACGTCCTCCCTGCTGACTGACTCCGCACTCCAGGCTGTTGCCCAACTCGAAGGTGTTCAAAGGGCTGACGCCGACGCAGTGTTCGCAGCCAACGGTGCGGCTGCGGACTTTATCAGCTTCGTCTGGATGATGCTGGCCGCGGCCGAGCGGGAACTGACCAGCCCAGAGATGGTCGACCTCGACACGGTGGTGGGGTTCACCCTGGCGGCAAATCAATCCACCCAAGCTAGAACGCGATATACACGACTCGCGGGGCGAGCGCGGGAGGCCTATGTATCTGTCGATTCCGCTGCCCGTCAGAGATGGTCGCGGATCGGCTGCTCTATCGGTTCCGCTCGTAAGATTGATGAATGGGCGTCGCAGATTGCCCGTGCCCTGATCTCCGCAGACGTAACTTCTGTCTCTACGGCTCTAGAAGCGGTGGGAATCCTTCGTCCGACGATCGCAGAGTTGCTCCGGCTTCCTGAAGCACCTCGATGGGGATTTCGCGAGTCTGTACAGGGCGCGACTCTGGATGTAGATGCCGCCGAAGTCTTGCGCGACTGGCTCGAAGGTGCTTCGCTACCGCAGCTGGCAAAGAGTCACTTGGGCGCCGTCGCCGATCCCGCATGGAGGATTGAACAGATAGTCACTGCGACCACAGAGCACTTCGAGCACTATCTGTCGTGGACAGTTGGAGCGCTCATCGACCTCGTAAACACGCACCTGCAAGCAGCCGGCGGTGACGAACTCGTTTGTCCAGAACTCGGTGGGTACATCAGGTACGGAGTCAGCACGCCGGTCGCGCTCGCACTCGTGACCGAAGGTATTCGTTCACGACGGATCGCCAACCTAGTTGTTGTGGGTCATGAGGTTCTTGACACGAGGCACGGGCTGAGATGAGACGAGCGGGCTCCGCCCCGCAGGATGGGAATTGCGACATCCACTCATCCGCGGAAGGAAGCCCGCTCGTGACTCACGCTAACGCACCTCTGACCCCCACCGGCCGGCTGCGCATGGTCCACCGCCACCTGAACGACGGGATCCCGCAGTCCCACGTGGCCGCGGAGTTCCGCGTCAGTCGGCCCACGGTGGCCACCTGGGTCGCCCGCTACCGTGCCGAAGGCGAGGCAGGACTGCAAGACCGGTCGAGCCGGCCCCATCGCTCACCTGCCCGGCTCGACCCCGCGATCGTGGCCGAGCTGGAGGCCCTGCGCCGGGCCGAGAAGTGGTCCGCCCGGCGCATCCATCACCACCTCGCCTCCGAAGGCCACCAGGTGTGCCTGCGCACCGTGGGGAGGTGGCTGCACCGACTCGGGATCTCCCGCCTACGGGACCTGACCCCAGCCGGAGAAGACCTCCGCCAACGACCCCAGAAGATCACCGCCCGCGGCCCGGGGCACATGGTGCACCTGGACGTGAAGAAAATCGGGCGCATCCCTGAAGGGGGAGGCTGGCGCGCCCACGGAAGAGACAGTGAGGCAGGGCGTGCTTCCAAGCGGGGGTCTGGCCAGCGGGTCGGCTACACCTACCTGCACTCGGCGATCGACGGGTACACCCGCCTGGCGTACACCGAGGCGTTGGAGGACGAGAAGGCGGTGACCACGATCGGGTTCTTCTGCCGGGCGAGGGCGTTCTTCGCCGCCCACGGCATCACCGTGGACCGGGTGATCACGGACAACGGCAACAACTACCGGGCCGTGGACTTCACCCGGAAGGTGGTCTCGCTCGGGGGCCGGCATCACCGGATCCGCCCCTACACCCCGCGTCACAACGGGAAGGTCGAACGTTACAACCGGCTGATGGTCGATGAGGTCCTCTACGCCCGCCCCTACACCTCAGAGCGGGCTCGGCGTGAGGCCCTTCAGGTGTGGGTGAATCACTACAACTACCATCGGCCGCATACCTCCTGCGGAGATGCTCCACCGGCCTCGTTGGCCCCGGTGCGTGTCAACAACGTCATGCCCTCCTACACCTAGTGGCAAGTCGCTTCGATCGGGTAGCGGAACTGGACGTGTTGAGAGAGCATCTGGCATCACTAGGCGTGTCCGGCTGGCGCCAAGAGTTTGCCGCATCGACCTCTGAGGTAATTGATCTCCTCGACTTTACGCGTCAGCGACGGCGAAGCCTGCTGAAGAACTTGCTCGATCGCAACGTGGCGAACGTGCCTGTCCACCTTCAGGCTGCGCCTACTACAGGCTCTATCCCGCTACGCCTGGCGGAGATAGAGGGCGAGACTCATCCCGCTCCGTTCGGCCTCTACCAAGGCGTGCAGCTGTTGGGGACGATCTCGGCCAGAGACCACTCAGATATCCAGAGCATTTTGGACACGGGGTTTGCGCTTCGAGTCGAGCTTGAGCATCCCGACGGGCGTGACCAGTTGCAGATCACGTTGCTTGATCCTCTTGATGATCGTCTCTTCTGACCCCCACGTGGGGGACCAAACACATGCAATTCATGCTTCTCGTGACATCCTCTGCATTATCTGAGGCCTAGAACTACGCGGATTCGGGCCTCGACGACGCCGTTTGGACGTTTCGCGGTCAACTTCACGATGTAGATGCCGGGCTGAGCCGATCGAGCGTTCGTTCCTCACGCCCAACGATTATTGAGGAGACCTGCTGCTCAGTGAACTTGTGTCGGCCGCGACCAGCCCGATCTGATTGGCTGCGTGCTCGACCATCGAGCGGACGGTCGCAATCAAGGCTGGCACCTCGTCGGCTGTTACTCCTAAGACGCCGTCGCCGTACCTCGCGGCCCCTCGTTCTCGCCGGAGCCGCTGGAGCGTGGCGAAGAAGCCTTCCGGCGCATTGCCAAGCCGTTCGTTCTCACGCAGCCACCGATCTCGCACGTTGTGGAACTTCGTCTCCTGCGACTGCGCGAGCATCTGCGCCTGAACGGTGAGTTCCGCCGCGGAGAGGAGATTGTCGACGGCTGGTCGCAGCGCGAACTCCCGGACCGCTTCGACTACGTCGAGGTAGTCGTCAGCAAGGCTGAGCAACTCGGCACTGCGCTGTTTGTTGTAGCGCAAGTCGAAGGCAATGTATGCGGACTCGCCGACGATGATGTAGGCCAGCCATCCGCTGTTCGGGTCGACATCGACAGGCCAGAAGGCTTCGAGACTGCTGATGTTCTCTGCAGTGACCGGCTCGCCCTTCTTGATGGGCGCCGATGCGACCGCCCGCGCCTGCAGCGACACCTCCTCGTTGATTCGGACGATCGGTGCACCACCCGATGGCGGGAGCTCAACCACCGCGCGGTACACGTGCGCCCGCGTGAGCTCGGTTGCGCGCTGTTCGAGGTCGCGATCAATCCACGTTGCGAAGAGGTTCTCGACGAGATGTTCACCGAACGTCTCTTCGCCGCCAGGAAGTTGGAGATCGCTCATGTCAATGCAGAAGCGTGACAGGTAGTTCGGCCTGCGTATCGTGACCGTTGACGTGTGCGTAGGCCGCGATCGTGCCCACCGCGTCCAGGCCCAGACTTGCGTCGTGGAAGTGCACCGTCACGGCGTCCTTCGTGGCCGTGACGGACGAGGCCTCGTAGTTAGCCTGGGTGGCACTGGCGTTGTCGAAGACCCACGCCGTGATCGCGTCGCCGAAGCGAACGCCGAGTCGTTTTCCGCCGTTGCCGGTCGGGTCGTAGTAATAGATGCCATAGCCGAAGAACTCGACATCGCCGACATCGACTGGCTCTCCGAGCCCCCACGTAATGGTGACGCTGTCGGTTCCCACTTCCGCCAGCACGGACGTGACTGTTCGGGGTGTATGCGTGGTCATGGCTTCCTCTCGATTACCTCACCAGATCGGCAGTTGGAGTGCCGCGATGACCGTTCCTGCGATCGTGGCGAGTCCAACGGCCGCTGCACCGACGAGCTTTGCTCGCGTCCAGAAGCGCGGCTTCGCTTCTTCGGGGGCAGCAGTGATCGTGCTGCCGTCCGCGGCCTGTGCGATGCTCACGCGGTTCCCGCGCCCGTTGATGACGAAGTTCACGGCGTTGGCTGCCTGCGTTGGGGTTGGTAGGTTCTGGCCCTGTGGGGTTGCGGAGCGCAGCTCGGCGATGAGTTCGGCTAAGCGAGTGCGAATCTGGTCGAGCACGCCTGCGAGCGCGATAGTGCTGACGCTCCAGTAGAGCGCAGTGATGTGGCCGTTCATCTCCCGGGTGCCGTTCATATAGGTGACGAGGTCGGGAGCACCCGGTGGCTGGAGCTTGACCATTCTGTCGGTTCGGTGCTGATCCACCATGCTGTGGATCTCGCTCACGCCCATTCGAAGTGGAACTTGCTCGTTGATTTCGTCGCGAGCGAAGTCGGGAATGTCCATCGCGCCGATTGTCTCGTGGCGCACGATCCCGCCTGGAACGGTGCCGTCGATTTGCAGCGGAGCGGACACAGTTCGGTACAGGGGCAGCTCCGCGTCCCGCCCGTAGCCGCGGAGCTCTACCGACGCCCAGTTGCGAAGCTCGGGTGAGCCTGCGCTTCCGCCGAGCAGGATGAGTTTGCGGAGCAGAGTGTCGAGCGGTTTCTCATCGAGAAGGTCACGCTCGATTTGCGCCATGAGATCCGGTGGACGTTTGATCACAGCCAAATTATCTCCTCCACCGCCGACACCTCGGGGCGACCACGACGATGCCGCAGGGGATCAGTCTCGCTCATGCATGTCGCTGAGCATCGGTCGGCGGGCTGTTGGTGCGTCGCGGGGGAGAAGGGCAAGAACCCCCTTATCGAAGTCACGCCCGCTGACGAAGCGAAGAGCGTGTCGGCCGGATCTCTGACCATCTGCGCGCCAACGAAGCTCCTTTTCAGGCTCCCGCGCGCCTTCGGGGAGGGGGACCAATTGGGGACCAAAATCATGCGAACCATGCATCTCGTGACGTGCTCAGCATGATCTGAGGTCCGGAATCACGCGAATTTCGGTCTCGATCGCACCGTCTGGACGCCTGGGGGTCAAGAGGTCGTGGGTTCAAATCCCGCTAGCCCGACCACGTTCCCACGGGTCAGAGTCCGCATCTGACGAGGGAAAATGGAATGAGGCCCAGGTACTCCCTCGAGGGGAGCGCCTGGGCCTCTTTCCGTGCCTGACATATTCCTTAGCACAAACTGATCGAGACAGACCCTACGGTTCGGCGTTCGGCTCGACTTATATCCCCGGGAATTCAGAACTTCCTCAGTGGCCGAGCGGCTCGATCCAAAATCGATCTCGTCGGTGACCAGAGCGTTGGCCCTGAAGCCCCCTGGGTCTGATGGAGACTCGCGCTATTTGATTCCGACCAGCTGTTCGCGGCCGGCTTCGACAGCATAGAACGTGTCCTCGAACTCGGCGGGTGGGACGTCGCCGAGGTAGCCGTGGAGGCGTTGCGTGTTGTGCCAGGACACCCACCCGAGGGTCGCGAGCTCGAGGTCCTCGACCGTCCGCCAGGGACCTGGCCGTGCGGGTCCGCGGACGTGCTCGGCCTTGTAATAGCCGTTCACGGTCTCGGCCAGGGCGTTGTCATAGCTGTCCCCGACGGTCCCGATCGACGGTGTCGCTCCGATCTCGGCGAGGCGTTCGCCGTAGCGAATGGAGGTGAATTGAGACCCCGCGTCGCTGTGTGTAAGCGGCCATGAAAAGCTGCCCATAGGTGGCCAGGGAATGACCCGCTGACGGCCATGAGGACTGCCCAGTGATGGCCACGGGAACTGCCCGGTGCTGGCCATCTGGTTTGCCCGCGTTGCTCGTTGCCCGCCGCGTCGTGAGCCGGCGGGGGCCTCCTCCCCGGGTTGGATATCGGTGTCGAATCGAATCCAGCGAGGAAGAGGCCCTGAATGAAGGATGCCGCAGAAACCATGAAAATACTCAGTGCCTATGACCTGACCAAGTCATTGCGGGGCGCCGCCGAGCTGGCCGGTTGCTCCCATCACACCGTGGCCCGGCTGGTGCGGGCCCGCGACGCCGGCCAGACCCCTGGATCCGGAGCCAGCCGCCCGAAGGTCACCGATGTCTGGCTGCCCAAGATCGAGGAATGGGTCGAGGCCTCCACGGGCAGGATCCGCGCCGATGTCGTGCACGCCAAGCTCACCGCAATGGGCTACACCGGCTCTGAGCGCTCCACCCGGCGGGCGGTGGCCGAGGTGAAGGCCGCCTGGCGGGCCGGGAAGCGCCGGGTGCACCGGCCCTGGATCACCGAGCCGGGCGCATGGCTGCAGTACGACTTCGGCGATGGGCCGGCGATCGACGGGGCCAAGACGGTGCTGTTCGTGGCCTGGCTGGCCTGGTCCCGCTACCGGATCGTCATCGCCCTGCGTGATAGGACGGCTCCGAGTGTGTTCGCCGCCCTGGACCGGTGCTTCCGGCTGATCGGGGGCGCGCCGACCTATGTGCTGACGGATAACGAGAAGACAGTGACGGTCTCTCATGTGGCCGGGGTGCCGGTGCGTAACCAGGCCACCGTGGCGTTCGCTCGGCATTACGGCGTGGAGGTGCTGACCTGCCAGCCAGCGGATCCGGCCGCCAAGGGCGGGGTGGAGAACGCGGTGAAGCTGGCCAAGGCCGACCTGGTCCCGAAGGACACCAACCTGCGGGACCAGTACGCCTCGTTCGCTGAGCTCGAGGCCGCCTGCGCGGGGTTCATGGCCATGGTGAACTCCCGGGAGCACCGGGTGACCCGGCGCCGCCCGGACCACATGCTCGCCGAGGAGACCAGCGCGTTGCATCGGATCCCCGCCACGGCGCACACCGTGGCCTACGGGGTGGGACGGAAGGTGCCGGAGAACACGCCGATGGTCTCCTTCGAAAACGCCCAGTACTCGGTGCCCGCGCACCTGCTCGGGGCCGAGGTGTTCGTGCGCCATCACGGCACCGGACCGGACTCGATGGTGGTGATCATGCACGCCGGTGCGCAGGGGCCGGTGGAGGTCGCCCGGCACCGGGTGGCCCGGCCCGGGTCCCCGGCCATCGACGACGCGCACTTCCCCGGCCACGAGACGGACAAGGTGCCCGGGGACTACACCCCGGTGCCCCGTTCGGCGGCGGAGGCCGAGTTCCTGGCCATCGGGGCCGGAGCGAGGACCTGGCTGGTGGAGGCCGCCGCGGCCGGCACCAGCCGGATCGGTCAGAAGATGGCCGAGGCCGTCACCCTGGCCAAGCTCGCCGGCACCGACCAGGTCGACCGCGCCCTCGGGGTGGCCGCGGTGCACCAGCGCTTCGCCCACGGCGACCTGGCCTCCCTGCTCACCGCCGCCGGCCACCGCACCGGGATGCACACCGCCACCGAGGAACGGTCCCTGACCCAGGGCACCGCCGGCTGGGCCGGCCTCGGTACCTCCAACACCGAGGGGGCAGCCCGGTGAGCATCCACACCCCGAACACCGCCGCACCGGCGCTGCCGGCCGATTTGGAGGCGCTGTTGCGGCAGCTGAAGATGCCCCACGCCCGCGGTATCGCCGCCGAGGTACTGGCCACCGCCCGGGCCCAACGCTGGGAGCCGGCCGAGGTCCTCAAGGCCCTGCTGGTCGAGGAGACCACCGGTCGGGCCCGATCCATGCTCGCCGCCCGGCGCAAGGCCGCCGGGTTCCCCACCGGCAAGACCTTCACGACCTGGGATCCGGGCGCCTCCTCGATCCCGGCCCCGACCCAGCAGTCCCTGCGCACCCTGGAATGGCTCTCGCGCAGAGAGAACCTCGTGGTCTGCGGGCCCTCCGGCACCGGCAAGACCTTCTTCCTCGAGGCCCTGGGCCAGCAGGCCGTGGAGGAGGGCAAGCGGGTGGCCTGGTTCACCCTGGAGGACCTCGGGGCGATGATCCGGGCCCACCGGCCCGATGACACCATCACCAAAGCCGTCGCCCGAATCCTGCGCGCCGACCTGATCGTCATCGACGACATCGGCCTGCTGCCGGTCGCCGACGATGCCGCCGAGGGCCTCTACCGCATCGTGGACGCCGCCTACGAGAAACGCTCCGTAGCGATCAGCTCGAACCTGCACCCGGCCGGCTTCGACGAGCTGATGCCCAAGACCCTGGCCACCGCCACCGTGGACCGGCTCCTGCACCACGCCCACGTGTGCCAGACCACCGGAGACTCCGTACGGATGACCCAGGCAATGGCCGGGAAGGGAGTCATGCCACTGAACTGATCCCATCACGGTGGCCAGCACCACCACCCAAACGGGCAAACCAGCTGGCCACCAGTGGGCAGTTCTGATGGCCACCAGCGGGAAGAAACACTGGCCGCCTATGGGCAGAACTCAATGGCCCTTGACAGCTGTGGCAGCGCAGGTCCTCGTGGCGAGCGCCGCGGGACCAGCGGGCCATCTCGATCGCGTCGAGGACCATCTCGGTGCGCATGTGTGACGCGCACCGCCACCCGACGATCATCCGGGAGAACGCGTCGACGATGAAGCAGACGTACGCGACGCCGGCCCACGTCGGCACGAACGCCAGGTCGGTGACCCAGAGCCGGTTCGGGGCAGGCGCGGTGAACTCCCGCTTCACGAGGTCCGGGTGCCGCGCCGCGGTCGGATCTGGCCGGGTCGTCTTCACCCGCTTCGACCTGGTCGCGCCCTTAATCCCTGCGGCGCGCATGAGCCGGCCCGTCTGATCTCGGCCGATGTCGATCCCGGCGCGACGCGCGGTCTTCCAGAGCTTTCTGACCCCGTAGACGCGGTAGTTCGTCTCCTAGAGCTCGACCAGCTGCGGGATCAGCTCCTCGTCCCGCACCGCGCGAGCCGAGGGGGCGCGGGTCTTGGCGGCGTAGTAGCTGCTCGGAGCCACCTGCAGCAGCCTGCAGATGAGCTCGACTCCGAGCCGGCGAGCGTCGACCAGGTCATCCTTGTTCGCGTCGATGAACGCGACTACTTCCGGTAGTGGCGGTCGAGCTCCGCCCCGAAGAAAGACGCAGCACGCTTGAGGACCTCGTTGGCCCGCCGCAACTCCCGGACTTCCTGCTCCAGTTCACGCACCCGCCGCGCCTCAGCGCTGCTCACGCCAGAGGTGACGCCGTCGTCGATGTCGGCTTGCTTGACCCACATCCGCACGGACTCGACCCCGTACCCGAGCTGCGTCGCGACCCGATTGACGGTCCCATGCTCGGTCCCCAGCTCGGCACGCAGCGTCCTCACCATCCGGACCGCCGCGGCCTTCTCCTCCGGCGAATACCGACGCGTCGTCGGCTTCCCCGCTGTCTGCTCTTTCGGCATAACTCCATCCTCGTTTCCAAGGTCAGGAGTCTCCAACAAACCCAGGGCGCTTCAATCGGTCAGGAAGGCAGCAGGAGCACCTTGATGTCGTAGTCGAGCTTGCAGAGATAGAAGATCAACTCGACGACGGGACGGTGACTATCCCAGCGGGGCTGTGAGGGGCCGATCTCGCAGAACCTTGCGGCAAACTCAACCTTCTCGCGCGCGGCCGGGATCGATGCGCGGAAGGCCGCTTCATCCCATTGCTCTTCGCTCATACTCCCGACCGTAGCGGTGAGTACCGACACGGCCGTGGGAGCTCTCAGCCCCAGAAGATCGGATCCTGGTGGCTGCCGATGTAGTCGAGCAGACTCTGGACGTTCTTCGTCGGGCGCCTCTTCGTGTACTCGTGGAACTTCATGTGCCGGTCACGCCAGTAGATGCTCCACTGGCCGGTCTTGACGGTGTATCGCAGGCGCGCGACCGGGAACCGCGTCCAGTCGCCCTGCCCGTCCCACGGCGGCCGCGTCTCGATGATCGTGACGTGCCGGTCGGCGATCTCGGCTTCTACTCTCACCTGATCCCACAGGTGCTCGGGCACGCGTTCACGGCACCAGCGGCCGATGCGCAGCAGGTCGGTCTCGGGCATAGCCATGGTCAAGTCCTTTTGAGTGGTGTATCGAGGCTTTGTCGGGTTCCTCGTGGTCGGGTGGGTTGTCAGGCGGCGAGTGCCGCGTGGCCGGGGTCGTCGGTCATGGTGTCGCTGACCTGTAGGGCGGCTTGTTCAGCCGCGGCTTTCGCGGCTGCTTCGGCGAGCATCGTGTCGGTCGCGGTCAGCAATTCCAGGCTCATGTAGCGCCGTGATTCGGTCCATTCGTCGTGCTGCTCGGCCAGCACCGCGCCGAGGAGTCTAATCACCGCGACTCGGCTGGGGAAGATGCCGACGACGTCGGTGCGTCTCCGGATCTCCTTGTTGAGCCGTTCGTTCGGGTTGTTCGACCAGATCTTCTTCCACACCTCCTTCGGGAACTTCGTGAACGTGAGCACCTCATCGCGGGCGCCCTCGAGGTGCTCGGCAGCGGCCGGCAGATGGGTGGCCAGGCTGTCGATCATGTGCTCGTACTGGGCGATCACCGCCTCGACGTCGGGCTGGGTGTAGACGCTGTGCAGCAGCGCTTTCACCGCGGGCCACTGCGACTTCGGGCACACCGCCATCAGGTTGGCCGCGTAGTGGGTGCGGCAGCGCTGCCACTGCGCCGTCCCGAACACCGCCCCGGCCGCTTCGACCAGCCCGGCATGGGCATCGGAGGTGATCAGCTCCACCCCCGACAGGCCGCGGGCAGCCAGATCACGGAAGAACCCGAGCCACCCCTCCCTGGTCTCCGCGGTGCCCAGTTGCAGGCCGAGGATCTCGCGGTAGCCGTCGTTGTTGATGCCGGTGGCGACCATGGCGGCGACCTTGACGACCCGGCCGTGTTCACGCACTTTGAGCACGAGCGCGTCGGCGGCGACAAACCGATACGGCCCAGCATCGAGCGGCCGGGTGCGGAACGCTTCGACCGGTGCATCCAGGTCTTTACTCATCTCTGAGACCTGCGATTTCGACAGGCCCGTGATGCCGAGAGTCTGCACCAGTTTGTCCATCCGGCGGGTGGAGACGCCGAGCAGGTAGCAGGTGGCGACCACCGTGGTCAGCGCTGCCTCGGCGCGGCGGCGCCGCTCCAGGAGCCAGTCGGGAAAGTAGGTGCCTTCGCGCAGTTTCGGGATCGCGACGTCGATGGTGCCGGCGCGGGTGTCCAGGTCCCGGTGCCGGTAGCCGTTACGCCGGTTGGTGCGCTCATCCGAGCGGGCGCCGTAGGCGGCGCCGCACACGCTGTCAGCCTCGGCCGACAGCAGGGCATTGATGAAGGTGGTGAGCATCTGACGCATCAAGTCCGGCGAGGCCTGGGTGAGCAGATCGGACAGAAACGCCTGGGGGTCGATATCGTGGGGAGCGGTCATCGCGGGTGTCCCTTTCGAGTGGGATGTGAGAGTTTCCTCGAAAGCCTCCCGCGGTGACCGCTTCTACTTCGCGGTCGACACGCCAACCGGAGTCAACGTGCTGCGGGATTCGTACACCACTCTGCCGGACGCAACTGCGCCGCACCCTCCACACCGGGATGAGCCTGCTGACCGACCGCCAAAAAGAACACCTCAGCGTCCTCTTCGCCCACGAGAAGCACGCCGCGGTCGAAGCGGCCTGGGAGATCTACCAGGCCATGGTCGCCGCGTATCGAGAATTCGACCGCGCAAAGGCTAAGGCCAAGATGGAGAAGGTGATCGCGGCGCTGAGCAAGAAGGTCCCCGACACCCTCGAGGAACTGGGCAAGCTCGGCCGGACACTGACCAAACGCGCCGCCGACGTGCTGGCGTTCTTCGAGCGACTGGGCACCAGCAACGGTCCGACGGAGGCGATCAACGGCCGGCTCGAACACCTGCGCGGCTCCGCCCTCGGCTTCCGCAACCTCACCAACTACATCGCCCGCAGCCTCCTCGAATCAGGCGGCTTCAGACCCTTGCTACACCCTCAAATGCGATGAGCCTCGAATGCAGGATCTTGTGCCGACAGCGGCGCACGATGGTCGCGGGGATCTCGAACAACCGTGCGCGAAACCGTTTGGGCTCCCAGCGACGTGCATCATGGCCGGCCAGCGCGATGGCCTGCATCCAGGCGACGATGACGCCGGCGAGCTGGACGATCTGGCACCAGACCTGGTTCTGCGCGAATCCCTGCAGCGGGAACTTCATCAGGCCCATGTCCTTGGCGTTGCGGATCCGGTCCTCGCAGCGCGCGCGGCGGCGGTGACGCAGCTCCAGCACTGGAAGCTGGCCGCGTGGGGCGTTGGTCGCGAACGCAGTGATCCGCATCCCTTTGTGATCGGTGATCCGTAGCTGCACTCCGGGGTGGGGGCGTTCCTTCCTTACGGTTACCCGCATTCCGGGGGCCACCCGGGCAGGTCCAGTAGTCCGGTCAGTTCCGCGACCCATGCCCCATCGCGGATCCCTTCGGTGTCGGTGTCGTAGGCAGGAGTCCACGCCTTCGCCTCATCAATACGTTCCAACAGGTCAGGAGTGTTCGCGGGGAGGGTGAACCCGACTGAGTAGGCCAGACGCTGCCGCTCCAGCCAGCCCGCGAAGTCCTTGGGGCCGCCGGCCCCGTCGGTGCGAATCAGGACCTTTTTCGATCCCCGCCCGCCCCGGCCCAGCAGGGCCGGTGGGAGCTGCGCAAGGGCCAGACGGGTGACGGCGATGTGATCGCTGGCGGTGTTCGAGCCCGCGTTGCCGGGGCGAAGGTGGATCGCGAGCGGTTCCCCGGTTCCTTCGCTGCCGTGGTCCAGGAACGCGTACAGAGGGTGGTAGCCGAAGCCGCGTTTGAACGTCGGGGCGGCTTGCTCCTTCTCACTGTGGACGTTGATCAGGGTGGCGTCGAGGTCGATGACCAGCGGGGTCTTCGCGCTCGTCCCCTCGGCCGGGGAATGCTCGCCGGCCAGGGCCCAGGCCTGCTCGCGCGCGGTCCTGCGAGCCCTGGCGATCGCGGTCATCACGGCGGGCGCGTCCTCAGCGAGGGTGGTGAGCGTGCGGGAGATCGTTGGGGCCGAGGCGACGTCACCGAACAGGCCCGGCTCGCACCGCAGCAGGTCGGTGTCACGGGCGACCTCCCCGCCCACCGCGAGAGTCATCGCTAGGGCGTGTCTGAGAATAGATGCACGAGTCAGCTGAGACCCTGGGGACATGTCCCGGTTCCAGATGCTCTCCGACGCCCAATGGGAGTTGATCGCCCCGATGCTCCCGACCCGGACCGGCCGCGCCGGCAGGCCGTTCGCCGACGCCCGCACCATGGTGGAGGCGATCATCTACCGATACAGGTGCGGAATCGCTTGGAGGGATCTGCCCGAGGTCTACGGGCCCTGGCAGACCGTGTGGACCTGGCATCGGCGCTTGGCCGAAGAAGGCACATGGGACACGGTGCTGGCCACGCTGACCGCCGCCGCTGACGCCGAAGGCCTGATCGATTGGTCGGTCTCGGTGGACTCCACGATCGCCCGCGCGCATCAGCACGCGACGAACATCACCCGCCTCACAGGGGGATGGGTCGAACTACAAGAATCCGCGTGAGGAGCCGGCCGATCACGGCATCGGGCGCTCCCGTGGCGGGCTGAGCACGAAGATCCATCAGCTCGTGGACGGGACCGGGCTGCCGCTGGTCAGCCTGATCACCCCCGGCCAGGCAGGGGACTCCCCGATGCTGCTTCCTCTTCTGGAGCAGCTGCGCGTGACCCGGCCAGTAGGGCGGCCCCGGACCCGCCCTGCGGCGGTGCTGGGCGATAAGGCGTACTCCTCCCGGGCGATCCGCACTCACCTACGTGCCCGTGGGATCAAAGCGGTCATCCCCGAACCGGCCGACCAGCAGGGCCACCGCAGACGGCGCGGTGCCCGCGGCGGGCGCCCCATTGGCCTCGACGCGGACGCCTACAAGGGCCGCAATGTCATCGAGCGTCAGTACGCGCACCTGAAGCAGTGGCGGGGTCTGGCGACCCGGTATGACAAGTACGCGATCATCTACAGGGCCGCTGTGGTCCTGAATGCTGTGCTCGCATGGTCAAAACGATTGTCAGACATGCCCTAGGTCCAGCAGGACCTTGGAGGCGTGATGCTCGGCCAGCGGTTTCGTCCATGAACCCAACGCTTCACGCAGCGAAGAGGCGAGGCCGGTGGCGTGGATCGTGTCGGTCAGCAGCACCGCGCCCGCATGCGAGGCCGCCGGGACCTCAGCGACGTCCACACGCGGGCGGGGGTAGAAGAACACGGTAGGGTGGGACACCTGAAAGGTGCTCCTTCCGGCCAGGGATTACGAGACTCGACACCCCGTATCATCCCAGGCCAGGAGCACCTTTCTCTATGACGCCCACCCGTCGAGACCACACCCCAGTGAAATCTCGAGGTCAGCGGGTGCTCGTGGCAGGGCCTGAACTGTGGTCCGTACACTCCTACTCATGGATGCGCTTGATATTGGACGGATCGTGGCCGGACTGGTGCTGCTGGTCTTGGGTGGGGAATTTTTGGTGCGTGGGGCGTCAGCACTGGCCGGACGTTTCGGGATTTCGTCATTGGTGATCGGTCTCACCGTAGTGTCAGCGGCGACGTCGGCACCCGAGTTCGCAGTGAGCGTCGGTGCTGTACTGCGTGATGAACCGGGGCTTGCCGTGGGCAATGCGGTTGGCAGCAACATCATTAATGTCCTGCTCATCCTGGGACTGTCCGCGCTGGTCGTTCCCCTCGCTGTAAAGCGGAGGCTGATCCGCTTTGACCTGCCCCTGATGGTCGTCTTGTCAGTTCTACTGCTCCTTGTGTCCCTGGATGGGAGGATCAGTGCGGTGGACGGGCTGATACTATTTTTCGGTGTGGTGGTCCACACCATAATGTCCGTGGTGATTAGTCGGCGGGACGCCAAGACCGCGGTGAATGCCCGGGAAGGGACAGGAGATTCGGCAACCGTCGATCCAGCCGACGAGGAAGGGGCTGCGCTAGGCGCCTCGGTCAGCAGGTCGCTCTTCTTTGTGCTGCTGGGGGTCGCGTTGCTGGTCGCCGGTGCCACGCTGCTCGTGGAAGGAGCAGTGAACATAGCCACCACGTTGGGCGTAAGCAGCCTCGTGGTCGGACTGACCGTTGTGGCTGTCGGGACATCGCTGCCCGAGCTGGCGACGTCCATCATTGCCGTGCGTCGCGGTGAACGCGACCTAGCGGTGGGCAACGTGGTCGGCAGCAATATCTTCAACATAGGGGTAGTGCTAGGACTAACCGCGCTCATCTCTCTTGAGGGCATTCCCGTATCCGGCGCCGCAGTGGCCTTCGATATCCCAGTAATGCTGGCGGCCGCAGTGGCACTACTGCCGATCGCGTTCACGGGCTTCGCGGTGGCGCGTTGGGAGGGCGGCTTGTTCGTGGTTTTGTACGCCGCCTACACCGGATACCTTGTGCTGGCTGCCACAGCGCACGATGCACTGGAGGGATTCACCGTAGCCATGGCGTGGTTCGTGCTGCCGTTAATCGCACTGACGCTCATTTCCTTTACAGCCTACGAAATCGGGCTCCGCAAGGGACGCCGAGACCTGGACCAGACCACGACTTCGACGTAGACCGTCGAGTGCATTCGGCTGCTGGCTTCATTCAGGTCGTCGGCTGAATGTAAATCGGCAAGAGATGACTGTCGGTTGGTGGTGTCATAGCGTCGTAGCAACACTCCCGGTCGGTGGGGGCTCGAGGCGAGGAGGCCTGGGATGGTGCGGCGGCGACTCACGTTCACGGAGCGGATGGAGATCTCGACGGGATCGAAGGCCGGGTGGGGAGTCCGGAAGATCGCGTCTCACCTGGGTAGATGCCCTTCGGTGGTCTCCAGAGAGCTTCGACCGAACTCGACGAAGACGCGCGGCTATCAAGCCGTGACCGCGGACGTGAAAGCGCAACGCCAGCGCTCTCGCCCACAGGTCCGGAAAGTGGCAAAGGACCCGGTACTCGAGGCCCGCGTCAACGCCGACCTCGCAGCGTCATGGATGCCGAACGAGATCGCGGGTCGCTTGCGTCTGGAGGCCGCAGACCCGACCGTTGAACGCATGGCGAACTCTCCCGACGCTCAGGGCCGTGAGCCGCCCCCTTCATTCGGTCCGGACGTTCTGTGAGTCGTCGGTTTCCATTTGATGGGTGCACTGCCGAGCGTACTCGGCTGGGGTTAGGTAGCCGAGCGAGGAGTGCCGGCGGTGGTGGTTGTACTCGTCCTTCCAGTCGCCGATGATGACCTGTGCGTGCAGCAGCGAGTAGAAGCTGTTGATGTTGAGGCACTCGTCGCGGATCCGGCTGTTGAACGACTCGACGTACCCGTTGCGCCACGGCGAGCCCGGAGGGATGTAGGACAGGCCGGTGCGGGTGCCGGCCCAGTCGGCCATCGCCTCGCTGATGAACTCCGGCCCGTTGTCCGACCTGAGCACCGCCGGGGCGCCCCGGGCGGCGACGAGGTCCTCGAGGTGGGCGGTGAGTCGGTCGGCGGTAATCGAGCGCTCCACGAGCCCGCCGATGCACTCCCGGGTGTGTTCGTCGACGATCGAGCAGATCTTGATCGGTCGTCCGTGCTCGTCGGCGTCGAACTGGAAGTCCACCGCCCACACCACGTTCGGCGCGTCCGCCGTCGGCGCGTCGACGGTCGAGGACCCGACGCGCTTGCGTCGACGCCGCTGCGGGACCCGGAGCCCTTCGTCACGCCACAGGCGTTGGATCTTCTTGTGGTTCACCACCCACCCCTCGGCGCGGGCGTCGTGATACGCCCGCCGATACCCGTAGCGGGGATGGTCCTTCGCCCAGGCGCGCAGCCACTTCCTGAGCGCCCGATCCGGGTCCGCGACCGTGTCGCCCTTGAGCGGTCGCCGGTACGCGGAGCGGCTCAGCCCGACCAGACGGCACGCCATCCGTTCGCTCACCCGCAACTTGCGCTTGAGGTGATCGACGGCGGCGCGGCGCCTGTCCGGGCTTAGAAGTTTCCCTCAGCCAGCTCCTTGAGCGCGGCCTTCTCCAGCTCCGCTTCCGCGAGCAGACGCTTCAGGGTCGCGTTCTGCTTCTCCAGCTCCTTCAGGCGCTTTGCGTCGTCGGCCTTGAGGCCGCCGTACTGGTTCCGCCACCGGTAGTACGTCTGCTCGGACACCCCGAGCTCCCGGCACACCGCCGCGACGTCCTGACCATCGGCGAGCATCCTGTCGGCCTGCCCGAGCTTACGGACGACCTGCTCGGGGGTGTGACGCTTCCTGCTGTTCGTCATGATCTGACCAGTCTCCCTGCCCGCGACCGCGGGCAACAGGACGACTCTCATAACGACTGGACCTACGAAACGGGGTCAGCCCAGGCGGTCGCCCGGGCTCCGCGTCGACTCGCGTGCCGTGGCCAGGAGCTCGGCCAGTTCCGCGGTTCTCCGCGCTTGTTGGCAGTAGTTTCGCAGCAGCCCGACCACATTCACGAGGCCGGAGTCCTGCAGCGCAGGGCTCCGGCTTCGTCGTACCCGGGGCCGGGCCACCTTTGCCGCCACTCCCCGTCGGTCGGGCGGGCGGTTCAGGCTGCGAACAGCACGTGCGTGTCCGGCACGACGGCCCGGCCGCCGAGGGCCCTGAGTTCCAGCAGGCAGGCCGCGCCCACCACCTCCGCACCCCGTGCCTCGATGAGCCGTCGGCCGGCGGCGAGGGTGCCGCCCGTGGCGAGGACGTCGTCGAGCAGGAGCACCCGTGACCCGGCCCGCAGGTCCTCGGAGACCTCGATGCTCGCGGTCCCGTACTCCAGCGTGTAGTCCGCGCGGGCTGCGGGCGCCGGGAGGCGCCCGGCCTTGCGCAGCGGCACGAGGCCGGTGCCTGTCAGGACGGCGGCCGCCCCGGCGAGCAGGAACCCGCGGGCCTCGAGGCCGGCCACGAGGTCGAACCGCCCCTCGAACGGCGCCACCAGGGCCTCAACACACTCCCTCAGGGCGCGGGCGTCGGCGAGCAGGGGCGTGATGTCCTGGAAGGCCACGCCCGGGCTGGGATGGTCGGGGACCACACGGATGAGCGAGCGGGCACGGGCGATCTCGGAGGTGACGGACACGGCCTCCACTCTAGGACGTACGCCGCCCGGGCCGCGGATGTGATCGGCGTCATCGGGCGGGGAGTTTGCTCTGGCTCCCTCAGGGGAGGACAGTAGATCGGTGGAAAATCCCCAGAATCCTCTCGCGGGCCGCGTGCCCGACGTCGAGCCGTCCGCCCGCGTGGCGGCGTCGACGGCCACCCGTCCCGACGACGCCACCCCCGACTGGCGCGGCCGCCCGTTCCTCGGCCAGCCCGGCCCGCTGGCGAACCTGTTCTCCGTGGAGCTGTGGGAGCGCTTCTCCTTCTACGGCATGCAGGCGATGCTCGTGTACTACATGTCCTGGACCGCCGCGGAGGGCGGCCTCGGGATCGACCCGGCCGTGGCCACGGGCATCGTCGGCGCCTACGGCGGCATGGTGTACGTGTTCTGCATCCTCGGCGGCTGGGTCGCCGACCGCCTGCTCGGTTCCGAGCGCACCATGTTCGTCAGCGCCGTCGGGATCATGTTGGGCCACATCGCGCTGGCCCTCGTCCCGGGCGTCCCGGGCCTGACCCTGGGCCTCGTGCTCGTCGCCGTCGGTTCGGGCGGCCTCAAGGCCAACGCCACGAACCTCGTCGGCTCCCTGTACTCCCGCGAGGACCCCAAGCGCGATGCCGGCTTCTCCATCTTCTACATGGGCGTGAACATCGGCGCCCTCTTCGGCCCGCTGCTCACCGGCCTGGCGCGCGACACGATGGGCTTCCACGTGGGCTTCGGCCTCGCCGCCGCCGGCATGGCCATCGGCCTGACGCAGTACGCCCTGACCCGCAAGAACCTGCCCACGGACGTGCACCGGGTCCCGGATCCGCTGCCGCGGTCGCAGTACGGCCGCTGGGGCCTGATCGGCCTGGGGATGGTCGCCGTCGTCGTGGCCCTGTTCCTCACGGACGTCATCACCCTGGACAACCTCTCCGACGCCGTCGTCGTGCTCGCCGCCGTCGCGGCCATCGCGATCTTCGCGGTCCTGCTGACCTCGACGAAGGTCTCGGAGGAGGAGCGCTCGCGCGTGAAGGCGTTCATCCCGCTGTTCATCGGCACGTCCGTGTTCTTCGCCCTCTTCCAGCAGCAGTTCACCGTGATCGCGCTGTACTCCGAGCACCGCCTCGACCGGAACCTGTTCGGCTGGCTCATGCCCATGGAGTGGGTCAACTCCATCAACCCGATCTTCATCATCGTGTTCGCCCCGGTGTTCGCCGCGCTGTGGACCAAGCTGGGCACCCGCCAGCCCGCCACCCCGGTGAAGTTCGGCATCGGCATCGTCCTGATCGGCATCGCCTTCCTGCTGTTCATCCCGGTGGCCGACATCGCCGCCGTGCCGCTGCTGTGGCTGACGCTGATCCTCTTCGTCTGCACCATGGGCGAGCTGCTCGTCTCCCCGGTGGGCCTCTCCCTGGCCACCAAGGTCGCCCCGCGCAGCTTCCCGGTGATGATGGTGTCGCTGTACAACCTGTCCGTCGCCCTGGGCACGGCCCTGGCCGGCTCCCTGGCCGGCTCCTACTCGGAGCAGAACGAGGTGGGCTACTTCGGCACGATCGGTGCGGTCACCCTCGGCGTGGGCCTGATCGTGCTGGCCATCGCCAAGCCGGTGCGTCGCGGCATGCGCGGCGTGCTCTGAGCACGCCAGTGGCGCGAATCACGCGCCGCTCGGTAGTCTGCGAGACGACGTCATCCCTCCCGACCACACAAAGGACGCGCACTCCATGAGCTCCATCCCCGAAGGCCTGAAGTACTCCGCCGAGCACGAGTGGATCGCCGAGGCCGGTGCCGCCGGCACGGTCCGCGTGGGCATCACCGACTTCGCCCAGGATGCGCTGGGTGACGTCGTGTACGTGGACCTGCCGGAGGTCGGCACCGAGGTCACCGCGGGCACCGCGGTGGGCGAGGTCGAGTCCACGAAGTCCGTCTCGGACATCTACGCCCCGGTCTCCGGCACCGTGGCCGCCGTCAACGACGAGCTCGACGGCGAGCCCGGCCTGGTCAACTCCGCCCCCTACGAGGGCGGCTGGCTGTTCGAGATCACCCTCGCGGACGAGGCCCAGCTCGAGGGCCTCATGGACGCCGAGGGCTACGCCTCGCACACCAGCTGAGCCCCGTCCGCCGTCGCCCCGCCGCCGGCCGGCGGGGCGACGGCGTCCCCTTCGTCTCTCCCTCCGGCGCCGCGGCGCCGGCCCCCGCACAGGAGCACCCCATGAACCAGCCCGGACGTGAACCGGACCTGTCCACATCCGCCATCAACCTCACCGAGCTGGCGCCGCTGGTCTCGGCGGACCTCACCCGTGAGGAGTCGGACGCGATCCGCGCCCTCCCGGCCGGTTCCGCGCTGCTGCTCGCCCACGAGGGCCCGGACCAGTCGGCCCGCTTCCTGCTGGACGAGGACGTGGTCTCCGTGGGGCGCCACCCGGACGCGGACATCTTCCTCGACGACGTCACCGTCTCCCGTCGTCACGCGGAGTTCCGGGCCGAGGACGGCGGCCACCGGCTCGTGGACCTGAACTCCCTCAACGGCACCTTCGTGAACCACGACCGCGTGGACGAGATCCTGCTGCGCTCCGGGATGCACGTGCAGATCGGCAAGTACCGGCTCACGTACTACGCCGGGCCGGCGCGGGGCTGAGCCGTCATCCTCGTGACCGATCCGCGCCCGCGCCCCGACGCCGTCCCCACCGCCCGCCCTGCGGGCCGGCTGGGCATCGGCGAGGTCGTAGCCTCCCTCGAAGTCGAATTCCCCGGCGTCACCGCGTCCAAGGTGCGCTTCCTGGAGGAGCGTGGCCTCGTGCTGCCCGAGCGGACCAGCGCCGGCTACCGGCGCTTCCGGCCCGAGGACGTGGACCGGCTCCGGTTCGTCCTCGCCCTGCAGCGCGACCACTTCCTGCCGCTCAAGGTGATCGCCGAACACCTGGCCGCGCTGGACCGCGGTGAACGCCCCACCGGCCTGCCCGGAACCGCGGCGGCCCCGGCGTCCTCGGACGCGGAGCGGCTCGGCCGCGAGGTCGCCGGGGGCCGCCGGTCGTGGACCCGTGCCGAGCTCGCCGCCGAATCCGGGGCGGGCGAGGAGCTGCTGGCCGAGCTGGATCAGTACTCGCTCCTGCCCGTCGATCCCGACGGCGGCTACCCGAGCCACGCGATGGACGTGGCCCGGGCCGCCGTCGTGCTCGCGGGCCACGGCCTGGAGCCCCGGCACCTGCGCCCGCTGCGGGCCGCCGCCGACCGCGAACTGGGCCTGGTGGAGCGTGCCGTCGCCCCGCTGCAGGCCCGCCGCGACGCCGGCACCCGCCCCCGCGTGGCCCGCTCGGCACGGGAGATCGCGCAGGCCAGCCTGCGGCTGCACGCGGCCCTCGTGGCCGAGGGGCTGGAGCAGTGGGATGACTGAGCCGCGCCCCGTGCCCGCCGACGACGTCGGCGACGTGCCGCTCTCCGTGCTCGGCGTGCGCGTCGAGCTGCCCGAGCAGCACCACGTGATCCTGCTGGTGGATCCGCCTGGCCGCACGATGGTCCCGCTGTGGGTGGGCGCGCCCGAGGCCGCCGCCGCCGCGCTCGCGCTCGAGGGCGTCCGCGCGCCCCGGCCCCTCACCCATGAGCTGCTCCTGGCCGCCGTCGACGCCCTGGGTGCCGAGGTCGTGCGGGTGCGGCTCACCGAGGTCCGGGGCGAGGTCGTGCACGCCGAGCTCGTGCTCTCCACGGGCGCCCGGGTCGACGCCCGCGCGTCGGACGCCGTCGTGGTCGCCCTGCGCGCCGACGCCCCCGTGCTCGGCAGCCCCGCCGTGCTCGCGGACGCCGGCATGCCGGCGCGGACGGGGGAGGAGGACGCCGGCCAGGAGCGCGCCGTCGAGGACTTCCGCGACTTCCTGGACACGGTGCGCCCCGAGGACTTCGCCTGAGCGGAGCCGGGGCGACACGGCGCGGCCTCGCCGCCAGCTTCGTTGACCGCCCCCGGACCCGCGCGTACCTTCGAGGGAAAGAGGGCCCCGCCACCCGGGGCGCCTCCGTCGTCCTCCCCACGGTCACCGGGGAGCGCCGCCACGGTCACCGGCGGCACATGACGGTCGCGTCCCCTTCCCGCACCGGGGGCCCCGCACCAGGAGGTTCCCCGTGACACCCACTGCAGGTCCTGGCCGGCCCCCCGCGCTCGGCACCCAGGGCACGCTCTTCGACGAGGGCGCGACCCGGGGCGACGACGTCGGCTTCCGCGGTCCCACCGCGTGCAAGGCCGCCGGCATCACCTATCGCCAGCTCGACTACTGGGCCCGCACGGACCTCGTGGCCCCCACGGTCCGCAGCGCCTCCGGCTCCGGCTCCCAGCGGCTCTACTCGTTCCGCGACATCCTCGTCCTCAAGGTGGTCAAGCGCCTCCTGGACACCGGCGTCTCGCTCCAGCAGATCCGCACCGCCGTGGGCCACCTGCGCGAGCGGGGGGTCGAGGACCTGGCGCAGATCACCCTGATGAGCGACGGCGCCTCGGTGTACGAGTGCACCTCGGCGGACGAGGTCGTGGACCTCGTCCAGGGCGGCCAGGGCGTCTTCGGGATCGCCGTCGGCCGCGTGTGGCGCGAGGTCGAGGGCAGCCTCGCCGAGCTGCCCCGCGAGAGCGTGGTCGGCGCCCCCGAGCCGGGGGACGAGCTGGCCGGGCGGCGTCGGGCCCGCCGCTCCGCCTGACCCTCCTCCGCGGGGCGCCCGCGGCCGACGCCGGCCCCGGCACGAGGCCGGGCCGGCGTCGGCGCCCCACAGCGCCGAACCAGTCATCTTTCGTCTCGCAGCGGTGACTGTGTGCGACATGAGGCGGAACTCCGGCGCGGTGTGACACACTCCCAACCATGACCGCACCTGTCGAGAACTTCACCCCTCCAGAGGACGCGGCCGGGTCGACCGGAGCCGGCGCCGTCTTCTCCAAGGTCTTGGTGGCCAACCGCGGCGAGATCGCCGTCCGCGCCTTCCGCGCCTGCTACGAGCTGGGCGCCCGCACCGTCGCCGTCTTCCCCTACGAGGACCGCAATTCGATCCACCGCCAGAAGGCGGACGAGGCCTACCGCATCGGCGACGAGGGCCACCCCGTGCGCGCCTACCTCGACGTGGACGAGATCATCCGCGTGGCGAAGGACGCCGGGGCCGACGCGATCTACCCGGGCTACGGCTTCCTGTCGGAGAACGCCGGCCTGGCCCGCGCCGCGGCCGAGAACGGGATCACCTTCGTCGGCCCGCCCGCCGACGTCCTCGAGCTGACCGGCAACAAGGTCGAGGCCCTGCGCGCGGCCAAGCGCGCGGGCATCCCCACCCTGGCCTCCTCGGACCCGAGCGCCGACGTCGAGTGGCTCCTGGAGCAGGCCGAGGAGATCGGCTTCCCCATCTTCGTCAAGGCCGTCGCCGGCGGCGGCGGCCGCGGCATGCGCCGCGTCGAGCGCCGCGAGGACCTGCGCGGCTCCCTCGAGGCCGCGATGCGCGAGGCGGACACCGCCTTCGGCGACCCCACCGTGTTCCTCGAGCAGGCCGTCCTGCGGCCGCGGCACATCGAGGTGCAGATCCTCGCCGACGGCGAGGGCAACGTCGTGCACCTCTTCGAGCGGGACTGCTCGCTCCAGCGCCGTCACCAGAAGGTCATCGAGATGGCCCCGGCCCCGAACCTGGACGAGGAGATCCGGCAGGCCCTGCACCGGGACGCCGTCGCCTTCGCCAAGGAGATGGGGTACGTCAACGCGGGCACCGTCGAGTTCCTCGTGGACACGGCGGGCGAGCGTGCGGGCCAGCACGTGTTCATCGAGATGAACCCCCGCATCCAGGTGGAGCACACCGTGACCGAGGAGGTCACGGACGTGGACCTGGTGGGCGCGCAGCTGCGCATCGCCGCCGGCGCCACCCTGCCCGAGCTGGGCATCACCCAGGACGCCCTCCAGGTGCGCGGCTTCGCCATCCAGTGCCGCATCACCACCGAGGACCCGGCCAACGGCTTCCGCCCGGACACCGGCACCATCACCGCCTACCGCTCGGCCGGCGGCTCCGGTGTGCGCCTCGACGGCGGCACCATCTACGCCGGTGCGGAGATCAGCCCCCACTTCGACTCCATGCTGGTCAAGCTCACCTGCCGCGGACGCGACTACGCCACGGCCGTGCGCCGCGTGCGCCGCGCCCTGGCCGAGTTCCGCGTGCGCGGCGTGGCCACCAACATCCCGTTCCTGATGAACGTGATGGACGACCCGCAGTTCGTCAGCGGCGACGTCGCCACGGACTTCATCGACAAGCACCCCGAGCTGGCCACGGTGAACCGCTCCCAGGACCGCGGCTCCAAGGCCCTGCAGTACCTCGTGGACGTCACGGTCAACCAGCCGCACGGCCCGCGCATCGAGGGCATCGACCCCCGCGACCGCCTCCCGGAGCACCCGGGTGACAAGCACCAGGAGCCGGACCGCTCGCCCTTCGACGGCCCGAGCCGGAACGAGGACGCGGCGCCCCCGCACGGCTGGCGTCAGGTGCTGCTGGAGCAGGGCCCCGAGGGCTTCGCCCGCACCCTGCGCGAGCAGACCGCGCTGGCCGTCACGGACACCACGTTCCGCGACGCCCACCAGTCCCTGCTGGCCACCCGCGTCCGCACGCGCGACCTGCTGGCCGCCGCGCCCGCCGTCGCGCACACCCTGCCGGGGCTGCTCTCGGTGGAGGCCTGGGGCGGGGCGACGTACGACGTCGCGCTGCGCTTCCTCCACGAGGACCCGTGGCAGCGCCTCGAGCTGCTGCGCGCGGAGCTGCCGAACATCCCGATCCAGATGCTGCTGCGCGGCCGCAACACGGTGGGCTACACGCCGTACCCCACTAAGGTGACGGACGCGTTCGTGGCCGAGGCCGCGGCGTCCGGCGTCGACGTGTTCCGCATCTTCGACGCCCTCAACGACGTCGAGCAGATCACCCCGGCCATCGAGGCGGTGCGTGCCACGGGCACCGCCGTGGCCGAGGCGGCCCTGTGCTACACGGGCAACATGACGGACCCGAAGGAGACGCTCTACACGCTCGACTACTACCTGGGCCTCGCCCGCCGGATGGTCGACGCCGGCGCCCACGTCCTGGCGATCAAGGACATGGCGGGCCTGCTGCGGCCCGCCGCCGCGCGCGAGCTCGTCACCGCCCTGCGCGCCGAGTTCGACCTGCCCGTGCACCTGCACACGCACGACACCGCCGGCGGCCAGCTGGCCACCCTGCTCGCGGCGGCGGAGGCCGGCGTGGACGCCGTCGACGCGGCCACCGCGTCCATGGCGGGCACCACCAGCCAGGTGCCGCTGTCCGCCCTGGTCGCGGCGCTCGAGCACACCGAGCGGGACACCGGTCTCGGCCTCGAGGCCGCCACCGCGATGGAGCCCTACTGGGAGTCCGTCCGCTCGGCGTACGCGCCCTTCGAGGCGGGGCTGCCCGCCCCGACCGGCCGCGTGTACCACCACGAGATCCCGGGCGGCCAGCTGTCCAACCTGCGCACGCAGGCGATCGCCCTCGGCCTGGGGGAGCGGTTCGAGGCCATCGAGTCGATGTACGCCGCGGCCGACGACCTGCTCGGCCACCTCGTCAAGGTCACCCCGTCCTCCAAGGTGGTGGGCGATCTGGCACTGCAGCTGGTCGGCTCCGGTGTGGACCCGAAGGAGTTCGCGGAGCGTCCGCAGGAGTTCGACATCCCGGACTCCGTGATCGGCTTCCTGCGCGGCGAGCTCGGCGACCCGCCCGGCGGCTGGCCGGAGCCCTTCCGGACCAAGGCCCTCCAGGGTCGCCGCGAGGGCGCGGGCATGGTGGAGATCTCCGCGGAGGACTCGACCGCCCTCGCCGAGGCCGGACAGACCCGCCGCGCGGTGCTGAACCGCCTGCTCTTCCCCGGCCCCACGAAGGAGTTCGAGGCGCACCGCGAGGAGTTCGGGGACACCGTCACCCTGCACACCCGCGACTTCCTCTACGGCCTCGTCCCCGGGCGTGAGCACGTCATCTCGCTCGGACGCGGTGTCCGGCTGCTCGCCACCCTCATGTCCGTCTCCGAGCCGGACGAGAAGGGCATGCGCACGGTGATGGTCACCCTGAACGGCCAGCTGCGCCAGATGACCGTCCGGGACCGCTCGATCGAGTCCACCGTGCGGACCGCGGAGAAGGCGGACCCCGGCACCCCCGGCCACGTCGCCGCCCCGTTCGCGGGCTCGGTCACCGTCCAGGTGGCCGAGGGCGACGCCGTCGAGGTCGGCCAGGCGGTGGCCACGATCGAGGCGATGAAGATGGAGGCCACGATCACGGCCCAGGCCGCGGGCACCGTGCGCCGCGTGGTCACGGAGGGCGTCACGCCCGTCAACGGCGGAGACCTGCTGCTCGTGATCGAGTGAGCCCCGCGTGAGCCCGCCGCCGGCGGGCCGCCCCACGGGCCCGGACGCCACCGCGTCCGGGCCCGTGCCTATCCTGGGAGGCATGGCCACCTCTGCGGAACACCACGACCTGCTCATCATCGGCTCCGGATCGGGGAACTCCCTGATCAGCGAACACTGGAAGGGCCGGAGCGTCGTGATCGCCGACTCCGGCACGTTCGGCGGCACCTGCCTGAACGTCGGCTGCATCCCCACCAAGATGTACGCTTACCCGGCCGGCCTGGCCGCGCTGCCCCCCGAGGCTCGGAGCCTCGGGGTGGGGCTGGAGTTCACGGGCGCCGACTTCCCGGCCATCCGGGACCGCATCTTCACGCGCATCGACGGCATCAGCCGCGACGGGCTCCGCTACCGCCGGGACGATCTGGACTACACGAGCGTGATCCAGGAGGAGGTCCGCTTCGTCGGTCCCCGCCGCGTGCGCACCGCCTCGGGCCGGGAGATCACGGCGGACCAGGTGGTGGTCGCCGCGGGGTCGCGGCCCACCCTCCCGGCGATCCCGGGCCTGGACCTGCCGTCGGTGCACACCTCGGACACCGTGATGCGGATGGATCGGCTGCCGCGGCGGCTGCTCGTGGTGGGCGGCGGGTTCATCGCCTGCGAGTTCGCCTCCGTCTTCGCCGGGCTGGGGACCGAGGTCGTCCAGGTCAACCGCGGCCACCGGCTGCTCAAGCAGCACGACATGTCCGTGTCCACGACGTTCACGAAGATCGCGGCCCGGCGGTGGGACCTGCGCACGGGGTGGACCCCGGCCGGGATCGAACCGGTCGAGGACGCCGAGCGGGCCGCGGACGGCTGGGTCCGGGCGCACCTGGATCGCGCGGAGGGCCAGGAGCAGACCGGCATCGTGGAGGAGGCCATCGAGGCGGACGCGGTGCTGATCGCGGTCGGCCGGACGCCCAACACGGACCGCCTCGACCCCGCCGCCGCGGGACTGGACGTCACCGACGGCGGCGTCCTGGCCAGCGACGAGCATCAGCGCGCACTCTCCGACGGTGCTCCGGTGGAGGGGGTCTACGTGCTCGGGGATGTCGCCAACACGTGGCAGCTCAAGCACGTGGCCAACCACGAGGCCCGCGTCGTCGCGCACAACCTGGAGCATCCGGACGACCTTCGCGCCAACACGCTCGGCCCCGTGCCGGCGGCCGTGTTCACCCATCCGCAGGCGGCCTCCGTCGGGCTCACGGTGGAGCAGGCGCTCGCCGACTACGGCGCGGACGCGATCACGGTGAAGACCCAGTCCTTCGGGGACGTCGCCTACGGCTGGGCCATGGAGGACACCGAGGGCGTGTGCACCGTCGTCGCGGAGAAGGCCACGGGACGGATCCTGGGCGGGCACATCCTGGGGCACGAGGCCGCGAACCTCATCCAGCCGCTCGTGACCGGCATGGCGTTTGGCATCGACGCCCACCGGCTCGCGCGGGGCCAGTACTGGCCCCACCCGGCCCTCACCGAGGTCGTCGAGAACGCGCTGCTGGGCCTGGACGTGCCGGACTCCGGTCTGCTCTGACCGGACCCGCGGGGACGACGACGCCCGGCCGCGGGGGCCGGGCGCCGTCGTCGAAGGGGGCGTTCAGTTCTGCGGGGCGGGCTCCCCGTAGATGTCCGCGATCTGCGCGACGAAGTCCTTCATGATCGCCGACCGGCGCATTTTCAGGGACGGGGTCACATGGCCCTCCTCCAGGGAGAAGTCGCGGTCGAGGATGCGGAACTCCCGGATCCCCTCGGCGCGCGAGACCAGGCTGTTGGCCTTGTCCACGGCCTCCTGGATGTGGCGGCGCACCGCGTCCTCGCGTGCGGCCGCAGCGACGTCGAGGTCCTTCGGCAGCCCGTTCGCGGCGAGCCACGCGGGCAGGGTGTCGGTGTCGAGGGTGACGATCGCCGCGATGAAGGGCTTGCCGTCGCCGACCACCATCACCTGGGAGACGAGCGCGTCGCTGCGGATCGCGTCCTCAAGCATCGCCGGTGCCACGTTCTTGCCGCCGGCCGTCACCAGCAGCTCCTTCTTGCGGCCGGTGATCGTGAGGAAGCCGTCGTCGTCCAGGGCCCCGAGGTCGCCGGTGCGGAACCAGCCGTCCTCGAAGGCCTCCTCGTTCGCCTCCGGCCGGTTGTGGTAGCCGCGCATCAGCGAGGTGCCGCGCGTGAGGATCTCGCCGTCCTCGGCGATCCGCACCTGGTTGCCGCCGAGGGGGTGTCCGACCGTGCCGATCTTCAGCCGGTCCGGCCGGCCCACGGTGATGGGGGCCGTCGTCTCGGTGAGGCCGTAGCCCTCGAGGATGGTCACGCCCACGCCGCGGAAGAAGTGCGCCAGGTCGGTGGAGAGGGGGCCGCCGCCGGAGACCGCGTACGCGAGCCGGCCGCCCATGGCCGTCCGGATCCGGCGGTAGATCAGCGCGGAGTAGAACGCGCGCTGCAGCCGCAGGGGCGCCGTCATCTGGCCCGAGTCCAGCGCCCGGGACCAGCGGATCGCCACGTCCGCGCCACGGCGGAAGATCTTCTCCTTGCCGCCGCTCTGCGCGTTGAGCAGCGCCGCGTTGTAGATCTTCTCGAACACGCGCGGCACGGCCAGCACGAAGCTCGGCTGGAAGGTCTGCAGCGAGACCGAGAGCCGCTTGATGTCCGAGACGTGCCCGCAGCGTGCGCCCGCGGCGACGGTGAGCACCGAGACGAAGCGCGCGAACACGTGCGCCAGGGGGATGAACAGCACGGTGGAGGTGTCCTGGCGGACGACGTCGCCGAGCGAGGAGGACAGGGTCTGGTTGACGAGCTCCGCGAAGTTCTCGTGCGTGAGCTCGCAGCCCTTGGGCCGGCCCGTGGTGCCGGAGGTGTAGATGATGGTCGCCAGGTCGGCCAGGCCGGCGGAGGACCGGCGCGTCTCGAGCTCCTCATCGGTGACGTCCGTGCCCAGGGCGACGAGCGCCTCGAGACCGGAGCCGGGGGCGCCGTCGGCCGGGTCCATCGTCCACAGGCCGATCAGCTCCGGCAGGCCCTCGCGCTGCACCGCGTCCCGCACCGTCTTGGCGAGGTTCTCGTTCCCGGTCACGACGGCGCGCACGTGCGAGTCCTCGATGATCCAGGACACCTGGCTGACGGAGGAGGTCTCGTACACGGGCACGGTGACCGCGCCGGCATACCAGATGGCGAAGTCGACCAGTGTCCACTCCAGGCGGGTGGAGGCCAGGAGCCCGACCGTCTCCCCGGGCTGGATCCCGGCGGCGATCAGCCCCTTGGCCAGGGCCCGCACGCGCTCGCGGGCGTCCCGGGCGGAGACGTCCGTCCACTGGTCCTGCGCGTCGGGCACCGCGAAGAGGCCGTGGTCGGGACGCTCCGTGGCCTGGCGTTCCAGGAAGTCCGTGATGTTCGCCTCCGGGGACAGGCGGGGGTGGTACGGCTCGCTGATCTCGTGCATGGGACTCCTCGGGCGTTGGGTCGGTCCCGCCGACCGGTGGTCGGCGGAACGGAAGTATGTGTGAGTCGTGTCACGCACACTCTACAACCGGCAGCGGCAGGGTCCGGGCGCGACTCAGTGCGTCGTCATGGCGGCGACCGCGCTCCGGCCGTGGTCGATCAGCAGCGGCAGGTCGTGGTCGAGCGTGGCGACGTGGCGGCTGCGGGGCAGTCCCACCACCTCCACGGGGGCCTGGCGCAGGCCCCGCACCAGGGTCCGGTGGCTCGAGGCGGGCACGACGGCGTCGCGGGCGGACCGGTAGACCGTCACGGGAGCGGTGATCCGCGGCAGGGCGCGGCGGGCGGCCCGCTGGATGCGGCCGACGGCGGCGACGCCGGCCACCGGCGTGCGGGGGTAGGCGCGCTCGCGTGCCGTCGGGTCCGCGATGTCGTCCGCGATCGGGGCGACCGTGGGGACGAACGGGGCCAGCAACGGGGCGAAGGGGGCGAGGGGGCTGGCGAAGCGCAGCGCGGGGTTCACCACGAGCACGCCGGCCACGGGTCGGTGGGCCGCGGCGTCGAGCGCGAGGGCGCCGCCCATCGAGATGCCCGCCATGACCACGCGGCCGTGTCGGGCGAGCTCGAGGTCCACGACGGCCCGGACGGCGGCGCGGATCTCGTCCGCACCCGTGGCGGCCAGGTCCTCCCACCGCGTGCCGTGCCCCGGCAGCAGGGGCACGCTCACGGGGGAGCCGCCTGCCGCGAGCCCCTCGGCCCAGGCGCGGACGGAGGCCGGAGTCGAGGTGAACCCGTGCAGGAGCACGACGCAGTGGTCGCGCCGGGCGGGAGCGGCGGGCATGAGGCGCAGGGGCAGGTCTTCGGGGGCGACGGCGACGGGGCGGGGCATGCTCCCAGGGTAAGGCAGGCGGACCGTACGATGGGCAGGCACCCGACCGCCCCGACCGGAAGGCCCTCGTGTCCACGTTCTACTGGTCCGCCAAGACGTTCGCCGTGGCTCCGGCCACCCGCCTGCTGTTCCGCCCCTGGGTGAAGGGCCTCGCGAACGTGCCGGCCGAGGGCCCGGCGATCCTGGCCAGCAACCACCTGTCCGTCTCGGATTCGGTGTTCATGCCGGCCATGCTCGACCGCCAGGTGCACTTCCTGGCCAAGCACGAGTACTTCACCGGCCCGGGCGTGAAGGGGTGGGTCACCCGCCGGTTCTTCGAGGCCGCGAACCAGCTGCCCATGGACCGCTCCGGCGGAGAGGCGTCCCTGCGCTCGCTGGACGCGGGCCTCGCGGCGCTGCGGGAGGGCCGGCTGCTCGGGATCTACCCGGAGGGCACCCGCAGCCCGGACGGGCGGCTGCATCGCGGCAAGATCGGCGTGGCCAAGCTCGCGCTGGCCTCGGGCGTGCCCGTGGTGCCCATCGCGATGATCGGCACGGACCGGGTCCAGCCGATCGGCCACGTGCTGCCGCGGATCCGGCGCCTGGGCATGATCTTCGGCGAGCCGCTGGACTTCTCCGGCCGTGCCGCGGCAGCCGACGACCGCCGGGTGCTGCGGGAGGTGACGGACGAGATCATGGAGGCCATCCGGCGCCTGTCGGGCCAGGAATACGTGGACACCTACGCGGCGGACGTGAAGGCGGGCCGGGTGGCCGCTCCGCCGCGCGCCGGCGACTGAGCGGGGCCCGCGCGTCGTCATCCGGGGACGCCCAGACCGGGGCGCGGCACGCGGCCCCTAGCCTGGTGTGCATGACTGAAGACCCCCGCGAGAAGATCCTGGCCTTCGGCACCGCCATCTCGGAGGGCGCCGCCGACATCCCCGGCCTGGACCACTGGCGCTCGCTGCCGATCGCACAGGCGCCGTCCTGGGCGGACGAGGCCGACCACCGCGCCGCCGTCGCCGAGCTGAGCGCCCTGCCCCCGCTCGTCTTCGCGGGCGAGGTCGACCTGCTGCGCGCCCGTCTGGCCGACGTCGCCCAGGGCCGCGCGTTCCTCCTGCAGGGCGGCGACTGCGCCGAGACGTTCGCCGGGTCCACCGCCAACCGGATCAGCGCCCGGGTGAAGACCATCCTGCAGATGGCCGCAGTGCTGACCTACGGCGCCTCCATGCCGGTCGTGAAGATGGGCCGGATCGCCGGCCAGTTCGCCAAGCCGCGGTCCTCGGACACGGAGACCCGCGACGGCGTCACGCTGCCCAGCTTCCGCGGCGAGATCGTGAACGGCTACGAGTTCACCGAGCAGGCCCGCCGGCACGACGCCCGGCGGATGGTGCAGGCGTACCACACCTCCGCCTCCACCCTGAATCTGGTCCGCGCCTTCACCCAGGGCGGCTTCGCCGATCTGCGCAGCGTGCACCAGTGGAACCAGGGCTTCATGGCCAACCCGGCCTACGCCCAGTACGAGGAGATGGCCGCCGAGATCGACCGCGCGGTCCGCTTCATGAACGCCGCGGGCGTGGACTTCGAGGCCATGCGCCGCACCGAGTTCTACTCGGCCCACGAGGCGCTCCTGCTCGACTACGAGCGCGCCCTGACCCGCGTGGACTCGCGCAGCGGCGACCCCTACGCCACGAGCGCCCACTTCCTGTGGATCGGCGAGCGCACCCGCCAGGTGGACGGCGCCCACGTCGACTTCCTCTCCCGGGTCCGCAACCCGATCGGCGTGAAGCTCGGCCCGACCACCACGGTCGCGGACGCGCTCGAGCTCGCCGAGCGGCTGGACCCGGAGCGCGAGCCGGGCCGCCTGACCTTCATCACCCGCATGGGCGCGGAGCGGATCCGGGACGTGCTCCCCGGCATCGTCGAGGGCGTCCGGGACGCGGGGCTGGAGCCGGTGTGGGTCACCGACCCCATGCACGGCAACACCGTGACCGCGGCCAACGGCTACAAGACCCGCCGGTTCGAGGACGTGATGGACGAGGTCAGCGGCTTCTTCGAGGTGCACCGCGAGCTCGGCACGCACCCGGGCGGCATGCACGTCGAGCTGACCGGCGACGACGTCGCCGAGTGCCTGGGCGGCTCCGACCCGATCAACGAGGCCGACTTCGACGCCCGCTACGAGACGCTGTGCGACCCGCGGCTGAACCACCAGCAGTCCCTGGAGATGG
This sequence comes from Micrococcus sp. iso_239, assembly GCF_056173395.1. Taxonomy (NCBI): domain Bacteria; kingdom Bacillati; phylum Actinomycetota; class Actinomycetes; order Micrococcales; family Micrococcaceae; genus Micrococcus; species Micrococcus sp. iso_239. The sequence goes on along the minus strand of NZ_CM149672.1, from coordinate 1,475,195 downwards.
CGTTCAAGGTCACCGAGGCCCTCTCCCACCCCGAGCGCCGCGCGCCGCGGGCCTGACCGCGCGGCCGGGCACGCCCCGGCTCAGCCGACCCAGACGTGGACCGCGGTGCCCTCGGGCAGGGCGGTCCCGGCGGCGGGGGACTGGTGCAGGACCCGGGACTCGCCCCGGCCGGAGAGCGGCAGCGGCAGGCGATGCACGCGGGCGTCCCAGCCGTCGTCCGCCAGCGTCGTGCCCGCCATCTCCGAATCCTGCCCGGTCACGTCCGGCACCGGGCGCACGGCGCGGCCTTCGGAGAGCACCACGCGGACCGCGGTGCCCGGCGTCGCCTGCTCGCCGGGGGCCGGGTGCTGCTCGATCACGGCCCCGGCCGGCACTGCGGGATCGGTGCGGCGCTCCGCGACCTCCACGGTGAATCGGGCGTCCCGGGCCACGCCGTGGGCCCGCCGGATCACGACGCCGGTCAGGTCCGGCACCGGCACCGGCGCGGGGCCGGCGGAGACGGTGAGCTCGACGGGGGTGCCGCGCCCTGCCGGCTCCCCGGCCGCGGGCGAGCTGGCGACGACCGTGCCCTCCGTGCGGAGTTCGTCGTGCCGGGCCGTGACCGCCGCGGTGAAGCCCGCGGCGGTCAGCCGTTCCTCCGCCGCCTCCCGGGCCAGCCCGTCGAGGTCGGGGACCACCGCCACACCTCCGACTCCGAGGCCGCCGGAGCCCAGCGTCCAGCCCAGCAGCAGGGCGACGCCGGTGAGCAGCAGGGTCACGGCCGCGCCGATCGCGGCGGTCCGGCCGGTGCCCTGGCCGAGGTCGAGGGCGGGGCGGCGGGCCGCCCGACGCAGCCGCCGCGGGGACTCGCGCCCCGGATGCCGGTCCGCCGGAGCGGGGTCGAGCCCGAGCGGGCCGATCGGCTCCGCCGGATGCGCGGCGGGCCGCCGGTCGGCCCCGCGCGTCGCCGCACGGGTGTCGATGACGTCGGTCATGTCCGCGTCGAGGTCGGACTCGGCCAGGGCGGGGAGCAGGCGCGTCGCGTGGTGGTCGCCGGCGTCGAGGGCCCGGGTCTCCAGGTTCCCGTCCGGGGCTGCGTCCTCGGGGCCATCGGCGGCGGGGGCGCCCACCGCCGGCTCCGCATCCGGGCCCTCGGCGGGGTGGCGGTCCGGTTCGTCGGGGTCCAGGCCCGCCGCCACGGCGTCGATGCGGTGCAGGAGCTCGCCGGCACCGGCGGGCCGGTCGGCCGGGTCCGGCTCGGTGCACCACAGCACGAGGTCGTCGAGATCCTCGGGGAGCCCGGGGTGCAGCGTGGACGGCACGGGGACCCGCTCGTGGACATGCCGGTAGGCGACCTGCAACGCGGTCGCCGCGGTGTACGGCTGGCGGCCCGTGAGCAGCTCGAACAGGATGATGCCCACGGCGTACACGTCGGAGCGGGCGTCGGCGGGCGCCCCGGCGATGTGCTCGGGGGCGAGGTAGGCGGGCGTGCCCACGACGGCCTGCCCGGCCAGGGTGTGGGCCGTGGCGGCACGGGACAGGCCGAAGTCCGCGACCGTCACCCGCCCGTCGTCGCGGACGAGCACGTTCTCGGGCTTCACGTCCCGGTGCACCAGCCCGGCGCGGTGCGCGGCGGCCAGGCCGTCGACGAGCGGACGCAGGAACCGCAGCGCCTCCCGGGGTGAGAGCGGTGCACGGTCCCGGATGACGGTGCGCAGCGTGCGGCCGGGCACGTGCTCCATCACGAGGTAGGCCAGCACGTCGCCGTCCTCGGCCTCGGTGTGGCCCTGGTCCAGGACCGCGACGACGTGCGGATGGGACAGCCGCGCCGCCGTCTTGGCCTCCTGCTCGAACCGGCCGACGAGGACGGGGTCCTCCGCCAGGTGCGGGTGCATGACCTTGAGCGCCACCTCGCGGTCGAGACGCTCGTCCACGGCCAGGTAGACGGTGGACATGCCGCCCCGGGCCAGCCGCTCGACGACTCGGTAGCGGCCGTCGACGATGTCCCCCACGAGGGGGTCCCGGCGTGCGCTGCTCATCGTCCCAGGGTAGGACAGGCGGCGGACCCCCTCGGGGCGGTCCGCCGCCGGCGGATCAGAACATCGCCATGGCGGCGCGCACCTTGGCCACGTAGTCCCGTGCCTCCGGGTTCAGGCCGCTGTCCAGCACCCCGCCGAGGCCCTGGTAGTAGGCCCCGATGCCCTCATCGAGTGTGGGGGTGCGGTCCTGCACGTACTTGATGAACGCGACGCCGGCCACCGCGTTGTCGTAGGGGTCCAGCAGGTTCAGCTCGCGGCCCACCAGCTCCGAGGCGAACTCGCCCGTGATCGGGATGACCTGCATCGCCCCCACGGCGTTGCCGGGGGAGACCGAGGCCATGCGGAAGCGGGACTCGGTGTACGCGTGGCCCAGGGCCAGGCGGGGGTCCACGCCCATCCGCTCGGCGGTCTCGCGGACGATCTGCTGCATCTGCTCGGGGGTGGGCTGCGGGACGGAGCGCAGCAGGCGCAGGTTCTCGTTCGCCGAGGCCGTGACGTGCGGCGCGTCGGTGCGGCCGAGGAAGGTGTCGCCGACCGCCTGGACGGCGGAGACCGGCTCCACCTCGAGGGTGCCGTCGGAGATCACGAGCACGTCGCCGGGGTGTAGCGTCGAGGCCCGCGTCAGGCCGTTGAGCTCGCGCAGACGGGGGATGGAGACCTCGAACCGCTGGGAGATCCCCCAGAGGGAGTCGCCGGAGACCACGGTGTACCGGACCGTCTCGCCGGCGGCCGCCGGGGCCTTCGAGGCCGGCGCGGGGGCGGTCGACGCGGGGGTCTTCGGTGCGGCGGCCGTGCGCTGCGTGGTCAGGACCATGCCCGGGTGGAGCATGCTCGACGCGCTCATGCCGTTGAGCCGCTGCAGCTGCGCGGCGGAGACGCCGGTGCGGCGGGCGATGATCCACCACCCGTCGTTCGGCTGCACCGTGTAGGTCCCGACGGCCGGGGCCGGGGCCGCCGCGCCGGTCAGGCGGAGCTCGTCACCCGGGTAGAGCACGGTCTCCAGGCCCAGGCCGTTGAACCGCAGCAGGTCGGCGACGGAGACGCCGCGGGCGGCCGAGATCCGGGTGAGGGTGTCGCCCGGGCGCACGGTGTGCACCGCAGCCTCCTGGGCGTGGGCCTGGGCGGGCAGACCGGTGAGCAGCAGCAGGGGCACCGCGCCGCCGGTCAGGACGGAGCGCAGGCGGCGGGAGCGGACGGGGTGTGGGACACGGCAGACCTCGGCATCGGATCGGACGGATGGAACACGACGGGGAAGTGACGGGCGGGACCCGTGGCCCCCCGCGGTCGACCGACGACGTCGGCGCCCGGCCGTGGAGCCTCGGCGATGTTATCGGAATGTGATCTTCGTGACCATACCGAGATCCATGCCGTCCGGGGCGCGGTGGGCCGGGCCCGTCGGCGGCCACGTAGGCTGGCGCCCGTGAGCACCACTTCCTCCGACACCCCGGTCCCCGCTGACGCGATCCCCGCCGAGCTCGACGCCCTCGTGGGCGAGTGGCTCTCCGTGCCCGACGTGGCGGAACACCTCGACCAGCGCGTGACCCGCGTCCACAACCTCGTGCATGATCGCCGCCTGCTGGCCGTGCGTCGTCCCGAGCCCGCGGTGCGGTCCGTGCCGGCCCTGTTCCTCACCGAGACCGGCGTGCTCGACTCCCTGCAGGGCACGCTCGTGCTGCTGGCCGACGCCGGCTTCTCCGACGAGGAGGCCCTCCGTTGGCTGTTCACCGAGGACGAGTCGTTGCCCGGCCGGCCCATCGACGCACTCCGGGACGGCCGGAAGACCGAGATCCGGCGCCGCGCCCAGGCCCTGGCCTGGTGAGCCGGCCCCGCGGGCGGTCATCCGCCCGCGGGGTCCGTGCCGCTCAGTGGCGGCGCGACGTGTAGGCGTCGATCAGCCGCGTGAGCTCGGCGCTCACGTCCTCGGGGACGCCGTGCGCGAGCAGGCCCGCCACGGCCCCGGCCGCCTCGTGCGAGAGCGCCGCGACCCGCTCTTCGACGGCCCGGCGTGCGCCGCACGCCTCGAGGACGGCCTGCCAGTGGGCCACCCGGTCCGCGCCGAGGTCCGGGTCGCCGAGGTCCGCGTCGAGCGCGGCGGCCTCGTCCGGGGCGAGCAGCTCGACGGCGCGGGCGATGAGCACCGTCTGCTTCCCCTCCCGCAGGTCGTCGCCCGCGGGCTTGCCCGTGGTCGCCGGATCGCCGAACACGCCGAGCAGGTCGTCGCGGTACTGGAAGGCCATGCCGAACGGCAGCGACACCCGGGCGAACGCGGTCACCAGCCCGTCGTCCGCCCCCGCCAGCAGCCCCCCGAGGGCGAGCGGGTGCACCGCCGAATAGCGCGCCGACTTGTGCTCCACCACCGCCTCGGCGGCCGCCTCGGCCTCGCGGGCGTCGCGCGCCGCCGGGGCCATCTCGGCCACCACGTCGAGGTACTGACCCGCCATCACGCCGAAGCGCATCCGCTCGAGCTCGGCCCGCGCCCGGTCCTCCCGGGGCGTGCCGGCGAGGACGCGCGCGAAGGCCGTCTCGCTCATCCCCAGGGCGACGTCGCCGGCGAGGATCGCGGCGGAGACGCCGAAGTGCTCCGCGGCGTGGCGCCAGCCCGCCTCCCGGTGGAGGGACTCGAAGCGGCGGTGCACGCTGGGCATCCCGCGGCGGGTGTCCGAGCGGTCCAGGATGTCGTCGTGGATCAGCGCCGCGGCCTGGAACAGCTCGAACGCCGCGCCCGCCTCGGCGATGCGGGGGTCCTCCGCCTCGCCGCCGGCCGCCCGCCAGCCGAGCCAGGCCAGGACGGCGCGCAGGCGCTTGCCGCCCGCGGTCAGGTCCGCGATCGCGTCCACGAGGGGCGCCGTCAGCGGGTGGACGTCCCGGGCGCGTTCGCGGTGCTCCGCCAGCAGGCGGTCGAGGGCGTCGGCGACAGCGGCGCGGAAGCGGTCCTGGTCGGCGGGACGGGGGCGGGGGACGGCGACGTCGGCGGGCATGGCCCCACCCTAGCCGCGCCGCGCGGCGGCTCGCCGGTCCCGGATAGGCTCGGTCCATGTCCGAGACCGCGCCCGCTGCACCCCGCGATGAGGCGACGATCCTGCACGTGGACATGGACGCGTTCTTCCTGTCCGTCGAGCTGCGCGAACGGCCCGACCTCGAGGGGCGTCCCGCCGCCGTCGCCGCCCCGAGCGGCCGGTCCGTGGTGCTCTCCGCCTCGTATGCGGCGCGGGCCTACGGGATCCGCTCGGCGATGCCCCTGGCGCACGCCCGCGCCCTGTGCCCGCCGCTCGTGGTCATCCCGCCGCGCCAGCAGCTCTACCGGGCCGTCTCCGCCGAGGTGATGGCCGTGTTCGCGGACGTGACCCCCGTGATGGAGCAGCTCAGCGTGGACGAGGCGTTCCTCGACGTCGCCGGCGCCCGCCGCCGGCTCGGCCCGCCCGAGCACATCGGCCACCTGATCCGGGAGCGCGTCCGCTCCGAGCTGGGGCTGCCGTGCACCGTGGGCGGCTCGGCCGTGAAGTTCGTGGCCAAGACGGCGTCCACCGCGGCCAAGCCAGACGGCCTGCTGATCGTGCCGCCGGAGCGCACCCTGGACTTCCTCCATCCGCTGCCCGTGGGCCGGCTGTGGGGCGTGGGCCCCAAGGCGGCCGAGCGGCTCGCCCGGCGGGGGGTGGCGACCATCGGCGACCTCGCCCGGGTGGACCCCGCGCGGCTGGAGGCGTCGTTCGGGGCCGCCGGCCGGGAGTGGGCGTCGCTCGCCCGGGGCATCGACCCGCGCCCCGTCGCCCCGCGCCCGGCGGCCCGCAGCATCGGCGCGGACCACACCTTCGACGTCGACCCCGTCGACGTCGCGGGCGTCGACCCGGAGGTCCTGCGCCTGTGTCACCGGGTCGCGGCCCGGCTGCGCGCGGAGGGGGTCACCGCCGGCGCGGTCACGGTCCGCCTCAAGGCGCCGGACGGGTCGGTCCGCAGCCGCACCGCCCGCCTCGCCCGGCCGACCGCCACGGGCCACGACCTCCTCGGCCCGGCGCGGCGGCTCGTCCGCGAGCTGCACGCCGAACGGCCGCATCCGATCCGGCTCGTGGGCGTGCGCGCCGAGCGCCTCGGGGGCGAGGCCGATCAGCCTCCGGCCCAGGAGGCGCTCTTCGGCGGTCCCGCCTGGGGGACGGAGGACGAGGCGTCGGAGGAGGGCGACTGGGCCGGTGCCGAGGCCGCCCTGGACGCCGTCGCCCGGCGCTTCCCGACGGCGGCCGTGCGGCCGGCGTCGCTGCTGGGACGACGCGAGGCCCGCGCCGACGCCCGCCGGGACGCGCCGCGGCCGGGCCCCGGAGGCCCGGATCGGGAGTGAGGGGTTCCGGGGCCGGCGACGTCGCCACCTGGCTAGGGTGGGGCGGCAGGTCCTATCCTGGAGGGCAAGTCGGACGCGCGGGCGTCCCCTCCCGGTCCCGGAGGTGTCGGAGGCCGCGTTCGAAGGAGTCGCCATGCCCCTCTCAGAGCATGAGCAGCGGATGCTGGACCAGCTGGAGCAGCAGCTGCGCACCGAGGACCCCCGGCTGGCCACCCAGATGGCGGACACGGGGCGGCACCGGCTGCCCGTGGGTCGCGTCGTGGCCGGGGCCGTCCTCGCAGTGGTCGGGCTGCTCGTCGTGGTCCTCGGGGTCGCCAACCACGCGATCCTGCTGGGCGTGCTCGGCGTCGTCGTCATCGGGGCCGGCATCTTCCTGCTGACCACGCGGCCGCGCGCCGTCGCCTCCGGGGCCTCGGGCCCGGTGGCCCGACGGTCGGGCGCACCGCGACGGCAGGGGGGCGGCGACTTCATGGGCCGCCTCGAGCGGCGCTGGGACGAGCGGCGGGCCCGAGGCGACTGAGCGCCTGGCCCGCCGGGCCCCCACCCTCCTCCACTCCAGGCCCCGATCCGCTCCGGATCGGGGCCTTTGCGCTGCCCGAGGCCCCGTCGTCGCCGCGGCCCTCCACCGGGGGCCCACCGGTCCTCCACTTCCCTCCACGGCGACGCCGGCCCCGGGACCCGCGGGATGGCGCGCCGGACCCGGAAGCCTCGACACGCCCGTGGCGCCGGGACCCGCGTTCCTGGGTTGATGGTGGAGGGAAGTGGGGTAATGTGGAGGAAAGGAGAGAGCATGGGTCCCGACCTTGGTCGGGAGGGACCGCTCGACGAGCCAGGGGGTGTGCCGTGTTCTTGGGCACGTACACCCCCCGGCTCGACGAGAAGTCCCGGCTGATCCTCCCCGCCAAGTTCCGCGAGGAGCTGGCGGAGGGGCTGGTCCTGACCCGGGGTCAGGAGCGCTGCATCTACGTGTTCAGCGCTCGTGAGTTCGAGCGGGTCCACGAGCAGATGAGGTCGGCTCCACTGTCCTCCCGCCAGGCCCGTGACTACATCCGCGTCTTCCTCTCGGGGGCGTCGGACGAGGTCCCGGACAAGCAGGGTCGGGTGACCGTGCCGGCGCCGCTGCGGCAGTACGCGGGGCTGGACCGGGACGTGACCGTGATCGGCGCGGGGACGCGGGTGGAGATCTGGGACTCGGAGTCCTGGAACACCTACCTCGCCGAGCAGGAAGCCGCCTTCTCCGAGACCGACGAGGACGTCCTGCCCGGCGTCTTCTGACCGTGACCACCCGACCTCGAGCGAGACCTCCAGCCGACGCCGCCGCACCTGACCCGTCTTCCCCTGGGCCAGGCGTGGCGGCGGACGGATGGGGATCCCGCCCGAGGTCCGCCAGGACCGCGATGTGAGCAGGAGGTCGAGAGTGGACGCAGGCCAGCCGCGCCCCGAGGACCGCCACCTGCCCGTGATGCGGGACCGCGTCGTCGACCTCCTCGCCCCCGCCGTCCAGGCCGCGCTCGAGGCCGGCCGCACGCCCGTCGCCGTCGACGGCACGCTGGGCATGGGCGGGCACACCGAGGCCCTGCTGACCCGGTTCCCCCACCTGCGCGTCATCGGCATCGACCGCGACGCCCACGCCCAGGCCATGGCCGCCGAGCGCCTCGGCCCCCTCGCCGACCGTCTGATCCCCTTCCACGGCACCTACGACCGGGTGCCCGAGGCCATGGCCGCCGCGGGCGTCACGAAGGTCGACGCCGCGCTCTACGACCTCGGCGTGTCCTCCTACCAGCTGGACGACCGGGAGCGTGGCTTCGCCTACTCCTACGACGCTCCGCTGGACATGCGCATGGACGACACCGCCGAGCGCTCCGCCGCGACGCTCGTGGCGGAGCTGGACGAGCAGGAGCTGCGCCGGATCATCCGTCGCGACGGTGAGGAGCGCTTCGCCGGCCCCATCGCACGGGCCATCGTCCGGGCCCGCGCCGAGGCCCCCATCGAGACCACCGGCCGCCTCGTCGAGGTGATCCGCTCGGCCGTCCCCGTCGCCGCGGGGGCCACCGGCGGGCACCCGGCCAAGCGCACCTTCCAGGCCCTGCGCATCGCCGTGAACGAGGAGCTCGACATCCTCGACGCCGCCGTGCCCGCCATCCTCGACGCCCTCCACGTGGGCGGCCGCCTCGTGGTGATGAGCTACCACTCCCTCGAGGACCGGATCACGAAGCGGCACCTGAGCGCGTGGGCCACGTCCACGGCGCCCCCGGGGTTCCCGGTGGTGCTGGAGGAGCACGAACCCGTGGTGCGGGTGCTCACCCGCGGCACCGAGAAGCCCACCGAAGAAGAAATCTCAGAGAACCGTCGCGCCTCCTCCGCGAAAGTGCGTGCGGTTGAGAAGATCAGGACGTCCAGGACCACGGCATGACGCTGCACGAGGAGATGAGCATGGCCGCACACGCACGGATCGCAGAGTCGCTGCGCCCCGGGTCGACCCCCGTCGCCCCCGCGCGGCCGGCTCCGCAGGAGCGCACGCCGCTCTCGGTGGTGCCCGCCCCGCTGCCCCGATCCCGCTCCGGCGTGACCGTGCTGTGCGTCCTCGTGGTGCTCGCCGCGCTCGCGGCGGTGCTCGTCATGAACATCACGATGTCCAACCGGCAGTACGCCCTCCTGGACCTGCGCCAGGAGCAGCAGGCCGTCACCGAGACCAATGAGCGGCTGGCCGAGCAGGTGGGCCACCTCGAGGCGCCGCAGAACCTGGCCGCGCGCGCCGACGCCCTCGGGATGGTCGCCCCCGCCGGCACCGCCTCCGTGGACGCGGGCACGGGCCAGTTCGGCGGCGAGGCCCAGGCGGCCCAGGACGGCGACATCTCCGCCACCTACGTCGCGCCGCCGGCGGACGCGGACGCGGTCCGCCAGGGGGCGTCCGACGACGGCCAGGACGAGATCGAGGGACCGCGCACCTTCAGCGGCGCGGACGCCTCCGCCGCCCCCGACCAGGACGCCGCCGACCGTTGATCGACCGTCCCGCCTCGCACCTTCCCCGCGGCGGATCGACGGTCGGGCCCGCTCCCGGGCACCCCGCCGTGCGCACCCGCATCCTTCTCCTGCTCGTCTTCGTCCTGCTCGGCGGGCTCGCACTGCGGCTCGTCTACGTGCAGGGCATCGACCCCACGGGGCAGGCCGCGGCGGCCATGGACCAGCGCCTGACCCACCAGGAGACCCTGCCGCAGCGCGGGTCCATCCTGGACCGCGACGGCGACGTGCTGGCCGCCAGCGTGCGCCGCTACGACATCGTCGTGGACCAGCGCCTCGTCAAGGACTTCAACGAATGGGACCGCGAGGCCCGGGAGACCGTGCTGGTGGACGTGGACTCCCGCCTGGCCAGCCTGGCCGAGGTGCTCGGCATGTCGGAGGAGGAGGTGCGCGAGGCCACCATCGGCTCCCGCCCGTACGCCGTGGTGCGTCGCTCCGTGACCCCGGAGGTGCGGGACAAGGCCATGGCGCTCAACGTGCCGGGCCTGCTCTCCGAGGCGGTGGACCGCCGCACCTACCCGAACGGGTCGGTCGCCGGCAGCATCATCGGCTTCATGGGTGGCGACGGCACCGCCCTCGAGGGCCTCGAGCTCAGCCAGGACGACGTCATGACCGGCACCCCGGGCACCCGCACGTTCGAGGTGGGCGCAGACGGCATCCGCATCCCCAACGCCCCGCTCGAGGAGGTTCCGGCCGTGGACGGCGCCGACCTGCGCCTGACCGTGGACAAGGACGCCCAGTGGTTCGCGCAGGAGACCCTCGGCGCCCTCGCCGCCGAGTACGAGGCGGAGTGGGCGAACGCCGTCGTGATGGACGTGAAGACGGGCGACGTGATCGTCATGGCGGACTCCACCACGGTGGACCCCGCCGACCCCGACGCCACCGAGGAGAACTTCCGCACCTCCACCGTGATGAGCACCCCGTACGAGCCGGGCTCCACGGGCAAGGCGCTGCCGATCGCGGCCGCCGTCGACGCCGGGAAGGTCACCGCCACGGACGGCTTCACCGTCCCCGGCAGCCAGGACTTCGACGGGCAGACCATCAAAGACTTCTCCCCGCACCCGACGTTCGACATGACCGTGGCCGGCATCTACGCACGCTCCTACAACACGGGCACGGTGCAGATCGCCGAGAAGATCACGGACGAGCAGCGCTACGAGTACATGCGCTCCTTCGGGGTCGGCCGGCCCATCGACCTCGGCCTGCCGCAGCAGGCGGGCAGCGTCCTCGTCCCGCCCGAGCGGTGGGACGGCCGCCAGCGTCTGACCACGGCCTTCGGCCAGGGCTACACCCAGACCACCCTGCACACCGCCCAGATGTACCAGGCCCTCGCCAACGGCGGCGTGCTGATCCCGGCCCGGCTGATCGACGCCACGGTGGACGGCGACGGCGCGGAGAAGCGCTGGGAGTCGTCCGCGGAGCCCCACCGCGTGGTCTCCGAGGAGACGGCGGCGCAGATGCTCCGCATGATGGAGACCGTCGTGACGCAGGGCACCAGCAAGGCCGCCGCGATCCCCGGCTATCGCGTGGGCGGCAAGTCCTCCACCGCCGAGGCTGCGAGCGACACCGGCACGTACGACGGCTACAACCTCGGCTTCACCGCCGTCGCCCCGCTCGACGACCCCCGCTTCGTGGTGTCCGTGTCCATGCATCGGCCGCCGTCCAAGCAGGGCTCCCGGGACGTGTCCGTCGCGGCCGCCACGATCATGGAGTACATGCTCCGCCAGGCGGACGTGCCCGCCACCGGAGCCGAGCCGAACGACTACCGCGTCTTCGTGGACGATCCGCAGGACCGGCCGTGGTGACCCACGCCTCCGGCCCCGAGCACCCCAGGAGCACCCCCATGACCACCCCGAGCGACCCCCCTGCGCCGCTGACCTCGGCCCAGCAGGACGCCGCCTTCCGGCCCTCCCACACCCCCGCCACGGCCTGGCCCGCCCTCGCACGGGCGCTGGCCGAGGCGGGGATCGCGGCCCACGTCCACGGCGCGGCCCCGGCCGACGGCGTCACGGGGGTCAGCCTCGACTCGCGTGTCGTGCGCCCGGGCGACCTCTACGTCGCCGTTCCGGGGGCGCGCGCCCACGGCGCGGCGTTCGCGGCCACGGCGCTGGAGGCCGGCGCCGTCGGAGTCCTGACGGACGCGGCGGGCCGCGCGCTCCTGGCGGAGCAGGGCCTGGCCGACGTCCCGGTGCTCGAGGTCGACGCCGTGCGCACCGCCGCCGGCACCGTGGCGGCCCGCGTCTACGGCGGCGGGGGCGACGCCGGCCCGCGCCTGGTCGGCGTGACCGGCACCAACGGCAAGACCACCACGAGCTTCCTCGCCGCCGCGCTGCTCGAGGCCCTGGGGCGCCGGTCGGGCATCGTGGGCACGATCCTGATCCGCGCGGGGGAGCGGGAGGTCCCCTCCACGCTCACCACGCCCGAGGCCACCCAGCTGCACGCCCTCATGGCGCTCATGCGCGAGGAGGAGGTGGACACCGCCGTCATGGAGGTCTCCTCCCACGCCGTGGCGTATCAGCGGATCGCCGGCCTGCGCTACGCGGTGGCCGGGTTCACCAACCTGACCCAGGACCACCTGGACATGCACGGCTCGATGCAGGAGTACTTCGCGGCCAAGGCCGGTCTGTTCGACCCCGCTCGCACCGACCACGCCGTCATCACGCTCGACGGCGGCGAGGGGCCCCGCTGGGGCGTCGCCATGGCCCGGGCCGCCGGCGCTCCCGTCACCACGCTCGCCCTCGGGCCGGCCGCGCCGACGCCGGGCGCCCTGGCCGAACACGACCCCGGCCTCCGGGCGGACTGGGAGGTCGCCGAGCTCGCGCCGGACGGCCTCGGCCATCGCTTCACGCTGCGCCACGCGGCCACGGGCCGGGAGCTGCGGGCCTCCGTCGGTCTGCCGGGCCGCTTCAACGTGGCCAACGCGGCCCTCGCGGTCCTGCTCGTGCTGCACGCCGTGGGGGAGGAGCACCTGGACGCGCTCGCCGCCGTCCTGGACGTGCCCGCGGGCGAGGGCCCTCTGGCCGCCGCCGTCCCGGGACGGATGGAGGTCGTGGGCCGCGAGCCGGACGCCGTCGTCGACTTCGCGCACAACCCGGACGGCATGGTCCAGGCGCTGCGCTCCCTCGCCGACGCCCGGGCGGCGGCCGGGACGCGCGGCCGCACCCTGATCGTGTTCGGCTCCGCCGGTGACCGTGACCGTGACAAGCGGCCCGTGATGGGCGCGATCGCGGCCCGGGCGGCGGATGTGGTGATCGTCACCGACGACACCCCCCACTCGGAGGACCCGGCCCCGATCCGTGCCCACATCCTCGCCGGCGCCCGCGCCGAGGCCGACCGCATCGCGCGGGAGGAGGGCCGCACGGTCGTGATCGAGGAGGTGGCCGACCGTGCCGCGGCCATCCGCCGCGCCGTGGAGCTGGCGGGGCCGCAGGACGGCATCCTCCTGGCCGGCCGCGGGCACGAGACCACGATGGACTACGACGGCGAGCTCGTCCCGCTGGACGATCGGGTGGCCCTCCGCGAGGCCCTGGCCGCCCGTGTCGCGGCGGCCTCCGCCTCGGGCTCCGGCCCCGCCCGCGAGGGTAAGGTCATCGAGTCATGATCGCTCTCACCGCAGCCCAGATCGCCGAGGCCGTGTCCGGCACGCTCTCGGCCACCCTCGACCCCGCCACCGTGCTGGTGCACGTCACCCCCGACTCGCGGGAGGTCACCGCCGAGGGCACGCTCTACGTGGCGAAGCCGGGGGAGCGCGCCGACGGCCACGACTTCATCGACGCCGCGCTGGGCGCCGGCGCCGCCGCTGTGCTCGCCGAGCGCGCCACGCACGCCCCCGACGGCGCCGCGCACCCGGCGATCCTCGTGGAGGACGCCGTGCTCGCGATGGGCGCGCTCGCCCGGGAGGTCGTGCGCCGCGTCCGGGAGCACTCCCCGACCACCGTCATCGGCATCACCGGCTCGGCCGGCAAGACCACCACGAAGGACCTGCTCGCCGCCCTGCTGGCCACCCAGGGCCCCACCGTCGCACCGGTCGGCTCGTACAACGGCGAGGTCGGCGTGCCGCTCACGGTGTTCCGGGCGGAGCTGGACACGCGCTTCCTCGTGGTCGAGATGGGCGCGGACCACGTCGGCAACATCGCGTACCTCTGCGACCTCGTGCGCCCGGACATCGGCGTCGTGCTCATGGTGGGCACCGCCCACGCGGGCAGCTTCGGCGGCGTGGCGAACATCGCACGCACCAAGGGCGAGCTCGTGGAGGCCCTCGGCCCCGACGGCATCGCCGTCCTCAACCTCGACGACGAGCGTGTCGCCGGCATGGCGGCGCGGACCGCCGCCCCGATCACCTGGTTCACCGCGGACGAGCGGGGCGTCGCCCGCGCGGCCGAGGACGTGGCCGCCGGCCGTGCGTCGGGCCTCGTCGCCGCACGGGACGTGCACGCCGACGACCAGGAGCGCCCCGTGTTCGACCTGCAGGTCGGGACGGAGGAGGCCGCCCTGCGGCACCCGGTCGCCTCCGGACTGACCGGCCTGCACCACGTGCACAACGTGCTGGCCGCCGCCGCGGCCGCCCACGCCGCCGGCATGGACCCGGCCGAGATCGCCCGTGGTCTCGACGGGCTCGGGCCCGCCAGCCGCTTCCGGATGGAGCGCACCGACCGCGCGGACGGCGTCACGATCATCAATGACGCGTACAACGCCAACCCCGAGTCCATGCGCGCCGCGCTCCGGACGCTGGCCACCCTCGGCCGCTCCAGCGGCCGCCGCACCTGGGCCGTCCTGGGGGAGATGCTCGAGCTCGGCGATGCCCGCGTCCGTGAGCACACCCTCGTGGGCGAGTCCGTGGTGCGCCTGAACATCGCCCAGCTGCTGGTGGTGGGCGCCGGAGCCCGGCCGCTCTACATCGGCGCCCTCAACGAGGGCAGCTGGGGCGAAGAGGCGCACTTCGTCGACGACGCCGCGCAGGCCGAGGCGTTCCTCACCGAGCACCTGCGCCCCGGCGACCTCGTCCTCGTCAAGTCCTCCAACGGCGTCGGGCTCGCGGCCCTCGGCGAGCGCCTCGCCACGGCCGACGCCATCGCCGCCCCCTCCGCCTCCCCGAAGGAGTCCCGACCGTGATCGGACTGCTCATCGGCGGCGTGCTCGGCCTGGTCCTCTCGGCCGCCGGCACCCCGCTGTTCATCCGGTTCCTCGTCAAGCGCGGGTACGGCCAGTTCGTCCGCGACGACGGCCCGACCACCCACAAGACCAAGCGCGGCACGCCCACGATGGGCGGCGCGGTCATCATCGGCTCCCTGGTGCTGGCGTATCTGATCACCCACGGGCTGCTCGCGGTGCTCGGCGTCGACTTCGGCGGGCCCACGGCCTCCGGCCTCATCCTGTTGCTGCTCACCGTGGGCATGGCCTTCGTCGGGTTCGTGGACGACTTCACGAAGATCACGAAGCAGCGCTCGCTCGGCCTGACGCCGCGCGGCAAGATCATCCTCCAGGCCCTGATCGGCACCGCCTTCGCCGTCCTCGCCCTGAACTTCCCGGACGAGCGGGGCCTGACCCCCGCCTCGACGGCGATCTCCTTCGCCCGGGACGTCCCGTGGCTCGACCTGGCCTTCGCCGGACCCGCGATCGGCGTCATCCTGTTCGTGATCTGGTCGAACCTCATCACCACCGCCACCACGAACGCCGTGAACCTCACGGACGGCCTCGACGGGCTCGCCACGGGCGCCACCGCCATGATCACGGGCGCCTACGTCCTGATGTCGCTCTTCCAGTCGAGCCAGTCGTGCGCGCTCGAGGGCACACGCGGCTGCTACGAGGTCCGCGACCCCATGGACCTCGCCCTGCTCGCGGCGATCCTCACGGGCAGCCTGCTGGGCTTCCTCTGGTGGAACACCTCCCCGGCCAAGATCTTCATGGGGGACACCGGCTCCCTGGGCCTGGGCGGCGCCCTGGCCGGCTTCGCGATCTTCACGCGCACCGAGATCCTGGTGGCCGTGCTGGCCGGCCTCATGGTCGCGATCACCCTCTCCGTCATCATCCAGGTGGGCTGGTTCAAGGTCTCCGGCGGCAAGCGCGTGTTCCTCATGGCGCCGCTGCAGCACCACTTCGAGCTCAAGGGCTGGGCCGAGGTGACCGTCGTGGTCCGCTTCTGGCTGCTGTCCCTGATGTGCGTCACCGTGGGGCTCGCGATCTTCTACGGCGACTGGCTCATCCGCCAGGGCGGCCTCGCGGGGGTGACCCCGTGACCGGCCCCGCGTCCGACGCCGCGCCCGCACCGGTGCGCCGGCCCCGCGCCGACACCGCCCGCACCGCCGACCTCACGTCCTGGGACGCCCCGGGGTGGGCCGGCCTGCGCGTCGTCGTCACGGGCCTGGGCATCACCGGCTTCTCCGTGGCCGACACCCTGGCCGAGCTGGGCGCCGCCGTCGTGGTGGTGGACGGCGACGACGGCCCCGAGAACCGGGCGCGCGCCGAGACCCTGCGGATCGTGGGAGTCCGCGAGGTCCTGCTCGACCGGGCGGCCACGCAGGCGCTGCCCGAGGTCGACGGCGCCGCCGCGGACCTCGTCGTGACCTCCCCGGGCTGGCGTCCGGACCAGCCGCTGCTGATGGCCGCCCACGCGGCGGGCCTGCCGATCTGGTCCGACGTCGAGCTGGCCTGGCGGCTGCGCGAGCGCGCCGGCCGGAAGACCGCCGACTGGGTGTGCCTGACGGGCACGAACGGCAAGACGACCACCGTGACGATGGTCGAGGCCATCCTGCGGGCGGACGGCCGTCGGGCGGTGGCCTGCGGCAACGTCGGCACCCCCGTGCTCGACGCGATCCGCGACCCGGAGGGCTTCGACGTGCTCGCCCTCGAGCTCTCCAGCTTCCAGCTGCACTGGACGCACGGACTGGCGCCGGCGTCATCGGCGGTGCTGAACCTGGCCGAGGACCACGTGGACTGGCACGGCTCGATGGACGAGTACGCCGCCGCCAAGGGCAAGGTGTATGCGAACACGCGGGTGGCCTGCGTGTTCAACGAGCAGGACCCGCTGACCCGCACCCTCGTGGAGCGCGCGGACGTCCAGGAGGGCTGCCGCGCGATCGGCTTCACCACGGACACCCCGGGCCTGTCCGACATCGGCGTCGTGGACGGGATCCTCGTGGACCGTGCGTTCCTGGATAACCGGCGCCACGAGGCGATCGCCCTGGCCGAGCGCGCCGACCTGGGCCCGGTGGCGCCGCGCCACACCGTGGCCAACGCGGCCGCCGCGGCGGCGCTGACCCGGGCCGTCGGGGTGAGCCCCGCGGCCGTGGCCGAGGGCCTGCGCTCCTACGACCGCGGGGAGCATCGCATCCAGCTCGTGGCCACCTCCCGCGACGTGATGTGGGTCAACGATTCCAAGGCGACGAACCCGCACGCCGCGGACGCGTCGCTGGCGGCGTTCAGCTCCGTGGTGTGGCTGGCCGGCGGCCTGCCCAAGGGCGTGACCTATCACGAGCTGGTGGCCGCGCACGCCCACCGGCTCCGCGCGGTGGTGCTCCTGGGCAGGGACACCTCGGCCCTGCGCGCGGCCCTGGCCGCGCACGCCCCCGAGGTCCCCGTCCACGCCCCCCTCGCCACGGCCGACGGCACCGGCCCCGCCGACGGTGCGGCCGTGATGGCCGAGGCGGTGCGCGTGGCCGACGGCCTGGCCCGCCCCGGCGACACCGTGCTCATGGCGCCCGCCGCGGCGTCGATGGACCAGTTCCGCTCCTACGCGGCCCGCGGCGAGGCGTTCATCGAGGCCGTCGCCGGGCTGATGCGTGAGCACGGCTGGGACGTGCACGACGACGCCGCGCCCGACGCCGACTGACCCGCCGCCCACCCGACCGTCTCGCTTCCCCCGTGAGGAGGGCCATGTCCCCGATCGAGCTCCGCCCGGTGCGCTCCGGCGCGGACGACGACGCCCCCGAGCATCGGGAGCGGCTCCTGCGCCGGATGTGGCGGGTCCTCGAGGGTCGCCGCGCCCTCGACCTGTCGGTCCTGCTCATCAGCGGCTGCACCGCCCTGCTCACGGTGCTGGGCCTCGTGATGGTGCTCTCCTCGTCCTCCGTCGAGGCGATCGGCACCGGCGGCGGCTCGTACGCCCTGTTCCTGCGCCAGACCGCCTGGGCGGTGGCGGGCGTGGCGGCCCTGCTCGTGTTCTCGCGCCTGCCGGTGCGCGTCTTCAAGGCGCTCGCCTGGCCGGCGTTCGGCGTGGCCGTGATCCTGCTCGCGCTGGTCGCGTTCTCCCCGCTCGGGGTCACCGTGGGCGGCAATCGCAACTGGCTCGGCATCGGCGGGTTCAGGATGCAGCCCTCCGAGGCCGCCAAGCTCGCCCTGGCCCTGTGGGCGGCGGCGGTCCTGGAGCGCAAGCACCGCCTTGTCACCCAGGTGCGGCACGCGCTGATCCCGGTGCTGCCCGGCGGCCTGCTGCTGCTGGTCCTGGTGATGGCGGGCAGCGACCTCGGGACCGCGATCATCCTCGCGCTCGTGCTGGCCACGGTGCTGTACGTGGCCGGCACCCACTGGGGGGTCTTCCTCACCTTCCTGGCGCTGAGCGTGCTGAGCATCCTGGCCCTGACCCTCCTCGCCCCGCACCGCATGGTCCGGGTGCAGGCCTGGCTGGGGGACTGCTCCGACGCCACCGACCCCTGCTTCCAGCCGGCGCACGGGATGTACGCCCTGGCCTCGGGCGGCTGGTGGGGCGCGGGCCTCGGCCAGTCCCGCCAGAAGTGGAGCTACATCCCGGAGGCCGAGAACGACTTCATCTTCACCATCCTCGGCGAGGAGCTCGGGCTCGTGGGCACGCTGGTGGTGCTGCTGGCCTACCTCGGCCTGGCGATCGGCATCTACCGCGTCGCCTCCGGGACCACGTCCACGTTCATCCGCCTGTCCACGTGGGGGATCCTGGCCTGGCTCGTGGGCCAGGCGGCCGTCAACATCGCGATGGTCTCCGGGATCATCCCCGTGGTGGGCGTCCCGCTGCCCTTCATCTCCTATGGTGGTTCCGCGCTGACCCTGTCCTTGAGCGCGGTCGGCATCGTGCTGGCCTTCGCCCGCCACGAGCGTCGCCGTGCAGCGGAACCGGACGCCCGCCCGCAGGCGGGCGAGCCGGACACCGACCCCGTCCCCGTGATCCCCACCCCCGCCCTCCAGGAGCCCCGATGACGCAGACCTCTCATCCCTCCGGACCCCTGCGGGTGGTGCTGGCCGGCGGCGGCACCGCCGGCCACATCTCCCCGATGCTCGCGATCGCCCGCGCCCTGGAGGACGACGACGGCGGTCCCGTCGAGTGCACCATGGTCGGCACCGCCTCCGGCATGGAGACGCGTCTCGTCCCCGAGGCGGGCTACGAGCTCGACCTGATCGACCGGGTCCCGATGCCGCGCCGCCCGTCGATGGACGTCGTCCGCTTCCCGGCCCGCATGCGCGCCGCGGTCGCCACGGCGGCCCGGATCCTGCGGGACCGGCGCGCCGACGTCGTCGTGGGCGTGGGCGGCTACGTCGCCACCCCCGTGTACCTCGCCGCGTTCCGGGCCGGTGTGCCCGTGGTGGTCCACGAGGCCAACGCCCGCCCCGGCCTGGCCAACCGCATCGGCGCCCTGCGGGCCACGCACGTCGGCACCGCCCTGCCGGACACCCACCTCCGCGGCGCCCGCTGGGTGGGCATGCCGATGCGCCCCGAGATCTCCGGCCTGGACCGGGCGGCCGCCCGCCGTGCCGCCCGTGAGGCCCTCGGCCTCGACCCGGACCGGACCACCGTCGTGGTGACCGGCGGCAGCTCGGGTGCGCTGGCCGTGAACCGCACCGTGCGCGCCGCGCTGGGCGACCTCCTCGACGCCGGTCTGCAGGTCTTCCACCTGACCGGGCGGGACAAGGCCCTCACCGAGGACGACGGCAGCCTCCTGGTCCGGGACGGCTACGTCCAGCGGGAGTACCTGGCGGGCATGGAGCAGGCCTACGCCGCCGCCGACCTGATCGTCGCCCGCTCGGGCGCCGGCACGGTCTGCGAGGTGTCCGCGGTCGGCCTGCCCGCCGTCTACCTCCCCCTGCCCATCGGCAACGGCGAGCAGGCGCTCAACGCCCGCCCCGTGGTGGAGGCGGAGGGTGCGCTGCTCGTCCGCGACGACGCCTTCGGGCGCGCGTGGGTGCAGCGTCAGCTGATCCCGCTGGCGACCGACCCCGAGCGTCTGGCGCGCATGGGGGAGGCGGCCGCCCGCTTCGGCGTCCGGGACGCGGACGTCACCATGGCCGGCCTCGTGCGCTCGGCCGCCCAGGAAGGAGCCCGGCGATGAGCCGCGACGAGAGCACCCGTCCCGCGGCCGAGGGCCGCTTCGCCGACCTGGGCCGCGTGCACCTGCTGGGGATCGGCGGCGTGGGCGTGTCGGGGGTCGCCCGCATCCTCCAGGAGCAGGGCGTCGCGGTGTCCGGCTCCGACGCGAAGGACCTGCCCGTAATGCGCGAGCTCGCCGCGGGCGGCGCCCGGATCACGGTCGGCTACGACGCCGCGCACCTCGGCCGGGACGTCACCACGGTGATCGCCTCCTCGATCGCCGGGCCGGGCAACCCGGAGCACGACGCCGCCGTGGCACGCGGACTGCGCGTGCTGCACCGTTCCGAGGGCCTCGCCCTGGCCATGCGCGGCCACCGGGTGCTGGCCGTCGCCGGCACGCACGGGAAGACCACCACGTCCTCCATGGCCGCCATGGCCTTCTCCGACGCCGGCTGGGACCCCACGTTCGCCGTCGGCGCCGCCGTCGCCGGGCTCGGCACCAACGCCCGGGCGGGCCGGGGCGAGTGGTTCATCGCGGAGGCCGACGAGTCCGACGGCACCCTGGTGAACTACCCGAGCACGATCGGGATCGTCACGACCGTGGAGGCCGACCACCTGGACCACTACGGGACCGAGGAGGCGGTGCACCAGGTCTTCCGGGACTTCGCGGGCGGGCTGCCAGCCGCCGCCCAGGGCGGGGTCCTCGTGGCCTGCCTCGACGACGCCGGCGCGGCGGAGCTCGCCGCGTGGGCCCGTGACAACGCGGCCGCCGACGTCGTGACCTACGGCACGGCGCCCCGCGACGGCGTGGTGCCGGACCTGCTGGTCACCGACCTCGCGGTGGAGCCGGGCGAGACCGGAGTGGGCCAGCGCGCCACGTTCCGGATGGCGGACGGGCCGGAGCGCACCCTGCACCTGCAGGTGCCCGGCCGGCACAACGCGCTGAACGCCGCCGCCGTGGTCCTGGCCGCCGTCCGGGCGGGCATGGCCTTCGAGGCCGCCGTGCGGGGCGTCGAGGCCTTCCGGGGCACGGCCCGCCGATTCGAGTTCTGTGGCGCCGCGCGCGGCGTGCGGGTCTTCGACGACTACGCGCACCATCCCACGGAGGTGGCCGCCGCGGTCTCCGCCGGCCGTGCCGTGGCCGGTGACGCCCGCGTGCACGTCCTGTTCCAGCCCCACCTGTTCTCCCGCACCCGGGACTTCGCCGCCGAGTTCGCCGCCGCCCTCTCCGGGGCGGACGTGGTGCGCGTGCTGCCCGTGTACGCGGCCCGGGAGGAGCCGATGCCCGGCGTCGACTCGTCCCTCATCGCCTCCCGCCTCACCACGGGTGCCGCCGAGGACCGTGTCGTCGCCGAGGACCGCGCCGAGGCGGTGCGCTCGCTCGCGGCGGGCGCCACGGCCGGCGACGTCGTCCTGACGATGGGCGCGGGGGACGTCACCGCCCTGGGTCCGGACCTGCTGGCCGAGCTCGGCCGGGACGCGGCGCCCGGCGTCGCCCACCCGTGAGGCGCGGCCGCGGGACGCCGCCGCCGGCCGGAACCGACGCCTCCACCGTCGTCCAGTTCCCGGGGCGCACCGCGCGCCGGCGCCGCGCCACCCGCTGGGGTGTGGCGGCCGCGGTGCTCGCGGTGCTGGGCGCCCTGGGCTGGGTCGTGCTCGTCTCGCCCGTGCTCGCGGTGGACCGCGTCGAGGTCACCGGCACCCGCCATGTCTCCGCCACCGCCGTCCAGGAGCGCCTGGAGCCCGTGTACGGCGTGCCGCTGTCCCGCGTCGGGGCCGGCCGTGTGGGCGAGCTGGTCGGCGGTCTGCCCGGGGTGGCCGAGGTCCAGACCGTGCCCCGCCTGCCCACCGGCCTGGAGGTCGTGGTCCGGGAGCACGAGGCGCGGGCCCGGCGGGACGGTGACGACGGCGCGCAGCTGCTGCTCGCGGACGGCACCGTCCTGACGAGAGTGCCGGAGGAGCGGCTCGAGGGCGAGGACCTCCCCGCGTTCTCGGAGGAGCTGGCGCAGCGGGCACAGGAGGAGCGCGCCGAGGTGGCCGAGGTGCTGGCCGCCCTGCCGGAGCCTGTGGCCGATCGTGTCGAGACCGCCGACTCCCGGGGCCCGGGCCAGGTCTATCTGGCGCTCGAGGGCGGGGTGACCCTGGTCTGGGGCGACGCGCAGGACGCCGGCCTCAAGGGGTCCGTGGCCGAGGCGTTCCTGGCGGACGAGCGGCACGGGTCCGCGGCGGGCGGCGTCGCCGAGATCGACGTCTCCGTTCCCACGCGGCCGATCACGCGCTGAACCGGGGCCACAGGAGTCTCCAGTAGAACGTGAAGGTGAAGGTCGGGGCGCCTGGTCTCGTGCGAGTCGGGGTGTCCTCACCGCGGAGGCTCGTCCTTCGAGTCTCACGTGAAAGTTGATGTTGAGGGCGTCTTTTCCGCGTGGACACGCCGTTTTCTTTTGCGCGTGACGCGGGCCTCCCAGTACGGTGGATCCGAACGCGCGCGAGGCTCGCTTCACGCTGTGCTTGAAGGTGTCCACCCCGGGTGGCCGCCGATCACCGGGGCGATGTGCCTCGCGCTGACCTCTCGAGATCTCGAACAAAGGGAACCAACACCGTGGCTGCACCCCAGAACTACCTGGCCGTCATCAAGGTCGTCGGCATCGGCGGCGGCGGCGTGAACGCCGTGAACCGCATGATCGAGGTGGGGCTTCGCGGCGTGGAGTTCATCGCCATCAACACGGACGCCCAGGCGCTGCTGATGTCGGACGCGGACGTGAAGCTGGACGTGGGCCGCGAGCTCACCCGTGGACTCGGCGCGGGCGCGAACCCCGAGGTCGGCCGCCAGGCCGCCGAGGACCACGCGGAGGAGATCGAGGAGGTCCTGCGGGGCGCGGACATGGTGTTCGTGACCGCGGGCGAGGGCGGCGGCACCGGCACCGGCGGAGCGCCCGTCGTGGCCCGCATCGCGCGCTCGCTCGGCGCCCTGACCATCGGCGTCGTGACCCGTCCGTTCACGTTCGAGGGCCGCCGTCGCGCCGGCTCCGCCGAGGCGGGCATCGACGCCCTGCGGGACGAGGTCGACACCCTCATCGTGATCCCGAACGACCGCCTGCTGTCCATCTCGGACCGCAACGTCTCGATCATGGACGCCTTCCGTCAGGCGGACCAGGTGCTCCTCTCCGGCGTCCAGGGCATCACCGACCTGATCACCACCCCGGGCCTGATCAACCTCGACTTCGCGGACGTGAAGTCCGTGATGCAGGGCGCGGGCTCCGCGCTCATGGGCATCGGCCACGCGCAGGGCGAGGACCGCGCCGTCAAGGCGGCCGAGCTGGCGATCGCCTCGCCGCTGCTCGAGGCCTCCATCGACGGCGCGTACGGCGTGCTGCTCTCCATCCAGGGCGGCTCCGACCTCGGCCTCTTCGAGATCAACGAGGCCGCGCGACTGGTCCAGGAGGTCGCCCACCCGGAGGCCAACATCATCTTCGGCGCGGTCATCGACGACGCCCTCGGCGACGAGGTGCGCGTGACCGTGATCGCCGCGGGTTTCGACAAGGTGGACGTCACCTCCGCCCCGGCCGCCCCGCAGGCCGCGCAGCAGCAGCAGGCGGCCCCGCAGCGGGCCGCGGCCCCCGCGCAGCCGCAGCCCGTCCCCGCCCAGCCGCAGCCGGCCGCCCCGGCCCCGCCGCAGCAGGCCGAGCGCCCCGCCGTGCGCGGCACCGTGCCGCTGGCCCCGCAGGAGCAGCAGCCGCGCCGCCAGCAGGACCTGCCCACCGTGGTGGAGCCGGACCTCGGCGCCGGGTCCTCGGACCTGGACGTCCCGGACTTCCTCAAGTGACGGCCGCGGAGGGGCCGGCCGGGACCACACGGGTCCCCGCCGGCCCCTTCGTGCACCGCGAGACCGTCCGCACCGCGACGGGCGCCGTGCACGTCGCCTGGACCTCCGTGGCCGCCGGCAACCTCGCGCTGCACGTGGTCCCGCCGGACGAGGCCGAGGGGCTCGCTCGCGTCAGCGCCGCCCGTCGCGCCCTGGAGCGCGTGATGGGGGTCCCCGAGGGCGCCACGCTCTATCTGGACCAGGTGCACTCGGCCGACGTCGTGTGGGCGGACGGGCCCGGGCGCGGCGGTGCCCCGGCCCCCGTGGCCGACGCCGCCGTGAGCCGCGACGGGTCCCGGCCGCTGGCCGTCATGGTGGCCGACTGCCTCCCCGTGGTCCTCGTCGACGAGACGACCGGCGCGACCGCCGTGGCCCACGCCGGGCGACGCGGGCTGCTGGAGGGCGTCCTGGAGGCGACCGTCGATCGGCTGCTCTCCCTGCGTCCGGAGGCCGACCGAGCCGGTCCCGGCCTGCGCGCCTGGATCGGCCCCGGCGTGTGCGGCCGCTGCTACGAGGTGCCCGCGGCCATGCGCGACGACGCCGCCGCCCGCCTCCCGGCGACCGCCGCCACCACGTCCTGGGGCACCCCCGCCCTCGACCTGCCCGCCGGCGCCGCGGAGGTCCTCCGTGCCCGCGGGGTGGCCGCCGCGACGATCGACGTGTGCACGCGGGAGGACGAGCGCCTGTTCTCGCACCGTCGGGCGCCCGGTGAGGGCCGGTTCGCCGGCCTCGTCTGGCGCGCCGACCCCGACGCCACCACCCCGAGAGGAGACGCATGACCGCCCCCGCCACCGCCGGGCCGACCCCGACGGACCCCCGCGCCCGGGAGATCGCCGACGCGCTCGCCGCGGTGCACTCCCGCATCGCCGACGCCGCGCGGGACGCCGGGCGCGAGGCGGAGCCCGCGCTCGTCGTCGTGACCAAGACCCACCCCGCCGAGGACGTCGTGCGCCTCGCCGCGCTCGGCGTGACCGACGTGGGGGAGAACCGCGACCAGGAGGCCCGGCCCAAGGCCGAGGCCGTCGCCGCGGCCCTGGGGGCGGACGCCCCGCGCTGGCACTTCGTGGGCCAGCTGCAGACCAACAAGGCCAAGTACGTGGTGCGCTACGCGTCCGTGGTGGAGTCGGTGGACCGACCCGAACTGGCCGAGGCGCTCTCGCGGGCGCTCGTGCTGCGGCGCGAGCGCGAGCCCGAGGCCGCGATCCCCGACCTGGAGTGCCTCGTGCAGGTGGACGTCGACGACCGCGCCGACGAGGACCGTCCCGAGGGGATCGGTCCGCGCGGCGGCGCCCGCCCCGAGGACGTCGCCGCCCTCGCGGCCGTCGTCGCCGGCCTGCCGGGTCTGCGGCTGGGCGGGCTGATGTGCGTGGCACCGCGCGGCCTGGACCCGGAGGACGCGTTCCGCCGGCTCGCCGCTCTCGGCGCGCGCGTGCGGCAGACGCATCCGGAGGCCACCGCGCTGTCCATGGGGATGAGCGCGGACCTCGAGGCGGCCGTGCGCGCCGGGGCGACACAGGTGCGCATCGGCTCCGACGTTCTGGGGGCCCGGGACGCGGTGGGCTAACGTTGACCCCGCGCGTCCCGGCGGGACGCGACAGGACCGTGCGGACGCATGCGCACCGACGACGAACGACGGCGGCCCCCGGGGCCGGAGGACGTGGTGAAGGAAGACTCATGGCTGGTGCCCTGAAGAAGACGATGATCTACCTCGGCCTGGCCGACGGCGATGAGTACGACGAGCAGCCCCGTGCCACCGAGCGGGAGGCCGCGCCCCGACACGAGGTCGTCGAGGCGCGCCGCCCCGCGGAGCCGGACACCGACCCCCACATGGAGGCCGTCCGCCCGACTGCGGTCCGCGATCCCGAGCCGGCCGAGCGGCCGGAGCCCGTGACCCCGTCCGGCTCCACCGCGGCCGATCCCGTCGAACCCCGGCGTCCGGCGCGTCCCGAGCCGGTCGACCCGGGCTACCGGGCCCCGGTGACCCCCATCAAGCGAGCCGCAGCGTCGTCTGCCGAAGGAGCCTCCGTGCACACCCTGTCCACCGTCCACCCCCGCTCCTACAACGACGCGAAGGCGATCGGCGAGGCCTTCCGCTCCGGCGTCCCCGTGATCATGAACGTGACCGACCTCGGTGAGAACGAGGCCAAGCGCCTCGTGGACTTCGCGGCCGGCCTCGTCTTCGGCCTGCACGGCTCGATCTCCCGCATCACCAGCAAGGTGTTCCTGCTGACCCCGGCCACCGTGGACGTCGTCGGCGCCGAGCAGGGCGAGTCCGGCGCGGTCGACTCCCCGTTCGACGGCGACTGAGGCGCCCATGCAGCTGCTCCTCGCCCTCGCCTACCTCGCCCTGACGGTGGTGCTCGCGGCGCTGACCGTGCGGATCGTCCTGGACGTCACGCAGTCGTTCGCCCGCCACTGGCGCCCCACCGGGGCGGCCCTCGTGCTGGCCAGCGGCGTGTACGGGGCCACCGACCCGTTGCTGCGCCCCGTGCGTCGTGCCGTGCCGCCGGTGAACCTGGGCGGCATCGGCCTGGACGTGGCCTTCCTCATCGTGTTCCTCGGCGTCGTCCTGCTGCGGGTCCTGGTGCTGAGCCTGGCCGGCGTGGCCTGACCCGCGGCCCGGGGCGGCTGTCGGCCCCGGTGGTAGTCTTCGCGGCAGGATCGGCGCCGCCCCTCACCGGCGCGCCGGCCGTCGACGCGCCGGGCCGCCCGGCCGTCCCCGAGCACCGAGCAGAGAGCGAGACGGTTCCATGGCGCTGTCCTGGGAAGACGTGGTCAACAAGCAGTTCCAGCCCACGAAGTTCCGCGAGGGCTACGACCAGACCGAGGTGGATGACTTCCTCGACGAGATCGTGGCGGAGTTCAAGCGCCTGATCGCCCTCAACGAGCAGCTCGAGTCCGAGAACGCGGAGCTGCGCGCCGGCGGCGCCGCCCCGGCCGCCGGCCCCGCTGCGGACACCCCGCAGGCCGCCGCGACGCCGGCCTCCGCCGAGGAGTCGGCCCCGGCCGCCGCCCCCGAGTCCGCCGACGCGGCCGCGACCTCCGCCGCCGGCGTCCTGGCCATGGCCCAGCGGCTGCACGACGAGCACGTCGCCGCGGGCGAGCAGCGCAGCACCGAGCTCGTGGCCGAGGCCGAGGCCACCGCGGCCCGGCTCGTCAGCGACGCCGAGGAGCAGAAGGCCCGCACCCTCGAGGCCCTGGCCGAGGAGAAGGCCGGTCTGGAGGGCGAGGTCGAACAGCTGCGCAGCTTCGAGACCGACTACCGCAGCCGCCTCACCTCCTACATCGAGGGCCAGCTGCGGGAGATCCGCGCCCAGAAGCGCGTCGAGCCCCCCACGCCCACGGCGTGAGTCGTGCCGTCGACGCCGCGCCGGCCCCGCGATCCCCTCGCGCGGGCCGGCGAGCCGTGCTCACCGCCCTCATCGTGGCGGTGCTGGCCTACGCCCTCGACCAGCTGACCAAGTACGCGGTCGAGAGCACGATGCAGCTGGGGGACTCCGTCACGGTGATCCCCGGGGTGCTGCGCTGGCACTACATCCTGAACCCGGGCGCGGCCTTCTCCATCGGCGAGGACCACACCTGGGTGTTCACCGTCATCCAAGCCGTGGTGGCGGTGGCCGCCCTCGTCGGGATCGCCCGCGTGCGCTCGACGCCGTGGGCCCTGGCGCTGGGCGGGCTCGCCGGCGGCGTGCTCGGCAACCTCACGGACCGGCTGTTCCGGCCCCCGGCGTTCGGGCGCGGCCACGTGGTCGACATGATCTCCGTGCCGCACTTCGCGATCTTCAACGTGGCGGACTCGTTCATCGTCTGCTCCGTCATCGGCGTCGCCCTGCTCGTGATGACCGGCCGCCGCCTGGACGGCACACGGGAGGCGTGAGGACATGGGCATGAGACCGGGACTGACCGAGCGGCTCGAGGTCACCGAGGCCGAGGCGGGCCGGCGGGTCGACGCGGTGCTCGCCGACGCGTTCGGCATCTCACGATCGCTGCTGGCGGACTGGTTCTCCCGGGGCCTGGTGCGGGCCGAGTCGCGCTCCGGCCGCCGGGACCGCGTCCTGGCCAAGTCCGCGAAGGCCGTGGCGGGGGAGACCCTCGCCGTCGACGTCCCCGACGACCCCGACCCCCTGGAAGTGAGGGCAGAGCGCGTGGACGCGCTGAGCATCCTGTACGAGGACGAGGACCTGGTGGCCGTGGACAAGCCCACCGGCGTGGCCGCACACCCCTCGCCCGGCTGGGTCGGGCCCACCGTGGTGGGCGCCCTGGCCGCCCTCGGCTACGACATCACCACCTCGGGCGCCCCCGAGCGCCAGGGGATCGTGCACCGGCTCGACGTCGGCACCACCGGGGTCATGGTCGTGGCCAAGACCGAGCGCGCCTACACGGCCATGAAGGACCAGTTCCGCGAGCGCGTGCCGGAGAAGGTCTACCACGCCGTGGTCCAGGGCATCCCGGACCCGCTGAGCGGCACCGTGGACGCGCCCATCGGGCGGCATCCCGGCCATCACTGGAAGTTCGCGGTGCTCGACGACGGCCGGCCGTCCGTGACCCACTACGAGACGCTCGAGGTGTTCGGCCGGGCCACCCTGCTCGAGGTCCACCTGGAGACCGGGCGCACCCACCAGATCCGCGTGCACACCTCGGCGCTGCGCCACCCGTGCGTCGGCGACCTCACGTACGGGGCGGATCCGCGACTGGCGGCCGAGCTCGGGCTGACCCGCCAGTGGCTGCACGCCCACCGGCTGGCGTTCCCGCACCCGGTCACGGGGGAGCCGGTGACGATCACCTCCCCGTATCCGGACGACCTCGCCCACGCCCTGGCGGCGCTGCGCGGCGACGAGGACTGAGCCGGCACCGTCGACGAGACCCCCGTCCCGGTCCGGCCCCGCCGCCCGGGCACCACGAGTAGGCTGGTGCGGCCCCGCCGTCCTCCCCGTCGAAAGGCCCACCCCGCATGACCGTGTCCGCCGACGCCCGCGCCGACGCCGTGAAGGACGGCGGCTTCGTCCACCTGCACACGCACACCGAGTACTCCATGCTCGACGGCGCCGCGAAGCTGGACGACCTGTTCGCCGAGGCTCAGCGGCTGGGCATGGACTCGCTGGCCATCACGGACCACGGCTACCTCTTCGGCGCCTACGACTTCTGGTCCAAGGCGAAGGCGGCGGGCGTCAAGCCGATCATCGGGCTCGAGGCCTACGTGGCCCCCGGGCATCAGCACCGCACGGACAAGGAGAAGACCCGCTGGGGCGAGCCCCACCAGCGGGGGGACGACGTGTCCGGCGGCGGTGCGTACACGCACATGACGCTGCTGAGCGAGACCACCGAGGGGATGCACAACCTGTTCCGGATGGGCTCGATCGCCTCGCTGGACTCGGTGTACGCCAAGTGGCCGCGGCTGGACCGGGAGCTGCTGAGCCAGTACTCGAAGGGCCTGATCGCCACCACGGGCTGCCCCTCCGGCGAGGTGCAGACGCGCCTGCGCCTGGGCCAGTACCGGGAGGCGATGCAGGCGGCCTCGGACTTCCGGGACATCTTCGGCAAGGACAACTACTACTGCGAGATCATGCACCACGGCCTCGACATCGAGCGCCGGGTGATGACGGACCTGCGCCGGCTCGCCAAGGACCTGGGCCTGCCGTTCGTGGCCACGAACGACCTGCACTACACCCACGAGCACGACGCCAAGGCGCACGAGGCGCTGCTGGCCCTGCAGTCGGGCTCGAAGCTCAACGAGCCCAGCTACGACCAGGGCGGCTCCCGCTTCGCGTTCTCCGGCACCGAGTACTACCTGAAGTCCCCGCGGCAGATGCGCGAGCTCTTCGCGGAGCTGCCCGAGGCCTGCGACAACACGCTGCTCATCGCCGAGCGGTGCGAGGTCGAGTTCGACACGAAGGCCAACTACATGCCGGTCTTCCCCACGCCGGAGGGCGAGGACGAGACCAGCTGGCTCATCAAGGAGGTCGCCTCCGGTCTGGCCTACCGCTACCCGGACGGCGTGCCGGACCACGTGCGCAAGCAGGCGGACTACGAGCTGGACGTCATCATCTCGATGGGCTTCCCCGGGTACTTCCTCGTCGTGGCCGACTTCATCAACTGGGCCAAGGAGAACGGCATCCGGGTGGGCCCGGGCCGTGGCTCGGGCGCCGGATCGATGGTGGCGTACGCGCTGCGCATCACGGACCTGGACCCGCTCAAGCACGGGCTGATCTTCGAGCGGTTCCTCAACCCGGACCGCGTGTCCATGCCCGACTTCGACGTCGACTTCGACGACCGCCGTCGCTCCGAGGTGATCGACTACGTCACCCGCAAGTACGGCGACGAGCGCGTCACCATGATCGTCACGTACGGCACCATCAAGACCAAGCAGGCCCTGAAGGACTCGGCCCGCGTGATGGACCAGCCGTTCTCGATGGGCGAGTCCCTCACCAAGGCGCTGCCGCCGGCGGTGATGGCCAAGGACATCCCGCTCAAGGACATCGAGGACCCCGCGGCCCCGCGCTACGGGGAGGCCGCGCCCTTCCGCGCGCTGATCGCCACGGACCCGGTGGCGAAGGAGGTCTTCGAGACCGCCAAGGGCCTCGAGGGTCTGAAGCGGCAGTGGGGCGTGCACGCGGCCGGCGTGATCATGTCCTCGGTGCCGGTGATCGACGTCATCCCGATCATGCGTCGTCTCCAGGACGGCCAGGTCATCACCCAGTTCGACTACCCGATGGCGGAGTCCCTGGGCCTGATCAAGATGGACTTCCTGGGGCTGCGCAACCTCACGATCATCTCGGACGCGCTCGAGAACGTGAAGGCGAACCAGGGCGTGGACCTGGACCTGGAGACCCTCGACGTGGACGACCCGGCGGCCTACGAGCTGCTGGCCCGCGGCGACACCCTCGGCGTGTTCCAGCTCGACGGCGGCCCCATGCGCTCGCTGCTGAAGATGATGCGCCCGGACAACTTCGAGGACATCTCGGCGACCATCGCCCTGTACCGCCCCGGCCCCATGGGCGCGAACTCGCACACCAACTACGCGCTGCGCAAGAACGGGCAGCAGGAGATCACCCCGATCCACCCGGAGCTGGAGGAGCCGCTGCGGGAGATCCTGGACACCACCTACGGCCTGATCGTGTATCAGGAGCAGGTCATGGCGATCGCCCAGAAGGTGGCGGGCTACTCGCTCGGCCAGGCCGACATCCTGCGCCGCGCGATGGGCAAGAAGAAGAAGTCGGAGCTGGACAAGCAGTACGAGGCGTTCCACCAGGGCATGCTGGACCGCGGCTACTCGGAGGCCGCGGTGAAGGCCCTGTGGGACATCCTGCTGCCCTTCTCGGACTACGCGTTCAACAAGGCGCACTCGGCCGCCTACGGCCTGGTCTCCTACTGGACGGCCTACCTCAAGGCGCACTACCCGGCGGAGTACATGGCGGCGCTGCTCACCTCGGTGGGCGACGACAAGGACAAGCTGGCCATGTACCTCAACGAGTGCCGCCACATGGGCATCACGGTGCTGCCCCCGGACGTGAACGAGTCCCACCTGACCTTCACCCCCGTCGGCCGGGACATCCGCTTCGGCATGGGCGCCGTCCGCAACGTGGGCGCCAACGTGGTCAAGGGCATGGTCCAGGCGCGCGAGGACAAGGGCTCGTACACGGGCTTCGGCGACTTCCTGGCGAAGGTGCCGCTCGTGGTGTGCAACAAGCGCACCATCGAGTCCATGATCAAGGCCGGCGCCTTCGACTCCCTCGGCTACGCCCGCCGCGCCCTGCTGGCCGTGCACGAGGAGGCCGTGGACGCCACCGTGGCGCAGAAGCGCAAGGAGGATCACGGCGAGTTCACCTTCGACCTGTTCGCGCTCGGCGGCGGCGACGAGGACGACTCCGACGCCGCGGACGGCGTCGCCGTCCCGGACCTGCCGGAGTGGGCGAAGAAGGAGAAGCTCGCGTTCGAGCGCGAGATGCTGGGCCTGTACGTGTCCGACCATCCGCTGCAGGGCCTCGACGGCGTCCTGGCCCAGCACGCCGACGTCCAGATCACCCGCGTGCTCGACGACGACGGGCCCGCCGACGGCGCGATCGTCACCATCGCGGGCCTGATCACCACGCTCGAGCGCCGCATCGCCAAGTCCTCGGGCAACGCGTACGCGCGCTGCGAGATCGAGGACCTCGGCGGCTCGATGGACGTCATGTTCTTCGGCCAGGTGTATGCGCCCATCGCGATGATGCTGGCCGAGGACCTCGTCGTCGCCGTCAAGGGCAGGGTGCAGCGCCGGGACGACGGGTCGGTGTCCCTGTCGGCGATGGAGCTGACCATCCCGGAGCTCTCGGACGGCCCCGGCGGCCCCGTGCGGATCACGCTGCCCGCGTTCAAGGCCACGGAGCAGGTCATGGGCCAGCTGGCGGACGTGCTGCGCACCCACGAGGGCTCCTCGGAGGTGCGGCTGTCCCTGGTGGGCCAGCGTGCCACGCAGGAGTTCCAGCTGGGCCCGCAGTTCCGGGTGAGCCCGAACCCGGCGCTGTTCGGGGACCTCAAGATCCTGCTGGGTCCGGCCTGCCTCGGCTGAGCGGACGTAGCATGGGAGTGCCCCGCCCAGGAGGAGAGAGCTGATGCACTGCCCGTTCTGCCGTCATGAGGACTCGCGCGTGGTGGATTCACGCTCCCTCGACGACGGCTCCGCCATCCGTCGGCGTCGGCAGTGTCAGGCCTGCGGGAAGCGGTTCACCACCATGGAGACCACCGCCCTGACCGTCGTCAAGCGCTCCGGGGTGGCGGAGCCGTTCGACCGCTCCAAGGTGATCAACGGCGTCCGGAAGGCGTGCCAGGGGCGGCCGGTGACGAGCGACGACCTGGCCATGCTCGCCCAGGAGGTCGAGGAGACGGTCCGTGCCACGGGCAACGCCGAGGTGGACGCCCACGACGTCGGCCTGGCCATCCTCGATCCGCTGCGCCGTCTCGACCAGGTGGCCTTCCTGCGCTTCGCCTCCGTCTACCGGGACTTCGAGTCCCTCGACGACTTCGAGGAGGCCATCGCCGAGCTCCGGGCCGGTGACGGGGACGACCGCGGCCGTCCCGCCGTGCAGCCGCGGCTGTTCACCCGCTGACCTGGGCCGATGCGACGGCGCGGCCGGGATCGACGCTGCAGTGGTGCGCACGGCCTCCAGGCGCTACAGTGATCTCCGGGTCGACCTCGGTCGGCCCGGCAAGACTGCCGAGGGCGGTTCCGGAGGGGAAGCCGGAACCGCCCTCGGTGTCTGCGCCCTCAGTTGCCGTCGGCGAGCGAGCCGTGCGCGGCCAGGGCGGCGCCCACGATGCCCGCGTTGTTCTGCAGCTGGGCCGGGACGATCGGGGTGCGCAGGCGCAGCAGCGGCAGGTAGTCGTCCGGCCGCTTGGAGATGCCGCCGCCGACGATGAACAGGTCGGGCGAGAAGATCCGCTCCACGTGGGAGAAGAAGCGCTGCAGTCGCTCGGCGTACTCGGCCCAGCTGAGCTGATCGCGCTCCCGGGCCTTCGCGGAGGCCCGCGACTCGGCCATCACGCCGTCGAGCTCCAGGGATCCGACCTCGAAGTTCGGGACGAGCACGCCGTCGTGGATCATCGCGCCGCCGATGCCGGTGCCGAGCGTGATCACGTGCACCAGGCCGCGCACGCCCCGCCCGGCCCCGTAGCGGGCCTCCGCGAGGCCGGCCGCGTCGGCGTCGTTGACCACGGTCACGGGGCGGCGCAGGTGCTCCTCGAACGTGCCGCGCAGATCGGTGCCGATCCACGAGTGGTCGATGTTGTTCGCGGACAGGCACACCCCGTCCTTGACGATCGAGGGGAAGCACACGCCCAGCGGGGCGGAGGGCTTCGGCGCCTTCTCGCGCCCGTCGAGCTCGGCGGTGATGGCCGCCAGGGTCGCCGCCACTGGCTCGGGCATGGCCGGCTGCGGCGTGGGGATGCGGAAGCGGTCCCCGCGCAGGGTGCCGGCCTTCGGCCCCGACCCGAGGCGGACCAGGCCGCCCTTCATGCCGGTCCCCCCGACGTCGATGCCGATCGTCGTGGGGTATTTGGAGGAGCGCTGGGCGGTGCTGGTGTGCGTCGTCACGGCCCCCAGCTTAGTGCCGGGTCACGGCAGCGTGAGAATCTCCGCGCCGTCGTCCGTGACCACGATCGTGTGCTCGAACTGCGCGGTGCGACGGCGGTCGCGGGTCACCACGGTCCAGCCGTCGTCCCACTGGTCCCACTCGATCGTGCCGAGGGTGAGCATCGGCTCGATGGTGAACACCATGCCGGGCACGAGCAGGCGGTCGTGGGCCGGGGCCGCGTCGTAGTGGGGGATCACGAGGCCGGAGTGGAAGTCCACGCCCACGCCGTGGCCGATGAAGTCGCGCACCACGCCGTAGCCGAAGCGCTTGGCGTAGGACTCGATGGCGCGGCCGATCACGTTGACCTGACGGCCGGGCTTCACGGCGCGGATGCCGCGGCGCAGGGCCTCCTCGGTGCGCTCGACGAGCAGCCGGGACTCCTCGTCCACGTCGCCGACCAGGTAGGTGCGGTTGTGGTCCCCGTGGACGCCGTCCAGGTACGCGGTGATGTCCAGGTTGACGATGTCCCCGTCCTCCAGGACGGTGCCGTCCGGGATGCCGTGGCAGATGACCTCGTTGATCGAGGTGCAGATGGACCGCGGGAAGCCGCGGTAGCCCAGGCAGGACGGGTAGGCGCCGCGCTCCACGAGGAAGGCGTGCGCGATCCGGTCCAGCTCGTCCGTGGTGACGCCCGGGCGGATGTGGGCGGCGGTGTGCTCCATGGCCTGCGCGGCCAGGCGGCCGGCGGCGCGGATCCGCTCGATGCCGGCGGCGTCGTAGACGTCCGAGGCGTTGCCCTCGTCCGGGGTGGCCTTGCCGACGTACTCGGGGCGCGGGATCGCGGCCGGCACGGGCGGGGCGGGGGACGGGGCCCCGGGCGTCAGAGTGCCGACGGGGGCGAGCGACCCGGGCTCCGGTGCGGTGGGGCCCGCGGGGCGGGGACCGTTGTGGCTGGACGGGACGGCGGGGTTCTGACGCTGGGACATGTCCTCCAGCCTATCGGCCCGGCTATTGTGGCCCCCATGACCGAGACGAGCGAGTTCTGGTACAACGTCAACACGCATCAGGTGGAGGTGGGCGCCCAGTCGGACTGGTCCCAGCTGCTGGGCCCGTTCGGCACCCGTGAGGAGGCCCAGGCCGCGATGGACCGCGTGCGGGCGAACAACGAGGCCGCCGACGCGGAGGACGCGCGCGACGACGACTGGGACAGCCGTCCCGTCGATGACGCCTCCTGACCGCGGCACCGGACGACACCGGGCCCCCGTCCTGAGGGACGGGGGCCCGGTCGTCTCAGGGGGCGGGTTCAGCCCTCGAAGCCGTGCTCCGGGGCCGGGAACGCGCCGTCGAGCACGTCCGCGCGATAGGCCCGGACCGCCTCACCCACGACCTCGTGCAGGCGGGCGTACTGACGGACGAACCGGGGCACCCGGCCCTCGCGCAGGCCGAGCATGTCCTGCCACACGAGCACCTGGCCCGTGGTGCCCGGGCCCGCGCCGATGCCCACGGTGGGCACCCGCAGCGCGGCGTCGACGGCGGCGGCGACGTCCGAGGGGACCATCTCCATCAGGACGGCGAACGCCCCCGCGGCCTCGAGGGCCCGGGCCGACGCCGTCATCCGCTCGGCCGCCCCCGCGCCGCGGCCCTGCACCCGGTAGCCGCCGAGCACGTGCTCGGACTGCGGGGTGAAGCCGATGTGGGCCATGACCGCGACGCCGGCTGCCGTCATCGCGGCCACGTGCTCGGCGAAGCGCTCGTCGCCCTCCACCTTGACGGCGTGCGCGCCGGACTCCTTCACGAGGCGCACGGCCGACTCGACGGCCTGCCGCGGGGAGGCCTCGTACGAGCCGAAGGGCAGGTCCGCGACCACGAGGGCACGCTCGGCACCGCGCACCACGGCCTGGGTGAACAGGATCATCTGGTCCAGGGTGACCGGCAGGGTGGTGGGATGGCCCAGCACGGTGTTGCCCACCGAGTCGCCCACGAGCAGCACCTCGACGCCGGCCTCGTCGAACAGGGCCGCCGTCATCGCGTCGTAGGTGGTGAGCATCGCGAAGCGCCGGCCCTCGTCCTTGGCCCGCTGCAGGTGGACCGTCCGGTACCGGGACGGGGCGGGCGGCCCGTAGGGGGCGGTGTCGTCAGGCTGCCGGGGGGACTGGGGAGCAGACATGGGCCGGAGTCTACGCGGCGCGTCTAGAGTGGCGGCATGGATCGACAGCAGGACTACGTGCTCCGCACCATCGAGGACCGGGACGTCAGGTTCGTCCGGCTCTGGTTCACGGACGTGATCGGTACGCTGAAGTCGGTGGCCCTGTCTCCGGCCGAGGTGGAGAACGCCTTCACGGAGGGCCTGGGCTTCGACGGCTCCTCGATCGACGGATACACCCGCATCTCGGAGTCGGACATGCTGCTGCAGCCCGATCCCTCGACCTTCCAGATCCTGCCCTGGCGCGGCGACCAGGGACAGAGCTCCCGGATGTTCTGCGACGTGCTCACCCCGGACGGCCGCCCCGCCCCCGCCGACCCGCGGCACGTGCTGCGCCGCGTGCTGGACCGGGCCGCGGACCAGGGCTTCACGTGCTTCACCCACCCGGAGATCGAGTTCTACCTCCTGCAGTCGGACCAGCCCGGCCCGGACGGGGAGCCGGTGCCCGTGGACCGCGCGGGCTACTTCGACAACGTGCCCGGCTCCGACGCGGCCGACTTCCGCCGCGACGCCGTCAGCCTCCTCGAGGGCATGGGCATCTCCGTCGAGTTCAGCCACCACGAGAACGGCCCCGGCCAGAACGAGATCGACCTGCGCGCGGCGGACGCGCTCACGACGGCGGACAACGTGATGACCTTCCGGACCGTCGTCAAGGAGGTCGCCGCCGCCCAGGGCACGTACGCCACGTTCATGCCCAAGCCGTTCTCCGAGCACCCCGGCTCGGGCATGCACACCCACATCTCCCTCTTCGAGGGCGACTCCAACGCCTTCTACGACCCCGCGGACGAGTTCCGGCTCTCCGTGACGGGCCGCCGGTTCATCGCGGGCCTGCTGCGCCACTCCGTGGAGATCAGCGCCGTCACCCACCAGTTCGTGAACTCCTACAAGCGCCTGTGGGGCGGCGGCGAGGCGCCCTCGTACGTCTCCTGGGGCCACAACAACCGTTCCGCGCTCGTGCGCGTGCCCCTGTACAAGCCGGACAAGGCCGGCTCGGCCCGCATCGAGTACCGCGGCATCGACGCCTCGGCCAACCCGTACCTGGCCTACGCCCTGCTGATCGCGGCCGGGCTCAAGGGCATCGAGGAGGGCTACGAGCTGCCCGAGTCCGCCGCCGAGGACGTCAGCGCGCTGACCACCCACGAGCGGCGCGTGCTCGGCCACGTCCCCCTGCCCGGCACCCTGCACGACGCCCTGCGCGCCGCCGAGGAGTCCGAGTTCGTGGCATCCGTGCTGGGCGAGCACGTCTTCGACGCCCTGCTGCGCAACAAGCGCCAGGAATGGGACGACTACCGGGTGGAGGTCACGCCGTACGAGCTGCGGCGCTACCTCTCCGGCCTCTGAGGCGCCGGCCGTGTCCGCCCTGCCCGACGCGGCGACCGCCGACGCCCCGGACCGCCGCACCCTCGCGCACGCCGGCGTCGCCGACGCCGGCCGCGTGCAGACGCTGCTCACCTCGCCCGAGTTCGAGGGCGTGGACGTGCGTCCCCTCGTCGAGCTCCTCGGCCACGCCGCCGATCCCGACCGGGCCCTGCTGCTGTGGGTGCGCCTGGCCGAGCGCGAGCCCCGCGTCCACCACGCCCTCCGGGACCCCGGGACGACGGCCCGCCTGCTGCGGCTGCTCGGCGCCTCCGAGGCCCTCGGCGAGTTCCTCATCCGCCGTCCCGAGCACCTGGACCTCGTCCTCGACCCGGACGCGGCCGCCGCCACCGCGCCCGCCCTCGCCCAGCCCGACCCGACCGCCGGCGAGCCCTGGGGTGATGCGTCCGCCGCCCTGCGCCGCCTGCTCCTGGACTCGGTGGGCGCCGACCCGGACGCCGACCGCCCCCTCGCGGCCGTCACCGGCAAGGACGCCGCCGTCGCCTTGCGCCGCGCCTACCGCCGCCAGCTGGCCGCGATCGCCCTGCGCGACCTCGACTCCGCCGAGCCCACGGCGGCCATGCCCTCGGTGGGCCGCTGGCTCGCGGACCTGGCCGGCGCCACCGTGGACGCGGCGCTCGCCGTCTCACGGGCCGTCCTCACCGAGCGGGAGGGCCCCGTGGTGGACCGCGTGGACCTCGCCGTGATCGGCATGGGCAAGTGCGGCGCCGGCGAACTCAACTACGTCTCAGACGTGGACGTCGTGTTCGCCCACGCCGTCCGCGAGGCCGCGGACGGCGCGGACCCCGACGCCCAGGTCCCGGACGGGCCGCGCGCCGCCGCGCTCGCGGCCGAGCTGGCCGCGGGCATCGGCCGCGTGATCCAGGGTGCGGCCCCCGAGCCGGGACTGTGGGAAGTCGACGCCAACCTGCGTCCCGAGGGCAAGGACGGCGCCCTGAGCCGCACCGTGGAGTCCCACGCCGAGTACTACCGCCGCTGGGCCCACGGCTGGGAGTTCCAGGCCCTGCTCAAGGCCCGCCCGATCGCGGGCTCGCCACAGCTCGGCGAGCGCTACATCGCGGAGATCTGGCCCCGGGTGTGGGAGTCCTCCGCGCGCGACGGGTTCGTCGAGTCCGTCCGGGCCATGCGCGCCCGGGTCCTGGACACCCTCGCCCCCGCGGAGCGCGAGCGGGAGATCAAGCTCGGGCCCGGCGGTCTGCGCGACGT
Source organism: Micrococcus sp. iso_239 (assembly GCF_056173395.1). Lineage (NCBI taxonomy): Bacteria > Bacillati > Actinomycetota > Actinomycetes > Micrococcales > Micrococcaceae > Micrococcus > Micrococcus sp. iso_239. Next base: position 1,436,859 of record NZ_CM149672.1, on the reverse strand, counting down.
CGAGTTCACGGCCCAGCTGCTCCAGCTCGTGCACGGCCGTGCGGACGAGTCGCTGCGGGTGCGCGGCACGCTCGACGCGGTGCGGGCGCTGCACGCCGCCTCCTACGTCACCACGCGAGACGCGCGGGCGTTCGACGAGCACTACCGGTGGCTGCGCACCCTCGAGCACCGCATCCAGCTCGTGCACCTGCGGCGCACCCACCTGATGCCGGTCAAGGAGGAGGCCCGCCGCGTCGTCGCCCGGTCGATGCGCGGCGCCATGGACCGGGGCCCCGCCACCGGCGAGGACCTCCAGGCTGAGTTCACGCGCGTGCGCCGCGCCGTGCGCGGTCTCCACGAGACCGTGTTCTACCGGCCGCTGCTGTCGACGACGGCCGCCCTGTCCGCCGAGGACGTGCGGCTGTCCGCGGAGGCCGTCCGCGACCGCCTGGCGGCGCTGGGCTACCGCGACCCGCAGGGCGCCCTGCGGCACATCGAGGCCCTCACCCAGGGCGTCTCGCGCCGGGCCGCGGTCCAGCGGCAGCTGCTGCCGGCCATGCTCGGCTGGTTCGCGCGGGGCGCCGACCCCGACGGCGGCCTGCTCGCCTTCCGCCGGCTCTCCGAGTCGCTCGGCGGCACGGCCTGGTATCTGCGGATGCTCCGCGACTCCTCGGACGCCGCCCGGCGGCTGTGCCTGGTCCTGTCCGGCTCCCGGTTCGTGGGGGACCTGCTCGAGCACTCGCCCGAGGCCGTGGCCTGGGTGGGCGACGACCGGGAGCTCGACCCCCGGGGCGCGATCCAGCTGTGGCGCCAGGTCGACGCGCGGCTCGACCGCCGCGTGGCCGCGGAGGAGGCCCCCGCGGCCGTGCGCCACGTGCGGCAGGTGCGGCGCAGCGAGACGCTGCGTGTCGCCCTGGCCGACATGTCCGGCCTGCTGGACCTGGAATCCGTCTGCGGCGCGCTCGCGGACATCGACCAGGTGACGGTGGTGGGCGTCCTGCGGGTGGCGTGGCGGGCCGTCGTCGGGGACGCCGAGCCCCTCACCGACGTGCTCGTGGTGGCGATGGGCCGCCAGGGCGGGCGGGAGATCACCTACGGCTCGGACCTGGACGCCCTGTTCGTGCACCGGCCACGCCCCGGCGTCGACGAGGGGCGGGCGCGCGAGCAGGCCGAGGAGGTCGTGCGGACGCTGATGTCCCTGCTGCACCGCCCCGCGACCCCGCCGCTGCCCGGCGAGCGGCCGCTCGAGGTGGACGCCGACCTGCGCCCCGAGGGACGCCAGGGGCCCCTGGTGCGCACCCTGGACTCGTACCGGGAGTACTACGGTCGCTGGGCCGAGGTGTGGGAGCGGCAGGCGCTGCTGCGCGCCCGCCCCCTGGCCGGCGACGACGACCTGGCCACCGACTTCCGCCGCTGGGCCGACGGCGTCCGCTACGCGCAGGACCTCTCGGCCGTCGATGCCCGGGAGATCCGCCGGATCAAGGCCCGCGTGGAGGCCGAGCGGCTGCCCCGCGGGGCGGATCCGGCGCGCCATGTCAAGCTCGGGCGCGGGGGGCTCTCGGACGTCGAGTGGCTCGTGCAGTCAATGCAGCTCAAGCACGCCGGTCAGATCGAGGACCTGCGGGTCACCGGCACGCTGCCGGCCCTGCGGGCGATCGCCCGGCACGGGCTGCTGCCCGAGGCCGAGGTCGCCGTGCTGGAGGAGGCGTGGCTGCTGGCCACCCGGATCCGCGCCGCCCTGCTGCTGTGGACGGGCAAGGTCTCGGACGTGCTGCCCACGAACATGCGCGACCTCGAGGCCGTGGCCCGCCTCAGCGGGGTGGGCACGACCGGCGGGGAGCTCGAGGAGCGCTACCTGCGGGTGACCCGCCTGGCCCGTCAGGTGTTCGAGACCCGGTTCTACGGGCTCTGAACGACGCCGGCCCGCCACCTCGACGGGGTGGCGGGCCGGCCGTGCTCCGGTGTCGCGAGCGCCGGCTCAGGCGCGCACGACGTGCTCCCCGAGCAGCTCCAGGGTGCGTCGCCGCACGCCGGCGTCCTGGGCCGCCGTCGTGATGATCAGCTCGTCCGCCTGGACCCGCGCCGCGAAGTCGTGCAGCCACGCCGCCGTCGTCGGGCCGGTGCCCACGGCCGTGCACTCGAGCATCCCGAGCACCTGCTGACCGGCGGGGGAGTGCAGCAGCATCTCGACCTCGTCGTCGGTGAGGGTGCGGCCCCGGCCGAGCATCATCCGGATGCGCGCCCGCTGCGCGGCCTGCCACTCCCGCTCGGCCACCTCCTCGGTGTCCGCGGCGATCACGTTGGCCGCCGCGATGAAGTGCGGCTCCGCGAGGGCCTCGGAGGGCTCGAAGTGCTCCCGGTACAGGCGCGCCGCATGCTCGAGCATCTGCGGTGCGAAGTGGCTCGCGAACGCGTAGCCCAGGCCGAGCTGCGCGGCCAGCTGGGCGCCGAACGCCGAGGAGCCGAGGATGTACAGCGGGACGTTGGTGCCCTTGCCGGGGTAGGCGTCGATGCCGGGGATCAGGCTCTGGCCGGTGAGGTAGCCCTGCAGCTCGAGCACGTCCTGCGGGAAGCGCTCGGCCGCCGACGGATCCCGGCGCAGCGCCTGCAGCGTCCGCTGGTCGGTGCCGGGGGCGCGACCCAGGCCCAGGTCGATGCGGCCGGGGTGCAGCTCGGCCAGGGTGCCGAACTGCTCGGCGATCACCAGCGGCGAGTGGTTGGGCAGCATGACGCCGCCGGAGCCGAGGCGGATCGAGTCGGTGTGCGCGGCCACGTGCGCGATGAGTACGGCCGTGGCGGAGGAGGCGATGGAGGGCATGTTGTGGTGCTCCGCGTACCAGACGCGCCGGAAGCCGGCGGCCTCGGCGACGCGGGCCTGCTCCACGGATTCGGCGAAGGCTTCGCCCATCGGGGCGCCGTCGCGGACGAGGGCGAGGTCCAGCAGGGACAGCGGCAGGGGGGTGGGGGCGGTGTGCTCGGTCATGGTGCTCCTGGTCTGCGGGCCGCCCGGCCGGGCGGAGGTCTCCACAGATCCAGCGCCCACCGGCCCCGGACTATTCCGCGGCCGGGCACGACGACGGCCGCCCGCCTCCGGCGTGGGAGACGAACGGCCGTCGTCGGGGCCGCGGCGGGCGGATCAGACCGAGTAGTACAGCTCGAACTCGTAGGGGTTCGGGCGCAGGGCCAGCGGGGCGATCTCCATCTCGCGCTTGTACGCGATCCAGGTCTCGATCAGCTCCTCGGTGAACACGTCGCCGGCCAGGAGGAACTCGTGGTCCTCCTCGAGGGCGTTCAGGGCCTCGTCCAGGGTGGCGGGTGCCTTCTGGATGTCGGCGGCCTCCTCGGCCGGCAGCTCGTAGAGGTCCTTGTCGATCGGCTCGGCCGGCTCGATGCGGTTGCGGATGCCGTCCAGGCCGGCCATCAGCTGCGCGGCGAACGCGAGGTACGGGTTGCCCGAGGCGTCCGGGGCGCGGAACTCGATGCGCTTGGCCTTCGGGTTGGAGCCGGTGATCGGGATGCGGATGCCCGCCGAGCGGTTGCCCTGCGAGTAAACCATGTTCACGGGGGCCTCGAAGCCCGGCACCAGGCGGCGGTAGGAGTTCACCGTGGGGTTGGTGAAGGCCAGGACCGCGGAGGCGTGCTTCAGCAGGCCGCCGATGTACCAGCGGGCGGTGTCCGAGAGGTTCGCGTAGCCCTTCTCGTCGAAGAACAGCGGCTCGCCGCCGTTCCACAGGGACTGGTGGCAGTGCATGCCGGAGCCGTTGTCGCCGAAGACGGGCTTGGGCATGAAGGTCGCGGACTTGCCGAACATGTTGGCGACGTTCTTGACGACGTACTTGAACTTCTGCAGGTCGTCCGCCGAGTGGGTCAGCGTGTTGAAGCGGTAGTTGATCTCCGCCTGGCCCGCGGCGCCCACCTCGTGGTGGGAGCGCTCTACCTCGAGGCCGACCTCGGCCAGGACCGAGCAGATCTCGTCGCGCAGGTCGGCCTGCTTGTCCGTGGGGGAGACGGGGAAGTAGCCGCCCTTGAGGCCGGTCTTGTGGCTCAGGTTGCCGCCCTCGTCCTCGCGGGAGGCGTTCCACCAGGCCTCGTCCGAGTCCACGGCGTAGAACGAGCCGCGGGGGGAGGACTCGTAGCGGACGTCCTCGAAGATGAAGAACTCGGCCTCGGGGGCGAAGAACGCCGTGTCGGCGATGCCGGAGGAGCTCAGGTAGGCCTCCGCGCGCTGGGCCACGCCGCGCGGGTCGCGCAGGTAGGGCTCGCCGGTGCGGGGGTTCACGATGGAGAAGTTCATCGTGAGGGTCTTGCGGACCCGGAAGGGGTCCACGAAGGCCGTCGCGACGTCCGGGATGAGCTGCATGTCGGACTCGGCGATGCCGGCGAAGCCCCGGATCGAGGAGCCGTCGAAGAGCTGGCCCGTGACGAAGAAGTCCTCGTCGACGCTCGAGGCGGGCACGTTGAAGTGGTGCTGCATGCCGGGGAGGTCGGTGAAGCGGACGTCGACGAACTCGATCCCCTCATCCTTGATGTACGCGAGGACGTCCGCGGGGGAGGTGAACATGGTGCGCTCCTGTGGTCGTGACGATGGTGGCATGTCCGGCACGGCGGCGCTGGCGTGGCGGGTGTCATCACCCTACTTGCCCGGCGGCCTCCGTGGGCGTCGGTGACGCCCCACGGCGAGCCTCGCGGTTCCGCGCCGGTAGGCTGGGCCGGTGGCACGCAGAGCACCCGACCCCGCGCAAGAGCCCGAACCGACCCGCCGCGACGAGCCGCTGATCACCCGGCGCGACCTCGCCGGCTGGGTGGACGGTCCGGGCGGCGGCCTGGCCGGCGGCCGCTGGCCGGGGGACCTGCTGGGCCTGCCCGAGCACGGCCCGACCTCGATGGCCACTGCGGCCCGCCGCGCCGTCGCCCTCGTGATCGACTGGTTCCTGGCCCTGGGCGTGTCCTGGCTGCTCTTCGACTCCGACGCGATCGCCACCCTGATGGTCTTCGCCACCATGCACATCCTGGGCATCACCCTGCTGGCCACCACCGTGGGCAAGGCCGTGTGCCGCACCCAGGTGGTGCGCCTCGGCGGCCGGACCGCCCCCGTGCACCGCGTGGTGGTGCGCACGGCGCTGCTGTGCCTCGTGCTGCCGGCCGTCGTCGTCGGCCCGGACGGCCGCGGCATGCACGACAAGGTCGCCGGCACCGTCGAGATCCGCATGTGAGCGCACCGGCCCGCGCCGGACGACGCCGGATCCGACTCGACGCGAGGCCGGACACGACGAAAGGGGGGCGCCCCGCCGAATCCTCGGCGGGGCGCCCCCCTTTCGCGCGGGTGCGTCGGCGCTCAGCGGCCGCGCATGGCGCGCCGGCTCGGGCGCACCTTGTTCGGGTCGACGCCCTTGGGGATGGGCAGCCGGTTGGTGTTGAGCGCGGTCAGACGCTTGTCCACGGCCTGGACCTCCTGCGCCGTGAGGGCCTTCTTCATGCCCTTGAGCGTGCCGGGCAGCTCGTGCAGCGGGACCTGGCCCTGGCCGTTGCCGGACTCCACCACGGTGACGGGCACGCCGGGCAGGAAGCGGCGCATGGCCTTCTCCTCCTTGACCACCAGCGCGGCGACGCGGGGGGAGGGGCCCTCCGTCACCAGCACGACGCCCGGCCGGCCCACGGCGCGGTAGACGAGGTCCTGGGTCTTCGGGTTCACGGCGGCCGGCTGCTCGGACACGATCCAGCCGCGGCCCAGCGTGGAGAGCGCGGCGCCGGCGGCGCCGGGGCGGCCCTCGAGCTGGGCGAACCCGGCGCGGCGCGCCTTCCGGTTCAGGATGACGACGGCGGCGAGCACACCGAACGGGATCGCGATGAGCAGCCACGTGATCCAGTTGTCCAGCAGGAGGCCGATGACGAGGCCGACGACCAGGGCGCCCAGGAAGGCCAGCAGCATCCACAGTCCGACCTTGGGGTCGTGCGCCTTGGTCATGGCGTAGGCCTGCTTGAGCTGGGAGATCACGCCCGGGCCCTTCGTGGCGCGCTTGTCCCGGCGCTGGGCCTTCGCCTGCTCCTTCTCGCGGAGGCGACGCTCGCGCTGCATGGCCTTGACCTCCTTGAGCGTGGCGGAGGTGGAGCCGGAGGAGGACGCGGGGGGCTGGCTGTTCTTCGTCATGGCGGGGTCCAGTCTAGTCGGGCGGCTCAGGACATCTGGGCGACGACGGCGGAGGCCTCCTGGCGGGCGGTCTTCTCCCCGGCCAGGTGCGCCAGGTTCTCCGGCAGGGTCCGGCCGAGGCGCTGCATGGCCTGCGCGTAGAGCTTGCCCGCGCGGTACGACGAGCGCACCAGCGGGCCCGCCATGACGCCCTGGAAACCGATCTCCTCGGCGCGCTGGGACCACTGGACGAACTCCTGCGGCTTCACCCAGCGGTCGATGGGGTGGTGCAGCTTCGAGGGCCGCACGTACTGCGTGATGGTGATGATGTCGCAGCCGGCCTCGTGCAGGTCCACCAGGGCCTGGTCGATCTCGTGGTCCTCCTCGCCCATGCCCAGGATGAGGTTGGACTTGGTGACGAGCCCGTCGGCCTTGGCCATCGTGAGCACCCTGAGGGACTTCTCGTACGTGAAGGCCGGGCGGATGCGCTTGAAGATGCGCGGCACCGTCTCCAGGTTGTGCGCGAACACCTCGGGCCGCGCGTCGAACACCTGCTGGACGAGCTCCGGCACCGCGCCGAAGTCCGGCGGCAGGATCTCGACGCCGGTCCCCGGGTTGAGCGCGTGGATGCGGCGGATGGTCTCCGCGTAGAGCCACGCCGCGCCGTCCTTCTGGTCGTCACGGGCCACGCCCGTGACGGTGGCGTACCGCAGGTCCATCTCGCGGATGTTCTCGGCGACCTTCTGCGGCTCCTCCATGTCCAGGGGGCGCGGCTTGCCGGAGGTGATGTCGCAGAAGTCACACCGGCGGGTGCAGATGTCCCCGCCGATGAGGAACGTGGCCTCGCGGTCCTCCCAGCACTCGAAGATGTTGGGGCAGCCGGCCTCCTCGCACACGGTGTGCAGGCCGGCGGACTTGACCTTGTTCTTCAGGCCGATGTACTCGGGGCCCATGTGGACCTTGGCCTTGATCCACTCGGGCTTGCGCTCGACGGGCACCTCGGCGTTGCGCGCCTCCACGCGCAGCAGGCGGCGTCCTTCGGGGGCGAGGCTCATGCGGGGATTCCTTCCGTGGGGGTGACGGCGATGTACGCAGGCCCGAGCTCGTCCAGATGACGGGTGAGCACCGGCACGACGTCGGCCGGGGTGATGGTCCGGCCCGTCTCGACCGACAGGGTGGTGGTGGCGGCGTCCGTGATGCCGCACGCGATGATGCCCTCGTAGGGGGCCAGGGAGTTGGAGCAGTTCAGTGCGAAGCCGTGCATCGAGACGCCGTCGTGGATGGACAGGCCGATGGCGCCGACCTTGCGGTCCGGGCGGGCCGTGCCGTCGTCGTCCCGGTCCGCGAGGACCCAGATGCCTGCCCGCCCGTCCACGCGGACGGCCGTGACGCCGAACTCGGCGGCGGTGCGGATCAGCAGCTCCTCGAGGAACCAGACGTAGTCCTTGACGTGGGCACGGTCGCGCAGCCGGACCACGGGGTAGCCGACCAGCTGGCCCGGCCCGTGCCATGTGATCTTGCCGCCGCGGTCCACGTCCACGACGGGGGCGCCGTCCGTGGGGCGCTCGGCGTCCTCGGTGCGGCGACCGGCCGTGTAGACGGCTTCGTGCTCCAGGAGGAGGAATTCGCCGTCGGAGCGGCCGGCGACGACGTCCGCGTGCAGGGCGCGCTGGGCGTCCCAGGCGGCGTGGTAGTCCACCAGGTCGGGCGCCAGGCCGAGCACGCGCAGGGGCGGCAGGGGTGTCTCGGGCATGACGTCCACTGTAGTCCTCGGGCCCGGACCTGTGGACAACCGCCGTGACGCTCGGGGACATGCGGCACCCTGGGCTGGAACGGACGGCGCGGCGGAGAGGGGAGACCGATGCGGGACTGGGACGAGGCGGACGGCGGCGCGGCCGGACGCGTCGGCGGCGGGCCGGAGACCGAACCGGAGAGGTCGTCGGAGCCGGGCACGGCTGCGCCGCGCGCCCCGGGCTGGGAACCCGTCCGGCTGCTCGGCGCGGGCGCCCAGGCGGAGGTCTGGCTCGTCGAGGACGGTCGGGGCGTCCGGGCCGCCCTGAAGGTGCCCCGTGCCGGCGCGGCGCCGGATGCGCTGGCGGCGGAGGCGCAGGCCGGACGGGTCGCGCATCCCCATCTGCTGCGCGTGCTCGGCGTGGTGGAGACGGACCGGGGCCTCGGGGTCCTCACCGAGCACCGCGCGGCCGGCACGCTGCAGGACATGGTGCAGCGGGTCGGACCCCTGAGCCCGGGGCAGGCCGTCACCGTGCTCGTCCCGATCGCCCAGGCTCTCGCGTGCCTGCACCGCGAGGGGGTGGTGCACGGCGACGTGTCCCCGGCGAACGTCCTGTTCGGCGTCGACGGCAGCCCGGCCCTCGCCGACCTCGGCGTCGCCCGGGTGGTCGGCGGGGCGTCGGGGGCCGGGGCGACGCCGGGCTTCGCGGCCCCCGAGGCGCTCGCCGCGGTGGAGGGGGCCGGGGCGGAACCGGGGGCGTCTCCGGCGGTGGGGGCGCCGAGTGACGTCCATGCGTGGGCCGCCCTGGGCTGGTACGCGCTCACCGGTCGGGCGCCGGGCGCCGCCGGGCATCGGGCGCCGCTGCCCGTCCTGGTCCCCGAAGCGTCCCCCGAGCTCGCGCTGCTGCTCGATGCGGCGCTCTCCCCGGACCCGGCGGCGCGGCCGAGCGCGGAGGAGGCCGCCGCAGCCGTATACGCGACGGCCCGGCCCGAGCCGGTCCCGCTGGGAGAGGCCGCCCCCGCCGAGGTGGCGCACCTGCTGCCCACGGTGCTGCCGGGCTCCGGGCCCACGCGGCGACGCCGACGACGCGCGGCTCCGAGACGGCGCGCGCTCGCGCGCCGACGGGGGGCGGCGCCACGCCGGGGCGTCCTCGTGGCCGCCGGGCTGGCCACCGCGCTGGCCGTCGGCGGCGGCACCGCCGGGCTGTGGTGGCCGGCGTCCCTGGGCGACGCGACGGAGGGGGCGCCGGAGCCGGCGGGCGCGGTGCCGGCCGGCACCTCGGTGGACGCGGCGCGCCCGGCGGACGGGACGCCGGAGAGCGGGACGCCGGCGAGGGTGCCGGACGCGGGTGCCGCCGGGGAGGACGCCGTCGACGTGGGCGAGGCGCTGGCCGCGGTCGGCCACGCCCGGACTGCCGCGCTCATCGACCCGGAGCCTGCGCGACTGGACGCCTACGCCGTGCCCGGGGGACCGGCGTGGGAGAACGACCGGGATCTGCTGCGCCGGCTGACGGACGAGGGGTTCGCCTTCTCCGGCCTCGAGGTGACGGTGGAGCAGGCCGGACCCGCCCGGCGGGCCGGGGACGACGCGCTGCGTGTCGACGCCGTGCTCCGGACGTCGGCCCACACCGTGGTGGACCGCGCGGGACGCGTGGCGGCGCATCGGGAGGCGACGGCCGAGGAGGTCGTGCTGGTCCTGCGCAGCGGCCACGGAGAGGGCCCCGAGGGGCGGGACGGTGGCGCGGCGGGTCGGACGTGGCGGGTCGAGACCGTCGATCCGCGCTGACCCCGGGCCCGGATCCAGCGCCGGAGGCCGGCGGTCCAGACGGGGGGACGCCGCGGGCCCCGGGGAGAAGCTCCCCGGGGCCCGCGGTGTGGTGCGGCGTCAGCCGCCTGGGCTGATCACTGCCAGAGGACGGCGACCAGGATGTTCACCAGGCCCAGACCGCCCACCGCGTGGGCCAGGCCCGTGGGCACGACCTCCCCGCGGTTGGACTTGCGGCGGCCGATCAGGGCGGCCACGAAGACGATGACGCCGATCAGGAACTTGACGCCCAGCTTCATGTGGTTCGGCTCCCCGCTCATGGCGAGGCCGAAAAGCACCACGCCGGAGACGATCATGCCCACGGAGCCCCACCACTGCGAGGTGGTGACGGTCGGGTTGCGGAAGTGCGCGAACCAACCGCCCACGATCGCTGCGGCGGACACGATGTGCACGGCCACCAGGATGCTGTGCAGGATATCCACAGTCCTTCTCCCTTTCCGTCAGAGACCCAGCTCGTTGGCGAACTCGCCGCCCTCGAGACGCTGACGCAGCGTCGTCAGGAAGCGGCCCGCGTCGGCCCCGTCCACCAGGCGGTGGTCGTAGGTCAGGGACAGGTACATCATGTGGCGGATGGCGATCGAGTCGTTGCCGTCCGCGTCGGTCACCACCATGGGGCGCTTCACGATCGCACCGGTGCCCAGGATCGCGACCTGCGGCTGGTTGATGATCGGCGTGTCGAACAGCGCGCCCACGGAGCCGATGTTCGTGATCGAGAACGTGCCGCCCGAGAGCTCGTCCGGCGAGATCTTGTTCGTGCGGGTGCGCTCGGCCACGTCGGCGATCTTCTGGGCGAGGCCCGTCAGGTTCAGGGAGCCGGCGTCCTTGATGACGGGCACCAGCAGCCCCTTCTCCGTGTCCACGGCGATCGCGATGTCCTCGGACGCGTGGTACGTGATCTCCTTGTTGTCCTCGGAGAACGACGCGTTCAGCTTGGGGTGCTGCTTGAGGGCCTCGGCGACCGCCTTGGTGATGAACGGCAGGTACGTCAGGTTCACGCCGGCCTGCTGCTGGAAGGAGGCCTTGGCCTTCTTGCGCAGCTGCACGATGCGGGTGACGTCCACCTCGTGCACCTGGGTCAGCTGGGTGGACAGGTCGAGGGACTCGCGCATGCGCTGGGCGATGACCTGGCGGATGCGCGGCGCCTTCTCCACCTCGCCGCGGACCGAGGGGTCCACGGAGGAGCTCGCGGCCGGGGCGGACGCAGCGGCCGGGGCGGACGACGGGGCGGCAGCCTCGGAGGCCTGCTCGGCCGGAGCCTCGGACCCGCCCGCGGCGGCCTGCGAGGCCAGCGCGGCGGCGAGCACGTCCTGCTTGCGGATGCGGCCGCCGACGCCCGTGCCGCGAACCGTGGACAGGTCCACGTTGTTCTGGTGGGCCAGGCGGCGCACCAGCGGGGTCACGTAGCCCTGGCCGGGCTCGGTGGCGGAGGGCGCCTCGGCGGACTCGGCCTGCGCGGGGTCGCGCTCAGCGGACTCGCGCCGGGAGGCCTCCTCGGACGGAGACGCCTCCGGCGTCTTCTCCGACTTCTCGGCGCCGGCGGCCTCGGCGGCCTCCTCGGTCTCCTCGGGGGCCTCGGCCTCGGTCGCCTTGTCCTCGATCTCCTCGGCGGACGCCTCGTCCTGACCGGAGGAGCCCTCCGACGGGGCGGAGCCGCCGCCGGCGGAGCCGGAGCCGACGAGTGCGAGGACGGCGCCCACCTCGACGGTGTCGTCCTCCTCCGCACGGATCTCCAGGAGGGTGCCCGCCACGGGGGAGGGGATCTCGGTGTCGACCTTGTCGGTGGAGACCTCGAGCAGCGGCTCGTCGACCTCGACCTCGTCGCCGACGGACTTCAGCCAGCGGGTCACGGTGCCCTCGGTCACGGACTCGCCCAGCGCGGGCAGGGTGACCTCGGAGGCCTCGCCGCCGGCCGACGGGGCCCCGTCCGAGCCCTGGTCGGTGGAGGCGCGCTCCTCCGGAGCCGGCTCGCCTGCGGGCTCCTGCTGGGCGTCGTCCTGCTGCGCCTCCTCGACGGCGGGCTCCTCGGCCGCGGCGTCGTCCTCCGACGCGTCGGCGGAGCCGCCGCCGGAGCCGTCGCCGATCGTGGCCAGCGGGGCGCCGACCTCGACCGTGTCGTCCTCCTCGACCAGGATCTCCTCGAGCACGCCGGCCACGGGGGACGGGATCTCGGTGTCGACCTTGTCGGTGGAGACCTCCACCAGGGGCTCGTCGACGGCGACCTCGTCGCCGACGGCCTTGAGCCAGCGGGTCACGGTGCCCTCGGTGACGGATTCGCCCAGGGCGGGCAGGTTCACGGTTTCAGACATGGTTCCGATGCTCCTCATGAGGGGTGGGCGCCGGGGGCGCCCACCCGGGGTTGCGAGGTGGGCCCGACGCACGGGCCCGGGATGGTCAGTGCGGTGGGTCAGCTGTGCAGCGGGTGGCCGAACAGGGCCATGGCGGCCTCGCCCAGGGCCTCGTTCTGCGTGGGGTGCGCGTGCACGAACTGGGCGACGTCCTCGGGGTAGGCCTCCCAGTTCACGATGAGCTGCGCCTCGCCGATCTGCTCGCCGATGCGCTTGCCGATGCCGTGCACGCCCACGATCGGGCCGTTCTTCTGGCGGATCATCTTGATGATGCCGCCGGTGCCGAGGATCGAGGACTTGCCGTTGCCGGCCAGGTTGTACTCGGCGACCTCGACGTTGTCCTTGCCGAACTTCTCCTCCGCCTTGGGCTGGGTGTAGCCCACGGACATGATCTCCGGCTCGGTGAAGGTGACCTTCGGGATGTTGATGTCCTCGACGACCATCGGCTTGTTGCCGGCGATCTCCTCGGCCACGAAGATGCCCTGCTGGAAGCCGCGGTGCGCCAGCTGCAGACCGGGAACGATGTCGCCCACGGCGTAGATGCTGCCGACGCCGGTGTGCAGACGCTCGTCGGTGAGGACGAAGCCGCGGTCCATCTTGACGCCCTGCTCCTCGTAGCCGAGGCCCTCGGTGTTCGGGCCGCGGCCGACGGCGACGAGGCAGACCTCGGCCTCGAACTCCTTGCCGTCCGCGAGGGTCACCTTGACGCCCGAGTCGGTCTCCTCGACCTTGTCGAAGAACGTGCCCAGGTTGGTCTTGATGCCCTTCTTCTTGAACTCGCGCTCGAGGACCTTGATGATCGCCGGGTCCTCGTTGGGGACCAGGGTCTTCAGGCCCTCGATGATGGTGACGTCGACGCCGAAGGAGTTCCACAGGGACGCGAACTCGGAGCCGATGACACCGCCGCCGAGCACGATGGCCGACTTCGGGGTGTAGTCCAGCTCGAGGGCCTCCGTGGAGGTCATGATCTTCTTGGAGATGGGCAGGCCCATGGTCTTGGCCACGGAGCCGGAGGCCAGCACGATGTTCTCCGCCGTGTAACGGGTGCCGTCGACCTCGACCTCGTTCTTCGAGACGAGCTTGCCCTCGCCCTCGATGACCTGGACCTTGCGCATCTTCAGCAGGCCGGCCAGGCCCTTGTGCTTGCCGGCGACGATGCCGTCCTTGTAGTCGCGCACCTTCGCCATGTCCACGGACTCGAGGGTCGCGTTGACGCCGAACTTGGCGGCGTTGCGGGTCTCATCGGCCACCTCGGCGGCGTGCAGGTAGGCCTTCGTGGGGATGCAGCCCCAGTGCAGGCAGGTGCCGCCGACCTTGGACTTCTCCACGAGGGCGACGGACTTGCCGTACTGCACGGAACGCAGGGCTGCGGCGTACCCGGCGGAGCCACCGCCGAGGACGAGGACGTCGAATTCCTGAGCGGTTGCCTTGTCGGCCACGGTGTTGCTCCTTGGTGCTGGGGTCGGTGGATCGTGGTGGTGGTGCGTCACCGCCACCCCCGGCCGTCGGCGGCGGGCCGCGCGGCCGGGGACGCGGTGGACATCGGGACCAACCTTACCGGGCACGCCCCTCGATGAGACCCACCAGGGTCCGCACCATCACGCCGGTGGCGTCCTGCGGGGTGTAGCCGTACGCGGCCGACTCGTTGAAGGAGGGGCCGGCGATGTCGAGGTGGGCCCAGGGGGTCCGTGCGGCGGCGTCGCCCTCCGACCGTCCGGCGTCGACGAATTCGCGCAGGAAGGTGGCGGCGGTCATCATGCCGCCGAAGCGGTCGCCCATGTTGGAGATGTCCGCGACGCGCGAAGTGAGCGAGGCGCGCAGCTGCTCCGGCAGGGGCATGCCCCACGCGAGCTCCCCGGCCGCGTCGGCCGCGGCGACGACCTCGTCGCGCAGCGCGTCGTCACCCATGACGCCCGTGTGGCGCACGCCGAGGGCGACCAGCTGGGCACCGGTGAGGGTGGCCACGTCGAGCACCGCGTCGGGTCGCTCGTCGGTGGCCGCCACGAGGGCGTCGGCCATGACGACGCGGCCCTCGGCGTCCGTGTTCATGACCTCCACGGTCTTGCCGCCGTACATCGTGATGACGTCGGACGGGCGGATGGCGGTGCCCGAGGGCATGTTCTCGGCCAGCGCCAGCCAGCCGGTCACCTTCACAGGGACGTCCAGGGCCGCGGCGGCGCGCACGACGGCGAAGACGGTGGCGGCGCCGGCCATGTCCGACTTCATCGTCATCATCGAGGCGGCGGGCTTCAGCGAGATGCCGCCCGTGTCGAAGGTGATGCCCTTGCCCACCAGCGCGATGTGCGCGGCGGCGTCGGCCGGCGCGTGCTCGATGCGCACGAGCCGCGGCGGGCGGGAGGAGCCCTGGCCGATCGCGAGGATGCCGCCGAAGCCCTCGGCGCGCAGGCGGTCCTCGTCCCACACGTCCACGCTCACGGACGAGTCCGCGAGGTCCTCCGCGACGGCGTCCGCGAACGTGGCCGGGTAGAGGTGCGAGGGGGCCGTGTTCACCAGGTCGCGCACGGCGCAGACCGCGTCGCCCACGACGGCGGCCCGGCGCAGCACGGGGTCGGCGTCCGCGGCGGCGAGCGGGGTGACGACCTCGACCTCGCGGACGGGACGGGACGTGTCCGTCTCGGCGCGGGCGCGCTCGGACTTCTGGGCGGTGAAGGCGTACGCGCCCAGGACGGCGCCCTCGGCGACGGCGGCCAGTCGGGCCGGGGTGTCGGCCGGCAGGGCCAGGGCCACGGCGTCGGTGCCGGCCAGGGAGCGCACGGCAGCCCCGGCGGCGCGGCGCAGGGACTCGTCCGCGGCCTCGCCGTCGTCGTCCAGACCGCCGACGCCGGCCAGGACCAGCAGCGGCACCGGCACGCCGCCCAGGCCCGGCAGGCGATGGACCTCGTCCTCGGCGCCCCGCACGCCCAGCAGCTCGAACGAGGCCTCGAGGGCGGTGGCCGCCTCGGCCGGCAGCGCGTCCGTCAGGAGCACGGGGCCGTCCGGGCCGGTGCCCACCCCCACCACGAGGGCGGAGGCGGTCAAGTCCTCCAGGGCGCGGGCGGTCAGGGTCGGGCGGTCCAGGGTGATCACGGACGGGCCTCTCTTCCGGGGGTGGGGGATGCGCCCGGCGGGGTGGGCCGGGCCGTCCCGCGTCATCCTAGCCAGAGGGCTCGCGCGCCCGTCCAGGGCGCGCGGGCGCGGAATAGGAGGGTGCCGTGCCGTGGTTGACTGACGCCAGAGGACAGGGAGGGATCCGCGTCCGCCGCCATCCGGGCGGCGGGGACGGCTCTCCCGCAGACGGACCACCGGAAGGGGAACGAGACGTGCAGGACGCCGCGCCGCTGTACACCCGTCATGAGGGGGCGCCCGTGCCCCCCGGCCTGGGCATGCTCGTGGCCCTGACCGGGCACATGGACGCGGGCCGGGTCGCTCGGCAGGTGCGGGCCGCGCTGCACGAGCACCTGACCCATCGGACCGTCGTCTCCTTCGACGTCGACTCGATGTTCGACTACCGCGCCCGGCGTCCCCGGCTCCGGTTCGACCGGGACCGCTACCGTGATCTGCGCCTGCCCGCGCTCGAGGTGCAGCTGGTCGAGGACCTGCTCGGCCACCCCTTCCTGCTGCTGTCCGGCCCCGAGCCGGACTTCCGGTGGCAGGCGGTGACGGAGGCCGTGCTCGGCCTCGCGCAGGAGTGGGAGGTGGACTCGCTCACCTTCCTCGACGCGGCCCCGCTGCCCGTGCCGCACACGCGGCGGCTCGGGGTCACGACCCACGGGTCCCGCGCCGACGCCGTCGAGGGGCTGTCCACCTGGAGCCCGGAGGCGGACATCGTCGCGGGGCTGCTGCAGATGCTCGAGCTGCGCGCCGAGGAGGCGGACCTGCCGACGGCGGGCTACACCGTCCATGTGCCGCACTACGTGGCCGAGGCGTCCTTCCCCCAGGCGGCCGTGGCCGCGCTCGAGTACGCGGGGGCCGCCATGGGGCTCATGCTGCCCTCGGACGACCTGCGAGACGCCTCGCGGGACATCGAGGCCGAGCTGGAGCGCCAGGTCTCCGGGTCCGGGGAGATCCAGCAGATGATCGCCGGCCTGGAGCGCAACTACGACCAGAACGCCGAGGACCAGGAGCGGTCGTTGCTCGAGACCGAGCAGGGCCTGCCCGACGGCGACGAACTCGCCTCCGCCGTCGAGGCGTACCTCGCCGCGCGGGACGCCGGCGGCGGGTCCGCTCCTGCACAGGAGGACGGACCCGGCCGTCCGTCCACCGGCGACGGGGACTGATCCCACCGCGGGCGCCCGGTCGGCCAGGGTGGCGGCATGGAAGCCCCCACCTCACTCGACGTCCCCGTCCTGCCGGCCCGCGGCCCGGAGGACCTGCTCGCCTACGTCGGCCACGCCCTCGGGCGGTTGCCCGAGGGCAGCCTGGTCCTCCTCACCCTGCGCGACGGGCGCCTGCGCGCCGTGGTGCGGGTCGACCTGCCTCCCGAGGAGGTCGACGTCGGCGCCTGGGCCTGCGCCGTGGCCGAGGTGTGCCGGCGGGACGCAGCCGCGGACGCGACGCTCTGCCTCGCGCTGCCGGACGGCGCCCGGGCCACGCTCGCCCGTCCCGGCTGGGCCGCGGCGCTCGACGACGCCCTGGCGTCCGCGGGTCGCCCCCTGACCGCGGCCTGGACGTGCGCGCGGGGACGGGCGCGCCCCTGGTGGGGGAGCGGCGTCGCCGAGGAGGGCCCGCTCGACCCCCGAGCCGCGCCGCTGTCCCTGCACCTGATGACCCGCGGTTCGGTCTGGGACCGTGCAGCAGTGCCCGACCCGGTCCCGCGCCGCGGTCCCGCGGCGGCCCGGGCCGACGACGCGCGGTGGCGGCCTCCCGAGCAGGACGCGCCCGCGGCACGCCGCGCGTGGCTGGCGCAGTGGGAGTCGGTGCTGACCGGCGCGGTGGGTGACCGCGGCGCGCCCGCACCCGCCGTGCTGGGCTCGCCGCTGACGCGTCCGGCCTGGCGCGACGGCCTGCTGCTCCATGCCGCCGCGCCGTCCGGCGCGGCCACGGGGGATCCGGGGGACGAGGAACGGATCCTCACCGCGGCCTCGGGCCGGGCGCCGGCCTGGGATCGGCTGGACGCCCTGCGGGCGGGGCTGCGCGCGCTCGTGCCCGTCGCGACGCCGGCCGTGGCGGCGCAGGCCCTGGCGCTGGCCGGGTGGGTCGGCTGGGCCCGCGGCCACGGCTCCGACGCGGACGCCCACCTGACCGCGGCGGCGGCGCTGAACCCCGGCGACCCGTTCGTCTCCGTCCTGCGACGCATCGTGGCCGCGGGGTGCGTCGCCGGCTGGGCGACCGACCCGGCCACCGCGTGGCGGCCCGACGGTGGCGGCCCATGAGAGAATGATGCGGCTTCACGACGGCACGGCCGATCGCACCCCGTTTCCCGGGTTCGGAATAGATCGGTCACAGCCGTCGTTGGCACTGGCGGACCCTGCAGTCGACGGGCCCGGACGACGTCGGTCGTCCGAGGCCCGGACTTGACAGGGTCACGTGTATATGGACTGCAAGGATCCGCGGGTGGCCGCGGACGAGACGGAAAGGCCTCGAGTGACCACTTCGACGACCAGCGGTGCGCAGGACGGCAAGGAGACCACTGCCTCCGGGGCCACGACCACGCGCACCCGCTCCACGGCAGCCAAGAAGTCGACCGCCACGAAGAGCGCCACGACCAAGGGCGCCACGACGCGGACGACCGCGGCGAAGTCGGCGGCGACCAAGACCGCTGCCACGCCGACGGCCAAGAAGAAGACGACCCGGAAGCCCGCCGCGGCCAAGACCACCGCCACGAAGAAGACCGCCACGACCCGGGGCAAGAAGGCCACCGCCTCCGCCGCCTCCGCCGAGCAGGCCGAGGACGACGAGGAGTTCGTCGAGGCGCGCGAGCGCACCGAGGCCGCCGACGCCGTCGAGGAGGACGTGGTGGAGGACGAGACCGCCACCGAGGACTCGGATGACGAGGACGCGGACGGCTCGGACGCTCCGGAGCGCCCGGCGATGGACGCGGAGGCCGTGACCGGCACGAAGGCCGCCACGGGCCAGAAGGTGGCCCAGTCCAAGGGCGCGTTCGTCATGGACGACTCCGAGGACGACGCCCCGGTGCAGCAGGTGGTCGTGGCGGGCGCCACGGCGGACCCGGTGAAGGACTACCTGAAGCAGATCGGCAAGGTCGCCCTGCTCAACGCCGAGCAGGAGGTGGACCTGGCCATGCGCATCGAGGCCGGCCTCTACGCCGAGCACGTCGTGCAGCACGAGGCCTCCGACGACTACCGCGAGCGCCGGGACATCCAGCTGATCATCGCGGACGGGCGCAAGGCCAAGAACCACCTGCTCGAGGCCAACCTGCGTCTGGTGGTCTCGCTGGCCAAGCGCTACACCGGCCGCGGCATGCTGTTCCTGGACCTCATCCAGGAGGGCAACCTCGGCCTGATCCGCGCCGTCGAGAAGTTCGACTACACCAAGGGCTTCAAGTTCTCCACGTATGCCACGTGGTGGATCCGACAGGCCATCACCCGCGCCATGGCGGACCAGGCCCGCACCATCCGCATCCCGGTGCACATGGTGGAGGTCATCAACAAGCTGGCCCGCGTGCAGCGGCAGATGCTCCAGGACCTCGGCCGCGAGCCCACCCCGGAGGAGCTGGCCAAGGAGCTGGACATGACCCCGGAGAAGGTCGTGGAGGTGCAGAAGTACGGCCGCGAGCCCATCTCCCTGCACACCCCGCTCGGCGAGGACGGCGACTCCGAGTTCGGCGACCTGATCGAGGACTCCGAGGCCGTCGTGCCCGCGGACGCCGTCTCCTTCACGCTGCTCCAGGAGCAGCTGCACTCGGTGCTGGACACGCTCTCCGAGCGCGAGGCCGGTGTCGTCGCCATGCGCTTCGGCCTGACCGACGGCCAGCCCAAGACGCTGGATGAGATCGGCAAGGTCTACGGCGTGACGCGCGAGCGGATCCGCCAGATCGAGTCGAAGACCATGTCCAAGCTGCGTCACCCCTCCCGCTCGCAGGTGCTCCGGGACTACCTGGACTGAGTCGGAGCGGCATGACGAAGGGCCGGACCCCCGCGGGGGTCCGGCCCTTCGTCATACCGGGCGCCTCAGGCGCCGGCGGTGAGGCGGTCCGTCTCGTCCTGCCACAGCGCGGCCTGGGGACGCAGCGCGTCCTCGACGGCGCGGGCGTGGTGGGCGCAGAACTGGAGGGCACCGCCGGAGTGCAGCACGGCGCGGACGTAGGCCTGCGCGCCGCAGCGGTCGCAGCGGTCGGAACGGGTGAGGGCGGCCGGCTCGGCCACGGCGGTGATGGACATGGTGTCCTCCTCGGGTCTCTCGGGGCTGGAGGGCGACGACGCCGGTGGGGCGGGCCGGTCCTCCTCTTGTCCCATGGAACAGCAAGGATGGCAGGGAACTTCCCCGCGCGCCCGCCCTCCACCCGCGTTTCGCCACCCGCGTACGCGAGGAGCCCAGCCGGGCGGCCCGCGACGTCCGGCGCGGAGCCCGGCGTGTCCGGCCCGCGGAGTAGGCTGGACCGGCCGCCGTCGTCCACCGAAAGGCCCGCCCCCGTGCCCGCGAACACCGAGTACAACGCCCGCCACCTCTCCGTGCTGGAGGGGCTCGAGGCCGTCCGCAAGCGGCCGGGCATGTACATCGGCTCCACCGATTCCCGCGGCCTCATGCACTGCCTCTGGGAGATCATCGACAACTCGGTGGACGAGGCCCTGGCCGGCTTCGGGCAGTCGATCGAGATCACCCTGCATCCGGACGGCTCCGTCGAGGTCGAGGACAACGGGCGCGGCATCCCCGTGGACGTGGAGCCGCGCACCGGTCTGTCCGGCGTCGAGGTGGTGTTCACCAAGCTCCACGCCGGCGGCAAGTTCGGCGGCGGTTCCTACGCCGCCTCGGGCGGCCTGCACGGCGTGGGCGCGTCGGTGGTCAACGCCCTGTCCTCGCGCCTGGACGTGCAGGTGCTGCGCGGGGGCAAGGTCCATCAGATGTCGTTCCGGCGCGGCGAGCCGGGCCGCTTCCAGGACGGGTCGCGCCCGTCGCCGGACGCCCCGTTCGAGCCGTCCACGGACGCCTCGCCGCTGGACGTCGTCGGGAAGGCCAAACGTGGGCAGACCGGCACGCGCGTGCGCTACTGGGCGGACGAGCAGATCTTCGTGAAGGACGCGACGTTCTCCGCCGAGGAGCTCCAGGCGCGGGCGCGCCAGACCGCCTACCTGATCCCGGGCCTGCGGATCACGGTCAAGGACCTGCGCCGCCGACCCGGCACGCCCGGCGCCGACGGCCCGGTCGAGGAGGTCTTCCAGTACGACGGCGGCATCTCCGAGTTCGTGGAGCACCTCACGCCCGCCACCCCGGTGACGGACGTGTGGCGGATCCAGGGCTCCGGCACCTTCAAGGAGCGGGTCCCGGTGCTCGGCGAGGACGGGCGCACCTCCATGCAGGATGTGCAGCGCACGTGCGAGGTGGACGTCGCCCTGCGCTGGGACGTCGGCTACGACACCGTGTTCCGGTCCTTCGTGAACATCATCGCCACGCCCAAGGGCGGCACCCACCAGTCCGGGTTCGAGGCGGCACTGCTGAAGGCGTTCCGCGCCCAGGTGGAGGCCAACGCGCGCCGGCTCAAGGCCGGGTCGGACAAGGTGGAGAAGGACGACGTGCTGGCCGGCATGACCGCCGTCCTGACGGTGCGGCTCGCCGAGCCGCAGTTCGAGGGACAGACCAAGGAGATCCTCGGCACCTCCGCGGTGCGGCGGATCGTCTCCCAGGTGGTGGAGAAGCAGCTGACCGCCCGCCTCACCTCCACGGCCCGCGCCCAGAAGCAGCAGGTGCACACGCTGCTGGAGAAGGTCGTCGCGGAGATGAAGTCGCGCATCTCCGCGCGCACCCACAAGGAGAACCAGCGGCGCAAGAACGCCCTGGAGACCTCGACGATGCCGGCCAAGCTGGCGGACTGCCGCAGCAACGACGTCGCCTCCTCCGAGCTGTTCATCGTCGAGGGCGACTCGGCGCTCGGCACCGCCAAGCTGGCCCGGTCCTCCGACTTCCAGGCCCTGCTGCCGATCCGGGGCAAGATCCTGAACGTGCAGAAGGCCTCCGTCTCGGACATCCTGGCCAATGCCGAGTGCGCGGCGCTGATCCAGGTCGTCGGGGGCGGCGCGGGGCGCAGCTTCGACCTGGATGCGGCCCGCTACGGCAAGGTCGTGCTGATGACGGACGCGGACGTGGACGGTGCCCACATCCGCACCCTCCTGCTGACGCTCTTCTTCCGCTACATGCGTCCCATGGTCGAGGCCGGGCGCGTGTACGCGGCCGTCCCGCCGCTGCACCGGATCGAGGCGGTGACCCGCGGCGTGAAGGAACGCGAGGTCATCTACACGTACTCGGAGCAGGAGCTGCACGCGACGCTCGCCCGCCTGGAGCGGGAGGGTCGCTCGTACCGCGAGCCGATCCAGCGCTACAAGGGCCTGGGCGAGATGGACGCCGACCAGCTGGCCGAGACCACGATGGACCCGCGCCACCGCATGCTCCGCCGCGTGAACATCGCCGAGGTGGAGGCCGCCGAGCGGGTCTTCGACCTGCTCATGGGCTCCGCCGTGGCCCCCCGCAAGGACTTCATCGTCTCCCACGCCGACGAGCTGGACCGCGAGCGCATCGACGCCTGACCCCCCACTTTCGTTCGGGAAACGGCGGCCCCAGGAGCGTCGTCGTTCGGGAAACGGCGGGCACCGAGACGACGGCGGCGCAGTCTCCGCCGTTTCCCGAACGAAAGCGGCGTGACCCGCGCCGTTTCCCGAACGAAAGCGGCGTGACCCGCGCCGTTTCCCGAACGAAAGCCCTGGGCGGGCGGCTGCTCCGACCGCGGCGGACGTCAGCGGTCGCGGTAGTACGCCGCGACGCGGTGCAGGCCCTCGTCGATGCTCACGGTCGGCGTCCACGCGAGGACCTCACGGGTGCGCCGCTGGTCGAACCAGTGGGCGGTCGAGAGCTGCTCGGCGAGGAACTCGGTCAGCGGCGGCTCGCCGTCGTCGGAGCCCACGCCCCGGGACCGCAGCCCGAACAGGTCCCGCTCCCACGCCCGCTCGATCAGGGCGCCGGCACGCCGGGCCAGGCCCGCCGGGACGCGGCGCTCGGGTTCCGCGGCACCGCCCGCCAGCGCGATCTGGCGGATCAGCTCGCCGACCGGTCGCGGCTCGCCGTTGGTCACCACGAGGGCCTCGCCGTGGTGCACGTCCGCCGCGGACACGGCCGCCACCACGGCCTCGACGGCGTTGGCCGTGTACAGCGTGTCGACCAGGGGAGCGCCCGTGCCGAGCACGGGCATCCGCCCGGCCCGCGCACGCTGCACGATCCGGTCGGTGAGCTGCAGGTCCCCGGGCCCCCACATCAGGTGGGGGCGCAGCACGAGGACGCGGAAGTCGTCGCGGTCGGCGGCCAGGGCCAGTCGCTCGCCGGCCGCCTTCGTGCGGGCGTAGGGTCCGCGCGCGTGCTCGGGGCTGGCGGCTCCGGCGCCCTCGCCGACGATGGAGTCGCCGGCGTGCGCCACGGAGGGGGAGGAGACGTGGACGAAGCGTCGCACGCCGTGGCGCTGCGCGGCGTGCAGCAGGATGCGCGTGCCCTCGACGTTCACGGCCTCGTACTCGTGCTCGGGGCCGGACACGGACACCTTCGCGGCCACGTGCACCACGGTGTCCGCGCCGGTCAGGGCCTCCTCGACGGCGGCCGGGTCGGTCACGGAGCCACGCACGTCCCGCGCACCGGGCACGCCCGAGGGACGCCGCTGCAGGGTGGTCACGTCGTTGCCGGCATCGGCGAGCACCCGGGCGACGCCCGCGCCCAGCAGCCCCGAGGCGCCGGTCACCAGGACGCGGCGCGACTCGAGGCGCTCGACGAGGTCGGGCATGCCGGCGGCATCGAGGCCGACGTCGTAGCCGAAGCCGCTCACAGCGCACCCGCCTTCCCGCCGGCGAGCACGGCCTCCGCCCAGTCGGCCACCCGGGCGCGGTCGATCTTGGAGTTGTGCCGGATGTCCGTGGGGATCTCATCCGCCACGAGCACCGCGGCCACCGGCAGCGGCTCGAGGGCCGCGCGCACGGCGGAGGCCAGCGCGGTCGGGGCGAGGCCCTGCTTGGGTCGGCCGTCGCGGTGGTGACCCGGGCGCCGCGCCGGGCGCGTGGCCGGCACGGCCGCCTCCACGACGACGACCACGGCCTGCGTGCCCCGGGGCCCGGCGCCGACGACGGCGCTGCGCCGCACCGGCCCGAGCGCGTCGACGGTCTTCTCGGGCCCGCCCGGACCGACCGGGCCCTCGGGCGTGGTGATCACGTGTTGGAGCCGACCCTCGAGCCAGACGCGGCCCTCGGCGTCGAAGTGGCCGACGTCGGCGGTGCGGTGCCACACCCGGCCGTCCCGCCGCCACAGCCCGTCGCGCTTGCTCTGCTGGTCGGTGTGCCAGAGCGCGTCGTAGCGGTCCTTCAGGTGGGGGGCGCTGACCACGATCTCGCCGAGGACGCCGTGGCCCCGCGCGGGGTCGAGGATGACGTCCTCGGCGCTGCCGTCCTCGAGCAGCGGCGCGATGGCCAGGGACACCGTGGGCAGCGCGGAGCCCACGCAGACGCCCTCGTCGTCGGCGGTGCGCAGGCGCTGCACCTCGGCGCCGTCGATGTCCGTGAGCAGCAGCCCCTCGGTCATGCCCCACGGCGTGTGGACCCGGGCGTTCGGCATCAGGTCCGAGACCTGACGCATCAGCTGCGGGTGCACGGGGGCGCCGGCCGAGAGCACGAGGCGCACGGCGTCGAGGGCCTCGCGCCGGGGCGCGTCGAGGCCGTCGGCGGTCGCGACCACGTTCGCCAGGGCGGCGGGGGAGGCGAACAGCACGCTCGACTGCCCGGCGATCGCGGCGTCGGCCAGCTTCTGCGCGGTGAGGGTGGCCGGCTGGGTGACGTCCATGTCCGGGGAGACGGACGCGGCGCCGAGGGCGGGTCCGAGCAGCGCGAACGGGGCGAAGCCGGCCAGCAGGGACCCGCCCGGGCGGATGCCCAGGGTGCGGGAGATCAGCGCCACGAGGCGGCCCAGCCGCTCGTGCGTGTACACGACGCCCTTGGCCGGGCCCGTGGAGCCGGAGGTGAACAGCACCGCGGCGTCCGCGTCCAGGGCGGGCTCGGGCAGCACGGTGCCGTGCTCGTCGACGGCGTCGCCCGCGGCCGGGTCGCGGTGGCGGTCGACCATCGCGTAGAGCGAGTCGGAGACGTCGAGCAGGCGGCGCTGGGCGGCGCCCGGCTCGGTCACGGAGATCCGGGTGCCCGGCCACGACTGGGCGCGGGCGAGCGTCAGCCCGGGGGTGCGGCCGATGATCCACCGGGGGCGGGCCGACTTCATCGCCCGGGTCATGCCCTTGACGCCGAGGCCCTGGTCCGCCACCACGGCGACGGCGCCCACGCGCAGCACGGCGTACAGGGCCGCCGACAGGTCGCGGCCCGGCGGCACGAGCATGGCGACCCGGTCGGCCGGCCGCATGCCCGCGGCCCACAGCCCGGTGGCGATGGCCGAGACCATCTCCTGCAGCTCGCCCCAGGTGACGGCCACGGGTCGGCGGGCGGTTCCCACGAGCGAGCGGCCGGCCTGGGCGCCGGCCATGTCCACCAGCGCCGTGTACTCGCGGTGGTCCGAGCCGGGGGCGCCCCAGTCGCGCAGGTGGTCCCAGAGCCGGACCACGCCGGGCTCGCGGGCTCCGGGATCCTCCCCGAGGTCCACCTCCAGGCCCGGGTCGGCGGCGGCGTCGGCGGTGGCGTGCGGGACGGGGCCCGGCAGCCCCGAGGCGGGGTCGGAGAGCTGGCCGCCGCGCAGCAGCTGGGCCCACTGCAGCAGGGGCGCGGTGATGTCGCGGTCGTCCACGAGCAGGTGTCCCGCCTGCTCGTAACGGTGCACGCGCGCGTGGGGCAGGCGGTCGCGGAGGTCGTCGAGGTAGCGGTCCAGGAAGACCGGGTCGTCGGCGCCCCACAGGATGAGAGCGGGCACGTCGGTGCGGCCCAGGGCGGCGAGGTCCTCTCCCACCCGCTGCAGTTCGGGATGGCTGCCGTGGCGGGGGTCGGCCGGGATGTCCGCGACGAAGCCGCCGACGCCGCCGCGTCGGGCCGCCGTGTCGTAGGGCAGGTGGTAGGCCGCCCGGGTCTCGCGGTCGAGGGCCGGCGTGGCGAGGGAGGTCGTCACGGAGAGGAAGGCGTCCGTGGTGACGGTGGAGGCCGGCAGGACGGGCCCGGCGAGGGCGGCCTGCAGCGGGGCGGGGATCGGCGCCCCCTCGGGCTGGTGGACCGCGGTGTTCAGGGTCGCGACGCCGGCCACCAGCTCCGGATGACGCGCCGCCCAGCCGAGGGACACGACGCCGCCCCAGTCGTGGCCGAGCGTGATCAGCGGGTGGCCGGTGGCTGCCAGGTCGCGCAGCCCGAGAGCCGCCAGCAGGGCGTCCAGGTCGTCGATGCGGCCACCCAGCGTGCGGTAGGTGTCGCCGGCACGGCCCATCGACGCGGCGGACGGGGAGCCCGCGTGCGCGAGGCGCTCGGAGAAGCCCATGTCCAGCTGGTCCGGCGCCACGACGCGCCACGCGGCCATGCCCCGGCGTGCCCGGCGCACGGTCTCCGCGAGCAGGGACCGCCACAGCCAGGACCAGGTCGGGTTGCCGTGCACCGCCACGATCGTGCCGACGATCTCGGCCCCGGCCGCCGCGAGCACGGGACCGGTGTCCGCCACGTGCAGCGTCCGCACGGTCCCCTCCGGGTCCGCGGCGGAGCGGATCTCCACGAGGCGGGACCATGCCGGGTCCCAGCCGGGCAGTCGGTCGGCCGGCGGCAGGGCGGCGGGGGCGGCGGGGATCTGGGGCATGGCTCTGGCTCCTTCAGCTCACCATTCGATCTCGAGCATCGCGGTGTTCAGACCCGAGCCCACGCCCAGGCAGACCACTGTGTCCCCGTCCTCCAGGGAGTCCATCTCCCGCACGAGGGTGATGGGCAACGACGCCGGGCCGACGTTGCCCAGCGTGGGGAACGTCGTCGGGATGCGCGCCGGGTCCAGGTGGGCGGACTCCGCGATCGCGTCGGTGTGCATCTGCGAGACCTGGTGGGTGATGAACCGGTCGGCCTCCGGCCACGCCCACTCCGCCGGGACGTCGTGCCACGCGTCCATCACGAGCTCGAGACCGTCCTTGAGCAGGGCGGTGGAGTCGGTGTACATGCCGTGGTGGTCGCCCACGCACAGGCCGTGGTGGTCGGTGCCGGCGCGGGTGATCCCGCGGACGATCCGATGGGCGTCCGGGTGGTCCTCGATGCGGCCGACGACGGCGGCGGCGGCCCCGGAGCCCAACGTCAGGGACGCGAACTGCTCCATGAAGTTGCCGCGGTGCGTGGTCTCGGCGTGCAGGTTGGCCACGGTGGCGGCCTGCACCTTCGAGGCGTCCTCGGCGGCGACCACGACCGCGTAGTCGATCTGGCCGGCGTCCACCAGGGTGGAGGCGAGCATGAGGCCGTTGACGAACCCGAGGCACGCGTTCGTGATGTCGAAGTTGGTCGCCGAGGTGGGCAGCCCCATGAGGTGGTGGATCCGCACGGCCACGGAGGGCTCGAGCGTGGCCCGGGTCACCGACGTGTTCACGAGCAGGCCCACCCGCTCCCGCGGGACGCCGGCCTGCTCCAGGGCCGCGACGCCGGCGCGCGCGGCGGCCTCCTGGAAGTCCTCGGTCTCGTCCCAGTTCCGTCGGCTGCGCACACCGGCCACCCGCTCCAGGAGGGAGCCGGGCAGGCGCAGGCGGGTGAGCACCTCCGCCAGCTGGTCGTCGAGGTCCTGCGAGGTGACTTCGACGGGGGCCTCCACCTCGGTGACCGCCAGGAGGGCGGCGCGGGAGTACTCGTAGCTGGCGTTGCCGGACACGTTCGTCACCAGGACCAATCTGCGGGGGTCGGGGAGGGGGCGCTCACCTGCGGTGAGACGACAGCCCACTGTATCGGAGGGGTCGGGCGGGGCGCCCGTCGGAGGCCTCGATCGGCCCGAGGCGAACAGGGTCGCCTCGGCCGGGACAGTCCGCGGACACGGTCAGGGCGTCGTCGGCCCGGCGCCGTCCGGCGATGTCACGACGTCCGACGGACTAGGGTGGTGGTATCCAGCGACCGCGTTGTCGCGGTCGAACGCCTGTCTCAGGAGCGCAGCCTCGTGGATCCCCTCGAACTCGCACGGTGGCAGTTCGGCATCACCACCGTCTACCACTTCCTCATGGTCCCGCTGACCATCGGACTCGGCCTCGTCGTCGCCGTCCTGCAGACCCTCTGGGTCGCCACGGGCAAGGACCACTACCTGCGGATGACGAAGTTCTGGGGAAAGCTGTTCCTGATCAACTTCATCATGGGCGTGGCCACCGGGCTGGTGCAGGAGTTCCAGTTCGGCATGGCCTGGTCGGAGTACTCCCGGTTCGTCGGGGACGTCTTCGGGGCGCCGCTGGCCCTCGAGGCGCTCATCGCGTTCTTCCTGGAATCGGTGTTCCTGGGCATCTGGATCTTCGGCTGGGACCGGATCCCGCGAAGACTCCACCTGGCCGCCCTGTGGTGCGCGGTGCTGGGGATCAACCTCTCGGCCTACTTCATCATGGTGGCCAACGGCTTCATGCAGCACCCGGTGGGCTATGAGGTCGTCGACGGCCGCCCGGTGCTCAACGACCTCGGCGCCGTGCTGACCAACCCGATCGTCCTCACCCACTACCCGCACACCATCTTCGGTTCCTGGGCCGTGGCCGGCGGCTTCCTCGTGGGGATCGCCTGGTACCACCTGTGGAAGCGCCGCCGGGACGGCATCGACGTCGTGGACGAGGCGGGCCTGGTCGTCGTCGGCGACGCCGGCACCGCCGCCCGGGACCGCACCGACCACCGCGTCTGGCTCACCTCGCTGCGCGCCGGGGCGGCCGTCGCCCTGATCGGCTTCGTCGGCACCGCATTCTCCGGCCATGCCCAGGCCCAGCAGATGATCCACTTCCAGCCCACCAAGATGGCCGCCGCGGAGGCCGCCTGCCACGACGGCACCGCGTTCTCCGTGCTCACCCTCGGCGATGTGCGCTCGGGTGGAGCGACCACCTGCGAGGACGTCCAGGGCGTGATCGAGGTGCCGGGCCTGCTCTCCTACCTCGCGTACGAGGACTTCACCACGCCGGTGCGCGGCATCAACACCCTGCTGCCGGAGTTCGAGCAGAAGTACGGCACGCACCTGCCCGACTCCGAGCTCTACGGCGACCGCGCCGGCAGCGAGATCTCCTATCTGCCGCTGATGGAGGTCACCTACTGGGGATTCCGGCTCATGATCCTCTTCGGCGGACTCGGCGCGCTCGCGGCACTGGGCGCGCTGTGGTTCTCCCGCCGCGGCACCGTCCCGGCCTCCCGTGGCTGGATGCGCCTGGCCGTGGCCTCGATCGGGGCGCCGTTCGCGGCGAACATGACCGGCTGGGTGTTCACCGAGATGGGCCGGCAGCCGTTCGTGGTGTACCCGAACCCGGCGATGGGCGTGGATCAGGTGTACATGTTCACCGCCGCGGCCGTCTCGCCCGGGGTCACGGGTGAAGAGGTCCTCGTGTCCCTGATCGTCCTGGTCGGGATCTACGCGGTGCTGCTGGGCGTCGAGGTCTTCCTGCTGACCCGGTTCGTCCGCGGCGGCGTCCCGGCCGCCATGCCGGAGCTCACCGCCGCCGAGCACTCCGATGAACAGAAGCGCGACCGCGACGACGTGCTCGCGTTCGCCTACTGACCCGCTCGCAGAGAGGACAGCACGACCATGGCTGAGGTCCTTCCCGTCTACTGGTACGTCATCATCGCCGTGCTCTGGCTCGGCTACCTGGCCCTCGAGGGCTTCGACCTCGGGGTCGGCATGCTCGTGCGCTTCTGGGCGCGGGACGAGCCACGGCGCCGGGTGCTGCTGAACATCATCGGCCCCGTCTGGGAGGGCAACGAGGTGTGGCTGATCACCGCCGTCGGAGCGATGTTCGCGGCCTTCCCGTTCTGGTACGCGGCGGTGTTCTCCACCCTGTACCTGCCGATGCTCGTGATGCTGTTCGGTCTGATCCTGCGGGCGGTGTCCATCGAGTACCGCGGCAAGGCCGCCACCGACGCCGGCCGGGAGATCTGGACCTGGACCCTGGGCATCGGCTCGTTCCTGGCGGCCTTCATGGCCGGCGTGCTGCTCGTGCTGACGACGACCGGCCTGCCGCTGGACGCCAACGGGGACCGGGTGGGCGGCCCCTTCGTGTGGGTGACCGGCCCGGCGCTGCTCGGTGGTCTGGCCGTGGTCGGTTTCTCCCTGGCGCAGGCGTGGGCGTTCATCGGCCTGAAGACCGACGGCGCCCCCCGCCGGTCGGCCGCCCGCTTCCTGTCCACGTGGACCCCGCTGGCCGTGCTGCCGCTGCTGGTCTGGGCAGGGCTCGTGGTGGCCCGCGGCGACCGCCCGTGGACCTGGGCGCTGCTGGTGCTGGCCGTCGTGGCGGTGGCCGCGTCGGTGGTGGCCGCCCGGGCCGGCCGCGAGGGCCTGGCCTTCACGTCCCTGACGCTGGTTCTGGTGCTGGCGTGGACGGCGATCATGGTCACCCAGTACCCGGTCGTGCTGCCCTCTACGGTGGACCCGCAGTTCAGCCTCACCGCTCAGCTGGCCTCCTCCGGCCCGTACACCCTGGGCCTGATGGCCGTGATCTCCCTGATCTTCGTGCCCATCGTGCTGGCCTACACGGGGTGGTCCTACTGGATGTTCCGCCGCCGTCTGGCCGACACCCACATCCCGGAGGCCCACCTGGTGGAGCCGCTGTGAGCCCCAGCCGCCCCGCCGCCCCGGCCGTCGAGCGCTCCGCCTCGGCGGCCGGGCCGCCTCCGGGCCCGACCCGTCGGGCCCGGCCCCCGATGACCCCGGCCGCACTTCGGGCCCTGCCGGCCCTGCTGGCCCTCGCCGTGCTGCGCGCGCTCGGCTGGATCCTGCTCGCCGAATCCCTGGCCCGGCTGATCACCGGCCTGGCGATGACCCTGGACCCCGAGGACTCCGCCCGGCTGCTCGACCTGCTGTTCCACCCGCCGGCCCCCGTGGGCCCTGTGCCCGCCGCGCAGACCCTGAGCGGCCCCGTGCTGCTCGGGGCGGCCGGGGTGGCCCTGCGTGCCCTGGCGGAGGCGGGGCAGCGCGTGGTGGGCCGCCGCGCCGCGCTGGGGGCCCAGCAGCAGGTGCGGGCCGCCGTCGTCGCCCAACGACTGGCCGCCGCCGACGGCGGACGCCCCCGTTCCGGCGCCGATGCCGTCCTGGTCACCCACGGCCTCAAGAGCCTGGACGACCACTACACCGAAGCCCTGCCCGCGCTGGCCGCCACCGCCGTGGTCCCGGCGGCCCTGGGCGTGTGGATCCTCACCCACGACCTCGTCTCCGCCGTGGTGGCCGCCATCACCCTGCCCCTGGTTCCCCTGTTCATGATCCTGGTGGGCCGCCACACCCAGGAGCGCATCGATGCCGCCCAGGACGGGCTCGACCGGCTGGCCGGGCACCTGCTGGAGCTCGCCCGCGGCCTGCCGGTGCTCGTCGGACTCCACCGGGCCGGCGTCCAGCGCCGCGCTCTGCAGGAGGTCTCCCAGCGGCACCACGCGGCCACGATGGTCACGCTGCGCACCGCATTCCTCTCCGGTCTCGCCCTCGAGCTGATCGCCTCCCTGTCCGTGGCCGTCATGGCGGTGTTCATCGGACTGCGCCTGGTGAACGGGCAGATGGCGCTTCTCGACGGCCTGGTGGTCCTCATCCTCGCCGCCGAGCTCTACCTGCCGCTGCGGGAGGTCGGCGCGGCCTTCCACGCCTCCGAGGACGGCCGCGAGGCCGAGTCCCGCGCCCGGGCCGCGGCCAACGCCCCCGTCCCGGCCCCCGTGCTCGACACGCTCGGGCCGGCCTCCGGGCCGGACCGGGACGGCGGCGTCGTGATTCGGGACCTGAGCGTTCGGCTGGCCGGACGGCAGGTGCTCGGGGGGCTCGACCTCAGCGCGCTCCCGGGTCGCCTGACCGCGCTGGCCGGGCCCTCCGGCACCGGCAAGTCCACCGTCCTGCGTCTGCTGGCCGGCCTGCTGCGCCAGGACGCCGCCGAGGCCACCGGCCGGGTCGCCGGAGTCGACACGGAACGCACCCTCTGGATCGGGCAGCACCCCGTGCTGACCGAGCGCACGGTCGCCGGCGAACTGGACCTGGCCGCCGGGGGTGCGCTGCCCGGTCCCGTTCGCTCCGCCGTGCTGGCCGCCGTGGCGCTCGAGGGTCTCCAGGAGCGGGACCCGGCCGATCTGAGTCCGGGGGAGTGCCGGCGGGTCGCGGTCGCCCGCCTCCTGGCCCGCCTGCACGCCGCGGACGGGACCGGCCCGTGGCTCGTACTCCTGGACGAGCCCACCGCCCACCTGGACGGCGCCGTCGCCGCCGTCGTCGTCGAGACCCTCGCGGCCTTGCCCTCCGGTGCGGTGCCCGGGCTGAGCACGCCGCAGTGCACCGTGCTGGCCGCCTCCCACGATCCCACCCTGCTGACGGCCGCCAACGCCATCGTCCGGCTGGCCCCCGGCGCCGGTCCGACCGCCGGATCCCCGGCCACGGCTATGCCGGTCGCCGCCGCCCAGGGGCGTGCGCGGCCGGAGCCGGTCACCCCGCGACAGGTCTCGCTGCGGGCCGGACTGCGGCTGCTGCCGTGGCGGCAACCGAAGCTCTGGGCCGGCATCGGCTGGGCCGCCGGGACCCACGTGTCCGCGGCACTGCTGGCGGCACTGTCCGGCTGGCTGATCGTCACCGCCTCGACGCGGCCGCCGGTGCTCTACCTGCTGGCCGTGATCGTGCTGGTGCGCGGGTTCGGCCTGTCCCGGGCCGTGTTCCGCTACCTGGACCGGCTGACCACCCACGACGCCGTGTTCGGCTGGGCCACGGAGCTGCGGCTGCGCCTGTGGGACGCGCTGGGCCGTCAACCCCGGCTGTGGGGGCGGGTGGGCCGGACCGACGGCGCCCTGTCCCTGTTGGTCTCGGACGTGGACGCCTTTCGGGACGCGGTGCCCCGGGTGCTCGTGCCTGCCCCGGCGGCCCTGCTCGCCTGGCTGGCCACCGCCGCCCTGACCTGGGCGTTGGCCCCGGAGCTGGCGGTCGTGGCCCTGGTGCCCGGGGCGGTCGCCCTGGTGGTGATCCCCGCGCTGGTCGCCGTCCTGGACCGCCGCCAGACCGCGGCCCAGGTGCGAGGGCAGGGCGCGCTCGTCGACCGTGTGGCCGCCGTGCTGAACGCGGCCGGGGACCTGCGCGGGCTGGGGCTGACCGAGCCTGCGCTGAGGGGACTGGCGGTGCTGGACGACCGGCTGCAGCGTCCCCGCCGTCGGGCCGCGTGGGCCGCCGGCGGGGGCCGGGCGCTGGCGGTCGCGGCCTCCGGGGGGATCGCGGTGGCCGCGGCGGCCGCGGCGGCCCACACCGGCACCTCAGCGCCGGTCGCGGCCCTGGTGGTGCTGCTCGCACTCTCCTGGGCCGAGCCCTATGGGGCGCTGGCCGCCGCCGCCCAGCACTGGGGCACCCTGGCGGATCGGGCGCGGGCGACCGGCGAGCTGCTCGGCCCGGAGGAGGGCGGAGCTGCCGCGGCGCCGCCTGAGCCGGCGGAGGCCGCAGAGCCGGAGGCACGGGTGTGCCGCCTGCGCCTGGTCGAGGCCGCCTTCGCCCACCCCGGTGCGCCGCCGCTGTGGACCGACCTGGAGCTCGACCTGGCCCCCGGGGACGTCGCCGTCGTCACCGGGCCCTCCGGATCCGGGAAGTCGACCCTGCTGGCCGTGCTGCTGGGCTTCCTGCCCCTGACCGCCGGCCGGTACACGCTCGAGACCGTGCCCCCGACGCCCCAGCCGGACCCGGTCCGCCCGGACGCGACGGCGCTGGCCCGGGTCGCCTGGACCCCGCAGGACGCCCTGATCTTCGACTCCACGGCGCGCGGCAACCTCGCCCTGGCCCGCGGCGTCGCGGACGCCCCGTCCGACGCAGAGCTCACCGCCGCGCTCGAGCTGGTGGGACTGGGTCCGTGGCTGGCCGCGGCACCGCAGGGCCTGGACACGCGCGTCGGCCCTGGCGGGCAGCGGCTCTCGGGCGGGCAGCGTCAACGCCTGGCCGTGGCCCGGGCTCTCGTGGCCCGCGCCGATGTCGTGCTGCTGGACGAGCCGACCGCACACGTGGACGCCGACGAGGCACGCGCCCTCATCACGGATCTGCGCCGGGCTCTGGCAGACAGGATCGTCGTGATCGTCACCCATGACGGCAGGCTGCTCGAGGACGGTGACGTCCCTGTGCGGGTCGGTTGCTGAGGCCCCCTGATCAGTCCGCGGACACGGCCACGGCGTCGTCCTCGGCGGGCGGGGCCGAGACGAGGTCGGGGGAGGCGCCGGCACCGACGGCCTCGATGCGCTGGTCCACGGGCACGCCCGAGCCGTCCCGACGCCCGTACTCGATCGGCAGCGCGCGGGCCACCCCGGCCCGCGAGGCCGCGAGCGCGGGCGCAGCGCCGATCCAGCCGAGCTCGAGGCCGCTCTCGCCCTTGAGCAGCCGGTGGGCGCGCACGCCGCCGGTGCCGCGGCCCTTGGCCGGATACTCCCCGAGCGGCGTGACCTTGACGGAGCCCGGGGCGGAGCCGAGCACGTCCGCCTCGCCGTCCGTCACGGTCACCACGACGGCGGGCCGTGGGTGGGCGGCGGCGTCCGCACCGGTCTCGGTGAGGGAGGCGGCGGGGGCCACCCCGAACGCGAGCACCGTGTCCCCGGCGGCCAGCCGGATGCCCGCGACACCGCCGCCGGCCGGGCCCTGGGGGCGCACGGCGGAGGCGGCGTAGCGCAGCAGCTGGCCGGTGCGGGTGAGGAAGACGAGCTGGTCGGCCTCGTCCGGGGCGGGGGCGGCGCCGACCACCGCATCGCCGTCCTTCAGGGCGACGGCGTCGACGACCTGGCGGTTCAGGGGCCATTCCGGCCGGACGCGCTTGACGACCCCGTGGGCGGTGCCCAGCGCCAGGACGGCGTCCAGGGGGACCAGGGCCACGAGCGTCTCGCCCTTGGCCAGGGGCACCAGCTCCGCGGCGGGGACGGCCGCGGTCATCGCGGGGGCCGCGGACGGCTCGCCGGCCACCGGCAGGTCGACCGCCTGGAGGCGGTGCAGCGCGCCGGCGGAGGTGAGGGCCCCGATCTCACCGCGGGCCGTCGTCGGGACCACGGAGGCGAAGGCGTCGTGCTTGCGGCGCCGGCCCTGCGGGGCGATCGGCGTGCGGTCCGCGGTGCGCAGCAGGCGTCCGGAGGTGGAGAGCAGGGCCCAGCACGCCGTGTCCGGGACCATCAGGTCCGCCCCGGCCTCCGCGGCGCCGGCGGGGGTGGGCCCGGACGGTGCGGGCCCGGCGGCGGGGGCCGCGGCGGTCTCGGCCTCGAGCAGGACCGTGCGCCGGTCGTCGCCGTGCTCGTCGGCGACGGCCTGCAGCTCGGCCGAGACCACCTCGCGCAGCCGCGCGTCGGAGGCGAGGATCGCCTCGAGCTCGGCGATCGCGGCCTGCAGCTCGTCGCGCTCGGCCTCCAGCTCGATGCGGGAGAATCTCGTCAGCTGGCGCAGCCGCAGCTCCAGGATGTGGTCGGCCTGCACCTGGGTGAGGTCGAAGACGCCCATGAGGCGGGTGCGCGCGGCCGTGGTGTCGTCCGAGGAACGGATGATCTCGATGACCTCGTCGATGTCCACGAGCGCCAGCAGCAGGCCCTCGACGAGGTGGAGGCGGTCGCGGTGCTTGCCGAGGCGGTGCCCGGTGCGGCGCCGCACCACGTCCAGACGGTGGTCCACGTAGACCCGCAGCAGGGGCAGCAGGCCCAGGGTCTGCGGCTGGCCGTCGACGAGCGCGACGTTGTTGATCCCGAACGTCTCCTCGAGCGGGGTGTGCCGGTACAGGGCGGCCAGCACGGCCTGGGGGTTGAACCCGGACTTGAGCTCGATCTGCAGGCGCAGCCCGTTCTTGCGGTCCGTCAGGTCCACGACGTCGGCGATGCCGCTGAGCTTCTTCGCGTCGACGCCGGCCTTGATCCGCTCGATGACCTTCTCGGGGCCCACGCCGTACGGCAGCTCGGTGACGACCAGGCCGGTGCGCCGCGCGGAGACCTGCTCCACGGCGACGGCGGCCCGCATGCGGAACGTGCCGCGGCCGGTCGCGTAGGCGTCGCGGACGCCGTCGAGCCCCACGATCCGGCCGCCCGAGGGGAGGTCGGGGCCGGGGATGTGGGCCATGATCGCCTCGAGGTCCGCCTCGGGGTCCGCGAGCAGGTGGCGCGCGCCCGCCACGACCTCGCGCAGGTTGTGCGGGGCCATGTTCGTGGCCATGCCGACGGCGATGCCGGTGGTGCCGTTGACGAGCAGGTTGGGGTAGGCGGCGGGCAGCACGGCCGGCTGCTGGAGCTGGTTGTCGTAGTTGGGGACGAAGTCCACGGTGCCCTCGTCGAGGTCCGCGGTGAGCGCCAGGGCGGCCGGGGCCATGCGGGCCTCCGTGTAGCGCGGGGCCGCGGGGCCGTCGTCGAGCGAGCCGAAGTTGCCGTGCCCGTCCACCACGGGCAGGCGCAGGGAGAACGGCTGGGCGAGGCGGACCATCGCGTCGTAGATCGCGGCGTCGCCGTGGGGGTGCAGCTTGCCCATCACCTCGCCCACCACACGGGCGGACTTCACGTGGCCGCGGTCCGGGCGCAGGCCCATGCGGGACATCATGTAGAGGATGCGCCGCTGCACCGGCTTGAGGCCGTCGCGCGCGTCCGGCAGGGCGCGCGAGTAGATCACCGAGTAGGCGTACTCGAGGAAGGACGCCTCCATCTCCTCGGAGACGTCGACGTCGACGATGTTCTCCTGCTCCAGCGGCAGCGGGCGCGGGGCGTCCTGCTCGGCGGGGCGGGAACGGGATGAACGGGCCATCATGGTGGTCGGGGAGTCCTCACGGCGTCGGGGATTGTCTACAGTGATCCTATGGGTGAGACCGAAGCCGTCCGCGGATATCCCTCCCACTGGGAGGCCGATGTGGTGCTCCGTGACGGTGCGACGGCCCACCTGCGGCCCATCTCGCCCGAGGACGCCGCCGAGCTGCAGCGCATGCACGCCGGGCAGTCCGAGAACTCCATCTACCTGCGCTACTTCACGTACAAGTCCGAGCTGAGCGCCAAGGACCTGGACCGGTTCACCCACGTGGACCACCGGGACCGGGTGGCGTTCGTGATCACCCGCGGCGGCCGACTGCTCGGCGTGGGCCGCTACGACCGCTACGGGGACTCCGACGCCGCGGAGGTCGCCTTCAACATCTCCGACGCCGCGCAGGGCCGCGGACTGGGCTCCATCCTCATGGAGCACCTCGCCGTGGCCGCCCGCGAGAACGGCATCCGCCGCTTCACCGCCGAGGTCCTGCCCGAGAACCGCAAGATGCTCTCGGTGTTCCAGGAGTCCGGCTTCGAGGTGACTCGCCGCTTCGAGGACGGCGTCGTGGCCGTCGAGTTCCCCATCGACCCCACCGCCCGGTGGCGCGCCGTCGTCGAGTCCCGCGAGCACCGCGCCGAGTCCCGCAGCGTCGCCGAGCTGGTCGAGCCCGCGTCCGTGGCCGTCGTCGGCGCCTCCCGCGATCCGCAGGCCGTCGGCTCGCTCGTGCTGCGCCACGTCCTCGAGGCGGGCTTCACGGGAGCCGTCCACGCCGTGAACCGCGCCGCCGAGGACGTCCAGGGCCTCACCGCCCACCGCTCCCTGGCCGACATCGGCGAGCCGGTCGACCTCGTCGTCGTCGCTGTGCCCGCCGACGAGGTCGAGGCCCTCATCCCCGAGGCCGCCGCGGCCGGGGCCCAGGGCCTCGTGGTCCTCACCTCGGGCTACGCCGACGCCGGCGCCGAGGGGCTCGAGGCCCAGCGCCGCCTGGTCTCCCTCGCCCGCGCCCACGGCATGCGCGTGATCGGCCCGGCCTCGGCCGGCCTGGTCCGCACCGACCCCGCGATCCGCCTCAACGCCTCCCCGTCCCCGGGCCTGGCCCAGCGCGGCCCCGTCGGGCTGTTCAGCCAGTCCGGCGCCGTCGGCGCCATGGTCTCCGCCGGCGTCAAGCGCCGCGGGGTGGGGATCTCCACCTCGATCAGCGCCGGCAACCGTGCGGACGTCTCGGGCAACGACGCCATGCAGTTCTTCGAGGCGGACCCCCACACCGCCGCCGTCGGTGTGTACCTCGAGTCGTTCGGCAACCCACGCAAGTTCTCCCGCATCGCCCGGCGGCTCTCCCGCACCAAGCCCGTCGTGGTGGTCCGCTCCGACGTCACCGGGCGCTTCCTGCCCCCGGGCCACGAGACCCGCACCACCCAGGCCCCCGAGGGCACCGTGGACTCGATGCTCGACCAGACCGGCGTGCTCGAGGCCCACACGCACGAGGCCATGCTCGACATCCTCATGGCCGTGGCCAGCCAGCCGCTGCCCACGGGCCACCGCGTCGTCCTCGTGGCCGACTCCCTCGCCCTGGACCGGCTGGGCCGCGACGCCGCGGCCGAGGCCGGGCTGGAGGTCACGGCCACCGTCGGCCTCGTCGGCAGCGAGCAGGGCATCGCCCCGCCCGCCGAGACGCTGGTCTCCGCCGTCCGGGACGCCGTCCGCCACGAGCAGGCCGACGCCGTCGTGGTGCTGGCCCGCCTCGGCCTGCACCAGGCGGACGACGAGCCGGAGCGACTGGCCCACGCCCTCGCCGACGCGACCCGGGACGCCCGCATCCCCGTGCTCGGCTGCCTGACCGACGTCGTCTCCCCGCGCTACCGCGGGGCCACGCTCGGCGCCGCCGGTCCCGTCGACGACGACGCCGAGCCCGGCTCCCTGCAGCCCGGTCTGCCCTTCTACCCGTCGCCGCAGCAGGCCATGACCGTGCTCGGCGCGCTCGCGGACTACGTCCACTGGCGCCGCCAGGAGGTCGGCGAGCCGCTCGAGCCGACCGGCCTGCACCCGCACGAGGCCGAGGAGCTCGTGGAGGCGGCCGCCGCGCGTGCCGAGGGCACCGAACTCGTCCGGCTCTCCGACGAGGAGACCGAGACGCTGCTGGGCCACTACGGGATCACCGTGCTGCCCTCGGCCCGGTTCGAGACCGCCGACGAGGCCGTGGCGGCCGCCGAGCGGCTCGGCTTCCCCGTGGCGCTCAAGGCCGTGGACCCCCACCTGCGGCACCGACTCGACCTGGGCGGCGTCCGCCTGAACGTGGTGGACGCCGACTCCCTGCGCCGCAACGTCGAGCACATGCGCCGTCTGCTCGCGCCGTTCGGCGTGCGCGAGCTCGAGGTCCAGGCCATGGCCCCCGCCGGCCAGGCCTGCATGCTCACGGCGCTCGAGGACCCGCTGCTGGGCCCCGTGGTCTCCTTCGGCATCGCCGGCGACGCCACGGACCTGCTGGGGGACTGGGTGCACCGCGTGCCCCCGCTCACGGACCGGGACGTGGCCCGCATGGTCCGCGCCCCCCGCGCCGCCGTGAAGCTGCGCGGCACCGGCGGGGTGCCCTCCGTCAACCTCGCCGCGCTGGAGGACCTCGTGGGCCGCGTCAGCGTCCTCAAGGACGACCTGCCGCAGGTCGCCCGCCTGCGCTTCGCGCCCGTGCTGGCCGCCCCCGAGGGCGTGACGGTGCTGCAGGCCGAGGTGCACGTCGCCAACGCGGCCCGCCGCACCGACTCGGCCCGGCGCGCGCTGCGCGGCCGCTGACCGGGCCGTCCACAGCGGGCCCGGACGGCCCGGCACCGGACCCGTAGCATGGGGGACATGAGCCCGTTCCGCAGGAGTCACGAGCCCGGCCGTCCCGACCACCGCCCCGACGCCCCCGAGGCCGAGGGCCGGCAGCGCGAGGCCCGCACCCTGGACGGCAGCGGCGGCCTCGACGCCTCGCTCGTCCGCGCCGGCTTCTACCCGGACCTCGTGGCGCACGCCATCGCCGTCGAGCTCGAAGGCCGCACCCCGGACGCGCACCTCGTCCACGTGGACACGCACTTCGACTACGAGGAGATCCACCGGCACATCACGGCCCTCGTGCTCGCCGGGGACACCCTGCTGGCCGTCCACCTCGACGACCACGCCGCCGACCCGGCCGGCCAGGCGGTCCTCGCCCAGGTCTCCACCGAGATGGTCCCGGTCCGCGCCCTCGGCTCCGTGGTCCTGACCACCGGCCACGCCGACCCCGCCCGCTTCCGGCCGTCCGACCCCGTGGCCGAGATGACCCTCGGGCTGATGTGGGCCGGAGGCCAGCGACTGGACCTGCAGCCCGCCGGCTGCGCCGACCCCCAGTGCGACCTCGACCACGGCTACACCGGCACCGCCACCCGCGAGGACCTCGTGATCCGCGTCGCCGCCGACGCCGACGGGCAGGGGGCCGTCGACGGCGCCCTGGCCTTCGCCCGGGCCCTGCGCCGCGCCCACCTGGCGGCCACCACGTGACGGGGCCCGCCCTCCCCGCGGGCGTGGTCCCCGCCGACCGTGCCCTGCGCTCCGTCCTGACCTCCGCCGCGGCCGCCCTCGGTGTCCCGGGCTGTGAGAACGCGCTCGCGGTCCCGGCGGGCCGCCGCGTGGTCGTCGCCCTGGTGGACGGCCTCGGACGGTCCCTGCTGAAGCGCTTCGGCGGCCACGCCCCCACGCTGCGCTCGGCGATGGCCGACGGCGGCCGCGTCCTCGAGGTGGCCGTGCCCACCACGACGGCCGCCTCCCTCACGAGCCTGGGCACCGGGCTGGACGTCGGGGAGCACGGCGTGGCCGGCTACGACGTGCTCGACCCGGACCGGGACGTGGTGATCAATCAGCTGGGCGGCTGGGACGAGGCCACCGACCCGGTGGGGTGGCAGCCGAAGCCCACCGTGTTCGAGCGCGCCGCCGCGGCCGGCGTGGACGCCGTCACGGTCTCGCTGCCCGCCTTCGAGCGTTCGGCCCTGACACGGGCGGGGCTGCGTGGCGGCCGGTTCGTGGCCGGTCGCACCCTGATCGCCCGCGCCCAGGCCGCCGAACGCGTGATGAAGGACGCGCGCGTGCCCACGCTCGTCTACTTCTACGTCAACGAGCTGGACAAGGCCGGCCACCGGGACGGCGTGGGCTCGGAACGGTGGCTGCACGCCCTCGAGGAGATCGACGCGGCGGTGCGGCGCCTGGTGGACCGCGTGCCCGCCGGGACGGTGGTGCTCGCCACCGGCGACCACGGCATGGTCGACGTGCCGCCGTCGCGCCGCGTGGACTACGCCGCCCTGGACGAGGCCGGGGAGCTCGCCGACCCCGCGCTGCTCGAGGGGATCGCGCACACCGCGGGGGAGCCCCGCCTCGTGCAGCTGCACTTCCGGTCCGACGCGGGTCCGGACGTGCGCGCGAGGGTGCGGCGCACCTGGGCCGAGCGCTACGGGGCGCACGCGTGGGTGCTCACGCGGGACGAGGCCGTCGACGCCGGCTGGTTCGGCGCCGTCGTCGAGGACCGGGTCCGTGCCCGCATCGGGGATCTGCTCGTCGCCGTGCACGGGGATCTGGCCCTCTACGACGGCCGGCGGGTGCCCCCGCACGCCTTCGAGATGGTGGGCCAGCACGGCGCGCCCACGCGCGCCGAGCGGGAGGTCCCGCTGCTCACCTGGCACCGCTGAGCCCGCCCCGCGGCCGGGGCCGGGCCGGGGTCAGTCGCCCTTGCGGCCGAAGACGATCTCGTCCCAGCTGGGCACGGACGCGCGGCGAGCGGCCGAGCGGGCCCGGGGGCGCGGCGTGACGGTCGGCATGGCAGGGCGCGCGGCACGCTCGCGAGGCGCGGGCTCCGCCCCCTCGTCCTCGACACCCGCGTCCGCGACGTCTGCGGCAGTGTCCTCGGCGCGGTCGGTCTCGGCGGCCGGTTCCGGCGCGTCGACGACCGGGGCGTCGTCGGCGGTCGTCAGGGCCCCCTCGGCGTCGACCGGGGCGAGCCGCTCGGGCGCCTGGGCGGCCTCGCGCCGACTCCGGTCCTGGTGCTCGCGAGCGATCAGGTGCGCGAGCGCGTCGTCCGACTCCAGGTCCGCGCCCACACGCTGACCCCGGCGCACCCGCAGGATCTCCAGCAGATCGGCGTCGCGGTCGGCGGCCGGGGAGTGCGCACCCGCGGGGGTCACGGCGTCCTCGGCGTCCACGTCGTCCGTCACCGGTTCGGCCGCGGGGGCGCGGGGGACCAGGTCCCAGGCCTCCGCCTCGGACAGGGCGCGGGCCCAGGCGTTCTCGGGTTCGAGGTGGCGTCCGGCCGGGCGGAACGTCCAGAGCGCCGGCGGCTCCTCGCGGGTGGGCAGACTCCTCGCACCGGCCACGGCGAACCGGGCGGCCACGGTCCAGCCGGCCTGGTCCTCGCGCCACGCGTCCCACTCGAGGCTCGCCTCGTCCACGCCCAGCTCGGCGAGCCGGTGCGCGGCGAGCTCGCCGAGCGTGGTGGGGCCGCCGTCCTGGACGAGGTCCGAGTAGAGGTCGGGCCCGCCGACCCAGACCTCGACGGCGCGGGCCTGCCGGGCGATCCAGTCGCGCTCGGCCAAGACGGGGTGACCGTAGGTGCGGATGCGCGAGAACGCGTTCCCGCTCTCCCGGGCCACCTGCTCCACGGAGGCGCCCGCACGGATGCGCTGCTGGATCTCCCGGGGGGTGAGGGGCACGGCCTCCTGGGTCGCGGCGGCCTTGACGGACTCCTGGTCGGTCAGCGGCGCCGGGGTCGGTCCGTCCGCGGTCGAGTCGTCGGCCACGGGCCGCGGGTCGATCCGCGGGGTGAGCGCGAGGTCCTCGTCCGGCCGGGCCGGGCCGGAGGGCGCCTCGGGAGCCCGCTCGTCCTCCGCCGCGGCATCGTCGGCGTGCGTCGCCGCGTCCACCGGTCCCTCGGCGTCCTCGTCGTCCGCCCCGGGGACGTCCATCTCCGTCATGTCGTGCCAGGCCGCGGGGCCGTCCTCGGCCGGTCGCCCGTCCTCGGGCGCGGCGCCCTCGATGACCAGCCGGCGCAGATAGGGGGAGAGGGGGAGCGTGTGCTCCTCGCCCTCGGGCCCCGACAGGCGCAGCGCGTCGCCGTCCTCGGTGGGTCCGGTCAGTCGCAGCTCTGCCATGGCGGTGGTCCCTCCCACATCGTGTTCTGGTCACCGGGCATGCGGACGCCCGGCCGGGCATGCCCCGATCCTAGCCGCCGTGCCGCAGACCACGGCCCGGGCGAGGGACGAGCGCCCGCGCGAATCCGCCCTGGGCGAGCGTGCCCGACAACATTTGGCACGGGTTCGGGCATGGTGCACAATCTACGCGCAACGGCGCAGGCCGGTGACGCGTGGTCCGCCCACGACGCCGCCCGCGCAGTGCCGGCACCGGTCCCGGTGCCGTCCCCCACCAGCGGAGCGTGAAACCCCATGGCCACTGACTACGACGCCCCTCGCAAGAACGAGGAAGAGCTGAGCCAGAACTCCATCGAGGAGCTGAAGGCACGGCGCACGGACACCCAGTCCGCCGTCGTGGACGAGGACGAAGCGGAGGCCGCCGAGGGGTTCGAGCTGCCCGGCGCCGACCTCTCGGGTGAAGAGCTGATGGTGCGGGTGCTGCCCGCCCAGTCGGATGAGTTCACCTGCGCCTCCTGCTTCCTGGTCCGCCATCGCTCGCAGGCCGCGCGTGAGAAGAACGGCCTGATCTACTGCACCGACTGCGAGGGCTGAGCCCCCGCCGCCGGGGCGGTCAGCGGCCCTCGGCCGTCCCCTCCTGCCGGGCCATGGTCCCGCCGAGGGCCGCGACCAGCTCCTCCGGACGCCGGGTGCTGGTCAGCCAGTAGGGTGTGCGGTCGCGCTCGTCGGTCAGCTGGATCCGCACGACGGGCGCGATCCAGCCGCGCACGTTCACGAAGGCCAGCCCGTGCAGCAGCGGGCCGCGCTGGGCCCGGGCGTCCTCGCCGCGATACCCCGTGACCTGACCGACGTGGTGCCGTTCGATGCTGGCGCGGCCCACCTGGAGGGTGCGTTCGCGCACCACGATGCGCGGGGTGGTGGCCACCAGGATCAGGACCTCGACGGCGAAGAACGCGACGGCGGCCGCGATGCCCACCCCGAGGTCGATCGGCGCGAACACGAGTATCGTCAGCGCCGCCAGCATGAGCGCCACGGCCCAGACCCCCGGGGAGGGCGTCAACCGCTCCTCGAACAGGACCGGATCGGGTCCCGCCGCGGCGCCCCCGGGGGCGCGGCGGGAGGCATCGGCGACGGGGTGCTGCTGGGGATCACGCATGGGTCCCAGCTTCCCACATCCGGACTCCGGTCCCGCCGCGCGGCACCGGCGAGGGCGCCCGCCCGGCCGCCTCGACGCGGCCCCGGGCCGACGGGTGCTCGTGTAGGGTCGGGCCTCGTGACCGACTCCGCCGAGCTGCCCGTGCCCCTGCACGCCCTCGATCCGGGCCTGGCCCCGCCCGCCTACGCGCAGCCGGGCGACGCGGGCGCGGACCTGCGCACCGCCGTCGACGTGACCCTGGCCCCGGGAGAGCGCGCCCTCGTGCCGACCGGCGTGGCGCTGGCCATCCCGGAGGGCCACGCGGGGTTCGTGCACCCCCGCTCGGGCCTCGCGGTCCGCCACGGCCTGAGCGTCGTCAACGCCCCCGGCACCATCGACGCCGGCTACCGCGGCGAGATCAAGGTGCCCCTGATCAACCTGGACCCGACGGAGCCGATCGTGCTGCGCCGCGGCGACCGGATCGCCCAGCTCGTGCTGCAGCCGGTCGTGCGGGCCCGCTTCGAGCCCGTGGACGCGCTGCCCGACTCCGAGCGCGGGGCCGGCGGCTTCGGCTCGACCGGCGGCTTCACCGCCGACAACACCCCTGGGAGGACGTCGTGATCTTCGGACGCAACCGCACCGTGCGCCACGAGCAGGTCAGCCTGCCGGCCGAGCTGCTGGAGGAGCGCGACCTTGAGATCGCCGCCGCGCCGGAGGCAGCCGACGTCGGTCCGCACGACGTCGCCACCCGCCCGGATCCCGCCGGCATGATCGACCTGGGGTCGCTGCGCCTGCGGGCGGTCCAGGGCATGAAGCTGCGCCTCGACGTCGAGGACGCGACGAAGCGGATCGTCGCCGCCACCGTCAGCCTCGGCCGCTCGGCGCTGCAGGTCCAGGCGTTCAGCGCCCCGCGCCGCACGGGCCTGTGGGACGACCTGCGCGCCGAGCTGCACGACTCCCTGTCGACCACCGCCCACGCGACCGTGC
This sequence comes from Micrococcus sp. iso_239, assembly GCF_056173395.1. NCBI lineage: Bacteria > Bacillati > Actinomycetota > Actinomycetes > Micrococcales > Micrococcaceae > Micrococcus > Micrococcus sp. iso_239. The sequence goes on along the minus strand of NZ_CM149672.1, from coordinate 1,392,611 downwards.
AGGAGCAGACCGGCCGCTTCGGCATCGAGATCCTCACGCGCGTGCCGGCGGCGCTGCCGGACGGCTCGCCGGGGTGGAACGTCGCCCGGTTCGTGGGCGTGGACGGTCCGCGCTGGTTCGTCCGCGGCGTGTTCCACGGCGAGGCCGCCTTCCAGCCGGAGGCCGCCGAGCCGCTGGAACAGGTGTTCTCCGACCTGGTCGTGGTGCGGGGCGACGAGCCGCTCCCGCCGCGCGAGCTGCTGCCCCTGCGTCCGCCTCCCAACGCGCGCCCGCTGCAGCGTCGCCGCCCGGCCCCGGACGAGGGCCGGGACGTGCTCGCGGACACCGCCACCGGCCCGGGGGACGGCGCGGCACCGGAGGCCACCGCGCTGCCCGAGCGCGGTCCGGAGATCACGGAGACCCGGTGAGCCCCGCCGTCGCAGCCCGCCCGACCGGCGCCGCGGGCCGCATCGAGCGCCGCGGCGTCATCGCCTCCGTCACACTGCCCGGCGCGGACGAGGCGACCGTCTTCCGCGCGGTCTTGGCCGACCGCCTGCCCGCGCCCGGGAGCATGGCGCCCGCGGAGACGCTGCAGCTGGTCTGGCACGGGCGGCGCCGCGTGCCCGGTGTCATGCCGGGGGAGTGGCTGACGGTCCGCGGCCGCGTCACCCAGATGGACGGCGTGCCCACCCTGCACAACCCCGAGTTCGACCTGGTCGACGCGCCCGAGGCCACGCGCTGAGCACGGCCCCGAGAGGAGAGCCCATGACCGAGCCGCGTGGCCCCGTCACCGCCGCCCCGGACGGGGCCGGCCCCCTGCCGTCTCGAGCCCGCCTGGACGAGCGCGGCCGCCTCGACGCGCTGGGCAGCGTCGGTGGCTGGCGCGGCATCGTCGAGGCCTCCCTGCCCACCCTCGTCTACATGGTCGGCTACGTCGCCACCCAGCAGGTGTGGCCCTCCGGCGTGGCGGCCGTCGCGGTCGCACTCGTGCTGGGCGTCGCGCGCCTCGTCCAGCGCCAGTCGCCGGTCCAGGTGCTGGCCGGCCTCGCCGTCGTCGTCCTGTCCGTCGTGGTCTCCCTGACCACCGGCCAGGCCCGCGACTACTACCTGTGGGGCTTCGTCACCAACGCCGCCTACGGCCTCGCGTTCGCGGTGTCCGTCCTCGTGGGCTGGCCCGCGGCGGGCCTGGTGCTCGGCCTCGTGCGCGCCGAGGGCACCCGCTGGCGGGCCCACCGGCGTCGGCGCCGCGCCTACGCCGCGGCCACCTGGATCCTCGTGGCCGTGTTCGCGCTGCGCCTGGCGGTGCAGGTGCCCCTCTACCTCGGGGACGCCGTCACCGCGCTCGGGGTGGCCCGCCTGGTGATGGGCCTGCCGCTCTATGCCCTGGGGCTCTGGCTCGCCTGGTCCGTCAGCTCGCCCGGTCAGGACGACGGCGTGCCGGCGGACTCCGCCGCCTCCGAGCGTCCCTGAGCGCGGCCCTCGCCGACGAGGAGGCGACGCAGGGCCGGCTCGGCGGAGCCGGCGGCCAGGAAGAAGAGCTCGTCGCCCACCTCCAGGACCTCGTCCGCCGACGCCTGCCGGGGGGCGCCGTCGCGCACGACCGCCACGAGCGGAGCCTCCTGCGGCCAGGACACGGTGCCGATGCGCCGGCCCTCGAGCCAGTGCTTTGCCGGGACCCGGAACTCGGACAGCGCCGCGCCGCCGGCCTCCAGCCTGAGCAGGCGCACGAGGTCCCCGGTCTCCACGGCCTCCTCCACGAGCGCCGTCATGATCGAGGGGGTGGACACGGCCACGTCCACGCCCCACGACTCGTCGAAGAGCCAGTCGTTGAGCGGGTTGTTGACGCGAGCCACGGTGCGGCCGACGCCGAACTCCGAGCGGCTCAGCAGGGAGCACACGAGGTTGACCCGGTCGTCGCCGGTCGCCGCGACGAGCACGTCCGCCTCCAGGGCGCCGCACTGCTCGAGCACGGTCAGGTCGCACGCATCCCCGAGGACGAGGCGTGCGCCGCCGACGTCGGCCTTGCGGGCCGCGTCCGTGCGCGCCTCGACGACGACCACCTCGTGGCCGTGCGCGTGCAGCTCCCGCGCGATGGAGGCGCCCACGGCGCCGGCTCCGGCGATGACGGCCCTCATGCCCGTCCCTCCTCGTCCTCGTCCGTGCCGTCCGGCACGCGTGCCTCGCCCTGCAGGGCGGCCTCCACCTGGTCCCGGCGGTCCACCGGGTAGACGGCGTGCAGCACGTCGCCCTCCTGCAGGCGGTCGCCCGGCCGGGGCAGCTGGCCGTCGCCGAGCCGGGTGAGGTAGGCGATGCGCATCCCCACCGTGGACTCGACGTCGGTCAGCCAACGGCCCCACCACGAAGAGTGGGGGACCAGCTCGGTCACGAGCAGCCGGCCGGAGGCGTCGCGGTGCTCCGCGTCGGCGGTGCCGGCCGGCAGCAGCCGGTGCAGCACCTGGTCGGCCGTCCACTGGATCGAGGCGACCGTGGGGATGCCGAGGCGCTGGTACAGCCGGGCCCGGTCGGCGTCGTAGATGCGCGCCACCACGTGGTCCACGTGGAAGGTCTCGCGGGCCACGCGGGCGGCGATGATGTTCGTGTTGTCGTCCGCGGTCACGGCCGCCAGGCCCTGCGCGCGGTCGATGCCGGCGGCGAGCAGCGCGGAGCGGTCGAAGCCCACGCCGGCCACGAGCTCGCCGGAGAAGCCGGGGGCCAGCCCCTCCACGGTCCGCGGGTCGCGGTCCACGAGGGCGACGCCGTGACCGGCCGCGTCCAGCGCGGCCGCCAACCGGGTGCCCACCCGTCCGCCGCCGACGATCACGTAGTGGGCCATGCCCGTCCCTGCCTCTCGTGCGGTGCTCCGTGCGCCGGGGAGCCAACGCGCGCTCCATCCTCGCATCCGGCGGGCACGTCCGGGAGCATCCGCGTCGCCGCGGCGTCCGGGCCCGGCGGGGGTACCGTGGTGCGGTGGCCACGCTGTCCTCCCTCCTGCGCCGCGGCCTCCTCGGTCGCCCCGTGACGTCGCACGCCGCCGACGAGCCCCGCATGAACCGGTGGCGGGCGCTGCCCGTGACGTCGTCGAACGCCCTGTCCTCCCTCGCCTACGCCCCGGACGAGGTCATCCTCACCCTGGTCGCGGCCGGCACGTCCGCGCTCGCGCTCGGACCCGCCGTCGGCTGGGCCGTCGTCGCGGTGATGCTGCTCATCGTCGTGTCCTTCCGCGCCGCGGTCGCCGCCGTTCCGCACGGCGGCATCTATCACATGGCCGGCATGAAGCTGGGCCCGAGGGCCGGCGTCGTCGCCTCGGCCGCGCTCCTGCTGGACTTCGTGTTCACCGCCGCGGTCTCCGTGGCCGCCTTCGCCCACTTCGTGGCGGCGCTGGCCCCCGGACTCACCGTCGGCAGCCGCGTGCTGGTGGCCTCGGCCGCGCTCGTGGGCGTACTGCTGGCCGCGCTCCGCGGGGTGCGGCTGTCCCGGTGGGTGCTGCCCGTGCTCGTGAGCGTGTTCGTCGCCCTGACCGCGCTGCTCGTCCTGGCGGGCCTGTGGCAGGAGGGCCGTGGGCTGCTCGGCGCGGCGCCGACGGCCGGCTGGACGCAGGAGGGCGCCGGGGTCGGCGGGACCGTCGGCACCGTGGCGACGGCGCTGCTCGCCCTGCGCGCGTTCAGCGCGGGATCGGTGCTGCTCACCGGCGTCGAGGTGCCGGTCTCGAGCACCCGCCTGATGGCCCGGCCGGCCGTGCCCACGGTGCGGTGGGTGCTCACCGTGATGGCCCTCACCCTCGGCGCGCTGACCGTGGGCGTCATGCACCTGGCCCAGCGCACCGGCGTCGTCGTCGGGCTGGAGCTGGAGAACCTCCGGGACGCCGCGGGTGCCGAGGTCACGCCCGACCGCGCCCCCGCCCCCGTGCTCGCCCAGCTCGCGGACACCGTGTACGGCCCGGGCAGCATCCTGTCCGTCGCCACCATCGCGGCCACCGCCCTGCTCCTGCTGTTCGCGGCCAAGTCGGCGTTCCGCTCGTTCCCCGCCCTGGCCGCGCGCGTGGCCGAGGACGGCTACCTGCCCCGGCAGCTGAGGGTCCGCAGCGACCGGCTGGTGCACACGTGGAGCGTCCTCGGGATGGGGGCCGTGGCCCTCTCGCTCGTGCTGTTCTTCGAGGCCCGGACCGCCCTGCTCGTGCAGCTCTACGTCATCGGCGTGCTGCTGGCCTTCACGCTCGCGCAGGCCGGCATGCTGCGGCTGTGGCGCCGCCGGCTCGTGCACACACCGGGCGCCCGGGCCCGCGCGGCCGTCCGGCTGCGCCTGATCATCACGGCGGTGGCCTGGGTGGTCACGGCGCTGGCGGGCGTCGTCGTCCTGGTCACCCGCTTCACGCAGGGCGCGTGGGTGGCGCTGCTGGCGATCGTGCTCGGCTCGCTGGTTATGGGGCGGATCCGCCGCCACTACGCGGACGTGGACCGCGAGCTCGCACCGGACCCCCAGGACGACGCGCGGGCCCTGCCCTCGCGGGTCCACGTGGTGGTCGTCGTGACCACGCTGGACCGGCCGGCGCTGCGGGCGCTGGCCTACGCCCGCGCGTCGCGGCCGTCCTCCCTCGAGGCCGTCGTCGTGGACGCCGAGCGCGCCGCCACCCTGGAGGTGATCGACGCCTGGGAGCGTGCCGGCCTGCCGATGTCGCTCACCGTGATCGCCTCGCCCTACCGCGACACGGTGGCCCCCCTGGTGCGGCATGTGCGCGAGCACCGACGCCGCTCCCCGCGGGACCTGACCATGGTGTTCATCCCGGAGTACGTGGTCCGGCCGGGCTGGCGCACGCTCCTGCACAACCGGACCGCCACCCGCCAGACGCGGCGACTGCAGCGGGAGCCGGGCGTGATGGTGGGCTCGGTGCCGTGGCAGGTCCACGAGGGCCAGGGCTCTTGACCGCCCCGGCGCCCCCGGGGAGCGGCGGATGACGCCGTCCGACGGCGCGCCCACGATCGAGGCGACACAGCCGCATCGGTCTGCAAGGATGATGATGATCTGACCAGTCGATGCTCAGGGCAAGACCTGAAGCGCGCTGCGATGCGAGAGGAGCCAGACATGGCAGTCGTCGACACGTCCACAGACGTCACCGGGATCGGGAGGACCATCGAGGTGGAGGTCGGGGCCATGGCCCACGGCGGCCACTGCGTGGCCCGGCACGAGGGGCGGGTCGTCTTCGTGCGCCACGCCGTGCCCGGTGAGAAGGTCCGGGTGGCCCTGACCGAGGCCGAGGACGGGGCCCGCTTCTGGCGCGGCGACGTCGTGGAGGTGCTGCGGCCCTCCGAGTTCCGCCGCATCCACCAGTGGAAGCTCGCGGACATGCTGCGCGCCCACGCCTCGGGTCGCCCGCCCGTGGGCGGCGCCGAGTTCGGCCACATCGTGGTCCCGCACCAGCGCCGGCTCAAGGCCCAGGTCTTCCGGGACACGGTGCACCGCATCGCCGACCTCGCGGTGGAGCCGGAGGTGTGCTTCGCCGGCTCCGAGGACGAGCCCACCGGCCAGCGCTGGCGGACCCGGAACGCGTTCGCGGTGACCCCCCAGGGGCACATCGCGATGCACGCCTACCGTTCGGCGACCCTCCTACCCGTGCGCAACATGCCGCTCGGCGTGCCGGCCCTCGATGCGCTCGCCCTGTGGGACTGGGACTTCACCGGAGCCGCCCGCGTGGACGTCGCGACGCCGGCCTCCGGCTCCCGCCCCCTCGTGCTGGTGACGCCCACCCCGCAGACGCGGGCGGACGAGGTCAAGCTCGGCCGGCTGCGCACCCGGATCCGCCAGGCGGCCAATGCGTGCGGCGTGGACGTCTCCACCGGCCTGGCCCTGCCCGGCCCGAAGCAGTTCCAGCCGGTCAAGGTCGAGCGCATCACCGGCAAGACCTGGGTCGAGGAGACCGTGGAGTCCGAGCGCGGCGGCACCAAGCGCTTCCGCGTCACGGGTGACGGCTTCTGGCAGGTCCACCAGCACGCCCCGGCCACCCTCGTGGACGCGGTGCTCGAGGACGCGCGCGTCGAGCCGGGCCAGGTCGTGGCCGACCTCTACGGCGGCGCCGGCCTGTTCAGCGCGTACCTGGCGGACGCCGTGGGACCCGAGGGCCGCGTGTACTCGGTGGAGGCCTCCCGCCAGGCCTCGAAGGACGCCCGCCGCAACCTGCACGACCAGCCGCAGGCCTCGGTGCTCAACGGCCCCACGGACAAGGTGCTCGGCAGCTGGCTGAAGTACCCCGAGCGTCCCGTGGCGGACGGCGGCCTCGGCGGTGCCGCGCTGGACACCGTCGTCCTGGACCCGCCGCGGGCGGGCGCGGGGCGGCGGGCGATCGAGCGCATCCTCGCGCTCGAGCCGGGCCGCATCGTGTACGTCTCGTGCGACCCCGCCTCGTTCGCCCGCGACCTGGCGTGGCTGCGCGACGGCGGCTACGAGGTGGAGCGCGCCCGCGTGTTCGACCTCTACCCGGACACGCACCACCTCGAGTCGGTCACCGTGCTGGTGCCGGCCGCCCAGAGCACACCGGCCGCGGCCGTCGTCGAGATCTGATCCGGCGCCCGCGCGGCGGCCTCCGGGCCGCCGCGCGCCATGCCCGCGTCATACGCGACCGGCGCGGTACCCTGGGACGCAGTGCGGCACCTGTGACGCAGACGACGCCCGTCCCGGACGGCGCGCGGTCCGCGGCCGCGGGTGACCACCCCCCACTGGACGAGCGCCCGGAGGAAACCGGGCGGGAAGAGGAGTCCTCTCGTGACCACCGTCGACAGCTTCGGCTCCAAGGGCGTCCTGGACGTCAAGGGCGCCGAGTATGAGATTTTCCGTCTGAACAAGGTCGAGGGGGCGCAGAAGCTGCCCTACTCCCTGAAGGTGCTGCTGGAGAACCTGCTGCGCACCGAGGACGGCGCCAACGTGACCGCCGACCAGATCAAGGCCCTGGCCGCCTGGGACCCGAACGCCCAGCCGGACACCGAGATCCAGTTCACGCCGGCGCGCGTGATCATGCAGGACTTCACCGGCGTGCCCTGCGTCGTGGACCTGGCCACCATGCGTGAGGCCATCCAGGACCTGGGTGGCGACCCGGAGCGCGTGAACCCGCTCTCCCCGGCCGAGCTCGTGATCGACCACTCCGTGCAGATCGACCACTTCGGCAACGAGCAGGCGATCGAGCGCAACATGGAGATCGAGTACGAGCGCAACGGGGAGCGCTACAAGTTCCTGCGCTGGGGCCAGACCGCGTTCGACGACTTCAAGGTCGTCCCCCCGGGCATGGGCATCGTGCACCAGGTCAACATCGAGCACCTGGCCCGCACCGTCATGACCCGCGACGTCGACGGCGTCACCCGCGCCTACCCCGACTCCTGCGTCGGCACCGACTCGCACACCACCATGGTCAACGGCCTGGGCGTGCTCGGCTGGGGCGTCGGCGGCATCGAGGCCGAGGCCGCGATGCTCGGCCAGCCCGTGTCCATGCTGATCCCGCGGGTCGTGGGCTTCAAGCTGACCGGCAGCATCCCGTCCGGCGCCACCGCGACCGACGTGGTGCTGACCATCACCGAGATGCTCCGCCAGCACGGCGTGGTCGGCAAGTTCGTCGAGTTCTACGGCGAGGGCGTCGGCTCCGTGCCCCTGGCCAACCGCGCCACCATCGGCAACATGTCGCCCGAGTTCGGCTCCACCGCCGCGATCTTCCCGATCGACGAGGTCACCCTCGACTACCTGCGCCTGACCGGCCGCTCCGAGGAGCAGGTCGCCCTCGTGGAGGCGTACACCAAGGAGCAGGGGATGTGGCACGACCCGTCCTCCGAGGTCGCCTACTCCGAGTACCTCGAGCTGGACCTGTCCACCGTGGTGCCCTCCATCTCCGGCCCGAAGCGTCCCCAGGACCGCATCGAGCTCACCGACTCCAAGGACCAGTTCCGCAAGGACCTGCACAACTACGCCACGCAGGACGAGGCCGGCGAGGGCCGCCCGTCCAAGCTCGTGGACGTGGCCATGCCGGACGGCCGCCAGTTCCAGCTGGACCACGGTGCCGTGTCCATCGCCTCGATCACCTCGTGCACCAACACGTCAAACCCCTCCGTGATGATGGCGGCCGGCGTGCTGGCCCGCAACGCGGTCGCCAAGGGCCTGAAGTCCAAGCCGTGGGTGAAGACCTCCGTGGCCCCGGGCTCCCGCGTGGTGACCGACTACTACGAGAAGTCCGGGCTGCGCGAGTCCCTCAACGACCTCGGCTTCAACGTGGTCGGCTACGGCTGCACCACCTGCATCGGCAACTCCGGCCCGCTGGAGTCCGAGATCTCCGAGGCCATCCAGGAGAACGACCTGTCCGTGACCGCGGTGCTCTCCGGCAACCGCAACTTCGAGGGCCGCATCAACCCGGACGTGAAGATGAACTACCTGGCCTCCCCGCCGCTGGTGGTCGCCTACGCCCTGGCCGGCACCATGGACTTCGACTTCGAGAACGAGGCCCTGGGCCAGGACACGGAGGGCAACGACGTCTTCCTCAAGGACATCTGGCCGGACCCGACCGAGGTCCAGCAGATCATCGACGCGTCGATCGACACCGAGATGTTCACCTCGCAGTACGCCACGATCTTCGACGGCGACGAGCGCTGGCAGTCCCTGGAGACCCCCTCGGGCTCCACCTTCGAGTGGGACGAGAAGTCCACCTACGTGCGCAAGCCCCCGTACTTCGAGGGCATGACCATGCAGCCGGACCCGGTGTCGGACATCTCCGGCGCCCGCGTCCTGCTCAAGCTGGGTGACTCCGTGACCACGGACCACATCTCCCCGGCCGGCTCCTTCAAGTCGGACACCCCGGCGGGCCGCTACCTGCTGGAGAACGGCGTGCAGCGCAAGGACTTCAACTCCTACGGATCCCGTCGTGGCAACCACGAGGTCATGATCCGCGGCACGTTCGCGAACATCCGCATCAAGAACCAGCTGCTCGACGGCGTGGAGGGCGGCTTCACGCGCGACTTCACCCAGGAGGGCGCCCCGCAGGCCTACGTGTACGACGCGGCGCAGAACTACGCCGAGCAGGGCACCCCGCTGGTGGTCCTGGGCGGCAAGGAGTACGGCTCCGGCTCCTCCCGTGACTGGGCGGCCAAGGGCACCGCGCTCCTGGGCGTCAAGGCCGTGATCACGGAGTCCTTCGAGCGCATCCACCGCTCGAACCTCATCGGCATGGGCGTGCTGCCGCTGCAGTTCCCGGAGGGTGAGAACGCCGACTCGCTGGGCCTGACCGGCACCGAGACCTTCGACATCTCCGGCATCACCGCCCTCAACGAGGGCACCACGCCGAAGACCGTGAAGGTCACGGCCACCGGTGAGGACGGCAGGGTCACCGAGTTCGACGCGGTCGTCCGCATCGACACCCCCGGTGAGGCCGAGTACTACCGCAACGGCGGCATCCTGCAGTACGTGCTCCGTCAGATCGCCGCGAAGGCCTGATCCACGGGACACCGCCCGCGCGCGGGCACCACGACGACGGCGGCCCGCCGCCCTCCGCACGGAGGGCGGCGGGCCGCCGTCGTCGTGGCCGCTGGGGCCGACCCCGGTGCACGACCGCTCTTCATCCCCCAGTTCAGAGTCCGGCTCACCCTCGGGCCAGACGGGCCTAGGGCGTGTCTGACAATGAATCCAGGGTCGGCTGGCGCCCTCGAAGACACGTCCCGGTTCCAGATGCTCCCCGCCTGCACGGGCCGGCAGGGGCGGCCGTTCGCCGATGACCGCACGAGGGTCGAAGCCATCATCCACCGGGACAGGTGCTTCGATCCCGTGGCGGGACCTGCCCGAGGTCTCCGGGCCCTGGCTGAGTAGTGTGGACCTGGCACGGCCGCATGGCCGAAGAGGGCACCTGGGACACGGTGCTGGCAACACGGACCACCTGCAGCGGATGCCGAAATCCTGATCGATTGGTCGGTCTCGGTCGACTCCACGATCGCCCGCGCCCATCAGCACGCGAGGAACACCACCCGGCTCAGAGGGGCTGGATCGAACGACAAGGAATCCGCGTGAAGAGCCCGCCGATCACGGCCTCGGGCGCTCACGGAGCGGGCTGAGCACGAAGACCCATCAGCTGGTCGACGGTGCTGGGCGAGAGGGCGTACTCATCGCGGGCGATCGGCACCCATCTGCGCGCCGGTGGCATCAAGGCCGTCCTCCCCAACCGGCTGACCAGCAGGGCCACCGCAGACGCCGCGGCTCGGCCGGCGGCCGACCCGTGGGCCTGGACTCGGAGGCTTACACGGGCCGGAACGTGATCGAGCGCCAGGACGCGCACCTGAAGCAATGGCCGGGCCTGGCGAGCAGGTACGACGAGTACGCGATCGTGTACTGGGCTGCCGTGGTCCTGAATGCTGTGCTCGCGTGGTCGACGGCATTGTCGGACACGCCCGAGTGGCGTGTTCGAACTGATCGACGATCCAGGTCAAGTGCTCGAGAAGCTCGGCGAGGCTCAGCACCGGCAGGTATGAGCGTGAGGACCTGGACAGAGAGGATCCCCCGAAATGCACATCGTGAAACAGAGTGAGCGATGTAGTGCTCTTCAGTTGGCACTGGTTGATATTGGTCGACGAGGCTTCAGCCCGGTCTGGTGATGCCCTGCGATGACTCTGAAGCCGGCTCTCGGGCGAATCCTCACATCGGGACGCCGAGACCCTGTGGGAGTCCAAGGATGGGACTGGGCTGACCCCGTTTCGTAGGTCCAGTCGTTATGAGAGTCGTCCTGTTGCCCGCGGTCGCGGGCAGGGAGACTGGTCAGATCATGACGAACAGCAGGAAGCGTCACACCCCCGAGCAGGTCGTCCGTAAGCTCGGGCAGGCCGACAGGATGCTCGCCGATGGTCAGGACGTCGCGGCGGTGTGCCGGGAGCTCGGGGTGTCCGAGCAGACGTACTACCGGTGGCGGAACCAGTACGGCGGCCTCAAGGCCGACGACGCAAAGCGCCTGAAGGAGCTGGAGAAGCAGAACGCGACCCTGAAGCGTCTGCTCGCGGAAGCGGAGCTGGAGAAGGCCGCGCTCAAGGAGCTGGCTGAGGGAAACTTCTAAGCCCGGACAGGCGCCGCGCCGCCGTCGATCACCTCAAGCGCAAGTTGCGGGTGAGCGAACGGATGGCGTGCCGTCTGGTCGGGCTGAGCCGCTCCGCGTACCGGCGACCGCTCAAGGGCGACACGGTCGCGGACCCGGATCGGGCGCTCAGGGAGTGGCTGCGCGCCTGGGCGAAGGACCATCCCCGCTACGGGTATCGGCGGGCGTATCACGACGCCCGCGCCGAGGGGTGGGTGGTGAACCACAAGAAGATCCAACGCCTGTGGCGTGACGAAGGGCTCCGGGTCCCGCAGCGGCGTCGACGCAAGCGCGTCGGGTCCTCGACCGTCGACGCGCCGACGGCGGACGCGCCGAACGTGGTGTGGGCGGTGGACTTCCAGTTCGACGCCGACGAGCACGGGCGACCGATCAAGATCTGCTCGATCGTCGACGAACACACCCGGGAGTGCATCGGCGGGCTCGTGGAGCGCTCGATTACCGCCGACCGACTCACCGCCCACCTCGAGGACCTCGTCGCCGCCCGGGGCGCCCCGGCGGTGCTCAGGTCGGACAACGGGCCGGAGTTCATCAGCGAGGCGGTGGCCGACTGGGCCGGCACCCGCACCGGCCTGTCCTACATCCCTCCGGGCTCGCCGTGGCGCAACGGGTACGTCGAGTCGTTCAACAGCCGGATCCGCGACGAGTGCCTCAACATCAACAGCTTCTACTCGCTGCTGCACGCACAGGTCATCATCGGCGACTGGAAGGACGAGTACAACCACCACCGCCGGCACTCCTCGCTCGGCTACCTAACCCCAGCCGAGTACGCTCGGCAGTGCACCCATCAAATGGAAACCGACGACTCACAGAACGTCCGGACCGAATGAAGGGGGCGGCTCAGGACGTCTCGACGCCTGATCTGTCGGCGCTGCAGAGGAGCATGAGACCTGGGCCTTAAACCAGCTGAAGACCGGTCAAGCAGGTGGGGTCGTCGGGGCGGGTCGAGATGGCCTTTTTCGCGGTGCGGCCTTCAGCTGAGACAGTGAGAGTAGCGTCAATTCCACGCGGCAGCCAGACCCCGACGAATCCGTTGTCGTACGTCGTCAGCGTTTCATCGAGGAGGGTCTCCCCGGACGTCGCCTCGACCACGGTGACGTGGACGTCAGTATTGGCGAGTTCGCCGGTGCAGGTCGTGAGGCTGTGGAAGTAGCATTCGTGAGTCTGGCTGCGATACGGGGCGATAGAGACGTAGAACTCGTCTTCTGGCATCGGCACGGTGGTCTGATTGTTCTGATCGTCGGTCAGTACAAGCTGGTCGGGTTCAATCGACGCGATGAATTCAGACGAGCGATCTGTCACCTTCGTTGAGTCGAGGCGCGTGATGATCTCGCGAGCATTCAATCCGTCTAGATTGTGCTCGACCACCAGTGAGTGATCGGATCCTGCATCAGCGGACGGTCCCGCATCAGCACAGCCGCTGAGCAGGAGGACGGCGCTGGTCGCCAGACCGGTCAAGGCCGCGCAGATCCTCAGGCGGCTCCTGGAGGACTGGATCGGAGCAACAATGGCAAGTGGCATGCCCAACTCTTTTCTCAGGTGAACGTGTTCATGTCGTCAGGTTAGACAGAAGGCATCCCGAGTTCGCCGGTGCCAAGGGCGCGACGAGGTGCAAAGCACGCCTGCCCGGAGACATCAAGAGCCTTGTCCTGATCTGGGGTCCACCGGTCCGAAGCACCCTGTGTTGACGAAATCGGATGGTGTCAGGAGCGCACGAGGCGATTGATGGCGTCGGTGGCCTCCTGGATCTTGGTGATGGCCGCGTCTTCATCGCCTTTCTTGGCGGCGTCGAGCACGCAGTGCTTGAGGTGGTCATCGAGCAGACCGGTCGCCACTCCTTGCAGGGCGCGGGTGAGGGCCGAGACCTGGGTGAGGATGTCGATGCAGTACTTTTCGTCGTCGATCATCTTCGTGATGCCGCGGGCTTGGCCTTCGATGCGCTTCATGCGGTTGCGGTAACGGTCCTTGTCACTGATGTAGCCGTGCCGATGGGCTCCGGTGTCGGCACCGGTCTCATCGGCTGCAGTTTCAGTGGTCACGAGTGCGTCCTTCACTTCTGGTGCTCCAGGACGGAGCGGGTGCTGGCATCTGGGGCGAGGTCGATGCGACGCAGCAGCTGGGCGTTGAGCGCGACGACGACGGTGGAGATCGACATCAGGATCGCACCTACTGACATCGGCATGACGAAGCCAACGGGTGCGAGCACGCCAGCCGCGAGCGGCACAGAGAGCAAGTTGTACCCTGCAGCCCACCACAGGTTTTGCCTCATTTTACGGTATGCGGCACGGGAGAGCTGGATCACCGAGAGCACGCTACGCGGGTCGGAGCTGGCGAGGATGACACCTGCAGAGGCGATGGCGACGTCGGTGCCGGCCCCGATGGCGATGCCGACGTCGGCCTGGGCCAGGGCAGGGGCGTCGTTGACGCCGTCGCCGACCATGGCGACCTTCTTGCCCTCCTTCTGCAGCTGGTCGACCTTGGCGGATTTGTCCTCGGGGCGGACGCCGGCGAAGACCCGGTCGATGCCGAGCTCTCTTCCCACCTCGTTCGCCACGGCTTCCGCGTCGCCGGTGATCATGACGACCTCGACGCCGAGCTGATGGAGCGCATCGACGGCGTCGCGGGACTCTGGGCGAACCTCGTCGGCGAGCTTGAGACCGCCGATGACCTTGCCGTCGCGGAGGACGTGCAGGATGATCGCACCCTCTGCCCGCCATTCGTCGGCGACACCGATCTCGTCCTGGCCGGTCTCCTCGAGCAGACGGGGTCCGCCGACGCGGATCTCATGGTCGGCCACCGTCGCGGTGACGCCGACCGCCGGGGAGGAGGTGAACCCGCTGGCCGGTTCGACGGCGAGGCCCTTCTCCTTGGCGGCGGTGACGATGGACCGGGCGAGGGGGTGCTCACTGTCGGCCTCGGCGGAGGCGGCCAGGGCGAGAAGCTGTTCGGCATTCAGGCCGCCGGTCGGCTCCACGCCGGTGACGGTGGGCTCGCCCTTGGTCAGGGTGCCGGTCTTGTCGAAGAGCACCGCGTCGACCTGGCGCATGGACTCCAGGGCGAGGCGGTCCTTGATCAGGACGCCGCCGCGGGCGGCGCGCTCGGTGGCGATGGACACGACCAGAGGGATCGCCAGACCCAGCGCATGGGGGCAGGCGATGACGAGGACAGTGATGGTGCGAACGACCGCGTCGTCGGGGAGCCCGAAGAGCGTCCAGACGACGGCGGTGATCAGCGCAGCTCCGAGGGCGAACCAGAACAGCAGGGCCGCAGCCCGGTCGGCGATGCGCTGGGCACGGGAAGATGAGCCCTGCGCCTCGGCGACGAGCCTGTTGATGCCCGCCAGAGCCGTGTCGTCGCCGGTGGCGGTGATCTCTACGCGCAGGCCGGAGTCGGTGGCCACGGTGCCGGCGGTGACGTTCTCGCCCTCGCCGCGGGCGACGGGGTGTGATTCGCCGGTGATCATGGACTCGTCCATGTCGGCGCGGCCGTCGACGATGGTGCCGTCGGCGGGGACGCTGCCGCCAGGCCGGACGATGACGACGTCGCCGACGCGCAGCTCTGCCGGGTCGACCTTGACGACGTCGTCTCCCTCTATACGCTCAGCCTCGTCAGGGAGCAGCGCGGCGAGGGAGTCCAACGCCGAGGTGGTCTGGGCCAGTGAGCGCATCTCGATCCAGTGGCCCAGCAGCATGATGACGATCAGCAGCGCCAACTCCCACCAGAACTCGAGCTCGGGGTGGACGAGACCGACAGTGGCGGCCCAGGAGGCGAGGAACGCTACGGTGATGCCGAGCGCGATGAGCAGCATCATCCCCGGCTGGCGGCTTTTCAGCTCGCTGACAGCACCGGTGAGGAACGGGGTGCCGCCCCAGGCGTACATGACGGAGCCGAGGACTGCGGCGACCCAGCCCGCCCAGCTGGGGACCGAGTAGCCCAGGAGCATGGCGAACATGGGGGAGAACGCGACCACCGGGATGGCGATGATCAGATTGATCCAGAACAGCCGCCGGAACTGGCCGACGTGGTCGCCGTGGCCCGCGTGACCACCGCCGTGATGACCGTGCCCGGCGTGGTCACCGTGTTCCATGGTGTGGTCTTCGTTCTCGGCGCGCGAGTCGTCACGGTGGCCGGACTCGGTGGTCGCGACGCCGGCGTGGTCATGGTGATGCGTGGTCGGGTCCGTCATGCTCTTCGCTTCCCCTCGTCATTCCCCGATCTTTCCTTCGATCGGGTCGTATTTCGCCGCGGACCTTCAGCGCGCCCGCGGCGATCGGCTCAGGAGGCCGGCTTGAGCTCGCTCTCGACGACCCACTTGTGGTTGGTCATCGTCATGCCGTCGGACTCGTAATCGACCATGTAGACGGTCTCCTCGGTGGAGGAGGCGATGGTCGCCTTCGCGCCCTTCATGCCTTCCATGTGTTCGGCCTCGAGAGTGACCTCGGTGCCGTCGGCCAGACGTTCATCTCCGGCGTCCTTGATCTCCTGCTGGACGACCCACTTGTGATCCTTGACCGGCTCCCCGCCTGCGGACGGCGTGAAGTCCACCGCATAGGTGTACGTGTCGTACGCGCCGGCGATCATCGCGTTCGCACCGTCCATGCCCTCCATGTGGTCGGCGGTGAGCGTGACCTCGGTGCCGACCGGGTATGTGGGCGACGCAGCCGTCTCGATGCCCTCGGGGGCGGGGCCGCCGTCCATCGGATGCTCCATCCCGCCGCTGTCAGAGCTGCTGCCGTGGCCCTCGTGCTGGCTGGTCGTCGAGGGGGTCCCTTGGTCCTGGTCGCCGCCGGTGCTGCAGCCGGTGAACACGAGCGCTCCTCCGAGCACTCCTGCGGCGACGGTGGTCTTGAGGTGCTTGCGCATGAAGTCTCCTGTTCGTTCTGGTCCAGTCAACGCTATACCCCTCCCGGGTATCAAGTCGATGTCGATCGGCGGGCGTGGAATCGCCCGGCCAAGATCCAGTCGACCCGGGGTGGCAGCGCTGAGGCTGCGATGGAGAACATCGGCTCGGCGGCCCTGGTCGCAGATGGAATCGAGGCCCGAACGGACGGGCTCACCTCGCTCGCCGTCGTGACGGGATCGGCTGCGTCGTCTCGTGAACATCACCGTGGTGAGAAGACGATCCCAGTACCGCCGATCACCCAAGAGAAATTGGTCTTGTACGGTTGCATCGTCGGGCGTCCCATCGAGACAGGGATCCTGAGAGCCGACGGAAGCTGTGCAACTATCGCCAGGCAGAGCGAAGCATGTCTCAGTACGTGCTCCGTCAGATCGCCGCGAAGGCCTGATCCACGGGGCCCGCCCGCGCGGGCCGCCGCCCGCGTCCCGCCCGGGCGCGGACCCGCGGAGTAGGCTGGTCGCACCATGGAACATCTGCCCCCCACGAGCCCCGGCGCCCCGCTGCTGCCGCAGATCGCCCGCCCGGCGGACCTGTCGGCCCTCACGGAGGACCAGTTGACCGCGCTGGCGGCGGAGATCCGCGCCTACCTGATCGCCCACGTCTCCAAGACGGGTGGCCATCTCGGACCGAACCTGGGCGTCGTCGAGCTGACGCTGGCCGTGCACCGCGTGTTCGAGTCGCCGAAGGATGCGGTCATCTTCGACACGGGCCACCAGTCGTACGTGCACAAGCTGCTCACGGGGCGCCAGGACTTCACGACGCTCCGCCAGGAGGGGGGCCTGTCCGGCTACGGCGACCGCACCGAGTCCGAGCACGACGTGGTGGAGTCCTCGCATGCCTCCAGCTCGCTCTCCTGGGCGGACGGCATCGCGCGGGCCTGGGCGCAGACCGGGCAGGGGGACCGCACCGTGGTGGCCGTGATCGGCGACGGCGCGCTCACGGGGGGCATGGCCTGGGAGGCGGTCAACAACATCGCCGCCGGCCGGGATCGGCGCGTGGTGATCGTGGTCAACGACAACGGCCGCTCGTACGCGCCCACGGTGGGCGGCGTCGCCGAGCACCTGGGCGGACTGCGCCGCGGGGTGCTGGACAAGGTGCGCACCCACCACCGCTACGAGCAGACCCTCGACTACCTCAAGCGCCGCCTCCAGGAGGCCGGCCTCGCGGGTGAGCTGGTGTACCGGCCGCTGCACGCGGCGAAGAAGGGCCTCAAGGACCTCTGGGCGCCGCAGGGCCTGTTCGAGGACCTGGGCATGAAGTACATCGGTCCGGTGGACGGTCACGACCTCACCGCCATGGAGGAGGCCCTCGAGGACGCGCGGGCGTACGGCGGGCCCGTGATCGTCCACGCGATGACCGAGAAGGGGCACGGCTACGCGCCGGCGGTCGCGCACGAGGCGGACCAGTTCCACGCGATCGGCGTGATCGACCCCTCCACGGGCGAGCCCATCACCTCGTCGACGGCCCAGTCCTGGACCTCCGTGTTCGGCGAGGAGATGGTCGCGATCGCGGACGAGCGGCCGGACGTCGTGGCCATCACCGCCGCCATGCAGAACCCCGTGGGCCTGGCCCCGATGGCGCTGGCCCACCCGGACCGGGTGTTCGACGTCGGCATCGCCGAGCAGCACGCGGTCACGTCGGCCGCCGGCATGGCCTTCGGCGGCCTGCACCCCGTGGTGGCCGTCTACGCGACCTTCCTCAACCGCGCCTACGACCAGGTGCTCATGGACGTGGGCCTGCACCGTGCGGGCGTGACGTTCGTGCTGGACCGCGCGGGCGTCACCGGGCCGGACGGCCCGAGCCACCACGGCATGTGGGACCTGGCCCTGCTGCAGTCGGTCCCGGGGCTGCGGATCTCCGCGCCCCGCGACGCGGACACGCTCCGGGAGGAGCTGCGCGAGGCCGTCGCCGTCGAGGACGCGCCCACCGTGGTGCGGTTCGCGAAGGGCTCGGTCGGCGAGCCGGTGCGCGCCCTGGAGCGGCTGTCGGACGGCACGGACGTGCTCGCCCGGCGCGGCGAGGCCGGCGGACGCGACGGCGCCGAGCGGGACGTGCTGATCGTGGCGGTGGGCGCGATGGCCGAGCTCGGCCTCGACGTCGCCGAACGGCTCGAGCGGCACGGCATCAGCGCCACGGTGATCGACCCGCGGTGGGTCCTGCCCGTGGCCCGGTCCGTGATCGACACGGCCGCCCGCCACCGGATCGTCGTGTGCCTCGAGGACGGGGTGCGGGCCGGCGGCGTCGGCTCGCGGATCCGGCAGGAGATGCGCGCGGCCGGCGTGGACACCGCCCTGAACGAGGTCGGCCTGCCGGTCGAGTTCCTCGCCCACGGCAGCCGCGAGCAGGTGCTGGCCCGCGTGGGCCTCACCGCGCAGCGCATCACCCAGGACACCGTCGCCCAGGTCCTCGGCGCCAAGGTCCCGTACGCCCGGCCCGTCCCCGAGGACGCGGCCGCCCCCCACCACCAGGAGCAGGCATGAGCATCGTCCGGCTGTACCGTGAGACCGTCGGCGACGACGGCGCCCGGCTCTTCGAGTACCGCGAGGCATGGGCCGACGCGGAGGCCGGGGAGTTCGTGGTCCACCACGGCCGGGTCGGCCAGCCCGGCACCGTCGGGGAGCAGCCCCTGGCCGACCAGGCCGAGGGTGATCAGCTGCTGGCCGCGTTCGTGGCGCAGGGCGCGGAGGAGGGCTTCGCCGAGGCGGACCCCGCGACCTTCGCCGTGCTGCCGGTGGCCTACCGGCTCCGCGGCCGGGAGGCCACGGTGATCGAGCGGCGCACCGTGGAACGGCTGCGCGTCGAGGTGACCCACCAGCTGGCCTGGCGCGGTCTTGGCGAGGTCGAGGACGTCGTCGAGGAGGCCGGTGCCCTCGTGCTGCGCGTCCGGACCCCCCACGCCCGCAAGGCCGCCGCCGAGATCCCGGCGGCCGCCAAGCGCGCCGACGGCGTGCAGCCGAACAAGGTGGACGTCCGCACCGCAGAGCAGGAGGGCTGACCCGTGCGCCACACCCGTCTCGGCCGCTCCGGGCTGACCGTCTCCGTCGTCGGCCTGGGCTGCAACAACCTCGGCCGCCCCGGCACCGCCACGCTGGAGCAGGCCGGCACCAACGCCGTCGTCCACGCCGCGCTCGACGCCGGCATCACCTTCTTCGACGTCGCCGACGTCTACGGCGCCGAGCCCGGCCTGTCCGAGGAGCGGCTCGGCCGCGCCCTGGGCGCCCGCCGCGACGAGGTGGTGATCGGCACCAAGTTCGGCATGGACATGGGCGGTGTCGCCGGCGACGACGGCGGCGCGCGGGGCTCCCGCCGGTACATCGTGCGCGCCGTCGAGGACTCCCTGCGCCGCCTCGGCACCGACTGGATCGACCTCTACCAGTTCCACACCCCGGACCCGGCCACGCCCATCGAGGAGACCCTCCGCGCGCTCGACGACCTCGTGCGCGCCGGCAAGGTCCGCTACGTGGGCCACTCGAACCGGGCCGGGTGGCAGATCGCCCAGGCCGAGTACGTGGCCCGCGAGCTGGGCGTGGAGCGCTTCGTGTCCGCGCAGAACCACTACAACCTGCTGGACCGCCGGGCCGAGCTCGAGGTGGTCCCGGCGGCGGCCGAGTTCGGGCTCGGCGTCCTGCCGTACTTCCCGCTGGCCAACGGGCTGCTCACGGGCAAGTACTCGCAGGGCGACGCCCCCGAGGGCTCGCGCCTGTCCCACGTGCGCCAGCACATGGTGGCCGACGCCGACCTGGAGCAGCTGGCCGCGTTCGGCCGGTTCGCCCGGGAGCGGGGGATCACCGAGGTCCAGGCCGCGATCGGGTGGCTGGCGGCGCAGGGACCGGTGTCCTCCGTGATCGCCGGCGCCACCCGTGCCGAGCAGGTCGTGGAGAACGCGGCGGCGGCCGACTGGCTCGCCACCGCGGAGGACCTGGCCGAGCTGGACGCCCTGTTCCCGGGCCCGGAGAAGGTCGCGCTCTTCTGATGGCCGGCGCGCTGACCGGCGCGGCCGCCGCGACCCCGCTCGTGCCGACGCCGGGGGAGGCCGCCCTGGGCTGGACCGTGTCCGTCGTGGCCGGTGCGCTGTGGGTGGCCGGCTTCGTCTCGCTGGGCCGCAGCCCCCTGGACGCCCGGGCGCGCCTGCCGTGGGTCGGCCTCATGCTGCTGCTGCCGGTGCTGGGGGCGCTCATCTGGTTCTGGTGGCGGCACCGCTACTACCCGGCGCGGCGGCGCGAGCAGCCGGCGTGGGACCCCAACGACCGCTCCGCCGTCGTGGTGCCCCCGCGCCGGCGCTACGGCGCGCCGGAGGAATGAGCCGGGCTCAGAGCTTGACGACGATGCGGTCGTCGACGACGGCCGCGTCGTAGTCCATGAGGGCCTTGCGGGCCGGGCCGCCGAACGGCTTCCCCGAGGTGACGTCGAAGTGCGAGCCGTGGCAGGGGCAGGCGTAGGCCGGGCCCTCCTGCCGGTCCACGACCTGGAGCAGGCAGCCCTGATGCGTGCACACGTTGGTGAAGGCGGTCACCGTGGTCTCGTCCACGCGATGCATCATCAGCGTCCTACCCTGCACCTGCACCTCCCGGGAGGCGCCCACGGGCAGCTCGGCGGCGGGCAGCGCGTCGACGGCGTCGGAGCCGGTGTAGTGGTCCTGCGCGGTGTCCTTCTCACGCAGCCGGTCCGTGCAGCCGGCCAGCGCGAGTGTGCCGGCACCCGCGGCGGCGACGGCGGCGCCGCGGCCCAGGACGGTGCGGCGGGAGGTGTCCGGGCGGGCGTGGTCGTCGCAGCAGCCGGACCGGGAGGAGTTCGGGGTGAGGGGGGAGTCCTGCGTGGTCATCGACCCATTATCGCCCGTGGCGAGGGCGGATGCGACCGGGCCCGACGGGTGCGAGGATCGGGGGGACGGACCCCCGAGCCCCAGGAGCACCGCCGTGACCCACCCCGCCCCGCGCCCCACCGGCGCCGCCCGTTTCGACCTCACTCCCTTCGAGCGGTGGGAGGCCGTGACCCTCGACGACGTGCACGTCGGCTTCCTGCACCGGGTGCTGGAGGACGGCGTGCTGACCACCCGCATGGGCTTCGCCCCCACGCCCGCCCAGCGCGCCGCCCGCGGTGGACTGCCCGAGCGCTACCTCGCCCAGACGCAGGTCGGCTTCACGCCCGACGGGGACGGCTGGGCATGGACGACCCACGAGGACTCCGCCGGAGCCCAGCGGGTGCGCATCGACCGTGAGCGGGCCGGCATCGACGCCGCGGTGCTGCCCTCGTACGCGGAGTACCTCCTCCTCGCGCGGGTGGCCGCCGAAGGCCCGCTCGCCGTGGACCGGCTCGAGGAGGCCTCGCCCCTGCAGGGCGGGCTGCGCGTGCCCCGCGCCGAGCTGCGCCCGGCGGACGCGGGCGGGTCGGACGTGCGGGTGGCCGTCGTCGCGGACGGCGTGGAGCTGGGGGCGCACCTCGTGCGCGAGGGCGCCGTGGTCGCCTCCGACTGGGGCGGGGGCACCGCCTCGACCCCCGTGGCCGACCAGACCGCGGCGACCGCCGGGCTCGACGCGCACGTGGTGACGTTCGCCGGGCTGCCGATCGCCTGAGCCGTGGGCCGGGCCGTCGCGGACGGCCCGGCCGGGGCCGGTCAGGCCTGCGCGGCCGGGTGGAAGCGCCGCCCGTTCACCCGCTCGGCGGCCCCGCAGTCGTCCAGGTACGGCGTGATGCCGCCCAGGTGCAGGGGCCAGTTGGCGCCGAGGATCATGCACAGGTCCACGTCCTCGGGGGCCGCGACGACGCGCTCGTCCAGGAGCAGGCCGATCTCCTCGGCCAGCGCGTCCTCGACCCGGCGCAGCAGCTCCTCGGAGGTCTGCGGGGTCGAGCCCTGCTCCAGCAGGGCCGCGGTCGCCTCCGGGATCTGCTCGCCGGTCGCGCCGGCGGCCTCCTCGTCGCGCCGGTCGGGGCGGACGTCCTTGGCCCAGATCGCGGTCTTGCCGGCGTCGATCAGGCGCTGCAGGTTCGCCGAGACCGGGAAGCGCTCCGCGCCGAAGGACGCGGAGAGGGACTCGGACACGTGCTGGGCCACGGGGATGCCGACCATGGCCAGGAGGGTGAACGGCGTCATCGGCAGGGCCAGCGGGTCCAGCGCGTGGTCGGCCTCGTGCGCGTCGGTGCCCTCGTCGAAGGAGTTCTGCACCTCGCCCATCATGCGCAGCAGGACGCGGTTGACCACGAACGCGGTGGCGTCGTGGACGAGCACGCCGGTCTTGCGGAGCCGGCGGGTCAGTTCGAACGCGGTGGCCACGACCTCGTCCGTCGTCGCCTCGGTCCGCACGATCTCCACGAGCGGCATGACCGCCACCGGGTTGAAGAAGTGGAAGCCCACGAGGCGCTCGGGATGCTCGAGGACCTCGGCCATGGCGGCCACGGACAGGCTCGAGGTGTTGGTCATCAGGATGGCGTCCTCACGCACGATGCCCTCGAGCTCGCGGAAGACGGTGCGCTTGACCTCGAGCTCCTCGAAGACGGCCTCGATGACGATGTCGGCGTCCGCGTACACCGCCTTGTCCGTGTCCGCGGTGATCAACCCGGCCAGGGCCTCGCCGTCCTCGGCGGAGAGCCGTCCACGGGAGACCATCTTCTCGACCTGCGCGCGCACGCCCGCCAGGCCGCGCTCGACACGCTCGGCGTCGATGTCCGTCATCACGACGGGCACCCGCAGGTGCCGGGCGAAGACGAGGGCGAGCTGGCCGGCCATCAGGCCCGCACCGACGATGCCGACCTTGCGGACCTCGCGGGCGAGCTCGCGGCCCGGGTCGCCGGCGGGGCGCTTGGCGCGGCCCTGGACGAGGCCGAGGAACGCGTACACGGTGCGCCGGAACTCGGGGGAGTGCAGCAGCGTCCCGAGGGCGTCCGCCTCGGCCTGGGCGGACTCGGCGCGGGTGCGCGTGCGGGCGCCGGTGAACAGGTCCTCCAGGTGACGGCGCGCCGGCAGGTGGCGTCCGGGGCGAGCGGCCTGCAGCCGCTCCAGCGCCGCCAGGGCGCGGTCCCAGGCGGCGTCGGACACGTCGCGGTCGCGGTGGGCGGCCAGTTCGGCCGCCACGGACTCGTCCCCGGCGACCAGGGCGGCGGCGAGCTCGAGGCCCGCGTCGAGGAGGTCCCCCTCCACGATCCGGTCCATCAGGCCGAGCCCGTGCGCCGCGCGGGCGTCGAGCATGCGGTTGTCGTCGAGGGGGTTCTTCAGCACGACGTCGACGGCGGCCTCCGGGCCGATCAGATGGGGCACGCGCCACACGCCGGACCAGCCGGGGATCAGGCCGAGCCGGACCTCGGGCAGGCCGAAGCCCTTCGCATCGGCGGCCACCACGCGGTGTCCGGCGGCCAGGGCCAGCTCGAGGCCGCCGCCGAGGGCGAGGCCGTTCACGAGCGCGACCGTGGGGATCTCGAGGGCCGCGAGCCGGTCGTAGACGGCGTGGCCGAGCAGGGCCAGGTCGCGGCCGACGTCGTCGGTGAGGCCCGCGATCAGGGACAGGTCCGCCCCGGCCGCGAAGGTCCCCTCCACACCGGTCACGGCCAGGGCCTGGATCGCGCCCGCGGCGGCCCGGGCGGCCTGCTCGTCGAGCACCCGGCCGAGGCCGAGGAGCGTGGCCGGGCCCAGGGTGGCGGGCCGGCGGGGTCCCTGCCCGTTGTCCAGCGTGAGCAGCGCGAGCGTGCCCGCGCCATCGGGCAGGGCGTGGTCGGTCACGGTGACGGTGGTGACGACCTCATCCGGGGCCAGGGCGGGCAGGTGGTCGAAGGAAGCAAGAGAAACGGATGTCATGCGGGTCACACTACCGGCGAGTAGCCTCGGCGTCGACGCGACGCGACGGACCGATCCGGCCGGCCGCGTCGGGGGCTCAGGCGCCGGCGGGATCGGGGTCGAGGAGCGCGACCGTGACGATCGCGCCGACGTTCTCCACCTGCCACGGGCGCGCGCCCCGCTCCGTCAGGAACGCGTCGACGGTCTCGGGGGTGATCGGGGCGGGCGGGGTCCAGCAGATCCGCCGAAGGGTGTCCGGGGTGAGGAGGTTCTCGGTGGGCATCCCCAGCTGCTCGGCCCGTCGGGCGACGCGGGCCTTGGCCGTGCGCAGGCGGCGGTCCGCCACCGGGTCCCGGTCCTTCCAGGCCCGGGGTGGGGGCGGGCCGTCCCCGGTGCGGATCTGCGCCGCGGGGGCGTCGTCCCGCTCGGCGTCCTCGACGCCGGCCCGGATCGCGGCGATCCAGCGCGGGGCCTCGCGGCTCGCGGCGCGGCCGTGGAAGCCGGAGGTCTGGCGCAGGGCGGGGACGGTGCGCGGCTGGGCGGCCGCGGCGGCGACGATCGACCGGTCCGGGATGAGCCGGCCGGGGGCGACGTCGCGGTGGCGGGCGAGGTCCTCGCGGGCCTCCCACAGGCGCTTGAGGACCGCGCGCTGCACGGGGCGGCGCAGCGTCTGGGAGCCCGAGGTGCCGCGCCAGGGGTCCTTCTTCGGCGTGGGCGGCGGGGCCGTGCGCACGTGCTCGAACTCCTGCTCGGCCCACGCGAGCTTGCCGTCGGCCTCGAGGCGCGCGATCAGGGCCTCGCGCAGCGGGACGAGCAGCTCGACGTCGAGCGCCGCGTAGGTGAGCATCGCCTCGGGCAGCGGACGCACCGACCAGTCGGCGGCCGAATGCTCCTTGGCGAGGGTGACCCCCAGCAGCTCCTCCAGGACCGCGGCCAGGCCGACGCGCGGCAGGCCGGACACCCGGGCCGCGAGCTCGGTGTCGAACAGCCGATCGGGGCGCAGCCCCTGCTCGGCCAGGCAGGGCAGGTCCTGGCTGGCCGCGTGCAGGATCCACTCGACGCCCGCGAGGGCCTCCTGCAGCGGGGCCAGCCCGTCGAGGGCTTCGGGATCGACGAGCCAGATGCCGGCGCCCTCGCGCTTGAGCTGGACGAGCATAGCCCGCTGGCCGTACCGGATCCCGGAGGCGCGCTCCGCGTCGACGGCGACGGGCCCGGTCCCCGCGGCGAGCGCCGCGGCGCAGGCCTCCAGGCCCGCGCGGGTGTCGGTGAGCCGGGGGACTCCACCGGCCGGTGTGGCGATCAGCCGCGGGGGCGCGTCCGGGGCGGCCGTCTCGGGGGCGTCGGTCATGCTGCTCCTGTTCGGGGAGGTCGGGGCGGGGACGGGCCGGGGCCCGGTGTGTCGGAGGCGCGGGCGCGCGGTCAGGGGCCGGCCGTGTGGACGTCCGCGGCGTGCTCGGGCGGCAGACCGGCGAACGCGCAGATCATGTCCGACCACGCCTCGAGATGCGAGCCGAGGTCCCGCGGGGCCGGGGTCCACGAGGCGCGCAGCTCGATGTCGGTGGTGTCCGGGGCCGCACTGAGCGTCCCGAAGCCCTCCGCGATGCTGCGCGTCGCGGTGCCGCCGGCGTGGGAGTGCTCGGCGTGGCGGCGCTCGAGCGCCTCCACGAGCCACGTCCACGCGACGGCGCCGGCCAGCTGGTCCAGTGCGACGTCCGGTTCCAGGCTCGCACGGATCCATGTCACCGCCCGGAAGCCTCCCGGCCACCGGGCGTCCGGGGCCGGGTCGTGCAGGAGGACGAACCGCCCCGTGGCCAGCACGCCGCCGGTCGCGCCCGGCCCGTCGCACACGTCGGCGGCGAGGGCGACGGCGAAGGGCGCCTGCCCCTCGGGTGCCGGGATCTCCCGCAGCCGCACCTCGGTCCGTGGCCGCGCATCGCGCAGGTCCGCCAGGGCACGCCGGAACACCCCCGGCGGCACGGGCGCCTCGACCGCCCCGGGGGCGGCGGAGAGGCGACGGGGCCCGATCACGCTCATGCCCGTCAGCCTAGGCTGCGGGGCCCAGCGGGCCGCGGGGGCGCGCCGTGGACGCCACGGCGCTCCCGCACCGGATCAGCGCGCCCCGTCCGGGGCCGCCGCGTCGTCGGCGGGGGCCAGGCGCAGCGAGATCGAGTTGATGCAGTAGCGCAGGTCCGTGGGGGTGTCATAGCCCTCGCCCGCGAAGACGTGACCCATGTGGGAGCCGCACGCCGCGCACCGCACCTCGATCCGCTCCATGCCCAGGGTGGTGTCCTTCAGGTACTCCACCCGGTCCTCCGCGAGCGGTGCGAAGAACGAGGGCCAGCCGCAGTGCGCGTCGAACTTCTCGTCCGAGCGGAACAGCTCGGATCCGCACGCCCGGCACGCGTACACGCCCTTCACGTGCGAGTCCCAGTACTCGCCCGTGAAGGGCCGTTCCGTGCCGGCCCGGCGCAGCACCTGGAACTCCTCGGGCGTGAGCCGTCGGGCCCACTCCTCGTCCGTCAGGCGGGCGCCGCCCGGGGCGGCCAGGGTCTGCTCGGGAGCGGGGACGTCCCGCGCGGGGTCGGGGGTGGGGCCGTCATGGGGGGTGTGGGGAGTCTCGGTCATGCCCGGTGCAACGGTCCGGAGCGCCGTCGTGTTCCCGACCGGCGTCGCATTGGCGGGCGCGCCCGCCCGTGGAGGACAATGGCGCGCATGGCCGCACGACCCCGCCGTCCCCGTCCCCACCCCGCCGACCTGCCGCCCGCCCTGGCCGCCGCCGTCACCGTGGCAGCCCGGCGGGCCGGGGGTCGCGACTCCCGCGTCCGCCGAGCGGGCCGCCTGGTCCGCCGCGGAGTCACCGGATCGGTGCGCGGCGGCGTGGCCGTGGCCTCCCCGGTGGCCCGCTGGGCCCCGCCCGTGCTCAGCGTCGCCGCGGCCTCCGCCTTCGTGCTGGCCGGGGCGAGCTCGGCGCTCGCAGGCGTGTTCGCCCGCACCGTGGTGACCCCCGTGCGCCGCCACGCCGAGTCCACGCCGATCCTCGCCGTCGTCGACACGCCCGCCGGGCAGGACGTGATCCTGCAGGCCGACGAGTACACCACCGTGCCCGGCCAGTACTCCCTCACGTTCGACGACGGCGCCGGATGCGCCCGCATCGGGGAGATCACCTCCTTCGACCCCCGGGACGGCACGGTGCAGCGCGCGGTCGAGGAGGTCTTCTCCGGCGATCTGACGACGGCGACCCGGGGCCGGTTCACCGGCTTCGTCTACCCGACCCCCGCCGACGCCGGGCTCGACGCCGAGGACGTGCAGGTGCCGGTGCCCGGCGGCCACGCCCGCGCATGGCGCATCGAGCCGGACCCCAGCGAGGACGGCGAACCCCGTCCCGCGGAGGGGCTGTGGGCGGTGATGGTCCACGGCCGCGGTGCGCGCCGCAACGAGGGCATCCGCGCCGTGCCGACCGCCCGCCGCCTGGGCATGACGTCGCTGCTGATCTCCTACCGCAACGACGGCGACGCCCCGGACGCCGCCGACGCCCGCTACGGGCTCGGCACCACCGAATGGGAGGACGTCGAGGCGGCCATCCGCTACGCCCTCGACCACGGCGCCCGGGACGTCGTCCTCTTCGGCTGGTCCATGGGCGGGGCCGTGGTGCTGCAGACCGTGGACCGCTCCCCGCTGGCCCCGCACGTGCGCGGCGTGGTCCTGACGGGCCCCGTCATCGACTGGGTGGACGTGCTGCGCCACCAGGCCCGGCTCAACCGGATCCCCGAAGCCGTGGGCCTGCTCGGCCAGTGGCTGCTGGCCAACCGGGCCGGCCGGTTCATCACGGGCCTGGCCGCCCCCGTGGACCTCAAGGCCCTGGACTGGGTGACCCGCGCCGACCACGTGCGTGTGCCCACGCTGATCCTGCACTCCGAGGACGACGAGTACGTGCCCGTCGGCCCCTCGCAGGACCTGGCCGAGCGCAACCCGGACCTCGTGCGGTTCGTCCGCTTCCACCAGGCCCGCCACACCCGCGAGCAGAACGTGGACCCGCGCAAGTGGGACACCACCGTGCGCGGCTGGCTGCGCGCCGTGCTCAGCGCCCCCCGCCCCGGCGGCCGGGGGCGCTGACCGCGCTCAGGCCGCGGCGTCCGCCAGCCCCCGACGGCGCAGCAGCGGCTCGAGCTCGGCGTCCCGGCCACGGAACGCGCGGTAGGACTCCAGCAGGTCACGCGTATCGCCCCGCGAGAGCAGCTCGTCCGCGAACCGGCGGCCGTTCTCCCGCGTCATCCCGCCGTGCTCGCGGAACCACTCCACGGCGTCCGCGTCCAGCACCTCGGCCCACACGTAGGAGTAGTACCCGGCCGCGTAGCCGCCGCCGAAGATGTGCTTGAAGTAGCCGGTGCCGTAGCGCGGAGGCACCAGGTCCGGGTCGATGCCCGCCTCGGTCAGCACCCGGCGCTCGAACGCGGCCGGGTCGGCCGTGGCGGCGTCCACCGTCTCCTCCGTCAGCGAGTGCCAGGCCCAGTCCACGAGTGCCGCGCCCAAATACTCGACCGTGCGGTGCCCCTCGCCCCACAGGTCCGCCGCCTCGAGCCGCTCCAGCGTCCCCGCCGGCAGCGGCTCGCCCGACTCCACGTGCCGCGCGTACGCGGCCAGCAGGGACGGCTCGCGCAGCCACACCTCGTTGACCTGCGACGGGAACTCGACGACGTCGCGCGGCACGTTCGTCCCGGTGAGCGAGGCGTACTCGCCCCGGGCCAGCAGCCCGTGCAGGGCGTGGCCGAACTCGTGGAACAGCGTCGTGGCCTCATCCAGCGTCAGCAGGGCCGGACGCCCCGCCGTCGGGGCCGGCACATTCATCGTGGTGAACACCACCGGGCGCTCGCCCAGGGCGTCCGCCATGTCCCGCACCGTGTGCATCCAGGCACCGCCCGACTTGGTCGGCCGCGCGAACAGGTCCGCGACGAACAGACCCACCCCGGCACCGTCCTCACCCGTCACCTCGAACACCCGGATCCCGGGGCGGTACAGGTGCCGCGCCAGCTCCGGGCGCTCGGCGAACGTGAGCCCGTACAGCGCCGTCGCCGCCGCGAACACGCCCTCGGTCAGCACCCGGTCCAGCTCGAAGTACGGGCGCAGGGCGTCCGCGTCCACCGCGAACTCCTCCCGCGCGTACGCCGCGGACAGCGCCGGCCAGTCCCATGGGGCCACCTCGGCGTCCGTCCGGCCCGCGTGCGCCGCCGCCGTCGCCGCGTCCGCCCGCGCGTTGGCCATCGCCCGCGGCGCCATCGCGGCCAGCAGCTCCTCCACGGCCGCCGTCGACGGCGCCGCCCGGTCCTTCAGCGCCTGCTCGGCCCAGCTCTGCGCCCCCAGCAGCCGCGCCTTGCGCAGCCGCAGCCGCACCATCGCCATCGCCGTCGTCAGCGTCTCGTGCTCCCCGGACCCGCCCCGGCCCGTCGACGCCTCGAACACCTCGCGCCGCATCCCCTCGTCCTGCAGGGACGCCAGCCACGGCTGCGACGTGAACAGGGACAGCGTCAGCAGCCACGGGCCCGCCGCCGCGTCCCCGTCCCCGTGCCCCGCCTCGGCGGCCGCCCCCGCCGCCGCGGCCAGGTCGTCCTCGCTCAGACCGGCCAGGCGCTCGCGGTCCGTGACGAGCACGGCGCGGGCGGCGGTGTCCGCGACGAGGCGGCGCGTGTAGGCGGCCGAGAGGGACGCCAGCTCCGTGTTGATCCCGCGCAGCTCCTCGCGCGCGGCCTCGTCCAGGTCCGCCCCCGCCAGGGAGAGGCGCAGGCGCAGCGTCTCCAGCAGGCGGGCGTCCTCGCCCGTGAGGCCGCCGTCGTCGATCGAAGCGGCGCGCGCCGCCAGCCGCGGGTCCAGCAGGATCGCGTCCTCGTGGGCCGCGAGCTCGGGGGAGAGCTCCTCGGCCAGGGCCTGCCGCGCATCCGTGCCGTCCGAGCCGACGAGCGTGAAGAACATCGCGGCGGAGCGGCGCAGCAGCTGGCCGGACAGCTCGAGCGCACGGACGGTGTTCTCGAAGGTCGGCGCCGTGGCCGCCCCGAGGATCTGGTCGACCTCGGCGCGCTGGGCCGCCATCCCCGCGCGCACGGCCTCGGCCAGCTGCGCGTCGGAGACGGCGGAGAAGTCGGGCAGCCCGTAGGGCAGGTCGGAGGGGGTCGCCAGCGGGTGGTCGGCGGGCAGGACGGAGGGCGCGGAGGTGTGGGTCATGGGCGCGAGTGTAGTCAGCCGTGATCCGCGCCACCCCACCGGGCGTCGCTAGACTGGGCGGTCGAGCCAGCAGACGAGATCCAGACCTGAGGAGGCGTGATGGCAGGACATTCCAAGTGGGCGACCACCAAGCACAAGAAGGCCGTCATCGACGCGCGGCGCGCCAAGGCGTTCGCGAAGTACATCAAGAACATCGAGGTCGCGGCACGTGCCGGCGGACCCGACGTCGCCGGCAACCCCGCCCTCGACCTGGCCGTGTCCAAGGCCAAGAAGGCCTCGGTGCCCAACGACAACATCGACCGCGCCGTCAAGCGCGGCGCCGGCCTCACCGGCGAGGTCATCGACTACGCCGAGATCATGTACGAGGTCCGCGGCCCCCAGGGCTCGGCGCTGCTGGTCGAGTGCCTGACCGACAACAAGAACCGCGCCGCCGCGGACGTGCGCGCGGCCGTCACCCGCAACGGCGGCACCATGGCCGACTCCGGCTCCGTCTCCTTCCTCTTCGAGCGCAAGGGCCTCGTGCGCCTGCCCGCCGAGGGCAACACCGAGGACGGCCTGCTCGAGGCCGTGCTCGAGGGCGGCGCCGACGCCGAGGAGGTCGTCGTCTCCGGCGACTCCTTCGAGATCCTCTCGGACCCCTCCGACCTGCAGTCCGTGGCCAAGGCCCTCGACGAGGCGGGCGTGGAGTACGAGTCCGACGAGCTCGAGTTCGTCCCCACCATGAAGGTGGACCTGGACGCGTCGGGCGCCCGCACCTTCCTCAAGCTGGCCGATGCCCTCGAGGACCTCGACGACGTCCAGAACGTCTTCTCGAACGTGGACATCGCCCCCGAGGTCCTCGCCGAGCTCGACGAGGACTGATCGCGCTGAGCGCGCGCCGGCCCGCCGACGTCGTCCGGATCCTCGGGGTGGACCCGGGGCTCACCCGCTGCGGGATCGCCGTGGTGGACGTGGACGCGCGACGGCGGGCCGCGCTCGTCCACGTCGAGGTCACGGGCACCCCGCCCACCGCCCCCCTGGACCAGCGCCTCCTGCGCATCGACGAGGCCGTCTCCGCGGTCCTCGCCGCGCACCGGCCCGATCGCGCCGCCGTCGAGCGCATGTTCGCGAACACGAACACGCCGACCGTGCTGGGCACGGCCCAGGCCGCGGGCGTGGCGATCGCCGCGGCCGCGCGCGCCGGCGTCCCCGTGGGCCTGCACACCCCCTCCGAGGTCAAGGCCGCCGTCACCGGACACGGCGATGCGGGCAAGGAGCAGGTCACCACGATGGTCACCCGGATCCTCCGCCTCGACGCCCCGCCGCGCCCGGCCGACGCGGCCGACGCCCTCGCCTTGGCCATCGCCCACGGCTGGCGCGGCACCGCCCTCGGCGCGGCCGCCGGCCAGACCGGCCTCGACACCGCGGACCTCGCCTCCCGGGCGGGGCGCTCGCAGTTCGCCGCCAAGGCGCCCGCGCGCGCCCGCCCGCGGGGCCAGCTCACCGCCGCGCAGCGGGCCTGGCTCGACGCCGAGCGCTCGGCGGGCGGCGGGCGACGCCGGTAGGCCGCTGCCGGGCCGGCGTTCGATGATATGTTCGAATCCGCGCCGACCGGCGTCCGTCCGTCCCGACAGGAGGGCCCCTCATGATCGCCTCGCTCAGCGGCACCGTCGAGCACGTGGCCCTCGACCGGGCGGTCATCGCCGTCGGCGGCCTGGGTGTGCAGTTCTCCGCCACCCCGCAGACGCTGGCCACCCTGCACGAGGGCCGGCCGGGGGCGGTGCAGACCCACCTCGTGGTCAAGGAGGACGCCCTGACCCTCTACGGCTTCGCGGACCGCGACGAGCGCGAGGTGTTCGAGGTGCTCATCACGGCCAACGGCGTGGGTCCCCGCCTCGCCCTGGCGATCCTCTCCGTCCACCACCCCGAGACCGTGCGCCGGGCGGTCACCGAGGAGGACGAGAAGACCCTCACCCGCGTGCCCGGCATCGGGCCGAAGATGGCGCGCAAGATCATCGTCGAGCTCTCCGGCCGCCTCGCGCCCACCGGGGAGCCGGTGCCCGAGGCGGAGGCCGAGGCGAGCGCCGAGCCGACCGTCGAGGCGCTCTGGCACGCCGACGTCGTGCAGGCGATGGCCGGCCTGGGCTGGTCCGAGAAGGAGGCGCTCAAGGCCGTCGAGGCCACCGTGGCGGCCCGCCCGGAGCTGGACGAGGGCCGCGACGTCGCCGCGCTGCTGCGTGCCACCCTGCGCGACGTCGGCATGGCCGGCTCTGTGCGAGGCGGGCGATGAGCGCGGAGTCCTCGCCGCTGTCCGCGGCGGCCGTCGACCCGGAGGAGCGTTGGCTCGAGGCCGCGCTGCGCCCCAAGCACCTGGACGAGTTCGTGGGCCAGATGCGCGTGCGCGAGCAGCTGGACCTCATGCTCGCCTCCGCCCGGCTGCGCGACCGCGCCGCGGACCACGTCCTGCTCTCCGGTCCGCCCGGGCTCGGCAAGACCACGCTGGCGATGATCGTGGCCGCGGAGATGAACGCCCCCCTGCGGCTGTCCTCCGGCCCCGCGATCCAGCATGCGGGCGACCTCGCGGCCATCCTGTCCTCGCTCACCGAGGGCGAGGTGCTCTTCCTCGACGAGATCCACCGGATGTCCCGCCCGGCCGAGGAGATGCTCTACATGGCCATGGAGGACTTCCGGGTGGACATCGTGGTGGGCAAGGGCGCCGGCGCCACCTCGATCCCGCTCGAGCTGCCGCCCTTCACGCTCGTCGGCGCCACCACGCGGGCCGGCCTCCTGCCGGGGCCGCTGCGCGACCGCTTCGGCTTCACGGGCCATCTGGACTTCTACACCGAGGTGGAGCTCGAGCGCGTCCTGCGCCGCTCCGCCCTGCTGCTGGACATGCGGCTGGCCACGGAGGGGTACCGGCAGATCGCCCGGCGCTCGCGCGGCACCCCGCGCATCGCCAACCGCTTGCTGCGCCGCGTGCGGGACTGGGCGCTCGTGAAGGGGCTGGCCGAGGTCGGCGCGCACGACGCCGCCGCCGCCCTGGACATGTACGAGGTCGACGGGCGCGGCCTGGACCGGCTCGACCGGTCCGTGCTCACGGCCCTGTGCACCACGTTCGGCGGCGGGCCCGTGGGGCTCAGCACGCTGGCCACCGCCGTGGGGGAGGAGGCCGAGACCGTGGAGACCGTGGCCGAGCCCTTCCTCATCCGCGAGGGCATGGTGGCGCGGACCCCCCGTGGCCGCGTCGCGCTGCCGGGGGCCTGGGAGCACCTGGGCCTCGCCGCTCCGGAGGCCACGCCGGGGCCGTGACGCCCAGGGCGGGCCCCTACACTGGACAGGCCCGCCCACCCCGAGCATCAGGAGTCCCCCATGCCCGTCGCCACCGCCGCGACCCTGCCCGTGATCGCCCAGCAGGCCCAGGGGGGTGGCGGCAGCCTGCTCATGCTCATCGCCTTCGCCCTGCTCGCGGTGATGCTCTTCCTCTCCTTCCGCAAGGGCAAGAAGATGCAGCAGCAGCAGGCGCAGATGCGCAGCACCCTCGCCCCAGGCGTCGAGGTCATGACGGGCGCCGGCATCTTCGGCACCGTCGTGGCCGTGGACACCGAGGGCCAGCGGGTGACGCTGGAGACCGCCCCGGGCACCCGCATGGACGTGCACCTGCAGGGCGTCACCACCGTCGTGGAGCCGGAGACGGCCGCCGCGCCCACCACGGACCCGTCGCGTCTGGATGACGCCCCCGGCACCGAGTACCGCGCCGACGACGCCGACGACCCGCGTCCGCGCCGCGACGACCTGGCCTGAGGCCCACCCACCCCTGCACACGCGGCCCCGCCTGGCGGGGCCGCTCGAATGTGACGGAAGCACCTGAGCAATGGCGAAGAGAACACCCACCGGCTCCGCCGGGCGCACCCTGGCCTGGCTGGCCGCCCTCCTCGTGGTCCTGGCCGCGATCCTCGGCGGGGGCGTGGCCTCCGGCGCGGCCTCCTGGGCTCCCAAGCTCGCCCTCGACCTCGAGGGCGGCACGCAGATGGTGCTGGCCCCCGAGACCTCGACGGGCGAGTCCGTCACCCCCGAGCAGCTGGACCAGGCCGTGGAGATCATCCGCCAGCGTGTGGACGGCTCCGGCGTGGCCGAGGCGGAGGTCGCCACGCAGGGCTCCCAGAACGTGGTCGTCTCCCTGCCCGGGGTCCCGGACGAGGAGACCCGCCGGCTGATCCAGGCGTCCGCGGACATGCAGTTCCGCCCCGTGCTGCAGTCCGGCTCGGGGGAGGCCACGCCCGAGGACCAGCGCCTGCCCGAAGACCAGCTGCCGAAGCCCGACGGCGAGCCGGCCGACGCCTACGACCCGAACTGGGTCACCCCGGCCCTGCTGGCCGAGTTCCAGGCCACGGACTGCACCGCCCCGCGGGACCCGGCCGCGCCCCCGCCGCCGTCCGACCGGGCGATCGTCGCCTGCCAGCCCTCCGAGGAGCTCGCCGACGGCGCCGTCACGTCCGCCCAGAAGTACATCCTGGGCCCCGTGGTCATCCCGGGCACCCAGATCAAGGGCGCGTCCAACGGCATGGCCCAGGCCCAGAGCGGCGTCTCCACCAACCAGTGGGTCGTCAACATCGAGTTCGACGAGGAGGGCACCAAGGCCTTCACGGAGGTCACCCAGAAGCTCACCCCGTACCCCGAGGGCGACCCGCGCAAGCAGTTCGCGATCCTGCTGGACGGGGACGTGATCTCCGCGCCGCAGTCCAACGTGGTCATCACCAACGGCAGCGCGCAGATCAGCGGCCCCACCCTGAACGAGCAGACGACGGCGCAGTTGGCCGAGCAGCTCAACTACGGCTCCCTGCCGATCTCCTTCTCGATCGAGTCCGAGCAGCAGATCTCCGCCACGCTCGGCCGGGACCAGCTCTTCTGGGGCCTGATCGCCGGCCTGATCGGCCTCGGCCTCGTGGCCGTGTACCAGTTCTTCCAGTATCGGGCCCTGGGCCTGCTGACCTTCGCCTCGATCATCGTGGCGGGCGTGCTGACGTGGCTGACCATCGCGATCCTGGGCTGGACGGACAACTACCGCCTGTCCCTCGCGGGCATCGCCGGGCTCATCGTGGCGATCGGTCTGACGGCGGACTCGTTCATCGTCTACTTCGAACGCATCAAGGACGAGCTGCGCGCGGGCCACACCGTGCCCGTCGCCGTGCACGAGGGCTGGAAGCGCGCCCGGCGGACGATCACCGCGTCCAAGGCCGTGAACCTGCTGGCCGCCGTCGTGCTGTACTTCGTGGCCGTCGGCAACGTGCGCGGCTTCGCGTTCACCCTCGGCCTCACCGCGATCGCCGACCTGATCGTGGTGTTCATGTTCACCCACCCGCTCATGGTGCTGTTGGCCCAGACCCGCTTCGTGGGCGAGGGACACCCGATGTCCGGACTGGACCCGTCGCTGTTGGGCGGGCCGTCCCTGTACCAGGGCGCCGGGCGCTTCCGCGAGCCCGCCACTGCCCCCCGCACCGGGCTCCCGGCGGAGGCCTCCGACGAGCCGGCCGCCGACGCCCCGCGCCCGCT
Organism: Micrococcus sp. iso_239; assembly: GCF_056173395.1. Taxonomy (NCBI): domain Bacteria; kingdom Bacillati; phylum Actinomycetota; class Actinomycetes; order Micrococcales; family Micrococcaceae; genus Micrococcus; species Micrococcus sp. iso_239. The sequence continues at coordinate 1,357,133 of NZ_CM149672.1, read as the reverse complement.
CGCCGCGACGGGCGCCCCCCGCGCGGGCTCGTCCGCCCGGGGCGGCCGCCGCTCGCGCACCGCGCCGCCCATGACGATCGCCGAGCGACGCCGCGCCGAGCGCCGCCGCCAGGAGGAGGACCAGTGAACCGCTTCGCCGACTGGGGCAACGCCCTCTACTCGGGCCGCATCTCCTACCCGTTCATCCAGCGCTGGCGGCGGTGGTTCGCCCTCGCCGCCCTGCTGCTCGTCCTCGCCGGCGGCCTGACCGCCCTCCGCGGTGGCTTCAACCTCGGCATCGAGTTCCGGGGCGGCTCCGAGTTCACCGTCTCGCAGACGGCCTCCACCGACGTGGCCGCGGGCGAGCGCGCCGTGACCGACGTGCTGGCCGACGGCCACGCCACCGTCACGAACGTCGCCCCGGGCACCGTGCGCGTCCAGACCGAGCAGCTCGACGACGCCCAGACCCGAGCCGTGGCCGCGAACCTGCAGGAGGCCTACGGCGTCGGCCAGGACCAGGTGACCTCGACCTTCGTGGGGCCGACCTGGGGCGCCGCGGTGTCGCAGCAGGCCCTGATCGGCCTGGTGATCTTCGTGGTGCTCGTGACCCTGTTCATGGCCGTGTACTTCCGCACCTGGAAGATGTCCCTGGCCGCCGTGCTCGGCATGCTCTACGTGGTCGCGCTGACCGCCGGCATCTACGGCGCCACCGGCTTCGAGATCACGCCGTCGGCCATCATCGGCTTCCTCACGATCCTGTCGTACGCGCTCTACGACACCGTGGTGGTCTTCGACAAGATCCGCGAGAACACGATCGGGGCCGAGGAGGACCCGGAGCGCTCCTTCGTCGAGAACGTGAACCTCGCGGTGAACCAGACGCTCGTCCGGTCCATCACGACCTCCGTCGTCGGCATCCTGCCGGTCGGCTCGATCCTGTTCATCGGCGCGGGGCTGCTCGGTGCCGGCACGCTGCGGGACATCGCGCTCGCGCTGTTCGTGGGCATCATCGTGGGCACCCTGTCCACCCTGTTCCTCCAGGCGCCGCTGTACGCCCTGCTGCGCCGCAACGACCCGGACGTGCGCGACCACGACGCCCGGGCCGCGGCCCGCGCCGCCCGGGAGCGTGCCTCAGAGGCGGTCACCGATCCCGACGTCGCCCCCTGGGACGACGGCGCGCGACTCTGACGGAGCCGCTGCGGCCCCGGTGCACCTGCCACCGGGCCCGGCGGTCTTTCTGGGGCGGGGCGGGACGGGCGCGGGTAGACTCGCCGATCATCCCGGCCGGAGCGGTCGGGGCCGCACGAGTCAGGAGGCGTGGCCCATGAGCGAGCAGGACCCCACTCCCGTCCCGGTCCGGCCCCGCGGCCGGATCGCACGCCTGACCGGCCGGCACGCCACCGAGTACTCGCCCCTGCTCGAGCCGCTGATGCGCACGGTGCGGCAGCGAGCCACCAAGACCGAGCTGGCCGACATCGTCCGCGCCTTCGAGGTCGCCCGCGCGGCACACGAGGGGCAGATGCGGCGCTCCGGGGACCCGTACATCACCCACCCCGTCGCGGTCGCCACGATCCTCGCCGAGATCGGCGTGACCGGCCCGACCCTCCTGGCGGCCCTGCTGCACGACACCGTCGAGGACACGGACTACTCCCTGGAGCGCCTGCGCGCCGACTTCGGCTCCGACGTCGCCCTCCTCGTGGACGGCGTGACCAAGCTGGACAAGGTGACCTACGGCGCCGCGGCGCAGGCCGAGACCGTGCGCAAGATGGTCATCGCGATGGCCCAGGACGTGAACGTCCTGCTCATCAAGCTCGCCGACCGGCTGCACAACGCGCGGACGTGGCGGTACGTCTCCCCGGAGTCCAGCGCCCGCAAGGCCCAGGAGACCTTGGACATCTACGCCCCGCTGGCCCACCGGCTCGGCATGAACACCGTCAAGTGGGAGCTCGAGGACCTCTCCTTCGCCGCCCTCAAGCCCAAGATGTACGCGGAGATCGTGCGCCTCGTGGGGGAGCGCAACCCGGAGCGGGAGAAGCACATCGCGGCGCTGCGCACCGTGATCGAGGAGCACCTGCGCGAGCACCGGATCCGGGCGACCGTCACCGGACGGCCGAAGCACTACTACTCGATCTACCAGAAGATGGTGACGCGCGGGAAGGACTTCGACGACATCCACGACCTCACGGGCATCCGGGTGCTCGTGGACTCCGTGCGTGACTGCTACGCCGTGCTCGGCGTCATCCACGCGCGCTGGAACCCGGTCCCGGGCCGGTTCAAGGACTACATCGCGGTCCCGAAGCTCAACATGTACCGCTCCCTGCACACCACGGTGATGGTGCCGGGCGGCAAGCCGGTGGAGATCCAGATCCGCACGCAGGAGATGCACCGCCAGGCCGAGTACGGCGTCGCCGCGCACTGGCGGTACAAGGCCCAGGTCGCCGGCCAGGCGCCGGTGCAGGCCACGCCGGCCTGGCTGCGCTCGGTGATGGACTGGCAGGCGGACACCCGGGACCCGGACGAGTTCCTCGCCTCGCTGCGCACCCAGATCGGGGCGGACGAGGTGTACGTCTTCACGCCGAAGGGGGAGATCCGCACCCTGCCGGCCGGCTCCACGCCCGTGGACTTCGCCTACGCCATCCACACCGACGTCGGCCACCGCACCATCGGCGCCCGGGTCAACGACAAGCTCGTCCCGCTGTCCACGCCGCTCAGCCACGGCGACACCGTGGAGGTCTTCACCTCGCGCGCCGAGGACGCGGGGCCGAGCCGGGATTGGCTGGGCTTCGTGGTCTCGCCGCGGGCCCGGTCCAAGATCCGTCACCACTTCGCCACGCAGCGCCGCGACGAGCAGGCCGACCGGGGACGCGAGTCGCTGACCCGTCAGCTGCGCAAGGCCGGCATGGCCGTGCAGCAGGTGCTCGGCGGCGAGGAGCTGGTGCAGGTGGCCACGGATCTCGGCTACGCGGACCTCGACGGGCTGTTCGTGGCCCTCGGCGACGGCCACGTGTCCGCCCAGTCCGTGCAGGAACGCGTCGCGGAGCGCCTCGCTCCGCCGACGCCGACGCAGGCCGAGCCGGAGGGCGAGCTGACCGTCGGCGAGGTGGACCTGCAGGAGCTGGTCCCGGCCCAGTCGCGGCGCGCCCCCGCGCGGGCCACCAACGACGCCGGCGTGCTCGTGGACGGCGACGGCGGCGTCATGGCCAAGCTGGCACGGTGCTGCAACCCGGTGCCGCCGGACGCCATCGACGGGTTCGTCACCCGCGGCTCCGGGGTCTCCGTGCACCGGGTCGACTGTCCCAACCTGGCGACCCTGCTCGCGCAGGAGCCGGAGCGCCGCACCCCGGTCAGCTGGGCGCCGTCGCGGGACACCGTCTACCTGGTGGAGATCCAGATCGAGGCGCTGGACCGCAAGTCGCTGCTCTCCGACGTCACCCGGGTCCTCTCCGAGAACCACGTGAACATCCTCTCGGCCTCCGTGAACACCACCCGCGACCGCGTGGCGATGAGCCGGTTCGTCTTCGAGATGGGCGACCCCCGGTTCCTCGGCCACGTGATCGACGCGGTGCGCCGCATCGACGGCGTCTTCGACGTGCACCGCACCTGAGCCTCCCGGCCTCAGTCGGGGACGTCCAGCGCCGCCAGCAGCGCGCCCAGCCGGCGCCGGGCCGCCACGACGCCGGCACGGCGGGTCCGGCGGGCCAGCCGCTCCCGCAGCCCGGCGGCGCCGTGGGCGCCGATCACGGCGGCCGCGCGCCGCGCCGCATCCGGGTCGGCGCTGAGCAGCAGGTCTTCGACTGTCCGGGCGGGCGTCGTGACCCGCACGGGGCCGAAGCGGAGCACGTCGTGCTCGGCGGGGGCGACGCCCGTGGCATCGGCCGCGACGTCCGACTGCGTGAGCGTCCAGGGCAGCAGGCCCCCGCCGGCGGGGCGCCGGTGGAAGTGCGGCACGGCCGCGTGCAGCCGCCCGGGCGCCGCGCCGCCGGCCAGGATCCAGGCCGCCGACGGGCCGATCGCGGTCCAGCCGGCGGCCAGGAGCGGGCCGCCGAGGGTCCACAGGGCAGCGGCCCGGACCGCGGGATCGTCCGCGGCGTCCGGCCGCGCCCACACCCCGGGCAGCAGCGGCCGCACGGCGCCCCGCGCGCCGAGCGCCTGCAGCTCCGGCTCCGTGAAGGGGTCGCCCGCCAGCACGAGTGCCCCGGTCGGGGCGGTCTCCTCGATCGTCACGGTCGTCATGCCCGGATCCTGCCAGAGACGGGGACGCCCCCGCGGCCGCCTGTGGACAGGCGGGCCGCGGGGGCGTGCTCGAGACGGGTGGGGCTCAGCGGAGCTCGGAGGCCGAGGCCTCGAGGGCCTGCTTCCACTGCAGGCGCGCGTCGAGCGCCTCCTGGGCCTTCTTGACGGCGCGCTGGTCGCCCCGGGCCTGGGCCCGGGCGAGATCCGCCTCGAGCCCCGCGATGGTCTCCTCGAGCTGCGTGAGGGCGGAGTTCGTGCGGGCCTTGGTCTCCGGGTCGGTGCGGCGCCAGTGCTCGTTCTCCGCCTGCTTGAGGGCGTCCTCGAGCTTGCGGAAGCCCTCCTCCATCCGGCGGACGTCCCCGCGGGGCACGCGGCCGGCATCCTCCCACCGCCCGCGCAGCTCGTTGAGCGCGCGCCGTCCGGCCTTGACGTCCGTGAAGGGGAGCAGCTTCTGGCCGTCGGCGAGGATCTGCTCCTTCACCTTCAGGTTGGCCCCGTACTCGCGGTCGATCTCCTGGTTCGCGGCCTTGCGGGCGGCGAAGAAGACGTCCTGGGCGGCGCGGAAGCGGGCCCAGAGGGCGTCGTCCTCCTTGCGGGAGGCCCGGGGGGCGCGCTTCCACTCGTCCATCAGGTCGCGGTACTTGCCGGCGGTCACGCCCCAGTCGGTGGACGTGGACAGCTCCTCGGCGCGGGCGATGAGGCGCTCCTTGACCTGCTTGGCCTCGGCCGAGGCGGCGTCCAGCCGGGAGAAGTGGGCGCGGCGGGTCTTGTCGAACGTGGTGCGGGCGCCGCGGAAGCGCTTCCACAGGTCGTCCTCGACCGACTTGGCCAGACGCGGACCGGCCTTCTGGGCGGCCTTCCACTGCTCGAACAGCTCCGTCATGCGCTTGGACGCGGTCTTCCAGGGCATCCGCTCGGCCGGGGTCTGGGCGAAGGTCTCGGCCTCGGCGACGATGGCCTCGCGGGTGGCCAGCTGCTCGGCCTGGGCGGCCTGCCGGGCCTCCTGTTCCGCGGCGCGGTAGTCGCCCAGGAGGGTCTCCAGGGCCGCCAGGCGGGTGCGGAGGGCGTCCATGTCGCCGACCATGTGGCGCTCGTTCACCGCGGTCGTCATCTGACCCAGCGCGCGGCCCAGCTCACCCGAGGGGGCGCCGGCGGCGATGCGCTGCTCGAACAGGGCCATCTGGGCGCGCACGTCGTCGTACTTGCGCACGAAGTACGCCAGCGCGTCCTCGGTGCTCGCGTCCGGCACCTGGCCGACCGCGTGCTCCTCCTGCCCGTCCAGCAGCGTGACGTGGCCGTCCTCGCTCACCCGGGCGAACCTGGCGGCCTCCTCCACCGGGGTGGGCGGCACGGTCGGGGCCACGACGGGGGCCGGGGCGACGGACGCGGCGGCGGGCGTCGCGGGGCGCACGGCGGCCGGGCTGGCCTTCTTCATCGCGGCCGGGGAGGGCACGGCGGGCGTCTCGGCGGGCTGGGAGGAATCACCGTGCGCCGGGGCGTCGGGGACGATCTCGGGGACGGGCCGGGCCTCGGCGGGCACGGTCGTATCGGCGGCCTCGGCCGACGCGGGGGTGGACTCGGTGGCGGGGGACTGCTGGTCGTCGGGCTGCATGTGATTGGTCACCGCTGGAACTCTCCCTGACTGCGCCGGCACGCAGTCGTCGAGGGATGCGGCCGGTCGGGATGGACACGAACAGGGCCAGCGTACCGGGCCGGACAGCGCCCGCGCCTAGAATGGGCCGGTGCGCCGGCGGGGGACCGTCGCGCGTCCCCGCCGTCGTCGTCTCGAAGGATCGCCATGTCCCGCAAGGCCTCCCTGTCCGGTTTCCACGAGTGGCTGCCCGCCGAGCGGCTCGTGGAGCAGCACGTGCTCGACACGCTGCGGCGGACCTTCGAGCTGCACGGGTTCGCCGGCATCGAGACCCGTGCCGTGGAGACCCTGGGCCAGCTGCTGCGCAAGGGCGAGGTGGACAAGGAGGTCTACGCGGTCTCGCGCCTGGCCGAGGACGAGGAGGTCGCCGCGGGCCTGCGCGATCCCAAGGACCCGGCCGACCCCAAGCGCCTGGCCCTGCACTTCGACCTCACCGTGCCGTTCGCCCGCTACGTCGTGGAGAACGCCGGCCACCTCGCCTTCCCCTTCCGTCGCTACCAGATGCAGAAGGTCTGGCGCGGGGAGCGCCCTCAGGAGGGCCGCGCCCGCGAGTTCACCCAGGCGGACATCGACGTCGTCGGCGACGGCGCCCTCTCGCCCCGGTACGACGCCGACGTCGCACTGGTGATGGCCGAGGCGCTCGGCGCCCTGCCGATCGGCGACTTCCTCATCCGCGTGAACAACCGCAAGCTCGCCGAGGGCTTCTACCGGGGCATCGGCCTGGAGGACACCGCCGGCGTGCTGCGCAGCATCGACAAGCTGGAGAAGGTCGGCCCGGAGGAGGTCGCGCGGCTGCTCCAGGAGGAGGTCGGCGCGAGCCCCGAGCAGGCTGCGCAGGCGCTGGCCCTGGCGGACATCCGCACGTCGGACACCTCGTTCGTCGAGCGGGTCCGCGCCCTGGGGGTGACCCACGAGCTGCTCGAGGAGGGGCTGACCGAGCTGGCCGACGTCGTCGCCACCCTGCACCGCCGCGCCCCCGGGCGCGCCGTGGCGGACCTGTCCATCGCGCGCGGCCTGGACTACTACACGGGCACCGTCTACGAGACCGTCCTGGTGGGCCACGAGCAGCTCGGCTCGATCTGCTCGGGCGGCCGCTACGACGCGCTCGCGTCCAAGGGGAACCGCGTGTTCCCCGGTGTCGGACTGTCCATCGGCGTGACGCGGCTGGTGATGCGCATGCTGTCCCAGCAGATGGCCGTGGCCTCCCGCTCCGTGCCGACCGCGGTGTACGTGGCGCTGACGGCGGACGAGGACTGGTCCGAGGCCCAGGACGTCGCGGCCCTGCTGCGGGAGCGCGGCATCCCCGCGGAGGTCGCGGTGTCCGCGGAGAAGTTCGGCAAGCAGATCAAGTATGCGGACCGCCGCGGCATCCCGTTCGTCTGGTTCATGGGTCGGGACGACGCCGGCGCGCGGGTCCACGAGGTGAAGGACATCCGCTCCGGCGAGCAGCACGCCGCGGACCCGGCCGACTGGACCCCGCCGGCCGAGGACCTGCTGCCGCAGGTCGCCCGCGCGCAGGACTGAGCGGACGCGGCCGCTATGCCGGCCCCGGTGTGCGGCGGCGGTGGGTGTCTGCGCGTCGGGTCACCGGCCCCGGCGCCCGGCCCGCACGAACGCGCGCCCGCCCACCCCGATCAGGAACACGCCCGCCATCGCGGCCACGGACATCGGCGGCAGGCTGAGGGCGAGCAGCAGGCACAGGGCCAGGCCCAGGACGTTGACGGCGCGGGGCACGCGCAGCGGGCGCAGCGGGCGCGGCCGGGCCGGGCGGCGGCCGTCGTCGTCCCCGCGCAGGGTCAGGGCGGACAGGTTCGCCACCGCGTAGTAGACGAGCACGCCGAACGAGCTGAAGCCCACCACGGTGAGGATGTCCGTGGTGAGCAGGAGCAGGATCACGGCCGCGGCCAACGTCAGCTGAGCCGTCCACGGCGTGCCGGTCCCCGCATGGACCCGTGCCAGGGGGCGGGGCAGGTCGGACTCGCGGGCCATGGCCAGGGCGGTGCGGGAGATGCCCGTCAGCAGGTTGAGCATGGCCCCGGCCGCGGCGAGGGCGGCGCCGGCCACCGCCACCCAGCCCCAGCCGGAGCCCAGGGCGGTCTCGAGCAGGTCGCGCACGGGCGCCGGGGACCGGGCCAGCCCGGAGGTCCCGAGGCCCGAGATCAGCGCCGTGGCGAGCAGCAAGTACAGCGCCACGGTCACGGCGAGGGCGATCAGGATGGCGCGCGGGATCGTGCGTGCGGGGTCGATGACCTCCTCACCCATGGTGGCCACGCGCGCGTAGCCGGCGAACGCGAAGAACAGGACGCCCGCGCCCATGAGCACGCCCTGCACGGGGGAGTCGACGCCGAGCGCCGCGGCCGAGCCCCCGGGGGCCTCGCGCGCCAGGCCTGCGCCGATGGCCAACACGAGCACGGCGAGCACGGGCACGAGGATCGCCAACGTCGCCTGCGCGGTCCGCGTCACGCCCGCCATCGCCACCCCGGTGAGCACGACGACGGCGGCCACGCCCGTCCACCGGGCCGCGGCGGCGTCGTCGGGGAAGAGGTACAGGCCGAGGGTGGCCGCCATCGCGGCCACCGACGCGGTCTTGCCCGTGACGAAGCCCCAGCCGGCGACGAAGCCGGCCCACGGGTGCAGCTGCCGCCGGCCGTAGACGTAGGCGCCGCCGGACTCGGGGTGGACGGTGGCCAGCTGCGCCGTGGACAGGGCGTTGCACAGGGCCGCGACGGCCGCGACCGCCAGGGCCCCGTACAGCAGGCCGGGGTGGCCGCCGGTGAGCGCGGCCGCCAGGCCGATCGCGGTGAACACGCCCGCGCCGATCATCGAGCCGAGGCCGATCGCGACGGCGTGGAGCAGGGTCAGGCGGCGCTGCAGGGCGGCGGTCATGACGGGGTCCTCCTGGGCTGGGGCAGTGTGGACGGGGCACTAGACTGACGGGAACGGCGCGCGCCCGCCCCGCAGGCGTATCACACGGCGTCGACCATCACATGAACCCCGCACATCGTCCGGCGACCGGACGGAGAGGATCCTCGTGCTGCGCACCCACTCCCTCGGCGAGCTCAACGCCTCGCTCATCGGCCAGACCGTCACCGTCACCGGCTGGGTGGCGCGGCGGCGAGACCACGGCGGCGTGGCCTTCGTGGACCTGCGCGACGCCTCGGGCTTCGCCCAGGTCGTGGTGCGGGACGAGGCGGACTTCGACCCGCTGCGCAACGAGTGGGTCCTGCAGGTCACCGGCACGGTCGAGCGCCGCCCCGAGGGCAATGAGAACCCGAACCTGCCCTCCGGTGAGATCGAGCTGATCGCGGAGACCGTGACGGTGCTCAACACCGCCGCCGCGCTGCCGTTCCAGGTGGACGAGCACGTGGAGGTCGGCGAGGAGGCCCGGCTGCGCCACCGCTACCTGGACCTGCGCCGCCCGCAGCCCTCGCGCATCATGCGCCTGCGCTCCGAGGTCAACCGGACGGCGCGCGAGCTGCTGCACGGCGAGGGCTTCGTGGAGGTCGAGACCCCGACACTCACGCGCTCGACGCCGGAGGGCGCCCGCGACTTCCTCGTCCCGGCCCGCCTGGCTCCCGGCTCCTGGTACGCCCTGCCGCAGTCACCGCAGCTGTTCAAGCAGCTGCTGCAGGTGGGCGGGATCGAGAAGTACTACCAGATCGCCCGCTGCTACCGCGACGAGGACTTCCGCGCGGACCGCCAGCCCGAGTTCACCCAGCTGGACATCGAGGCCTCCTTCGTGGAGCAGGACGACGTGATCGCCCTCGGCGAGAAGATCGTCAAGGCCCTGTGGGCCCTCGTCGGTGTGGACGTCCCGACGCCGATCCGCCGCATGACCTACGCCGAGGCGATGGAGAAGTACGGCTCGGACAAGCCGGACCTGCGCTTCGGCCTCGAGCTGACGGACCTGACCGAATACTTCAAGGACACCCCGTTCCGCGTGTTCCAGAACGAGTACGTGGGCGCCGTCGTGATGCCGGGCGGCGCCTCCCAGGCCCGCCGCACCCTCGACGCGTGGCAGGAGTGGGCCAAGCAGCGCGGCGCCAAGGGCCTGGCCTACGTGCTCATCCAGGAGGACGGCGAACTGACCGGCCCGGTGTCCAAGAACATCTCCGAGGAGGAGAAGGCCGGGCTGGCCGCCGCCGTGGGCGCGAACCCGGGCGACTGCGTGTTCTTCGCCGCCGGGAAGCCGAAGGAGTCCCGCGCGCTGCTGGGTGCGGCCCGCGTGGAGATCGGCCGTCGCTGCGGGCTGTTCACCGATGCCGGTGACGGCGTGGCCGCGAAGGACGCCGACTGGGCGTTCGTGTGGGTCGTGGACGCGCCGATGTTCGAGCCGGCGGCCGACGCCGTGGCCTCGGGCGACGTCGCCGTGGGTGCGGGCGCCTGGACCGCCGTGCACCACGCGTTCACCTCGCCCAAGCCGGAGTTCGCGGACACCTTCGACACCGACCCGGGCGCGGCCCTGGCGTATGCGTACGACATCGTGTGCAACGGCAACGAGATCGGCGGCGGTTCCATCCGCATCCACCGTCGGGACGTGCAGGAGCGCGTGTTCGAGGTCATGGGCTTGTCCCCGGAGGAGGCGAACGAGAAGTTCGGCTTCCTGCTCGAGGGCTTCAAGTACGGCGCCCCGCCGCACGGCGGCATCGCGTTCGGCTGGGACCGCGTGGTCGCCCTGCTGGCCGGCACCGACTCGATCCGCGAGGTCATCGCGTTCCCGAAGACCGGCGGCGGCTTCGACCCGCTGACGGCCGCACCGGCGCCCATCACCGCCCAGCAGCGCAAGGAGGCCGGCGTCGACGCGCAGCCGGAGCCGAAGCAGGCCGAGGCCGAGCCGGAGGCCTGATCCGGGTCCGCGGCGGGCCCGCCTCAGCCGCGCCGCGGACCGGCCAGCTCGTCCGAGTCCACGATCAGCGTGAACGGCCCGGAGTTGGTGAGGGAGACGTCCATCTTCGCGCCGAACACCCCGCGCTCCACGCGCACGCCGGCGGCCTCGAGCTCGGCCGTGAACCGCTCGTAGAGCGGCTCGGCCTGGTTGCCCTTCGCCGCGCGCGTCCAGGACGGCCGCCGGCCCTTCCGCACGTCGCCGTACAGCGTGAACTGGCTGACGACGAGCGCCGGGGCACCGGCGTCGGTGAGGGACCGCTCGCCGTCGAGCATGCGGAGCCCGGCCACCTTGCGGGCCACCTGGACGGCCTCGGCCTCCGTGTCCGTGACTGACACTCCGAGCAGGATCACCAGCCCCTCGCCCTCGAAGGAGCCGACCACCTCGCCATCCACGACGACGGAAGCGGAACGGGCGCGTTGCAGAACGGCTCTCATGCAGCCATTCTGCAACGCGCCCGGAACCGGTCCGCGTCAGCGGATCACTGACGACGGGTCGGATCCACCTCGTACACGGTGGTCGAGCCGGAGACCTCGTTGGCGACGATCAGCAGGGCGGTGCCGGAGGGGGACTCGTCGGCCGGCACGAAGGTCAGGCCCTCGGCGCCCATGTCACCCAGGCCGGCCGCGGCGTCGTCGCCCGCGGCATCCCAGTCACGGTCGTTGACGTAGTCCACGTAGGTGGCGTTCCGCGGGTCGGTGATGTCGAAGACCATCACGCCGCCGATGCGCTCGAGGCCCACGAACGCGTAGGTGCGGCCCTGGATCGTGCCCACCACCACGGACTCGGGCTCGGGGCCCTTGTCATCCGAACGGGAGTCCCCGGACGGGGTCTCGTCGTTGTTCGCGTTGAACGCGTGCTCCGGCAGCTCGCCGGCGGCCACGAGCCGGGCGATCTGCTCTTCGATCATGCCGGCGGAGTCGAACAGGCGGGTGCCGTCCGCGGTGTAGATGGAGAAGGACCGGCCGCCCAGTGTGGTCAGGGAGGAGTGGCACTCGCGCTCAGAGTCGTAGCCGAGGTCGGTGAGCACCTTCAGGCGGCCCAGGGCATCCTTCTTCTGCAGGGCCTTGGCCCCCGGGAACTCGGCGGCGCACAGGTCCAGGTCGCTGACGCGCTCGGAGTCGTTGAAGTCGCCCCACTCCCGCCCGTCACCCTCGTTGGCGGTGACGACCAGGTTCTGACCGCGCCAGCGGTACGTGTCGATGCCGTCGGGCATGGGCAGGCCGTCGACCGGCCAGTGGCCCAGCTCGATGCCGCCGTCCTTGTCCGAGGCGTCCAGCATGCCCTCGGTGGACCAGTCGGTGGGCGTCAGCGCCCAGAGGTCCTCCAGCGTGGCGGACTTCAGGTCCACGACGGCGACGGCGTTGGCCTCCTGCACGGACACGTAGGCGGTGCGTCCGGGCGGGTCGATGGTGACGTACTCCGGCTCGAGGTTGCGGGCCACCCGACCGGCGGGCTCGTGACCGGCGGGCACGGCCACATCGGGGCCGGAGACGCGCACGCCGGCGGGCAGGGCGGTGCCGGCGTCGTAGGCGCGGAAGTCCACGGTGCGCACCGCGTCTTGGGTCAGGCGGGAGAACTGCTGGGCGTTCTTCGGCACGGAGACCACGGAGATCGTGCCCTCCGGGTCGACGGAGAAGTCGTCGGCCGGTTCGCCCTCGTTGGCGACCACCACGTACGCCCCGTTCGGGGAGAAGGCCAGCGAGTCCGGCAGGGCGCCCACCCGCACGCCGCCGAGGTAGCGCAGGGTGGTGGTGTCGAAGAACACGACCCAGCCGTGGTCGGTCTTCTCGGCGGCCTCCACGGCGACGGCCATCACGCCGCCGGAGACGGCCACGGAGTTCACCGTGGCGCCCTTGTCCGTGACGGAGCCGTCCGCGGTGCGCAGGCCCTCGGCGGAGAGGGTCCGCTCGGCCACGGGGGCGGCGTCGGCGCCCAGGCGCATGACGTCGACGGCGCCGCGCTGCGCGTTCACCACGAACAGGCGGCCGGAGACCGCGTCGAAGGCCGGGATCTCGGCGGCGGACTCGCCGAACACGCCGGTCTCGTGGGTGCCGGCGCGGGTGAGCTCGATGCTCTTGCCGGACGGGTTGGCGGCGATGGCGGCGCGCTGGGCCGTGGCCGAGTGCGGGGCGGGCGCGCTGAGGGAGGCCGGGGCGAGGAAGGCCGTGGACAGGGCCGCGGCGGTGACGGCCGTGGCGAGGCGTGCGAGGCGAGGCATGGATGCTCCAGTCAGGGCAGGGAGGCGGAGGACGGGGTCACCCCATCGCACGGATGTGAACGGACCGTGACGTCCCGGCCAGCGCGCGGTGTCCCGCGGGTGTCGACGCCCCGGACGCCCCGCGTGCCGTCCGCCGAGGTCAGTCCTCGCTCGGCAGCCCCGCGAGCACCCGCACCGTCGTGAGGTTCCGGGCCGTGCCGCGCACCCCGAGCGCCCGGTCGAGGCGAGCCGGGGTGAGCGGGGAGTCGGCGACCCCCGCGGCGCAGCGCATCCACAGCAGCCGTCCCTCCAGGGCCGTGCGATCCGGCCCCGCGGGTCGGCCATCCCCGTGGTCGAGCGCGGCCAGGGCGGCGGCCGCCTCGGGTGCGGGGTCGTCCTCGAGCACGGTGAGCTGGGTGCGTTTCGGCTCGCCGCCGGCCCAGGGGAGCGCGTCGTGCAGCTCCAGGGCGCGCCGGAGCGTGCCCACGTCCACGAGGACCACGGGGACGTCGAGGCCGCCCTCCTCACGCGCCCGCCGCGCGAACCCCTGCCGCACGCCCTCGGCGGCCGCGTCGGAGGACGCCCGGAACAGGACGTTGCCGCTGGCCAGGTGGGTCGTGACCGCCTCCCCGCCGGCGGCCCGGGCCCAGCGGATCAGCGTGTCCTTCCCGACACGGTTGCTCCGGCCCACGTTGATCCCGCGCAGCAGCAGGACATGGGTGTGGTCGGCGCGCGGGGCGGCGGGGCTCATGCGGCCAGGATGCCACCCACGCGCCCGCGGGCCGAGGACTACCCTGGACCCGATGGACGACCTCTTCAGCGCCGCGCACACCGGGGCCGACGACGACGGCCCGGCCGGCACCGTGGCCGCCCCGCACCCCGGCGCACCGCTGGCCGTGCGCATGCGCCCGCGCACGCTGGATGACGTGCTGGGCCAGCGGCACCTCATGCGGCCGGGCTCCCCGCTGCGCAAGCTCGCCGAGCCCGATCCGGACTCCGCCGCGGGACCGAGCTCGGTCATCCTCTACGGGCCTCCGGGCATCGGCAAGACGACGCTGGCCCACGTGATCGCCCGCGCCCCCGGGCGCACGTTCACGGAGCTGTCCGCGATCACGGCCGGTGTGAAGGACGTGCGGCAGGTGATGGAGCAGGCCCAGCGCGAACGGGACCTCTACGGGCGCACCACCGTCCTGTTCCTCGATGAGATCCACCGCTTCTCCAAGGCGCAGCAGGACGCGCTGCTGCCGGGCGTCGAGAACCGCTGGGTCGTGCTGGTGGCCGCGACCACGGAGAACCCGTCCTTCTCCGTGATCGCACCCCTGCTCTCCCGGTCGCTGCTGCTCACGCTGCGTCCCCTCACGGACGACGACATCGTCGGGCTGCTGGACCGTGCCGTGACCCAGGAGCGCGGGCTCAACGGCGCCGTGGTGCTCCAGGACGACGCGCGGGACTACCTGGTGCGGATGGCCGGCGGCGACGCGAGGCGGGCGCTCACGGTGCTGGAGGCCGCGGCCGGCGTCGCCCTGGACAAGGCGCGCGAGGCCGGCCGGGCGGGGGAGGGCGCCGTCGCGGTCACGGAGGAGGACGCCGCGCAGGCGATGGACCACCACGTCCAGCGCTACGACAAGGACGGCGACCAGCACTACGACGTGATCAGTGCCTTCATCAAGTCCATCCGCGGCTCGGACGTGGACGCGTCGATGCACTACCTCGCCCGGATGCTGGAGGCGGGGGAGGACCCCCGGTTCATCGCCCGGCGGCTGATCATCTCCGCGTCCGAGGACGTGGGCATGGCCGACCCGACCGCGCTGCAGACCGCCGTGGCCGCCGCCCAGGCCGTGCAGCTGATCGGCATGCCGGAGGGACGCATCATCCTGGCGCAGGCCGTGACGCATCTGGCCACCGCGCCGAAGTCCAACGCGAGCTACACCGCCGTGAACGAGGCGATCGCGGACGTGCGGGCCGGCCACACGGGCGCGGTGCCGGCGCACCTGCGGGACGCGCACTACCCCGGCGCGGCGGCCCTCGGCCACGGCCAGGGCTACGTCTACAGCCACGACGAG
Organism: Micrococcus sp. iso_239; assembly: GCF_056173395.1. Taxonomy (NCBI): domain Bacteria; kingdom Bacillati; phylum Actinomycetota; class Actinomycetes; order Micrococcales; family Micrococcaceae; genus Micrococcus; species Micrococcus sp. iso_239. The sequence goes on along the minus strand of NZ_CM149672.1, from coordinate 1,342,125 downwards.
CCGCACGCCGTCGCCCGTCAGCAGTACGCGCCGGACCCCCTGGTCGGGAGGGACTATTACCGGCCCAAGCCCATCGGACACGAGAAGCGGCTCACCGAGCAGGTGGTCGCGCTGCGCCGGATCATCCGCGGCGACTGAGCGCGCGCCGGGCCCGAGGGCGGAGGCCTCGGGCGGCCGCGCGGAATAAAGACGCCCGGATCACCGGTTGTCCAGGGATGAGCGGGGCGGTCGACGTCGGCCCGCCGACTCCTCGCCCGCTCGCGCCCCCATGCACCACCGACGCACAGAAGGAACAGAAGGAGCCGCCCCCATGACCCAGTCCACTCCGCAGCAGTCCACCCCCCAGCACACCGCCGCGCAGCAGCCGGCCCCGTACGGCCGCCCCGGCGCCGGCGGCCCCGCCCTCCCGCAGGCCGACTACCGCATCCTGCGCTCCGTCCCGGCCTACGCCGAGGCCCAGGCCCTCGTGGACCAGCTCTCCGACGCCGGGTTCCCCGTGGAGCGCGTGCGCATCGTGGGCACCGGGCTGCGCTCCGTGGAGCAGGTCCTGGGCCGGATGACCACCGGCAAGGCCGCCGTCCGCGGCGGGCTGCAGGGCCTGTGGTTCGGCCTCCTGCTCGGCCTGCTCTTCTCGATCTTCGCCCCCGGCTTCGGGTTCCTCTGGATCCTGCTGATCTCCCTGGGCCTGGGCGCCCTGTGGGGGGCGGTCTTCGGGGCGATCGGCCACGCGGCCACCGGCGGCAGGCGCGACTTCACGTCCCTGCAGACCATGGAGGCCGAGTCGTACGACGTGCTGGTCGAGGCCTCCCACCTGGACCAGGCCGGTCAGCTCCTCGGCGCGGACCCCGGCACCGCGGCCACGCCGCGCGCCTGAGCCCCGGCCCGCCCCGTCGTCGTCGCTCTGGTAAGGTGGACCGGTCTGGCAGGCGCTGCGCCCCGGACGCATCCCCCTCGCTCGGATCCCCGCGGACGCCCGCGTGCCCGGGCGAGGGACGCGCAGCGCATCAGTGGATGACGGGCGGCGGCACGCCCCTCAGCTCTCCTCAGGATCGCGGGGAGGCCAGGTTCGAGGCCCCTTGACCCGTGCGCCCCGGCGCCCGGACGAGACCTCGAGACAAACCCGAACCGTGCCGCACGTCAAGGAAAGGCAGGTCCACCATGAGTGGCAACCTTCGCACCCGCCGCACCGTGCGGCACTCCCGCGCCCTGGGCATCGCGCTGACCCCCAAGGCCGAGAAGTACATGGAGCGTCGTCCGTACGGCCCCGGCCAGCACGGCCGTGCCCGCCGCAAGCAGGACTCGGACTACGCGGTGCGCCTCAAGGAGAAGCAGCGTCTGCGCGCCCAGTACAACATCCGCGAGGCCCAGATGCGCCGCTACTTCGAGGAGGCCAAGCGCACCGCCGGCCTGACCGGTGAGAACCTGGTCGAGCTCCTCGAGCAGCGCCTCGACGCCCTCGTGCTGCGTGCCGGCTTCGCCCGCACCATCCAGCAGGCCCGTCAGCTCGTCGTGCACCGCCACATCATGGTGGACGGCAAGCGCGTGGACGTCCCCTCGTTCCGCGTGAAGGAGGGCCAGATGATCCACGTGCACGAGCGCTCGGAGAAGATGGTCCCCTTCCAGCTGGCCGCCGCCGGCGCCCACCAGCAGGTCCTGCCCGCCACCCCGGGCTACCTGACCGTGGAGATCGACAAGCTGCGCGCCACCCTCACCCGTCGCCCGAAGCGCTCCGAGGTCCCCGTGACCTGCGAGGAGCAGCTCGTGGTCGAGTACTACGCGCGCTGATCCGCCGCGGCCGGGTCCGTCCCGGACGACGGCGCCCCGCGCGTCCCGCAGGCCCGGTCACCTCTCGGAGGTGACCGGGCCTGCGGCGTCCCCCGGGCCCGCCGCCGGGGATCGGCGCCGCGCCCGGTAAGGTGGGGCCGGAATCCCTGCCGTCCGAAGGAGGCCCCCGCCATGCTCCGCTCGCTGCTGCTCGTCGGCGCCGGCGCCGCATCCGGCTGGTTCGCACACCGCGCCCTCGGCGACCGTGCCCACCCGGCCACCGACGCGACCGACGCGCCGACGTCTGACCCTGGCTCCGCGGGGGGGCGCGCGGGGTTCTCCGCCCGCCTGGACCCGGAGCGTCTGGCCCGCCAGGCCGGTGAGGCCGCCGCCGACGCCGCGGCGGCCGCCCTGCAGGACGGTGCCCGGCGCCTGGCCGAGCGCGTCCGCGCCGAGGCCCCCTGGGCCGCGCCCTACCTGCCCCACACGGGGCCGATCATCTCCGGGGAGACCGTGGAGCCGCCGTCGCACGGCGCCGCCCGCCCCCAGACCACCACCACGCAGAAGGACACCCCCGCATGAAGTCCCAGGAGATCGCCCGCCGCTGGACCGCCTTCTTTGAGTCCAGGGGGCACCGCGTGGTGCCGTCGGCGTCGCTCGTCTCGCCGGATCCGTCGCTGCTGTTCACGGTGGCCGGCATGGTCCCGTTCATCCCGTACTTCCTGGGGGAGCAGACCCCGCCGAGCCCGCGCGTCGTCTCGGTGCAGAAGTGCATCCGCACCGCGGACATCGAGGAGGTCGGCAAGACCGTCCGCCACGGCACCTTCTTCCAGATGTGCGGCAACTTCTCCTTCGGCGACTACTTCAAGGAGACGGCCATCCCGATGGCCTGGGAGCTGCTGACGTCCTCGGTCGAGGACGGCGGCTTCGGCCTGGACCCCGAGCGCCTCTGGGTCACCGTGTACCGCGAGGACGACGAGGCCGAGCGCATCTGGCGCGAGGACGTGGGCGTCCGTCCCGAGCGCATCCAGCGCATGGGCAAGGACGACAACTACTGGAACACCGGCCAGCCCGGCCCGGGCGGCCCCTGCTCGGAGATCTTCTACGACCGCGGCCCCGCGTACGGCGTCGACGGCGGCCCGGCCGCGGACGACACCCGCTACATCGAGATCTGGAACCTCGTGTTCATGCAGTACCGCCTCTCCGCGGTGCGCTCGAAGGACGACTTCGACATCGCCGGCGAGCTCGAGCACAAGAACATCGACACCGGTCTCGGCCTCGAGCGGCTCGCCATGATCCTCCAGGGTGTGGAGAACATGTACGAGACGGACCAGGTCCGCCCCGTGCTCGACCGCGCCGCGCAGCTGGCCGGCCGCTCCTACACCTCCACCGAGGACCCGGCCGACCCGCACTACGACGACGACGTCCGCCTGCGCATGGTGGCCGACCACGTGCGCTCGGCCCTGATGCTGATCAGCGACGGCGTGCGTCCCGGCAACGAGGGCCGCGGCTACGTGCTGCGCCGCCTCATCCGCCGCGTCGTCCGCGCCCTGCGCCTGATGGGCGTCACCGAGCCCGTGTTCCCCGAGCTGCTGCCGGTCTCCCGGGACGCGATGAAGGGCACCTACCCGGTGGTCGCGGACGAGTTCGAGCGCATCTCCCGGATCGCCTACGCCGAGGAGAAGGCGTTCCTGCGGACCATCGCCGCGGGCACGGCCCGCCTCGACGCCGCGGTGGGCCAGGCCCGCTCGGCGGGCGGCGGCATCGCGGGCCCGGACGCGTTCGAGCTGCACGACACCTACGGCTTCCCGATCGAGCTGACGCTCGAGATCGCGGAGGAGGCCGGCGTCGCCGTGGACGAGGCCGGGTTCCGCGCCCTCATGGCCGAGCAGCGCGACCGCGCCCGCGCGGACGCCAAGGCCAAGAAGTCCGGTCACACGGACACGGCCGTGTACCAGCGCCTGCGCGCCGAGGGCCAGACCCACTTCACCGGCTACACCGAGCACACCACCGAGTCCGTGGTGCGCGGCCTGCTGCAGAACGGCGAGGAGGTCGCGTCCGCGGGCGCCGGCACGGAGCTCGAGCTCGTCCTGGACGCCACGCCGTTCTACGCGGAGTCCGGCGGCCAGGCCGCGGACACCGGCCTGATCACCGGCGACGGCTTCCGCCTCGAGGTGCTCGACGTGCAGGCCCCCGTGAAGGGGCTGTCCGTGCACCGGGTCAAGGTCCTCGACGGGGAGGTCGCCGCCGGCGCGCAGGCCCTCGGCGCGATCGACCTGCAGCGCCGCCTCGACGGCGAGAAGGCCCACTCCGGCACCCACCTGGTGCACGCCGCGCTGCACCAGGTCCTCGGCCCCGAGGCCACGCAGTCCGGCTCCTTCAACAAGGAGGGCTACCTGCGCTTCGACTTCCGCTGGGCCGAGGCGCTCTCGGCCGGGGCCCGCTCCGAGGTCGAGGACGTGGTGAACATCGCCATCCGCGACGACCACGCCGTGCTCACCCAGGAGATGAGCCTCGAGGAGGCGCGCGCACTTGGTGCGATGAGCCTGTTCGGCGAGAAGTACGGCGACCGGGTGCGCGTCGTGGAGATCGACGGTGCCTGGTCCCGCGAGCTGTGCGGCGGCACCCACGTGGGCCGCACCGCGCAGATCGGCTCGCTGACCCTGCTCGGCGAGCAGTCCGTGGGCTCGGGCAACCGCCGCGTCGAGGCGCTCGTCGGCCTGGACTCGTTCCGCCACCTCGCCGCGGAGCGCACCCTCGTCTCCGAGCTCTCGGAGATGTTCAAGGCCCCGGCCGAGGAGCTCAAGGACCGCATCGGCGCCACCCTGGACCGGCTCAAGGCGGCCGAGAAGCAGGTCGCGGAGCTGCGGGCCCAGGCGCTGCAGGCCCAGGCCGGCCAGCTCGCCGGGCAGGCCCAGGACGTCACGACGTCCGCCGGGACGTCGGTGCGGGTGCTGGCGCACCACGTCGGCGACGTGGCCGGGGACCAGCTGCGTTCCCTCGTGCTGGACCTGCGCGCCCGGATCGAGTCGGCCGGCGGCAACGCGGCGGGCACGCCTGTGCTCGTGGCCCTCACGGCCGAGGCCAAGGGCCGGCCCCTCGTGGTCGTGGCGACCAACGAGGCCGCCCGCGCGGCCGGCCTCAAGGCGGGCGCCATGGTCAAGACCGCCACCGGCGTGCTCGGCGGCGGGGGCGGAGGCAAGGACGACGTCGCCCAGGGCGGCGGCCAGGACGTCACGCGCGTCGAGGACGCGCTCGAGGCCGTCGTCGCCGCGGTGCGCGCGGCCTGAGGCGGACGTGAGCGCAGGTCAGGACGGGGCCGCCGTGGCGAGCGACGCCGTGCGCCGGGGGCGCACCCTCGGCGTCGACGTCGGCCGTGCCCGCGTGGGCGTCGCGTCGGCCGACCCCGACGGCCTGATCGCCACCCCCGTGGCCACCCTGCGGCGGGATGCGCGTCGACGTCGTGACGTGGACGAGCTCGTCGCCCACGCACGCGAGCTCGACGTCGTCGCCGTGTACGTCGGTCTGCCGGTGAATCTGCGGGGCGAGCACACGCCGTCCACGCAGGACGCCCTCGACTACGCGGACGCCGTCGCCGCCGCCCTGGTCGAGGCGGGCCAGCCTGTGCCGGTCCGGCTCGTCGACGAGCGGCTCAGCACGGTCTCCGCGCAGGCCGGACTGCGGGCCGCGGGCCGGTCCGTCAAGGACAGCCGCGGCGTGATCGACCAGGCGGCCGCCGTCGCGATCCTGCAGGCCGCCGTGGACGAGCAGCGCCGCACCGGACGCTGGGCCGGCCAGGACCGGGAGCGGATCCGGTGACCGGCGACCGCCAGCACGCTCGGCGTGAGGACCAGTGGGACGATCTGCTCGGCGACGAGGCCGACGTCCACGACGACCTCGACGTGTTCGGCTTCGCCCACGGCGAGGCGGACGAGGCCGATCTCGGCGCCCCGTCCCAGCCGGTCGACGCGGCCGGCCCACGCCGGCCTCGCAGGTTCCTGCGTCGCCGGGGCTCCGGGTCTCACCCGGCCCCGCGGGTCGACCGCGGCGCCGACCGGCGGCGGACCGCGCTGGTGCTGGGCACGGTGCTCGTGGCGTTCGCCGTCGTGGTCGGGCTGATCGTGCGCGGCTTCCTGAGCGGCCCCGACCACACGGCCGTCGAGGGTGACGAGGTGACGTTCTCGGTGGGGCCGGGCGAGGACCTGGGCTCCGTGGCGGCCCGCCTGGACCGGGCCGGCATCGTGGCCTCCGCCCGTGCGTTCGAGCGCGCTGCCCGGGACACGGACAGCGGTCTCGTGCGGTCGGGGGACTTCGTGCTGCGCGAGCGGATGCCCGCGGCCGAGGCCCTCGCGGTGCTCCAGGGCGCCACGGACGGGGCCGTGCACTACGTGCTCGTGGAGCGCGGCCGGCGGCTCACCGAGGTGCTGGACGCCGTCGCCGAGGCCACGGGGCTGCCCCGCGAGGAGCTCGAGGCCGCCGCCCAGGACCCGACCCGCTACGGCGTCCCCGGGGAGGCGGGCACGCTCGAGGGCTGGCTCGACGCGGGGGAGTACCGCCTCCCCGTCGACGCCACCGCCGAGCAGGTGCTCGACGCCCTGATCCGGCCCACCCTCGCCGAGCTCGACGCCCTCGACATCCGCGACCCGGCCGACCAGCAGCGCGTGCTCACGATCGCCTCCATCCTCGAGGCGGAGGCCCTGCCCCAGGACTACCGGCAGGTCGCCGGCGCCATCGAGAACCGCCTCGCCCCGGACAACACCGAGACGCACGGCCTCCTGCAGATCGACGCCACCGTCACGTACGGCCTCGGCGTGCGCAGCCTCAGCTTCACCTCGGGCCAGCGCCAGGACGCCTCGAACCCCTACAACACGTACGTGCACCCGGGCCTGCCACCGGGTCCGATCGGCATGCCCTCCGACGCGGCCGTCGAGGCCGCCCTCGACCCGGCCGAGACGGACGCCTACTACTGGGTGACCACGGACATCGGCACCGGCCACACCGAGTTCTCCCGCACCTATGAGGAGCACCAGCAGCACGTGCGCACCCTGCAGCGCTACTGCGCCTCCAATCCGGGGGTGTGCTGATGCGCCCCGTGCTGCGCGCGGCGGTCCTGGGCCGGCCGATCGCCCACTCGCTCTCCCCGGTGCTGCACACGGCCGCCTACCGGGTCCTGGGCCTCGACGTCGACTACGGCCGCCGTGACCTGGGCGAGGACGAGGTGCTCGCCTTCGCGGCCGAGCACCTCGGCGCCCCGGGCGCGGCCGACGGCGGCGCGGCCGCGGCCCGCGGGCAGGACTGGCTCGGCTGCTCCGTCACCATGCCGCTGAAGCGGGCGGTCGTCGCCGCCGCCGGGCACGTCAGCGACCGTGTCCGGCTCCTGGGCAGCGCGAACACCCTCGTGCGCGACCACCCCTCCGCGCCCGGGGTCGTCCACGCCGAGAACACGGACGTGGACGGCATCCTCGGCGCCCTCGCCGCGGCCGGCCTCGACCGTGCCGCCCGGGGCGGGACCCTCGGCGTCCTCGGGAACGGGGGGACCGCGACGGCGGCCGTCCTCGCCGCCGCCACGCTCGGCGCGGACGCGGTGCTCTTCGGCGTCCGCGACGCCGCCCGCGCCGCCGAGGTGACGGCCCTGGCCGACGCGCTCGGGCTGCGCTGGGCGACCCTGACCCAGGCGGATCTGCTCCGGCGGGCGCCGGGGCTGCGTGCCGTCGTCGCCACCCTGCCGCCGCGCGCCGCGGACGCCCTGGCCGCACACGTGCCGGCCGACGCCGCCCTGCCGCCCCTGCTGGACGCGGCCTACGACCCGTGGCCTTCCGTGCTGGCGTCCGCCTGGTCCCGGGAGGTCGGTCCGGTGGCGTCCGGGCTGTCCATGCTGCTGCACCAGGGCATCCAGCAGGTCCGGCTGTTCACGGCCCGGCCCCGCGCCGCGGCCGGGATGCCCGAGCCGGACTGGGCGGCGGTGACGCGCGCCGCGGCGGACGCCCTGGGGCCGGCCGCCGGCTGAGTGCCGGACGCCGCACCCGGCGCGTCCCGTCCGGTCACACGTGGCGGCGCGGTGCCCCGTGCGTGAGAGACTGCACGCCATGGTGCGCTGGTTGACAGCGGGGGAGTCTCACGGCCCCGCGCTCACAGGAATCGTTGAGGGACTGCCGGCCGGGATCCCGGTCACGACGCAGGACGTGCAGGACGCGCTCGCGCGCCGCCGCCTGGGGTACGGGCGCGGCGCGCGCATGAAGTTCGAGCAGGACGCGGTGACGATCCTCGGCGGCGTCCGCCACGGCCGCACCCTCGGCTCGCCCGTGGCGATCCAGGTGGGCAACACGGAATGGCCCAAGTGGGAGAAGGTGATGGCCGCCGATCCCGTCCCCGCGGAGGAGCTCGACGGTCTGGCCCGCAACGCGGCGCTCACCCGCCCACGGCCCGGCCACGCCGACCTGACCGGCATGCAGAAGTACGGCTTCGACGAGGCCCGCCCCCTCCTCGAGCGCGCCTCGGCCCGTGAGACCGCCGCCCGTGTGGCCCTGGGCACCGTCGCCCGCGCCTTCCTCGGCGAGCTCGGCGTGCGGATCGTCTCCCACACCGTGGCCTTCGGGGAGGCCGCCCTGCCGGAGGGCCACCCGTTCCCCGTCCCCGAGGACGAGGCCCGCCTCGACGCCGACCCGGTCCGCTGCCTCGACCCGCAGACCTCCGCGGCGATGGTCGCCGAGGTCGACGACGCCCACCGCGCCGGGGAGACCCTCGGCGGCGTCGTGGAGGTGCTGGCGTACGGCGTGCCGATCGGCCTGGGCTCCCACGTGCACTGGGACCGCCGCCTCGACGCGCGGCTGGCGGGGGCGCTCATGGGCATCCAGGCGATCAAGGGCGTGCAGGTCGGCGACGGGTTCGCCACGGCCGCCCGACGCGGCTCCGCCGCCCACGACGGGATCGCCCGCGGCGCGGACGGCCGCCCCCGGCGCACGAGCGACCGGGCCGGCGGCATCGAGGCCGGCATGTCGACGGGCGAGCTGCTGCGCGTGAGCGCCGCGATGAAGCCGATCGCCACGGTGCCGCGCGCACTGCCCACGGTCGACGTCGCCACGGGCGCGGAGACCACGGCCCACCATCAGCGCTCCGACGTGGCGGCCGTGCCCGCCGCGGGCATCGTCGCCGAGGCCATGGTCGCCCTCGTCCTGGCCGACGCGATGCTCGAGAAGTTCGGCGGCGACTCCGTGGCCGAGACGCGCCGCAACCTCGAGGCGTTCCAGGCCGCGGTCCCCGCCTTGCCGGAGCCGGGCGCCGACGTCGTGGCGGACGGCCCGATGGGCGACCCCCTGCCGTGACCGACACCCCCGGGACCGCGCCGGCCCCGGGACCGGACCCGAGCACGCGTCCCGTCCCCGGGCCCGTCACTGTGTGCCCGTGGGAGGGCATGACCGGTGCCCTCGAGGCGCGCCTGACGGCCGCGGCCACGGTGGCCGCCGCGGCCGACGAGGACCCGGCCGCGCGCCCGGCCCGCCGGGTCGTCCTCGTCGGCCCGATGGGGGCCGGGAAGACGACGGTCGGCCGGGCCCTGGCCGCCGTGACCGGGCTGCCCTTCGTGGACTCCGACGAGCTGTTCATCCAGGTGCACGGCCCGATCCCGGAGTTCTTCGCCGAGCACGGCGAGGCCGCGTTCCGGGCGGAGGAGGCGCGCGTCATCGGCCATGTGCTCGGCCGACCCGCCCCGTGCGTCCTCTCGTGCGGCGGCGGCGCCGTCCTGCATCCGGGCACCCGCCGCGCGCTGGCCGGGCCGGACTCCGACGTCGTCTACCTCGCGGTCGGAGAGGAGGAGGCGCTGCGCCGCGTGGGCGGCGGCGCGGGCCGCCCCGTCCTGGCCGGAGACCCCGCCGGGACCTGGCGGCGCATCCTCGCCGAACGCGAGGGGCTGTACCGCGAGGTCGCCGACCTCGTGCTCGACACCACAGGCCTGACGGCCGCCGAGGCGGCCTGGCGTATCGTGGGGGACGCCCACCGCCCCCGAAGGAGTGAGTCACACCCATGACCGACCGTGAGCCGGACATCACCGAGCAGGAGACCCCGGGGGCGGCGCCCGCGGCCGCTCCGGCCGCACCCGAGGACGTGACGGTCATCCCCGTGGCCGGCGGCCACGAGGCGGCCGTGCACGGCGGCTACGACGTGGTGGTGGGCCGGGGCCTGCTCGCGCGCCTGCCGGACATGCTCGGCCCGACCGTCCGACGCGTGCTGGTCATCCATCCGCGCGCCCTCCGGGCCACCGGCGACGTCGTCAAGAACGACCTCGAGGCCGTGGGCCTGACCGCACTGACCGCCGAGATCCCGGACGCCGAGGAGGGCAAGCACCTGCAGGTGGCCGGGTTCTGCTGGCAGGTGCTCGGCCAGAACGACTTCACCCGGTCGGACGCGATCGTCTCCGTGGGCGGCGGCGCCGTGTCCGACCTGGCCGGCTTCGTGGCGGCCACGTGGCTGCGCGGCATCCGCGTCGTGCACATGCCCACCACCCTGCTGGGCATGGTGGACGCGGCGGTGGGCGGCAAGACCGGCATCAACACCGCCGAGGGCAAGAACCTGGTGGGGGCGTTCCACAATCCGGCCGGCGTGCTGGCCGACCTGGACACGCTGCTCACCCTGCCGGCCAACGAGCTGATCTCCGGCCTGGCCGAGGTCGTGAAGTGCGGCTTCATCGCCGACCCCGCGATCCTCGACCTCATCGAGGAGGACCCGGCCCAGGCCCAGAACCCGCACTCCGCGCGGCTGCGCGAGCTGATCGAGCGCTCGATCCGGGTGAAGGCGGACGTCGTCTCCCGCGACCCCCGCGAGTCGGGGGCCCGCGAGGCGCTGAACTACGGCCACACGATGGGCCACGCGATCGAGCTCGCCGAGCGCTACCAGTGGCGCCACGGCGCCGCGGTGTCCGTGGGGCTGGTCTTCGCTGCCGAGCTGGCCCGCTCCCTCGGCCGGCTCGACGACGCCACCGCGGACCGGCACTGGTCGGTGCTGACGGCCCTGGGCCTGCCCGTCTCCTACCGCGGGGACCGGTGGCAGACCCTGCTCGAGGGCATCCGCCGGGACAAGAAGAACCGCGGCGACCAGCTGCGCTTCGTCCTGCTGGACGGGCTCGCGCAGCCCACCACCGTGGACATCCCGGACGCGTCCCTGCTCTTCGCGGCGTACCAGGAGATCGCGGAGTGAGCCGCCGCTGACCCCGGCCCCGCGCGGGGCCTCCCGTAGACTGGCCCGCGCACATCCAAGACCCCACCCACTCCAGGCGGACCCGTGACGGTCCGCGAGACCGATCGGGAGCACACACGTGGCAACGAGCAACGACATCAAGAACGGCGCCGTCCTGAAGCTGGAGGGCCAGCTCTGGAACGTCACCGAGTTCCAGCACGTCAAGCCGGGCAAGGGCGGCGCGTTCGTCCGCACCAAGATGAAGAACATCACCACGGGCAAGGTCGTGGACAAGACCTTCAACGCCGGCGCCAAGGTCGAGTTCGCCACCGTCGACCGCTCCGACTACCAGTACCTCTACCAGGACGGCGCGGACTACGTGTTCATGGACGTCAAGGACTACGACCAGATCACCGTGCCCGGGGCCGTGGTCGGCGACGCCGCGAAGTACATGCTCGAGAACACCCAGGTCGTCATCGCCCTGCACGAGGGCACGCCGCTGTACCTCGAGATGCCGGCGTCCGTGGTCCTGGAGATCACCTACACCGAGCCGGGCCTGCAGGGGGACCGCTCGTCCGCCGGCACCAAGCCCGCCACCGTGGAGACCGGCGCCGAGATCCAGGTGCCGCTCTTCGTGGAGCAGGGCACCCGCGTCAAGGTCGACACCCGCACCGGCGACTACCTCGGCCGCGTCAATGACTGAGCGGGCCTCCGCCGGCTCCGCTGCCAAGCGGGGGACCACGGCGCGCAGCCGCTCCCGGCAGCGTGCGGTGGAGATCCTGTTCGAGGCCGAGCAGCGCGGCTCCACCGCGCTGGAGGGCATCCGCACCCGACGCGAGAGCACCGACCTGCAGGTGAACGCCTACACCCAGCGGCTCGTGGAAGGCGTCATCGCGGACCAGGAGCGGCTCGACGAGGCCCTGAGCTCCTACTCCCGCGGCTGGTCCCTGGACCGCATGCCCGCCGTCGACCGGGCGATCCTGCGCGTGGGGGCCTGGGAGCTGCTGTTCCAGGACGACGTGCCGGACGCCGTCGCCATCTCCGAGGCCGTCGCCCTGGCCGCCCAGCTGTCCACGGACGACTCGCCCGAGTTCGTCAACGGTCTGCTCGGCCGCCTGCAGCAGGTCAAGTCGACACTGCTCGCCTGAGCCGCCGAGAGCTCCGTCACGAGGCCCGTCCCGCACCGCGTCATCCGCGCCGTGGGGCGGGCCTCGCTGGTAGAGTCGGCGACGTCCCGCACGGGGGCCCACCGGCGCCCGGGGACGAACCACGCATCCTTTAAGAGCCGTCCTGTGAGGCGGGGAAGGAGGCGCCGGCATGGGAACTGATCCCGCCGCACCTCGTGCTGCCCGGACCGTGCTGTCCGCGTCCGAGATCGACCGGGCGCTGACCCGGATCGCCCACGAGATCCTCGAGTCCAACAAGGGTGCCGAGGGTCTCGTCCTGATGGGGATCCCGCGCCGCGGGGCGCCCCTGGCCCGGCGGCTCGGCGCCCTGCTGGCCCGCATCGAGCCGGCCTTCGACCCCACCGCCGCCGTCGGCGAGGTGGACGTGACGCTCTACCGCGACGACCTCCGCCGCGGCACGGCCCGCACCCCGATGCCCACCCGCCTGCCCGAGGTCCCCCTCGACGGCGCCGTCGTCGTGCTCGTGGACGACGTCCTCTTCTCCGGCCGCACCGTCCGGGCCGCCCTCGACGCGATCGCCGACCTGGGCCGCCCCGCCGCCGTGCGCCTGGCCGTCCTCGTGGACCGCGGGCACCGCGAGCTGCCCGTCCGGGCCGACTTCGTGGGCAAGAACCTGCCGACCTCCACCGCCGAGCGCGTTCAGGTCCGGCTCATGGAGGTCGACGGCCCCGAGGGCACCGGCGAGGTCACCGAGGACGCCGTGAGCATCGTCGACCGCGTCGCGACCCGGGAGGGCTGAGCCGTGCGCCACCTGCTGTCCACCGCCGACCTCTCCCGCGCCGACGCCCTCGCCGTCCTCGACACCGCCGAGGAGATGGCCGCCGTCAACCAGCGCGAGGTCAAGAAGCTGCCCGCCCTGCGCGGCCGCACCGTGGTGAACCTCTTCCTCGAGGACTCCACCCGCACCCGCATCTCCTTCGAGGCCGCCGCCAAGCGGCTCTCCGCGGACGTGATCAACTTCTCCGCGAAGGGATCGTCCGTCTCCAAGGGGGAGTCGCTCAAGGACACCGTCCAGACGCTCGAGGCCATCGGCGCGGACGCCATCGTGATGCGCCACTGGTCCTCGGGCGCGGCCCGCCAGCTGGCCGACTCCGGCTGGGTGCGCTCCGCCGTCGTGAACGCCGGCGACGGCACCCACGAGCACCCCACCCAGGCCCTCCTGGACGCCTTCACCCTGCGCCGGCGCCTCGCCGCGGCGACGGGAGAGGACCTGGTCGGCCAGGACCTGACCGGCATGCGCGTGGTGATCGTGGGGGACATCCTGCACTCGCGCGTGGCCCGGTCCAACGTGTGGCTGCTCAGCACGCTGGGCGCCCAGGTCACCCTGGCCGCCCCGCCCACCCTGCTGCCCGTCGGCGTGGCCGCGTGGCCGTGCCAGGTCACCTACTCGCTGGACGAGGCCCTCGACGCCGGCCCCGACGCCGTCATGATGCTCCGCGTCCAGGCCGAGCGGATGGGCGGCGCCTTCTTCCCGTCCGCGGGGGAGTACACCCGGACCTGGGGGCTGACCGACGACCGCTTCGCCCGCCTCACCGCCGGCCGCGGCGCCCTGCTCGACGAGCCCGTGGTCATGCACCCCGGCCCGATGAACCGCGGCCTGGAGATCAGCCCGGCGGCGGCGGACTCGCCCCGCAACACCGCCCTCGAGCAGGTCGCCAACGGCGTGTCCGTCCGCATGGCGGTCCTGCACCTCGTCCTCAACCACGACCAGGAGGTCCGCCCGTGAGCGCCCCCAGCCCCGCCCCCCTGCTGCTGCGCAGCGCGCGCCTGACCACGGGCGAGACCGCCGACGTGCTCGTCGCCGAGGGCCGGATCGCCGCCCTCGGCCCGGACGCCGCGACCCACGTCGCCGGCCTCGACCCGGCCCCCGAGGAGGTCGATTGCGCCGGCCTGGTGCTGCTGCCCGGGCTCGTCGACCTGCACACCCATCTGCGCCAGCCCGGCAAGGAGGACGCGGAGACGGTCGAGACCGGCACCCGCGCCGCCGCGATGGGCGGCTTCACCTCGGTCCACGCGATGGCCAACTCGACGCCGACGGCCGACACCGCCGGCGTGGTGGAGCAGGTGTGGCGGCTGGGCCGGGACGCGGGCTGGTGCGATGTGCACCCCGTGGGCGCGGTGACCGTGGGCCTGGCCGGCGAGGCCCTGGCCGACCTCGGCGCGATGGCCGACTCGCAGGCCCGCGTGCGGATGTTCTCCGACGACGGCATGTGCGTCCACGACGCCGTGCTGATGCGCCGGGCGCTCGAGTACGTGAAGTCCTTCGGCGGCTTCGTGGCCCAGCACGCGCAGGAGCCGAACCTCACCGCCGGCGCCCAGATGAACGAGTCCGAGCTCTCCGGCGTCCTCGGCCTGGCCGGCTGGCCCGCCGTGGCGGAGGAGGCCGTCATCGCCCGTGACGTGCTGCTGGCCCAGCACGTGGACTCCCGCCTGCACGTGTGCCACGTCTCCACGGCCGGCTCCGTCGAGCTGATCCGCTGGGCCAAGGCCCAGGGCGTGGCCGTGACCGCCGAGGTCACCCCGCACCACCTGCTGCTCACGGAGGAGCTCGTCCGATCCTACGACCCCGTGTTCAAGGTCAACCCGCCGCTGCGCCGCGAGTCCGACGTCCTGGCCCTGCGCGCCGGCCTGGCCGACGGCACCATCGACACCGTGGGCACCGACCACGCCCCGCACACCGCCGAGACCAAGCAGTGCGAGTGGACGGTCGCGGCGATGGGCATGACGGGCCTCGAGACCGCCCTGTCCGTGGTGCAGCAGGCGATGGTGGACACCGGCCTGATGGACTGGGCGGGCGTCGCCCGCGTGATGTCCACGGCGCCGGCCCGGATCGCCGGCCTGACCGACCAGGGCCAGGCCGACGAGCGCGGCGTCCCGCGCGTCGGCGCCGTGGCCAACCTCGTGCTCGTGGACCCGCGGGCCCGCCGCACCGTGGACCCCGAGCAGCACCTGACGAAGTCCCGCAACAGCCCGTACCGGGGCATGGAGCTGCCGGGCGCGGTGCGCCACACGGTCTATCGCGGCGCCCGCGTCGTCGCCGACGGCGCCCCCGCCCGGCCGTACCGCCACCCGGCCCTGACGGAGACGGGGGAGCGCGCGTGAGCATCACCCCCCTGGCCGCCGCCCTGGCGGCCCGACCCGTCCCCCCGCGGACCCCGACGAAGGACTACGCGGACGTGTGGCTGCCGGTGACCCTGGGCACCCTGGCCGTCGTCCTCGTGCTGCTCGGCCTGCTGGCCCTCGGGTGGCGGGCCCGCCGCCGGGCGCAGGCCGGGATCCCGGCCCCGGCCCCCGTGCCGACGGCCCTCTACGACGCCGAGCCGACGCTGTCCGCGGAGGGCATGCACGTGGGCACGGTGCGCGGCGAGGACCGACTGGACCGCGTGGCGGTGCACGGCCTGGGCCTGCGCTCGCGCGCCGTCCTCGAGGTCCACGACGCCGGCGCCCACCGCGGCCTGCTCGTGCTCCGCCCCGGGGCCGCCAACCTGTTCATCCCCGCGGACGACCTCGTCGAGGCCGGCCTGTCCGCGGGGATCGCCGGCAAGTTCGTCGAGCCGGGCGGGCTCGTCGCCTGGGGCTGGCGCCTCGGCGACGTCGAACTCACCTCCGCCTTCCGCCCCGACCGCCCCGAGGACCGCGACCGGCTCCTCGCCGCCCTGCAGACCATCATCGACCCCGCCCCGGCCGACCCGGCCGGCCGCGCAGGAGAAGGAGACCCCCGATGAGCACCCCCACCGACGACCTGGCCCTGCTCGTCCTCGAGGACGGCACCGTCCACCGCGGCCGGGCCTACGGCGCCCGCGGCCGCACCCTGGGCGAGGCCGTGTTCACCACGGGCATGACCGGCTACCAGGAGACCCTCACCGACCCGTCCTACGCGGGGCAGATCATCGTGCAGACCTCCCCGCACATCGGCAACACCGGGGTCAACGACGCCGACCGCGAGTCGCGGGCGATCTTCGCCGCCGGCTACGTGGTCCGCGACGCGGCCCGGCGTCCGTCCAACTGGCGCGCCGAGCGCACCCTCGACGAGGAGCTCGAGACGTTCGGCGTCGTCGGGATCCGCGAGGTCGACACCCGGGCCATCACCCGCCGCCTGCGCACCGAGGGCTCGATGCGCGCCGGCGTGTTCTCCGGCGAGCACGCCGCCCGCCCGGAGGCCGAGCTGCTGGCGGAGGTGCGCGCCCAGCCGTCGATGGCCGGCGCCCGCCTCGCGGAGTCCGTCACCACGGAGCAGCCGTACGTCATCGAGCCGGCCGAGCACGGCTGGGAGGGCGAGCCGATCGCCGAGATCGCCGCCCTCGACCTCGGCATCAAGGCCGCCACGCCGCGGCACCTGGCCTCCCGCGGCATCCGCGTGCACGTGCTGCCCGCGGCCACGGACCTGGCCGGCATCCGCGCCGTGGACCCGGACGGCGTCTTCCTGTCCAACGGCCCCGGCGACCCGGCCACGGCAGACGCCCAGGTGGAGCTGCTGCGCGAGGTCCTCGACGCCGGCCTGCCGTTCTTCGGCATCTGCTTCGGCAACCAGATCTTCGGCCGCGCGCTCGGCTTCGACACCTACAAGCTGAAGTTCGGCCACCGCGGCCCGAACCAGCCGGTGCTGGACAAGGCCACGGGCCGCGTGGCCATCACCTCCCAGAACCACGGCTTCGCCGTGGACGCCCCCCTCGGCGAGCCGATCGAGGCGCCGGAGTCGCGCTTCGGCCGCGTCGAGGTCTCCCACTGGTCCCTGAACGACCAGGTCGTCGAGGGCCTGCGCCTGCTCGACCGGCCCGCCTTCTCCGTGCAGTTCCACCCGGAGTCCGCGGCCGGCCCCAACGACACCCTCGACCTGTTCGACCGCTTCGTGCAGCTGCTCACCGAGCACCGCGCCGCCACCACCCCCGCCACCGAAGGAGCCTGATCCATGCCCAAGCGCACCGACCTGAAGTCCGTCCTGGTCATCGGCTCCGGCCCCATCGTGATCGGCCAGGCCGCCGAGTTCGACTACTCGGGCACCCAGGCCATCCGCGTCCTCAAGGAGGAGGGCGTCCGCGTCGTCCTCGTCAACTCCAACCCGGCCACGATCATGACCGACCCGGAGCTGGCCGACGCCACCTACGTCGAGCCCATCACCCCGGCCGTGGTCGCCAAGATCATCGAGAAGGAGCGCCCGGACGCCCTGCTGCCCACCCTGGGCGGCCAGACGGCGCTGAACACCGCCATCGCCCTCGACAAGGACGGGGTGCTCGAGCGCTTCGGCGTCGAGCTGATCGGCGCGAACATCGAGGCCATCGAGCTCGGCGAGAACCGCGAGCTGTTCAAGGGCGTCGTGGAGCGTGCCGGCGGCGAGTCCGCCCGGTCCCACATCGTGCACACGATGGAGGAGGCCCTGGCCGCCGTCGAGGACCTGAAGTACCCCGTGGTGGTGCGCCCCTCGTTCACGATGGGCGGCCTCGGCTCCGGCATGGCCTACGACGAGGCCGACCTGTACCGCATCTGCGGCGCCGGCCTGCAGTACAGCCCGACCTCCGAGGTTCTGCTCGAGGAGTCCATCCTCGGCTGGAAGGAGTACGAGCTGGAGATGATGCGGGACAAGAACGACAACGTCGTCGTCGTCTGCTCCATCGAGAACGTGGACCCCGTGGGCGTGCACACCGGCGACTCCATCACCGTGGCCCCGGCCATGACGCTGACGGACCGCGAGTACCAGAAGCTGCGGGACATCTCGATCAACGTCATCCGCGAGGTCGGCGTGGACACCGGCGGCTGCAACATCCAGTTCGCGGTGAACCCCGTGGACGGGCGCGTCGTCGTCATCGAGATGAACCCGCGCGTCTCCCGCTCCTCGGCGCTGGCCTCGAAGGCCACCGGCTTCGCGATCGCCAAGATCGCCACCAAGCTGGCCCTGGGCTACACGATGGACGAGATCCCCAACGACATCACCCAGAAGACCCCGGCGTCCTTCGAGCCGGTCCTGGACTACGTGGTCGTGAAGGTCCCGCGCTTCGCGTTCGAGAAGTTCCCGGCGGCGGATCCCACGCTGACCACCACCATGAAGTCGGTCGGCGAGGCCATGGCCATCGGCCGCAACTTCACGGAGGCCCTGCAGAAGGCCCTGCGCTCGCTCGAGCAGAAGGGCTCGGAGCTCGCGTTCCCGCAGGACGCCGACCCGCAGGCCCTGCTCGCGGCGGCGAGCACGGCCACCACCGACCGGCTCTCCCAGACCCAGCAGGCGCTCTACGCCGGCGCCACGATCGAGGAGGCCTTCGAGGCCACCGCGATCGACCCGTGGTTCCTGGACCAGTTCGTGCTCATCAACGAGGTCGCGGACGAGATCCGCGACGCCGAGGTCCTCGACGAGGCCCTGCTGCGCCGCGCCAAGCGGCACGGGTTCTCCGACGCCCAGATCGGCTCGCTGCGGCACATGGACGCCGCGGTCGTGCGCGGCGTGCGTCACGCCCTGGGCGTGCGCCCCGTCTACAAGACCGTGGACACCTGTGCCGCCGAGTTCGAGGCCTTCACCCCGTACCGGTACTCCAGCTACGACCTCGAGACCGAGGTCGCCCCGCACGAGGGCGAGTCGGTGATCATCCTCGGCTCGGGCCCGAACCGGATCGGCCAGGGCATCGAGTTCGACTACTCGTGCGTGCACGCCACCATGGCGCTGCGCGAGGCCGGCTACGAGACCGTGATGGTCAACTGCAACCCGGAGACGGTATCCACGGACTACGACATCTCCGATCGCCTCTACTTCGAGCCGCTCACGCTCGAGGACGTCCTGGAGGTCATCGCGGCAGAGGAGGCCTCCGGCGGCGTGCGCGGCGTCTTCGTGCAGCTCGGCGGCCAGACCCCGCTCAAGCTGGCCCAGCAGCTCGCCGACGCCGGCGTGCCGATCCTGGGCACCTCGCCCGCGGCCATCGACCTGGCCGAGCACCGCGGTGAGTTCGCGCTCGTGCTCGAGCGCGCGGGCCTGGTGGCGCCGAAGAACGGCACGGCCGTCTCCTTCGACGACGCCAAGCGCGTGGCGGACGAGATCGGCTACCCCGTGCTCGTGCGCCCCTCCTACGTGCTCGGCGGCCGCGGCATGGAGATCGTGTACTCCGAGGAGGCGCTGGCCCACTACGTGGCGCACGCGACGGAGATCACCCCCGACCAGCCGATGCTCGTGGACCGCTTCCTCGAGGACGCGATCGAGATCGACGTCGACGCCCTCTACGACGGCACCGAGCTGTACCTCGGCGGCGTCATGGAGCACATCGAGGAGGCGGGCATCCACTCGGGCGACTCCGCGTGCGTGCTGCCCCCCGTCACCCTGGGCCCGGACGTGCTCGAGCGCGTGCACCGCGCCACCGAGCGGATCGCGGCCGGCGTCGGCGTGCGCGGCCTGATCAACATCCAGTTCGCGCTCGCCTCGGACGTGCTGTACGTGATCGAGGCGAACCCGCGCGCCTCGCGGACCGTGCCGTTCGTCTCGAAGGCCACGGGCGTCCAGCTGGCCAAGGCGGCCGCGCGGATCGGCGTCGGCGAGAGCATCGCCGACCTGCGCGCGGCCGGCATGCTGCCCACGGCGTACGACGGCGGCACCCTGCCGATCGGCGCGCCCGTGGCGGTCAAGGAGGCGGTGCTGCCGTTCACCCGCTTCCGCACCGCGGAGGGCCGCGTGGTCGACTCGCTGCTGGGCCCGGAGATGCGCTCGACGGGCGAGGTCATGGGCATCGACAAGCACTTCGACACCGCGTTCGCCAAGTCCCAGTCCGCCGCCGGCGGCCCGCTGCCCACCTCGGGGCGCGTGTTCGTGTCGGTCGCGAACCGGGACAAGCGCACCCTCGTGGGCCAGGCCAAGCGCCTCGTCGACCTCGGCTTCCAGGTGGTCTCCACCGGCGGCACCGCCGAGGTGCTGCGGCGCAACGGCATCCCCGCGGAGGTCGTGGCGAAGATCGCCGACGCCGGGCACGAGGACGGCGCGGGCACCGTGCTGGAGCAGCTGCACGCCGGCACCGTCGATCTCGTGCTGAACACGCCCTCCGGCGGCGACGCCCGCACGGACGGCTACGAGATCCGCGCGGCCGCGACGTCGCTCGGCGTGCCGGTGATCACGACCACGGCCGAGTTCGGGGCGTGCCTGCAGGCCATCGAGGCCATGCGGTCCTACGAGTGGTCCGTCACCTCACTGCAGGAGCACGACGCGCGCCTGCAGCAGGCTGTCGCCGGTCCGGAGGCCGCGGCGTGACCACGACGGCGACGGGCGGCGCGGGGCCCCGCGCCCCCTTCGGGCGGCGGCTGGCCCAGGCCATGGAGACGGCCGGTCCGCTGTGCCTCGGCGTGGACCCCCATCCGGGCCTGCTGCGGCAGTGGGGCCTGAGCGACACCCCGGCGGGCCTCGAGGCGTTCTCCCTGACCGCCCTCGAGGCGGCGGTGGGTCCCGAGGGGCCCCGCGTGGCGGCGATCAAGCCCCAGGTGGCGCTGTACGAGCGCCACGGATCGGCCGGCCTGGCGGCCCTGGAGCGGCTGCTCGCGGCCGCCCGAGACGCCGGGGTGCTCACGATCGCGGACGCCAAGCGCGGTGACATCGGCTCCACCATGGACGGCTACGCCGCCGCGTGGATCGCCGATGCCTCGCCCCTGGCCGCGGATGCGGTGACGCTCAGCCCGTACCTGGGTTTCGGCACCCTCGTGCCGACCATCCGCGCCGCCCACGAGGCCGGCCGCGGCGTGTTCGTCCTCGCGCTGACCTCCAATCCGGAGGGCCGCGAGGTCCAGCACGTGGGCGAGGGGTCGGCCGAGGGATCGGTCGCCCGGCGCATCGCCGCGGCGGCGGCCGCCGAGAACGCGGCCCTGCGCGGCGACGACGCGTGGGGGCCGGTGGGACTCGTCTTGGGCGCCACGGTGGCCGCCGAGGCGGACCGCCTCGGCCTGGACCTGCCGGCCCTCGGCGGGCCCCTGCTGGCGCCCGGGTTCGGTGCCCAGGGCGCCACGGCCCGGGGCATGCGGGCCGACTTCGGGACGGCCTGGCCGCAGGTCTTGGCGACCTCGTCCCGCGGCATCCTGAGCGCGGGCCCGTCGGTGGCCTCGCTGGTGGACACGATCGAGGAGAATCGCGCCGCCCTGCGGTGACGCCCGCGTCCTCCCGGCGCGCCCGTGCCGTGTGGACGGGATGGTATCTTCCCTTTCGATCGGCTGTGCTCGTCGTCCTTGACGGTGGAAGGGTCTCGACGGGGCCGGTGAGGAATGAGAGGCATCGAGGTCAGACCATGGCGTTGCGGCAGCTCAGTGTGCAGGAGCGGGCGGAGGCCCGGAGGAAGGCCCTCCAGGCCCGCCAGGCGCGGGCGGAGCTCAAGGCGGCCTTCGCCGCCGGTGCGGTCGGCCTGGCCGACGTGTTCGCGCGCGCGGACACCGAGGACGCCGTCGCCCGCCTGCGGACCGTGGACCTGCTGCTGGCCCTGCCGGGCGTGGGCGAGGTCCGGGCCCGGGAGACGATGGCGGGGTGCGGCATCTCGCCGCGGCGTCGGCTGGGCGGCCTGGGCCGTCGTCAGCGCGAGGCGTTGATCGCCTATATTGGCCGGTGACCCCCACACCCCGGCGGGTCGGCGCCGGCCCGGGTGAAGGGCCTGCGAGGCCCGTCCCACCAGGAGGATGCGTGACCGACACGTTCGACCCCGGACCCGCCCCCGCCGTCCCGGTGGCCCGCACCGCCGTCCAGGAACGCCCCCCGGGCCCGGGCGTCACCGTCCTGGCAGGACCCACCGCCGTCGGCAAGGGCACCGTCTCGGCCTATGTCCGCGAGCACTATCCCGAGGCCTGGCTGTCCGTCTCCGCCACCACCCGCCCGGCGCGCCCGGGTGAGGAGGACGGGGTGCACTACTACTTCACGACGCCGGAGGAGTTCGACTCCCTCGTCGAGGCGGACGAGATGCTGGAATGGGCCGTCGTCCACGGCGTCCACCGCTACGGCACGCGGCGCGACCGTGTGATGGAGGCCGTGGCGCAGGGGCGCCACGTCCTGCTGGAGATCGACCTGCAGGGCGCGCGCCAGGTCCGCCGTGCGCTGCCGGAGGCCACCTTCGTGTTCCTGGCGCCGCCGAGCTGGGAGGAACTCGTGTCCCGGCTGCTCGGCCGCGGCACCGAGAGCCCGGAGGAACAGCGGCGTCGGCTCGAAACGGCTAGACTGGAACTCGCAGCGGAACCCGAGTTCGACGCCGTCGTCGTGAACGACCGCGTGGAGCGGGCCGCCGAGGAACTGGTGAGACTCATGGGGCTGGACCCCGAGCGCCGTCCGACCGAGGCCTGAGGACCGGCCGCACCGACGCCGCACCCGGCGCCGACGTGACAGTGAGATGAAGACTTTGGAGACCCCGTGACCGAACAGTACGAAGGCATCGTCAACCCGCCCATCGACTCCCTGCTGGAGCGGGTCGACTCGAAGTACGCCCTGGTGCTCTTCGCCGCCAAGCGGGCCCGGCAGATCAACGCCTACTACTCGCAGCTGCACGAGGGGCTGTTCGAGTACGTCGGCCCGCTCGTGGACACCCAGCTGAACGAGAAGCCGCTGTCCATCGCCCTGCGCGAGATCGAGGCCGACCTGCTCGTGTCCCGCGAGGCCGTCGAGGCCACCCCGGAGGCCGACCTGGCCGCCGAGGACTTCGGCGACTTCTCCCTGCCGGGCGAGGACGACCCGTTCGCCACCCTCGAGTCGGCCGACGCCCACCAGCCGATGGGCGATCCCGCCGCCATCGAGGAGGCCGCCGAGACGGTGCGCGCCGAGGAGGGCACCTCCGAGGACGCCCCGGAGGCCTGAGCCCGTCATGGAGATCGTCCTCGGGGTCGGCGGCGGCATCGCGGCCTACAAGGCGGCGCTGCTGCTGCGCCTGATGACCGAGGCCGGCCACGGCGTGACCGTGGTGCCCACCGCCAACGCCCTCGAGTTCGTGGGCGCGGCGACGTGGGAGGCCCTCTCCGGTCGCCCGGTCCGCACGGACACGTTCGAGGCGGTCGACGAGGTGAACCACGTCCGGCTCGGCCGGCGTGCGGACCTCGTGGTGGTCGCGCCGGCCACCGCCGATCTGCTCGCGCGCACCGCCGCGGGGATGGCGCCCGACCTGCTGGGCAACGTGCTGCTCACCGCCACGTGCCCCGTCGTCCTGGCCCCCGCCATGCACACCGAGATGTGGCACCACCCCGCCACGGTCGCCAACGTCGCCCTCCTGCGCGAGCGCGGCGTCACGGTCGTGGACCCCGCCGTGGGCCGGCTCACCGGGGCCGACTCCGGCGCCGGGCGGCTGCCCGAGCCCGCCGAGATCTGGGAGCGTGCGCAGGCCGCCGCGGCCGCGGGCGCCCCGCGCCGTCCCCGGGCCTCCGGGTCCGACGCCGAGCCGACACCCGGCCCGCTGGCCGGTCGCACCGTGGTGATCACGGCCGGGGGCACCCGCGAGGCGCTGGACCCGGTCCGCTACCTGGGGAACCGCTCCTCCGGCAAGCAGGGGGCCGCCCTGGCGCGCGCCGCCCTCGAGGCCGGCGCCACCGTGCGGTTCGTCGCCGGGTCCATGTCCGTCCCGACGCCCGAGGGCGTCGAGCGCGTCGTGCCCGTGGAGTCCACGCAGGACCTGCTCGAGGCCGTGCTGGCGGAGGCCGCCGACGCCGACGTCCTCGTGATGGCGGCGGCCGTTGCGGACTTCCGACCGGCCGAGGTCTCCGACGCCAAGATGAAGAAGGGCGACGACGGCGGCGCGCCCGTCATCGTGCTCGAGCGCACCCCGGACGTGCTCGCCACGGCCGTGCGGACCCGCTCCGAGGGCGGGCCCATGGCCCCGCTCATCGTCGGCTTCGCCGCGGAGACCGGCGACGCGACGTCCTCCGTGCTCGAGTACGGCCGGGCCAAACTGGCGCGCAAGGGCTGCGAGATGCTCGTGGTCAACGAGGTCGGCACGGACAAGGTGTTCGGCCGGGACGAGACCGCCGTGACCATCCTGTTCGCCGACGGCCGCCCCGCCGTGGAGACCGTGGGCTCCAAGGACCAGGCGGCGGCCGCCGTCGTGCAGGCGATCGTGGATGACCTCGCCGGTCGCGACCCCGCCGGCGCGTCGGGCCGCTGACCTAGACTGTGCGGCATGACCGATGCCGCCTCGCTGAGCCCCGCCCGCCACGCCGACCCGTATTCGGGGGTGGGCGGCGGAGAGCTCCGCCTCTTCACCTCCGAGTCCGTCACGGCGGGCCACCCCGACAAGATCTGCGACCAGATCTCCGACGCCATCCTGGACGCGATCCTCGCCGCCGACCCGTCGGCGAAGGTGGCCGTGGAGACCCTGACCACCACCGGCCTGGTGCAGGTGGCCGGCGAGGTGAACACCTCGGCGTACGTGGAGATCCCCAAGATCGTGCGCGAGACCATCCTGGACATCGGCTACGACTCCTCGGCCAACGGCTTCGACGGCGCCCAGTGCGGCGTGAACATCTCCATCGGCCAGCAGTCCTCGGACATCTTCGCCGGCGTCTCCCGGTCCCTCGAGGCCCGCGAGTACGGCTCGGCGGACGAGGTGGACGAGCAGGGCGCGGGGGACCAGGGCATCATGTTCGGCTACGCCACGGACGAGACCCCGGCGTACATGCCCATGCCCATCTACCTCGCGCACCGGCTCTCCGAGCGGCTCACCGCGGTGCGCCGGGCGGAGAACACGCCCATGCCGTACCTGCTGCCGGACGGCAAGACGCAGGTCACCATCGGCTACGCGCCCGGCCACGTGCCCACCACGGTCGAGGCCGTGGTGGTCTCCACGCAGCATCACGAGTGGGTCACGCAGGAGCAGCTGCGGGCGGACGTGGAGGAGCACGTGATCCGGCCCGTCATCGAGCGCTCCGGCCTCGACACCTCCGGCATGCGGATCATCATCAACCCGGGCGGCAAGTTCGTCATCGGCGGCCCCGTGGGCGACGCCGGCCTCACCGGTCGCAAGATCATCGTGGACACCTACGGTGGCATGGCCCGGCACGGCGGCGGCGCCTTCTCCGGCAAGGACCCGTCCAAGGTGGACCGCTCCGCCGCCTACATGCTCCGCTGGGTCGCGAAGAACGTGGTGGCCGCCGGCCTCGCCTCGCGCGCCGAGTTCCAGGTGGCCTACGCGATCGGCTCGGCCCGGCCCGTGGGCCTGTACGTGGACACCTTCGGGACGGCCACGGTGCCGGAGGAGAAGATCATCGAGGCCGTGAACGCGGTGTTCGACCTGCGTCCGGCCGCCATCGTGAAGGAGCTGAACCTCCTGCGGCCCATCTACCGACGGACCGCCGCGAACGGCCACTTCGGCCGGGACGACGCCGACTTCACGTGGGAGCGCACGGACCGCGTCGAGCAGCTGCGCGCTGCCGCCGGCCTCTGATCCGGAGGCGGGCATCACGGACACGCTGTTCGCCCTCCCGGAGCCGGAGGACGCGCCCCGACTGCCGGAGCGGGCCGAGGGGTGGCCGGAGCGGCCGATCGCCCGCGTCCTGCTGGACTCGCCCGTGCCGCACCTGGACCGCGAGTTCGACTATCTCGTGCCCGTGGCCCTGGACGACCGGGCGGTCCCCGGCTCCCGCGTGTCCGTCCGCTTCGGCGGACGGGCCATGACGGGCTGGCTCGTCTCGCGGGAGCAGGAGCCGGCCACCGGCGCCCAGCTCACCGAGCTCACCGGCGTGCTCACCGCCATCCCGCCGCTGACGGAGGAGGTCCTGGCGACGGCTCGCGCGGTGGCCCGCCGCCAGGCCGGCGTCGTCACGGACGTGCTGCGGGCCGCGGTGCCCCCGCGCGTTGCGCAGGTCGAGAAGGCCGCCCTGGCGGAGGACGCGGAAACCGCCGCGGACCACCCTGTGACGCTGACCGGCACGGACGCCGAGCGCCCGGAGCCTCCCGCGGCGGAGGAGGGCCTCGTGCCCACGGTGTGGGAGTCCCTCGAGGGGGGCACCGCGTTCGTGTCCGCCGTGCTGGCCGGGGACGCCGCGCGGGCGGCCGCCGTCGTGCCCTCGCGCCTGTTCGAATGGGACGAGGCGGGCGCGCTGGCCGCTCTGGCGCGCACGGTGGCCGCCTCGGACGGCGGCGTCCTGCTGCTGGTGCCCGACCACCGCGACCTCGACCGGCTCTGCGCCGCCCTCGACGAGCACGTGGGGGAGGACGCCTACGCGCGGATCGGCTCCGAGGACGGCAACACGCCCCGGTACCGCGCCCACCTGGCCGCGCTGCGCGGCACCCGGCGCATCGTGGCCGGCACCCGGGCCGCCGTGTGGTCGCCCGTGCGCGACCTGAGGCTGGTGGTGCTCTGGGACGACGGCGACGACGCGTGGGCAGAACCCCGCGCGCCCTACTTCCACGCCCGAGAGGTCGTGTTGGAGCGGGCCCGCGCGACCGGCGCGGCGCTGCTCTTCGCCGGGCCCTCCCGGTCCGTCCCGGTGCAACGGCTCGTCGAGTCGGGCTGGCTGCTGCACCTGGGCCCCTCCCGCGCGACCCAGCGCGAGCTCGGGCCACGGGTCGTCTCCACCGCCGACGCCTGGGAGACGGCGCGCGACCCGTTCGCGCAGCGGGCGCGGCTGCCGCAGGCCGCCTGGGCCGCCGCCCGCGCCGCGCTGCTCGGGCCACGGCCGGGCCCGGTGCTCGTGCAGGTGGCCCGGGCCGGCTTCATCCCAGCCCTCGTGTGCGAACGGTGCCGCACGCCCGCCCGCTGCCGCGTCTGCGCGGGGCCGCTGGGCTTCCGCGACGCGCGGGCCGCCCGGCACGGGGAGGTGGCCTGCCGGTGGTGCGGCACCCGGGAGCGCGGCTTCCGGTGCACCGAGTGCGGCGGCACGACGCTGCGGGCCGGCGCCCGCGGCGTGGACCGCACGGCCGAGGAGCTGGGCCGGGCGTTCCCGCGCGTGCCCGTGCACGCCTCCTCGGCGCAGCACATGCTCGGCTCGGTGCCGCCCGGGCCCTCCCTGGTGGTGGCGACCGTGGGGGCCGAGCCGGCGACGCCCGACGGCTACGCGGCCGCCCTGCTGCTCGACGGGGACAGCCAGCTCCAGCGCGAGGGCCTCGACGTGCCGGGCCGCGTGCTCGCCCGCTGGCTCGCGGCCGCCTGCCTGGTCCGCCCCGCCTCCGACGGGGGCGTCGTGGTGGTCACCGCGGACGCGGGGGAGGCGGTGAACGCGCTCGTCCGACGGGACCCCGACGGCTTCGCCGCGCGCCAGGTCGCCGAGCGGCGCGAGCTGCACCTGCCTCCCGCCGGCCGCCTCGCAGAGGTCACGGGGGAGGCCGCCGCCGTCGCGGAGTACCTCGAGCTCGTGGAGGCCGCCCGCCGGGAACGGCCGGACGAGGACGTCCACGAGGATCCGCACTCGGCCCCGCTCGATGGCGGCCCGGCGCGGCTGCCCTGGATTGGGCCGGTGCCGGACCCCGCCGACGAGACCCGCTCCCGCGCCCTGCTGATCTTCCCCTACGCGGCGGCCGAGGCCACCGTCGGCGCCCTGCGCGCCGCCCGGTCCGCAGCGAGCGCTCGGCGGGAGACCGCCCCGGTGCGGGTGCGGCTCGACCCGGCCGGGGTGCTCTGAGGGGCCCGTCAGCGGCCGGCGCGGCGGAGCCAGTCGCGGATCAACGCCGCACAGGCGGCCGGCCGCTCGTAGTGCAGCAGATGCCCGACGCCGTCGAGGACGTGCAGCTCCGCCGTGCCGCCCGCGTCGTCGATCGCCGCGGCGAGCGCCTCCTGTGCCGGCACCGAGCCCAGCGGATCCTCCCGCCCCGCGACCAGCAGCACCGGCAGGCTGAGGCGGGCGGCGACGTCGGCCACGGAGCCCGTGCTCGAGGCGCGGTACGCCTCGGAGAGCATGCGTGCGGAGGCGAAGTCCGAGAAGTGGCGCCGGTGCTGGTCATGGGTGTACGCGAGGACATCCCTGTCCCTGGTGCGGGTCATGGCGAGCGTGGTCACCCACACGACCGGCGGCGCGCCCAGCAGCAGCCGCGCCGGGCGCTCGGGCAGGCGGGCGGCGACCTCGTAGTACCCCTCGGCGACGGCCGCCAGCACCCGACTCGACACGGACGCCGACGCCTCCAGCGCGGGTTCGGCGATGGGGTTGAGCAGGACCAGCCGTCCCCACCGGGACGGGTCCCGCGCGACCAGCTCGGCCGCCACCGTCGTCCCGTAGGAGTGCGCGACCAGCACGGGGGTCGCCCGCAGACCCAGGGCGGCGACGACGGTGGCCACCGCGTCCGCGTGATGGGCCACGGTGTGCTCGGCGTGGGGGAAGGGCTCCGAAGCCCCGAAGCCGGGCAGCTCGATCGAGTGGATCGGATGCTCCGGGAGCGCGTCGGCCAGCAGGGCGAGGCCGTGGTGGTCCCCGCGGAAGCCGTGCACGAACACGAGCGGGGCAGCGGCCGCGTCCCCCTCGGGTGCGCCGGGCGATCCCGGCGCGGCCACCGGAACGGGGGTGTACTCCCACACGGCCACGGACGACCGGATCCCGCTGACGGGGTCCGGGACGGCCAGGGTGTGCCGGCGGGGCGTCCGGGCCGGGTGGCCCGTGAGCACGCGGGGATCGGCGGGCGCCGCGGGCGGGCGCAGCAGATCGCGCAGGCGGACGGGCGGGCCCGGGGCGGCGGACGGCGTCGGGACAGGCACGTCCCCACCCTAGCCAGGCCTTCGACCGCCGACGCCGTGGCGCCTCGTCTCCGCTGGACGCGGGGACGGGGTCCGCCGAGATGCTCGGCCTGATCGCGACCGCGGCGTGCCAGCGGGAGGGCGGCCTTGGGGTGGGCCTGAGGCCACGCTGCCCGGAACCCGGCGACGCCTGGTCCTGGCCACGATGGCGCGCGCGTGCCTACCGTACTCCGGCCCGTCCTCGGTCCCGGGGCCCGCACGGGCGCACCCCGTCCCCCACGAAAGGCCCATGCGTGCAGCACCCCGTCGCGCTCAGATCCCTGAAGATCGCCCTCGCCTTCGTCGGCCTGCTCGTCGGCGCCGGCTTCGCCACCGGCGCCGAAGTCATCCAGTACTTCGTGGGCTTCGGCTGGATCGGCGTCGTGGGCGCGGGACTGGCCGGCCTGCTCGTCACCGCCGGCGGCGCCGTCATCCTCCAGCTGGGCAGCGTGTTCCTCGCGGCCGACCACAAGGTCGTCTTCCGCAGCGTCTCGCACCCCGTGATGGCCCGGATCCTGGACGTCGTGGTGACGGTGACGCTCTTCGCGATCGGCGTCGTCATGCTCGCCGGGGCGGGCTCGACGCTCGCCCAGCAGTTCGGCTGGCCGACGTGGGCGGGCTCCACCCTGATGACCCTGCTCGTGCTCGTGACGGGCATGCTGGACGTGGAGAAGGTCTCCGCGATCATCTCCCTGATCACGCCCCTGGTGGTCGTCGCGGTCGTGGCCGGGTTCGTCCACGTCCTGGTCACCCGCGACGGCGGCTTCACCGCCCACGAGTCCCTCGCCGTCCAGGCCACCACGCCGGTGGACCCGTGGTGGCTGTCCTCGGTCAACTACTTCGGCCTCGTCGTCGTGATGGCCGTGTCCATGTGCCTCGTGATCGGCGGGTCCATCACCCACCCCCGGGAGGCGTTCCTCGGCGGCCTCACCGGTGGCCTGATGTACACCGCCCTGCTCCTGATGGCCTCCACGCTGCTCTACCTCGGCTACGCCGAGATCGGCCGCGCCGACGTCCCCATGCTGCGGCTGTTCGCCTCGATCGCGCCCTGGCTGGGCTGGGCGATGGTCGTGGTGATCTACCTGATGATCTTCAACACCGCGATCGGCATGTTCTACGCGCTGGGACGCCGCCTCACGGCCGACCGCCCGGGCCGCTACCGGCCCGTGTTCGCCGGCGTCACGCTGCTGGCCTTCGCGGTGAGCTTCGTCGGCTTCGGCGACCTGATGAACGTCGTCTACCCGGCGCTGGGCCACCTGGGGATCGTGCTCGCGCTCGTGCTCCTCGTCTGGTGGCTCACCCACCGCCGGCAGATCTCCGCCGAGTCGGGGCTGCGTCTGCGCCTGCTCGCGCTGCTCCGCCTGCGTGAGCATCCGGAGAAGACCTTCACGGCCCAGCACGCAGTGCAGCTGCAGGAGGCGGTCGGGGACTCCGTGGCGGCCCCGGACGCGGTGACGGAGGCCCTCGAGGACGAGGTCGCCCAGGTGCTCGAGGAGGACGACGCGCTCACCTCCGGAGGGGCGCGCCCCGGTCCCGACGCCGGGCCCGAGCGTCCGGCAGGCGGCAGCCACTCCGCCTGAAACCGCGTGCCCGGCCGGGCACGGCGTCTCGGAGCGGCCCTGCGGCCGGGCCGGGGCGCCGTCGCCGTAGGATGGGGTGGCCGGCCGTGCCGCCGGCCCCGTCCGCGCCGCCCGAGGGCCGGCGCCCCATCCCGACTGCGTGAGGACTCGAACCGCCGTGAGCCAGACCCCCGACAGCGCCGTGCCGGCCACCCCCAGCATCCCCGCCGACGCGGAGTACTCGTTCCGTGACGTGGAGGCCCGCTGGGCCGGGTACTGGGAGCAGGCCGGGACGTTCGCCCCGCGCGAGGACGGCTCCGAGACCCGCACCGTGGTCGACATGTTCCCGTACCCGTCGGGCGACCTGCACATGGGGCACGCCGAGGCGTTCGCGATGGGCGACGTCGTCGCGCGCCACTGGATGCAGCGCGGCTTCGACGTGCTGCACCCCATCGGCTGGGACTCCTTCGGCCTGCCGGCCGAGAACGCCGCCATCAAGCGCGACGCCCACCCGGCCGAGTGGACCTACGCGAACATCGAGACGCAGAAGCGCTCCTTCCAGCGGTACGGCATCGCCGTGGACTGGTCCCGTGAGCTGCACACCTCGGACCCCGAGTACTACCGGTGGACCCAGTGGCTGTTCCAGCAGCTGTACCGCAAGGGCCTGGCGTACCGGAAGGACTCCCCGGTCAACTGGTGCCCCCAGGACCAGACGGTGCTCGCCAACGAGCAGGTCGTGGACGGCCGCTGCGAGCGCTGCGGAACCGAGGTCACCAAGCGGACCCTGAACCAGTGGTACTTCCGCATCACCGAGTACGCGGACGCGCTGCTGGACGACATGGACCAGCTCACCGGCCACTGGCCCGAGCGCGTGCTCGCCATGCAGCGCAACTGGATCGGCCGCTCCGAGGGCGCCCACGTCGACTTCCAGGTCGAGGACGGCCCCGTCGTCACGGTCTTCACCACCCGGCCGGACACGCTGCACGGCGCGACCTTCATGGTGGTCGCCGCCGACGCGCCGCTGGCCGCCGAGCTCGCCGGCGACGACGTGCGGGCCGAACTCGAGGCGTACCGGGAGGACCTGAAGAAGGTCTCGGACATCGACCGCCAGGCCACGGACCGCCCGAAGAGCGGCGTGTTCCTGGGCCGCCACGCCGTGAACCCGCTGACCGGTGAGCGCCTGCCGATCTGGGCCTCGGACTACGTGCTGGCCGACTACGGCACGGGCGCCATCATGGCCGTGCCGGCCCACGACCAGCGCGACCTCGACTTCGCCCGCGCCATGGGGCTGCCCGTGCGCGCCGTGCTGGACACCGGCGAGGAGGACCCGGCCGTCTCCGGCGTCGCGACGACCGGCGAGGGCATCCTGGTGAACTCCGGGGAGCTCGACGGCCTGGACAAGACCGCGGCCATCGCGCGGGCCATCGAGATCGTGCAGGAGCGCGGCACCGGCCGGGGCACCACCACGTACCGGCTGCGCGACTGGCTGCTCTCCCGTCAGCGCTTCTGGGGCACCCCGATCCCCGTGGTCCACTGCCCGGACTGCGGCGAGGTGCTCGTGCCGGAGGACCAGCTGCCGGTCACCCTGCCGACCGACCTCAAGGGCGAGCAGCTCGCCCCCAAGGGCCAGTCGCCCCTGGCCGCGGCGACGTCGTGGGTCGAGGTGGACTGCCCGCAGTGCGGCGGCCCCGCGCGACGGGACACCGACACCATGGACACGTTCGTGGACTCGTCCTGGTACATGCTCCGCTACGCGTCCCCGAACGACGACGCCCGCGTCTTCGACCCCGAGGCCCTGCGCCGCTGGCTGCCCGTGGACCAGTACGTGGGCGGCGTGGAGCACGCGATCCTGCACCTGCTGTACGCCCGCTTCTTCACCAAGGCCCTGCACGACCTCGGCCTGGTGCCCTTCACCGAGCCGTTCCGCGCCCTGCTCAACCAGGGCCAGGTGCTCAACGACGGCAAGGCCATGTCCAAGTCGCTGGGCAACGGCGTGGACCTGGGCGACCAGCTGGACCAGTTCGGCGTCGACGCCGTGCGCCTGACCATGGTGTTCGCCTCGCCGCCCGAGGACGACGTGGACTGGGCCGACGTCGCCCCGGGGGCCGCCGGCAAGTTCCTGGCCCGCGCGTGGCGCCTGGCCCGCGACGTCCGCGCGACGGGCACCCCGGCCGGCACGGACCCGGCGGACGGGGCCGTGGCCCTGCGCCGGGTGACCCACCGGACCGTGCACGAGGCCCAGCAGCTGCTGGACGACGGCAAGTTCAACGTGGTCGTCGCCAAGACGATGGAGCTGGTCAACGCGGCCCGCAAGGAGATCGACGCGGGTGCCGGCGCGGCCGACCCAGCCGTCCGCGAGGCCGCCGAGGCCGTGGCCGTGCTGCTCTCCCTCGTGGCGCCGTACACGGCCGAGGACATGTGGGTGCTGCTCGGCCACGAGCCCTCCGTGGTCCGCGCCGGCTGGCCCGCGGTGGACGAGGCGCTGCTGGTCGAGGACACCGTCACGGCCGTCGTCCAGGTCAAGGGCAAGGTCCGCGACACCCTCGAGGTGCCCGCGGACATCACCGCCGAGGACCTCGAGGCGCGCGCCCGCGCGTCGCAGAAGGTGCGGAACTTCATCGGGGACGCCGAGATCGTCAAGGTGATCGTGCGGGAGCCCAAGCTCGTGAACCTGGTGATCCGCTGACCGCGTGAGACCGGCCCCGACCGAGCCGGGGGAGAGGAGGCAGGCCGTGGCGAGCATCGAGCAGTGGCGCGACGACGCGCTCGTCCGCCTGCGCTCCCGCCGCTCCCAGCTGGCCGGGCGGGCACGCTACGGGCTGCGCCCGCCCCGCCGGGACCGCACGGCCGTCGTCACGGACTCGGCCGCGGCCCTGCCCGGCGCCGTCCTCGGACACGGTCTGGCCGCGGGGATCCGCCAGGTGGCGCTGCCCGTCATGGTGGGCGAGCAGATCCACACGGAGGGCACGGACGAGCTCGCGCTGGAGCTGCCGCTGGCCCTGGCCGCCGGCACTCCGGTCCGCACCTCGCGGCCCTCGCCGGGCGCGTTCCGGACGGCCTACGCCGAGCTGGCCCGCGCCGGCTACGCACGCATCCTCTCCGTCCACCTGTCCGGCGAGCTCTCCGGCACCGTGGAGGCCGCGCGCCTGGCCGCCGCGGACGCCGAGCGCCCGGTGACCGTGGTGGACTCGCGCACCGTGGGCTTCGCTCTGGGCACGGCCGTGGTGGACGCCGCCGTGGACGCGGGGGTGGGAATGCCCGTGGCCCGCATCCGCGAGCGGCTCGAGGCCACCGTGGACTCCAGCCACGTGCTGTTCACGGTGCCCAGCCTCGAGCAGCTGCGCCGGGGCGGGCGGATCAGCGGGCTCGCCTCGCTGCTGGGCACCCTGCTGCAGGTGCGCCCCGTCATGGCCGTCGACGACGGCGCGATCGGCCTGGTCGACCGCCCGCGGTCCGCGGCCCGCGCCGTCGACCGGCTCGTGGAGCTCGCGGTCGAGAGGGCCGGAGAGGACCCGGTGCGGATCGCCGTCCACGAGTACGGCGACCCCGAGACGGCCATGCAGCTCGCGGAGCGTCTGCAGCCGATCTCCACCACACCCGTGCCCGTCGTCGAGCTGCCCGCCGTGCTCGCCGCGCACCTGGGCCTGGGTGCGCTGGGCGTGGTGATCTGCCCACTGGAATCGCCCACGGGGGGCTCGGGGGACTGAGGCCGCCCGTGCAGGAGCGCAGCGGAGACGGGCGCGTCCGTTCCTGCACACCGCCCCGGACCGCGGTGGTCATCCCCAGGCCGGGTACGGGACGCGCCCGGCTCAGACGCGGGGACGCAGACTGCCCGCATGAGCCCCAGCCACCGCCTCTGCGACGATCCGCCCGCCTTCGCCCCGGACCCCGCGGCCGTCCCCGACGTCGACACGGCCGGCCCGCACGCCGCGTCCCGGTGGGAGCGCACCCCGCCCCGGGGCCCAGTGCTGCGGTGGCGGCCGGCCCTGCTGGCCGTCACCGTGCTGCTCGTCGCCGCCGCGGCCTGGTGGGCGGTGGCCTGGCTGACCACCCCGGCGCCGCCCGCGGCGGTCCCGGCGGCCGCGGCCGGTGCAGGCATCCCGCAGACCGGCGCGCCCTCCGCCGCCTCGACGGCGGCCGGCACCGACGCGCGGACGCCCGAGGCGGGGCCGTCGGGGGAGGCGTCCGGGTCCGCCGGGTCCACCCCGCTGCGGGTGCACGTGGTGGGCGAGGTCGCCCGGCCGGGTGTGGTCAGCCTCGCGCCGGGCTCCCGGGTGGCCGACGCCGTGCGCGCGGCCGGGGGCCCGACCCGGCACGCCCGGGCGGAGCGCATCAACCTCGCGGCCCCGCTGGACGACGGCCAACAGGTCCTCGTCCCCTCCGCCCACACGCCGCAGGACGCCCTGGACCGGGTGGCCGGGGCCGCGCAGGCTCAGCCCACGCCGACCACGGGCGGGGCCGGTGCCACTGGCGAGCCTGGCGGTGCCGAGCCCCGCGGCACCGTGGACCTGAACACCGCCGACGCCGCAGGCCTGCAGACCCTGCCCGGCGTCGGCCCCGCCACGGCGGAGAAGATCATCGCCCACCGCGAGACGGTCGGCCCGTTCACCGGCCTGCAGGACCTGGACGCGGTGCCCGGCATCGGCCCGGCCACGCTTGACCGGCTCCGCGACCTCGTCTCGTGGTGAACCCGGCCCCGGGCCCGCCCAACGATCCCGTGGACCGCCGCGCCCGGCACCGCGAGGTGCCCGGCCCGCTCGAGGCCCGGTGGGTGCCCGCCCTGCTCGGGTGCCTCACCCTGGGGATCCTCGGCGTCGGCTGGGACGCCCCGGCCCGGTCGGCGGCGGCCCTCACGGGGCTGGCCGTCGCCGCGGCCGCCATCCTGGGCGCCGCCCGCTCGACCGGTCGGATACGGGGCGTGGCCACCGCGACGGCGCTGGCCGGCGTGGCCGCGGCCCTGATGCTGCAGCACTCGGCCGGGCCCGCCGCCGCGGCCAGCGGCAGCGGCTGGACCGGCGCGGTGCACGCGGGCTCACCGCTGCGGCTCGAGCTGACCCTGGACGGGCCCGCCACCCGGAGCGAGGCGACCTTCGGCCCACGCTGGAGCGTGCCCGTGCGGGTCGAGACGTTCGGTCATCCGCCGCGGGCCCCCGAGGCGGCCGTGACGGCCCGACTCACGGGCGGGGGCGCACCGCCCGCGACGATCGTCGCGCCGGAGGGCGGGACGTGGGCCCCCGACGGCGGGCCGGGATCGCGGGTGTGCGTCGTGGCCCGGCCGTCGAGGTCCGGTTCCACCGTGTTCCTGGCCGCCGCGTCCGCCCCGCAGCCGGGACCCTGCCCCGGCGGGACGCAGACGGCAGGCGGGGCCACCGGCGGTGACCCGGGCCCCCCGCGGCGGGAGGCGCTGCGCGCCGCGTTCCGTCAGTCTGCGGAGGGCACGGTCGGCGCTGCGCCGGAACTCATCCCGGGGCTGGTGCTGGGCGACCGCTCCGCCCAGGGGGCCGCCCTCGACGACGCCATGAAGGCCTCGGGCCTGTCGCACCTGTCTGCCGTGTCCGGGGCCAACGTGGCCATGATCCTCGGCGCGGTCGCGATCACCCTGCGCAGCGCGCGGGTGCACCGGGCGGTGGTCCTCAGCGCCGGGCTGGCGGTCCTCGGGGTGTTCGTGGTCGTCGTGGGGCCGGAGCCGTCCGTGCTCCGGGCGGCCGTGATGGGCGCCCTCGGAGCGCTCGCGGTGTTCTTCGGCCGCGCGCGGCAGGCGTTCGGACTCCTGACGGTGGGCGGCACGGCCCTGCTCGTCGCGGTGCCGGCCCTCGCCGTGGAACCGGCCTTCCACCTCTCCCTGGCCGCGACCGCGGGCATCGTCCTGGCCGGCGCGCCCCTCGACCGTGCGCTGCACGCCGGGCTCGGCCGGATGCTGCCCGACGTCGTAGCGCGGTGGCTCTCGGCGTCGCTCGCGGTGACCGTGGCCGCCCACCTGGCCTGCCAGCCGATCATCCTGGCCATGACCGGTGAGGTGTCGGCCTACGCGGTGCCGGCCAATCTGCTGGCCGCCCCGGCCGTGCCGCCCGTGACCGTCCTGGGCACCCTCGCCGCGGCCCTCGCCCTGCCCGCGCCGGGGATCGCGGCCGCCCTCGTGGCCGTGATCCAGTGGCCCGCGGCCTGGATCGGGTGGGTCGCCCACACCAGCGCCTCCCTGCCCGGGGCGCTGCGTCCGTGGCCGGCCGGAGCCCTCGGCGCCGGGCTGGGCGTCCTGCTGGTGGCCGCGACGCTCCTCGGGTTCGCCGCCGTGCTCCTGCTCGAACGACGCCGGACCGCCCCTGTCCGGCGTGTCGGCCGCAGCGCGCCGCGGACCCGCGAGCGCCTCCCCGCCCTGGTCGTGCTCGCCGCCGCCCTGGCCGCGGCCACCACGGGGGCGGTCGGGGCGGTCCTCGTGCCGCGGTCCTCGGGCTCGGCCCCGCCGGACTGGGCGGTGGCGTTCTGCGACGTCGGCCAGGGGGACATGGCCGTGTTCCGGTCCGGCCCGCGCGCGGGGGTCGTCGTCGACGTCGGGCCCGAGCCGGGGCTCGCACGTCGCTGCCTCGACGACCTCGACGTAGACCGGGTGGACGCCGTGCTGCTCACCCACCTGCACGCCGACCACGCCGGGGGACTGGCCGGCGTGGTCGACCGCGCCTCCCGCGGGGCGGTGCACTACGCGACCCGGGACGCACCGGCGCAGGGCCGGGAAGGGCGCGGAGGCGAGGCGGACGGCGTCGACCCGCTCGCCGACGCGGCACGGCTCCGCACCGGCGCGACGGGCACGGCCGGGCCGGTGCGGTGGCACGTGCTGCTCGCCGACGCGCGGGCCCCCGAGGAGAACGACGCCTCCGCCCAGGTGCTGGTCACCGTCGAGAGCGGGGCCGGTCCGGTCACGACGCTGGTCACCGGCGACATGGAGGAGGACGCCTCCGCGGCGTGGGTCGCGGGGCGCCGGTCCGATGCCGCCGCACCGCCGCGCGTGGACGTGCTCAAGGTCGCCCACCACGGCGCCCGCAACGGTGGGACGGCCGTGCCGCGCGCGGCCGGCGCCCGCCTGCACGTGGTCTCCGTGGGCGCCGACAACCCGTACGGACACCCCCACCGGGCCACGGTGGACGCGCTCGGCC
This sequence comes from Micrococcus sp. iso_239, assembly GCF_056173395.1. Lineage (NCBI taxonomy): Bacteria > Bacillati > Actinomycetota > Actinomycetes > Micrococcales > Micrococcaceae > Micrococcus > Micrococcus sp. iso_239. The sequence continues at coordinate 1,304,689 of NZ_CM149672.1, read as the reverse complement.
GCCTCGGGCCGGTGGCCCGCACGGACCTGCACGGCACGCTGGCCCTCACGGCTGCGGACGGCCCCGACCCCGACGGCGCGCCCGAGATCGCGGTCCACACCGTCCGCCCGCCCTCGAGCGTCCGCACCGGACCTTAGGATGGGACGCATGTCCGCCGCCCGCAGCCCCCGTTCCGGCCGAGCCGGCCGCACCGACCCGCTGGCCTGGCGGAGGGCCGAGCCCGCCCCGCTCATGCTCCTCAAGGGGCCCGAGGACCATGCCGCCCGCTGGGTGACGGACCGCGTGACCCAGGCTCTGCGCGAGCGTCACGGTCAGCTGGAGATCCACCGGCTCCGCGCGGGGGAGTACCAGCCCGGCCAGCTGGCCACCGCGGCCAGCCCGTCCCTCTTCGCCGAGCCCACCCTCATCACGGTCGAGGGCCTCGAGGCCATGAACGATGCGTTCCTCGAGGACGCCCTGCGCCTCGTCCAGCAGGGCCCCGGCGCGGACGACGTCACGCTCGTGCTGCGTCACACCGGCGGCACCCGCGGCAAGAGGCTGCTGGATGCCGTCGCGAAGGCCGGCACGGTGGTCGAATGCGTGCCGCTGAAGAAGGACGAGGAGCGGCTGGCCTTCGTGCAGGCCGAGTTCCGCGACCGGCGTCGACGCATCGACGAGGAGGCGGCCCGCGCGCTCATCCGCGCCACCGGCGCCTCGCTCACGGAGCTCGCGGCCGCGTGCGCCCAGCTCGTCGACGACACCGAGGGCGTCGTCAGCGTCGAGACCGTGGACACGTACTACAGCGGCCGCGTGGAGGCCACGAGCTTCGCGGTGGCCGACGCGGCGCTCGAGGGGCAGGCGGCGAGGGCCGTCTCCCTCGTGCGGCACGCGATGGCCACCGGCGTCCACCCGGTGATGATCACCGCGGCACTCGCGCTCAAGGCGCGGCAGGTGGCGCGGATGATCGACGCCCGCCGGCCCGCCGCCGAGCTGCCGTCCCTGCTCGGGGTGGCCCCGTTCCAGGTGCGCTACATCCAGCAGGCGGCGCGGCACTGGACGGCGGCCGGCATCGCGCAGGCCGTGGAGTGGATCGCCCAGGCCGATGCCGAGGCCAAGGGCGCCTCCCGCAACCCGGAGTTCGCCGTCGAGCGCGCGGTCATCCGCGTGGCCACCGCCGTCAGCCGCTGACGGCGCCGCCGGACGGCACGCGACGGGGGCAGCCCGGACACGACGCGGCCCCCGCACCGATCGCTCGGGGCGGGGGCCGCGGTCACAGCCGGGGGGCGTGGATCAGCCGAGGAGGGCCTTCACGCGGGCGGCGATGCCGGACTTGCGGTTCGCGGCCTGGTTCTTGTGGATGACGCCCTTCGAGGCGGCCTTGTCCAGCTTGCGGGAGGCGGTGCGCAGCGCGGCGGCGGCGGCCTCGGGCTCGCCGGCGGCGACGGCCTTGTCCACGGCGCGGATGGCGGTCTTCAGCTCGGACTTCACCGCGACGTTGCGCTGGCGCGCCTTCTCGTTGGTGAGGATGCGCTTCTTCTGGGACTTGATGTTAGCCAAATCGGGTCCTTCGTCGTCGGCGGCGCGGACGAGGGTCCGGGCGCCGCATGAACAGGGGGTCGTGGAGGGTGCCCGGATCCGTGGACTGAGCGGCGTGGGGAACACCGATGATGACCCGTTCCGGGGGTGCCCGTCGGCCGGCGGACACAATGCGGACGATCCTACCACCCAGACCCTGCGATCCGCGCGGCGGACTCAGCGCCCCCGCCGCCGGGCGCGGGCCAGCGCGGCCGTGACCCGGTCGAAGGCCGCCCGGTCCAGGACGCCGCCCTCCCGGCGCACCGCGGCCGGATCCACGCGGACCACCCGGTCCAGCTTCGCCTCCGAGGCGCGGCCGGACCGGTCCCAGGCGCCCGCGCCCACGTCCACGTAGTCCTCGTCCCGGGCCAGGGCGTTGTTCCGGTCCCGGCTGGTCAGCATGAGCCCGAGCAGGTGCGCCCCGTCCCGGCCGATCAGGAGCACGGGGCGGTCCTTGCCCCGGCCGTCCATCTCCTCGTACGGCACCCAGGTCCACACGACCTCGCCCGGCCCGGCCGTCGGCCCGGGCACGGGCGCGTACTCGACGCGGACGGTCCCGGTGAAGTCCGGCAGGGACGCGTGGCGGCCGGTGTCCTGTCGCCGGGGCCGGCGCTCCTGCCCGGGCCCGGGCATCGGCCACGAGTCGGTGGGCTCCGTGGGGTCCCACGCGGGCCCGGGAGGCCCGGGCGGGCCCGGGAAGGGTGACGGGCCGCTCCGGTCGCCGGCCCGTCGACCGGCCTCGGAGGCGGCTCGACGCGGCCGGGCGTCGTCGCGGAGGGTGCCGATCAGGCGTGCCGTCCGGCGGCCGAGGGACAGGGCGCGATGCAGGTCGAAGGCCATGGGCGTGAATCTAGTGGACGCGCGGGCCCGGCGTCCGGGTCGGGTCGGCGGCGGGACATGAGAGACTAGGCGGTCAGAGTCCCGTCCCCGTCACCCGTAGAGGAAGTGCCCGTGTCGCCCCTGGCGTCGAACCCCCCGGTGCCCGCTGCCACCGACCCCTCGGTGATCCGCAACTTCTGCATCATCGCCCACATCGACCACGGCAAGTCCACGCTGGCGGACCGCATGCTGCAGGCCACCGGCGTCGTGCAGCCCCGCGACATGAAGGCCCAGTACCTGGACCGCATGGACATCGAGCGTGAGCGCGGCATCACCATCAAGTCCCAGGCCGTGCGCATGCCCTGGTCCGTGGACGGGGTGGACTACGCCCTGAACATGATCGACACCCCCGGGCACGTGGACTTCACCTATGAGGTCTCCCGCTCGCTGGCCGCGTGTGAGGGCGCGATCCTGCTGGTGGACGCCGCCCAGGGCATCGAGGCCCAGACCCTGGCGAACCTCTACCTCGCCATGGAGCACGAGCTGGAGATCATCCCCGTGCTCAACAAGATCGACCTGCCCGCCGCGGATCCGGACCGCTACGCGGCCGAGCTGGCCTCCCTGATCGGCTGCGAGCCCGAGGACGTGCTGCGCGTCTCCGGCAAGACGGGCGTCGGCGTGGAGGAGCTGCTGGACCGCGTGGTCCGCGCCGTCCCCGGCCCGGAGGGCGACGCGGACGCCCCGGCCCGCGCGATGATCTTCGACTCCGTGTACGACACCTACCGGGGCGTCGTCACGTACGTGCGCGTCGTGGACGGCCGGCTCTCCCCGCGGGAGAAGGTCCGCATGATGTCCACGGGCACCACCTACGAGCTCCTCGAGATCGGCGTCTCCTCCCCGGAGCCCGTGCCCACCAAGGGCCTGGCCGCGGGCGAGGTGGGCTACCTCATCACCGGCGTGAAGGACGTGCGTCAGTCCAAGGTGGGCGACACGGTCACCAACCACGCCCACCCGGCGGAGCAGTCCCTGGGTGGCTACGAGGACCCCAAGCCCATGGTGTTCTCGGGCCTGTATCCCATCGACGGCTCGGACTATCCCGTGCTGCGTGACGCCCTGGACAAGCTCAAGCTCAACGACGCCGCGCTCGTCTACGAGCCGGAGACCTCGGTCGCGCTGGGCTTCGGCTTCCGCGTCGGCTTCCTCGGTCTGCTGCATCTGGAGATCGTGCGCGAGCGTCTCGAGCGCGAGTTCGACCTCGACCTCATCTCCACCGCGCCCAACGTGGTCTACGAGGTCACCCGGGAGGACCGTGAGGTCGTCACCGTGACCAACCCCTCCGAGTTCCCCGAGGGCAAGATCCTCGAGGTGCGCGAGCCCATGGCCTCGGCCACGATCATCGTGCCGGCGGAGTTCATCGGCGCCGTCATGGAGCTGTGCCAGGCCAAGCGCGGCAACCTCAAGGGCATGGACTACCTCTCCGAGGAACGCGTGGAGATCCGCTACTGGATCCCCCTGGCCGAGATCGTGTTCGACTTCTTCGACCAGCTCAAGTCCCGCACCAAGGGGTACGCCTCGCTGGACTGGAAGGCCGACGGCGACCAGGTCGCCGACCTCGTCAAGGTGGACATCCTGCTCCAGGGCGAACAGGTGGACGCGTTCTCCTCCATCACCCACAGGGACAACGCCTACGCGTACGGCGTGATGATGACGGGCAAGCTCAAGGAGCTGATCCCGCGCCAGCAGTACGAGGTGCCGATCCAGGCCGCCATCGGCTCGCGCATCATCGCCCGCGAGAACATCCGCGCGATCCGCAAGGACGTGCTCTCCAAGTGCTACGGCGGCGACATCTCCCGCAAGCGCAAGCTGCTCGAGAAGCAGAAGGAGGGCAAGAAGCGCATGAAGATGGTCGGCCGGGTCGAGGTCCCGCAGGAGGCCTTCATCGCCGCCCTGTCCTCGGACGGCGCCGTCGCCGACCAGGCCGCGAGGAAGTAAGTGCCCGCCCTGCCCCTCGGCGAGCCCGTCCCCGACGACGGCCGGCTGCCGGCCGACGTCGGGCAGCGGGTGCGCGCGGCCGCCCGCGACGGCGCGGCGCGCACCTTCAGCCTGTACGTCCACGTGCCGTTCTGCACGGTGCGCTGCGGCTACTGCGACTTCAACACGTACACGGCCGTCGACCTCGGCCCCGGCGCGGGTCGCGGCGACTACTGGGAGTCGGCGGTCGCGGAGCTGGACTTCGCCGCGGACGTGCTCGCGTCCTCGGACGTGCCCGCCCGCCCGCTGCACACGGTGTTCTTCGGCGGCGGCACGCCCACGCTCCTGCCGGCCGCGGACCTCGTGCGCATCCTCCAGGCGGCGGTGGACCGGTTCGGGATCGCGCCCGGCGCGGAGGTGACCACCGAGGCCAACCCGGACACGATCACCCCGGAGTACGCCCGCCAGCTCGCGGCCGGCGGCTTCACCCGTCTCTCCCTGGGCATGCAGTCCGCGATGCCGCACGTGCTCGCCACGCTCGAGCGCACCCATCGGCCCGAGTCCGTCCCCGCCGCCGTCGCCGCGGCCCGCGAGGCCGGCCTGGAGGTGTCCCTGGACCTGATCTACGGGACCGCGGGGGAGTCCCCCGCCGACTGGCGGGCCACGCTCGAGGCCGCCGTCGCCCTGGCCCCGGACCACGTGAGCGCGTACTCGCTGATCGTGGAGGAGGGCACCAAGCTCGGGGCCCAGGTGGCCCGCGGCGAGGTGGCGGACGTGGACCCCGACGACCAGGCGGACAAGTACCTGCTCGCCGAGGAGCTGCTCGGCGCCGCCGGCTACCGCTGGTACGAGGTGTCCAACTGGGCGCGCGACCCGCAGGGCTCCGGCGTCCACCGTGCGCGGCACAACGTGGCGTACTGGGAGGACCAGGACTGGTGGGGGATCGGCCCGGGTGCGCACTCGCACCTCGCCGGGGTCCGGTTCTGGAACGCCAAACACCCCGCCGCCTACGCGCAGCGGCTGGCCACGGGGGTCACCCCCGCCGTCGGCCGCGAGCGGCCCGACGCCGACGCGCGGCGCCTCGAGCGCATCATGCTCGCGGTGCGCACGGTGGGCGGGCTCCCGACCGCGGAGCTCGTCTCGGAGACGCCGGGGGAGGCCGCGCGGATCCGTGGGGCGATCGCCGAACTCATCGCCGCGGGCCTGCTGGACGGGCGCGCCGCCGTCGACGGGCGCATCGTCCCCACGCTCGAGGGGCGGCTGCTCAACGACGCGATCGTCCGGGCGCTGGCCGGCTTCTGACCGGCCGGCCCCGGGTCAGCGCAGGATGCGCAGGTTGAACGGGTACCGGAACGGACGGCCCTTGGACACGTGCGAGGCGCCCATCACGCCGTAGGCCGCCATGGCGGCCCACGTGAGCGCGCCGAGGATCGCGAAGATCGGGCCGACCACCGGCAGCAGGGACAGGAAGAAGAACAGGAGCGTGATGAGCGTGGGCGGCCCGGAGAAGTTCAGGGCCTCGCGCGACTCCTGCGAGGTGAACGGGCCGCGGTCGCGGTAGAGCAGCCACACGACCAGCGGGCCGAGCACGCCGAACGCCAGACTGAGGTGGGCCAGCGCCGCGCGGTCACGGTCCTGCTTCGCCGTGAGCGGGGCGCCGCGGCCGCCGGCCGAGACGAGCCAGGCGGGCGGGCCGTGGCCGGTGCGGCCGGCGTCGGGCTGCGCGCGGGTGTTCACGAGGGGCTCCTCCTGGATCGCGGGACCCGCGCGCCGGGGACCGGGCGCAGGGCATGGGCCAGCATAGCGCGGGCGGGCGGGGGCCGCGCCGAGATCAGTGCTCGGGTGCGGCGGTGAGGAAGTCGATGAGCTCCTCCACGCGGCCCAGCAGGGACGGCTCGAGGTCCGCGTACGTGGTGACGTGGGAGAGCAGCCGCTTCCACCCCAGCCCCGTGGCCTCCTTGCTCCCGTGCGGCCAGCCCAGTCCCCGCAGGATCCCCGTCTTCCAGTCCTGCCCCTTCGGCACGACGGGCCACGCGGGGATGCCGAGGACGGAGGGCTTGATGACCTGCCAGACGTCCACGTAGGGGTGACCGAGGATGAGCACGTTGCCCGCGGCCCCCGGCACCCGCATGGCCTCGGCCGCGAGGCGCTCCTCCTTGGACCCGGTGACGAGATGGTCCACGAGGATCCCGAGCCGGCGCCGCGGACCGGGGGCGAACGCACGGATCGCCCCGGCGAGGTCATCCACGCCGTGCAGGGGCTCCACGACGATGCCCTCGAGGCGCAGGTCCTCGCCCCACACCTTCTCCACCAGCTCGGCGTCGTGCACGCCCTCCACCCAGATGCGAGAGGCGCGGGCGGTGCGGGCCCGCGCCCCCTCGACCCGTCGCGAGCCGGAGGCGGTGCGGGCCGGCGCCGCCGGGGCCGCGGCGGTCGGGGGGACCAGGGTCACGGGCTCGCCGTCGATCCAGAAGCCGCCGCCGAGGGGGAAGCCGCGGCGCACGCCGCGGCGGTCCTCCAGGACCACCACGTGCACGCCGCCGGAGCGCTCGATGCCGATCACGGCCCCGGTGAACCCGGAGGCCACGTCCTCGACCACCGTGCCGGGGGTGGCGGGCACATCGGGGACGGTCCGGGCGGGGCGGCGCGTCAGGTCGTCGTGGCCCGCGGGGCCCCAGCTGCTCCAGTCCATGGGAGAGCACGGTAGCAACGGGGGCGGGCGATCACCGTGAGCGAAGCCGTGCGGGCCGGTCGGGTCGTCCCCCGGGTCGGACGGTAGCATTGGCACTTGACCCGCCGGAGTGCCAGCCAGGGGCACCTCCGGGGTCGCCCCGGATCCCGACGGACCAGAGGAGGACCGAGATGTTGGAGCAGCCCCGCCGCCTGCAGGTGCTCCAGGCGATCGTGGAGGACTACGTGGCGCTGCGCGAGCCCGTGGGCTCCAAGGCGCTCGTGGAACGGCACGCCCTGGGCGTGTCCTCCGCGACCGTGCGCAACGACATGGCTGCGCTCGAGGAGGAGGGCCTCATCGTGGCCCCGCACACCTCCGCCGGGCGCGTCCCCACGGACAAGGGCTACCGCGTGTTCGTCGACCGCCTCTCCGAGGTGAAGCCGCTGTCCCCGGCCGAGCGCCGGGCCGTGCGGACCCTGCTGGACCCGGAGACGGACACCGAGCACATGATGGAGTCCACGGTGCGCCTCCTGGCCCAGCTGACCCAGCAGGTCGCCGTCGCGCAGTTCCCCCACGAGGACGGCTCCACGATCCGCCACCTCGAACTGGTCTCCCTCACACCCACGCGCGTGCTCGTGGTCCTCATCCTGTCCACGGGACGGGTGGACCAGCGGCACGCCGTGCTGGACCGTCCGGTCGAGGAGGCGGAGCTGTCCGTGCTCCGCGGCCTCCTGCTGGACGCCCTGCTGGGGCTCGGTCCGGTGCAGGCGGCCACCGTGGTGGACGACGTCGTCACCCGGGTCCGCCCGGAGCACCGGCAGTCCGCCGCCCTCGTGGCCGCGGCCGTCCACGACCTGCTCGAGGCCGGCCGGCAGGACCGCATCGTGCTGGCCGGCACCGCCAACCTGGCCCGCTCCCCGGGGGACTTCGGCGCGTCCATCGGGCCGATCCTGGAGGCGCTCGAGGAGCAGGTGGTGCTGCTGCGCCTGCTCACGGAGATGGAGCAGGACGCCCACGGGGTGTCCGTGCGGATCGGGTCCGAGAACGCCGGATCGCTCGCGGACACCTCGGTGGTCGCGGCCGCCTACGGCCCCGGCGCCGTGGCGAAGGTCGGCGTCATCGGTCCGACCCGGATGGACTACCCGGGCACCATGGCCGCCGTCCGGGCGATCGCCCGCTATCTCTCCCGCATCCTGACCACCTGACGCGCCTCCGCGCGTCCTGGCGGGCCCCGTCCCGCATCGCCCCACGTCCCGCTCTCCCCGAGAGGAATCCCCACCGTGACCGACCACTACGAGACGCTCGGCGTCAGCCGTGACGCCAGCACCGAGGAGATCCGCCGCGCCTACCGCAAGCTCGCGCGCACCCACCACCCGGACGTCAACCCCGACCCGGAGGCGGCCGAGCAGTTCAAGCGCATCTCCCACGCCTACGAGGTGCTCTCGGACGAGGGACGGCGTCGGGCCTACGACACGACGGGCAATGAGAACGGCCAGGCCGGCTTCCCGGGCGGCTTCGGCGGGGCGGGCGGCTTCGGGGGCTTCGCCGACATCTTCGAGACCTTCATGAACGCCGCCGGCCAGGGCGGCCGCGGCGGCCCCGCCAGCCGCGCCCGCCGCGGTCAGGACGCCCTGGTGACCGCGCGGATCGACCTGCGCGACGCCGTCTTCGGCGGCGAGCAGACGATCGAGCTGGACACGGCCGTGCGCTGCGATCGGTGCGAGGGCTCGTGCTGCGAGCCCGGCACCCAGCCGGAGACCTGCCAGACCTGCCACGGCCACGGCATGATCCAGCGCCCCGTGCGGTCGCTGCTGGGCACCGTCATGGCCACCGAGGCCTGCCCCGCCTGCCAGGGGTTCGGCACCGTCATCCCGACGCCCTGCCACGAGTGCGACGGGCAGGGCCGCGTCCGCACCCGGACGCCGCTGACCCTGCGCATCCCCGCGGGCGTGGACGACGGCACCCGCATCCACCTCGCCGGCCGCGGTGAGGCCGGCCCGGGCGGCGGCCCGAACGGGGACCTCTACGTGGAGATCGCGGTCCGCCCGGACGAGACCTTCCGCCGCGAGGGCGACCACCTGGCCACCACCGTGACCGTCCCCATGGCCGCCGCGGCCCTGGGCACCACCGTCACGCTGGACACCCTGGACGGCAAGCAGTCCGTCAGCCTGGACCCGGGCGTGCAGTCCGGCCACGTCGAGGTCCTCCACGGCCTGGGCGTCGGCCGCCTGCGCGGGCAGGGCCGTGGCGACCTCAAGGTGGACGTGGTGGTCACCACGCCCACCGACCTGGACGACGAGCAGCGCCAGCTCCTGGAGCGCCTGGCCGAGGTGCGCGGCGAGGAGGTCGTGCACGGCGCACCCCAGGCCAAGGGCATGTTCGCCCGGCTGCGGGAGAACCTGAGGAACCTGTGACCGCCCCCCTGTTCCACCTCGAACCGGGCACCCTGGCCGGTGCGAGCGCCGGCGCGGAGGTCGTCTTCGGCGGCCCCGAGGCCCGGCACGCCGCCGCGGCCATGCGCCTGGCCCCCGGGGAGGCCGTGCTCCTGGCCGACGGGTCGGGCACGCTCGGCCACGGCACCGTGCTCGCGGCCGCCCCGGACGCGGTGTCCGTGCGGCTGGACGCGGTGGCGGAGGAGCCGGCGCCCACCCCGGCGCTCGTGCTCGTCCAGGCCCTCGCCAAGGGCGACCGGGACCTCATGGCGGTCCAGGCCGCCGTCGAGCTCGGCGTGGACGCCGTGGTGCCCTGGGAGGCGGAGCGCTCGATCGTCCGCTGGAAGGGCCCCAAGGCCGCCAAGGCCCGCCAGAAGTGGGCGGACACGGCCCGCGCGGCCGCCAAGCAGGCGCGTCGCGCCCGGGTGCCCGCGGTCCGAGACCACGTCTCCGGGACGGCGGTCGCCGGGCTGGTCCGGGACGACGACGGCGGCCGGCTCGTCCTCGTGCTGCACGAGGACGCGGAGCACGGGGTGTCCGCGGTGCCCGTGGAGCGACTCTCCGCGGCCGCCGAGATCGCCGTCGTCGTGGGCCCCGAGGGCGGGATCGGCCCGGCCGAGCTCGAGGCCTGCGTGGCCGCGGGGGCCGTGCCGGTGCGGCTCGGCCCGCACGTGCTGCGCGCCTCCACGGCCGGCCCCGCCGCCCTCGCCGTGCTCCAGCACCGGCTCGGCCGCTGGTGAGCCCCGGCAGGACGACGCGCCGACGCCTAGACTGGACGGGACGTCCCGCCCCCACGACCCCGAGGTGATCCGCCCCATCGTGACCGTGCCCCCCACGACCCCGACCCCGCCCGCCACCGCGCACGAGGGGGTCGCGTTCGAGACCGCCGACCTCATGGTCCGCACGCTCGGACCGCAGGACGCCCTGCTGCGGATCCTCGGCGGCGTGTTCCCCACCGTGGACGTCACGGTCCGCGACCAGCGGCTGGACCTGGCCGGGCCGGTGGCCGACGTGGCCTCGGTGCGGCGCGTCGTCGAGGACCTGCGCTCGATCGCCCGCCGCGACCAGGCCGTCACCCCCGAGGTGATGGGCCAGGTCGTCCACCACGTCCGCGACGCCGCCACCGGGCGCGGCGCGGGTCAGCTGCACCTGGACTCGATCCTCTCGGGCCGGGGCCGCCGCATCCGCGCGAAGACCCTGCACCAGCAGGACTACGTGGAGGCGATCGACCGCTCCACCGTCGTCTTCGGCATCGGCCCGGCCGGCACCGGCAAGACCTACCTGGCCATGGCCAAGGCCGTGCAGGCGCTGCAGGCCAAGGAGGTCAACCGCATCATCCTCACCCGCCCGGCCGTCGAGGCCGGCGAGCGGCTCGGCTTCCTGCCCGGCGGGCTCTCCGAGAAGATCGACCCGTACCTGCGCCCTCTGTACGACGCGCTGCACGACATGATCGAGCCCGAGTCGATCCCGCGGCTGATGGAGGCCGGGACCATCGAGGTCGCCCCGCTGGCGTACATGCGCGGCCGCACCCTGAACGACGCGTTCGTGATCCTCGACGAGGCCCAGAACACCACCGGCGAGCAGATGAAGATGTTCCTGACCCGCCTCGGCTTCGGTGCCCGCATGGTCGTCACGGGCGACACCTCGCAGGTGGACCTGCCGCGCGGCACCCAGTCCGGCCTGGCCCAGGCCGTCGAGGTGCTCGAGGGGATCGAGGGCCTGGAGATGGTCCGCTTCGACTCCTCGGACGTGGTCCGGCACTCGCTGGTGAGCGCCATCGTGGACGCCTACGACGCCGCCCGCGGCCCCGCGGAGCGGTCCCAGAAGCGAGGAGGGGCCCGTCGTGGCCGTTGAGATCCTGAACGAGTCGGGGATCGAGGTCCCCGAGGACGCGCTGCTGCGCATGGCCCGGCACGTGTACGCGCGCCTGCACGTCCACGAGCGCGCCGAGACGGCCGTGACCGTCGTGGACGCCGTACGCATGGCCGAGCTGCACGAGGAGTGGATGGACCTGCCCGGGCCCACCGACGTGATGAGCCTGCCCATGGACGAGCTGACCCCCGGCTCGCCCGAGGCGCCGGCCGAGGGCGTGCTGGGCGACGTCGTGCTCTGCCCCGAGGTCGCCGCCGAGCAGGCGGCGCGCGGCGGGCACTCCCGTGACGACGAGCTGCTCCTGCTGCTCACCCACGGCATGCTCCACCTGCTCGGGTACGACCATCTCGAGGACGCCGAGCGCGAGGAGATGTTCACGCTCCAGGATCGGCTCGTCTCCGAGGTCCTCGGCCGGCCCGCCCCGGCCCCCACCGTCGAGGATTGACGGCACCGCCCATGCTGACGCCCGCCGTCCTCTTCGCCCTCTTCCTGGTCTTCCTCGGTCTGACCTGGACGCTGTCCCTGGCCGAGTCCGCGTTCTCCTACCTCTCCCGGCGGGACGCGGAGGACATCGTCCGCGAGCAGCCCGGCTCCAAGGTCCTGGAGATCGCCCGCGAGCGGGAGAGCCACCTCGGGGCCCTGCGGGTCTGGCGCTTCGTGGCCGAGGCCCTGTCGGCCGTCTGCCTGACCGCGGCCGCCGACGCGGTGGTGGACGACACGTGGCTCGCCGTGGCGATCGCCGCGGTCGTGCTCGTGGGCGTGGCCGCCCTGCTGGGCGTCTGGAGCCCGCGGCCGATCGGCTCCCGCAACGAGGCCGCCGTCGCCCGCCGCCTCGGCGGGCTCGTGTGGGTGCTCCGCCGGGCCCTGGGCCCGCTCGCCGCCCGCCTGGACCGGGACCGGCGCCGTCGCGAGGTCGAGCCGGAGGAGGAGGACGACTTCCAGGAGCGCCACCTGCGTGAGTTCGTCGCCCGCGCCCACGACGCGGACGTGCTCGCGGACTCCGAGGCGGAGCTGATCCAGTCGGTGTTCTCCATGAACGACACCATCGTCCGCTCCGTCATGGTGCCGCGCACCGACGTCGTCACGATCGACGCCGACCACACGCTCGGCCAGGCCATGGCCCTGTTCCTGCGCTCCGGCAACTCCCGCATCCCGGTGATCGGCGAGGACGCCGACGACATCCGGGGCATGCTGCACCTCAAGGATGTCACCCGCGCCCTGCACCACGACGGCGCTGCGACCGACACCCCCGTCACCGAGGTCATGCGCGACGTCCGCTTCGTCCCCGAGTCGAAGTCCGTGGCCACCCTCCTGCAGGAGCTGCAGCGCGAGTCCACCCACGTGGCCGTGGTGGTGGACGAGTACGGCGGCACGGCGGGGCTCGTGACCCTCGAGGACCTCATCGAGGAGATCGTCGGGGAGATCTACGACGAGGACGACCACCCGGACCGCCCCGAGGTGGAGTTCGTCGCGCCCGGCGTCTACTCCGTCGACGCGCGCATGGGCATCCACGACTTCCGGGAGGAGTTCGAGCTGCCGGAGGAGGACGAGGACGACGACGTCGACACGGTCGGCGGCCTCCTCGCCAAGGAGCTCGGCCGCGTCCCGATCCAGGGCTCGCGCGTCGTGGTCCAGGGCATCGAGCTCGTCGCGGACACCCTCGAGCCCCGCCGCAACCGGGTCGCGCGCCTGCGCGTCTCCGAGACCCCCGACCGTCCGGTGCGGCTGCGCCGGCGCGAGGAGCGGGCCCACGGCGCCGCACCCGCCGACCCCGTGGCCTGAGCCGGCCGCCCCACCCCACTCCCTGCCTGACAAGGATGACCCCATGACCGATCTCGTCGATCCGGCCCGCGCCGCGGACGGCTTCCGTTCCGGCTTCGTCTCGCTCGTGGGCCGGCCGAACGCCGGCAAGTCCACGCTCACCAACGCGCTGGTGGGGGAGAAGGTGGCGATCACCTCCTCCAAGCCCCAGACCACGCGCCACACCATCCGCGGAATCGTCCACCGCGAGGACTTCCAGCTCGTGCTCGTGGACACCCCGGGCCTGCACCGGCCCCGCACCCTGCTCGGCGAGCGCCTCAACGACCTCGTGGCGGAGACGCTCAACGAGGTCGACGCCGTGGGCATGTGCCTGCCGGCCGACGAGGCGATCGGTCCCGGCGACCGGTTCATCGCCCAGCAGCTCTCCTACCTGCACCGCACCCCGGTGGTCGCCGTGGTGACGAAGACGGACAAGGTGGGCCCGGAGCAGCTCATGGCGCAGCTCGTGGCCGTGACCGCGCTGGGCGACGAGGTCCTCGGGCCGGAGAACGGCGGGGAGGGCTTCGCGGCCGTCGTGCCGGTCTCGGCGGTGGCCGGCCGCCAGGTCGACGACGTCCTGGGCGTCTTCGCGGGCCTGCTGCCGGCCGGGCCGCCCCTGTACCCCGACGGCGAGCTCACGGACGAGCCTGAGGCGGTCATGGTCGCCGAGCTCATCCGGGAGGCGGCCCTGGAGGGCGTGCGCGACGAGCTGCCGCACTCGGTGGCCGTGGTGGTCGAGGAGATGTCCCTGCGCGAGGACCGCCCCGCGGATCGGCCCCTGATGGACGTGTGGGCGAACGTCTTCGTCGAGCGGGACAGCCAGAAGGGCATCATCATCGGCAAGGGCGGCTCCCGGCTGCGTGAGATCGGCGCGCAGGCGCGGGCGGGCATCGAGCGCATGCTCGGCACCAAGGTGCACCTGGACCTGCGGGTCAAGGTCGCCAAGGAGTGGCAGCGCGACCCCAAGCAGCTCGGCCGACTCGGCTTCTGAGCCCGGGGCCCCGGCCCGGTCGCGCATGCGCCGGACCGGGCCGCCGTCGTCGTGCGTCACACGGGGGCGGCCTCCTGTGGCCCGGCCCACCTCGGTGCTAGGGTCGGGGGCATGTCCCTCCGCCTCGCGACGACAGCGCCGGCCACGGCCCGCCTGCTACTTCCCGGCCGCACGGGGTCCCCGTGCCAGGCCGTGATCCACGCCGCCTGAGCGCACGCGGAGGCAGGACGCCTCCCACCGGACCGGACACCCCGTGCGGAGTCCCTGACCTCCCGGTCCGGTCACCGACCATCCACCTTTCGCGCGGCCGCCGCGCGCACGTCGAGGGAGAACACGCATGAGCGCCCACCTGCAGAAGTCGTCGGGGATGAAGTTCCACAAGTACGTCCCGTTCCAGGACCAGATCGAGGTCGCCCTGCCGGACCGCACCTGGCCGGACAAGGTCATCGAGAAGGCGCCGCTGTGGTGCGCCGTGGACCTGCGCGACGGCAACCAGGCCCTGATCGACCCCATGGGCCCCGAGCGCAAGCTGCGCATGTTCCAGCTGCTCGTCGGCATGGGCTTCAAGGAGATCGAGGTCGGCTTCCCGTCCGCCTCGCAGACCGACTACGACTTCGTCCGCCAGCTCATCGAGGGCGACCACATCCCGGACGACGTCACCATCCAAGTCCTCACGCAGTCCCGTGAGCACCTGATCGAGCGCACCTTCGAGGCGCTCGAGGGCGCCGACCGGGCCATCGTGCACCTGTACAATTCGACGTCGGTGCTGCAGCGCCGCGTGGTGTTCCGGCAGGACGAGGACGGGATCGTGGACATCGCGACCTCCGGCGCGCGCCTGGTGAAGAAGTTCGAGGAGCAGCTCAAGGGCACGCAGATCACCTACGAGTACTCGCCCGAGTCCTACACGGGCACCGAGCTCGAGTTCGCCCGGCGCATCTCGGACGAGGTGGCCACGGTCCTGGAGGCCTCCACCGACCGCAAGATGATCCTGAACCTGCCGGCGACGGTGGAGATGTCCACCCCGAACGTGTACGCCGACTCGATCGAGTGGATGCACCGCAACCTGGAGCACCGCGACTCGCTCATCCTCTCCCTGCACCCGCACAACGACCGCGGCACGGGCGTGGCCGCCGCCGAGCTGGGCTGCCTGGCCGGGGCGGACCGCATCGAGGGATGCCTGTTCGGCAACGGCGAGCGCACCGGCAACGTCGACCTGGTGACGCTGGGCATGAACCTGTACTCGCAGGGCGTCGACCCCATGATCGACTTCTCCGACATGGACCACATCAAGCGCACGGTCGAGTACTGCAACCAGCTGGCCGTGCCCGAGCGCTCGCCGTGGGGCGGCGACCTCGTCTTCACGGCCTTCTCCGGCTCCCACCAGGACGCCATCAAGAAGGGCTTCGAGGCCATGGAGGTCGACGCGAAGGCGGCCGGCACGGACGTGGACGGCATCCCGTGGGCCGTGCCGTACCTGCCCATCGACCCGAAGGACATCGGCCGCTCGTACGAAGCCGTCATCCGCGTGAACTCGCAGTCCGGCAAGGGCGGCGTCGCCTACCTGCTCAAGTCCGAGCACAACCTGGACCTGCCGCGCCGCGCGCAGATCGAGTTCTCCCACGTCATCCAGGATCTGGCCGACGCCCAGGGCGGCGAGGTCTCCGGCGCCGACCTGTGGCGCGTGTTCCAGGACGAGTACCTGCCCGCCGACGCGGCGGAGGCGCAGTGGGGCCGCTACCGGCTCCGCTCGGTCTCCTCGGCCTCCGGCGAGGACGGCGCGTTCCGGATGGAGGCCGAGCTCGAGGTCGACGGCGTCACGCAGACCCGCGCGGCGCAGGGCAACGGCCCGATCGACGCGTTCCTGCGCATCCTCGGCGAGGAGGGCGTGGACGTCCGCGTGCTCGACTACTCCGAGCACGCACTGTCCGAGGGCGGCGCGGCCATGGCCGCCGCCTACGTGGAGGCGGCCGTGGGCGACCGTGTCCTCTGGGGCGTCGGCCTGGACCACAACACCACGACCGCCTCGCTGAAGGCCGTGGTGTCCGCGGTGAACCGCGCCCTGCGCGCGTGAGCGGCTCCGGCTCCTCCCGGCGGGGTGCGCGGCACGGCGGCTACGCGGCGAACTCGTTCCGCACCGAGGCCATCGTGCTGCGCACCCACCGTCTGGGGGAGGCCGATCGCATCGTCGAGGCGCTCACCCCCGAGCACGGCCTGGTCCGGGCCGTGGCCAAGGGGGTGCGCAAGACCTCCTCCCGGCTGGGCTCGGTGGTGGAGCCGTTCATGCACTCCACGCTCCAGCTCGCACGCGGCCGGGGGGAGCTGCACACCGTGAGCCAGGCGCAGCTGCTGCACCCGTACGCAACGATGCTGGCCGCTGACTACGACGCCTACACCGTCGCCGGCGCCCTCGCCGAGGCCGTCGAGCGGGTCCCCTCGGTCGACGACGACGGCCGGCGCGCCCAGTACCGCCTGTTCCACGGCGCGCTGGCCGCGCTGGCCCGCGGCGCGCACGACCCGCGCCTGATCCTGCACTCGTTCCTGCTGCGCGCGCTCGCCCAGGCCGGCTGGGCCCCGACCTTCGACCGGTGCGCCCGCTGCGGCGCCCCCGGCCCGCACACGGCGCTGCACGTGGGCCTCGGCGGGGCCGTCTGCCCCGAGTGCAGGCCACCCGGTGCCGCTCACCCGGCCCCGGAGACCTTCGATCTGCTCTCGGCCCTCGCGGCGGGGGACTGGGCCACCGCGGACGCCTCCGGGGCCCCCGCCCGCCGCGAGGCGGCCGGTATCGTGGCGGCGTACCTGCAGTTCCACGCCGAGCGGCGCCTGGTGTCCCTGTCCGTCCTGGACCAGGACCTCGGCCTCCCCGCCCCGCGCGTCGAGAGGAGACCATGAGCGCCGACCGAGCCCCGCAGTCCCCGCCGCCGCACCCCTCGGGCGCGGTCGCCCCGCGGATCGACCCGCGTTTCGTGCCCCGGCACGTGGCGATCGTGATGGACGGCAACGGACGGTGGGCCAACCAGCGCGGCCTGCCGCGCACCGAGGGCCATCGGGCCGGCGAGGCGGCGCTGCTGGACGTCGTCGCCGGGGCGGTGGAGCTGGGGATCGGCCACGTGTCCGCGTATGCGTTCTCCACGGAGAACTGGCGGCGCTCGGCGGAGGAGGTCCGCTTCCTCATGGGCTTCTCCCGGGACGTGCTGCGCCGGCAGCGGGACACCCTGCACTCGTGGAACGTGCGGATCCGGTGGAACGGGCGGGCCCCGCGCCTCTGGACCCCCGTGATCCGGGAGCTGCAGGAGGCCGAGGAGCTCACGCGCCACAACACCGGCACCACCCTGCACATGTGCGTGAACTACGGCAGCCGCGCCGAGATCCTGGACGGCGTCCAGGCCATCGCCGAGGAGGTCCGGGCCGGCCGGATGCGGCCGGGGGAGATCAGCGAGGACGTCATCACCCGCTACCTCGACCGCGGCTTCCGCACGGGTCAGGACGTCGACGTCGTCCCGGACGTGGACCTGTTCCTGCGGACCTCGGGGGAGCAGCGCCTGTCCAACTACCTGCTGTGGCAGTCCGCCTACGCGGAGCTGCTGTTCCTGGACGTGCTGTGGCCGGACGTCGACCGGCGGACCCTGTGGGCCGCCGTCGAGACCTACGCCCGACGGGACCGCCGCTACGGCGGCGCCGTGGACACCCCTCAGCCGGCGCCGTCGTCCGGCGCGCCGGACTCGGCCTCGGACGCCGACGGCGGCGCGTAGGCCCCCAGCCACGTGAGCGTCGCGGCACCGGCCGCCTCGCGCACCGACGCGGGGGAGGCGAACACGTCGTGCAGCGCGTCGGGGAGCCGGTGGACGGTCACCCGGTCGCCGAGCCGCAGGGAGCGGCGGGCCATGGCGTCGGGGTCCAGGACGATGTCCGAGGTCAGCATCGCCTCGGCGTAGGACGTGCCCCGATGCCCGCGCGCGGAGACGAGCACGAGGATCGGCACGGTGACGTCGAGCCGCCCGGCCACGGCCCGGTGCCCCGAGAGGACCGCGCTCAGCCAGGCGGCCGGCACCTCGAACGCGTGCGGGGGACGCCAGAGCGGGTGCAGGTCCCATTCGCCCTCGGCCTGGTCCGAGAGGGTGCGCCAGTAGTGGTCGATGCGCGGCAGCGTGAGCATGGCGTAGGGCTTCATGGCGGAGACGGGCCCCACGATGGACTTCGCCAGCAGGCGCACCCCCGCGCTGCCCTGCATCTCCAGCCACGGGCTGTTGAGCACGAGCGCGGCGAGGCGGCCGGGATTCCGGTCCGCCCACAGCGCGGCGATCAGCCCGCCGGTGGAGTGTCCCATGAGGATGGGCGGCAGCGGGTGGTCCTGGGCGATGGTCTCGAACGCGGCCTCGAGGTCCGCGTCGTAGCGGGCCAGGTCGTCCGTCCAGCCGGGCGTCTGTCCCGTGCGCAGCGAGCGGCCGTAGTGGCGGAGGTCGACGGCGTGGAAGGCGTAGCCGGCGGCCTCGAACGCGCGGGCGAGCGGGGCGTTGTAGAAGTAGTCACTCCAGCCGTGCACCGAGAGGATGGGTCGCCGGGCCGGGTCACGGGCGGCGTCGGTGCGCGGACGCACCACTGTGACAAGGTTCTGTCCTTGTTCATCGGTGTCGAGGCCGAGCGTGCATCGTTCGAAGCCCGGCAGCCCGTCCGGGACCCAGCCCAGGCCCGGCGGATCGTCGAGGAACGGGCGGGTGTCCTCCTCCGTCGGTCCGCCGGCGGGTGCGCCGTGCGGGGCGGAGGGGTCCGGGGGCGGCGGCTGGAGCGGGTCACGGGCCATCCGACCACTCTAGGAGGACCCCGGACGGGCGGGAGGCCCGTGCGAGGATGGGGGCATGCAGCTGCCTGATCCCAAGTCCGCCGTCGACGGCCTCCTGACCTCCCGTGCGCCTCGCCTGTACCCGCCCTTCTTCCGTGCCGTGTTCGGCGGCATGGACGCGGAGCAGGCGCACCATCGGGGCTTCGACGCGATCCGGCTGGTCGAGCGCACCGGGGCGTCCGCCGCCCTGCGCGCCGCCTTCCGCCCGGACCCGATGCTCGCGCGCACGGTCATGGGCCTGCGGTTCCCGACGCCCTTCGGCCTGGCCGCGGGGTTCGACAAGGACGGCCGGGGGACCGCCGCTCTGGCCGACCTCGGGTTCGGCCACATCGAGGTCGGCACGATCACGGCGCAGCCGCAGCCCGGCAACCCGCAGCCGCGACTGTTCCGTCTCGTGGACGACCGGGCGCTGGTCAACCGCATGGGCTTCAACAACGACGGCGCGGCGGCCGTCGCCCCCCGCCTGGCGCGGACCCGGCAGACACTGGAGCGCCGCTTCGGCCCGGCCCGGCCGGTCCTGGGCGTGAACATCGGCAAGACCAAGGTGGTCCCCCTCGAGGACGCGGCGGACGACTACCGGGCCTCGACCCGCCTGCTCGCGCCCCACGCCGACTACCTGACGGTCAACGTGTCCTCGCCGAACACGCCGGGGCTGCGCCAGCTGCAGGAGATCGACGCGCTGGAGCCGATCCTCACGGCGGTGCGCGAGGAGGCCGACCGTGCGGTCCCGGACCGTCGCGTGCCGCTGACCGTGAAGATCGCCCCGGACCTGGCGGACGACGACGTGCGCGCCGTCGGGGCGCTCGCCGAGCGCCTCGGGCTCGACGGCGTCATCGCGACCAACACGACCGTCTCCCGGGAGGGTCTGCGCACCCCGCGTGCCGACGTGGACGCCCTGGGCGCGGGCGGCCTGTCCGGCGCCCCGCTGCAGGAGCGGTCGATGCGGGTGCTGGAGGTCCTGCGGACGGCGCTGCCGACGGGCACCGCCGTCGTCAGCGTGGGCGGGGTGACGGACGCCGACGACGTCCAGGCCCGGCTCGACGCGGGCGCGGACCTCGTCCAGGGCTACACCGCGTTCCTCTACGAGGGCCCGTTCTGGGCCGGCCGGATCACCGCCGGGCTGGCCCGGTCCCTGCGGGGCTGACGGTCTGCTCGCCGGGGACGCGACGGCCCGGACCCACCGGGGTCCGGGCCGTGGCGCGGTGTCGTGTCAGGCGGGGTACTCGCCCCGCTTGACCTGGGGCTTGGGCAGACGCAGGCGGCGGAACTGCAGGGCCCGCATGATGCCGTAGAAGCCGGTCCCGGACTCCGGCGTGCCGAAGCGCTCCGTGAGGCCCTTCTTGATGTGCCGGCTGACCAGGAAGCTCTCGATGAGCACGAGGGCCACGAGGACGTACAGGCTGATCATCAGGATCAGCTGCGCCTCGCGGCCGGGGATGAACATGAGCAGGACGTAGGCGAAGACGACGGGCATGAGCCACTCGCCGATGCCGGTGCGTGCGTCCACGTAGTCACGGACCCAGCGCTTCTGCGGTCCCTTGTCGCGCGCCGGGAGGCCGCGCTCGTCCCCGGTCTCCAGCGCGGCGCGCTGGCGCATCCGCTCCTGGGCCATCGCCTGACGCTCGGCCTTGCGGGCCGCCTTGCGATCCTCGGGGACCAGAGTGCGACGGCGCGCGGCCTCCTGGTCGCGGCGCCGCGGAGTCGGGCCCTTCTTGCCCTGCGAGCGGTCGCGCGGCCCGGCCTCGGCCACGGCGGCGCCCTCGGCGGGAGCGGCCGAGGAGCCGTGAGTCGAGGGGGCGGGCGCGGTCTCGGGGGTCTTGTCTCGCTTGAACACCCCTCCAGTCTAGTGGTGGGGCGCGTCCGGCCCGCCCGGAGGCGCGGCCCTCGGCTCGGCCGCCGTCTACGCTGGCCGTCATGACTGACATCACCTCCCGTGCGCCGCAGGACGCGGCCCTCGTCTCCGCCGTCCGTGAGGCCGTCGAGGCCCGTTTCCCGACGACCCTCCAGACCCTCACCGACCTCGTGGCGATCCCGGGCATCGCCTGGGACTCCGCGGACCGCACCCAGCTCGAGCGGTCCGCCGAGGCCGTCGCGGGCCTGCTGCGCGAGGCGGGCCTGCAGGAGGTGGAGATCGTGACCGAGACCCGCGACGACGACCGGCCCGGTGGGCCGGCGGTGATCGGCGAGAAGCCCGGCGCCTCTGACAAGCCCACCGTCTTGTTGTATGCCCATCACGACGTGCAGCCGATCGGGGACGAGGACCTCTGGGACACCCCGCCGCTCGTGGCCACCGAGCGCGGCGGGCGGCTGTACGGCCGCGGCGCCGCCGACGACAAGGCCGGCATCATGGTCCACCTCGCCGCCCTCGCCGCCCTGCGGGACGTCCTGCCCGACGCCGGCGTCGGCGTCCGCGTCTTCATCGAGGGCGAGGAGGAGGCCGGCTCGCCCACCTTCCGCACCTTCCTGGAGAAGCACCGGGCGCGCCTCGACGCCGACGCGATCGTGGTCGCGGACTCGTCCAACTGGGCCGTGGGGGAGCCAGCGCTGACCACCTCCCTGCGTGGGCTGGTGGACGGCACGGTGACCGTCCGGGTGCTCGACCACGCCGTGCACTCCGGCATGTTCGGCGGGCCGGTCCTGGACGCCGTCGTCCTGCTCTCGCGGCTGATCGCCACGCTCCACGACGCGGACGGCGCGGTCGCCGTGCCCGGCCTCGAGCCGCGGCAGACCGCGGGCCTGGACTACCCCGAGGACGTCTTCCGTGCGGACGCGGGCGTGCTGGACGGGGTGACCCTGGCCGGCCGCGGCCCGGTCGCGGACCGGCTGTGGAACGCTCCCGCGCTGAGCATCATCGGGATCGACGCGCCCTCGGTCGCGGAGTCCTCGAACACGATCCAGCCCGCCGCGCGCGCGAAGTTCTCGCTGCGCCTGGGCCCCGGCATGGACCCCGCGGAGGCCTTCGAGGCGCTGCGCACCCACCTGGAGGCGCAGTCCGCGGCGGTGCTCGGCGCGGAGATCACGGTCACCGCGGGGGAGTTCGGCCAGCCGTTCACGACGGACACCTCGGCCCCCGCCACGGCCGCGATGATGGCCGCCCTGGAGGACGCCTGGGGCGTCGAGCCCCGGGCGATCGGCATGGGCGGCTCCATCCCGTTCACCGCGGACCTCGCCGAGGTCTTCCCGGAGGCCACCCTCCTCATCACGGGCGTGGAGGACCCGGACACGCGGGCGCACTCGGCCAACGAGTCGCTGCACATCGACGACTTCAAGCGGGCCGTCGTGGCCGAGGCGCTCTGGCTCGCGCGGCTGTCCGCGTGAGTGCCGCCCGGCCCGTCGGTGCGGCGGGCCGGGAATGCTCCGTGGGCGGCTAGTGTTGTCCGGGAGACCACACGCGCGTGACGGCCCCGTCCGCGCCCCATGATCTGAGGAGGTCACGATGGCTCTGTCCGCAGAGGAGACCGGCGTCGAGATCGGCGCGACCCAGGACGCCGAGGGCCTGCCCCCGCACGAGGTCGAGCTGACCGACGTGGCGGCCGGCAAGGTGCGCTCGCTGCTCGAGCAGGAGGGCCGCACGGACCTGCGGCTGCGCGTCGCCGTGCAGCCGGGCGGCTGCTCGGGCCTGATCTACCAGCTCTACTTCGACGAGCGCGTCCTCGACGGCGACACCGTCCGTGACTACGACGGGGTCGAGGTGATCGTCGACAAGATGAGCGTGCCCTACCTCATGGGCGCGACCATCGACTTCGAGGACACCATCTCGAAGCAGGGCTTCACGATCGACAACCCCAACGCAGGCGGCTCGTGCGCCTGCGGCGACTCCTTCCACTGATCTGCGGGCGCCCGGAGCGCCACGGACCGCGAACCGGCGGGTCGGCCTCGGCCGGCCCGCCGTCGTCGTGCCCGGGCACCGCGCCCAGGATGCTCGGACCCGACTCCCAGACACGATCGGCACGTGTCACGGTGCGGAGAATCCGCGTGTTTCGGCTTAGACTGGCTCTGAATCATCAGGGCATACCCGTGCTCCCTGCGAGGACGCTGCGAGAAGCCGCCGAATCGCCGGGGGAGCGGGGACGCCCCTCGCACACGAGATGAAGAGGAAGGCCGTCTGTGAGAGCACAGAATGACGCCGGACGTCGGACCCGCCGCCGCTGGACCGCCGGTGCCGTGGGCACCACGGCGCTCCTGGTGCTGACCGGCTGTTCGGCAGAGGTCCAGCGCGGCTGGTACCCCGGCACCCGGGACACCACCAACCACAACGCCCAGCTCACCGACCTGTGGGTGAACTCCTGGATCGCGGCCATGGTCGTCGGTCTGCTGGCCTGGGGCGCCATGATCTGGTGCATGGTGGCGTACCGCCGCCGCAAGAACGACCAGGGCTTCCCGAAGCAGACGGCCTACAATGTGCCGCTCGAGACCATGTTCACGGCCATCCCGATCCTGATGGTCTTCACTTTCTGGGGCTTCACCGACCGCGTCCAGACCGAGGTCGACCGCCCCGTGGACGACTCGCCGCTGACCGTCACCGTGTACGGCAAGCAGTGGTCCTGGGACTTCAACTACTCCTACGAGCAGGAGAACGGCGAGGTCATCGAGGCCTACTACTCCGGCATCCAGGCCCAGCTGGACGGCACCGAGGGCGTGCGTGACACCCTTCCGGTCCTGTACCTGCCGAATGACGTGCCGGTGCACTTCGAGCTGAAGTCCCGTGACGTGGCCCACTCCTTCTGGATCCCGCAGTTCCTCCAGAAGCGTGACATGGTGCCCGGCAAGACCAACCACCTGTACCTGACCCCCCAGGAGCTGGGCAGCTACGACGGCAAGTGCGCCGAGCTGTGCGGCGAGTCCCACTCCGAGATGCTCTTCAACGTGGAGGTCGTCGACGAGGCGGAGTTCGTCCAGCGCCTCGAGGAGATGGAGCCGGGTCAGGTGGGCGACGAGTACAGCCGCAATCCCAACAACAACCCTGACGGCGCCGGGACGATGGAGCGCGATCTCCAGACCCCCCGCGGTGGAGGTAGCCACTGATGACCACTTACGAGTACGCAACGGATGAGGTGCGCTCACAGGCGCAGCCTCGTGTGGTGCCCCGTTCGCTGGGCAAGATCGTCGTCAGCTGGCTGACGACGACCGACCACAAGGTGCTCGGGTACATGTACCTGATCACGTCCTTCGTCTTCTTCTGCATCGGCGGCGTCATGGCCCTCATGATCCGCGCGGAGCTCTTCGAGCCCGGCATGCAGATCCTGCAGACGAAGGAGCAGTACAACCAGCTGTTCACCATGCACGGCACGCTCATGCTGCTCATGTTCGCGACCCCGCTCTTCACGGGCTTCGCCAACGTGCTGGTGCCGCTGCAGATCGGTGCTCCGGACGTGTCCTTCCCGCGTCTGAACGCCTTGGCGTTCTGGTTCTTCCTGTTCGGCTCGCTCATCGCGACCGCCGGCTTCCTCACCCCGCAGGGTGCGGCCTCGTTCGGCTGGTTCGCCTACGCCCCGCTCTCCAACACCACGTACTCGCCGGGCGTCGGCGGTGACCTCTGGGTGTTCGGTCTGGTCCTCCAGGGCTTCGGCACGATCATGGGCGGCGTCAACTTCATCACCACGATCCTGACGATGCGTGCTCCTGGCATGACGATGTGGCGCATGCCGATCTTCACCTGGAACACGCTCATCACCGGCATCCTGATCATGGTGGCGTTCCCGCCGTTCGCCTCCGCGCTCTTCGCGCTGGGCCTGGACCGTCGCTTCGGCGGCCACATCTTCAACCCGGAGAACGGCGGCGCCATCCTGTGGCAGCACCTCTTCTGGTTCTTCGGCCACCCCGAGGTGTACATCATCGCCCTGCCGTTCTTCGGCGTCGTGTCGGAGATCATCCCGGTGTTCTCCCGCAAGCCGATCTTCGGCTACAAGTCCATCGTGTTCGCGACGACGGCGATCGCCGCGCTCTCCGTGACGGTGTGGGCGCACCACATGTACGTGACCGGCGCCGTGCTCCTGCCGTTCTTCTCCGTGATGACCATGCTCATCGCGGTCCCGACCGGCGTGAAGTTCGTGAACTGGATCGGCACCATGTGGCGCGGTTCGATCACCTTCGAGACCCCGATGCTGTGGACGCTCGGCTTCATGGTCACCTTCCTGTTCGGTGGCCTGACCGGCGTCATCCTGGCGTCGCCGCCCCTGGACTTCCAGGTGTCCGACACGTACTTCGTCGTGGCGCACTTCCACTACGTCGTCTTCGGCACCGTGGTGTTCGCGATGTTCGCCGGCTTCTTCTTCTGGTGGCCGAAGTTCACCGGCAAGATGCTGAACGAGCGTCTCGGCAAGATCCAGTTCTGGATGCTGTTCGTGGGCTTCCACGGCACGTTCCTGATCCAGCACTGGCTCGGTGTCATCGGCATGCCCCGTCGCTACGCGGACTACATGGTGGAGGACAGCTTCCAGGCGATGAACGCGTTCTCCTCGGTGTTCTCCTTCGTTCTCGGCGCGTCGCTGATCCCGTTCTTCTGGAACGTCTACATCACCTCGCGCTATGGCAAGAAGGTCACCGTGGACGACCCGTGGGGCTTCGGCGCCTCGCTCGAGTGGACCACTTCGTGCCCGCCGCCGCGGCACAACTTCCACTCCCTGCCGCGCATCCGCTCCGAGCGTCCGGCGCTGGATCTGCACCACCCGGAGCTCTTCCCGCACTCGCCTCAGAACACGTCTGAGGCCTTCGGAGAGAAGGTCGCCCAGTGAAGGTCGCAGCCAACATCTTCTGGATCATCGGCCTGTTCTTCATCGCAGCCGCCACCCTCTACGGGTTCTGGGTCGAGTGGACCGAGTGGGCAGGCATCCCGGCCATCTACGCCGTGGGCGGGATGTCCTGGATGATCGCCTGGTACCTGCGGGCCGCCGAGCACAAATACGGCGTCGGCCCTGCAGATGACGAGGACGGTCAGATCGTCGAGTACGCCGGCACCTACGGCACCTTCGCTCCCTGGAGCTGGTGGCCCCTGGGCCTGGGCGTGGCCTGCGCCATCCTCATCACCGGCCTCGCGGTCGGCTGGTGGGTGTTCATCATCGGCGTCGTCGCGGGCACCTACTTCACCTTCGGGTGGGTCTACGAGTTCTCTCGGGGCAAGTACGCCCACTGACCTCGGGTCGATCACGCAGCGCCACCGGCGCTGACGACGACGGCGGGCCGGTCCTCTTCGGAGGGCCGGCCCGCCGTCGTCGTGCCCCCGGACGCTGAGCCCCGGCGCTTTCGTGCGGGAAACGGGAGCCTTCCCGAACGCTTTCGTCCGGGAAACGGGAGCCTCGCCAGGCCCCTCTGGATGGGAAGCGAGTATCGAGCGGCCCGAATCCGCCGAGGCCGGGGGAGAGCTCCCAGGAGGCCGACGACGACGGCACGGGGGTCTGGACGGTGGCGGGGGCGTGGACCGGGCGCAGATCTCGATCACACCGTCCTCCCGGTGTGGATCGGCCGACGACGTCGCGTGGGCACGAGCGGGTGGCCGGCCCGCGCGGACGCCGCCTCGGCCTGGAACGGGGGATGATCCTCAGCCCGCGAGCCACAGGGCTCGCGTCCTGGCTCCGACATGATCGTGACCCGGGTCGCGGGGCACGTCCCGCAGCCTCTTCACCGTCACCAGTGGGCGGCCCGGCGCCGAGTCTCGTCCAGCGGTCTCCGTTGGTCAGCTCGTGCAGGCCCTCGCCGGCCTCGACCTCACATGGACCCGGCCGAGGAACGACGCGATCACGCGGCCCTGGTCGGCACGGTGGCGGCCGCGAGGTACTGGCAGAGGAGCCCGACGGAGAGGACGTGCTGGCAGCGCACCCGAGCATCCGAGCGGTCCTGGAGACGGAGGCGGAGTACGTGCTGGGCTCAGGGCCGGCCCGCCAGGGGGCTCGTCCGCGGGCAGACTCCCGGTGGGTGATCGACGGCTGGGAGCGAGAAGGCCGGAGTTCGCTGCCCGGGGACTCCCGAGGCGTCCTCGAGGCCGGGGCGCGGGTGGAGCGGCGGGAGGAAGCCCGCGCAGCGGCAGGAATGTAAGCGGCCATGAAAAGCTGCCCATAGGTGGCCAGGGAATGACCCGCTGACGGCCATGAGGACTGCCCAGTGATGGCCATCTGGTTTGCCCGCGTTGCTCGTTGCCCGCCGCGTCGTGAGCCGGCGGGGGCCTCCTCCCCGGGTTGGATATCGGTGTCGAATCGAATCCAGCGAGGAAGAGGCCCTGAATGAAGGATGCCGCAGAAACCATGAAAATACTCAGTGCCTATGACCTGACCAAGTCATTGCGGGGCGCCGCCGAGCTGGCCGGTTGCTCCCATCACACCGTGGCCCGGCTGGTGCGGGCCCGCGACGCCGGCCAGACCCCTGGATCCGGAGCCAGCCGCCCGAAGGTCACCGATGTCTGGCTGCCCAAGATCGAGGAATGGGTCGAGGCCTCCACGGGCAGGATCCGCGCCGATGTCGTGCACGCCAAGCTCACCGCAATGGGCTACACCGGCTCTGAGCGCTCCACCCGGCGGGCGGTGGCCGAGGTGAAGGCCGCCTGGCGGGCCGGGAAGCGCCGGGTGCACCGGCCCTGGATCACCGAGCCGGGCGCATGGCTGCAGTACGACTTCGGCGATGGGCCGGCGATCGACGGGGCCAAGACGGTGCTGTTCGTGGCCTGGCTGGCCTGGTCCCGCTACCGGATCGTCATCGCCCTGCGTGATAGGACGGCTCCGAGTGTGTTCGCCGCCCTGGACCGGTGCTTCCGGCTGATCGGGGGCGCGCCGACCTATGTGCTGACGGATAACGAGAAGACAGTGACGGTCTCTCATGTGGCCGGGGTGCCGGTGCGTAACCAGGCCACCGTGGCGTTCGCTCGGCATTACGGCGTGGAGGTGCTGACCTGCCAGCCAGCGGATCCGGCCGCCAAGGGCGGGGTGGAGAACGCGGTGAAGCTGGCCAAGGCCGACCTGGTCCCGAAGGACACCAACCTGCGGGACCAGTACGCCTCGTTCGCTGAGCTCGAGGCCGCCTGCGCGGGGTTCATGGCCATGGTGAACTCCCGGGAGCACCGGGTGACCCGGCGCCGCCCGGACCACATGCTCGCCGAGGAGACCAGCGCGTTGCATCGGATCCCCGCCACGGCGCACACCGTGGCCTACGGGGTGGGACGGAAGGTGCCGGAGAACACGCCGATGGTCTCCTTCGAAAACGCCCAGTACTCGGTGCCCGCGCACCTGCTCGGGGCCGAGGTGTTCGTGCGCCATCACGGCACCGGACCGGACTCGATGGTGGTGATCATGCACGCCGGTGCGCAGGGGCCGGTGGAGGTCGCCCGGCACCGGGTGGCCCGGCCCGGGTCCCCGGCCATCGACGACGCGCACTTCCCCGGCCACGAGACGGACAAGGTGCCCGGGGACTACACCCCGGTGCCCCGTTCGGCGGCGGAGGCCGAGTTCCTGGCCATCGGGGCCGGAGCGAGGACCTGGCTGGTGGAGGCCGCCGCGGCCGGCACCAGCCGGATCGGTCAGAAGATGGCCGAGGCCGTCACCCTGGCCAAGCTCGCCGGCACCGACCAGGTCGACCGCGCCCTCGGGGTGGCCGCGGTGCACCAGCGCTTCGCCCACGGCGACCTGGCCTCCCTGCTCACCGCCGCCGGCCACCGCACCGGGATGCACACCGCCACCGAGGAACGGTCCCTGACCCAGGGCACCGCCGGCTGGGCCGGCCTCGGTACCTCCAACACCGAGGGGGCAGCCCGGTGAGCATCCACACCCCGAACACCGCCGCACCGGCGCTGCCGGCCGATTTGGAGGCGCTGTTGCGGCAGCTGAAGATGCCCCACGCCCGCGGTATCGCCGCCGAGGTACTGGCCACCGCCCGGGCCCAACGCTGGGAGCCGGCCGAGGTCCTCAAGGCCCTGCTGGTCGAGGAGACCACCGGTCGGGCCCGATCCATGCTCGCCGCCCGGCGCAAGGCCGCCGGGTTCCCCACCGGCAAGACCTTCACGACCTGGGATCCGGGCGCCTCCTCGATCCCGGCCCCGACCCAGCAGTCCCTGCGCACCCTGGAATGGCTCTCGCGCAGAGAGAACCTCGTGGTCTGCGGGCCCTCCGGCACCGGCAAGACCTTCTTCCTCGAGGCCCTGGGCCAGCAGGCCGTGGAGGAGGGCAAGCGGGTGGCCTGGTTCACCCTGGAGGACCTCGGGGCGATGATCCGGGCCCACCGGCCCGATGACACCATCACCAAAGCCGTCGCCCGAATCCTGCGCGCCGACCTGATCGTCATCGACGACATCGGCCTGCTGCCGGTCGCCGACGATGCCGCCGAGGGCCTCTACCGCATCGTGGACGCCGCCTACGAGAAACGCTCCGTAGCGATCAGCTCGAACCTGCACCCGGCCGGCTTCGACGAGCTGATGCCCAAGACCCTGGCCACCGCCACCGTGGACCGGCTCCTGCACCACGCCCACGTGTGCCAGACCACCGGAGACTCCGTACGGATGACCCAGGCAATGGCCGGGAAGGGAGTCATGCCACTGAACTGATCCCATCACGGTGGCCAGCACCACCACCCAAACGGGCAAACCAGCTGGCCACCAGTGGGCAGTTCTGATGGCCACCAGCGGGAAGAAACACTGGCCGCCTATGGGCAGAACTCAATGGCCCTTGACACAGGAATCCCGCAGACCCCACGGCGAACCGGTACGGGATCTGGTGGTCGATCCCGGTGGCCATCGTCGCAAGCGTCTCGCAGGTGCCTGCGGGGTTGGATCTCATCGGAGACGACTCCGGGGCGGGGACGGCCGCCGTGACCCCGTGGAACGATGTCGGACGTACGTACAAGGTGACCAGCCCGGGTGACCGGGCCCGGCTGTGGCGTAGCGTCCCTCTGGACGTGAGCGCCTCCAGGCGGCACGACTGGCACCGGGTGACCGGGGACCGAGTGGCAGGGGACCGGGAGGGCGGGTCGATGGTTGCACCCGGATCGGAAACGTGGAGCCCAGGAGTGGGATGCGCTCCACCTGACGGCACTCGGCTGCCTCGCCTCCGCCGCGCGCTGCCTGCCCGTCGCCTCGGGCGTCGCGACCGTGCTCGCCGGGTGGAACCCGGGCACGACGCTGTGGCTGACCGACGTCGTCCGACCCGCGCATGCACCCGTGCAGGGGTGGCGCCGGGACCCCGACGACGGCGCGTGGGTCTGGCGTCCAGATGCGCCGGACGACGCTTCCAGGGGAGGAGAACGGCCGGTTCGGCGTGGCCCGGTCGCAGGCTGAGAACCCGCAGCCTCCCGTATCCCGAACGAAAGCACCGCCGGAGGCTCCCGTTTCCCGGACGAAAGTGTCCAGACGACAGAGGACGCGAAGGGGCGGGAGTCCGGACAGCGGAAGGCCCCGCACACCGAGCGGTGTGCGGGGCCTTCTGCGTCCGAGAGGATCCGCGGTCAGCCGTCGATCTTCGGGTTGTGCGAGCTCGGGTCGGCGCCCAGCTCGTGGTGGCCGCCGTCCTCGTGGCCGTGCTGGCCGTGGGTGCGGGCCTCCACCAGCTCTTCGCGGGAGACCGGGGCGACGCGATCCTGGTAGAACATGCGGTTCAGGCCGGCACGGGCCTTCTCCAGCGTGCCCACCTTGCCGTTGCGGCCGGGCATGGCCGGCACCGGGCGGCGGTCCTCGAAGGACACCAGGCGGTACAGCTCGTAGTCGGTGAGCTGGCGGTGACGCTCGTGGAAGCCGCCCTCGGGGGACATCTCGATGACGCCGGCCTCGTGGCCGTGGAGCACCAGCTCACGGTCCTTGCGCTGCAGGGACAGGCAGATGCGGCGGGTCACGATGAAGGCGATCACCGGGCCGAGGAAGAACAGCGCGCGCAGCACGTACAGCACGTCGTTCAGGGAGAGGTGGAAGTGGGTGGCGATGAGGTCCGAGGACGCGGCCGCCCACATGACGCAGTACCAGACGACGGCGGCCACGCCGATGCCCGTGCGGGCCGGGGCGTTGCGCGGACGGTCGAGCAGGTGGTGCTCGGTGTCGTCCTTGGTGATCCACCGCTCGATCCAGGGCCAGGTGCACATGCCGACGAGAAGGACGCCGACCGGGATCAGCGGCACGAGCACGCCCATGGGCAGGGACACCGAGGAGCCCCACGGCATCGGGATGTTCCAGAGGAAGGAGTAGTCGCCGATCATGCCCGGCATGAGGCGCAGGGCGCCGTCGAACACGCCGATGTACCAGTCGGGCTGGGTGCCGGCCTGCACCGGGGACGGATCGTACGGGCCGTAGTTCCAGTTGGCGTTGATCGTCACCGTGGAGGCGATGAGCGCGAGCACACCGAACACGATGAAGAAGAAGCCGCCGGCCTTGGCCGCGTACACGGGGCCCACCGGGTAGCCGACCACGTTGTCCTCGGTGCGGCCCGGGCCCGGGTACTGGGTGTGCTTGTGCACGACGACCATGAACAGGTGGATGCCGATCAGCAGCAGGATGGCGGCCGGCACGATCATGATGTGCAGGGCGTACAGGCGGCCGATGACCGAGTGGCCGGGGAACTCGCCGCCGAAGAAGAAGGCGGAGAGGTACGTGCCCACCAGCGGCAGCGACTTCAGGATGCCGTCGATGATGCGCAGGCCGTTGCCGGAGAGCACCTCGTCGGGCAGGGAGTAGCCGGTGAAGCCGGCGGCCCAGCCGGCCATCAGCAGGAAGCAGCCGACCAGCCAGTTCAGCTCACGCGGGCGACGGAACGCGCCGGTGAAGAACACGCGCAGCATGTGGACGGACATGGCCGCCACGAACATCAGCGCCGCCCAGTGGTGCAGCTGGCGCATGAACAGGCCGCCGCGCACGTCGAACGAGATGTCCAGGGTCGAGGCGTAGGCCGCGGACATCTCGATGCCGCGCAGCGGGGCGTAGGCCCCGTCGTAGACGACCTCCGACATGGAGGGGTCGAAGAAGAGGGTGAGGAACGCGCCGGACAGCAGCAGGATGACGAAGCTGTACAGGGCGACCTCGCCGAACATGAACGTCCAGTGGTCCGGGAAGATCTTGCGGCCGAAGAACTTCACGATCGGCGACATGCCCATGCGAGTGTCGACGAAGTTGGCGATGCGGCCGGTCGTGGTCGCCGGCTGGAACTCATTCACGGTGGTGCTCATAGGTGTCAGCCACGCTCCCAGTAGACAGGCCCGACGGGCTCATGGAAATCGCTCTGGGCCACGAGGTAGCCCTCGTCGTCCACGGTGATCGGCAGCTGCGGCAGCGCGTGGCTGGCCGGGCCGAAGATGACCTTGCACTCCTGCGTCAGGTCGAAGGTCGACTGGTGGCAGGGGCAGAGCAGGTGGTGGGTGTGCTGCTCGTACAGGGCGATCGGGCAGCCCACGTGCGTGCAGACCTTGGAGTAGGCGAAGATCCCGTCCACGTTCCAGTCCTCGCGACCCGGGGTGATCTTCACCTTGGCCGGGTCGAGGCGCATGAGCAGGACGACGGCCTTGGCCTTCTGGTTGAGCTTGTCAGGGCCCAGGTCGTTCAGGCCGTCGGGGATGACGTGCACGGCGGAGCCGAGCGTGACGTCCGAGGCCTTGATGGGGGAGCCGGTGGGGTCGCGCACGAGGCGAACGCCCTCGGCCCACATGGTGTGACGCAGACGCTCCGGACCGAAGTTGTAGATCTCCTCATCCGAGAAGTTGTCCGAGTCGTCCAGGTCGCGGAACACGGCGATGAACGGCAGGGGGGCCAGCAGGGCGGCGCCGATCAGGGTGTTGCGCAGCAGGGGGCGGCGCTTGATCTGCGACTCGTCCAGGATCTCGGAGATCATCCCGGTGGCGGCGACACGGTCGGCCTCCGAGCGGATCTCATGACGGTCCTCCACGGTCTCGTGGTCCGGCATCAGGGTCTTGGCCCAGTGCACCACGCCGATGCCGATGCCGAACATGGCGAGGGCGGTGCCCAGGCCGAGCAGCAGGTTCTGCAGGTAGATCTTGCTGAACGCCTCACCGTTGCCGATCTGCCCCACGCCGAAGTAGCCGATGAAGAAGAGCACCGTGCCCACGATGGAGATGAGGAACATGACCGAGACCTGACGCTCGGCGCGCTTCGCGGCCTTCGGATCCTCATCGGCCAGACGCGGACGGTGCGGAGGCAGGCCCGGGTTGTCGATCGCGTAGCGGGGCGCGTCCTCGCCGGCGTGCTCGAGGGAACCCGAGCGGTGCTCGGTCCCTTCAAAGCCTTTCTCGCCCATATGTCCTGTTTCCTTTACTCGAGTGATGAATGTCGATGACGGGTGGTCGGCGCGCCTGCGCCGACGGGATCAGGAGGACCGGCTGGTGAGCCAGACCATGAAGCCGATGATCAGCGCCAGGCCCGCGGTCCAGATGAACAGGCCCTCGGAGACGGGGCCGAGCGAGCCGAGGGCGAGGCCGCCGGGGGAGCCCTGGTTCTCGATGGTCTTGAGGTACGCGATGATGTCGCGCTTGTCCTCGGGCTTGATGTTCGAGTCGGAGAACACCGGCATGTTTTGCGGGCCGGTCTCCATGGCCTCGTAGATGTGCTTCTCCTCCACGCCCTGCAGAGAGGGGGCGTACTTGCCGCGGGTGAGCGCACCGCCGGCCGCAGCCGCGTTGTGGCAC
Source organism: Micrococcus sp. iso_239 (assembly GCF_056173395.1). Lineage (NCBI taxonomy): Bacteria > Bacillati > Actinomycetota > Actinomycetes > Micrococcales > Micrococcaceae > Micrococcus > Micrococcus sp. iso_239. The sequence goes on along the minus strand of NZ_CM149672.1, from coordinate 1,271,150 downwards.
ATGGCGCAGTTGATGCGGAACAGGTCGCCGCCGCGGGTGATGTCCACGTCCTCGTGGTTCACGTCCAGGTACTCGTCCTCGGGGACGGCCGGGCCGGCGCCGAGCGAGGCGACGTAGGCGGCGAGCTGCGCCGTCTGCTCGTCGTTGAACTGGTTCGGCTTGACCTGGGCCTGCGGGCCGTTCATCTGCATCGGCATGCGGCCGGTGCCCACCTGGAAGTCGACGGAGGCGGCGCCGACACCGATCAGGGACGGACCGGAGGGACCCCCCGCGGCACCCGTGCCGTGGCACGAGGCGCAGTTCGCGTTGAAGAGCTTCTCGCCCTCGGAGATGTCATCAGCCGAGGCGGCCGCGGTGACCTGCGTGGCCGCCTGCGCCTGGTTCACGGTGCTCGCGACGGAGTACAGTCCGCCGGTCACCAGGAGTCCCAGCAGGAGGAGCGCCAGCCCCATCAGGGGATGGCGTCGGTTCTGCGAAAGTGCCTTCACGGGGGTTTCCTATCGTTCTCTTCCCGGGCGGGCCGCTCATGCTGCCGGCCCGGGCCTGAAGTCGGTGCGGTGAGTGGGGGTCGTCTTACTTCAGGAAGTAGACGATGAAGAACAGGGCGATCCAGACGACGTCCACGAAGTGCCAGTAGTAGGACACGACGATCGCCGACGTCGCCTCGTGGTGGCCGAAGCGGCGGGCCATGTAGGCGCGGCCGATGATGAAGAGGAACGCGATCAGGCCGCCGGTCACGTGGATGGCGTGGAAGCCGGTCGTGATGTAGAACGCCGAGCCGTACGCGTTCGCCGCGACGGTCACACCCTCGGAGACGAGAACCGCGTACTCGTAGGACTGCACCGCCACGAAGATCGAGCCCATGATGAAGGTCAGGATGAACCACTCGACCATGCCCCACTTCCCGAACTGCAGGAAGCCGCCGGTGCGGCGGGGCTGAAGGCGCTCGGCGGCGAGGACGCCGAACTGGGCGGTGACGGAGGAGAGCACCAGGATCGTCGTGTTCACCGCGGCGAGCGGGACGTTGAGGATCGCGGTGTGCTCGGCCCAGAGCTCCGGAGACGTGGAGCGCAGGGTGAAGTACATGGCGAAGAGCCCACCGAAGAACATGAGCTCGCTGGCAAGCCACACCATGGTCCCGACCTGCACCATGTTCGGCCGGCTCGGGAGCCCCGTGGTGGGCTGATGGAGAGTGGGGTTAGCTGTGGTCACCCAGCCATTATGGCCCCAAACACCGCCCGGGCGGTAAATCGAACATACCGTGTCGCAGGACAGGTCGTCAGCACCGTCGGGGGGTTTCAGTGACAGTCGGGGGCTGGCGTCCAGTTGACATCCAGGTTCACGGCGGGCGGCGCATGACATGGCGCGGTGCCGGGTGCGGCCGGGCCGCTAGGCTCAGTGCGTGAGCACCCCCGAGAACACCGCAGCAGTCCTTGGGACCTCCTGGCCGGAGGTCTTCCGCGCCCTCACCGTCGGTGAGGACCTCAGCGACCACGTCGCCGCGTGGGCCATGGGGGAGATGATGGCCGGCGACGCCACCGAGGGGCAGGTGGGCGGATTCCTCCTCGCCCTGGCCGCCAAGGGGGTGACGGTGCCGGAGCTGCGTGGCCTGACCGAGGCGATGGTGCATGCGGCGAACCCGGTGCACGTGCCGGGGGAGACCCTCGACGTCGTGGGCACGGGCGGCGACCGCCTGGGCACCGTGAACCTCTCCACGATGTCCTCGCTCGTGGCCGCCGGTGCGGGCGCGCGGATCGTCAAGCACGGGAACCGCGGCGCCTCGTCCACCGCCGGCGCGGCCGACGTCATCGAGGCCCTCGGCGTGGACCTGTCCATGCCGGCCCGGAAGGCCGAGGAGTGCGCCGAGGCCGTGGGCATCACGTTCCTCTTCGCCCAGAACTACCACCCCTCTATGAAGTACGTGGCCCCGGTGCGCAAGCAGCTCGGCGTGCCCACCGTGTTCAACTTCCTCGGCCCGCTCAGCAATCCGGCCCAGGTCACCGCCCAGGCCCTGGGATGCTCGAGCGAGGCCATGGTCCCGCTGCTCGCGCAGGTGCTCGCAGACCGGGGGGTGCGCGGCTTCGTCTTCCGCGGGGCGGACGGCCGGGACAAGATCACGACGTCGGGGCCGTCGACCGTCATGGAGGTCCGGGACGGTGTGCGCACCCACGAGCTCGATCCCCGGGACCTCGGCATCGACCTGGCCCCCGTCCAGGCCCTGGCCGGGCGGGACGGTGCCTACAATGCGACCCTCGTCCGCGCTCTGCTGGCGGGGGAGAAGGGTCCGATCCGCGACGCCGTCCTCCTCAACGCGGCCGTGGGCCTGACGGCCTGGGACCGTGACGCGGACGCGCCGCTGATGGAGCGGCTGGCGGCCAACATGGCGCGGGCTGCCGAGTCGATCGACTCCGGCGCCGCGCGTGACGTCCTGGACCGCTGGGTCGCCTTCTCCCGGTCCTGACGGCCCGACGATGGGCCCTCGCCGGCGAGGTGGGGCCCGGTCGTCGAGAGGACGCTCAGGAGTCGAAGCCGAGCGCCCATCCCTCGCCGAGGTCCTCGGACGAGTAGGTTCGGAAGGCCAGCATGGTCTCGGTGTCCCGGATCCCGTCGACCTTGGAGAGGTGGTCGGCGATCACGTCGGCGAGGTCCTCGTAGCGGCGCACCTTGACCATCGCCACCAGGTCCCACGCGCCGGTCACGGAGTAGACCGACCCGACCCCGTCGAGCGCGGCGAGAGTCTCGGCGGTCTCCGGGATGCTGGATTTGTCGGTCTTGATCAAGACGATGGCGGTGACCACGGGCGGTCCTCATTTCCTCGATGCTGCGGGTCCGGTGTCCGGGATGATCCTAGCTGCGCGCCGGCTCCTCACCTCCGGGTGCGGCGCACCAGCCAGGCGGTCACTGCCCGGCGGCCCAGGAGCAGGACGCCCAGCACCCCGAGCGCCACGAGCACGAAGGACACCGGTGCGCCACCGAGGCCGAAGGCCACGCGCAGGACCATCCCGACGGCGACGGTCCCCAGCCACACGATCACGCCGTGGGGCCACACGCGGGCCCAGGTCCCGTGTCCGGAGGTCAGCCCGGTCATGAGCAGGAGACCCCCGAGGAACGGCGCCGCCGTGACCAGCAGACCCAGCAGCCCGCGATCCGTCGCGTGCTGCCCCTGGCCCAGAGCCACGAAGAGGACGGTGAGCAGGAGGTCGACGGCAAGCGCCGGCAGGGCGCCGCGCGGGGCGCGATGCTCGGCGGGCACGACACGACGGGCGGTGGGGGAGGACGTCATGCATCCAGTCTGGCCCACCGAGACGCCCGGACGGAGCGTACGGCCAGGGGCGGCTCGACGGATGCCCCCTACGACAGGGCGCCACCTTTGTCGGAGGTAGGCTCTCTGCATGGTGTCCGTGCATCTGGTGCCCATCCGATCGACCGCCGCCACGGCCGACGACGCCCAGCGTCTGGCAGCCGCGCTGCTCGACGATCCCCGCCCGGACGCGGCTGTGATCTCGGCGGCGCGGCTTCGCCACGAATCCGACCCGGACACTGATGCGGCGCCGCACGACGGCGAGCTGGCCGTCGTCCTCGACGGCATGGCGGCGGCGGTGGGCCTGGCACTGTGGGCCGTGCGGACCGGGTCCTGGGCGGTGCTGCTGGACCCCGAATGTGGCTCCGACAAGGACTCAGCGTTGTCGTACCTGACGCCAGCCGAGCGGCGGCGCGCCCGGCGGGCACCGGGACGGCTGGTGCTGCCGCACGGACGACGCCCGGGCCGCGCCTCGGAGACCGGCCGAGAGGCTGATCTGCGCTGTGCAGAGGCCACCCTGCAGCTGGTCGCCACGGTGGAACGGCGCCGGTCCGATGACCAGCATGCGGCGGGGCGGCTGGTGGAAGCCGGCGCCAGTCAGCGAGAGGCGGCGGCGGAGCTCGGGATCAGTCAGCAGGCCGTCCATTCCCGGTTGCGGCACGGGCTCTGGCACGAGAGCCGGACGGCCGTGGCGGCCGTCCTGCCGTTGCTGGAGCGGCTGTCCGCAGACCCGGGGGAGTGAACCCCGGCACGCGGTGTCGGTGCCGCCCGGCGCGGCCACCTGGGCCAGTTCACGACGCAGCGCGTGCCGCGCAGGCGGCCTCCGAAGGGGAGGCGAAGAACGGGCTAGTTGACATAATGTACATTATCGGCGCAACGCAGAACGGCGGACAGGGACGCCCGCGCGGCGGGTCTCGCGCGTAGCCTGGACCCATGACGATCATGACCGACCAGCGCGACCGCCCCCTGCACGCGACGATCGCCGTCGTCCTGGCCATCGCCACGGCGGGCTACCTGGCTCCGTGGGCCATTGCCGCCGTCCGCGGCCGTTCCAACGTGTGGGCGGTGTTCTGGGTGAACCTGCTCACGGGGTGGACCGTCCTCGGCTGGTGCATCGCGCTGTACATGTCACTCACCAGCCATCGCCGGCTGCGGCCCTGGGGTCCGCGCGGCCTCTGACCGCGCGGACCGCCCCTCAGGACAGGCGCGCGACGACGGCCCGCACACCGTCTCCCTCGGCGACCAGGCATCGCGGGCCGTCGACGTCCGCCTCGTCCGTCTCGGACAGCTCGACCGGCACCTCGAGCTCCCCCGTCGCATCGGCGCCGATCACGCGAAGGGTGAGATCCGGGGCGCGCGTCTCGAGGTAGGTCCCGGACTCGTCGTGCATCTCGAGCCGGGCCTGCGGGATCTCGCCGCGCACGGCGGCCGCGAGGATACGGCGCGCGTCCGGGTCGGTGGCGGCGTCCACGACCCAGCGGTGTCCCAGGACGGAGTGCTCCACCTCGGCCACGACGTCCCCCTCGGCGGGTGCGTCGCCTCGGTAGGCGAACGCAGTCTGGTAGAGCCGGTCCCCCACGCGCACGAGCATCGACTCGACGCCGATCTCGCCGGTGGGATCGTCGAACCGGTACGAGCCGACCTTCTCGGCGGTCACGTCCTCGGGCAGTCCGTGCGCCACGAGGCGGCGGCGGATCCATTCGGGCTTGTCCGGGTCCAGGCGTGCGGTGTAGATGAGAGCCATGCCCCGACCGTAGCCCCGACGTCGTCCGCCCGGGAGGGCCCGCCGGCCGGCGGCGCGGCTCAGCCCTGCACGGCCCGCACGGCGTGGTCCATGGCCCGGTAGGCGTCGAGCTCGCGGGCTTCGGCCGCGCCACCGATCAGGCGCACCGCCTCCGGCGCGTAGCCCGCAGCCACCAGGTCCTCGACGAGATCCGTCTCGGACTCCTGCCCGGCGCACACGACGACGTCCGTCACATCCAGGGTCAGCGGCACGCGTGTCTCGGGGTCCTCCGGGGACGGCGCGGTCACGCGCAGGCCGTCGGGGCCGAGGCCCTCGTAGGTCACACCGGAGTGCAGGTGGACCCCGTGCCGCCGCAGCTCGGCGCGGTGCACCCAGCCGGTGGTGGGGCGCAGTCGGACGCCGATCGGTCCGGGGCTGCGCTGGAGCAGGTGGACCTCGCGTCCGGGGTGGGCCGCGGCCGGCTTCGCCAGCTGGCCCGGCGTCTCCGCGGTCAGGGCCACGCCCCAGCGGGCCCGCCAGTGCTCCTGCGTCTCGGGCGTCCCGTCCGGCCGTTCGGTGCCGGCCGCCAGGGCCTCGGCGACATCCACGCCCACGCCGCCGGCGCCGATCACCGCGACGCGCGGACCGACGTCGACGTGGCCCAGGACCACGTCGTCGTACGCATGGACGGCGGGCGCACCCGGCTCCCCCGCCCCGGGCAGAGCGACGGGCCGGGGCCGCACGCCGGTGGTGAGGAGCACCTCGTCGTAGCCTGGCCGCCCGTCGTCCGTGAGGAGTGTCTGTGCGGACACCTCCTCCCCGGTCACGAGCGTCACGCCGGACGCCGCCGCGCGGGCCGCCAGGTGCTCCAGCGCGGGACCGAACTCCTCCTTGCCGGGGATGCGTCGGGCGAGCCGGAACTGGCCGCCGGGCTCGGCGTGCCGGTCGAACAGGGTGACCTCGTGCCCGAACCGGGCCGCACGCTCCGCGGCCGTCAGGCCCGCCGGCCCGGCACCGACCACGGCGATCCGGCGACGGCGGGCGAGGGCCACCGGGACGGGCGCGGCGTACTCCGGCTCCGTCTCCCGCCCGGCGCGGGGGTTCATCAGGCACGAGACCTTGGCCCCGGTGAACACGTGGTCGAGGCAGGCCTGGTTGCAGGCGATGCACGGGGTCAGGGTCCGAGCGCGCGGGTCGCTGATCGCGGCCATCCACTCGGGGTCCGCCAGCAGGGGCCGGGCCAGCCCGACGAGCGCGGCGGCCCCGGACGTCAGCGCCTCCTCCGCCTCGGCGGGGGTGGTGAGCCGGTTGGAGGCGATCACGGGGATGTCGACGGCGGCGGTCAGGTCAGCCGAGGCGGCGAGGAACGCGGCGCGCGGCACGGAGGTCACGATGGTCGGCACGCGGGACTCGTGCCACCCGATGCCGGTCATCAGGACGTCCGCTCCGGCGGCCTCGAAGGCCCGGGCGGTGTCCGCGATCTCCGCGCGCGTCTGCCCGTCGGGGACCAGGTCCGCCGCCGAGGTGCGCACCGAGAGCACGCCGCGCTCCCCCAGCGCCTCGCGCACGGCCGCGACCACCGCCGCCGGGAACCGGCGTCGGCGCTCGGCGTCGCCCCCGTACTCGTCCGCGCGTCGGTTCGTCGCCGGGGCGAGGAACTGGTTGAGGAGGTAGCCCTCCGAGGCCATGATCTCCACGCCGTCGTATCCGGCCTCCAGGGCCAACGTGGCCGCGCGTGCGAACGCGTTCACGGTCCGCTCGATGTCCGCGGCCGTCATCTCCCGGGGCGTGTGCCGCGAGATCGGCGCTCGCACCGCGGAGGCCGAGACCAGGTCGGGGCTGGGGGCGTAGCGTCCCGCGTGCAGCAGCTGGGCGAGGATCCTGCCCCCGGCGGCGTGGACGGCGTCCGTGACGACGCGATGGGCGCGCGCGTCCTCCTCGCTGGCGAGCATCCCCCCGCCCAGCGTCACCGTGCCCTCGGGGACGACGCCCAGGCCGCCGGTGACGATGAGTCCGACGCCGCCGCGTGCCCGCTCCGCGTAGAACGCCGCCAGCTGCGGCAGGTCGTCGTGCCGATCCTCCAGTCCCATGTGCATCGAGGCCATGACCACCCGGTTGGGCAGCGTGAGGGGGCCCAGGGTGATCGGCTGGAGCAGGGGCGAGACCGCGACGGGTGAAGATGTCATGCAGCTCACATTACCGGGCGGTAGCTCCCGACTTCCAGGACCGCCTGGGGACACGCTGTGTCCGGCGCCACTGCGTAGGGCAGGATGGGGATCACACGTCGACGCGCGGCAGACCCGTCCGCGCACCCGACACGGAGGGGAGCGCACGCATGGAGTGGATCGAGGCGAACGCGGGCTGGCTGTGGCTGGTGCTGGCCGCCGGCCTGGCCGGCGTCGAGCTGCTGACCCTCGACCTCGTCTTCCTGATGATCGCCGCCGGGGCCGGCGCGGCGGGGGTGGTCGCGCTCGTGGGCGGCCCGCTGGCGCTCCAGCTCGCGGCGTTCGCCGCCGTCGCCCTGCTGATGCTCGCCGCCGTGCGCCCCGTCGCCCTGCGCCACCTGCGCAAGGACACCGGCGCCGGCGCTTCCTACCTGGACACGCTCCCGGGGCGTCGCGTCGCGGCCCAGGGCGCGATCACCGGCGACGCCGGCACGCTCGCCGTCGACGGCGACACCTGGTCCGCCCGCGTCGAGCCCGGGGCGCCCGACGTCGCCCCCGGCGACGAGGTGACCGTCCTGCGCATCGACGGGGCCACCCTGGTGGTCCGCCCGCTCCCCCGCATCGACTGGGAGGCGGACGGCGCCTGAGCCGCCCCACGTCCTCGTTCCGACCGCACCGACCCCAGAAGAAGGGACCCCGATGGAAACCCTCATCGTCCTCGTCGTCCTCGCCGTCCTCGCGGCGGTGATCGTGGCCTCCTCGGTCAAGATCATCCCGCAGGCGCGGACGGCCAACATCGAACGCCTCGGCAAGTACAACCGCACGGCCGGCGCCGGGCTGACCCTGATCATCCCGTTCGTGGACCGCATGCTCCCGATGGTGGACATGCGCGAGCAGGTCGTCTCCTTCCCGCCCCAGCCGGTGATCACCGAGGACAACCTCGTCGTCTCCATCGACACGGTCGTCTACTTCCAGGTCACGGACGCCAAGGCCGCGACCTATGAGATCGCCAACTACATCCACGCGGTGGAGCAGCTCACCACCACCACCCTGCGCAACGTCGTGGGCGGCATGAACCTCGAGGAGGCGCTGACCTCTCGCGACTCCATCAACTCCCAGCTGCGCGGCGTGCTGGACGACGCCACCACGCGCTGGGGCCTGCGGGTCTCGCGGGTGGAGCTCAAGGCCATCGACCCGCCCATGTCCATCCAGGACTCGATGGAGAAGCAGATGCGCGCCGAGCGCGACCGCCGCGCCGCCATCCTCACCGCCGAGGGCACGAAGCAGGCCGCCATCCTCACGGCCGAGGGCGAGCGCCAGTCCCAGATCCTCTCCGCCGAGGGCGAGGCTCAGGCACGCGTGCTGCGCGCCAACGCCGAGGCCGAGGCGATCGAGGTGGTCTTCGACGCCATCCACTCCGGCGGCGCCGACTCCGAGGTCCTGGCCTACCAGTACCTGCAGTCCCTGCCCAAGATCGCCGACGGCCAGGCCACCACCATGTTCGTGGTCCCCGCCGAGCTCACCCGCGCCCTGCAGGGCCTCGGTGAGGCGTTCGCCCCCGGCGACGGCGACCGCCCCACCCCGGAGCGCGCACCCCGGCGTCGGGACTCCGGGGACCGCGCGGGCGAGCCGGGCGCCGAGCACGTCGGCGTCACCCCGGAGCGCGCGCGTCGGCCGCGTGGGTCCCGCCCCACCACCGCGGACGCCCTGCGCGCCAGCGGCGTCATGGACGCGATGACCGCCGGCGCGGTGACGGCGGAGGACATGCCGCAGACCTCGCTCGACGAGGCCCTGGCCACGCCGCAGGAGATTGAGCCCGACCCGTCGGCCGGCCGCACCCCCGGCACCCGCCCGGCCGGCGAGGCCGACGGGAATGCTGTGGGACACTGAATGGTTCCATCAGTGAGAACGACCCGCCGCGCCTCGATCGGCCTGCGCCCCCGCGCGGGCCTCGGCGCGGCCTGACGAGGAGGAAACGTGAGCGATCGCAGCCTGCGGGGCATGCGCCTGGGCGCGCAGTCCCTGGAGTCCGAGGCCGGCGTCGAGCCCGCCGCCCGGCAGCGGGTGGAGTACCGCACGGAGGACGGCGAGCAGGTGTTCGTGACCTTCTCCGTGGAGGCGGACGTGCCGGCCACCTGGACCTCGAAGACCGGCAAGGAGGCGTTCCTCGTCAGCGGCGAGAAGCCGGCTGAGACCGAGGGCAAGCCCGTGCGCACCCACTGGGACATGCTGCGTGAGCGCCGCAGCCTCGAGGAGCTGGAGGAGACCTACAAGATCCAGCTCAACAAGCTGCGCGCCAGCCGCGGCGAGGAGGTCGACGCCTGACCCGCCGCTCCCCCATGCACGACGGGGCCGGATCCGCCATGGATCCGGCCCCGTCGTCGTTCGGGGACTGTGCGCCTCACAGGCCGAGGCGGGCGCGCAGGCCCTCCCAGCGCGCGGCCAGGCCCCACCGGGTCACGTTGACCACGGCCTCGCCGATGATGCCGCCGCTCATCTTGGACTCGCCGAGCTCACGCTCCACGAACGTGATCGGGACCTCGACGATCCGCTTGCCGAGGCGGGCCGTGCGGAAGGTCATGTCCACCTGGAACCCGTAGCCCTTGGACTCGATCGCGTCCAGGTCGATCGCACGGAGCGTGTCGGCCCGGTAGGCGCGGTAGCCCGCCGTGATGTCCGTCAGGTTGAGGCCGAGCATGATCCGCGGGTACAGGGAGCCGGCCCACGAGATCATCTTGCGGGAGGTCGGCCAGTTCACCATCTTGCCGCCCGGCACGCGGCGCGAGCCGATCACCAGGTCCGCGGTGCGGACGGCCTCCAGCAGGCGCGGCAGCTGCTCGGGCTGGTGCGAGCCGTCCGCGTCCATCTCGACCAGGACGTCGTAGCCGCGCTCCAGGCCCCAGCGGAACCCGGCGATGTAGGCGCCGCCCAGGCCGTCCTTGGTGGTGCGGTGCAGCACGTGCACGGAGGGGTCCTCGGCGGCGCGGGCGTCGGCCCAGTCGCCGGTGCCGTCCGGGGAGGCGTCGTCCACCACGAGAACGTCGGACTCCGGGACGGCGTCACGGAGTCGGCCGAGGGTCAGCGGCAGCGACTCGATCTCGTTGTACGTGGGGATGATGGTCAGCACGCGCATGTGCGGTTCTCGCCTTCCGGCCGGGGTCGTGGGGGCGGCCCGCCGGTCGGACGGGCCATCGCATCCGTTCGAGTATAGGAAGCGGAGGTCTCAGGCCGGCGTCGCGCCATCGCGCGCGTCGCGGGCCACGTCCTCCGCGGCGATCCGGCCGTCCACCCAGGTGGCCCGCCAGCGGGGCAGGGCGGTCTCGGCGTCGAGGGCCGGCAGCAGCGGGGTGCCGGCTCGGGTGTCCGTGCTCCACGCCGCCACCCGGCCGTCCGGCGACTGCACAGCCACCGCGTCCGCGTCCCAGACGCCGAACACGGCCGGGGCCGACACGCTCAGGCGCGGGGCGACGGACAGGCCGGCCGCCGGAGCGTCGGGCAGAGCGCGCAGCGGGGTGCGGGTCGCGGCGGCGAAGGCGGAGCGGGCGGAGATGCGCTCGTCCGGGTCGGGGTGGGACAGCGCCGACCGGACGGCGGCCCACGGGTCCCCGGCCGGGCCGGCGCCCAGGCACACGGTGACGGCGTCGGCCAGCAGGCTCGCCACGGGGGCGTGCAGCACGCCGTCCGCGTCGGGGACGACGGTGGCGCTGACCCCGGCGGCGGCCAGGAAGGCGCGGTCCTCGGCGGTGACCGGGTGGGTGACCACGAGCCGATGGCGCACGCGGCCCAGGGCGGCGGTGCCGAGTTCCTCCGCGACCGAGCGCAGGGCGGTCAGGGCCACGTCCTGGGCGGCGGGCCCGGCGTCCGCACCGCCGTCGGGGACGAGGTAGGCCTGCTCCCCCGCCTGGGTCGAGGCCGTCAGGAGGCCGGTGAGCGTGGCGGGGTCGGTGTCGGTCCCGACGGGCAGCCACACCCCGGCCGCCTCGGCGTCCACGCGGTCGGCGTGCCGGTAGACGACGGTCTGGACGTCCTCGTCGGCGGGCGCGGCGCCCGTGTCCTCGGGCCCGGCCAGGACCGTCACGACGGCGGTGCCGCGGCTCAGCGCGTCCCGCGCGTCCGCGGGCCGGGCCAGCGGCTCGACGAACACGGGCACGACGACGGCGCCGTCGAGGTCCCGCCGTTCGTCACCCGGGTCGGCCACGCGGTCCGCGGAGTCGTCCGCGCCGAGCCAGGCGATCATCCCGTCCCGGACCAGCAGCGCCTGTGCGTACGGGTCCGTCGTCGAGTGGATGATGCCGCGGGTCAACAGGTGTGCGCTCACCCGCCCACCCTAGCCCGTGTCAGTCCTCGTCCGCGCGCGGCGCCGAGGCCGCCGGCAGCGAGGTGGCCACGACGCCGCGGGAGACGAGGTCCGCGGCCCGGCGGCAGGCACGGCTGCGACGGGTGTCCCCGGGGACGTTGGCCAGCTGGCCCAGCACGTCGATGACCTGCCGCGCCCAGCGGACGAAGTCGCCCGCGGCGAGGTCCGCGCCGTCAAGGGTGCGGCGCAGGGTGGCGCCCCGCACCCAGCGGTGCATGGGTGCCACCAGCCCGGGGTCCGTCCGGGGCGTCGGCTCGAGCCGGGCCTGGGCCTCGTCCGTGCGCAGGCGCTCCTCGATGCGCTCGGCGGCCTCCGCGACGCGCGCGAGCCGGGGGGTCGGCATCGGGACCAGTCCGGGCTCGGTCTCCCCCTTGCCCTGGTACACGAGCAGCGCGGCGACGGCGGCCCACTCCTCCGGCGTCAGGCCGTCCATGGCCGGATCCTGCAGCACCAGCGAGGTGAACAGGTCCCGCTCGCCGTAGATCCGGCGCAGGGCCTCGCCGCGCTCCGTGAGCGCCGCACGGGGTGAGGGCGCGTCCTCATGCACGTAGCCGTAGGCGCGCAGCAGACCGACCACGCGGTCGAACGTGCGGGCGATGGTGTTGGTGCGGCCCGCGATGCGCTCCCTCAGGACGGAGACCTCCCGCCGCATGGCCCACCAGCGGTCGCCCCAGCGGGCGTGCTCCTCGCGGTCCTGGCAGCCGTGGCACGGGTGGCGGCGCAGCGCCCGGCGCAGCTCCTCGACCCGGGGCGCGGCCGGGTCCTCCCGGAGGCGGAAGCCCGCCGTGCTGCGGCCTCCGGCGGGCGGGCGGCCCGTGCGCACGGCCTCGCGCATGAGCGCGGCGACGTCCTTGCGCTGCGCGGGCGTCTTCACCTGCACCACCTGGGGCAGGGCGGCGCCTGCCACCGGCTCGACCGGCCCGGCGACGTCGTCCACCGTGATGCGGCGCAGCTGCGCCTTGTCCGTGACGACGCCGACGCGCGGATTCTGGGGGTTGCCGGCGGGGAACACGACGACGGCCCGGCCGAGTGAGCGGCCGGCATCGAGCTCGACGACGTCCCCGACCGCGAGGTTCGCGAGCGAGTCCTTCACGGCGGCCAGGTGGGCTCGACGGCGCCCCTGCGAGCCGGACTTCTCCGCGGCCGCGAGCTCCTTGCGCAGGGTGAGGTACTCGGCGAAGTCGCCGAGGTGACACTGCATGGCCTCCTCGTACTTCTCGAGGCTGGCCTGCTTCGAACGGAGCTCGCGGGCCAGGCCCACCACGGAGCGGTCCGCCTGGAACTGGGCGAACGAGGACTCGAGGATGCCCCGCGCCTGCTCCGCGCCGACCTGCGCCAGCAGATTCGCGGACATGTTGTAGGTGGGCCGGAACGAGGAGCGCAGCGGGTAGGTGCGGCGCGAGGCCAGGCCCGCGACGGCGGCCGGGTCCAGCCCGGGACGCCACATCACCACGGCGTGGCCCTCGACGTCGATGCCGCGGCGGCCCGCCCGGCCCGTCAGCTGGGTGTACTCCCCCGGCGTGATGTCGACGTGGTTCTCGCCGTTGAACTTGACCAGCTTCTCGATCACCACGGAGCGGGCCGGCATGTTGATGCCGAGGGCGAGGGTCTCCGTGGCGAACACGGCCTTGAGCGCGCCGGCGGCGAACAGGTCCTCGACGGCCTCCTTGAACGGGGGCAGCATGCCGGCGTGGTGGGCCGCGAAGCCCCGGGACAGGCCGTCGCGCCACGCCCAGAACCCGAGGATCTCCAGGTCCTCGACGGGCAGCAGACGCGCCGCCTCCTCGACCCGCTCGGCCACGAGCGCCTTCTCCCGCGCCGTGGTGAGGTCGAGCCCGGCCCGGAGGCACTGCTCCACGGCGGCGTCGCAACCGGTCCGCGAGAAGATGAAGGTGATGCACGGCAGCAGCCCGTCGCGGTCGAGGGCCCGGATCATCTCTGGGCGCGACGTGGACAGCCGCGGTCCGCGCCGCTGGCCGCCGTCGTGACCGCCCGGCCGACCGGAGACCGGCCGCTCCCGGTCCAGCGCGGAGGAGCCGTTCCGGCCCCGGCCGCCGTCGCGAGTCGTGCGTCGGCCGCCCCTGACCCGGCCCTTCGGGCCGCCCCCGCGCCCGTCGCGGTGCTGCTGCCGCCCGGGCCGTCCCCAGTCCGCGCGCTGGAACCGGCGCTCGGTCTCCTCCCCCAGGCGCTTGAGCTCGGGGTTGAGCAGGGCCTCCCCGTCCCGGTCCGCGGTGTCCTCGAAGGCGATGTCCTCGGCGAACAGGTCGTAGAGCCGGCCCCCGGCCATGACGTGCTGCCACAGCGGCACCGGCCGGTGTTCGGAGACGATCACGGTGGTGGCGCCCCGGACCGTGTCGAGCCAGGCGCCGAACTCCTCGGCGTTGGACACCGTGGCGGACAGGGAGATCAGCTGCACGTGCTCGGGCAGGTGGATGATGACCTCCTCCCACACCGGGCCCCGGAACCGGTCGGCGAGGTAGTGGACCTCGTCCATGACGACGAAGCCGAGGTCGATGAGGGTGTCGGACTGCGCGTACAGCATGTTGCGCAGCACCTCGGTGGTCATCACGACGACGGGCGCATCCGGGTTGACGGAGGTGTCCCCCGTGAGCAGGCCGACGTTCTCCGCACCGTGCACGCGGGCGAGGTCCGCGTGCTTCTGGTTGCTGAGAGCCTTGATGGGGGTGGTGTAGAACGCCTTCGTGCCGCGGGCCAGGGCCAGGTGGACGGCGAACTCGCCGACCACCGTCTTGCCGGCGCCGGTGGGCGCCGCGACGAGGACGCCGTGGCCGTCCTCGACCTCGGCGCACGCGCGGCGCTGGAAGTCGTCGAGGGGGAAGCCCACGCGTGCGGCGAACCGGCCGAGCTCGGAGCCGGCGTGGTGCCGGGCCGCCCGGGCACGGGCGTAGCGCTCCGCCGGGCTCAGCTCGGGCTCGTCGTGCGGGGTCGCGGACGCGGGATGGTGGGCCATGGCCCCACCCTACTGGCGGGTCCGGACACCGTCGTGCTCGTGCGTCCGGGCGGGAGGGCTGCGGCGGGCGCCGCTCAGATCTGATCGAGCGGCTTCGGGCCTGCGGCGAGCTCCGCCTCGACGTCCATCTCACGCTGGCCCTTCCGACGGTCGCGACGCCGGTCGCCCCACAGACACAGGACGATGGCCACGCCGAAGAGGACGACGAGCGGGATCGCCATGTAGAACATGGAGATGGCGTCCGCACCGGGGGCGGCGATCGCGGCGATCAGCATGATCACGAAGACGGTGATGCGCCAGTGGTGGACGATCGTGCGGCCCGGCAGGATGCCGAGCATGTTCAGTCCCACCAGCAGCACCGGCAGGACCATGGCCACGCCGAACGCGAGGTAGAGACGCGTGACGAAGCTGATGTACACCGACGCCGTCGGGAGGTTCGCGCCGCCCTCGGGAGTGAAGCCCACGAAGAACTGGACGGCCTGCGGCATCACGAGCCACCCCAGCGCGATGCCGAAGATGAACAGGGGCACGGCCGCGGCGATGAAGCCCAGGGCGTACTTCTTCTCGGCCTTCTTCAGACCCGGCACGATGAATGCCCAGATCTGGTAGAGCCAGACCGGGCTGGACAGGATGAGCCCGATGAACATGCTGACCTTGAGCATGAGGTCGAACGGCGAGGCCACCGTGTCATAGGCGACGGCCGCCGTGTGTCCCTGGCTGGCGATCTCCTTGACCGGGCGGAACAGCTCCGCCATGACCGGCTGGTAGACGAGGAAGCCGATCACCATGCCGACCGCGACGGCGAGCGCCGACTTCAGCAGTCGGTTGCGCAGCTCCGTGAGGTGCTCGCGCAGCGGCATCTCGCCGGTGGGGTTGTCCCGCCGCTTCCGGCGGCGCCGGGTGCGGCGGGCGACCTCGTCGACCTCGGTCATCGGGTGGGGGTCCTTCCGGCTCAGCGCGGGTCGCGCGGGTCGGTCTCGTCACGCTCGACGACGCGGCCCTCGACCGGCTCGTCCGCGGCGGTGGAGCCGGCGCCGGAGCGCTCGTCCGTGGTGCCCTTGCCCTCCGTGCGCATCTGCTTCACCTCGGAGGAGAAGATGCGCATCGACTGGCCGAGGTTGCGGGCCATCGCGGGCAGCTTCGGCGCCGCGAAGAGCAGGATCGCGAGCAGGATGATGATGACGAGCTGCCAGCCCTGGAGTCCAGCCATGATGAAGGGTCCTTTCGATGGGGTTCCGGGGTCCAGGCTACCGCGCCGGCAGGGCCGCGAGGGCATCGCCCAGCGCGTCCGCCACGGACGTCCGGAGGTCGGCGGGGGCCAGCACCTCGACGGCGCCGCCGTGGCGTCCGACCAGCGCGGCCGCCACGCCGGCGTCGGTCAGATGCACCCGGGTGAGCCGGTCGCCGTCGGGCAGGTCGGCCTGGGCGTCCGGGCGGTAGCCGGCGGCCGCGTCGCGGACGGGATGGGCCCAGCGCAGCAGCACCGGCACCCCCGCAGTGTCGTCGGGATGGACCCGCCAGCGCGCGGGCTGAGCCCGGGGCGCGAACGTCTCCCCCGTGGGTGCGGGCGCGCTGATCCGGTCCACCCGGAACACCCGGTGGTCCTCGGCGCGACGGCACCACGCCTGCAGGTAGAGGCGCGCCCCGTCCTGCACCAGGGCCAGCGGCTCCACGTCCCGCTCGGTGAGGGCATCGGCATGCACGGAGCGGTAGGTCAGGTGCACGACGGCCCGCTCCGCCACGGCGGCCAGCAGGGTGCGCACCGTCGCGGGGTCCACGGCCACGTCCCAGTGGGCGGCGACGGCGACCGGGGGCTCGCCGGCGGTGTGCGCCTCGGCCTCCCGGAGGGCGGCGTCGTCCGCGTCGTCCGCATCCGGGGCCCCCGCGTCCAGGACCGCGGCGCGGATCAGGCGCTGGGCGGAGCGGGCGGCCTCGCGGTCGGCCTCGTCCAGCACCGGCAGGTCCGCGACCGTCTGCAGGGCGGCGACGAGGCTGTGCGCCTCGGGGCGCGTCAGCCGCACGGGACCGGCCAGGTCGGCGGCGCGCTCCACGTGGACGCGGCCACCGACCTCCGCCACCTCGAACTGGAAGCCGGGGAAGTCGCGCTCGGGCATGCCGCAGTAGCGCAGCGTCTCGAGGTCGGCGTCGAGGCGCTCGTCGGTGATGCCGAGGCGGGCGCGCAGCTCCGCCCGGTCCACCCCACCGGCCCGGTTGGCCAGCCCCACGATGTCCAGCAGGCGGCCCACGAGGTCCTCGCTCGAGTCGCGGGCGCGGCGCCGGACGGGCGCGGCGAGCGCCACCTCGAGCAGGGCCGGGTCGGCGGGACCGGCGTGGGTCTCCGCCGCGGCGGCCAGGCCCGCGCGGACGCGGTCGGTCAGGTCCGGGTGCGCGGCCGAGGGCACGGCCCGGCCCAACAGGCCGCCGATCTCTGCGGCGAGGCCGTCCTCGCGCGGCCCGGCGGGGGCCTCCCAGAGCTCCCAGTCGGGTCCCGGTGCGGCGCCGTCCTCGACCCGAGGCTCGGCCGGCTCACCGACCGCGCGGACGCCCTGACCCCGGCCGGGCGCGAGCCACACCCGGACCCGCTCGGCGTCGGCCTGCCCGGCCAGGCGCGCCACGAGGCCGGCGTGGTCGTGGTCCTCGGGACGGCCGGGGGCGTCCGTCGCCCGCTCGACGCGGCGCGGCTCCCCCTCCATCCGGGTGAGCCGGAAGCTGCGCTCGGCGCCGCGGTCGAGGTCCCAGCCGGTGAGGTACCAGCGGCCGCGCACGAGGGTGAGGAACCAGGCCCGCACGGTGCGCCGGGTGGCCCGCCCCCGCGCGTCGCGGTAGGGGAAGCGCAGCACGGCCTCGTCGGCCACGGCCTGGGTGAGGGCCTCGAGCCGGGGGTCGGCCCGGGGCATGAGGGTGTGGTACCCGGCCAGCTCGTCGTCGCCCGTGAGGTCGGTGGCCGGCTGGAACAGCAGGCCCACGGCGCGGACGACGTCGGCGCGCAGCGGCGAGTCACCCCACAGGCGACGCGCCCGCACGAGGGCGCGGCGCTCGTCCACGGTGAGGTCGAGGTCGCGCAGTAGCAGCGCATCGCGGACGACGCGGTGCCGCACCCCCGCCTCGCCCTTGTCGAAGCCCGCGGGTTCGAGGGTCTCCAGCGGGACCCCCACGGCGCGCAGCACGCGGCGGTCCCGCTGGAAGAGCTTCTCGAAGGCGGCGTCCGTGAGCCCCTCGTAGCCGACGACCTGCCGTCGGATCCGGTCACGCTCGAGACCGTGCGGTGCCGAGAGCAGCAGCCACAGCAGCGAGATGATGCGCTCGGCGGCCTCGTCGCCGGCGCGCCGCGGGGCGGGTGGGGTCACGGGGCCCGGGGTCAGTCGACCGAGACGAGGTCGCAGACGAAGATGAGCGTCTCGTTCGGCCCGATCGCGGAGCCGGCGCCGCGGGCGCCGTAGCCCAGGTGCGGCGGGATCTCGAGGCGGCGGCGGCCGCCGACCTTCATGCCGAGCAGGCCCTGGTCCCAGCCGGCGATGACCTGGCCGACGCCGACGGTCAGGGGCAGCGGGGTGCCGCGGTTCCACGAGGCGTCGAACTCCTCGCCGGTGGACCAGGCCACGCCCACGTAGTGGACCTGCACGCGGGAGCCGGCCTCGACGGCCGGGCCGGAGCCCTCGATCAGGTCCTCCACCACGAGCTCGGTGGGCGGGGTCTCGCCCGGGAAGTCGATCTCGGGCTTGGTGCGGTCGTAGTCGCGCTGTCCGAAGGACACGGTGCTCTCCTCTTGGGTTCTCGTGGACGGGGTCAGTTCGCCGACGGGGTGGCGGACGCCTGGGCGTCCAGGATGTCCACGACGAACAGCAGGGGCTCGTTCTCGCCGATGTCCGGCGGGCTGCCCTGCTCACCGTAGGCCTTCTCGGCCGGGATCGACAGGAGGACGCGCGAGCCCACCTTCTGGCCGGCCAGACCCTCCTTCCAGCCCTCGATGACCCGGTTGAGGGAGAACGTGATGGCCTGGCCCGTCTCCCAGGACGAGTCGAAGACCTCGCCGTCGGACCACGTCACGCCCTCGTACTGCACGGTCACGGTGTCGTCCGCGCCGACCTCGCGGCCCTCGCCCTCGATCAGGGGCTGGACCACCAGCTCCTGGGGCGCCTCGCCGTCGGGCTTCGCGATGCTCGGCCGGCCGCTCTCCTCGTCCACGGTGACGTCGGGCAGGCGCTCGTCCCGCTCGGTCACCTCCTCGCCCTCGGCCTGCTTCGGCAGGATGGCGTCGATCTTGTAGACGAACAGCTGGGCGGGCTGCGTCTGGGTGGAGGGGGAGGCGCTCGGCGACGCGCTCTCGGTCTGCGGGACGGAGACGTCGTACTCGGGGCTGTACGCGGCGACGATCGTGCCGGCGCCGTTGCCCACCAGCATCTCGTGGATCTCCGGGTTCATGGACTTGAGCTGGTCGTCCACGGGCACGGCTTCCGGTTCGCCGCTGAAGTTCTCGGCGACCACCTCGCCGCTGGCCGGATCGACGACGGCGATCGACATCTTCAGGACGTCGCCCTCCTGCACCTGCTCCCCCTCGCCGGCGGTCAGCACGCGCGTGGTGGGCTGGCCGGTGTCGATCTCCCCGTCGATCTCGACCGTCGGCGCCCCGCCGTCGCCCTCCGTGAAGGTGACACCCGTCAGGGCGTCCGGCTCCCCCTGGCCCTCGCCGACGGCCGCCCGCTCGGGGGCGGCCGACGTGGAGGCCGACGCGGCGTCGCTGTGGGGCTGGTCCGCGCCGTCGTCGCCGGTAGCGCAGGCGGTGGCCAGCATCAGGCCCGCGGCGCCGAGGGACAGCAGCGGCAGCAGGCGGCGACGGCGGCGGGCCGTCGGGGGCTGGGGGGTCTGGAACGAACTCATGCGGGTCACCCTAACGGCGCGTCCTGGACGCGCGCTGTCAGGCGATCCGCTCGAACAGCCGGTCGACGGCGGCCGACGACGTGTCGAACGGGTCCTTCGTCACGATCGCGTGCAGCGGATGGTCGGTGAGCTTCAGGGTCGTCCAGTCGACGGCGTAGTCCAGGCCGCGCTCCCGGGCGCGGGCCACGAAGTCCGCGCGCACGCGGGCCCGGGTGGTGGGCGGGGCGGCCTCCACGGCGGACCGGGCGGCGTCCTCGGGCAGCAGGCGCGCGACGGCGCCGCGCCGCCGCAGCATGCGGAACAGCCCCCGGTCGGGGTCGATGTCGTGGAAGGCCAGGTCCAGCTGGGCGAGGCGGGGCGCGTCCCAGCCCAGGTCGTGGCGGGCCCGGTAGTCCTCCAGCAGGCGCAGCTTGATCGCCCAGTCGATGCGGTCCTCGATGCGGGACCGGTCACCGGTGCGGACGGCGTCGAGCACCTCGCCCCACAGGGTGAGGACCTCCCCCACCCGGTCGTGGTGGGCACCCTCCGCGGCGACGAAGGCGCGGGCCCGCTCGAGGTAGTGCTCCTGCAGCTCGAGCGCGGAGGCCTCCCCCTCCCGGAGCGCGATGCGGGCCGTGCCGGTGAGGTCGTGGGAGATCTGCCGCACCGCGCGGGTGGGGTGGGCGACGACGCGGTCCCCGAGCGGGAAGCCCGCCTCGATCATCCGCAGCAGCAGGTCGGTGGCGCCGAAGCGCAGCAGGTGGGTGTGCTCGGAGAGGTTCGTGTCCCCCACGATCACGTGGAGGCGCCGGTACTCGGAGGCGTCCGCGTGCGGCTCGTCCCGCGTGTTGATGATCGGCCGGGACCGCGTGGTGGAGGAGGACACGCCGTCCTGCACGAAGTCGGCGCGCTGGGAGAACGCGAAGTGGGCCGGGCCCTCGCCCTCGGGCCACGTGCCGGCGGGCACGACGCGGCCCGCGCCCACGAGGATCTGCCGGGAGACGAGGAACGGGACGAGCGCCTCGGTGAGCCGCCGGTACTCGGTGCGCCGGCGCAGCAGGTAGTTCTCGTGGGAGCCGTAGGAACTTCCCGAGGAGTCGGCGTTGTTGCGGTAGAGGTGGATCCGGCCGCCGACCCCGTCCGCGGCCATGCGCTCCTCGGCCTGGACCACGAGGTCGTGCAGCAGCAGGTCCCCCGCCCCGTCCGAGGCGATGAGCTCGTCGAGCGTCGAGCACTCGGCGGTCGCGTACTCGGGGTGGGACCCGACGTCGAGATAGAGCCGGGAGCCGTTGGACACGAACACGTTCGAGGACCGCCCCCACTCGACCACGGGCCGGAAGAGGTAGCGGACGACCTCTTCGGGGCTGAGCGGGCGCCCCTGCGGGTTCCAATGCTGGACGCCGTACTCCGTCTCCAGCCCGAAGATCCGGCGGGCGCGGTCCGCGTCGGTCACTGGCCGCCCTTCTGGACGAAGCCCTTGACGAACTCCTCGGCGTTGGACTCCAGCACCGAGTCGATCTCGTCCAGCAGGCTGTCCAGGCCCTGGTCCTGGGCCGCGGGCTTCACGTGCGCCTGGCCCGCCGCGGCGCCGGTCTCGTCGTCGCCGCCGGACGGGCGTGGGCGGATCTGCTCCTGGGACATGGTGGCCTCCTCGTGCGTCGACGCGGGTCGGTGTGCTCCGTCCGCGTCCACCCATCCTGCCCCACGCGCGGGCCACGTTTCAGCCCCACGTCCCCGGGTTGCCCCGCGCTGGCAGGATGGGGGCATGCGTCTGTGGACCCTTCACCCCCGCCACCTCGACCGTCAGGGCCTGACGGGCGCCTGGCGCGAGGCCCTGCTCGCGCAGGCCGTCCTGGCCGGCCGCACGCGCGGGTATCGGGACCACCCGCAGCTGCTGAGGTTCCGGGAGCACCCGGACCCGTCCGGCGCGATCGGCGCGTTCCTCTCCGGCCTCGAGGCCGAGGCCACGGCGCGCGGCTATCGCTTCGACCACTCCCGGATCGACCGGCCGTGCCCCGCCCCCGACGGCGCGGTGCGCATCCCGCCCGCCGGTCTCGCACCGATCCCGGCCACCACGGGCCAGCGCGACCTGGAGTGGCGTCACCTGTGCGCCAAGCTGGCCGCGCGCAGCCCCGCCTGGCTCGAACGGTGGTCGGACACGCCCGTCCCCGACGTGCACCCGCTGTTCACGATCGTCCCGGGGCCGGTCGCCTCCTGGGAGCGCGCCTGAGGGCGGGCCGCGGTCGGGCCCGGTCTGGCACCGTGGGGGCATGATCCGCGACGAGAGCATCGAGAGCTATCTGGGGCGCCTCGCCTCCGGCGAGCCCACCCCCGGCGGCGGCGCGACGGGCGCGCTCGCGGTCGCCGAGGGCGCCGGACTGCTGGCCATGGCGGCCCGGTTCAGCGCGGCCGAGGAGGACGCCCGGGCATCGGAGGGCCTGATCGCGGCGTGCCTCGGCCTCGCCGACGGCGACGAGCGGGGCTTCGGCGCCGTGGCCGAGGCGTTCGGGCTGCCCCGCGACACCCCGGAGGACCGGGCCCGGCGCTCGGCCGCGATCCAGGCCGCCCTGGCCGAGGCCGTCCGGCCACCCCGCGGGATCGTCGACGCCGCCGAGCGTGCACTGGGCCTGGCCGAGCGTGTGCTGGACGCGGCGAACCCGAACGTGCTCTCCGACGTCGGCGCGGCGCTCGGCTGCATCCGGGGCGGCCTCACCGCCGCCGCGGTCACCCTCGAGACCAACCTGGGCCCCCTCCGCGACGAGGGCCTGGAGGGCATCCTGCGCACCGACGTCGACCGGGCGGACCGTCTCGTCGCGCGGGCGGACGCCCTGCTGGGCCGCGTGCGCGCGGCCGTCACGGGCTGAGCGCCCGCCCTCGCCTCAGGCCCGCGCGCCGAACAGCGGCGCCAGCGTGGCCACGAGCGCCTCGTCGTCGGGCCGGGGCGCGGCGGCGTCCTCCCACCAGCCGGGCAGGTCCACGGCGGCGCCGACCAGCGGCTCGGCCAGGTGCAGCCGGTGCACCCGCTCCCCCGCCCCGCGCAGCAGCAGCGTCTCCCACGCGGCGCCGGCCACGCGGTCACCGTGGCGGCCCACGAGGTTGCCGCGGGTCCACGCGCGGGTGGCCCGCGGCGGCGTGGCGACGGCGGCGCGGATCTCCCCCTCGTCGGCGAGCGTCCGGAGGGCGCCGGCGGCCACGAGGCGGCGGTGCAGGGAGCGGGCCGGGCGCAGGTCGGCGTACTGCAGGTCCACCATCGCGAGGCGGGGGTCGGTCCAGTCCGCGCCCGTGCGGGCCCGCAGGCCCTCGAGGACGCGCAGCTTGGCCGCCCAGTCGGCGCGGTCGCTCAGGGACAGCGGATCCGCGGTGGCGTCGTCGAGGTCGACGGCCCAGGCGTCCAGCACCTCGCGCGTCTGCGGATCCGTCACCCCGAAGGCGGCGCAGTGGGCGCGGGCCGCGTCCAGGTAGGACCGCAGGATCCGCAGCCCGGTCCAGTGCCGGCGCACGGGGCCGTCCGCGGTGCGTTCGAGCAGCGGCACCGTGGCCCGCAGACCCGGGTCGTGGCTGATCGTCTGCAACGCGGCCACCGGGTCGTCCAGGGTGAGCCGGGGCGCCGTCCCGGCCTCGGCCATCG
This sequence comes from Micrococcus sp. iso_239, assembly GCF_056173395.1. Lineage (NCBI taxonomy): Bacteria > Bacillati > Actinomycetota > Actinomycetes > Micrococcales > Micrococcaceae > Micrococcus > Micrococcus sp. iso_239. The sequence continues at coordinate 1,248,148 of NZ_CM149672.1, read as the reverse complement.
CGAGGACGAGCGCGGTCATGCCCATCCGCAGCCACGTGGCGTGCTGGCTCAGAGTCGCGTCGCCGATGATCACGTGGAGTCGGCGGTAGGCCTCGGGGCGGGCGTGCGGCTCGTCCCGCGTGTTGACGATCGGCCTGTGGATCGTGGTCTCCAGGCCCACGGGCTCCTCGAAGTAGTCGGCCCGCTGGGACAGCTGGAAGCCCGGCCGCTCCCCCGCCGGGCCGAGTCCCACGCGGCCCGCGCCCACGAGCACCTGCCGCGCCGCGAAGAACGGCAGCAGGACGGCCGTCAGCTCCTCGAAGTCGAGGGACCGGGCCACGAGGTAGTTCTCGTGCGCGCCGTAGGACTGGCCCTTGCCGTCCACGTTGTTCTTGTAGACCAGCACCTCCGGGGCGCCCTCGGCGTGGCCGATGTGCTCGGCCGCCGCCTGGGCGACCAGGTCCCCGGCGGCGTCCCACACCATGGCGTCCCGCGGGGTGGTCGTCTCCGGCGACGAGTACTCCGGGTGGGCGTGGTCCACGTACCAGCGCGCGCCGTTGGCCAGCACGGTGGACAGCAGCAGGTGCACGGGCTCCCCGTCCGGGCCCACGAGCGCCTCGTCGGTCAGCTGCGAGGGGTGCGCCGCCGAACGCGGCAGCCGCCAGCCGCGGGCGTCCACGAGCGGCGACTCCCCCGCGTAGTCCCACTCCGTGCCGGCCACCGCCGAGCCGGAGCGGGTGACCAGGTCCGCGTACGCGTTCACGAGCTCGACCGAGAGCACGCTGTGGTGCGCCCCCGGGTTGGCCGGCGCGTGGATGCCGAACTCGGTCTCCGTGCCCATCACCCGGTGCACGCCCCAGCCGGCGGCGTCCCGCCCGTTCGGGGGCACGGCCGCGCCGTGGAACAGCCGACGCTGGCCCTCGAAGGCGGGGGTCGGGCCGACGTCGACGGCGACGGCCCGGGCGAAGCCGTCCGCGGTCCCGCGGCCGAACGCGCTCATGCCTCGACCCCCCGGACCATGCGCAGCGAGCGCAGCCGAGGACCGCGCCAGCCGGAGGTGCGCGCCCACTCGGCGGGCGCGACCGTGGCCAGCAGGTCCGTCTGGTCCTCCAGCACCGCGGCCACGGCCTCGCGCAGGTGGCCCTCGCGGACGCCGAGCGCGGCCGGGGCCTGGCCGGCGGCGAGGTAGTCACGCACCGCGTGCCGCTTGGCGCGGTCCACGACGTCGGCCACCACAGCGCCCGAGACGAGGTCGGCCAGGTGCAGGGCGTGGGTCGTGCCGGACACGTCCGTCAGCTCCGCCAGCGCGGTGTCTCCGCCGCGGTCGTAGAGGGCGGCGACCGTCCGGGCGATGAGCGTCGCGCGGGCCGCGTCCGCGGAGCCGGCCGCCGCGACGTCGTCGGCGTGCAGGGGCACGTCCGCGGTGAGGTGCTTGGCCATGATCTCCGCGGCGCCGGCGGCGTCGGGACGGTCCACGCGGATCTTCACGTCCAGTCGGCCGGGGCGGAGCACGGCCGGGTCGATCATGTCCTCTCGGTTGGAGGCGCCGATGACGATCACGTTCTCGAGGGCCTCGACGCCGTCGATCTCGGTGAGCAGCTGCGGGACGATCGTGGTCTCCACGTCCGAGGAGACGCCGGAGCCGCGCGTGCGGAACAGCGACTCCATCTCGTCGAAGAAGATGACCACGGGGAAGCCGGCGTGGGCCTTCTCGCGGGCCCGGTCGAAGATGACGCGGATCTGCCGCTCGGTCTCGCCCACGTACTTGTTCAGCAGCTCGGGTCCCTTGACGTTGAGGAAGAACGAGCGCTCGCCGTCCGCGCTGCGGGCCGAGAGGGCGTTGGCCACGGCCTTGGCGAGCATGGTCTTGCCGGTGCCGGGCGGGCCGTACAGCATGATCCCCTTGGGGGCGCGCAGACCGTGCTCGCGGTAGACCTCCGGGTGCAGGAACGGGATCTCGACGGCCTCGCGGATCCGGTCGATCTGCGGGCCGAGGCCGCCGATGTCCTCGAACGTGACGTCCGGGACCTCTTCCAGCAGCACCTCGTCCACCTCGGACAGCTCGACCCGCCGCAGCGCCCATTCGACGCGGGCGTCCACGGTGACGGCGTCCCCGTGGCGCAGGTCGACGCCCTCCAGCGCGGGCGCGCGCCGCACCACGCGCTCCTCGTCCGCCGTGCCGGCCAGGACGAGGCCGCCGTCGGGCAGCGCCTCCTTGACGCGCAGCAGCTGACCCGACCCCGTGCCCGGGGCGACGCCGACGATCGAGCTGGACTCGTCCAGCAGCACCTGGGCGCCGGGGGTGAGGCGGGCGGCGTCGAGCAGTGGGGAGACCGTCACGCGCAGCCGCCGGCCGTTCTGCACGACGTCCGCTCCCCCGCGCACCACGGCGCCGGTCTCCACGCCCTCCTCGGGCTCGCGCGGGGCGTGGACGGCCTCGAGGGTGGCGAAGGTGAACGGCGGATGCGTGACGGCGTCCAGGTTCTCCTTGAGCGTCGTGATCTCGGCGCGCGTGGCCTCGAGCAGCTCGACCATGCGCCGGTTGTTGCGGGCGGCCGTCTGCGTCTGGGCCTCGGCGGCCCGACGGCGTTCGCTCAGGCCGGCGGCGTGCCGCTGGGCGGACTGCAGCTGGTGCCGCAGCCGTTCGGCCTCGGCCTGGGATTGCCGCAGCAGCTCCCGCGCCTCGGCGAGGCGCTGCTCGGCGTGCTCCGTGCCTGATTGCGCGTGGTGGTCCACCGGTGCTCCGTCCACTCAGTCCTGCTCCCCGGTCTGGGTCCTCCCACCGTACGCGTCCACGCCCTGCTCGGCGGCGCGTGACCGCGCGGCCATGAGGCGGGCCTCCTTCGCCGCCTTGCGCGCCTTCTTGTCCGTGATCGGCCGTTCGCCGAGGGCCTCGGGCGTCCACCGGGCCGCGTCGGCCGGCTGCCAGGCCTCGACGTCCTCGGCCTTGAACTCGGAGACCTTGGAGCGCTTCTTCAGGCGCAGCGCCTCCTCGCCCGAGGCCAGGCGGCGGGCCGTGAGGAGGAAGCCGGTGTGCGCGACCATGCGGTGGTCGGGGCGCACGGCGAGCCCGTCCAGGTGCCAGCCGCGCACGAGGGTCTCGTTGGCCTCGACCTGCGTGAAGCGGCCCGAGTCCCGGATGGCCTCGGCCACGCGGGAGAGCTGGGTGGCGGTGGCCACGTAGTTCAGCCACACACCGCCGGGGGCCAGGACCTCGGCGACGGCGTCGAGGCATTCCCAGGGGGCCAGCATGTCCAGGACCACCCGGTCCACGGAGCCCGGCTCGTGGACCTTGGGCATCTCCTCCTGCGCGTCGCCGAGGTGCACCGACCAGGCGGGGTGCTCGGCGCCGAAGAAGGCCTCCACATTGGCCCGGGCGACGTCCGCGAACTCCGGGCGGCGCTCGTAGGAGTGCAGGCGCCCGTGGTCGCCCACGGCGCGCAGCAGGGACATGGACAGGGCGCCGGAGCCCACGCCGGCCTCGACCACGACGGCGCCCGGGAAGATGTCCGCCTGCTGCACGATCTGCGCCGCGTCCTTCGGGTAGACCACCGTGGCGCCGCGGGGCATGGACAGGACGAAGTCGTTCAGCAGGGGGCGCAGCACCTGGTACGGCTGGCCGGCCGAGTTCTCGACCACGACGCCCTCGAAGCCGCCGATCAGGTCGTCGTGCCGCAGCACGCCCTGGTAGCTGTGGAACTCCCCGCCGGGCAGCAGGGTGATCGTGTTGAGGCGGCCCTTCGCGTCCTTGATCTGCACGCGCTGGCCGGCCCGCAGGGGGCCGCGGCGCGCGCTCACGCCGGTGGGTTCGGTCATGGGGGGCTCCTTCGGTTCAGGGACGCCGCGTCGCGTCGACGGCGGCGAGGATCGTCTCGCGGGGCACCACGGAGCGCACGAGGCCGTGCGCGTCGGTCAGCACCCACACGGGGGTCTGGGGGTCGGCCAGGCGGGCGGCCAGGTCGGGACCGGCGGCGGGGACGTCGTCGCGGACGAGGACGGCCTCCGGAGCCAGGGCGACGGCGACCGCGGCCAGGGCGGTGGTCGTGCGGCGCGCCGGGGTCAGGCCCGCCGCGGCCGTGAGGTCCAGCACGCCGCGGGGCCGACCGGCCCCGTCCACGGCCACGACGGCGCGGCGGCCGCCGTCCGCCTGGGCCAGGGCCTCGGCGACGCTGAGGTGCTCGGGCAGGGCGATGGCGGGCGCCTCGACCTGCTCGAGCCGCAGGGTCTCCAGCCGGCGGCTCCAGCGCCCGTGGCGCACGGCGTCGTCCGCGCCCCGCCACAGCGTGAGGGCGACCCAGGCCGCCAGGACGACGACGAACAGGTCCGGCGCGCGGCCTGCGAGGGTCGGGGGGCCGAGCACCGCCGCGAGGACGCCCACCGCGACGACGCGCCCGGCCCAGCCGGCCGCCTCGACGCCACGGGCCCGGGAGCCGGTGGCGGCCCAGACGGCGGACTCGACCATGCGGCCGCCGTCGAGCGGGGTGCCCGGCAGCGCGTTGAACGCGGCCAGGAGGAGGTTGGCCCACACCGTGACCTCGAGCAGCAGGGCGGGAACGGACGGGCCGGGCACGGCGCGGGCCGCCAGATGGGCGAGGCCCGCGAGCACGAGGTTCGCGGCGGGGCCGGCCATCGCGGTGAGGACCGTGTCCAGCGGTCGAGCGGACGGGCTGCGGAACTGGGTGTGCCCGCCCCACAGGGTGAGCGCGATCTCCTCGGTGCGCTGGCCGAAGGCGCGGCCGGTGAGGGCGTGGGCGGCCTCGTGGACCAGGACGGAGAGGGCCAGGAGCACGGCGTACCCCAGGGCGACCGCGTAGGCGCCGCCGCCGATCGCGGGCAGCGCGCGCTGGATCTGCGGGCCGAACGCGAGGGTGATGACCGCGGCGATCAGGAGCCAGGACCAGGACAGGCGCACCGGCGCGCCGGCGATCGTGCCCAGCCGGACGGAGGCGGGCCCGCTCATCCGGCCCCGTCCGCCCCGGGCCCGCGCGCGGCGGCGATCCGGCGGACCGCGGCGAGGTCGGCCGGCGTGCGGCCGGCGAGCGTCGTCCACTCGACGGTCGCGAGCCCCGCCGGCAGCGGCAGCACGCTGGGCACGCCGACCGTCGGCAGGCCCGCGGCCACGGCCGCGCCGACGCCCACCGGGGAGTCCTCGACCGCCACACAGTCGGCGGCCGTCAGCCCCGGTGTCCGCTCGGCCAGCAGCTGCAGGCCCAGCTGGTACGCCTCCGGGTCGGGCTTGCCCCGGGAGACCATGTCCCCCGAGACGACGACGTCCAGCGTGCCCGCCGGCGCCCGCTCGGCCAGCGCGCGGGCCAGCGGGGCATGGGACATCGTCACGAGGGCGCCCGGCACGCCGGCCTCGGCGAGCGCGACGAGCAGCTCCCGGGCACCCGGCCGCCATGGCACCCCACGGACGACCCCCTGGACGACCTCGTCCATCGTCAGGTCGATGATCCGCTGCACGGGCAGGTCCAGCCCGGCCTCCTGCAGGCGGCGCGCTCCCTCGTCGAGGGGGCGTCCCACGAGGGAGGCGGCCAGGTCATCCGACCAGGTGCCGCCGTGCTCGACCACCAGGCGGCGCTGGACGGCGTTCCACAGGGGCTCCGTGTCCACGAGGGTGCCGTCCATGTCCCACAGGACGGCGCGTGGCAGGCGGCGGGCACGGTCGTCCGGGGCGGGCGCGGGGTGGCGGGGCATGGAGTGCATCCTATCGAGCGCCGCCGCCGGGGTGTGCGGGGCGGATCGCGGGCCGTGGCCCCGTCGTCGGGCCGTGTCTAGGCTGGCCGCCATGACCGACGCTACCTCCGAGGACCAGCCGGACGACGTCCTGGGCCCGCTGCGGACCCACCTGACGGCGACCGTGGACGAGCTCGAGGCCGGGCGGCGGGCCCCCACGGTCCTGTTGCTGGCCTTCGAGGGGTGGAACGACGCCGGGGAGGCCGCGACCGGGGCCCTGGGCGCGCTGCGGGAGCAGTGGGACGCGGCGGACGCGGGACGGGTGTGCGACGGCGAGTTCTACGACTACCAGGTCACTCGACCCCTGGTCCGGCGCGACGCCGACGGGCTGGGGACGCTGGACTGGCCGGCGATCACCCTGCACGAGGCGCTCCTGGACCGTGAGGGTCGGCCCGTCGCGGGCGAGGCTGCCCCGCCGGACGGGGTGCGTGTGCTCCTCGCCGTCGGCGTGGAGCCGAACGTGCGGTGGCGCGCGTTCCTCGAGGAGCTGTTCACGGCGGCCGACGCGCGTGACGTGGACGCCGTCGTGACGCTGGGCGCGCTGCTGGCGGACGTGCCCCACACCCGGCCCCTGCGCGCCCGCCCGACCTCGCCGCTCGTGGACGTGCGGGTGGCCGTCGGCGCGGACCGTCCGGTCTACGAGGGGCCCACCGGGATCATCGGCGTCATCGCGGACGAGGCCGCGCGCCGCGGCCTGCCGAGCCTCTCGCTGTGGGGGACGGTGCCCCACTACGTGGCCCAGGCGCCCTCCCCCAAGACGCTGCTCGGGCTGGTCGAGGCGGTCGAGGACCTGCTGCACGTGAGCGTGTCCACGCGCGGGCTCGAGGACGACGCGAGGGCCTGGCAGCGCGGCGTGGACGAGCTGGCCGCCGAGGACCCCGACGTCGCCGCCTACGTCCGGCAGCTCGAGGAGGCCCAGGACACCCAGCAGCTGCCGGAGGCCTCGGGCGAGTCGATCGCGCGGGAGTTCGAGCGCTATCTGCGCGGGCGCGGCGGACGCTGACGCCCGGCCGCGCCCGGCGGGGTCAGCGCAGGCGCAGACCCAGCAGCGCCGCCACGACGTCGACCACCGGCAGCGGGTCGGCGGCGGCCTCGGCCAGGCCCGGCAGGGTGCCGGCCGCCCATGCGTCGAGGGCCTCCAGCGCGCGGGGGGCGTCGAGGTCGTCCGAGAGCGCCGCGTGCACCGCGTCCAGCACGGCGACGCCGGCGGCGGCATGCGGTCCGTCCAGGGCGGCGCGCCAACGGGCCACCCGCGCCTGGGCGTCGGCCAGCACCTGCTCGGACCACTCCCAGTCCGACCGGTAGTGGTGCGCGAGGATCGCCGCGCGGACGGCCACCGGCTCGACGCCCCGCGCCCGCAGGCGGGAGACGAGTTCGAGGTTGCCGAGGGACTTGGACATCTTCTCGCCGTCCAGGGCCACCATGCCGGTGTGCGCGTAGGTGTGCGCGAGCGGCAGGCCGTCGACGGCGGTGGCGTGCGCGGCGGAGAACTCGTGGTGCGGGAACCGCAGGTCGGAGCCGCCGCCCTGCACCGTGAACGGCGCCGGCAGGTGGGCCCGGGAGATCACGGAGCACTCGATGTGCCAGCCGGGCCGGCCGGAGCCGAGCGACCGACCGTCCCAGGCAGGCTCGCCCTCGCGGTGCACGCGCCACAGCAGCGGGTCCAGCGGGTCGCGCTTGCCGGGGCGGTCGGGATCGCCTCCCCGCTCCGGGAACACCGCGGCCATCTCGTCCAGGCCCATCGCGGAGACCTGTCCGAGGCGCCAGTCGGTCGCGGACTGGGCCGCGCGGACGTCGAAGTAGACGTCCCCGTCGGGCTCGCCGTCGCCGCCCGGCACGCGGTAGGCCCGGCCCGCCGCCAGCATCGTCTCGACGGCGTCCACCACCAGGCCCACCGCCTCGGTCGCGCCGACGTAGTGGTCCGGGGCGAGCACCTCGAGGGCGGCCATGTCCGCACGGAACAGGTCGGTCTGCTCCTCGGCGAGCGCGCGCCAGTCGACGCCGGTCGCCTCGGCCCGCTCGAGCAGGGGGTCGTCCACGTCGGTCACGTTCTGGACGTAGGCGACCTCGAGACCGGCCGCGCGCCAGTAGCGGTGCAGCAGGTCGAAGGCCACATAGGTGCTCGCGTGGCCGAGATGCGTCGCGTCGTACGGGGTGATCCCGCAGACGTACAGCGAGGCGCGCTGCGCGTCGTTGCCCGGATGCCGAGTCCGTCCCGTGGCGGTGTCGTGCAGCCGCAGCCGGTCGGGGCGGCTCGGCACGGCGGGCGGGGCGGGGGTGCTCCAGGACTTCACGGGACTCCTCAGATCGGGGTGGTTCGGCGGTGCCGGGCCGCCATGCCCGGCGGCGGGAGCGGGCTCAGGCGCTGATGACGCCCGCGCCCAGCAGGGCGAACAGGACGCCGCCCAGGAGGATGCGGTACCAGACGAACGGCAGGTACGAGTTGGTGCTGATGAAGCGCATGAGCCAGGCGATGACCGCGTAGGCCACCACGAAGGCGATCGCGGTCGCGACCAGCGTCTCCCCCATGCCGTACGGGCCCTGCGTGCCGGGATCGGTGAGCGAGGTGTACAGCTTGTACAGGCCGGAGGCGAACACGGCGGGCACCGCCAGCAGGAACGCGTAGCGGGTGGCGGCGGGCCGGGTGTAGCCCATGGCCAGGCCGGCCGCGATGGTGCCGCCGGAGCGCGAGACGCCCGGGATCAGCGCGAGGGCCTGGGCCAGGCCGTAGAGGACGCCGTCCCGCACGGTGAGCTTCTCGAGCGGCTTGGTCTGACGGCCGAGCCGGTCCGCCAGGGCGAGCAGGACGCCGAACACGATGAGCATGGTCGCCGTGATCCACAGCGACCGGAACTCCGTGTCGATCCAGTCCTCCAGCAGCAGGCCCAGGACCGCGATCGGGATCGAGCCCACGATGATCAGCCAGCCCATGCGCGCATCGGGGTCCGAGTGCGGGATCCGCCCCGTGACCGCGGCGCACCACCGGCCGATGATGCGGGTGATGTCGCGCCAGAAGTAGATGAGGACCGCCAGCTCCGTGCCGAGCTGCGTGATGGCCGTGAAGGCCGCCCCCGGGTCGGTCGCGGAGGGCAGGAACTCGCCCACGATGCGGATGTGGGCGGAGGAGGAAATGGGCAGGAACTCCGTGAGGCCCTGCACCAGGCCCAGGATGATGGCTTCGATCCACGTCACGGAGGGTCACTGTACGCCACGGCCCCGGGTGGGAACCCGGGGCCGTGCGATCCGTCACGAGCAGGACGGTCAGTCGTCGTCGTCCTCGTCGTCGAAGAGGTCGAGCGGGGTGACCTCCTCGGTGTCCGCGTACAGGGCGTCCTCGTAGGCCTCGAAGGCGTCGGCCACGGCGAAGAAGGCGGCTTCGACGGCGGGGTCGTCCTCGCCCCGCTTGTTCTGCGCGGCCACGAGGTGTTCGTTCAGGGCGGTGGTGAGGGCCTCGAGGGCCATGCGGGCGTCAGAGCTCATGGGTGAACGGTAACCCGGTGGCCGGTGACGCGGCCAGGGGTGGGCCGTGCGGGACCGGCCGCCGGACCCGACGCCGTCTGCCAGGATGGGCGGGTGCGTGAACAGCTGATGTCCTCGACCCTCGACGCGATCTCCCGCGGACAGAAGTGGGAGTACCTGGTGATGACGGTCGCCGCCCACGAGTCCCTCGCCGACGCCCGGCGGCGCCTCGTGGAGCACGCGGAGTACGGCCAATGGGAGCTGCAGCGCTCCGTGCACTACCGTGACGGGGCGCGCCGCTACTGGATGCGCCGCCGCGTGATGCGCGTGGCCTCGACCCTGCAGACCCTCTGAGGCGCGGGCGCGACGACGCCGCCCCGGCCGTCGTCGCCGCCCGCGGCCCGGATCAGCGCGGCTCCAGCATCCGCTCGAGCACCCGGCAGCCGAACTCGAGCGCGTCCACGGGCACCCGCTCGTCGATGCCGTGGAACAGGGACGTGAAGGCCAGGTCGGCGGGCAGGCGCATGGGCGCGAAGCCGTAGCCGGTGATGCCCAGCCGGGAGAGGGACTTGTTGTCCGTGCCCCCGCCGAGCATGAACGGCAGCACCTGGGCCTCGGGGTCCTCCGCCTGCAGCGAGGCGATCATCAGCTCCACCAGGTCCCCGGAGAAGGGGGTCTCCAGGGTGACGTCCCGGTGCTCGGGTGCGATGGTCACGTCGGGACCGGCGAGCTCGGCGATCGTGGCGAGGGCGGACTCCTCCTCCCCGGGGATCAGGCGCACGTCCACGGTGCCGGTGGCCGAGGACGGGATGACGTTGTGCTTGTAGCCGGCGGTCAGCCCCGTCGGGTTGGACGAGGTGCGCAGGGTGCCGGCCACCCAGGAACGGGCCTGCCCGAGCGCGTCGAGCTGCGGCGTCGGGTCCGTCTCGTCGAAATCCACGCCCATGATCTCGGCCACCTGTTCGAGCAGCGCGCGCGTGGTCTTGGTGTACACGAGCGGCCACTCGTGCCCGCCGATGCGGGTCATGGCGCCGGCCAGCCGGGTGACCGCGTTGTCCGGGTGCGGGGCCGAGCCGTGCCCGGGGGCGCCCTCCGCGGTGAGGTTGAGCCAGGCGAGCCCCTTCTCCGCGGTCTGCACGAGGTAGGCGCGCGAGCCGTGCACCTCGGTGGAGAAGCCCCCCACCTCGGAGATCGCCTCGGTGCACCCGTCGAACACCTCGGGGTGATGGTCCACGACCCAGCGTGCGCCGTAGACGCCGCCGGCCTCCTCGTCGGCGAAGAACGCAACCGTCAGGGGTCGCCGCGGCCGGCGGCCCGTGCGGGCCAGGTGCAGCAGCACCGCGAGCACCATGGCGTCCATGCCCTTCATGTCCACGGCGCCGCGCCCCCAGATCATGCCGTCCTTGAGCTCGGCGCCGAACGGGTCCACGCTCCACTCGTCCGCCTCGGCGGGGACCACGTCCGTGTGCCCGTGGATGACGAGCCCCGGCGCCTCCGGATCCCAGCCCGGCAGGTGCCCGACGACGGAGACCCGGCCCGGCGCCGACTCGAAGAAGCGGGGGGTCATCCCCGCCTCGGTCATGAGCCGGGCGCAGTACTCCGCGGCCTCAGGCTCACCGACGGAGACGTTGCCCCCGCGGTTGGTGGTGTCGATCCGGATGAGGTCGCGGCAGATCTCCACGACGCGGTCCTCGGGGCGCGAGCGGGCGGGGTTCTCGATGTTCTCGACCATGGTTTTGAGCCTAGCCCGAACCCGTGCTATCTTTCTCGAGTTGCCCGGAGCGGGACGGACCGGACAGGACCGGAACGCGGTGGGCGACGGAGCCTCTCCCAGGGCTCCACCGATGAGCGCGAGTGGCGGAATTGGTAGACGCGCAGCGTTGAGGTCGCTGTGTCCGCAAGGACGTGGGGGTTCAAGTCCCCCCTCGCGCACCGCTCGTCGAGCAGCAGGGCCCCGGTCGTCACGACCGGGGCCCTGCGTGTTCCCCGGACCGGCGTCCCCTCTAGAGTGGTGTCTGTGCGACGGCAGGCGCCGTCGGTGGAACCGCACGACGGCATGGAGGACCTGATGGCCCTGGAAGCCCCCGCACTGCTGCACCGGCTCGCGCGAGCCCACGGGGTGCAGCCCGAGTACGTCGGGCAGGACGGCTCGGCCCAGACCGTGCCGGACGAGGCCCTCGTGAAGGTGCTCGCCGCCCTCGGGGTGTCGGTCCGTCCGGACGGGGTCGCCGCTCTGGCCGAGGCGCTGGAGGAGGCGGAGACGGCCCCCTGGCGGGACGTGCTCCCGCCCACCGTGGCCGCCCGGTCCGGCCACCGCCTGTCCGTGCCGTGCCACGTGGCCGCGGGCGAGCCGGTCGTGGCCCGCGTGCGCACGGAGGACGGGCGGACCCTCGAGGTGAGCGTGAGCGAGCCGGTGTCCGAGGTCCGCCTCGTGGACGGCGTCGAACGCGAGCGCGTCCACGTTCAGATCCCCGCCGACCTCGCCCCGGGCTGGCACCGGCTGGAGGTGACCAGCGGCTCCGGCTCCACCGCCTCCGCGGTCCTGGTCTGCGCCCCGACCCGGCTGAGCACGGCGCGTCCCTTCCTCGAGCGCCGCGGCTGGGGCGCGGCCGCGCAGGGCTACTCGGTGACCTCGGCGGACTCGTGGGGCATCGGCGACGCGGCGGACATGGCGTCCCTGGCCGAGATCGTCGCCCGGCACGGTGCCGACTTCCTGCTGCTGCACCCCCTGCACGCGATCGAGCCCGGCCCCCATCCGGCGGACTCCCCCTACTCCCCCGTCTCCCGTCGGTTCCTCTCGGCGCTGGTCGTGCACGTGCCCTCGATCCCCGAGTTCGCCGACCTGCCCGCCGCGGAGCAGGCGGAGCTGCGGTCGGCCGGCGCCCGCGTCCAGGCGGAGCTGGAGCGCACCGGCCGGATCGATCGGGCCGCCGTCGCCGCCGTCCTGTGGCCCGCGCTGCGCCGCGTGCACGAGGTGCCCCGCTCCCCCGAGCGCGAGGCCGCCTACGCACGGTTCCGCGCCGAGGCCGGCCCGGGCCTGGACGACTTCGCCCTCTGGTCCGTCCTGCGGCTGGACGGCGACGGCACCGGACCCGATCTCGCCGACCCGGCCTGGGCGCCGGGCGGGGTCGAGGCGGAGCGGGTCCGCGTCGAACGCGCGACCGACGTCGACCTGCACCGCTGGGTGCAGTGGATCGCCGCCGAGCAGCTCGCCGGCGTGCAGGAGCGGGCCCGGGCGGCCGGCATGCGCATGGGCGTCATGGTGGACCTGGCAGTCGGGGCGACCCGCGAGACCGCGGACGCGTGGATGCTCGGGGACGTGCTGGTGCCGACCATGTCCGTCGGCGCGCCGCCCGAGCTGTTCAACCAGCTGGGCCAGGACTGGTCGCAGCACCCCTGGCATCCGCGCCGCCTGGCCGAGACCGGCTACGCCGCGTTCCGGGACATGCTGCGCACCGTGCTGCGCGGCGCGGGCGGCATCCGGATGGACCACGTCCTGGGGCTGTTCCGCCTGTGGTGGATCCCGGAGGGCGCCGGTGCCACCCAGGGCGCGTACGTCGAATACGACCACGAGGCGATGCTCGCCGTGCTCACGCTCGAGGCCGAGCGGGCCGGCGTCGTCGTGGTGGGCGAGGACCTCGGCACGTTCGAGCCGTGGGTGCAGCGCCGCCTGGCCGAGGCCGGCGTGCTCGGCACGTCGATCCTGTGGTTCGAACAGGAGGACGGCGAGCCCACCCCGCCGGAGCGCTACCGGCGGCTGGCCATGGCGGCGGTGAACACGCACGACCTGCCGCCCACGGCCGGTTACCTCGAGGGCGTCCAGGTGGACCTGCGCGAACGGCTGGGCCTCTACACCGTGGACGTCGCCCAGGAACGCCGCCGGTCGGCGGAGGAGGTGCGCGCGTTCCTCGCCGCCGCGGCCCGGCGCGGGCTGCTCGCCGAGGCGGACGTGGACGTCCCCGACGCCGGCCCCGAGGTGCGCGAACGCCAGATCGTGGCCCTGCACCGCCTGCTCGCGCAGGCGCCCTCGGCCCTGCACAGCGTGGCGCTCGTGGACGCCGTGGGCGAGCGGCGCATCCAGAACCAGCCCGGCACCCTCCAGGACCAGTACCCGAACTGGACTGTGCCGCTCGGCGACGGCGCCGGACGGATGGTCTCCGTCGAGGACCTGGCGGACTCGGCGTCGGCGGCCCGGCTGTTCGACGCCGTGGACGCCGAACTGCGGGCGTCCGTGCCGGTGGGGATCGGGGTCAGCCTGCACACCTCCCCCCTGGCCCAGCCCGGCCGCGGCGACGCCGGCGGCATGAACGTCTACGTGCGGCAGGCCGCCGTGGCCCTGGCCCGCCGGGGCGTGCGGATGATCCTGCTGACCCGGGCGGAGGAGCCGGTGGGAGCGGATGGCGCACGGGTCCGGATGCTGGACGCCGGCGGGCAGGCCCCGCCGGTCACGGTCGTGGACCTCGCCGCCGGGCCGTCCGCTCCCGTGCCCAAGGAGGAGCTGGCGGGACTGGGCGCCGAGTTCACCCGCGCGGCCCTGGACTGGCTCGCCTCGGACGCCGTGCCGGGCGGTCCCGTCCTCGGTGGCGCGGACGCCCCGCCCGTCGCGTTCGTGCACGGCCACTACTGGCTCTCCGGGTCCACCGCCGCGGCGCTGGCGCGGGCGGCGCACGCCCCGTACCTGCAGACCATGCACACCACGGCGGCGGCGAAGATGCTCGAGGACCCCGAGCTGCGCGAGCCGGCCGCGCGGATCGAGGCCGAGCGCGAGGTCGCCGAGCGGGCCGACCTGCTCGTGGTCAACTCCGCCGCCGAGGTCGCCGACCTGCGCGAGCTGCTGGACGTGCCCCGCGCCCGCACCCGGGTGCTGCCCCCCGGGGCCGACCTCGAGACGTTCACGCCGGAGGGCGCCGCGCAGTGGCCGGGCGCCCCGGACGACAACGGAGCCCTGCGGGTTCTGTTCGCCGGCCGCGTGCAGCGGCACAAGGGCCCGCACCTGCTCGTGGCCGCCCTCGGTGTGCTGCGCGAGCGGGCCGGTGGCACGGGCGCCGACCCGGGTGTGCGCCTGCACGTGAACGGGGCCGCCTCGGGGGGCGACGAGCTGGACCTGGCGAGCCTGGCCGCGGAGGAGGGGGTCGCCGACCTGGTGACGTTCTCCGGGCCGGTGCCCGCGCCCGCCCTGGCCGCCCAGTTCCGGGCGGCGGACGTGGTGGCGATGCCGAGCGCGTCGGAGACCTACGGCCTGGTCGCCCTCGAGGCACAGGCCTGCGGCACGCCCGTGCTGGCGCACCGGGTCGGCGGACTGGTCTACGCGGTCCTCGACGGCGTGTCCGGCCGCCACGTGACGGCGGGCACCCCTGAGGCGTGGGCCGATGCCCTGGCCGAGATCCTGGCGGATCGTGACGCCTGGGCCGCGTTGGGGCCCGGCGCCGTGCGTCACGCCGCCGGTCACTCGTGGGAGGCCTACGCGGACGGGCTGCTCGAGGCCGTCGCCGCCGTGCCGCGGCGGTCGCCCGGGCCGGACGCCTGAGCCGCCGCGCTCACCGGCCCGCCGGGACGGGTGGTCCCGGCGGGCCGACGCGTCGGCCCGGCCGTCAGGGCTCGAGCGGAGTGATCTCCCCGGAGAAGTGCGGGCGCCGGCGCCGCGCATCCCAGCCCCACACGCGCGTGCCGCCGTCGGGCCCGGGCTCGTAGCGGACGGCCACGGTGGTCGGCAGCACGACGGGCGCCTCGAAGTCGATGTGCCAGCGGAACCCGGCGCCGGCCGGCTCACGGCCCTCGAGCATCCGGGCGGCCAGGAACATCCCGTGGGCGATCGCGCCCTTCATGCCGAACAGTCGAGCCGAGACGCCCGTCAGGTGGATCGGGTTCCAGTCCCCGGAGACGCCCGCGTACCGGCGTCCGGCCCCCGTCCCGAAGCGCCACTGGGCGGTCGGCGTCGGGGGCACGAAGTCCGGGCGGGCGGGCCGCTCGGGACGCAGGCCGGAGAGGTGGACGCCCTTGGCGAGGTACCGGGAGACGCCCTCCCACAGCAGTGCCTCCTCGCCGTCGTCGCCGGGCCCCTCGACGGTCACGACGACGTCCACGGCGGTGCCCGCGTGGTGCGGGACGAGACCCACCGCACGTGCGGTGACGCGCAGGGCGGTCTCCGCCGCGACGGGCCGGTGGTGCAGGACGGTGTTGCTCAGGTGCACCAGCCCGGGCAGGGGCAGCGGGAACTCGGGGTCGGCCATCAGCTCCATGGCCGCGCCGAACACCTGGGTGTGCACCAGGACCGAGGGCAGGTCCGCCGGATTGGCGGACCCGACGGCCCCGCGCCACGCGGTCACGGCCTCGGCCGGGATGCGGTGGCCGGTCACGACCACCTGACGGTCCGGGAGCTCGCGGGGACGGCGCCGACGGACGACGGCGTCCGTGGCGGCCCGCCCGGCGGCCCGGACGTAGAGCCGGCCGAGGGAGGGCGGGGCGGACAGCTGCGTGGTCTGCATCCTCACGCCCCCAGCTTCGACTGGCCGCAGACCCGCAGCGTGGCCCCGTTGGTGCCGCCGGCGGCGTCCGAGGCGAGCCAGGCCACCGTCTCGGCCACGTCCTGCGGCAGGCCGCCCTGCTGCAGCGCGTTGAGCCGCCGGCCCACCTCGCGCGTGGCGAGCGGGATCTTCGCGGTCATCTCGGTCTCGATGAAGCCCGGGGCCACCGCGTTGATCGTGCCCCCGCGGGCCGCGAGGACCGGGGCGGACGCCGCGGTCAGGCCGATGACCCCGGCCTTCGAGGCCGCGTAGTTCGTCTGGCCGCGGTTGCCCGCGATGCCGGAGATGGAGGCCAGGCCCACGATGCGCAGCCCCTGACCCGCCACGTCCCGGGCGTCCTCGGCGAGGAACGCCTCGTTCATGGCCAGCTGGGCCGTGGTGTTCACGGCGAGGACGGAGTCCCAGCGTGCGGCGTCCATGTTGGCCAGCATCCGGTCCCGGGTGATCCCGGCGTTGTGCACCACCGCGTCCATCCGGCCGTGCCGGGTGCGGCAGTGCTCGAGGATGCGCGTGCCGGCGTCCGGCGCCGTGATGTCCAGGGCCAGCGCGGTGCCGCCCACCTCGTTCACAACCTCGGCCAGCGCCTCGCCCGCCGCCGGGACGTCCACACCGACGACGACGGCCCCGTCGCGGGCGAGCGTCCGAACGATAGCGGCGCCGATGCCGCGGGCGGCACCCGTGACCACGGCCACCTTGCCGGCCAGCGGGCGCGCCGCGTCGGCGGGGACCGCGCCGTCGGCGGTGGCGACGGGCACGAACTGGCCGGAGACGTACGCCGCACGGCCGGAGAGCAGGAACGCCAGCGCGCCGGCCGCACCGGGGGCGGTGAGCGGCACACCCTCGCCCAGGACCAGGCCGTTGGCCGTGCCGCCGCGACGCATCTCGTGCGCGATGGAGCGGGTCAGGCCCGTCACGCCCTGGCGGGCGGCGCGCAGGGTCGGGTCCGTGGCGGCCTCGGGGTCCTCGAACACGGTCACCACGCGCGAGGAGGAGCCCAGCGAGCGCAGCGCGCCGCCGATCTCCAGCGCCACCGCGCCGAGGTCCGCGGGCGTGGCGACCCCGTCGAAGCACGCGACGATCGCCGCGTGGCGGGCGCCCTCCCGGGGGGCGTCGGCGACCTCGAGGCCCCACGAGGCCAAGAGGGTGCGGGCGTCCGCGGCTGCGGGGGTCGCGCCCAGGACGAGAACGGAGCCGGGCAGCACGGGGTCGCCGGGGGTGTGCCGGCGCAGCTCGACGGGCTGAGGCAGGCCCAGGGCGCCGGTGAGGCGGCGGCCCAGGGGCGAGGCGACGAAGGTGCCGTAACGGTCGGTCATGGTCGGTCCTCTCGGGTCGGGTCGGTCGGGGCTCAGCGGCCGCGGAGCAGGGCGACGATGCCCTGGCCGCCGGCGGCACAGACGGAGATGAGGCCGAGGGAGCCCTCCCCCTTCTCGTGCAGCATCTTGGCCAGCAGGGCGACGATGCGGCCGCCGGTCGCGGCGAAGGGGTGACCCGCCGCCAACGAGGAGCCGTGCACGTTGAGCCGGGCGCGGTCCACCGAGCCCAGCGCACCCGGCAGCCCGAGGCGCTCGCGGCAGTACTCCTCGTCCTCCCAGGCGGCGAGGGTGGACAGGACGGTGCCGGCGAACGCCTCGTGGATCTCCACGAAGTCGAGGTCGTCGAGGGTGAGCCCGTGCCGGGCCAGCAGGCGCGGGACGGCGTAGGCCGGGGCCATGAGCAGGCCCTCGTGCCCGTCGACGAAGTCCACGGCGGCGTTCTCCATGTCCACGAACTCGGCGAGCACGGGAAGCCCGCGCTCGGCGGCCCACTCCTCGGAGGAGAGCAGCACCGCGGAGGCGCCGTCGGTGAGCGGGGTGGAGTTGGCGGCCGTCATGGTCGCCTCGTCCCCCAGCTGGCGACCGAACGCGGGCTTCAGGCCGGCCAGCTTCTCCGGCGTGGAGTCGGGGCGGAGGTTGTTGTCGCGGGCCAGGCCGTGGAACGGGGTCACCAGATCGTCCATGTACCCGGCGGCGTACGCGGCGCCGAGGTTCCGGTGGGAGGCCGCGGCGAGCTCGTCCTGGGCCTGACGGGTGATGCCCCACTTGTGGGTGGTCAGGGCCTGGTGCTCGCCCATGGACATGCCGGTGCGCGGCTCGCCCGCACCGGCCGGCTCGGGCACGAGCTGCCCGGGGCGCAGCTGGGCGAGGGCGCGCAGGCGGTCCTTCATGGTCTTGGCGGTGTTCAGCTGCAGCAGCACGCGGCGCGCACCGTCGGAGAGCGAGACGGGTGCGTCCGAGATCGAGTCCACGCCGCCGCCGATGGCGGAGTCGAGCTGACCGAGCCGGATCTTGTTGGCCAGGGTGCCCAGGGCCTCCATGCCGGTGGCGCAGGCCACCTGGACGTCGGCGGCCGGGGTCGCGGCGGAGAGCGCGGAGCCCAGGACGGCCTCGCGGGTGAGGTTGAAGTTGCGCGGGTGCTTGAGGACGGCGCCGGCGGTGACCTGACCGAGGCGCTCGCCCTGGAGCCCGAACCGCGCGACGAGGCCGTCGAGCGTGGCCGTGAGCATCTCCTGGTTCCCGACCTCGGCATAGGCGGTGTTGGCACGGGCGAAGGGGATGCGGTTGCCGCCCAGGATGACGGCGGGGCGCAGCGCTCCACCGGCGACGGCGGGGCGGGAGGCGGTCTCGGACGCGGGGGTCTCGTGGTGGGTCATGACGGTCCTCTCGACGGCGGGCCCACCGCCGACGCGGCGGGGGCGTTGTCACCCCGGACGATACGGACGATACGGACGTCGGCGGGGTGGGTGACTGTGATCCACAGTACCTGATACGCTCGGTTTCGTGAATCCCGTCACGTCCACCGCCCGGGACGGTCGCAGCGTCCGCTGGGACCGGCACCGCGCCGAGCGCCGTCTGGAACTGGTCCGGGCCGCCCGGTCGGCCGTGCACGCCCTGGGCGCACACGCCTCGATGGAGGAGATCGCGTCCCACGCGGGCACCTCCAAGACCGTCTACTACCGCTATTTCGGCGACCGCGAGGGCCTGCGCCTGGCGGTGTCCGAGCGGGTCACCGCCCACATGGAGCGCCGCCTGCTCGAGGTCGCGGACGAACCGGTCTCCGAACCCGAGGCGCTGCGTCGCATGGTCGAGGTGTACCTCACGGTCGCGGCGACGTCGCCCGAGGTGTACGCGTTCGCCGTCGCCCCGTCCCCCGCCGCGGCCGAGGCCCCTGTGCTGGGCCCGTTCCTCGAGCGCGTCTACGCCATGCTCGAGTCGGGCCTGGCGCGCGGGATGGCCGCGCGGGGCCACGCCCCGGCGCCGGCGGACCCGCTCGCCCTGTGGCCGCGCGCCGCCGTCGGCCTCGTCCGGGCCGCCGCCGAGACCTGGCTGCGGACCCCGGCCGCCGGTCGCATCCCGGTCGAGGCGATGGCCCGCGCCATCGCCGACTGGCTGCTCACCGGCCTCATCGGCGCCGCGCCCGGCGCCGCCCTCGAACCCGCGGCGGCGGACGCCGTCCGCGCCCGCCCCCACTCACGAACAGGAGCATCGTCATGACCGTCCACGAGAAGCTCGCCCCCCAGTCCTCGACGCCCAGCACCGAGGTTCCCTCCGACGTCGCCGAGATCGCGCCCGAGCGGCCGACGCCCGGCTCCCTCGACGCCGCGGCCCTCGAGGAGGCCCTCCTCGGCCGCTGGGCCGCGGAGCGCCGCGAATCCCGCGAACTGGTCAAGGATCCCGCCCTGTGGCGCGACCCGCTGCTCGGCATGGACGAGCACCGCGCCCGCGTCCTGCGGCAGCTGGGCGTCCTCGTGGAGCGCAACGCGGTCCACCGCGCCTTCCCGCGCGAGTTCGGCGGCGAGGACAACCACGGCGGCAACCTCGCCGCCTTCGGTGACCTCGTGCTCGCCGACCCCTCCCTGCAGATCAAGGCCGGTGTGCAGTGGGGCCTGTTCAGCTCGGCGATCCTGCACCTGGGCACCGCGGAGCACCACCGCCGGTGGCTGCCGGGCGCGATGGACCTGAGCGTCCCGGGCGCCTTCGCCATGACCGAGATCGGGCACGGCTCGGACGTCGCCTCGATCGCGACGACCGCCACGTACGACGAGGCGACCCAGGAGTTCGTCATCCACACCCCGTTCAAGGGCGCCTGGAAGGACTACCTCGGCAACGCCGCGCTGCACGGCAGGGCGGCCACGGTCTTCGCGCAGCTGATCACCCGGGGCGTCAACCACGGCGTGCACTGCTTCTACGTCCCCATCCGGGACGAGAAGGGCGCCTTCCTGCCCGGCGTGGGCGGCGAGGACGACGGCCTCAAGGGCGGACTGAACGGCATCGACAACGGCCGTCTGCACTTCACTCAGGTCCGCATCCCGCGCACCAACCTCCTCAACCGCTACGGCGACGTGGCCGAGGACGGCACCTACTCCTCGCCCATCGCCTCCCCCGGGCGTCGCTTCTTCACGATGCTCGGCACGCTCGTCCAGGGCCGCGTCTCCCTGTCCCTCGCCGCCACCACGGCCTCCTTCCTCGGCCTGCACGGTGCGCTGGCCTACGCGGAGCAGCGCCGCCAGTTCAAGGCCTCCGACCCGCAGCGGGAGGAGGTGCTGCTGGACTACCAGAACCACCAGCGCCGCCTCATCGACCGCCTGGCCCGCGCCTACGCGGACGCCTTCGCCTCCAACGAGCTCGTCGAGAAGTTCGACGACGTCTTCTCGGGCCGCTCCGACACGGACGTGGACCGGCAGGAGCTCGAGACGCTCGCCGCGGCCGTGAAGCCGCTGACCACGTGGCACGCCCTGGACACCCTGCAGGAGGCCCGCGAGGCGTGCGGCGGCGCCGGGTTCCTCGCCGAGAACCGGGTGGCCCAGATGCGCGCCGACCTGGACGTGTACGTCACGTTCGAGGGCGACAACACGGTGCTCCTGCAGCTCGTGGGCAAGCGTCTGCTGACCGACTACTCGAAGGAGTTCGGACGTCTCAATGTGGGCGCCGTCTCCCGCTACGTGGTCCATCAGGCCTCGGACGCCCTCCACCGTGCGGGCCTGCACAAGGCCGTCCAGTCCGTGGCCGACGGCGGGTCCGAGCGCCGCTCGGCGAACTGGTTCAAGGACCCCGCCGTCCAGCATGAGCTGCTCACCGAGCGCGTCCGTGCCAAGACCGCCGACATCGCCGGCACCCTCTCGGGGGCCCGGGGCAAGGGCCAGGCGGCGCAGGCGGAGGCGTTCAACACGCGCCAGCACGAGCTCATCGAGGCCGCCCGCAACCACGGCGAGCTGCTGCAGTGGGAGGCCTTCACCCGCGCCCTGGAGGGCATCACGGATGAGACCACGAAGACCGTCCTGACGTGGCTGCGCGACCTGTTCGCGCTGCGCCTCATCGAGGACGACCTCGGCTGGTTCGTGGCCCACGGCCGCGTCTCGAGCCAGCGCGCCCGGGCCCTGCGCGGCTACGTCAACCGGCTGGCCGAGCGGCTGCGCCCCTTCGCCCTCGAGCTCGTCGAGTCGTTCGGCCTCGAGCCCGAGCACCTGCGCATGGCGGTGGCCACGGACGCCGAGACCCAGCGCCAGGAGGAGGCCCACGCCTGGTTCACGGCCCGCCGGGCCGCCGGCGAGGAGCCGGAGGATGAGAAGGCCGTGCGCGCCCGCGAGAAGGCGGCGCGGGGTCGCCGCGGCTGACCGTGGCCGTCCCCGGACGCACACGGGCCCCCGTCACCTCGCGGTGGCGGGGGCCCGTGTGCGTGGTCGGGCGGGCTCAGCGCAGCACGGCCTCGTAGACCTCGATCGTGCGCTCCGCGATGGTCTCCCACGAGAAGTGCTCGATCGCGCGGGCCCGGCCGGCCTCACCCATCGCGCGGGCGCGCTCCGGGTCCTCCACGACGCGGGTGAGCGCGGCCGCGAAGTCGGCGGCGAACCTCTCCTCGTCCACGGGCGCCCCCGTGCCGTCGTCGACCTGCTCGAAGGGGACGAGCAGGCCGGTCTCGCCGTCCTGCACGACCTCCGGGATGCCGCCCACGGCGGAGGCGACGACGGCGGTGCCGCACGCCATCGCCTCGAGGTTGACGATGCCCAGCGGCTCGTAGACCGAGGGGCAGGCGAACACGGTGGCGGCCGTGAGGATCTCCATCACCTCGTGGCGCGGGATCATCCCCTCGATCACGACGACGCCCTGGCGGGTGCGCCGCAGCTCGGAGATCAACTCGTTCACCTCGTGCGCCAGCTCCGCGGTGTCCGGGGCGCCCACGCACAGCACGAGCTGGACGTCCTCCGGCAGCCGCAGGGCCGCACGGAGCAGGTGGGGCACGCCCTTCTGGCGCGTGATGCGGCCGACGAACGCGACGGAGGGCTTGTCCGGGTCGATTCCGTACTTCTCCAGTGCGGCGGTGCCGGTCTGCGGGGTCCAGACCTGCGTGTCGATGCCGTTGTGGACCGTGTGCACCTTCGCCGGGTCCACGTCCGGGTAGCAGGCCAGGATGTCCCGGCGCATGCCGTCCGAGACCGCGATGACCGCGTCCGCCCCGAGGTACGCCGTGCGCTCGGCCCAGCTGGACAGGGCGTAGCCGCCGCCGAGCTGCTCCGCCTTCCAGGGGCGCAGCGGCTCGAGGGAGTGCGCGGAGAGGACGTGGGGGGTCTGGTGCAGGAGCTTGCCGAGGTGGCCGGCCAGGTTGGCGTACCAGGTGTGGGAGTGGATGACGTCGGCGCCCTCGAGGTCGCCGAGGATCGTGAGGTCGGTGGCCAGGGTCTGCACGGCCCCGTTGGCGGCGTCGAACCCGGGCGGGTTCGGGTACGTCAGGACGCGGGCCCCGTGGTAGTCCGGGTCGCGCGGCGCGCCGAAGGCGTGCACGCGGACGTCGGCGCGGGAGGCCAGGACACGGGTCAGCTCGGCGACGTGGACGCCGGCACCGCCGTAGATGGACGGGGGGAACTCTTTGCTCACGATGTCGATGCGCACGCCCCCAACCTAGTTCAGCCCGGCGGGGGTCGATAGTCTGGCGGCACGGATGCCCCGCACGCCCCGAGCACGCGTGCGGGTCGCGACGACCCGGCTCACGAGGAGTGACGCAGATGGTGCAGAAGAAGGTCCTCTCGGTCGTGCTGGCGGGCGGTGAGGGCAAGCGCCTGATGCCGCTGACGGCCGACCGTGCCAAGCCGGCCGTCCCGTTCGGCGGCACGTACCGCCTCATCGACTTCGCGCTGTCCAACCTGGTCAACAGCCGGTACCGCGAGATCGTCGTGCTGACGCAGTACAAGTCGCACTCGCTGGACCGCCACATCTCCGAGACGTGGCGGATGTCCACGCTGCTGAACAACTACGTGGCCTCCGTGCCGGCACAGCAGCGCCGGGGCAAGGACTGGTTCACGGGCAGCGCGAACGCCATCTATCAGTCCATGAACCTGATCCACGACGCACGGCCGGACATCGTCGTCGTCATCGGCGCGGACCACGTCTACCACATGGACTTCCAGCAGATGGTGGACCAGCACATCGCCTCGGGCGCCAAGGCGACCGTGGCCGCGGTGCGCCAGCCGCTCGAGCTGGCCTCCTCGTTCGGGGTGATCGAGACGGACCCACAGGACAGGACGCGGATCTCGGCGTTCGTGGAGAAGCCGGAGACGACCCCCGGCCTGCCGGACGACCCCACGCAGTTCCTGGCCTCGATGGGCAACTACGTGTTCGACACCGACGCCCTCGTGGCGGCGCTGAACCAGGACGAGGAGAACCCCGAGTCGAACAACGACATGGGCGGGGACATCATCCCGCTGTTCGTGGAGCGTGGCGAGGCCGGGGTGTACGACTTCACCGCCAACGAGGTGCCCGGGGGCACGGCCGGCAAGCACTACTGGCGGGACGTCGGCACCCTGGACTCCTACTACGACGCGCACATGGACCTGGTGCAGCCGTGGCCGGAGTTCAACCTCTACAACCGCGAGTGGCCGCTCTACACCCGCCAGTCCGTCTCCCCGCCCGCCAAGCTCGTGCGCTCATCCACCCGCCGCCCCGGCTCGGCGAACGACTCGATCCTCTCCCAGGGCGTGGTCATCTCCGGCGGCACCGTGGCCCAGTCCGTGCTCTCCACGGACGTGCGCGTGCACAACGAGGCGTGGGTGGAGCAGTCGGTGCTGCTGGACTCCGTCGTGATCGGCGAGGGGGCCCACGTGCGCAACGCGATCCTGGACAAGAACGTGGTCGTGCCCCCGGGCGCGCGCATCGGCTTCGACCGGGCGGAGGACGAGGCGAACGGCTACACCGTCACAGAATCCGGGCTGACGGTGCTCTCCAAGGGCCAGCCCGTCCCGACGCCGCACTGACGCGGCCCCGGGCCGCCGGTCCCGGACCACCGCCGACGCGCGGGCACGCCCCGGTGTGTCCGCGCGTCGCCGTCCCCGCTGGATCCCCGACCGGAGGCTCGCCTTGACCGACACCACCCCCGAACTCGACGCCACCAACGTCACCCGCGCGGAGGCCGCGGACCGCTCCCGCCTGCTCACGGTGCAGGACTACGTCGTGGACGTGGACCTCTCCGACGCCCGGGACGCCGCCGCCGACACCTATCCGGTCCGCACCGTGATCCGCTTCGCGTGCGCCGAGCCCGGCGCGCAGACCCACCTGGACTGGATCCACGGCGGCGTGGAGTCGGTGACCCTCAACGGCACGGCGCTGGACGTGGCCGAGGTCGTGGGCGAGGCCCGGGTGCTGCTGCCCGACCTGGCGGCGCAGAACGTGGTCGAGCTGGTCGGCCGGTCCGTGTACTCCCGGTCGGGCGAGGGCCTGCACCGCTTCACGGACCCCGCCGACGGCGAGGTCTACCTCTACACCCAGTACGAGCCCGCCGACGCGCGCCGCGTGTTCCCGGACTTCGAGCAGCCGGACCTCAAGGCCGCCTTCACCTTCTCCCTCACCGGACCCGAGGACTGGGTGCTGGCCTCGAACCGGCCGGAGGTCTCCCGGACGCCGACCGGGGACGGTGTCGTCCGGGTGGAGTTCGCCCCGACGCTCCCCCAGTCCACCTACATCACGACGCTGCTCGCCGGCCCCTATGCGCAGTGGGAGGACGCCTGGGACGGTCACCCGGCCAGCGGTGCGCAGGCCGTGCCGCTGCGGCTGTTCACCCGGCGCACGATGGCCGACGCGTTCGACCCCGAGGCCGTGTTCGACGTGACGAAGCGGGGGCTGACGTTCTTCCACGACCTCTTCGGCGTCGCGTACCCGTGGGGCAAGTACGACCAGGCGTTCGTGCCCGAGTACAACCTCGGCGCCATGGAGAACCCGGGCCTCGTGACCTTCACCGAGGACTTCGTGTTCACCTCGCGGGCCACCGCGGTCCAGTACGAGGGCCGCGCCAACGTGATCCTGCACGAGATGGCGCACATGTGGTTCGGCGACCTCGTGACGATGCACTGGTGGGACGACCTGTGGCTCAAGGAGTCGTTCGCGGACTACATGGGCGCCCTCGGCGTGGACGAGGCCACCGACTTCCGGACCGCGTGGGTGACCTTCGCGTCCCGCCGCAAGGCCTGGGCGTACGTGCAGGACCAGATGCCGACGACGCACCCCATCGTCGCGGACATCGTCGACCTCGAGGCCGCCCGTCAGAACTTCGACGGGATCACCTACGCCAAGGGCGCCTCCGTGCTCAAGCAGCTGGCCGCCTACGTGGGCCGTGACGCGTTCCTCGACGCCGCACATCGCTACTTCGCCGCCCACGCGTGGGGCAACGCCTCCCTCGCCGACTTCATGGCGGTCCTCGAGGCCGCCTCGGGGCGGGACATGCGCGCGTGGGCGGACGCGTGGCTGCACACCTCCGGCGTGCCCCGGCTGCGGGTCGACGTCGACGGCGACGCCCCGGTGCTGCGCCAGGAGGGCGCGGACCCGGTCACGGGCGGGCCGATCCTCCGCCCGCACGTGCTGAAGGTCGGCGTCTTCACGCCCGGGCAGGACGGCGTCCTGCGCCGCACCGCCCAGGTCACCGCCGATGTGCCGGGTGGGGCGGAGGGCGCGGCCGTGCCCCTGCCGGACCTCGAGGTGCCCGGGGGCGTCCGCCTCGTGCTGCCCAACGACGAGGACCTCACCTACGCCGCCGTCGCGCTCGACGCGGGCTCGCTGCGCGCGGCCCTGACGCACCCCATCGCGGACCCGCTCGCGGAGGCCACCGTGTGGGCCGCCCTGTGGTCGATGACCCGCGACGGCGAGCTGCCGGTCGCCCGGTTCCTGGACGCGGTGGCGACGCTGTCCGCGCGGATCGCGACCGTGGGCGTGCACGCGCAGGTGCTGGCGCAGGCCGCCGCGGCCGTGGGCCAGTACGCCCGCGCCGAGGACCGTGACGCGCTGCGGTCCCGGCTGGGCGAGGTCCTGGCCGAGCAGACCCGCACGCTCGAGGCCGGCTCCGACCGCCAGCGCACCGCGGCCCGCACGTGGGCGACGCTGGCGCGGGCCGACGTCGGGATGGCCGCGGCCCTCGAGGCCGCCCTGCTCGGCGAGGACGCGGCGGCGTTCGCGCCGGGCCTGGCGGTCGACGCGGAGCTGCGCTGGCTCGTGCTCCAGGCCCTCGCCGCGACCGGCCGGGCCGACCAGGACCGCCTGGACGCGGAGCTCGAGGCCGGCCGCACGGCGCAGACCGTCACGTGGCACCGGCTCGCCGCAGCCGCCCGCCCCGAGGCCGAGGTCAAGGCCGCCGCGTGGGAGGCGGTCATGTCCGGCCGCACGACCACCGGCACGGAGCTGTCCAACGACCTGCTCTCGGCCACGGCGGCCGGCTTCGCCGCGGGCGGGGTCGAGCTCCTCGCCCCCTACGAGTCCGGCTTCTGGCCGCGCCTGACCTCGGTGTGGGCCTCGCGGTCCAACGGGCTGGCCTCGCGCGCGATCGGCGGGCTGTTCCCGGGCCGCCAGGACGCGGTGGCCGGCGGCGCCGACGCGCAGGAGTCGCACCCGACGCTGGCCGCGGCCCAGCGCTGGCTGGACGAGCACCCCGACGCCCCGGGGGCCCTGCGGCGCCTGGTCGTGGAGCACACGGACGCCCTGCGGCGGTCCCTGCGCGTGCAGGCGGTGCAGCCGGCGGGCTGAGCGGTAAGCCCTCCCGCGCAGAGTGGTCACGACACGCCGCCTCCCCTCGGGCGAGGCGGTGTGTCGTGACCATTCCAGCTCAGGGCGCGGCAACGCGGAGCACGCGTTCCCGGCCCACCCGGCGCAGGCCCACGGCGTCGGCGGCGCGCTGGGCGTCCCGGTCGCGCATCCCCACCCGCTCGACGACGACGGGCCGCGTCTCCAGCACGGCCGTCAGTTCGGCGTGGCGCGCCACGTGCGCGGCCCCGCCGTCCGGGTCGAGAGACAGCGCCTGCCGGTCGGCCGCGTGGAGCCAGGCCGCCGACACGTCCTCCACCGGGCCGCGCAGGTGCGCGCCGAGGGAGGCGTCGTCGAGCAGGTCGGAGACGTCGGCGTCCGCGAGGCGGGCCACGAGTGCGGGTGGCCCGGCGACCACCGCGGTCGTGTGGAGCAGGACCACGTGCAGCAGCTCCGGGTCGGCGTCCGCGGCGGGCGCGAGCACGACGCCCGGGTCCTCCCACGCCGTCGGCGCGACGCCGAGTCCCGCGGCCAGCCCGGTCCGCAGCGCGGCGGTCGCGTCGGCGCCCAGCACGTCGGCCGGCGCGACCGTGCCGAGGGCCAGCGGGTGGACGCCGAGCAGCCGGTTCAGGGCGCGGGCCTCGCGGTGCGCCCGGTCCACGAGGGCGGCCAGCTCGGGCGAGGTCTCCCCCACCAGCGGCAGCTCGCGCAACGTTGCGGCACCCACCGGCACCCCGGCCTCGGCCGCGACCGCTGCCAGCGCGTCCCAGTGTCGCGTCTCCTCCTGGGCAGGCGTGCGGCCGCCGCCCGGCTCGTCCGGCCCGGTCACCGTGGCGGCGGCCTCGTCGAGGTCGCGGACCGTGACGAGGTCCCACGTGCCGTCCGCGCTCCAGCCGCGGTCCGTGAGCAGAGGCACGCGGCGGCCGGAGGCGAGCTCCAGCTCGAGGGCGCAGTGGACGTCCACGGTCGACCGTGGGCGCCGCGGGGCGTCGGAGCGGGCGATCAGGCGGACGGGGGCGTCGTCGTCGGGGGTCATGGTCCGATCCTGACAGAGCCGCCCCGCCACACCTCGACGCGTCGGGGGCGGTTTCGGGCGGTATTCACGTCGAATACCACCGCAAACCGCCCCCGGACGGAAGCGTGCCGGACGGTGCCGGGACGCCGTCAGGCGGCTCAGGGCACCCGCGCGGTCCACTCCGGGGTCGCGAACTTGGTGCGGGCCAGCTGCTCGGCCTCCTCACGGGTGGCCTCGTCCAGCTCGACGCGGCGGGCGCCGTAGCGCTCCTCGAAGGTGGTCATCATGGTCTCCCAGATCTCGGCGCGGGAGACGCCGGTCTGGCGCCGGAGCGGGTCCACGCGCTTCTTCGCCGAGGTCACGCCCTTGCCGCGCAGCTTCTCCCGGCCGATGCGCAGCACCTCGAGCATCTTGTCCGCGTCGATGTCGTAGCTCATCGTCACGTGGTGCAGCAGCCCGGCCGTGCCCACCCGCTTCTGCGCGGCGCCGCCGATCTTCCCCTGGTCCGTGGCGATGTCGTTGAGCGGCTGGTAGAACGCGTGCACGCCGAGTCGGGAGAGCGCGTCCATGGTCCACTCGTCCAGGAACGGGTAGGACTCCGCCGTCTCCAGCCCGTCGACCAGCGACGACGGGACGTGCATCGAGTACGTGACGCAGTTGTCCGCCTCCATGAACATCGCGCCGCCGCCGGAGATCCGCCGCACCACGTTGATGCCGTGCCGCCGCGCCCCCTCGGGGTCCACCTCGTTGGCGAGCGACTGGAAGGCGCCGATCACCACGGCCGGCTCGTTCCACTGCCACAGGCGCATGGTCGGCTTGCGACGTCCCTCGGCCACCTGCCGGGTGAGCACCTCGTCCAGGGCCACGGTGAGCGCGATCGGCATCGGCTCCGGCCCGATGACCTCCCACTCGTGGTCCCCCCACGTGGTCGCCTTGCCGAGGGCCCGACGCACGGCCGAGGCCACCGCGAAGGCGTCCACGCCGAACAGCTCGGCCTCGGGTCGCAGACCCCGCTCGACGGCCTCCCGGATGACGCGGTGCTCAGCGTCCGCGGACAGCCCGGCCACCGCCGCGTTGAGGTCCTCGAGCGCCTCATCCGGCTCGAGGTAGAAGTCGCCGTTGATGCTCGCGGTCGCGATCCGGCCGTCCGCGAGGCTCAGGTCCGCCGCGACCAGCTTGCCGCCGATCACCTTGTATTCACCGTGGAGAGTCGTCATGCCCGTCAGCCTACGGGCGACGCGACGGGCCCCGCACCGCCCGGATCGTTCCGGGGGCGCGGGGCCCGTCGTCGTGGTGGGCGTGCGGCTCAGGCCGCCGCGGTCACTTCTTGCCGCCGAAGCCCTTGAAGCGGGCGTTGAAGCGCTCGACGCGGCCGGCGGTGTCCATGATGCGCTGCTTGCCCGTGTAGAACGGGTGCGAGGCGGCCGAGATCTCGACGTCGATCACCGGGTAGGTGTTGCCATCGGTCCACTCCGCGGTCTTGTCGGAGTTCGCGGTGGTGCGGGTGAGGATCTTCTCACCGGAGGCGAGGTCGTTGAAGATGACGTAGCGGTAATCCGGGTGGATCTCAGACTTCATGGTGCATCCTTCGTGTCAGCCGCCTGATTGGGACCAGGGGCGCGAGAGGTGTGGTCAGGGGGTCCGCCGGAGGGCGGGCCAGCCGCCCACTCTACCGCACCCGGGCCGGTCAGCGCGCGCGCAGCTCCCACAGCGCGACCGCCGCGGCCGCCGCCACGTTCAGCGAGTCGACGCCGGCGGGCATGGGGATGACGACGTCGGCGTCGGTCTGGGCGAGGGTCTCGGGACGGACCCCCGGCCCCTCCTGGCCGAGGACGAGGGCCAGGCGCTCGGCGGTGCGCAGCGGCTCGATCCAGGCGGAGTCCAGGCCCACGGCACGCTCCGTCACCTCGAGGGCGGCCACCGCGAACCCGGCCGCCCGCAGCGCGGGCAGCGACTGGGCGACCGGACCGGGCAGGCGCGCCCACGGCAGGCGGAACACCGTGCCCATCGAGACGCGGATGGCGCGCCGGTAGAGCGGGTCGGCGGCCTGCGGGGTGAGCAGCAGGGCGTCCCAGCCGAGGGCGACGGCGGAGCGCACCACGACGCCCAGGTTCGTGTGGTCCACGAGGTCCTCGGCGATGAGCACGCGCCGCGCGCCCGCGAGGACGTCGGCGAGCGGCCGGGGCGCGGGGCGGTCCATCGCGGCCAGGGCGCCGCGGTGCAGGTGGAAGCCGGTGAGTGCCTCGAGCACGTCGTCGGGTCCGGTGAAGACCGGGACGTCCGGGTGGGCGGCGAGCA
This sequence comes from Micrococcus sp. iso_239, assembly GCF_056173395.1. Classification (NCBI taxonomy): domain Bacteria; kingdom Bacillati; phylum Actinomycetota; class Actinomycetes; order Micrococcales; family Micrococcaceae; genus Micrococcus; species Micrococcus sp. iso_239. Next base: position 1,218,107 of record NZ_CM149672.1, on the reverse strand, counting down.
CGTCCGCGAAGGAACCGCGGTAGCGGTCCCCCAGCAGGAAGGAGCGCGGGGTGTGTCCGGCGTCCAGTGCGCGGCGGACCACCTGGGAGGACTCGGCGAGGAAGACGCCGTGCTCCGCGTCGACGCGACGGCGCAGGGCCGCGTCTGTCATGGTCGTGTAGGGGGCCAGGCGGGGGTCGGCGAGGTCCTCGATCCGCTCCAGGCGCACCTCGCGGGCCCCGCCCTCACCCACCCGAGACCTGCCGCATCACCATGACCACCAGCCCGGCCAGGCCCACGATCACGATGGTGACGCGCAGCGCCGTCGGCGAGATGCGCCGCCCGATCCGCGCGCCCACGAGCCCGCCCACGAGCGAGGAGAGCGCGATCAACAGGACGGCCCGCCAGTCGATGCGGTCGAAGGCGAACACCAGGTAGAACGCCGCGGCGGTGAGGTTGACCACCAGCGACAGCCACGTCTTCACCGCGTTGGCGTGCACGAGGGTGCCGCCCACCAGCAGCACGCCGAAGATCGCCATGAGCATGACGCCCTGGGCGGCCACGAAGTAGCCGCCGTAGATGCCGGTCAGGAACACGAGCGTCCACAGTGTCGGGGTCACGGGGCCCACCGGCACGGGAGAGTCCGCGCCGGGGGTCGGTCCCTGGTCCTCCGCCCGACGCCGGACCCACCGCTGGATGCGCGGCTGCAGCACGACGACCGTCAGGGCCACCACGAGCAGCACCGGCGCGACGTAGCCGAACACGGCCGGGGGCAGCGTGGTGAGCAGGGCGGCGCCGATGACCCCGCCGAGCAGGGACGCGACGGTCAGCTTCGGCAGGAGCGCCCGGGACTGGGCCAGCTCTCGGCGGTACCCGTACGTGCCGGAGAAGCCCGAGGCCACCAGGCCCATCGCGTTGGAGACCTGGGCCGTCACGGGCGGGAACCCGACCGCCACGAGCGTCGGGAAGGTGACGAGCGTGCCCGAGCCGATCACCGAGTTGATCGTGCCGGCCCAGAACCCCGCGAGCAGCACGAGCAGGACCTGCCACAGGTCCATGCCCAGCAGCTGCGCGGTCAGCAGCCCCGTCACCGGGCGACGGCGGTGTACCGACCGCCGGTGCGGGTCACCTTCAGGTCCGTGCCGAACGCCGAGGAGAGGTGCTCCTCGGTGAGCGTCGACTCGATGGGCCCGGCCGCCACGACGCCGCCGGCCCGCAGCAGCAGTGCATGCGTGAAGCCCGGGGGCACGTCCTCGAGGTGGTGCGTGACGAGGACCAGCGCGGGCGCGTCCTCGTCCGTGGCGAGCGCCGTCAGCTGGCGCACGAGGTCCTCCCGCCCGGCGAGGTCCAGGCCCGCGGCGGGCTCGTCCAGCAGGAGCAGCTCGGGGTCGGTCATCAGGGCACGGGCGATGAGCACGCGCTTGCGCTCACCGTCGGAGAGGGTGCCGAACGCGCGGTGCGCGAGGCGGGAGAGCCCCCAGGTCGCCACGAGGCCGAGCGCGCGGGCGCGATCCTCCGTCTCGTACCGCTCGCGCCACGTGCCGGTGATCCCGTAGGCGGCGGTGACGACGGCGTCCTGCACGGTCTCGTTCGCGGGCACCTGGGCGGCGAGCTGGGCGGAGGACAGGCCGATGCGCGGGCGCAGCTCGAACACGTCGACGGCGCCGAGCACCTCGTCCAGCACGCCGACGTCGCCGGCGGTCGGGTGCAGGCGGGCCGCGGCCAGCTGGAGCAGCGTCGACTTGCCGGCGCCGTTCGGGCCCATCACGATCCACCGCTGCCCCGCGCGGACCGTCCAGTCCAGGGGGCCGAGGATGTCGGTGGTGCCGCGGCGCACGCGCACGCGGCGCATCTGCAGCACGGCGTCCTCGTCCGGGAGGAACCAGTCGTCGGGAGGCGCGGGGGTGGTCATGGGGGCCAGCCTAGTCCGGCCGGCCGGCGCGTCGCCGATGCGACGCACGCCCGGCCGCGCCCGCACCCCCGCCTAGGATGCCGCGCATGAGCACCCTGCGCCGCCTCGTCGTCACCGCCGACCCCGCCCTCCTCGTCACGGACGCGCCCCCGGCCGGCGTGCCCGACGACGCCGAACGGCTCACCGACGACGGCCTGCTGGGCTGGCGCTTCGCCGCGGACGAGTGGGCGGCGGCCCCGGAGCCGGGCTCCGGGTGGGACGTGCTCACGGTGCCGGCGACGGTCGCCGCCGCGCCGGCGCCCCTCGTGGTGACGGACGTGGACTCCACGCTGATCCGGCAGGAGGTCGTCGAGCTGCTCGCCGCCCACGCCGGCCGCGAGGCCGAGGTCGCCGAGGTGACGGAGCGGGCGATGCGCGGTGAGCTCGACTTCGCCGCCTCGCTGCACGCGCGCGTCGAGGCGCTCGCGGGGCTGCCCGTGGGCGTCGTGGCGGACGTGGTGCGGGCCATCCGGCCCACCGACGGAGCCCTCGCGCTGATCGAGGCCGTCACCGCGGCCGGCGGCCGGGTGTGCGCGGTCTCCGGCGGCTTCACCCAGGTGCTCGCCCCGCTGGCCGAGGCGTGGGGCGTGCACGCCTACTGCGCCAACGAGCTCGAGGTGCGGGACGGGCACCTGACGGGGAAGGTGCTCGGCGACGTCGTGGACCGCGCGGCGAAGGCCGCCATGCTGCGCGCCTGGGCCGAGGACGCGGGGCTCACCCCCGAGCAGGCCGTCGGCGTGGGCGACGGCGCCAACGACATCGATCTGCTCGAGGCGGCCGGCTGCGGCGTGGCGCTGTGCGCGAAGCCGATCCTCCGGGAGCACGCGGACGTCGTCGTCGACGTGCCCTCCTTCACCCCCCTGCGGTGGCTCCTCGGTCTCTGAGGCGTCCGCTCCCGGAGGTCACGAGGGCCGGATCCCACGGATCCGGCCCTCGTCGTCAGGGGTGTGGTGCGGTTCAGTTCTGCTGGAGGAAGTCCTCGGCGCCGCCCACGAGCTCGGTGTGGCCGACCTCGAGGTCCTCGCGGCCCACGAGGGAGGCGATCTCGGCGGCGAACTCCTCCACGGAGTAGAGCTTGCCGGCGGCCTCGCGGCGGGCCTCGATGGCACCGGGCTCGGCGCGGTCGAGCAGGGTGGCGGTGATGGTGCCCTCGATCATGTCGCCGGAGACCACCACGAAGCCCACGCCCTTCTCTGCGAACGCGGGGATGCGCTCGCGCAGGGCGTCCTCGCCGGCGCGCTTGGAGCGGGCCACGGGCTCGTAGGAGTCCATCGTGGCGACCTCGTCGATGAAGTGCGCCTGGTGGGAGGTCACGAACACGATCTGCCCGCCGGCACCCATGCGCTCGAGCGCGGCGTCGGCCAGCGCGGCCTGGGCGTCACGGTTGAGCTTCAGGGCGTAGTCCTCGCCGAACTGGGACTCCATGCCGCCCGAGGCGTTGAGCACGAGCACGTCGAGCGAGCCGAAGTGCTCCACGGCGGCGTCCAGCAGCGCGGCCCGATCCTCGGCGACGGTCACGTCGCCGCCCACGGCCACGGCGCGGCCGCCGGCGTCCTCGATCCTCTGCACCACCTTGTTCGCGCGCGGCGCCTTCTGGCGGTAGTTCACCACGACGCCCGCGCCGCGGGCGGCCAGCAGCTCGGCGGTGGCGGCTCCGATGCCGCGGGAGGAGCCGGTGACGACGACGCCGCGTCCGGCCAGGTCCTGCTCGGTCATGTTCTGTGCTTCCTGTCTGCTCAGCGGTCGGTGGTCGTCAGTGGCCCATGCCCAGGCCGCCGTCCACGGGGATCACGGCCCCGGAGATGTACGCGGCCTCGTCCGAGGCCAGCCAGCGCACGACGCCGGCCACCTCCTCCGGGGCGGCGAAGCGGCCGGCCGGGATGGACGTCTTGTACTGGGCCTTGAGCTCGTCGTCGAGGGACTGCGTCATCTCGGTGTCGATGTAGCCGGGGGCCACGACGTTCGCGGTCACGCCGCGCGCGCCGAGCTCGCGCGTGATCGAGCGGGCCATCCCGACGAGGCCGGACTTGGAGGCGGCGTAGTTGACCTGGCCGGGCGAGCCGAGCAGGCCCACCACGGAGGAGACCAGGACGATGCGTCCGCGCTTCAGGCGCATCATGCCCTTGGTGGCGCGCTGCACCACGCGGAAGGCGCCGGTGAGGTTCGTGTCGATCACCGAGGTGAAGTCGTCCTCGGACATGCGCAGCAGCAGCTGGTCGTGGGTAATGCCGGCGTTGGCCACGAGCACCTCGACCGGGCCGTGGACCTCCTCGACCTCGCGGAAGGCCGCGTCCACGGAGGCCGCGTCCGTCACGTCGGCCCGGACCGCGAGGACCCCCTCCGGCCCCTCCCCCGAGCGGGAGGTGATGGCCACCCGGTCGCCGTGCGCGGCGAACGCCCGGGCGATGGCCAGGCCGATGCCGCGATTGCCCCCCGTGACGAGGACGCTGCGGCCGGCGGCCTGCGCGTCCGCTGCGGGCGTGGTGGTCTGATCGGCCATGGGAACACCTTCCGGACGGGACGGGACTAGACTGAAGCACCGGCGCGGCGCCGTCGACGCCGTCCTGCGGGACGCCGCCGAGGGCGGGCGCGCCGGCATGTGAACCACCACTCTACGTCCGCGGCCACGCGGGGGCCCTCCGCAGGGCGCGACGTGCCAGGAGGATGCGCCATGACCAGCTCCGCCGCCGGCTCCCGAGCCGGCCGTCCCGCCCGCGCCGGGCGCGGGACGACACCGGAGGTCCAGGGGGTCACCACCGCCGCCGCCGGCCGCAGCGCGGACCGGGAGGCGCGCATGAAGGTCTACCTGGTCCAGATGCTGCTCCGCACCGCCTGCTTCGTCGCCGCGCTCTTCACCCACGGCTGGTGGCAGCTCGGGTTCATCCTCGGCGCGGTCGTGCTGCCCTACGTCGCCGTCGTGCGCGTGAACAACACCGGCCCGCAGCAGGCCGGCACCCTGCACGCCGTGCCCGCCCAGGGACCCGCCCTGGCCCCCCGCCCCGACGACACGGCGGCGCCCAAGCCGGTCGTGCTCACCGGCGACCTCGTGGACGACCCGCGCGACCGTGCGCCCCGGGCGCTGGGCCGAGGGTCCTCGTCCGCCGGCGGTCCCGGCCTGCCCGGACGGGGCGCCGCGTGATCGGGGCGGGCCCGGGTGAGCCGGGCATGGACCTGCTGGGCGCCCTCGCGTCCGGCCGCCTCGACCCCGCCGCCGGTGCCTCCGCCGCCCGATCCCCGCACGCCGCAGCGGACGGGCCCGAGCGGCCGGTCTGCTCGCGCCGCGGGTGCACCGCGGAGGCGACCTGGGCCCTGGAGTGGAACAACCCGCGCGTCCACGCCCCGGACCGCGTGAAGACCTGGCTGGCCTGCGCGGACCATCGACCCTTCCTGGACGACTTCCTGAGCGCCCGCGGCTTCCTGCGGCGCTCCCGCCCACTCGACCCGCCCGCCACGGAGGCGCCCGAGGTCGAGACGCCCGAGACCCCGCAGGAGCCCCCGCGCCCATGAGCACCCCCGCACCCATGTCGGCCCCGACCGCCCGCGACGCCGAACGCCTGCCTCCCCTGCGCTTCGGCTTCCTTGCCACCGGCCCGTGGATCCTCGGCTTCGTGCTGTGCATCCTCTTCGCGTTCCTGTGCCATGCGCTCGCCCAGTGGCAGTGGGACCGCCGCGTGGAGGTCCAGCACCGCGTCAACCGCGTCCTGGAGAACTACGACGACGACCCGGTCCCGTTCGCCGAGGCCTCCCGGCTGTTCACCGCGTTCCAGACCGAGGACGAGTGGACGCCTGTGACACTGACCGGCGAGTACCTCGTCGACGAGACGCTCATCGTCCGCAACCGTCCCCGCGCCGGCCAGCCCGGCTACGAGGTGCTCGTGCCGTTCCGGACGGACGAGGGCCCCGTCGTCGTGGTGGACCGCGGCTGGCTCCCGGTGGGCAACAGCCCGGGTCAGCCGGACGCCGTGCCGGCCCCGCCCGCCGGCCACGCCGAGGTCGTGGTGCGGGTCAAGCCCGGGGAGCCGGCCCTGGACCGCGACGCCCCGGACGGCCAGGTGCCCTCGATCGACCTCGCCGAGATCGCCGACACCGTGGGCGGGCCCGTGGCCGGGACGGCCTACGGGATCATGGTCACGGAGGACCCGGCGGTGGAGTCGATGCCGCAGAAGCTCGTCGAGCCCACCCTGGACGAGGGCCCGCACCTGTCCTACGCGATCCAGTGGTACCTGTTCGCGGCCATGGGCTTCGGGGTGTGGGGGTACTCCGCGTGGATGCGCGCCCGCAACGACCGGGCCGACGCCCTCGACGACGCCGCGGACGACGGGCTGCTCTCCGCGCACCGGGTCCCCCGCGCCAAGCCGGCCCGGCGGCGGCGCGACGGGCGGCTTACGGACGAGGAGGCCGAGGACGCGCTCTTCGACTGAGCCCGCCCTCCGCCTCGGCGGCCCGCGCACTCAGGCGAGGGTGATGAGGTCCCTGTAGTCGTCGTTCCAGAGGTCCTCGACCCCGTCCGGCAGCAGCACCACGCGCTCGGGGTCGAGCGCCTCGACGGCGCCCTCGTCGTGGGTCACGAGCACCACGGCACCCTCGTACTGGCGCAGCGCATGGAGGATCTCCTCACGGCTGGCGGGGTCGAGGTTGTTCGTGGGCTCGTCCAGCAGCAGCACGTTCGCGCTCGAGGCCACGAGCGTGGCCAGCGCCAGGCGGGTCTTCTCGCCACCGGAGAGGACGCGGGCGGGCTTGTCGACGTCGTCGCCCTGGAAGAGGAACGATCCGAGCAGCGTGCGCGCCTGGGTGTCGCCGAGCTGCGGGGCGGCGTGGCGCATGTTGTCCAGGACCGACGCGTCCTGGTCCAGGGTGTCGTGCTCCTGGGCGAAGTAGCCCAGCTTGAGCCCGTGGCCCGCCTGGACCTCGCCGGTGTCCGGGGTCTCCTCCCCGGCGAGCATGCGCAGCAGCGTCGTCTTGCCGGCGCCGTTGTAGCCCAGGATCACCACGCGCGAGCCGCGGTCGATCGCCAGGTCCACTCCCGTGAAGATCTCGAGCGAGCCGTAGGACTTGGAGAGGTTCTCGGCGCGCAGCGGCGTCTTGCCGGAGGCCTGCGGGGTGGGGAAGCGGATCGCGGCCACGCGGTCGACCGCGCGCTCGCCCTCGACGCCGCGCATGAGCCGCTCGGCGCGCTTGATCATGTTCTGCGCGGCGGTGGCCTTGGTCGCCTTGGCACGCATCTTCTCGGCCTGGGCCATGAGGGCCGAGGCCTTCTTCTCCGCGTTGGCGAACTCCCGGCGGCGGCGCGCCTCGTCCTGCTGGCGCTGGGCGAGGTAGTTCTTCCACGTCATGTTGTAGACGTCCATGGTCTGCCGGTTCGCGTCCAGGTAGAGGACCTTGTTCACGGTCATCTCCATGAGCTCCACGTCGTGCGAGATCATCAGGAGGCCGCCGGAGTAGGTCTTCAGGTAGTCGCGCAGCCACACGATCGAGTCGTGGTCGAGGTGGTTGGTGGGCTCGTCCAGCAGCATGATGTCCGCGTCGGAGAAGAGGATGCGGGCGAGCTCCACGCGGCGGCGCTGGCCGCCGGAGAGGGTGTGCAGCGGCTGGCCCAGGACGCGGTCCGGCAGGCCGAGGTTGGACGTGATCCGGGCGGCCTCGGACTCGGCCGCGTAGCCGCCGCGGGCCTCGAACTCCGCCTCCAGACGGGAGTAGCGGTTCATCGCCCGCTCCCGCTCGGCGTCGTCGACGGCGGCCATCCCGGCCTCGGCCTCACGCATGCGGCGGATCGTCTGGTCCAGGTCGCGGGCGGAGAGGATGCGGTCGCGGCCGGACTGGTCCATGTCCTCGACCTTGGGGTCCTGGGGCAGGTAGCCGATGCGCCCGGTCCGGGTCACCGTGCCCGCCGTGGGCTGCCCGCCGCCGGCCAGGACCTTGGTCAGCGTCGTCTTGCCGGCGCCGTTGCGCCCCACGAGGCCGACCTTGTCCCCCTTGTCCACGCGGAAGTTCACCTCGTCCATGAGGAGACGGGCGCCCACGCGCAGTTCGACATCGGTGACGGTCAGCATGGGGGTGTCAGACTCCAGGGGTCGAGGGAAGGACAGGGGTGCACCGGCGGGGCCGGCCGATCTCGACGGGCGGGGGCCAGTGCGGTGCCGGGCCAGTCTAGTCCGTCTACACTCTGGCCCCATGAGCTTCAACGAGAACGTGCAGATCGACGCCGGCCGGGCCCGATCGGGCGGTGGCGGCGGGCTGGGGGGCCGGGGCATCGCCATCGGCGGTGGCGGCGGCCTGCTCGCGTTGCTGCTCGCGATCTTCGCCCCCGGGCTGGCCGAGCAGCTCGGGATCGACACGGGCGGCGGGTCCGTCGGCCAGAGCCAGTACCAGCAGCAGACGGGCTCGGGCGGCCAGAGCCAGCCCCTCTCGGACGAGGAGTGCGCCAGCGGTGCGGACGCCAACCAGAACACGGACTGCCGCGTCATCGCGACCACCGAGGCCGCGGACGAGTTCTGGGGCGAGTACCTCGCGCAGTTCTCGGACATCCAGTGGCGCCAGCCGCAGCTGACCCTGTTCCAGGGCGGCGTGAGCACCGGCTGCGGCAGCGCCTCCTCGGCCACGGGCCCGTTCTACTGCCCGGCGGACGAGTCCATGTACTTCGACACCGCGTTCTTCGAGACGCTGCAGACCGATTTCGGCGCCGAGGGCGGACCGCTGGCGGAGGAGTACATCGTGGCGCACGAGTACGGCCACCACGTTCAGCAGGTGACCGGCTACCTGCAGCACTCCAAGGACGGGACCACCGGCCCCACCTCCGGCGCCGTGCGCGCAGAGCTGCAGGCCGACTGCTTCGCCGGCATGTGGGCCGGGCACGCCGCCTCCACCGTGGACCCCGAGTCCGGCGCGCCGTTCCTGAAGCCGATCTCGCAGGACCAGCTGCGCCAGGCCATCGACGCGGCCTCCGCCGTGGGCGATGACCGCATCCAGTCCACCCACACCGGCCGGGTGGACCCCGAGGCGTTCACGCACGGCACCTCGGAGCAGCGCATGGCCTGGTTCATGCGCGGCTACCAGAGCTCCCAGCAGGAGCCCGACATCCGCCAGTGCGACACGTTCCGGGCCTCCTCCCTGGACATCTGAGCCGGGAGCGCCGGGGCGCCTGCCGGCCCGTCCGCACTCCCCCACCACGACGGCGGCCCGTCACCTTCTGCGCGAAGGTGACGGGCCGCCGTCGTCGTCCGGACCGGATCAGATGTTGAAGCCGAGGGCGCGCATCTGGTCGCGGCCGTCCTCGGTGATCCGCTCGGGGCCCCACGGGGGCATCCAGACCCAGTTCAGCCGCCACTCGTCCACCATGGTGCCGATCGCGCGGGAGACCTGGTCCTCGATTTCGTCCGTGAGCGGGCAGGCCGCGGTGGTCAGGGTCATGTCCACGAGCAGCGCGCCGTCGTCGGCGTAGTGCAGCCCGTAGAGCAGGCCCAGGTCCACGACGTTGACGCCCAGCTCCGGGTCGATCACGTCCTTGAGGGCCTCACGGATGTCCTCCGTGGGCACCTGGTTCGCGGTCTCCGTCATCTCAGGCCCCCGCCGCGGCCTTCTCGAAGCGGGCGTAGCCCTCGGCCTCGAGCTGCTCGGCGAGCTCCGGGCCGCCGGACTCGGCGACGCGGCCGTCCACCAGCACGTGCACGTGGTCCGGCTTGATGTAGTTGAGGATCCGCGTGTAGTGGGTGATCAGCAGGGTGCCCATCTCGTTCTGCGCCTGGGCGCGGTTGACGCCCTCGGAGACGATGCGCAGCGCGTCGACGTCGAGGCCGGAGTCGGTCTCGTCGAGGATCGCGAACGTGGGCTTGAACAGCTCGAGCTGGAGGATCTCGGCGCGCTTCTTCTCGCCGCCGGAGAAGCCCTCGTTGACGTTGCGGTTCATGAACGCCGGGTCGATCTGCAGGGCCTCGAAGGCGCCCTTGACGTCCTTGGTCCAGGTGCGCAGCGAGGGGGCCTCGCCGTCAAGCGCGGTCTTGGCGGTGCGCAGGAAGTTGGTCATGGTGACGCCCGGGATCTCCACGGGGTACTGCATGGCCAGGAAGAGGCCGGCCTGGGCGCGCTCGTCGACGCCCATCTCCAGCACGTCCTCGCCGTCGAGGGTGATGGAGCCGGAGGTGACCTCGTAGCGCGGGTGGCCGGCGATGGTCGAGGCCAGGGTGGACTTGCCGGAGCCGTTCGGGCCCATGATCGCGTGGGTCTCGCCTGTCTCGATGGTCAGGGAGAGGCCCTTCAGGATCTCCTTGGGGCCGTTCTCGGTCGCGATCTGCACGTGCAGGTCGGTGATCTGCAGGGTTGCCATGGTGGTTCTCCTCGGGTGGAAGGCGGTGGGGTCTGCGGGGCGTCGGTCAGAGCTGCGCGATGCGCAGCTCGTCCTCCATGACGGCGGTCAGCTCGTCCTCGACGTCGCCGATGCCGATCTTCTGGATGATCTCGTTGAGGAAGCCGCGCACGATCAGGCGGCGGGCCTCGGTCTCGGAGATGCCGCGGGCCATCAGGTAGAACAGCTGGGTCTCGTCGAAGCGGCCGGTCGCGGACGCGTGGCCCGCCCCCTCGATCACGCCGGTCTCGATCTCCAGGTTCGGCACCGAGTCCGCGCGCGCCCCGTCGGAGAGCAGCAGGTTCTGGTTCTTCTCGTACGTGTCCGTGCCCTCGGCCTCCTTGCGGATCAGCACGTCGCCCACCCACACGGTGCGCGCGTCCGTGCCCTGCAGGGCGCCCTTGTAGAGCACGTTCGAGACGCAGTCCGGCTGGTTGTGGTCCACGAACAGGCGGTTCTCGAGGTGCTGACCGGCGTCGGCGAAGTACAGGCCGTACATCTCGGCCTCGCCGCGCTCCGCGGCGAACCGCGCGGTCGGGGTCAGCCGCACCACGCCGCCGCCGTAGGACACGGCCACGTGCTTGAAGTGCGCGTTCGTGGCGACCGAGGCCTGCTGGGCCGAGACGTGCACGGCATCGCCCTCCCAGGCCTGCAGTGCGACCACGTTCAGGCGGGCGTCGCGGCGCACGTCGAACTCGACGTTCTGGGCCAGCACGGCGGTGCCGCGGTGGGCGATCACGACGTCGGCCTGCGCGTTCTCCTCCACGAGCACGGTCAGGTGCATCGCGGCCGGGTCGGCGGAGGAGCCGACGACGTCGATGCGCACCGGCTCGGCGACCTCGCCGGAGATCGTCACGACGGTGGCCTCGGAGACCGAGTTCCAGGCCGCGGCGGACACGCGGTCGTCCGGGGTCAGCACGGAGCCGACGCGGGCGTCGTCGCGGGCCACGGTCTCCACCGTGACGCCGGCCTGCTCGGCCACGGTCACGGCGGGCGCGGCACCGGTCAGGCGCGCGTCGTCGCCCTCGGGCAGGTGCAGCCCGCCCAGGCGCTTGAGCGGGGTGAAGCGCCAGTCCTCCTCGCGCCCCGTGAGCACGGGGAAGTCGGACAGCTCGAAGGAGCTGAGGCGATCGGCGCGCGAGCCCGCGGCGTTGCGCTCCCGGCCCCCGGCCCGGGCGGCCGGGTTCTGCGCGGCGGTGAGCTTCTCGCCCTCCTCGCCCATGCCCGGGATCATGGTCCGCTGGGTGTTCTCAACGGTGTCGGTCATGTCAGCCCACCGATCCTTCCATCTGCAGTTCGATCAGCTTGTTGAGCTCGAGCGCGTACTCCATGGGCAGCTCGCGGGCGATCGGCTCGATGAAGCCGCGCACGATCATGGCCATGGCCTCGTCCTCGGACATGCCACGGCTCATGAGGTAGAAGAGCTGCTCCTCGGACACCTTCGAGACGGTCGCCTCGTGGCCGAGGGTCACGTCGTCCTCGCGGATGTCGATGTACGGGTACGTGTCGGAGCGGGAGACCGTGTCCACGAGCAGGGCGTCGCACACCACCGAGTTGGCGGAGCCGTTCGCGCCCTCGGCGATCTGCACCAGGCCGCGGTAGGCGGCGCGGCCGCCGCTGCGGGCCACGGACTTGGACACGATCGAGGAGTTCGTGTGCGGGGCCATGTGCACCATCTTGGAGCCGGTGTCCTGGTGCTGGTCCTTGCCCGCGAACGCGACGGAGAGGGTCTCGCCGGTGGCGTGCTCGCCGGTCAGGTACACGGCCGGGTACTTCATGGTCACCTTGGAGCCGATGTTGCCGTCGATCCACTCCATGGTGCCGCCGGCCTCGACCACGGCGCGCTTGGTCACGAGGTTGTACACGTTCGTGGACCAGTTCTGGATGGTGGTGTAGCGCACGCGGGCGTTCTTCTTCACCACGATCTCGACGACGGCAGAGTGCAGCGAGTCGGACTGGTAGATCGGGGCGGTGCAGCCCTCGATGTAGTGCACGTACGAGTCCTCGTCCGCGATGATCAGCGTCCGCTCGAACTGGCCCATGTTCTCCGTGTTGATGCGGAAGTAGGCCTGCAGCGGGATCTCCACGTGCACGCCCTTGGGCACGTACACGAAGGAGCCGCCGGACCACACGGCCGTGTTCAGGGAGGCGAACTTGTTGTCGCCGACCGGGATCACGCTGCCGAAGTACTCCTCGAAGATCTCCGGGTGCTCCTTGAGCGCGGTGTCGGTGTCGAGGAACACGACGCCCTGCTCCTCCAGGTCCTCGCGGATCTGGTGGTAGACGACCTCGGACTCGTACTGGGCGGCGACGCCGGCCACGAGACGCTCGCGCTCGGCCTCGGGGATGCCCAGGCGCTCGTAGGTGTTGCGGATGTCCTCGGGCAGGTCCTCCCAGGTCTTGGCCTGGCCCTCGGTGGAGCGCACGAAGTACTTGATGTTGTCGAAGTCGATGCCGGACAGGTCCGGGCCCCACGCCGGCATCGGCTTGCGCTCGAAGTACTTGAGGGCCTTGAGGCGCAGGTCACGCATCCACTCCGGCTCGTCCTTCTTGCCGGAGATGTCGCGCACGACGTCCTCGTTCAGACCGCGGACGGCCTTCTCGCCGGCCGCGTCGGAGTCGGCCCAGCCGTACTGGTAGGCGCCGATGGCGTTGAGCTCGGGGTTCTTGTCGAGGATCTCCTGGATCACGCCGGGGTCGGCGGTCTCCGCGGAGTCCCGCTGGACGATCTGGTCGGTCATCTCAGCCTCTCTCACTAGTCACTGCGGTCGGGGTCGGTCGGGTGGTCGGCGGGAGCCGGGGCGAGGCCCGCGCGGCTCAGTCGCGGCCCAGCGGCACGTGTGTGGTGCACACGTGGGCGCCGGCGGCGAGGGTCGAGAGCCGGCGCACGTCCACCTCGAGCAGGCGGGCGAACAGCGCGGTCTCCTCTTCACAGAACTCCGGATGGCGCGCGGGAATTCCCTGGAACGGGCAGTGCCCCTGGCAGACCTGGTCCGCGCGGAGGGTGGGCGCCAGGCCCGCGCCGAAGTGGCGCAGCGTGCCGGCGTAGCCGGCCTCGTCGAGGACCCGCGCGAGGATCCGGGTGCGGTCCTGCAGCGCGGTCTCCCGGCCGTCGACGGCGGCCGTGAAGCGCTCCTCGATCTCGCGGAAGGCGTGGCGCGCGGTGCGGCGCACCTCCTCCTCCCCGCCGAGCTCCTCGAGGCGGGCCAGGGTGTCCAGGGCGACGGCGAGGTGGTCCTTGGGCAGGTGCTCCTGCGCGTGCGAGGTGACCACGTAGCGGCGGGAGGGCCGTCCCGCGCCGCGGGCCGCGGTGACCCGCTTGACCTCGACGAGCGAGTCCTCCTCGAGCGCGTCCAGATGGCGGCGCACGGCGGCCGCGGTCAGCTCCAGCTCGCGGCCGATCTCGGCCGCGCTCACGGGTCCACGCGTCAGGACCAGCTGCAGCACACGCTCGCGCGTGCCCTCGGCCGGGGCCGGAGCGGGGGGCGACGCAGACTGATCCGAATACACCACGCCATCATGACCTATTGATCTGGAACGGTTCAAGTGAGGCTCACCTGGCTTGATGACGCCCACGGCGGAACCCGCCGCAGACCCGGGCACCCCCGGCCCCACGAGCCGGGGTCGCAGGGCCCGAGGACTAGACTGGCACAGTGCCCCGACCTCCCCTGACCCCGGATCCCGTGCCGCGCGACGAGCCCGTCCTGCGCCTGAGCGACGTCCACCGGAGCCTCGGCCGCGGCCGGTCCCGCACCCCCGTCCTGCGGGGCGTCGACCTCACTGCCCGTGCCGGCGCCGTCACGGTGCTGCTCGGCCCCAACGGGGCCGGCAAGTCCACCACCCTCGGCCTCTGCCACGGCATGGACCGGCCCGACGCCGGCACCGTGCGCGTGTTCGGCGCAGACCCGTGGCGGGCCTCCGCCGACCTGCGCGCCCGCATCGGCGTGATGTGGCAGGAGGGCGGCCTGCCGCCCGCGATCCCCGCCCGCCGCTTCGTCGGCCACGTGGCGTCCCTGTACCGCGACCCGCTGCCCGTCGAGCCGCTGCTGGAGCGCCTGCTGATCGCCGAGGTCGCCGGCCGCCCCCTGCGCCGCCTCTCCGGTGGCCAGCGCCAGCGCGTCGCGCTCGCGGCCGCCCTCGTCGGCCGGCCGGACATGCTGTTCCTCGACGAGCCCACCGCGGGCCTCGACCCGGAGACCCGGCCCGTCGTGCACGACGTCGTGCGTGAACAGACCGACCGCGGCGCCGCCGTGCTGCTGACCACGCACCTGCTCGACGACGCCGAGCGGCTCGCGGACGACGTCGCCATCCTGCGCGCCGGCCGCGTGGTGCGCTCCGGCTCGCTGGCCGAGCTCACGCGCGTGGCCGAGGGCGACGTCGTCGACGTGGACTTCGGCGACGCCTCCCCCGACGCCGTCCGCGCCTGGGCCGACACCCTGCCCGCGCCGCTGCGCGCGGCCGGCCTCGACGAGTCCGCCCGCCTGCGCGTGGCCGGCGTCCGCGGCCCGGACGACCTGGCCGTCCTCGCCGCGAGCTGGCGGGAGCACGCCCTGATGCCCACCCGATTCGAGCGCGCCGGACTGCGCCTCGAGCAGATCCTCCGGGAGACCGCCGCATGAGCACGCCCGTCGTCGACCACCGCGCCCCGGCCGGCACCGGAGCCCACGCCGGCGCCGCCCCGCTGGCCGCCCGCGTCCTGCGTCAGGCCGGCTACGAGACCGGCACCGCGCTGCGCAACGGCGAGCAGCTGCTCGTCACCGTGGTGCTGCCCCTGCTCGCGCTCGTGGGCGTGCACGTCACCGGCCTGCTGGACGCCCCCGGCCGCTCGGGCCTGGACGTGGCCGTGCCCGGCGTGCTCGCCCTGGCCGTGATCAGCTCCGCGTTCACGGCCACCGCGATCGCCACGGGCTTCGAGCGTCGCTACGACGTGCTCGCCGCCCTGGCCACCACCCCGCTGGGCACGCTCGGCCTCGTCGCCGGCAAGGCCCTGGCGGTGGTGGCCCTCCTGCTGGTGCAGGTGAGCGTGATCGGCGGCGTCGGCCTGGCGCTCGGCTGGCGTCCGGACCCCGAGGGGATCCTGCCGGCCCTCGTCGCCCTCGCGCTGGGGGCCGCCGCCTTCACGGCCCTCGGGCTGCTGCTCGCCGGCACGGCCCGGCCGGAGGCGACCCTCGCCGTCGCCAACCTGCTGTGGGTGCTGTTCGGCGCCGTCGGCGGCACGGTGTTCCCCGCGCGGGTGCCCGGCGTGGACCTGCTCCCCTCCGGCGCGCTGGGCACGGCCCTGCGGGCCGCCCTCCTGGACGGGGCCTGGTCGCCCGTCCCCCTGCTCGTGCTCACCCTGTGGGGCGCCGTGGCCGTCGCGGCCGCGCTCCGCTGGTTCCGCTGGCGGCCCTGAGCCGTTCCCCGTCCCCCTGCATCGAACGATCGGAAGGACACCGTGTCCACCACCACCCCCGCGGCCGGGACCGCCCCGGCCGGGCTCGCCGCCCGCCTGCCGCAGCGCCTCACGAAGGCCACCATGGCCCTCGCCGTGGCGTCCCTGGCGTCCGAGATCGGCATCATCGTCACCGGCGGCGCCGTGCGCCTCACCGGCTCCGGCCTGGGCTGCCCCACGTGGCCCAAGTGCTCACCCGAGTCCCTCACCAACACCCCAGAGATGGGCATCCACGGCTACATCGAATTCGGCAACCGGACGCTGACGTTCGTCCTGGTGGTCATCGCCGCCGCCATGTTCCTGTCCCTGTGGAACCTGCGCGGCACCCACCGGAGCCCCTTCTGGCTCTCCGTGGGCCTGCTGGCCGGCATCCCCGCGCAGGCCCTCGTGGGCGGCGTCGTGGTCCTGACGCATCTGAACCCGTGGTGGGTGGCCGGTCACTTCATCGTGTCCTCGATCATGGTCGCCGTGGCGACCCTGCTCGTGGTGCGCATCGCCGCCGAGCGCCGCGCCGGCCGGGCGGGCGTGCCCCTCGTGGACGGCGCCACCACCGTCCGGTCCCGTGCCGCCGCCTGGGCGGCGTTCGCGCTGACGTGGGCCGCCGTGTACCTGGGCACCGTGGTGACCGGCACGGGCCCGCACTCCGGCGACCCCGGCTCGCCGCGCCACGAGTTCGACCCGCTGCTGGTCACCCGGATCCACGTGATCCCGGTGTACCTGCTCCTGGCGGCCGCCCTGGTCCTGTTCTTCACGGTGCGCCGCGCGGCCGGCGCCTCCCGCCTGCAGCGCGCCGCCGTGCTGCGGCTCCTGCTCGCCCTCGTGTTCCAGGCCGCCGTGGGCTACACCCAGCACTTCACGGGCCTGCCGATCGGTGTGGTCCTGCTGCACATGCTCGGCTCGGCACTGCTCGTGGCGTCGGCGACGGAGGCCTGGGACCGGCAGGTCGCCCGCTACGTCACGGCCGGACCCGGTGCCGCGGTCGAGACCGCCACGCCCCCGCGCACCGTCGCCGCGGGCTGACGCCCCGCGCACGCGAACGGCCCCGCACCGGCTGGTGCGGGGCCGTCGTCGTCGGCGTCCCGGGGAGCGCTGGGGGCGGACCGGCGCTCAGGCGCCGAAGTGCATCAGCGGCGCACCCACGAACGGGTCCACGGCCAGGGCGATGAACAGCAGCGTCAGGTAGGTGATGGAGAGGTGGAAGACCTTCATGGCCTTGCGGTCCTCGAAGTCCTCGCGCTGGGCCTGCACCTGCAGCACGTGGGACTCCCAGATGAACCAGCCGCCGACGACGAGCGCGACCGCGGTGTAGACGATGCCGGCCCAGCCCATCGGCACGAGCAGGAGGGAGCAGGCCACGGTGGCCCACGCGTAGAGCACGACCTGGTTGGAGACGTGGCGCGCGGAGGCGATGGCGCCGAGCATCGGCACGTCGGCCTGCTGGTAGTCGCGCTTGTACTTCATGGACAGCGGCCAGTAGTGCGGGGGCGTCCACAGGAAGACCACGAGGAACAGCACGATGGCCGGCCACTCGACGGTCCCGCGCACGGCCGCCCAGCCGATCAGCACGGGGAAGCAGCCGGCGATGCCGCCCCACACGATGTTCTGCTCCGTGCGGCGCTTGAGCACGAGCGAGTACACGACCACGTAGAAGAAGATGGCGGCCACACCCAGGCCGGCCGCCAGCCAGTTGGCGCCGAACCCGAGGATCAGGATGGACACGACCGTCTGCACCCACGCGAACACGAGGGCCTCGCGGGGGGTGACCTCGCCGGTGACGAGCGGCCGGTTCTCGGTGCGCTTCATGACCCGGTCGATGTCGCGGTCGATGTAGCAGTTGAAGGTGCCGGAGGCGCCGGCGGCGAGCGCACCGCCGACGAGCGTGGCGATCATGGTGAGCACGTCCGGGAAGCCGCGCTGCGCGAAGATCATGGTCGGCAGCGTGGTCACCAGCAGCAGCTCGATCACCCGGGGCTTCGTCAGCTCGACGTACGCCCGGACCTTGCGGCGCAGGGGCAGCGGGGACCGGTCGACGACGCCGGGCTCGGCGGCGGCGACGCGGGCGGCGGACGGCGACTCCAGGGAGGATGACATCTGCTTCTCACGGTGAGGGGACGGTGGGCGTGCCCGTCCCGGGGTTCGGATCGGCCACTCGGGCGGTCCGCCTGCGGTCAGGCCTTGACCCAGTCTACTCGTGTCAACGGCTGTTCGCCCGGGGGCGAAGCATGTCATGAGGCGCCCGGTCGGGCCCGCCCCGCCGTCGCGCGGCTAGGCTGGGACGACGGCCCCGCGCCGCGACGCCCCGGCGTCGGCCGGGGCCGCACCCCGACGCTCCCGATCCGCCAGGAGAGAACCCGTGACCGACGCCGCGCAGCCGTCCACCCCCCCGACCCTGGACCGGGTGGCCCCGGCCCGCGGGTTCGTCTACTCGGAGCAGGACCGCCGGATGGTGGACACGCTCAAGGCGCTCTCGGCGGACGCCGTGGAGAAGGCCGGGCACGGCCACCCCGGCACCGCGATCTCGCTGGCCCCCGTGGCGTGGCAGCTGTACCAGAACGTCATGCACCTGGACCCCACGGACGACCGCTGGGAGGGCCGGGATCGCTTCATCCTCTCCGCGGGCCACGCCTCGCTCATCCAGTACCTGCAGTTGTTCGCCGCGGGCGCCGGGCTCGAGATCGAGGACATCCAGGGGCTGCGCACCGAGGGATCCAGGACCCCGGGCCACCCGGAGTACGGCCACACCCACGGCGTCGAGGTGACCACGGGTCCGCTGGGCCAGGGCCTGGCGATGGGCGTCGGCTTCGCGTACGAGCAGCGCCGCGTGCGCGGGCTGATGGACCCCGACGCCGCCCCCGGCACCTCCCCGTTCGACCACCACGTGTTCGTGCTCGCCTCCGACGGGGACATCCAGGAGGGCGTCGCCGCCGAGGCCTCCTCGCTGGCCGGGCACCAGGAGCTCGGGAACCTGGTCGTCGTCTACGACGCGAACCGCATCTCGATCGAGGACGACACGGACATCGCGTTCACCGAGGACGTGGTCCGCCGCTACGAGGCCTACGGCTGGCACGTGCAGGAGGTCGACTGGACCAACGGCGCCCAGGGCCACGCCGTGACCGAGTACACGGAGGACGTGGAGGCCCTGTACGACGCCCTCGTCGCGGCCAAGGCCGAGACCGGCCGGCCCTCGCTGATCAAGCTGCGCACCGTGATCGGCTGGCCCTCCCCCACGAAGCAGAACACCGGCGGCATCCACGGCTCCAAGCTCGGCACGGACGAGGTCGCCGGCCTCAAGGAGAGCCTCGGGCTGGACCCGACCAAGACCTTCGACGTCGACCCCGAGCTCCTGGCCCGCGCCCGGTCCATCGCCGAGCGCTCGGCAGAGTACCGCCGCGGCTGGGAGGCGGCGTTCCAGGCCTGGCGCGAGGCGAACCCGGAGAACGCGCGGCTGTACGACCGACTGGCCGGACGAGAGCTGCCCGCTGGCTTCGCGGACGCGTTCCCGTCCTGGGACGCGGACGAGAAGGGCCTGGCCACGCGCGCGGCCTCCGGAGAGGTGCTCACGGCCCTCGCGCCGGTCATGCCCGAGCTCTGGGGCGGCTCGGCCGACCTCGCCGGGTCGAACAACACCACCATGAAGGGCGAGCCCTCCTTCATCCCGGCCCGCCGCTCCACCGCCACGTGGCAGGGCCACGAGTACGGCCGCACCCTGCACTTCGGCGTCCGCGAGTTCGCGGCCGGGGCGATCGTCAACGGCATCACGATCGGCGGCCTGACCCGCGCGTACGTGGGCACGTTCCTGACGTTCTCCGACTACATGCGCCCCGCCGTCCGCCTGGCCGCCCTCATGGGCACCCCGAGCACGTACGTGTGGACGCACGACTCCATCGGCCTCGGCGAGGACGGCCCCACGCACCAGCCGGTGGAGCACCTGGCCGCCCTGCGGGCCATCCCCGGGCTCGACGTCGTCCGCCCGGCCGACGCCAACGAGACCGCGTGGGCGTGGCGGACGGTGCTCGAGCACCGGGACCGCCCGGCCGGGCTCGTCCTGTCCCGGCAGAGCCTGCCCGTGCTCCCCCGGGACACGGACGGCTTCGCCCCCGCCTCGGGCGTGGCCCGCGGCGCCTACGTCCTCATCGACGCCACGGATGCCGACGGCGCGCCGACGCCGGCCCGCGCGCTGCTGATCGCGACCGGCTCCGAGGTCTCCGTGGCCGTGCGGGCCCGCGCGCTGCTGCAGGCCGACGGCGTCCCGACCCGCGTCGTCTCCGCCCCCTGCCTCGAGTGGTTCGCCGAGCAGGACGAGGCCTACCGGGCCGAGGTCCTGCCCGACGGCCCCGACGCCCCGGTCCGCGTCTCCGTCGAGGCCGGCATCGCGATGCCGTGGTTCGAGCACACGGTGACGGCCTCCTCCCCGGGCGCCCGCGTGAGCCTCGAGCACTACGGCGAGTCGGCCGACGGCGCCCGCCTGATGGAGAAGTACGGATTCACTGGCGAGCACGTCGCCGAGGTGACCCGCGGCCTCCTCTG
Organism: Micrococcus sp. iso_239; assembly: GCF_056173395.1. Lineage (NCBI taxonomy): Bacteria > Bacillati > Actinomycetota > Actinomycetes > Micrococcales > Micrococcaceae > Micrococcus > Micrococcus sp. iso_239. The sequence continues at coordinate 1,197,881 of NZ_CM149672.1, read as the reverse complement.
AGGCCCGGCGCCCACGGCGCCCCGAGCACGTCCACCCCGAAGGGAAGGCACCCGCAGACCATGAGCACCCCGCAGAACCCGAACACCGCCGCGCTGGCCCAGGCCGGTGTGTCGATCTGGCTCGACGACCTCTCCCGCACGCGGCTGGACGAGGGCACGCTCGAAGAGCTGATCGCCACCCGCTCGGTCACCGGCGTCACCACGAACCCGTCCATCTTCGCGGTCGCCCTCGCGGACGCGGGCGCCTACCAGGGACAGCTGCGCGACCTCGCCGCGGCCGGCGCCTCGGTGGACGAGGCCGTCGTCGCCCTGACGACCGAGGACGTGCGCCGCGCCGCCGACGTGCTCGCGCCCGTCCACGAGCGCACCGGCGGGGCGGACGGCTTCGTCTCCCTTGAGGTCGATCCGCGCCTGGCCCGCGACGCCGCCGGCACCGTGGCGCAGGCCCGCGAGCTGGCGGCGGCCGTCGACCGTCCCAACCTCATGGTGAAGATCCCCGCGACCGTGGAGGGCCTGTCCGCCATCGCGGACGTGCTCGGCGCGGGCATCAGCGTGAACGTGACCCTGATCTTCTCCCTGCCCCGCTACCGCCGGGTGCTCAACGCCTGGCTCACCGGCCTGGAGAAGGCCCGGGCGAACGGGCACGACGTCCGCCGCCTCCACTCGGTGGCCTCCTTCTTCGTCTCCCGTGTGGACACGGAGGTCGACGCGCGGCTGCGCGCGATCGGCACCCCCGAGGCCGAGGCGCTGACCGGCCGGGCCGCCGTCGCCAACGCGCGCCTGGCCTACCGAGCCTTCGAGCAGGCCCTGGACTCGGAGCGCTGGCGCCTGCTCGAGGCGGCCGGCGCCCCCGTGCAGCGGCCCCTGTGGGCCTCCACCGGCGTCAAGGACCCCGCCCTGCCGGACACGCTGTACGTCACCGAACTCGTGGCACCGCACACCGTGACCACCCTGCCGGAGAAGACCCTCGAGGCGGTCGCCGACCACGGGGTGATTGCGGCGGACACCGTCACGGGCGCCTACGCCGAGGCCGATGCCCTGCTCGACGCGGTCGGCGCGGCAGGCGTGTCCTACCAGGACGTCGTGGACGTGCTGGAGACTGAGGGCCTGGAGAAGTTCGAGGCCGCGTGGGACGAGCTGCTCGGCTCGGTCCGCTCCGGGCTCGACGCCCATCGCTGACCGCACCCGCCCCCCGACCCCGCCGCCCGCTCGCCACGCGCACGGAAGGACCCCCCATGAGCACCCTCGGCCTCACCGCCACCGGAGCCGCCCTCGAGGCGATCGACCGCCATCTGCCCGCCCTCCTCCAGGACCGCGTCGCCTCCCGCCTCGGGGCGCAGGACGCCGACCTGTGGGGGGCGCCGGCCCGCGACGAGGCCGCCAAGCGGCTCGGCTGGATCGACCTGTTCGAGGACTCCCGCGCCCTCGTCCCGCACATCGCCCAGCTGACCCGGGAGCTGCGCGCCGAGGGCGTGGACCGCGTGGTCCTGGCGGGCATGGGCGGCTCGTCCCTGGCCCCCGAGGTGATCGCGGCGACGGCCGGCGTCGAGCTCGAGGTCCTGGACTCCACGGACCCGCTCCAGGTCTCCCGCGCCCTCGAGCGCGACCTCGAGCGAACCGTGCTGGTGGTCTCCTCCAAGTCCGGCTCCACCGTGGAGACCGACTCGCAGCGCCGCGTCGTCGAGGCCGCGTTCCGCGACGCTGGGATCGACCCCCGCACCCGCCTGGTCGCCGTCACGGACCCGGGCTCACCGCTGCACGCCGCGTGCGAGTCCGCCGGCTGGCGCGCCGTCTTCACCGCGGACCCGACCGTGGGCGGGCGTTTCTCGGCCCTCACCGCGTTCGGCCTGGTCCCCACCGGCCTGGCCGGCGTGGACGTCGCGGCCCTGCTGGACGACGCGGAGGCCGTGCTCGACCTGCTGATCGCCGACGACGAGGACAACCCGGGCCTGCAGCTCGGCGCGGCCCTGGGCGGCACCCGCCCGCTGCGCGACAAGCTCGTCTTCGCCGACCACGGGTCCGGCATCGCCGGACTGCCGGCCTGGATCGAGCAGCTGATCGCCGAGTCCACGGGCAAGGACGGCACCGGGCTGCTGCCCGTCGTCGTCGCCCCCGGCGACCCCGAGACCGCGTGGGACGCCCCCGACCTGCTGCAGGTGCAGCTCGTCGGCGAGGACGACGTCGCGGCCCCGGGCCACGGCGTGCAGGTCGCCGGCTCGCTCGGCGCCCAGCTGCTGCTGTGGGAGGTGGCCACCGCGGTGGCCGGCCGCCTGCTCGGGATCAACCCCTTCGACCAGCCGGACGTGGAGGCCGCCAAGGCCGCCGCGCGCACCCTGCTGGACAGCCCCGCCGCCGAGCGGACGGCCGACGGCGAGGTGGAGGGCGTCGAGGTCTCCGGCCCGGCGTCCGTGACCTCTGCCCCGGACCTGGCCGGCGTGCTGCGCGCCACGGCGGCGCTGGTGCCCGAGGACGGCTACCTGGCGGTCCACGCCTACCTCTCCCGTCACGACGACGCCGAGCTCGAGGAGCTGCGTGCGGACCTGGCGGACCTGGTCGGCCGCCCGGTCACGTTCGGCTGGGGTCCGCGGTTCCTGCACTCCACCGGACAGTTCCACAAGGGCGGCCCGGCCGTCGGCGTGTTCCTGCAGATCACCGGCGACGCCGGCCTGGACATCGAGGTGCCCGGCCGCCCGTTCTCCCTGGGCAGGCTCATCGCCGCGCAGGCCGCGGGCGACGCCCGGGTGCTCGGCGATCTCGGCCGCCCCGTGGTCACCCTGCACCTGCGCCGCCGCGACGCGGGCATCGAGGCCCTGAGGAGCGCCGTCCGTGGCCGGTGAGTCCCGGACCGCCCCCCGCAACCCGCTGCGCGACCCCCGTGACCGGCGCCTGACCCGCATCGCGGGCCCGTCGGCGCTCGTGCTGTTCGGCGTGACGGGCGACCTGGCGAAGAAGAAGCTCCTGCCGGCCATGTACGACCTGGCCCAGCGCGGCCTGCTGCCGCCGGCGTTCTCCCTCGTCGGCTTCGGCCGCCGCGACTGGTCCGACGAGGAGTTCGCCGACTATGTGCGCGCCGCCGTGGAGGCCTCCTCCCGGACCACGTTCGACGAGACCGTGTGGGACCAGTTCCGGGGCGGCCTGCGCTTCGTCTCCGGCGCGTTCGACGACGAGGCGGCCTACGTCCGTCTCGACGAGGTGCTCGCCGAGCTCGAGACCTCCCGCGGCACGCGCGGGAACACCGCGTTCTACCTCTCCATCCCGCCGGACTGGTTCGAGGCCGTCTCCCGCCACCTCGCCGACCAGGGCCTGGCCGACCGGTCGCAGCCGGCCGAGGGCCCGTGGCGCCGCGTGGTGATCGAGAAGCCCTTCGGCCACGACCTGGCCAGCGCGCAGGAGCTCAACGCCGTGATCGAGCGCGTCTTCCCCTCGGACGCGGTGTTCCGCATCGACCACTACCTCGGCAAGGAGACGGTGCAGAACATCCTCGCGTTCCGGTTCGCCAACCGGATGTTCGAGCCGCTCTGGAACGCGGAGCACGTGGACCACGTCCAGATCACGATGGCCGAGGACATCGGCATCGGTGGACGGGCGAGCTACTACGACGGCGTGGGCGCGGCGCGCGACGTCATCCAGAACCACCTCCTGCAGCTGCTCGCGTTCACCGCGATGGAGGAGCCGATCTCGTTCGACGCGGACCATCTGCGCGCGGAGAAGGAGAAGGTCCTCGAGGCCGTGACCGTCCCGGACACGCCCGAGGGACTCGCGGCGGCCTCCGCCCGCGGCCAGTACACCTCCGGCTGGCAGGGCGGCGAGCGGGTCACGGGATTCCTCGACGAGGAGGGCTTCAACCCGGCGTCCGTCACGGAGACGTACGCCGCGCTCAAGGTGGGCATCCGCACGCGGCGCTGGCAGGGCGTGCCGTTCTACCTGCGGGCCGGCAAACGCCTCGGCCGGCGGGTGACGGAGATCGCCGTCGTCTTCAAGAAGCCCCCGCACCTGCTGTTCCCCGTCCACGACGGGGACGAGTTCGGGCAGAACATCATCGTCATCCGGGTGCAGCCGGACGAGGGCGTCACCATCCGCTTCGCGTCCAAGGTGCCCGGCACGCAGACCGAGATCCGCGACGTCACGATGGACTTCGGCTACGGCCACGCCTTCACCGAGGACTCCCCCGAGGCGTACGAGCGTCTCATCCTCGACGTGCTCCTCGGGGAGCCGCCGCTGTTCCCGCGCCAGGCCGAGGTGGAGCTGTCCTGGCGGATCGTGGACCCGTTCGAGGAGCACTGGGCGAGCCTGGGCACCCAGCCCGAGCCCTACGCCCCGGGCACGTGGGGACCGCCCTCGGCCGACGCCCTCATGGCCCGCGACGGACGAAGCTGGAGGCGCCCGTGAAGATCCGCATGCACGACACCACCACCTCCCAGGTGGCCAAGCGCATCACGCAGCTGCGCGAGAAGAGCGGGGTCGTGGCCCTCGGCCGCGTCCTCACGCTCGTGATCAGCACGGACGACGCCGGCATCGAGTCCGCCGTCCAGGCCGCCAACGCGGCCTCGCTCGAACACCCGTGCCGCATCGTCGTCCTGGCCCTGGGCGACCCCGCGGCCCCCACCCGCCTGGACGCCGAGATCCGGGTCGGGGGCGACGCCGGCGCCTCCGACGTCGTGGTGCTGTGGTGCGCCGGGGAGAACGCCCACGCCGACGAGTCGCTCGTCTCCGGGCTGCTCCTGCCCGATGCGCCCATCGTCGTGTGGTGGCCCGGGGTGCCACCCGGGGTCCCCTCGGCGACGGCGCTCGGTCGCCTGGCCCACCGCCGGATCACGGACACGGCCTCGGCGTCCGCGGCCGAGCCCGCCCTGTGGGCTCTGCGCGCGGGCCACCATGAGGGGGACACCGACCTGGCCTGGACGCGCCTGACGCTGTGGCGGATCCAGGTGGCCGGGATCTTCGACACGCTCGACGTGGCCACCCTGCGCTCGGTGACGGTGGACGGGGCGCCGGACTCCCCCAGCACCATGCTGCTCGCGGCGTGGCTCACCCTGACCCTGAAGGTGCCCGTGACGATCGCGCACTCGAAGGTCGGCCACGGGATCCGTGCGGTGCGCCTGCGGTGCACGGACGGGGACGTGGTGCTCTCCCGCTCGCAGTCGCAGGTGGCCCGGCTCTATCAGCAGGGCCGGCCGGTGCAGCGCATCTCCCTGCCACGCCGGACGATCCAGGACTGCCTGGCCGAGGAGCTGCGCCGCCTGGACCCGGACGAGGTCTTCGGCGCCGTGCTCCACCAGGGCCTGCCGCGCACGGACCTCTCCCCCGTGCAGGCCTCCGAACGCTGAGGGGCCCCCGGCGCCCCACCGGTCCGGGACGCGCGAACGCCCCGCACGGATCTTCCGTGCGGGGCGTTCGCGTCGGGGCCCGGCGGGGCGGCCTCAGGACTCCATGGTCAGACGCGGCAGGACGCCGAGCAGGGCGATCACGACACCCCAGGCGACCACGGAGCCGACGGTCAGGCGGGTGAGCAGACGCTGGGCGGAGCCCGAGGAGCTCATCGAGCTGGTCACGCCGCCGCCGAACATGTCCGAGACGCCGCCGCCGCGGCCCTTGTGCAGCAGGATGAGCAGCACGATGACCACGCTGAGCACGACCACGAGGATCTGCAGGGCCAGGGTCAGGACGTCCACGGGAGGGCTCCTCGGGTCGAGGTGCGGCCCCGGCGCGCGCCGGGGCCGTCACGGAGAATGCGGTCGGTCGGGCCGGACGGATCAGGCCTGGTCGAACCGGACGATCTTAGCAAACTCGTCCGCGTCGAGGCTGGCGCCGCCCACGAGGGCGCCGTCCACGTCTGGCTGCGCCAGCAGCGCCGGCGCGCTGGAGGACTTCACGGAGCCGCCGTAGAGGATCCGCAGTCCGGCGGCGACGTCGTCGCCGTGCAGTGCGGCCACGCGGGCGCGCAGGGCCGCGCACATCTGCTGCGCGTCCTCGGGGCCGGCGACCTCGCCCGTGCCGATCGCCCACACGGGCTCGTAGGCGACGACGACGCCGGCCACGTCCTGCGCCGACAGGCCCGCGATCGAGCCCTCCAGCTGGGCGAGCGTGTGCTCGACGTGCCGGCCGGCCTGGCGCACCTCCAGGCCCTCGCCCACGCAGATCACCGGGGTGAGGCCGTGGCGCAGGGCCGCGGCGGCCTTGCGCGCGACGAGCGCGTCGTCCTCCCCGTGGAGGGTGCGACGCTCGGAGTGGCCCACGATCGCGTAGCGGCACCCCAGCGCGGCCAGGAACGCGCCGGAGACGTCGCCCGTGTAGGCGCCGGCGTCCTCGGGCGAGAGGTCCTGCGCGCCGTAGGCGAGGTCCAGGCGGTCGCCGGTGACGAGCGTCTGCACGGCCCGCAGGCCCGTGAAGGGCGGGAACACCGCGACCTCCACGGCCTCCTGGTCATGGTCCGCGTCCGTGAGGAGCCACGTGAGGCGCTGCACCAGGGTGACGGCCTCGAGGTGGTCCAGGTTCATCTTCCAGTTGCCCGCGATCAGCGGCACGCGTGTGGTCTGCTCCGCCATGCTCACGCCCGCCCCTCGCCGGCCAGGGCGGTGACGCCCGGGAGCTCCTTGCCCTCGAGGTATTCGAGGGAGGCGCCGCCGCCGGTGGAGATGTGGCCGAACGCGTCGTCGGCGAAGCCGAGCGTGCGCACGGCCGCCGCGGAGTCGCCGCCGCCGACCACCGACAGGCCGCCGGCCGCGGAGGCCTCGGTGAGGGCCCGGGCCACCGCCCGGGTGCCCTCCGCGAAGGCCGGGAACTCGAACACGCCCATGGGGCCGTTCCAGAACACGGTCTGGGCGCCGCGGATCTGCTCCGCGAACGCCCGGGCCGTCTCGGGGCCGATGTCCAAGCCCATGGCGGACGCGCCGTGCGCGCCCGAGGTGAGGGCGTCCACGGCCAGGACCTCGTGCTCGGCGTCGGCCGCGAAGCCGGAGGCCATGACGATGTCCGTGGGGAGCACGATGCGGGCGGCCCCGGCCTCGGAGCGGCGCAGGTACTCGCGGACGGTGTCGAGCTGGTCCTCCTCGAGCAGGGAGGCGCCCACCTCGTGGCCCTGCGCCTTGAGGAACGTGAAGAGCATGCCGCCGCCGATCAGCAGCGTGTCGGCCTTGTCCAGCAGGTTGTCGATCACGGCCAGCTTGTCCGAGACCTTCGACCCGCCCAGCACGACGACGTAAGGCCGCTCCGGGGACTCGGTCAGACGGGTGAGCACCTCGAGCTCGGCGGCGACCAGCGGGCCCTGGTGGGCCGGCAGCTGTGCCGCGACGTCGAACACGGAGGCGTGCTTGCGGTGGACCGCGCCGAAGGCGTCGCCCACGTAGGCGCCGTCTTCGCCGGCCAGCGCCGCCATCTCGCCGGCCAGTGCGGCGCGCTCGGCATCGTCCTTGGAGGTCTCGCGGGCGTCGAAGCGCACGTTCTCCAGCAACAGCACCTGGCCGTCCTGCAGGGCGGCGGCCTTCGCGCGCGCGTCGTCCCCGGTCACGTCCGCGGCCAGGGCGACGTCGGCGCCCAGCAGCTCGGCCATGCGCGCGGCGACCGGACGGAGGGAGTACGCGGGGTCCGGCTCACCCTTGGGGCGGCCCAGGTGGGCCATGACGATCACGCGCGCACCGGCCTCGGCCAGGTCCCGGATCGCGGGCAGCGAGGCCCGGATGCGGCCGTCGTCGGTGACGGTGTCCCCGTCCAGCGGGACGTTCAGGTCGGACCGGATGAGCACGGTGCGGCCGGCGACGCCGGCCTCGAGCAGATCGGTGAGGGTCGGTGCGGGCATGATGCCTCCTGGGGTGCCGGAGCGGGGTCGGTTCACGGTGCAGTCTAGGCGGACGGCCCGGGCCGACGGAGGAACCGTCGGCCCGGGCCGTCGGGCGCCGTGCGGGCTCAGAGCTTCGAGCCGATGAGGTCTGCGAAGTCCATGAGCTGGGAGGTGTAGCCGTACTCGTTGTCGTACCAGCCGATGATCTTCACGGTCTGGCCGATGGACTTGGTCAGCGGGGCGTCGAAGGTGCACGCCGCCGGGGAGGTGATGATGTCCGAGGACACGATCGGGTCCTCCGAGTAGACCAGGCGGCCCTTCAGCGGACCGGACTCCGCGGCCTTCTTGAACGCCGCGTTGATCTCCTCGACCTCCACGTGGCGCGTCAGCTCCACGGTCAGGTCGGTGGCCGAGCCGGTGATGGTAGGCACCCGCATGGCGAAGCCGTCGAGCTTGCCCTTCAGCTCCGGGATGACCTCGCCGATGGCCTTGGCCGCGCCCGTGGAGGTGGGCACCATGTTCTGGGCGGCGGCGCGCGCCCGACGGCGATCCTTCTTGTGCACGTTGTCGTGCAGGTTCTGGTCGCCGGTGTACGCGTGGATCGTGGTCATGATGCCGTCCACGATGCCGAACTCGTCGTTGAGGACCTTCGCCATCGGGGCCAGGCAGTTCGTGGTGCACGAGGCGTTCGAGACGATGTGCATCGTCTCCGCGTCGTAGGTGTGCTCGTTCACACCCATCACGAAGGTGCCGTCGACCTCCTTGGCGGGAGCGGAGATGAGGACCTTCTTGGCCCCGGCGTCGAGGTGGGCCTGCGCCTTGGGGCCGGTCGTGAAGATGCCGGTGCACTCGATGACCAGGTCCACGCCGAGCTCACCCCACGGCAGCTTCGTCGGGTCGGCCTCCTGGAAGAACGCGACGTCGCGGCCGTCGATGCGGAACCCCTTCTCGGTCCGCTCCAGCTCGCCCGGGTAGCGGCCCAGGATGGTGTCGTACTGGGTCAGCCAGAACAGGTCCTCGGGGTCGGCGAGGTCGTTCACCGCGACCAGCTCGAGGTTCTCGTGGCCGCGGTCCCTGAGCACGCGCACGATGTTGCGTCCGATGCGGCCGTAGCCGTTGATGGCGATCTTGGTCATGGTGGTCTCTCTCGTTAGTTCGCGTTGCGTGGTCCCCGTGGCGGTGGGTCCGGGGCGGTACGGTCGAGCGGTCGCGCCCGGTCCGGGCGCGCGGTGGGGACAGGGCCGGAGCGCCGAGCCCCTCCCCGCATCGGGGCGCTGACGTCGTGGGGCCACGACGTCAGCGCCCCGGTGCGCGGTGTGGATCAGGCCGGGAGGATCAGGCCGGAGGCGCCGGCGCGGGCGGCCTCGAAGCGGGCCTGCACGTCGGCCCAGTTCACGATGTTCCAGATCGCCTTGACGTAGTCCGCCTTGACGTTCTGGTAGTCGAGGTAGAAGGCGTGCTCCCACATGTCCAGCTGGAACAGCGGGATGGTGGCGACCGGCACGCCGTTCTGCTGGTCGTAGAACTGCTCGATCACCAGGTTGCCGCCGATGGGCTCGTAGGCCAGCACGGCCCAGCCGGAGCCCTGGATGCCGAGGGCGGCGGCGGTGAAGTGGGCCTGGAACTGGTCGAACGAGCCGAAGTACTCGTCGATGGCGGCGGCCAGCTCGCCGGTCGGCTTGTCGCCGCCCTCCGGCGAGAGGTTCTTCCAGAAGATCGAGTGGTTCGTGTGCCCGCCCAGGTTGAAGGCGAGGTCCTTCGACAGCTGGTTCACGGAGCCGAAGTCGCCGGCCTCACGCGCGGCGGCCAGCTTCTCCAGGGCGGTGTTCGCGCCCTTGACGTACGTGGCGTGGTGCTTGGAGTGGTGCAGCTCCATGATGCGGGCCGAGATGTGCGGCTCCAGCGCGGCGTAGTCGTAGTCCAGCTCCGGAAGGGTGTATTCGGTCATGCTTCCTCCTTGGTCAGGCGAGGCTGCGGGCAGGACGCCCTCGGCCTCCACCTCGGGCAACCTCGCGTCTCGGCGGCGTATTCCGTCCGTCTCCATTGTGATCGGGGGCGGAGCGCCGGGGCCAGATCCCGTCGACGGTGATCCCGCGCTCAGCCTTCGGAGGCCGCGTCCGTCCCGGGGATGCCCCGCTCGGCGGCCCGCTTGTCCGCCATGGCCAGTAGCCGGCGGATGCGCCCGGCGACGGCGTCCTTGGTCATCGGCGGGTCCGCGAGGCGGCCGAGCTCGTCGAGGGAGGCCTGCTTGTGCTCGAGGCGCAGCCGTCCCGCGTAGCGAAGGTGGTCGGGCACCTCGTCCCCGAGGATCTCGAGGGCCCGCTCCACCTTCGCCCCGGCCGTGACAGCGGCCTGGGCGGAACGGCGCAGGTTGGCGTCGTCGAAGTTCGCCAGGCGGTTGGCGGTGGCCCGGACCTCTTTGCGCTCGCGCCGCTCGCGCCAGAGGGTCGCGGTCTGCTCCGCGCCGACGGCGGCGAGCAGCGTGGCGATCGCCTCGCCGTCGCGGACCACGACGCGGTCCGACTGACGCACCTCGCGCGCCTTCGCCGCCACGCGGAGCCGACGCGCGGCCCCCACCAGCGCGAGCGCGGCCTCCGGGCCCGGCGTGGTCACCTCGAGGGCCGCCGAGCGGCCGGGCTCGGTGAGGGAGCCGTGGGCCAGCAGGGCCCCGCGCCACACGGCGGCGGTGGCCGCCGTCGTCCCGCTGACGAGGACCGGCGCGAGGCCACGCACGGGCCGTCCCCGCTGGTCGATGAGCCCGGTCTGCCGGGCGAGGTCCTCTCCCCCGCGCACGACCCGGAGCACGTACCGCTGACCACGGCGCAGGTTGCCGCCGGAGACCACCACGATCTCCGGGGCCAGGCCGTACAGCTCGGTGATGGCGGCGCGCAGGCGGCGCGCACTGGCGCCGTGGTCCAGTTCAACCTCCACGACGACGCGGCCGGCCACGAGGTGCAACCCCCCGGCGAACCGCAGCATCGCCGCGGTCTCCGCCCGCCGCTCCGGGGTCGCGGCGACCGGCACACGGGCCAGCTCCTCCTTGAGGGTCATGGTCAGCGCCATGCTCGTGCTCCTTCTCGGCGAGGTGCGCGCGTCAGTGGGTCATCGCCTCGTCGATCGCGACGGCCAGGCGCAGCGGGTCGTGGACCTGGGGATCCTGGGCACTGCTCACTCTACTGAACGCCACGCGCGCGCCCATCCGGGCCGCCTCGGCCTCCACCGCCGCCCGGTCGGTGACCGCGTCCACGTCGGCGATCACCACGTCCAGCCGGAGGTCCGGCGCATAGGAGCGCAGCACCTTGAGGTGGTCGGCGTGGGTGAGGCCGGTGGTCTCCTGGTCTCCCGTGCGCAGGTTCAGCACCATGAGGCGCCGGGCGGTGGTGGCGGCGAGGGCCGCGCGCACGTCCGGCATCAGCAGGTGCGGCAGCACCGACGTGTACAGCGAGCCGGGTCCGAGCACCACCCAGTCGGCCAGCTCGATCGCCGAGAGCGCCTCCGGGGTGGCGGGGGCGTCGGACGGGCTCAGGCGGACGTCGGTGACGCGCCCCTCGAACGCGGCGACCGCGAGGGCCACCTGGCCCTCCACGCATCGGGTGCGCAGGCGGCCGTCCGGGCCGGCGCTGAGCACGTCCCCGCCGATGGTCAGCGGCACCCGCGAGACCGGCAGGACCTCACCGTGCGCCCGCAGCAGGGCGCCGGCCCAGCGCAGCCCGTCCACCGGGTCGCCCAGCAGCTCCCAGAGGGCGACGATCAGGAGGTTCCCGAGCGCGTGGTTGTCCAGGGTGGCCTGGTCGGCGGGCACCTCGGTGGAGCGGAAGCGGTGCTGCATGACGTGGGCCCAGGTCCGACCCCAGTCGGTGTCGTCGCACAGGGCGGCCAGCGCCATGCGGAGGTCGCCGGGCGGCAGCACCGCCATCTCCCGGCGGATGGTGCCGGAGGAGCCACCGTCGTCCGCCACCGTGACGATGGCCGTGAGGTGCCCGGCCACGTGCCGCAGGGCCGCGAGGGACGCGGAGAGGCCGTGGCCGCCGCCGAGGGCGGTGACGCGGGCCGTGGGGCGGGACATGCCCGCACCCACCCCGCGCCCTTCCGAACCCATCCCGGGCGGCAGGGGCAGTTGGCCGGTGAGCGGGGACGTCATTCGCGCCCCATGTCCCGGTGCTGGACGTGCACCGTGACGTGGGGCACCTGGGCCAGGCGCCGGGCCAGCTCCTCGGCGACGGCCACGGAGCGGTGCTTGCCGCCCGTGCAGCCGATGGCGAGCGTAGCGTAGTGCTTGTTCTCCCGCCGGTAGCCCTCGAACACCGGCCCCAGCATGGCGACGTACGCGCGCAGGAAGTCCTCGACACCGGGGCGGGAGAGCACGTAGTCCGCGACCGCGGCCTCCGTGCCCGTGTGCGGACGCAGCGCCGGCACCCAGTGGGGGTTGGGGATGAAGCGCATGTCCGCCACGAAGTTCGCGTCCGCCGGGACGCCGTACTTGAACCCGAAGCTCATGATGGTCAGGCGCAGCGTGACGGGGCCGGACTCCGAGAACAGCTCGGTGATCTCCGTGGCCAGGCCGTGCACGTTCAGCTCGGTGGTGTCCACCACGACGTCGGCACGCGCCTTGAGCGGCTCGACGACGTCCCGCTCCGCGCGGATGCCGTCCAGCAGCCGGGCGTTGCCCTGCATCGGGTGGGGGCGGCGGCCGGCCTCGAAGCGTTGCAGGAGGACGTGGTCCTCCGCATCGAGGAACACGGTGCGATACTCCACTCCGCTGTTGGCCAGGTGCTGCAGGGCGGCGTACAGCTCCTCGAAGTAGGAGCGCGAGCGCACGTCCACCACGATCGCCAGGCGCGGGAACGCCTCCGGCGAGCGGGCGATGAGCTCGGCCAGCGTGCCGAACAGGGCCGGCGGCATGTTCTCCACCACGTCCCAGCCGTGGTCCTCGAGCGCGTGCGCGGCGGTGGTCCGTCCGGCGCCGGACATCCCGGCGATCACGAGCACCTCGGATGTCGGCGGCTTCTCCGGCTGGAGGGTCTCCTCGATCATGACTCCACTGTATCCGCGGGCGTGTCGGCCGTGAGCGCCGTGTGGACGGCCTCGGCCAGCCGCGGCCCGATGCCGGCGACCTCGGTCAGCCGGTCCACGCCGGCGGCCCGGATCTCGGCGACGGAGCCGAAGTGGTTCAGCAGCGCGGTGCGCTTGGCCGGGCCCAGGCCCGGGATCCCATCCAGGGCGGAGACGGTCATCGCCTTGGACCGCCGGCTGCGGTGGCCCGCGATCGCGAACCGGTGCGACTCGTCACGGATGCGCTGGAGCAGGTACAGGCCCTCCGAGGTGCGCGGCAGGACCACCGGGAACTCGTCGCCCGGCAGCCACACCTCCTCGAGCCGCTTGGCCAGCCCGACCACGGGCAGGTCGTCCAGGCCCAGCTCCTCGAGGACCGCCGCGGCCGCGGCCACCTGGGGCGGGCCGCCGTCGACCACCACGAGCGAGGGCGGGTACGCGAAGCGGCGCCCCGCCTCCTGATCGTCCCCCTCGACCTGACCGGAGAGCGGGGCGCCCTCCGCGCGCTCCTTGGCCAGGCGGGCGAAACGACGCCGCAGGACGTCGCGCAGGGACGCCGTGTCGTCCCGGGCGGCCTCCCCCGTGACGTTGAAGCGGCGGTAGTCCTTCTTCTTCGGCAGCCCGTCCTCCATGACGACCATCGAGCCGACCACGTTGGTGCCCTGGGAGTGGGAGATGTCGTAGCACTCGATGCGCAACAGGGGCTCGGTGACCTCCAGGGCCTCCTGCAGCTCCCGCAGGGCGGCGGAGCGGGTGGTGAGGTCCCCGGACCGCCGCGACTTGTGCAGCTTGAGGGCCATCTCCGCGTTCTCCCGGACGGTCTCCATGAGGTCCGCCTTCGAGCCCCGCCGGGGCACGCGCACGGCGACCCGGGACCCGCGCAGGCCCGAGAGCCACTCGGTGAGCTGCGCGGCGTCGTCGGGCTCGACCGGGACGAGGATCTCGTGCGGGATGCGCTCCGGCCCCTCGAGGTCGCCGTAGACCTGCTGGAGCAGGTGCGCGACCATCTCCGGCTCGGCGACGTCCTCCACGCGCTCCATGACCCAGCCGCGCTGGCCGCGGATGCGACCCTGCCGGACGTGGAACACCTGCACCGCGACCTCCAGCTCGTCCGCGTGCAGGGCGAAGATGTCCGCCTCCGTGTTCTCCGGCAGCACCACGGCGTTGCGCTCGAACACGCGGCGCAGCGCGGCGATGTCGTCCCGCAGCCGGGCCGCGTCCTCGTAGCGCAGCTCCTCGACGGCGCGGGCCATGGCCTTCTCCAGCTCGCGGATGAACCGGTTCGCATCCCCGGCCATGAAGTCGCAGAAGTCCTGGGCCAGCGCGCGATGGTCCGCCGGGCTGATCCGGCCCACGCAGGGCGCCGAGCACTTGCCGATGTAGCCGAGCAGGCACGGCCGGTCCTGGGCGCGGGCCCGCTTGAACACGCCGGCCGAGCACGTGCGGACCGGGAAGACGCGCAGCATCAGGTCCACGGTCTCCCGGATCGCCTTGGCCGGGTGGAACGGGCCGAAGTACTTCACGCCGGGCTTCCGGTCGCCGCGCATCACCTGGACGCGCGGGAACTGCTCGTTCATGGTCACGGCCAGGTAGGGGTACGACTTGTCGTCCCGGTACATGATGTTGAACCGGGGGCGATACTCCTTGATCCACGTGTACTCGAGCTGGAGCGCCTCCAGCTCGGAGCCGACGACGGTCCACTCGACCGCGGCCGCCGTGAACACCATGGCCCGGGTCTTGGTGGCCAGCCGGGCGGGGTCCTGGAAATAGGAGCTCAGGCGGGCGCGCAGGTTCTTCGCCTTGCCGACGTAGACGACGCGTCCGTCCGCGTCGCGGAAGCGGTAGACGCCGGGCGACGTGGAGATCTCGCCCGGAGCCGGGCGGTAGGAGGCCGGATCAGCCACGGGCACCCGGGGCGGCGTTGTAGGCGTCCACGCGCTCCTGCCCCGAGAGCGCGCCGATGGCGTCCATGATCGCCGCCGTCGCGTCGCGGCGCTGCGGCAGGGTGTGTCGACGCCCGGGGTGGCCGAAGTCCAGGGGCGCGCCCACGCGCACGGAGAACCGGTGGGGACGGAAGCCGTTCGTGTCCGGCGGCTGGAGGTGCTGCGTGCCGACGAGGCCCACGGGCACCACGGGTGCGCCGGTGGCTAGGGTCAGCCAGGCCGCACCGGTGCGGCCGCGGTAGAGGCGGCCGTCGCGGCTGCGGGTGCCCTCCGGGTAGATGCCGACGCCCTGGCCGGACTCGAGCAGGCCCACGAGGGACTCGAGCGCGGCCACGGAGGCGGCCTGCTCGCCCCGGCGGACGGGGACGGAGCCCACGGACTCGAAGAACCGCCGCCGGACGCGGCCCCGCAGGCCCGTGCCCGTGAAGTACTCCTCCTTGGCGAAGAAGTGGACCGGGCGGGGGGCGAGGGCCTGGAGGATCACCGAGTCGACGAAGGACAGGTGGTTGGAGGCCATGACGAAGGGGCCCCGCGCAGGGACGTGCTCCATGCCGACGACCTCGGGGCGGCAGGTGAGCCGCAGGAGCGCGGCGGCGCTCCTGCGCACGGGCTCCGACGTCGCCATGGCTCTCCTTCGTCCGCGTCCTGCGTGGGCGGGGTCCATGCTACGCGAGCAGTTCCGCGAGGAACCGGCCCGTGTGGCTCTCGGCGGCGCGCGCGACCTCCTCCGGCGTGCCCGTGGCCACGATCGTGCCGCCGCCGGAGCCGCCCTCGGGGCCGAGGTCGATCACGTGGTCGGCACTCTTGATCACGTCGAGGTTGTGCTCGATGGTGAGCACCGTGTTGCCCTTGTCCACGAGGGACTGGAGCACGTGCAGGAGCTTGCGGATGTCGTCGAAGTGCAGCCCCGTGGTCGGCTCGTCCAGCACGTAGATGGTGCGGCCGTTGGAGCGCTTCTGGAGCTCGGCCGCCAGCTTCACGCGCTGGGCCTCGCCGCCCGAGAGCGTGGTGGCGGGCTGGCCCAGGCGGACGTAGCCCAGACCGACGTCGACGAGCGTGTCCAGGTACCGCGAGATGCGGGTGTACGCGCTGAAGAAGTCCGCGGCCTCCTCGATCGGCATGTCGAGGACCTCGGCGATGTTCTTGCCCTTGTAGGTGACCTCGAGCGTCTCCCGGTTGTACCGGGCCCCGTGGCACACCTCGCACGGCACGTAGACGTCCGGCAGGAAGTTCATCTCGATCTTCAGCGTGCCGTCGCCCGCGCACGCCTCGCAGCGCCCGCCCTTGATGTTGAAGGAGAACCGGCCCTGCTGGTAGCCCCGGACCTTCGCCTCGGGGGTCTCCGCGAAGAGCTTGCGGATCGCGTCGAACACGCCCGTGTAGGTGGCGGGGTTGGAGCGTGGCGTGCGCCCGATGGGGCTCTGGTCCACGTGGACCACCTTGTCCAGGTGCTCGAGTCCCTCCACGGACCGGTGCCGGCCGGGCACGAGCTTGGCGCCGTTGAGCCGGTTGGCCAGGACCTTGTAGAGGATCTCGTTGATCAGCGTGGACTTGCCAGAGCCGGACACGCCCGTCACGGCCGTGAGGACCCCGAGCGGGACCTCCACCGAGACGTCCTTCAGGTTGTTCTCCTGGGCGCCGCGGACCGTCAGCACGCGCCCCTTCTCCGGGACGCGACGCCGCTCCGGCACCGCGATGGAGCGGCGGCCGGAGAGGTAGTCGCCGGTGACGGACCGCGTGTTCGCCTTGAGATCCGCCAGGGAGCCCGAGTGCACGACCTCGCCGCCGTGCTCGCCCGCGCGAGGGCCGATGTCCACGATCCAGTCCGCCTCGGCGATCGTGTCCTCGTCGTGCTCGACGACGATGAGGGTGTTGCCGAGGTCCCGCAAGCGCAGGAGGGTCTCGATGAGGCGGCGGTTGTCCCGCTGGTGCAGGCCGATGGACGGCTCGTCGAGGACGTAGAGGACGCCGACCAGCCCGGAGCCGATCTGTGTGGCCAGGCGGATGCGCTGGGCCTCGCCGCCGGAGAGGGTGCCGGCCGGCCGCTCGAGGTTGAGGTACTCGAGGCCGACGTCCAGCAGGAACGCCAGCCGGGCCAGGATCTCCTTGAGCACCTGGTCCGCGATCTGCCGCTCCCGGTCCGTCAGCCGCAGCCCCGAGAAGAACTCCATGGCCTCGCGCATGGGCAGGCGGGTGGCGTCCGCGATGGACAGGCCGCCCACGAGCACGTTCAGGACCGTGGGGTTGAGGCGGGCCCCGTGGCACGCCGGGCACGGGATCTCCCGCATGAACGACTCGTAGCGCTCGCGGGCGCCGTCCGACTCGGTCTCCCCGTGCTTGCGCATCACGTAGGGGATGACGCCCTCGAAGCCCGTGGTGTAGCGGCGCTCGCGGCCGAACCGGTTGCGGAACGTCACCTCCACCTTGAAGTCCTTGCCGTTCAGGACGGCGTCGCGCTCCGCCTCCGTCAGGTCCTTCCACGGGGTGTCCAGGGAGAAGCCCATCTCCTTGCCCAGCCCGCCGAGCACGCGCAGCCAGTAGTCCGAGGTGGACTTGCCCAGCGACCACGGCACGACGGCGCCCTCGCGCAGGGACAGCTCGTCGTTGGCGACGACGAGGTCCGGGTCCACCTGCAGGCGGGAGCCGATGCCGGTGCACTCGGGGCACGCGCCGAACGGGTTGTTGAAGGAGAACGAGCGCGGCTCGATCTCGTCCACGGTCTGCTCGTGCCCGTTGGGGCAGGAGAGCTTCTCGGAGAACGAGCGGTACCGGGGGTTGCCCTCGGCGTCCCGCCCGCCGAACTCCGCGGTGTTCTTCCTGCCCTTCTCGGCGACCGGCTCCACGTCCACGAACTCGGCGACGACGAGGCCGTCCGCCAGCTTCAGGGCGGTCTCCACCGAGTCGGTGAGGCGCTGGCGGATGCCCTCCTTCATGGCCAGGCGGTCCACGACGACGGCGATGGTGTGCTTGACCTGCTTCTTCAGCACGGGCGGGTCCGAGAGCTGGACGGTCTCCCCGTCCACGACGGCGCGGGCGAAGCCCTGCGTGGACAGGTCCTGGAACAGGTCCACGAACTCGCCCTTGCGGCCGCGGACCACGGGCGCGAGCACCTGGAAGCGGGTGCGCTCGGGCAGCTCCTCGAGCTGGTCCACGATCTGCTGCGGGGTCTGCCGGCTCACCGGCTCGCCGCACTGCGGGCAGTGCGGCACCCCGACGCGCGCCCAGAGCAGGCGCATGTAGTCGTAGATCTCGGTGATGGTCCCCACCGTGGAGCGCGGGTTGCGGTTGGTGGACTTCTGGTCGATGGACACGGCCGGGGACAGGCCCTCGATGAAGTCCACGTCCGGCTTGTCCACCCGGCCCAGGAACATGCGGGCGTAGGAGGAGAGCGACTCGACGTAGCGTCGCTGGCCCTCGGCGAAGATCGTGTCGAAGGCCAGGGAGGACTTGCCCGAGCCGGACAGGCCCGTGAACACGACCATGGCGTCCCGCGGGAAGCTGACGTCCACGTCCTTCAGGTTGTGCTCGCGGGCGCCCTGGACGACGATGCGGTCCCGCTCGCCCGAGCGCGCGCCGCCGGGGCCGGAGGCGAGGCCGCCGGGGTGGGCCTCGACGGCGGAGGAGACGGTGGTGGAGGAGTTCTTGGGCACGCGGCCAGCATAGGGGCGGGTACGGACACGACACCGGGGTCTCGCCTGTGGGCGAACCCACCGCGGGCCGGGCCCGCCCTGGCGCCTCACCGCCCCGTCCGTACACTGTTGCGCATGCCCGAGACCGCCCGGAACCGCCTCCTGCACGATCTGCCCGCCGTCACGGTGCGCACCTGCTCCGTGTCGGAGATGGACAACAACGTGTACCTGCTCACCTCCAAGACCACGGGGGCGCAGGTGCTGATCGACGCCGCCGCCGAGGCCGAGGCCATCCGCGACCTCATCGCCTCGGCCGCGGACGACACCCCGTGCGAGCCGCGCCTCGAGATGATCGTCACCACGCATCGACACTGGGACCACGTGCGCGCGTTGCCGGCGCTGGCCTCCCTGACCGGGGCCCGCACGGCGGCCGGCGAGGACGACGCCGACGCGATCGCCGAGGCCACGGGGGTCGCCCCCGACGTGCGCCTGCGCCACGGGGACACCGTGGGGGCGGACGGGCTCCGGCTCGAGGTGGTGGCCCTGCGCGGCCACACGCCCGGGTCCATCGCGCTGGTGTGCCGCCCCGAGGCGGACGAGCCGGCCGTGCTCTTCACCGGCGACTCCCTCTTCCCGGGCGGGGTGGGCAACACCGAGGGCGACGACGGCCGGTTCCGTCAGCTGTTCACGGACGTGAGCGATCGGATCTTCGACGCGTTCGACGACGACGTGGTGGTCCACCCCGGCCACGGCGCCTCCACGACCCTGGGCGCCGAGCGCCCCCACCTGCCGGAGTGGGCCGAGCGCGGCTGGTGACGGTGCGCCCGGGCGGTCCCGGGCCCAGCGTCAGGCCGGCTTCTGCCCCGCCATGAACAGGCGCCGGGCCGGGAAGATCGTGACCGGGCCGCCGTCGTCGGCCGTGACACCGGGCACCGGCGGGTACGCCTCGCTCATGGCGGCGCGGTACCGGTCCACGAACGCCTCGAGCAGCCCGGCGCCCTCGGCGGCGCCCTCCTCGGCGTCCCAGCGGGCCAGGGCCTGCAGGCTCGGTCGCAGGGCCGCGCCGGAGGTCCACCGGAACACCGGGTCCTCGCCCGTCAGCACCTGCTGGTACTCCGTCTCCCAGACGACCGGGGACCACCCCGCCTCGAGGAATAGCCGCGTGTACTCCTCGGGCGGCGCCACGGTGCGGGTCGTCGCCACCCCGTGCAGCGGCTCGGAGAAGGCCGGGTCCTCCGCCAGCGCCACGATCGCCGCGTGGGAGGGCTGCTCGTAGGGCCGCGGGATCTGCGCCGCGAACCACGCCCCCGGCGTGAGGTCCCCGAGCCAGCGCCGGATCAGGCGACGGTGCGTCGGGATCCACTGGAGCATCGCGTTGGACACCACGACGTCCGTCGCCCCCGACGGGCGCCACTGCGAGGCGTCGACCGCCTCGAAGCGCAGGTTGGCGGGGGCGCCCGTGCGGGCCGCCTGCTCCCGGGCCCGCTCCAGCATGGCGGGCGAGTCGTCCAGACCGATCACCTCGGCGTCCGGCCAGCGCTCGGCCAGCGTCCGGGTCAGGGTCCCCGGGCCGCAGCCCAGGTCCACCACGACGCGCGGGGCCTCGGCGCGCACGCGCCCCACCAGGTCGTGGAAGGGGCGGGCGCGGTGTTCGGCGAAGCCCTCGTACTGCGCGGGATCCCAGGTGAACCCCCCGCCCTGTCGGCCGGTCACGTCCCCCACGACGGCGTCGGTGTCCGGGTGCGGGCTCTCGGGCGCGATCTGACTCATGGCGGCACCGTATCGCGCGGAGCGGCCGATACCCTGGGGGCGATGACTTCTGCCGCCACGAACCCGCCCTCGCTGACCGACCGCATCGACGCGCTCCCGCCGGCCCCGGACGCCGACGACGTCTTCGGGGCCTTCGCGGCCTGGACCGAGGACCGCGGGATCTCGCTCTACCCCGCCCAGGAGGAGGCCGCCCTCGAGCTGGTCCAGGGCCGGCACGTGATCCTGGCGACGCCCACCGGCTCCGGCAAGTCCCTGGTGGCGCTGGCCGCGCACGCCGACGCGCTCGCCCACGACGCCGTCTCCTACTACACGGCGCCGATCAAGGCGCTCGTCTCGGAGAAGTTCTTCGCGCTGGTGGACGTGTTCGGCGCGGAGAACGTGGGCATGGTCACGGGTGACTCCACCGTCAACGGTGACGCGCCGATCATCTGCTGCACGGCCGAGATCCTCGCCAACCGCGCGCTGCGCGAGGGCTCGGGCATGGAGATCGGCACCGTGGTGATGGACGAGTTCCACTACTACGCGGACCCCTCCCGCGGCTGGGCCTGGCAGGTGCCCCTCCTCGAGCTGCCGCAGGCCCGGTTCCTGCTGATGTCGGCCACCCTCGGCGACACGACCCGCCTCGAGGCGGACCTGACCGAGCGCACCGGGCGCGAGGTCGCCGTCGTCGCCCACGCGCAGCGCCCCATCCCGCTGACGTTCGAGTGGTCCGAGGTGCCGCTGCAGGAGAAGGTCGAGGAGCTCGTGGGCACCCACCAGGCACCGGTGTACATCGTGCACTTCTCGCAGCTGGACGCCGTGGAGACGGCCCAGGGTCTGTCCTCGATCTCGGTGACGTCCAGGGAGGAGAAGGAGGCGATCGCCGCGCGGATCGCCGGCTTCCGCTTCTCCGCGGGCTTCGGGCACACCCTGAACCGCCTCGTCCGGGCGGGCATCGGCGTGCACCACGCGGGCATGCTGCCCAAGTACCGCCGCCTCGTGGAGAAGCTGGCCCAGGACGGGCTGCTCAAGGTCATCTGCGGCACGGACACGCTGGGCGTCGGGATCAACGTGCCGATCCGCACCGTGCTGCTCACCGCGCTCTCCAAGTTCGACGGCGAGAAGACCCGCCTGCTCCAGGCCCGCGAGTTCCACCAGATCGCCGGCCGGGCGGGCCGGGCCGGCTTCGACACCTCCGGCACCGTGGTGGTCCAGGCCCCCGAGCACGTGATCGAGAACAAGGCGGCCGAGCGCAAGGCCGCGGCGAAGTTCGCGAACGTCAAGGACGAGGCCGAGCGGGCCAAGCGCATGAAGCAGTCCGTGAAGTCCGGCAAGCGCAAGACCCCGCCGGCCGGCTTCGTCTCGTGGGGGCCGGCGACGTTCGAGCGCCTCGTCTCCGCCGAGCCGGAGCCGCTGGTCTCCCGCATGCGGATCACGCACTCCATGCTGCTGAACATCCTCGACCGGCCCGGCGACCCGGTCATCGCGGTCCGGCGCCTGCTGCGCGGCACCCACGAGACCCCGGCCCGCCAGGCGGTGCTCATGCGCCGCGCGCTCGGGATCTTCCGGGAGCTGCTGGCCACGGGCGTCGTCGAGCGTCTGCCCGAGCCGGACGCCGAGGGCCGCACCGTGGACCTCACGGTGGACCTGCAGCCGGACTTCGCGCTCAACCAGCCGCTCTCCCCCTTCGCCCTCGCCGCGCTCGACCTGCTGGACCCGGCCGATCCCGACCACGCGCTCGACGTCGTCTCCGTGATCGAGGCGACCCTCGACCCGCCGCGCCAGGTGCTCTCCGCCCAGGTCAAGCACGCCAAGGGCGAGGCCGTGGCCGCCATGAAGGCCGAGGGCATGGACTACAACGACCGCATGCGGGCCCTCGACGAGATCACCCACCCGCGGCCGCTGGCCGAGCTCCTCGAGCAGCAGTTCGAGCTCTACCGGCAGGACGCCCCGTGGCTCGCGGAGTTCGAGCTGACCCCCAAGTCCGTGGTGCGCGACATGTTCGAGCGGGCCATGGGCTTCGGCGACTACGTGCGGTTCTACGGGATCGCCCGGTCCGAGGGCGTGCTGCTGCGCTACCTCACGGACGCGGTCAAGGCACTGCGCCACACCGTCCCCGAGGCGGCCCGCACCGAGGAGCTCCAGGTGCTGCTGGACTGGCTCGACGAGATGGTGAAGCAGACCGACTCGTCCCTCCTGGAGGAGTGGGAGGACCTGGTGGCCGGGGACATCGACGAGCTGCGCCGGGACATGGAGGCGCTCGAGCCGCCGGCCCCGCCTCGCCTGACGGACAACGAGCCCGTGTTCCGGGTGATGGTCCGCAACGCGATGTTCCAGCGGGTGCGCCTGTTCGGCGACGAGCGGGACGAGGCGCTCGCGCGCCTGTCCGGCGAGCTGTCCGCCGACGACTGGGCCGACGCCCTCGACGCCTACTTCGACGACCACGAGGACATCGACGACGGCCCCGCCGCGCGCGGCCCCGAGCTGTTCCGCGTGGCCGCGGCCCCCGACGTCGCCGCCCCGCTGGAGCTGGCCGGCCCGCGCTGGTGGGCGGTGCGGCAGGTCCTGAAGGACCCGGACGGGGACCTGGACCACGGGATCAACGCCGTGGTCGACCTGGACGCCTCCGACGAGGCGGGCCATCCCGTGATCCGGGTGGTCTCCGTGGGCGCGCCCGAGTCCGGGTGGGGCCTGTGAGCGCCGGGGACGCTCGGGCGGCAGGACGGCCCGTGGCGGGCGACCCGCGCGGCTTCGCTCCCCTCGAGCCGGCCCGCCACCGCGTGGGCGAGCGCACCGAGCTCTACGACGGCACCGTCACGGTGGACCACTGGTTCTCGGTGCCGATCGACCACGCGCTGGGCCTCGCCGAGGCCGAGGCGCAGGACGCGGCGGGCACCGGCGTCGGGCCGCACGGGCGCGGCACGCTGACCGTCTTCGCCCGCGAGATCCGGGCGAAGGACGACCCCGAGGGCGAGCGCCCCTGGGCCCTGTACCTCCAGGGTGGCCCCGGCAGTGCCGGGCCCCGCCCGGCGCGCCTGAGCGGCTGGCTCGGCGCGCTGGCCGAGAGCCACCGCGTGCTGCTGCTGGACCAGCGCGGCACGGGGCGTTCGACCCCGGCCACTGTGGCGACCCTGACCGCCCCGGGCGCCTTCGCCACGGACGAGGCGCGCGCCGAGCACCTGGTGCACCTGCGGGCGCCCTCGATCGTGCGGGACGCCGAGATGCTGCGCCTCGCCCTCGGCGCCGGGCCGTGGACCACACTGGGCCAGAGCTTCGGCGGGTTCTGCACGCTGAGCTATCTCTCCTTCCACCCGGAGGGCCTGCAGCGCAGCCTGGTGACCGGCGGCCTCGCCCCGCTCACCGGCCACGCCGACCGGGTCTACCGGGCCACCTACGCCCGGATGCGCGCCCGCACCGAGGAGTTCTTCGACCGGCACCCGGCCGACCGCGACGCGTGGTCGGAGGCCGTGGGGCTGATCCGCGCCGCCGAGGCCGCGGGCGCCCCGATCCCCCTGCCCGGCGGCGGGCCGCTCACCGTGGGACGGGCCCAGGGTCTGGGCATGCTGCTGGGCGGCAACACCCGCGTGGACCGCCTGCACTGGGTCCTCGCCGAGGCCGTGGACCGCACCGGACCCGCGCCGCGCCTGTCCGAGACGTTCCTGGCCGCCGTCGCCGACCAGGACGACCGCCTCGTCAACCCGCTCTACACCGTGCTGCACGAGGCGATCTACGCGCAGCCGGCGGACCTGGCCGGCGGCCGGGCGGACACCGGCTGGTCGGCGTCCCGGATGCTCGCCGAGCACCCGGACTTCGACCCGGAGGCGACCACGGTCCCGCTGCCCACGGGCGAACACGTCATGCCCTGGTCCGTCGAGGTCGACCCCCGGCTGCGGCCCCTGGCCGGCACGGCGCGGCTGCTCGCCGAGCGCACGCAGTGGGGCCCGCTCTACGACGTGGCTGCCCTGGCGCAGAACACCGTCCCCGTGGCCGCCGCGGTCTACGCCGACGACGTGTACGTGGACCGGGACCTCTCGCTCGAGACGGCGCGGCGCGTCCGCGGCCTGCAGGTGTGGGAGACCGACGCCTTCCACCACGACGGCATCGCCGACGACGGGCCGGCGATCCTCGACCGGCTCCTGGCGATGACCGCGGCGGACGGCGCCGGGACGACGACGGCCCCCGACCCGGTCGACTGACCGGCCCGGGGGCCCGGGCGCCGGCGGAGCACTCCCCCGGTGCCGTGATCGGCTCAGACGGTGGGCCCGTCCTGTCGCACGATCTGCTCGGAGACCCCGCGCGCGTCGTCGTCACGGGGATCGGCGAGCCGGGTCTCGTGGGCCGTGCGGATGATGGCCGACCACGCGTCCTTGTGCTCGAGCAGCTGGTCGCGCCAGCGCTGGTCCAGGGCCTCGGCCCGGGCCGTCCAGCGGTCCATCAGGGCGGCGGCGCGCTCGCGCTCGGCCGGGTCGGCGTCCTCGGCCAGCTTCGAGTACCGATACGAGTACTTCTCGGCGTTCTGCAGCGCCCGCAGGGCCTGGCCCTTCGGCGAGGCCAGGGAGATCGCCACGGTGATCGCCAGGATCACGACGACGACCACGAGGGACAGCGTCGTGGGGATCTCGACGACGGGCACGTTCTCGCCGCCGTTGATGAACGGCAGGTTGTTCTCGTGCAGGGCGTGCAGGATCAGCTTCACGCCGATGAACGCCAGCAGCGCGGAGAGCCCGTAGGCCAGGTAGACGAGGCGGTCGAGCAGGCCGTCGATCAGGAAGTACAGCTGGCGCAGGCCCATGAGCGAGAACGCCGTGGCGGTGAAGACGATGTACGCCTCCTGGGTCACGCCGAAGATCGCGGGGATGGAGTCGAAGGCGAAGAGGATGTCCGTGGCGCCGATCGCGATCATCACGAGGAGCATCGGCGTCATGAGGCGCTTGCCGTCCACCGTCGTGAAGAGGCGGTCGCCGTCGAACTGCTCGGAGGCGGGCAGGAACCGCTTGACGAGGCGGACCATCACGTTGTCCGCCTCGTCCTGGGCGCCCTCGGCGTCGCCGGACATCTCGCCCTTGAGCTGGCCGCCGGCGATGATCAGCAGGAACAGGCCGAAGAGGTAGAACACGTCCGACCACGCGGCGATGACGGCGGCGCCCAGCAGGATGAACAAGGTGCGCGAGATCAGCGCGAACGTGATGCCGAACAGCAGCACCTTCTGCTGGTAGTCGCGGGGCACGCGGAAGCTGGCCATGATCACCAGGAAGACGAACAGGTTGTCGACGCTGAGCGCCTTCTCCAGCAGGTAGCCGGTGTAGTACTCGACCGCGTGCTGGGTGTCGCCGAAGGCGAAGAACACGAGGCCGAAGACGAGCGCGAGGCCGACGTAGACGCCGGACCAGATCGCGGCCTCCCGGATCGACGGCGTGTGCGCCTTGCGGACATGGGCGAAGTAGTCGAACGCGAGGAGCCCGACGATCAGCGCGATCGTCAAGCCCCAGGTCAGGCCGTTGATTTCCACGGGTCACCTCTCGGCGTCAGGGGTCAGGACGGTGCCGCAAGTCTCTCCGCCCGCCGCGACCGCGGCCCGGGCCCCTGTGTCCGGCCGGCGGCGCGCTCTCGGCGGCCGCGGCGTGCTGACGTCCACAGTGTTCGGGATACTCCCCTACGTCGCCGGTCAGTCTACCCGGTCGCACGACGACGCCCCGACCCGCGGCGGGCGGAGCGGGGCGTCGTCGGGCCCGCTGGCGCAGGCCCATGAGGGCGAAGATATTGGCGGTCAGGACGATGAACCAGTTCTGGGTGAGGCCGAAGATCGCCGGGATGGAGTCCACCGCGAACATCACGTCCGTCAGGCCGATCGTGATGAACACGACCACCATGGGGGTGAACATGCGCCGGCCGTCCACGGTGGTGCGCAGTCGGTTGCCGTCGTAGTCCGGCGCCACGTTGAGGCGGCGGGTCAGGCGGGCCACGACGCCCGGCTCGGACTCCTCGTCCCCGCCGTCGTCCTTGAGCTGCTGCCAGGCGGTCCAGAGCAGGAAGGCGCCGAAGATGTAGAACTCCCACGTCAGGTGCTCGATGGCGACGGCGCCGACCGCGATGAACACCGCGCGGGCGATCAGCGCGATGATGATGCCCACCATCAGCACCTCCTGCTGGTAGCGGCGGGGCACCTGGAACGTGGCCATGATGATGAGGAACACGAACAGGTCGTCCACGCTGAGGCTGTACTCGGTGACCCAGCCGGCGAGGAACTCGGTGCCGTGCTGCGCATCGCCCAGGGCGAAGAGCAGCCCCGCGAAGAGCAGCCCCGCGAAGACCAGCGCCAGCGCCACGTAGAACCCGATCCACAGGCCGGCCTCCTTCATGGAGGGCTCGTGGGGGCGGCGCGCGACGTACAGCAGGTCGAGCAGGAGGATGACGCCGAGGACCACAAGGGTCGTGGTCTCGAAGGCGGGACTGAGCACGTCCTTGGAGGGGTTCCTTTCGTGGGGGCCGCGCCAGTCTAGACGGGTGCGGTCCCGCGCGCGGACGCGGGGGGCCGGTCTCAGACTGCGCCGGGAGCGGTCAGGCCCAGGGCGAGCCAGACGACGACGGCACCGGCGGCGGCCAGGCCCCAACTGGCGAGGGAGCCGATGAGGAACTCCTCCGCGCGCGAGCCGGCGCCGCGGTCCGCCGAGATCTCCGGGAAGCGCACGATGCCCTTGGCCGCCATCAGGGCCGCGATCACCGGATAGGCCTGCGCGAGCCCCAGGACGACCATGAGCAGTCGCTCCATGGGCCCGATGTAGCGACCGCCGCGCAGGCCGTCGGCCGCGGGGTCCGTGGGCGCGGCGGACGGCACGGTCGTGGGCTCCGCCGCGGGGTCCTCCGCCTCCTCGTCGCCTCCGTCGGCGGGCCGGCCCGCCAGGGCGAGGACCGCGCGGGTGACCCGGTTGCCGGTCTCGGTCAGGGCCAGCGCCACCGCCAACAGCGTGAGGGCCGGGGGCGCGGAGCGCAGGCCCGCGGGCGCCAGGGTCGACTCGAGCACGGCCACCAGGCCGACCACGGCCACCACCGCGACCACCCCGAGCGGCCGGTCCGGGTGCAGCCACGTCCAGCCCATCAGCAGGCCGAGGGACACCAGGCCGCCGCCCACCGCGACGGCCACGCCGGTCGGCGCCAGCACGGCCACCAGCACCGCGGCGAGGACGGCGGCCACGGCCGCGCCGGCCCGGGCGAGCCACCGCCGCCGTGGGGCGGGCCAGGCGCCGGGCAGGACGGCGTCGAGCAGGTCGTGCAGCCCCAGGGCGAGCAGTGCGAGGGCGGTCACGGCGCGACCTCCGTCGCCGCGGCGGCGAGCTCGGCGTCCAGCTCGAGCAGCCGGCCGATCCCGGACCGCGCGACGGTCTGCGACACCGCGGACTGCGTGATCCGCTCCGCCCGTGCGGCCTCCGCCTGGGTCGCCCCGCCCAGCAGGGCTGCGGCGATCCGGCGTTCGCGGGCCTTGAGCCGGCCGAGGACGTGGTCGCGCAGCAGGGCGAGCCCGTCCACGGCGGCGGTGAGGGACGGGTCCGCGGCACGGAAGGCGGTCGCGGCGCCGGCGGCCCGCTCGTGCGCGTGCTCGACGGCCTCGCGGGCCCGATACCAGGCCGTGCCGTCCTCGATGCCGTCTCCGCCGGCGTCCAGGGCCCGCCGCTGCCCCAGGCCGATCCCGAAGCGCAGGTCGAGGCCCGGGGGCAGGGCGAGCGTGACGCGGACGGTCAGCCGGAGCGCGTCCGGCCAGGTGCGGTGCAGCGCCTGGAACTCGTCGCCGACGCTGGCCCAGGCGGGGCGCAGCGGCGGGACGTCCTGTTCCGCGGCCGCGAAGGCGGCCAGGATCTGCTCCTGCGCGCGCTCCCGGTCCGGGAGGGCGCGGGAGCCGACGATGTCCGCGATCACGGCCGCGACCGGGGGTGCTGCGCTCATGGCGTCACACTATCACTGATATGACGACATTCATCAGTGTTTTCATAACACCCTGGGTCGGCATCATGCCGGGTGGTCACTGCTCCCGCTTCATCTGCCGCAGCTCCTTCTTGAGCTCGCCGACCTCGTCGCGCAGGCGGGCGGCGAGCTCGAACTGCAGGTCCGCCGCCGCCTGGTGCATCTGCTTCGACATCTGCTCGATCAGATCGGCCAGGTCCTTGGCGGGCAGCGACGCCGGGTCCACCGCCGGAGCCTCGGTGCCCTCCCCTGTGGTCGCGTCCCGGT
The DNA here is from genome assembly GCF_056173395.1 of Micrococcus sp. iso_239. Classification (NCBI taxonomy): domain Bacteria; kingdom Bacillati; phylum Actinomycetota; class Actinomycetes; order Micrococcales; family Micrococcaceae; genus Micrococcus; species Micrococcus sp. iso_239. Next base: position 1,169,508 of record NZ_CM149672.1, on the reverse strand, counting down.
CCAGCGAGCTGAGGCCTCGGTGGCCCATGCCGAAGTCGAACCCGGACTTCACGCCGCCCATGCCCTTGAGGAAGTCGGCGGTGTCCGCGTCCTCCCGGGCCAGCTGGTCCGTGATGTCCGCGATGCGCTTGCGCAGCGGCTGGGGGTCGATCCCGTGCTCCTCGTTGTACGCGATCTGCACGGCCCGGCGCCGCTCGGTCTCGTCGATCGCCCGCCGCATGGAGTCCGTGACGTTGTCGGCGTACATGTGGACCTCGCCGGAGACGTTGCGGGCGGCGCGGCCGATGGTCTGGATGAGGGAGGTGGTGGAGCGCAGGAACCCCTCCTTGTCCGCGTCCAGGATCGCCACGAGCGAGACCTCGGGCAGGTCCAGGCCCTCGCGCAGCAGGTTGATGCCCACCAGCACGTCGAAGGTGCCCTTGCGCAGCTCCCGCAGCAGCTCCACGCGGCGCAGCGTGTCCACATCCGAGTGGAGGTACTCGACCTTCACCCCCGCCTCGAGCAGGTAGTCCGTGAGGTCCTCGGCCATGCGCTTGGTCAGCGTGGTCACCAGGACGCGCTCGTCCTTGGCCGTGCGCACGCGGATCTGCTCGAGCAGGTCGTCGATCTGCCCCTCGGTCGGCTTGACCACCACCTGCGGGTCCACCAGCCCGGTGGGCCGGATGATCTGCTCGACGTAGCCGTCCGCCTGGCCGAGCTCGTAGGCGCCCGGCGTCGCGGAGAGGTACACGGTCTGCCCGATCCGCTCGAGGAACTCGTCCCACTTCAGCGGGCGGTTGTCCATGGCCGAGGGCAGGCGGAAGCCGTGCTCCACGAGGGTGCGCTTGCGGGACATGTCCCCCTCGTACATCGCGCCGATCTGCGGGATGGTCACGTGGGACTCGTCCACCACGAGCAGGAAGTCGTCCGGGAAGTAGTCCAGCAGGCAGTGCGGGGCGGAGCCGGCGGGACGGCCGTCGATGTGGCGCGAGTAGTTCTCGATGCCGTTGCAGTAGCCCATCTGCTGCATCATCTCGAGGTCGTACGTGGTGCGCATGCGCAGCCGCTGCGCCTCGAGCAGCTTGTCCTGGGACTCCAGCTCCTGCAGCCGCTCCCGCAGCTCGTCCTCGATGGTGGTGATCGCCCGGCCCATGCGCTCGTCGCCGGCCACGTAGTGCGAGGCCGGGAAGATGTACATCTCCTCCTCCTCGCGCACCACCTGGCCGGTGAGCGGGTGCAGGGTCTGGATGGACTCGATCTCGTCCCCGAAGAACTCGATGCGCACCGCGAGCTCCTCGTACATGGGGATGATCTCCACGGTGTCCCCCCGCACCCGGAAGGTGCCGCGGTGGAAGTCGACGTCGTTGCGCACGTACTGCATCTGCACGAACCGCCGCAGGAGCACGTCCCGGTCCATCTCCGCACCGCGGCGCAGGGTGACCATCTGCTCGATGTACTCCTCGGGCGTGCCGAGGCCGTAGATGCAGGAGACGGTGGCCACCACGATCACGTCCCGCCGGGTCAGCAGCGCGTTCGTGGCCGAGTGGCGCAGCCGCTCGACCTCCTCGTTGATGGAGGAGTCCTTCTCGATGAAGGTGTCCGTCTGCGGGACGTACGCCTCGGGCTGGTAGTAGTCGTAGTAGGAGACGAAGTACTCGACCGCGTTGTTGGGCAGCAGCTCCCGGAACTCGTTGGCCAGCTGCGCCGCGAGCGTCTTGTTCTGCACCATCACCAGCGTGGGCCGCTGGAGGCGCTCGACGAGCCACGCCGTCGTCGCCGACTTGCCCGTGCCGGTGGCGCCCATCAGGACGACGTCCTTCTCCCCCGCCTCCACGCGCTCGGCGAGCTCGGCGATGGCCTTCGGCTGGTCACCGGAGGGCTGGTAGGGGGAGATGACCTCGAACGGGGCGACGACGCGGTTGATCTTCTGGGCCAGGCTCATGGCAGAACCCTACGTCGCGCCCCGGACACCCCGGCGGTCAGTCCGCCGAGGGCTCAGCCGCGCCGGGGGCGAGGAACCGGTCCCACACCTGGTTCGCCACGGACGCGAGCCGCTCGAGGTCGGCGTCGTTGACGATGACCACGTCCGCGACGGCGCGCCGCTGCTCGTCCGTGGCCTGGGCCGCGATCCGCGCCTCGGCGTCCGCGCGGCTCATGCCGCGGTCCTCCACCATCCGGCGCAGGCGCTCCTCGAGCGGGGCCTCCACCACGATCACGAGGTCGAACGCGTCCGCCTGCCCGGTCTCCACCAGCAGCGGCACGTCCTGGACCACGACGGCGTCCGGCCCGGCCTCGGCGACGATGCGCCGGGCCGCAGCCCGGATCCGGGGGTGCACGATGCGGTTCAGGCGCTGTCGGGCGCCCTCGTCCCCGAAGACGATGCGGGCCATCTCGACGCGGTCGAGCTCACCGTCCGCGGTGATGACGCGGTCCCCGAACTCGTCCTGGACGGCGGCCAGCCCGTCGGTGCCCTTCTCGAGGACCAGCCGGGCGAGGGCGTCCGAGTCCACCAGGAGCGCGCCACGCTCCTGCAGGACACGGGCCACCGCGGACTTGCCGGCGGCGATCCCGCCGGTCAGGCCCACATGGACGCGCGGCCGTTCGGCCACCGGGTCGGTCTCGGTCATACGCGCTCTCCTCGGGCGGCCTCGAGCTGAGGCTGGATCTTGGCCTCCCAGTATGCCCGGACGGCCTCCTGCAGGTCCTCGAGCGAGCCGTCGTTCTCGATCACGGTGTCCGCGATCTCGGCCCGCTCCTCGTCCGCCGCCTCCTCGTCGATGAAGGCCCAGGCCCGCTCGCGGGTCATGTCGTGGGACTCCATGAGCCGGGCGACGCGCACCTCGGCGGGAGCGGAGACGGCCAGCACCTGGTCGAAGTCCTGTCCGGAGCCGGTCTCGGCCAGCAGGGCCAGGTCGACCACCAGCACGGAGTCCTCGCCGATCTCGCGGGCCCGGCGGTTCGCCTCGTCGCGCACCGCCGGGGAGACGATCTCGTACATGCGCGTCCGGGCGGTCGAGCTCTCGGTGGTGAGCCGGTTGAGGGTGCGCGCGTCCAGGGTGCCGTCCGCGCGGACGATGTCCTCGCCGAAGACCGAGCGGAGCTCCTCGAGCACGGGGTTGCCGGGCACGAGGATCTCCCCCATCAGGTCGTCGAACTCCACGACGACGGCGCCCAGCCGCTCGAGCTCCGCGCCGACCTCGGTGCGGCCCGCGGCGATGCCGCCGGTCAGGCCGACGGTGACGAGGGCCTTGGCCGCGTCGATGCGCTGCTGGTGCCACGTCTTCGGGGTGTGCGTGTCGTTCTCCGGCTCGGTGCCGACCTCGAACTCGGGGCGGATCACGAAGTCCGAGACGTCCACGCCGTCCTCGGTGGCGCGGCGGCGGTACTCCTCGACCGGCAGCACCTGCTTCCACTGGCGGGTCCGCATGGGCCGCGCGGCACCCGCGTCCTCGCGCAGGGCCTGCAGCAGCAGTGCGGCCTGCGTGACGGTGATGAGCAGGATGGGCAGGCCGATCACGATGATGACCTCCTGCAGCGCCGCCAGGCCGTTCTCGCCCGCGGTGAGGATGATGGCCGCGCAGACCGCGCCGATGGACACGGCCCAGAACACGGACTGGCGGCGGGGCGCGGCATCCTCGTGGCCATTGGCCATCGCGTCCATCACGAGCGCGCCCGAGTCGATCGAGGTGATGAAGAACAGCGTGATGACCACGAGCGCCACGACCGCGGCCACCGTGTAGAGCGGCGTGCCCTGCAGGTGCTGGAACAGGGCGGCCTGGACGTTGCCGTCGGTGACGATCGTCTGCGTGAGGTCACCGCCCTGGCCCGGCGCCGGCGCGGTGGCGCGGTCCGACTGGAACGCGGAGTAGCCGTAGATGCCCATCCAGATGATGACGAACGCCGTGGGCAGGCCGAGGCCGGCCATGATGAAGGAGCGGATGGTGCGGCCGCGTGAGATGCGGGCGAAGAACATCCCCACGAAGGGCGCCCACGTCACGGTCCAGGCCCAGTAGAAAACGGTCCAGTCACCGGACCACTGGCCCGAGTTGTACGTGTCGTTGTAGGTGGAGAGCACGGGCAGCATGGAGGCGTACTCGCCGATCGCCTGCACGGTGCCGCGGATGACGTCCATGCTGGAGACGGCCCACATCAGGACGTACACGAGCAGGGCGATCGCCAGCAGGATGTTGGCGTAGGACAGCCGCTTGACGCCCTTGTCCATGCCGACCAGCACGGAGGCCGTGCCCACGGCGGTGATGACGGCCAGGATGAGCGCCTGGACCCAGCCGGCCACGGGGGTGCCCAGCACGTAGTTCATGCCCGCGTTGATCTGCAGGGCGCCCAGGCCCACGGACACGCCGAGGCCGAACACGGTGGAGACCACGGCGATGATGTCGATCGTCTTGCCGATGGGGCCGTGGATGCGATCGCCGAGGAGGGGCTGGAAGGCGGAGGACACGCGCGGGGGCAGCTTGCGCTTGTACGTGAAGTAGCCGAAGCACAGGCCCGGGACGAGCAGGATCGCCCACATGTGGATGCCGAAGTGGAAGTTCGCGATCGCCATGGCCTCCGAGGCCGCGCGGTCGGAGAACGGCTCCGTCCCCGCCATGGGCGGGTTGGCGTAGTGGTTCATCGGCTCCGCGATGCCCCAGAACATCAGCACCGCGCCGACGCCGGCGGCGAACATCATGCCGAACCAGGTCAGGCCGGAGTACTCCGGCACCGCGTCGTCGTCGCCGAGCTTGACCCGGCCGTACCGGGTCACGGCGAGGATGAACAGGAACGCCACCAGCAGGGTCAGGCTGAGGGTGTAGATCCAGCCGACGTCGTAGCGCAGCCAGCTCGAGACCACGCCGAAGGCCGCCTGGACCGGGCCAGGGAACAGGCCCATCGCGGCGGTGAAGAGCACGACCGCGGCGGCCGAGCCGAAGAAGATCGCCGGACTCGTGCGGAGCCCCAACGTGTCGTGCAGGCGAGTGAGCGGGGAAGTCATGAGTCTCCCGGGACAGGGTCGTGGGAGGCCCGCGGCGGCACGCGTGCTCGCTCACCGGTGGGCCGGTGCCGGGTGGCACGGTCTTCCACTGTACCGAAGCTCACGTCCGGGCTCGACGGCGTGCCCGTCCTCGGCCGGCCCCTAGGGTGGGGTCATGCCCGATCCCGCCCCCGCCCCGACCGCGCGCTGCACGGTCCTGCCGGCGTCCGCCCGCGACCCCGACGGCTGGCTGGAACGGGAGGTGGAGATCCGCCGCAGCCGCTTCCTCACCTACCTCGGGCGCGTCGAGGACGAGGCGCAGGCGCGCGAGATGGTCGCCGTCCTGCGGCGCCGGCACCACGACGCGCGGCACGTGTGCAGCGCGTTCGTCCTCGGCCCCGCCCGGGACCGGATGCGCTCCAGCGACGACGGCGAGCCCGCCGGCACGGCCGGCGTCCCCATGCTCGAGGCCGTCCTCCAGCGCGAGACCGCGCCGGGCCGGACCGACCTGACGGACGTGTGCGCCGTCGTCGTGCGCTGGTTCGGGGGGATCAAGCTGGGCGCCGGGGGCCTGGTGCGCGCCTACTCGGACTCGGTGTCCGGGGCACTCGACGCCGCCCCGCTGCGCACCCGCTCCCGGCTGGCCCTGCTCGCGGTGGAGGCGCCCCACACCGACGCCGGCCGGTGGGAGAACGAGCTGCGCGCGGCGGGCGTGTCGGTGCTGGAAGCGAGCTACGGCGCCGCGGCGGTCCGCCTGACGGTCGGCGTGCCGGACACCGAGGAGGCCCGCGCGGCGTTCGCGGCGCGGCTCGCGGACGTCACGGCCGGCGCGGGGCGTGCGGAACGGATCGGAGAGGACTGGGTGGACCATGAGTGAGCCGTTGCCCCGGGGGGTCACCCCCGATGTCGCCCGTGGCGGGCTGCCGGACGACCTCACCGCGGGCGTGGACTTCGCGGCGCTGGATCGGTGGCCGCTGCCGACCGAGCCCGACCGCCAGGCCCACGACACGGCGGACCTGCTCCTGCTCGACACCCTGGCCGGGTGGATCGCGAGCGGGCACGTCCCCGGCCCGGTGGCCGTCCTGGAGGACCGGCACGGCGCGCTGACCCTGCCCCTGCTCACGGCCGGCCACGACGTGCGGATCCACCAGGACGACGCCTCCGCCGAGCGCTCGCTGGACGCGAACCTCGCCGCGTGGCGCGCCGCCGGTCGCCTCGGCGGGGAGACGGGCGAGCTCGAGCGAACGGCCACGCCTGAGGAGGCGGCCCGGGGCGCCCGGACGGTCCTGCTGCCGCTGCCCCGCTCGCTCGACGAGCTCGACCGGCTGTCCCGGATCGTGTCGGCCGCCGCCGACCCCGGCGTGGTCCTGCTGGCCGGCGGCCGCGACAAGCACATGAGTCCGCGCATGAACGCGGTGCTGGGCGCGGCGTTCGAGGACGTCGTCGCCGGACGGGGACGCCGCAAGGCGCGCGTGCTCACGGCCCGGGGCCCACGTCCCGGCGTGACCGCCCGGCCGCCGGAGGAGGCCGACCGCGACGTCCCCGGCGTGGGGCGCCTGCACCTGGTGGCCCACGCCGGCACCTTCGGCGGAGCCGCCGCCGACCCGGGCTCCCGTCTGCTGCTCGCCTCGCTCGCCGACGACCCGCGCCCGCCGGGGCGCGTCGTGGACCTGGGCTGCGGCAACGGGCTGCTCTCGGTCGGGGCAGCGCGGCTGTGGCCGCACGTCACCGTGGTGGCCACCGACCAGTCCGCCGTGGCGGTGGCCTCGACGCTGGCCACGGCCCGTGCGAACCGCGTGGCGGACCGCGTCCGGGCCGTGCGCGACGACGCGCTGGCCACGTGGCCGGACGGGGAGGAGGAGTGCGTGCTCCTGAATCCCCCGTTCCACGACGGCAACGCCGTGGACCCCTCCGTGGCGCACCGGCTGGTGGCGGCCGCGGCGCGGGTGCTGGAGCCGGGCGGCCGGCTGTGGTGCGTCTGGAACTCGCACCTGCGGTACCGGTCGGTGCTGGAGGACCTCGTCGGGCCGACTCGGCAGACGGCGCGCGACCGCACGTTCACCGTGACGGTCTCCGAGCGCCGCTGAGCGCGGCCGCCGGGTCCCGTCCGCTCCCCCGCGGCCAGTCCCCCGGGACACGACGACGCCCCGCCCCTCCGGAGGGAGGGACGGGGCGTCGGGTGCTCGGCGCGGGCCGTCAGGGACGGCCACGCACGGCGGCGATCAGTTGCCGGTGAGCTTCTCGCGCAGGGCGGCGAGGGCCTCGTCGGAGGCCAGGGTGCCTCCGTCCGAGGACGGGGCCTCGGAGGAGTAGGACGAGCCGCCCAGGCCCGCACCGGCGTCGGCGCCGGCGGTGGCCTCCTCCTGGAGGGAGCGGCGCACCTGCTCCTTGTGGGCCTCCCAGCGGGCCTGAGCGTCGGCGTACTGCTGCTCCCAGGCGGCGCGCTCGGTCTCGAAGCCCTCCATCCACTCGTTGGTCTCGACGTCGAAGCCCTCGGGGTACTTGTAGTTGCCCTCCTCGTCGTACTCCGCGGCCATGCCGTAGAGCGCCGGGTCGAACTCGGTGCCCTCGGGGTCCACGCCCTCGTTGGCCTGCTTGAGGGACAGGGAGATGCGGCGACGCTCGAGGTCGATGTCGATGACCTTGACGAACAGCTCGTCGTTGACCGACACGACCTGCTCGGCGGTGTCGATGTGGCGCGAGGCCAGCTCCGAGATGTGCACGAGGCCCTCGATGCCGTCCTCCACGCGGACGAACGCACCGAACGGCACGAGCTTGGTGACCTTGCCCGGCACGACCTGGCCGAGGGCGTGGGTGCGGGCGAAGAGCTGCCACGGGTCCTCCTGGGTCGCCTTCAGCGACAGGGAGACACGCTCGCGGTCCATGTCCACCTCGAGGACCTCGACGGTGACCTCCTGGCCCACCTCGACGACCTCGGACGGGTGGTCGATGTGCTTCCAGGACAGCTCGGAGACGTGCACGAGGCCGTCCACGCCGCCCAGGTCCACGAAGGCGCCGAAGTTGACGATGGAGGACACGGTGCCGTTGCGGACCTGGCCCTTCTCCAGCTTGTGGAGGAAGTTGGAGCGGACCTCGGACTGGGTCTGCTCGAGCCAGGCGCGGCGGGACAGGACCACGTTGTTGCGGTTCTTGTCCAGCTCGATGATCTTCGCCTCGAGCTTCTGGCCGATGTAGGGGGCCAGGTCGCGCACGCGGCGCATCTCCACGAGGGAGGCCGGGAGGAAGCCGCGCAGGCCGATGTCGAGGATGAGGCCGCCCTTGACCACCTCGATGACGGTGCCCTCGACGACGCCGTCCTCCTCCTTGATCTTCTCGATGTCGCCCCAGGCGCGCTCGTACTGGGCGCGCTTCTTCGAGAGGATCAGGCGACCCTCCTTGTCCTCCTTGGTGAGGACCAGGGCCTCGACGGTGTCGCCCACGGCCACGACCTCGTCCGGGTCCACGTCGTGCTTGATGGACAGCTCGCGGGACGGGATGACGCCCTCGGTCTTGTAGCCGATGTCGAGCAGGACCTCGTCGCGGTCCACCTTGACGACGGTGCCCTCGACGAGGTCGCCATCGTTGAAGTACTTGATGGTCGCGTCGATGGCGGCGAGCAGGTCCTCGGCAGAGCCGATGTCGTTGATGGCGACCTGCGGGGCGTTGGAAGTGGTGGTCATGTAGGAGGGACTCCGTTGGGATCGGGGGTCACGTCGGGATCGATGCCGCCGGTGGGCGGCATCCGGGCACCAGAGGGGCCCCACCCGGCGTGGGTCGTGATGGACATGTATCAAACGCGCACGAATGTGCTCGTCCAGCGTATCAGAAGCCGACGAGGGTGTGCAGGGGTCGGCTGGGTCGCACAAGCCCGTCGAACGCCTCCGCCGCGCCGGCCCGCAGCTCCGCCACGACACCGGCCTCCGCCAGCACCGCGGCGCCGGCCCCGCGGGAGTGCCCGCCGAGCCAGAGCGCGGAGAACCGGGCCGCGTCGAGCCGGAGCCCCGCGCCCATGCGGACGGCGTCGGCCGCGGGGCCCAGCCGCTCGGCGGCGCCGCGCCCCTGGCGGACGGTGAGCCGCCACGTCCCGTCGATCGCGCCGAGCGCGTCCTCGACGGCGACGACGACCTCCCCGTCGCCCGCCCAGCCACGGGCCGCCATGGCGGCGGGCAGGTTCAGGACCCGCAGGTACAGGTCGTCGGAGCCGCGGTGCCGGCTCACCCGCCGCTCGTCGACGAAGAGCGCCTCGAGCCAACCGGGCTCGGGTGCGCGGCCCCACTCGATCCGCTCGACCAGGTCCAGCCGGGCCAGGTGGTGGACGAGCCCGCGCCGCGCGTCGGCGGTCGCCGCGAGGAACGCGGTGACGGTGATCGTGGGCGGCTCCTTCTCCCAGCCCTCGAACCGATACAGCGCGACGCCCTGGACCCGCCCGTCGTCGTCGCGGTGGACCGCCGCGTACAGCCCCGAGCCGCGCCCCTCGTTCCGGCTCGCCTCGCGGTCCTCCCAGCGAGGCACGCTGAACGAGGTCCGCTGGACCGAGCCGGGGGTGGCCGGCAGCACCCGTCCGTACAGCTCGTCGACGAGGCCGGGCATCTCCCGCGGCTCCTCGACCGTGACCCGCCCGCCGGCCGGGGCACCCGTGAGCGCGGGGGCGCCCGAGACGTCGATCCGCACGGCGTGCCACCGGGTGGCGGCCCCGAAGCCGAAGCGGCCGTAGATGGCGGCCTCGGTCGCGGTCAGGGCGGCCGCGCACAGGCCGGCGTCGCGGGCGTCCGCGAGGGACCTGAGCATCATGGCCCGCAGCACGCCGCGCCGGCGGGCGTCCGGCGAGACGGTCACGTCGGTGATCAGCCACGCGTCGACGGCGCGGCCGGGCCACGTGGTCAGCGGCTGCACGAAGTCCTCGAAGGTGGCGGCGGGGCGGCGGGCCGCCGGGTCCTCCCCCGGCGCGTAGACGCCGAGCCGGCGCCGTCCGTCGGCCGCGTGGGCCTCGAGCTGCTGGCGGAGCGCGGCGCCCGTGGGCACCGTCTCGTAGAAGCCCCGTTCGACCGCGGCCGCGAAGTGCGATGCGGCGGGGTCCTCGGGGCCGAGGACCCCGAGGTCGCGCAGCGCGAGGCCGTGCTCGCCGAGCCGGGCCTCGGCGGCGTCGGCCAGCCGCCGCAGCGACGGACCCTCCGGTGTGTCAGTGTGCGGCGTCATGCCAGCTCCTTCCCCGGCCGACGTGCACGTCGAGCGGCACGGAGAGCTCGGCCGCCCGGCCCATCCGCTCCTTCAGGAGCGCCGTGGCCTGCTCGAGCTCGGCGGCCGGGACCTCGAGGATGAGCTCGTCATGGACCTGCAGCAGCAGCCGCGAGGCCAGCCCGTGCTCCTCGAGGCCGGCCTGCACATCGAGCATCGCGCGCTTGATGATGTCCGCGGCCGAGCCCTGGATGGGGGCGTTGAGCGCGGCGCGCTCGGCCATGTCCCGCAGCTGACGGTTGTCCGAGCTGAGGTCCGGCAGGTAGCGGCGGCGCCCCTCGATCGTCGAGGTGTACCCGTCCTGCCGGGCCTGCGCGACGACGTCGCGCAGGTAGTCGCGCACGCCGCCGAAGCGGTCGAAGTAGCCCTTCATGAGGCCGCGCGCCTCGTCCACCGAGATCTTCAGCTGCTTGGACAGCCCGAAGGAGGACAGCCCGTAGGCCAGGCCGTAGCTCATCGCCTTCACCTTGGCACGCTGCTCGGCGGTGACGTCGTCCGGGTCCACGCCGAACACCTGCGAGCCGACGAACGAGTGCAGGTCCTCGCCCTCGCGGAAGGCCTGGATCAGCCCCTCGTCCTCGGACAGGTGCGCCATGATGCGCATCTCGATCTGGGAGTAGTCGGCCGAGAGCAGCACGGCCTGCTCGCCGGCCACCTCGTCCGCCACGAACACCTCACGGATGCGGCGGCCCGCCTCGGTGCGCACCGGGATGTTCTGGAGGTTCGGGTGCAGCGAAGACAGCCGGCCCGTGGCGGCGGCGGTCTGCGAGTAGGTGGTGTGGATGCGGCCGTCCGGGGCGACGGTCTCGAGCAGCCCCTCCACGGTCTGCCGGAGCTTCGTGGCGTCACGGTGGGCCATCAGGTTCTCGAGGAACGGGTGCCGGGTCTGCTCGAGCAGGTCCTGCAGCGAGTCCACGTCCGTGGAGTAGCCGGTCTTCGTCTTGCGCGTGCGCGGCATGTTGAGCCGCTCGAACAGCACCTCCTGCAGCTGCTTGGGCGAGCCGAGGTTGACCTGCATCCCGCCGGTCTCCTCCGCGACGGACGCCCACGCGGACTCCTTGGCGGCGTCGGCGGCGTCGGTGAAGTCCTCGCGCAGGCCGGTCAGGGCGTCGACGTCGACGGCGATGCCGGTCAGCTCCATCCGGGCGAGCAGCCGCGAGAGCGGGATCTCGAGCTCCTGCAGCAGCCGCTGGGCCCCGCGGTCGAGCACCTGGGGCGTGAACTGGGTGGAGAGACGGCGCACCACCCAGGCGGCCCTCACGGCGTCCGCGGCGCGGTCCGCGCGTTCGGCGGCGGCCTGACCCCCGTCGAGGTCGAACGTCCCCTGCGCCCGCTGCTGCGCGGGCTCGCGCGGGGCGGTGAGGGGGGTGTGCAGATGCGCCTCCGCCAGCGCCTCGAGCGAGGTGTCCCGCCGGTCCGGCTGGATCAGGTAGGCCGAAAGCAGCACGTCGTCCACCACGCCGTCCAGGGCCGCGTCCCGGCCGAGCCCGTCCCCCTCGGTGGGCGCGGCCAGCGCCTTGAGCGTGCGCTTGAGGTCGTGCACGGCCTTGGCCAGTCCGCCCTCGCCCAGGGCCTCGCGCACGGCGGCCACCAGCGCCGGGTCCGGGGCGTCGCCGTCGAGGGTGACGTGCAGGCCCGCGTGCTCGCCCACCAGCGCGACGCCGACGGGCGTGCCGAACGTGCCGGGCACGGGCACCTTGCGGCGGGGCAGCAGGGCCGGGCCCTCGACGTCCACGTGGACGCCGAGCAGGTTGCCGGCCTCGGCGGCGAGGAAGGATCGCACGTCCTCGGCCGTCGTCGCCTCGGTGAACTCCGGGGCGGCCTCGGCCTCGGGGGGCGGCGCGTCCTCGCCCACCCGCTCACCGAACACCTCGAACACGCGCTCCCGGATGCGGTTGAACTGCAACGCGTCGAACAGCTCCTCCACGGGCTCGCGCTCCGGCATCTCGAGCCGCATCGCCTCGAGCCCGATCGGCAGGTCGAGGTCGCGCACGAGGGCGTTGAGGCGGCGGTTGCGGCGCACGTCCTCGAGATGCTCGCGCAGCGCCTCCCCCTTCTTGCCCGTGATCTCGTGCGCGTGCGCGAGCACGCCGTCGAGGTCCCCGTACTGCTTCAGCCACTTCGCGGCGAACCCGGGGCCGACGCCGGGCACTCCGGGCAGGTTGTCCGCGGCCTCGCCGACGAGGGCCGCGAGCTCGGGGTACTGGGCGGGGGCGACCCCGTACTTGGCCATGACGGCGTCCGCATCCATCGGCGGGATGTCGGAGACGCCCTTCTTGGGGTAGAGCACGGTGGTGCGCTCGGAGATGAGCTGGAACGCGTCCCGGTCACCGGAGACGACGACGGCCTCCCACCCCGCCTCCTCGGCGCGCGCGGACAGTGTGGCCACGATGTCGTCGGCCTCGTAGCCCTCCAGCGTGAGCGTGGGGATGCCCAGGGCCTCCATGACCTTCACGGTCAGCTCGATCTGGCCCGCGAACTCCGCGGGCGTCTCGGAGCGGCCGGCCTTGTACTCCCCGTACTCCTCGGAGCGGAACGTGGGCCCGGAGAGGTCGAACGCCACGGCCACGTGCGTGGGCCGCTGCTGCCGGATCATGGTCAGGAGCATGGCGGTGAAGCCGTACACGGCGTTCGTGTGCTGGCCCGTGTCCGTGGCGAAGTTCTCGGCGGGCAGCGCGTAGAACGCGCGGAACGCCATCGAGTGCCCGTCCAGGACCAGCAGCCGCTGTGGGGCCTCTGGGGTCGGATCTGCCGCCATGGGTGCTCACGTCTCCTCTCGGCGCGCGGCGCGGGGCGCACCGGTCGCGTGTGCCAGCCTAGTGCTCATGAGTGAGCACACTGCGACCACCCCCGCCGCCTCCGACCGCGTGTACCGCCCCGGCGTCACCCCCGAGCTGAGCCCCGCCGAGCTGGCGGCGGCCTGCGCCGAGGCCGGTCTGACGCCCGAGCTCGTCGCCGCGCTCGGCGGCGCGGCGATCAGCCCCCTCGCCCAGAAGATGGGTCTGCGCTTCCTCGAGCTCACGGCCGAGCGAGCCGTCGCCACCCTGCCCGTGGCGGGCAACGAGCAGCCCGTCGGGCTGCTGCACGGCGGCGCCCACCTCGTGCTCGCCGAGTCCCTGGGCTCGATGGCCGCGAAGATCCACGCCGGGCCGGACCGCAACGTCGTCGGGGTCGAGATCAGCGCCACGCACCACCGGGCCGTCCGCTCGGGCCTCGTGACCGGCACCGCGACCGCCGTCCACCTGGGCGGCACCCTCGTCACCCATGAGGTGGTGATGACGGACGAGCAGGGCCGGCGGCTCTCGACCGCCCGCATCACTAACCTGGTCCTGGCGCCGCGCCCCTGAGGCGGCACGGCCCGCCCCGGGAGACGGGACGGGCCGGTCCGACGCCGCGTGCGAGCGGTCTCAGACCTCGTCCGGCGCGCGGGGAGCGGGCTCGCCGTGCTCGCGCCCCGGGGTGTCCTCGGCGAGCTCGTCGTAGTGCCCGGGGTTCATGGGCACCCCGGTGAGGTAGGCCGAGCGGCCCAGGGCCATGGTGGCCACCGAGGCCGAGCCCAGCTGCAGCACCACGATCAGGGCCACCTTCACGAACGCGGCCACCCCCGGGGCCAGTAGCAGGGCGCCCACCACGATCAGGATCATCCCGACGCCGCCGGCGGTGCCCACGGCGGAGACGCGGGTGTAGGGGTCGGGGAACCGGATCAGACCGAGTCCCGCGGTGACGAACGCAAGGGCTCCGATCACCACGAGCACGGAGCCGGCGGCGGTCAGGACGACGTCCACGGGTGCGACCTCCTCAACGCTTGCCGCGCGTGAGCGCGCGGGCCAGGGACATGCCGGACAGGAAGGCCACGACCGCGGCGATCAGGACCAAGTCGAACGTCCACGGGTTGTCCGCCCGGACGCCGAACAGCACGAGCATCCCGAGCACGCTGAACGTGAGCAGGTCGCCCGAGACCGCGCGGTCCGCGTCGAGCGGGCCCACCACGATCCGGTACGCGGACACGAGCGCCGACACGGTCAGCAGCGCGATGGCCAGGTCGATCCCCACCAGGGACCAGTCGTAGGCGAAGGGCATCATGCCACCCCCGTCTTCCGCATCGCGTGGAGCATGCGCGCCTCCATGTCGTGGATCTCCGCGCGCAGGGCGTCGGCGTCGTCAGCGTACAGGCCGTGCACGTAGAGCAGGCGCCGCGCGTCCGGGTCACCGTCCTCGTCACCGACGGCGCCGGCACGCCGGGTGCCCAGCGTCAACGTGCCGGGCGTCAGGGTGATCAGCGCCGAGAGCAGGGTGACCTCGGCGTCCGTGCGGCAGTTGCTGCGCACGCGGGCGATGCCCGAGCGCGCCTGGACGCCGGGGGTGACGAGGTCCTTGATGACCGCCTTCGAAGAGGTCACCAGGGCCCACGCGTACCAGCACCAGAACACGAGCCACCGCCAAGGCCAGGACACGGCGGAGGCCGTGCCGGGCGCCAGGTCGACGGTCCCGTCGGCGGGGGCGACGGTGTGCATGGGGGCGTCTCCTTCCGGAGGCTGCGGGAGTGCGGTGCTCATGGGTTGAGCACCGCCTCGATGTACCTGCTGGGGTCCATCAGGCCCTGAGCCGCGAGGTCGGTGACGGTCCACAGGGCCTGACCGCCGAGCCCGAGGGCGAGGGTGGCCATAGCTAGGACGACGGCGGGGGCGGCCAGCCGGCCTGGGATGCGGGAGCGCGTGACGTCCTCGTCCGGATCCACGGTCACCGGCAGCACGCCCGTGGGCGGATCGAGGGTTTCCTGCGAGGCCCACGACTCGGTGCGCTCGTGGTCGGTGCTCGAGCCGCGGCCGGAGGGCGACGGCACGGAGCCCGCCCGGCCCACGATGGGCATGGCCGCGGTGGCCAGGCGCTCGCGGTGCCCGTGTGGGGCCGTCGGAGCGCCCCAGAACCAGGCGTCCCACACCCGCAGCAGAGCCCACAGGCTCACCAGGGAGGCGCCCAGCACCAGCGCAGCGGTGACACCGCGGCCGGCGTCCAGGCCGGCGCTGACGAGCATGAGCTTGCCCACGAACCCGGAGAAGGGCGGGATGCCGACCAGGGAGAGCAGGCCCACGAAGAAGGCGACGGCGATCAGCGGCTCGCGCCGGGCCAGGCCCTGCAGGTCCGCGAGACGGCCGGTGCCGTAGCGCACCTCGATCGCGCCGGCGGCCATCAGGAGGCAGCCCATCGCCACCATGTGGTGCACGAGGTAGAACAGGCCCGCCGCGAGACCCAGGCGCGTGGAGAGCCCGAGTCCGACGAGGATGCCGCCGATGCCGCTCACCATCTGCCACGACAACACGGCGCGCACACCGTGCTCACCGACCGAGGCGAGCGCACCCACCACGAGGGTGGCGAGGGACAGGACCAGGATGAGCGGCAGCAGACGCGCATCGCCGTCGTACATGACGGAGTAGATCCGGTAGAGCCCGTACACGGCGACCTTGGTGTGCAGGGCGGCGAAGAGGGCCGTCACCGCCGGGGAGGTCGAGGAGTACGCCCAGGCCAGCCAGCCGTGCAGCGGGGCCACCGAGGCCTTGATGGACAGTGCGAACAGCACCATGCCCGCGGCGATCGCGATGCGTGGGTCCGCCGCGGCGGACCCGGCGAGCATCGCGAGGTTCACCGAGCCGGTCAGCCCGTAGACGAAGCCGACGCCGACCAGGAGGATCGTGGAGGTTAGCAGGTTGAGGGTGACGTACAGCCGCGCCCCGTCCACTCGGCGCAGGGGCTCACGGCGGTTGGCGGAGAGGACGTAGAGGCCGTAGCTGGGCACCAACATGACCTCGATGAACACGAACAGGTTGAACAGGTCCGCCGTCAGCAGGGCGCCGTTGACTCCGCCGATGAGGATCAGGAGCAGCGGGGCGAAGAACTGGGAGTTAGCGACGCGGGAGCCGTAGGCGAACGCCGCGCCCACGATCGTGAGGGCGCTCGTGAGCACGAGCATCAGGGCGGACAGCATGTCCGCTGCGAAGCCGATCCCGATGCCCCCGGGCCAGCCGCCCAGCGAGGTGGCGAGCACGGACCCGTCGAGGGCGTGGACGCCCAGGGCCAGCCCGCCGGTGGTGACGAGTCCGAGCACCGCGAACAGGACTGCCCGGTGGAGGCGGGGACGCTCCCCCGCCAGCACGAGCAGACCGGCGGACAGCAGCGGGACGGCGGCGAAGAGGGGCAGCAGCTGGCCCAGCGGGACGGCGCTCATCGACGCACCTCCGGGCCCTGGCCGGCGTAGTGCTGCGCGATCCGGCCGGCCGCGGCGTGCCGCTCCTCGCGCGGGAAGCGTGCGTCGGCGGCGGCCTGCTCCAGGGAGTCGCGGGTCTCCCCCGGCGAGGCCACCGCGTCGTCCGCGCGCCCGGTGACGGCCAGCGCGAGCAGCAGCACGGTGATCGCGAAGGCGATCACGATAGCGGTCAGGACGAAGGCCTGCGGCAGGGCATCGGCCTGCACCTCGACGTCTGAGGTCCCCGCGAAGGGCAGCCCGCGGCGGTCGGTGCCGCCCGCGGCGATGATGGCCAGGTTGGCGGCGTGGCCCAGCAGGACCATGCCGAGGATCACGCGCAGCAGCTCGCGCTTGGAGAACAGGTAGAACGCGCCGAAGGTCAGAAGTCCCACGGTAAGGGCGACGGTCATCGGGTGACCTCCTCTCGTGCAGTCGTGGTGGTCGGGGCCGAGGGATCGGAGGACGGGGCCGCCGGCGCGACGCCGGGGTCACGGCTCGAGGCGCGGAGCGGGTCCTCACCCGGCCGCTCGGGGCCGAGCAGGGAGAACGCGGCCACGATCAGGCCGATCACGGCCAGGTACACGCCCATGTCGAACGCGAGCGTGGTGGAGAGCCCGTAGTCCAGGACCTTCACTCCCGCGGCTCCGAGGAAGCCCTTGCCGGTGAGGTAACCGACGATCCCCGTCGCGGTGCCGACGGCGATGCCCGAGCCGATGAAGGCCAGGTACGGCCACCGCAACTCCGGGGCCGTGTCCGAGTCGGCGGCCAGGTAGAGCAGGGCGTAGCCGGCACCGGCGACCAGTGCGGCGATGAAGCCGCCGCCGGGCTCGTAGTGCCCGCGCAGCAGCAGGAACGCGGACAGCAGGATGATCAGCACGCCGAAGACACGGCCGAACACCCGGATGTGGACGAGGTTCTCGCGCACGTGGGCGAGTGGGGAGCGCATGTCCACGGCGGAGGGCTGTGGAGGCGTCGGCCGACGGTTGAGCAACAGGGCCGCGATGGTCAGCGCCGTCGCCCCGAGCACGGTCATCTCGCCCCACGTGTCCACGGCGCGGAAGTCCACGAGGATCACGTTCACCACGTTGGTCCCCCCAGCCTGGGCATAGCTCTGGGTCAGGTAGAAGTGGGCGATCTCCGACATGCTGGAGCGGCCGGTGAACGCGAGCACGCCCAGGGTCGCGGCGACGCCGGCGACGGAGGCGGCGAGGACCGCCTGCATCCTGCGCGGGGTCGGCTCGTCGCTGAAGCGGGCGGGCAGGCGGCGCAGCAGCAGCACCATGACGCACACCGTGAGCACCTCGACCATCAGCTGGGTCAGGGCCACGTCCACGGCGCCGAGGGTGAGGAACCACAGGGTCATGCCGAACCCTACGACGCCGACCACCACCATGGCGGCGATGCGCGTCTTGGCGCGGATGGTGGCGATCACGCCGGCACCCACCAGGACGACCAGCACCCAGTCGTGCCAGCGCGAGGGCTGGCCGACGACGGCGGGCAAATCCTCGATCGTGGCGACACCGGCCACGGCGAGGAGCCCCAGGACCAGGGCGGGGATGAGGAGGTGGGGGCGGGGAGCCAGGGTGCCGGAGGCGCGCGAGACGACCGCGCCGACGCCGATCAGCCGGTGCCGAACCTCGTCCACCGCATCCAGGGCGGAGAACGGCAGGGCGGCGTGGGAGGCCACGCGCTCCACCGGGCGGCGCAAGGCCACCAGCAGCAGACCGAGCACGATGATGGCGGCGGAGACGAGCAGGGCCGTGTTCACGCCGTGCCACAGCGCCAGGTGCGCGTGCACCTCCGCGCCGGAGGCGGCCTCGGCCGCGTAGGAGACGGGGGTGTCCAGCACACCGGGCAGCAGGCCCAGGGCCACGCCCGCGGCCGCGGCCAGCACGGGCACGCCCCAGAAGGTGGCAGGAGCCTCGTGGACCTCGTCCTCCCGGCCGGTCGGCCACGAATGGGCGGCCCCGTCCGGGCTTGGACCCCAGAGGCCCAGGGCGCCGAGCACGAGACGGCCGGAGTAGGCCACGGTGAAAACGGAGGTCAGGGCGATGCCGGCGGTGACGAGGACGGGGAGCCATGCGGGACCGGGGGTCCCGAGAGCGGCCTCGACCAGGCCCTCCTTGGAGATGAAGCCGAACAGCGGCGGGATGCCCGCCATCGACAGGGCGGCGACGGCGATCGCCGTGCCGGTGACCGGCATGCGCACGTGGCGGGCCGCGAGCTCTCGCAGGTCGCGGGTGCCGGCCTCGTGGTCGACCACGCCGATCAGCATGAACAGCGCCGACTTGAACAGCGCGTGCGCCACGGTGTGCACGATCGCCGCGGTAAGCGCGACGGGGGTGCCGATGCCGATGGCGGTCACCAGCAGGCCCAACTGGCTCATCGTGGAGTAGGCCAGCAGACCCTTGAGGTCGTGGCGACGGATCGCGGAGACGGCGCCCAGCAGGGCCGTGATGAGGCCCGAGCCGATCAACAGCGCGGACCACACCGGGTTCCCGGCCAGGACCGGGCTGAACACCAGCAGCAGGAAGATGCCGGCCTTGACCATCGCCGCGGCGTGCAGGTAGGCGGAGACCGGGGAGATGGCCACCATGGAGTCCGGCAGCCACGCCTGGAACGGGAACTGGGCGGACTTGGTGAACGCGGCCACCGCCAGCAGGACGGCGACCGTGGTGGTGAAGCCCGCCTCGGACCACACGTCCGAGGCCAACACCCCGGACAGCGAGGCAGTGCCGGTCCGCACGGCCATGAGGGCGACGGCGGCCAGCAGCGCGAGGCCGCCGCCCACGGTCACGAGCAGGGTCCGGATCGCGGGGTCGCGGGCATGGTCCCCCGAGCGCCCGATGAGGAAGAAGGAGGTGAAGGAGGTGAACTCCCACGCAACGAAGAGGACCACGATGTTGTCGGCGAGCACCAGCAGCAGCATCGACGCCGCGAACGCGGTCATCAGCAGGTAGAAGGAGCCGGGTCGGCTCTCCGTGCGGTCCCGACTGAGGTACCGGCTGGAGTAGGCGAGGATCGCGGCGCCGATGACGAGGACGATCATGGCGAACACCAGGGCCAGGCCGTTCAGCCGGAGGTCGAGGTCCACCCCGACCGCGGGGATCCACGGATGGTGCTCCGTCCGGACGTCGCCCGTCCACGCCGCGATCAGCACGCCGGCCGCGGCGAGCAGGGGTGCGGCCAGGACCCAGCCCGCATCCCTGCCCAGCACGCGGGAGGCCGGAACGGCCGCCACCACCGAGAGGAGGGTCAGCAGGAGACTGGTCAGGAGCACAGGACACCACTCAGCTCGGGTCGATCGGTCACGGACACGGCGCACACGACGGGTGGCCGCGCGCCGACGGTGCCCGAAGTGGGACTCGAACCCACACGCCTCTCGGCACCGCATTTTGAGTGCGGCGTGTCTACCGATTCCACCATTCGGGCAGTGCCGCCCGGAGGCGGGACTGGATCACCCTATCAGCGCCCCGACCCGGCGTCCCCGGCCTTCCGGCGGGCGGTCCCCGCCGCCGCGCCCGCGCCGCGCCCATGGCGCACGGTAGCCTGGTGGACCACCAGCGGCGCCACACCGACGCCGTCCCGGCCCGCACGAAGGAGCTGCCGTGTCCACGCTGACGCCTCCCGAGGAGACCGGCCTGCGGGCCGTCGTCGCCGAGGACGAGACCCTGATCCGCCTCGACCTGGTGGAGGTGCTCACCGGGGCGGGATACCGGGTGGTCGCCGAGGCCGGCGACGGCCGCGCCGCCGTCGAGGCCGTGCGCGAGCACCGCCCGGACATCGTGGTGATGGACGTGAAGATGCCCGTGATGGACGGCATCGCGGCCGCGGGCGAGATCGCCGGGGAACGGCTCGCCCCCGTGGTCATGCTGACCGCCTTCAGTCAGCGCGAGCTGGTGGAGCGCGCCCGGACCGCCGGGGCCATGGCCTACGTGGTCAAGCCCTTCACCGAGGCCGACCTGGTCCCCGCGATCGAACTGGCCGTGGCCCGCTTCGACGAGCTGCGCAGCCTCGAGGCCGAGGTGCGGGACCTGGGCGACCGCCTGGAGACCCGCAAGATCGTGGACCGGGCCAAGGCGCTGCTCCAGGAGCGGATGCGCCTGACCGAGGCCGAGTCCTTCCGCTGGATCCAGAAGACCTCCATGGACCGGCGCCTGACCATGCGGGAGGTCGCGCAGGCCGTCATCGACCAGGTCGGCTGAGCGGCGCCCGCGCGCTCGTCAGAGCGGGGAGCGGGCCGGCCAGAAGCCGACGGGCTCGCGCGTCTGCGGCGACGCCGCGGACGAGCCGCCCGCGGCGTCGCCGCCCACGCGGTGCACGCGCAGCGTGTTCGTGGAGCCCACGGCCCCGGGAGGGGACCCGGCGGCGATGACCACGAGGTCGCCGTGCTGGGCGATGCCCTCCGATGTGAGCGACTGCTCCACCTGGAGGGTCATCTTGTCGGTGGAGTCCTGGAACGGGACCATCTTCGGATAGACGCCCCACGTCAGGCACAGGATGTTGTGCGTGTGCTCGTGGTGGGTGAACGCGTAGATCGGCTGACGCGGCCGCAGGCGGCTGAGCCGACGGGCCGAGTCGCCGGACTCGGTGAACGTGGCGAGGAACGGGATCTCGAGCTGGTTCGCGACCTCGACGGCGGCCCGGGTGATCGCGCCGCCGCGCGTGCGCGGACGCGAGCCGAGCGGGTGGATGAGCTCGAGGCCGTGGGTCTCGGTGGACTCGATGATCCGGGCCATCGTCTGGACCGTCTCGACCGGATACGCGCCCACTGAGGTCTCGCCCGAGAGCATGACGGCGTCCGCGCCGTCGAGCACGGCGTTGGCGCAGTCCGAGGCCTCGGCGCGCGTCGGGCGCGGGCTGTCGATCATCGACTCGAGCACCTGCGTGGCCACGATGACCGGCTTCGCCCAGCGGCGGGCGAGGTCCACTGCGCGCTTCTGCACCACGGGCACGTCCTCGAGCGGCAGCTCCACGCCGAGGTCGCCGCGGGCCACCATGATGGCGTCGAACGCGTCCACGATGGCCTCGAGGTTCTCCACCGCCTGGGGCTTCTCGATCTTGGCGATGACCGGGACCCGGCGCTCCTCCTCGTCCATGATCTCGTGCACCCGGTCCACGTCCGCGGCGTCCCGCACGAAGGACAGCGCCACCATGTCCACGCCGGTGCGCAGCGCCCAGCGCAGGTCCCGCTCGTCCTTCTCGGACAGGGCCGGCACGTTCACCGCCACGCCGGGCAGGTTGATCCCCTTGTTGTCCGAGACCATGCCCGGCACCTCGACCTCGGCCAGCACGTCCGTGTCCGTGACCTCGACGGCGCGCAGGCGCACCTTGCCGTCGTCCACCAGGAGCACGTCACCGGGGGCGACGTCCCCGGGCAGCCCCTTGTGGGTGGTGCCGACCAGCTCGCGGGTCCCGGGCACGTCCCGGGTGGTGATGGTGATCCGATCGCCCCTCTCGAGCAGATGCGGGCCGTCGGTGAAGCGGCCGAGGCGGATCTTGGGGCCCTGGAGGTCCGCGAAGATCGCGACCGGGCGCCGCTCCTCCACGCTCAGCCGACGCACCCGCTCGTAGGACGTCTCATGCACCGCGTGGTCGCCGTGGCTCATGTTGAGGCGGACGACGTCCGCCCCCGCGCGGATGATGGCGCGGGTGGTCTCGTCGGAGTCGGTGGCGGGCCCAAAGGTGGCGATGATCTTCGCGTGTCGCATGCGACCCACGATAGGGGGCGGGCCCGCCCTCGGTGGAGGGCGGGCCCGCGTGGCGTCGGAAGATGAGACGGAGGACTCAGCCGAGGACGAGGCCGCGGTCGTCCGGGTCCACGGGGTGCGGCAGTCGGGACCAGCGCTCGAGCGACTCGTCGACCTCCTGCGCGCACGCACGCCCCTCGGCGATGGCCCAGACCACCAGGGAGGCGCCGCGCCCGGCGTCGCCGCACGCGAACACGCCCGGCTCGTCGGTCTCGTACCCGTCCTTCCGGGCCACGAGCCCGCGTGTCACGTGCACGCCGAGCTGCTGCGTGAGCAGCCCCTCCTCGATGCCGGTGAAGCCCAGCGCCAGCAGCACCAGGTCTGCCTGGACCTCGCGCTCGGTGCCCGCCTTGGGCCCGCGCGTGCCGTCCTCGCGGTACTCGGTCTCCGCCACGCGCAGGGCGCGCACGCGGCCGTGCTCGTCGCCGAGGAACTCGACCGTGGAGGCAAGGTGCGCGCGGGCGCCGCCCTCGGCGTCGGCCGTGGTCTGCTGGTGGACCTTGGGGATCGTGGGCCACGGCTGGTGGA
The DNA here is from genome assembly GCF_056173395.1 of Micrococcus sp. iso_239. Classification (NCBI taxonomy): domain Bacteria; kingdom Bacillati; phylum Actinomycetota; class Actinomycetes; order Micrococcales; family Micrococcaceae; genus Micrococcus; species Micrococcus sp. iso_239. Next base: position 1,146,803 of record NZ_CM149672.1, on the reverse strand, counting down.
CGGGGCGCTCGACCGGCAGCTGCTGGCCGATCGCCAGCGTCGTCACGGACGCCGCCCCCTGGCGGTGCGCGGTGCCGATGCAGTCCGCGCCCGTGTCGCCGCCGCCGAGGATCACCACGTGGCGCCCCTCGGCGGAGATCTGGTCCGGGACCTCGTCGCCGGCGACCGCGCGGTTGGACTGCACGAGGTAGTCCATGGCGAGGTGGATCCCGTCGAGGCCGCGGCCGGGGACGGGCAGCTCGCGGGCCACGGGGGCGCCGGTCGCCACGATCACGGCGTCGAAGCGGGCCTTGAGCTGGTCCCAGGGCAGGTCGACGCCGATCTCCACGCCGGTGCGGAACCGGGTGCCCTCGGCCTCCATCTGCGCCAGGCGCCGGTCCAGGACGTCCTTCTCCAGCTTGAAGTCCGGGATGCCCAGCCGCAGCAGGCCGCCGAGGCGCTCGTCGCGCTCGTAGACCACCACGGTGAAGCCGGCGCGGGTGAGCTGCTGCGCCGCGGCCAGTCCCGCCGGGCCCGAGCCGACGACGGCCACGGTGTGGCCGTTCAGGCGGGCCGGCACGACCGGCTCGAGCCAGTCGTTGTCGAAGATCTGCTCCGCGATCGCCACCTCGGTCTGCTTGATGGTGACCGCGGGCTGGTTGATGCCCAGGGTGCAGGAGTCCTCGCACGGGGCGGGGCAGATCCGCCCGGTGACCTCGGGGAAGTTGTTGGTCGAGTGCAGTCGCGCGGCGGCCTCGTCCCAGCGTCTCCGCCGGACCAGGTCGTTCCACTCCGGGATGAGGTTGCCCAGCGGGCACCCGGAGTGGCAGAACGGGATGCCGCAGTCCATGCACCGGCCGGCCTGGGTGCGCACGATCGCCTCGTCCTGGCGGACGTACACGTCCTTGAAGTCCATGATGCGCACCGGCACCGGACGCGTGGGGCGCTCGACGCGCTCCCGGTTCTTCAGGAATCCGCGCGGATCAGCCACGGGTCACCTCCAGCAGTCGGTCCCAGACGGCCTCCCCGTCCGGGTCGAGTCCCTCGGCCGTCGCGGCCTGACGGGTGCGCAGCACGAGGTCGTACTGCCGGGGCAGGACGGTCGTGAAGCGGTCCCACGCGGCGTCGGCGGCGTCCCCGCCGGCCCGCAGGTCGGCGAGCAGCGCGGCGGCGACGGCGGAGCCCGTCTCCGCGCGGTGCAGCTCCAGCAGCTCGGCGATCCGCAGCCGGTCCTGCGCGGACGGCGCCTCGAGGATCAGGGCGTCCTCGCGGACGGCGAGTGGGTTCAGGTCCTCCCGGTCCAGGTCCAGCACCCAGGCCCGCCCGCCGGACATGCCGGCGGCGAGGTTGCGGCCGGTCTCGCCGAGGATCAGCGCCTCACCGCCGGTCATGTACTCCAGGCCGTGGTCGCCGATGCCCTCGGCCACCGCGGTGGCGCCGGAGTTGCGCACGAGGAACCGCTCCCCCACGCGGCCGCGCAGGAACAGCTGGCCCGAGGTGGCGCCGTAGCCGATCACGTTGCCGGCCACGGTGTTCTCCTCGGCCACGAACGGGGCCTCGGCGTCGGGGCGGACGATCACGCGTCCCCCCGACAGGCCCTTGCCGACGTAGTCGTTGGCGTCGCCCGAGAGCCGCAGGGTGACGCCGGCGGGCAGGAAGGCGCCGAGGGACTGGCCGGCCTCGCCCGTCAGGCGCACGGTGATCGTGTCGTCGTCCAGCTCGTCGGCGAGCCGCGTGCTCGTGACGTGGTAGCCCAGCAGCGTGCCCACGGACCGGTCCGTGTTCACGACGGCCTCGTCCATCACGACGGGCGTGCCCGTCGTGAGCGTGTCCCCCAGCCGGGCGATGAACCGGTGGTCGATGTGGGAGGCGAGGTCGTGGTCCTGCTCGGTGGTGCGGCGCATGGGCGCGTCCTCGTGGCCCGGACGCCGGCCGACGGAGGGGTCCGCGAGGATGCCCGAGAGGTCCAGGCCCTCGGACTTCCAGTGGTGCAGGGCCGCGTCCACGTCGAGCAGCTCGCGGTGGCCGATCGCCTCGTCGAGCGTGCGGAAGCCCAGCTGCGAGAGCAGCTCGCGGACCTCCTGCGCGATGAACTCGAAGAAGTTGACGACGAACTCGGGCTTGCCCGTGAAGCGCGCGCGCAGCTCGGGGTTCTGGGTGGCCACGCCCACGGGGCACGTGTCCAGGTGGCACACGCGCATCATGATGCAGCCGGAGACCACGAGCGGGGCGGTCGCGAAGCCGAACTCCTCGGCCCCGAGCAGTGCGGCGATCACGACGTCCCGGCCGGTCTTGAGCTGCCCGTCCACCTGGACGGTGACGCGCTCGCGCAGGCCGTTGAGCATGAGCGTCTGCTGCGCCTCGGCCAGGCCGATCTCCCACGGGGTGCCCGCGTGCTTGAGGGAGTTCAGCGGGGAGGCGCCCGTTCCGCCGTCGTGGCCGGAGATGAGCACGACGTCGGCGCGCGCCTTGGCGACGCCCGCGGCCACCGTGCCCACGCCGGACTCGGAGACGAGCTTGACGTGGACCCGCGCGGTCGGGTTGGCCCGCTTGAGGTCGTGGATCAGCTGCGCCAGGTCCTCGATCGAGTAGATGTCGTGGTGCGGCGGCGGCGACACCAGGGAGACGCCCGGGGTCGAGTGCCGCGTGCGGGCGACCCACGGGTACACCTTGGTCCCCATCAGCTGGCCGCCCTCGCCGGGTTTGGCGCCCTGGGCCATCTTGATCTGCAGGTCGGTCGCGGTGGCCAGGTACAGGCTGGTGACGCCGAACCGGCCCGAGGCGATCTGCTTGATCTTCGAGCGGCGCTCCGGGTCCAGCAGGCGCTCGGGGTCCTCGCCGCCCTCGCCCGAGTTCGAGCGGGCGCCGAGGCGGTTCATGGCGATCGCGAGGGTCTCGTGCGCCTCCTGCGAGATGGAGCCGTAGGACATCGCGCCGGTGGAGAAGCGGCGCACGATCGACTCGACGGGCTCCACCTCGGAGACGGGCACCGGCGGCCGCTCGCCCGTGCGCAGGCGCATGAGCCCGCGCAGGGTCATGAGCTCCTCCGCCTGGTCGTCCACGCGACGCGTGTAGTCCTTGAAGACGTCGTAGCGCCGCTCCCGCGTGGAGTGCTGGAGGCGGAACACGGTCTCGGGGTTGAACAGGTGCGGCGCGCCCTCGCGCCGCCACTGGTACTCGCCGCCCACCTCGAGCTCGCGGTACGGGTTGATGTCGTTGCCGTCCGGCGGATACGCGAACTCGTGGCGCGCCTGGATCTCGGCGGCGACGACGTCGATGCCCACGCCGTCGAGCGGGCTCGTGGTGCCCACGAAGTAGCGGTCCACGAAGCGCCGGGACAGGCCGAGCGCCTCGAACGTCTGGGCGCCGGTGTAGGAGGCGACCGTGGAGATGCCCATTTTGGACATGATCTTCTGGACGCCCTTGCCGAGCGCCTTGATCAGGTTCGCCACGGCCTGCTCGGCGGTGACGCCCGAGACCTCTCCCGTGCGCACGAGCTCCTCGGCGGACTCCATGGCCAGGTACGGGTTGACCGCGGAGGCCCCGTAGCCGAGCAGGACGGCCACATGGTGGACCTCGCGCACGTCGCCCGCCTCGACGATCAGCGAGCTCTTGGTGCGGTTGGCCGAGGCCAGCAGGTGGTGGTGCACGGCGGAGGTCAGCAGCAGGGACGGGATCGGCGCCCACTGGGCGGTGGCGCCGCGGTCGGACAGCACCACGTACTCCACGCCGCGGTTGACGGCGGCCGAGACCTGCTCGCAGATCGCCTTCAGCTGGGCGCGGAGCTCCTCGACGCCTCCGGCCACCCGGTACACGCCGTTCACCTTGAGGGTCAGGCGGGTGCCGTCGGCGTCGCGCAGGTGCTGGATGCGGGCCAGCTGGTCGTTGTCGATCACGGGGAACGGGACGTCGACCTGGCGGGTGCGCACCTGCTCGAGGGAGAGCACGTTGCCCTGCGGGCCGATCGCGGTGCGCATCGAGGTCACCTGCTCCTCGCGGATCGCGTCGAGCGGCGGGTTCGTCACCTGGGCGAAGGACTGCACGAAGTAGTCGAAGAGCAGCCGGGGCCGCTTGGCGAGGACGGCGATGGGCGTGTCCGTGCCCATCGCACCGAGCGGCTCGGCGCCCGTCTGGGCCATCGGCCCGACGAGGATGCGCAGCTCCTCCGAGGTGTACCCGAAGATGCGCTGACGCTGCAGGATCGACTCGGAGGTGTGGCGGACGTGCTCGCGCTCGGGGAGCGACTCCAGGTCCAGGAGGTTCTGGCGCACCCAGTCCTCCCACGGCTGGGCGGAGGCGACCTCGGCCTTGATCTCGTCGTCGCCGATGATCCGGCCCTGCTCGGTGTCCACGAGGAACATGCGCCCCGGGGCCACGCGCCCCTTGCGCACCACCGCCGAGGGCTCGATCGGCACGACGCCGACCTCGGAGGCCAGGACGACGAGGCCGTCGTCGGTGACCCACCAGCGGGCGGGGCGCAGGCCGTTGCGGTCCAGCACGGCGCCCACCTGGGTGCCGTCGGAGAAGGCGACGGCGGCCGGTCCGTCCCAGGGCTCCATGAGCATGGAGTGGTACTGGTAGAAGGCGCGGCGGGCCGGGTCCATGGTCGCGTGGTTCTCCCACGCCTCCGGGATCATCATCATGATCGCCTGGGTGAGCGGGCGCCCGGAGAGCATGAGCAGCTCCGCGACCTCGTCGAAGGAGGCCGAGTCCGAGCCGATGGGGCTGATCAGCGGGAACAGGTCCTCGGGGACCTCGCCGAGCATCGGGTGCTTGAGCTGGCCCTGACGGGCGCGCATCCAGTTGCGGTTGCCCTTGACCGTGTTGATCTCGCCGTTGTGCGCGATGGTGCGGAACGGCTGGGCCAGCGGCCACGAGGGGAAGGTGTTGGTGGAGAACCGCGAGTGGACCACGCCCAGCCGGGTGGTGAACCGCTCGTCGGAGAGGTCCGGGTAGAACGGCTCCAGCTGGGCCGTCGTCAGCATGCCCTTGTAGACGATCGTCTGGGACGAGAGCGAGGGGAAATAGACGCCGGCGCGGGACTGGGCGCGGCGGCGCACCCGCCACGCCCGCACGTCCAGCGACTGCCCCGGCTCGGTGCCGTCCTGACCGTCCGCCAGGGACAGGAACAGCTGCTCGAACGCGGGCATGGCCGCCCGGGAGCCGACGCCCAGGGCCGAGGGGTCGGTGGGCACCTCGCGCCACGCCAGGACCTGCAGCCCCTCCTCCTCGGCCAGCCGCTCGACGGCCTCCTTCGCCTCGGCGCGCTCGCCGTCGACGGGCGGCAGGAAGGCGGTGCCGGCGACGTACTCGCCCACGGGGGGCAGCTCGGCGTCGACGACGGCACGGAACAGCTCGTCGGGGATCTGGGTCAGCAGGCCGGCGCCGTCGCCGGTGCCCTCGTCGGCGCCCACCGCCCCGCGGTGCTCGAGCGCGCGCAGGGCGGTCAGCGCGTGCTGGACGATGTCGTGGCCCGGGGTGCCCCGCAGGGTGGCGATGACGGCGAGGCCGCAGTTCTCGGTCTCCCGGGACGGGTCGTAGAGGCCCTGGGCGGCGGGGACGTCCGCATAGCGGACGAAGGGATCCACCGGTCCCCCCGCGCGGGGGGCCGAGGCGGGCGAGGATGCCACGGGCATGGTGCCGTCCTTTCCGGAGAGCAGGGGCTCGGACGGGGACGGCGCTGGCCCCGACGCTCGGGGCCGACGGCCCCGAGGTGGAAGAGACGCTACCGGGCGCGACGTCCCACTGTGCGGAACCGGACGTTCTGTGACACGCCGAATGTCCACCATGTGGGACACCGGGGCCCCGGGCGCCCCTCGCGGGCGCGCCGGGGAGCGGGTCAGCGCCGGACGGCGTCGTCCTCCGCCGCGCCCACGGCGTGGGACCCGGAGCGGCCCGCGGCGACGGCGGCGCCGTCGTCGCCCTCGGGGGCGTGTCCGGCGCGCCACACGCTCTGGTGGGCGTGGGGGCCGGCGGCCGCGCCGCGATGGCGCAGCAGGATCCCGACGATGAACGCGAGGGCGATGACGAACACCAGCAGGGACGTCCACACGTTGAGCCGCTGGGTGACGCCGAAGAGCGTGACCATCTCGGCGTCGTCGATGCGCAGCATCTCGATCCACGTGCGGCCCGCGGTGTACCAGGCGACGTAGGACCACAGCATGAGGCCGTGGCGCAGGTGCAGCGCGCGGTCCACGAGGAGCAGCAGCGCGACCCCGGCCAGGTTCCACAGGCACTCGTAGAGGAACGTGGGGTGGAACAGCGTGTCCGGGGCGTAGCCGGCCGGGAAGTTCGGGCTGGCCGGGTCGACCTCGAGCCCCCAGGGCAGGGTCGTCGGGCCGCCGAAGAGCTCCTGGTTGAACCAGTTGCCCCACCGGCCGATGGCCTGGGCCAGCAGGATGCCCGGCGCGACGACGTCGCCGAAGGCCGTCAGCCGCAGCCCGTAGCGGCGGCACGCGATCCACGCGCCCACGGCGCCGAGGGCGATCGCGCCCCAGATGCCCAGTCCACCGTTCCACACGTACAGGATCTGGATCGGGTCGCCCGTGCCGTCGAAGCCGGGCCCGAAGTACCGGTCCGGTGAGGAGAACACGTGGTAGAGCCGACCGCCCACGAAGCCGAACGGGATGGCCCACAGGGCGATGTCGAGCACACGGTCCTCGGGGCCGCCGCGGGCGCGCCACCGACGCTCGGCGAGCCACAGCGCCAGGACGATGCCCAGGATGATGCACAGCGCGTACGCGTGGATCTTCACCGGGCCCAGCTGGAACCCGTCCCACCCGGGGGCGGGGAAGGCGGCGAGCGGGGCCAGGGCGGCGGTCACCCTCAGCCCTCTCGGACCGTGCCGGCGGCGAGCTCGCGGGTCAGCGTGCCCACGGCCTGCGGCCCGCCGTCCGTCAGCGCGCGCACCAGGGCCGTGCCGACGATCGCGCCGTCGGCGTAGGCGCCGATCTCGCGGACGTGCGCCGCCTGGGAGACGCCGAGGCCGACGCACACGTGCTCCGCCCCGGCATCCTGAGCCCGGCGGACCACGGTCTCGGCGACGGTGGACACCGCGTCGCGGGTGCCGGTGACGCCCATGACCGACACGGCGTACACGAAGCCGCGGGAGGAGTCGACGGTGAGGCGCACCCGCTCGTCCGTGGACGAGGGCGCGGTGAGGAACACGCGGTCCAGGCCGTGACGGTCCGAGGCCTCCATCCAGGCGCCGGCCTCCTCGGGCACGAGGTCAGGGGTGACGAGACCGGCGCCCCCGGCCTCCGCGAGGCGGCGCGCGAACTCGTCGACGCCCATGCGGTCCACGAGGTTCCAGTAGGTCATCACCAGCACCGCGGCGTCGGTGCGCTGGGTCACCCGTCGGATGATGTCGAAGACGTCGGCCACGCGGAAACCCGCCTGCAGCGCCGTCTGGGTCGCGGCCTGGATCACGGGGCCGTCCATCACGGGGTCCGTGTAGGGCAGGCCCAGCTCGATGACGTCGGCGCCGTTCTCCGCGGCGGCGACGACGGCCTCGACGCACTCGTCCACGGACGGGTAGCCGGCCGGCAGGAAGGCGACGAGGCCGGTGCGGCCGGCCGCCTTCGCGGCGTCCAGGGCCGCGGCGGTCTTGGAGTGCACGGTCATGCCGGTCACTGCTCCTCTCCGGGGGTCATCTCCTCGAGCGGGTCCTTCTCCTCCGCGGCCGTGCCGAGGCCGAACCAGGCCGCCGCCGTGGCGACGTCCTTGTCCCCGCGGCCGGAGAGGTTCACGATGATGATCCGCTCCTCCCCCTCCGGGGCGTCCGGCCCCACGAGGCCCTCGTCCGCCCAGCGGCGGGCCAGGCGCAGCGCACCGGCCAGGGCGTGGGCCGACTCGATGGCGGGCGTGATGCCCTCGGTGCGCGTGAGCCGGAGGAAGGCGTCCATGCACTCGGTGTCCGAGACCGGCTCGTAGACGGCGCGGCCCGTGTCGTGCAGGAAGGCGTGCTCCGGGCCGACGGCCGGGTAGTCCAGGCCGGCGGAGATCGAGTGGGAGTCGATCGTCTGCCCGTCCTCGTCCTGCATCAGGTACGTGCGGGCGCCGTGCAGCACGCCGGTGCGTCCGAGCGTGATGGACGCGGCGTGGCGACCGGTCTCGAGGCCCTCGCCCCCGGCCTCGAAGCCGTAGAGCTCCACCTCAGGGTCGTCGAGGAAGCCGTGGAACAGGCCCATCGCGTTGGACCCGCCGCCCACGCACGCCGCGACGGCGTCCGGCAGGCGGCCGGCCTGCGCCAGGATCTGCTCGCGGGCCTCTTCGCCGATCACGGAGTGGAAGTAGCGCACCATGGCGGGGAACGGGTGCGGGCCCGTGACCGTGCCCATCAGGTAATGCGTGTTGTCCACGGAGGCGACCCAGTCCCGCAGGGCCTCATTGATCGCGTCCTTCAGGGTGCGGGCGCCGATCGCCACGGGCACCACCTCGGCGCCGAGCATCTGCATGCGCGCCACGTTCAGGGCCTGGCGGCGGGTGTCCTCCTCCCCCATGTACACGGTGCACTCCATGCCGAACAGCGCGGCCGCCGTCGCCGTGGCCACGCCGTGCTGGCCGGCGCCGGTCTCCGCGATCAGACGCGTCTTGCCCATGCGACGGGCGAGCAGCGCCTGGCCGATCACGTTGTTGATCTTGTGCGAGCCGGTGTGGTTGAGGTCCTCGCGCTTGAGGAAGATGCGCACCCCGGGGGTGTCCGCGGCGAACCGCGGCACCTCGCTCAGCAGGGAGGGCCGGTTCACGTAGTCCCGGAACAGGGTCCGCAGCTCGGCCTCGAAGGCGGGGTCCTGCCGCGCCTGCTCGTAGGTGCGGGTGAGCTCCTGCAGCGCGGCCATGAGGGACTCGGGCATCCACTGCCCGCCGTAGTCGCCGAAGTAGGGTCCGGCCTGACCCTGATAGGGCCCCTCGAACTCGATCGCGGGCTCGGTGCTCGGACGGTCGGCGCTCATGGCGACCACGCTCCTCGGGTCTGGTTCGGTCAGCGGACGGTGAGGGACGCGGCGCGGAACGCGCGCAGCGCCTCCTCGGGGGCGCCGTGGCGCACGAGGGCCTCGCCCACGAGCACGACGTCGGCGCCCGCGGCGGCGTAGGCCTTGATCTGCTCCTCGGACTCGACGCCCGACTCGGCGACCCGGACGACGTCCTCGGGCAGCCCGTCGGCCAGCGCTGCGTAGCGGGCCGGGTCGACGTCCAGGGTCTTGAGGTTGCGCACGTTGACGCCGAGGATGCGGGCGCCGGCGGCGACGCCGCGCTCGATCTCCTCGGGCGTGTGGGCCTCCACGAGGGCGTGCATGCCCAGGGACTCGGTGAGCTGCAGGAAGCCGGCCAGCTCGGCGTCGTCGAGGGCGGCCACGATCAGCAGGACCAGGTCGGCCCCGTGGGCGCGGGCCTCGTGGATCTGGTACTCGGTGACGGTGAAGTCCTTGCGCAGGACCGGCAGATCGACGGCGGCGCGCACGGCGTCCAGGTCGGCCAGGCTGCCGCCGAAGCGGCGGGCCTCGGTGAGCACGGAGACGGCGCTGGCGCCGCCGCGCTCGTACGCGCGGGCCAGGGTGGCCGGCTCGGGGATCTCGGCGAGCGCGCCCTTGGAGGGGCTCGCCCGCTTCACCTCGGAGATCACCCGGATCCCCGCGGGGTCGGTGCGTCCGCCGTGCAGGGCCGCGTGGGCGTCACGCGGCGCGGGGGCGGCGGCCACCAGCTCGGCCAGGCGCGCCTCGGGCAGGGCACGGCGACGTGGCTCGAGGTCCTCGCGGACGCCGTCGATGATCTCCTGGAGGACGGACACGCGGATCAGTGACCGTGCTGGCCGCGACCCGCGCCGGCCTTGCCGGCGACGATGCCCACGACGACGCCCACGGCCATCAGGGCGAGCCCGATCCACACGACGACGCTCCAGTCGGCGAGCAGGCCGACGCAGCCGGCCACGAAGCCGACGAGCACGAGCGCCACCATGGCCCACGCGCCGGGCGAGTTGCCGTGGCCCGGCAGCTCGAGGTGGGTCGGGTCGTTGAGCACCAGGCCGTCCTCGGTGACGACGACGTCCTCGACGGCGCCGCGGCGGGCGGCGCGACGGGTGGTGGGCTCGGTGTGCGCGGTGTTCGCGGTGTGGCTCATGGCTGTCCCTCACTGGTGCGTGGTGTACATGACGACTGTCCCTCATTGTGCCATGCGGGCACGGGACCGGGCCCGCGTGACCCGGGACGACCCGGGCGGTGCGGGGCGGTCCGAGAGACGGGCGCTCACGTGGGGTCGTTGCCGCGGGACAGCTCGTCCCACGCGTCCATCTGGTCCACGCGCCGGCGCTGGGCCGCCTCGCGGGCGGACTGCGCGGGCTGCTCCCCGGCGGCGGCCGGGCCGGGCTCGGAGGCCGCAGGCGCCTTCTCGTAGCGCCGGGACGAACGCCAGCCACGGCCCGCCAGTGCCGCCACGACGCCGCACAGCGCCGCGAGCACGCCGCCGGCCGCCGCGACCCACGGCCACGCCGTCACGGCGTAGTCCTGCGCGAGCGCAGTGGTCCCGGTCGCGTCGGCGACCGCGGCGGCCGCCGTCGTCGCCGGATCCAGGGCGGCGGTGACCGAGGTCGAGGCGATCACGACCCCAGCCAGCGCCATGAGCACGCCGACGATCACGGCGCCGAGGCGCCGGGCGGTGGTCAGGGCGAGGGCACCGGCCATCACGACCAGGGCCATGGCGGTGGCGACGGGCGCGGCGGCGCCGCCCGACGTCGTCGCCTCGGAGGCGATCCCGCCGGACAGGCCCGTGGCGGTCACCCAGGTGCGGCCCGCCGTGAGCAGCACGAGCCCGCCGGCGGCCAGCGCGGCGAGGACCACGGTGCGGCGGCGCATCACGCCTGCCCCAGCTCGCCCGCGGTCAGCACGGACCGCAGCGGCGCCGTCGCCTTGGTGACGGTCTCGGCGGTCTCGGCGTCGGGATCGGAGTCGGCGACGATGCCGGCGCCGGCCTGCACGTGCGCCTGGCCGCGGTGCAGCGTGGCCGAGCGGATGTTGATCGCCATGTCCATGTTGCCCGCCAGGTCGAAGTAGCCGACGACGCCGCCGTAGGGCCCGCGCTCGGTCGGCTCCCACTCGTCCAGCAGCTGCAGGGCGCGGGGCTTCGGGGCGCCGGACAGCGTGCCGGCGGGGAAGGCGGCGCGGAGGACGTCGAGCGCGTCGACATCGTCGCGCATGCGGCCCTCCACGTGGGAGACCAGGTGGAGGATGTGGCTGAACGCCTCGAGCTCCATGAACTGGGTGACCTCGACGGTGCCGGGGCGGCACACGCGCGAGAGGTCGTTGCGGGAGAGGTCCACGAGCATGAGGTGTTCGGCCCGCTCCTTCTCGTCCTCCAGCAGGTCCTTGCCGAGGAGGCGGTCGTCCTCCGCGGTGGCCCCGCGCCGCCGTGAGCCGGCGATCGGATGGGTGACCACGCGGCGGTCCCGCACGGTGACGAGCGCCTCGGGCGAGGAGCCCACGATCTCGTACGGCTCCCCGTCCGGGGTCTCGAAGGAGAAGAGGTACATGTAGGGGCTCGGGTTCACCATGCGCAGGACGCGGTACACGTCCAGACCGGTGGCGTCCGTGGTGACCGAGAGGCGGCGGGAGACGACGGCCTGGAACACCTCGCCGTCGCGGATCGCCCGCTGGGCCTTCCCGACGGCCTCCCGGAAGCCTTCGGCGCCCCACCGGTCCTCGGCCTGGGCGGCGACCTCGTCCGCGTCCGCCTCGAGCCAGCGGCGCGGGACGTCGCTGACCGGGTCCGCGGCCGGGGCGGTCAGGCGCTCGACCATGGCGTCCAGACGGGCGAGCGCGTCGTCGTAGGCGCGGTCCGCGCCGGTGGCCAGGCCGTTGCCGTTCACCGCGTTGGCGATCAGCGTCACGGTGCCGTCCAGGGCGTCGTGCACGGCCAGGTCGGTGACGAGGTTCATCGCGAGGTCGGGCAGGCCGAGGTGGTCCTCGGGCGGGTGCGGCAGGCGCTCCCACGCGCGGACCGTGTTCCACCCCAGGAAGCCGGCCATGCCGGAGACGAGATGCGGCAGGACGCCTCCGACCTCGGCGCGCACGTCCGTGCTCAGCAGGCGCAGGCACGCCGCGAGCACGTCCAGGGCGCGGCCCTGCGTGGGCAGCCCCTCGGGCGGGGTGCCCTGCCAGTGCGCCTCGCCGTCCCGCGAGGTCAGGGTGACGGCGGAGCCGGCCCCGATGAAGCTGTACCGGGACCACGCCGCGCCCGGGGTGGCGGACTCCATCAGGAAGGTGCCGGGGCGGGAGCCGGCCAGGCGCCGATGGATCGCCAGCGGCGTGAGGCCGTCCGCCAGCACCGTGCGGACCACGGGGATCACGCGGGCGGTGTCCGCCAGACGCAGGAACTCCGCACGGGAGGGAGTGGTGGCGGCGGTCATCGGGCGGCCTCCTCAGGGTCGACGGCGGCCGGCGGCATGACGAGCTCGCGGCCGGTGAAGCAGGTGCGGGTGCCCGTGTGGCAGGCGGGGCCGGTCTGGTCCACGGTGAGCAGCAGGGTGTCGCCGTCGCAGTCCGCGTGGACCGCGCGCACCCGCTGCAGGTGGCCCGAGGTCTCCCCCTTGCGCCACAGCTCGCCGCGCGAGCGGGACCAGTAGGTGGCCCAGCCGGTCTCGAGCGTCGCGCGCAGGGACTCCGCGTTCATCCACGCCATCATGAGCACCTCGCCGGTGCCCTCCTGCTGGGCGATGGCGGGCACCAGGCCCCGGTCGTCGAAGGTCACGGAGGCCACGAGGTCGTCGGGCGGGGAGATGCTCATGGAGGTCCAGTCTAGGGAGCCGGAGCGGGGCGTGGCCGCCGGGGTCAGCGGACGGTGTGCCCCGCCTGCCGCAGGGCGTCCTTGACGCGGGCGAGCATGTCGTCCGGGCCGAAGTGGAACAGGGAGGCGGCGAGCACCGCGTCCGCACCGGCCGCGACGGCGGGTGGGAAGTGCTCGGGCTCGCCGGCGCCGCCGGAGGCGATCAGCGGCACGCGCGTCACGGCGCGCACGTCCCGGATCATCTCCAGGTCGAAGCCCTCGCGCGTGCCGTCCGCGTCGATCGAGTTGAGCAGGATCTCCCCCACCCCGCGCTCGGAGGCCTCCCGGCACCAGGCGACGGTGTCGATGCCGGTGCCCCGGCGGCCGCCGTGGGTGGTGACCTCATAGCCGGAAGCGCATCCCGGGTCCTCCGTGCGCCGGGCGTCGAGGGAGAGCACGAGGACCTGGGACCCGAAGCGCCGGGTGATCTCCGTGATCACCTCGGGCCGGGCCACGGCCGCGGTGTTGACGGAGACCTTGTCCGCCCCCGTGCGCAGCAGCCGGTCCACGTCCTCGACGGTGCGCACGCCGCCGCCCACGGTCAGCGGGATGAAGACCTCCTCTGCCGTGCGGGTCACGACGTCGTAGGTCGTGGCGCGGTCCGAGGTGGAGGCGGTGACGTCGAGGAACGTGATCTCGTCGGCGCCCGCGGCGTTGTAGCGGCGAGCGAGCTCGACCGGGTCGCCCGCGTCCCTCAGGTTCTCGAAGTTCACGCCCTTGACCACGCGCCCGGCGTCCACGTCCAGGCAGGGGATGACACGCACGGCGAGGCTCACGTCGGCTCCTTCGTCTCGGGGGGCTCGGGCGGGACGGCGCGGGCCGTCAGAGGCGGATCGCGTGGATCGCGGAGATCAGGATGCCGCGGGCGCCCAGGGCGTACAGCTCGTCCATGACGCGGTTGGCGTCCGGCTTGCGGACCATGGAGCGCACGGCGACCATCGTCTCGTCCCGCAGCGGGGAGACCGTCGGTGACTCCAGCCCCGGGGTGACCGCGGTGGCCGCCTCCAGCAGGTCACGACGGATGTCGTAGTCGATCATGACCCAGCGGCGGGCCACGAGCACGCCCTTGAGGCGGCGCAGCAGCACGTCGAGGCCCTCGGGGCGCTCCCCCGCGCGGCCGATCAGCACGGCCTCCGAGTCGAGGATGGGCTCGCCGAAGACCTCCATGCCGGCGGCGCGCAGGGTGCTGCCGGTCTCCACGACGTCGGCGATCGCGTCCGCCACGCCGAGCTTGACGGAGGACTCCACGGCGCCGTCGAGGTGCACCACCGTGGCGTCCAGGCCGGTGCGGGCCAGGTAGTCGGAGAGCAGGCCGTCGTAGCTCGTGGCGATGCGCTTGCCGGCGAGCTGCTCGGCGGAGGTGAAGGAGCCGACGGGGGCGGCGAGACGGAACACGGAGCGGCCGAAGCCGAGCGCCATGATCTCCTCGGCGGTGTCCCCCACCTGCGCGTCGCAGAACAGGTCGCGGCCGGTCAGGCCGACGTCGAGGGTGCCCTGGCCGACGTAGACGGCGATGTCCCGGGGACGCAGGTAGAAGAACTCGACGTTGTTCTCGGGGTCCACGAGGACGAGCTCGCGGGAGTCCCGGCGTTGCCGGTAGCCGGCCTCGGTCAGGATCTCGCGGGCGGACTCGGACAGGGCGCCCTTGTTGGGCACGGCGATGCGCAGCACGCGTCGGTCTCCTCGGGGTGCGGTGGGGCGGGCGGGGAACGGGGCCGGCGGCCTCAGAGGTGGCGGTAGACGTCCTCGAGGCTGATGCCGCGGGCGATCATCATGGTCTGCACGTGGTACAGCAGCTGCGAGATCTCCTCGGCGGCGGCCTCATCCGACTCGTACTCGGCGGCCATCCAGACCTCGGCCGCCTCCTCGACGACCTTCTTGCCGATCGCATGGACGCCGGCGTCGATCTGGGCCACGGTGCCGGAGCCCTCGGGGCGCTCCTGCACCTTGCGCGTCAGTTCCGCGTACAGCTCGTCGAAGGTCTTCACGGGACCACCCTAGCGACCCTGCCCCTCCAGCCCAGACCGGAGTCGGTCATTGTGACGTACGGGACGGCGGGGTCTTCGCCACGCGCTGCACCTACGGGCCCACGTGGGACGTGCCGGCCGCTCAGCGTCCTCCCCCTCCCATGTCTGCACGTTCCTTCACTCCCATCGGGGCACGCGCGCGAGGCGGCCGTGGACGTGGGGATGACGGGCTGAACGTGCCCGTCCGGTCCGCACGCATGGCCCGGGCGACCTCCGACAGGTGGGCACGACACGCTCGTTTCTGACCCCAGCGACGACACCGCTCCTTGCACACCTGAGACACCACCAGGTCGATCACTGCCCCGAACCCCGCCCGGGCCCACCGCACCAGATCTCTTCCGCGACGCACACATCCATCTCGTCGACTGTCCACGCGTCCGGGCCTCGGGTCCAGGCCCTGGAGGTCACCGGCGGGCGGCGCGGCCGCGCCCACGTCGCCGACGGAGAACAGGAATGATGCGGCGAGAGGATCTGGGGGTAGCCGTCGTGGCCCTCCTCCCCTTCCCGGACGAGGAGCAGAGCCCCGCGCTCGGACCCGCGAACTGGAGCATGACCCACCACGATGAAGGCGACCCATCCCGTCCCGCACACCGAGTGAGCGCCCGGTTGCAGCGAGCGCAGAAGATCCTCTCCCGCTGGCGGGTGGCCACGGGCAATGCGGTGGAAGGCATGGAATGGGAGCGGGATCCCGGTGATGCGCAGCTCGTGGAGATGGCTCGGCTGCCCAGCAGTGCCGAGCTGCCCAGCGCTGGAGCCTGGCTTCCGGGGCTGGAGATCCTCATGGGCCTTCGTCGCAGACCTGGTGCCGGGCCCCCTCAACCACCGGCTCGCCACGTGCTCGTTCTATCGGGAGAAGGCTTCGGCGCCCGTCCCCTCGGCGCGTCGCCATGCTCGCCCTGACGTGAGCCGACGTTCGTGGGTGCGGGGCGTCGGCCGACTCCCACGGGGGTGGCCTCACACGCACCCGACGGTCTGTCCCACCACGTCTCAAACCCTCCAACACTTCTGTCCAACAGCTCGGTTTGGGACCGTTTCTGACGTGATGCTCTCGTGGGCGGACGGGGCGTGTAAAGGGGTATACCCGGCTGGACATCCTGGCGGGCAGATGCCCGATGTCGGCGGCGAGGCCACACCCCACCTTGCCCTGCGACCGGTTACCGGTGGTAATGTGCCGCCATTATTCATTCGACCCCTTATGGAGCCCCTGAATACATGAGCGACGGCCCAGCCGCCTGCCCTGGTGACAGTCCGAGCGTCACCCCCACCCCACCCCGCAGCTGGCGGGGTCGCCTGCACCTCGTGGGGAGGTGACTCAGGCATGGATCCAGTCCTGACACTGATCCTCGGATCCCTCATCATCCTGGCGATCATCGCCGCCAACGGCTTCTTCGTGGCCCAGGAATTCGCGTACATGTCTGTAGACCGCGTCCGCCTGCAGACCGCCGCCAAGGCCGGCGACCGCGCCGCCGCCCGCGCACTGCAGGTCACTCGCCGCACCTCCTTCATGCTCTCCGGCGCGCAGCTGGGGATCACGGTCACAGGCCTCATGGTGGGCTACGTGGCAGAGCCGATGGTGGGTGCGGCCCTGACCGAGTTGCTCGGCGGCACCGCACTGCCTTCTGAAGTGGTCATCGCCATCTCCACGCTGGGCGTACTGGTGGTGGCCACCCTGGTGCAGATGATCATCGGCGAGCTGTACCCCAAGAATTTGGCCATCGCCAACCCCGAGCCCCTGGCCCGCGCTCTGGCCCGGCCCACACAGATCTACCTCGGCCTGTTCGGCTGGCTCATCTGGGTCTTCGACAAGGCGGCCGAGGTGCTGCTCAAGCTCCTGCGCATCGAGCCAGTGCACGACGTCGACAGCACCGCCTCCGCCGAGGACCTGGACCGCATTGCCCTGGACTCCAGAGCTTCCGGATCCTTGCCCGCGGAGGTCTCCGTCCTGATCGACCGGGTGCTGGACTTCCCAGACCAGGACGTGCAGCACGCGATGGTGCCCCGCTCGCGTGTGGACGAGGTTCAGCCCCAGACCTCCCTGGCTCAGGTGCGCGACCTGATGGCCACCGGCCACACCCGCTACCCGGTGATCTCGAACGAACACGAACCGCTCGGGGTAGTCCACCTCACCGACCTGCTCGGTGAGACCCGGATGGCCCCGGACACCCCCGTGTCCGCCCTGATGCGCCCTGCACTGGTGCTGCCCACGATGATGTCCCTGCCCGACGCAGCCCGGGAGCTCGACGGCTCAGGGCAGCAGATGGCGTGCATCGTGGACGAGTTCGGCGGCTTCGTCGGCGTGCTCACAGTGGAAGACCTCGCGGAGGAGCTCGTGGGCGAGCTCACGGACGAGCACGACCTGCACCCCCAGGAGGAGATCACCGCCACAGGCCTGCACTCCTGGGTCCTGAGCGCAGAGGCCCACCTGGACGAGCTCGAGCGCCTCGTCGGGCACCCCCTGCCCGTGACCGAGGCCGAGTCCGCCGCCGGTCTGACCATCGACGCTCTGGGCCGTCTGCCCCGGGAAGGCGAGGTCATCACGATCGACCTGCCCGAGGACCCACGAGACTTCGGGGCTGAGGAGGTCTACGACCGCCACCTGCAGGTCGAGGTCCTCTCCATCCAACGCAGGGTCCCAGCTCGACTGCGGATCCACCTCATCGAGGTGCCCCGCTCTGACACCGCCGGCAGCCATGCCGCCCACGAGGCCCAGCCCGACGCCACCACGGACGAGGAGCGATGATGCACGGTCCACTGATCGTCATGCTCGTGACCACAGCGCTGATCGTGCTCAGCGCGATCTTCGTCATCATGGAGTTCTCCCTGCTGGGCGCCCGCCGGCACCGACTGGAGGCCGAGGCAGGACGCAGCCGCGCCGCGCGGGCCGCTCTCAAGGGAGTCGACGAGCTGACCCTCATGCTCGCCGCAGCCCAGTTGGGCATCACCTTGTGCACCTTCGCCCTGGGGGCGATCACCAAGCCGGCCGTCGACGCATGGCTCGGCCCCGTCCTGGAGGACTGGGGCATCCCCGCAGCGGCAGCCGGAACCGCCTCCTTCGTCCTGTCCTTGCTGGCCGTGACCTTCCTTCACCTGGTCATCGGGGAGATGGCCCCCAAGTCCTGGGCCATTGCCCACCCCGAGACCGCAGCCAAAGCCGTGGCCGTGCCCGCACGCGCCTTCGTCTGGACCGTTCGCCCCCTGCTGCTGCTGGCCAACCGGCTGGCCAACCGCCTGGTGACCCTCAGCGGCGTCACCCCCGTGGACCAAGCCGCCGTGGGCGGCTACGACGCAGCGGCCATTCGTCAGCTGGTTGAGCACTCCGCCGCCGCCGGCACCCTGGACCGGCAGAACCATGAAGCCTTGGCCGGTGCCCTGGACCTTCAGACCCTCACTCTCGGGGACCTCCTCCCCCAGGGTCAGCACCCGGTCAAGGTCGCCCCCGACGCCGACGTCGAGGCGGTCCAGAATGCCGCTGCGTGCTCAGGGCACTTGCGTATCCTGGTCCAGCCGGACCATACCCCTGAGAGCGTTCCGGGCGTCGTCCACGTGCGGGACACCCTCACGATGGAGCCTTCTGCGCCAATCCAGCCGCTTATCCAGCAGGCTCTGACGCTGCCCTCCACCACACCGTTGCACGAAGCACTTGCCTCCATGCGCCGCAACAGCCGCCAGCTGGCCGCAGTGACCCAGGACAACCGGTTCACTGGGGTCGTCACCCTCACCGACGTCTTGCGCGGAGTGTTGCCCCGCGCGGCTTGAGTCCACACCTCGGCAACACCACCGCGGGGGCCGCTGAAACGGCCCCCGCGGTGGTGTGGACAAAGAATCAGAATCGGCACAGTGGCCTCGCCCCCCATTCCGGCCTCAATGGGCTCAGTCATGCTCCGACTCACGGGCGTGTAACGGCTAAATCGGTCGTTTGTGGCGGCTGCTCGGTGTGCCGCCCGGTGTCATGTGTGGCTTGCGCCGCTATATGGCGGGGTTCTGTCGGAGCTCAGTGGCGGCCTCCAAGCACGCGGGCAAGAGGGCGCTGCGAGTGAGGCTCACGTTCCGCAAGCCGATCCTTCACCGGGACAGCGGCCGACGGCAGGCCGGAGGAATAGGCGTCGCGATAGGGTGCACCCCGCGCAACAGAACCGTTGCGAAAGGTCTAACACCCCAACGCAACAGAGTGGGCCGCCATGCGCTGCCACGGGCCCGTGAACTTCGGTGTCACAGGTAGCGGCAGACATCCTCGGGGGAGCACATGGCCGGGTCGCCGGCGGCGGCGTCCTCGCGCAGGTCGGCGATCGTGGTGCGTAGCTGCGCGAGCTCGGCGAGTTGCCGGTCGATCACATCAAGGCGGGTGTCGAGCAGGTCGGTGACGTGCCGGCAGGGGGCCTGCCCCCGGTCGCGGATGTCCAGCACCTGACCGATCTGGGCCAGGGTCAGCCCGGCCGCTTGCCCCCGGCGGATGAAGTCCAGCCGGTCGAGCACCTCGGCGCCGTAGTCCCGGTAGCCCGCCGGGGTGCGGTCCGCGGCGGGTAGCAGCCCGACCTCCTCGTAGTACCGCAGGGTCTTGCTCGTCGTGCCCGACGCCCGAGCCACCTCACCGATCCGCATGCCACTCATTCTCCCCCTTGACCTTCCAGTGCACTGGAAGGTCGATCCTGAGGGCGATGAAGGAGGAGTTCATGACGGCAACGGCTAACAGCAGGTCGTATGACCTGGCAATGATCGGGTCCGGTGGGGCGGCGTTCGCGGCCGCGATCCGCGCCACCAACCTCGGCAGACGGGTGGTGATGATCGAGCGTGGCACCGTCGGCGGTACCTGCGTGAACACCGGGTGCGTGCCCTCCAAGGCCTTGCTCGCGACCGCCGAGGCCCGCCACGTCACACTCGACGCCTCCCGGTTCCCCGGGCTGCCGCTCCCCGAAGTCCGGCCGGTCGACATGCCCGCCTTGATCGCCGGCAAGGATCGGCTCGTCGGGTCACTGCGTGGCGAGAAGTACCTGGACCTGGCCACCGAGTACGGATGGGATCTCCACCCCGGGGACGCCACGTTCGTCGGCACACCCAGCGAGCCGGCACTGCGCGTCACCGGCCCTGACGGCACGGTGGAGACGGTCCGGGCCGCGCACTACCTCATCGCCACCGGCTCCAGGCCCTGGGCGCCGCCGGTCCCCGGCCTGCAGGAGGCCGGTTACCTGACCTCGACCACCGCGATGGAACTGGACCACGTCCCGGAGTCGCTGCTGGTCATCGGCGGCGGCTACGTCGCGATGGAGCAGGCCCAGCTCTTCGCTCGGCTCGGCGTCCGGGTCACCATGCTGGTCCGCTCACGGCTGGCGTCCCAGGAAGAACCCGAGGCGTCCACCGCCCTGGATGAGATCTTCACGGACGAAGGCATCCAGATCATCCGCGGCGCGGTGCCCAGCGCGGTCCGCCGCGACCCGGCCACCGGCGAGGTCACGGTCACTGCCACCACCACTGACGGCTCACAGGAACTCCGGGCGGCCGAGGTACTCGTCGCCACCGGGCGCCGCCCGGTCACCGCCACGCTCGGTCTCGACACCGTCGACGTGCGCACCGGCGACCACGGCGAGGTGGTCGTCGACAGCCATCTGCGCAGCACCAACCCGCGCGTCTGGGCTGCCGGTGACGTCACCGCCCACCGTCAGTTCGTGTACGTCGCCGCGGCCCACGGCGCCCTCGTCGCCGACAACGCCCTCACCGGCGCCGGCCTCGAGGTCGACTACCGCCACCTGCTCCGGGTCGTGTTCACCAGCCCCGCCCTGGCCGCCGTCGGGATGACCGAACGGCAGGCCTCCGCTGCCGGGATCCGCTACGACAGCCGTGTCCTGTCACTCGCGCACGTCCCACGCGCGATCGTCAACCGCGACACCTGCGGGTTCATCAAGATGGTCACCGACGCCGACACCGGCCGCATCATCGGCATTACCGCCCTGGCCCAGGACGCCGGCGACCTCGCCGCCGCCGGGGTCTACATGCTCGAGGCCGGCATGACCACCAGCCAGGTCGCCAACCTCTGGAGCCCCTACCTGACCATGGCCGAAGGCCTCAAGCTCACCGCGCAGGCCTTCACCACCGACATCGCCAAGCTCTCCTGCTGCGCGGCGTGAACCTGCCCCGCACACAGGGACACCGATAGGGGACCGCCTCGCCCCGGGGCGCGAGACAAGAAAATGGGCGCCGATCAGCCCTACTTACTGGCACCCCTGCGTATCGGACCTGCAACCACCGGGGAGTTCAGTCGATGCAAGAACTCCCGTCCCAGGCCTATATCTGGACGTCTTCACGACCTCTACGTGCTCGACCCGACGAGGACAGCACTGGACGACGCGATGACCGCCTTGCGGCGCCGCCATGAGGCCGCGGTCCGTTTGGGCCGCGTCACCGCACCACCATGACCACGATCGTCACCACGTAAGCCGCGGCGACCAGACCGATCCCCAGCAGGGTGAGCACCACCCCGCGCCGGGCCGGCCGCTGGCCCTCGTCCGGCCCGGGGCCCTTGCCGTGCTTCGCGGCCATCGCGCGCTCCTAAGACGTTGCTCAAGCATGTGCGGCTCTCGCGAGCGGGCTTCCGTGCCGAGTGCTACCAGCTCAGGTCGTGACAGCCGTCGCTGCCGGCGCCCTCCACCTGCAAGGTGGCATGGGCGATACCGTAACGGTCGTGCAGCACCCGGCGCGCGCCGGCAAGCACGGCGCCGTGGTCCGCGCCCTGGTCAGCGACCAGGTGGGCCGTGGCCACGTTCATCCCCGACGTCAGGGTCCACAGGTGCAGGTCGTGGACCTCCTCCACCCCCTCGACCGCGTCCAGGTCACCGGCGACGTCCTCCGGGTCCACCCCTTCCGGGGCGTGCTGGCCCAGCACCGCGATCACCTGCCTGCCCAGAACCACCGCCCGGATGATGACGAAGACCGCGATGAGCGCCGCGACCACGACGTCCCAGATCGGCTGGCCGGTGAGAATGATCAGCACGCCGGCGACCATGACACCCACCGACCCGGCGGCGTCGGCGATCACCTCGTAGTAGGCGCCCTTGACGTTCAGGCTGTCCTTGGCCCCGCTGCGCAGCAGCAGCATGGAGATGATGTTGATCACCAGGCCGGCGAAGCCGACCGCGAGCATGGCGCCGGAGGCCACCTCCGGCGCGTCGCCCAGCCGGCTGATGGCCTCGACCACCACGTACACCCCGACCGCGAGCATCGCCAGCACCGCCAACGCCGAGGCGAACACCTCGGCCCGGTAGGAGCCATAGGTGCGTCGCCCCGTGGAGTCCGGCCGGCTCGCGATGCGCGTCGCCAGCAGCGCCGCACCCAGCACCACCACATCGGCAGCCATGTGCCCGGCATCCGACAGCAGCGCCAACGACCCCGACACCAGCCCCGCGACCAGCTCGATCAGGAAGAAGCCCGCCGTCAGGGCGAACGCCCCCGCCAGCCGCCGACGGTAGCGGCCACCGGCATGCCCGGTCGCCGGGGCATGGCTGTGTCCCGCCCCCATCAGCCCTGCCCCTCGTGGCGGGCGTGCTCACGGGAGACGTCCAGCAGCATCCGCACATGCCCGTCAGCGAGGCGGTAGTACACCATCCGCCCCTCCCGGCGGTTCTCGACCACCCCAGCGGAACGCAGCACCCGCAGCACCTGGGACACCGACGCCTCCGCGACATCGACCGACGCCGCCAGGTCACACACGCACAGCTCGCCGGCCTCCAGCAACGCATACAGCACCCGGGCACGGCGCGGGTCCCCCAGGAGCTTGAACAGCCCGGCCAACCTGCCGGCCTCGCGCTCGTCGGGGATCCTCTCCCGGGTCAGCGCCACCTTCTCCGGATGGACGGCGGTGACCTGACACGAATCCAACGGCGTCACACTCATGCCACGACCATACACCTATGCAGATGTGCAGATATCAGCAGCGGGAGCCACACACGAGAGGTCAGCAGGTTCTGTATGCTCAGCGCATGCTGACTATTGCTTCGCGGCTGGACGTGATGAACCGGCTGGGCCGGGCGATGGCCGACCCGACCCGCTCCCGCATCCTCATGACACTCCTCGAGGGCCCGAGCTACCCGGCGGTACTCGCCCGCGACCTAGGGCATGTCTGACAATCGTTTTGACCATGCGAGCACAGCATTCAGGACCACAGCGGCCCTGTAGATGATCGCGTACTTGTCATACCGGGTCGCCAGACCCCGCCACTGCTTCAGGTGCGCGTACTGACGCTCGATGACATTGCGGCCCTTGTAGGCGGCCGCGTCGAGGCCAATGGGGCGCCCGCCGCGGGCACCGCGCCGTCTGCGGTGGCCCTGCTGGTCGGCTGGTTCGGGGATGACCGCTTTGATCCCACGGGCGCGTAGGTGGGTGCGGATCGCCCGGGAGGAGTACGCCTTGTCGCCCAGCACCGCCGCAGGGCGGGTCCGGGGCCGCCCTACTGGCCGGGTCACGCGCAGCTGCTCCAAAAGAGGAAGCAGCATCGGGGAGTCCCCTGCCTGGCCGGGGGTGATCAGGCTGACCAGCGGCAGCCCGGTCCCGTCCACGAGCTGATGGATCTTCGTGCTCAGCCCGCCACGGGAGCGCCCGATGCCGTGATCGGCCGGTTCCTCATGCGGATTCTTGTAGTTCGATCCATCCCCCTGTGTGGCGGGTGATGTTCGTCGCGTGCTGGTGGGCGCGGGCGATCGTGGAGTCCACCGAGACCGACCAATCGATCAGGCCTTCGGCGTCAGCGGCGGCGGTCAGCGTGGCCAGCACCGTGTCCCATGTGCCTTCTTCGGCCAAGCGCCGATGCCAGGTCCACACGGTCTGCCAGGGCCCGTAGACCTCGGGCAGATCCCTCCAAGCGATTCCGCACCGGTACCGGTAGATGATCGCCTCCACCATGGTGCGGGCGTCGGCGAACGGCCTGCCGGCGCGGCCGGTCCGGGTCGGGAGCATCGGGGCGATCAACTCCCATTGGGTGTCAGAGAGCATCTGGAACCGGGACATGTCCCCAGGGTCTCAGCTGACTCGTGCATCTATTCTCAGACACGCCCTAGGGCTTCGATGACCGCGGCCTGGCTGGGCGTTGCCGGGTTCGTGGCGGCCTCTCGACGCACCGCGTCGCGGATCGCTTCGGGCACTCGCACGTTCAGGGCCACGGTCGGCGCCCCACGCCGCGCCAGGGGCGCATACCCACCGGCCGGGTCCGAGGTCGTTGCCGGTTCTGCGGGGATCACCGCTCCGGGAGCCGGGGTCTGGGGGGCCGGGGTGGGCTTGCGTCGCTGTGCTCGCAGACTCAGGTCGGGCTCAAGCTGCTTCTCGTTCATGCGGTGATCCTTTCGAAGATGAGGCCGGCCAGGTCGGCGTAGGCGGAGGCGACGGGTTCGCGCTTCTCATAGTGGCCCAGCCAGTCGCAGGCCAGACGTGCACCGGGGACGATGGAGCGGGCCGGCACCAGGGGGGTGAGCAGCAGCCCGGTCTCGCGCAGCTCCCAGCAGGGCCATGGACTGTTTGAACGCGGCCACGCTGCGGCAGGCTCCGTGCACCCCGACGCAGTCGTCCGAGGCGGGGCGGGCCGCATAGATCACCCGTCTGCGGCGGTGAACGCGTTGGGGGTCAACGGCCCGCCCTGACGGTCGGGGCAGTGGACGACGAGCTGTGGATGCCGCGAGCGAGACGAAGGGCGGGGGCTTCGCGTCTCCGCCTCTATCGTCGGGTCCCCGCGCCCTCCGGCCGACCCCATCCATGACGGCGCGGGGCTGCCGGCGTTCCGGACGGGCCCGGTTGACCGGCCTGCGATCACCCCACCGGCCCCGGGGACAGGGTCCACGTCGAGAGCAGCCGACCCAGCAGGCAGCCCCGCCCGGCCACCCTCAGTCCCGTGGCGTGACCGAGCGCAGCGCGAGCTCGGTGAGGACGGCCGCCTCGAGGGCCTCGCGTCCCTTGTCCTCTCGGGATCCGGGCAGGCCCGCCCGGTCGCGGGCCTGCTGGTCGGTGTCCACGGTGAGCACGCCGAAGCCCACGGGAACGCCGGTGCGCACCGAGACCTCCGTCACGCCCTGGGTCACGGACTGGCACACGTAGTCGAAGTGCGGGGTGTCCCCGCGCACCACGACGCCCAGGACCACGACGACGTCGAATCGCTCCGCCAGCCGCGCCGCGGCGACGGTGAGCTCGACGGTGCCGGGCACGCGCACGAGCACGGGCTCCAGGCCCAGGTCGGCCGCGGCGGCCTGCGCCCCGGCGATCAGCCCGTCCATGATCTCCGTGTGCCACTGGGCGGCGACGATCGCCACGTTCAGGCCGCTCGCAGCGGCGGGGTCGGGGGTGAAGGTCGGGGCTCCGGCGCCGCTCATGGGGTGTCCTCCTGGTGGGTGGGGTGGGTCGGGTCGGTGGTCGGGTCATCGGCCGGCGTGGCGGGGCCGCCGGTGGCCGTCGGCGGTTCGAGCACGCGGTCCGCCAGGGCGTGGGCCATGCGGTCCCGCTTGGTGCGCAGGTAGACCACGTTGTGCTCGGTGACAGGCGTGGGGGCCGGGACACGCTCGACGACGTCGATGCCGGCCGCCCGCAGCCCCGCGACCTTCGCGGGGTTGTTGGTGACGAGGCGGATGCGCCGATGGCCGGCGGCCGTGAGGACGGCGGCGGCCCCGGCCCAGTCGCGCGCCTCGGCGGGCAGACCGAGGGCGAGGTTGGCCTCGACGGTGTCCATCCCCTCCTCCTGGAGCCGGTAGGCGCGGATCTTGTTGGCCAGGCCGATGCCGCGTCCTTCGTGGCCCCGGAGGTAGAGGACGGCGCCGCCCTCGGCCGCCGCGCGGGCGAGGGCGTCCTCGAGCTGGGGGCCGCAGTCGCAGCGCAGGGAGCCGAGGACGTCGCCGGTGAGGCACTCCGAGTGCACGCGGACGGTGAGGGGACGCTCCGAGTCGGTCTCCCCCGCCACGAGCAGCAGGTGCTCGGCCCCGGTCTCGGCGTCCACGTGCACGCTCACGCGGAACAGGCCGTGCCGGGTCGGCAGGGTGGCCTCGGCGGGGACGGCGGTCAGGGCCGGCGTCGTCTCCTCCAGGTGGGCCACGAGGTCCTCGATGGAGATCAGCACGAGGCCGTGCTCGTCCGAGAACTCCCGCAGGGCGGGCAGGCGCATCATGGTGCCGTCGTCGTGGACGAGCTCGGCGATGGCGGCCACGGGCGCGACGCCGGCCAGGCGGCACAGCTCGACGCCGGCCTCGGTGTGGCCGCGGCGGGCCCGGACGCCGCCGGGGACGGCGCGCAGGGGGAACACATGACCGGGCCGGGTCAGGTCGCCGGGGGCGGCACCGGGGTCGGCGAGCAGGCGGAGGGTGCGGGTGCGGTCGGCGGCGGAGATGCCGGTGGTGACGCCGGCGGCGGCGTCCACGCTCACGGTGTAGGCGGTGCCCTTGGGGTCCTCGTTGACGGTGGTCATGGGCGGCAGGGCCAGGCGGTCGGCCAGGCCGGCCGGCAGGGGCGCGCAGATGACGCCCGAGGTGTGGCGGACGGTGAAGGCGGTGACCTCGTCGGTGGCCAGGGCGGCGGCGTAGATCAGGTCGCCCTCGTTCTCGCGGTCGGCGTCGTCCACGACGACGACGGGCCGGCCGGCGGCGATCGCGGCGATCGCCGCGGGGACGGGGTCCAGACGGATGTGCTCGCTCACGGGCGGGCCTCCTCGGTGGGTGCGGCGGGGGCGGAGGGGATGAGCGCGAGGCGCTCGGCGTACCGGGCGAGCACGTCGGTCTCGAGGTTGACGCGGTCGCCCGGCCGCAGGGCGCCCAGGGTGGTGGCCTCGAGTGTGGCCGGGATGATGCCGATCTCGAACCAGTGCGCGGCCGCGCCCGGGTCGGAGACGGCGGTGACGGTGAGGGAGACGCCCTGCAGGGCGATGGCCCCCTGCGCGGGGACGTAGCGGGCCAGGCGGGCGGGCAGGCCGATGCGCAGGGTGGTCCAGGCCCCGTGCGGGGTGACCGCGAGGACCTCGCCGGTCCCGTCCACGTGGCCCTGGACCACGTGCCCGTCCAGGTGGTCGGTGGGGCGCAGGCAGCGCTCGAGGTTGACCCGGTCCCCCGGGGCGCGGTCGCCGAGGCTGGTCATCCGCAGCGTCTGGCCCATGAGGTCTGCACGGAACACGCCGGGGCGCTCCGTGGGTCCGTCGAGGGCCGTGAGGCACACGCCGTCGACGGCGAGCGAGCCGCCGGCGGGCAGCCCGTCGAGGGCGCGGCCGGCGTCGAGGGTCAGCAGGGCGGTGTCGGCGGCCGCGTCGTGCTCGAGGGCGACGACGGTGCCGAGATGGGTGACGATGCCGGTGAACACTCAGTCCTCCTGGAAACGGGTCGGGGCGGGGGCGGTGGGCAGGCGCGGGGCCGGCACCGGGCTCAGGTGGGTCCAGACGTCGTCGCCGAGGGCACGGGCGGGGCCGCCCTCCGCGGGGTCGGGATGCCAGCGCGGTCCCTCGGACAGCGTGGCGACGTCCAGGCCGGCGACGGCGGCGCGGCCCGGGCCGAGCAGCAGGGGCGCGGTGTAGACCATGAGCTCGTCCACGAGGCCGGCGCGCAGCCACGCGCCGAGCACGCGGGGCCCGCCCTCGATGAGCACGTGCTCGGCACGGCGGCCGTGGGGCCAGGGCCCGGGATGGGCGGCGAGCGCGGCGAGGACGGCGTGCGGGTCGTGGTCCGGCACGTGCAGCAGGACCGGGTGGGCGCGCAGGGCGGCGCCGTCGGGCACGGGCCGGTGACCCTGGACGACGGGCACGGGCTGGTGCGCGAGTTCGGCGCCGGCGGCGTCACGGGCGGTGAGGCGGGGGTCGTCGGCCAGGACGGTCCCCGTGCCGACGACGATGGCGTCGACGCGGGAGCGCACCTCGTGGGCGTGGACGCGGGAGTCCGGGCCGGTGATCCACTGGCTCGTGCCGTCGGCGGCCGCGGCGTGGCCGTCGAGGGACTGGGCGAGGTGTCCGGTCACCCACGGGCGGCCCGCGTCGCGGACCTCGCGCCAGCGGGCGGTGAGCGCGAGGGCGGCCGCCTCGCCGGTGGGGCCGGTGACGTGCACCCCGTGCGCGGCGAGGCGGGCCGCGCCGCCGCCGTCGTGACCGGTGGGGTCCGCGACGGCGTAGCGCAGTGCGCCGATCCCCGCGTCCAGGACGGCCTGCGAGCAGGGGCCGGTGCTGCCGGTGTGGTCACAGGGCTCGAGGGTGACGTGCAGCGTCAGGCCGGCGGGGTCGAGGGTGGCCAGGGCCGGATCCGCGGCGCGGGCGGCCCGCCAGCGGGTCAGGGCGTCGACCTCGGCGTGGGCGGTCCCCCGTCCGCGGTGGTGCCCGACGGCCAGGATGCGGCCGGCCGCGTCGGTCAGGACGGCCCCGACGAGGGGGTTGGCGCCGCGCACGCCGCGCAGCGCGGCGCCGACGGCGAGGTCCATGGGGTCGGCGGACGGGGTCTCGGCGGCGTTCATCGGGCGACGTCCCCCTCGGGGCCGTCCGGCAGCAGCGTCTCCACGGCGGGCTTGTCCCGGTCTGTGGCGCGCAGCCACACGAAGAAGCCGATCAGGGTGAAGGCGCCGTAGAAGGCGTACATGACGGCCGAGGCGTAGTAGCCGGTGCTCCACAGCAGGGGCACGCCGACGACGTCCACGGCCACCCAGATCAGCCAGAACTCCACCCAGCCGCGCGCCATGCCGTAGGTCGCCAGCAGCGATCCCACGAACGTCCAGGCGTCCGCCCACACCGGCTCCCACGAACCCAGCGCGCGGAACACGGGGGTGAGGGCGACGGTGCCGACCGCCATGGCCGTCACGAGGAACACGCGCCCGCGCCAGCCGGCCCACTCCGGGGTGATGGCGGGAGCGTCCTCGGCGTGGCCCCGACGGGCCTGACGCCAGCGCACCCAGCCGTAGACGGAGACGGCGATGAACATGACCTGTCGGCCGGCCTGACCGAGCAGGGTGGCGTGATCGGCCCCCGTGAACAGGGAGGCGAGGAAGACCGTCAGCAGGATGAGGTTGCCGAGGATGCCCACGGGCCAGGCCCAGACCCTGCGCGCCATGCCGCCCAGGGCGGAGGCGAGGCCGAAGACGTTGCCCAGCACCTCGCGCATGAGCAGGCCGCCGCCGGCGACCGGGACGGTCCAGTTGAACGCGTCCACCAGCCAGTCCATGACCGTGACGCCACCTCCTCGGATCGGGACTCCGAGGGGTGCGCTCCGCAGCCCTCCCGCGCAGGGCGCGGAACGGCTCCGCCGCGTGCCTCTCCCATCCCGACTGTACGGTCGGCACCGGAATTCCACCGGTCAGGCCGCTCTGCACCGCCTCGGATGAGGACGGGCCGCGCGGTTAGCGGGCTGTCACCGCCGGTGCGGACTTCCACCGCATCTCGGAGCACGTTGCTGTCCAGCAGTATCGCACGCCCGGCCGGCCGCGCATGCCGGACGTCGCCGGACGACGCCGGGCGACGTCCGGCGCGGCGGGCGGGCGACGGCGTCGCCGGGCTCAGTGGCAGGCGCGGGCGGCGGCGGTGCGCAGGCCGGCGAGCGCGGCGTCGGGGTCCTCGGCGCCGAACACCGCGGAGCCGGCCACGAACACGTCGGCCCCGGCCTCGGCCGCGCGTTCGATGGTCTCGCGGTTCACGCCGCCGTCGACCTGGAGGGCCAGCGGGGCGGGCCCGCCGTCGAGGGCGCGGCGGGCCCGGCGAATCTTCGGCAGCACGACGTCGAGGAACGCCTGCCCCCCGAAGCCGGGCTCCACGGTCATCAGCAGGAGCATGTCCAGCTCCGGGAGCATGTCCAGGTAGGGCTCGACCGCGGTCGCCGGCCGCAGCGCCATGCCGGCCTTCGCTCCGGCCGCGCGCAGCTCCCGGGCCAGCCGGACGGGCGCCGCCGACGCCTCGGCGTGGAAGGTCACGGACTCGGCCCCCGCCTCCGCGTAGCCGGGCGCCCAGCGGTCGGCGTCCTCGATCATCAGGTGGAGGTCCAGCGGCAGGTCCGTGGCGCGTCGGATCGCCTCGACCACGGGCAGGCCGAGGGTGAGGTTCGGGACGAAGTGGTTGTCCATGACGTCCACGTGCACCGCGTCCGCACTGGGGATGCGGGCCAGCTCGTCGGCGAGGCGGGCGAAGTCCGCGGACAGGATCGAGGGGTGCAGGCGCGGGGCGCGGGCGGTCATGGTCGGGTCCTCTCGGTCAGGCGCCGGGGGCGCGCAGCAGGGCCAGGAACATGGCGTCGGTGCCGTGCCGGTGCGGCCAGAGCTGGGCCGTGCGGGCGACCACGTCTCCCGGCTTCGGCGCGCCGGCGGGTTCTGCCTCGTCCAGGCGCAGGTCGTCGAGCGCGACGGTGTCGAGGGCGGTGCGGGCGTCGAGCAGCTCCAGCTCGGGGTGGCGGCGCACGAGGTCCTGGACCTGGACGACGGTCTCCGCGACGTGCGGGGAGCAGGTCACGTAGGCGAGCACCCCGCCGGGGGCCAGGACGGCGACCGCCGCGTCGAGCAGCTCGGCCTGCAGGCCGGTGAGCTCGGCGAGGTCGGCCGGGGTGCGGCGCCAGCGCGACTCGGGTCGGCGGCGCAGCGCACCGAGGCCGGTGCAGGGGGCGTCCACGAGGACGCGGTCGAACGCCGGGGCCGCCTCGGGGGCGTCGGCGATCGTGCGGCCGTCCCCGGTCCGGACGGTCCAGGCGCCGGCGGGCACGGCGGCGAGTGCCTGCCGGACGAGGTCGGCGCGGTGCGGGGCGACCTCGTTGGCCACGAGCGTCGCCCCCCGCTCGGCGGCGAGGGCGGCCAGCAGGGCCGCCTTGCCGCCAGGGCCGGCGCACAGGTCGAGCCAGCGCTCGGCCCGCCCCTCGGCCGCGGGGACGGGTGCCTGGGCCAGGGCACGGGCGGTGAGCTGGGAGCCGGCGTCCTGGACGCGGAGCACGCCCTCGCGCACCCCGGGCAGACGGCCGGCATCGCCGCCGGAGTGCAGGGCGGAGTCCGGGGCCAGCGGCCCGGGTTCGGCGCCGTCGTCGAGGGCCGCGGCGAGCGCCTCGGCCCCACCGGCCACGGGCAGGGCGACGAGGTTGACCACGGGCGGGGCGTTGTCCGCCTCGAGCAGGGCGGCCAGCTCGGCGTCGCGGTCGGCGATGTGGCGGGTGCCGCGGTGGGCGGCCAGGGCCTGGCGCAGCGCGCGGACGATCCACACCGGGTGCGAGGCACGGACGGCCAGGGCGGCGTCGCCGCCGTCGGCAGGGGCGACGTCGGCCAGCCACTCCTCGAGGGGGCGTTCGGCAACCCGACGCAGCACCGCGTTCACGAACCCGGAGGCGCCGGCCCCGATCTCGGCGCGCACGAGGGAGACGGTGGCGTCGAGGGCGGCGTGGGCGGGCACGCGCATGCCCAGCAGCTGGTGGGCGCCGAGCCGCAGGGCGTCGAGCACGGGTGGGTCGATCTTCTCGAGCGGGCGGTCCACGCAGCGGGTCAGGATCGCGTCGTACAGGCCGAGCCCGCGCAGGGTGCCGTAGGCGAGTTCGGTGGCGAAGCCGGCGTCGCGCCGGTCGAGGCGGGCCTGGCGGATGCGCGCCGGGAGGACCAGGTTCGCGTACGCGTCCTCGGCATGGACGGAGCGGACCACCCCGAACGCGACGCGGCGCGCCGGGTCAGCGGTGCGGGAGCGCTGCGACGGCGCCTGCGCCGAGTACTTCCGCCCGGCGCCGGAGCGACCCCGGTTGCGGGTGCGCCCCTGCGCGTCGCGGCGGTCCTGGGCGTCCGGCCGGGGTGCGCGGCCGCGTTCTCCGCGGGCCCCTCGCTCGCCCCGGCCCTGTCCTGCCTGTCCTTCGCGGCTCATGCGCGTGCCTCCTCGTCCTGTGCCGCGGCGTTCCGCGCGGCCTCGCGTGCCGCCGCCCGGGCGGCGGCCTCCTGGCGGGCCTGTTCTTCGTGGTGGGCGAGCGCCTCCCCGGCCAGCAGCGCGGCCCCGGCGGCGGCGCCGCGCGCCCAGTCGGCGGCCGGCATCAGCTTCCTGCCCGCCGGCTGGACGCGGGAGAGCCGGACGGCCCCGCCGGCCGTGCGCAGCCAGGCGGCCTTCGCGGCCACCAGGATCTGCCCGGGAACCGCGGCGTCGAGGGCGGAGGGCCAGCCGTCGTCGCCGGCGCGGACCGGGGCGACGCCGTCGAGCTTGAAACGGGCCGGGGCGGCGCCGTCGTCCGCGGTCAGCCAGCCCCAGGCGCCGGGCTCGGGGGTGACGCCGTTGATCCGGGCGGCCACCTCGGCGGCCGGGCGGGCGGGGTCCACCAGGCCGTCTGCGGCCGTGAGCTTCGGCGCGTGGGTGGGTTCGCCGCGCTGGGGCGTGGCCGTCGCGGTGCCGTCTGCCAGGCGGTCGAGCACGTCGATCACGAGTGGGCCGCCGCGCTCGGCGAGGTCGGTGAGCACGGCCCCGGCGGTCTCGTCGGCCGCGACGGGGCGGGTGAGCCGGGCGAAGACGGGCCCGGTGTCCAGGCCCTCTTCGAGCTGGAACACGTCGGCGGCGATCTCGGTCTCCCCGGCCATCACGGCGCGCTGGACGGGGGCGGCGCCGCGGTAGGCCGGCAGCGCGGAGAAGTGCAGGTTGAGCCAGCCGTGACGGGGGATCTGCAAGGCCTCGACGGGCACGAGCGCCCCGTAGGCGACGACGACGGCCACGTCCGCCTCGAGCACCCGGATCGCCTGGAGGGCATCGGCGCCCTCGGGTCCGCGGAGTCGGTCGGCCTTGAGCACGGGCAGGCCGGCCTCCTCTGCCGTGACCGCGACCGGCGACGGGGTCAGCACCCGCCGGCGCCCGACCGGGGCGTCCGGCCGGGTGAGCACGCCGACGACCTCGTGGGGCGAGTCGAGCAGGGCGCGCAGCACGGGCACGGCGGTCTCGGGCGTGCCGGCGTAGAGCACGCGCAGGGGCGTCGGGGCGGTCATCGGGCGGCTCCTGTTCCGGCGGCGGGGACGGCGGGGGCGCCGAAGACCGAGCTGACGGCGGCCGCGCGCGCGGCCCCGATGCGACGAGCGGCGCGGTCCACCTCGCCGGCGCGCATGCGGCGGCGGGCCTCACGGCGTTCCTCGCCGTCGAGGCGGTCGACGTAGAGGATCCCGTCGAGGTGGTCGGTCTCGTGCTGCAGGCAGCGGGCGAGCAGGCCGGTCCCCCGGTGCTCCACCGGGTTCCCGTCCACGTCGGTGCCGCGGACGACGGCCTCGGCGGCGCGCGCCGGGTGGTAGCGCAGCCCGGGCACGGACAGACACCCCTCGCCCGGCTCCCGCAGCGCCTGGCCGGCGGTCTCGAGTACGGGATTGACCACGTGCCCGGCGACGCCGGCGACGTCGAACACGAAGACGCGCAGGCCCACGCCCACCTGGGGCGCGGCCAGGCCCACGCCCCCGACGGCGTGCATCGTCTCGATCATGTCCGCCACGAGGGCGCGCACATCCGCGCCCGGGGGCACGGGCGACGCGGCGGTGCGCAGGACGGGGTCGGGGATGGTGCGGACGGGCAGGACGGTCACGCCGTCACCCTATCGCCGCCCTCGGCAGACGCCGGGCGCGACGACGACCCGTCGGGCGCCACGTCCGGGGCGGCGTGGGAGCCGCCGCCGAACGCCGCGGCGCGCACGGCCTGCAGGCCGGTGGCCGCCGACACCGGGACCGACGGCGGAGGGGGGCCGATGACACGGAGCGCGGGGCCGGCGTCGTCCACGGCCTGCGCGTGCTTCCAGACCTGGCGCAGGGCCCAGAACTTGTGCCAGTGGCGGGGCAGCACGCCCGGGTTGGCCTGGTGCACGGCGACCTCGGTCTCCCCCAGGGCGACGCCGAGCAGCATCTCGGCCTGGCCGTGCCGCCACTCCTCCCAGGTGCCGGCCTCGGGGTCCACCAGGGACTCCTCCGCCTTCAGGCCGGCGGTCAGCTGCATGACCACCTTGGGATCGAGCGCCTTGACCCGTCCGTCCCGCCCCGTGCCCTTCGTCTTGTAGTCGATCAGGCACAGCCGGCCGCCGATCCGGGCGACGAGGTCCAGCGTGCCCGCGTAGCCCACCGTGTGGTTCCAGACGGTGATCTCGGCCGCGATCGGCCGGACGTCGTAGAGGTCCCACCACTCGTCGAAGCGGTCCGCGTAGGCGCCCTCGCCGTGCTCGATCAGCCGGGCCCGGGCCTCCGCCATGGTGTGGGGGCGGCCGAGGGCGCGCTGGGCCACCTGCTCGGCGTAGTCGTGCACGCGGTCCCCGCGCTCGGCCGCGGCGTCCCGGTAGCGGGCGGCGGCGTCGGCGGACTGCCGGGCCACCTGCTTCAGGCGCGCCGCGGAGCCCACCGATTCCGCCAGGCGCGGATCCTGGGTCACGGACTGGGCCGCCATCCACCCAACCCAGCCGTCCAGGTCCGTCTTCTCCATGCCGATCACGGTGGTGATGGACGGGACCTCGGGCAGGCCCGAGAGGGAGCGCGCGTACATGCGTCCGTGGGGGGTCTGATGCGCGAGGCGTGGCTGGGTCATGGTCAGCCATTCTGGCAGGGTCCCCGGACCCCCGACGGGGTGGCCCGACACGCCTCCGGACGCCGATTTTGCATCCGGGCGGAGATGGCCTAGAGTTCTTTCTCGTTGGAAAACGCAGGTGAGCGGCTCGGACGAGCGGATCCCGGCGGCACCGACGCGCGGATGTAGCTCAGTTGGCTAGAGCGCCACCTTGCCAAGGTGGAGGTCGCGAGTTCGAATCTCGTCATCCGCTCGCTCAACCTTCACCCCTGGTCGGGTGGCCGAGAGGCGAGGCAGCGGCCTGCAAAGCCGTATACGCGGGTTCGAATCCCGTCCCGACCTCGCAGGCTTCTCCGACCGGGAGTGGCGGCATGTTCACCACCTCCTCGGAGGTGGACGAGCGCGATTGGCGCAGCGGTAGCGCGCTTCCCTGACACGGAAGAGGTCACTGGTTCGAACCCAGTATCGCGCACGGAGACGATCCGTGAGGATCGACTCAGGCGGATGTAGCTCAGTTGGCTAGAGCGCCACCTTGCCAAGGTGGAGGTCGCGAGTTCGAATCTCGTCATCCGCTCCACACACGAAGGGCCCCTCCTGGCGGAGGGGCCCTTCGTCGTTCCGGGGCGTGCGGTCGGCCTCGTGCTCGGAGCACGGACGCCGACCGTCGGACGGGATCAGAGCCGCGGGCCCTCCACCCGCCAGTAGCCGCTGAACATGATCGCGCGCTTCGGTGCGATGCCGCGGCGGACGATCACCCGCCGCGCCGCCGTCGCGAGCGACTGCTCGCCGCACGCCCACACGTGGTCGCGGGGCGCGGCGGGGAGGTCCTCGAGGTGCGGCGTGAGCAGGGCGCCCGGCACGGCGTCTCCGCGGTGCAGGACCGTGAGCGTGGCGCCCTCCGGGACCTCGAGGGCGGGGACGTGGTCACGGCCGGGCACCTCCAGGACGACGTCCATCCGGCCCCCGCGCGGCGTGCGACGCTGCGCGGCGAGGGCGGCGGCGATGCTCGGGACTGCGGTCTCGTCCCCCACCACGAGGTGCGACTCCCCCGCCGCCGGCAGACGATAGGCGCCCGTCCCGGTGCGGAAGCCGGCGACGTCGCCCGGACGTGCGGTGCGCGCCCACGTGCCGGCGGGGCCCGCATGGTCGTGCACGACGACGTCGACGTCGATCTCACCGACGGAGGGCCGGTGCTCGGCGACCGTGTACCACCGCAGATCCGGCCGCACGTCCTCGGGGATCCGCCCGACCGCTCGCCGCGCATTGAGCGCCGCGGGATCGGGCATCACGAGCGCCCGCCCCGGGGGCGGGGTGAGCAGCCCGAAGTACTCGTCGCAGCCCTGCGGGGTGAACGTGCGGAACTCCTCCGCGGCGAACGTGAGACGACGCAGCCGGGGGGCGAGCAGCCACGTGGCGCGGACCGTCATGGTCCACTGCGGATACTCGTCGCGGTCAACGGGCATCGCCTGGCCGAGGGCCGCGAGCCCGCGGTAGGCCTTCATCTGCAGGGCCTCGACACGCGAGGGACGGGCGGCAGGCGGGGGGAGGACGGAGGAGCTCGTCATCCGGTCAGCATAGGTGAGCCCCACCTTTGCTGGAGTCCTCCCTTTGAATACGTCACGTCATTGTTGCGTATTTGCTTTCTTAGGTAAGGCTTCCCTACTGTGCGGGACGTCCGTGGCGCACGCCGCCCGGAGCCGACGACCCCCTCACGGAAGGCCCTCCCATGCTCCCTCGCCTGTTCGGACTCGGCGATCCCGCCGCCTACCTCGACGCCACCGGCAGGGCGGCCCGGGTGGCCGTCGACACCGCCTACGACCGCGCGGGGGTCCACCCGGACACCCCGTCGACGCACCTGGCCGACGCCGTCGGCGCCGTCGACTTCTCGCAGCCGACGGGCAGCCTCGACGACGCCCTCGCCGAGGTCGCGGAGCTCTACGCCCACCAGACCACCGCCTACCACCACCCGCGCTATGCCGCTCACCTCAACTGCCCGGTCCTGCTCTCCAGCACCGCAGCGGACACCGTGCTCGGGGCGCTCAACACGGCGGTCGAGTCCTGGGACCAGGCCCGCTCCGCGGCGCTCATGGAGCAGCGGCTCCTGGCCGAGGTCGGACGCTGGTGCGGGTTCGCCGCGGGCGACGGCGTCTTCACCTCCGGAGGGTCGGCCTCCAACCTGCAGGCCATGACGCTGGCCCGCGGCCGCGCCGTGCAGCGTCTCACCGGCCACGCCGGGCTCGCCGACCTGCCCGCCGAGGTGCTCGGCTCGCTGCGCGTCTTCGTCAGCGCGGCCACGCACTACAGCATCGCCAAGGCAGCCGGCCTGCTCGGGCTGGGCCGCCACGCCGTGGTCGTCGTCCCCACCGACGCCGCCGGGCGCCTGGACCCCGGGGCCCTGGCCGCGGCGGTCGAGCGTGAGGTGGCCGCCGGTGCCGTGCCGATGGCCGTCGTCGCGACGCTGGGGACCACCGACCGCGGCGCCATCGACCGGCTGCCGGCCATCGCCGACGTCGCCGAACGCCACGGGATGTGGGTCCATGCGGACGCGGCCGTGGGCGGGATCCTCGCCGCGAGCGCGGCGACGCGCCACGAGCTGCCGGCACTGCACCGTGCGGACTCGGTGACGATGGACTTCCACAAGACGTTCTACGTGGGGCTGGCCTGCAGCGCGCTGGTGGTGCGGGATGCCGAGAGCCTGCGCCATGTGACGGTGCACGCGGATTACCTGAACCCGGAGGACAGCGTCCATCCGAACTTGGCGGATCGGTCGCTGCAGACGAGCCGCCGGTTCGATTCGCTCAAGCTGTGGCTGACGCTGCGTGAGCATGGGGCCGAGGCGGTGGCGTCCCTGTTCGCGGGGGCGCGCGAGCGCACGCGGCAGGCGTGCGGGATCCTGCGGGCCCGGCCGATGTTCGCGGTGCTGGAGGATCCGACGCTGGTGACGGTGCTGTTCCGGGTGCGGGCCGAGGGACTGTCGGAGGAGGAGTGCACGGCGGTGCAGGCGGCGATGCACCGGGAGCTGGTGGCCGGCGGGCGCGCGCTGATCGCGACGACGGTGGTGGACGGGGTGCCCCATCTGAAGTTCACGATCCTGAACCCCGCGGTCACCTCGGGCGAGCTGGAGGCGCTGGTCGACGTCGTGGAGGAGGCGGCGCTGCGGCACGCCGACGCGGTGCGGGCCGGCCGTCACCGGAGGCGCGGGGCGGGGCGGAACCGTCCGCATGCCCCGTCGGCCTCCGTGTCCTGCACGCTTCCCTCGTCGGCGGGACCCCGTCCGTCCGCGGCGCGCGTGGTTGAGCACGGAGAGCAGGTGTGCGCATGAGCCCGGCGTCCACGTCCCCCCGCCGCGTGCTCGCGATCGGGCTGGGCCCGTTCGACCTGAGCCTGGCCGCGCTGGCCCACCCGCTGCCCGACGTCGAGGTGGAGGTGGTGGAGAGCCGCGACGCGTTCGTGTGGCACCCGGGCATGATGCTGCCGGGCGCGCAGATCCAGGTGCCGTTCCTCGCTGACCTGGTGACGTTCGCGGACCCGACCTCCCCGTACTCGTTCCTGGCGTATCTCAAGGCGATGGGCCGGCTTCACCGCTTCTACATCCGGGGTTCCTGGTACCCGCTGCGGCGGGAGTTCTCGGACTACTGCGCGTGGGTGGCAGCCCAGCTGCCCGGCATCGCCTACGGGACCACGGTGACGGCGGTGCGGTGGGACGAGCAGGCGGACGAGTTCGTGGTGGAGGCGGCCTCCGCGGCCGGGACCAGCACGCACCGGGCCGACCACGTGGTGGTGGGCACGGGCACGGTGCCATCCCTGCCCGCGCCGCTCGCGCGCGTCGCGGAGGAGGCGGTCCGGGTCGGCGCGTCCCCCGTGGTGCACACGGGCGAGTACATGGGCCGTCGCGAGGACATCGTTGAGGCCGGGTCGGTCCTGGTGGTGGGCAGCGGTCAGTCGGCGGCGGAGTGCGCCCTGGACCTGCTGAACGCGGGCCACCCGGACCTCACGTGGGTCACGCGCTCACCCCGGTTCTTCGGCATGGAGGTCGGCCAGCTGACGCTCGAGCTGACCTCGCTGGACTATGAGCGGCACTTCGCCACTCTGCCCCGGGCGCGGCGGGATGAGATCAACGCGTCCCACCGGTCCCTGTACAAGGGGATCAGCGAGCACACGATCGAGGACGTCTACCACGCGCTGTACGAACGCCAGGTGGGTCCGCTGGACCCGGCCCGGCTGTGGCCGGGCACGTCGGTGGCGGACGCCCGCCTGGTCGCGGGCCAGGGCGCGCCCCGGGTGGAGGTCACCCTGCGCGATGAGGAGACCGGGGTGACCGCGCGGCACGTGGTGGACCGCGTCGTCGCGGGCACGGGCTACCGCCACCCGGACCATCCGTTCCTGGAGCCGGTGCGGCACCTGCTGCGCGTGGAGGACGGTCGGACGACGGCGAACGCGGACCACGCGATCGACGTGAGCGGCCGCCGGATCTTCGTGCACAACACCGCCGAACAGCCCCTGGGGCTCACCGGCCCGGACCTGGGCATGGCGGCGGAGCACAGCGGCCGCATCCTCAGCACGATCGCCGGCCGCGAGGTCTACGCGCAGGCCGAGTCGATCGCGTTCCAGGACTTCGGTGCCGTCGCGGCGGGCGTCCGGTGAGCGCCGTGACGCCGCCGCAGACCACCGTGGACGGTGCGGCCGCGAGCGCGGCCCGTCGTGTGGAGCTCCGTCCCGTGGGCGCGCAGGACCATCCGCTGCTGCACCGGTGGGTGACGTCCCCGCACGCCGTGTACTGGGAGATGACGGAGGCGGGCCTGGCCGACGTCGTGGCCGAGTACGAGGCGATCACCGCGCACCCGCACCACCACGCGCACGTGGGGCTCGTGGACGGGACCGCGACCTTCCTGGTGGAGGTCTACGACCCGGCCCACTCGGAGCTGGCCGGACGGTATGCGGGCGCGCCCGGCGACATCGGCCTGCACGTGCTCGTCGCCCCGACGGACACCCCGGTGCCCGGGACCACGGACCTGGTGATGGCCGCGGTGGTGCGCTGGTGCCTGGCCCAGCCGGGGGCGCGGCGCGTCGTCGTCGAGCCGGACGAGCGCAACGCCGCCATCCGGGCGAAGAACCTGGCCGCCGGGTTCACGGAGCTCGGTCCCGTGGCGCTGGGATCCAAGACGGCGATGCTCTCGATCGCCACGCCCGAGTCCTTCACTGCCAGCCGGATCGGCGTCCTCGCCGCCGGGCTGGACCTCACCCTCCCCGAGCCCCCGCTCCTCCTCACCCCCGACAGGCAGGTGTCCGCATGACCCCCGTCCCCCCGTCCCGCCTGGACGCGCTGACGGCGCCGACCGCCCGGCACGCCCACCGGCTGCTCGTCGCCAAGGCGATCCGCGAGTTCACCCATGAGCGGCTCCTGACGCCGGTGCGCGGCGAGCGGGTCGACGACGCCGGCCGCCACGCCTACACGCTCACCCTGGGCGGGGTGCGGTGGACGTTCACCGCGCGTGCCCTCCCGCTCGAGCACCTCGGCGTGGATCCGGACTCGGTGTGCCGTGCCGGGGATCCGGACGCGGTGGCCGTCGACCGCTTCGTCCTCGACGCGGCCGAGGTGCTCGGGCTGGCCGGCGAGGCGCTGGACGTCTATCTCGAGGAGCTCGCCTCCACCTTCGCCGCCCGGTGCCACACCCTGGCCGGCGAGCGCCCGTCCGCCGCCGACCTGGTGGACGCGGACTACACGGCGGTGGAGGCCGCCATGAGCGAGGGACACCCGGGCTTCGTGGCCACCAACGGCCGCATCGGCTGGGGGGCCACGGAGTACGCGATGTTCGCCCCCGAGGGCGGGCGGGCGCTGCACCCGGTGTGGCTCGCGTTCCCCTCCGAGCTCGGGGGACGGTGGACCTGGCCCAAGACCGCGAGCGCGGGCGCCGCCGTGCCGGCGCCGCCCCCGCCGATCACCGAGGCGGTGGCGGGCCTGTGGGCGGAGCGGGCGGCGGCGCTCGACGTCGATCCGGAGGCGTACACGCTGATCCCGGTGCACCCGTGGCAGTGGGAGCACCGGATCCAGGTGGCGTTCGCCCCCGACCTCGCCGCGGGGCGGCTGGTGCACGTGGGCGAAGACCCGGACGCGTTCACGGCCATGCAGGCGGTGCGCACCCTGTTCAACGCGAGCGACCCGCACGCCCCGCAGCTGAAGACGGCGTTGTCCGTGCAGAACATGGGGTTCGTGCGCGGCCTCTCCCCCGCGTACATGTCCGTCACCCCGGCGATCAACGCGGTGGTGGCCGACCTCGTGGACTCCGACCCCCTGCTCGCGAGGTGGGGCTTCGGGGTGCTGCGGGAGTACGCCTCGGCCGGGTACACCGGGGACGCCTTCCATGCCGTGGGCTCGAAGGGTCCTCACACGAAGATGCTCGCCGCCCTGTGGCGGGAGAGTCCGCTGCCGCGCCTGGCGGAGGGCGAGCGGGTCATGACCATGGCGGCGCTGCTGCACCGGGACGGCGGGGGCCGCTCCGTGGCGGGGGCGCTCGTGGAGCGCTCGGGGCTGACGGCGGCGCAGTGGCTGCACGGGGTGGTGACGGCCTACGTGACCCCGCTGGTGCATCTGGCCGCCGCCTACTCGACCGTGTTCATGCCCCACGGGGAGAACATCGTGCTCCGCCTGCGGGAGGGACGGGTCACCGGCGCCTTCCTCAAGGACATCGGGGAGGAGGTGGTGGTCGGCGCGGACGGCGTCCCGCTCACGGAGCAGACCCGGCGCATCCGCATCGACCTCACCGACGAGGACCTCTCCCTCTCCTTCTTCACGGACATGCTGGACGGCGTGCTGCGCCATCTGGCCGACGTGATGGACGCGGACGCCCTGCTGCCGGCGGAGGAGTTCTACGCCGTGGTGGGGCGGGTCCTCGCCGAGTACACGGCCCTGGGGCTCGCGGATGTGGAGCGCCTCGGCCTGGACGCGGAGGACTTCGCGCACTCGTGCCTGAACCGGTTGCAGCTGCGGAACGCCACGCAGATGGTGGACCTGACGGACCCGTCGGGCTCGCTGCTCTACGCCGGTCGCCTGGCCAACCCGGTGGCCGCGCCGCTGCGCCGCGCGCTGGCGGAGCTCCGGCAGGACGCCGCGGCATGAGCGCGGACGCGTGGACCGGGACGGCGACGGGTGACGTGGCGGGCCGTTGCCACCGGGACGCGCACGGCGTGCCGACGCTCGTGGCCGCGTCCCTGCCCGAGCTGGCCTACCTCCAGGGGTGGCACGTGGCGACGGAGCGGGCCTGGCAGGTCGACTGCGAGCACCGCCGGGTCACCGGCATGGGCGCCGAGGTGTTCGGCCCGCCGGCGGTGGCGAACGACGTCGCCGCCCGGCAGATGGACCTGGACGGCGCGGCCCGCCGGGCGTTCGACGCCCTCGACGACGCGGAGGACCGGGCCTGGTTCACCCGGTTCGCCGACGGCGTGAACGCGGGGCTGGACGCCGGGGCCCGGCGCGCGCCCGAGTTCGCCGCCCACGGGGTGAAGCCGCTGCCGTTCGACCCGCACACGGCGCTCGCCCTGCACCTGGGCTACAACGTCTGGCTGACCAACGCGCCGGCCGCCCTGTTCCGCACCCTGCTGGCCGAGCGCTTCCCCGCGCTCGCCGCGGCGCTGATCTCGCCGCGCCCCGACGCGGACGGCTCGAACGCCTGGGCGGTGCGCGTCGGCGCCGAGGGCGCTCCGCTCGTGGCCGCCGACCCGCACCGGCTGCTCGAGCTGCCCGGCGTCTACCAGCAGGTGCGCCTCGTGGTGGAGGCCGAGCGTCCCCGGGACCGCGTCGACGTCGTCGGCCTGGCCTTCCCCGGTGTGCCGGGCGTCCCGCATGTGGGGCAGTCCGAGCACGTCGCGTGGGTGACGACCTCGGCGATGGTGTCCTCGCTCGAGATGGTCCTCGAGGACGCC
Organism: Micrococcus sp. iso_239; assembly: GCF_056173395.1. Taxonomy (NCBI): domain Bacteria; kingdom Bacillati; phylum Actinomycetota; class Actinomycetes; order Micrococcales; family Micrococcaceae; genus Micrococcus; species Micrococcus sp. iso_239. Next base: position 1,104,632 of record NZ_CM149672.1, on the reverse strand, counting down.
CCCGAGGGGCCGGAGGTCCTCGACGCCCGGACCGAGCGGGTGCACGTGCGCGGCGGCGACCCCGTGGACGTGCGGGTGGCCCACACCCCGCGCGGGCGGCTCGTGGACGTGCCCGGCGCCGGCCCGGTGAGCATGCGGTTCCCCGCCTGGGACCGCGCCGACACCGGCCTGCCGAGCGCGCGCCGGCTGCTCACGGCCGCGAGCGCCGCGGAGGCCTGCGCGGTGCTGGACGGGCACGTCGAGCCGGTCAATCGCGTGATCGTCGCGGACCGGCGGACGGTGCTCACCCGGCACGCCGGGGCCGTGCGGCGCCGGGATCGACGCTCGGCCTGGGGTGCGGCGCGGGCCTCCGCGCTGGGCCGGGGCTCCGCCGACGGGTCCCTCGATCAGCGCTGGGTGCGCTGGCCCGCGCCGGCCGCGGCGGACGACGTCGTGGTGGCGGCCAACGAGCCCCACCCGGACACCGCCTGCCTCACCGTGGACGCGTGCGCGCCGTGGCGGTCCCGCCGCATCCGGGAAGCCCTCGAGGCGCTGGCACCGCAGGAGCGGACCGTGGACGCGATGGCCGCCCTGCAGACGGACACCCGGACCCCGGGCGCGCCGCGGGCCTGGCTCGCCGACGCCGTCGACGCGCTCGTCGCGGACGGCGTGCTGGCCGCGGAGTCCGTCCCGGCGTGGGCCGGCGACGCCGCCGCCGGATCGGCCGCAGCCCGCTGGTGGCTCCTCGTGGAGCACGAGGTGGCCGCCGCCCTGATCGCGCACCTGCCGCCCGCCTCGCGGGCCCTGCTCGGCGGCCCGTGGGCACCGTGGGGCGACGCCGCCGCATGGGTCGGCGCGGCGCTCGCCGAGCGCGGGCCGGAGCCGCTGCGCGCGGCCCTGGGGATCACAGCGTCGACGAGGGACCTCGTGCGGGCCGCCGTCGCCGCCGTCGGCGACGCCGCCGAGCCGCCGGGCCCCGACGGCGCGGCCCGGACCTGGGGCGAGGCGCATGCCCTGACCCCGTTCCTGTTCACGCACGAGCATCCCGGCGGGCCGGACGAGCCGGGGCTCGCCGACGTGCTCGACACGATCGGGTCCGTCCGGGTGGGCGGCACCGCGGACGCGGTCTGCGCCACCTCGCACGCCCCCGGCCTGGCCGTCGGCACCCACCGCGGGCCGGTGGCCCGGGTCGTGTTCGACCTCGGCGACCGCACCCGCAGCCGGTGGGTCGTCCCGTTCGGCGCCTCCGGTCTCGGAGGCGGGCACGTGACGGATCAGCTGGACGCGTGGGCCGCCGGCCGCCTGCTGCCCGTGCCGTCCGGTCCCGTCCCCCCGTCCGCCGGCAGCGGCGTCGCACCCGCCCGCTCCGTCCCCGGCGGGGCCCCTCCGGGACGCATCGTGGCCGAGGTCGGCGTCGGGGCGTTGGGCCTGACCATGACGCGCGTCCGCCCGGCCCTGGACGCCCCGCTGATCCACGCACTCGTCACGGAGCCGCGGGCGGAGTTCTACGGGATGCGCGGGCACAGCGTGCAGGACGTCGAGGAGGTCTACGACTTCCTCGAGTTCCAGCCCACCCACGCGAACCACCTCGTGTGGCACGGCGGGACCCTCATGGCCCTCGTGCAGACCTACGACCCTCGCGCGGAGGAGGTCGGCGGCGCCTACGAGGTGCGGGACGGGGACCTCGGATTCCATTTCATCACCGCCCCCGGCGGCCTGCAGGGGCGCGCCCGCGCCACGGCCTACCGGAGCATTGTGGACTGGTTGGGCGCACGCCCCGGCACGCGTCGGCTCGTGATCGAGCCGGACGTCCGCAACACGCGGGCCGTGAAGACCGCCCGGGCTCTGGGCTTCACGGTGGACCGGGAGGTCGAGCTGCCGGGCAAGCGGGCGGCGCTGTGCTTCCGCGACGTGCGCTGACCCGGCCCCGCACACGGCGACGGCGCGCACCCGCCTCGGTGCGCGCCGTGATCGTGCCGGTCAGGGGCGGTGGCTCACTTGTGCTCGGCCACGCCCGTCTGGCCCTCCCGGACCAGGGCGGTCATGCGGGAGACCGTGCGGAAGTACTTCTTCATGTAGCCGCCGTGCATCATCTCCTGCGTGAACAGGGCGTCGAAGGGCACGCCGGAGGCGAGGACGGGCACGTCCTTGTCGTACAGGCGGTCCGCGAACACCACGAAGCGCAGGGCCGTGGCCTGCTCCGTGATGGTGTGCACGTCGTGGAGGGCGAGCACGTCCACGTCCTTGACGAGCTCGCGGTAGCGGGAGGGATGCACGCGGGAGAGCATCGCGGTGAGGTCCGCGAAGTCGTCCACGGCGAGCACGCCCGCGTCGGGGAAGTTCTCCTGGGCGGTGGTCTCGACGGCGGCGTCGTCCAGGGGCGACGGGGCGGCGGAGAGGCCGCGGTGGCGGTAGTCCTCGCCGTCCACGCGGATGACCTCGAACTGGTCGGCCAGGACCTGGATCTCGCGCTTGAAGTCCTGCGCCGCGAAGCGCCCCTCGCCGAGCGAGCCCGGCAGGGTGTTGGAGGTCGCCACCAGGCGCACGCCGGCGTCGGCCAGCTCGCGCATGAGGCGGGACATCAGCACGGTGTCCCCCGGGTCGTCGAGCTCGAACTCGTCGATGCACACGAGGGTGTACTCCTTGAGCTCGTCCACCGCCTTGCGGAAGGACAGGGCGCCCACGAGGTTGGTGTACTCCACGAACGTGCCGAACGCCTTGGGTCCGGGGGCCGCGTGCCACGTCGAGGCCAGCAGGTGGGTCTTGCCGACGCCGAAACCGCCGTCGAGGTAGATGCCGGCCGGCCCTGCCGCCCGCTTCTTCCCGCCGAACAGGCCGCCGAGGAACCCGCCGCCCGAACCGCCCCGGCCGAGGTCTGCCGCGAACCGGCGCAGCCGCTCCACGGCCTGTGCCTGCGAGGGGTGCGCGGGGTCCGGGATGTAGGTGTCGAAGGACACCGTGCCGAAGCGGTACGACGGGTGGAAGCCGGACAACAGCTGGTCCGGGGTGACCTGCGGCGAACGGTCGGCGAGGTGGACGATCTGAGCCACGGGACACTCCCAGGGTCGACGACGGGGATTCCGGGCCATGCTATCGGGCCGCGGACCCGACCCATGTGACCTCGCGTGTCCCGGACTGAGGGGCCCCTACCCTCTTACGTGACACCGACGTGCCGTAATCTGGCGCGCAGGGCACGGACACGGAACCCGCCGTCGTCGTGCCGCCCGCCCCGGGCCCGTGCGGGCCCGCCCCGACGCGAAGGAAGGCAGTGCCATGACCGATACCGCCGCGAAGTTCTCCGAGTACGCCCACCCCGAGAAGCTGGTGTCCACGCAGTGGGTCGCCGACCATGTCGGCGACGAGGACGTCGTGGTCCTCGAGTCCAACGAGGACGCTCTCCTCTACTCCACCGGCCACATCCCCGGCGCCCAACGCGTCGACTGGCACACCGAGCTCAACGACCCCGTCACCCGCGACTTCGTCGGCCCCGAGGCCTTCGCCGAGTTCGCCGCCTCCAAGGGGATCTCCCGGGACACCACCGTGGTGTTCTACGGCGACAAGTCCAACTGGTGGGCCGCCTACGCCCTGTGGGTGTTCACCCTCTACGGCCATGAGGACCTGCGCCTGATGGACGGCGGCCGTGACAAGTGGATCGCGGAGGGACGCGAGACCACCCGCGAGGTCCCGACCGTGGCCCGCGCCGAGTACCCGGTGATCGAGCGCGACGACCACACAGATCGTGCCGCCCGCGAGGACGTCCTGCAGGCCATCGGGACCACCCCGCTGATCGACGTCCGCTCCCGTCCCGAGTACACGGGCGAGACCACGCACATGGCCGGCTACCCGCAGGAGGGCACCCTGCGCGGCGGCCACATCCCCACGGCGGCGTCCGTGCCGTGGGCGTCCGCGGCCAACGAGGACGGCACCTTCAAGTCCCGCGCCGAGCTGGAGCAGGTCTATCGCGCCGGCGCCGGGCTGCAGGAGGGTGACGACGTGATCGCCTACTGCCGCATCGGCGAGCGGTCCTCCCACACCTGGTTCGTGCTCAAGTACCTGCTCGGCCACGAGGACGTCCGCAACTACGACGGCTCCTGGACCGAGTGGGGCAACGCCGTGCGCCTGCCGATCGCCGTCGGCGAAGAGCCGGGCGAGGCCCCCGCGCGCTGAGCCCCCGGCACGGCGTGGATCACTAGACTGGGACACCATGACCGAGAACCACGCCGTGCCCGCCGCCCTGGCCGAGATCATCGACGACTTCGCCGGGGTGCCCGATCCCGAGAAGCTCGAGCTGCTGCTGGAATTCTCGGACGAGCTGCCGGCGCTGCCGGAGCGCTACGACGGCCACGAGGCCGAGATGGAGCAGGTCGTGGAGTGTCAGACCCCGCTGTTCCTGGCCGTGGAGCTCGAGGGTGAGCCCGGTCCGCAGGCCCCGGTCCGCCTCTTCATCACCGCTCCCCCGGAGGCGCCCACCACGCGCGGTTTCGCCTCCGTGCTCACCCAGGGCCTGGACGGGCTGAGCGCCCTCGAGGTCCTGGACGTGCCCGAGGACATCCCCACCCGCCTCGGTCTGGCCAAGGCCCTCACCCCCCTGCGCCTGCGCGGAATGTCCGCCATGCTCGGCCGCATCAAGCGCAACGTGCGCGAGCAGGCCGGGATCGCCTGAGTCCGCCGTGGGCCAGCGCAAGAAGGATCGCAGCGCCCGGCACGGGGCGGCCACACCGGCCGTCGCCGCCCTCGAGGCCGCCGGGGTCCCGTACCGGCTGCACACCTTCGACGTGGCCCTCGACGCCGGCGGCGAGCGGTTCGGCGTCCAGGTCGCCCGGGCGCTCAGCGTGCCCGCCGACCGACTGTTCAAGACGCTGATGGTGGCGGACCCCGACGGCGCGCTCGCCGCGTGCGTGGTGCCCGTGTCCGGTCAGCTGGACCTGCGGGCCGCCGCCGCGGTGCTGGGCGTCAAGCGACTCGCCCTGGCCGATCTGGCCGTCGTCGAACGCCGGACCGGCTACGTGCGGGGCGGCGTCTCTCCCCTGGGCCAGCGCCGGCCCCACCCCGTCGTCCTGGACTCCTCCGCCCTCGACGCGGAGCTCATGTACGTCTCCGGCGGGCAACGCGGCCTGGATGTGGAGATCGCGCCCGCCGACCTCGTGCAGGTGACGGGCGCCGTCGTCGCGGAGATCGCGGCGGACTGACGGGCGGGTCCTGCGGCCGGGCCGGTCAGACGTCGTCGCGCGCCTGGCGACGCACCGCGACCATGCGCTGGCCGACGGTGACCAGGGACGCGGCGGCGAGCAGCCCCAAGGTGACGGCCAGGACGACCGGGGGCAGGCCGAGGCCCGTGAGGCCGGCGACCACGAGGGTGGCCACGAGCCGTTCGGCGCGCTCGGCGATGCCGACGTGCGCGCTCCAGCCGAGGGCCTCCGCCTTGGCGCGCACGTAGGAGACGAGCATGCCCAGGGCCAGGCAGGCCCCGGAGAGCGCGCCGACCGCGGGTGCGGCGCCGACGCCGAAGCCCCACAGGCACAGCCCGAGGAACACGGCCGCGTCCTGCACGCGGTCCAGGGTGGAGTCGAGGAACGCGCCCCAGCGGCCGGTGGACCCGGCCTCGCGCGCCATGATCCCGTCCACCAGGTCCGAGAACACGAACGCGGTGATGAAGAGCGTGCCCCAGAACAGGTGCCCCAGGGGGAAGAGCACGAGCGCGCCCAGGCTCACGCCGAGTGTGCCGACGACCGTCACGGTGTCCGGACTGACCCCGGCCCGCAGGAGCGTACGGGCCACCGGGGTGAACAGGCGGGTGGTGACGCCGCGCGCGTGACGGTCCAGCATCAGGCGGAGTCTCCGGCCCCCGGGCGAGGATGCTCGGCCGCGGCACGGGCGTTGGCCGCCTGGCGCGCGGCGTGGTCCCGGGCGGCCCGGTCCCAGACGTCCGCGAGGATCTGCCGGGTCTCCCCCAGGGTCTGCGACATGTTCTTGGTCCGGGCGATGATCGGCAGGAAGTTGCCGTCGCCGGTCCACCGGGGCACCACGTGCTGGTGCAGATGGGCCGCGATCCCGGCGCCGGCCACCGCCCCCTGGTTCATGCCGAGGTTGTAGCCGGACGCGCCGGCGGCCTGGCCGAGGGCGAGCATCGCCGTCTGGGTCAGCTCCGCCATCTCGGCGGCCTCCTCCGTGGTGGTGTCCGTGTACAGGGGCACGTGGCGGTAGGGGCAGACGAGCAGGTGACCGGGGTTGTACGGGTACAGGTTCAGCACCACGTAGGCGGTGCGGCCGCGGTGGACGATGAGGGAGTGCTCGTCGTCGCGCTGCGGGGCCGCGCAGAACGGGCAGGTGTGCTCGTCCTTGACCTGGCCCGTCCCCTTGGACACGTACGCCATGCGGTGGGCGTTCCAGAACCGCTCGAAGGCGTCCGGGGCGCCGGGCAGCTCGAAGCCGTCCGTGGCGGCGGCGTCCGCCGACGCGCGGGCCTGCGCCCGCGCGTCGGATCCGCCGGTGCCGGGGCTGGTCATGGGGTGACCTCGCGCTCGCGCACCGCCTTCACGATGCGTTCGATCGCCTCCTCCACCGGCACGCCGTTGTCCTGGGTGCCGTCGCGGAAGCGGAAGGACACGGCGTTCGCCTCCCTGTCCTCGCCGCCGGCGATCAGCACGAACGGCGCCTTCTCCTTGGCCGCGGTGCGGATCTTCTTCGGGAAGCGGTCCGAGGAGTCGTCCAGGCGCGCCCGGATCCCCTCGGCACGCAGCTTCGCGACGACGTCGTCCAGGTAGTCGTTGAATGCCTCGGCCACCGGGATGGCCACGACCTGCTCCGGGGCAAGCCAGGCCGGGAACGCGCCGGCGTAGTGCTCGGTGAGGACGCCCAGGAAGCGCTCGATGGAGCCGAAGAGGGCGCGGTGGATCATCACGGGGCGCTGACGGGTGCCGTCGGCGGCCTGGTACTCGAGGTCGAAGCGCTCGGGCAGGTTGAAGTCCAGCTGGATGGTGGACATCTGCCACGTACGGCCGATGGCGTCCCGGGCCTGGACCGAGATCTTCGGGCCGTAGAACGCGGCGCCGCCCGGATCCGGGACGAGCTGCAGACCGGAGGCCTCCGCGACCTCGGCGAGGGTGCGGGTGGCCTCCTCCCAGATCTCGTCGGAGCCGACGAACTTCTCCGGGTCCTTCGTGGAGAGCTCGAGGTAGAAGTCGTTGAGGCCGTAGTCCTTGAGCAGGTCGAGGACGAAGTTGAGCGTGGTGGTCAGCTCCTCCTTCATCTGCTCGCGGGTGCAGTAGATGTGGGCGTCGTCCTGGGTCATGCCGCGCACGCGCGTGAGCCCGTGGACCACGCCGGACTTCTCGTACCGGTACACGGAGCCGAACTCGAACAGCCGCAGCGGCAGCTCACGGTAGGACCGGCCGCGGGAGCGGTAGATCAGGTTGTGCATGGGGCAGTTCATCGGCTTGAGGTAGTAGTTCTGCCCCTGGCGCGTGATCTCGCCGGTCTCGGGATCACGGACCTCGTCGATGTGCATGGGCGGGAACATGCCGTCCGCGTACCAGTCGAGGTGGCCGGACACCTCGTAGAGGTGCTGCTTGGTGATGTGCGGGGTGTAGACGAACTCGTAGCCGGCCTCGGTGTGGCGCCGACGGGAGTAGTCCTCCATCTCCTTGCGGATGATGCCGCCGCGCGGGTGGAACACGGGCAGGCCGGAGCCGAGCTCGTCCGGGAAGGAGAAGAGATCCAGCTCGGCGCCGAGCTTGCGGTGGTCGCGGCGCTCGGCCTCGGCGAGGCGCTCCTGGTAGGCCTTGAGGTCGTCCTTGCTGGCCCAGGCGGTGCCGTAGATGCGCTGCAGCTGCTTGTTCTTCTCATTGCCGAGCCAGTAGGCGGCGGCGGAGCGGGTGAGCGCGAAGCCGTTGCCGATGAGCTTGGTGGAGGGCAGGTGCGGGCCGCGGCAGAGGTCGCACCACACGGCGTCGCCGGTCTTGCGGTCCACGTTGTCGTAGATGGTGATCTCCCCGGCCCCGACCTCCACGGAGGCGCCCTCGCCGGCGGTGTCCGCGGCATCCTTCTTGCCGAGCAGCTCGAGCTTGTAGGGCTCGTCCGCCATCTCGGCGCGGGCGGTCTCCTCGTCCACGACGCGGCGGCGGAAGGTCTGGCCGGACTTCACGATCTTCTGCATGAGCGAGGAGATCTGCTTGAGGTCCTCGGGGGTGAAGGGCTCGTCGACGTCGAAGTCGAAGTAGAAGCCGTCCGTGATGTACGGGCCGATGCCGAGCTTGGCGCCCGGACGCAGCTGCTGCACGGCCTGGGCCATCACGTGGGCGGTGGAGTGCCGCAGCACCTCGAGGCCCTCGGGCTCCGTGATGTCCACCGACTCGACGGACGCGCCGGCGGGGATCTCGCGGGCCAGGTCCCAGAGCAGGCCGTCCACCCGCATCACGGCGGTGGTCGGCTTCTCGCGGAAGAGGTCGAGGCCGGTGGTGCCGTGCGTCACCTCCCGCAGCTCTCCGTCCACGGTCAGCAGGATGTTCTTCGGCTCCGACACGGTGCTCCTTCGAGGTCTGGCTTCGGGATCGGTGGCGTACGGGGGCCACCGTCGGCCGCGTCCCATTCTAGGGGCGCGGCCGGACGGCGGGGCACGGAGGCGAGCGGTCTCATCTGTCCGGGGTGGGCAGCAGCTCCCACGTCTCCGGGTGGGGCACCGGGATCGGGGTGTGCTCCGGAGCGGGCCGATCGGGTGCCGTGCGGCCGGGGCGGGCCCCGCCGGCCGGCCCGACGTCGGTACGCACCTTCACGGGCCAGCCGCCCGTGCCGTGGTGCGGGATGTCCGGCAGGGGCTGCGCCCCGGTGCCCGCCCGGCCGCTGCGGCGCGCGGCGGCGGCTCGGCGGTCCGCCGCGAGCCAGTCCCGCCACTGCTGCCGGGTGGCGTCCAGGTAGTCGGGGTCCGGGAGCGTCTCGGGCCGGTGCAGGTCCCAGGCGCGCACGGCCTGGACGGACACGGCCCGGTCGCCGGTGCGCCGGACGGTGCCCTCGATCAGCAGGAGGCGGGCGGAGAAGAGCATCTCCCCGGAGGCGTGCTGGGCCTCGGTGAAGAAGGAAGCGTCCACGCAGCCGGTGCCGTCGTCCACGGAGAGGAACACCACCCGCTTGCCGCTGCGCATGGGCGGGGTCTGGGTGGCCACGCGCACCCCGGCCACGAGCACCCGGGACTGCGTGCGCAGCCCGAGCAGGTCCTTCGCCCGGGTGACGCCGAGCGCGTCCAGGTACGGGGCGTGGGAGTCCATGAGGTGGGCGGTGACGTCCAGGGCGGTGAGCTCCAGCTCGGTGCGGACCCGGGCGGCCGGGCCCGGGTCCGGGAAGAGCGGGGCGAGGGCGGTGAGCTCGGTGTCCGGCAGGTCCAGGGCCAGCTGGCCCTCCACCTGCCGTGGACGGGCGGACCGCGAGCGCGGGGCGGTGCGGCCGGGGGCGGTGCCGCGGGTGGTGGAGTGCTGGAGTTCGAGGTGGTGGACGAGGTCGGTGCGGGAGGCGCCGCCGGGTGGGAGGAGGCAGTCGAGGGCGCCGAGCTGGGCGAGGCGTTCGAGGTTGCGGGCGGTGGGGCGGGCGCGGTCGCGGACGTCGGCGAGGGAGCGGTAGGGACGGCCGGCGTCGAGGCGGTCGGTCTCGGCTTCGCTGAGTCCGGAGAGGCTGGTGAGGGGCAGGCGGATGCCCCAGCGGCCGGGGGCGCCGTCGTCGATCTCGGGGTGGGCGGGGACCCATTCGACGTGGACGTGGCGGGAGGAGGCGTTGACGTCCACGGGGAGGACGGGGATGCCCATGCGGCGGGCCTCGGCGACCATGAGGCGGGCGGGGTACATGCCGGGGTCGTGTTCGAGGATGGCGGCCATGAAGGCGGCGGGGTGGTGGGTCTTGAGCCAGGCGGAGTGGTAGGTGGGGACGGCGAAGGCGGCGCCGTGGGCCTTGCAGAAGCCGAAGGAGCCGAAGGCGGAGAGGGTGGCCCAGACCTCGTCGATGACTTCGAGGGAGTAGCCGCGGGCGAGGGCGCCGGTGCGGAAGGCCTCTTCGACGAGGTGTTCCTGCGGGCCGCCGAGGAGGCGGCGGTGCTCGTCGGCGCGGGCCAGTCCGCAGCCGGTCATGACGTCCATGGTGCGCAGGACCTGTTCGTGGAAGACGGTGACCCCGTGGGTCTCGGCGAGGACGGGCCGCAGGTCGGGGTGCGGGTAGTGGGCGGGTGCCCAGCCGTGCCGCTGTTCAAGGAAGGGTCGGACCATGTCGGACTGCATGGGGCCGGGGCGGAAGAGGGAGATGTCCACGGTGAGGTCGTTGAACTCGCGGGGGGCGAGTTTGCCGACGAGTTCGCGCTGGCCCGGGGACTCGATCTGGAAGCAGCCGAGGGTGTGGGTGGTGCGGATCATCGCGTAGGTGGCGGGGTCGTCGAGGGGCACCTGTTCGAGGTCGATGCGCTCGCCCGTGGTGCGTTCGACCTCGGCGATCGTGTAGGCGATGGCGGACTGCATGCGCACGCCGAGGATGTCGAGCTTGAGGAAGCCCATGGGGTCCATGTCGTGCTTGTCGAACTGGCTCATGGGCAGGCCCATGCCGGAGGGCTGGACGGGGGTGCGGTGCAGCAGGGTGGCGTCGCCGAGGATGACGCCGCAGGGGTGCATGGAGATGTGGCGGGGCAGGCGGTCGAGGCGTTCGGTGAGGTCGACGAGCAGGTCCAGCTGGCGGTCGCCCTCGGCGCGGCCGGACTCGATGCGGCGGGAGAGGCCGCCGAGTTCGGGCATGCGCTGGAGTGCCTCGCGGAAGTTCGAGGCGGAGAAGCGCCAGAGCTGCTTGGCGATGGCGTCCACCTCGGGTTCGGGCATGCCGAGGGCGAGGCCGGCGTCGCGGACGGCGCCGCGGGCCCGGTAGGCGTTCTGCATGCTCATGAGGGTGGTGCGCTCGGCGCCGAAGCGATCGACGACGGCGCGGTAGATCTCGTGGCGGCGGGCGGACTCCACGTCGATGTCGATGTCCGGGAGGGTGGAGCGGTCGGTGGAGAGGAAGCGCTCCATGATCAGGCCGTTGGCCATGGGGTCGACATGGGAGATGCGCAGGGCGTGGTTGACGAGGGAGGAGGCGCCGGAGCCGCGGGCGGCCACGCGGATGCCCATGCCCTCGATGAGGTCGACGACGGCGGCCACGGTGAGGAAGTAGGAGGAGAAGCCGAGTCGGGTGATGATGCCGAGCTCGTGCTCGGCGCGGTCCTGCAGGTCTCGGGCCGCCTGGCTGGTGCCGGGGAGGCCTCCCCCGGTGTGGAGGTGGGGGTAGCGGGCGAGGAGGCCGGTGCGGGTGCGCTCGCGCAGCACGTGCTCCGGGGGGCCGTCGATGCCGATGACGGCGGCCTCGGGGACGCGGGGCACGCCCCAGCCGAGGTCGGTCTCGGGGTCGAGTGCGCAGGCCTCGGCGAGGCGGCGGGTGGCCTCGAGCAGGGGGGCGGGGCGGTCGTCGGCGGCGAAGGCGACCTCGTGGGCGATGCGGTGCATGGCGGCGGTGGACTTGAGCCAGCCCTGTCCGTTGGGCTGCAGGTCGTGGAGGGCGTCGAGGGAGCTGAGGGCACGGACGGCGTCGAGGACGTCCGCGGTGGCGGCACCGTCCGGGGCCGCGTAGCGCACGGCGTTGGTCAGGACGGCGGGGATGCGGGCCTGGCGGGCGGCGCGGAGGGTCTTCACGGCGTGCCCGGTGTCGAGGCGGCGGCCGGGGGCGGAGAGGTGGGTGACGACGTCGGCGTGGGGGCTGCCTGCGGGCAGGGCCGCCTTCCAGCGGCGCAGGGCGGCGAGGCCGGCCGCGTACCGGCGGCGGGCCAGGTGGCGGCCGACGTCCGAGTCCGGGCCGAGGAGGACGAACAGCTCGGGGGTGGGCGGGTTGTCTCGGTTGGCGGCGGTGGGGACCCGGCCGGCCGCCGCGGCGGCGAGCTCGGCGACGCTGGCCCACGGGCTGCCGCCTGCCGCTCCCCCGGTGGTGCGGGCGTGGGCGGCGGAGACGAGCTCGCACAGGGAGCGGTAGCCGGAGCCATGACAGCCTCCTCGGGCGAGCACGACCACGCGGCCGGCGTTCTCGTCCTCGCTCCACCGGACGGCCAGGTCCACGCCCACGATCGGGGTGATGCCGTGGCGCAGGCAGGCGCCCACGTGCTTGGCCATGCCGTAGAGCCCGTCCCGGTCGGTGCAGGCCAGCAGGTCCATGTCCGCGGCCGCGGCGGCGGCCACGAGGTCCTCGGGCCAGCTGACCCCATAGTGGGCGCTGAACGCGGAGGCGACGTGCAGGTGGGCGAAGGGTGCGGCGGTGCGTCCGGCCGCGGCGGCCTGGCTCATGCCGACCGCCTCAGGTCCTGAGCGTGCTCGTGGACGCGCACGAGCCGCCACCGGCCGGAGTCCAGGTGGTGGGCGACGTCGAGGGTCTGCAGGGGCGCGGCGCCGGCCCGGGCCAGGCGGACCTGCAGCCGCCACATCTCGTGGTCGACGAGACCGGCGCCGCGGCCCTTCTCCGCGCGGACCTCCTCCGCCCACCAGCGGCGCCGCTCGAACCAGCGCACGGGGCGCTCTGCGAGGACGTAGTCCCGCCCGTTCCAGCGCAGCCCCTGCGGGGTACCGTCTGCCCCGCACTCCACCGCCACCGACTGTGTGAGGACTCCCATTCTGCTTCTCTCCCTGTGCACTGCTGACCGGACCGACGACGGGGTGCCGTCGGGCGATGGGAGCGCGGCCCGTCCGGCGGACCGGACGCGGGGAAGAAGTGGGAAGGTGGGGCCGCACCCCCGATCGTACTCGAACACGTGTTCGAATGCGATGTGTGCGAAGGTAGGGCGCCCGCCGGACACGTTAAGGACGCATCGCCCCCGGGATGGGAGGGACCGAGTCCTGGCCGCGGACCTCGACCCGACCCTGGGGCGCACATGCACGAGAAAATCGTCTCTTGGGCCGGAAGAAGTGCGCCGGCACGGTCCTGTGGACAATGCGAGCAGGACCACAATCCGCCTGCGTATACTCCGAACCAACCGGGCCTCGCCTGCCACGGGCACCGCACTGCGGGATCAGCGCGGGAGGCGCGGACACACGACGGACATCCAGTTGGAGGGGAAATGTCTCTCACCGCACCCGGGCGCGCCCTGCGCCGCCACCGATTCGCCCAGGCCGGCACGCTCAGCGTGGCCTTGGCGCTCACGCTGACCGCCTGCGGCGGGCAGTCCGAGCCCGCCGAGTCGTCGACGACGTCACCCTCGTCCGCCAAGCCCGCCGTCGAGGCGTCCGCGCCAGCGAGCACGAGCGAGACCGCGGGCGTCAGCTCATCCCCCACGGCCACAACGAGCGAGTCCGGCGAATACGTGCCCGCGTCTGCTGACGGCCCCGCGCGGAACGTGCCCAAGCCAGAGATGCCCGCCGCCATGAAGGAAGAGACCAAGGAGGGCGCCGAGGCGGCGATTCGCTATTTCTGGGACGCGCACTACTACGCCGAGCAGACCGGAGACACGGAACTCCTCGACTCTCTCTACAGCGAGTATTGCGAGTTCTGTTCGGTCCGTAGCGACAGCATTGATGGAATTTATAAGGATGGTGGCTGGTACACCGGCACGGAACCTCGAATTGACTCGATGCTCACTGCACAGTCGGAGAACGGGTACATCTCGACGTTGCTCATCACAACTGAAGACGGGACCGGGTATTCCAGTGATGGCTCCATTCCAGAGGACGCCCGAGTCGCACATGCGTCGAAGCAGCCCTGGCTAGTAGAGGTCTCCTACGACACCAACAACGGCCGCTGGGTGATTGATGAAATGACCTACGAGGGTGGAGACCCGTCTCAATGAAGCACCAGACACTGATTGCTATGGCAGCGGCTATCACGCTAGCTAGTGTCGGAGCGACAGGCGCCTGGGCTGTCACTTCGCCTTCCTCCGCCACCTGCAAATCAACGAATATCAATTATTCCGCTCGATCAGACTCTTTTAATGGAACGTCTCACTGTCGTAATGAAAAAAGGCCTGATCGCAAAAGTGCTGTGACCGCGGGGAGCAGGAGTCGAGACTCTGGCAGAGACTCCCACCTAGAGCACAAGACGGTCAGTGCATGCTTCTCAGGGCAGCTGGGCAATCCGGATTTCGAGAGCTGCCGAGAGCAGGAGGACAACTTCTGCCCCGAGGGTTCATGGATCCGGGCGCAGACCATAGACACCCGTCAACCTGATGCGAATCCCGTCTATGGCGCCCCCAAATGTTGGACGGCCAAGGCCTCCAGCAACGGCGCCCCGCCCGTCTCCATCGACGAGGTCCGCACGCTCCTCGTGCTGGAGCCTGAGATCCGGTCGGACAATGGCGGACGCGGGATCCGCAATGCGGAGACGAACTTCTACGCAGACGCCGAGACGCGCACGCTCGTCACCACCCTCAACGGGGTCGAGGTCGAACTCCGCGCCACGCCGGTGAGCTTCCACTGGGATTACGGGGATGGGTCCCCCACCAAGACCACCTCGGTCGCAGGCCAGAGCCAGCCGGAGTTCAACGTCCCCACCCCCACGAGCCACGTGTACGAGGACACCGGGCAGTACACGGTCCGCCTCACCACCGTGTACATCGGCGAATACCGGGAGGCCGGGGGCGAGTGGGTGCTCATCCCGGGCACCATCAGCCTCGACTCGGCCCCTGTCACCGCGAATATCTGGCGCACCATCACCCGCAATGTCGCCGATGACTGCAGCGTCGACTCCTCAGCCTGGGGCTGCACCGGCCCCATCGAATCCGCTCCGGCCGGCTGAGCACAGACCGCGGGGCGGCCGACGGTCTCCCGTCCACCGCCCCGCGGCCCCCTCGTCGGCCGGGTGTGTCAGACCCGGCGCACCCGCCCCCGGGCCATGAGCACGAGTCCCGCGCCGAGGCCCGCGAGCGCTCCGAGCGCGCCCGCCGAACCTCACGCCCGGTCTCGACCGTGTCCGGGGTCGTGTGGGTCTCCTCCCCGCCCGTTCCCTCCCCCGGTTCCTCCCCGGCCACGGGAGCCGGAGTGTCGACGGGCTCCTGCTCGGCGGGCGGCACCGGGTCCGCCTCGCCGGGAGACGGGGCGTCCTCCCCCGCCGGCACGTTCAGGGCCCAAGGCTTCTGCCCGTCCGCGAGCAACTCGACGAGCGCGAAGACGTCGGACCGCGCCGCGTCCTGGGTGATGATGACGTCCTCACTCTTGGTCATCCCGTCCAGCGACCAGTCGAGGACGAGGCGGTCGTCGGTCGGGTATGTCGCGTCGGCGAGGTAGTGAAACCCGGTGAAGGAGTCCACCGTGGTGTCGCGCCAGAGGGCACCCCAGCGCGGACCCCACGAGAGTTCCGCGACCGCCGCGTCGTCGCCCAGGCCTTCGGACCGGAACGGCAGCAGCACGCCCGACTCGGCGTGCTCCAGCGTGAAGAACCACTCGGGGTTGTCCCCGAACACGGGGTCGGCCAGGCTGTGCTCCCCCCACGCGTAGACGAGCCCGGCAGAGGGGCCTCTGTTGCCCTCCGGAGTGCCGGCGGCCTCATCGTAGAGGGCGGCGGCCACCGGGGTGCCGTCCACGGACAGGGCGAACAGGAGATGGCCGTCTCCGGCCTCGCCGTGGCACCCCTCCGAAAGATGCGGCGCTCATACCGGCCCGGTGACACCCACGCTACGCAGAGCCCATTCTCAGGGGGAGTTCAGAACGGTCTCGGATCCGTCTCGATCCGATCACGATGCCGCGGCACCGCGCTCCCGCGTCTCACGGGCCGATCACCGTCGTCGCCCCGTCCCTCAGAGCAGCGTGCCCTGCTGCTCTCTCATCTCCTGGATCAACTCCGGCCCGTTGTTCCGGACGTTCCCCACGGCGCCCTCCACGGGCCGCAGCGACCAGCCCGCCGCGACGTCGTACGCGCGGGCGCACACCTGGCCCACGAGGGCGTCGGCTTCTTCGGCGGACCCGAGCGTGTCCGGGGTGAGCCACCGGTCCATCGTCTCGGCGTCCATGGGCACGGGCAGCCGGTCGTGCAGCTGGCCGAGTGCGGCGAGCACCGGATCGTCGTCGTCCGCGTCGGGCGCGGCCATGGTGAGGATCGTCGTCGAGAGGACCCAGGCGTCCTCCCCCGCGGCCTTCGCCTCGGGGTCCTGCCACCACTCGTACAGGCCGGCGAACCAGATGACCGGCCCCTCGCCGTCCCCGGCCCCGGCCGGGTGCACGTAGTAGGGCTGCTTCTTCGCGGCCCGCCCGTCGGGACCCTCGGCGCCAGGCTCCGGCGTCTTCCACTCGTAGTAGCCCTCCGCCGGTACGGCGCAGCGGCGGGCGCGGACGGCGGCCCGGAACGTCGGCTTGGAGGCCACGGTCTCCGAGCGCGCGTTGAACGCACGGGACCCCACGGACAGCCCCTTCGCCCACGGCGGCACCAGGCCCCAGCGGGCCACGTGGATCCGCCGGGTCACCCCGGCACCGCCGTCGTCCGCGTGCGCCACGAGGATCGGCACCTCGGCTGTCGGCGCCACGTTCCAGCTCTGGCGCAGCACCAGCTCCTCATTCGTCTCGGCATCGCCCAGGGCCACCAGGTCGCTCGTGGCGCGGGCCATCACGTAGCGGCCGCACACGTCAGCGGTCCCTCCCGTCCCGGCCACGCTCGACATACATCCACGCGATGCCGAGGGCGAAGCCCATCATCGCGCAGCCGAGCACAGTGCCCCAGGGCCTCTCGGTGCCCAGTCCGAACACCACCCCCAGGCCGACGCCGATCAGCAGCCCCACCAGTGGGATGCGCCACTGAGCGAGCGCCCCGGTGCCGTTCCGGGCACCGGCCGGAGCCCCGGCTGGAGCCTCGTGGGCCTCGTCTTCGTCTCTGCCATGTCGTGCCACGGTTCGCCCCTCCGTTCACATCGATGTTGCGGCTCAAGTTGCAGTCTCCCCCGGCCGCCGCGGCGACACCACACACCAGGCCCCCCGGCTGCTCACCGATGCGTCGCACAGACACCTGTGATGGGATGGGCAGAACGAGCCCGCACGTCGCGCCGCCCCACGCATGCGCGGCATCGGGCAGATCCCCACCACCAGGAGGAACAACGTGTCCCAGAAGGTCCGCGGCGTCGTCGCCATGGCGAAGGACGCCCCCGTCACCATCGAGACCATCGTCATCCCCGATCCGGGACCCGGCGAGGCCGTCGTCGACATCAAGACCTGCGGCGTCTGCCACACGGATCTGCACTACCAGCAGGGCGGGATCGGCGACGAGTACCCGTACCTGCTCGGCCACGAGGCCACGGGTGTGGTCTCCGCGATCGGCGAGGGCGTCGACCACGTCAAGGTCGGCGACACCGTGATCCTCAACTGGCGCGCCGTGTGCGGCGAGTGCCGCGCGTGCCGCAAGGGCGAACCGAAGTACTGCTTCAACACCCACAACGCGACCCAGAAGATGACCCTCGAGGACGGCACGGAGCTGTCCCCGGCCCTGGGCATCGGGGCGTTCGCGGACAAGACGCTCGTCCACGCCAAGCAGTGCACCCAGGTCGACGGCGTCGACACTCCCGAGGAACAGGCCGCGGTCGGCCTGCTCGGCTGCGGGATCATGGCCGGCATCGGCGCGGCCATCAACACCGGCGAGGTCAAGCGCGGCGAGTCCGTGGCCGTGATCGGCTGCGGCGGCGTCGGCGTGGCCGCGATCGCCGGGGCGAAGCTCGCCGGCGCCACCACGATCATCGCGGTGGACATCGACGCCAAGAAGCTCGCCAAGGCCAAGGAGCTCGGCGCCACCCACACCGTGAACTCGAAGGACGAGGACCCCGTGGAGGCCATCCGCGCGGCGACCGGCGGCTTCGGCGCCGACGTGGTCATCGAGGCGGTCGGCCGCCCGGAGACCTACGAGCAGGCGTTCTACGCCCGGGACCTGGCCGGCCGCGTCGTCCTGGTGGGCGTGCCCACCCCCGGCATGGAGCTGAAGCTGCCCCTGCCGGAGGTGTTCGGCCGCGGCGGCGCGCTGAAGTCCTCGTGGTACGGCGACTGCCTGCCGGAGCGCGACTTCCCCATGCTCGTGGACCAGTACCGCCTGGGCCGCCTGCCGCTGGACGAGTTCGTCACGGAAACCATCGCCCTGGACGAGGTGAACGAGGCCTTCGAGACGATGAAGTCCGGCGACGTCCTGCGCTCGGTGGTGGTGCTCTGATGGCGCGCATCGATCACCTGGTCACCTCCGGCACGTTCTCCCTGGACGGGGAGACGTTCGACGTGGACAACAACGTGTGGATCGTCGGCGGCGCGGAGCAGTGCGTCGTCATCGACCCGGCCCATGACGCCTCGGCCGTCTGGAAGAAGGTGAACGGCCGCCAGGTGCTGGCCATCGTCCTCACCCACGGCCACGACGACCACATCCGCCAGGTCCAGGAGTTCCGCCAGATGGTGGACGCCCCCGTGCTGCTCCACCCCGCAGACCGCATGCTCTGGGACGACGTCTTCCCCGACGAGGAGCCCGACGGCGCGCTCGCCGAGGGCGACGTCCTGCGCGTGGCCGGCGTCGAGCTGCGGGTGCTGCACACCCCCGGGCACTCCCCCGGCTCGGTCTGCCTGTACGCCCCCGCCCTGGGCGAGGCCGGCGACGACGGCGCCCCGACCGGCGTCGTGTTCTCCGGCGACACCCTGTTCCAGGGCGGGCCCGGCGCCACCGGCCGCTCGTACTCGGACTTCGACACGATCATCGAGTCCATCCGCGAGCGCCTGTTCCCGCTGCCGGAGGCCACCGTGGTCCACACCGGCCACGGCGACTCCACCACGATCGGCACGGAGAAGCCGCACCTGCAGGAGTGGATCGACCGCGGCCACTGAGGACGCGCCGAGGTGGGGAAGAATGGTCCCCCGTGACCATCCTCCCCGCCTCGCCCCCTCCCTCCGTGATCCTGCTCGGCGGCGCGTCGGGCTCCGGCAAGTCCTACCTGGCCCGGCGGCACGGCCGGCCCCACCTCTCGCTCGATGCGTTCTACCGTCCGCAGTCCGACGACGGCGCCGCGGGCGGGCCCGGCCCCGTGTTCCCGCGCACCCCCTACGGTGAGATCGACTGGGACCACCCCGGAACGTGGGATGAGCAGGCGGCCGTGGACGCCGTCGTCGAACTGCTCGAGGAGGGCGCCACGCGCGTGCCCGACTACGACATCTCCACGTCCTCCGTCCGCGGGCACAGCACCGTCGCGCTCGAGCCGGGCGGGGTGATCGTGGCGGAGGGCATCTTCGCTGAGCGCATGCCCGCCGCCCTGGACCGGGCCAGGGTCCGCTACGCGGCCTGGTACATCGACCAGGCGCGGACCACGACGGCGGCCCGCCGGTTCGTGCGCGACGTCGCCGAACGCCGCAAGCCGGTGCCGTTCCTCGTGCAGCGGGGCTGGTCCCTGTACCGGACGGACGCGGCGCGCCGGGCGGCGGCCGTGGCGGCCGGCTTCACCCCGCGACGCAAGCGGGAGATCATCGCGGATCTCACGGCCTGACGGGCCGCCCGCAGCCGGGCCGCCCGTGCCCTCAGCCGGCGGTGCCCGCGGTGAGGACGGCGAGCTGCTCGTCCACGACCTCGAGCCCGGCGGCGGCGGCCCACGCCGTGTACTCCTCCCGCAGGGCCACGGCGAACGCGGGGACGCTCACCCCGGGGCGCACGTCCTCGGCCGCGCCCGCCGTGCGGGGGTCCATGTCCAGGCCGAGCTCCCGGTAGACGTCGACGAGCACGGCCCGCAGCGGGGCGGGGTCGGACACCACCACGTGGGTGGAGAACAGGAACGCCCCCTTCACCACGCGCTGCGCGGAGCCGGCCAGCTTCACCGGGTAGGTCGGCGCAGGACCCTGCACGGAGAACTCACCCGGGCAGTACTCCCCCGGGATCTCGCCCACGGAGGCGGGCACGTCCATGCGCGCGAACGCCCGCACGAACAGGTCGGCGAACTCGGCGAACCGGGCCTGCTGGGTGAGTGCCGCGTCCTCCTGCTGGCTCAGGTGGTCCACCACCAGGCAGCCGTGATGGTAGGCCGCCGCCCGCCCGCCGGCCCGGCGCACCGCCGGCGCGAAGCCGTGGGCCCGGGCCGCCGCAGCCGCGGCCGCGAAACCGGGCAGCCGCGCGTCGCGCTGGCCGAACGCGACCGTCGGTTCGGGCACGTAGACGCGGATCAGATCGTCGAGGGCCCTTCCCTCGGCCGCGGCGGCGCGGAAGACGGCCAGCTCGCCCATGGCCCAGTCGAGGTCTTCAGCGGCCCCGAGGGTCCGCTCCTGCACGGCCCAGCGCAGCCGGGGAGCTGGGCTCACAGGCCGCCCTCGACCGGCCAGGAGCGCAGGGTGAGGGTCTGCTCGACGTGGGCGAAGGGGCCGTCGTCGTCGTGGAGGACGGTGCTGGTCAGGCCCACGCCGTCCGGGCCCACCGTGACCTGCCCCGCGAGGCCGAGCCAGTGGCCGGTGGGCTCGCGGTACAGGTGGATCTGCAGGTCCACGTTGGGGAAGAACCACCCGCCCGGCTTCGCCGGCAGGGCGGGGGCGATCCCGTTGGCCGCATCGGTGAGGCTGATCAGGCGCACCAGGTCGCTCGTGCTCTCCCCCGCCACCATCTCGCGGTCCGTGGTGAGCCACACCCGGCCGTGGCCCGGCCCGTGGCCGGGCAGGACGACGCCGTCGAGGGAGGCGATGTACCCGCCTCCCCATCCGTGGAGCGCGTTGTGCGACTGCGCCTGCGAGCGCGGCGGGAGGGGCTCGTCCGGCAGCTGGGCGACGGCGGAGGTGTCCGAGGTGGACAGCAGCCAGGCGCGCAGGGTCAGCACGGTGCGGCCCCGGGCGTGGAGCACGGACTCGACGAGCTCGATGGTGCGGCCCGGACGCAGGGTGCGCGTGACCACCTCGAGCTCGCCCGACCAGAGCGTGCCCAGGATGTCGTAGGAGAGCCGTCCCACCCGCAGCCCGGGGGTGGTCTCGTGCGCGGCGACCTCGTGCAGCAGCAGACCCGAGACGGCGGCCATGTGCATCTCCTCTTCCCGCCATGCGCCCTGGGCGTGCACGGTGGAGCGCACGCGGGAGGTCCGGACGCCGTCGGCGTCCACGGTGGGCTCGTCGAGGCGGACGTAGAAGGCCAGGGGATCGTCGGCGACGGAGGTCGCGGGGGTGGAGGTGATGTCGGTCATGGGCCGAAGTCTGCCAGAACGACGACGACGGCCGGTGACCTCCCCGCGGGGATGTCACCGGCCATCTTGGCGTGGGCCCAGCCGGGGTTCAGCGGCGCATGACCTTGCGGGCGATGCCGTTGCCGATCAGCTGCAGCGCCTGGACGAACACGATCACCACGATCACGGCCAGCCAGGTGACCTCCGGGCGGAACCGGTTGTAGCCCTCCACGATGGCGAAGTTGCCGACGCCGCCGCCGCCGATGATGCCCGCCATCGCGGACATGTCCACGAGGGAGATGATCACGAACGTGAAGCCGAGGATCAGCGGGCCGAGGGCCTCGGGCAGCACCACGGTGCGCACGATCCGCATGCGGGAGGCGCCCATCGCGCGGGCGGCCTCGATCACGCCGGGGTCGAGGGAGACGAGGTTCTGCTCCACGATGCGGGCGATCCCGAACGTGGACGCCCAGATCATGCAGAACACCACGGCGGTGTTGCCGATGCCGCTGCCGAGCACCGCGATGGTCAGCGGCTGCAGGGCGGCGATGAGGATGACGAACGGGATGGGCCGGATCAGGTTCACGACGAAGTTCGTGACCAGGTAGACGGCACGGTTGGCGAAGATGCCGCCCGGGCGCGTGGTGTAGAGGACGAGCCCGATCAGCAGGCCGAGGATGCCGCCGAGGATGAAGGCCCAGCCGACCATGTAGAGGGTGTCCCCCACGGCGGTCAGCAGCTCGGGGCCGTAGTACCCCCAGTCGAGGTTCTGGAATCGTTCGATCACTGGTGCACCTCCTGCACGTCCCCGGCGCCGGCCAGCTCCGCGACGAACGCGTCCACCGCGGCGGCCTCGCCCGTGAGCGCCACGGTGAGCAGGCCGTACGCGGAGTCTTTGGTGGCGGACATGCCGCCGTGGACGATCTCGAAGCCCACGCCGCGCGTCGATGCGGTGCCGAGCACGGCCGAGACCGCGGCGGAGTCCTTGAGCGAGACCATGATCAGCCGACCCTCGGTGCGTGCCCGGATGCGGGCCACCTCGTCGGCGTTCGGCCGGTCCTTGAGCGCCGTGGCCACGAAGGACGCGGCGTCGGCGGAGTGGGCGGGCCGGGAGAAGAGGTCGTAGACCTTGCCGGTCTCCACCACGCGGCCGGTGTCCATCACGGCGACGCGGTCGGCGATCGAGCGGATGACCTCCATCTCGTGGGTGATGGCCACGATCGTGACCCCAAGCTCCTCGTTGACGCGGCGCAGCACGGAGAGCACCTCGTGCGTCGTCGAGGGATCCAGGGCGCTGGTGGCCTCGTCCGCGAGCAGGATCTCCGGCTCGGCGGCCAGGGCGCGGGCGATGCCGACGCGCTGCTTCTGGCCGCCCGAGAGCTGCTCCGGGTAGTGCTTGGCCTTGTCCGCCAGGCCGACGAACTCGAGCAGCTCCGCCACGCGAGCGCGGCGCGTGGACCGCGGCCAGCCGGCCGTGTCCAGGGCGAACTCGATGTTCCCGGCCACCGTGCGGGAGGTCAGCAGGTTGAACTGCTGGAACACCATGCCGATGCGGGTGCGCAGCGGACGCAGCTTCGCTTCGGAGAGGTGGGAGACCTGCTGGCCCAGCACCGTGACGGTGCCCGACGTCGGCTTCTCCAGCCCGTTGATCATGCGGATCAGGGTGGACTTGCCAGCGCCGGAGAAGCCGATGACGCCGAAGACCTCGCCGCGGTTCACGGTGAGCGAGACGTCGTCCACGGCCTTCACCCCGGCACCCTTCTTGCCCCCGAAGACGCGGCTGACGTGGTCGAAGACGATGACCGGCTCCCCCGGGGCGCCCGCAGAGGGGCGCCCCGGGGTGACCGCGTCACGGTTGGATGTACGGGAACCTGCCATGGATCAGGCGCCCTGCTTCGCGATCGCGTCCTGGTACTGCTTCAGGGTCTCGTCGATCTGGGCGGCGTCGAGCTGCACCGGCACGCTGGTGCCGGAGGAGAGCTTCGCGGACTCATCCAGCACGGCCTGCTCGTGGTACAGGGCCGCGATCTTCTTGTAGGTCTCGTTGTCGCGGTCCTCGCGACGCACGGCGAAGCCGTTGACGAACGGCTTGGCGGAGTCGGCCTTGGGGTCGTCCTTGAACAGGGCGGTGTTCGTGTCGATGCCGGCGTCGGCCGAGAACGTGTTGTTGATGACCGAGCCCTGGACGGACTCGAGCGCGTTCACGGTCTGCTGGGCGGCCACGGTCTGGACCTTCACGGTGGAGGCGGCCTCGTCGATGTCCTTCGGCTCCGGGCGGATGGTCTCGTTGGACAGCTTCAACAGGCCGGCGGCGACGAGCACGTTGATGGCGCGGGCCTGGTTCACGGTGTCGTTCGGGATGGCGACGGTGTCGCCCTTCTTGAACTCGGAGACGTCTTTGTACTTCTTGGAGTACAGGGGCAGCGGGATGATCTCGGTGGTCCCGATCAGCGTCAGGTCCTTGCCGGAGGCCTGGTTGTAGTCGGCCAGGTAGGCGATGTGCTGGAACCAGTTCATGTCGATGTCGCCGTTGTCCAGCGCCGGGTTCGGCTGCGTGTACTCGGTGAAGTTGCGGATCTCGACGTCGATGCCGTGCTTCTCCTTGGCGAGCTTCACCAGGGCGCGGTGCGTCTCGTTCTCGGACACGACGCCGATGCGCACGGTCTGGGCGCCGTCGTCGCCCTTCTTCTCGGCCTGCGAGTTGCAGGCGGTCAGGGCGAACGCGCCGACGGCGGCCAAGGACAGGCCGGCGAAGGAGCGGCGGGAGATGTTCGAGGGGGTCGTCATGGGGTTCTCCTTGGAGGACGGTGCGACGTCGCCGGCGCGGGTGGGCACGGCGGGTGCGGAACGGTGCGGGGTGGGCCGTGCGGTGGGTGATTCCCCGCGGGGCACAGCACGGCGGGCGGGGGGCGAGAGACGCCCCGAGCCGGAGGCCGGGATCCTTTCGAACGCTGCTCTTGCCCGTCCCCCAGTCACCGCGGGCTCCCCTCGAGGGGTCTGCACGCAGCGGAGGCGGGCCGCTTCTCGGTCCGTTGCCACCCGTGAACATGGGGTTGGCGAGCGGCTCGTCGTGGGACCACGTGGACCCGCCGAGGCGGGGTCCACAGCCGCTTCTCCTGAAGCTGGGCCCAAGCCTATCGCAGCGTGTGCGCTCCATCGGGCAGGGCGGTGACGCGCAGCGTCATACTGCGGGGCCCGGGGCCGACGTGTGATGCCTCTCGCGGGACGACGACGGCCGGGCGCCTCCGCGGGGAGGCGACCGGCCGTCGTCGGGACGGGGCTCAGGCGGACGGGATCAGAAGTCCCAGTCCTCGTCCTCGGTGTTCTCGGCCTTGCCGATCACGTAGGAGGAGCCGGATCCGGAGAAGAAGTCGTGGTTCTCGTCCGAGTTCGGGGAGAGTGCGGAGAGGATGGCGGGGTTCACGTTCGTGGTCTCGGCCGGGAACATGGGCTCGTAGCCCAGGTTCATCAGCGCCTTGTTCGCGTTGTAGTGCAGGAACTTCTTCACGTCCTCGGCCAGGCCGACGGCGTCGTAGAGGTCATGGGTGTACTCGACTTCGTTCTCGTACAGCTCGAACAGCAGCTCGAAGGTGAACGCCTTGAGCTCCTCCCGCTTCTCCTCCGGCAGAGTCTCGATGCTCCGCTGGTACTTGTAGCCGATGTAGTACCCGTGCACGGCCTCGTCGCGGATGATCAGGCGGATCAGGTCGGCGGTGTTGGTGAGACGGGCGTGCGCGGAGAGGTACATGGGCCAGTAGAAGCCCGAGTAGAAGAGGAAGGACTCGAGCAGGGTGGAGGCGATCTTCTTCTTGTACGGGTCCTGGCCGTCATAGCGCTCCACGATCAGGCCGGCCTTGGCCTGCAGGTTCCGGTTCTCACGGGACCAGCGGAACGCCTCGTCGATCTCCGGGGTGGAGGCCAGCGTGGAGAAGATCGAGGAGTACGACTTCGCGTGCACCGACTCCATGAACGCGATGTTCGTGAGGACGGCCTCCTCGTGCGGGGTCATGGCGTCCGGGATGAGGGAGACGGCGCCCACGGTGCCCTGGATCGTGTCCAGCAGCGTCAGGCCCGTGAACACGCGCATGGAGAGCAGCCGCTCCTCATCCGTGAGGTGGGACCAGGACTGGACGTCGTTGGACAGCGGCACCTTCTCCGGCAGCCAGAAGTTGTTGACGAGGCGGTTCCACACCTCCACGTCCTTCTCGTCCTGAATGCGGTTCCAGTTGATCGCCTCGACGAGGTGGGACTGCTGGGTCTCGGTCACGGCAGGGCACATCCTTCAGAAGAATTCGTTGAGAATCCGCGGATTCCGGGGGCTCACGGGAGCACGGTCATCGGGGCGCGGGTCCCGGACAGTCTAGGCGCTGGGTGCCGCTGGGGCCATGGAGGCGAGGGTGTGGTCGGCCACCCTGGCGCGAAGTCGCTTCCACCCCGCTGGACCGATGCCGGTCCGACACGTCCCCAGGTTCTAACCCTCGCCGCGCTCCGCCATGCTGGCGACGGTGAGTGCTCGTTCGAGCTGGGCATGCGCCATCGGCGCGTCGATCATGCGCCGGATGGATTCAGGATCCGAAGCCTTTCCAGGGGCCCGGAGCGCGTCAGCCACGATCCGTGTCACGTCGTCCGATTGGAGTCGGGCCACTGCCTTTTCCCACTCGTCGCGACGCACCACTGAGGCATCGGTCTTGTCGGCACCGGCAGCATCCGCTGTCGCCATCCGATCGCGCAGGGCGAGGCCGAGCATGAAAACGCTGACAAGATTCGCACGGGCCGCCTGCCCACTCGGGTCATCCCGGATGGCTTGGAGTGTGTGTTCCACAGACCGGCGGAAGGCCTGAGGTGACATGGCTGCAACAACCTGCACCTGCCGGACCTGCTGCAGTCGTTCGGTCCGCGTCAAACGGGCCCAGAGTGCTCGAGCCTTGGGAACGGCGACTGCGCCTGCCCAACGCCCAACGGCGGGTAGGGCATAACGGATGCCGACACGCACGAGCGCACCAGCTGCCAGCACAAGGAGCGCCTCCCACTCCTGGGCGGCCTGGCCGCCAATGCGGTGGCTGGAGGCCCCGCCCGTCGGCCCGTCCTCGACCCACCGCCATGCCGCATGACCGCGGAGTTTCCCTTGATCGTCGAAAAGGTGACCGGTCTTGGCCCCGCCGCCATTCCTGGCATTTCCTAAACGCAACCCATCCGGAATCTCCGGCTCCCAGCGTCCCATCACTCCACCTCCAGCGTCGGCAGTGCATCGACGATCTTCATGGTCTCCACGCTTACCGTCACGATGCGGCCGAGGAGATCGCGGATGTAGCGAGGGTCGCCGTGCTCGAGACCCCAGTCATTCGGGTCATTGACGATACCCGAAGCCTTGTCCGTCTTCACCTGGTAGCGCTCGAGGATCCAGTCCACGGCAGACCGGGAGCCGAGCGTGTACCGCTGGGCCTCTTCCGGCAGCCCGGTCAGGGTGAGGTAGCCGTTGTACTTCACGGTGGTCTTGTCCCACGCGCCAGCCTTGCCGCCGTACTTCATCTGGGTGACGCGGTAGCGCTCGACCTCGTTGAGCGCCTCCGGATCGATGGCCCAGTGCTCCTGCAGCGAGTAGGGCTCCACGGACTCGTAGCCGATATGCAACTCGGAGAGTGCCCGGCCTACATCGGAGAACGCCCGGAAGTCCGACGACGGCACCTGCGGGATGCGGGGCAGCATCTTCCTCAGGTCCGCTGCGAACCTCTCCCGGTAATCGGGCGAGTGCAGCACGCCGTAGACGTAGTAGAAGATGTCGTCCTTGGCCACCGCCTCGCCGTATTTGGCACGGTAGGACGCCAGGGTGGCGTCCGTGATGTTGTCCACTCGCGTGTAGGCCGCACTGCCCGAGGTTGTCATCGCGGCTTCGGCAAACAAGTCACCCTCAGACTCGACGTGGGTGTAGCGAGGAAAGAACTGACCCTGTCCAGATCCCCAATAGGCGAGATCCGGCAGAGCGTCCGTCGCCAAAACACTGAACCCCTTATCGCTACCAGGACCCACCATATAAAAACCTACGTTTTTCGAATTCTCATCCGGAAAAAATCGTCGCATAGCGGCCGGGCGGTGGATCAAATCGAGATTTGCTATGACGTAACGCTTGTTGAATGGGCGATACGACGCCGGGTGGAACCGAATCGGTTTGACGCAGATCTTCTGGCCCGCCTCGTGACGCGCAACGAGTGACGAGCTCCAGCTAACGTGGCTGGGGTCCATATCGCGTTGACCAGTTTCTATGCCAGCATTGAAGTAATCGGAAATACGTTTCACTTTCTCATGAAGCGATTCTGTTGAGTCGGAGTAAACCCAGGCATCGCGTCCGGTTTCGAGGCCTCGGCCGTTCGACACGAAGATCGCATCCCGCCCGTCCTTCATGGACAGCGGATGGAAGGTCTGGAAACGGTCGTCGCGCTGGTTGATCCAATCGCCCTCGGTGTTCGGGGTGATCTTCTGCCAGTCCAATGACCCCAGCGTCGCCTGATCCACCAGATCCAGCTTGGTCTTCCGGTCCAGGTAGTCGCCGATGTCCTTGTAGTGCAGGCGGGCATGGTCGACGGCACCCGGCCGCCTCACCAGCAGGAGCACGGCCACGGTTGCCCTACTGCCCGGGCCAAAGATCTGTCCACCTTCGCGACGAGCTCTCTCCCCAGACGTCCGTGTGTTCCCCCGCAGGTTGTACACGTAGATCTCGTGGAACTCTGCGTAGAGGGTCTTCCGCAGGCCGTCCGCGGTGTTCCCGTCGATATACCCGCCGTTGGACACGTAGCAGAGCACGCCGCCCTGGTCGGACGTCAGCAGGCGGTTCGAGCCCCAGCGGATCGCACGGATGTAGGAGTCGTAGAGGGAGTTCTTGTTCTGGGCCGTCGAGAGCTTCGCGTAGCTGTCCCGGATGGAGGCATCGAGCGTCGGGTAGCTCAGGTTGGCGTTGTCATCGTTGCCGGAGGTCTGCCCCACCGAGTACGGCGGGTTGCCGATGATCACCCGGATGTCCAGGTCATTCTGCACCTGGACGCGGGCGTTGTTGGAGCGGAACACCACCTCGTCGAGCTTGTCGCCGTCCTCCGTCATCTGGAAGGTGTCCGTCAGCACGATGCCGTCGAACGGCTCGTAGCCCACCGCCGCGGCGTCTTCGCCCGCGGCCCAGGCCTGGTCGGCCATGAGGCCGTGGAACGTGGCCTCGATGTTGATCGCGGCGATGTAGTAGGCCATGAGCAGCAACTCGTTGGCGTGCAGCTCCTGGGTGTACTTGCGCAGCAGGTCCTCCGGGCGGATCAGCCCCGACTGCAGCAGGCGCACGATGAACGTGCCGGTGCCGGTGAAGGGGTCCAGCACGTGCACGCCCTCGTCGGAGATCGACGCCCCGAAGTTCTCCTGCAGGGCCTCGTCCACCGCACGGAGGATGAAGTCCACCACCTGCACCGGCGTGTACACGATGCCCAGGGACTCCGCCGTCCGCGGGAACGCCAGCTTGAAGAAACGCTCATAGAGCTCGGTGATGATCTTCTGCTTGCCCTCGGCCGTCTCGATGCCCTCGGCCCGCATCCGCACACCCCGGTAGAAGTCCTCCAAGGAGTCCACCTCGGTCTCCAGGTTGTACGAGTCCAGCACCTGCGCCATGGCGTCCATCACCTGGGAGACGGGGTTGTGCGCGGCGAAGGAGTAGTCCTCGAACAGCGCCTCGAACACCGGCTTGGTGATCAGGTGCTGGGAGAGCATCTCGATCGCGTCCTGCTCCGTGATCGCGTCGTTGAGGTTGCCGCGCAGGCCCTCGAGGAACAAGGCGAACTTCCGGCGAGGTTCACGGTCAGGGCCGTTCAGGATGCCGCGGATGCGGATGATGTGCCGGTCCGCGATGTCCTTGACGTCCTTGGCCCAGTCCTCCCAGTAGCGCCGATCCCCCACCTTGCGCACCAGACGCGCGTAGATGGCGTCCTTCCACTGCTGAGCGTCCTGCATGGCGAACAGCGCCTGACGCGTGCCCCGAACGGACGTGTCCTCGCCCGAGCCGGGAGCGCCGTCGTCCTCCGCGGCGTCCCCCGAGCCGATGCCGATCACCTGCACCCGGTCCTCCACGGACCGGCCCAGCGCGATCTGGTTGACCATCGCCTCGAAGCGGTCATCGTGGGCGCGCAGCGCCTGCAGCACATCCCACACCACCTTGTACGCCTTCGAATCGTTCAGCGCGGACTCCGGGTCTGCCGATGCGTCCACCGCGATGGGCAGGATGATGTAGCCGGTCCTCTTCCCGTCTGCTTTCCGCATGACCCGCCCCACGGACTGCACCACGTCCACCTGCGAGTTCCGCGGGCTCAGGAACAGCACCGCGTCCAGGGTGGGGACATCCACGCCCTCCGAGAGGCACTTGGCGTTGGAGAGGACCCGCACCGTGTTCTCCCCCGCCGATTGCTTCAGCCAGTTCAGCTCCCGCACCCGCTGCGCCATGGGGAACGTGCCGTCTACGTGGGAGGCCTCCACCCTCAGGTCCGGGGTCATGGGGTCCGTGGAGGTGGCCAGCTGACGGCTCACCTGCTCGAACTGGAGGGCCAGCTGCTTCGACTCCTTGATGTTCCGTGCGAACGCCACCGCGCGGCGCATCGGCGCGGCATCCACCTCATCCAGCCGGCCGCCGTCCACCCCTCGCTTGGCCAGCCCATTCCAACAGCCCACGATCCGCGCGGCGTCGTCCAGGTCCAGGCCTTCGGTGTCCGCGAGCATCTGCTGGAACGAGGCGCCGATCGCGTTGGTGTCCACCGCGAGGATCAGCACCTTGTAGTCCGTCAGGTGGCCCTGCTCCACCGCCTTGCCGAAACCCAGCCGGTGGAACTCCGGGCCGTAGATGGACTCATCGTCCATCGAGTAGACGGTGACCTGGTCCTGCGCGGCCTTCGCCTTGGCCTCCTGCACGTAGATGCGCGGGGTAGCCGTCATGTACAGGCGCTTGGCCGCCCGGATCTTCGCGGCGTCATGGACCATAGTGAACGCCGAGCCGTCCTGGCCCTGCTCGGTCACACCCGTGGTGCGGTGGGCTTCATCGCAGACGACCAGGTCGAATTCAGCGAGGCCGAGGTCCTGGGCCTGCCGGACCACGTCGATGGACTGGTACGTGGAGAAGACCACCGTCACAGCCTCGTCCCCGGTGGAGACGGCCGCGCGGGCCGCGAGCTTCGCCGGGTCCGTGCTGGCCGGGAAACCCAGGTCCGAGGCAGCGATGTCCTCACTGGCCCGGCGCCGCCCCACAGAAGCGTCCGAACACACGGCGAACGGGCGCAGCGGTACGTCCGCATTGGCCGTCCACTCATTCAGCGTCTGCTGCAGCAGCGCGATCGACGGCACCAGGAACAGCACCGTGCCGCCCACCGGCACCATCCGCTCCACCAGCTTCAGCGACGTGAACGTCTTGCCCGTACCGCACGCCATGATCAGGCGGCCACGGTCCTTGGTCTCGAACCCGGCCACGACGTCGTCGATCGCCTCCCGCTGGTAGCGACGGGGCTCCTTGCGTGGGCGCTGAGTCAGCTCCTCCGGACGCTCGAACGTGAAGTCGGACCAGTCGATGGCCGAGTCCACCAGCGTCTGGATCCCCACCCTGGTGACGTCCTTGGACTGGCCCGCTCGCGCGGCTTCCGCCGACGAGGACCACTCGAGCGCCGTGTCAATCACCATGCCGTGGGCGAAGTCCACCTTGCCCAGCTCGGTGAAGAATGAGTCAATGCTGCCCTTCTGCAGCTTCTTCTCCGGATCGAAGAACTTCACCTGGACGCCGGTGAGTTCACCGGTGTAGCGATCCTTCGCGACGATGTCGATACCGTTGTCTGGCCTATTCGCCCGGCCGGGCCATTCGTTCCACAGCCACACTTCCGAGAACTGGTCCGCGAACTTCGGCTCCACCTCAAGGAAGCGCTTGGCCAGCCGCTCGAAGCGACGGCCCTGTTCCTGGCGGGAGAGCTCCGAGAGCCAGAGACGATCAAGCACCTCGTCGAAACCGACGCGGGACTCACTCCCAGGGTCCGCCTGGTCCATGGCGGAGGGGTCTGTCGAGGATGCGGCGTCCGGCGTCGAGATGGTCATGCGGACCATTGTGACCCGGGGCCGCCGGGGAGTGGAATGCGGCTCGCGGGGGTGCCTCACAGGGCGGCCGGCGTATCCGCGGCTCAGCGGCGCCAGCCCTCCGGCTGCGCGGCCAGGCCGACGATCATGTCCCACGGCAAGACGGCGCGGATCTTGCCGCACCGACGTCGGTGGTCAGACTCCGCTGCGGCCGCGGCGGCGGCTTCCCTCACGGTGGCCTCGTCTGCCCCGAGGGCCTCGGCGGTCCAGAGGATCGCCTCGCTGCACAGGAGCCGGTTGTACGCGCGCCGCGCGGAGGTGTTGGGCGTCCCACGGGTGTACGCGCCGGATCCGTTGGTCGACTGCGTGCTGAACCACCGGACCATGTGCTGCCGCTGCGACGAGTACCAGACGTTCCGTCGCTGCCCGTGACGATCCTCGTAGTCCTGCGCGATCGGCGTGCGCTCCGTGAGGGTGCCGAGAATGGTGGCGAAGGCTCGGGTCGTGAAGTCGCCGGGCGCGACGTCATCATCCGTTGCATGCTGTGCCCCGCGCTTCCGGCGGGCCCAGGACTGTGTTGGACTGCTCATGATCACCATTCTGGCCTGCACCGGACCCTGAGCGCCGAGCCTCCCGTCAGTTCGTGCGCTTGAGGCCGCGGCGCAGCCAGGGGTCGGCCCAGCGGGTGAGGGCGGGCAGCACGAGGTAGACCATGAACGGCATCACCAGCACGACGTTCGCGAGCACCCGCAGCGGCAGGGGCACGTCTGCCGGCAGGACGTGGGACAGCAGCCACTGGCCGAGCAGGCTCATAGGGAAGAACCCGGAGAAGATCACGATCATCTGCTTCCACCGGGGCGGGGTGACGGGGTCGGCGAGCTCCGCCGGGTCGAACCAGCCCTCGAGCCCGGTCCGCGCACTGACCTGCTCGGACACCACCTGGCCGGCCATCTGCGCCGCCCAGGCCGCCCGCTCAGGCGACTCCTCCCACGCGCGGCACGTGGCGTCGTCGGCGAACCGGTACACCATGTGCCACACGTGCGAGTCCCGCTCCAGGCGCACCAGCCCGGAGCCGAGGTAGCCGTCGAAGCCGAGCATGACGTCCTGCCCCGCGCGCACCCAGTCGCGGATCCGCGGAGCGGCCCCGGGCGCCATGTGCCGGGCGATCTGCTTGGTCACCGTGCTCATGCCAGGAGGATACGGGGCGGGGGCCGCCCAGGCCTGCCCGCCCTCCCCGACCAGGCGCGCCGCCCCACTTCGAGGCGGGAAATCGAGCGCACCCGCGCTCAGAAGCGCGGAATACGCGGGATTTCCCGCCTCGAAGGGTTGGCTGTCAGAGCATGCAGCTGACGCAGCCCTCGACCTCGGTGCCCTCCAGCGCGAGCTGGCGCAGGCGGATGTAGTAGATCGTCTTGATGCCCTTCGTCCACGCGTAGATCTGCGCGCGGTTCAGGTCACGGGTGGTGGCCGTGTCCTTGAAGAACAGCGTCAGGGACAGACCCTGGTCCACGTGCTGCGTCGCCGCGGCGTACGTGTCGATGATCTTCTCGTAGCCGATCTCGTACGCGTCCTCGTAGTACTCGAGGTTCTCGTTGGTGAGGTACGGCGCCGGGTAGTAGACGCGGCCGAGCTTGCCCTCCTTGCGGATCTCGATCTTCGAGGCCACCGGGTGGATCGAGGAGGTCGAGTTGTTGATGTAGGAGATCGAGCCCGTGGGCGGGACGGCCTGCAGGTTGCGGTTGAAGATGCCGTGCTCCATGACGGAGGCCTTCAGCTCACGCCAGTCGTCCTGCGTGGGCAGGGCGATGCCGGCCTCGGCGAACAGCTCGGCGACGCGCTCGGTGGCGGGCGCCCACTCCTGATCCGTGTACTTGTCGAAGAACTCTCCGGAGGCGTACTTCGAGTCCTCGAACCCGCCGAACCGCTGGCCGGTCTCGATGGCGATCCGGTTCGAGGCCCGCAGCGCGTGGAACAGCACCGCGTAGAAGTACATGTTCGTGAAGTCGATGCCCTCCTCCGAGCCGTAGTGGACGCGCTCGCGCGCCAGGTAGCCGTGGAGGTTCATCTGCCCCAGGCCGATGGCGTGGGAGGCGGCGTTGCCCTTGGCGATGGACGGCACCGACTGGATGTCGGACATGACCGACACGGCCGTCAGCGCACGGATCGCGGTCTCCACGGACCGGCCGAAGTCCGGCGAGTCCATGGTCTTGGCGATGTTCATCGAGCCGAGGTTGCAGGAGATGTCCTGGCCCACGTGGGCGTAGCTCAGGTCCTCGTTGTACTCGGAGGCCTCGGAGACCTGCAGGATCTCGGAGCACAGGTTGGACATGGTGATGCGGCCCTTGATCGGGTTCGCGGCGTTCACGGTGTCCTCGAACACGACGTACGGGTAGCCGGACTCGAACTGGATCTCGGCGATGGTCTGGAAGAACTCGCGCGCGTTGATCTTGGTCTTCTTGATCCGCGCGTCGTCGACCATCTCGTAGTACTTCTCGGTCACGGAGATCTCGGAGAACGGCACCCCGTAGACGCGCTCGACGTCGTACGGCGAGAACAGGTACATGTCCTCGTTCTTCTTCGCCAGCTGGAACGTGATGTCCGGGATCACGACGCCGAGGGAGAGGGTCTTGATGCGGATCTTCTCGTCCGCGTTCTCGCGCTTGGTGTCGAGGAAGCGGTGGATGTCCGGGTGGTGCGCGTTGAGGTACACCGCGCCGGCGCCCTGGCGCGCGCCGAGCTGGTTGGCGTAGGAGAAGGAGTCCTCGAGGAGCTTCATCACGGGGATGACGCCGGAGGACTGGTTCTCGATCTGCTTGATGGGCGCGCCGTGCTCGCGGATGTTGGTCAGCGAGAGGGCCACCCCGCCGCCGCGCTTGGACAGCTGCAGGGCGGAGTTGATGCCGCGGGCGATCGACTCCATGTTGTCCTCGATGCGCAGCAGGAAGCAGGAGACGAGCTCGCCGCGCTGCTTCTTGCCCGAGTTGAGGAACGTGGGGGTGGCTGGCTGGAAGCGGCCGGCGATCATCTCGTCCACCAGATGGGTGGCCAGCTCCTGGTCGCCCCGGGCCAGGTGGAGGGCGACGACGGCGACGCGGTCCTCGTAGCGCTCGAGGTAGCGCTTGCCGTCGAAGGTCTTCAGGGCGTACGAGGTGTAGAACTTGAACGCGCCGAGGAAGGTCGGGAAGCGGAACTTGGCCTTGTAGGCACGATCGAACAGGCCCCGGATGAACTCGAAGGGGTACTGCTCGAACGTCTCGGTCTCGTAGTAGTCGTTCTTCTGCAGGTAGTCGAGCTTCTCCTCCAGGTCGTGGAAGAACACCGTGTTGGTGTTGACGTGCTGCAGGAAGTACTGGCGCGCGGCCGCGTGGTCGGCCTCGAACTGGATGCGACCGTCGGCGCCGTAGAGGTTCAGCATGGCGTTGAGCTCGTGGTAGCCGAGGTTCTGCCACTCGGCGGGCATGTTCTTCGCCTGGCGGATGAGGTCCGCCTCGGTGGGTGCGGTGGTGGTCATGTCCACAGTCCTTCCAGGCCGCCGCGGACGCGTTCGACGTCGTCGGGCGTGCCCATCAGCTCGAATTTGTACATGAGGGGCACCTGGCACTTGCGGGAGATGATGTAGCCGGCCAGGCAGTAGCCCTCATGGAAGTTGGTGTTCCCGGACGCGATCACACCCCGAATCCAGTGACGGTTCTCCGGGACGTTGAGGAACTTGATCACCTGCTTCGGGACCGCGCCCGGCCCGCTGCCCCCGCCGTAGGTGGGGGTCATCAGGACGTACGGGGCGGTGGCCCCGAGGGTGGGCTCCCGGGTGATCAACGGCAGTCGAGCCACCCGGTCCTCGGGCAGCTCGAGCTTCTCGACGAAGCGGTGCGTGTAGTTGGAGGCGGAGGAGAAGTAGATCAGTCCCGCGTCGGTGGGGACGAGCCCCTGCGCCTCGGCCGAGCGGATGTGGCTCGGGTCCGCGGCGACGGTCATGTCGACTCCGGTCAGGCCACCGATGCCGCGGCGGACTCGGCGAGCTCGGCGATCTTGTCCGGGCGGAAGCCGGACCAGGAGTCGGTCTCGGTGACGACGACGGGGGCCTGCATGAAGCCGAGGGCACGGACGCGCTCGAGGGCGGCGGGGTCCTGGGACATGTCCACGACCTCGTAGGCGATGCCCTTCTTGTCCAGTGCACGGTAGGTGGCGTTGCACTGCACGCAGGCCGGCTTGGTGTACACGGTGACGGTCATGGCGATCCCTGTTCCTTCGTGGTCTCTGGTGGTCTGCGGGTGTCGGCGCGGCGCCCGCGAGGTGAATCACGGGGCGTGCCGAACATCTGCGTCGATACTACATCTAGTGATCACAGCCGGGAACCATCCCTACATGTAGTAGTCACACCGCTGTAGTTACGTATCCCCACCCTCTGCCCATCCTGTCCACACCCTGCTGTGCGAGACGATCCGCGCGGACATGCGGGACACGCCGGGACCGAGGTCGACTGTCCACAGCCGGTGGAGATCTCGGGGCCGGGTTCCCACAGCCGGAAAGTCGGGTTCGCCACGTCCGCGAGCGGCGTGTCCGGCCCCCGCGGACCACTACATGTAGGAGCCCGCCGCCGGCCGGCGTCGGAATACCCCGTGACCACCGGGGGTTGCCCCGGCATGAGCACCTCCCCCACCGTCACCCGCAATGACGCCGAGTCCCGCTACGAGCTCCACGACGGCGGCACACTGCTCGCCGTCCTCGACTTCCGGGACAACGGCGCGGCCGTCTCCCTGAACCGCGCGTTCACCATCCCGGTGCACCGCGGCCGGGGCCACGCCGCCGCGCTGACCGCGGGCGCCGTCGAGGACATCGCGACGAACGGCGGCCCCGCAGGGGGCCGCCGCATCGTGCCGATGTGCTGGTACGTCGCCCAGTGGTTCGACGAGCACCCGGAGAAGAGCGCGCTGCTCGCGCCCCACTGACCGGCGCGGTCAGGCCGCGACGCGGTGCCGGCGCACCACGGCCAGGACGCCCGCGGCCAGCACCGCGACGGCGACGGGCCACGCCGCCGGACCACGCCCGGTCTCGACCGTGTCCGGCACCGTGTGCTCGCCGTCGGCCGGATCCGCAGGGGTCTCGGGCTCCGCCGGCGAGGTGGGAGTGTCGGGATCGGCCGGCTGGCCCGGAGCGTCGTCGAACGGGCCGGCCACGGGGAAGGTCACGAACCCCGGGATCCGCCCGTTCTCCCAGTCGTAGAGGTCCACGCGGGGATCGCCGAACCGCACGGTCACCGTCCGCGTCGTCGTCACGCCGTCCCTCGTGGCCCGCAGGGTGACGGTGTCGGATCCGGTGAAGCCCTCGGGCGCCTGGTACACGTAGCCGCCCGGCCCGCCGGTCTCCTCCTCCGTCACCTCGACGACCCGACCCTCGGCCGGGCCCGCGACGAGCGTCAGCGGCGCCGCCTCATCGCCCGTGTACGAGGAGATGAACACGTGTCGCTCCCCCGGCGCCGCGAGCAGGGTGGTGTCCCAGGCGGTGGGGAGCATGTGGAAGCCGAGCTCATGACGCTGGTCGGCGCGCAGCGGCTCGCCCGGGTCAGCGTCGGTGAGGTCGGCGTCCGGACCGTAGGTGAGGGCGGCCACCTCGCCGCCCAGGACGTAGAGGGTGTAGACGACGGGACCGGTCCCCGACTCGCCCAGGCTCCGCCGGGCCGCGGCGACGTCGAAGTCACCGCGCTCCAACTCGTCGTCGTACGTGAACGGGACCTCGGTCTCGGCGCCGCGGGCCTCCCCCTCCAGCACCGGAGCCACCGTCAGGCGGACGTCGGACTCGTCCACCTCGAACTCGGTGCCGAAGGAGGCACCGGTCTCACCCTCCGCGCCGGCCACGAGGAAGGATCCGCCGGGCAGGCCGTGCTCGGCGGTCCATCCAGCGGGGTGGGCGGGTGAGGCGAGGGCAGGGGTCGCCCCCAGGCCGGTGAGAAGGACGCCGGCGCCCAGGGCGGCGGCAAGGCGGGTCGGTCGGGCGGTGCGCATCGTGCTCCTCCAGGGGTGCGGTGCTGCGACGGGCCGAAGGGTTCTCCGGCGCGGACGCCCGAGGTCGACCGGATGCCGCACTCGCCGCGTCGGCACGAATCTACGCCGCACGGACGTGAGGCGGGTCACCATCCGGTGACGAAGCGCTATCGACTCGGTCAC
The DNA here is from genome assembly GCF_056173395.1 of Micrococcus sp. iso_239. Lineage (NCBI taxonomy): Bacteria > Bacillati > Actinomycetota > Actinomycetes > Micrococcales > Micrococcaceae > Micrococcus > Micrococcus sp. iso_239. The sequence goes on along the minus strand of NZ_CM149672.1, from coordinate 1,067,318 downwards.
GGCGACGCGCGATGCGGATCGGGCCGCCCGGCCGGCCGGTGTGTCAGCGGGATGCGCTGGGCGAGGGGCTTGCCCCGGAGGAGGGGCGCGGGGTGGCCTGCGCCGTGTCGGCCGGGCTGGGCGACGGGCTCGCCGATGCGGTGTCCCGCCCCCGCTGGTCCTCGGCGTCCCGGCCGGACGCGCTGGCGGAGCCCGACGCGCTGGAGGAACTGGGCGAGCTCGACGACGGCAGCACCGGCTTCTGGGTGGCGCGGAAGTTGCGCACCCGCTGCAGCGGCTCCGGGACGAAGTCCGAGGGGACGGAGCCGCCGTCGGCGCCGGTGCCCTCGATCTTGATGGGGCCGGTGAACCCGGACGGTTCCGCCGTGCGCGCCCCGCTCGACCCGATCACGCCCATCTCCGCGAGCGTCGCGGCCAAGCTCTCCAGCTCCTTGCGGTGGCCCTCGACCACGCTGGAGGCCAGCTCCTTCGCCGCGTCGTCCGAGCCGTCCTCCGCCTCCGTGGCGGAGATCGTCAGCGCGCCCTGATAGAGGCGGCGCATCTGGAGCAGGTAGATCCGTCCTGCCTCCTCCGGCTCGGCGGCGGCCAGCACGTTCTTCTCCCGGTCGGACAGGAGTCCGGCGCGCAGCTCGTCGCCCACGATCTCCGCCGGCTCCGCGTCCTCCGTGGACTCGGGCTGCGCAGACGGGGTCGCCTCGGCACCCGCACCGCGCACGTCATCCGAGGGGACGCCCCAGCCCTCGAGCATCGACTCGAGCCGGCCCGCCCGCTCCTCGTGCTCGGACTTCATCCGTTCGGCGGTGGCCCGGATCTCCTGGTCCACGCCGTCCTTGCCCAGCACCTGATCGGACTGCTGGATCGCGTCGCGGTGGTTGCGCAGCAGCAGACCCGCGAACTGGATGTCCGCCGCGAGCGGGTCGGCGGACGTCTGGCTGGGGCTGGCCAGCACGCCCTCCAGGTAGGTGTTCCCCGCCTCCGTGTCACCGGTCTGTCCGGGCTCCTCGACGACGCTGCAGCCGCCGGTGGCCAGGGTGATGCTCAGGAGCGCCCCTCCGACGGCCACGCTCCAGCGGCGGGGGTGCACGCGGGCGGGGGCGATGTCGGCTCGGCTCATGGGCGCAGGTCCTCTCGGCGGTCGTCACCCGGTCACGGGGTCAAGGGCGGTCCGACGCGGTCGGCCGCCCCGGCCTCCCCAGGGTACCCCTCCGGCCTCCCGGCCCCGGGGTCGCCGCGGCCTCAGGCGACGCGGGTGGCCTGCACCACCCAGTTGTTGAAGGCGTTCCCGGCCATCCCGGTGCCCGGCACGAGGTCGCACGTGATCAGCGTGACCTTCGCGTCGTCGCCCCCGGGCTCCCATGCCCAGCGGTGCGACGGATCCTGGGTGAGCGCCTCCTTCTCCACCGAGACCGCGTCCGCGTCCGCCTCGAAGGCGGCCTGCGTGCCGTCGTCGTATGTCACCACGACGACGGCACCCGCGCGCACGTCGCCCAGGTTCCAGAACACGTCCCGCACGCCGTGGTAGACGACGTGCCCGGCCAGGACCCCCGCGTACCGGGACCGCTCCCCCGGCGTGGTGCCCCACTGCGGCGGGCCGTACCAGCCGACCGTCTGTGGCTCCGGGTCCAGGTCGCCGCCCTCATCCAACTGCGTGAGGTCGATCCCCGCTCCGACGATCTGCTCGCCGTCCTGGTGGACGTCCACGTGCACGGGCGTCGCCGTGACCTCGTCCCACGGGGCGGCGGGGCCGGAGAGGTGGGCGGCCGCGGCGGGGGTCGGCTCCTCGGACGGTGCCGGCTCCTCGGTGGGGGTCGGCTCCTCGGACGGCGTGGGTGTGCCGGCGAGCTCCTGGGTCTCGACGGGAACCGCCGCCTCCCGCGTGGTTGCCGCAGAGGACGGGCTCACGGACGCCGTGGCGCTGAGGGTGGGGGCAGCGCTGATCGGCACGGCGCCGACCGCCAGCACCCCGCGCAGCGCGAGGAACACGAGGCTCAGGCACAGCAGCAACAGGACCACCCACAGGGCGCGTCGGACGGTGGTGTTCATCCGGGTTCTCCCCTCGTGTGCATCGACGCGGCCCGCCCGGGGCCGCGTCCGACGACGGCATGGTCTCACGCGCTCCGGCCTCAGCGCGGCGCGTCATCCCCGGGCTCGGCATAGCGGTCCCGGACGAAGGCCTGCAGCCGACGGGCGATCTTCTCCAGCGTCGCGGTGGCGAAGTGGTCCTCCCGCCACGCCGCGTGCAGTCGCACCGCGAGCGCCCGCCCCTGCGCGATGACCCGCACCGGCGTCAACCCGAAGGCCGGGTCCTCGGTGACGACGGCGACGCCCGCCCCCGTCGCGACCAGGGCCTGGGCCACCCGCCCGGAGTTCGCCTCGACGAGGGCCGGCGGCGTGAGGCCCGCCACGGCCACGGCGCCGTCGAGGACGCGCCGCGCCATGAAGGTGCGGGCGGGTGCGACGACCGGCTGGGCCACGAGGTCGTCGAGGGACACCCGCGTCCGGCCCGCCCAGGGGTGGCCCGGGGCGACGTACGCCCAGACCGGCAGGTCCATCAGCGGCAGCGACGCGACGGAGGGCGGCGGCACCGTCGGCATCACCACGAGGTCGTGCCGCGCGACGGCGTCGAGCAGCGAGTCGTCCAGCTGGGTCTCCGCGACGCGCGGGCGCGGGTCCTCCTCCCCGAAGGTGGCCACGAACGGCAGCACGACGTCGATGAGGGTGGTGCCCGGTGCGGCCACGGCCACGTCCGTGAGCCGACCGGAGGCGAGCGTGCGGGCCGCCTGCTCCGCCCGGCGATGGGCGACGAGGACCTCGCGCGCCACCGGGAGGAACGCCTCGCCGGCCGTCGTCAGCTCGAGCCGGCCGCCGACCCGGGCGAACAGTGGCAGGCGCAGCTCACGCTGAAGCCGCTGCAGCTGCCGACTGAGCGCGGACTGCACGAGATCCAGGCGGATCGCGGCCCCCGAGACCGTGCCGACCTCGGCCACCGTGACGAAGGCCCTGAGCAGTTTCTCCTCCATGCCGGATGAGCATAGCCGCCATGCCAGATCATCACTGGACGGCATGGACCCGACGCCCCACCATGGGAGGACGCGGCCCGACGCGTCGTCGTCGTGCCCACCCGTCGTCCCCGCTCCCCGTGAGCCGTTCCCAGGAGGCATCCCCATGACCGCCACCCCCGACCTCGAGCAGACCCGCCATCTGGTCACCGAGCTGCCCGGCCCTCGCTCCCGTGAGCTCGCCGAGCGCCAGAAGCGCGCCGTCCCGGCCGGAGTGGCCACCACGATGCCGGTGTACGCGGCCCGCGCCGCGGGCGGCATCCTCGAGGACGTGGACGGCAACCGCCTGATCGATCTGGCCTCCGGCATCGCCGTCACCTCCGTGGGCGCCTCCCACCCGCGCGTCGTGGCCGCCGTCCAGGAGCAGGTCGCGCAGTTCACCCACACCTCGTTCATGATCACGCCCTACGAGGGCTACGTGGCCGTGGCAGAGCAGCTGGACCGCACCTGCCCGATCCCCGGCGAGACCCGCACCGCCCTGTTCAACTCCGGCGCCGAGGCCGTGGAGAACGCCGTCAAGGTGGCCCGCGCCTACACCGGCAGGCAGGCCGTGGCCGCGTTCGACCACGCCTATCACGGCCGCACCACCCTGACGATGGCGCTGACCGCCAAGTCCATGCCCTACAAGCACAGCTTCGGACCGTTCGCCCCCGAGGTCTACCGCGTGCCCGGCTCCTACCCGCTGCGGGACGGCCTGTCCGGCGCCGAGGCCGCGCAGCGCGCCATCTCCGCGCTGGAGAAGCAGATCGGTGCCGACAACCTGGCCGCCGTGATCATGGAGCCGATCCAGGGCGAGGGCGGCTTCATCGTCCCGGCCGAGGGCTTCCTGCCGGCCGTGGTCGAGTGGTGCAAGGCCAACGACGTCCTGTTCATCGCGGACGAGGTCCAGTCCGGCATCGCCCGCACCGGCGCCTGGTTCGCCTCCGAGACCGAGGGCATCGAGCCGGACCTGATGGCGACCGCCAAGGGCATCGCCGGCGGCATGCCGCTCTCCGGCGTCACCGGCCGCGCCGAGGTGATGGACTCCGTGCACCCGGGCGGCCTCGGGGGCACCTACGGCGGCAACCCCGTCGCCACGGCGGCGGCGCTCGCCGTGTTCGAGGCCGTCGAGGAGGACGGTCTCCTGGAGAAGGCCCGCCGGATCGAGCAGGTCATCCGCGAGCACTTCGAGCAGAACGCCGACGACCGCATCGCCGAGGTCCGCGGCCGCGGCGCGATGATGGCGATCGAGTTCGTGGGCCCCGCCACCGGCGAGCCGGACGCGACGCTGACCGCCACCGTGGCCGCGGCCGTGCGCGCCACCGGCGTCATCCTGCTCACCTGCGGCACCTACGGCAACGTCGTACGCTTCCTGCCGCCGCTGACCATCGGTGAGGACCTCCTCAAGGAGGGCCTGAGCGAGGTCACGAAGGCGCTGCAGTCCGCCTGAGCGCCCGCCACCGGCGGACCGACGACGACGGCCCCGCATCCCTGCCCGGGATGCGGGGCCGTGCGCCTGTCGGCGGAGGACTCAGATGTCGTCCTCGTACGCGGGGCCGCCTTCGTTCTCCAGGACCTCGAGGCGCCGGGACTTCTCGGCGGTGAAGATCCGGCGGACCCCCGCGCCGCCGAACTCGTCCTCCGGGACCAGCCCGACGCCGTACTTGCGCAGGGCCTTCTCCAGACGCAGACGCTCGTCCACCCGCAGGTCGGCCAGCCCCTTCTCGAAGCGGCGCAGCTGCTCCTTCTCGAGGCCGGCCGCGGTGGCCAGGGTGCGGACACTGACCTGGGCGAGAGCGCGGCCGGCGCGCGCCACGTCAAAGGTCATCGGGGTGGGGTACATCAGGCATCTCGATTCTGCAGTTCTCGACGGGGATCCGGTCCATGATGGCCGCGCCCCGGTTGAAGGGGCAAGGGCGCGCCAGCCTAGAACCCGCTGTGCGACATGCGCGTCGCTGACCCATCGCTCCCGCCACGCCGGCGGGACGCGGACGGGCCCGCCTCCGGTCACCGGAGGCGGGCCCGTCGTCGTCGTGGGATGTCAGTCCTGGACGAAGTACATCTGCTTGTTGACGAACTCGTCCATGCCGAGCGGGCCGAGCTCGCGGCCGAAGCCGGAGCGTTTGACGCCGCCGAACGGGATCTCCGCCCCCTCGCCCGCCGGCGTGTTGACGTTGGCCATGCCGACCTCGAGCTGCCGGGCGATCCGCTCGGCCTGGGCCTCGTCCTGGGAGAACACGGCGCCGCCCAGGCCGTACTGGGAGTCGTTGGCGAGGGCGAGCGCCTCGTCCGCGGACTCCACCTTGTAGACGACGGCGACGGGGCCGAAGAGCTCCTCGCGGTAGGCGTCCATCTCGGAGGTGACGCCCGTGATCACGGCCGGGGCGAAGCGGGCGCCCGCCTCGTCCGTGACGGTCCCGCCGACGTGGACGGTCGCGCCCTGCTGACGGGCCCGCTCCACCTGCTCGGCCAGGCCCTCGGCGGCACCGCGCGAGGACAGCGGGGTGAACACCGTCGGGTCCTCGTCGGCGGCCTCCCCGGGCTTCATGGCGTCGGCCAGGGACACCAGCTCGGCCACGAAGGCGTCATGGATGTCCGCCGAGACGATCATGCGCTTGTTGGAGTTGCAGGCCTGGCCCATGTTGTACATGCGGGTCGCCCACGCGGTGCGGGCGGCCTCGGCCGGATCCTCGGCGTCGAGCACGATGTACGGGTCCGACCCGCCGAGCTCGAGGACGGCCTTCTTGAGGTGCTGGCCCGCGAGCGCGCCGATCACGGAGCCGGCCCGCTCGGAGCCGGTCAGGGAGACGCCGGCCACGCGCGGGTCGGCGATGAACTCGGCGATCTGGTCGTGCGTGGCGAACACGTTGGTGTACACGCCGGCCGGCACGCCGGCGTCGTCCATGATCTGCTGCACGGCCAGGGCCGAGCGCGGGCAGATCTCGGCGTGCTTGAGCACGATCGCGTTGCCGAGCATGAGGTTCGGCGCGGCGAAACGGGCGATCTGGTAGTACGGGAAGTTCCACGGCATGACGCCCAGCAGCACACCCAGGGGCAGGTGGCGGATCATGGCGCGGCCGCCCCCGTAGGTCTCGATGGGGCGGTCCGCGGCGAGGGTGGGGCCCTTGTCCGCGAAGTAGCCGAAGATGGCCGAGCTGAACTCCGCCTCCTCGACGCCCTCGGTCACGCGCTTGCCCATCTCGGTGGCGATGATCTGCGCGAGCTCGTCTTTGCGCTCCTCGAAGAGGTCCGCGACCTTCTGCACGATGGTGGCGCGTTCCTCGATGGGGCGGGCGGCCCATGCGCGCTGGGCGGTCTCGGCGGCGGCCAGCACCTGGTCGACCTCACCGTCGGCGAGGGCGGGGAAGGTCTCCACGACCTGGTCGGTGCTGGGGTCCTGCACGCGATAGCCGGTGGGGGTGCTCATGAGTGGGTCCTCTCGTTGGGGTCCCGGACCACGGCAGTGCCGTCGTCGTCCGGACGGATGATCGGGATGGGTCGGGTCGAGTCCGTCTGCGGCAGGGTCTCGCCACGGAAGTAGGCCGGGTGGCGCAGCCGCGTCCACATCATCAGTACCACGCCGATGGCCAGCACGCCCATGCCCAGGATGAACACGGTGCCGACACCGAACACGGAGGAGCCGGAGCCGTAGTCGGGGTCGGTGGAGTCCATCGCGGTCACGCAGAACATCACCAGCAGCACGAGGCCGCCGATCAGCGGGAACAGGAAGGTGGTGAGGGCGTTGCCCACCGAGGTGAACCACTCGCGGCGGAAGTACCAGACGCAGGCCAGGGCGGTGATGCCGTAGTAGAAGCAGATCATCAGGCCCAGAGCGGTGATGGTGTCCCACAGGGCGTTCTCGGAGAGCAGCCGCGTGACGACGTAGAAGAGGCCGGCGAAGCCCGCGCACACCCAGGTCGCGAAGGCCGGGCTGTTGAACCGGGGGCTCAGCTCGGCGAAGCGCGCGGGCACGGCCCGGTAGAAGCCCATCGCCAGCAGGGTGCGGGCCGGGGAGACCATGGTGGACTGCAGGGAGGCCAGGGAGCTGACGAGGATCGCGCTGGACATGATCACGGCAAAGGGGCCCAGGATCGGGCCGGCGAGGACCGCGAAGATCGACTCCTGGTTGTCCGGGTTGCCCGCGCCCAGGCCCTCGGAGCCGATGCCCGCCCAGGAGATCACGGCCAGGGCGGACAGGATGTAGACGGCGATGATGACGAACACGGTGACGGCGGCGGCCCGGCCGGGGGTGCGCTCGGGGTCCTTGGTCTCCTCGTTCATCGTGAGGGTCACGTCCCAGCCCCAGAACAGGAAGATGGACAGGGAGACGCCGGCCGCGACCACACTGAAGTCGCCCGCGGTGAACGGGTTGAACCAGTCCAGCTGCACCGGGGTGGGGTCGAAGCCCGCGCCACGGGAGGACTGCGTCAGGGCGGCGACCGCGAACGCACCGAGGGCCAGGATCTGGAAGGCCACCAGGATGTACTGCAGGTGCTTGGTGGTCTCCATGCCGCGGTGCGAGATCCATCCGGCCAGGGCCAGGTACACCAGGGTCAGGGGGATGTTGACCCACAGGTTGCCGGCCAGGTCCGCGATGGCCTGGCTCCCGGTGATCTGGGCGAGCAGCAGGAACGTGAAGTCGACGGCGACGGCCGCCAGGTTGGACAGCACGATCACGGAGGCGGCGATGAGCCCCCAGCCGCCCATCCACCCGACATACGGCCCGAAGGCGTGCGTGGCCCAGGTGAACGACGTGCCGGAGTCCGGCACCCGCGTGTTCAGCGCCCGGTAGCCGAGGGCCACCAGGAGCATCGGGATGAAGCCGAGCAGCAGGATCGCGGGCACGTGGGTGCCGACGGTGCTGATGGTCGGCCCGAGGCCCGAGGTCAACGTGTAGGCGGGGGCGACGACGGAGACGCCGATCACCACCGCCCCGAGCAGGCCGACCTTGCCGGCCTGGAGCCCCTTGTTGCTCACCCCGCCCGGGTTGAGCAGGTTGACCTGCTCGATGGCGGAGGTGGTCGGGTACACGTGCTCGTGTCCCTCATTGTCGACGACGCGGCGTCGTGGGGTGGATGCGCTCATGAGGATGTCCTTGTCCGTCGGGCCGGTCAGCCGGTGGGCTGCCCCGCGTCGGTGGCTTCCCGCTCGGCGATGGCCAGGGCGGCGGCCTCGCCCATGCGGATCGCGCCGTCCACGTGCTGGTAGCCCTCGGCTGCGATGTCCGAGCACGCGTAGTGGATGGGACCGGTCGGGCGGTTCTGGAGGTGGCCCCAGCGGGAGAGCCCGCCGAGGTCGTAGCTGGTGGCGTAGGCGCCTCGGGTCCACTCCTCGGCGGCCATGTCCGAGAGGAAGAACGCGATCGGCTCGAGGGTCCGGGGGCCGAGGTACTCGGCCATGGCGCCGAGGATCGCGGCCTTGCGCTCCTCCTCCGGCAGGGCCCACATCTGCTCCGCGTACACGTCGGACACGAAGCCGACGAGGGTGCCGTGCGGGTCCTCCTCGCCCGGGGCGCCACCGGCCAGGTTCTCGCCGCGGTTGGTGTTGTCATAGATCTCCTGGACGAGACGGCCCCCACCGAAGCACGTGCCGGACAGGCCCTCCTCGCGCCAGAACGGGGTCTCGTACACGGCGTGCACCTTGATGACCAGGCCCATGGAGATGTGCTGGTGCGCGATCTGCTGCTCGCGCGGCATCGGCGGCTCGAAGGAGATGCGGCTGTAGAGGTTCGGCGGGACGGCCAGGACCGCGTAGCGGGCGTGCACCTCGTAGTCGTCAGTGAGCGCCACGACGTCGCCGGCGGCGCCGTCGTGCGCCACGCCGTTGCGCACGTCTGCGGCCACACCGTTCTTCTCGTCCGCGGTGGACGGGTCCGGCTCGGCCCAGCGCAGGGTGCGCACCGGCTGGCCGAGGACGACGTCGTCGCCCAGCTCGGCGGCCATGGCCAGGGACACGGACTGCATGCCGCCCTCGACGCGCTTGTCCAGGATGAAGTCCTCGTCCACCAGGTTGCGGAACGACCCCGCCGAGGCGGACATGAGCAGCGCCTGGAGCAGGGAGAAGGTGTGGGAGGGCTTGGTCAGCATGCCGGAGGCGATGTAGATGGAGACGTTGTCGATGGCCTCCGGGTCGTCGGACTGCTGCTCCAGCCAGTGCCGGAAGGAGATCTTGTCCAGCTCGGCGGCCCGCGGGTGCTCCCACGGGGCGGCGGCGTCGATCTCGGCGGTCAGTTCGTCGATCTTGGCGATCAGGCGATCCATCTCCCGGTCCGTCTTCTCGGCCACCGGGAAGTCGAGGCCGTCGTAGACGTGGCGTTCTCCGCGCGGGTCCACGTAGACGTTGCGACCGTCGCGGAAGCGGGAGAACGTCGGCAGGCCGAGCTCCTCCACCAGGGAGATGAGGCGGGTCTGGTCCGGGGAGATCCACTGGCCGCCGATCTCGATGAAGTGGTCCTTGCCGTCGGCGCCCTCGACCAGGCCGTTCCAGGTGCGGCCGCCGACGCGCCGGCGAGCCTCCAGGACGGTGACGGACAGGCCCTGGGCCTTCGCGGTGCGGGCGGCCATGAGGCCGGCCGGGCCGGCGCCGATCACGACGACGTCGCTCGTCCGGCGCTCGCGGCCGGCGGTGGCGGGGGCGGTGGTCATGGGGTGCTCCTCTGGCGGGGACGGGGCATCGGGCGGGGCCCGGGTGAATGCCGTTCATTTAGAGTGTCGGCGCTCACTGTACGGGCCGCGCGCCGGGAAGGGAAGGCTGGTCCGTAGCCGGCCTGACACCTCCTGCCCGTCCGACGGGTCAGAATGGCCGGATGGACGAGACCACTGAACCGCCCCGGGCGCGCCGCCACCGCGGACGACCTCTCTCCCCCGCTCTGAGCCGCGAAGCGATCGCGGACGCGGCGCTCGCGGTCGCCCGCACCGAGGGATACGAAGGGCTCACCATGGCGGCGGTCGGCCGTCGCCTGGGCGTGGCGCCGAGCGCGCTCTACAACCACATCAGCGGCAAGCATGAGCTGCTCGTCCTGCTGCAGGACGCCGTGATGGGCGAGGTCTCGCTCGTCGAGCTGGAGGCCGCGATCCGGGGCGAGGTGCCCGTCGTCGCCGCCCTGCGGGCGTGGGCGCGCTCCTACCGCGACGTCTTCGCGGCCCATCCGCCGCTGATCCCGCTCATCGCGACCCTGCCGATCGAGGGAGCCCCGTCGACGCAGCGGGTCTACGAGACGGTGTGCGCGGTGCTGGCCCGGACCGGTCTGGCGCCGGAGCAGGTGCTGGCCCGGGTGATCGCGCTCGAGTCGTTCATCTACGGGTCTGCGTACGACGTCGACGCTCCGGCCGACATCTTCGAGGTGGCGGGGGCGCAGGAGCGCCTGCCCGCGCTTGGCGCGGCCGCCGAGGCCTTCCGGGCGGGCGGGGGCACGCGCGCGACGGGGGCGCGGAACCCCTATGCGGACGCACCCTTCGAGGAGGGACTGGACCTGCTGCTGGCGGGCCTCGGCGACTGACGCGCGGGCTGCCGGCCGCGTGTCATGCCGGCACGGACGCGCCGCCCCTGAGCGTAAGAGGGGCGGCGCGTCGAAGGATCTGTGCGCGGCGGGCTGTCAGTCGGTCAGGCCCAGACGACGGCGGGCCGCGACCTGCACTCCCGCGGCGGCGGCGCCGAGGCCGGCCAGCCACCAGCCGGTGGACTGCCCCGTCTCGACGGTGTCCGGGGTCGTGTGCTGCTCGTCGGCGTCGGCGTCGTCCTCCGGAGCCGGAGCGGGCTGTTCCTCCCCGTCCTCCGGAGCCGGAGCGGGCTGTTCCTCCCCGTCCTCCGGAGCCGGGGCGGCCTCGTCGGCCCGGAACGCGGCGAGCGCCGCGGCGGTGTCCGGGTCGGTCAGGTCGAGCGGCTTCCCGTTGAGGACGCCGTCCTCGGCATCGAGGAAGCCGTCGTACGCGGCGGGGATCTCCTCGCCGACGTGCACGGTGACGGTCTGGACATGGGCGACGTGCTCGCTGTGGAAGTCGACGGTGAAGGTGTCCGTGCCGACGAAGCCCTCGTCGGGGATGTACCAGGCACGGAGCTGGGAGTGCTCCGAGTCACGGAACGCGAAGACCTCACCGTGGGCCGGCTCGGCCACGACCGCCGCGTAGGTGTTCTCCATCGTCGGCGCGGCGACCAGGTGGACGATCTCGGCGCCCTCCACCCCGGGTGCCAGCTGCATGGCCGAGTCCCAGGCCAGGGGCCGGTCCCCGAGGTGGGCCATCTGCGGGCCGTCGACGGAGTGCACGGCCGCCCCCTGATCGTCGGCGAGGTCGGCGTCCGCCTGGAGCGTGATGCCCATGTTCAGCATCTGCCCGTCGGCCACGACGTCGTACCGCACCAGGCCTGCACCGGCCGCGCCGAGCGCGCGGCGGGTCTCGAGGACGTCCACCGCACCACCGTCGATGACGTCCAGGGCGGTGAACTCGACCTCCTGGCCGCCCTCCAGGCGGGTGCCGTCCTCGGCCACCGGGGTGAGCGTGAGCGTGAGGTCCTCCGGGTCGTAGCCGTCGTAGGTCTGGAAGAAGGCGGTGGTGACGTTCTCGTGGTCGACGGCCTGGAAGTAGCCGGCCTGGGGGCCGTGGGCGTCGTCCCAGGCGGCGGCGGGGCCGGCGAGGGCGACGGTGGTGATGAGGCCGGCGGCGGCGACGGCGGCGGGCAGGTGACGGAGGGAGGGACGACGGGTGCGGATGACGGACATGGCAGCTCCTCACTGAGTCGGCCGGACAGGGGTGGCGGTCCCCGCCTCTGCAGCGCCGGTGTTCCGGGCTCCACGGGTGGGGACGCCTCGAGTCTGTCCGCCGAGAGCCTGCCGTGAAAGGGCTGTGCGACGTCGATGCGTGATCGACGCTGGACCGCAACCCGGTCGTGACCGGCGGGTCTCGACGGCGAGCTGGCCGTTACGACGACGAAGGCCCGGTCCGTATGGACCGGGCCTTCTGCCTGGTGGAGGTAAGGGGATTCGAACCCCTGACCTTCTGCATGCCATGCAGACGCGCTACCAACTGCGCCATACCCCCAGGTGGGTGGTGACTCCGGTTCCGGTGGACCGGCCGGAGCACCTGAATAGAATATCCGGCCTGCAGGGACCGCGCAAACCGGCCGGGCGGCGTCGATGGACCGCCGCGGTCCCACGGCCTAGCGTGCAGGGGACGCTCCCATGCCCGCCGCCAGCCCAGGAGGTCCTGCATGTCCCCCACCGACGCACCGATCCGCACCGCGCTGATCGGCTACGGGTTCGCCGGGAAGACGTTCCACGTCCCCCTGCTCCACGCCACGGAGGGACTCGCTCTCACCCATGTCGTCTCGAGCCGCCCGGACGCGGTGCACGCGGACCTGCCGGACGTCGTCGTGGTGCCTGACGTGGACGCGCTCCTGGCGTGCCACGACGTGGACCTCGTGGTGATCGCCGCCCCGAACGACCAACACGCGCCGCTCGCGCGCACGGCCCTGAGGGCGGGTAGGCACGTGGTGGTGGACAAGCCGTTCACGCTGAGTCTCGCCGAGGCGCGGGAGCTGCGCGACCTCGCGGCCGAGACGGGGCGGGTGCTGCGGGTGTTCCAGAACCGCCGCTTCGACAGCGACTTCCTGGGCATCGCCGAGCTGGTCCGCTCCGGCCGGCTCGGGGACGTCGTCCACCTCGAGTCCCGGATCGACCGTTTCCGCCCGACCGTCCGGGACCGCTGGCGGGAAGCCGCGGTGCCCGGGGGCGGCATCTGGTTCGACCTCGGCCCGCACCTGGTCGACCAGGCGCTCCTGCTCTTCGGTGTCCCCGATCGCGTGGACGCCAACCTCGCGGTCCTGCGTCCGGGCGCCCCGGTCGAGGACTGGGCGCACTGCGTGCTGCAGTACCCGGGCCGGCGCGTCGTCCTGCAGGCGTCGATGCTCGTGGCCGGCGGCAGCCCGCGCTTCGCGGTCCACGGGACGCGCGGCTCCGCGGTGAAGGAACTGCCGGATCAGCAGGAGGCGCAGCTGCGCGCGGGTCTGCTCCCCGGCGCCGAGGGCTGGGGCGTCGACCCGGACCCGATCCTCCTGCACGACGTGGAGGGGAACATCGAGCGCGTCCCTGCGCCGACCGGAGCCCAGCAGCGGTCCTACACGGGCGTGCGCAACGCGATCCTGGGCCGCCCGGGCAGCGACGCCGCCACCCCCGACCAGGCCGTCGCCGTGATGGCGGTGCTCGAGGCCGCCGTCGCCTCGGCGCGGGAGGGCCGTGCGGTGGAACCCGCACTCACGGCGGTGGAGCGCGCCGCGTTCCCGGGCGTGTCCCCCGCACCGACCGCGGCGGAGCGACATCACCGCAGTGCAGAACCGCGGTGATGTCGCGGGGCGGCGGTCGCCTCCCGGCCCCGCACGGGAGCCCGACGACGACGAAGGCCCGGTCCGTACGGACCGGGCCTCCTGACTGGTGGAGGTAAGGGGATTCGAACCCCTGACCTTCTGCATGCCATGCAGACGCGCTACCAACTGCGCCATACCCCCAGATGTGTGCGTCACCCGCGATGTTCACGCGCCGTTTCCGGGCCGTTCGCCTCGCTGGCAACTCGACCAGCGTACACGGTCCCCGCGCGGGCGCCAAATCGGCGTCCGGGCCGAGGCGCGCTCAGATGCCGTAGCCCTCGAGGGTCCAGTCGCCCCAGCCCTCGGCCCCGGTGTCGGCAGTGAACGCGCCCTGCAACACGGCGGCGCGGGCGTTGCCGATCCGCGCCATCGCCGCGAAGGCCTCGCCCTCGTGACGCAGGAGCAACCCCGTGGCCGCGCGGATCAGCGCACCGTGGGCCACGGCGAGCAGAGTCTGGGCGCCACCGTCGCGCGGGGTGTCTCCCCAGTGCGGGGGCACGTGCCCGCGCAACGCACGCAGGGCCCGCTCGCCGCCCCCGCGCAGGGTCTCCCCGCCGACGGGACCGGCGTCGAGCACCGGCTCGGCCCGCCAGAGGCGGTGCTCGTCCGGCCAGCGTTCCGCGATGGCACTGAGCTCCAGGCCCTCCCACTGTCCCCCGGCCAGCTCCATCAGCTCCGGGTCGACGGCCACGGACGCCGCGCCCACCCGGGCCTGGAGGACGATCTCGGCCGTGCACCGCGCCCGGGCCAGCGGGGAGCACACGACCACGAGCTCCTCCGCGTCCTCGAGCAGATCGCCCACGGGCCCGCCGGCGGCGCGGCGCGCCTGACGCTCCCCCTCGGCGTTCAGCTCGATGTCCGTGTGCCCCTGGTAGCGGTCCAGGGCGTTCCAGTCGGTCTCGCCGTGACGCAGCAGGATCAGGCGCATCTCGCGGCCCCGCTCAGGAGGCGTGCGAGGCGGAGGCGCCGTCGTCCTGGGCGGCCGCGTCCGGGCGGGTGCTCTCCTCCGGCAGGCCGAGGTCGATCGCCGGGGTGTCCTTCCACAGGCGGTCCAGCGCGTAGAACTCGCGGTCCTCGCGATGCTGGACGTGCACCACGAAGTGCCCGTAGTCGAGCAGCACCCAGTGGCCGTCGGACCGGCCCTCGCGACGCAGCGGCTTGAGCTGCTCGTCCTTCAGCAGCGCCTCCTCGACGCCGTCGACGATCGCGTTGACCTGACGCTCCGAGGCGCCGGAGGCGATCAGGAAGGCGTCGGTCAGGCCGAGCCGCTCGGCGACGTCGAACGCGACGATGTGCGTGCCGAGCTTGTCCGCGGCGGCGGCCGCGGCGGTGGTGAGGGCGTCCAGGGTGGTCTGGGGAACGGTCACGAGGTCTCCTCTTCCGAGACGTAGAGGTGGTGCTTGGCGATGTATTGGACGACGCCGTCCGGGACGAGATACCAGACGGGCCGGCCCCGGCGGACGCGCTCCCGGCAGTCCGTGGAGGAGATCGCCATGGCGGGGATCTCCATCAGGGACACGTCATCCCCCAGGCCCATGTCCGAGAGGTCGTGGCCGGGACGGGTGACACCGACGAAGTGCGCCAGGCCCCAGAGCTCGTCCACGTCCTTCCACGTGAGGATCTGGCCCATGGCGTCCGCGCCGGTGATGAAGAACAGCTCGGCGTCCGGGTGCAGTCGGTGCAGGTCCCGCAGCGTGTCCACGGTGTAGGTGGCGCCGGGGCGGTCGATGTCCACGCGGGAGACGGTGAACCGGGGGTTGGAGGCGGTCGCCACCACGGTCATGAGGTAGCGGTCCTCGGCCGGGGAGACCTGCCGGTCCGACTTCTGCCACGGCTGGCCCGTGGGGACGAAGACGACCTCGTCCAGCTCGAACTCGGCGGCCACCTCTGAGGCGGCCACGAGGTGCCCGTGGTGGATCGGGTCGAAGGTGCCGCCCATGATGCCGAGGCGCGGACGGCGGGCGCGCCCGGCGGTGGGCGCGGTGACGGGGGTGCGGGAGGCGACGGTCATGCGCTCAGGAGACGAACGGACGGCCCGCCGCGTCGCCCCCGGCGGAGGAGGCGACGACGCGGCGGGCCGGTGAGACGTCAGTGACCGGAGGTGTGCGAGCCGCGGCCGGTGCCGTGGTGCTGGACCGCGGTGGTGGGCTCGGGCAGGCGCAGCGCACGGGAGCGCATGGACATGGTGGCGGCCAGGGCGACCATCAGCAGCGCGAAGACGAGCAGGCCGTACCAGATGGGGTCCATCGGCAGCTCGTTGACGACGTGGTGGCCCTCGGCGGCGGCCAGGATCAGGGAGGTGTTCAGCATGGATGCTCCTCGGTGCAGCGGGTCAGACGGCCGGGCCGGGGCCGGGCCGAAGGGGTCCTGGTGTCCATCGTAGCCCGGCTCAGCGGCGGATCTGCCCGTCGCCGCGCAGGATCCACTTGGTGGTCGTGAGCTCCTCCAGGCCCATGGGCCCGCGGGCGTGCATCTTCTGGGTGGAGATGCCCACTTCGGCGCCGAGGCCGAGCTCGCCGCCGTCGGTGAAGCGGGTGGACGCGTTCACGATGACGGCCGCGGCGTCCACCTCGGTGATGAACTGCTCGGCCGCGGCCAGGTCGTTCGTGACGATGGCCTCGGTGTGGCCCGTGGACCACCGGCCGATGTGCTCGATCGCCTGGTCGAGGGAGTCCACGACCCGCACGGCCATCTCCATGTCCAGGTACTCGGTGCCCCAGTCCTCCTCGGTGGCGTCCACGGCGTCCCGGGCGTGGTCGCCGCGGTCGGCGAGCGTGGGCAGCCAGGCCCGCGCGGCCTCGTCCACGTGCAGCAGCACGCCGGCACGGGTGAGGGCGCGCAGCACTTCTCGGCCCGTCTCCTCCGCGTCCCGGTGGAGCAGCAGGGTCTCGGCCGCATTGCACACGGAGGTGCGGTGGGTCTTCGAGTTGAGCGCGATGTCCACCGCCATCTGCTTGGGTGCGGAGGCGTCCACGTACAGATGCACGTTGCCCTCACCCGTCTCGATCACGGGCACCCGGGCCTCGCGGACCACGCGCTGGATCAGCTCACGGCCGCCGCGCGGGACGAGGACGTCCACCGCGCCACGGGCGGCCATCAGCGCGGCGACGCCGGGACGTCCGAGATCGTCGATGCCCTGGATGATGTTGGGGTCGAAGCCCTGGTCCACGAGCGCCTCGCGCAGCACCTGGATCAGGACCGTGTTGGTGGACTCCGCGGCCGAGCCGCCGCGCAGGATCACGCCGTTGCCCGACTTCAGGGCGATGCCGGCGATGTCCACCGTGACGTTCGGACGGGCCTCGTACACGGCGCCCACGACGCCCAGGGGCACCCGCACCTGGCTCATCCGCACGCCGTTGGGCAACGGACCGCCGCGGACCACGGTGCCCACGGGGTCCGGCAGTCCGGCCAGGGTCTCCAGGGCGAGGGCCAGCGCCTCGACGCGCGCCTCGTCCAGCTTGAGGCGGTCCAGCAGGGCCGCCGAGGTGCCGGCCTCGCGGCCGCGGCCGCGGTCCTCGCGGTTGGCCGTGATGATCGCGGCCGCGTTGGCGCGCAGGGCCTCGGCCATGTGGCGCAGGACGGCGTCCTTGCGGGCGCGGCCGGCGGTGGCCAGCTCGGGCACGGCCTGACGCGCCCACTCGGCCCGCTGGCGGACGGCCTCCTCGACCTCGGGCGTCGGCGCCTCGGCGTCCTGGCGGCCGGACTGATCCTGGGGTGCGGTGCTCTCGGTGGTCTGCATGCCGCCAGCCTATCGAGCGCCCCGGACGAGGCACGAGGCCCCGGTCCGTCGACTCGGCCGGAGCCCGTGCCGGTCAGCGCTGCGGCGGAGCCAGGCGCACCCAGTCGTCGGCGTGCACGACGACGCCGTCGTAGCCCGCGCCGAGGTCCTCGCGAAGGTCGGCGGTCGTCCGCCCGAGCATGGCGGGCAGCTGCGACGAGGAGTACTGCACGAGGCCGCGCGCCCGCACCCGGCCGTGCGCGTCCACGATCTCGACGACGTCGCCCGGCGTGAAGTCGCCCGTGCAGCCGGTGATGCCCGCGGCCAGCAGGGAGCGGCCGCGGTCGATCGCCCCGGCCACCGCGCCGTCGTCGATGACGAGCCGACCCCGGACCTCCGCCGTGAGGCCGAGCCACGCCGCGCGGGCGGACCGGCGGCGGCCGGTGGCGGAGAACCACGTGCCCACGTCCTCCCCCGCGAAGGCGGCGCCCGCATTGGCGGCCGAGGTCAGCAGGGTCGGGATGCCGGTGGTGGCCGCGATGCCGGCCGCGTCCACCTTGGTCACCATGCCGCCGGTGCCCACACCGGCAGAGCCGGGCACGCGCACGTCGACGCCGGACAGGTCGTCGTCGGAGGTCACCTCGGGGATGCGCCGCGCGTCCGGGTGGGAGGGATGGCCCGTGTAGAGGGCGTCCACGTCGGAGAGCAGGACCAGCAGGTCCGCCTTGCAAAGGTTGGCGGTGAGGGCCGCGAGGCGGTCGTTGTCACCGAAGCGGATCTCGCGCGTGGCCACGGCGTCGTTCTCGTTGACGATCGGCATCACGTCGAGCGTGAGCAGCCGCGCGAGGGCGCGGTGCGCGTTCGTGTACTGGGTGCGCCGCATGAGCTCCTCGGCGGTGAGGAGCACCTGCGCCACCTCCGTGTCGTGCCGGCCGAAGCTCGTGGTGTAGTGCGCCATGAGCTTGCTCTGGCCGACCGCCGCCGAGGCCTGCTGGGTGGCGGTGTCCTTGGGGCGGCGGCTCAGCCCGAGGTGCGGGAAGCCGGCCGCGATGGCACCGGAGGACACGAGCACCACCTGGGTGCCCTTCTGCCGCTCGGCGGCGAGGACGTCCACGAGCCGGTCGATGGCCGCCACGTCCAGGCCGTCCGGGGTGGTCAGCGAGGACGAGCCGATCTTCACGACAACGCGACGTGCGGCGCCCATCGTCTCCCGCGAGGTCACGGGGTTGGCCCGCGGGTCCTCGGAGCCGCGCGTGGCGGGGGTCGGATAGCGGGTGACGACGGTGCGCCGCACGGACATGGATCATCCCTCTCGATCGTCGGTGTCGGTCCACAGGCCGGAGCGTCGCTCGGCCTCCATCTCGGCCCGGGTCGCCGCACGGGCGGCCCGGCGGGCATCCTGCTCGGCGCGCTTCTCCGCGCGGGTCGCGCGGGTGCGCTCGTCGAGCCGCAGGTCGGTGCCACGGGGCCCGGCGAGCAGCTCGGCTCCCGCGGACAGCGTGGGCTCCCAGTCGAAGACCACGCCCGTGACGTCGTCGCCGATCACCACGGCGTCGCCCGGCCTCGCACCGGCCTTGAACAGGCCGTCCTCGACGCCGGCCCGCTGGAGCCGGTCCGCAAGGTAGCCGATCGCCTCGTCGTTCTGGAAGTCCGTCTGGGCCACCCACCGCTCGGGCTTCTCGCCGCGCACGCGGAACAGAGGCTCGAGGTTGCGCTCCTCGCGGCGGATCGTGAATTCGGCCCGCTCGCCGCGGCGGCGATGCCGGCGCGGCACCTCGACGGGCGCGGCCAGCACGGGCTCGACCACCCGGGAACGGGCCTCCGCCACGAGCTCGGCCATGGCGTACTTGAGGGCGTCCAGGCCCTCGCGGGCCAGCGCGGAGATGTCGAAGACCCGCAGGCCACGGCCCTCGAGCTCGTCGCGGACCATGTCCGCCATCGCGGCGCCGTCGGGCAGGTCGGTCTTGTTCAGGGCGATGAGGCGGGGCCGCTCGTTCAGCGGTACGACGCCCTCCCCGCCCTGGGAGAAGACGGGCTCCACCGCGTAGGCCTCGAGCTCGGCCTCGATGGCCTCGAAGTCGGCGATCGGGTCGCGGTCGGACTCGAGGCTGCCGCAGTCGAGGACGTGCACGAGCGCGGCGCAGCGCTCGACGTGGCGCAGGAACTCCAGGCCGAGGCCGCGGCCCTCCGAGGCACCGGGGATCAGGCCCGGGACGTCGGCCACGGTGAAGCGCACGTCGCCGGCCTGCACGACCCCGAGGTTGGGCACGAGCGTGGTGAACGGGTAGTCCGCGATCTTGGGACGGGCCGCAGACAGGGCAGCGATGAGGGAGGACTTGCCGGCCGAGGGGAAGCCCACGAGCGCGACGTCCGCCACGGTCTTGATCTCGAGCGTCAGGTCCCGGCTCTCCCCCGGCAGGCCGAGCAGCGCGAAGCCGGGCGCCTTGCGCTTCACGGAGGCCAGAGCCGCGTTGCCGAGGCCGCCCTGACCGCCGGCGGCGGCGACGTAGGTCGCGCCCTCCCCCACGAGATCGGCCACGATGTTGCCCTGCTCATCCTTGACCACCGTGCCGTCCGGCACGGGCAGCACGAGCGACTGGCCGTTCTTGCCCTCGCGGTGGTCGCCCATGCCCGGCTGGCCGTTCTCAGCGGACCGGTGCGGGGCGTGGTGGTAGTCCAGCAGCGTGGTGGTCTGCGAGTCCACCACGAGGGTGATGTCGCCGCCGTCGCCCCCGTCGCCGCCGTCGGGGCCACCCAGGGGCTTGAACTTCTCGCGATGCACGGAGACGCACCCGTGCCCGCCGTTGCCGGCGGTGAGGTGGAGGACCACGCGGTCCACGAAGGCTGCCATGGGAGTGCTCCTAGGGGCTGGAGGGATCGGACTCAGACGGCCCAGGGGCCGGAGACGCCGACGGCGGGGGCGGGTCCGGTGGATGCCGGGCCCGCCCCCGCCGGGGCGTCAGGGGGTGCGGGTGTCCTCGCCGGGCGAGGGTCCGCACGCAGACCGCACGAGTGTCAGATCACTCCGCGGCGGGGACGATGTCCACGACCTTGCGGCCGCGGCGCTGGCCGAAGGCCACGGAGCCCGCGGACAGCGCGAAGAGGGTGTCGTCCTTGCCGCGGCCGACGTTGCGGCCCGGGTGGAACTTGGTGCCACGCTGGCGGACGATGATCTCGCCGGCGTTGACGTCCTCGCCGCCGTAGCGCTTGACGCCGAGGTACTGCGGGTTCGAATCGCGGCCGTTCTTCGAGGAACTGCCGGCCTTCTTATGTGCCATTGCTGTTGCCTAACCTCTCGGATGCTCGGTTTCGCCGGTGCCGGTGACGGCTCAGGCGATCCCGGTGATCTTGACCGTGGACAGCTCAGAGCGGTGGCCCTGGCGCTTCTTGTAGCCGGTCTTGTTCTTGTACTTCATGATGACGACCTTCTTGCCACGGGAGTGGGAGACGACCTCGGCGGTCACCTTCACACCGGCGGCATCGGCGCCAGCCTTGACCTCGTCCCCGTCCACCAGCATCAGAGCGGGCAGCTCGACGGAGCCACCGGTCTCAGCGGGAACGCGGTCAAGGGTAACGAGGTCTCCGACGGAAACCTTCTCCTGGCGGCCGCCAGCGCGGACAATCGCGTACACCACTTGGGACTCACTTCTCTCGACGTTTCAACGGATCAGATCGGGTTCTGCTCGCCCGCACCTCGACCGCGGCTGCGTCCGGGTCCGGCGGTCCCTCACCGGGACATGCGGGAGCGTGCGGGCGGTGAACACCGATGGTCCAGCATACTCGCTGCCGGGCATCCGGACCAAACAGAGGCGTGTCGGCGCGTCGCCGCCGCCCGGGGCAGGCCCGGGGCGGCGGCACCGACGACGGTCAGCGGCCGCGACGGGCCAGGTCGGCGGCCTTCACTCCGACGCCGAGCATCACCGGGGCGGCACCCTGCGGCTCGGCGGGGGTGGACGCCTCGGCCACGGCCGCGGTGAAGCGGCCGCCCTGGGCGCCGCCGGGCGCGGCCTGGACCTGGACGTGGACGCCGTCGGACGACACGGCGCGACGCGAGCGCCGGCGCGGCGATCCGGGCACCGGGGCGGTCGGAGCCGCCTGGGCCTCGGTCGGGGCGTCCGCGGCGGACGCCTGGTCCGCGTCCGCCGTGGGCTCCGCCGTCGGCTCGGTCGCCGCAGGCTCCACCATCACGGCCTCCTCGACGGCGGCCGGGGCGGCGGGCTGCTCGTGGACCTCGGTGGCGTCCGTGGACTCCTCGGGCGAGGGCTCGGTGGCCTCCACCGGAGCCGCGTCCGTGCGGTCGGCCGTCCGCTCGGCGGACGCGTCCGCACCGGCGGCCGGACGGACGACGCCGTCGCTCGAGGCCCGGCGGGACCGGCGGCGCCGGGGCGCCGGGGCATCCTCGGCGGGCACGGGCGCCGGGGCATCCTCGGCAGGCACAGGCTCCGATGCGACCTCGGAGGACACGGCCACCGAGGAGTCGGCGTCCGCGGCCTCGTGCCGCGACGGCGTCGCGCGCTCCGCACCGTGGTCCTCGGCGTCGGCGTCGGCCTCGGTCGAGGCCGCCTCGCCGCCTCGGCGAGACCGCCCGCGGCCACCCCGGCGACGCCGGGACCGGCGGGGACGGTCGTCCTGCTCAGCCGCGTCTTCCGGGGACTCGGCCTCGGCGTCGGCCTCCGCCTCCGCGACGGCGGCCACGGCCTCCTCGGCCTGCACGACCGGGTCCTGGTGCTCGGGGGCCGCGGCGGCGGCCGGCTCGGCCGCCTCCTCCTCGGTCTGACGGGTCTGACCGGCGGACTCGGCGGGGCCGTCGTCGTGCGACCGCGCGGCATCCTCGGAGCCGGCATCCTCGGCGCCGGTGTCCCCCGACTCCTCAGCGCGGCCCCGGCTGCGCCGGCGGCCCCGACGGCGCCGGCGACGCGGCGTCTCCTCCTCGTCCGCCGCGGCCGGCTCCCCGGCCTCCGCGGGCCCGGTCGACGCGGCCTCGACGGCCTCGACCACTGAGTCCTCGGCGGCGTCCGCCGCCTGCTCGGCGGGGGCGGGCTCCTGCGCGGGGGTCTCGTCCTCGGCCACCTTGCCGGAGGCCTTCGCGATCGAGTGCAGGGCGACCCGGGCGGCCTCGGCCCGCTCACGGCGCTGCCGCTCGTCCTCGGAGTCGGCGTGCTCGGCGCCCGTCGTCGTGGCCGCGGCGGCGTGGGCGTGCTCGCCCTCGCCGTTGCCCCGGCGCCGGCGACGACGGCGGCCCTCCGCCTCGCCGCGCTGCTCACCGCCGGAGCGGCCCCGCTCGACGGGGGTGTCCTTGATGATGATGCCGCGGCCGGCGCAGTGCTCGCAGGTCTCCGAGAACACCTCCACGAGCCCGGTGCCCATGCGCTTGCGCGTCATCTGGACCAGGCCGAGCGAGGTCACCTCGGCGACCTGGTGCTTCGTGCGGTCCCGGCCCAGGCACTCCACGAGACGCCGCAGCACGAGGTCGCGGTTGGCCTCGAGCACCATGTCGATGAAGTCGATGACGATGATGCCGCCGATGTCCCGCAGGCGCAGCTGCCGGACGATCTCCTCGGCGGCCTCGAGGTTGTTCTTGGTGACGGTCTCCTCGAGGTTGCCGCCGGAGCCCGTGAACTTGCCGGTGTTCACGTCCACCACGGTCATGGCCTCGGTGCGGTCGATCACGAGCGAGCCGCCGGAGGGCAGGTACACCTTGCGCTCGAGCGCCTTGTGGAGCTGCTCGTCCACGCGGTGGGTGGCGTACAGGTCCTCGCCGTCGTGGTCCTCCGGCACCCAGTGGTGCAACCGGTCCAGCAGGTGCGGGGCCACGTAGGTCACGTAGGCCTCGATGTTGTCCCACGTGGCCTCGCCCTGCACGAGCATGGCGGAGAAGTCCTCGTTGAAGACGTCGCGGACCGTCTTGATGGTCAGGTCCGGCTCGGCGTAGAGCAGCTCGGGGGCGAGCACCTTGGTGCCGGACGCCTTCTCCTGGATGCCCTCCCACTGGGCGCGCAGACGGTTGATGTCGTTCTGCAGCTCCTGCTCGGAGGTGCCCTCGGCCGCGGTGCGCACGATCACGCCGGCGTCCTGCGGCAGGTGGTCCTTGAGGATCTTCTTCAGACGCGAGCGCTCCA
This sequence comes from Micrococcus sp. iso_239, assembly GCF_056173395.1. NCBI lineage: Bacteria > Bacillati > Actinomycetota > Actinomycetes > Micrococcales > Micrococcaceae > Micrococcus > Micrococcus sp. iso_239. The sequence continues at coordinate 1,044,087 of NZ_CM149672.1, read as the reverse complement.
CGTCCGGCAGCTTGCGGGAGATGCCGGTCATCGAGCCTCCCGGCACGTACACGAGGTAGCGGCCGGGCAGGGAGACCTGGCTGGTCAGACGGGCGCCCTTGTGGCCCACCGGGTCCTTGGTGACCTGGACGAGCACGGTGTCGCCGGACTTGAGCGCGTTCTCGATCTTCCTCGGCTTGCCGTCCAGCTGGGCGGCGTCCCAGTTGACCTCGCCCGCGTAGAGCACGGCGTTGCGTCCGCGGCCGATGTCCACGAACGCGGCCTCCATGGACGGCAGCACGTTCTGGACCTTGCCCAGATACACGTTGCCGATCATCGAGTCCTGCGTGGTGTGCGAGACGAAGTGCTCGGCCAGCACGCCGTCCTCGAGCACGGCGATCTGGATGCGCTGGTCGCGCTGGCGCACCAGCATCTTGCGGTCCACGGCCTCGCGGCGGGCCAGGAACTCGGCCTCGGTGATCACGGTGCGGCGACGCCCGCCCGAGCGGGAGTCGCGGCGGCGCTGGCGCTTCGCCTCGAGCCGGGTGGAGCCCTTGACGCTCTGGACGGTGTCCGAGGCGGTGCCGACGGCCTGGCGCGGCGCGCGCACGCGGGTGACGGTGTGCTCGGGATCGCCGGCCTCGCCGCCGTCGAGCTCCATGTCCACCTCGCCGCGGCGGCGTCGGCGGCGCCGCCGGGAGACCACGGCGCCCTCGGCCCGGTCCTCGGACTCTCCGGCGTCCTCGTCCTCGGAGCGCTGCCGGGACGTGGTCTCGGTGCGCAGGACCTCGATCAGGTTCGCCGGCACGGCGAACGGGTCGGTCGGGTCGACCTGCAGCGTCGGCGCGCTCGGCTCCTCGGCCGGGTCCGCGGCGGCGGTGTCCGCCGCGGTCTGCGTCACGGCCTGCCCGGCCGTCTCCTCCGCGCGTTCGTCTGCGCGGGTCGTGTCCTCGTTGTTGGCCGCCATGGCAGCACCTCCCGCCGACCGACGACGCCACACTCGCCGCCGCCCGGCGTGTCCGCGTCCGCCGCCGGCCGCGTTGCCCCGGGCGCCGTGCGCCACGGGTGCGCCGGGAGGCGGACTCCGAGAAGTCATCGGGTGGACCGCGTCGACCGTCAGGGGCCGGCGCGGAACCGCTGCGCCCTCGAGATCGGGGCCTGGGCGTCACGTGCCGTCCGCCGGCCGGCGCACGGACGCACACGGGCGGGGCCCGGCGTCCACCTCCCGCACGATGCTCGACGCGGGGGCGCCTCGGCGGCGGCCCGACGTCGGGCGCGCAGCGGGCTGCCCCGCGGTGTGGCCACGGGACGGCCAGGGCCGATTGTCTCACATCCGCCCCGGGCGCGCGCCTAGAATCGTGTCCATGCCTGCGACCCCGCTGACGGACGACGTCCGCCTCTCCCCTGCCGACGACGTCCCCGCCGAGGAGGCCCGGCTCACCTGGTACGCCCGGCCCGCGGGCACGGCGGCGCTGCTCCTGATCACCTCGCTCGTGGCGCTGACGGCCACGATCATCATCATCGTCGAGCGCGCCCTCCTCACCGCTGACCCGACGCACCGCACGTCCTGCGACCTCAACCCGTGGGTGTCCTGCGGCCAGGTGATGCAGTCGTGGCAGGCCCACACCTTCGGCTTCCCGAACACGTACATCGGCGTGGTCGCGTTCTCCGTGCTCATCACCGTGGCGGTGTCCCTGCTCGCCGGCGCCCGCTTCGCCCGCTGGTACTGGCTGCTGATGAACGCGGGGATCCTGGCGGGCTTCGCATTCTGCGTGTGGCTCTGGTACTCGGCCGTCTACAGCATCGGCACGCTCTGCCTCTACTGCATGATCGTGTGGGCCATGGTCATCGCCCAGCTCGTGCTCGTGACGTCCCGGAACCTGCAGACCGGCACGCTGCCGGCCCCGGCCGGCCTCGTCCGACTCGCCCGGGAGCTGGCCTGGCCCGTGATCGTGCTCCTCTACGTCCTGGTGTTCGCCTCGATCCTGCTGGAACTGGGCCTCGGGGTCATCGGGATCGACTGAGCCCGCGCTCCCCCACCGGACGCGACGACGGCGGCCGGTCACCCCACCAGGGTGACCGGCCGCCGTCGTGCGGGCCCGGAACGGGCTCAGCCGAACCAGATCGCGAGCTCGCGCTCGGCCGAGAGGGTCGAGTCCGAACCGTGGACGAGGTTCTTCTGGACGGCCTCGCCCCAGTCCCGGCCCAGGTCGCCGCGGATGGTGCCCGGGGCGGCCACGGTGGGATCGGTCTTGCCGGCCAGCGAGCGGAAGCCCTCGATCACCGAATCGCCCGTGACGCGCGCGGCCACCACGGGGCCGGAGGCCATGAACGCGACCAGCGGCTCGAAGAACGGCTTGCCCTGGTGCTCCTCGTAGTGGCGCTCCAGCATGGCGCGGGTGGGCGTGAGCATCTTCAGATCGGCGATCACGTAGCCCTTGCGCTCGATGCGCGCGAGGATCTCGCCGACCAGGTTGCGGGCCACCCCGTCCGGCTTGATGAGGACGAGGGTCTCTTCGGTGTGGTGCGTCATGGGGTGTGCTCCTAGCGTCGTCGGACGGCCGCGAGCGCGGTCCGGTTCCCGCCCCACCCTAGTGGGGCCCGGGTCTCAGCGTCCGTGCTCGGCCTCCCAGGCGGCCTCGAGGCGGTCCCGGTGTGCGTTCTCGACGTCCATGGCACCGCCCTTGATCACGGCGTACGCCCACGTCAGCGCGAAGAGGGCCCCCACCACGAACATCGAGTACTCCCAGAAGCCGGAGGCCAGCAGGACGGCCTGGATCGCCCAGCCGATCGCGATGCCGACGGGCTTGCGCACCAGGGCGCAGGTCAGCACCGCGACGACGGCCAGCGCGGAGTAGCCCGCCACGAACCACCAGGCGCCCGGCTCGTCCCGGTGCATGCCGAACAGCATGAGCCCGAGGAAGAAGATGAGCACCGCCTCGAGCATGAGGATCGTGGAGGTGAACAGGGCGCGCACGGAGCGGCGGCGCCGACGAGTGCCGGGGCGCCACTGCCGCTGGGCTCGCGTCTCACGCGCGGGGCGCCAGGACTCGTCGCCGAAGCGCCCCTGCTCCGTGGCGCCTCCGGTCTCCGGCTGGTCGGGGGTCATCGGTCCTCCTCCGGCCGGCGGCGGGCGCCGGCGTCGTCGCGGTCCTCGAGCAGCTCGAGGATCTCCGGGTCCAGGTCGTCCTCGTCGGCGTCCGCCAGCCCGACGGCGTCGAGCAGGTCGGCGGGGTCGAGGCCGCGGGCGGCCACGGTGACGGGGCCGGCGTGGCGGGGCTCGCCCACGAGGGTGCGGACCTCCGCGGCCAGGGTGATCGAGCCGAGCACGAGCACGCCGCCGCCGGTGCCGGAGGCCAGTTCGTCCGCGCTCGTCTCCAGGGCCTCCGCGCGGCCGACCGCCCACTCCAGGGCGTCCGGCACGGACTCGGTGGCGTACACGTCATCCTCGGGCCAGCCGGCGTCGACGGCCATGCGGGCCAGCTCCCCGGCCGGGATGGCGCGGGCCGAGGAGGACTGCGTCACCGCGAGGTCCTCCACGTCGTCGCCGAACGCCCGGTAGAGCGCCGCGAGCATGCCCGGCGCGTCCTTCTCCTGGAGGATCCCGACGACCAGCGAGAGGCGGGTGAAGCCGAACGCCTCCTGCACCGCGCGGGCCGTGGCCCGCACGCCGTCCGGGTTGTGGGCGGCGTCCACGATGAGCGTGGGGGCGGTGCGCAGCACCTCGAGCCGGCCGGGCGAGGTGACCTGGGACAGCCCCTCGCGCAGCAGCTCCTCGTCCAGCGGCCGCTCGCCGCCGCCCAGGAACATCTCCAGGGCCGCCACGGCGACCGCGAGGTTCTGCGCCTGGTGCTCCCCGAGCAGCGGCAGGAACAGGTCCCGGTACTCGGCCGCGAGGCCACGCACGGACACCTGCTGGCCGCCCACGGCCAGGGAGCGCTCGAGCACGCCGAACTCGACGCCCTCGAAGCGGAACGGCACGTCGGCCGCCTGCGCCGCCTCGAGCAGCACCTGGGCGGCGTCGCGCTCCTGGGCGGCGGAGACGAGGGCGCCGCCGGGCTTGATGATGCCGGCCTTCTCCTCGGCGATCTCGGCCTCGGTCTCCCCCAGCAGGTCCGTGTGGTCCAGGGAGATGGGGGTGACCACGGAGACGACGGCGTCCGCGACGTTGGTCGCGTCCGTCACGCCCCCGAGGCCCACCTCGAGGACGACGACCTCCACGGGCTCGTCCGCGAACACCGCGAAGCCCAGCGTGGTGACCGCCTCGAAGTACGTCAGCGGGACCTCGCCCGCGGCCTCGAGCTCCGCGTCCACGGTCTGCACGATCGGGAGGATCTCCCCCCACACGCGCACGAAGGTCTCGTCGGCCACCGGGGCGCCGTCGATGCTGATCCGCTCCGTGACGCGCTGCAGGTGCGGCGAGGTGTAGCGCCCGGTGCGCAGCCCGTAGGCGCGCAGGACGGCCTCGACCATCCGCGCCGTGGACGTCTTGCCGTTGGTGCCGGTCAGGTGGATCACGGGGGCCGCGTGCTGCGGGTCGCCGAGCAGCGCGAGCACGCGCCGCATCGGCTCGAGCCGCGGCTGCATCGTGTTCTCCGGGGCGCGGGCGAGCAGGTCCCGGTAGACCTCCTCGACCGTGCCCGGGGCGTCCCCGCGCATCACGCGTCCGCCTTCGCGACGGTGACTGCCACGGTCTTCATGGCGTCGTCGGCCGGGTCCTTGCGCGGGTCGGCCGCACCGGAGTCCACGAGCTCCAGGTCCACCGTGAGGGTCTCCTCCGCGACGAGGCCGCGGTGGGCCTCGAGCGCCGCCACGACGGCGGTGGGGCCCTCGATCCGCGTGCGCACGCGGTCGGAGACGTCCAGGCCGGCGTCCTTGCGGGCCGCCTGGACGGCGCGGACCACGTCCCGGGCGGTGCCCTCGGCGGCCAGCTCCGCGGAGACCTCGGTGTCCAGCACGAGGAAGCCGGCGGTGCCGGGCAGCACGCCCACCGCGGTCCCCTCGGGGGCACCGGTGGAGACGGTGCGCAGCTCGTAGAGCGCGGGGGCCAGGGTCACGGTCTCGCCGTCGGCGAGCGTGACCGCCAGGCCCTCGGCCGTCTCCTCGTACGCGCCGGCGTCGACCGCCTGCTTCACGAGCGGCACCTGCCGGCCGAACGCCTTGCCGAGCTCGCGGAAGTTCAGCTTCAGCTCCGTGCCGATGCCGTAGCGGGCGATCGCCTCCTCCGAGAGCTCGGTGAGCTCGACGTCCTTGAGGTTCAGCTCGTCCGCCACGATGCGGGCGTAGGTGCCCTCGAGGCCCGCCGCGTCCGGGACGACGACGGACAGGCGGGGCAGGGGCAGGCGCACCCGGCGCCCGGCCCCCTTGCGCAGGGCCGAGCCGGCCGAGCTGATGCGGCGCACGGCATCCATGCGGGCCACGAGGGAGTCCGCCTCGGGCCCGTGGGGGAACAGGTCGGCGTCCGGGTAGTCGGTCAGGTGGACCGAGCGGCCGCCGGTGAGGCCGCGCCAGATCTCCTCGGCGATCAGCGGCATCAGTGGTGCGGCGGCCCGGGTGAAGGCCTCCAGGACGGTGTAGAGGACGTCGAAGGCGACGGTGTCCTCGTCGAAGAACCGCTCACGGGACCGGCGGATGTACCAGTTGGTCAGGGTGTCCATGAAGCCGCGCAGCGCGTCCGTGGCGTCCGAGACCTCGTAGGCGTCCAGGCCGGTCTTGACCTGCCGCAGCATGCGGCCCGTGGCGGCCAGGATGTACTGGTCCAGGGGGTCCTCGGCGGTGTGCCGCTCCTGCGCGCGGTACCCCTCGGGGCGGGCGCCGCCGTCGTGCGCGGTGTTCGCGTACAGGGTGAAGAAGTGGTAGGCGTTCCACGCCGGCAGCAGCACCTGGCGGACGCCCTCGCGGATGCCGTCCTCGGTGACGATCAGGTTGCCGCCGCGCAGGATGGGGCTGGCCATGAGGAACCAGCGCATGGCGTCCGCGCCGTCGCGGTCCAGGACCTCCGTGACGTCCGGGTAGTTGCGCAGCGACTTGGACATCTTCTGCCCGTCCGAGCCGAGCACGATGCCGTGCGCGATCACGTGGGAGAACGCCGGCCGGTCGAACAGGGCGGTCGCCAGGATGTGCATGGTGTAGAACCAGCCGCGCGTCTGGCCGATGTACTCCACGATGAAGTCCGCCGGGTTGTGCGTGGGGAACCAGTCCGCGCGTTCGAACGGGTAGTGCACCTGGGCGTACGGCATGGAGCCGGAGTCGAACCAGACGTCCAGCACGTCCTCGACGCGGCGCATGACCGCGCCGGCCGCGGCGGCCTCGGGGTCCGGGTGGGGGCGGGTGAGGTCGTCCACCCACGGGCGGTGCAGGTCCACCTCGCCCTGGGCGTTGCGCGGCAGGCGGCCGAAGGCCTCCTCGATCTCCGCGAGCGAGCCGTAGACCTCCTGGCGGGGGAAGTCGGGGTGGTCGGACTCCCACACCGGGATGGGCGAGCCCCAGTACCGGTTGCGGGAGATGGACCAGTCGCGCGCGTTGGCGACCCACGTGCCGAACTGCCCGTGCTTCACGTTGCCGGGGATCCAGGTGATCTCCTCGTTCAGCTCGAGCATGCGCTCCTTGATCTGGGTGACCTTGACGTACCAGGACGTCACCGCGCGGTAGATCAGGGGCGTGCGGCAGCGCCAGCAGTGCGGGTAGGAGTGCTCGTAGGAAGCTTCGCGGGCCACGCGGCCCAGGGCGCGCAGGGCGCGGATGATCGTGCGGTTGGCCTCGAAGACCTGGACGCCGGCGATCTCGCGCAGGTCGCCGCGCCCGACGTCCTCGCGGGCGAACAGCGGCAGGAACCGGGCTCCGGAGTCCACGGAGAGCAGCACGGGGATGCCGTTGGCCTCGCACACGCGCTGATCGTCCTCACCGTAGGCCGGCGCCTGGTGGACCACGCCGGTGCCGTCCTCGGTGGAGACGTAGTCGTCCACGAGGATGCGGTGGGCGCCCTCGACGCCGAGGTCACGGCCGTTGACGGTGAAGGTCTCCCCGCGGTGGGCGTCGAACACGTCCGTGAACAGCGGCGCGTAGGCCAGGCCGCCGAGGCGGGCGCCGGGGATCGTCTCGGTGACCGCGGCGCGGGCGGCGTCGGCGTCGGCGTAGCCGAGCTCCTTGGCGTGGGCGCCCACGAGGTCCACGGCCAGGAGGAAGCGGTCCCCGTCCGCGGTCGCGCCCTCGGGGCCGGCCGGCACCACGGCGTACTGGATCTGGGGGCCGACGGCGAGGGCCGCGTTGGTCGGCAGCGTCCAGGGCGTGGTGGTCCAGGCCAGGACGTGGACGCCGGCCAGGTGCGCGGCGAGCGCCGCGTCGGCGCCGCCGTCGGGCACGAGGGCGGGGTCCGCCGGGAGGCCGGTGATCGGGAACGTGACGGTGACCGAGGGGTCCTGGCGCATCTTGTAGACGTCGTCGTCCATGCGCAGCTCGTGGTTGGACAGCGGGGTCTCGTCGTTCCAGCAGTAGGGCAGGACGCGGAAGCCGCGGTAGGTCAGGCCCTTGCGGTGCAGCTCGGAGAAGGCCCAGATCACGGACTCCATGAAGTCCGGGGTGAGGGTCTTGTAGTCGTTCTCGAAGTCGACCCAGCGGGCCTGGCGGGTCACGTAGTCCTGCCACTGGTCCGTGTACTTCAGGACCGAGGAGCGGCAGGCGTCGTTGAACGTGTCGATGCCCATGGCCTCGATCTCGGACTTGTCCGTCATGCCCAGCTGCTTCATCGCCTCGAGCTCGGCGGGCAGGCCGTGGGTGTCCCAGCCGAAGCGGCGCTCCACGCGGCGGCCCTGCTGCGTCTGGTAGCGGGCCACGAGGTCCTTGACGTACCCGGTGAGCAGGTGGCCGTAGTGCGGCAGGCCGTTGGCGAAGGGCGGGCCGTCGTAGAAGACGAACTCGTTCTGCGAGCCGTCCTCGTTCCGGGTGGGACGCTGGTCGATCGAGGCCTGGAAGGTGCCGTCCTCGTCCCAGTACGCCAGGATGCGGCGCTCGATCTCCGGGAAGCGCGGGGAGGCGGGGGTGCGGCCGTCAGGGGCGGAGGAGGCGAGGGGGTACACGGGGGTCCTTTGCGTCCGGGGCGTCGGTTCCGTGCAAGGACGCCCGAGGGCCCGACCCTCCGGCCGGCCGCGGACGCGGTACCACCTTGCTTGCCGGCGTCGGGAGGTCCCCGGGGTGCTGGCCGCTTGATGACTGCTGTGACGGGCTTACCCGTCCGGTTCTACTGGGGCCGTGCGGCCCGTTCTTCCGGAGGCTCGCCGGTGATGGCCGGGTCGACGCCTGTGCCCGCCAGTGTAGTGGACGCTGCGCCGGCCCGTGGCCGCGGGGCCGGAGCGCGTCAGAGGGCGGTGCGCACGGCCGCCGACGCGTCGCCGTCGATCTCCACGTGGGCGGCGTCCCGGCCCGAGGCCCAGAGGAGGAGCTCCCCGACCTCGCCGGTCACCGTGACGGGCGCCCGCAGCGCCACGGCCCCACGGGTGACGGTGACCGGGGCGCGACCCGGGCCCTGGAGGACCACCGGCGCCGTGGACGTGCGCAGGAACAGCGGGGCCATGCGACGCAGCGAGCGGTAGAGGGCGTCCTCCTCGTCCGGGGAGAACGGGCGCGGGGCGGGCAGCGAGCCGCCGGTCGCGGACTCGCCGCGCCGGACGTCCTCGAGGTGGATGAAGTGCTCGGCCGCGTTCACGTGCCTGTCCGCCGCCCGCATGGGGTTCAGCGCCGACGGGCCCGCGGCCCACTCCCGCACGACCTCGGCGTAGTCGCGGCGCTTGGTGTCCGCGGTCAGGCGGTCGAGGTGGCGGGACAGCGGCGGGATGAACAGGGCGGCGAAGGCGTCGGGCCGGCTCTCCCGCAGCCAGAGGTGGGCGGCGAGGTCGCGGGTGCTCCAGCCGCCGCACAGGGTGGGCGCGTGGGGGCCCTTCTCGAGCAGGAGGTCAGCGAGACGGGCGCGTTCGGCTGCGGCGAAGGTGGTCATGGGCACCACGGTAGGGAGCGGGCCGCGGCGCGGGCGAGGGGTGGGCCGCGCCGCGGCCGCGAATCCGCCCGACGGGAGGACTCAGCCTCCGGCGCCGAGGAGGACGCTCTCCCGGGAGATGCGGGTCATCTCCTCCCGGTCCACGACCTTCACCCGCTCCCGCGCCACCGGCCCGGCCTGCGTGGCCTGCGCACCCAGGGACTTCTCGTGGTCATCCAGAGCATGCCAACCGGCCCACGTCGTGTACGGGACGCCGCGGGACTCGAGCAGCTCGATCACCGGCTCCTCCGAGGGCTCCTGAGCCCTCCACAACCCCGGCTCGTCCTCGATCAGATGCTTGATCGTCTCCAGAGAGTCACCCTTGGTGTGCCCGATCAACCCCACCGGGCCCCGCTTGATCCACCCCGAGGCATACAGACCCGGCACCGGGGCACCGTCCGCGTCCAGCACACGACCCTCCGCGTTCGGGATCACCCCGCGCACCTCATCGAACTCCACCCCCTCCACCGGGGACCCGAAATAGCCCACCGCCCGGTACACCGCCTGCACCGGGTAGTCCACGGTCTCCCCCGTCGGACGGACCCCACCGGAGCCGTCCAGCTCCATCCGGCGCATCCGCAGACCGTCCACCCGGCCGTCCCCGTCCTCGTCCAGGAACTCCTCCGGGGCCTGCAGGAAATGCAGGTGCAGCCGACGCGAGGCGCTCTGCTGACGGTCCTCCTGCTCCATGAGCCAGTTCGTCAACGTCCCCACCATCGTGCGGACCTGGTTGTTCTCCTCGATCGCCTTCTCCGAGGCCGCATCGAAGTCGAAGTCCTCCTCGTACAGCACGATGTCCACATCCCGGGAATGCGCCAGCTCCCGCAGCTCCAACGGGGTGAACTTCACCTGCGCCGGCCCGCGCCGGCCGAACACGTGCACGTCCGTGACCGGGGAGGCGGCCAGGTCCCGGTACACGTTGTCCGGGATCTCGGTGGGCAACAGGTCCTCGGCATGCTTGGACAGGATCCGGGCCACATCCAGGGCCACGTTCCCGTTGCCGATCACCGCCACCTGCGTGGCCTCCAACGGCCAGTGCCGCGACACATCCGGGTGCCCGTCGTACCAGGACGCGAAATCCGCGCCACCGAACGAGCCGGCCAACTCCACCCCCGGCACGTCCAGGGCCGCGTCCCGCACGGCACCGGTGGAGAACACGATCGCGTCGTAATGCCGACGCAGATCCGCCAGGCTCAGGTCCGTGCCGTAGTCCACGTTCCCCAGGAAACGGATGTCCCCGCGGTCCATGACCTTGTGCAGCGCGGTCACGATGCCCTTGATGCGCGGGTGGTCCGGGGCCACCCCGTAGCGGATCAGGCCGAACGGGGCCGGGTACCGGTCGAACAGGTCGATGCTGACACGGAAGTCCCGTTCCTCCTTGGTCAGGATGTCCGCCGTGTACACCCCGGCGGGTCCGGCACCGATGATGGCGATGCGCAACGGGCGGTCAGGCCTCGAGGACGAGGGGGTCGGGGTCATGCTCGTGCTCCTTCGGAGGTCGGGTTCAGGGTCGAGATCGGGGCAGGGATGCCGGCCGCCGGCGCGCCGGTGGCGTAAGAGCTCAGGCGCACGACGTCGCCCACGACGATCACGGCGGGGTTCTCCACACCGACGGCGGCCGCCTGCGCGGCGATGGTCTCCACCGTGCCCACGGTGACCCGCTGGTCCGGCATCCAGCCGCGCTCGATGATCGCCACGGGCGTCGCGCCGTCGAGGCCGCGCTCCGTCAGTCGGCGCGCGGTGTCCGCGAGCCGGCGCACGCCCATCAGCAGGACGAGCGTGTGGTCGGCCCGGGTGGGCACTTCGGCCAGCTCTTCGTGGCCGGTCACCAGCGTGAAGCCGGTGGCGACGCCGCGATGCGTGACCGGGATCCCCGCGGCGGCGGGCACCGAGACGGCGCTCGTGACACCGGGGACCACCTCGACGTCGACGCCGTGGGCGCGGCAGTGCGCCGCCTCCTCGCCGCCGCGGCCGAGCACGTACGGGTCGCCGCCCTTGAGCCGGACGACGAGGCGGCCGGCCCGGGCCTCCCGGACCAGGACGGCGTTGATCTCGTCCTGCGTGGCCAGGTGGTTCCCGGGGGCCTTGCCGACCTCGATCACGGGCACCGCCGGGTCCAGCTCGGCCAGGAGGGCGCGCGGGCCCAGCCGGTCGGCGACCACCACATCGGCCTCCGCGAGCAGCTGTCGGCCGCGCACGGTGATGAGCCCGGAGTCGCCGGGGCCGCCGCCGACGAGGGCCACGCGACCGGGCTCGGAGGACGCGCGCCGCCGGCGCAGCGGCAGCCGCCCCGTGGACAGGGCGAGGGCGATCGCGTCCTTCAGGGCGCGGGCGCGGCGAGGGTCTCCCCCGGCGTTGACGGCCACGGTCACGTCCCCGGCCCGGACGACGGCAGGCGTCCAGGCGGCGGAGGACTCGGCGTCGGAGGCGTCGACGCACCAGACGCGGCGGGCCTCGGCGTCGGAGGCCACGGCCCCGTCCACGGCCCGGTCGCCGGTGGCGGTCTGGGCGAACCAGACCCCGTCGAGGTCGGACGGGCGGTAGGGGCGGCGGTGCAGGGTGAGCAGGCCGGCCGCCGCGAGCCGCTCCACCTCCTCCCCCGGCTCCGGGGCCACCACGCTGACGAGCGCGCCGGCGTCGAGGAGGGCGCCCACGCGGCGCCCGGCCACCCGGCCGCCGCCCACGATCAGGACGGGACGGCCGAGCAGACGCAGGGAGGTGGGGTACAGATCGGACGCGGTCATCGCGTGCTCCCTTCCAGCAGCCCCCGGCGGCGCAGCATGCGCCGCTCGGCGGGGCCGAATGCGGTCAGTTCGACGAGGACGCCGACGGCCAGGATGGCCAGGACGGCGCAGAGGACGACGGCGAGGTCGGACTCGGCCCGTCCCTCGTGGAGCAGGGTCCCGAGTCCCACGCCCATGGGCCCGCCGACGGCGATGATCTCGGCGGCCATGAGGCCTCGCCACGCGAAGGCCCAGCCCTGGCGCAGGCCGGAGACGAAGGCGGGCAGGGCGGCCGGGAGGACCACCAGCAGGGCGGTCTCGAGACGCGAGGCGCCCAGCACCCGGGCCGCGCGACGCAGCTGCGGCGGCACCTGGTCCGTGCCGGTGGTGAGGCCGGCGACCACGGCGGGGACGGCGCCGGTGAGCATCACGAAGTACGCGGTGGCGTCGCTGAGGCCGAACCACAGCACCGCGAGCGGCACCCAGGCCACGTTGGGCAGCACCATCAGGGCCGTGAGCAGCGGGCCGAACGCCCGCCGCAGGACGCTGACCTGTCCGAGCAGCAGGCCCAGCCCGACGCCGACGACCACGGCGAGTGCGAAGCCGACGACGGCGCGGCCCACCGACGTCGCCACTGCCTGCTGGACGAGACCCTGGGCCCACAGCGTCCCGAAGGCCCCGAGGACGTCGCCGGGACCGGTGATCGGCTCGCCGCGCGCACCGGCCAGCCACGCGAAGGCCTGCCAGATCGCCACGAGCAGGACGACGGCGGCCACCGGGAGCAGGACCCGGCTCCAGTCCCACCCGGCCAGACCCGTCCGACGGGTCGAGTCGACGGCCTGGAGCGCGTCGAGGCCGCTGTCGAGCTCGCGCAGCTCGTCGTCGGTGGCGGCCCCCGGCGCGCGGCCGGGGGCGTCGAGGGTGGGGGTGTCAGTGCGCATGGCGACGGATCTCCTGACCGAGTCGGGCGGTGATGGCGGCCGTGAGGGCGGCCGCGGCGGGCGCGTCGTGGCGGGCGGCTGCGGGCACGTCCCATTCGGCGACGACGCGACCCGGACGTGAGGACAGCAGCAGCACCCGCTGGCCGAGGCGGACGGCCTCGGCCACGTTGTGGGTGACGAACACGACCGTCCGGCCGGTCTGCCGCCACACGCGCTCGAGCTCCCCATGCAGCAGGTCGCGGGTGATCGCGTCCAAGGCCGCGAACGGCTCGTCCATGAGCAGCAGGGGGCGGTCCTGGGCGAGGGCCCGGGCCAGGGCGACGCGCTGGCGCATGCCGCCGGAGAGCTGGTGGGGTCGCAGGTCGGCGGCGTCGTCCAGGTGGACGAGGCGCAGCAGCTCCCCGGCACGCTCCCGACGCTCCCCCGCGGCCACACCGGCGAAGCGGAGGGCGAGCTCGATGTTGCCGCGGGCGGTGAGCCACGGGAAGAGGGCGGCGTCCTGGAACATGAACGCGGCCCCCTCCCGGGGGGTCTTGACGACGCCCGCGGTGGGCGCCTCGAGCCGGGCGATGATGTTCAGCAGGGTGGACTTGCCGCATCCGGACGCGCCGAGCAGGCAGACGAACTCGCCCGGCTCGATCCGCACGGAGACGTCCTCCAGCACGGGCGTGGGCCCGCCGAAGCTCTTGCCCACGTCCTCCATCACCACTGTCATGACCGCTCCCGTCGCCCCGTCGTCATCCGGATCAGGCCTCGTCGCCGCCGCGCACCATGCCGGCGGCGAGCGTGGCCCCGTCCTGGGGGTCGATCACGAGGAACGCCCCGGTGCGCCGATGCACGGCGTAGGGCTCCACGGGCAGCGGCGCGGCCAGGTGCAGGCGCACCTGTCCGATGTCGTTGAGCCCGAGGGTCTCGGCCGGGTCGAGCCGCAGGGTGTCGAGGTCGAGCCGACCGGCCACCTCCTGGACGAGCGCCCGGACGACGGCGGTGCCGTGCTTGACGAGGACCTGCTGCCCGACGCGCAGCGGTGCGGCGGAGAGCCAACACAGCGCGGCGGCCACCTCCGTGGTGGGGCGCGGGGCGGTGTCCGCGGCGGCGATCGTGTCCCCGCGGGCCACGTCCACCTCGTCGGCCAGGCGCAGGACCACCGACTGTGGGGAGGAGGCCTCCTCAAGGGATTCCCCGGCGGCGTCCACGCCCACCACGGTCGTGGTGCGCGCCGGCTGCCCCGGGCTGAGGACGGCGACGGCGTCCCCGGGCCGGACGGTGCCCGCCACGACCTGCCCGGCGTAGCCGCGGTAGTCGCGGAACACCTCGGGGTCGAGGCCGGGGGCCAGGGCGCCCTGGGGGCGCACCACGAGCTGCACCGGGAAGCGGAAGGAGGCGGCGGCGTCGTCCTCGGCGTCCGCCCCGGGCAGGGACTCGAGCAGCTCCATGAGCGTGGGGCCGGTGTACCAGTCCGTCCGCTCGGAGCGGGTGACCACGTTGTCGCCCTGGAGGGCGGACACCGGGACGCTCACCGCGTCGGAGAGGCCGAGCTCCCGGGCCACGCGCCGGACGTCCTCGGCGATCGCGGTGAAGACCTCCTCGGAGTAGTCCACGAGATCGATCTTGTTGACGGCGACGATCACGTGCGGCACCCGCAGCAGGGCCACCACGCTGAGGTGGCGTCGGGTCTGCTCCACCACGCCCTTGCGGGCGTCCACGAGCAGCACGACGGCGTCGGCCGTCGAGGCGCCCGTGACGGTGTTGCGGGTGTACTGCACGTGCCCGGGGCAGTCGGCCAGCACGAAGGTGCGCCGGTCCGTGGCGAAGTACCGGTACGCGACGTCGATCGTGATCCCCTGCTCCCGCTCGGCGCGCAGGCCGTCGGTCAGCAGCGCCAGGTCCAGCCCGCCCTCGGCGCCGCCGAAGCCGCGCTCGGCGGAGGTGCGGGCCACGGCCTCGAGCTGGTCGGCCAGGACGGCCTTGGAGTCGTGCAGGAGGCGGCCCACGAGGGTGGACTTGCCGTCGTCGACCGAGCCGGCCGTGGCCAGGCGGAACAGGGTCCCGGCGGGGGCGTGCCGGTCCAGCAGTGCGGTGCTCATCAGAAGTACCCGTCCTTCTTGCGATCTTCCATGGCCGCCTCGGAGATGCGGTCGTCGGCGCGGGTGGCCCCGCGTTCGGTCAGGGTGGAGGCGGCGACCTCGAGCACGACGTCCTCGACGGTGGCGGCGTCCGAGAGGACGGCGCCGGTGCAGGACATGTCGCCCACCGTGCGGTAGCGCACCGTCCGCGTGGTGACCTCCTCGCCCTCGGTCGGGCGGGAGTGCTCCCCCACGGCGCGCCACATGCCGTCGCGGCGGAAGACCTCCCGCTCGTGCGCGTAGTAGATGGGGGGCAGCTCGATGCCCTCGCGGGCGATGTACCGCCACACGTCCAGTTCGGTCCAGTTGCTGATGGGGAACGCGCGGACGTGCTGGCCGGGGGTGTGACGGCCGTTGTAGAGGTTCCACAGCTCGGGGCGCTGGTTGCGCGGGTCCCACTGCCCGAACGCGTCGCGCAGGCTGATGATCCGCTCCTTGGACCGCGCCTTGTCCTCGTCACGGCGGCCTCCCCCGAAGACGGCGTCGAACCGGTTGGTCCGGATCGTGTCCAGCAGGGGGGTGGTCTGCAGGGTGTTGCGGGTGCCGTCGGCGCGCTCACGCAGCTCGCCGCGGTCGATGTACTCCTGCACGGAGCCCACCACGAGCCGCAGGCCGAGCCGCTCCACCGTGCGGTCGCGGAACTCGAGGACCTCGGGGAAGTTGTGGCCGGTGTCCACGTGGACCACCGGGAAGGGGATCCTGCCCGGCCAGAAGGCCTTCGCGGCCAGGTGGAGCATCACCACCGAGTCCTTGCCGCCCGAGAAGAGCATGGCGGGGCGCTCGAACTCGGCCACCACCTCGCGGATGATGTGGATCGCCTCGGCCTCCAGGGCGTCCTGGACGTCGGGCCCGGCGGGGCTCACGGTCCCCGGGTCGGGGGCATGGGTGAGGGTCATCGTGTCTCCTTGGTCTGTCTCGGGTGCGGCGCTCAGACGTGGATGCCGCACTCGGTCTTCGCGGTCCCGGCCCAGCGCCCGGCTCGGGGGTCCTCCCCGGGGGCGACGGGGCGGGTGCAGGGACGGCAGCCGATCGACGGGTAGCCGTTCTGCAGGAGCAGGTTCACGGGCACGTCGTGGTCCGTGGCGTAGCCGACCAGGTCGTCGAAGCTCCACGGGGCGACGGGGTTGACCTTGACCATGCCGTGGGCCTCGTCCCAGCCCACCAGCGGGGTGTTCGTGCGCGTCGGCGCCTCGTCCCGGCGGACGCCGGTGAACCACAGGTCGTATCCGGCCAGCGCCCGGTTGAGGGGCTCGACCTTGCGCATCGCGCAGCACAGCCCCGGGTCACGGGCGAACAGGTCCTTGCCGTGGCGCTCGTCCTGCTCGGCCACGGTCAGCTCCGGGAGCACGTCCACCACGGTGACGTCGAGGCGGCGGGCCACCTCGTCGCGCGTCGCGAGGGTCTCGGTGAAGTGATAGCCGGTCTCCAGGAAGAGGACGTCCACGCCGGGCATCCGCTGCGCCACCAGGTGCGGCAGGACGGCGTCGGCCATGGAGCAGGCGACGGCGGCCCGGCGGAGGTCCACATGGCGGGCGGCCCAGTCGACCACCGCCGCGGCGGGGGCGTCCCAGCCGAGCTCGGCGGCGCCGGACTCCGCGAGTGCCTGCAGGCGCTCGAGGTCCTCGGTCGGACGGGTGGGGGGAACGGTGCTCATCGGAGGGCCTCCTCGTCGACTCGGTGCGCCCACCGGGCGAAGGTCTCGCCCGGCTCGCGCTGCTCGTCGTACCGGCGGACGAGGCGCTCGACGTAGTCGACCAGCCCGTCCGCGCGGACCTTCAGGCCGCGGACGCTGCGTCCGAGGCCGGCCTCGGCGCGGTCCACGGAGGCCAGCCCGCCGCCCAGGTGCACCTGGAAGCCGGGCGTCTGGCCGCCGTCGTCGTCCGGGAGCAGCTGCCCCTTCAGACCGATGTCCGCGGTCTGGATGCGGGCGCAGGAGTTGGGGCAGCCGTTCACATGCAGGCTCAGCCGCTCGGGGAGGCGGTCGGCGAGGTCGGCCAGGCGCTCCTCCAGCTGGGCGATCGCGGCGGTGGCGGTGTCCTTCGTGTCCACGATGGCGAGCTTGCAGAACTCCAGGCCCGTGCAGGCGATGGTGGAGCGGCGGAACACGGACGGCTCCGGGTCCAGTCCCAGCTCCTTCAAACCGGCCACGACGGCGTCCACCCGGTCCCGCTCCACGTCCAGCACCACGATCTTCTGGTGGGGGGTGGTCCGCAGCCGCGTGGAGCCGTGGGCCTCGAGCAGGTCCGCGAGGGCGGTGAGGGTGGTGCCGCTGGAGCGGCCGACGACGGGGGCGGCACCGATGTAGAAGCGGCCGTCCTTCTGCTCGTGGACCCCCACGTGGTCGCCGGGGCGGGTGGGCGGGGCCGGGGCGGGGCCGTCGGGCAGGGCGTAGCCGAGGTACTCCTCCTCCAGCACGGTGCGGAACCTCGCCGGCCCCCAGTCCTCGAGCAGGTACTTCATGCGGGCCTTGTTGCGCAGGCGCCGGTAGCCGTAGTCGCGGAAGATGCTCACGACGGCGTGCCACACCTCGGGGGCGCGCTCGGCCGAGACGAACGCACCGATCCGGTCGGCCAGGCGGGCCTTCGTGGACAGGCCGCCACCGACCCACAGGTCGTAGCCGGGGCCCAGCTCGGGGTGCACCACGCCGATCAGGGAGATGTCGTTGATCTCGTGGACCACGTCCT
Source organism: Micrococcus sp. iso_239 (assembly GCF_056173395.1). Lineage (NCBI taxonomy): Bacteria > Bacillati > Actinomycetota > Actinomycetes > Micrococcales > Micrococcaceae > Micrococcus > Micrococcus sp. iso_239. Next base: position 1,026,606 of record NZ_CM149672.1, on the reverse strand, counting down.
GGGAGGGATGGCCGGTGATGGCGGTCTTGAACTTGCGGGGCAGGTTGGAGACCTCGAGGTCGCCGATCCAGCGGTCCGCGATCTCCCGGATCACGGGCGTGGGGTCGATGATCTCGTCCGCGGCGATCCCGGCCACCGGTGAGCCGAGGATCACGCGCGGCACGTCGCCGCAGGCCTCGGTGGTGGACAGGCCCACGGACTCCAGGCGCCGCCAGATCTCGGGGACGTCCTCGACGCGGATCCAGTGCAGCTGGACGTTCTGCCGGTCGGTGATGTCCGCGGTGTCACGGCCGAAGTCGGTGGAGATCCCGCCGATCACGCGCAGCTGCTCGGTGGTGAGGTCACCGCCGTCGATGCGCACGCGCAGCATGAAGTAGCGGTCCTCGAGTTCGTGGGGCTCCAGGGTGGCGGTCTTGCCGCCGTCGATCCCCTGCCGGCGCTGGGTGTACAGGCCCCACCAGCGGAAGCGGCCGTGCAGGTCGTCCGAGGGGATCGAGTCGAAGCCCTCGTGGGCGTAGACCTGCTCGATGCGCTCGCGGACGTTCAGGCCGTCGTCCTGCTGCTTGAACTCCTCGTTGTGGTTCAGGGGGGCGGTCCCGTCCACCTTCCACTGGCCGTGCGGCTTGGCGGAGGGACGGCGCGGAGTGCGCGCCGGCCTCGACGTCTCGTTCACCTGGGTCATGGCCGCCACGCTAGGAACCCGGCATGCCAGCCCCCAAGATCGTCGACGCGGTTCGTCACGTTCCCGGGGCCGGGCCGCGGTCGGTGCCCGGCCCGGCCCCGGTCGTGTGACGAACGGCTCAGCGGCCTCCGGCGGCTCCCCTCGGGGCCTCAGCGAGGGCGGACCGCAGCCGGTCCAGGGCGATCCGCGCCACCAGCGGATGCGGCAGCAGGGGGTCGGTGACCGCGTCCGCGCCGGCCTCGCCGAGTCGGTCGTGGAAGTACCCGGGGGCCAGCAGGTGGGCGGCCACCACGGCGCGACGGCCGGCGGCGCGCACCCGGGAGACGGCGTCGGGCACCCGGGGGGTGGCCGCCGCCCCGAACGCCGCGGTCACGGGCAGTCCCGTGGCCCGGGCCAGGGCCCCGGCCAGGGCGTGCACCTGGGCCTGGCCGTCCGCGGCGCGAGTGCCGGCCGCCGCCAGGATGATGTCCGATGTCGCGGCCTCACCGGCCGGCACCGCCTGGGCCACCCGTTCGGCCAGAACGGTCACCAGGCGCGGCTCGACGTCGTCCCCGACCCCGGCCAGCGGTGCGGCGGCGATCGTGTCGGGCCGGGCGGCCGCGGCGTGGTGGATGTCGTGGTGGACGTGATGGCCCAGGGACAGCAGCAGCGGCACGATCACGGCCGACTCCCCCGGGGGCAGGTCCGCCACGACCTCGTCAAGGGAGGGGCTCTGCACGTCCACGTAGGCCTCGTGGACCTGGGCGCCCGGCCCCTCGGCGTCCAGGAGGGCCGCCAGGTCGGCACGGAGGCCGTCGATCACGACGCGGCCGGCCGCGTCGTGCGTGCCGTGGGCGCAGGCGATCACGTGCAGCACGGGCGCGCTCATGCCGAGCCCACCGCGTCGGCCCACACGTTCTGCGGCCCGCCGCTCACCGGCGGATCACCTTGTGCTGGGCGGCCTGGGCGACCGGCCGCATCACGATCTGATCCAGGTTCACGTGGTGGGGCAGCTCGACGGCGTGGACGCACACCTCGGCGACGTCCTCGGCGGTGAGCGGCTTCTCCACGCCCGCATACACGGCGTCCGCGGCGGACTGGTCGCCGCCCAGGCGGTTGCGGGAGAACTCCTCGGTGTGGACCATGCCCGGGAGCACCTCGATCACCCGCACGTTGTGCTCGGCCTCCTCCAGGCGCAGCGCGCCGGTGAGCCCGTGCTGGCCCATCTTCGCGGCGTTGTAGCCGGCGCCGCCCTCGTAGGCGGTGACGGCGGCGGTCGAGGTCAGGTTGAGCACGGTGCCCTCGCCGTGGGCGCGGAGCATGGGCAGGAACGCCTGGCACATCGTCAGGGTGCCGAGCACGTTGACGCGGTACATCCACTCCCAGTCGGCGCGGTCGCCCACGCCCACCGCGTCCGTGCCGAGCGCGCCGCCGGCGATGTTGACGAGGGTGTCGGCGCCGCCGTCGGCCTCGACGCGCGAGGCCAGCGCGGCGACGGCGGCCTCGTCCGTGACGTCCAGGGCGGCGGGGACGACGTCGCCGCTCACGCCCTCGGCCCGGGCGTCGGCAGCGAGGGTCTCGAGGCGCTCGGCCCGGCGGCCGACGGCGTACACGCGCCAGCCGCGGCGGGCGAGCTCGAGGGCCGTGGCGCGGCCGATGCCGCTCGTGGCCCCCGTCACGACGGCGGCGCGGGCGGGGTTCTTCGCAGGTTCATGGGTGTGGCTCACGCCTCCGACCGTAGCCGAGCCGTGCCGTTCGGAGCACCGCCCGGATCACCTCCGCCAGGTCGAGCGGCTGAAAGGGCGGGACGTCCCGGGCGTCGTCGCAGGCCCGGCCCGCCGCCCCGGTCATGGGAGGATGGCGGGCATGGCTGAGAACACGCAGGGCACAGACACGCCCATCGACGCATCGACCCCGTCCACCCCCGCCGCCGGCGCCGTGGCCGTGCCGGACAAGCCGGCCCTCGAGGGCCTCGAGGAGAAGCTGACCGCCCGCTGGGCCGACGAGCGCACGTACGCGTTCGACACGCAGACCACCCGCGAGCAGGTCTACTCGATCGACACTCCCCCGCCGACCGCCTCCGGCTCCCTGCATGTGGGCCACGTCTTCTCCTACACGCAGACCGACGTGCTCGCCCGGTACCAGCGCATGAACGGCAAGAACGTGTTCTACCCGATGGGCTGGGACGACAACGGCCTGCCCACCGAGCGCCGTGTGCAGAACTACTACGGCGTCCGCTGCGACCCCGCCAAGCCGTACGTGGAGGGCTACCGCCCGCCGGAGAAGCCGGCGAAGAACCAGCGCGACTGGGACGTGATCTCCCGCAAGAACTTCATCGAGCTCTGCGAGGAGCTCGCCGTCGAGGACGAGAAGGTCTTCGAGGACCTCTTCACCCGCCTCGGCCTGTCCGTCGACTGGGACATGACCTACCGGACCATCGACGACGTCTCCCGCGCCGTCTCCCAGCGCGCCTTCCTGGCCGGCATCGCCTCGGGCGACGCCTACCTGGCCGAGGCCCCCACCATGTGGGACGTGACCTTCCGCACCGCCGTGGCCCAGGCCGAGCTCGAGGACCGCGAGGTCCCCGGCGCCTACCACCGCTACGCCTTCACCGCTGCGGACGGCGAGCAGGTCTTCATCGAGACCACCCGCCCCGAGCTGCTGGCCTCCTGCTCCGGCCTGGTCGCCCACCCGGACGACGAGCGCTACCAGCACCTGTTCGGCACGACCGTCACCTCCCCGCTGTACGGCGTGGAGGTCGAGGTCTTCCCGCACCCGCTGGCCAAGCCGGACAAGGGCTCCGGCATCGCCATGGTCTGCACCTTCGGCGACCTCAACGACGTCACCTGGTGGCGCGAGCTGCAGCTGCCGACCCGCACCCTGATCGGCCGTGACGGCCGCTTCGCCGCCGACACCCCCGAGTGGATCACCACGGACGCCGGCCGACAGGCCTATGCGGACACCGTGGCCGGCAAGACCGTGTTCTCCGCCAAGCAGGGTGTGGTGGACGCCCTCACCGCGGCCGGCCTGCTGGACGGAGAGCCGAAGAAGATCATGCACGCCGTGAACTTCTACGAGAAGGGCGACAAGCCGCTCGAGGTCGTCACCTCCCGCCAGTGGTACATCCGCAACGGCGGCCGCGACGCCGACCGCCGCGCGGAGCTGATCGAGCGCGGCCGCGAGCTCTCCTGGCACCCGGAGCACATGCGCCACCGCTACGAGAACTGGGTCGAGGGCCTCAACGGTGACTGGCTCGTCTCCCGCCAGCGCTTCTTCGGGGTGCCGATCCCGGTCTGGTACCCGCTGGACGCGGAGGGTGAGCCCGACTATGAGAACCCGATCCTCCCGGCCGACGAGCAGCTCCCCGTGGACCCGGCCGCCGAGGCCGCCCCGGGCTACTCCGAGGACCAGCGCGACGTCCCCGGCGGCTTCACCGGCGACCCGGACGTCCTGGACACCTGGGCCACCTCCTCGCTGACCCCGCAGATCGTGGGCCGCTGGTCCCGTGACGAGGCGTTCTTCAACAACGTCTTCCCGTTCGATCTGCGCCCGCAGGGCCACGACATCATCCGCACCTGGCTGTTCTCCACCGTGGTGCGCGCCCACGCCCTCAACGGCTCCGTGCCGTGGACGGACACCGCGCTCTCCGGCTGGATCCTCGACCCGGACCGCAAGAAGATGTCCAAGTCCAAGGGCAACGTGGTGGTCCCGACCGACATCCTGGACCAGTTCGGCTCGGACGCCGTCCGCTACTGGGCCGCCTCGGCCCGCCTCGGCGCGGACACCGCCTACGAGGTGGCGCAGATGAAGATCGGCCGCCGCCTGGCCATCAAGCTGCTCAACGCCGCCAAGTTCGTGCTGAACCTGGGCGCCACGCAGGACGCCGTCATCCGTACGGCCGACGACGCCGCGGCCGTCACCAACCCGCTGGACGCCTCCCTGCTGACGCGCCTCGCGGCCACCGTGGAGCAGGCGACCCGCGCGTTCGAGGCCTACGACTACGCACGTGCCCTCAACGTGACCGAGCAGTTCTTCTGGGCCTTCACGGACGACTACGTGGAGCTCGTGAAGGACCGTGCCTACGGTGGCCACGGCGAGGCCGAGCAGGCCTCGGTGGTGACCACGCTGGCCACCACCCTGGACGCCCTGCTGCGTCTGCTGGCCCCGTTCCAGCCGTTCGCCACCGAGGAGGTGTGGAGCTGGTGGCGCGCCGGCTCCGTGCACACCGCCGCGTGGCCGGGCGCCGCGGACGAGGTGGCGTCCCTGTCCTTCGCCGCCTCCGCCGGCGACGCCGAGGTCCTGCCCACCGTGGCGCAGGTCCTGGGCGGCATCCGCAAGGCGAAGTCCGAGGCCAAGGTGAAGCAGCGGACCGAGGTGCGCTCCGCCGTGGTGACCGGACCGGCCGACTGGCTCGAGAAGCTGCGCGGCGGCCTGGCGGACCTCAAGGCGGCCGGCAACATCGCGGACCTGTCCCTCACGCAGGGCGAGGCCGGCGAGTCCGCGCCCCTGACCGTCTCCGACGTGCAGCTCGCACCGGTCGACGACGACTGACCCGCGCCGCGCGTTCCCGGACGGTGTCTCGGGAGCGCACGCGGCACGACGACGGCCCCGTCGCCCATCACGGGCGGCGGGGCCGTCGTCGCGCCCGTGCTGCAAACCCGAGTCTGCCGTCAGCGTGGGATGTTCGTGGCCCGGATCCGGTAGGGCACAGCACGCGTCGGACAGTCCGCCGCCGGATCGGAGTTCGTCGGGAGGCGGCCCTCCCGGGGGTGTCGTGGTGCACCTCCCGGTCGTGCTCCTGCCGCATGTCGCAGTGCGGTCACCGCGGCGGGGGTGGACACTGAGAGGATGAGACCGACACCCGATCCCGCCCCGGCCGGCCGCCGCGCCTGCGACTCCTCCGCCCGGCGGATGTCCGCCGCCCTCGCCGCCATGGGCGTGCTCCACTTCGTCCGACCTGAGCCCTTCGACGGGCTGATCCCGCCGTTCCTGCCCGGCTCGGCCCGCGCGTGGACCCACGGCTCCGGCGTGGCCGAGCTGGCCGTGGCGGGTCTGCTGGCCGTCCCGCGCACCCGGCGCGCGGGCGGACGCGCCGCGCAGGCGCTCTTCCTCGGCGTGTGGCCCGGCAATGCGTGGATGGCCTGGCGGTGGCGACGCCGGCCCTGGCCGGCGCAACTGGTCTCCCTCGGGCGGCTGCCCCTGCAGGTCCCCCTGATCCGCGCGGCCGGCAGAGTGGCGCGCAGCTGACCCCCGCCGCCCCGCACCCCGACGACGCCGGCCCCACACCTTCGCGCTGAAGGTGTGGGGCCGGTCTCGTGCGAGCCGGGGGCTCAGTCGAACTGCGGATCCGTGGTGCGGGCCCGCTTGATCTCGTAGAAGTACGGGAAGTCGGCCAGGGCGACGGCGCCGTCGAAGATGCGGCCCGCCTCCTCGCCGCGCGGGATGCGGGTCATCACGGGACCGAAGAAGGCCGTGCCGTTGAACGCCACGACGGGCGTGCCGACGTCGTTGCCCACGAGGTCCTCCGCCTCCTTCTGGCTGGCGCGCAGCTGCTCGTCGGCCACGTCGGTGCGGGCGGCGTCCAGGATGTCCGCGTCGTGGCCCAGCTCCTCGAGGGCCTCGGCCACCACGGCCTCGTAGTCCGTGCGGCCCTGCTCGTGGATGCGGGTGCCGACCGCGGTGTACCACGGGCCGAGCGCCTCGGCACCGTGCCGCTCGCGCACCTGCACGGCGGCGCGGGCCGGCAGCCAGGCCTTCTCGAGGCGGGCCAGGTAGTCGGGGTCCAGGTCGCGGCCCTCGTTCAGGACGGCGAGCGACATGATCTTGAAGACCACCCGCACGTCGCGCACCTTCTGGACCTCCAGGATCCACCGGGAGGTGATCCAGGCGAACGGGCACGTGGCGTCGAAGTAGAAGTCGACGGTGGGCTGCTGCGTGGTGTCGGTCATGCTGTGCTCCTTGCGGTCAGGGAGCCGTCTCGGCTCCGGTCGGTCCTGCTGGGCGACGGCGGTCAGGCGCTCCGGCCGCGTCGACGTCGTTCCACCTCGGCCGGGATGAGCGTGGGCTCGGCCTCGCCGCGCACCACGTCCCCGGAGATGACGACCGTGCCCACATCCGAACGGGAGGGCAGCTCGAACATCACGGGCTTGAGGACGTTCTCCATGATGGAGCGCAGGCCGCGGGCGCCGGTGCCGCGGGCCTCGGCCTGGGCGACGACGGCGTCCAGGGCGTCCTGCTCGAACTCGAGCTCCACGCCGTCCATGAGGAACATCTTCTGGTACTGCTTGAGCAGGGCGTTCCTCGGTTCGGTCAGCACCCGCACGAGCTGTTCGTGCGTGAGGTCCTCGACAGTGGTGATCACGGGCAGGCGGCCGATGAACTCGGGGATGAGGCCGAACTTCAGCAGGTCCTCCGGCCGCACGTCCGCGTAGGTGACGTCCCCCGCGCCCAGGTGGTTCAGGGGCGCGCCGAACCCGATGCCCTTGCGTCCGGCACGGGAACCGATGATCTCGTCCAGGCCCGCGAACGCGCCCGCCACGATGAACAGCACGTTGGACGTGTCGATCTGCAGGAACTCCTGGTGGGGGTGCTTGCGCCCGCCCTGCGGCGGCACCGACGCCACCGTGCCCTCGAGGATCTTCAGCAGGGCCTGCTGCACCCCCTCGCCGGAGACGTCCCGGGTGATGGAGGGGTTCTCGGACTTCCGCGAGATCTTGTCGATCTCGTCGATGTAGATGATGCCCTGCTCGGCCTTCTTCACGTCGTAGTCCGCGGCCTGGATGAGCTTGAGGAGGATGTTCTCCACGTCCTCGCCCACATAGCCGGCCTCGGTGAGGCTGGTGGCGTCCGCGACCGCGAACGGGACGTTGAGCCGCCGGGCGAGGGTCTGCGCGAGATACGTCTTGCCGGAGCCGGTGGGGCCGACCATGAGGATGTTCGACTTGCCGACCTCGACGTCCGCGAGGTCGTCCCGCTCGGTGAGGCGGTCGGCCAGGTCACCGCCCCGCGCCTGCGGCCCACGCACGCGCTTGTAGTGGTTGTACACGGCGACGGCGAGGGAACGCTTGGCCGCCTCCTGACCGATCACGAAGCTCTCGAGGTGGTCGAAGATCTCCTGCGGGGTGGGCAGGACGGTCTCGTCCGCCTCCGCCGCCTCGCCGAGCTCCTCCTCGATGATCTCGTTGCACAGCTCGATGCACTCGTCGCAGATGTAGACACCCGGGCCGGCGATGAGCTTGCGCACCTGCTTCTGGCTCTTCCCGCAGAACGAGCATTTCAGCAGGTCAGCGCTCTCTCCGATACGCGCCATGGTGGTACTCCTCGAAGGCCGGGCGGAGACGTCCGCCCCGCGCGGGCGTCGTCGCTGTCAGATTCCGTCCAGCATACGGCCGTGGACGGACACGTTAAGGGACCGGGTCCCCGGTCGGCGCCGAGGGGCCCGGCCGCGCGGCCGGACCCCTCGGCGGGCGTCGTCGGTCAGGCAGACGGGCGGGTGATCTTGCGGGAGGCGAGGACCTCGTCCACGAGGCCGTACTCGAGGGCCTGCTCGGCCGAGAGGAACTTGTCCCGGTCGATGTCCTGCGAGACCTCCTCGGGCGTGCGGTTGGTGAGGGAGGCCAGCGTCTCCTCCATCCACACGCGCATCCGGTTGATCTCCTGGGCGTGGATCTGCAGGTCCGTGGCGGTGCCGCGGTCGCCCTGCATCGCCGGCTGGTGGATCAGCACGCGCGCGTTGGGCAGCGCCAGACGCTTGCCGGGGGCGCCCGCGGCCAGCAGCACGGCCGCGGCGGAGGCGGCCTGGCCCAGGCACACGGTCTGCACCTCGGGGCGGATGAACTGCATGGTGTCGTAGATCGCCGTCATGGCCGTGAACGAGCCGCCCGGCGAGTTGATGTACAGGGTGATGTCACGTTCGGAGTCCATCGCCTCGAGCACGAGCAGCTGGGCCATCACGTCGTCGGCCGACGCGTCGTCCACCTGCGCGCCGAGGAAGACGATGCGGTCCTCGAAGAGCTTGGCGTAGGGGTCCTGACGCTTGAAGCCGTAGGGGGTGCGCTCCTCGAACTGCGGGAGGATGTAGCGCGCGTCCGGCGTGGGCAGGGAGGGCATCCCGGTGGGGAGCCCGGCGGGGAACTGGGTCATTCTTGGTCTCCTGGAGAGGGTCGGGACGGTCCGGGCCGGGCTCAGCCCCGGACGCCGCCGCCGCCGGTCACGGACGCGGCACGGTCGGCGATGTGGTCGATGAAGCCGTACTCGAGGGCCTCCTGCGCGGTGAACCACTTGTCACGCGCGTTGTCCTCGAGGATGGTCTCCACGGACTGGCCGGTCTGCTCGGCGGTCAGCTCCGCCATCACCTGCTTCATGTGCAGGATCAGCTGGGCCTGGATGCGGATGTCCGACTCGGTGCCGCCGATGCCGCCGGAGGGCTGGTGCATCAGCACGCGGGCGTGGGGGGTGGCGTAGCGCTTGCCCTTGGTGCCGGAGGCGAGCAGGAACTGGCCCATGGACGCGGCGAGGCCGGTGGCCACCGTCACGACGTCGTTGGGGATGTACTGCATCGTGTCGTAGATCGCCATGCCCGCGGTGACGGAGCCGCCCGGGGAGTTGATGTACAGGTAGATGTCCTTCTCCGGGTCCTCGGCCGAGAGCAGGAGCAGCTGGGAGCAGATCGCGTTGGCGTTGTCGTCACGGACGTCCTCGCCCAGCCAGACGATGCGCGACTTCAGCAGCTGGGTGTAGAGGAAATCCTCGCGCTGCGCCGGGTCCACCGAACGCATGCTGGGGGTGATGTCGGTCATCACTTCCGCCTTCCTGTCGAGATGTCCACGGGCCTCCCGAACGGCGGCCGCTCGCGCGGACGGACGGGTCCCTGATCGAGTCCGACACTAGCCGGGCGTCCGGGCCAGCGCGCGGGACGCCGTCGGCGTTTCGCTGTTGGCGCAGGTTGTCGCGGACCCCGCCCGGGGCCGCCCACCGGGGCCCCGGGACGACGACGGCGCCCCCACCGGCGTGGGCGGGGGCGCCGTCGTCGTGGCTCGGCGGGGGTGCGTCCCCACCGGCCGGGATCAGGCCTGCTCGGCCGCCGCGGCGTCGTCGGCCTCGGCCTCGGCGTCGAGGGCCTCCTGGCCGCCCGGGGTCACGAACGCCGTCAGGTCGACGGCCTTGCCGTCGGTGTCGGTGACCTCGGCGTACTCGAGGACCTTGGCCAGGGCCTTGCGGCGGCGGACCTCGCCCATGATCATCGGGATCTGCCCGCCCTGGTCGAGCATCATGGCGAACTGGTTCGGGTCCATGCCGTACTCGGAGGAGGTGGCGATGATGTACTCGATCAGCTCACCCTGGTCGACCGTGACCTCCTCGGCCTCGGCGACCTCGTCCAGGATGACCTCGTTGGCGAACGCCTCGCGGGTGTTCTGCTCGAGCTCGGCACGGTGCTCGGCGGTGTCGTGGTCGTCGCCCGCGGTGTGGCCGCCGGCGGAGAAGTGCTGCTCGACCTGCTCGGCGATGACGCCGTCCGGCACCGGGACCTCGACGAGCTTGGCCAGCTCCTCGAGGACCTTGTCGCGGGCCTCGACGCCCTGGCGGTTCACGGCCTCCTCGGCGGCCTGCTTCTTCAGGTCCTCCTTGAGCTCGGCGATGGTGTCGAACTCGGAGGCCAGCTGGGCGAACTCGTCGTCGGCCTCGGGCAGCTCGCGCTCCTTGACGGCCGTCAGCTCCAGCTTGACCACGGCGGTCTCGCCGTCGTGCTCGCCGCCGTTGAGCGTGGTCTCGAAGGTGGCGTCCTCGCCGGCGGACAGGCCGTCGAGGGCCTCGTCGATGCCCTCGAGCATGGTGCCGGCGCCCACCTGGTAGGACAGGCCCTCGGCCTGGTCGACCTGCTCGCCGTCGACCGTGGCGGTCAGGTTCATCGTGACGAAGTCGTCCTGGGCGGCCGGGCGGTCCACATCCTTGAGGGAGCCGAAGCGCGAGCGCAGGGCGTCGAGGGCCTTCTGCTCGTCCTCCTCGGTGGCCTGGGCGGGCTCCACCGTCACCTTGAGGCCCTTGTAGTCGGGCAGCTCGATGGTCGGGCGCACGTCGAACTCGGCGGTGAAGGCCACCGGGCCCTCGGCGTTCTCCGCGTCCGGGGTGGCGGTCACGTCGACCTCGGGGCGGGAGATCGGCGTGACCTCGGCCTCGGCGATGGCGGCGGAGAACCAGGTGTTCAGGCCCTCGTTGACGGCCTGGTCCACGACGATCTCGCGGCCGAAGCGCTGCTCGATCAGGCGCGCCGGGATCTTGCCCTTGCGGAAGCCCGGGATCTGGACCTGGTTGGCGATGTCCTTGAACGCCTTGTCCAGGGCGGGCTTCACCTCCTCGAACGGCACCTCGACGGTCAGCTTGACGCGGGTCGGGCTGAGGTTCTCTGCGGTGGACTTGACCACGGATGACTCCTGTTGGTGGTGGTGGATGGTCTTGACGTCGAGTCGGGGTGACAGGATTTGAACCTGCGGCCTCACGCTCCCAAAGCGCGCGCTCTACCAAGCTGAGCTACACCCCGCCGTCGTCCCCGACGCCGGCGGGCTCACGCGGTGGAGGCTCGCCGGACACCCGAGGGACTGCCCGAGGGCAGACTGTGGAATCCTAGCGCGCCGTCTCGCGCCCCGCGAAAAGCCGCGACCGCCGGCCCGTGAAGCCGTCCATCGTGGCGTTGACCCCGAGGACGTCCATCGCGCGGTCGAAGACGGGCGCCGGCAGGGCGCGCAGGGGCGCGATCAGACCGACGGCGCGCGGCAGCAGCAGGCGGGTGCGGCCGGCCTCGACGGCGTCCAGCACCTCCTGCGCCACGTGGCGCGGATCCAGCACGGGCAGCAGCCAGGGCACCCGGCTGCGCACGCCCGCGAACATCCCGGTGTCGATGTAGAAGGGGCAGACGGCGAGGGAGGTGACGCGGCTGCCGTCCTTGCGCAGCTCCGCGGCGAGGGACTCGGCGAAGCCGACCGCGGCGTGCTTGGTGGCGGAATAGTCCGTCTGGCGCGCGACGCCGACCAACCCCGCGGCCGAGGCCACCGTGACCACGGCCCCGCGGTCCCGGGCCCGCATTCCGGGCAGGACCGCCCGGGTCAGCCAGTACGGCGCGAGTGCGTTCACCTCGAAGGTGCGGCGGATGCCCTCCTCCGTGGCGTCCTCGAGGCGCACGCCCGTCACGACGCCCGCGTTGTTCACGGCGACGTCCACCTCTCCGGCGCGGGCGGCGGCGGCCTCGACGGCGGCCGCGTCCGTCACGTCCACGCGCTCGGCCTGGGCGTCCGCGCCCTGAGACCGGATCTCGGCGGCGACGGCCTCAGCCCCCTGCAGGTCGAGGTCCCAGACGACGACGCGGCCCGCGCCGCGGCGGGCGGCCCCCAGGGCGATCAGTCGACCGATGCCGGACGCGCCGCCCGTCACGAGGACGGTGGCGCCGCGCAGGGACAGGGGACGACGGCCGGCGAGGGCGGACGCGGCCCTGCGGAGGGCGGGACGGGAGCCGTGCATCATGCCTCTTCCCCCACGGCCGACGCGGGCCCGCCGTGATACGGTGTCAGCCGCTGGTCCGCGCCGAGCGCGGCCCCGCGGGGATGTAGCTCAATGGTAGAGCCCCAGTCTTCCAAACTGGCTACGCGGGTTCGATTCCCGTCATCCCCTCCGGACCTCATGAGCCGGGTCATCGTGTGCACACGATGGCCCGGCTCATGGCTTTCTCGGGTGCGTCGTCGTCCGCGCCGGTGCCTTGACCGCTGTGCCCGGTCGGGCCTGCTACAGGCCCCTCAGCTCTGACAGGTGAGGCACCGGTAGAGCTTCCGGGCCGCCATCTCCTCCACCACGATCGTCTCGCGCCCGCACACGAGGCAGGCCAGGCCCTGCCGCTGGTACACGTAGTTCGCGTGCTCGGGCCAGGCCGATTCGGCAGGGATCCCCGGCCGGTGCTCGGGCCGCGTGGTGACGATCCGCCCGAGCCGCACGCCCTCCCGCATGAGCGCGGCGTTGTCCGCCCAGAGGAATGCCAGGTCCGACGCGGAGACCTCCCGGGCCGGCCGCCACGGGTCGATGCCGGCGCGGAACAGCGCCTCGGCCCGGAAGATGTTGCCGATCCCGCTGACGGCCGCCTGGTCCATCAGCACGACGCCGATCGGCCGCCGTGTCCGCCGGGCGAGGTCGTAGAACGGCGCGGGATCGTCGTCGCTCAGCGGATCCGGGCCCAGGCCGGCGACGACGTCGGCAGCCTCGGCCGGAGTGAGCGCGCGGCACCGGCTCGCGCCGATCAGGTCGGCCCAGCCGTGCTCGGCGCGCAGTCGCAGCCGGACCGTGGCGGCCGGCGGCGGGGGCTGGACCCAGCCGTTGGCGTCGCGAGCGGGCTCGGCGGCCGGGGCGCCGTCGTCGTGGACCTCCCGCTCGCCGATCCGGCGGGGTGCGCCGATCGAGGACGCGGCCGCGAAGTCCTGATCCCCGCCGAAGGTCCACGCCCCGTACATGCCCAGGTGGACGTGGAGCACGTGGCCGCCGGAGACGTCGGCGAAGAAGTGCTTGCCGTGGGCCCGGGCGCGCTTCAGGACCTGGCCGTCGAGCAGGGCGGCCCCCTCGGCGAAGCGGCCCTGCGGACTCGTGGCGCGGATCCGGCGGCCGCCGAAGACGTCGGTGAACTGGCGCGCGAGACGGTGGACGGAGTGGCCCTCAGGCACTCACATCAGCACCTCTCCGGTGGTCTCGTAGTGCGCGATCTTCCCGATGCGGCGCACGTGGCGCTCGTCCTGGGAGAACGGTTCGGCCAGGAACGCCTCGATGAGCTCGGTGGCCTCCTCGAGCGAGTGCTGTCGACCGCCGACGGCCACGACGTTCGCGTCGTTGTGCGCGCGGGCCAGCCGCGCCGTGTCCAGGTTCCAGGCCAGGGCGGCTCGGACGCCGGCCACCTTGTTGGCGGCGATCTGCTCGCCGTTGCCGGAGCCGCCCAGCACGATGCCGAGCGAGTCCAGTCCCTGCTCGCGGTCGGCGACGACGGCGCGGGCGGCGTTGATGCAGAAGCCCGGGTAGTCGTCCTGCGCGTCGTACTCGGTGGGTCCGTGGTCCACCATCTCGTAGCCAGCGGCGGTGAGGTGCTCCACCAGGTGGGCGGACAGCTCCATGCCGGCGTGGTCGGTGGCGATGTGGACGCGCATGCGCAGACTCCTCCAGAAGGACGACGGTCGGGTGGGGTCAGTCTACTGACGGCCCCACCCGACCCCCTGCCCCGGGGCGGGCCGGCTCAGATCAGCGCGACCGATCGCTCGGGCTCGCGCACCGGCATGGGCTCGGGCTCCCCACTCGCCGAGGAGAGGAAGCCCTCCCCGGTGAAGTGGCCGTTGCGGGCGCGGAAGTCGTAGGCGTAGTCGGGCCAGATCAGCGTCAACTTGCCCGAGCGGGGGTCGACGTACCAGGAGTGGCAGCCGCCGTCCACGAGCCACACCGAGGTGGCGGCCCGCTCCTGGAGACGGTCCACGTACTCCTCCTGGGCGAGTGTCTCGGGGACCATCGTCCTAATTCCCTCGTGCTCCACCCGGTCCAGGGCCTCCAAGATGTACGCGATCTGCGACTCGATGATGTAGACGATCGAGTTGTGCCCCAGCGAGGTGTTCGGCCCGTTGATGGCGAACAGATTCGGGAATCCCGCCACGGCCGTGGAGTCGAACGCCGCCATGCCGCTGCTCCAGTGATCGGCCAGGGAACGGCCCTCACCGTCGTGGACGCGCTCGGCGAACGGCGGCTGGGCCGCCTCGAAGCCGGTGCAGAGGACGACGACGTCGACCTCGTACCCGTGACCGCTCACGCCGAACAGCCGGCTCCCCTCGACGCGGTCCAGCGCGCTGTCCTCCAGGGTGACGTTGTCCCGGGCCATGGCCGGGTAGTAGTCGTTGGAGACGAGCACACGCTTGCAGCCCGGCAGGTACCGCGGCGTGAGGCGCTCGCGGAGCTCGGGGTCAGAGACCGCGGCGGCCAGGTGCCCGAGGGCCTGGGCCCGGACCTGGTCCAGTGCGGCCGGCACACCGCGGCGCTGGGCATAGTTCGACTCGGCGAACCAGAAGATGTCGTCGCGCTCGCGCTGCATGGTGTGCGGGGCGCGCTCGAACATGCGGCGCACGGCCGCGGAGTACGGCTTGACCACGCGCGGGGTGACCCACGCGGGGGTGCGCTGGAAGACGACGAGCTCGGCCGCCGTCGCCGCCAGCTCGGGGATGACCTGGATCGCGGAGGCGCCGGTGCCGACGACGGCGACACGCTTGCCCTTCAGGTCCACCGTGTGGTCCCAGCGGGCGGAATGGATGACCTCGCCCTCGAAGGCGTCGAGACCCGGGACGTCCGGCAGGCGGGGGTCGGCGAGGTGCCCGGTGCCCATGATGAGCCAGCGTCCCGTGTAGGTCCCGCGCGGCGTCCGCACCGTCCACCGCTCCGTCTCGGGGTCCCAGTGCGCTTCGAGCATGTCCGCCCCGAGACGCAGGTGCGGGGTGAGGCCCTCGTCCTCGGAGAAGCGCACGAGGTAGTCCTGGATCTCCGGACCCGGTGTGTAGAAGCCCGACCACTGCGGGTTCGGCGCGAAGGAGAAGCTGTAGAGGTGGCTCGGGACGTCGCACGCGGCACCCGGGTAGGTGTTGTCCCTCCAGGTCCCGCCGACCTGCTGGGCGCGGTCCAGGATGAGGAAGTCCTCGCGGCCGTGACGCCGCAGCTGGGCGCCCATGCCGAGGCCGGCGAATCCGGAGCCGATGATGAGGATCTCGGCGGACTCGTCGCGCGGTGCGGGGCGCACGTCGGTGGTGGTGGTCATGGCGGTGGTCATGGCTGGCCCCTCTCTCAGGCGTGGGTCTCGGGGATGATCGCGCCGGCCGGGTGGCGGTCGGGCTCGCGCAGGTACAGGTCGACGATCTGCATGAGTTCGGCCGGGCGCTCGAGGAAGAAGGCGTGGCCGCTCGTCATGGTCGTCAGCCGCGCGTCGTCGATGATGCCGAGCAGCTCGTACTGGTGATGGGGCGGGACCATGATGTCCTCGGCACAGGAGACGATCAGTGTCCGCGCGGTGACGGCGGAGAGACGGTCGGCGACGTCCACGCGGGCGTTCAGGTCCATCTGCCGGGCGGTGAACTCGTCCGCGGTCAGGGAGGCGAGCGCCCCGTCGAGCATGGCCGGGGTCAGGGAGCGCAGGGCCAGCGGGGACAGGCCGCAGAAGGCCGTGTAACGGGCCAGGGCATCAGGGCTCGTGGCGTACAGGTGCCGCCAGACCTCGTTGCGCAGGCGCTGGTGGACATCCGTCGTCGCCCAGCCGGCCACGAGCACGAGGTTCTCCACACGGCGACCGAGGTCGGCGGCCAGCTGCCCGGCCACGACGGCGCCGAGTGAGTAGCCCAGCAGGTCGAACGCGGCGTCGGGGCCGAGGAGCTCGTCGACGACAGCCCGCACCTGGCCGACCAGCAGGTCGACGGTCAGGTCTGCGGCGGGGTCGGCCGTCGGCGCCCAGTCCACGGCGATGACGCGCGTCCGCGTGGCCATCATCGGGAACAGGTGGCCGAAGTGCGAGGCGGTCGTCCCGCCCGTGCCGTGGACCAGCACGAGAGGCCGGTCGAGCTCCCCGGGTGTCACCGAGTCGTGGCAGGTGACGGAGGCACCGTCCACGCTGACGGTGCGCGTGACGGTCGATGCGGTCAGTGGCATGAGGCTCCTCCTGGAAACCGATATGTGGACTATGGGGCCCGACACCTGCGATGTGACGCGCCCTACATTTCCCAGCATGGCGCTATCAGGCCCAGCAATGCAAGCAGGGGGCTAGGTCGCTCAGTCCATCTAATGGAACTAGCTCTGACGCCGGAGCTGCGGCACGATGGACCGGTGACCCCTTTGCCCCCGCCCACCGGCGTCCTGCCCCGTGCCGCCCTCGTGATGCGTCTGCTGCACGAGGCCGGACCCGCCGGCCTGCGGCTGAGCCAGCTCGTCCAGCGGACGGGTCTGCCCCAGCCCACCGCCCATCGGCTGCTGGCCGACCTGGCGGAGCAGGGTGCTGTGACCCGGCGCGGGGCCGCCTATGCACTCGGTGATCGGTGGGGCCCGGTCGGGTTCGAACCGGTGACGCCGCGGTGCCTGATCGAACGCGAGGCCAGCCGGGCCGTGGTCCAGGCCGCCGCGGACGAGCTGGGGGACACGGTCTACCTGGCGGCACGGGCTGCGGGCGGAGTGGCCTACCTCCTGCGATGCGACGGCGACTCCCCCGTGCGCGTCTTCACCGTGGAGGTCGGCGAGGTCAAGCGGCTTGCCGCCGGGTACGCCGGCATCGCGCTCCTGGCCGCCCTGCCGCCCGAGCGCCGGCGAGCGGAGGTGGACGCGGTCGTCGCCCGGCCTCCCCGCCGCTGGAACCTGACGGATGACGGGGCCCTGCACGACCTGCTGAACACCCTGCTGCGTCAGATGGACGAGCAGGGGTGGTGCGGCGGTGTGCCGGTCGTGCCCGGGGTGGCCGGAGTCGCCTGTGGCGTTCCGGCGCGGACGGGAAGCATCCCCCAGGTGTCCCTCACGGCCTCGGCGGCCGAGCAGCGGATGCCACCGGCACGCGTGCCCGAGGTGGCTGAGGTGCTGCGTGCGGCGGCGACCCGACTGGCCGAGATCGGGGGCTGAGCACGCCGGCTGGCCCGCCCTTCCGCGGCCGTCCACGACGCCCGGGCCAGGTGGCACACTGGGGAGCACCGTGCCATGGCCCCCATCACAGGCGCCCGGCCGTGCCGCATCCACCCGACCCCAGGAGGAGTCCGACCGTGACCACCGCCGCCGCCATGAACATCACCCGTGAAGAGGCCGCCGCGCGCGCGGCCGCCCTCACCGTGGACGCGTACGAGGTGAGCCTGGACCTCACCCGCGGAGCGGAGCACTTCCGCACGGCCACCACCGTGACGTTCGCGGCCACGCAGGACGCGGTGGGCACCCACACGTGGATCGACTTCGTGGCGGAGCAGGCTCCCACGGTGACCCTCAACGGCGAGGCGCTGGACGTGGCGGACTTCGACGGCGCCCGACTGCGGATCGGCCCGCTGGCGGCGCAGAACACCCTCGTGGTCGACGGGCTCGGAGACTACAGCAACACCGGCGAGGGCCTGCACCGGTTCGTGGACCCCGTGGACCAGGAGGTCTACCTCTACACCCAGTTCGAGGTGCCGGACTCCCGCCGCATGTTCGCGGTGTTCGAGCAGCCCGACCTCAAGGCCGCCTTCCGCTTCACGGTGACCGCGCCGGCGCACTGGGCCGTGGTGTCCAACCAGCCGGAGGCCTCCCGCCGCACCCTCGGCGTCGTGGCGACCGAGGAGAACCCGCAGGGCGTGGATGCCGCGGTCTGGGAGTTCACCCCCACCCCGCGCATCTCCTCCTACATCACCGCGCTCGTCGCCGGCCCGTACGCCTCCGTGCACTCGGAGCTGACCAGCGCCGACGGCCGCACGATCCCCCTCGGCGTCTACTGCCGCGCGTCGCTGGTGGAGCACCTGGACGCGGAGAACGTCTTCGAGCTCACCCGCCAGGGCTTCGAGTTCTTCGAGGCCCAGTACGGCCACGCCTACCCGTTCGAGAAGTACGACCAGCTGTTCGTGCCCGAGTTCAACGCCGGCGCCATGGAGAACGCCGGCTGCGTGACCTTCCTCGAGTCGTACGTCTTCCGCGGGACCGTGCCGGAGGCGCTGATCGAGCGCCGCGCCATCACGATCCTCCACGAGCTCGCCCACATGTGGTTCGGCGACCTGGTCACCATGCGCTGGTGGAACGACCTGTGGCTCAACGAGTCCTTCGCCGAGTTCATGTCCACGCTCGCCGCCGCCGAGAACACGCAGTACACCGGCGCCTGGACCACCTTCTCCTCCATGGAGAAGAACTGGGCCTACCGTCAGGACCAGCTCTCCTCCACGCACCCCATCAAGGCCCGGATCCGCGACCTCGACGACGTGCTCGTCAACTTCGACGGCATCACCTACGCCAAGGGCGCCTCCGTGCTCCGCCAGCTCGTGGCCTGGGTGGGCCAGGAGAACTTCATGGCCGGCGTCCGCGCGTACATCGCCCAGCACGCGTGGGGCAACACCGAGCTGCCGGACCTCATGTCCGAGCTCGAGGCCGCGTCCGGCCGAGACCTGTCCGAGTGGACCCGCCTGTGGCTCGAGACCTCGGGCGTGAACACGCTGCGCACGGAGGTGGAGACGGATGAGGCCGGCACCATCACCGCGCTGCGCCTGCGCCAGAGCGCCCCGGACGGCTCGCCGTCGGCGCCCGGCGACGACGTGCTCCGCCCCCACCGCCTGGCCGTGGGCTTCTACGACGTGGACGAGGCCACGGGCCGCCTGACCCGCACCGAGCGCTTCGAGCTCGACGTGGCCGGGGAGGTGACCGAGGTCGCCGAGGCCGCCGGCCGCCGTCGTCCCGCCGTGATCCTGCCCAACGACGACGACCTGGCCTACGCCAAGCTGCGCCTCGACGACGCCTCGTGGGAGGCCGCGTCCACCCGTCTGAAGGATGTGGACGGCTCGCTGGCGCGCACGCTGCTGTGGGGGGCGGCCTGGGACACCGTGCGCGACGGCGAGGCCTCCGCCGCCTGGTTCGTCGACCTCGTCCTCGCCAACGTCGGCCACGAGCGGGACTCGTCCGTGGTGCAGACGCTGCTGCGCCAGCTCGCGACGGCGATCGGCCTGTACCTGCCCGAGGACCAGGCCGAGGCCGTGCGGGTCGCGGCGGCCGACCGTCTGTGGGGCCTCGTCGCGGAGGCCGAGGACGGCTCGGACAACCAGCTGCAGTTCGTCAAGGCGTTCGCCCTGCACGCGCGCACCACGGCGCAGCTGGACCGCCTGGCGGCCCTCGTGGACGGCACCCGCACCGTGCCCGGGCTGGACCTCACCACGGACCTGCGCTGGGAGCTGCTCACTGCGCTGGTGGCGGCCAGCCGTGCCGGGGAGGCCGAGATCGCCGAGGCCGAGCGCGCCGACGCGACCGCCACGGGCGCGCTCGCCGCGATCCAGGCCCGGGCCGCCGTGCCGACGGCCGAGGCCAAGCGCGCGGCCTGGGACCGAGTGATGGCCGGCGAGCTGTCCAACACGGAGCAGCGCCAGGCCCTGATCGGGTTCGCGCGGGTCCACGACGCCGCGCTGATCGCGCCCTTCGCGGACTCCTATTTCGAAGGCGTCGAGGCGATGTGGGACTCCCGTTCTCACGAGATGGCCGAGACCGCCGCGACGCTGGGCTACCCGACCGCCCAGGTCACCCGGGAGATCGCCGACCGCGCCACCGCCCTGTCCGAGCGGCTGGCCGGCACCCGCGCGGGGCTGTCCCGCGTCCTCGCCGAGGGCCGGGACGAGACCGTCCGCGCCCTGGCCGCGCGCGAGCACGCGACGGCGCACGTGCATCAGGTCCACGCCGGGGCCTGAGCCGGACGGCGGCGGCAGCCGCGGCTGACGCCTCTGCTGGCGCCTGCGGGGCGGTGCTGGTGGGCATTCCACGGAAGATGCCCTCCAGCACCGCCCCGGCCGCCGTCGAGGCGCGGGCTGGCTAGGCTGGAACCCATGAAGCACACCTTCTCCCTGCGCACCGAGTGGACGGGCGACCGCGGCTCGGGCACCTCCGGCGTCCGCGACTACGACCGCTCCGTGGTGATCCAGGACGCCGCCGTCGGCGAGATCCAGGCCTCGGCCGCCCGCCCCTTCCGCGGCGACGACTCGAAGTGGAACCCGGAGACCCTCCTGCTCGGCGCGCTCGCCGAGTGCCACGTGCTCTCGTACCTCCATGTCGCGGCGACCTCCGGGGTCGTGGTCACGGGGATGACGTGCGGGGTCGAGGGCGAGCTCGAGGTGGACGGCGACGGCGCCGGGCGGTTCATCGCGATCACGCTGCGGCCCGAGGTCACGCTGCAGGACGAGGCCGACCGGGAGCGGGCCGAGGCCCTCCACGCCGAGGCGCACCGGCTGTGCTTCATCGCGAACTCGCTCTCGGCCCCGGTCACCGTCGAGCCGGTCCGCCCCGAGGCCCTGCCCACCGGCACGCCGACGCTGCCGGACCACTCCGCGCGCCTGGGCGCCCCCCTGGCGGTGCTGCGGCCGCGCGTCGCCAAGGGCCCGTCCCGTGTGACGGGCCTGGCGGAGCGGCCCACCGAGGTCGAGCCGGTGATGCAGGAGGGCACGCCCGCCCCGGTGGAGCAGGTGCGCGCCCGCGACGCCGCGGCGGGCCCCGCCGGTGCGACCCCGGGGACCCCGGCCGCGCCCGGTCAGGCCACCAGCTTCTACGACGCCGTCGGCGGCCGCCCGACCTTCGACCGGCTGACCGCCGAGTTCTACGCCCGCGTGCGCGAAGACGAGATCCTCGCCCCGATGTATCCGCAGGACGACTTCGAGGGCGCCCAGCGCCGGCTGCTGATGTTCCTGGAGCAGTACTGGGGCGGACCGCGGACGTACTCCGAGGAGCGCGGCCACCCCCGCCTGCGCATGCGCCACGCCTCGTATCGGATCGACCCGGCCGCGCGCGACGCGTGGCTGCGGCACATGCGCGCCGCCGTGGACACGCTGGAGCTGTCACCGCTGCACGAGGCCGAACTCTGGGACTACCTGGAGCGGGCCGCCCACTCCCTGCAGAACTCGGCCTGACCGGCCCGCGGTCCGCGCCCCGACATGGGGCGCGGGCTCACACCGCCATGGCGGGGCGGCCCAGTACGAAGCCGCCGGGGGCGTCCAGGCGCGTCCATGGCCCCGCCGTGCTGAGCCGGGCGCGGCCGCCGGGCCGCAGGAAGCCCAGCGCGTGCGCGCCGAAGGCCATGCCGGCCGGGAACTGCAGAGCGTCGCCCCCGAGCAGGGGTCCCCACATCTGCGCCCGGATCTTGCGGACCAGCGCCTCCCCCGGGTTCTCGGGCAGGGCGTCCCGCACGGCGTCGGCGCCGCGCGTGGCCACTTCGGCCAGCTCCTCGTCGGCGACCTCGGCCACGGGCGTCCAGCCGCCGCGGGGCGGGGTCAGCGCGGTCCAGGTGACGTGCTCGCGGCCCGGCGGCACGGCGAACGCCAGGTCGACGGGGTCCTGGCCGCGCATCCGGGCGGTGCGCTCGGTGACGGAGCCCAGGGCGACGACGGCGTCCAGGTCCGCCACGCCGTCGGCGGTCGCCAGGGGCACGGTGCGCAGCCCCAGGACGACGGGCACCCCGTCTCCGAGCCCGGCCGGCTGCAGCACGGAGACCCACTGGGCGAGCATCGGGGTGCGGGAGCGCCCTGCCTCAGGCACGACGTGCAGGCGCATCCCCGTGTCGGCGACGCGACGGGCGCGGGTGGCCAGCTGCTCGAGGTCCCGCACAGCGCGGTCGTCGACGAAGCGGAGGACTGGTGCGGCGGCGGAGTGCTCGGTCATGCAAGCATTGTCCCAGGTCCGTCGCGTCCCGGGCCGCCCCGCCGTCGCGGGGTCCATCCACGTCGAAGGAGCCGTTCGTGCCGCAGCGCCATCCCCGTCCCCGCCCCAGTCGCGCACCGGGCCGTCCGGCCTCGGCCCCGAAGGACCCCACCGACGTGCTGCGCGGGATCCTGGAGCTGACGCCGGCCGCGCCGGACCCGGTGACGGGTCAGGTCCGCTTCACGGGCACGACTCCCCGGCAGACGCGCGGCCGGGTGTTCGGCGGCCAGGTGCTCGCCCAGTCGCTGGCGGCCGCCTCCCGCACGGTGCCGGGCGCCCGCCCCGCCCACTCGCTCCACGGCTACTTCATCCGCCCCGGGGACGCGCTGCAGCCCATCACGTTCACCGTCGAGACGCTGCGGGACGGCCGCTCCTTCTCCGTCCGCCGGGTGCTGGCCTCCCAGAACGAGAAGGCCATCCTCGCCCTGACCTGCTCCTTCCAGGAGCCCGCCGGCAGCGCGCTGGACCACCAGGTGGCCATGCCGGAGGGAGTGCCCCGGCCCGAGGACCTGCCCACGACGGCGGACGTGCTGGGCGGCATCAACCACCCCGTGGCCCAGGAGTGGGCGTGGGCCCGGCCGTTCGACATCCGTCACGTCACCCCGGCCCTCTACGTGGACCCGGCCCCGGAGACCGAGAACCGCAACATGGTGTGGATGAAGACGTTCACGCCGCTGGCCGACGACCCCGCGCTGCACCGGGCGGCGCTCACCTACGCCTCGGACTACACGCTTCTCGAGCCGATCCTGCGGCAGCACGGCGTCGCCTGGATCCAGCCCGGCATGTCCGTGGCGTCCCTGGACCACGCGATGTGGTTCCACCGGCCCGCCCGCGTCGACCAGTGGCTGCTCTACGTCCAGGACTCCCCCAGCGCCCAGGGCGCGCGCGGCCTCGGCACGGGCGCCGTGTTCACCGAGGACGGGACGCTCGTGGCCACGGTCGCCCAGGAGGGCATGATCCGCCTGCCCGAGGGGGCCGCCGCCCGGCGGGCGCGCGTGCGTGGCGCGGCCCAGCGCATGGCCCTGCGGACGGTGCTGCGCCGCAGCTGGCGGCGCTGACCCCGCCCCGGCGCGACGACGGCCCGTCGCGATCACGTGATCGCGGCGGGCCGTCGTCGGCGCGGCGCCCGGGGGCGCGTCGGCTCAGTCGCGCGTGAGCTTGCGGTGCGTCATCCGGTGCGGGCGGGCGGCCTCGGGGCCGAGCCGATCGACCTTGTTGGCCTCGTAGGACTCGAAGTTGCCCTCGTACCAGTACCAGTTGGCCGGGTCCTCCGCGGTGCCCTCGTAGGCCAGCATGTGGGTGGCCACGCGGTCCAGGAACCAGCGGTCGTGCGAGACGACGACGGCGCAGCCCGGGAACTCGAGCAGCGCGTTCTCGAGGGAGGTCAGGGTCTCCACGTCGAGGTCGTTGGTGGGCTCGTCGAGGAGCAGCAGGTTGCCGCCCTCCTTGAGGGTCAGGGCCAGGTTCAGGCGGTTGCGCTCACCGCCGGAGAGCACGCCGGCCTTCTTCTGCTGGTCCGGGCCCTTGAAGCCGAACGCGGACACGTAGGCGCGCGAGGGCATCTCGACGTTGCCGACCTTGATGTAGTCCAGGCCGTCCGAGACGACCTCCCACAGCGACTTCTCGGGGTCGATGTTGGAGCGGGACTGGTCCACGTACGAGATCTTCACGGTCTCGCCGATCTTCAGCTCGCCGCCGTCCAGGGGCTCGAGACCGACGATGGTCTTGAACAGGGTGGTCTTGCCGACGCCGTTCGGGCCGATCACGCCGACGATGCCGTTGCGGGGCAGGGAGAAGGACAGGCCGTCGATGAGGACGCGGTCCCCGAAGCCCTTCTTCAGGTCCTTGGCCTCGATCACGACGGTGCCCAGGCGCGGGCCCGGCGGGATCTGGATCTCCTCGAAGTCCAGCTTGCGGGTCTTCTCGGCCTCGGCCGCCATCTCCTCGTAGCGGGCCAGGCGGGCCTTGGACTTCGCCTGGCGGCCCTTCGTGTTGGAGCGGACCCAGTCGAGCTCATCGGCCAGGCGCTTGGCGAGCTTGGCGTCCTTCTTGCCCTGCACCTCGAGGCGGGCGCGCTTGGTCTCCAGGTAGGTGGAGTAGTTGCCCTCGTACGGGTAGAGGCGGCCGCGGTCGACCTCCGCGATCCACTCCGCGACGTGGTCGAGGAAGTACCGGTCGTGGGTGACGGCGATGACGGCGCCCGGGTAGGAGGCCAGGTGCTGCTCGAGCCACAGCACGGACTCGGCGTCCAGGTGGTTGGTGGGCTCGTCGAGCAGGAGGAGGTCCGGCTTCTCCAACAGCAGCTTGCACAGCGCGACGCGGCGCTTCTCGCCACCGGAGAGGTTTGTGACCGGCTCGTCCCCCGGGGGCGTGCGCAGGGCGTCCATCGCCTGCTCGAGCTGGGAGTCGATGTCCCACGCGTCCGCGGCGTCGATGGCGGACTGCAGTTCGCCCATCTCCTCCATGAGGGCGTCGAAGTCCGCGTCCGGGTTCGCCATCTCCTCGGAGATCTGGTTGTAGCGCTGGATCTTGCCGTAGATCTCGCCGACGCCCTCCTGGACGTTCTCGAGCACGGTCTTGGACTCGTCCAGCTTGGGCTCCTGCATCAGGATGCCCACCGAGTAGCCGGGAGAGAGCCGCGCCTCGCCGTTCGAGGGCTCGTCCAGCCCGGCCATGATCTTCAGGATCGTCGACTTGCCGGCGCCGTTGGGGCCGACCATGCCGATCTTCGCCCCGGGGTAGAACGACATGGTGACGTCGTCCAGGATCAGTTTGTCGCCCACCTTCTTGCGGGCCTTGACCATCGTGTAGATGAATTCCGCCATGCGGCCCAGGCTAGTCGGTGGCCGCGGGATTCCACTCATCGTGCCGATCCCGCGACCACCGAGCCCGCTCCCCCTCCGTGCCGCCCCGTGGTCAGGCGACGCCGGCCGCCGCCGGCTCGCGCTCGGGGGCGCCCGCGTCCGACTCGTCCGGGCCGGGCGAGGCCGGGGCGTCGCCACCCTGGAACCCGTCCGGCAGGCCCGCGCTGAACCCGTCGCCGACCGCGCCGGCCCGTCCGCCCGACGCGTCGTCGCGCGGGGCCGACTCGGGGCGCGGCACGGCCGCGCGCTGGCTGCGCTGGAACGCCGCCGAGCCGAAGCCCAGGTCCAGCCCGACGGCGTCCGCCACCACGTCCACGGACGTGCCGGAGCGATCGCCCGAGGACCAGTCGCGGACCCGGAGTCGACCGGTGACGATCACGGGGTTGCCCTTCTTCACGGACTGGGCGGTGTTCGAGCCGAGCTGGCCGAACGCCGAGATGCTGTACCAGTTGGTGTGGGCGTCCACCCACTCGGCGGTCTCGCGGTCGAAGCGCCGCTCGGTGGTGGCCAGGCGGAAGCCGGTCACGGCGGCCCCCGATGCGGTGTGGCGGGTGGCGGGGTCCGTGGCCACGAAGCCGCGCACGGTGATGAGGTCCTGCATGGTGTGCCTCCTGGGCTGGGCCCCGGTGGGCGCCGGGGCGGGTCGTCGGCGCATCGGCTGATCCGCCATGGCCAGACAACCCCACCGCGGGGCACCCCGGCAGGATCGGGGCCGGTCTGGGGACGCGCGGAGGTCCCCGGGCGACTGTGCAGGAGCCGACGGCGCCGCGGCCGGCGGCCGTTAGACTGACACGGCCCAGCCCCAGTAGCTCAGCTGGACAGAGCAGCGGCCTTCTAATCCGCCGGTCGGGGGTTCGAATCCCTCCTGGGGCACCCAGACCAGGGGCGGAGCCGTCCGAGCACGCCCGACGACCGCCCGAAGGAGACCGTCCTGGACCGTCTGCGCTCCTGGCTCCGCGCCCCGCGACCCGCCGTCCCCGAGGTCCGTGTGACCCGTCGCGAGGGCGTCCAGCTGGCCGCCCTGCTCGTCGCGGCCGCGGCCCTGTACGTGACGCACTCCTTCCTGCGGTACGCCACCTACGAGGCCAAGGGCTACGACCTGGGCATCTTCGACCAGGTGGTGCGGCAGTACGCGCTGTTCAACGCCCCCCTCAGCTCCGTCAAGGGCGTGGACTTCCACATCCTCGGCGATCACTTCCACCCGATCCTCGCGCTGCTGGCCCCCTTCTACTGGGTGTGGCCGGACCCCCGCATGCTCGGCGTGGTCATGGCGCTGGCCCTCGCCGCGTCCGCCGTGCCGGTGTACCTGTTCGCCCGTCGTCGCACGGGACACGGGGTGGCCCTGGCCGCCGTCGCCGCCCTGCTGCTCTCCTGGCCCTTCCAGGCGATGGTGAACTGGGACTTCCACGAGGTCACCCTCGGCGTGCCGATCCTCGCCTGGCTCGTGTGGGCCCTGGACGGGCAGCGGGCGTGGCTCGCCACCGGCCTGGCGGCGCTGCTGCTCACGGTCCGAGAGGACATGGGCGTGACCCTGCTGGCCGTGGCCCTGGTGATGGCGATCCGGCGCTTCTGGCCGCAGGCCGCGGTCACCGCCGTGCTGGGTGTGCTCGGCTACTGGTTCGCCACGTCCGTGGTGATCCCCCACTACTCCCCCACCGGGGCGTTCGGCTACTGGCAGTTCACCGCCCTGGGCCCGGACATGCGCAGTTCGGTCCTGTTCCTGCTGACCCAACCGTGGAACGCCGTCGCGGTGCTGTTCGACCACCCGCTGAAGGTGGCCCTCTGGCTCCTGCACTTCGTCCCGCTGCTGTTCCTGCCGGTCCTGAGCCCGCTCACGCTGATGGCCCTGCCGATCCTGCTCTCGCGGCTGTTCAACGACCGCCTCAACGTGTGGGCCCCCGTGTACCAGTACGACGCGATCCTCGCCCCGCTGCTGCTCATGGCCGCGCTCGAGGCGGCCCACCGGCTGGCCGGACGCCGGGACACGCTGCGCCGGCTGCCCGCCGTCCTCGTCTCCGCGGCACTGGCCGCCGGTCTGATCGGCACCGCGTTCTTCCCGCAGGTGTACCCGCTGCACCGCACGATCGCCGGCGACATGACGATGACGCAGCACGCCCGCGACCTCGACCACGCGGTCGGGCTGATCCCGGACGGGGTGTGCGTCGAGGCCGCCGACAACGCCGTGCCGCACCTGACGGCCCGCACCCACGTCGGGCTGCACGGGGACATCGGCGACGAGCTGGCCACGTGGATGATCGTGGACACCTCGGTGCCCGAGCTCGGCGGCTGGGACCCCCTCACCCCGGAGCAGGCGCTGGCCCGCGCCGAGCGGCTCGGCTTCGAGCGGGTCTGGTCCGCGGGCGACGTCGTCGTCCTGCACCACCCGGACCGCGCGGTCTCGCCCACCTGCACGACGTACCTCGAGCACCGCTGAGCGGAACCCCACGGCGCCGGCGGACCCGCTCCGCCGTCAGCGGCCCGCGGACTCGCCGAGTGGCTGCAGGCCGAGTCCGGCCGGGGGCAGGAGCAGTCGGTCACGGGCACCGGTGAAGACGCCGGCGTGCGGGTCCTCGGCCACCCCCGGGGCGATCTCGGGGGCCCCCTGGTCGAGTGCGGTGCGGCGCACCGGGTCGCGGACGGGGTCCAGGATGTCCTTGACCACCGTGGTCATGAGCCACACGAGGGCGACGATGTGCGCCACGATCCCCGAGGCATACCAGGCGGTGATCCACCAGGCGCCGCCGGCGAACGCCCCGTCGGAGGTGATGCGCGCCGACTCCATCCACACCCCGCCCCAGTGGTAGACCTCCACGGCCTGCCAGATCCAGAACGCGCGCCACCGCGGCGTCGCGAGGACCACGAGCGGGATCAGCCACATCACGAACTGCGGCGAGTACACCTTCCCCCACAGGATGAAGGACGCCACGATCAGGAAGCACAGCTGGGCCATGCGCGGACGGTGCCGCGCCGCGAGGGCGAGGTAGGCGATCCCCACGCAGCACACCAGGAACAGGCCGTTCTGAAGCGTCGTGAACGTCTCCCCGGACCATCCTGTCCAGGCCAGCGCCAGCCAGGTCGAGGAGAAGGAGACCGCGCGGTCCCCCGAGAACGTGTAGAAGCGCGACCACTGGTCGAACGCCGTCAGCATGAACGGGAGGTTCACCGCGAGCCAGGCCGCGGCCCCGGCCAGGGCCGCCTTCACGAACCCGGCCCAGCGGCCCGTGCGCAGCGCCAGCACGAAGATCGCGCCGAAGAAGAACAGCGGGTAGAGCTTCGTGGCGGTGCCGAGCCCGATGAGCAGGCCGGCGAGGGTCGGACGGCCCGCCGTCCACGCCCACAGGGCCAGGGCGGCCAGCATCACGGCCCACAGGTCCCAGTTGAGCATCGAGGTCAGGATGATCCCCGGGGCCAGGGCCACGAGCAGGGCGTCCCGGGAGCGACCGCGCGCGGTGTACGCGGTCGCGACGACCAGCACGATCCAGCACAGCACCACGCCGATCGCGTTCACGTCGAAGTAGGTCACGGTGCGCTCGTGCAGGTCGCCGGAGGCGGGCACGAGCCACATGGTCACACCCGCGACCACGGCCAGCAACGCCGGGTACTCCATCCACTGCTCGGGCGGCAGCGGCGTGTAGAAGGGGAAGTGGCCGTCCGAGAGGCCCCGCGTGGGGAACAGCTGGGCGAAGTCCGAATAGCACATGTGCGCGTGCACGCCGGGGGCCGCCCAGCCGTTCACGCGGCACCACTGCTTGGTCAGCACGCCGACGGCGGCGGCCACCACGGTCAGGCCGACGAGCAGGCCGACCCAGCGGCCGCTCGGACGGGACGGGGCGGGACTGCGGGGGTGGGAGGTCACGGTCTCTCCTGGGGGATGCGGGTGGACGAGGAGGCGGGGTGCGCGGCGGTCGACGGCGGCCCGTCGGGCGGCGCGTCCGGCGGCACGCCCGCCTCCGGAGGCGTCGGCGACGCCGCCGCGGCCCGCGGCTCGACCACCTCCAGGGGAGGACGCCGCCGCCCGGGGAACAGGGGCGCGGTGACGGGATCGCGGTGGATGATCCATCCGATCCCCGCGAGCATCAGGACCAGGGTGAACACGCGGACGGCCAGGACCGGCAGCCACTGCGCCACGGAGAGCTGGTCCACCACGCCGACGCCGGTGAGCAACAGGACCGCGAGCGCGGTGACCCACCCGAGCCAGCGGGGATGGTCGGCGCCCCACGGCAGCGGGCGGAGGGCGCACGCCAGCAGCGGCAGGACCCAGAGCAGGTACCACGGCTGGACGATCGGGGCGGTGGCGACGGCCACCACGAGCACGGCCGCCGCGCTGAACACCGGGTCCAGGGGCCGGCGGCGCAGGGCCAGCCAGGCCGTGAAGCCGAGGGCCGACACCGTCATCGCGGTGTAGAAGGCCGCGGCCACGTCGCGCGCCCCCAGGGGCGTCACGGCTTCGACGACCGCGCCGAGCAGCAGGCCGAGCAGGCCCACGGGGGCATACGGGAACGCCGCGTCCCCGCTCGTGAGCATGGCCGGGACCCAGCCGAACCAGAGGCCGGAGCCGGCGCCGAGGATCGTGAGGACGGCCAGGGAGATCACCGCCGTCGTGAACCACGGGCCGAGCCGGTCCCGCCGGCGCAGGCGCGGATCGGCCGCGCGGAACCGGGCCCAGCCGGTGGGCAGGAGCAGGGCCACGAAGGGCAGCACCAAAGCTGTCAGGGGCTTGATCGCAACGGACAGGGCGATCAGCACGATCCCCCACAGCGCATGCACGCGGCGGCGGGGCGGGCGGACCATGAGCAGGATGCCCGCGAGCATCAGCCCCGACATCAGCGCGTCGTTGTGGGCGCCGGCGATCATGTAGAGCAGGAACAGTGGGTTCGCCACGGCCACCCACGTGGCCCACACCCCGCATCGGCCCGCGACGGCGGCCAGCCGCGGCACCGCCCACAGGCACAGCGCCAGGCCCGCGAGCGCCAGGAGCCGGAACGCCGTGACGGAGAGCTCGATGTTGCCGCCCGTGGCCCGCCACGTCGTCTCGGCGAACAGCAGGAACAGCGGCCCGTAGGGGGACGGGGACTCGGCCCAGATGGAGTCCGCTCCCTGCATGAACCAGCCGGGCAGGGCGGACACGCCCTGGGAATACGGGTCGAGACCCGACGCGAGGAGCCGGCCCTGCTGGAGGTAGGAGAACACATCGCGGGAGAAGATCGGCAGCGCGAGCATCAGCGGGGCGGACCACCACCAGGCGGCCCGGGCCACCAGGCGGCCGTGCTCCTCCCAGCGGCCCCGCAGCGCGCGCCCCAGCTCGAGCCAGGATCGGACGAGGAGCAGCGAGCCGGCGGCCAGCAGCACGGTGCTGAGCAGCACGCCGGGAAGGTAGACCCGCAGCGGGTTGAGCAGGGTGGTGCCGGAGAACACCGAGTCGGGCGTCATCGGCAGCCACCCCACGCCCCAGGAGCCCACCGTGATGAGCACGGACGCCCACGTGCCCCGGCGGACGGCCGCCTCCGGCTCGGGCTGCGCCGTCACGCGGCTCGGACGGGGCCCTCGGGCGCCGGTCGTCGCGGAGGCGGCGGGCCTCACTCCGCCGGCTCCGCGGGTCGAGGGGCGCCACGGAGCCGGGCCAGGCCGGCGCGTACGGCGGGGCGCACGTGCCAGTGGTCCTTCACGAACCGGCTGGTGCGGCGGTCCACGACGAGGATCCACAGCAGACACACGGCGGAGACGATCAGGGACACGGCCTTGACCTGGTCCGCGATGTCCAGGAACTGCCAGGTGAAGAGCTGGTCCGCGGCGCCGAACGCCAGGAAGTAGCCGACCGTGAACACGACCCACTTGATCTGCCAGTTGTCCCGGATGCCGAGCACGGCGAAGAACGGCAGCAGCCACAGCAGGTACCAGGGCTGGATGATGGGCGAGAGGATCACCAGCGCGGTGAACGCCCAGGTCATGCGCGTCATCACGCGGTCCTGGCGGCCGAGGAACATCAGGGCCAGCACGATGAGCACCGAGAGCGCGCGTCCGGCGGTCTTGTACACGCCCTCGACGGCCTGCACGTCCGCCCCCTGTCCGAAGAGCTCGCTCGCCCCCACCGTGATGAGGGACAGCATGCCGATCGGCCCCCACGGCACGGTGCCCGTGCCCGTGCCGACCATGACGGCCACCCAGCCGAAGCCGAAGCCGTTGAGCACCCCCACCAGGGCCATGAGGCCGAAGGAGATCCCGGCGGTGAGGGCCCAGAAGGCGAACCGGCGCGGCCATCGGGCCGTCGGGCCGGCCCACAGCAGGCCGATGAACGGGAGCAGCACGAGCGTGATGGGCTTGATGCCCAGGGACAGGGTGACCAGCACGACGCCGGCCACCCCCCACGCGACGGACTGCCCGGGCCGCTGGGGGCGGAGCGGATGCCCGGCGCGCAGCGCGCACCACGTGCCGGCCAGGGCGAGGCCGACCATGAGGGCGTCGTTGTGCCCGGACGCGACGAAGCTGATGGTGAAGAGCGGGTTGGCGACGCTGATCCACTGCGCCCACGCACCGTTGACGCCCAGCCGGCGGGCCAGCAACGGCACGAAGACCATGATCAGCGCGACGCCGGCCACCGCCACCAGGCGGAACAGGAAGATCGCCAGGTCCGGGTTCATGTCCCCCGAGATCGCGACGACGGCCTGCTCGATCCAGAGGAAGATCGGACCGTACGGGGTCTCGGAGTCCGCCCAGGTGGCGTCCGCTCCGAGCTGGAACCAGTTGGACAGCGAGGAGATCGTGTCCACGTAGGGGTCCTGCCCCGCCTCCATGAGACGGCCCTGTCCCACGTAGGCGAAGATGTCCCGGCTGAAGATCGGCAGGGCCACGACCTGGGGCAGGCACCACAGGACGGTGGCGAGGTTGACCGTGCGCAGGGCGCCGCGACCGAAGGGGCGGATCGTCTGGCCCAGGCGCAGCCAGGCCCAGAACATCACCCAGCAGCCGAGGGTGAGGAGCGCTGTGCCGGCGAGCACGCCGGTCTCCTGGGTGCGCCACGGGATCAGCCACTGCCAGCGGTTGATCGGGGAGGCCGAGGCCAGCCAGCCGACGGAGTACGAGCCCACCACCAGGAGGAGGGAGCCGAGGGTCCCCACCAGGATGGGCCACCAGTCCGCGCCGGCGACCTGGGGGTCCGCGCGGAGGCCGCCGACGCCGACGTACTCCGGCCGGTGGGCCGTGGACCCGGACGGACGCGGGGTCGACACGCTCATGCGACGGGTCCTTCCGTGCGGTCCTGCGAGGGCGCGCGAGGGCGCGGCTCGCTCGAATCTACCATCGTGACACGCGAGTAGCCTGGGGGCATGAGCGAGACGAGCACCCCCGCGCCGGAGAGCGCCCCCCTGGTCTGGATCGACTGCGAGATGACCGGCCTGCACCCCCAGGTCGACGAGCTCGTCGAGGTGGCGGTGCTCATCACGGACGCCGAGCTGAACATCCTGGACGAGGGCATCGACCTGGTGATCCGTCCCTCCGCGGCGGCCCTCGAGCAGATGGACCCGTTCGTCCGGGACATGCACACCACCTCCGGCCTGCTGCCGGAGCTGGCGGAGGGCCTCGAGCTCGACGACGCCGCAGCGCGCGTCCTCGAGTACATCGCGGCCCGCGTGCCGGCCGGCAAGGGCCTGCTGGCCGGCAACACGGTGGGCCAGGACAAGCTGTTCCTCGCCCGCTACATGCCCGCCGTCGTCGACCATCTGCACTACCGGATCGTGGACGTGTCCACCGTGAAGGAGCTGGCCCGGCGCTGGTACCCGCGCGCCTACTACCAGGCCCCCGCCAAGACCGGGGGCCACCGCGCTCTCGGGGACATCAAGGACTCCATCACCGAGCTGCGCTACTACCGGGCCGCCGTCATGGCCCCCGCCCCCGGCCCCACCACGGAGGAGGCCCGCGCCATTGCGGAGGTGGTGTCCGGGGCGCAGGCCTGAGCCGGCACCCCGGCCTCGCCGCCCCGATTCGGCGCTGCGCGGGATCTCGTGTACTGTGGACCCCGCTGCGCCGCGCGGATCCGTCCGTGTGGAGCAGGCATGGTGGGCGTAGCTCAGTCGGCAGAGCGTCTGGTTGTGGTCCAGAAGGTCGCGGGTTCAATCCCCGTCGCTCACCCTACTCGAAGCCCCCGGAATCATGCAGATTCCGGGGGCTTTCTCGTTCCCTAAGCGTGTCCGTGGTTGCGTCCATGGTTGTGTTCGGCACCCCGCGGGGCCGGATCGGCCTCCGCGTGAGCGACGGGATCGAGGAGAGCGAGTCATGGCAACCATCAGCACGCGCACGTCGAAGAAGGGCGTGACCACCTTCCGGGTGGGTTACTACGAGGGCGGACGCTTCCGGCAGATGCCTGCCATGCTCTCCGAGACGGGGGCGCGCCGCATCAAGGCGATCATCGAGGACCCCGCCCAGGGCCCGGACGTCGCCCGCCGCCTGCTCGAGGCCCACGCCGACGGCGCCGAGGACGTGCCCACGCTCGCGCAATGCCTGGACCGCTACGTCGAGGCCCGCGCCGTGCGCTGCAGCGAGGGCACCCTGGCCGGCTACCGCCGCGAGGCCGCCCGCACCTTCCTCCCCCGCCTCGGGCAGCTGCCCGTCACCGCGATCGACCGGCCCGCCGTCCAGGACTGGATCCGCTGGCAGATGACCCAGCCCACCGCGCGCTCGCGGGCCGCGGCCGAGCGCGCCGCGGTGGACGCGATCGGCTGGCGGCCCGCCCCCGGCGCCTCACCCCCTAGCACAGCGAGAGGCCCCGTCCAGCTGACTACTGGCCGGGGCCTCTCTTGCGCTTCCCTTCGCGAGGTCCACGCTCCCCGAGGGGGGCGGTCACGTTAAGCGGCCGTCGCGGTCACGGTCCCGTGACGACGGCGTCGCACTCCACCGAGGGCAGGTCGCCGGCCTCGCTGGTCTCTCGGTCCAGGGGTGTGCGCGCGTTCAGCACGGTCAGGCTGCAGGCCACCCGGCCCTCGCCTAGAGCATCGTCGGCATACGCCGCCACCTGCACCCGGTCTCCCAGCTTTACCTGCGGCACGTCCAGGATCAGCCACTGGCCAGGCCCGGCATGGTTGGACGGGATCCGATCATTCGGCGGCGTGGTCATGGTGGCGAGCTCGCCGTTGACTGCAATGCTCGCGCGGACCCTGATCGACCGCGTCACGCTCGGGTCGTCGGGCACCCACTGCAGGAGTGCAGAGACTGACACGGGGCCCAGCGAACGCGTGGGCTCAGCGGCTTCCGCGGCGCGCGAGGTGGATGGGGCAGGGCTGGCCGAGGTGGCCGCTGCACTGGTCGTGGGGCCGGGGGTGGTGGGAACATCAGCTCCGCATCCCGTGAGCGCGAGGCCGAGTGCGACGCACAGGGCGGCCGCGCGGCTGCGGATGGAGGACATGGACGGCCCCTTCGTTAGGTGAGAGTGCTCACAGCGTAGATCAACCTTCGGAGGCCACCGGCGCCCGCATCGCGCGCTCGCGGGTCTGCCGAGCCTCCCGGGCTCGCCGCGTGATCACCGGGTAGGTGGCGATGGCCACCGGGTCCTCGGCCAGCACCGCCACGCGCATCGTCAGCGCCGTTCCCCGCAGCCCGAGCAGATGCTCAGCTGCCCGGTCACACGCGGCCTCGTGCCGCCACCGCGGCCCCCACAGCTGCAGCACCATGTGGTCACGCACGGACAGGTGGCCCGCGCTCGCGGGCGCCTGGGTGGTGGTGGTCATGTCGGGACGGTACGTCCGGGGACGGGCAGGCTAGACGGTCTCGCGGTGCTCGGGGATCTGGGCGGCGAGGTGCTCGCGCTCGGTCCGGGTGAGTCCGGCGAGTTGGTCGGTGAGCACGAGCAGGGTCCCCCACAGTTCGTCGGCGAGCTCGTCCAGGCTCATGGACCAGGGCAGGGCGTCGGCGAGCTGCTCGAGCGTGATGAGCTGCCGGGCCGCGGCTGCGCGCACCGCTTACTCGATGGTCGGAGGCTGGCAAGCGCGGTGGCCGTGCTCGAGGCGCACGAGCGCGTGGGTGAGCGCGCACCGCCGCTCGGCCTGCCTCATGCGTGGGTCGAGCCAGATTATCGTCGCACCATCGGTCGCGGCCGGCGCCGTCGGGTGCGGGCAGGCCCAGACCATGACGACGTGCGTCAGCGCGCAGCGCCCTCCAGGGGTGGAACATGCCGACATGGTCAACGTGGCGGCGGGCACGTTAGGTCACCGCCCGACAAAGCACCCGCCTGCCGTGTGCGACTATGGCAAGCATGCGTGAACAGGTGTGGATCATGGGCCATGGCTACGAGGGGCGCACGATCGACGAGTACATCGGCGACCTGTACGCCTGGCACGCCGACGTGGTCGTTGACGTCCGCCTCAACGCCATATCCCGCAAGAAGGGCTTCTCCAAGACCGCTCTGCGCGCCGCGCTCGCGGACGCTGGGATCCGCTACGAGCACCGCCCGGAGCTCGGAAATCCCAAGGACAACCGAGGCGGCTTCTGGGAGCCAGGGACTCCCGCCCACGGCGACGCACTGGTTCGATTCGAGGAGATGTTGCACGGAGCCGCTGCTGCAGAGGCGGTGCGCGACGTAGCGGAGATGGCACGTACGGAACGCGTCGTCCTGCTGTGCTTCGAGGCGTCCGAGCGGTGCTGCCACCGTCAGGTAGTCCTAGAGCGTGTGCGAAAGCTCACAGCGCGCCAACTGGTGACGTCCGTCTAACCGAGGGACCGATAGACGCCCAGAACGGTGAATCCGCGCGGCGCCTGGTGCTGATTGCCTACGAAAAAGAGCGGCCCGCGCGCCGAGTCCGCCATCTCGTCGAAGAATCGGGTCCTCAACGCCGCGGCGGCGACCGCATCTGAGTCGTTCGCGTGCCAGCGTCGCACCAGCTCCGCGGCCTCCCAGTCGATGAGGCTCTGCTTGTGCCCGGCGCAACCCGGCTCGTCACACACGTAGTGATAGTGGGCGGTGAAGCGCGGGGCTTGGAGGGGGGTTGGCTGCCCCGCCCTATCGTCGAAAAGATCGAGTTGGTTCGCGGCTCGGTCGATCTTCCGCTGCTGGTCCGCTGTCCATCCCGGGTGGGGCGTGACAACGAGATCATCTACGCGCCGGGGACGCACCACCGCGAGACTGGGGTAAGCCTGCTTGGCGCGAGCCGTGGCGAGGATCCGGCACATGGTCCACTGGTCGGTAAGGGGGCGCACGTACTCGTGCCGCGGCTTCCACGGGGGAAGATGGTCGACGACAACCAGAGACCCACGGTCGGGCCGATAGCTCTCGGAGCGGTAATCATCCGCCGCAGGGGTAACCCGGACGTCCACGACGTCGTACTTCTTGAAGCGTTCGAGCTCTGCCATCGACCGGAAGGGGATGGGGTAGAGCCGGATCCACTCCGGTCCTGAGCCCTCGCGCATGCGGATGCCAGCGACGCAAACCGTGTCCCCGTACTTCTCGGACGGCTGCGGCGCCGCCTTTACCGTGATGAGCACACGCGCAACCTCGGGCCGATGGCCGCGTTCCTTCTCATACAGAGCCCGCCCCTCCCCGGTAAGCGGGAGCACGTCGAATCCACTCACGCGCCCTCCCCGCCCATGTCCAGGTTCTCTTCCCCGACGTCGCCCCACTCCCGGGCCTGCCGGTCGCGGGCCGGCTCGAGGTCGGCGTGTGCTGCCAGATCGAAGTCGGCCGGCGCGCCGGCCGCGGCGGTCTTCTGTTCAGCGCCAGCGTCACCGCAGCGCGCTGCCCCGCGCTCGGCCGTGCCGCGCTCGCGGTCCTGGTGCTGGTCTGCGTGGACATGCTCATCATGGTGGTACGTCCTACGTCGGTCGAGCATGACCTGGAGGACTGCGGTGAGCAGCTCCTGGTCATACGTCGATAGGTCAGGGGATTCCTGAACGTCGTCGAGGACCGACGGGTGAAGAGCCGAGTCGAGCTCCACCCCCATGGACTCCAGCGCTGCGGTGGCCACGTGGGCCACGGGAACCTTCAGCACGAGCGCGAGCATCGTGATGTTCTCGCCCTTGATCGAGGTGACCGGGGTGGACTTGAGCCGCGCGAAGCTGGTGTGGCTCATGTCGTACCCTGCGCGGTCGGCGCGGGCGGCGAGGTCGCGGAGGGACCAGCCGTTCCGCTCCTGGGCTGAGGCGATCAGTCGGCCCAGCGAGTGCATGTCGTTCATGGCGACCAATCTGCGGTGCGATGCCAAAGGGAGCAACCGACCTCGGACACCCGCTGTTGCGTGGAAGTGGACACCGAAACGGTAGCAACAAAGGGGGTGTTGTGCCGCAGGGCGGCGCGGATACGGGGCGATCAGCGCGGACCCGGTGAGGAAGAGCCGCTTGCGACCCCATCGGTCCGCGAGGTTGCCGGTGGAGAGCAACAGGGCGGCCAGCAGCACGGCATAGAGGCTGTTCACCCACTGCGCGTCAGTGAGGTCCAAGTGCAGGTCGCCGATGATGGCGAGCGGGACCGCCCGAGGTCCCACGGCGGCCGGTCCCACGGCTCCAACTTCGCAGGGACGACGCCGCCGGGCCTCAACCGATCGACGGACTCCCGGTCCGCAGCCGGGCGTAGAGTCGGCCGGTGAGGGCGTCGACCCGACGCCGCACCCCCGCCGACGAGGAGGCCTCCCCGTGTCCGTCGTGAAGATCAACGCCATCAGCGTCCCCGAGGGCGCCGGCCCGGAGCTCGAGAAGCGGTTCGCCGCCCGCAAGCACGCGGTGGACCAGGAGCCGGGATTCGAGGGCTT
Organism: Micrococcus sp. iso_239; assembly: GCF_056173395.1. NCBI lineage: Bacteria > Bacillati > Actinomycetota > Actinomycetes > Micrococcales > Micrococcaceae > Micrococcus > Micrococcus sp. iso_239. The sequence continues at coordinate 988,939 of NZ_CM149672.1, read as the reverse complement.
CCAGCTGCTCCGGCCCACCGCGGGCGAGGACCGCTACTTCGTGGTCACGACGTGGGCGTCGGAGGAGGACTTCCGGCGCTGGCGGGACGGGCGCATGCCCGCCGCTCACGCCGCCGAGCAGGGCGGCCGCCCGGCGCCGGTCGCCACGGGCGCCGACCTGCTCGAATTCGAGGTCGTGGACCTGGGCTAATCGCGGCGCCGCAGCAGGCGCATCGCGTTCACGATGACCAGCAGCACGGACGCCTCGTGCACGAGCATGCCGACGGCCATCGTGACGCCGCCGGTGAAGACGCCGGCCAGCAGGGCCGCGACGGTGACGAGGGAGATCGCGATGTTCTGCCGCATCACCCGCACCGTGCGCCGGGCCAGATCGAGCGCCTGCGGCAGCCGCTCGAGCCGGTCGCCCATCAGGGCGATGTCCGCGGTCTCGATGGCCACGCCGGAGCCGGCCGCGCCCATGGCCACGCCGATGTCCGCCGTCGCCAAGGCCGGGGCGTCGTTGACACCGTCACCGACCATCGCGACGACGCGGCCCTCGGCCTGCAGGGCCTCGATCGCCTCGAGCTTGTCCTGGGGCAGCAGGCCCGCCCGCACGTGGTCGACGCCCACCTGCCGGGCCACGGCCTGCGCGACGCCGGGCTGGTCGCCGGTCAGCATCACGACCTCGCGGACGCCGATCCCGTGCAGCGCCCGGATCATGCCCGCGGCCTCGGGCCGGAGGGTGTCTGCGATGGCGAGGACGCCGAGCGGGATGCCGTCGACGACGACCGCCGCCGGGGTCCGGCCCGCCTCCGCGAGCTCGGCCGCGACGGTCTCGACCCGGTCGGTCGCGGCCGGATCCACGCCGCGCTCGCGCAGCATCGCCACGTTGCCCACGGCGACGACGCGGCCGTCCACCTCTCCGGTGAGCCCGCGGCCGAGGACGACGTCCACATCCGTGGCCAGCGGGCCGTCCAGCAGGCCGCGGTCCCGGCCCGCCGCGACGACCGGCGCGGCCAGCGGGTGGTCCGAGGCCGCCTCGAGCCGTGCGGCCCAGCGCAGCACCTCGTCCTCGGCCCCGGGCTCGAACGCGACGACGTCTGTCAGCTCGGGGGTGCCCGACGTGAGGGTGCCGGTCTTGTCGACGGCGACGGCGTCGACCTTCGCGGAGCGCTCAAGGAACTCCCCTCCCTTGATGAGCACGCCGTCCTTGGCGCCGCGGCCGATCCCTGCCACGATCGCGACCGGGATGGAGATCACGAGGGCGCCCGGGCAGCCGATGACCAGCAGGGTCAGGGCCAGGGGGACGTCCCGCGTGATCAGGCCTGTCGCGAAGGCCAGCACCATGATCGCCGGGGTGTACCAGCGGGAGAAGCGGTCCATGAACTGCTGGGTCCGCGCACGGGCCTCCTGCGCCGCCTCGACGCGGTGGATGATGCGCGCCAGCGTGGTGTCGGCGCCGACGCCCCGGGCCTGCACCTGCAGCAGGCCGGCCGTGGCGACGGTGCCCGCGTACATGGCGTCACCGTCGGTCTTCTCCGCCGGGATGGACTCGCCCGTGATGGATGCCTCGTCCACGGCGCCGACCCCGGTGAGCACCACGCCGTCCACCGGCACCCGAGCGCCGGCCTTGACGAGGACGGTCGCGCCGGGGGCCACCTCGTGGGCAGGCACGGTGCGCTGGGTCCCGTCTGCGTCCACGACGACGGCGGTCTCGGGCGCCGTGGAGACGAGGTCCGCGAGCGCCGAGCGAGTCTGAGACAGGGTCGCGTCCTCGAGGGCGTGGCCGAGGGCGAAGAGGAAGGTCACGGCGGCGGCCTCCCAGAAATTGCCGAGCAGTGACGCGCCGATCGCGGCGGTGGCGACGAGCAGGTCGATGCCGACGGTCTTCACCCGCAGGGCGGCGATCGCGTCGCGCGCGATCGGCAGGCCGGCCACGACGGCGGCGGCGAGCATCAGGCCCGCCGCCACGAGGTGTCCGGTCCCGTGGGCCAGCTGCTCGGGCGCCAGCACGAGCGAGACGGCGATCAGCAGGCCGGCCACCACGGGGCGCCGCCAGCGGCGGGACAACGTGAACCGGGCACGAGGGCGGCCCGGACGTGTGACGGCGGGGGTGGACATGGCGGACTCCGTTCGTCGGGGGAGGGCGGGGTCAGAAGGCCGACGGCCGGGCGGTGTAGCCGACCTTGGCGACGGCCTCGACGAGGTCCTGGGCAGTGGTGGTCTGCGGGTCGTGGTCGACCTCGATGCGCTGGGTCTCGAAGTGGACCTGCGCGCCGGTCACGCCGGGCAGGGCGTCGAGGGCCTTCTCGATCTTCCGGACGCACGAGGGGCAGCTGAAGCCCTCGGCGCGGAGCAGGGTGTGCGTGGTGGGGGTCATGGTCACTCCAGTCGGTCGTCACCGGCGCGGCCGCCGGTGAGGCTGAGCAGACGGGGCGGGCGCCCGGTCCGATCCCCGTCCTCCGGGGATGTCACTGACGCTACGAAGGGGACGGCGGGTACGCCTTGACCGCGGTCAAGCCGCCGTGTGGGAGGCTGATGGCGTGCGTATCGACCTGCCCCTCATCCCCGTGGATGAACCAGAGCCGTGCGCGGCCCGGGTCCCGCTGTTCACCGGGCTGGATCTGGAGCAGCTGCGCCGGGTCTCCGCCCTGGCGCGGCCGCTCGTGCTCGAGGCCGGCGATGCCCTGCACCTGGCCGGTGACCGCACGGACCGCCTGTGCGTCGTGCACAGCGGCCGCCTGGCGCTGACGCTCGGCTCAGCGACCGGCCGGGAACGCGTGGTGCGGATGGTCGAGCCGGGGGACTCCGTGGGCGAGCACGAGTTCCTCACGGGCGAGCCGGCCCGGCATGGGGCGCGCGCCGTGGCCGCGACCCGCCTGTGCACCTTCTCCCACGCCGAGGTCGCCCGACTCCTGGCCGAGCATCCGGGCATCGGGGGACGCGTGATGCGGACGCTGGCCGTCCGCCTGGCCGAGGCGGAACAACGGCTGGCCCGGGAGCATCAGCCTGTCACCGCACGGATCGCCGGACATCTGCTCGGCCTGCCGGCCCTCCGGGACGAGGCCGACCTCGTCGTGGTGCTGGCCGCGCCGAAGAAGGACGTCGCCTCGCTGCTGGGCACCACCCCCGAGGCGTTCAGCCGCGGGCTGCGCCGCCTCGCCGACGACGGGCTGATCGCCATGGCGGGCCCGCGGGTGGCGCTGCTGGACCCGGATGCGCTGGAGGCCCTCGCCGCGGAATGACGGCCGTCGTCGTGGTGTCCCCGGCGGTAGGCTGGGGACTCCCCCGTCCCCCCACCCACGCAGGCCCGCAGCCCGGGCCGGGAAGCGCAGTGCCATGGCCTCCATCCGTCCCATCACCGTCTACGGCGAGCCCGTGCTGCACCGGCGCGCGGCCGAGGTGGAGGTGATCGACGACGAGATCCGCGAGCTGATCGAGGACATGTACGTCACGCAGGACGCCGCGCACGGCGTGGGCCTGGCCGCCCCGCAGGTCGGGGTCGGGCTGCGGATCTTCACGTGGACGTTCCCGGACTCCGGCGACGCGCCGAACGTGGGCCACGTGATCAACCCGGTGCTGACGCACCTGGACAAGGCGCCGCGGGAGGAGCCTCACCCGGACGAGCACACCGAGGGCTGCCTCTCGGTGCCCGGGCTCGGCTTCCCCCTGCAGCGCCCGACCCGCGTGCGCCTGTCCGGCCAGCGCGTGGACGGCGAGATGTTCGAGTTCGAGGCCGAGGGCTGGTTCGCGCGCATCATGCAGCACGAGTACGACCACCTCAACGGCACCCTCTACGTGAACCGGCTCGAGGGCAAATGGCAGCGGCGCTGGAAGCGCGCGCAGCGGGCCGAGCGTCTGAACGTGCCCGGTGTGACGTGGCTGCCCGGCACGGACGAGGACCCCTTCGGCCACGACGCCGACGACCACGAAGACCACGAGCACGGCCCCGACGGCGACCACGGGGACGACGAGGCCTGAGCCTCGGCTCCACGTCCGACCCGGTCGGCACACGACGACGGCCCGTCCCCTCCGCGGGGACGGGCCATCGGTCATCGGCGGGTCAGGCCTGCGGGAAGGCGGGGACCTGCTGGCCCGCCATCTTCTCCACCACGCGGATCACCTGGTGCGAGTAGCCGTACTCGTTGTCGTACCAGACGTAGAGGATCGCGTTCTTGCCGTCGTTGTTCACGAGGGTCGCCAGGCCGTCCACGACGCCGGCGCGGTCCGAGCCGACGAAGTCGGTGGACACGACCTCCGGGGAGTCCACGTAGCCGACCTGGCCGCGCAGGGGGCCGGTGAGGGACTCCTGCTTCAGGCGGGCGTTCAGCTCCTCCACCGAGGTGGGCTTGGTCAGCTCGAGATTCAGGATGGCCATGGACACGTCCGGGGTGGGGACGCGGATGGCGTTGCCGGAGAGCTTGCCCTTGAGCTCGGGCAGGGCCTTGGCCACGGCCTTGGCGGCACCGGTCTCGGTGAGCACCATGTTCATGCCGGCGGCACGGCCACGACGGGCGCCCTTGTGGAAGTTGTCCACGAGGTTCTGGTCATTGGTGTAGGCGTGCACGGTCTCCACGTGGCCGTGGTCGATGCCGTAGTCGTCCTGGATGACCTTGAGCACCGGGGTGATGCCGTTGGTGGTGCAGGAGGCCGCCGAGACGATCGTGTCCTGGGGCGTGATGTCGTCCGAGTTCACGCCGAACACGATGTTCTTCATCTCGCCCTTGCCCGGGGCGGTCAGCAGGACCTTCGCGGCGCCCTTGGCCTGCAGGTGCTGGGACAGGCCCTCGTCGTCGCGCCAGCGACCGGTGTTGTCGACGACCAGCGCGTCCTTGATGCCGTAGGAGGTGTAGTCCACCGTGGTCGGATCGTTTGAGTAGATGACCTGGATCTCGGTGCCGTTGGCGGTGATCACGTCGCGGTCCTCGTCCACCACGATCGTCCCGTCGAACGGGCCGTGGATCGAGTCGCGGCGCAGCAGGGAGGCGCGCTTGATCAGGTCGTCCTCCGAGTTCTTGCGCACGACGACGGCACGCAGGCGCAGCTTGGAGCCACCGCCGGCGTGGTCGAGGAGGATGCGGGCCAGCAGGCGGCCGATGCGACCGAAGCCGTAGAGCACGACGTCCTGGGTCTCGCCCAGGCCCTCACCGGCCTTGCCCTTGACCTCGGCGAGCTCGGCGTCCAGGAAGGCCTGGACGTCCTGCCCCGAGGCCTTCTGCTTGGCGGCCAGCTCGGCCAGGTCGATGGTGGCGGCGCCCAGGTCCATCGCAGCCATGGCCTCGACCAGGGGGTAGGTGGACTCGACGCTCAGCGGGGCCTCCTGCACGCGGCGGGCGTAGCGGTGGGCCTTGATGATGTCGATCACGCCGCGGTTCACGAGGGAGCGCCCGTAGATCGAGGTGACCACGTTGTGCTCGCGGTACAGGGTGCCCAGCAGGGGGACCATCTTCTCCGCGAGCTTCTGCTGCGTGTTCCACTCAGGGGTCTGGGTCGAGGCGGTGTCTGCCACGGGAGTCCTTCCTTGAAACCTGGCGGGGCCGTCCTGGGCAGGCCCCATCCCCCGACCTCGTTGTCGGCGGGCGCCTCCATTCTAGGTGAGGACACGTCCGGAGCGGCCCCGCGGTCTCGGCGGGGCGTAGACTGGTGGGTCGGGACGGATCGGCGGACGGCCGCGTGCCCCTGCGGGGGTGCGAGGAAAGTCCGGGCACCGCAGAGCAGGATGGTGGACAACATCCACCCGGGGCGACCCGCGGGCCAGTGCCACAGAGAGAAGACCGCCTCCGCGCCGTGTGCGCGGCGGTAAGGGTGAAAGGGTGGTGTAAGAGACCACCAGCGGCCCCGGTGACGGGGCCGGCTCGGTAAACCCCATCCGGTGCAAGGCCGAACAGGACGCGTCACGAGGGCTGCTCGCCCCAGCGTCCGGGTTGGCCGCTCGAGCCCGTCAGCGATGGCGGGCCCAGATGGATGGCCGTCACCTCGCGCGGGGCAACGCGCGCGAGGCACAGAACCCGGCTTACAGCCGGTCCGTCCCACCTCACGGCCCCCGGCTGGGGTCAGAACCCCTCGTCGTCGAGGATCCGTTCGAACTCGAGCTCCACCACGTGCTCGCGCTCCCGCTTGTCCAGCAGGCGGTACCCGTACGACTCGCCGATCGAGACGACCTTCGCCAGGCTCGGGCGTCGCCGGTCCCGCGGCCATTCCAGCGTCACGCGGTCCTGCCCCGTGAAGGTGTGCTCCCGCAGGCGCTGCTCCAGAGCGGAGGCGTGCGTGCGCTCCCGCCCGCTGGAGCGGATCCCGAGCCACACGGCGGCCGCGATCACGAGCAGGACGAACGGGTACACCACACCGAACACGTTCATGGCGGTCATCGGGCGACTCCTGGGATGCGGGGCGGCTGTGCGGACCCCACCACTGTGCCAGGTCCGGACGACGACGTCGGCCCGGCCCGTCCGCGCGTCGGTCCGGGGGCGCCTGGCTAGGTGTTGTGGGTCATGAGGTTCTTGACATGGGTACCGGGCTGAGATGAGACGAGTGGGCCCCGCCCCGCAGGATGGAAGTTCCTCAACAACCCACCTGCCAGAAGAGACCCACTCATGACTCACGCTAACGCACCCCTGACCCCCACTGGCCGTCTCAGGATGGTCCACCGCCACCTGCACGACGGGATCCCGCAGGCACACGTGGCAGCCGAGTTCCGGGTGAGCCGGCCCACGGTGGCCACCTGGGTCGCCCGCTACCGCGCCCAGGGAGAAGCCGGCCTTCAGGACCTGCCCAGCCGGCCGCACCGTTCACCTGCCCAGCTCGATCCGGTCCTGGTCGCCCAGATCCACGCCCTGCGGCGGGAGCGCAAGTGGTCCGCACGGCGCATCCATCACCACCTCGTCTCCGAGGGCCACCGGGTGTGTCTTCGTACCGTGGGACGGTGGCTGCACCGGGCCGGGATCTCCCGCCTACGGGACCTGACCCCGGCCGGAGAAGACCTGCGCCAACGACCCCAGAAGATCACCGCGAGAGGGCCGGGGCACATGGTGCACCTGGACGTGAAGAAGATCGGGAAGATCCCTGACGGGGGCGGCTGGCGTGCTCACGGACGTGACAGTGAAGCAGGCCGTGCTTCCAAGCGTGGTGCAGGCCGGCGGGTCGGCTACACCTATCTGCACTCGGCGATCGACGGGTTCACCCGGCTGGCCTACACCGAAGCGTTGGAGGACGAGCGGGCGGCCACGACCGTGAGCTTCTACTGCCGGGCGCGGGCGTTCTTCGCCGCCCACGGCATCACCGTGGACCGGGTGATCACGGACAACGGAAACAACTACCGGGCCGTGGACTTCACCGGGAAGGTGGTCTCGCTCGGGGGCCGGCACCACCGGATCCGCCCCTACACCCCGCGCCATAACGGGAAGGTCGAACGGTACAACCGGCTGATGGTCGATGAGGTCCTCTACGCCCGCCCGTACTCCTCAGAGCAAGCTCGGCGTGAGGCCCTGCAGGTGTGGGTGAACCACTACAACTACCATCGGCCTCATACCTCCTGCGGAGACGCTCGGGACTGCCGCACGAATAGGTGACACCTGATCTGGCTTGCCCGCAGGGCGGCCTGGAAGGATGTTGCTGTGCCTGCTCCCTATCCCCAAGAGTTCCGTGACGACGTCGTGCGCGTGGCCCGCAGCCGCGAAGAGGGTGTGACGCTCGCGCAGATCGCCAAGGACTTTGGCATCCATGAGATGACCCTGTCGAAGTGGATGCGCCAGGCCGACGTCGAGGACGGCGCGAAGCCTGGGACAACCAAAGCCGAGTCGGCCGAGAACCGTGAGCTGAAGAAGCGGATCCGCCTGCTCGAGCAGGAGAACGAGGTCCTACGACGGGCGGCGGCCTACCTGTCCCAGGCGAACCTGCCGGGAAAAGGCTCTACCCGCTCGTGAAGGAGCTCGCCGCCGTCGGGATCCCCGTCGCGGTGACGTGCCGGGTGCTCAAGCTCTCCCGCCAGCCCTACTACCGCTGGCTGGCGGACCCTGTCACCGACGCCGAGCTGGCCGAGGCGTACCGGGCGAACGCGTTGTTCGACGCCCATCAGGACGATCCGGAGTTCGGCTACCGCTTCCTGGTCGATGAGGCCAAGGAAGCCGGCGAGGTGATGTGTGAGCGCAGCGCGTGGCGGATCTGCCGGGACAACGGCTGGTGGTCGGTGTTCGGGAAGAAGCGCGGCAAGAACGGGAAGAAGCCGGGTCCGCCGGTGCACGATGACCTGGTGGAGCGGGACTTCACTGCTGGCGGTTCAAACCAGCTGTGGTTGACCGACGTCACCGAGCACAGGACCGCCGAGGGCAAGCTCTACATGTGCGCGATCAAAGACGTCTTCTCCGGGCGGATCGTCGGCTACTCCATCGACTCGCGAATGAAAGCCCGGCTGGCCGTCCAGGCACTGCAGAACGCCGTTGCTCGGCGCGGGGATGTGGCCGGTTGCATCGTTCATTCGGACCGCGGGTCGCAATTTCGATCCCGGAAATTCGTCCATGCCCTCAACCGGCACGGCTTGGTCGGCTCGATGGGCAAAGTGGGTGCGGCCGGGGACAACGCCGCCATGGAGAGCTTCTTCGCCCTGCTGCAGAAGAACGTCCTCGACAGGCGGTCCTGGACGACCCGGGATGAGCTACGGATCGCGATCGTCACCTGGACCGAGCGCACCTATCACCGGCGCCGTCGACAAGCCCGTCTCGGGCGGTTGACCCCCATCGAGTACGAGACCATGATGAAGCCCGCCGTGACCCTCCCGGCATAAGACCCCACCTGTCACCTATCGGTGCGGCAGTCCCCTCCTCCGGCCTCACTGGCACCGACCCGAGTCAACAACGTCATGCCCTCCTACAGCTAGGCTGGCCCGGTGCTGATCCTGCTGCCGCCCTCCGAGGGCAAGACCGCGCCCCGCTCCGGGGCCCCGCTCGACCTCGATGCCCTCGCGTTGGCCGATGACGCCGCGGTGACGGGCGCCCGCGCGGACCTGCTCACGCGGCTCGCCGCGGTCTCGGCCGCCCCGGATGCCCTGGCGGCTCTCGGCGTCGGGGCGTCGCTCACCGGCGAGGTCGAGGCGAACACGCGCCTGGCCTCGGCCCCTGCCGCGCCCGGTCACCGGGTGTTCACGGGCGTGCTCTTCGATGCGCTCGACCACGTCTCCCTGTCCGCGGCGGCGAAGCGCCGCGCCCGCGCGTCCGTGCTGGTCTTCTCCGCGCTGTTCGGCGCCACCGCGCTGGCGGACCGGATCCCCGCCTTCCGGCTGCCCGTCGGCGCGAGGCTGCCGGGGCTGCCCGGGCTGGCCGCGCACTGGCGCCCCGTGATGACCCCCGCCCTCGACGCGCTCGCCGCGCGGGACGGCGGGCCCGTCGTCGACTGCCGCTCCGGCGGCTACGCGGCCCAGTGGCGGGCACCGGCGGAGCGGACCCTCGCGGTCGACGTGTTCCAGCTGCGCGATGGCGAGCGGACCGTCGTCTCGCACTTCGCCAAGCACACCCGCGGCCTCGTGGCCCGCGCGCTCCTGGAGGCGGGGGCGCGGGAGACCTCGACGCTGGACCGCGTGGCGGACGTGGTCGCACGGGCCGGGGACGGCCCCGGCTGGGAGGTCGAGCTGGCCCGGCCGTCCGCCGCGAAGCCCGGCACGCTGCGGGTGATCCTGCCCGAGGGGTGATCCCGGACGAGGCGCGCCCTGCCCGGACGCAGCCTCAGTCCTCGACGGCCACCAGCTCCACCTCGAAGCCGTCCGCGGTCTCGAGGTAGGCGGCGTAGTGGTCCGCTCCCCCGGCGTGCGGGTGGCGGTCCTCGAAGAGCAGGCGGAACCCCCGGCCGCGCGCGGCGGCGGTGAGCTCGTCCACGCGGGAGCGCGACCCGGCCCGGAAGGCCAGGTGGTTCAGGCCCGGGCGGGTGCGCTCGTGGGCGCCCGCGGCGACGTCGGGCCCGGCCTCGAGCACGAGGTATTCCCCCGCGCCCTGGTACGTCCGGCCCTCGGCCCACCCCTCGCCCGGCACGTAGCCGAGCTCGCCGAACAGCCAGCCGAGGCTGGCCTCGGCTGCCGCGAGGTCGGCGACCCAGATCTCCACGTGGTGCAGCCAACCCGTGGGCGCGGGCGCCGGGGTCGCATCCCCCGGCGACGCGACGGCCTCGGGCCCGTCCGCCTCCACGGCCCGGACGTCCGCGTCGGCCTCGAGGCCGGACTCGGCCACCGCCGACGCGGAGGTCGTGGACGCCTTCGCGGGAGCCGCAACGGGCACCTCTGAGGCGCCGGCGTCCCACTGCCCGCCCCGCGCGCCGGCGTCCATGGCCTCGTTGGAGAGGCGGTCGGCGTCCTTGTTCCGGTTGCGCGGGATCCACTCGTAGCTGACGCGCTCGGGGGGCAGCACGGACCGGGCCTCGGCCGCGAGGCGCCGCATGTCGTCGTGCTTGATCTTCCACCGCCCGGACATCTGCTCCACCACGAGCTTGGAGTCCATCAGCACGTGCACCCGGGCCTCCGGGTCGAGGTCCCGGGCCATCCGCAGCCCGGCCACGAGCCCGGAGTACTCGGCCACGTTGTTGGACGCCTTCCCCAGCGGGGCGGCGTCGGTCCGGAGGATCTCGCCTGTGGCCGGGTCGCGCACCAGGGCGCCGTAGCCGGCGACGCCGGGGTTGCCCCGCGACCCGCCGTCGGCCTCCACCTGCAGGACTCGTCCGCTCACCGTGCGCCTCCTCGTGTCCGTGGTCGCGCCGTCCGACGCGGCCCCCCCCACTCTACTGATCGCGCCGGGGGCGGGGCCCGGGGTCAGTCCCGGATGAGGATGGCGCCGGACTCGGGGCAGCGGGCGACGGCGGCCGGCGGGAGGGCCCGGATGCGCGCGACCTCCGCGGGCGACAGCTCCGTGCCCGCGGCCGCGGACCGGTTCCCGACGAGCCGGGCCGCGCCGATGCCGCCGTTGCGCTCCCGCGCCTGCTCGTACAGGGCCAGCAACGACGCGGGGAACTCCGCGGCCAACGCCGCCCGGCGCTGGGTGAGGTCCCGGCCACGCTGGGTCACGGCCTGCCCCTCGCGGCGCACCTCCGCCGCGCGGGCCTCGACCTCGGCCCGCGCCCGCTCCAGGGCGGCGTGGCCCTTCGCGAGCCGGGACTCGGCGGCGTCGGCGGCCTCCATGGCCTCGAGGGCCGCGGCCTCGTGGTCGTCGAGCAGTGCGGTGAGCGTGTCGTCCTCGTGCTGCATGGCCTGCAGCTCCTTGGGCCCGCCCTGGCCCGTTTCGAGCCGCTCCCGGGTCCGGTCCCGACGGGCGCGGGTGGCGGCGGCCTTCTCGGTGGCCTCGGCTCCCGCCCGGTCGGCGGTGCGGGCGGCGTCCTGCAGGCCGGGCAGCGCCTCCTCGAGTTCCAGCGCGCGGGCGCGCAGCCGGGCGTGCTCCGGGTCTGCCTTGAGCCGACGGACGGCGGCGCGGGCCTGGTCCAGGGCCGTGTCGAGCTCCTGGAGCTCCAGCAGCCGGGCCTGGACGGCCGGCGGTGCGGTGACCTCACTCATGCGTGACTCCCCTCGTCGGCCCGCTCTCCCCCGACCAGGAAGTCCCAGGGGTCGCTGCGGTGATCTGAGAACAGGGTGGTGACGCCCAGTCCCCGCTCCGCCAGGGCGGCCTCCAGGGCGCGGGCGCCGTGCTCGAGCCATAGGGACTCGCTCGCCCAGTGCGAGACGTCCACGAGCGCGGGACGTCCACCCCCCGGCGCGGCCGTCTCCCGGGCCTCCGAGGCCGGGTGGTGGCGCAGATCGGCGGTGACGTAGACGTCCGCGCCGGACGCGCGGACCGCGTCGAAGAGGCTGTCTCCGGCACCGCCGCACACGGCGACGCGGCGGATGCGCTGGGCGGGGTCGCCCGCCACGCGCACGCCGCCGGCCGTGGCGGGCAGCGCCGCGTGCACGGCCCGGGCGAAGGCGGCCAGGTCGGTCTCCTCGGGCAGGTCGCCCACCCGGCCGATGCCTTCGGCCCCGGTGCCGGCGGCGGAGGCCGTCAGGGGCGAGAGCGCTCCGGTGACGCCGACGGCACGGGCCAGCACGTCCGAGACGCCGTCCACGACGGCGTCGGCGTTGGTGTGCGCGGCGAGCAGGGCGATGCGGTGCTCGATCAGGGTGTGCAGCAGGCGGCCCTTGGCGGCGGCGGCGTGTCCGACGGCGGCGACGGACGAGGTCCCGCGCAGCAGGAGCGGGTGGTGGGTGACCACGAGGTCGGCCCCACGGGCGACGGCCTCGTCGGCCACGGCCTGCACGGGGTCCAGCGCCCACAGGACGGTCCGCACCGGCGCCTCCGGGCGCCCGGCCACCGGCCCGACGGCGTCCCACGGCTCCGCCAGCTCCCGCGGCCACAGCCCCTGGACGACCTCGAGGACCTGCCCGAGCGTCGGCGGGGCCAGGGCATGCTCCGGCGAGGTGGGGACGGCGGGACGGGACACGGTCATACCGGCCATGATGGCCCACCCGGCCCGGGCACGCACGACCCGGCGGCCCTGGGTGACGGCACGGGGCGGCGTCGTCGGGAATGAAAAGCGCGGGCCGCGTTGCTGTGCCTGCCATGACCGACTTCCCCCGTACCGAGCCCCTCGGCGCCTCCGGCGCGCCCGCCGACGTCCGCGAGCTGACGCTCGCCGGCGGCTGCTTCTGGTGCCTCGACGCCGTCTACCGTCGCGTGCGGGGCGTGCTCGCCGTCGAGTCCGGCTACACCGGAGGCGACGACCCCGCCCCGAGCTACGAGTCCGTGTGCACCGGGACCACCGGCCATGCCGAAGCGGTCCGTGTGCGCTTCGACGCCGCCGTCGTGCCGCCCGAGGTGATCATGGACCTGTTCTTCACCGGCCACGACCCCACGTCGTTGAACCGCCAGGGGGCCGACGTCGGCACCCAGTACCGCTCGGCCGTCTTCGCCCACGACGAGGCCGAGGCCCGGTTCTTCGCGGACGAGATCGCCCGGGCGCAGGCGAACTATGACAGCCCCATCGTCACACGCGTCGAGCCGGCGTCCGCGTGGCACCCGGCCGAGGACATTCACCAGGACTTCTATGCGCGGCGCCGTTCCAACGGATACTGCCGTGTGGTCATCGATCCGAAGCTCGCGAAGGTGCGCCGGAACTACTCCGCGTGGCTCGTGGACGCCTGAGCGGCGCCGCGGCTCGATAGCCTGACGCAGGAACACCCACTAGATCGCCCGCGCCCCGAGGCGCACCACCACCGGAGGTATCACCATGGCCCGCATCCTTGACGACATCACCCAGGCGGTCGGCAACACGCCCCTGGTCCGGCTGAACCGCCTCGCGCAGGACCTGCCCGGCGACGTCGCCGTGAAGGTTGAGTTCTACAACCCGGCCAACTCGGTGAAGGACCGCATCGGCACCGCCATCGTCGACGCCGCGGAGGCGGCCGGCGAGCTGACCCCCGGCGGCACCATCGTGGAGGGCACCTCCGGCAACACCGGCATCGCCCTGGCCATGGTCGGCGCGGCGCGCGGCTACCGCGTGATCCTGACCATGCCTGAGACCATGTCCACCGAGCGCCGCGTGATGCTCAAGGCGTTCGGCGCCGAGATCGTGCTGACCCCCGGTGCAGACGGCATGCGCGGCGCCCTCGAGCGCGCCCAGGAGATCGTCCGCAGCACCCCGAACTCCATCTGGGCCCAGCAGTTCGCGAACCAGGCCAACGTCCAGGCCCACTACAGGGGCACCGGCCCGGAGATCTGGGACGCGTCCGAGGGCGCCGTGGATGTGTTCATCGCCGGCGTCGGCACCGGCGGCACCATCACGGGCGCGGGCCGGTACCTGCGCGAGCAGAAGCCGGACGTGAAGCTCATCGCCGTCGAGCCGGCCGACTCCCCCATCCTCTCCGGTGGCCAGGCCGGCCCCCACAAGATCCAGGGCATCGGCGCGAACTTCGTGCCGGAGATCCTCGACACCGACCTCTACGACGAGGTCTACCCGGCCACCTTCGAGGAGTCCATCGAGACCGCCCGCCGGCTCGGGACCGAGGAGGGCATCCTCGGCGGCATCTCCACCGGCGCGATCATCTCGGCCGCCCTCAAGGAGGCCGCCAAGCCCGAGTCCGAGGGCAAGCTGATCGTCGCCGTCGTGTGTGACTTCGGCGAGCGCTACATCTCCACCGCCCTCTTCGAGGACATCCGCGGCTGACCGCCGCCCGCTCACCGACCGCACCGACCCGAAGGGGCCGCCCGTGGGACTGTTCTCCCGCATCAAGGAAGACATCGCGACCGTCCGCAGCCATGACCCGGCGGCGCGAGGTGACCTCGAGGTGGCCCTCGTCTACTCGGGTCTGCACGCCGTGTGGGCGCACCGCGTCGCGCACCGGATGTGGCGGCACGACCGGCTGAAGATGCCCGCCCGCGTGCTCTCGCAGGTCACGCGCGCGGCCACGGGCATCGAGATCCACCCCGGCGCCTCGATCGGTCGCCGGTTCTTCATCGACCACGGCATGGGCGTCGTGATCGGCGAGACCGCGGAGATCGGCGACGACGTGATGCTGTACCACGGGGTCACCCTCGGCGGCCGCTCCCTGGCCAAGGTGAAGCGGCACCCCACGCTGCGCGACGGCGTCGTGGTGGGGGCCGGCGCCAAGATCCTCGGACCCGTCGAGATCGGGGAGGGGACGGCGGTGGGCGCCAACGCCGTCGTCGTGAAGGACACCCCCGCCGACGCGATCGCCACCGGCGTGCCGGCCACCGTCCGCCCGCGCAAGGGCCCGGCCGAGGGCAAGCCGCTCGTGGACCCCGCGGAGTACGTGGACCCGGCCCTCTGGATCTGAGGGCCGGGCCCCCGCCGGGTCAGTCCTGCGTGGGGTCGCCCTCGGTCGGCTGCGGCATGACCACGGGCACGCCCTCGCCGTCGACCTCGGTGCGGTCACCGGACCACAGCGTGTGGAACGAGCCCTCGCGGTCGACGCGCAGGTAGGTGTGGGCGCCGAAGTAGTCGCGCTGGCCCTGCACGAGGGCGGCCGGCAGGCGGTCGGCCCGCAGGCCGTCGTAGTACGCCAGGGCCGAGGAGAACACCGGGACCGGCACGCCCGCGGCGACGGCGGTGCCCACCACGCGGCGCCAGGCCGGCAGGGCCTCAGCGATCGCCTGGGCGAACTCGGGGGCGAAGAGCAGGTTGAGCGGCTGGCCGGGGGCGCGGGTGCCCGGCGCCGGGTGGCGGGAGGTGTCGCGGCCGCCGAAGGCCTGCATGATCACGTCGAGCAGGTCGGCGCGGATGATGCAGCCGTCCCGCCACAGCGAGGCGATGGTCCCCAGGTCCAGCGACCAGCCGTACTCCTCGGCGGCGGCGGCGAGCATGTCCATGCCCTGCGCGTAGGCCACGAGCTTGGAGGCGAACAGCGCCTGGCGCACGTCCTCCACGAACGCGTCCGTGTCCTGCGGGGCGCGCTGCGCGTCCTCGTCGACGCCGGCCGCGAGGGTCTCACGGGCGGCCTCGCGCACCGCGCGCTGGGAGGACAGCGAGCGGGCGAAGACGGACTCGGCGATCGCGGCCACCGGGGAGCCGACGTCGAGACCCGAGATCGCGGTCCAGCGGCCGGTGCCCTTCTGCCCGGCCTCGTCCACGATCACGTCCACGAGCGGGCGGCCCGTGGCCGCGTCCACCTGGGCGAGCACCTCGGCCGTGATCTCGATGAGGTAGGAGGCCAGGTCGGTCTGGTTCCACGCCGTGAACACCTCGGCCTGCTCGGCGGGCTCGAGGCCGCCCACGCGGCGCAGCAGGTCGTAGGCCTCGCCGATGACCTGCATGTCCGCGTACTCGATGCCGTTGTGGACCATCTTCACGTAGTGGCCGGCGCCGTCCGTGCCGACCCAGGCGCAGCACGGCTCCCCCTCGAACTGCGCGGAGATCTTCTCGAGCATCGGGCCGAGGGCCTCGTAGGACTTCTCCGGACCGCCGGGCATGATCGCCGGGCCGTGCAGGGCACCCTCCTCGCCGCCGGAGACGCCGACGCCCACAAAGTGCAGGCCCTTCTCGGCGAGGGCCGCCTCGCGGCGGCGGGTGTCCTCGTAATGGGAGTTGCCGGCGTCGATGACGATGTCGCCCTCGTCCAGCAGGGGGACGAGCTGGTCGATGACGGCGTCCACGGGGGCGCCCGCCTTGACCATGATGAGCACCCGGCGCGGCACGGCGAGGGACTGCACGAGCTCGGCGAGCGTCTCCGTCGCCACGAACGCGCCCTCGTCGCCGTGCTCGGCCACGAGCTGGTCCGTGCGCGCCCGGCTGCGGTTGTGCAGGGCCACCGTGTAGCCGTGGCGGGCGAAGTTGCGGGCGAGGTTCGCGCCCATCACCGCCAGGCCCGTGACGCCGATGTCGGCGGCGCCGACGGGGACGGTGGTGGTCTGCTCGGTCATCGCGGGTGGCCTCCTGTGGCTCGGACGGTGGGACGGGGCCGTGCCGGACACGGACCCGCCCCCCAGCCTACGTCGACCGCGGTCAGTCCCCCACGGCGTCGCGGCCGCGGCGGACGATCAGCGGGTCCGGGGTGCCGACGACCTCGTGGTCCTTGCCCTCGTACTCGAACTGGGACAGGAAGTAGCGCATCGCGTTGAGGCGGGCCCGCTTCTTGTCGTTGGAGCGGATGGAGATCCACGGGGCGTGGTCCGTGTCCGTGTGGAGGAACATGGCCTCCTTGGCCTCCGTGTACGCCTCCCAGCGGTCCAGGGACTCGAGGTCCATGGGCGAGAGCTTCCACTGGCGGACCGGGTCGATCTGGCGGATCGCGAAGCGCGTGCGCTGCTCGGTCTGCGTGACGGAGAACCAGAACTTGGTGAGGTGGATGCCGTCGTCCACGAGCATCTTCTCGAACAGCGGCACCTGGTTCATGAAGCGGCGGTACTGCTCGTCCGTGGCGAAGCCCATGACCCGCTCGACGCCGGCGCGGTTGTACCACGAGCGGTCGAACAGCACGATCTCGCCCGCCGTGGGGAAGTGCTGGATGTAGCGCTGGAAGTACCACTGGCCGAGCTCGCGGTCCGAGGGCTTGTTGAGGGCCACGACGCGGGCGGTGCGGGGGTTCATGTGCTCGGTGAAGCGCTTGATGGTGCCGCCCTTGCCGGCGGCGTCGCGGCCCTCGAAGACGATGATGTGGCGCTGGCCGGTGTCCT
The DNA here is from genome assembly GCF_056173395.1 of Micrococcus sp. iso_239. Taxonomy (NCBI): domain Bacteria; kingdom Bacillati; phylum Actinomycetota; class Actinomycetes; order Micrococcales; family Micrococcaceae; genus Micrococcus; species Micrococcus sp. iso_239. The sequence continues at coordinate 971,831 of NZ_CM149672.1, read as the reverse complement.
CGCCCCAGTACTGCAGCTTGAGCAGTTCGATCTGCAGGCGGTACTTCTCCAGCTCGTACTCCTCGCGCGTCATGCGCGTCTCGTACGGGTAGTCCTCCTTCCACGTCTCCACGGCGCGGCCCTGCGGATCGATCAGGTCGGGATCGTTGGTGTGACCGTCCGAGACGGTGTAGCCGCCGTCGCGCAGCTTGTCGATGAACTCGCGGAGGTTCTCGCGGGGGGCGTCGGGCTGCAGCAGCTCCATGGACCGTCTCCTTCACTGGGTGCGTCACCGTGCCCGCCCGTCCCCTCCTCGGTACGACGGCGGCGGGCCGCGGCCTGTGCTCTGTCCATCATTATGGGCGGGCGGCGGACGAGGAAGCCGGGCCCGGCGGCGCAGCCGGGTGAACAGCAGGTGAACCCTGGGAGGCGAACGGTCGCGGCCCCGGGCCGGTGAGGACCGGCCGGCTCAGCCGCGCGGGCCGACGCCCAGCAGCTCGTCGATCGCCGCGACGGCGGCCCGCGCCGCGTCGACGTCGGCGAACTGGGCGACGGCGTCGTCGTACCGGCGGTGCCCGGGAAGCTTGAGGCCGACGGAGGCGCCGTCCGTGGCCGGGAGGATCCAGATCCGGCCGCGCGGCTCGACGTCGCGCTGCTCGGCCACGTCGGCCTCCTCGAACTCGCGGTCGTAGCCGGCCCACTCGACACCGGGCCGCGGGGTGTCGGAGCCGTCGAGGACGTCACGGCCGCCCATGCGCAGACAGGTGACGGACTGCAGGAGCGCGTCCAGGGTGCGGGCGGCGGCCTTGCCGGCCAGCTCGTCCTGGAAGAGGGCGAGGATGGACCACTGCCCGTCCTGGAGGAAGAGCATGGTCTGCTGCGCCTCTCCCCCGGTGATGACGGCGAGGTGACGGGCGGCGCCGTCGGGGCGTGCGGGCAGCTTCCAGAAGCCGAGGGGGGTCGCGGACATGCGCTCCACCCTAGTGCGCCCGGACGCTGACGATGCGCCGCCGCCCGGCCCCTGCCCCGCATCCCGGGTTGAGTTGTCGCGGGTGCGCGGGCCCGTCACCCGCGACAACTCAACCCGCGTTGCGGGAGGGTGGGCCGATGGGCCTGCTCCGCGACCTCCTCACCCGCCGCTCCGCCCGCGACCGCTCGTCCGACCCGACGGCGACGCTCGGCCGGCACCTCGACAACGCCGCGACGATCGTGGCCGCCGCACGCCGGGCGGACGTGCCCCTCCCGGTGGCGGCGGCCCTGGCCGAGCTCGAGTCCGGTGGCCGGAACGTCTTCGGCCACGACGCCGGCGGCGTGCACAGCGCCCCGCGCGGGACGGACGTCCCCGTGACCCGGGAGCGCTACGAGGAGCTCGTGGCCCGGGTGGCGCAGGGGGAGACGTCCAACGGCGTGGGGCCCGCGCAGATCACGTGGCCGCCGTACTTCGCGCAGGCAGCCGAGCGCGGGTTTCGTCTGTGGGAGCCGGAGGACAACCTGGCCTTCGGGTTGGAGATCCTGCGCGGGCACCTGCGCGGCGACCTCTCCGCGGAGGGGATCGCCCGGGCGGGGACGCTCTACAACGCCGGGACGCTCACCCACGGGGTCACCGCCTACGGCCGCCGCCTCGCCGCGGCGACCCGCGCGTGGGCCGAACGCCTGGGCGAACCCGCCCCGCCGCCGGTCAGGCCAGGTTGACCAACAGCACGTAGGCCAGCGTGCCGGCGGCGATCGAGACCAGGGTCCGCCGCCCGGCCAGCAGATGCACGACGACTGTCACCGCCGCCGCGATCAGCGCGTGGGCCACCCGCGCCCCGTCCACGGGCTCTCCGGGGGCCAGCGCCGCGGCGTCGAGCAGCATCACCAGGGCCAGGATGGTCAGCACGCCGGCGGGCATCCACACCGCCAGCCGCGCGGCGAGCACGGACTCCCGCAACGGCTGCAGCAGGGCGAACGGCAACGCGCGCAGGCAGAAGGTCACGAGGCCCGCGACGACGGCCGCGGCCACCAGGTACGCGGCGCCGGTCATCGGGGGTCCTCCCCGGCGCCGGGCTCGGCATCCGTGCCGGCCCGCTCCCCCGTCGCGGCGACGACGGGAACCGGTCCGGTGACGGGCACGGGCTCGGGCAGCGGCAGGGCGGTCCCGCGTGCGGCGAGCACGTGGAACGCGATCAGCACCGCGGCGTAGAAGGCGAAGGCGACGACGAGCACCTGCGCCGGCGCCAGCAGCAGGGCCACCCCGACGGCGACCGCGGCCGCCAGCACGAGGGGCAGCTGGGCCCGCGTGCGGGCGGCGTCCATGGCGAGCACGATGAAGAGGGCGACGAGCGCGAACTCCAGGCCCTCCACCGGTCCGGGCAGCAGCCAGGCCACGGCCACCCCGGCGAGGCCCCCGAGCACCCAGTACGCATGCAGCGCGACCTGCATGGCGACCAGTCGGGGGCCGGTCCAGCCGCGAGGCCGGGCGGCGGCGATGGCGTAGGCCTCGTCGATCAGGGCGCCCATCGAGTAGATCCGCGCGAAGCGCCCCCGGACCACGCGCAGCGGGAAGCTGAACGCATAGAACACGTGGCGGAAGTTCACCAGGAACACCGTCACGGCGATCGTGAGCAGCGGGGTGCCCGCCACCACCAGCGAGACGAGCAGCAGCTCGACGGACCCGGCGAACACGACCACGGAGAACAGGGGTGCGACCCACGCGGGCAGCCCGGCCTGGACCACGAGCATCCCGAAGGCCATGCCCAGCGGGAACAGGCCGAGGCCGGCGCCCAGCGTCACGGCGACGCCGGAGCGCACCTCGGCCCACCGCGAGGGCGGAACGGGGGCGCGCAAGGACTCTGGCGAGGAGCTCATGATGGTGAGCATGGTCTCACACGCGCTCGGCGGGCCAGCGACATGACGGGTCAGGTCGTCACGCCATGTCACGGCCCCGCGATCGGTGCACCCGGAGGGACTCGAACCCCCGACCCTCTCGGTGTAAACGAGATGCTCTGACCAACTGAGCTACAGGTGCCGGTGTCCGTCCAGGCTACCGGTCCGCGAGCAGGTCGCGCGTCGCCGTCTCGTGCTCGCCCCGGGTCCGTGGCTGCCCCGGGGCGGCGACCACGCGCGCGGCCTCGACCCCGTCCGCGTTGAGCAGCACGGAGACGCGGCGGGGCCGCCCGGTCTCCGCGTCGAAGACGTCGAGGGCACGGCAGGCCGCGCCGTGGGGCCAGAAATCGGAGAGCAGGGTGAGCGGCTCCGGCAGTGCCAGCTCCTCGCGGACGCGGCGCAGCACGGGGGCGGCGTCACAGGAGACCACGCGGACAGTCACCTCGTGGACCGCCACGTCCTCGGCGAGCGCCCCGATCCAGCCGAGCTCGTCCGTGCACACCGGCGTGAACGCCCCGGGCAGGAAGACGAGCCACGTGCCCCGCGGCCCGGCGGCGTCCTCGGGCCCGCGCGTCGGCGGCCACGGCCACGTCTGGCCGTGGTCGTCGCGCAGCGCGGGGACGTCGTCGGCGCCCCGCGTCCCGCCGGACGGAGCCTCAGCCACCGCGCTTCTGGACGAGCTTCTGAGCGGCCCAGTCCTCGGAGGCGCCGGCCCCGGTGGTGGCGTGCAGGCCCGCGGTGGAGGCGGCCTCGGCGACGTCCGCCGGGCTGACGTGGCCGGCGCGACCCTTGCGGGGGGTCATGATCCAGACGGGGCCGGCATCGAGGGAGCGCTGGGCGTCCACGAGGGCGTCCGCGAGATCCATAACGTCGCCGTCGTCCGCGCGCCACCAGAAGAGGACGGCGTCCGCCGGCTCCTGATCCTCCTCGGTCAGCAGCTCCTCGCCGAGCGCGTCCTCGAGCGCGTCACGGAAGGTGACGTCGACGTCGTCGTCGTACCCCCACTCCTGCACCAGGTCGCCCCTCGAGAGGGCGAGCTCCGCCAGCAGGGCGCTGTCCGTCGAGGTCGGCGTCGACCCAGCCTGCATAGTGTCCGGTCCTCCTTGATGGTGGCGGGCACTGCGGCCCGCGCCGTCGAGCGGGTGATGATGACCACCATACGCCGTGGACGCCGCCGTTCCGGGGCCTCCGGCCGGGCGGACGCGGCGGCTCCGGTCTACTCTGGGGAGGAACAGACGCACTCTCCGGGCGACGCGCCCGGCTCGGCGTCGCGGGCCCGGACCGGATCGTCTGCCCGCAGCCCACCGCGGAGCACCCCTCCGCACGAGAACCAGGAGGCACCGTGAGCGCAGCCGAAGAGAGCTCGCAGATCCGCAGCGGTCTGACCGACCAGCTCCCGGACAAGGATCCCCAGGAGACGTCGGAGTGGATCGAGTCCCTCGACGGACTCATCGAGGAGCGCGGCACGGAGCGGGCGCAGTACATCATGCGCTCCCTCATGCAGCGCGCGAGCGCCCAGTCCGTCGCCCTGCCCTACGTGACCACCACGGACTACGTGAACACGATCCCGGCGGACCAGGAGCCGGAGTACCCGGGCGACGAGGAGCTCGAGCGCCGCTACCGCAACTACCTGCGGTGGAACGCCATGGCCCTCGTGCAGCGCGCCCAGCGCGACGGCGTCGGCGTCGGCGGTCACATCTCCTCCTACGCGGGCCAGGCGACCCTCTACGAGGTGGGCCTGAACCACTTCTTCCGCGGTCAGGACCACCCGGGCGGCGGCGACCACATCTTCTTCCAGGGACACTCCTCGCCCGGCAACTACGCCCGCGCGTTCCTCGAGGGCCGCCTGACCGAGCAGGACCTCGACGGCTTCCGCCAGGAGAAGTCCCGCCAGGGCCACGCCCTGCCCTCCTACCCGCACCCGCGGATGATGCCGCACTTCTGGCAGTACCCCACCGTGTCCATGGGTCTGGGGCCGATGAACGCCATCTTCCAGGCGCAGACCAACCGGTACCTGCACAACAACGGCATCAAGGACACCTCCGACCAGCACGTGTGGGCCTTCCTCGGCGACGGCGAGATGGACGAACCGGAGTCGCGCGGCCAGCTGCACATCGCGGCCAACGACAAGCTCGACAACCTCACCTTCGTCATCAACTGCAACCTGCAGCGTCTCGACGGGCCGGTGCGCGGCAACGGCAAGATCGTCCAGGAGCTGGAGTCCTACTTCCGGGGCGCCGGCTGGAACGTCATCAAGGTCCTGTGGGGCCGCGAGTGGGATCCGCTGCTCGAGGCCGACGACGAGGGCGAGCTCGTGCGCATCATGAACGAGACGCTCGACGGCGACTACCAGACCTACAAGGCCGAGTCCGGCGGCTTCGTGCGCGACCACTTCTTCGGCCGGTCCTCCGTCACCAAGGAGATGGTGGCGGACATGACCGACGACGAGATCTGGGGCCTCAAGCGTGGCGGCCACGACTACAAGAAGGTGTACGCCGCCTACAAGGCCGCCATGGAGCACAAGGGCCAGCCCACCGTGATCCTGGCCCACACCATCAAGGGCTACGGCCTGGGCAAGTCCTTCGAGGGTCGCAACGCCACGCACCAGATGAAGAAGCTGACGGTGGACGACCTCAAGGTGTTCCGGGACCGCCACCGCATCCCGATCTCGGACGAGCAGATCGAGAAGGACCCGTACGACATCCCGTACTACCACCCGGGCGCCGACGCTCCGGAGATCACGTACATGATGGAGCGGCGCAAGGAGCTGGGCGGCTTCGTGCCGGAGCGGCGCAGCGACTACCACGCGATCCCGCTGCCTCCGGAGTCCGCGTACAAGCAGGCTCGCAAGGGATCGGGCAAGCAGCAGGCCGCCACGACCATGGCGTTCGTGCGCCTGCTCAAGGACCTGATGCGGGACAAGAACATGGGACCGCGCTTCGTGCCGATCATCCCGGACGAGGCCCGCACCTTCGGCATGGACTCGTTCTTCCCGACCGCGAAGATCTACAACCCCAAGGGCCAGAACTACCTGTCCGTGGACCGGGATCTGTTCCTGTCCTACAAGGAGTCCCCGCAGGGGAAGATCTACCACGTCGGCATCAACGAGGACGGCGCCACCGCGGCGTTCAACGCGATCGGCACGGCGTACTCCACGCACGGCGAGCCGATGATCCCGGTGTACATCTTCTACTCGATGTTCGGCTTCCAGCGGACCGCGGACAACATCTGGGCCGCAGGCGACCAGCTCGCGCGCGGCTTCATGATCGGCGCCACCGCCGGGCGCACCACCCTCGCCGGCGAGGGCACGCAGCACATGGACGGTCACTCCCCCGTCCTGGCGTCCACGAACCCGGCCGTGAAGCACTACGACCCGGCGTACTCGTACGAGATCGCCCACATCGTGCGCCAGGGCCTGGAGGACATGTACGGCGACCACGACCGCGGGGACGACGTCCGCAACGTCATCTACTACCTCACGGTGTACAACGAGCCGATCACCCACATCGAGGAGCCCGAGGGCCTCGACGTGGAGGGCCTGCTCAAGGGCATCTACCGTCTCTCCGAGGGCCAGGGCGACGGCCCGAAGGTCCAGCTCCTGGGCTCCGGCGTCTCCGTGCCGTGGGCGCTCGACGCCCAGCGGATCCTCTCCGAGGAGTGGGGCGTGAACGCCTCCGTGTGGTCGGTGACCTCCTACAACGAGCTGTACCGCGACGCCGTCGCGGCGGAGAAGGACGCCCTGAAGGACCCGTCCGCCACCCCGCGCGTGCCCTACGTGACGCAGGCGCTGCAGGGGGCCGAGGGCCCGATCGTGGCCACCTCGGACTACTCCACCTCGTGGACGAACCAGATCCGCCCGTTCGTGCCGAACCGCTTCTCGGCGCTCGGCGCCGACGAGTTCGGCTTCGCGGACACCCGCGCCGCCGCCCGTCGGTACTTCCTCATCGACACCCACTCGATGGTGGTCCGCGCGCTGCAGCTCCTCGAGGAGGAGGGCGAGGTCGAGCGGGGCACGGCCGCGAAGGCGCACGAGAAGTACCGCCTGGACGACGTCAACGCCGGCACCACCGGCATCGCGGGCGGCGACGCCTGACCCGCACGCCGCGGGGAGGCCGACGCCCTCCCGACCCGACGCCGGCCGCCCGCCTCCGCCACGGAGGCGGGCGGCCGGCGTCGTCGCTGTAGGAACCCCACAACACGCGCCTAGGATGGAGCGCATGCCCGAGCCCCGCCCCGCCGCCCCTCGCCCCGTGAGCACCGACGGGCTGGCCCGCCTCCGGAGCCACCTGGGGGCACTGAACACGGCGGTGCTGCAGCGGCTGGACGCCACCCTGCCCTGGTACCGCCGACTCACCCCGGACGAGCGCAGCGCCCTCGGGCTCGTGGCCCAGCGCGCCCTGCAGGGCTTCCTCACGTGGTTCGAGCGGCCCACCTCCACGGGCCACGTCCTGCAGGACGTCTTCGGGCCCGCGCCCACCGATCTCACCCGGGCGATCTCGCTGCAGCGGGCCCTCCAGCTCATCCGGACGATGGTGGACGTCGTCGAGACGCGGGTGCCGGAGCTGCTGGCCGAGCGCGACCAGGCGCCCGTCCGCGAACACATCCTCCACTACTCGCGCGAGGTCGCGTTCGCGCTCGCAGACGTGTACGCCCGGGCCGCGGAGATGCGCGGCGCGATGGACTCGCGGCTCGAGTCGGTCCTGCTGGACGCGGTGCTGCGCGGGCAGGACCCGGACGAGATCCGGCACCGGGCCACCGCGCTGGGCTGGCGTGGGGACCACGACGTGATGGTCATGGCGGGTCTCGCCCCGGGGCAGGACAAGCCCGCGTTCATCCCGGACCTGCGGCGGGCCGCGGCGAGGCTCGACTGCGACCTGCTCGTGGGCGTGCAGTCCGAACGGCTCGTCCTCGTGGTCGGCTCGGTGCGGGACGCGCGGGCGGTGGGCGAGGCGCTCGCGCCCTGGTTCGCGCCGGGACCGGTGATCGTGGGACCCGTCGTGGACTCGCTGGTCTCGGCGCACGTCTCGGCGCGGCACACCCTCGCCGGGCTCAGCGCCGCGGCCGCCCACCCCCGGGCGAGCCGGCCCACCCCGGCGGAGGACCTGCTGCCCGAGCGGGCGCTGCTGGGCGACCCCACGGCCCGGGAGGCCCTCGTGGACGGGGTGTTCACGCCCCTGGCCGACGCTGGCACCTCCCTGCTGGAGACCGTGGACGCGTACGGCGCGCTGGGCCACTCGCTCGAGGGTACGGCCCGCGAGCTGTTCGTCCACGCGAACACCGTGCGGTACCGCCTCAAGCGGGTGGCCGAGGTGACCGGCTGGGACCCGCTGGTCCCCCGCGACGCGTACGTCCTGCAGACCGCGATCACCCTGGGCCGGCTCGCGGGGGCGCGGCAGACGACCGGGGACGGGTCGGACTGAGCCGGGGCGGCGCACGCCCCCGCTTGTAGAAACCCTCCAAACCGACTCGCCGTGCTTCGTGGCGCGATCTGCCCGGATCGGAGGCCGATCCTGACACGATGGAGGAATGCTTGCCATCGTGTGCCCCGGACAGGGGTCCCAGACGCCCGGCTTCCTCGCCCCCTGGCTCGAGCTGGACGGGATCCGCGACCTGCTCGCATCCCTCTCCGACGCCGCGGGCGTGGACCTGATCCGCCACGGCACTGAGTCGGACGAGGAGACCATCAAGGACACCGCCGTCGCCCAGCCGCTGATCGTGGCGGCCGGCCTCGTGGCCGCCGCGGCCCTCGAGGCGGACGCCGCCGCACCGAAGTCGACCGTCGTGGCCGGCCACTCCGTGGGCGAGGTCACCGCGGCCGCCGTCACCGGCGTGCTGTCCCCCGCCGAGGCCCTCTCCCTGGTGCGCGTGCGCGCCACCGGCATGGCCCGGGCCGCCGCGGCCACGCCCACGGGCATGGCCGCCGTCGTGGGTGGGGACCAGGACGAGGTCCTCGCGGCCATCGACGCGGCGGGCCTGACGCCCGCCAATGTCAACGGCGCCGGCCAGATCGTCGCCGCCGGCACCGCGGAGGCCCTCGGCGCGCTCGCCGAGTCCGCCCCCGCCCGCGCCCGCGTGATCCCGCTCAAGGTGGCCGGCGCGTTCCACACGGAGCACATGCGCCCCGCCGTGGACGACCTCGCGGCCCACGTCGCCGACCTCTCCCCCTCGGACCCGCGCCTGCCCCTGCTGTCCAACCGGGACGGCGAGGCCGTCGAGTCCGGCACGGACGTGCTCGCCCGGATCGTGGACCAGGTCACCCGCCCGGTCCGCTGGGACCTGTGCATGGCGACCATGGCCACGCGGCAGGTCACGGGCGTCCTGGAGCTGCTGCCCGGTGGCACACTGACCGGACTGGCCAAGCGCGGTCTCAAGGGCACCGCGCAGCTCGCCGTGAAGACCCCCGAGGACCTGGACGCCGCGCGGGCGTTCCTGGCCGAGCACTCGGCCTGAATCCCGCGCACCGCCCGGCAGAGAGAGGCACCATGACCGTCACCCTGAAGCAGCACGAGCGCCCCGCGGCCAGCCGCATCGTGGCCGTGGGCGCCTACCGCCCGGCGAACCTGGTCCCCAACGAGGACCTCGTCGGCCCCATCGACTCGTCGGACGAGTGGATCCGCCAGCGCACCGGCATCGTCACGCGCCAGCGCGCCACGGCGGAGGAGACCGTGCCCGTCATGGCCGTGGGCGCCGCCCGGGAGGCCCTCGAGCGGGCCGGCCTGCAGGGCTCGGACCTGGACGCCATGATCGTCTCGACCGTCACCTTCCCGCACGCCACCCCCTCGGCCGCGGCCCTCGTGGCACACGAGATCGGGGCCACCCCGGCGCCCGCCTACGACGTCTCCGCCGCGTGCGCCGGCTACTGCTACGGCGTCGCGCAGGCCGACGCGCTCGTGCGCTCCGGCACCGCGCGGCACGTGCTCGTGGTCGGCGTCGAGCGCCTGTCCGACGTCGTGGATCCCACGGACCGCTCCATCTCCTTCCTCCTGGGCGACGGCGCGGGCGCCGTGATCGTGTCGGCCGCGGACGAGCCGGGCATCTCCCCCTCGGTGTGGGGTTCGGACGGGGAGCGCTGGTCCACGATCTCCATGACGCACTCGCAGCTGGAGCTGCGCGATGCCGTGGAGCACGCCCGCACCACGGGCGACGCCTCGGCGATCACCGGCGCGGAGGGGATGCTCTGGCCCACGCTGCGCCAGGACGGGCCCTCCGTCTTCCGCTGGGCCGTGTGGTCGATGGCGAAGGTGGCCCGCGAGGCCCTCGACGCCGCGGGCGTGGAGCCCGGGGACCTCGCCGCGTTCATCCCGCACCAGGCCAACATGCGGATCATCGACGAGTTCGCCAAGCAGCTGAAGCTGCCGGAGTCCGTCGTCGTGGCCCGGGACATCGCGGACGCCGGCAACACGTCGGCCGCGTCCATCCCGCTGGCCATGCACCGTCTGCTGGAGGAGAACCCCGAGCTCTCCGGCGGCCTGGCCCTGCAGATCGGCTTCGGCGCCGGGCTGGTCTACGGCGCCCAGGTGGTCCGCCTCCCCTGAGGCGGCGCCGTCTGATTCACTGTCCACGTACACCCCACACCCCTACCGAAGGAGACGCCCCATGGCTTCCAAGGAAGAGATCCTCGCCGGCCTCGCCGAGATCGTGAACGAGGAGACCGGCCTCGACACCGCCGAGGTGCAGCCGGAGAAGTCCTTCACGGACGATCTGGACATCGACTCGATCTCGATGATGACCATCGTGGTCAACGCCGAGGACAAGTTCGGCGTGAAGATCCCGGACGAGGAGGTCAAGAACCTCAAGACCGTCCAGGACGCCGTCGACTTCATCGACGGCGCCCAGGCCTGATCGGCCCACGACGGCGGCGGGCCCGGCCCGCCCCGTCCCCTCGGTGAGCGCCGGGGGCGCGTGAGCGCCCCCGGCCCCCGACACCCTCGACTTCCGGCACCCCGGCGAGCGCCGCGCATCGTGCCGACGACACCCCTCCGCCCGATCCCCACTCGAGACCCAGAGGCAGCAGACCCATGACCCGCACCGCAGTGATCACCGGCCTCGGCGCCACCACGCCCATCGGCGGCGACGTGCCCACCTTCTGGTCCCACGCCCTGCAGGGCGTCTCCGGTGCGCGCACCATGGAGCACGACTGGGTGGAGAAGTACGAGCTGCCCGTCACCTTCGCGGCCGAGCTGGCCGTGCCCACCTCAGAGGTCCTGTCCAAGGTGGAGCAGAAGCGCCAGGACCCGGCCACCCAGATGGCGACCGTCGCCGCGCGCGAGGCCTGGAAGGACGCCGGCCTCGAGGGCGCGGAGGTCGACGGGGACCGGCTCGCCGTGGCCTTCGGCACCGGCATCGGCGGCGTGTGGACCCTCCTGGACGGCTGGGACACCCTGCGCGAGCGCGGCCCGCGCCGCGTGCTGCCCATGACCGTCCCGATGCTCATGCCCAACGGCGCCGCCGGCGCGCTCTCCCTCGAGTTCGGCGCCCGCGCCGGCGCCCGCACCGTGGTGTCCGCGTGCGCCGCCGGCACCGAGGCGCTCGAGACCGCGCTGCTGCTCGTCCGCTCCGGCCAGGCCGACGTCGTGATCTGCGGCGCCGCCGAGGCCGCCGTGCACCCGCTGCCGATGGCCGCGTTCGCCGCGATGCAGGCGCTGTCCAAGCGCAACGACGACCCGCAGGCCGCGTCCCGCCCCTACGACGTGGACCGCGACGGCTTCGTCCTCGGTGAGGGCGCCGGCGTCATGGTGATCGAGTCGGAGGAGCACGCGAAGGCCCGCGGCGCGCGCGTGTACGCCGAGCTGGCCGGCGCGGGCGTCAGCTCCGACTCCCACCACATCACCGCGCCCGAGCCCGAGGGCCTGGGCGCGACCCGTGCGATGCGCGCCGCTCTGAGGTCGGCCGACATCGCCCCCGAGGACGTGTGCCACGTGAACGCCCACGCGACCTCCACGCCCAAGGGCGACGCCCCGGAGTACCTGGCCATGCGGGCCGTGTTCGGCGACCACCTGGACCAGGTGCAGGTCTCGGCCACGAAGTCCCAGACCGGCCACCTGCTGGGCGCCTCGGGCGCGATCGAGTCGATCCTGTCCGTGCTCGCCGTGCACCACGGCCAGGCGCCCGTGACCATCAACCTGGACCACCAGGACCCGGAGATCCCGCTGAACGTGGTCACCGGCTCCCCCGCTCGCCTGCCCGAGGGGCCGCGCGTGGCCGTGAAGAACTCGTTCGGGTTCGGCGGCCACAACGCGGTGGCCGTGTTCCGCAGCGTCTGAGCCGGAGCGCCGCCCGCGTCGGCCGGGCGAAGGCTCAGACGGCGCGGTGCAGCCAGCGCACGTTGGCGTGGGCGGCGGCCAGCCGGAACGGCTCGAGCTCATCGTCCCAGGCCTCGCCGAGCGCGAGGGAGAGTTCGTGCATCAGCACGCTGGGGTCGCCCGCGCCGGCCTCGTAGGCGTATCGGATGCGGTCCTCGGAGACCATGATGTTGCCGGAGACGTCCGTGGTGGCGTGGAAGATGCCGAGGTCCGGGGTGTGGGACCAGCGCGAGCCGTCGACCCCGGCGGACGGCTCCTCCGTGATCTCGAAGCGCAGGTGCGGCCAGCCACGCAGAGCGGAGGCCAGACGCGCGCCGGTGCCGGCGGGCGCCGTCCAGTGCACCTCGGCGCGGTGCTGGCCGGGCGCGACCGGCTGACCCTCCCACTCCACCGAGGTCGCGGGGCCGAGCACGGAGCTCAGCGCCCACTCGACGTGGGGGCAGAGGGCGGTGGGGGCGGAGAGGATGTGGACCACGCCGCGGGTATGGGTGCTGGTCATGGATGCCTCCGAGGGTGCGATGCGGTGCGTCTTCCCCTACGACCACGTCGCGGCTCCGGTGGATCCTGGGGCCATTGTGCACCAGGGATGCTGGGCCGGCAACGAGGCGGCGCGGCGCCCTGCGTGTCGCGGTGGCGCAGTGGAGGGGCCGGGGGCGCTCCGGGGAGGCGTCAGGCGCGTGGGTGGGCCTGCCGGTAGCCCTCGCGGAGGCGATCGATCGAGACGTGTGTGTAGACCTGCGTGGTGCGCAGGGACGCATGGCCCAGCAGCTCCTGCACGCTGCGCAGGTCGGCGCCGCCGTCGAGGAGGTGGGTCGCGGCCGTGTGGCGCAGCGCGTGCGGCCCGCGCGCCGCGGTGTCCCCCAGGCCCTCGAGTGCCCGGTCGACGACGGTGCGCGCTTGGCGCACCCCCAGCCGGCCGCCGCGCGCGCCGAGGAAGAGGGCGGGACCGGAGTCCGGACGGGCCAGGCGGGGACGACCGAGCCGCTGCCACGCTTGGAGGGCGCGGCCCGCGGGTGCGCCGTAGGGGACGGTGCGCTGCCGGTCTCCCTTGCCGGTCAGCCGGACGACGCCGCGGCCGGCCTCGAGGTCGTCCACGTCCAGGGCGGAGAGTTCGGCCACCCGGGCGCCGGTGGCGTAGAGCAGCTCGAGCAGGGCGGCGTCCCGCAGGGCCAGCGCGTGGGCGGCGGGGTCGTCCCCCGCGGCGGCGGCGTCCACCCGGTCCTGGGCCGCCGCGAGGAGCCGGGTCGCCTGCTGCTCCTGGAGCACGTGGGGCAGCGTCCCCTCGGGCCGGGGCGAGCGCAGCCGCAGGGCGGGGTCGTCCGAGCGCAGGCCCTCGCGGCGCAGCCAGGCCGTGAAGGTGCGGACGGCGGCCACCCGTCGGGCCAGGGTCGCGCGGGCGAGGCCGGCCCCGCTCATGGCCGCCAGCCAGCCACGCAGGTCCTCGATGTCCAGCTCGGCGAGGACGTCCGGTGCGCTGGGCACGTGGCGGGCGGGGGCGTCGTCGTCCGCGGCGGGCGACCCCGAGGTGCCCGCTGTGCCGGCGACGTGGTCGATGAGGGCGCGCAGATCGGCGAGGTACGCGCGCACGGTCTGGGGGCTGCGGTTTCGCTCGTGGCGCAGGTGCTCCTCGAACGCCTCGAGCCAGGCCGTGTCCCGGGGCGAGGGGGCGCGCGGGGCCGGGGCGGGACGGGCGGAGGACGACGGGGCCATCCCCCCACTCTGCCATCCGCGCCCCGGGCGACGGGGCCCGGGAGCACGCGACCGGTGGTCATCCCCGCCGCCATCGGTCCTCGACCCGTTCGGCCAGGCCCGCCCGCTGCAGCCGGGACAGACAGGCCAGGACGGTGGGCAGCGCGAGCCCGGCGCTGACGGTGATCCGGTCGGCGGGCACCGCCTGGCGCAGGGGCAGCGCCTCGTGGACGAGGGCCTCCTCCATCGTGAGCCCGTCGGTGGGCCTTGTGGCGGGCTCGGGAGCCGCCCGGGTGGAGGCCCGCCCGCCCGCGCCGCCGCTCCGGGCGGGCGCCTGACCGAGCAGGGCGAGGGCCTCCTGCTCGGTGGTCACGAGACGGGCGGGGCTCTCCTGCAGCAGACGGTGGCAGCCGGCGGAGCTGGGCGAGGTCACGGGGCCGGGGACGACGCCCACCTCGCGGCCGAGGCCGAACGCGTGGCCCGCCGTGTTCTGCGCTCCCGAACGCCAGCGCGCCTCGACCACCAGCACGGCCCCCGCGAGCGCGGCGATGACCCGGTTGCGCTGCAGGAACCGGTAGCGCGTGGGACTCGCACCGGGCGGCATCTCGGACACGAGCAGCCCGGCGGCCATCACCGCGCGAAGCAGGTCCTCGTGGCCGGCCGGGTAGAACCGGTCGAGGCCGCCGGCCAGCACCGCCACCGTGGGCGGGACGCCGTCGCGATCCGCCGCGTCTTCCGGTGCGGCGGGCGCCTGCAGCGCGGCCCGGTGGGCGGCGCCGTCGATGCCGTACGCACCGCCGGAGATCACGCACGCGCCCTGCTGGACGGCGTGGGCGGCGCAGCGGGCGGTCACGGTCCGTCCGTACGCGGTCGCCTCCCGGCTGCCGACGACGGCGAGCATCCGGTCCGCGGGAGGCAGCGTTCCGGAGCCGCGGAACCACAGGCCCAGGGGCGCCTCCTCGCCCAGGTCCGCCAGGGCGGCGGGCCAGGCGTCGTCCTCGGGGATCAGCAGGCCTCCCCCGAGCCGGTGCAGAGTCACGAGGTCACGCTCCGGCTCCAGCCGGGCGGCCCGGGGCGCCCAGCGGGCCAGCCCCGCGGCCCAGCGCCGGGGCAGCGTGTCGGGCGCGCCGGCGCGATCGGCGAGCAGATCGCGCTCGGCGGGCTGGATCGTCTCCCGGCCCGTGAGCAGGGCGAGCGCCCGCTCCGGCCCCAGCGCCGTGACGGTCTGCACCGCGAGCGCGTCCCCGGGCTCGACCAGCCGGGTCAGGGCGGCGCGGGCGAGCCGGGCGGCGTCCGGCCGGCGCGGCCCGGCGACGTGGTCTGCCGCCGGGGTGACGTAGGTGGTCATGCGTCCTCCTCGTTCTGGTGGCGCAGCGTGAGTGCCACGTCGGTGTCCTCGGGTGCGGGCCGTTCGGCGCCGCGCAGGTCTGCCAGGGTCCAGGCGAGGCGCAGGACGCGGGCGTGGCCGCGCGCGCTCAGCAGGCCCTGGTCGACGGCGTCGTCCGCGGGCCGGCGGGCCGCCCGGGGCACGGCGTACGGGCCGTGCCGCAGCACCCCGGCGGGGACGTGCGCGTTGCGGCGCAGCCCGGACGGGACGAGCCCGCGCTCGGCGGCGGCGGCCCAGCGCCGAGCCTGCCGGTCGGCGGCCGCGGCGACCCGGGCGGCCACCTGCGACGTGGTCTCGGAGGCGGGCGCCCCCGTGAGCTGCCGCGCGTCGACGGGCCGTACGGTGACCTGCAGGTCGACGCGATCCAGCAGCGGCCCGGAGAGCCGCTGGGCGTAGCGCCGGCGTTCGGGCACGCTGCACCGGCATTCGACGCCCGTGCCGCCGCCCTTGCCGCACGGGCAGGGGTTGGCGGCCAGCACCAGCTGGAACCGGGCCGGGTAGACGACGGCGCCGAGGGCCCGGTGCAGCAGCACCTCCCCGGACTCGAGGGGCTGGCGCAGCGCCTCGAGGGTGCGCCGTTCGAACTCGGGGGCCTCGTCCAGGAACAGCACGCCGCCGTGGGCGAGGGAGGCCGCTCCCGGCCGGGCGAGGCCGCTGCCGCCGCCCACGAGGGCCGAGCGGGACGCCGAGTGGTGGGGTGCCTCGAACGGCGGGGTCCGGTCGATGTCACCGTCGAACCCCTGGGCCGTCCCGCCCCTGCGCCGGACACGGGCGTCGCCGCCGCGGAGGGAGCGCAGGGCGGCGCACTCGAGCGCGGTGCGCCGGTCCAGGGGAGGCAGGATTCCGGGCAGGCGCTCGGCGAGCATGGTCTTGCCCGCCCCCGGGGCGCCCATGAGCAGCAGGTGGTGGGCGCCGGCGGCTGCGACCTCGAGCGCGAACCGGGCCTCGGCCTGTCCGGCGACCTCGGCGAGGTCGGGCACCGCACGGGCCGGCTCCGGTTCCGGGGCTGTCACCTGCCGTCGGGCCGGGCGGTGGGGCGGCTCTCCGTCCGGTTCCCCGCCGAAGGCGCGGATGACGTCGTGCAGATGGGCGAAGCCGCGGACCTCGGCGCCGGGGACCAGTCGGGCCTCGGCCTCCGCATCCTCGGCGACGACCACCTCGGAGCACCCCGCGTCGACGGCGGCCATCACCATCGCCACGGTCTCCGGCGAGCGGTGCAGGGCGCCGTCGAGGCCGAGCTCGGCCAGGAACACGGGCCCCTCGACGTTCCGCACCCGCCCGTCCGCGGCGTAGGCCGCCAGGACGATCGCCAGGTCGTGGCACGCACCCCGCTTGTGCACCCCCGCCGGCAGCAGGTTCACGGTCAGGTGCCGCCGGGTCAGGGGCAGTCCGGCGTTGCGCGCGGCGGAGCGGATGCGGTCCCGGCTCTCCTGCAGCGCCTGGTCCGGCAGGCCGAGGAGGGTGAACCCGGGCAGGGACTGGGCGATGTCCGCCTCGACGTGCACGACCTCCCCGCGCAGACCCGCCAGCGTGATGGAGCGGGTGCGTCCGATGCCGCTCACGGCCGCACGTCCTGCAGCAGGTCGAAGCGGATCCCTCCCGTGCGCGGCACCAGCACGGCGACGGCGTCGACGCGCCAGGGCGTGCCCCGGCGGTCCGCGGCGTGGGCCCGCACCCACGCCGCGGTGAGGCGGTGCAGCCGGGTGAGCTTGCGCCGGTCGATCGACTCGAACGGGTCGCCGAAGGCCAGGCCCGAGCGGGTCTTCACCTCGACGCCCACCCACCAGCCGGCGTGGTGGGCCACGATGTCCAGCTCTCCGGCCTCGCCCCGCCAGTTGCGGTCGGCGATCACGTAGCCGCGCTCGGCGAGCCAGCGCGCGGCGGCGTCCTCACCGAACCGGCCCAGCGCCGTGTGCGCGCGGCTGGCGCGCCTCTCTCCGGGCGGCTGCGCCCCGATCTGTTCCGCGGTCCCCGTCATCCCGACCACCTCCTGGGCACCAGGGTGGTCCCGGGCGAGGCCGCGGGGTGGGCGGCGGCGGGGATTGTGCGGGGCCGGACGCCTGTGCAGGAGTGGACGTCTGCGTCCCGTCCTCTGGACCGCTCAGGGGTGGGTCAGCTCGGCAGCTGGCCGTCCGGCGGGACCGTCAGGTCCTCGGTGGGCAGCTCCTCGATGTTCACGTCCTTGAAGGTCAGCACCTTCACGCGCTTGATGAACCGCTGCGTGCGGTACACGTCCCACACCCAGGCGTCCTCGAGCAGGATCTCGAAGAACACGTCCCCGTCCGCCTGGCGGGGCGTCAGCCGCACGTCGTTGGCGAGGTAGAAGCGCCGCTCGGTCTCCACGACGTAGCGGAACAGGCCCACCACGTCCCGGTATTCGCGGTAGAGCAGCAGCTCGGCCTCGGCCTCGAAGTCCTCGACGTCGTCTGCGCTCATGACATGCCTCCTCAGTGTTCGCCGCGCACCCGCGACAGTCCGGGCACGCACGGCCTCCATCCTCCCCCGTCCGGGGGTCGCACGTCGAACGGGCGGCCTCGCCCGGCCCCGGGGGCTCAGTCGAACAGCGTGGGCGGCGCCTGCGCGGGCGCGCCCGGCAGCCCGAGGTTCCAGCTGCGCCGGTGCTGCTCGCTCGCCCCGCGCTCGGCCAGGGCGGCCCGGTGCGCGGCTGAGCCGTACCCCTTGTTCCCGGCCCATCCGTACCCCGGGTGCGCCGCGTCGAGGGCGATCATGACGTCGTCGCGGGCCACCTTCGCGGCGATCGACGCGGCCGCCACCGTCGCGCACCGGTCCTCGGCCCGCACCAGCATCGTGGGCTCGGGCGGCAGCGGGCGCGGCGCGGGCGCGGGGCCGGCGTCGGGATCGGAGCGGCTCAGCCAGTCGTCCCGGCCGTCGAGCACGAGGGCGACCGGCTCCTGCCCCACCGCGGCGCACAGCGCCGCCCACGCCCGTCGCCCGGCGAGGCCGAGGGCCGCCGAGATCCCCAGCGCGTCGATCTCCGCGGGGCCGGCCTCGCCCAGCGCCACCCCGGCCGCCCAGTCCTCGATCTGCGGGACCAGGGCGCGCCGGCGTCGGTCCGTGAGCGCCTTGGAGTCGCGCACCGGAGGGATCTGCCCCGCGGCGGGCAGCCACGCGGCGCACACCCCGACGACGACGGGCCCGGCCAGCGCGCCCCGGCCCACCTCGTCCATGCCCGCCACCAGCACCCGGTCCGCTCCCCGCGCGGCGAGGGCCGGCGCGGCCAGCCCCGCCTCGACGTCCAGGCCGGCGCGCACCGTCGGCCGGCCACCGCCCCGGCGGGCGGTCACGTGCGAGCCTCCGGCGCGGGCGCGTCCGGCACGGTGGCGAACGCGTCGGGGTCGGTGCCGGCGCCGCCGATCCGGTCCAGCGGCCAGACCACGAACCGGGCGCGGCCCACCACGTCGTCGAGGGCCACGAACCCGCCCCCGGGCCCGGCGCGGTGCGCGCGGGAGTCCGCCGACGCCGAGCGATGGTCACCGAGCACCCACAGTCGCCCCGCAGGCACGGTCACCTCGAACGCCTCCTGCGCGGGCGTCTCCCCCGGCGCGAGGTACGGCTCCTCCACGGGCACCCCGTTCACGCGCAGCGTCTCCTCGCCGGGTGTCCAGGAGACGATGTCCCCCGGCAGCCCGACGGCCCGCTTGATCACGTGGCCGCCCCCGGGCAGCCAGCCCTTCGTGTCTTCGAACACCACCACGTCACCGCGGCGCACCGGGAACGGATCCGGGGTGAGCAGCGTGGCGACCACGCGGTCGCCGGCCCGCAGCCCGGGCTCCATGGACGAGGACGGGATGGCGTACATGCGCGCCAGGAAGGCCCACGCCAGCACGCAGGCGAGTACGGTCACGGCGGCCGCGATCAGCGCGGTGCGGCGCCCCGTCACGGCGTGTCCCCGGAGGGGGCGTCCATGGTCCCGCGGCGGGACAGGGGCCACACGATCTCCGCGGCCCGGCCCTCGACCCGCTCGAGCGGGATCAGCCCGCCGCCGGGGGCGCCCAGCAGTGCGCGGGAGTCCCGGGAGGCGGCGCGGTGGTCGCCCAGGACGACCATGCGCCCGTCGGGCACCTCGAAGGACCAGGTCCCCGCCGCGGCCGGCTCGTCTGCGGTCACGGGCCTGCCGAGATACGGCTCGTCCAGCGGCTCGCCGTTGCGCAGCAGCCGGCCGTCCGGGGCGCAGCACTCGAGGCGGTCCCCCGGCAGGGCCAGCACGCGCTTGACGAAGACGTCCTCGGCCGCGCCGACGCCCCACCACCGGGCGACGTCCTCGAGGCCGCGCTCGAGCGATCCGGCCGAACGGTACGGCGCCAGGCTGCCGGCGCCGTCGAACACCACCACGTCGCCGTGGTGCAGGCCCTGCCCGCCGGCCGCGGCGGCGTCCACCCGCACGCGGTCGCCGGGCTGCAGGGTCGGCTCCATCGACCCGGAGGGGATGAGGTAGACGGGGCCGGTGAGGGCTCGCAGCACCGCGGCCACCACGACGGCGGCCACCACGGTCAGGCCGAGCCACGCCCACCAGCGGCTCGTGCCGGAGGCGGGGGCCGCCGTCGGGCCCGAGGAGGAGCCGGCCCCGGACGCGACGGAGCCCCGTGACCGGCGGGGGTCACGGGGCTCCGAGGTGCGCATGGGTCGATCACCGGTCGGCGGGGCCGACCGGGATGATCACTTGGCGTCGGCGCGCTTCTCGCGGATGCGGGCGGCCTTGCCGTGGCGGTCGCGCATGTAGTACAGCTTCGCGCGGCGCACGTCGCCCTTGGTGACGACCTCGATCTTGTCGATGACCGGGGAGTGCACCGGGAACACGCGCTCCACGCCGATGCCGAAGGACACCTTGCGGACGCGGAAGGTCTCGCGCACGCCGTAGCCCTGACGGCCCATGACGTAGCCCTGGAACACCTGGACGCGGGCAGTCTTGCCCTCGATGATGTTCACGTGCACCTTGACGGTGTCGCCGGGGGCGAACTCCGGGATGTCGTCGCGCAGCGTCTTCTTGTCGAACGAGTCGAGAATGTGCATGTCGTCTCTCCTGGCGGATGCCACAGGTCAACCGCGTGGTATGCGGGCGCACGGCCCGTCCACGTCCGCATGACGAGGGGGCCGGGTCCCGAGCCGAGGGCCGGGCTCCGCACGTGGGGTGCGGTCCCGGGGTCCGATCCGTTGACGCGCGCCCCCTGTGGCAGGTCGGGCGTCCGGCGGACACGAGGATCCATTATGCCACAGCCGATGACGCCGCGACGCCCCTCCGGCCCGTCGGGCGCGGCGGGTCAGTCCTCGGAGTCGTACGCCGCCCACAGGTCCGGTCGCCGCTCGCGCGTGCGCTCCTCCTGCTGGGCCCGACGCCAGGCCGCGACCTTGCCGTGGTCGCCCGAGAGCAGCACGGGCGGCACCGCACGGCCCCGCCAGTCCGCGGGCTTGGTGTAGACCGGGTACTCCAGCAGGCCGTCCTCGTGGGACTCCTCGACGAGCGAGGCCGGGTTGCCCACGACGCCCGGCACGAGGCGGCCGACGGCCTCGATCATCGCCAGCGCCGCGACCTCGCCGCCGTTGAGCACGTAGTCGCCCAGCGAGACCAGCCGCACCTCGAAGAGCTCCTCGGCCCAGCCGAAGACGCGCTCGTCGATCCCCTCGTAGCGGCCGCACGCGATCGCCACGTGCTCCCGGCCCGCCAGTTCCCGGGCGAACCGCTGGGTGAAGCGCTCCCCCGAGGGCGTCGGCACGAGCAGCACGGGGCGGTCCCCCGGCTCCGCCGACGACGACTCGGCGGGGGCCGGTGACACGGGCCCCTGGGCCGCCACGTGCTCGAGCGCGAGCGCCCACGGCTCCGGTTTCATCACCATGCCGGCGCCGCCGCCGTAGGGCGTGTCGTCCACGGTGCGGTGCCGGTCGACGGTGAAGTCGCGCAGGTCGTGGACGTGCACGTCCACGAGGCCCTCGCGGCGGGCACGGCCCAGCAGCGAGACGTCGAGCACCGCGAGGTACTCGGGGAAGATCGTGACGACGTCGAAGCGCACCGCTCAGTCCTCCGCATCCGCATCGGCGGGCCCGTCTACGGCGCCCTCGTCCTCGCCGGTGGCGAGCTCGAGCAGCCCCGGCGGCGGGGTCAGCACGAGCACGCCGGCCTCGGAGTCGATCTCCGGGACGATCTCCTCGACGAAGGGCACCAGGGCCTCCTCCTCGACGCCGTCCAACGCGACGTGCAGCAGATCCTGGACCGCCCCGGTGGTCAGGGCCGTGACGACGCCGACGCGCTCGCCCTCGACCCGCACCTCGAGGTCCACGAGGTCCTCCTCGTACCACTCGTCGGACTCCTCGGGCACGGCCGGAACGGCGAACAGCTGGGCGCCGCGCAGGGTCTCGGCGACGTTGCGGTCCGGCGACTCCGCGAAGCCGACCACGAGGATCTGCTTGTTCCACCGGGCGCGGGTGACGGTGAGCTCCGCCGGCAGGCCCGGGGCGCCGTCGCGCACCACGAGTCGCTCGCCGGGGGCGAAGCGGGCGTCCGGGTCGTCGGTGAAGACCTGCACGGTCACCTCACCGCGGATGCCGTGCGGCTTGCCGATGCGGGCGACGCGGACGAGGTCGTCCTGGGCTGCGGGACTCATGGGCTCTCCTGGGTGGGACGGTCGGTGGCGGGAGGGGGCGGGGCCGCAGACGACGACGGCCCGCCGGCCCGGTGAGGGGCGGGCGGGCCGTGCGTCACGGGCCGTCAGGAGCGGCGGTCGGTCTCCACCACGTCCACGCGGACGGGGTGGCCGGCCAGGCCGTCCAGCACGGTGCGCAGCGCGGTGGCGGTGCGACCCTGGCGGCCGATCACGCGACCCAGGTCCTCGGGGGCCACGCGGACCTCCAGCATGTCGCCGCGCCGCTGGGAGCGGGCGTCCACGCGGACCGCCTCGGGCGTGTCCACGATGCCGCGCACCAGGTGCTCGAGGGCCTCGGTCAGCATGGTCACTCGGACTTCTCGGCGTCCTCGGCCGGAGCCTCAGCGGCCTCCTCGGCCGGAGCCTCGGCGGCCTGCTCGGACTCGGCCGGGGCCTCCTCCTGCTTCGGCTCCTCCGGCAGGATGACCGAGCCCTTCTCGGGGGCCACGAAGGCCTCCTTCTCGGACTTGGACTTCAGGGTGCCCTCGGCGCCCGACTCGCCCTTGAACTTCTGCCAGTCACCGGTGACCTTCAGCAGCGCGGCGACCTGCTCGGTCGGCTGGGCGCCGACGGAGAGCCAGTACTGGGCGCGCTCCGAGTCGATCTCGATGAACGAGGGCTCCTCGGTGGGGTGGTACTTGCCGATCTCCTCGATGGCACGGCCATCGCGGCGGGTGCGCGAGTCCATGACGACGACGCGGTAGAACGGGGCGCGGATCTTGCCGAACCGCTTCAGACGAATCTTGACAGCCACGAGTGTGGTTCTCCTTCAGTGGATCTGGGGGGCCGGGGCACGACGCCGCGTGGGGGCAGCGGGCGTCGACGACCTGGCACACGGAACGGAGCGCAGCGGAGGATAGAGGGTCGTCCGGGCTCACGCTCAGTACCGTGTCATTCTGCCAGATCGGGCGGGCCGGTGCACACCCGGCGCGCCGCGACCGGGCAGCGGGCGACTCAGCGGTCCTTGAGGTACTTCTCGAAGCCCGCCGGCAGGTTGAGGGTGGACGGGTCGAAGCCGTCCGTCCCCGCGCCGTCGCGGCCGAACACGGCCCCGGCCTGTGCCTGGGCGGCGCGGGCGCGCCGCTCCTCGATCGCCTTGCGCTCGGCCGCGGCCTTGGCGGGGTTGCCGGACTTCACGCGATCGCGCTTGGCGTTCTTGCCCTTGCCCTTCGCCTTGCGGGAGGCGCCGCCCGGCATACCGGGCATGCCGGGGATGCCACCGCCGGCGGCCATGCGCTTCATCATCTTCTGCGCCTCGGCGAAGCGCTCGAGCAGGCCGTTGACCTCGGACACGCTCACACCCGAGCCGCGGGCGATGCGGGCACGGCGCGAGCCGTTGATGATCTTGGGGGCCACGCGCTCGTGCGGGGTCATCGAGTGGATGATCGCCTCGACGCGGCCGATCGACGACTCGTCGAACTGCTCGAGCTGCTGCCGCATGCCCTGGGCGCCCGGCATCATCATGAGCATCTTCTTCAGCGAGCCCATCTTCTTGAGCTGCTGCATCTGGGTGAGGAAGTCGTCGAGGGTGAAGTCCTCCTGGTCCGCGAACTTGCGGGCCATCTTCTCGGCCTCGCTGCGGTCCCAGTTCTGCTCGGCCTGCTCGATCAGGGAGAGCACGTCGCCCATGTCGAGGATGCGCGAGGCCATGCGGTCCGGGTGGAAGACCTCGAAGTCCTTCAGGCCCTCGCCCGTGGAGGCGAACATGATCGGCTTGCCGGTCACGTGGCGGACGGACAGCGCGGCGCCGCCGCGCGCGTCGCCGTCGAGCTTGGTGAGCACGACGCCGGTGAAGCCGACGCCCTCGTTGAACGCCTGGGCCGTGGCCACGGCGTCCTGGCCGATCATCGCGTCGATGACGAAGAGCACCTCGTCCGGGTCCACGGCGGCGCGGATGTCCGCGGCCTGCTGCATGAGCTCGGCGTCCACACCGAGGCGGCCCGCGGTGTCGATGATGACCACGTCGTGGTACTTCGTGTTGGCCTCGGCGACGCCGTCGCGGGCCACCTGCACCGGGTCGCCGGTGGCGGCCTCGAACTCGGAGGAGACGCCGGGGTGCGGCGCGTAGACCGGGACGCCGGCGCGCTCGCCGCCGACCTGCAGCTGCTTCACGGCGTTCGGGCGCTGGAGGTCGCAGGCCACGAGCAGCGGGGTGTGGCCCTGGGACTTGAGCAGGTGGGCGAGCTTGCCGGCGAGGGTCGTCTTGCCGGCGCCCTGCAGGCCCACGAGCATGATGACGGTGGTGCCCGTCTTGGCGTGCTGGATGCGCCGGGTCTCGCCGCCGAGGATGCCCACGAGCTCCTCGTTGACGATCTTCACGACCTGCTGGCCCGGGTTCAGGGCCTGGGCGACCTCGGCGCTGAGGGCGCGCTCCTTGATCTGCGCGATGAACTGGCGGACCACGGGCACGGCGACGTCGGCGTCCAGGAGGGCGCGGCGGATCTCGCGTGCGGTGGCGTCGATGTCCGCCTCGCTCAGCCGCCCCTTGCCCTTGAGGCTGCGGAAGGTGGCTGTGAGGCGGTCGGACAGGGAGTTGAACACGGCGGGTGTGATCCTTCGAAGCGGGGTCGACTGATCCGGACGCGGTCGGTCGCGGGCGCCGCGGCATCCACTGCGGCGCCCGCCAAGCCTAGCAACCGACCGGCCTCACCCGTCCGCGGCGGCTCACCGCGCCTCCGCGGGGACGGGCACCCCGCCGAAGCCGACGTCGTAGGCCGACTCGTCGTGCAGGGTCAGATCGACGCCCCGCTCCTCGTCCTCCTTGCTCACCCGCAGGCCCATGGTCCCGCGCAGGACCAGGGCGATGACCGTGGTCACCACGGCGGTGAAGACCACGGCGACGAGCACGGCCACCGTCTGGGCCACCAGGAGACCGGCGTCTCCGCCGTAGAACAGGCCCGCCCGGCCCTCGTCCGGCAGGGCGAAGAAGCCGATCAGCACGGTGCCCAGGATGCCGGCGGTGAGGTGCACGCCGACGACGTCGAGCGAATCGTCGAAGCCGAGGCGGTACTTGAGGTTGACCGCGAGCGCGCTGGCCGCACCGGAGACCAGGCCGATCACCACGGCCCCCAGGGGGCTTACATAGGCGCACGCGGGCGTGATGGCGACCAGGCCCGAGACGATCCCGGAGGCGGTGCCGATCGAGGTCGGCCGACCGCGGCGCAGCCACTCCACGAACACCCAGCCGAGCATGCCGGCGGCGCCGGCGGCGAGGGTGTCCACCCAGATCAGTCCGAGCTCGTCGACACCGCCCGCAGCGCCCCCGTTGAACCCGAACCAGCCGAACCACAGCAGGGCCGCGCCGAGCATGGTGAACGGGACGTTGTGCGGCCGGTGGCCGGGGTCCACGCCGAAGCCGTGGCGCTTGCCCAGCATCAGCGCGAGCACGAGGGCGGCCACGCCGGCGCTGATGTGCACCACGAGCCCGCCGGCGAAGTCGAGGGCCTCCCCCAGGCGGGCGCCGATGGCGCCGTCCTCGGAGAGGAGCCCGCCGCCCCACACCATGTAGGCCAGCGGGGCGTAGACGACGGTGGTCCAGACGGGCACGAAGACGCACCACGTGACGAACTTGAAGCGGTCGGCCACCGCGCCGGAGATGAGGGCGACCGCGATGATCGCGAAGGTGGCGCCGTAGGCCGCCGCGACGAGCCCGCCCTCGGCCATCGTGCCGGTCAGCCCGAGGTCACCGGCGGGGCTCCCCACCACCCCGGCCCACCCGTCGCCGCCGGTCATCCCGTGGACCCACAGGACCCAGACGACGCCGACCAGGCCCATCGAGACGAAGGACATCATGATCATGTTGAGCGAGGACTTCGCGCGGGTCATGCCGCCGTAGAAGATGGCCAGTCCGGGTGTCATGAGCAGGACCATCGCCGCGCTCGTCACCATCCACACTGTCCCTGCGTCCAGGACGTTCGACTCCTCCATGGGGGTCTCCTTCGGTCCGGGCCGCGAGCCGGGGGCGAACGCCCGTCCCGCGGCGTCGCTGCCCGGCCCCGATCGGGGCCGATGCAAGGAAGATACCGGAGGCGTGGGCCGCGCCACACGTCGATGACGTCTCCGTGACTGAACAGGGCCCCTCCCGACGTCGTCGGGAGGGGCCCTGGACCGGGGTGCGGGACGTCAGTCGGCCAGCAGCGCGTCCACGAAGCCCTCGGCGGTGAACGGTGCGAGGTCGTCGGGGCCCTCGCCGAGGCCGATCAGCTTGACGGGCACGCCGAGCTGGCGCTGGATGGCGATCACGATGCCGCCCTTGGCGGTGCCGTCCAGCTTGGTCAGCACGATGCCGGTGACGTCCACGACCTCGGCGAACACCTTCGCCTGGGTCAGGCCGTTCTGGCCCGTGGTGGCGTCGAGGACGAGCAGGACCTCGTCCACCTCGGCCTGCTTCTCGATGACGCGCTTGATCTTGCCGAGCTCGTCCATGAGGTTGGCCTTGTTCTGCAGACGGCCCGCGGTGTCCACGAGCACGACGTCGACGCCCTCGGCGATGCCGTGCTCCACGGCCTCGAAGGCGACGGACGCCGGGTCGGCGCCCTCCTTCTCGGAGCGGACGGTCTCGACGCCCACGCGGGCACCCCACGTGGCGAGCTGCTCGGCGGCGGCGGCGCGGAAGGTGTCCGCGGCGCCGAGCACGACGGTGCGGTCCTCCGCCACGAGCACACGGGCCAGCTTGCCCACGGTGGTGGTCTTGCCGACGCCGTTGACGCCCACGACCATGGTCACGGCGGGGCGGTCGCCCCTGCGGGTCGCGGCGAGACGGCGATCCATCGAGGGGTCCACCATCGCCACGAGCTCCTCGCGCAGCAGGGTGCGCACCTGCTCGGGGTCACGCGTGCCCTCGACCGTGACGCGGGCCTTGAGGCGGTCGACGAGCTCCAGGGTGGGCTCGGTGCCGAGGTCCGCCATCAGCAGCGTCTCCTCGATCTCGTCCCACACGTCGTCGTCGATGCGGTCCTGGGACAGCAGCGCCAGCAGGCCCTTGCCGAAGACGTTGTTGGACTTGAGCAGGCGGGCCCGCAGGCGGGCCAGGCGCGAGCCGGCGGCCTCGGGCCGCTCGTACTCGGGCTTCGCCGGGGCGGGCTCCACCTCCTCGACGACGGCGGGCTCCGGCTCGGCGACGACGGCCGGCGCCTCGTCGACCTCGGGGCGCTCCAGGACGGCGGTGGACCCCGACGGGGCCGCGTGCCGCGGACTCGGGCGCGGGTCGTCCGCGTCCCGCACTCCCTGGTACGAGCCCTTCGGCGGGGCGGGGCGCCGATCCAGCAGGCCGACGAGCACGCCGCCCAGCAGCAGGGCGGCCACGACTGAGACTATGAGCACGATTTCCACGGGCCCAGTCTGTCACACGGGCCGTCGCCCGCCCCGGGCCGCACACCCGGCGCCGTGCGAAGATGGCGGTCATGCCGTCGTCGTCCGCCCGCTCCTCGCGGGTCCCCCTGCCCCGTGAGATCAAGGTCCTCGTCGCCGCCGCGTTCATCATCGCGATCGGCTTCGGCATCATCGCCCCGCTGCTGCCGCAGTACGCGGCGACGTTCGACGCGTCCGCCGTCGGGGTGGCCGCCGTCGTGTCCGCGTTCGGGCTGACCCGCCTCCTGTTCGCCCCGGTCTCCGGCAAGCTGACGAACCGGCTCGGCGAGACGCCCGTGTACATGACGGGCGTGCTGATCGTGGCCGCGTCCATGTTCCTGGTGGCCTTCGCGCAGACCTTCCCGCAGCTGCTCCTCTTCCGGGCGCTCGGCGGCGTCGGCTCCACCCTCTTCACCGTGTCCGCCATGGCGTTCCTGGCCCGCAAGTCCCCGCCCACGATGCGCGGCCGGATCTCGGGCGCCTACGCGTCCGCGTTCCTGATCGGCAACATCGTGGGTCCGATCGTGGGCTCCGCCCTGTCCGTGTTCGGGTACCGGGCCCCGTTCCTCATCTACGGCAGCTCCCTGGTGGTGGCGGCGGCCCTCGTGTTCTTCCTGCTCAAGGACACCCGGCTCGCGGACCGCGCCGTCCGCGACGTCCGCCCCGCCATGCCGGTCCGGGAGGCCCTGTCCAACCCGTCCTACCGGGCCGCGCTGGTCTCCTTCTTCGCCAACGGCTGGGCGACGTTCGGGGTGCGCAACTCGGTGATGCCCCTGTTCGCGGCCACCGCGTTCGCCGGCACGGGCCTGCTCGGCTGGCAGGTGGACGGGGCGATGATGGCGGGCCTGGCCCTGTCCGTGTTCGCGCTGGGCAACGTGGTGGCCGTGTCGTTCAGCTCCCGGCTCTCCGACGTGCACGGACGCAAGCCCCTGATCCTCACGGGTCTGCTCGTGATGGCCGTGACCACGGGCGCCATCGGCTGGGTCGGCACTCCGTCGCTGTTCCTGATCGCCTGCTTGGTCTCCGGCGCGGGCACGGGCATCCTGAACGCCCCGCAGCAGGCGGCGATCGCCGACGTCGTGGGCCAGGACCGGCGCTCCGGCTCGGTCATGTCCTCGGCTCAGATGTCCGCCGACCTGGGCGCCATCTCCGGCCCGCTGCTGGCCGGCCTCGTGGTGGACACCGCCGGCTACGGGTGGGCGTTCGTGCTCACCGGCGGCGTCATCCTGCTCGGCGCGCTCGCGTGGTGGCGCGCCCCGGAGACCAACCTGCCGATCGTGCCCGGCGGACCCCGCACCGGGTCCCTGCCGCTGGTCCGCCCGGAGGACGCCCGGGTGACCCCGCGCGAGGACGGGTGAAGTCGGAGGCACGCACGAGGCCGCCGTCCCCGCGGGGCGGCGGCCTCGTGGCCTCGACGGGGTGTCCCCGTCCGGGGGTGCGGTGCGGCTCAGGCGCCGTCGAAGGCCGGCAGCCGCTCGCCCACGCCGAGCAGCTCGGCGATCGCGGAGACGGTGCGCTCTGCCGCGCGGCCGTCGCCGTAGGGGTTCACCGCCTGGGACATCGCGCTGTACGCGGCCTCGTCCGTCAGCAGGCGGGTGACCTCGGTGACCACGACCTCCTCGTCCGTGCCGATCAGACGCACGGTGCCGGCGGTCACGGCCTCGGGACGCTCGGTGTTCTCGCGCATCACGAGGACGGGCTTGCCCAGCGACGGGGCCTCCTCCTGGACGCCGCCGGAGTCCGTCAGCACGACGGTGGCCACCGACAGCAGGTGGGTGAACTCGCCGTAGGCCAGGGGCTCGGTCACGAGCACGTTCTCGCGGCCCTCGATCTCCGGCAGGATCGCCTCGCGCACCACCGGGTTGCGATGCGCCGGCAGGACGAAGGTGACCTCCGGGTGGTCCGCGGCCAGGCGGGCCAGGGCGCGCCCGACGCCGCGCATCGCGTCGCCCTGGTTCTCGCGCCGGTGGGTGGTCACCAGGACGACGCGACGGCCGGACGCCTCCAGCCCGGCCAGACGCTCGTCCTCGAACGGCACCTGGTGGCTGACGGCCTCCAGCAGCGCGTCGATCACGGTGTTGCCCGTGACGTAGACGTCCTCCGGGGCCACGGCCTCACGCAGCAGGTTGTCCCGGCTCACGGTGGTCGGGGGCAGGTGCAGCGCCGAGATCTGGCTGGTGATCTTGCGGTTGGCCTCCTCCGGGAACGGGGAGAGGATGTCGAAGCTGCGCAGGCCCGCCTCGGCGTGGACCACGGGGATGCCGCGGTTGAAGGCGGCGACGGCGCCCGCCGTCGAGGTCGTGGTGTCGCCCTGGACGACGACGGCGTCCGGCCGCTCCTGCTCGAGGACGGCGTCGAGCCCGTCGAGGGTGCGGGCGAACACCCCGTTGAGGGTCTGGCGGGGCTGGATGATGTTCAGGTCGTGGTCCGGGACAATGCCGAACAGCTCATTGACCTGGTCCAGCATCTCGCGGTGCTGCCCCGTGACGGTCACCACGCACTCGAACCGCTCGTCAGCCTGCAGCGCCTTGACGATGGGGGCCACCTTGATGGCCTCCGGGCGGGTTCCGTAGATGGGCATGATTTTCTTCACGGTGTTCCTCGCTGCATCGACGACGGCTCAAAGGGGAGGAGATCAAGTCCAAGCGGCGGGACCTCCAGACGGCTTCACCATAGTCGAAGCCAACAATCCGACCCCCTCAGCAGCCGCGTTCCCGCGCCGCCGTCTCCTACACTAAGGAGGCGGTCGACGCGCCTCCCGCGCGCGGCATCGCCGTCGTGGGGCACCGTCAAGAGAAGTCCCGCATCGACGGCCGGTCCCCCACTCGGGTGGCCCACGCTCAGAAAGGCAGGCGCGAACCGATGACCACACGGCGACCAAGACGACCCTCCGAACCCGTCGCCAGCGCGTTCCGCGCCGCGGCCGTCCAGGCTTATGGTGACGCTTCGCACCTCTCACCTGTCACAGGTCGCCCTGCCCCTCGCCGCTATCTGGTGGAGCTCTGGCAACGCCGACACTTCATCTGGTGGCAGTCCCGAGGACGGCTCGTCACAGGAAACGACGACAGTCGTCTCGGGTCGGTATGGCTCATCCTTCGCCCAATGCTCGACGCGATCTTCTACTGGCTGATCTTCGGTTTGCTTTTGCGTTTCGACCACGGAATGGACAATTTCGTCGCCTTCGTCATCGTGGGTGTGTTCATGTTCCAGATGACCAGCGCCGCATTGACATCTGGCACGCGGACCATCGCGTCGAACCTGTCCTTGACCCGCGCCTTCCGGTTCCCACGCATGGCGCTGCCCTTGGCCGATCTCGTGTACGACGTGCTCCAGCGACTACCGGCGATCGCAGTGATGTTCATCCTCGTCATAGCGATCCCCCCGCATGAGACACCTGAGTGGTCCTGGCTGGTCTTCCCGGGTGTCCTGGGGCTGCACGTGATCCTAAACTTCGGCATCATGCTCCTGCTGGCGCGGCTCAGCACCCTCCTTCCGGATGTGAGCCGCATGGTGCCGTTCGTGTCCCGTCTCCTGATGTACGGCTCCGGAGTCATCTTCCCGATAACGCGTTTCACGGACAACCACCCCGCCCTCCATGCGATCATCCAACTCAACCCGTTGTATGTACTGATCACGATGTACCGTCAGGTCATCATCGAGGGGGTGACGCCGCCGGCGTCGAGCTGGGCGATGCTCGCCGCGTATGCAGTGTGCCTGACGATTGTCGGCGGCATTGTCTTCTGGCTCGGAGAGGAGTCGTACGGCCGTGACCAGTACCGCTAACCAGGACCATGCGCAGCCGCCGGAAGCGTTCGAGGGGGGGCACCTAGCTTCGTCTGGCGGCCTCAACCTGCTCGCTACGGACATCATCCTCGATTACCCCGTGAGGATCGCTCGGGACGAGAAATCTCGCGGGCTCTTTTCTCGGGGCGGTGAACTGGACGTCGTCCATGCTGTGAGGGGGGTGTCCTTGGCCGCACGGAAGGGCGAATTCATCGGACTCGTCGGACGCAATGGGTCCGGCAAGAGTGCCCTGCTCCGCGTCCTGGCAGGCGTTGAGGCGCCAACATCTGGGGAGGTCTTTGCCGCTTCTGCGCCCCAATTGATGGGTGTGGGGGCAGCGCTCATGCCCAACCTCACCGGTCTAGACAACATTCGTATCGGTCTACTCGCGATGGGCTTGACCCCAGCCGAGGTCCACGACCGAATCCCACAAGTCGCTGAGTTGGCCGACATCGGAAAATCCATTCGCATGCCCATGCGTACATACTCCTCCGGCATGCGGGCCCGCCTGCGCTTCGCGATCTCAGTAGCGTCGCAACCCGACATCATCATGATTGACGAAGCACTTGCGACCGGCGACGACGCTTTCCGGGAGCGGTCCAATCAAGCAATGCGAGACCTGATCGCCCGGTCTGGCACAGGCTTCCTCGTCAACCATTCCGCCGGAGTGATCCGAGAGATGTGCACCCGCGTCGTCTGGATGGATGAGGGCGCAATCATCGAAGACGGAGACACCCTCGATGTCATGCAGCATTACAGCTATTTCATGAGCGCCCTACGCAAGCACGGGGAAGAGAAAGCGCTCGAAGTCCGGGCACGGTACGAGACGACCGAGGCAGAACGCATCGTTGCTCTCAAGGGCACCACGGGTCATTAAAAGAAGGGGACCGTCTCACACGAGAGACGGTCCCCTTCTTTCTCCGGCGCTACGTCACCGCCGACCCTCTACCACGGCCAGGATCTGGGCACCGATCTCCTCGGGCGAGAAACGCTCCCGCATGAATGCTTGGGCCCGCTCAGACTCCTCGAGGAAGAGGGCCGGGTCTGAAGAGTACCTGCGGATCCGGTCGGCCGCGTCGCGGACGCCCTCGACGACCCATCGATCGTCGTAAACGGCCTCAGCCCCCGCCCACGGGAAGATCACCGGCACACAGCCCGCTGCACCACCTTCCGCGATCGCCTGATGCGTTCCTTCGTGGTCGCTCGTGGACAAGATGATGCCTGGCTTGGCGCGGTACCACTCCGCGATGTCATAGGAGTGTCCGCCGAACCGGACGGCTTCGCGGAGCACCGCAGACGATTCAATCCGCAAATACTGCGCCTCAAAATAACTCCGCTCAGCAGTTCGCTTCATGAGCCACGCGTACTCGTGGTACTCCTTACCCATGACGTCGAGACGGTAAGTCGGGTCGTGCGACGCCAGCAGTTCGGTCACGTCGAGCGCGAGGTCCAGACGCTTCGAATGTGGCACGGAGCCAACAAGACCGAGGGCATGCGGATCCGGTGCGTTCCGAGGCGCCGCAAATCGCTCGAAGTCGAAGGTGTTGCCGATGACCACGGACCGATCCACCGGCACTCCGAAGAGCAACTGCGCCCGCCGCATGCCGACGGGTGACACGAACACGAAGGTGTCCACGGCGGACAGGTCGGCGTCCTTGAGGTAGCGAGTGCGAAGTTCCTGGGCGTGGAGGCGCACCACAAGCCGCTGGTCGTCCTGCTTGTGGTGGCTGTACCACTTCACGTTCCCGAGCGCCCACTCACAGAAGATGACATCCGCTTCGGCGAGGAGTCGGAGGCTGCGTTCCTCGTCGTGGATATCGTGCCCGTCCCACTGGTCGACGATGACACGGTGACCCGCGGCTTCGAGCTGCGCCATGATCTGCGGCAGGAACTTCAGGTCATGGCCAGCGACGAGGACGTTGAGAGGCACCGTCTGAGTCTCCCCTACGGGTGGCCCCGCCTCTCCAGACGCAACGGGCGGAAGGGGGTCTGCCTCCTCGTGGACGACCGCGGTGTCGATCGGGACAGCCGTCGAGTCCGTGTAGGTCACCTTGCCGACGTGTTCGACGACGTGCTGCCAGGCAAAGACCTCGTCATCGGCTAGGGCAGGTCGCTCCCCGAGAACAGAGCCGGCGTAGACGTCGGCGTCCACCAGTACAGTGCCCTCATCGATGTCCGCCGTCAGGGCAGCGATTCGCACGTGTGCGTCGCCCGGCGACCATTCGACGGTGCGAGTGCCCACGGCCTTCCAAGGTCCGAAATGCAGAGCGAGCGAGAAGTCCTCCACGAGGTGCTCGTCCAGAACAGGGTCGCCCTCACGGTGGATGACGACGTTCCGGATGCCGGCCTCTTGCAGCTTTGCCACCCTCTCCGGAAGAGCGGCGAGGACGACGGGACTGGCGGCATCAACGCCCTCGGTTGTGTCGGTCACCAGGTACAAGGCAGGACGCATGGTCTGGGCCTCGAACAACGGTACGTCTGCGGCGGCGCACTCGACTGCGATCGGCGCGGCCTGCGGACTGCGGACTCGGAACCCAGCGACGCGCATCATGTACACCAAACGGTGAGCACACGTGTGCGTCTCGTAGACGTGGCGGAACGCCTCCCAAAGGCCGGCGTGCCGACGCTGCTCAGACGACTTCCAGCCCTCCAGATAGGCCGCAGCCTCATCGGGGGTGGTCACGGTCGGGACGGTGCCCGCCAACGTCTCGTCTACGCCACGGCCCGCAGAGCTGAGTACCGTCGACCCAGACGCGGTGATCTCCACGACCCGGCGAGAGAACATGCTCGGCGAGTCCACCACCGAATTGCCGTTCAGGTGGATCGGGTGGGCCTTATAGGCCTGGCACATCTCGGGATAGCTCAGGCTTCCTCGGGCGTACCGGCGGAAACGGTCCGGCAGGCGGTACGGCGAGTTGGGATCGTTGTGCACCCGCTCGTAGATCGCCAAGCCGTGTGGGGCAGACTCATAGAACAGGAAATCCAGCCCCTGTTTACGGGTCGCATACTTGTCCCCGTAGTAGGTCCCGCCATACGCGATAGCTTCGTCTTGTGCCCGGGTGCTGGGTAGCGGGTTGTGCAACAGAGGCTGCGCCGCGAACGGGGCCGAGGCGACGGTCGTGATCTGGTTGTCCGGAAGCGCGTTGTAATCAACAATGGTGCGCGCGTCCGTCGTGAACACGTAGTCGCACAGGGCTGCGGTGCGCTTGAACCGGTTGAAATGGACCGGATCCTCCTTGTTCCAGAACATCACGGGGATTCCGTGAAGCCTGCAATGCGCGATCAGCTCGACCACCGGCGCGTGAGTCTCGTCATCGTAATACCCAATGATCCCGGTCCAGGCGCTGTCGTTGCCTCGCCAAGCGGACTCAATGAACAGCGCATCCACGCGGTGGTCTTCGAAGGTCTCGCGCCAGTCCTCAGGCCGCACACGCAAGGCGGTCAACTCGGGGACGAAGGTGTCCGTCGTGAATTCGTCGCCGATGAAGGCGACTGTGTAATCGGTGAGCGGGCGTTCTGCGTCGTCCAGTGAGGCCCGGAACTCCTCGGCCAAGGCCATTAGTGAAGCGGCGATGCGCTCGCCCGTGACTGGCCAGCGCCGATTCTCCTTGACCCAGCGTCGAGCACGAACCCCCATGGCGCGAGCAGCATCTGGGGCGGCGAGAGTTTCGCGCAGACGCTCGACGAGGCTCGCCAGGTCGTCCTTCTGGAAACTGACCGCAGTGTCTCCATCAGGCCCGCAGAACACCTTGTGCGGCGAGACATCGGAGAGGACCACCGCCCCGCCGACCGCCATCGCCTCCAGCGGCTTCAATGGCGAAACGAGCTCGGTCACCGGCAAGGACTTCCGGGCCAGGGGGAACACATCGATGCTCGAGAGGTACGCTGGCATGTCTGCGTTCGGAACGTTCGTGACGAACCGCGTCTCAGGATCAAGACCGCGTGTGGCGATCCTCGCCTTCAACGTATCGAGATATGCGCCCCCGCCGATGATGAGGAAGTTGAACCGGACTCCCTCTGCCTTGAGTGTCGCGAGCGCGTCGGTGACGAGATCGAGGCCTTCGTAATCGGTGACGCTGCCCGCGAAACCCACGACCGGAGCCTCCGTATCGGTGAATCCCAGGCCGCGCAAGAGCGCGTGATCCTTGCCAAGAGGGGCGAACACCTCTGGGTCAACGCAGTTGGGCGCGACGGTGACCTTGTCCGCATCGATGCCGCGGGCAGCAAGGTCTTCACGCATCTCATCCGTGATGACGACCACTCGGTCGGCTTCGCGGGCGACGAGGTCTTCATAGCGGCGGTCAAGCCGATACTGGTCCGACTGCTCCCAGCCCGGCCGGACGGATGCCGCAGACACTTCCCAGAATCCGCGCATCTCATACACGAACGGCACCCCGAGCCGACGGGCTGCGATCAGGGCGGGCAGAGCGGACAGATAGTTCGAGGCGGCCAGGATGAACTCGGGCTTCTCGATCATGGCTTCGCGGACGTACGCATCGGCAGCCACCTGGAAGAAGACGTCGAGATCGCCCTCCCATGCAGGGAGACCAGGGTTGTGCACGTGGCGTACGCCGTCGATCTCCGACACATCACGACGCTGCTTGACAGGCACTCGCCGCCCGGGGACGACCGACTTCTTGTCCCAAGGCTTGCCTGGCAGGGGCGCTACGACCACGTCCAGCCCTTGGGCCACGAGCCCTGCGGCGACGCCCTTGGTCCGGGACGTGTAGCCATTGGTCACAGACACGGGTGACATGCCCACGGCGTAGAGCACCCGGCCTCGCACGGGGAGGTAATTGCAGGTGCGGTGACGTGCGGGAAGCGGGTAGTCCGCTTCAAGAAGGCGGTTGAGAGAGTCGACGCGACGAACGAAGTTCTCTTCAGAGTCGGTCAGGCCCGACTTTCCACGAAGCTGATCCAGCACCTCCCGCGCGCCACTGAGGTCCCCGCGTTCCTGGATGAGTTTGCGCGCCAGCGGCAGGCCCGCGGCGACGGTCCTCCGGCGGGCGAAAGCGGCCTGGAGCGAGTCGAGCGACTCTTGCGTCGATATTCGACGCCCCGTGGCGGGCCGCGTACCCCCGCGGCCCGCCACAGCGGAAGACCCCATGCGTGCAGCACGGGCGGTGCGGGTGATCCTTGCGTTGAGACGGCGGTGATACATGATCATTACGAACACCGCAGCGCACAACATCCAGAACAGCGCGACGATGAGGATCGCGTGGTCCACCAGGAAGGCGAGTACCGAACCCACGACAGCGAGCAGAATAAAAAGCCCCATGACGAGTTGCTGGCGTCGTGAGAAGCGAAGAAAGAGTTGGATCATGGGTGCGATTCCTCGGGTGCTGTAATCGGCGGGGCAGGTCTGGCGTCTCTGCGACGAGCAGTCAGGTGACGAGCCGGGGCGGGAAGTCGATGACGGACGTGACAATGTCATCGCGCGTATAACGTGCTACCCATCCGAGTTCCTTCTCAATGAGCGAGACGTTGGCTGTCAAGGCCCCCGGGTCACCCGGGCGGCGGGGCTGGATGTCGTAATCAAGATCCACGCCGGGGCGGCGGCGGAAGGCATCTACGACTTCGAGAACGCTGCTTCCGCTTCCGGTGCCCACGTTGTAGATCCGGGTCGCTGGGTCGGTGCTGCCCTGGACCGCCGGCAGGGCCGCCAGGTGCGCCTCGGCCAGGTCGACGACGTGGACGTAATCGCGTACACATGTGCCGTCGACGGTGGGGTAATCGTCGCCGAAGACCGAGAGACGCTGGCCGCGAGTGATGACATCACGGATCGCCGGCATGAGGTTCGTCGTCGTGGTATCGGCCAGAATGGCGTCTTCCGCGCCGGCGACATTGAAGTAGCGCAATGCCACCGCCCGGAGACCCCAGGCGCGGGAAGCGTTCGCGAGAGCTAGCTCACTCACGAGCTTGGACTGGCCGTACGGATTGATCGGCACCGTCGGGGTGTCCTCGAACACGATCGACGAGTCCGGCTCACCATAGACCGCTGCCGACGAGGAGAAGATCATCGACGCGGCTCCCGCAGCTCTCATGGCAGCCAGCACGTTTACAGTTGCACCGACGTTCGACCGAAAATAATCCTCCGGCTGCACGACGGAGTCCGCGACGACCTTCTTCGCGGCGAAGTGAACGACGACGTCAATCGACTCTTCTTTAAGGAGAGTGGTCAGCGCAGCTACGGCCGCGTCGCTCGCGAGGTCGATCGTGTACACGGGGACATCGGCCGGAACGCGCTGTCTGAGGCCTGTCGAGAAGTCGTCAACGACGACGATGTCGGCCCGGCCCTGTTGCCGTGCTACGGAGACGAAGTGAGACCCGATGTATCCGGCGCCGCCGGTCACGAGCAGGCGCATGTTGTCCTCCTTGGTCGTGGTACTGCCCGTCTGGGACATACGGGGCGGGGCAGCCGTCACCGACCGCCCCGCCACAGGTGCCGAGTTCGTGTCAGCGCCACTGGCCGCGCGTGTCGATGACCTTCTTGCCCTCGGTGGTGGCACCGAGGCTGGCGAACGCATCGTGGTCCACCAGTAGCAGGACGACGTCCGCCTCCCGAATGCCGTCCTCGGCCGGGACCAACTCCACGTTGTCACGGCCGGCCAGCGCAGCGGGCAGCTCCTCCACGTGCGGCTCCACGACGAGGATGCGCGAACCGGTGAACTGCTGCGCCACCTCGATCGCGATGTTCAGGGCAGGCGATTCACGCAGATCGTCGATGTTCGGCTTGAATGCCAGACCGAGGACGGCCACCACGGGGGCACGGCCGGTGGCCTGCTGCACGTCGAACGCGGCGGCCTTGGCCTGGTCCACGACCCACTTCGGCTTGCCGTCGTTGATCTCGCGGGCCGCACGGATGATGCGGGCCGTCTGCGGTGCGGCGTCGACGATGAACCACGGGTCCACAGCGATGCAGTGGCCGCCCACGCCGGGGCCCGGCTGGAGGATGTTGACACGGGGGTGGTGGTTGGCAAGCTCGATGAGCTCCCACACGTCGATCCCCAGGTCGGAGCAGATCAGGGACAGCTCGTTCGCGAAGGCGATGTTCACATCACGGAACGAATTCTCGACCAGCTTGGCCATCTCCGCGGTGACGCAGTCCGTCACGAGGATCTCCCCCTGACAGAACGCCTCATACAGCTGCTTGGCGCGCTGCGCGGCCTCCGGCGTGGACCCGCCCACGATGCGGTCGTTCGTGACGAGCTCGATCATGACCCGGCCGGGCAGCACCCGCTCCGGGCAGTGGGCGAAGTCCAGGGTGACGCCGTCCAGGTCCGGCCGTGCCTCGCGGATGACGGCGGCCATGTGCTCGGTGGCGCCGGGGGGCGAGGTGGACTCCAGGATCACGAGCTCGCCGCCGCGCAGCTGCGGGGCGAGACCGCGGGCCGCAGCCTCGATGTAGCCGAGGTCCGGCGAATGGCCGTCCTTGAAGGGCGTCGGGACCGCGACGATGTACGCGTCGGCCTGCGGCGTCTTCAGGGACGCGGACAGTCGACCGGCCTTGACGTTGCGCTCCACGAAGTCCGCCAGGTCCGGCTCCACGAAGGGCACGGTGCCTGCGTTGACCGCGTCCACGGTGCGCTGGCTGACGTCCACGCCGTGCACACGCACGCCGTTCTCGGCCAGGATGGCAGCTGTCGGCAGCCCGATGTAGCCCAGGCCGATCACGGCCACGTCCTTGATCTGCGTCGTCATCTAGAGGTCCTCGTTCGTCTAAGCGGTGGCAAGGGCAGAATCCGGCGCGGGCCGGACTCCCCGTGATGCTCTGTCGAGTATAAGGATTAGTTCAGGCAGACGGCGCCGTCACGCCCAGGCGCCGGTAGAGGGCGTCATAGCGCCGGGCGTTCGCCGCCCAGGTCCGATGCCCGAGCACCCACTCCCGCGCCCTGGCTCCAAGGCCGCGGGCCGCGGCGGGGTCGTCGAGTAGCGCCGCCAGGGCGGCGGCCCACGCCTCCGGTTCCTCGGCCGGCAGCACCCGTCCGGTCACGCCGTCCTCGACGATCTCGCTCAGCGCGGGCAGGTCCGAGACGAGGACGGGCCGGGACGTGGCCATGGCCTCCAGCGGCTTCATGGGCGTCACCGCCCGGGTCACGCCCGTGTCCTTGCGAGGCACGCAGAAGACGTCGAGGGCCTGGTGCCACACGGGAGCCAGGGAACGGTCCACCCGTCCCGGCGCGAGCAGCCGATCCTCGATCCCCAGGTCGGCCGCAAGCCGGCGCAGGGCCGGCAGGGCAACGCCGTCCCCCACCACGGCCAGCCGCAGGCGCGGCCTCTCGTCGACGAGCGCGGCGACGGCACGCACAAGGTCGTCGAGTCCCTCGTACGGCACCACGGAGGAGACGGTGCCGACGATCTCGTCGTCCATGGACAGCCCGAGACGGCGGCGAGCATCCTCGCGTGGGGCGGGCTCCTCCAGGAAGGCGCCCCCCACCCCGTTAGGGCTGAGCACGACGGCGTCCCGGTCCATGCCGGCCGCGGCGATGCGGCGGGCCATCTGCTCACCGAGCGTCACGACGCCGTCGGCAGAACGCACGGCGTCGTCCTCGCGGGCCGTGAACAGGGCGTAGCGGTCGGAGCGCAGCGCCTCGGGTCCGCGCGTCGAGGCCCAGGTGTCCGCCAGCTGCCCGCGCACCTCGTACACCCACGGGACGCCCACGGCCTCCGCGACCGCGCGGGTCACCACGGCGTTGACCCAGTGGGTGGTGGTGTGCAGGACCGCCGGGCGGCGCTCGAGGACCAGATCGAGGAGCATCCGCGCGTGCTGAGCCAGCCGTCCGTCGAATCCCCGGGCCAGGCTCGAGGGCAGGAGGCGGTGGTACACGATGCCGTCCACCATGTCGCGTCGGGCGGCGGTGAGCACGCCGGTCTGGACCGGCCAACCGAGCCGGGTGACGGCCTCTACGTGCCAGCCCTCGTCCCGCAGCGCGCACGCGAGGCTGTGGCTGCGTTGCGCGTATCCGGAACCGGTGTGGGGCAGGGAGTTGGTCAGGACGAACAGTGCCGAGCCCGGGCGGGGCCGATATCCAACGGCCCGGTCCCGGTCTGCCCGCGGCAACGGCAGGGCGCCCCCGCGCAGAGCACGCACCTCGGAGGCGAACCGGGCTCGCACGACACCGTCCCGGCCGGTGCCGCCGAGCAGGGAGATGGCCGCCTCGACGTCACCGCGGTGCCAGGCCACGCGGGCCCTTGCGGCGGCCAAGCCCGGCGTGTCGACGGGCACGGCGTCGAGGACGGCTTGGGCCCGGTCAGGCTCCTGCGCGGCCGTGAGCACGTCCGCCAGTCGCACCCGATCTGGCGCGCCGGCGGACGGCAGGACCGCCTCGACGTGCTCGAGGAGGTCCACGTGCCGGCCGGCGGCCGCGAGACCCACGGCGCCTAAGACCACGCCGGGGCGTGCGGGCAGGGACTCTGCCAGGCGCCCCAGGCCCACGCGTGCCGCGAGCGGCAGGCGACGGCTGATCTGCAGGCCCAGGACCGCCGGGTCGTCCCGCAGGTGGTCGACCACCGTCCGCAGGACGAGTGGCGCGTGGCCGAGTGCGCGGACGGAATCGAGGAGGATGGAGGTCATGCGTGTCTCCTGTAGTCGGGGACGAGCTGCCCCAGCAGCCGGACGTAACGCCGGGCGACGCTCGGCAGGTCCGCGTGCCGTCGGACCCACGGGCGGCCGCCCTCCCCCACGTCAGTGCGAGCCGGATCGTCGGCGAGCGCGGTCAGATGCGCGACGAGGTCAGCTACCCGTGGGCCGATGACGTCGGCTCCCCCGGCGTCCTCGAGGGTGCGGGCCGCCTCGCCGGTGACCATCCCGGTGACGTGCCGGCCGACGGCGAGCACCTCGTAGGTCTTCGACGGCACCGTGTGGCGGAAGCTGGGCCAGTCGGGCCGCAGCGC
Source organism: Micrococcus sp. iso_239 (assembly GCF_056173395.1). Classification (NCBI taxonomy): domain Bacteria; kingdom Bacillati; phylum Actinomycetota; class Actinomycetes; order Micrococcales; family Micrococcaceae; genus Micrococcus; species Micrococcus sp. iso_239. Next base: position 930,927 of record NZ_CM149672.1, on the reverse strand, counting down.
CACGACGAGTGTGTCCGCCCAGGCGTACTGGGCCGCCGCATCCTCGCCGTAGCAGGCAGGAAGGATCTCGGCCGGGGAGCCGAGCTCCGCGTTACGCGCCTCGAGCTCGCCGCGCCGAGTGCCGGCGCCGACGAGCCGGACCCGCACCCCTGGCCGGCTCTGGCGGAGTTCGGCCGCCGCCTCCACGAGCCGTTCGAGCCCCTGGCTCTCACCCATGTTGCCGAGGTAGAGGACGTGCAGGTCCCCGGGCTCGCGCCTCCGAGCAGGTGCCCACGCCAGGCCTGCGAGTTCGACGCCGTTGCACAAGGTCTCGGCACGCTCGACCCCCCGCCCGCGCAGCGTCTCCGCGAAGCCGTCCGTGACGGTCACCACGAGCCGGGCCGCGCGCTGGCCGCCGGTCACGACGCGCTCCATCGCGACGCCCAGCAGGCCCTGGTGGACCCCGGCCTCGTGGGCGAGATCCGGCCAGGCGTCGCGCATCTCCAGCACGAGCGGACGGCGCCAGAGGCGGGAGAGCACGACGCCGGGCACCACCACGGGCAGCGCGGGCACGGTGGCCACCACCACGTCCGGGCGTCGGGTGGCCATCCCACGGGGGATGGCGAGCAGCGCGTGCACCACCGCCTCGGCGAAGCGGCCGTTGCGGCCGGCCTCCCCCAGGGGCAGGCGAGGCGTGGGCAGGACACGTTCGCCGTCGGGCCCGGCGAAGGGGCGCACACCCCCGGGCGCGACGACGTCGACGTCCCAGCCCGCCGACCGCAGCGCCGCCACGACCGCGCCCCAGCGACGCGCGGGCGGGGTGCGCTCGGGCCGGTAGGAGTGGGAGACCAGCAGGAGGCGGGGGCGGCGCGGCTCAGTCGTCACAGGGGTCCTCCCCGAGGGCGGGTGCGGGCGTGGTGCCGGTCAGCAGGGTCAGCACGGGGGCGGGCCCGCCGGCGGCCTGGGCCTTCTTCTCCTTCTGGGGCTCGTGCTCGTCGACATAGCGCTGGACGTCGTCGTCGGCGAGGGCGGAGCGCAGGTCCGCCAGCTTGTCCTCGTCGAGCTCGACGATGGCGTCGCCGTTCGGCCCCTCCGCGAAGCCCTTGCGAGGCACCGTGAACATCTCGACGTCCTCGCCGCGGACGTCGCGCAGCTGCCACGCGAGCGAGGCGATCACGCCGGACGTGAGCCCCTCGTCCACACCGAGGTGGTCGGAGAACGTGGCGACGACCTCGGTGGTGCGGGCGGGATTGCCCAGGATCTGCGGGCTGAGGAAGCGGTCCATCGCCCCGGCCAGGTAACGCTGCTGGTTCTTCACGCGGGTGACGTCGCCGTCGTCGAAGGCGTGCCGTTCGCGCACGTAGCGCAGGGCGGCGGTGTCCTGCAGCAGGATGTGTCCGCGCGGGTAGTACGAGGGGTTGGCCTGACCGGAGGAGAAGGCCTGCGGGTTGCAGACCTCGACGCCGCCCAGCGCGTTCGTCACGCCCCGGAAGCCCTGGAAGTCGACCTCGAGGACGTGGTGGATCGGCACTCCCAGCAGCAGCTCCACCGTGTCCACGGCGAGCGCGTAGCCGCCCGTGTCGAAGGCCGAGTTGATCTTCGCCTCGCCGTGGCCGGGCACGGTGACCCACGAATCCCGCAGCACGGACATGACGTAGACCTGGCGTCGGTCCGCGGGGATGTGCACGAGCATCATGGTGTCCGAGCGCTGGCCCATGTCCTGCTCGCCCTCGCCCTCGCGGGAGTCGGAGCCCAGGACGAGCACGTTCAGCGGGCCGTCCCCGGCCGCCTGCTCGAGCGCCCCCACGTCCACCGTCTGCCGGTGGTCGTCGAAGGTGCGCCCGAGCGAGCTCGTGTACCAGGCGCCCAGGCCGAGCAGCGCCGCGAGCAGGACGGCGAGCAGGCCGACGACCCACGGCCAGCGTCGGCGGCGCCGCGCGACCGGCGGCGCGTCGTCGCGCGGAGACGCGGGGCGCGGCAGAGGCTCGGGCGTCCTGGACGCGGCCGGGGGATGGCTCACTCGGGTCTCCTGCTCGAGGTCGGGGGTCAGCCCAGTCTACGGACGCCTCATCAGGCGTCGGCCACCGCGGCCCGGCGACGGCGCGGCCTGGGCTGGCAGCGCGGGCACAGGTGGCTCGCACGGTTCATGAACGGCTCGCGCACGATGCGGGAGTCAATCCCCTCGGCGGCGCAGCGGCGACACGGCTGCCCGGTGCGCCCGTAGGCCGCCAGGGAGCGGGCGAAGTAGCCCGATCGCCCGTCCACGTTGACGTAGAGCGCGTCGAAGCTCGTGCCCCCCACCTCCAGGGCCCGGCGCATCACGTCCTGGACGGCCGCCAGGAGGCGCAGCGTGTCCGCCCGGCGCATGCGCTCGGTCGGGCGCTCGGGGTGCAGGCGGGCGCCCCAGAGGGCCTCGTCCGCGTAGATGTTGCCGATCCCGGAGACCAGCGACTGGTCCAGCAACGCGCGCTTGAGGGTGGAGCGGCGCCGTGCCAGGCGCGCGTGCACGGCCGCGGGGTCGAACAGCGGGTGCAGCGGGTCCAGGGCGATGTGGGCGGCCGTGGTGGGGATCCGCTCGCCGCCGGCGGCGTCGTCGGGCCGCAGCGCGTCGAGCCACCAGCCGCCGAAGATCCGCTGGTCCACGAACCGCAGCTCGCGGGCGGAGCCGTCCACGGCGGTGACGGGCAGGCGCAGGCGCAGGTGACGCTGGTCGGCGGCCCCCGGTTCGTCCACGAGGATCTGCCCGCTCATGCCCAGGTGCACTACGACCGCGTCGTCGCCCTCGGCCAGGGGCAGCCAGAGGAACTTGCCGCGGCGAGCCGGCTCGGCCAGCCGGGCGCCGCGCAGCCGCTCCCGGAGGGCGTCCGCACCGCCGGGGCTGCGACGCAGCGAGCGGGGGTCGAGGACCTCGAGCTCCGCGGCGACGGCGTCCGTGGCCCACCGGGCCAGGCCGCGCCGGACGACCTCGGCCTCGGGCAGCTCCGGCACGGGCTCAGCGCCCCGCGGCCGGCAGATCCGCCTCGAGGGCGGGCCAGGAGGCGGCCGCGGCGTCCCGCTCGGCCTGCTTCTTGGAGCTGGCGACGGCGGAGCCGTACTCGCGCTCGCCGACGACGAGGGTGGCCCGGTAGCGGGGGTCGTGCGCGGGGCCCTGACCCTCGATCGCGTAGCGGACGGCGCCGAGACCGTGCCGGCTGGCGGCCTCGGCCACGACCGTCTTCCAGTCGGTGCTCTCGCGCAGCAGGTCCGGCTCGTCCAGCAGCGGCACCACGTGGCGGTGCACGAGTGCGGCCGCGGCCACGGCACCGTGGTCCACGTAGACGGCGCCGATGAGCGCCTCGAGGGTGTCGGCGAGGATCGAGTCCTTGTCCGCCCCGCCGGTGCGGCGCTCCCCCGTGCCCAGGCGCACGAACGGGCCGATGCCGATCCGGCGCGCCACCTTCGCCAGGGCACGCGTGGACACGACGGCGGCCCGGCGGCGCGCGAGGTCGCCCTCGGCCAGGTCCGGGTACACCGTGAAGATGTGGTCGGTGACCACGTAGCCCAGCACCGAGTCCCCGAGGAACTCGAGGCGCTCGTTGGTGGGCAGCCCGCCCTGCTCGTAGGCGAACGAGCGGTGCGTCAGAGCGCGTTCGAGCGTCCCGGCGGTGATGTGCACGCCGAGACGCTCGAACAGCTCTTCTGGCTCGGGCGCGGGCTCAGGCCCGCGGCGAGCCGATGGGGACGCCATCTCAGGCGTCGGCGACCTTGCGGCCCTTGTACTCGAAGAACAGGGGGGTGCCGGCGGCGTCGGTCTTCAGCTCGGCCTGGTGGGGCAGGCGGTACGAGACGCGACCGTTCTCGACGGACTTCACCAGGGCGGGCGCGGTGGCCTTCCACTGCGACCGGCGGGCACGGGTGTTGGCACGGGACATCTTCCGCTTCGGGACTGCCACGACTATCTCTCTTCTGTCTCGGTGATGGAGGTCTCTGAGGTGCCCGCGAGGTGGGCCAGGGCGGCCCAGCGCGGGTCCACGCGCTCGTGGGCGTGCCCCTCGGGCGCGTCCTCGAGGCGGATGCCGCAGTCGGCGCACAGGCCCTCGCAGTCCGGCCGGCACAGCGGCTGGAACGGGAGGGCGATGACCACGGCGTCCCGGAACACGGGTTCCAGGTCCACGGTCTCGCGCACCACGAGCGGCTGCTCGCCGGCGTCGTCCTCGGACGTGCCGGTGAGGTACAGCTCCTGCAGGTCCACGGTGATCCCCTCGTGCAGCGGGCGCAGGCAACGGCCGCACTCGCCCTTCAGGGTCGCGTCCGCGGTGCCGGTGACGAGGACGCCCTCGTGCACCGACTCCAGACGCAGGTCCAGTTCGACGGGGTCCCCCTCGGGGATCCCCAGCAGCGGCGTGGAGACGCCCGCGGGGGCGGGCCACTCGGCCGTCAGCTCGCGCTGGACTCCGGCCCCGCGCGTCAGATCGCGCACGGGGATCACCCACGGCGAGTCGGCGCCGTGGTGCTGGATGCTGTCCATGGTCGCTCCTCTCGGCGGGTGGGACGGCGGGGGTACACGGCCCGTCCGCACGCCCTCTGCGGGGGTGCGATGCGGCCTGGACACGGGTCCAGCCACGACGGACCGACAGCCCATCCTACCGGGTGGGTCCGCCTCGGCCAAAGCCGGCGGCGTCCCGCGCGTCGCCGGCCCGGCTCAGAGCCCGGCGGTGAACTCCTGGAGCCAGGCGCGCAGGTCGGCCCCGAGGTCCTCGTGCCGCGTCCCGAACTCGATGACCGCCTGGAGGTAGCCGAGCTTGTCCCCCGTGTCGTAGCGGCGGCCGTCGAAGACGACGGCGTGCACGCCGCGACCCTCACCGTCCTCCGTGGCCAGCCTCTGCAACGCGTCGGTGAGCTGGATCTCCCCGCCGCGGCCGGGCGGGGTCTCGTCCAGCACGTCGAACACCTGCGGGGCCAGCACGTAGCGGCCGATGATCGCGAGGGTGGAGGGGGCGTCCTCGCGGGCCGGCTTCTCCACGAGGTCGGTGACGCGGACGACGTCGTCGCCCTCCCCCGGCACGGCCTCCACCGCGGCCACGCCGTAGGCCGAGACGGCCTCCTCCGGCACCTCCATGAGGGCGATCACGGAGCCGCCGAGGCGCTGCTGCACGTCGATCATGCGCTCGAGCAGCGCCTCGCCGTCGCCGATGATGTCATCGCCCAGCAGGACCGCGAACGGCTCCTCGCCGACGTGGCGGCGTGCGCAGTTCACCGCGTGGCCGAGCCCGAGGGCCTCGCCCTGACGGACGTAGTGGATGTCCCCCACCAGGTCCGACTCGTGGATCTGCGCGAGCCGCTTGGCGTCGCCCTTGTGCTCCAGCGCGGCCTCCAGCGCGGGATGGCGGTCGAAGTGGTCCTCGAGGGCCCGCTTGTTCCGGCCCGTGATCATCAGCACGTCCGCCAGGCCCGCACGCCGGGCCTCCGTCACCACGTACTCGATGGCCGGCCGGTCCACCACCGGCAGCATCTCCTTCGGCATGGCCTTGGTGGCCGGCAGGAAGCGGGTGCCCAGGCCGGCGGCCGGGATGACGGCCTTGCGGGTGCGGGGGCGGGAGGGGGGCGGGACGGTCATCGGCGGTTCTCCTGCGGTTGATGCGGTGGGACGAGCGGAGGGGTGGCCCGCGGGCGGGCCGGGTGGGGTCAGGCCCCGCCGTCGAGGCCGCGCAGGACCGCGGCCGGGACGAACTCGGCGACGTCGCCGCCGAGTCCATGGACCTCCTTGATGAGCGAGGAGGACACGTGGGTGTACCGGGCGTCGGCCGGGAGGTAGACCGTCTCGACCCCGGTGAGGTGGCGGTTCATCGCGGCCATCGGGGCCTCGAACTCGAGGTCGGCGCCGCCGCGCAGCCCCTTGACGATCGCGTCCGCGCCGATCTGCCGACAGAACTCGGCCAGCAGGCCCGGGCCCATGGGCCGGACCGCGACACCGGCGAGGGAGGACACCGTCGCCTCGATCATGGCGATGCGCTCGTCCACGCTGAAGCGGTACGTCTTGGCCGGGTTGGCGGACACGGCGACCACCACCTCCTCGAAGAGGTTCGCGGCTCGCGCGATCACCTCGACGTGCCCCATGTGGAGGGGATCGAACGAACCAGGGCAGACGGCACGACGCATGGGTGCCAGCCTAGCGGGGGCCGCACCGAGCGGCGACGGACGCCCGTCCGGTCCGGCTCCGGCGCGTCGCGGTCGTGACGGACGCGGCATGCGCCGCCGTGTGCGGTCCGCGGCGATGGGTACAGTGCGGCCATGGACGGAACCCAGCCCACCCCCGGATCGGCACGGCACGACGTCGACGTGGACGCGCCGTGGCGTCGCACGGCGGCGGCCGCGGGCCTGCTCGGTGACGTCGGCCCCGTGCCCACCGTGTTCGAGACGATGACGGGCCTCGCCGTCGAGCACGGGGCCGTGAACCTCGGCCAGGGCTTCCCCGACGCCGACGGCCCCGACGCGCTGCTGCGGCTGGCGGCCGACGCCGTGCTGGCGGGCCCCAACCAGTACGCCCCCGGCACGGGCGACCCCGCGCTGCGGCAGGCCGTCGCGGAGCACCGCCGGCGCCACTGGGGCGTGACGGAGGACCCCGCCACGCAGGTCATGATCACCACGGGTGCCACCGAGGGCATCGCCGCGGCGGTCCTGGCGTTCGTGCGCCCGGGCGACGAGGTCGTCACGGTCGAGCCGTTCTACGACTCGCACGCCGCCACGATCGCCCTGGCCGGCGCCCGGCACGTGAGCGTGCCGGTGGAGGCGCCGGACTTCCTTCCGGACCCGGCGCGGGTGGCCGCGGCGATGACCGACCGCACGCGCCTGCTCATCGTGAACACGCCGCACAACCCCACGGGTGCGGTCTATCCGCGGGAGCTGCTCGAGGAGCTCGTGGCCCTGTGCCGGTCCCGGGGCGTGCTGATCCTCTCGGACGAGGTCTACGACCACCTCGTCTACGAGGGCGAGCACGTCAGCCTGCGCTCGGTCGCGGGCGCCGAGGACATCGCCCTGACGGTCTCCAGCGCGGGCAAGGCGTTCGCCGTCACCGGGTGGAAGGTCGGCTGGCTGACCGGCCCGGCCGAGCTCGTCGGGGCCGCGCGCGCCGTCAAGCAGTTCCTCACCTACTCCTCCGGCCCCGCCTTCCAGCGCGCGCTGGGTGCCTACCTGCCCACCGACGACGCCGAGCGGCACCTCGCCGGCCAGCGCGAGCGGTACCGCGACGCCCGGGATCGGCTCGTGGCGGGCCTGCGCGAGGCGGGCCTGGACCCGGTCGTCCCGGCGGCGGGCTACTTCGTCGTCGTGGACCTCGCCCCGTGGGGTGTGACGGACGCGGCCGAGGCCGCGGTGCGGTGGACGCGTGAGGCCGGCGTCACGGGCATCCCCGTGGGCGCGCTCTGCCGCCCGGACGGGGGCCACCTGCGGTCCTGGCTGCGGCTGGCGTTCTGCAAGTCCCCCGATGCGATCGACGAGGCGATGCGCCGCCTGGCCGATGCGGCCCCACGGCTGCGCGCGCCCTGACCCCCGACGCTTTCGTTGACGAAACGGCGGTCCCCAGAGCATTTTCGTTCGGGAAACGGCGGTCCCCGGAGCACTTGCGTTCGGGAAACGGCGGCCGCCGTGCTCGCGGTTCGGTGCTGAGCACAGTCCGTTCCGCCCTCTCGTCGCCCCAATGAGAACGGGACGAGACGCCGCCGTTTCCCGAACGAAAACGGGCCGAGACGCCGCCGTTTCCCGAACGAAAGCGGGTGGGCGGGGTCAGCGCTCGTCCTGCCAGAGGTACAGGGCGGTCTCGCCGTAGACGCGCACCTCGACCTCCTCGAGGCCGCGCGGCCGGCGCGGCGCCGCGTCCCGGGCCGCCCGCTCGAGCACGAGCAGCCCGCCCGGGGCGAGCCGCTCGGCCGCCGCCTCCACCACGGCCTCGAGCGGGGGGCCGGCCACCGGGTACGGCGGGTCGGCCAGGATCAGGTCCACGGGCGCGGCCTCCGCCGCGAGCGCCTGCTCCACGCTCCCGGCGCGCACGCGCACGACGTCGGCCCCGCGCGCCCGGTTGACCAGCGCGGCGTTCGCGCGGCACGTGGTCACGGCCCTCCGGTCCCGCTCGACCAGCAGCACCGATGCCGCTCCGCGGCTGGCGGCCTCGCACCCCAGGGCGCCGGAGCCGGCGTAGAGGTCGAGCACGGCCGTCCCGTCCAGCCAGTCGCGGGCCTCGAGCCAGGAGAACAGGGCCTCCTTGGTGCGGTCCGTGGTGGGGCGCGTGCCGGTGCCGGGGACGGCGGTCAGGGGCCGCCCGGCGGCCGCGCCGGCGATGATGCGGGACATGGCTCAGCCCTTCTCGAGGTAGTCGGCGGCGGTGAGGTGCTCGGCCTCCCAGCGGGCCACCTCGGCGGCGAGCGCCGGGTGGGCGGAGAGCCCCGGGCCGGCCGCCATGACCTGCGCGACGGCGTCGGCGGCCACGGCGATCAGCGGGGCGTCGGCAATGACGTCCACATGGTGCAACCCCGAGGCCAGCCCGGACTGGGCGGCGCCGAGCACGTCGCCGACGCCGCGCTGGGCGAGGTCCTCCTGCGCGATGCGCATGCCGTCCTGCTCCTGGGCCAGGACCTCGAGCCGGCGCAGCGACGGGTGCCCGTCCGGCAGGCGCGTGGCCAGCAGGCAGACCGCCGCCCCGGGCCCGCGGCCCACGCGGCCGCGCAGCTGGTGCAGGGTGGACAGGCCGAAGTCGTCGGCGTCGAGGATCGCCATGACCGTCGCGTTGGGCACGTCCACGCCCACCTCCACGACGGTGGTCGCCACCAGCACGTCCGTCTCCCCGCGCGCGAAGGCCTGCATCGCCGCGTCCTGCTCGGCCTGGTCCATGCGCCCGTGCACGGCGTCGATCCGCAGCCCCGCCAGCGCCGGGAGACCCCGCAGCCGGGGTGTCATCTCCTCCACGTTGGCGTGACCCGGGTCGGCGTCGTCGGGGTCGATGCGCGGGCACACCACGAACGCCTGGTGGCCGGCCGCCACGTGCTCGGCGATCAGCTCCCACACCCGGCCGATCACGCGCGGGCCGTGGGCCATCCGCGCCACGTGCGTGGTGACCGGCTGACGCCCGGACGGCAGCCCCTCGAGCACCGAGAGGTCCAGGTCGCCGAACACCGTCATCGCCACGGAGCGCGGGATGGGCGTGGCGGACATGACGAGCAGGTGCGTGCCGGGGTTGGCCCGCCGCAGGGCCTCGCGCTGGTCCACGCCGAAGCGGTGCTGCTCGTCGACGACGGCCAGGGCCAGCTCGGCGAAGCCCACCTTCTCGGAGAGCAGGGCGTGCGTCCCCACGGCGATCCCGGCCTCGCCGGAGGCCAGGGCCAGCAGCGCCTCGCGGCGTGCGGCGGTCTTGAGCGAGCCGGTGACCAGCGCGACCCTCGTGGCCGGGCCGTCGCCGGCCCCGAGGGTGCCGGCCTCGGCGAGGGGGCCCATCAGGCGCAGCAGGGCGCGGTGGTGCTGCGCGGCGAGCACCTCGGTGGGCGCCACCAGGGCAGCCTGGCCGCCGGCGTCCACGACCTGCAGCATCGCCCGCAGGGCGACGAGCGTCTTGCCCGCGCCCACGTCCCCCTGCAGCAGCCGGCTCATCGGGGCGTCCCGGGCCAGCTCGGCGGACAGCTGCTCCCCCACCGCCACCTGGCCGGGCGTCAGCGCGAACGGCAGACGGGCGTCGAGGGCCTCGAGCAGGCCCCCGGGCCGCGGCGGGCGGGGCACGGCGGGCACCGCCCGCTCCCGGTCCCGGCGCCAGGCGAGCGCGGCCTGGACGAGCAGCGCCTCACGCAGGGCGAGCGCGGTCCGCGCCGGGCCGGTGGCGGCGACGTCGTGCGGGGCGTGCAGGTCCCGGTACGCCTGGGCGGTGCCCGGCAGCGGCGCGTCCAGGTCGAGCGCCGCGGCGGCCTCCGCGCGGATCCGCTCGGTGAGCAGCTCGGGGATCCGTCCCAGGTCGACCGTCTCGAGCACCCGGGCGACGGCGGAGCGGACCGTCCACGACGGCAGCTTCCCCGTGGCCCGGTAGAGCGGGACCGGTCGCACGTCCACCTCCCCCGGGGCGACGTCGTCGTCCAGAAGGGCGAAGTCCGGGTTGTTCAGCGTGATCCGGCCGCGGTACTCGGTGGTGCGGCCCTGGAACATGGCGGTCATCCCGGGGGCGAGGCGGCGGCGGGCGTCGTGGCCGTTGAAGAAGGCCATGGACAGGCTCGCCCCCGGCACGCCGGCCACGGACGGGTCCGCGACGGTGACGTCCACGATGAACCCGGGCCGGCTGTGCATGCGCCGTGTGGTCACCGACTCCACGACGGCGACGACGGTCACCTCGGCGTCGTAGGGCAACGCGGCGATGGGAGTGAGCTCGCCGCGCTCGATCCAGCGGCGCGGCACGTGGTCCAGCAGGTCCCCGACCGTGGTCAGCCCGAGCTCCTTCTCGAGGCGGGCGGGCAGCTTCCCGCCCAGCACCTCGGACAGGGGCAGGTCGGTGACGGGGGCCTCAGCGGCCATGGCACCCGTCCGGTGCGGCGTCTGCCTGCGACGGCTCGGCCAGGTCGGTGACGGCCAGGCCCTCGACGTCGCCGGCGGCCCGCAGGGGGCCGATCGCGTCCTCGGCGCGGGGCACGTGCACGTGGACCCGCCACGGCACCCGGCCGTGCGCGTCACGGGCGGTCCCGACGGGGGCCAGGATCACGGCGTCCCCCACCTCCGTCAGCCGTCGGCGCAGCTCGGCCGCGGCGAGCGGGGTGAGGGCCAGGGTGCCCATCACCTCGACGGCCCCCTCGGCCGACGCCTCCGCCGCGGCGGCGGGCTCGGCCTCCGCGGCGTGGGCGCCCTCGACGTAGCCGGGGAGGGCGGTGGCCAGCTCCTCGTCCACGGGCGTGCCCGTCACGACGGAGCGCAGCGCCTCGAACACCCAGAGCAGCCCGACGGCACCGGCGTCCACGACGTGCGCCCGGGTCAGCGGGGCGAGCAACGACTCGGTCTCCTCCACGGCCTGCACGCAGTCGGCCAGCATGACGGTCACGGCCGGGCCGAGGCGCACGGCCGGGTCCGCGTCCCCGGCCACCGCGGGCGTGTCGGGAGCCTGGGTGGACGAGCGCGCGAGGCTGCGGGCGGCCGCGGAGAGCACCGTGAGGATCGTCCCCTCGCGCGGATCCGACAGGGCCTGCCGGGCGGCCCGGTCGGCGGCTCCGAACGCCGCCGCCAGGGCGAACGCGTCGACACGCTCCCGGCCGCGCAGGGGCTCGGCCATCCCCGCCAGGCTGACCGCGAGCAGCATGCCCGAGTTGCCCCGGGCCGAGTCCAGCGCGGCCGCGCCCGCGTGCGCGAGCACGGCGCCGACGTCGTCCTGTGCGGGGCAGGCGTCGGCCGCGGTGCGGGCCGCCGTCAGCGTAGCGAGCATGTTCGTGCCCGTGTCCGCGTCCGGGACCGGGAAGAGGTTCAGGGCGTCGAGTCGCGGCGCGGCCCGGCCCACGAGCTCCTCCGCGAGCGCGAGCCAGTGCCGTACCAGTGACGGCCGGGACGGCGTGCTCACTGCGCGACGGCCTCCCCCAGGGTGCCGGTGCGGATGCCCTCGCCCAGGCGGGCGATCGCCGCCCAGTCCGGCCACACGACGTCCTCGCCGGTGTCCGTATAACCCACGCCCACGGACGGCACCGTGCTGGTCACGATCGGGGCGTCGCGCGCGTCGCGCAGGGACCACGCCAGGTTCGCGAGGGTGCCGGAGTCGAGGTCGTCGTCGAGGGTCAGGAAGGGGGCGAACTCCTCGACGGCGGCCTGCACGCGGCTCGGGTCCGAGAGGGTGTCGCGGGAGAGGAACGCGGCCACGATGGCCTTGACCAGGCGCTGCTGGTTCTCCACGCGGTCGAAGTCGCTGCGCGGCAGGTTGTACCGTTCCCGCGCGTAGGCCAGGGCCTTGTCCCCGTCCATCTGCACGGTGCCCGCGGGGAAGTCGATGCCGCCGGTCGAGACGAAGGCGGCAGGGTTGTCCACGCTGACGCCGCCCAGGGCGTCCACGAGGCCCTTGAAGCCGGCGAGGTCCACGGCGATCACGTGGTCCACGCGTGCCTGGAACATGTTCTCCGCGGTGGCCACCGTCAGCGGGATGCCGCCGTACTGGTAGGCGGCGTTGACCTTGTGGTCCCCGTGCCCCGGGATCGGCACCCACATGTCACGCATGATGGACATGACCTGGATCTCGCTGCGGTCCCCGGGCACGTGGACCCACATGAGGGTGTCCGATCGGCCGGCGGAGTCACGGCCCTCCGCGCCCGCGTCCTCGCCGACGAGCAGCACGTCGAGGGCCTGCTCGTCCGCCTTCTCGTCCGCGCCCGGGGCGACGGGGCCCCGGGCGCCCTCGGCGGCCTGTTCCGCGTCCATGCCGGGCGGCGGCGCGGTGGGCTGCTGGGCGGACGCCCCCGCGGCGCCCGGGCGGCCCGACTCGGCGGGGAACGCGCCGCCGTCGAAGCGCTGGGTGTCCTGGTCGATGGTCCGGGCGATCCCGCCGACGTACACCGCCGCCGCGATGCCCACGGCCAGCAGTGCCACGAGCACGACCGCCAGGGCGATCAGCCACGGGCGGCGACGACGGCGGCGCCGCCCGACGGCGACGTCCTCCTGCGGGGGGCGGGGGCGGGGGTCCGCGGTGCTGCTCACGTGGGCTCCTGAGGCGGGGAGGGGAACGGTCTCGCCCATGCTAGGGCACGGGCCCCCGCGGGTCCCGGCGCCGCGCGTATCCTGGGCGGATGGAATCCCGCCGTCTGCGTCGTCTCGTGCCCCTCCTGACCGCGATCGCCCTCGGCGCCACGGCCTGCACCGGACGGGTGGCCACGGTGGAGGCCGCGCCCCACGCCGCTGACCCGGCGTGTGCCCCGGCCATGGTGGCCATGCCCGACGCCCTGGGCGACCTCGACCTGCGCCCCACCGACAGCCAGGCGACGGCCGTGTGGGGTGACCCGGCCGCCGTCGTCCTGCGCTGCGGCGCCGAGGTCCCCGGCCCCACCACGGACCGCTGCATCTCCGTGGACGGGATCGACTGGGTCGTCCGGGACGAGGACGAGAACTGGCGGATCACCACCTACGGCCGTGACCCGGCCGTGGAGGTGCTGTTCGGCAAGGACCAGGCCAGCTCGGACACCGTGATGGTGGGCCTGTCCTCGGCGGTCGCGCAGATCGAGCCCAGCGGCGGCTGCGTCGGCGTGCAGGACGCCACACCCGTCGGCTGAGACCGACGCGGGCCGGCCGCGAGCCGCGTCAGTGCAGGCCGACGCCCCGCTCGAGGGCGAGGTCCAGCAGCTCCGAGATCAGATCGTCGTAGGACAGGCCCGTCCGCTCCCACATGGCCGGGTACATGCTGATGGGCGTGAAGCCCGGCATGGTGTTGATCTCGTTGACCACCCACCGCCCGTCCGGGGTGAAGAAGAAGTCGCAGCGGCCCAGGCCGGATCCGTCCACGGCCTCGAAGGCGCGGATCGCCAGGGCGCGCAGCCGCTCGATCTCCTCCTCCGGCAGCTCGGCCGGGCAGGACAGCTGGGTGGTGCCGGTGTCCTGGTACTTCGACTCGAAGTCGTAGAACTGCGTCTCGCCCTCGTCGTGGGCCACGACGATCTCCCCCGGCAGCGAGGCGCGCGGGGCGGCGGCGCCGTGCCCGTCGAGGACGGCGCACTCGATCTCGCGGCCGACGATGCCCGCCTCCACCACGACCTTGGGGTCGAAGCGCCGGGCCTCCTCGACGGCGGCGCGCAGACCCGCGGGCTCGGTGACGCGGGTGATGCCGAAGGACGAGCCGGCGCGGGCGGGCTTGACGAACAGCGGGTAGGCGAGCGCCCCGGCGCGGGCGAGGGCTGCCTCCGGATCGCGCGCCCAGTCGCGGGCGGTGATGGTCTCCCACGGGCCGACCTCGAGGCCGGCGGCCTGGAAGGCGACCTTCATGAAGTGCTTGTCCATGCCGACCGCGGAGGCGAGCACGCCGCAGCCCACGTAGGGCAGACCCAGCGACTCGAACATGCCCTGGAGAGTGCCGTCCTCACCCCAGGGGCCGTGCAGCAGCGGGAACACGACGTCCACCGGGCCCAGCGAGGAGCCGTCGGCCGCGGTCAGCTCGACGGTGCCGTCCGGCAGGGCGCGCAGGCTCACCGGGGCCTCGGGCTCCGGCACCTCCGGCAGGGCGTCGCCGTCCAGGCGGAACGAGGCCACGTCCAGCTCGTCGTGCGACCACAGGCCGGAGCGGGCCACACCCACCGGCACGACGTCCCAGCGCTGACGGTCGGCCGCGTGCAGCACGCCCGCCGCGGTCACGCAGCTGATGGGGTGCTCGCTCGAGCGCCCGCCGAAGAGCAGGAGCACGCGGGGACGCGCGTCGGCGGCGGCCTCCGGGGCGGGGGTGGCGGTCATGCGGTGCGTCCTTCCGACTTCAGGTCACGGGCGAGCAGCAGCTCGGCGAGGCGGTCCACGGCCACGTCCCCGGCGACCACCCGGTCCATCAGCTCGCTGATGGGCATCTCCACACCGTGGGCGCGGGCGGCGTGCACGATGGCGGAGACGGACTTGATGCCCTCGGCCGTCTGGCTCATGGCGGCCACCGCCTCCTCCGCGCTGAGGCCGGTGCCGATGTGGCGGCCGGCCGTGCGGTTGCGGGAGAGGGGCGAGGCGCACGTGGCCACGAGGTCGCCCAGGCCGGCGAGCCCGGCCATGGTGGCCGGGTCGCCGCCGAGCGCGACGGCCAGCCGGGTGGTCTCGGCCAGGCCCCGGGTGATGACGGAGGCCTTGGAGTTGTCCCCCAGCCCCTGCCCGTCGCAGATGCCCACGGCGAGCGCGATGACGTTCTTCACCACGCCGCCGATCTCCACGCCCACGACGTCCGTGTTCGTGTAAGGCCGGAAGGTCCGGCCGGCCGTGAGGGCGGCGATGCGCTCCGCCGTCGCGCGCGAGGCCGAGGCGACCACCGTGGCGGTGGGCTCGCCGCGCGCGATCTCGAGGGCGAGGTTGGGTCCGGAGACCACCGCGAACCGGTCCGGGCTGAGGCCCAGCTCCTCCGCGCAGACCTGCGACATCCGCGCGTCGGTGCCGCGCTCGAGGCCCTTGACGAGGGAGACCACGACGGCGTCCGGGGCCAGGTCGGCGCGCACGGTGCGCAGCGTCTCGCGCACGTGCTGCGCGGGCACGGCCACCACCACGACGCCGGCGCCCCGGACCGCCTCGGCGGCGTCGGTGACGGCGCGCACGCAGGTGGGCAGGGTGATGCCGGGCAGGTACTCGGGGTTCTCGTGTCGCTCGGTGATGGCCTCGGCGACCTCGGCCCGCCGGGACCACATCACGATCTCGGACGCGCGGGCGGACTCGGGGCTGGTGCTCAGGCCCAGGACGCGGGCGAAGGCCGACCCCCAGCTGCCGGCCCCGAGGACGGCGACGGTGCGCGGATCGCTCATGCCCCGGTCACCCGCGCTCCGGTCGTGGGATCCCAGCGGCCCTCCGGGGCCGGTTCTCCGCGCAGCTCGGCGACCAGGTCGGTGATCGCGGCCATCATGCGGCCGGTGCCCTCGCGCAGGGTCGCCGCCGTCACGGGGCGGTCCCGCAGGTCCGCGAGGTCGACGGGCGCGCCGACCCGGATCCGGGCGGTCTTGCGCGGGAGGACGCGGAGGGAGCGGCCGCCGTACGGCAGCAGCTTTTGGATGCCCCACTGACCGACGGGGATGAGCGGGGCGCCGGTCTGCAGGGCGAGGCGCACGGCCCCGTTGCGCCCGGCCATGGGCCAGCCGTCGGGATCGCGGGTGACGGTGCCCTCCGGGTAGACGATGATCGCCCGGCCCGTGGCGACGGCCTCGCGGGCGGCGGCGAGCGAGCGGCCGCCGTCGCGGGTGCGCTCGACCGGGATCATGCGGGTGGCCTCGAGGACCTGCTTGAGCACGGGCACCTTCCAGAGCTCGGCCTTGGCGAGGAAGGTCGGCAGCAGGCCCTGGTTGTAGACCATGTGGGCCACGGAGAGCGGGTCCACCTCCGAGATGTGGTTGACGGCGAGGATCGCGCCGGTCTCGGGCAGGTGCTCGGTCCCCTCCCACACCTGGCGGACGAGGGCCCGCATCGCCGGTCGCACGATCACCCCCGGGATCACGTAGGGGGCCCGCGCGGCACGCGTCGGACGACCCCCCGCGGCGGCAGGGCTCTGCGCGTCCACGCCGCTCACCGGTCGCGTTCGGTCAGCTCGACGTCGGCGCCGAGGCCCTCGAGCTTCGCCATGAAGTGCTCGTAGCCGCGGTTGATGATCTCCAGGCCCGTCGCCGTGGAGGTGCCCTCGGCGGTGAGGGCGGCGATCAGGTGGGAGAAGCCGCCGCGCAGGTCCGGGATGTCGAACTCGACGCCGTGCAGCGGCGTCGGGCCGGAGATCACGGCCGAGTGCAGGAAGTTGCGCTGGCCGAAGCGGCACGGCACGGAGCCGAGGCACTCGCGGTGCAGCTGGATGGAGGCGCCCATCCGCACGAGGGCGTCGGTGAAGCCGAAGCGGTTCTCGTACACGGTCTCGTGCACGATGGAGACCCCCTTGGCCTGGGTCAGCGCCACCACGAGGGGCTGCTGCCAGTCGGTCATGAAGCCGGGGTGCACGTCCGTCTCGAGCACGAGCGGGTTGAGATCGCCGCCGGCGTGCCAGAACCGGATGCCGTCGTCGACGACGTCGAACTCGCCGCCGATCTTGCGGTAGGTGTTCAGGAACGCCGTCAGGTCGCGCTGCTCGGCGCCGCGGACGTAGATGTCCCCGCGGGTGGCCAGGGCGGCGGAGGCCCACGAGGCGGACTCGTTGCGGTCGGGCAGCGCGATGTGGTTGTAGCCGCGCATCTCGCTCACGCCCTCGATGCGGATGGTGCGGTCCGTCTGCACGGTGATGATCGCGCCCATCTTCTGCAGGACGGCGATGAGGTCGTGGATCTCCGGCTCGACGGCGGCGCCCTTGAGCTCGGTGATGCCCTCGGCCTTCACGGCGGTCAGCAGCACCTGCTCGGTGGCGCCGACGGAGGGGTACGGCAGCTCGAGCTTGGCGCCGTGCAGGCCCTTGGGGGCGGAGATGGAGATGCCGCCCGGGCGCTTGTCCACGACGGCGCCGAAGTTGCGCAGCACGGCCAGGTGGTAGTCGATCGGGCGGTCGCCGATCTTGCAGCCGCCGAGGTCGGGGATGAAGGCCTCCCCGATCGCGTGCATGAGCGGGCCGCAGAAGAGGATCGGGATGCGCGAGTCGCCGGCGTGGGCGTCGATCTCGGCGGTCAGGGCCGACTTCACCCCGGCCGGGTCCATCGTGATCCGCCCGGTCTCCTTGTCCCACTCCACGGACACGCCGTGGATCTCGAGGAGGGAGCTGACGACGTCCACGTCCTTGATCTCGGGGATGTTCCGGAGCACGGACGGCGAGTTGCCGAGCAGGGCGGCCACCATGGCCTTGGGCACCAGGTTCTTGGCGCCGCGCACGGTCACCTCACCGGTCAGCGGCTTGCCGCCATGGATGGTCAAGAGCTTCGCCATGCGCGTCCTTCCTCAGCGCGGCCGCAGGGCCACGGTCTCGGCCACTCCGCCGGAGCGGGGAGGTCTCTGAACGGGACCGCCCGCCGTGTGCGGCGGGCGGTCCCGGAATCGCCTCCCAGCATAGGGCGTCGCCGGGCACGCGCGGCAATGGTGCGCCCCCGGCGGTGGCCGGTCAGCCGGCCGTGCGGGCCGGCAGGGTGGTGGGCTTGTACGCGGGGCGGTCCGCCTCGTAGGCGTCGATCTCGGCCTGGTGCCCCAGGGTGACGGCGATGTCGTCCAGGCCCTCGAGCAGCCGGTGACGGGTGTCGTCGTCGATCTGGAACGGGGCGGTCACATCCCCGCACTCGACGGTGCGTGTGACGAGGTCCACGGTGACCGGGGTCCCGGGACGGTTCTCCAGCTCCTTCCAGATGCGCTCGACGTCCTCCTGCTCCACCTGGGCCGCGACGAGCCCCTGCTTGGCGGAGTTGCCGCGGAAGATGTCCGCGAAGCGCGGGGAGATCACGGCGCGGAAGCCGTAGTCCTTGAGCGCCCACACGGCGTGTTCGCGCGAGGAGCCGGTGCCGAAGTCCGAGCCCGCCACGAGCACGGTGCCCCCGCTGAACGGCTCGGTGTTCAGGATGAAGTCGGGGTCCTGGCGCCAGCCGGCGAACAGGGCGTCCTCGAAGCCCGTGCGGGAGATCCGCTTGAGGTACACGGCCGGGATGATCTGGTCCGTGTCCACGTTCGAGGCGCGCAGCGGCACGCCGACGCCGGTGTGGGTGGTGAACTTCTCCATGGCTCAGGCCTCCTGGGGGGTGAGGGCGGGCAGGTCGGACGGGCTGGCGAGGCGGCCCAGCACGGCGGTGGCCGCGGCGACCACCGGGGACACCAGGTGGGTGCGCCCGCCCTTGCCCTGCCGGCCCTCGAAGTTGCGGTTCGAGGTGGACGCACAGCGCTCCCCCGGGGAGAGCTGGTCCGGGTTCATGCCCAGGCACATGGAGCAGCCGGCGAACCGCCACTCGGCCCCGAAGTCCTCGAACACCCTGTCCAGGCCCTCGTCCATGGCCTGCAGACGCACGCGCGCCGAGCCCGGCACGACCATGACGCGCAGCCCCTCGGCCTTGCGCCGGCCCCGGACGACCTCGGCGAACGCCCGCAGGTCCTCGATGCGGGAGTTGGTGCACGAGCCCATGAACACGGTGTCGACCTCGACCTGCTTCATCGGGGTCCCGGGGGCCAGGTCCATGTAGGACAGCGCCTTGCGGGCCGCCTCCTGGGCCACCGGGTCGGCGAAGTCCTCGGGCGCGGGGACGGTGTCGTTCAGGCTCACGCCCTGCCCCGGGTTGGTGCCCCACGTGACGAACGGCTCCAGCGTGTCCGCGTCGATGACCACCTCGGCGTCGAACTCCGCCCCCTCGTCCGTGGCGAGGGTGCGCCAGTGCTCGACGGCGGCGTCCCAGTCGGCGCCCTCGGGGGCATGGGGCCGTCCCTTCAGGTAGGCGAAGGTGGTCTCGTCCGGGGCGACCATGCCGGCGCGGGCGCCGGCCTCGATGGACATGTTGCAGATGGTCATCCGGCCCTCCATGGAGAGGTTCCGGATGGCCTCACCGCGGTACTCGAGCACGAAGCCCTGGCCCCCGCCCGTGCCGATCTTCGCGATGACCGCGAGGATGATGTCCTTGGCCGTCACACCCGGGCGCAGCGTGCCGTCCACGGTGACCGCCATGGTCTTGAAGGGCTTCAGCGGCAGGGTCTGGGTGGCCAGGACGTGCTCGACCTCGGACGTGCCGATGCCGAACGCCAGGGCGCCGAACGCACCGTGGGTGGAGGTGTGGGAGTCGCCGCAGACCACGGTGAGGCCGGGCTGGGTCAGGCCCAGCTGGGGGCCGACGACGTGGACGATGCCCTGCTCGGCGTCGCCCAACGGGTGCAGGCGCACACCGAACTCGGCGCAGTTGGCCCGCAGGGTCTCGATCTGGGTGCGCGAGGTGGGATCCGCGATCGGCTGGTCGATGTCCAGCGTCGGGGTGTTGTGGTCCTCCGTGGCGATGGTCAGGTCGGGCCGACGCACCGGACGCCCGGCCAGACGCAGCCCCTCGAAGGCCTGCGGGCTCGTCACCTCGTGCACGAGGTGCAGGTCGATGTAGAGCAGGTCGGGGGTGCGGGAGGCGCCCTCGCCCTCGCCACGCACCACCACGTGCTCGTCCCAGACCTTCTCGGCCAGCGTCCTGGGCCGCGTCGTCGCCGTCGTCATATGCCGCACCTTCCTGCTCACGCACCTGTCGGTCGTCGCCCGGCGCGGGGCGCCGGTGCTCACGGACCACTGTGGGGCGCGGCGCGGCCGTTCTCGACCACGCGGCGCGATATTCCATATCGTGAGATTTCGTCTCATATGCCGGACCCGGCGCTGGCCGGCGCGGTCACATGCGACGCACACCGACAGCCCCGGTCCGTCCGAGCAGTGAGACGACTACGATCACCCCATGACCACCGAGCCCGTGCGCCCGCCCACCGAGGACGACCTCATCGGCCCCTCGCTCCACCGGCATCCCAGCGGTGTCGGCGTGGTGGACAAGTCGGTGGCGATCCTTGACGCGCTCGAGTCCGGCCCGGCCACGCTCGCCCAGCTCGTCATCGCCACCGGGATCGCGCGGCCCACGCTGCACCGGCTCGCGGCCGCCCTCACGCACCACCGCATGGTGGGCAAGGACCTGCAGGGCCGCTACGTGCTGGGCACCCGCCTCGCCGAGCTCGCCTCCGCCGCCGGCGAGGACCGGCTCACCACGGCCTCCGGCCCGGTGCTGCTGTGGCTGCGCGACGCCACGGGCGAGAGCGCCCAGGTGTTCCGTCGGCAGGCGGACTCCCGCGTGTGCGTGGCCAGCGCGGAACGGCCCTGGGGCCTGCGCGACACCATCCCCGTGGGCGCTCGCATGTCCATGAAGGCCGGCTCCGCCGCGCAGGTGCTCCTGGCCTGGGAGGACCACGAGCGGCTCGTCGAGGGGCTGGCCGGCGCCGTGTTCACACCCACCGTCCTCGCGGCGGTGCGGCGGCGCGGCTGGGCCCAGTCCCTGGCCGAGCGCGAGCCCGGGGTCGCCTCGGTGTCGGCGCCGGTGCGCGGTCCCAGCGGCCGCGTCATCGCGGCGGTCTCGATCTCCGGCCCCCTCGAGCGGCTCTCCCGACAGCCGGGCCGGCTGCACGCGGACGCCGTCGTCTCCGCCGCGACGCGGCTCACCGAGCTCATCCGCGCCGGCGAGGCCTGAGGCCCGCCCGCGCCACCGACGGGACGCGCCGCCGAGACACCCCGTTCTTCCCGCGTTCACCCGCGGGGCCTAGCGTCAGCCAGGTCCCCGACCGCCGCCCCCGCACCACCGAGGAGTCCGCCGTGACCGAGACGACCGCGCCCGCCGCCCCCGCCGAGCAGGAGGCCGCGCCGCGGCTGTCCGTGATCGGCACGGGCTATCTGGGCGCCACGCACGCCGCGTGCATGGCCGAGCTGGGCTTCGAGGTCCTCGGCGTGGACGTGGACCCGGCCAAGATCGAGCGCCTGGCCCGCGGCGAGGTGCCCTTCCACGAACCCGGCCTGCCCGAGCTGCTGCGCACCCACGTCGCCTCCGGGCGGCTGCGCTTCACCACCGACGTCGCGGAGGCGGCCCGCTGGGCGGACGTCCACTTCATCGGCGTCGGCACCCCGCAGAAGGTGGGCGAGACCGCGGCGGACCTGAGCTATGTGGACGCCGCCGTCGCCTCCCTCGCCGCGGCGATCGACCGCGACGCGCTGATCGTCGGCAAGTCGACCGTGCCCGTGGGCACCGCGCGCCGCCTGGCCGAGCTCGTGCGCACCGTGCGCGCGGAGGCCGGGCTGCCGGGCGAGGTCGAGCTCGCCTGGAACCCCGAGTTCCTCCGGGAGGGCTTCGCCGTGAGGGACACGCTCACCCCGGACCGCCTCGTCATCGGCACGCACGGGCCCCGCGCCGAGGGCATCCTGCGCCGCGTCTACGCGCGGCAGCTCGCGGCCGACACCCCGTGGATCAGCACGGACCTCGAGACCGCCGAGCTGGTGAAGGTGGCCGCGAACGCCTTCCTGGCCACGAAGATCTCGTTCATCAACGCGTTCTCGGAGATCACCGAGAACGTGGGCGGGGACATCGGCACCCTCGCGGACGCGATCGGCCACGACGCGCGGATCGGACGCCGGTTCCTCAACGCGGGCGTGGGCTTCGGGGGCGGCTGCCTGCCCAAGGACATCCGCGCGCTCCAGGCCCGCGTCTCCGAGCTGGGCCTGGACCGGACCATGCGGTTCCTGGCGGAGGTGGACGACATCAACCTGCGCCGCCGTGACCGCGTGGTGGACCTGGCCGTGCAGGTGCTCTCCGCGGCTCGCGACGGCCGCATCCGCCGGGCCGAGGCCTCCGGGACCGCCCCCACCCCCGCGAGCGTGCAGGTGCTCAACGGCACACGGATCGCCGTGCTGGGCGTCACGTTCAAGCCGGACTCCGACGACGTCCGGGACTCCCCCGCCCTCGACGTCGCCAACCGTCTCTACACGGCCGGCGCCGACGTCCGCGTGTACGACCCGGAGGGCAACGCCAACGCGGCCGCCCGCTTCCCGCGGCTCGACTACGTGGACTCGCTCGAGGCGGCCGTGGACGGCGCCGAGCTGACCCTGCTGCTGACCGAGTGGCGCCAGTTCCGACAGATGGATCCGGCCGCCGTGGGCGCACGCGTGGCCTCCCGCCTGCTGATCGACGGGCGCAACGTCCTGGACGTCGCCGCGTGGCGCGAGCATGGGTGGGACGTCATCGGCCTCGGCCACCGCTTCGACCCGGAGCGACTCCTCCACTCGGCCTGACCCGCCCGCGGCTCCCGGCCGGAGTCGCTCAGCCGCCGAACGGATCCCAGCCGGACTCGGGCAGGGGCCGGTGCCCGGCCGGCGCCCGGGCCCCGGCCGGCACGAGCCGGCCGATCCGAGTGAACCCCCGGGGCAGCTCGGTCTCGGGCCACGCCAGCCCCAGGAGGCCGTAGTCCTCGCCCCCGCCGGTCACGAGCGCCTCCGGGCTGGTCCCGGCCAGGGTGGCCACGCGGCGCAGGGGTGCGGCGGCCTCCGCCAGCCAGGCCTCGTCCAGCCACGGTGCCGGCGCGGGACCGGTCCCGCCGGTGGCGGCCGCCATGCGGTGCGCGTCCTTGCCCAGGCCGTCGGAGACGTCCATGAGGGTGAGCAGGCCGGCCGCCACCGCGGCGGGCCCCAGGGCCAGCGGCGGGCGGGGTCGCAGCTGGGCGCGGACGGCGCGGGCGAGCTCCCGCGGTGACGGCCGGTCGGCGGCGGGGAGGGCGTCCGCCCGCCGCTCCAGCTCCGCGCGGTCGGTGAGCAGCACGGCGAGCCCGGCGGCGGCCCACCCCGGCCCCGGGGGCGCGGCGGCCCGGGGACCGTCCGGCACCGCCTGGGCATGGACGAGGTCGGCGCCCTCGGCGAGCACGCGGTCCCGGTCCGCCGCGGCCGGCGTGCGGCACAGCACTCCGCCGGGGTGCGGGTCCCCGAGCACCGTCACCGCGGCGTGGACCCGTCCGCCGGTGCCCAGGTCGCCCCCGGCCACCCGGCAGTCCGGCGCGCCGAGGTGACGCACCGCGCCCACGATGCCCGCGGCGAACGACCGAACCCAGGCGACCGGCGTCGTCGGCGGCAGGGTGAGGGCGGTGACGAGCGCGGAGGCGCTCCCGCCCATCGCGTTGACGTCCGAGAGGTTCTGGGCGACGGCCTTCCAGCCGGCGTCGTGGCCGCGGGTGCGGGGGCCGGCCGGCCAGCGGTGCAGGAAGTCCGTGCCCTCCCCCATCGCGTCCGTGGAGATGAGCGTCCCGCCGCGGGGCGCGGGCACGAGGGCGGCGTCGTCGCCCGGGGCGACGGTGCCGGCGGGCCAGTGGCCGTCCCGGACGGCGGGAGCGAGCCCGGTCAGGACGACCTCCAGCAGCTCGGCCTCCGTGAGGTCGCCGACGGTCGCCCCCGCCGCGGCCGCGGGGTCGCGCACCGTCATCGGCGGCCCCGCCGGACCGGGGCGCCGGAGGCCCGGGCGAGGGCGTCGCGGAAGGCGCGGAAGCGGTCCACCTCGGCGCGCACCGGGTCGACGACGAGCCGCCGGCCGACGTCGGTGGTCGCCTCCTCGAGGCGGCGGCGCGCGCGGCGTCCCCGCGCCGCGGCGGTCCACCGGGTCAGGGGGATCGCCAGCAGGGCCAGCAGCACGCCGAGCGCGAGGCCGCCGACGAGCAGCAGCGTCGGGAGGGGGAAGCCCTCGACCGTGGGCGCTGGCGGCAGGGGGAACTGCAGGTACCCGGCCAGGGCGAGGACGCCCAGCCAGCCGGCACCGACGACGGCGGTGAGGAGGGCGAGCCACTGCAGCACGTCGAGCACGGGGTGCCACCAGCTGCCCCGACCGGCCCCGAGGTCGGTGGCGGCGATCGCCCGGTCCACGGCGCCGGGGAGCTCCTCGGCGTGCTCCCGGCCCGCGCGGCGGATGGCGGCGGCCCACGGCTCGGAGGCTCCCGCGCCGGCCGCGGCGGCCAGCGTGCGGACCGCGCCGTCGACGACGGCCCGCTGGGTGCCCGAGCGCTCGGGCAGGGAGGTGCGGTGCAGCGCGGGGTCGCGGGCGACCTCGTCCCGGTCGCGGCGGGGGGCGGTGCGCTCGGGCATCAGGTGCAGGCGCCGCAGGGGGTCTGCGCGGAAGGAGTGCATCCAGCGCAGCACGGGCCAGCTGGTGCGCTTGGCCGAGCGCAGCCGGTACGAGCCCTCGACCGCCCGGACGACGGCCGGCACGCCGCCGGCCACGGCCAGCTCGCGCCCGAGCCGCTGCTCGTCCCCGGGCCCGACGCCGGCCGGCTCGCCCTCGCCCGAGGCGGCGGCGAGGTCCGCGGCACGGGCCGCGACGTCCGCACCCAGGCGTTCGGCGGCCGCGCCGCGCTGGGCGACGATCGCCGCGACCTGCCGGCCGACCTCCTCGAGGCCCTCCCCCGTGCGCGCGGACACGGGCAGCACCCGGACGTCGCCGAGGCCGTGGCCGGAGAGCATGCGGCGCAGCGAGGCCAGCACGACGTCCCGGTCCCGCACCGAGAGCCGGTCCACCTGGTTGAGCAGCACGAGGGTCACGGCCGCGTGCGAGCCCATGGTCGCCAGGAACTCGCGGTGCAGCACGGCGTCCGCGTACTTCTCCGGGTCCACGACCCACACCAGCACGTCCACGTGGCCGGCCAGCCGGGAGGTGATCTCGCGGTTGCCCCGCTCGACCGAGTCGATGTCCGGCAGGTCCAGCAGGACCAGGCCGGTGGCGTCGGCGCCGTCACGGCGGCCGAGGCCGAGGAAGCCGGGGCGGCCGTCGTCGAGCACGGGCGCCTCGTCCAGCAGGTGGCGGCGGCGCACGCCGAGCCAGTCGAGCAGGGCGGCCGCGCCGCCGCCCTCGCCGGTGCCGTCGCCGTGCTCCGCGTCCGGGTCCAGCCCCTGTCCCCGGCCCACGCCCCAGACCGCGGCGAGCGGCTCGGACGTGGTGGGCCGGGTGGCGGCCACGCGGGCCAGGTCGCGGCCGGTGAGCGCGTTGAACAGGGAGGACTTGCCGGAGCCCGTCGCCCCGAAGAACCCGACCACGGTGTGCTCCGCGGAGAGTGCCTGGCGCTCCCCGGCCGCGCGCACGACGGCGTCGGCCCCGGCCACGACGTCCTCGGGCAGGCGGCCCGCGGCCAACTCGGCGGCCTCGCCGAGTGCGTCCAGGCGGGGGGCCAGGGCGGGGGTGTCGCGGCGGCTCATCGGGGCTCCTCCCCCGCCTCGGCCGCGGACGGGGCGTGCTCGGGCCCGGTCGGGCCGTCGACGCCGGCGGCCACCCCGCGGCGCAGCACCGGCACGAGGGCGCGCAGCTCCTCGGTGGCCTGCGGCTCGCGCCCGAGGTGGAGCAGCGGCAGGAAGCGGTCCGCCAGCACGGTCTCGAGGAAGGCCCGCACACGGCGCTCGAGCAGCTCATCGGCCCGCCGGGCCATGCGGCGCACGGCGTCCTCGCCGAAGATCGACTCGAGCAGCTTCTGCCCGACGACGGCGGCGCCGCCGGCGATGCCGACCTCGATGCCCGCGAGTCCGCCGGTGGAGGCGAACGAGATCACCATGAGGGCCACGGCCGCGCCGTTCACGCCGGTGGCCGCCAGGCGGGCGCGCGTGCGCTTGCCCGCGCCCTCCTCCTGGACCAGTGCCAAGACGTCCGACTGCCAGTCCCGCACGACGTCGGCCGCCCGCGCCGACGCGTCCGGCGCCAGGGCGCCCAGGTCGCGCCCGGCCACGAGGGCCCGGCCCGCCGGCTCGGACGCCCAGCGCCGCTCGATCTGCTCGGCGGCCGCGGCGGCCGCCTCGACCATCACGGCGTGCAGGCCGGTCTCCAGTGCGGTCTCGACCTCCTCGGGCGCTGCCGGGCGCCCGCGCACCAGGGCGCCGAGGCGGTCCCGCAGCCGGCCGATCGTGGTCTCGACGCCGCGGAAGAACTCCCCCGTGCCGACGAAGTCCTGCCAGCGGGAGAGCACCTCGCCGCGCAGCAGCGTGCCGTCCGAGGTGGCCTCGCGGACCCGGCCGACGGCCTGGTCCGTGGAGTCCCCCACGATCCGGGCGAGCAGGTCCGCGGCGTGCCGCTGCTCCTCCTCGGCGCGGGCCAGGTCGGCGACGCGGGCGGCCAGCTGGCCCAGCACGCCGTCCACGGTCCGGCGGGCGACGGCGCCGCGCGCCTGGGCGTCGGCGGCGAGAGTCTCGAGCCAGGCGCGCAGGCCCGCGACGTGCTCCTGCGGGAGCAGGCCGCGCTCGTCGAAGCGGGTCTCGGGGATCACGTGGATCCGGGCGTCGGCGAGGCCGCGCTCGGTGAGCATGCGCCGCAGGTCCGGGGTGATGTCCTCCTCCGCGCCCTCGGGCACGCGGCCGAGCACGACGGCCACGGTGATGTCGCGGGCGGCGGCCTCGTCCAGCAGCTGCCAGGGCACGGCGTCGGCGTAGCGGTGCGCCGTCGTCGTGAAGATCCACAGGTCGGCGGCTTCGAGGAGCTGCCGGGCCAGCGCGCGGTTCTGGTCCGCCACGGAGTCGATGTCCGGGGCGTCCACGAGGGCGATGCCCGAGGGCAGTGCGGGCTCGGCCACGAGCGCGACCGTGTCCATCGCGGACTGGTCGGGTTCGACGGGGCCGGCGGCCGCGTCGCGGTGCACGCTGACGCGGGCGAGGTCGGGCAGCACCCGCGGGCCCGTGAACCAGTGGGCGTCGGCGGGGTTGTGCAGCAGCAGAGGTTGCCGCGTGGTGGGCCGCAGGGCGGAGGAGCGGGAGACCTCGTGGCCGACGAGCGCGTTCACCAGCGTGGACTTGCCCGCACCGGTGGAGCCGCCGACGACGGCCAGCAGCGGCGCGTCGAGCGACTCGAGGCGGGGCAGCACGTAGTCGTCGATCTGGTGCAGGGTGCGCTCGCGCTCGGCGCGGTCCTGCCCCGCGGTGGCGGTCTCGAAGGGCAGCTCGAGCGCGGCGAGGTGCTGGCGCACGCGGCGGACGGCCGTGTCGACACCGAGGTCTGGGACGTTCTGATCCGTGTGTGGCACGTGGGCCATCGTCTCACGGCGCGCGCCGACCGCCCATCCCGCCGGCCCGGCGGACGGAGACGACGGAAGCCCGGTCCGCAGGGACCGGGCTTCCTGTCACTCGGGTGACCCCAGCGGGATTTGAACCCGCGTTACCGCCGTGAGAGGGCGGCGTACTAGGCCGCTATACGATGGGGCCGAGCGCGCTGTCCGCGTGTGCGGAAGCGATGCCGTGGAGACCTTCTTCTGCGCCTGTGTCTCCTGTTCAGGCGACGGATGCGTTCATCCGCCCGTGCCGTTCCGGTCCGAGGACCGGGCGGCGACTGCGTGACCCCAGCGGGATTTGAACCCGCGTTACCGCCGTGAGAGGGCGGCGTACTAGGCCGCTATACGATGGGGCCGTGCGCCACGTCCGAGCGTCTCCGCCCGTGCGCGTTCACTGAGTCCGAAGACTCGCTGGGGTACCAGGACTCGAACCTAGAATGACGGTACCAGAAACCGTTGTGTTGCCAATTACACCATACCCCACTGTCGGTCAAGCACGCCTGGCCGATGTGCATCATATTCATGAGCCCGGTGTTCCCGGATCTCTCCGGCAACGAGAAAGAACTCTACACCCTCCGGGCGGCGCGTGCAAAATCGGCGGGTCAGGCCGCCAGCCAGGTCCGCAGCCCGCCGATCGCCCGCATCCGCCAGCACGCGTGCTCCTCGTCCCAGAGCGGCTCCGCCACCCCGCCGTGGGCGGGGGCGTCGGGGCTCATCCACACCGGAACGAGCCCCGCCGACCGGGCCCCCTCGACGTCGTGACGCAGACTGTCCCCCACCATGAGGGTGCGTCCCGGGTCCGTGCCCAGGCGGGAGCAGCCGGCCAGGAAGGGGGCCGGGTCCGGCTTCGGGGCCCCGGCCGTGTCCGAGCCGATCAGCACCTCGACCCACTCCAGGCCGAGGGCGTCGGCCTTGCCGCGCTGGTAGGTCTCCACGTTGTTCGTGACGATCCCCACGCCACGGCCTGTTCCCCGCACCTCGGCGAGCACGTCGGCGGTCGCGGGGAACAGCGCCCAGTGCCCGCGCACGACCTCTTCGTAGTCGGTGGTCCACAGGCCGTCGAGCGGAGTCGCCGCATCCTCGGGCACGCCGAGCGTGCGCAGGGCGTCGGCCACGCGGGCCAGCCGCTGCTCCTCGAACGTCAGCTCCCCGGACACGTAGCGCCCGTAGTGGCCGCCGGTGTCGGACGCGAAGGCCTCGGTGGCCTCGGCCAGCACCGCCGGGTCGACGTCGGCGGCCCCGGCCCACTGCCGGCGCACCGTCGCGTCGAACGCGGCGTGCTGGGCGGAGCGCAGATCCAGCAGCGTGTCGTCCAGGTCGAAGAGGACGGCGTCCCAGGCCGGCGGCGCGGGCGCGCCCGCGGACCCGCCGGCCGGCGTCGTGCTCACGCCCCGGCTCATGCGTCGGTGGGCTGGTCCTGGTCCAGGCCCTGCTCCGCGGCGAAGCGGTCCAGGCGCGCGAGCGCGGAGTCCCGGCCCAGGATCTCGAGCGACTCGAAGAGCGGCGGGGACACCTTGCGGCCGGTCACCGCGACGCGCACCGGGCCGAACGCCTGGCGCGGCTTGAGGCCCAGGCCGTCGATGAGGGCCGCCCGCAGCGCCGCCTCGATGCGCTCGGTGGTGAACTCGTCTTCGGGCAGGGCGGCGAGCGCCTCCCGGGCCGCGGCGACGGCGGCCCCCAGGTCCGCCGGCATGCCCTTGAGGGCGCCCTCGGCCGTCCGGACGTCCCGGTCCGCCGTGAAGAGGAAGGCGAGCATCTCGACGGCCTCGCCGAGCAGCTGCACGCGCTCCTGCACGAGCGGGGCCGCGGCGGTGAGGATCTGCATCTCCCGATCCGTGAGGTGCTCGCCCACGAGGCCGGCCGCGTGCAGGTAGGGCACGAGACGGTCGCGGAAGTCGGCCACGTCGAGCATGCGCACGTGCGTGCCGTTGATCGCGATCGCCTTCTTCTCGTCGAAGCGGGCGGGGTTGGCCAGCACCTTGTGCACGTCGAAGTGCTCCACGAACTGCTGCGGGGTGAAGATGTCCTCGTCCGCGGAGAGGGACCAGCCCAGCAGGCCGAGGTAGTTCAGCAGGCCCTCTGGGATGAAGCCGTTGTCCCGGTGCAGGAACAGGTTGGCCTGCGGGTCGCGCTTGGAGAGCTTCTTGTTGCCCTCGCCCATCACGTAGGGCAGGTGGCCGAACACCGGCATGTACCGGGCGACGCCGATCGCGTGCAGGGCGCGGTAGAGGGCGATCTGGCGCGGAGTGGAGGAGAGCAGGTCCTCGCCGCGCAGCACGTGGGTGATGCCCATGAGCGCGTCGTCCACCGGGTTCACGAGGGTGTACAGCGGCGAGCCGTCCGCGCGCACCACCACGAAGTCCGGCACGGAGCCGGCCTTGAAGGTGATCTCCCCGCGCACCAGGTCGGTGAAGGTGATGTCCTCGTCCGGCATGCGCAGCCGCCAGACCGGCGCGCGGCCCTCGGCCTCGAAGGCGGCGATCTGCTCGTCCGTGAGGTCGCGGTCGTGCCCGTCGTAGCCGAGCTTGGGGTCGCGGCCGGCGGCCCGGTGACGGGCCTCGGTCTCCTCGGGGCTCGAGTAGGACGGGTAGATGTATCCGCCGGCCTTGAGCTTCTCGATCACGTCCGCGTAGATCTGCCCGCGCTGGGACTGACGGTACGGCTCGTGCGGGCCGCCGACCTCGACGCCCTCGTCCCAGTCGATCCCGAGCCAGCGCATCGCCTCGAGCAGCTGCTGGTAGGACTCCTCCGAGTCGCGCTTGGCGTCCGTGTCCTCGATGCGGAACACGAGGGTGCCGCCGGTGTGCCGCGCCCAGCCCCAGTTGAACAGGACGGTGCGGATCAGCCCCACGTGGGGGGTGCCGGTGGGCGAGGGGGCGAAGCGCACGCGCACGGGGGTCTCGGCGTCCACCTGGGGGACGTCGGCGAAGGGGGCGGGGGCGTTCTCGGACACGGGAGCGGTGGCGTCAGTCATGATGTCCCGAGTCTACGCGGGGGCCCGGACGCCGTCGTCGGGCGCCCGCGTCAGCGGCGGAAGACGGTGGCGAGGACGCCGATGCCCTCGACCTCGGCCTCGACGCGCTGGCCCTCCTGGACCGTCCCGACCCCGCCCGGGGTTCCGGTCAGGATCACGTCGCCGGGCAGGAGGGTGAACATCTCCGAGGCCGCGGCCACGAGCTCGCGGACGCCGAAGACCATGTCCGTGGTCGTGCCGTCCTGGCGGGTCTCACCGTCGAGGCGGGACGTGATGCGCAGGCCGCCGGTCGGCTCCACGTCCAGCTCGGTCTCGATCCACGGACCCAGCGGGCAGGCGCCGTCGAAGCCCTTGGCGCGGGCCCACTGCAGGTCGGTGCGCTGGGCGTCGCGGGCGGTGAGGTCGTTGCCCACGGTGTAGCCGAACACGACGTCGTCCACGCGGCTCACCGGCACGTCCTTGCAGATGGTGCCGATCACGACGGCGAGCTCGGCCTCGTAGGAGACCTCCTCCGACCAGCTGGGCAGGGTGACCGGCTCGTTCGGACCCACCACGGAGGTGTTCGGCTTGAGGAAGAACTGCGGGGACGTGGGCACCTCGTTGCCGAGCTCCTTGGCGTGGTCCGCCCAGTTGCGGCCCACGCCCACGATCTTGGAGCGCGGGATGATCGGCGCGACCAGCCGCACGTCCTCGAGGCGGTGGGTCGTGCCGGTCGGCTGGATCCCATGGAAGAACGGGTCCCCCTGCAGGGCGGTGATGCTCAGCTCGGCGGGGTCGGCGTCGGCCGGGCCCTCCACGATGCCGTAGGTCGGTTCGGCCTGGTCCACGAAACGGGCGATGCGCATGGCCGCCAGCCTAGTGGGTGAGCAGCGGGCGCCGTCGCTGGACACCCCACCCGATGCCGACCCCGCTGACGCCGCGAGCCAGACGATTCGGCCGCGGCGGACGGCCCGGGGCGACCGATTCGTCTGGCTCGCGGGCGGATTCGTCTGGCTCAGCGGGGTGCGGCGCGGGGTGCCGGGCGGAGCGGGTCGAGACCGCTCAGCAGCAGCGGCTGCCGGGGTTCGCCTGCTGGCGGGCGTATTCGGCCCGCCAGAATTCCCGCTCGGTCATCGGTGCCCGCCCCGGGTGGTGGGCCCGGTGATGGGCCACGTAGGCGTCGTACTTCCCCTCACCGGAGAGCTGGCGGACCCACCAGCGCGCCCGGGCCCACACCCCGGGCCGTGACGGGCCGGCCGAGCCCTCCGCGGTGGAGGGCCCGGCCGGCGTCGCGCGCGGATCGGCCACGTCAGTGACCCCGCACCGGCTGCCGGTCCGCCGGCAGGGCGTCCCACTGCCGCTGCAGCTCCTTCTCCTCGGCCGTGGCGAACAGCCCGGCCGGGGCGAAGCGCTGCGAGGGCACGTACGGGTCCTGGTGGTCGATGACCTCGGTGCCGCGGAAGGCGCGCACCGTGGCGAGCACCGACGTCGTGATGACGATCAGCGCCAACACCAGGAAGACGACGGAGAGCGTGCCCTGGATGAAGGTGTTGCGGACCACGGCCTCCATGGCCGGCACGGACTTCGCGGCGCCGAAGCTCGTCTTCCCCGCCGCCAGCGCGTCCTGGAACGCGCGATGCTGCGCCCAGTAGCCCACCGCCGGGATGGAGGAGAAGATCTTCTGGAACGACGCCACGGTGGTGACCACGGTGATGAACGCCAGCGGCAGCGCCACGATCCACAGGCCCCGGAAGTCCCGGCGGCGCGCGACGATCGTCAGGACGACGGCGAGCGCGATCGCCGCGAGCAGCTGGTTGGCGATGCCGAACAGCGGGAACAGCGTGTTGATGCCGCCCAGCGGATCGGTGACGCCCATGATCAGCACGGCGCCCCAGGCGGCCACCATGATGGCCGTGCAGACCCACGCGCCCACGCGCCACGAGGTGTCCTTGAAGCGCGGGACCACGTTGCCCAGGGAGTCCTGCAGCATGAACCGGGCCACGCGGGTGCCGGCGTCCACGGCGGTGAGGATGAACAGCGCCTCGAACATGATGGCGAAGTGGTACCAGAAGCCCATGAGGGCCTCGCCGCCGATCAGCTGGCCCATGATGATCGAGAGCCCGACGGCGAGCGTCGGGGCGCCACCCGTGCGGGAGACGACCGTGTCCTCGCCCACGAGGTTCGCCAGCGCGGTGAGCTGCTCGGGCGTGACGTCCACGCCGGCCAGGCCCAGGCTCATCACCCAGGCGGCCGCCGTCTCGGGGGTGCCGCCGGTGAGCGCGGCGGGGGCGTTCATGGCGAAGTAGATGCCGCGGTCGATGGACACGGCCGCCACGAGCGCCATGACCGCCACGAAGGCCTCCATGAGCATGCCGCCGTAGCCGATGAAGCGGGTCTGGCGCTCCTTCTCCACCATCTTCGGGGTGGTGCCCGAGGCGATCAGCGCGTGGAAGCCGGACAGGGCGCCGCACGCGATGGTCACGAACAGGAACGGGAACAGGGAGCCCGGCCACACCGGACCGGTCTGGCCCGAGGCGAACTCGGAGATCGCCGGGGCGGTGATCTGCGGCTGCACGATCACGATGGCCACGGCGAGGCCGGCGATCACGCCGATCTTCATGAAGGTGGAGAGGTAGTCGCGGGGGGCGAGCAGCAGCCACACGGGCAGCACGGCGGCCACGAAGCCGTAGATGATGATGCCCCACGCGATGGTCACGCGGTCCAGGGTGAACAGGGCCACGCCCCAGTCGGTCTCGGCGACCCAGCCGCCGCCGATGATGGCGGCCATGAGCAGCACGAAGCCGATGATCGAGACCTCGGTGATCCGGCCCGGGCGCAGGTAGCGCAGGTACAGGCCCATGAAGATCGCGATCGGGATGGTCAGGGCCACGGAGAACACGCCCCACGGGGACTCGCCGAGGGCGTTGACCACCACGAGCGCGAGGATCGCGGTGATGATCACCATGATCAGCAGGGTGGCCACGATCGCGGCGGTGCCGCCGATGCGGCCGAGCTCGTCGCGGGCCATCTGGCCGAGCGAGCGGCCGCCGCGGCGCATGGAGAAGAACAGGACCAGGTAGTCCTGGACGGCGCCGGCGAGGATCACGCCGACGATGATCCAGATGGTGCCGGGCAGGTAGCCCATCTGCGCGGCGAGCACGGGGCCCACGAGCGGGCCGGCGCCGGCGATGGCGGCGAAGTGGTGGCCGTAGAGGACGCGGCGGTCGGTGGCCACGTAGTCGCGGCCGTCCGCCCGGTACTCGGCGGGGGTGGCGCGGGTGTCGTCCGGGCGGACGATCATGCGCTCCACGTACTTCGAGTAGAAGCGGTAGCCGATCGCGAAGGTGGCGACGGCGGCGAACACGAACCAGATCGCGTTGATGGACTCGCCGCGATGCAGGGCGAGCATGGTCCAGGCGACGCCGCCGACGAGGGCGACGACCACCCAGACGGCGATCTTCACGGGCGTCCAGCGGGGCCGGCCGGCGGCCTCGGTGGGCGGGAGGTCTTCCGGCGTCGTGGCCGGGCGTGGGGCGCCTTCGGCGGGCGCGGAGGAGCGGTGCGAGCTCACGGGGGTCTCCGTTCGTGGGGTGGGGTCAGACGAGGCGGTGCAGCCAGCCGTGGCGGTCCTCGACGCGCCCGGTCTGGATGCCCTCGAGCTCGGCGCGGATCTTCAGGGCCACGTCGGTCCCGCCGGCGGACTCGATCACGTCGTCGCCGTCGAGCAGGCGCCCGATCGGGGTGACGACGGCGGCGGTGCCGCACGCGAACACCTCGCGGATGGCGCCGGAGCGCACGCCCTCGGCCCACTCGGCCAGGGTGATGCGGCGCTCCTCCACGGTCAGGCCCATGTCCCGGCCCAGCTGCAGGATCGAGGAGCGGGTGACGCCCTCGAGGATCGTGCCGGTGAGCTCCGGGGTGACGAGGCGGCCGTCGTCGAACACGAAGAAGACGTTCATGCCGCCGAGCTCCTCGATGGAGTCGTCGTGGTACTGGTCCAGGAACACGACCTGGTCGGCGCCCTTGGAGGCGGCCTCGAGCTGCGGCAGCAGCGAGGCGGCGTAGTTGCCGCCGGTCTTCGCGGCGCCCATGCCGCCGCGGCCCGCGCGGGCGTACTCGCGGGAGACCCAGATGGTCACCGGCTTGAGCTCGCCGCCGAAGTAGTTGCCGGCCGGGGAGGCGATCACCATGTACCGCACCTCCTTGGCCGGGCGCACGCCCAGGAACGCCTCGGTGGCGAACATGAACGGGCGCAGGTACAGGGACTGCCCCTCGCCGGTGGGGACCCAGTCCCGGTCGGCCTCGAGCTGGGCCTTGAGGGAGCCGAGGAACATCTCCTCGGGCAGCTCGGGCAGCGCGAGGCGACGGGCGGAGCGGTTCAGGCGCGCGGCGTTGGCCTCGGGGCGGAACGTCCACACGGACCCGTCCTCGTGGCGGTAGGCCTTGAGGCCCTCGAAGATCTCCTGGCCGTAGTGCAGCACGGAGGCGGAGGGGTCCAGGGAGAGCGGGCCGTAGGGCTCCACGCGGGCGTCGTGCCAGGCGCCGCCGTCCTCGCTCCAGGTCCAGTCGATGGAGACCATGTGGTCCGTGAAGACGTTGCCGAAACCGGGGTCCTGGAGGATCTCGACGCGCTGCTGATCGGACATCGGGGACAGATGCGGTTGCCGCGTGAACACGGTCTCGGACACGGTGGGATCACTCCTCGTGACGGGTGACGGATGGGGACGGCTCCGGTGCCGGGCACGACGCGCGGGGGCCACGGCGCCGGGCGTGGCACACGCCACAGGCCGTCGCCCCATCCTAGACCCGGCGTCGACGCTCCGGGCCCGCGCGTCAGACCCGCGCGACGACGTCGGCGCCCACCTCGGCGGTGGTGCCCCGCGCGCCCTCCACCCGGTCCTTCAGGTGCGCCCACACGGCGGTGCGCACGCGCGCCGCCGCACCGGCCTCGCCCACGTGCTCGAGCAGCAGGGCGGCGGAGAGGATGGCGGCCACGGGGTCGGCGACCCCCTGGCCCGCGATGTCCGGAGCGGAGCCGTGGACCGGCTCGAACATCGACGGCGCCGTGCCCTCGACGTTGATGTTGCCGGAGGCGGCGAGCCCGATGCCGCCGGTCACGGCCGCGGCGAGGTCCGTGATGATGTCCCCGAACAGGTTGTCCGTCACGATCACGTCGAAGCGGGCCGGGTCCGTCGCCAGGAAGATCGTGGCGGCGTCGACGTGCATGTAGTCCCAGGTGACCGCGGGGAAGTCGGCCGCCACGGACTCCACGGTGCGGCGCCACAGGTGGCCGGCGTGGACCAGGACGTTGTGCTTGTGCACGAGCGTGAGGCGCTTGCGCTCGCCCGCGTCGGCGCGACGGAAGGCGTCCTCGACGACGCGGCGCACGCCGAACGCCGTGTTCACGGAGACCTCGGTGGCGATCTCGAGCGGGGTGTCCACGCGGATCGCGCCGCCGTTGCCCACGTACGGCCCCTCCGTGCCCTCGCGCACCACGGTGAAGTCGATCTCGCCGGGCGCGGCCAGGGGGCTGACGGCGCCGGGCAGCAGGGTGGCCGGGCGCAGGTTCACGCCGTGGTCCAGCGCGAAGCGCAGCTTGAGCAGCATGCCGCGCTCGATCAGCCCGGACGGGATGCGCTCGTCCCCGGGCGCGGCGCCGACGGCCCCGAACAGGATCGCGTCGTGGCGGCGCAGGGACTCGAGGACCTCGTCCGTGAGCGCCTCGCCGGTCTCGAGCCAGTGCTCCGCACCCAGCGGATACGGGGTGAGCCGGGCCTCCGGACGCCCCTCGGCACGCAACGCCGCCTGCAGGACGGCGGCGGCCTGGTCGGTGACCTCGGGGCCGATGCCGTCGCCGCCGATGACGGCGATGTCCAAGGGGTCTGCGGAGCTGCGTGTGGTCTCGGTCATGGCCCTCAGGCTACGCGGGGCACGCGTGAGGACCACATCGTGTGACACCCGGTCTCACCCTCCGGACGGGCTCAGTCCTCGGCGGGCTCCTCGTGGCGCGGGAAGACCGGCTGCGGGGCGGGCAGCGGCGTGCCGGGGACCAGGTCCTCGTGGAACGCGGCGAAGGACCGCGGGCCGGTGCCGGACGCGCCGGTGCGGCCGGCGTCGCCCTCGGCGGGGACGCCGAGCAGGTCCAGCAGCCGCGACGCCGAGTCGGGCATCACCGGCTGCGCGAGCAGGGCCACCCGGCGCACGGCCTGCAGCGTCACGTACAGCACCGTGCGCATGCGCGGCTCGTCCGTCTTGCGCAGCACCCACGGGGCCTGGTCCGCGAAGTAGGCGTTGACCTCGCCGAGCACGCGCCAGGTCTCCTCGAGCGCGTCGTGGAAGTCCTGCACCGCGTACGCGGACCGGGAGCGCTCCAGCAGGGCGTCGACCTGGGCCAGGACGGCGCGGTCCGCCTCGGTGAACTCGCCCGGCTCGGGCACGGCGGCGCCGCAGTTCTTGGCCACCATGGACAGCGAGCGCTGGGCGAGGTTGCCGAGGTTGTTGGCCAGGTCCGCGTTCTTGCGGCTCACCACGGCCTCGTGGCTGTAGGAGCCGTCCGCGCCGAACGGGAACTCGCGCAGCAGGAAGAAGCGGATGGCGTCCAGGCCGTACCGGGCCACCCATTCCCGCGGGTGCACCACGTTGCCCAGGGACTTGGACATCTTGGCCCCGTTGTTGTTCAGGAAGCCGTGGATCATGACGCGGCGCGGCAGCTCGAGGCCGGCCGACATGAGGAACGCGGGCCAGAAGATGCAGTGGAACCGGGAGATGTCCTTGCCGATCACGTGCAGGTCCGCGGGCCAGTAGCGCGCGAACGCCTCCGGGTCCTCCGCCGGCCAGCCCGCGCCGGTGAGGTAGTTCGTCAACGCGTCGACCCAGACGTAGGTGACGTGGTCGGCGCGCCGGTCGGCGTCGGCGGCGTCGGGGTCCGCGGGCGCCGGCAGGTCGATGCCCCACTGGAAGGAGGTCCGGGAGATGGACAGGTCCTCGAGCCCGGCCTCCACGAAGCGGATGACCTCGTTGAAGCGGTACCGGGGGGCGGCGAAGTCCGGGTGCTCGCGGTAGTGGTCCAGCAGCGGCTGCTGGTACTTGGACAGGCGGAAGAAATAGGACTCCTCCTCCGTCCACGTCACCTCGGTGCCGGTCTCGACGGCGCGGCGCACCCCGTCCTGACCCACCTCGGTCTCGTCCTCGCCGAAGTAGCGTTCGTCCCGCACGGAGTACCAGCCGGCGTAGGAGCCGAGGTAGATGTCCCCGTTGGCCTCCATCCGCCGCCAGATCTCGCGGACGGCCTCGGCGTGGTCCGTGTCCGTGGTGCGGATGAAGCGGTCGTAGGAGATGTCCAGGACGTCGTCGTCCATCTCCTTGAAGACGGCGGCGTTGCGCGTGGCCAGCTCGAGGGCGCTCACGCCCTGCTGCTGCGCCGTCTGCTCCATCTTCTGGCCGTGCTCGTCCGTGCCGGTCAGGAAGCGCACGTCCCGCCCGTCGAGCCGCTGGAAGCGGGCCATCGCGTCCGAGGCGATGTACTCGTAGGCGTGGCCGATGTGCGGCTCGCCGTTCGGGTAGGAGATGGCCGTGGTCAGGTAGTACGGGGCGCGGGCGTCAGTCACAGTCGTCGAGTCTAGCGGCGGGCCCGGGGCCCGCGCCGAGGACGACGTCGTCCGCGCCGACGTCCGGGACGCCGTCGGCGGTCACCTGCAGATGGCCCGGCGCAGGCCGCAGGTGGAGGTGGGCCCACGGGGCCACCACGAGCACGGACGCCCCGATCATCTCGGTCAGCTCCTCCGCGTGCGTCGCCACGTGGTAGGCCAGGGTGCTGCGCCCGATCCCGAAGACGAGCGGCACCGCCTCGAGGACGATCGCGCCGAAGAAGAACACCGCGCCGCCCGCCACCGTCAGCGCTCGGGTCCGGCGGGGCAGGGCGACGGTGCACAGCGCGAGCAGCCCGAGGACGACGATCGCGGCCGGCGCGCCGAGGATCAGCCACTGGAACGCGGGCAGCGGGTTCTCCCCCGCGAACGGCAGGACCTCCCACAGCTGGCCGGCCTGCTCGTGGAGCTGCGTCGATTCGTCCAGGCTCATGGTCGCCAGCAGGGCCGCGGGGGTCAACCACGCGAGCAGGCTCCGCCGCCGGTCCGCCCCCAGCGCGCGACGCACGAGACCCACCGTGGTGAAGCCCGCGGCCCCCAGCAGGAGCAGGCCCGAGCTCCACCACGCCGTGAGGTTGGCCTCGTGGTTCACGTCGAAGACCTCGCGCCACCACGGCACCTGCCGCGGGCCCAGCCCGAACACGAAGGGGAGGGCGAACGACCAGGTGGCGAGCAGGACGCTGACGCCGATCAGCCCGCCCGCCGCGCGCCGGGCCCAGCGGCCCTGCACGCCCGGAGGCGTGGCGGGGCGGGCCGCTGCGGCGCGCGCGGTCGGGGCGGGCCGCTGCGGCGCGCGCGGTCGGGGCGGGTGCGGGGCGGGGCTCGGCTGGACGCGACATGGACACCATCTCAACACAGGGCGACGCGCGCCGGCCCCGCGGTGCCCGCCGGGCGTGGACGGGTCAGACGGAGAGGTCCACCTCGGCCGCACGGGCCGCGCCGATGGCCGCGGCCAGCGTGGCCGCGGTGTCCCCGGAGAGGGCCCCGTCCAGGGTCAGCACGGCCAGGGCGGCGCCCTCGTCGTCGCGCGAGACGTCCATGCCGGCGATGTTCACGCCCTGCACCCCGAGGGCCTGGCCCAGGACGCCGATCACGCCCGGGCGGTCCTGATAGGCGAACACGAGCAGGTGGTCGGCCAGCGGCACCTCGAGCTCGTGCCGGTCCACGCCCACGAGCTTCTGCACCTGGCGCGGGCCGGTGAGCGTGCCGGTGACGGCCGTCTGGGAGCCCTGCGCGGTCGCGGCGCGCACCGTGACGGTGTTGCGGTAGGACTCGGACACCGCGGTGGTGGTGAGGCGGCACTCGACGCCGCGCTGCTCGGCCAGCACGGGGGCGTTCACGTAGGAGACCTGGTCCGAGACGATGTCCGTGAACACGCCCTTCAGGGCGGCCAGGCGCATCGCGGAGACGTCGTGCTCGGCGATCTCACCGGCGATCTCCACCTCGACGGCCGTGATGGACTGCTCGCCCACCAGCGCGGTGAGCACGCGGCCCAGCTTCTCGGCCAGCGGCAGGCCGGGGCGCACGTCCTCGTGGATCGCGCCGCCGGCCACGTTCACGGCGTCCGGCACGAGCTCGCCGGAGAGGGCCAGGCGCACGGAGCCGGCGACGGCGACGCCCGCCTTCTCCTGGGCCTCGGCGGTCGAGGCGCCCAGGTGGGGGGTGACCACGGCGGAGTCGTGGGCGAAGAACGCCAGGTCGGTGGCCGGCTCGGAGCTGAAGACGTCGATGCCGGCGCCCCCGATGGTCCCGGTCTCGAGCGCGCGGGCGAGGGCGTCCTCGTCCACGAGGCCGCCGCGGGCCACGTTCACGATGATCGCGGTGTCCTTCATGCGGGCGAACTGCTCATCGCCGATCATGCCGACCGTCTCGGGGGTCTTGGGCATGTGGATCGTGACCACGTCGGCGCGCTCGAGCAGCTCGTCCAGCTCCACGAGGCTCGCGCCGAGCTGCTGCGCCCGGGCGGTGGTCACGTAGGGGTCGTAGGCGAGGATCTCCATGCCGAACGCCTTCATGCGCTCGGCCACGAGCGCGCCGATGCGGCCCAGGCCGATCACGCCCAGCCGCTTGCCGTACAGCTCGACGCCCGTGTACTTCGACCGCTTCCACTCCCCCGCCTTCAGCGAGCCGTTGGCGGCCGCGATGTTGCGGGCGGCGGCCAGGATGTGGCCGCAGGTGAGCTCGGCGGCGGAGATGATGTTCGACGTCGGCGCGTTGACGACCATGACGCCGGCCTCGGTGGCGGCGGGCACGTCCACGTTGTCCAGTCCGACGCCGGCGCGCGCGATGACCTTCAGCTGCGGCGCGGCGGCGATCGCCTCGGCGTCCATCTGGGTGGCCGAGCGGATCAGCACCGCGTCGACGTCGCGCAGGTCCTCGAGGAGGCGGGCGCGGTCGGCGCCGTCCGTGCGGCGGATCTCGAAGTCGGGGCCGAGGGCCTCGACGGTGGCGGGCGAGAGTTCCTCGGCGATCAGGACGACGGGCTGGGCTGCGCTCACGGGTGCTCCTGGAGGTGTGGTGCGGTGGGATGGAAGGCGGGCCGGCCCGCGCTCCGGTCCGAGCCTAGACGCGTGACCGGGCCGTGGCCGGAATGCGACGCCGGCCCCGGAGCGCGATGCCCGGGGCCGGCGTCGGGGGCTCGGGCGGCTCAGCGGGCCGCCGTGCCCTCGGTGTAGTCGTCGTCCGCGTCCTTGAGCCAGGAGAACATCTGGCGCAGCTCGCGGCCGGTCTTCTCGATCGGGTGGGCCTCGCCCCGGGCGCGCAGCTCCTTGAACTCGGGCGCACCGGCCTTCTGGTCGTCCATGAAGCGCTTCGCGAAGGCGCCGGACTGGATGTCGGCGAGGACCGCCTTCATGTTCTCCTTCACGTCGGGGGTGATGACGCGGGGGCCGGAGACGTAGTCGCCGTACTCCGCGGTGTCGGAGATGGACCAGCGCTGCTTGGCGATGCCGCCCTCGACCATGAGGTCGACGATGAGCTTCAGCTCGTGCAGCACCTCGAAGTAGGCGATCTCGGGCTGGTAGCCGGCCTCGGTGAGGGTCTCGAAGCCGTACTGCACGAGCTGGGAGGCGCCGCCGCAGAGCACGGCCTGCTCGCCGAACAGGTCGGTCTCGGTCTCCTCGGTGAAGGTCGTCTCGATGACGCCGGCGCGGGTGCCGCCCACGGCCTTGGCGTAGGACAGGGCGAGGGCGTGGGCCTGGCCGGAGGCGTCCTTCTCGACGGCGATCAGCGCGGGCACGCCGCGGCCGGCCTCGAACTCGCGGCGCACCACGTGGCCCGGTCCCTTGGGGGCGACCAGGGCGACGTCGACGCCCTCGGGGGCCTGGATGTAGCCGAAGCGCACGTTGAAGCCGTGCGCGAAGAACAGGGCGTCGCCCTCCTGCAGGTTGCCGGCGATGTGCTGGTCGTACACGTCGGCCTGGACCTGGTCCGGGGTGAGGATCATGATCAGGTCGGCCTCGGCGGCGGCGGTGGCGACGTCGACGACGCGCAGGCCCTCGGCCTCGGCCTTGGCGCGGGACCTGGAGCCCTCGGCGAGGCCGATGCGCACGTCCACGCCGGAGTCGCGCAGCGACAGGGCGTGGGCGTGGCCCTGGGAGCCGTAGCCGATGACGGCCACGGTGCGGCCCTGGATGATCGACAGGTCGGCGTCGTCGTCGTAGAACTTCTTCACGGTCATGCTGTTCTCCTCACGGGATGGGTGGATCGGGACGGGTCAGCGGGCCAGGGCGCGGTCGGTCATGGACCGCGGCCCCCGGGCGAGGGCGAGGGTGCCCGAGCGGACGAGCTCACGCACGCCGTAGGGCTCCATCATCTCGAGGAAGGCCTCGAGCTTGTCACGGGTGCCGGTGGCCTCGAGGGTCAGGGACTCCGGGGCCACGTCGACGACGTGGGCGCGGAACAGGTCGGCCGCCTGGACGACCTGACCGCGGGTGGCGGCATCGGCGCGCACCTTGACGAGCAGGTGGTCGCGCTGAACGGAGGAGTCGGGCGTGAGCTCGACGACCTTGATCACGTTGATCAGCTTGTTCAGCTGCTTGGTGACCTGCTCGAGCAGGTCCGTGTCGGCGTCGACGACCACGGTGATCCGGGACAGGCCCTCGACCTCCGTGACGCCCACGGCCAGCGAGTGGATGTTGAACGCGCGCCGGGCGAAGAGGCCGGCCACGCGGGTCAGGGTGCCGGGCACGTCCTCGACGAGCACGGACAGGGTGTGGCGTTCCATCGGTTGCCCTCCTCAGTCTTCCTGGTCCCAGTCGGGCGTCATGCCCCGGGCCACCTGGATCGCGTCGTTGCTGACCCCCGCGGGGACCATCGGCCAGACCATGGCGTCACGGGAGACCACGAAGTCCACGATCACGGGGCGGTCGTCGATGGCGAGGGCCTGCCGGAT
Organism: Micrococcus sp. iso_239; assembly: GCF_056173395.1. NCBI lineage: Bacteria > Bacillati > Actinomycetota > Actinomycetes > Micrococcales > Micrococcaceae > Micrococcus > Micrococcus sp. iso_239. Next base: position 888,842 of record NZ_CM149672.1, on the reverse strand, counting down.
GGTGTCGTCCAGGTCCTCCCGGCGGTCGCAGCGCAGGCCCGCGGCGCCGTAGGCGTCGGCGAGCTTGACGAAGTCCGGCACCCGGGCGGTGTCGTGGCCCGTGTTCAGGTCCGTGTTCGAGTAGCGCCCGTCGTAGAAGAGGGTCTGCCACTGACGCACCATGCCCAGCGAGGAGTTGTTGATCACCGCGATCTTGATGGGGATGCGGTTGATCACGCACGTGGCGAGCTCCTGGTTGGTCATCTGGAAGCAGCCGTCGCCGTCGATGGCCCAGACCACGCGGTCGGGCTCGCCCACCTGCGCCCCCATCGCGGCGGGGACGGCGAAGCCCATCGTCCCGAGGCCGGCCGAGTTGAGCCACTGGCGCGGGCGCTCGTAGGCGACGAACTGGCTGGCCCACATCTGGTGCTGGCCGACGCCGGCCACGTAGGTGGCCTCGGTGCCGGACAGGGCCGACAGACGCGAGATCACCTCCTGGGGCGCGAGGAGGCCGTCCTCGGTCTCGGTCCAGCCCATCGGGTAGGTCTCCTGCAGGCGCCGCAGCACCGCCCACCAGTCGGCGAGGTCGGGCAGCGCCTCGGTGTCCGTCGCGAGCTCGGCCACCAGGTCCGGGATGATCTCCTTGACGTGGCCGACGATCGGCACGTCCGCGGTGCGGTTCTTGGAGATCTCGGCCGGGTCGATGTCCGCGTGGATCACGCGGGCGCCGGGGGCGAACGAGGGCAGGTGACCGGTCACGCGGTCGTCGAAGCGGGCGCCGAGCGTGATCAGCAGGTCGGCCTGCTGGAGCGCGGCCACGGCGGGGACGCCGCCGTGCATGCCCGGCATGCCCAGGTGCTGGGGGTGCGAGTCGGGGAAGACGCCGCGGGCGGTGAGGGTGGTGACCATCGGGGCGCCCGTGAGCTCGGCGAGGGCGCGCAGCTCCTCATGGGCCTCGCCGCGGGCCACGCCGCCGCCCACGTACAGCACGGGGCGCCGGGCCTCGCGGACCAGCCGGGCGGCCTCGCGGATCTGCCGGGGGTGGCCGCGCAGGACGGGGCGGTAGCCGGGCAGGTCGATCCGGGGCGGCCACGCGAACTCGAACTCGCCCTGCTGGGCGTCCTTGGTGACGTCCACGAGCACGGGCCCGGGCCGGCCCGTGGCGGCGATGTGGAACGCCTCGGCGAGGGCCTGGGGGACGTCCTCGGGCCGGGTCACGAGCCGGGAGTGCTTGGTGATGGGCATCGTGATGCCCACGATGTCCGCCTCCTGGAAGGCGTCCGTGCCGATCGCGGCGGAGGAGACCTGGCCGGTGATGAACACGACCGCCTGGGAGTCCATGTGGGCGTCCGCGATGGCGGTCACCAGGTTGGTGGCGCCGGGACCGGAGGTGGCGATGGCCACGCCGACCTTGCCGGTGGCCAGGTGGTAGCCCTGCGCCGCGTGACCGGCACCCTGCTCGTGGCGCACCAGGATGTGGCGGATCCGATCGGAGTCCATGAGCGGGTCGTAGGTCGGCAGGATGGCGCCGCCGGGCAGCCCGAACACGTCCGTGACCCCCAGCTCCTCCAGGGAGCGGATGATGCCCTCGGAACCGGTCATCCGGGTCGGCTCGACGCGGGAGCCCTCGCCGGGCACCCGCGGCTCGACGATCTCGGGCCGAGGGGCCGGACGGCGCTCCTGGACCCGGGCCGTCTCCGTCGGGCGGGAGGCCGGCGTCGGGACCTGCGGGACCGCCGCGCGGGCGTCGCGGGGGGTCGTGCTCATGGGGTCACCTCACTGCGTTCGTCGCTGCGTGTCCGTCGCGGGGGCGTCGGACGGTCGTCGTTCGGATCCGTCGGGCGTCGGGGACCGTGGCCGCGTCGATGACGGATCGGGCCGGCGTGGCGGAGTCTGAGGTGGGGACACGGGCCGCCGGGTCCTTCGGGGTGGTCTCAGTATCGACAGCCGTGCGCCCCGTCCGCCATCGACCACCCGCCTGTCTCGCAATGTGAGATAAAGCGTCACATCGTGAGACGACCGGGCGGTCGGGGTCGAATCCCGGGCCTGAGCCCACCCTAGTCAGCCGCCGCGGTGGCGGCCGCCTTCACCCACGTTCCGTGACGGAGCACCCCGCGCACCTCGAGCTCCGGGCCGAGGACGACGGCGTCCGCTCGGCTCCCGACTCGGAGCCGGCCGACGTCGGGAAGCCCCAGGGCATCCGCGGGCGCGGCCGTCGCCGCCCGCAGCGCGGCGTCGAGGTCGACCCCGGCGGCGACGGCGGAGCGCACCGAGCCGGCGACCGTGGCCGTGGACCCGGCGATGGCCCCGGCTGCGCCATCCGCGCCGACCACCCGCGCGACGCCGTCGTGGACCCGGACCCGCAGCGGCCCGAGGGGGAACTCGCCGTCGCCGCAGCCGGCGGCGGCCATCGCGTCCGAGACGAGGATCCACCGCTCCCCGGCCTCCCGGGCGACCCGCCGCACCGTGGCCGGATGCAGGTGGACGCCGTCCACGATGGTCTCGATCCCCACGCGGGGGTCCTCCAGCAGGGCGACGGCGGGCCCGGGCTCGCGGTGGTGGGCGGGCCGGCACGCGTTGTGCAGGTGGGTGGCCATCCGCGCGCCCGCCTCGATCGCCGCGCGCGTGACCTCGTAGGACGCGTCGGTGTGGCCGATCGCGACGAGGACGCCCGCCTCCGCCAGCCGGCCCACCGCGTCGAGGGCGCCCGGCAGCTCGGGGGCCAGCGTCACCATCGCGAGGCTGCCCGCGCCGGCCTCGACGAGGCGCGCGACGTCGTCGGGGGCCGGGGCGCGCAGGGACGCGGCCCGGTGCGCGCCGCAGTGCAGGGGCGAGAGCCAGGGACCCTCGAGGTGCACGCCGGCCAGCACCCCCTCTGCGCGCAGGGGCGTCAGGGCCGTCAGCTGCGCCGCGAGCGCGTCGACCTCGTCCGTGACGAGGGAGGCCACGACCGTGGTCGTGCCCGCGCGGGCGTGGGCCGCGGCCGCCGCGCGTGCCGCGGCCGCGCCGGACTCGACGGCGTGTCCGCCGCCGCCGTGGCAGTGCACGTCCACGCAGCCGGGAGCGAGGAGGGCGTCGCCGAGGTCATGGACGGGGCCGTGGGTGCGCGGCGGGTCCCCGGTCCCGACGGCCACCACCCGGCCCTCGGCCAGGGCGATCCAGCCGGGGCCGCCGAGGCGCTCGCCGTCATGGACGCGGTCCGCGCGCAGCACCGACGGGGACGCGGCGGCCTGCGGCGCCTGCTCGGCGCGCGGCCGGTGAGGGACCGAGGCGGACACGGATGCACCTTCCGGGGTGGGCGGGTCGATGGACGAGGGGCGCTCAGAATCCCTGCCAGGACGGCTTGGCCTCCCACATGTGGCGGTACTCCCCCGCGAGCTCGAGTCGCCCGGCGGCGGCCTCGTCCACGAGGACGGTCACATGCGGGTGCAGCTGCAGGGCCGTGACCGGCCAGCGCGCGCTCACGGGGCCCTCCACGAGCTGCCGCACCGCCTCGGCCTTGCCCTCGCCCCGGGCCAGCAGGACCAGGTGTCGGGCGTCGAGGATCGTGCCCACGCCCTGGGTGAGGCAGTGGGTCGGGACCTGGTCGAGGTCGCCGTCGAAGAAGCGGGCGTTGTCCCGCCGGGTCTGCTCGGCGAGCACCTTGATGCGCGTGCGGGAGGCGAGGGAGGAGCCGGGCTCGTTGAACGCGATGTGCCCGTCCGTGCCCACGCCGAGCAGCTGCACGTCCACGCCGCCGGCCTCGCGCAGCGCCTCCTCGTAGGCGGCGCAGGCGCCCGGGACGTCCGCCGCCCCGCCGTCCGGACCGTGCACGGCCTCCGGGGCGATGTCCGTGCGCGCGACGAACTCCCGCTCGATCACGGTGCGGTAGGACTCGGGGTGTCCCGCGGGCAGGCCGACGTACTCGTCCAGCAGGAACGCGCGGCAGGAGCGCAGGGACAGCTCCCCGTCCCGGACCCGGCGGGCGAGCTCGTCGTAGACGGGCAGGGGCGAGGAGCCGGTGGCCAGCCCCAGGACGGCCTCGGGACGGGCCGCCACGTGGGCGGCCACCGCGTCCGCGCCGTGCCGGCCCAGGGCGGCGGCGTCGGGCAGGATGACGACCTCCATCAGCGCGCCTCCCGCCCGGGACGAGGCGCGGGTCCCCCGACCCGGGCGTCGGTCTCGTGCATGCTCATCCTCTGCTCGTCTCGGCGTGCGGGCCGACCGGGCCTCAGCCCAGGTAGGCGCCCTCGGCGGCGGAGTGCACCAGCTTGGCGTACTTGCCCAGCACGCCCGTGGTGAACTTCGGCTCCACCGGCTCCCAGGACTCGCGGCGGGCGGCGAGCTCGGCCTCGTCCACGAGCAGGTCCATGGTGCGTCCGGCGATGTCCACGCGGATGCGGTCGCCGTCCTGCACCAGGCCGATCGGCCCTCCCTCGGCGGCCTCGGGAGCGATGTGGCCGATGCACAGGCCGGTGGTGCCGCCGGAGAAGCGCCCGTCGGTGATCAGCAGGACGTCCTTGCCCAGGCCCGCGCCCTTGATGGCGCCGGTGATCGCGAGCATCTCGCGCATGCCCGGGCCGCCCTTCGGGCCCTCATAGCGGATGACCACGACGTCGCCGGCGGCGATGGTCCCGTCCTCGAGGGCGTCCATGGCGGCGCGCTCCCGGTCGAAGACGCGCGCGGTGCCCTCGAAGACGTCCGCATCGAAGCCGGCGGACTTCACGACGGCGCCCTCCGGGGCCAGCGAGCCGTGGAGGATCGCGATGCCGCCGTTGGGGTGCATCGCGTCGTCCATGGTGCGGATGACCTTGCCGTCCACCGGGTCCGGATCGAGCGCGGCCAGGTTCTCGGCGAGCGTCTTGCCGGTGACGGTGAGGGTGTCCCCGTGCAGCAGGCCCTCGTCCAGCAGGGCCTTCATGACCACCGGGACGCCGCCGATGCGGTCCACGTCCGTCATGACGTACTGGCCGAACGGCTTGAGGTCGGCGATGTGCGGAGTGCGGTCGGCGATGCGGTTGAAGTCGGACAGCTGCAGGTCCACGCCCGCCTCCCGGGCGATGGCGAGCAGGTGCAGCACGGCGTTGGTGGAGCCGCCGAACGCCATGGTCACGGCGATCGCGTTCTCGAACGCGGGCTTGGTCATGATGTCCCGGGCCGTGATGCCCTGGCGGAGCATGTTCACCACGGCCTCGCCGGAGCGGCGCGCGAAGGCGTCGCGGCGGCGGTCCGCGGAGGGGGCGGCGGCGGAACCGGGCAGGGACATGCCGAGGGCCTCACCGATGGAGGCCATGGTGTTGGCGGTGTACATGCCGCCGCAGGCGCCCTCGCCCGGGGCGATGGACTTCTCGATGCGGAGCAGGTCCTCCTCGGACATGAGACCGCGGGCGCAGGCGCCGACCGCCTCGAAGGCGTCGATGATGGTCACCTGCCTCTCGGTGCCGTCGGTCAGGCGGGCCACGCCCGGCATGATCGAGCCGGCGTAGACGAACACGGAGGCCAGGTCCAGGCGGGCGGCGGCCATGAGCATGCCCGGGAGCGACTTGTCGCAGCCGGCGAGCAGGACGGAGCCGTCCAGGCGCTCGGCCATCATCACGGTCTCCACCGAGTCGGCGATCACCTCGCGGGAGACGAGGGAGAAGTGCATGCCCTCGTGGCCCATGGAGATGCCGTCCGAGACGGAGACCGTGCCGAACTCCAGCGGATATCCGCCGGCGGCGTGGACGCCGTCCTTCGAGGCCTGGGCGAGGCGGTCCAGGGAGAGGTTGCAGGGGGTGATCTCGTTCCAGGACGAGGCGATGCCGATCTGCGGCTTGCCGAAGTCCTCGTCCCCCATGCCGACCGCGCGGAGCATGCCGCGGGCGGCGGTGCGCTCCATCCCGTCGGTGACGTCGCGCGAGCGCGGCTTGATGTCGGGAGCGGCGGACGGGGTGCTGGGAGTCGACGCGGCGGAGTCCATGCCGCGGAGTCTAGTGAGCACGGCGCCACCGGGCCGACGCGACGTCCCCGTGTGACGGGTGCCGCGGCATGACACGTGCGGACGGGTCCGCGTACGTTGGGGCCATGGACACGCCCACCCTGCACAGACGGCTGCGCCGCGTCTTCGATGCGCGCGTGTTCAACCACGGCGACTACAACGTCGTCTACGGCCAGCCCTCGGGCTCTTCCTTTCCCCTCGTGATCGGCTACCGCCACCAGCCGCTCGAGATGCTGCTGTGCCCGTTCGACCCCACCTCCACCCCGGACGACCACGACCGCCGCGCGCCGGGCGTGGCCGAGGACGATCCGCACGGCCCGGTGACCGAGGCCTCCGCGGACCGCGCCGACGTCGTCGAGGTGGGGCTGGCCAACGTGGCCACCGTGGCGGACACGGGCAGCGGCTATCAGGTGGAGACCGTCACGGGCTTCCGGACGTGGTTCGACGTCCCGGAGCACACGCGGGTGCCGGTGGGCGACCTCACGGAGGACGGCACCGCGGAGCTCGACCAGGCCGAGGACGCCACCGACTTCCACGCCTTCATGACCGCCTTCATGGACGAGCTGGACCGCCTCTACGCGACCCCGGAGACGGACGCGACGGACGTCACGCCCCCCGATTTGCACGGCGTCTGAAACCCCTGGTAGGGTTTCACCTCGTTGCACGGCGCACCGGAGAGATCCGAGAGGCGGTGCGGCATCTGCACCTCTAGCTCAACCGGTAGAGCATCTGACTCTTAATCAGCAGGTTCCGGGTTCGAGTCCCGGGGGGTGCACCCACCGGAGCGAAGGCCCCGTCTCCACGGAGACGGGGCCTTCGTCGTCCCCGCTCCCCGTCCGGGCCCACCGTAGGCTGGGGCCCATGACCGACACGACCCAGCACCGCCTCCAGCCCGGCGACACGGCGCCCGCGTTCACCCTCCAGGACCAGGAGGGCCGGCCCGTCTCGCTGCGCGACAGCGCGGGCAAGCACACGATCGTCTACTTCTACCCGGCCGCGTCCACGCCCGGCTGCACCACGCAGGCCTGCGACTTCCGGGACAGCCTCGCCTCCCTGACCGCGGCCGGCTACGTCGTCCTGGGGATCTCCCCCGACCCGATCGGCAGGATCATCCGGTTCGCCGAGCAGGAGGGCCTGACGTTCCCCCTGCTCTCGGACGAGGACCACGCGGTGGCCGAGGCCTACGGCGCCTGGGGTGAGAAGAAGAACTACGGGCGGACCTTCGAGGGTCTGATCCGCTCCACGATCGTCGTCGGCCCGGACGGGAAGGTCACCCACGCGCAGTACAACGTGAAGGCGACCGGCCACGTGGCCCGACTGCGCCGCACCCTCGGCCTCGACGAGGCCTGATCCGCGCCCGCCGCGCCCGGGCGCCGCACGGTAGGATCGGGGCTCGCCCCGCCCGCGCGGGGTGTGCGCGGGCGTGGCGGAACTGGTAGACGCGCTGGATTTAGGTTCCAGTGTCCTGGACGTGGGGGTTCGAGTCCCCCCGCCCGCACTCCCCGGACCCGCCCGACCCCGACGTCACCCGCCAGAGGAGGCCGCCATGCAGCCCACTCGCCGCGCCTTCCTCGGCGGGGGCCTGGGCCTGCTCGGCCTGGGCGTGGCCGGCTGCGCGACGTCGCCCGCGGCGCCGTCCTCCGCCGCCCCGAGCTCCTCGGGCCCGGGCCGGCTGCTCGTGGTCGGCGCCCCGGCGCGGGCGCTGACGCGGGACCCGGCCCGCGCGCTGGACGTCGAGTCCTTCCGTCTGGTCCGCCAGGTCTTCGAGACGCTGCTCGGCGTGGACGCGGACACCGGCGCCCCCACGCCCCGCCTCGCCGAGCGGCATGAGGAGTCCGACGGCGGCCGCCTCCACACGTTCCACCTGGTCTCCGGGGTGGTGTTCGACGACGGCGAGCCGTGCGACGCCGCCGCCGTGGTCGCGAACATCGAGCGGTGGGCCGCCGCCCCCGCGCCCGTGGACGGGACCGTCGCCCCGCCCTCCTCGTTCGTCTCGGCCTTCGGCGGATACGCCGGCGACGCGGACTCCGCCTTCGCCGGCGTCGAGGCCCACGGCGAGCTCGAGGTGCGGCTGCGCCTGCACTCCCCCCGCCGTCACCTCGCGGCCGCCCTGGCCTCGCCGGCCTTCGCGATCTCCTCGCCGGCCTCGTGGGACCGCACGGTCGACGTGGACGGCTCCGAGGTCACCACCCCCGCCGGCACCGGCCCCTACCGCTGGGCCGACGCCGCGGAGACCGCCGAGCTCACGCGCGCCCACCCGGGCGCCTCGGGCGCGACGATCCTGGTCCCCAGCGCCGGCCACCGCGGCTCCGATCCGGCGGCGTACCCGGTGGCCGTGCAGGCGTGGGGTCGGGCCTCCGTGCGCCTGCGGGAGCTGCGGCGCGGCACGGCGGACGTGATCGACGTCGTCGCCCCCGGCCAGCTGCGCCCCCTCGTCGAGGCCGGCACCCAGGTGCTGCCCCGGGACCCCCTGGGCGTGCTCTACGTGGGCATGAACCTGGACCACCCGAGCGTGCGCTCGCAGTACCTGCGCCAGGCGATCGCGTACGCGGTGGACCGCCCGCGCATCGCCGGCAGCGACGTCTTCCTCGAGGGCACCCGCCTGGCCCACGACCTCGTCCCCCCCTCCCTCGGCGTCGGCGACGAGGAGGCGCGGCGCTACGACGTCAACCCGGGCCGGGCCCGCGAGTTCCTCGGCCTGGCGGGATACGACGGGGAGCCGTTGGAGTTCCTCTACCCGGCCGGCACGGCCCGCCCCTCCCTGCCCGAGCCGGAGCGGGTCTACGCGATGGTCGCCCACGACCTCGGCGCGGTGGGGATGCACATCGTGCCCGTGCCCGTGCCGGAGGACCAGGACTACCTGCACGCCGTCGTCTCCCGGCCCACCCGAGCCCTGCACCTGATGGGCCGCACCGGCGACTACCGCGACCCGCACGCGTTCCTCGAGCCCTTCGCGCGCTCGGGCCGCGCCGAGACCGGCTACCGCAACCCGCGCGTCGTCGAGGACGTGGACGCGGCGGCGGCCGAGAACGACGACGACGCGCGCCGCGGCCTGTTCCGCCGTGTCGTCCGGGCCATGGCCCTCGACCTGCCGGCGCTGCCGCTGGTCTACCCGATCTCCGCCCTGGCCACCGGCCCGCGCGTGGCCTCCTACCCGACGTCGCCGCAGCTGGACGAGCCCTTCTCGCGCGTCAGGCTGACCGAAGGCTGAACCCACCGGTAGTACAGTGGGAGATCACGGCGCTCGGCCCGACCGCCTCTGCTCGGCCCGGTTCCACTGCGCCCACCCGCCGTCGTTCTGCTTCAGGAGTTGACCGTGCCCACCACCTCGTCCACCGCCACCCACGACGTCGTCCTGATCGGCGGCGGCATCATGAGCGCCACCCTGGGCGTGCTGCTGCAGAAGCTCGAGCCCACCTGGTCCATCGCCCTGTACGAGAGCCTCGACCAGGCCGGCCTGGAGTCCTCCGACCCGTGGAACAACGCGGGCACCGGCCACGCCGCCCTCTGCGAGCTGAACTACTCGCCCATGGACAAGAACGGCCGGGTGGACGTCACCAAGGCGCTGGGCATCAACGAGCAGTTCTGGACCACCCGCCAGTTCTGGTCCTCCCTGGTGGCGGACGGCACGCTCAAGGACCCCAAGTCCTTCATCAACCCGCTGCCGCACATGTCCTTCGTGTGGGGTGACGACCACGCGGACTACCTCCGCGCCCGCTACGAGGCCATGTCCGCCCAGCCGCTGTTCGCCGGCATGGAGCACAGCGAGGACCCGGAGCAGATCCGCGCCTGGGCCCCGCTGCTGATCGAGGGCCGTGAGCCGGGCCAGCGCCTGGCGGCGTCCCGCAACACCGGCGGCACCGACGTGGACTTCGGCTCCCTCACCCGCCAGCTCATCACGGCCATGGCCGGCGCCGGCGCCGAGGTGCGCTTCGGTCACAAGGTCACCGGCCTCACCCGCGGCACGGACGGCCGCTGGGAGGTCAAGGTCAAGAACAAGGCCGCCGGCTCCGAGCTCGTGGACCGCGCCCGCTTCGTCTTCGTCGGTGCCGGCGGCGGCGCCCTGCCCCTGCTGCAGAAGTCCGGCATCCCCGAGGCCAAGGGCTTCGGCGGCTTCCCCGTCTCCGGCCAGTTCCTGCGCTGCACGGACGAGTCCGTGGTCAACCAGCACATGGCCAAGGTGTACGGCCAGGCCGCCGTCGGCGCCCCGCCGATGTCCGTGCCCCACCTGGACACCCGCTTCGTGAACGGCAAGCGGTCCCTGCTGTTCGGCCCCTACGCCGGGTTCTCCACGAACTTCCTCAAGACCGGTTCCTACCTGGACCTGCCGCTGTCCGTGCGCCCGCACAACCTCAGCACGATGCTGGACGTGGCCAAGGACAACATGGACCTGACCAAGTACCTCGTGACCGAGGTGCTGAAGTCCCGGGACAAGAAGATCGACGCGCTGCACGAGTTCTACCCGGAGGCCGACGGCGGCGAGTGGGAGCTGATCACCGCGGGCCAGCGCGTGCAGGTGATGAAGCGCAAGGGCCGCTTCGGCGGCGTCCTGCAGTTCGGCACCGAGGTCGTCACGCACGCGGACGGCTCGCTCGGCGGCCTGCTCGGCGCCTCCCCGGGCGCCTCCACCGCGGCCCCCATCATGGTGAAGCTGCTCGAGCGCTGCTTCCCCGCGAAGATGGCCGGCTGGGACGGCACGCTCAAGGAGCTCATCCCGTCCCTGGGCCACACGCTCAACGACGACCCGGCGCTGCTGGACGAGGTCCGCACCGTCACCGACGCCGCACTGAAGCTGGCCTGACGCCGCGATGGGAGCGCTCGCACGGTTCTCACTCGGCCGGCGGGCGCTCGTGGCGCTCGTCACCGTGTTCATCGCGGTGTTCGGCGTCCTCTCCGCCGGGCAGCTCAAGCGGGAGCTGATCCCCCCGCTCGAGCTGCCCGTCATCTCCGTGTCGACGCTCTACCCGGGGGCGTCCCCCGAGGTCGTGGACGCGCAGGTGGGAGAGCCCCTCGAGACGGCCCTGCAGGCCGTGGAGGGGCTCGAATCCTCGCGGTCCACGTCGCAGTCCGGCTTCAACGCGGTCCAGCTGGAGTTCGCCTACGGCACAGACCTGAACCGGGCCCGGTCCCAGGTGGACCGGGTGGTCGCCAACCTCGGGCCGCAGCTGCCGGAGGAGGCGGAGACCTCGTCCTTCGCGGGCTCCGTCTCCGACTTCCCGGTGGTCTTCCTCGCCCTGTCCGGGGACGAGGACCTCAACACCCTGCGCCGCCGCGCCGAGGACGTCCTGGCCCCGCGGCTGCAGAAGATCGACGGCGTCCGCGGCGCCGACGTGCTCGGCGGCACGGACGAGAACGTCTCCGTGGTCCCGGACCCGGCCGCGCTCGCCGCCGCCGGGCTGACCACCTCCGACATCACCGACGCGCTCGAGGAGAACGCCGGCCTCTTCCCCGTCGGCCAGGTCACCGAGGGCGCGACCACCTATCCCGTCCAGGCGGGCGCCGCCGTCGAGGACCTCGAGGGCCTGCGCGGGATCGTCGTCGCTCCCTCCGGCGACGGCGAACCGCGCACCCTGGACGAGGTCGCCGACGTCACCCTCGTGGCCGCGGCCCCCACCTCCCTGACCCGCACCGACGGGGTGCCGACGCTGTCCGTCTCCGTGACCGCGACCCCGGACGCCGACCTCGTGGCGGTCTCTCAGGCCGTGCGCGACGCCCTGCCGGAGCTGGCGTCCCTGGTGGGCGGCGGCGCGGACCTGACCGTGGTGTTCGACCAGGCCCCGTTCATCCAGCAGTCCATCGACACGCTGTTCCAGGAGGGCCTGCTGGGCCTGGCGTTCGCCGTGCTGGTGATCGCCGTGTTCCTGCTCTCGGTGCGCTCCACCCTCGTCACCGCCGTGTCCATTCCGCTGTCCCTGCTGGCCGCCCTCATCGGGGTGGCGGCCTTCGGCTACTCCCTCAACACGCTGACGCTCGGGGCGCTGACGATCTCGATCGGCCGGGTCGTGGACGACGCGATCGTGGTGGTGGAGAACATCCGCCGGCACCTCGGCCTGGGCGCCGACCGGCGCTCCGCGATCCTGGACGGCACGCGCGAGGTCGCCACCGCGATCACCGCCTCCACCCTGGTCTCCGTGGCCGTGTTCCTGCCCATCGCCTTCGTGGGCGGCCTGGCCGGCGAGCTGTTCCGGCCCTTCGCCGTGACCGCCACGGTCGCCCTGCTGGCCTCCCTCGTCGTCGCCCTGACGATCGTGCCGGTGCTGTGCTGGTGGTTCCTGCGCGCCCCGCGGCGCGGGGCCGAGACCACGGCCGCGCCCGCCGTCCCCGGCGACCGGCCCGTGGCGGCCGGCGGATGGCTCACCCGGGCCTACCGCCCGGTGCTGCGCTGGACGCAGCGGCACACCGTGGTCACCCTCGCTGCCGCCCTGGCGCTGCTGGCCGGCACGGCCGCGCTGGTCCCGCTGATCCCCACGAACCTCCTGGGCGACTCGGGACAGAACTCGTTCGTCGTCACGGCGGAGCAGGAGCCGGGGACGTCGCTGGAGACCACGGCCGCCGCCGCCGAGCGCATCGAGCGGGTGCTGCTGGACACCGACGGCGTCGAGACGGTCCAGTGGACGGCCGGCACCGCCGCCGGTCCGATGGGGGCCTTCGGCGGCTCCTCGGCGGACCGGGCGCGGTTCACGGTGGTGACCGACCCGGATGCGGACCAGGTGGCCCTTCAGGACGGGGTGCGCGCCGAGCTCACCGGTCTCGACGGCGTGGGCGACGTGTCCGTCTCCACGCAGCAGGGGCCGAGCGGCGGCCAGGACATCGAGGTGTCCGTCTCCGCCCCCGACCCGCAGGCCCTCACCGCGGCCGCCGATCAGGTCGCCGAGGCGCTGCGGCCCGTCGAGGGTGCCCGCGAGGTGACGACGCCGGCCTCGGACCTGCGCCCGACGTTCCAGGTGGACGTGGACACCGTCGCCGCCGCCCGGCTCGGCCTGACCGAGGAGGCGGTGGCCGGCCAGGCCGCCGCCGCCCTGCAGGCCGTGCCCGTGGGCGACGTCCGCTTCGGGTTCGAGAGCTTCGCGGTGCAGCTGGGTGACCCGGAGCCGGTCGAGTCCCTCGACGCCCTGCGCCAGGTGCCCGTGGAGACGGCCGAGGGGCCCGTGCCGCTGGGGGACCTCGCCGAGGTCTCGCGAGTGCCGGTGCCCGCCCGGGTGACGTCCTCGAACGGCGAGCGGACCGCCGTCGTCACGGTGACCCCGGACGACGAGGACCTCGGGGCCGTCTCGCGCCGGGTCACGCAGGCCGTGGCGGAGCTGGACCTGCCCGAGGGCGTCACCGCGGCCGTGGGCGGCGCGGCGGAGCAGCAGGCGCAGACGTTCCGGGACCTCGGACTGGCGCTGCTGGCCGCCGTGGCGACCGTGTACGTCGTGATGGTGGCGACGTTCAACTCGCTGCGCCAGCCGCTCGTGCTGCTCGTGTCGATCCCCTTCGCCGCCACGGGCGTGTTCCTGGCGCTGCTGGCCACCGGCACGCCGCTGGGACTGTCCACGATGATCGGGCTGCTCATGCTGGTGGGCATCGTGGTGACGAACGCGATCGTGCTGATCGACCTGATCAACCAGTACCGCCGCGACCGCGGCATGACCCTGGACGAGGCGATCGAGGTGGGCGCGCTCAACCGCGTGCGCCCGGTGGTGATGACGGCCCTGGCCACCGTCCTGGCCATGACCCCGATGGCCCTGGGCATCACGGGGCACGCGGGGTTCATCTCCCAGCCCCTCGCGGTGGCCGTGGTGGGCGGCCTGGTGTCCTCCACCCTGCTCACGCTCGTGCTCGTGCCCGTGCTGTACCGGCTCACCGAGGTCCGCGGGGAGCGCCGCCTGCAGGAGGAGCGCCGTGTCGCGGCCGAGCGGGAGGCGCAGCGCGTCGCGGCCGAGCGCGCGGCCGAGCAGGCGCGCCGGGCTGAGGAGCGTTGGGCGGCCCCGTCCGAGCTCGACGCCGGACGCCTCGGCCGACTCCGGCAGCGCCTCCGCCGGCGGTGGCACCGGGCCTGACCTCACGCGTGACGCGGGCCGGGGCGGCGGGGCGCACCCCCGCCGCTCAGGCGCCGTCGTGCACCGCGAGGCTCGAGCCGCGCCGGTCCTTGCGCACCTCGAGGCGCACACCGATCTCCTGCCTCATCCGTTCGACGTGGGAGACGAGGCCCACGGTCCGGCCACCGGTCCGCAGGGTGTCCACGACATCCAGGACGTCGTCGAGGGTGTCCGCGTCGAGCGAGCCGAAGCCCTCGTCCACGAAGAGCGTGTCCAGTTCGATGCCGCCGGCTTCGGCCTGCACGGTGTCCGCGAGCCCCAGGGCGAGGGCGAGGGAGGCCATGAAGGTCTCGCCGCCCGAGAGCGTGGCCGGGTGGCGCGTCTCGTCCACGTAGTGGTCCCGGATGACGAGTTCGAGGCCCTTGTTCCCGCGCCCGCCCACGGCGTCCGAGTACTCGATCGAATACCGCTGGTCCGTCATGGCGAGCAGACGCTCGGTGGCCGCGGCGGCGACCTCCTCGAGCCGCCCGGCGAGGACGTAGCTCGTCAGCGGCATCTTGAGCAGGTTCTCCCCGCCGCCGCGGACGAGGTCGAGCAGCCCCCGCACCCGCGTGTGCTCGGCGATGAGCCCGGCAGACCGCTCCAGGACCTCGGTCAGGGCAGCTGACTGTCGGCGCACCGTGGCGACCAGTGAATCGAGTCGACCGACCGCCGTCGCCCGGGACGAGCTCGCGGCCTCGGCCGCGGCGAGCGCCTCGGCGGCGGCGCGGGTCTGCTCCTCGGTCGGCGGCTCGACGCCGGCCTCGGCGAGGGCGCGGCCCCGGCGGACGGGCTCGCTCGCCTCGAGCTCGGCGAGGCGGGCCCGTTCGGCATCCCACTCCTGCACGGCGGCCGTGCGGGCGGCGGCGTCCGTCTCCTCGAGGCGGGCCGCGCGCGCCGCGTCGACGTCGTCGAAGTGCTGTTCGGCCAGCGTGGCGGCGAGCGCCTGGCCGGTCTCGTCGGCGACCGCCCGGGCGCGCGCGTCCTCGTCCTGCGCCGCAGCGAGGGCGGCCAGGACCCGGCGTGCGGCGGTGACCTGGTCGCCGCGGGCGTCGAGGCTCTCGGCGTCGCCGCGGGCGGCCTCGACGGCGTCCCGCAGCTCGCTCAGTCGGGCGGCGCGGTGGGCGGCGGCCTCGGCGAGCCGGCCGTCCTCGGCCGCGAGCGCGGCGGCGGTCTCGTCGGCCCCGGCGTGCTCCTTCTCGGCGGCGGTCAGCCGGCGGCGGTCCGCGGCGAGGTCCTTCGCCGCCTGGTCCAGCGCGGCCCGTTCGGCCTCGGCGCGCTCGAGCGCCTCTCGCGCGGCCTCGGGTGCGAGCCCGGCGGCGGCCTCGCGCGCCGTGCGGAGGGTCTGCTCGGCGGCGCGCAGGGTGGTCTCGGCGTCGGTCACGGCCCGGTCGGCCGCGGTGCGGGCCTGCTCGGCGTCCCGCACGTCCGCCTCGGTCACCGTGGTGTCCGCGGTGGCGGCCGGGGCCGGGTGCTCGGGCGAGCCGCACACGGCGCACGGCTCGCCGGGCACGAGCCGCTCCGCCAGTTCGGAGGCGGCCTGCTCGTACCGGGCACGCAGCAGACCGACGTGTCGTTCGGCGGCCTCACTCCGCCGCTCCTGTGCCTCTCGGTGGGCCCGGGCCGCGGTCTCGACCTCGACGGCGCGGGCGGCCGCGGCCTCGGCGGCCGTGCGGCGCGCGGCGGCCTCGGACACGGCGCGGTCCACGGCCTCCCGGACACCGAGACGCTCGGTGCCGCGTTCGACGGCCGAGCGGAGTGCCGCGACGGCCGCCTCACGCTCGGGGCGGGACTCGACCAGGGCGGCACGGTCGCGGTCGATCTCGGCCCGCCGCTCCGCCGCGGCGGCCGCCTCCTGCTCCAGCTCGCGCATCCGGTCACGGTCCCGAACCGCGCGCGCCACCGCCTCCGCGGCGCGCTCGGCCTCCCCCAGCGCCTGGCGGGAGGCGGGCGTGTCGGCGGCCCCGTCCGCCCGGGCGGCGGCGAGCCACGCCGCCGCGGTCGGCTCGTCCTCGACGTGCGCCAGGGCCTGCGTCACCGCCTCCGACGCGGTGCCGGCGGCGTCCGCCGCCGCGGTGGCCCGCTGCGCGGCGGTGAGCACCCGCCCGGCGCGCTCATGGGCGTCGACGGCGCGGCGCCGCGCGGCGGCGGTCTCAGCCTCGGCGTCGTGGTCGCGTCGACGGCGCCCCCACGCCTCGGCCGCGGCCAGGTCCCGCCCGCGGGTCTCCAGCTCACGCGCCGTCACCCGAGCCTGCTGCTCGGCGGCGCGGGCCGTGGCGAGGCCGGCCCGTGCGTCCTCGTGCGCGCGACCCGCGCGCTCAGCGGCGAGGGCGAGCAGCCGCTCGTCCGTGTCCGGTGACGGCTCCGGCGCATGCCAGTCCGGGCCGAGCGCCTCGTGGAGCGCCTCGGCCAGCTGCGCCCGCGCAGTCCGGGCCACGTCCGCGTCCACGGCCACCGCGGTGTCCAGCCGGGCCGTCTCGCCGCGCAGGTGCTCCTCGACGCCGTCGAAGCGCTGCGTGCCGAAGAGCCGCCGCAGCAGGACGCGGCGCTCATCCGACTTCGCGGTGAGGAACTGGGCGAACTGCCCCTGGGGCAGCAGGACCACCTGCATGAACTGCTCGGCGTCCAGGTGCAGGACGGCCGCGATCTGCTGGCCGACCTCGTCCGCCCGGGTGAGCGGCGCCGTCCATTCCCCGGCCACGCGTTCCCGCAGGGAGACCGTGGCCGGCGTGGTGACGGTGGCGCCTCCCGCCGCGCTGCGTCGTCGGCGGGGCCGCTCGTGCTTGGGCGAGCGGACCACCTCGAAGCGCCGGCCCTGCACGGTGAACTCGACCTGCACCTCGGGGATCACCGCGCCGGGCTCGCGCAGCGTGGTCACGAGCGACTCGGCCGACCGTCCGCCCGGCACGGTCCCGTAGAGGGCGAAGCACAGCGCGGCCAGCACCGTGGACTTGCCCGCGCCGGTGGGCCCGTCCAGCAGGAACAGGCCGGACGCGTTGAGCCGGTCGAAGTCGACGTCCTGCGCCTGGGCGTAGGGCCCGAGCCCCTCCAGGCGCATCCGGTGGATCCTCATGCGCGCACCTCCGCCGCGCGGGCGGCCTCGAGGGCCTCCCGCAGCAGGTCCCGCTCGGCCTCGCTGGCCGGCCGCTGCCGGACGTGGTCCACGAAACCGACCGCGAGCGCGTGGTCCGAGGGCGCCTGCCGCAGGACCTGGGCGTAGGTCCGCTCCCGGGCCCGCCTCCCGCCGGCCGGTTCGTGGCGGAAGACGAGCACGAAGGGGAACCGCGTCTTGAGACGCTCCAGGGCCCGCTCGGGGCGGTCGCCGTCGGTGACGGTGACCTGCACCCAGCACTGCTCCGCCCACGCGAACTCCGGGGACTCCAGCAGGTCCTCGATCCGCCCGGACAGCACCGCCAGGCGCCGCCCGGCGCCCCAGTCCACGGCCTCGACGTCGGTGACGGCCCCGCCCGTGACGTGGACGAGCCAGCCGCCCTTGCGGTGGCCCGCCTCGGCGAAGGAGTACGGCAGCGGAGAGCCGGAGTACCGCACGTGCTCGGCCAGCCGCTGCCGGCCGTGCAGGTGGCCCAGGGCCGCGTAGTCGAGCCCGTCGAACACGGAGACCGGCACCTGCCCCAGCGTGCCCACCAGCATCTCGGGCGGGGCGTCCGGCTCGACGTGCTCCCCCTCGCCGATGTCCCGTTCGGACTCGGAGCCGTGGCCCCCGGCCGCGAACAGGTGGGCCAGCACGACGCCGGCCACCGGCTCCGGCGCCTCGGCGCGGCGGGCGGCCAGATCGGCGTGGACACGGCGGACCGCCTCCGTCAGCACGGCCGTGTGGTGGGGCGCCACGCCCCAGGCAGGTCCCTGGTGACGCGGTTCGAGGTAGGGGATGCCGTAGACGGCCACGGTCTGGCCTGCGCCGCCGTCGATCCCGGGCTCGGTGAGCAGCACCGGGCGGTCCAGGTCCGCGGCGTCCGCGCGCACGTGCACGCCCGCGGCCGCCAGGAGTCCGCCGCCGAAGCCGAGGCGCACCGCCGAGTCGTGGTTGCCGCTCGTGAGCACCACCTGGGCGCCGGCCGCGTGCAGCCGGGAGAGCGTCCGGTCCAGCAGCCGGACGGCGTCCGCCGGCGGCAGCGCGCGGTCGTACACGTCCCCGGCCAGCAGGACGGCGTCCACGCCGCGCTCCGTCACGGTCGCGACCAGGGCGTCCAGGACCTCCTCCTGGGCCTCGAGCAGCCCGGTGCCGTGGAACGACCGGCCCAGATGCCAGTCCGAGGTGTGCAGCAGGATCATGCGGCCCACTCTAGGGAGGGTGCGGACGGGATAAGCACGACGCCGCACGGCTCATACGATGGCGGCATGTCCGCCACCGCGCCCGAGCCCCCCGCCTCCTCGTCCACGCCCCTGCCCGGCCCCGAGCACGCCGACCGGGTCCTGGCCCTCCTCGCGGCCGGCGCCGCCGGGGACGCGCTGGGCGGCGTCGTCGAGTTCACCCCCGCGTCGGGGATCGCGGCCGTGCACGGCCCCGCCGGCGTCACCGACGCCGCGGACCTGCTCGCCCAGGAGGGCGCCCACGCCCTGCCGATCACCGACGACACGCAGCTGACGCTGTACGTGCTCGACGGCCTGCTCGAGTGGATCGAGTGGCAGAACGACGGCGTCCCGGCCGATCCCGCCGCGTGCGTGTGGCTCGCGTGCCTGCGCTGGTTCGCCACGCAGGACGGCGCGCTGCCCGAGGGCGCTCCCCCGGCCCCGCCCCGCTGGATCGACGCGCACGCGGAGCTGAAGGTGCGCCGCGCGCCGGGCACCGCGTGCCTGAGCGGGCTCGCCGAACCGGGGATGGGCCTGCCGGGCGACCCGCACAACCCGGGCTCGAAGGGCTGCGGGACGGTCATGCGCTCGGCCCCGTACGGGATGGTGCCGGGGCTCGAGGACCCGCACGTCGTGTCCCTCGCCCGCCAGGGGGCCGTCCTCACGCACGGCCACCCCACCGCGTGGGTCGCGGCAGCCGCGTATGCCCTCGTCATCGCTGCTCTGCTGCGCGGCCTGGACCTGGCCGCCGCGGTCGCGCACGCCCGCGCGTGGCTCGACAGCCTGGGCGAGGAGGCCGAGGAGACCCGCGTCGCCGTCGCCGCGGCGATCGACCTGGCCGGCACCGTCGACGCCGACCCCGGCGCCCCCGGCGCCCTCCCCACCGCGCTCGGCGAGGGCTGGGTCGCGGAGGAGGCCCTGGCCATCGCACTGTATGCCGCGCTCACCGCGCAGGCGGCGCACCCGGCCGATCCGGCGGCGGCGCTCGCCCTGGCGCTGCGGATCGGCGTGAACCACGACGGCGACTCCGACTCCACGGCCTCGCTGGCCGGGCAGGTGCTCGGCGCCGCGCACGGCACCGCCGTGTTCGGCGCGCACGACCCCGAGGACCGCGCCGCGGCCGAGGCCTCTGTCCCGGGGTGGATTGCCGAGCGCGAGGTCGTCCTGGAGGCCGCCCGGCGCTGGAGCGCCGCGACCACCTGAGCGGTTCAGCGCGCGGCGTCCGGCCAGTTCCCGTCGAGCATCTGCAGGAACTCCCCCTCGGAGACCAGGGCGATGGCCTGCCCACGGTCCCGCCGGCGCAGGGCGTCCCGCGTCTTGCGGTGCGCCAGCGCCGTGGTCACGGCCTGCGGCGCCCCGTCCTCGGCGCGCGGGCGGTGCAGGTCCGCGGCCTCGAAGCCGTCCCCGACGACGAGCATCGTGGTGGCCGCGCCCACCCGGTTCGCGGTCTGCGCGCCGTGCGAGGCCGCGCGCGTCTTGGCACTCTGACGTGACATGCCGATGCCGCCCGTGAACACCACGGTCTGGCCGAACAGGGGGTGGCCCGGGTCGGCGGTCGGGTTCGGGAGCGGATTGACGCCCTCGTCCGGCCAGCGCATGAAGTCGGGCATGGCGCGTTCGTCCCGCAGCGGGACCCGCGCGTCGAAGACGCCCTCGGTGCGCCGGGCCTGGCGAGTGGCCTTCGACTCGGCGCCCGATCCCGCCGCCCGGGGGGCGAGGACGCTGACGCTCAGCCCCTGGGCCCGCATCAGGCGGTCGACGCCGCGGCCGGCCGGCGCGTCGGTCAGACCCGGCAGAACGTCCGCGTCGGCCGGCGGCGCTCCCAGCACGCGCCGGCCGATGTCCACGAGGATGGCCGCGCAGGCCTCGGCGTCGGCCAGTGCGTCGTGGTGGCGTCCCGGGGTGAAGCCGGCCTCGCGCGCCGCGGAGGGCAGGGCGTACGAGGGCAGGTCGTAGACGCGGCGCGCCAGCACCAGGGTGCACACGAACTCCAGGCCCGGCACGTCCCGGCCGGAGACCTCGAGGCCGGACTCGATGACGCCGACGTCGAAGCCCGCGTTGTGCGCCGCGAGCACGTCCGTCCCCACGAAGTCCGCGAGCTCGTCGTACACCTGCGCGAACCGGGGGGCGTCCAGGACGCGGTCCTCGGTGATGCCGTGGATGCGCACGTTGCGGGGATCGAACCGGTCGAAGCCGACGGGCGGACGGATCAGCCACTCGGCACGGTCCACCATGACCCCGTCCCGCACCCGGACGGCGCCCACGGCGCACGGGGAGCCGCGGAAGCCGTTGGCGGTCTCGAAGTCGATCGCGGTGAAGTCCAGCCCCGGCACGGGGACGCGCCCGCCGCTCACGGGCGCGCGTCGAGCGCGTCCACCAGGTAGGGCAGCAGGGCGCGGAAGGCGTGCCCCCGGTGGCTGATCGCGTTCTTGTCCTCGGGGCTCAGCTGCGCGGTGGACACGTCCCGGCCCTCGGGCCGCAGGATCGGGTCGTAGCCGAAGCCGCCGTCCCCCACGGGCTCGCACAGCAGCGTGCCGGGCAGGCGGCCGTGCTCGACGTGCTCGACGTGGATGGCCCGGGCGCCCGCGGCGTCCGGGCCGCTGGGGACCGCGAGCGCGGCGGCGCACACGAACTGGGCACCCCGATGCTCGTCCGGCACGTCGGCCAGCTGGGCCAGCAGCAGCTCGAGGTTGGCACGGTCGTCCCCGTGGCGCCCGGCCCAGCGGGCCGAGAAGATCCCGGGGGCGCCGTGCAGCACGTCCACGGCCAGACCGGAGTCGTCCGCGACGGCGATCAGCCCGGTGTGCGCGGCCACGGCGCGGGCCTTCTTCAGCGCGTTCTGGGCGAACGTGACGCCGTCCTCGACGACGTCCGGGGCGCCCACGGCGCCCGCGTCCACCACCGCGGCCTCCACGTCGAGGCCGGGCACGGCGCCGGCGAGCAGCTGCCGCAGCTCGCGCACCTTGCCCGCGTTGTGCGTGGCGAGCACGATGCGGGCGCCCTCCGGCAGGCCCGCCGACGAGGAGGCGGGCGCGCTCACGCCCGGTCCTCCGTGGCGGCGGCCAGGGTCTCGGCCTGGATGCGGGCCAGCTCACCCGTGCCGATCAGGGCCAGGTCCAGCAGGGTGTCCAGCTCGGCGCGGGTGAACGGCGCGCCCTCGGCGGTGCCCTGCACCTCCACGAACTCCCCGGCCCCGGTGACGACCACGTTCATGTCCGTCTCCGCCTTCACGTCCTCCACGTACGGCAGGTCGAGGACGGGCACCCCGTCCACGATGCCCACGGACACCGCGGCGACGGAGTCCTTGAGGACGGCGGCGCCCTTGGCGAGGATCCCCTCGCGCCGCGCCCAGGCCACCGCCTCGGCGAGGGCGACGTAGGCGCCCGTGATGGCGGCGGTGCGGGTGCCGCCGTCGGCGTCGAGGACGTCGCAGTCCAGGACGATGGTGTTCTCCCCCAGGGCGGACAGGTCGATGACGGCGCGCAGGGACCGGCCGATCAGGCGGGAGATCTCGTGGGTGCGCCCGCCGATCCGGCCCTTGACGGACTCGCGCTGGCTGCGCTCGTTGGTGGCCCGCGGGAGCATCGCGTACTCGGCGGTGACCCAGCCGGTCCCCTCGCCCTTGAGCCAGCGCGGCACGCCCTCGGTGAAGGAGGCGGTGCACAGCACGCGGGTGTTCCCGAACTCGATCAGGGCCGAGCCCTCCGCCTGCCGGGACCAGCCCCGGGTGATGGTGATGGGGCGCAGCTCGTCGACGGCGCGGCCGTCCGGGCGGGGGGCGGTGGGGGCGGGAGAGCTCATGGCCTCCAGTCTAGGCACGCCCTCAGACGCCGTAGCTCAGCCCCGAGACGGCGACGGCCAGCGGGCCGTCGTACACCGCGCGGGCCTCCTGGACGGCGCGCTGCGGATCGTTCCACACCGGCAGGTGTGTGAGCAGCAGCTTCCGGGCCCCGGCCTGCGCCGCCGTCTCGCCGGCCCGTCGGCCGGTCAGGTGGACGCCGTCGATGCCGTCGTCCCGGCCCTCGTGGAAGGCGGCCTCGCACAGGAACACGTCCGCGTCCCGCGCGGCCTCGACGAGCCCCTCACACGCGTCGGTGTCCCCGGAGTAGGTGAGCACGCGGGTGGTGACGTCGCCGTCGTCGTCGACGCGGTCCACCTCGACCCGGATCGCGTAGGCCTCGTCGATGGGATGGCGCACGGGGACCGGGGTGAACCGGAACGGACCGAGCCGCTCGGTGCGGCCGGCGGCCCAGCACCGGAACTCGAAGTCCTGGTGCATCCCCGGCTCGGGGTCCATCCCGTACGCCTCGGCGATGCGGTCGGCGGTGCCGGCGGGTCCGTAGACGGGCAGCCGGCCGCGGTCCCAGCCGGCCGGGTTCCAGCGGATGGCCACGTGCATCCCGCACAGGTCCATGAAGTGGTCCGGGTGCAGGTGGGAGAGCAGGATGCCGTCCAGGTCCTCGAGCTCGACGTAGCGCTGCAGCACGCCGAGGGCGCCGTTGCCGAGGTCCAGCAGGATCCGCCATGTGCGCGGGGTGACGCCGTCCTCGGCCACGCCCTCGGCGGTGAGGAGGTAGCACGAGGCGGGTGAGCCCGGGCCGGGGAAGGACCCGGAGGCCCCGATGATGGTCAGCTTCACGTCACACCCTCCTGCTCGGCGCCCAGCCGCACGAAGGCCGTCGAGCGCGTCGGGACCGGCGCGGCCGCGGGGCGGGGCGCGCCGATCGTCTCCAGGCGGCGCACGGACTCGACCTCGGGTCCGAGGAAGCGGCGCGCGAGGGCCTGGAAGTGGTCGGGGTCGCCGGTGGCGGCGAAGCGGTGGCGGGTGGCCTGGCCGGAGCCCGCGGCCGAGTGGGGGTGCTCGAGGCCGAGGCGGACCAGTTCCCGGTAGAGGTCCTTGGCGGTCTCCTCCGCGGAGGAGACGAGCGTGACGTCCTCCCCCATCACGAGCGAGAGGGCGCCGGTCAGCAGCGGGTAGTGGGTGCATCCCAGCACGAGGGTGTCCACGCCCGCCGCGCGCAGCGGGGCCGTGTACTCCCGGGCGGTCTCCAGCAGTTCGGGGCCGGTGGTGATGCCGGCCTCCACGAACTCCACGAACCGCGGGCACGCGACCGAGGTGATCTCGAGGTGCGGGGCGGCCGAGAACGAGTCCTCGTAGGCGCGGGACCCGACGGTCGCCTCGGTGCCGATCACGCCGATTCGGCCCGTGCGGGTGGCGGCCACGGCGCGGCGCACGGCGGGCTGGATCACCTCGATCACGGGGATGCCGTGGCCTCCCGTGTAGCGCTCGCGGGCGTCGCGCAGCACGGCGGCCGACGCGGAGTTGCACGCGATCACGAGCGCCTTGACGCCGCGCGCGACGAGCTCGTCCATGATCGCCAGGGCGAGGGCCCGTACCTCGGCGATGGGCCGCGGGCCGTACGGCGAGTGCTCCGTGTCGCCCACGTAGAGGATGGACTCGTGGGGCAGCTGGTCCATGATCGCCCGGGCCACGGTCAGCCCGCCCACGCCCGAGTCGAACACGCCGATCGGCGCGGCGGCGTCCACGGCGGCGCGCTGGCCGCTCACTGCTCGTCCTCCGCGTCCCCGGCGCCCGGCGCGGACTCGTCCGCGCCCTCGGGCAGCTCGCTGAGCATCTCCGTCATGAGCGTCTCCAGCAGCCACGAGGTGAAGTTGTAGAGCAGGGCCATGGTGGACTCGACGTCCTCCGCGCTGCGCCAGTCGTCCACGGCGTGCACGCGGGCGGCGTCCTCCTCGGTCTCGACGCCCAGGCGGGCGGCCAGGACGAGGCGCACGTCGTTGAGCGCGCGGCCGAAGGCCGGCGCCTGGTCGTGCGGCACCTCCACGCGCGTCGAGCGCAGCAGCTCGAGGGCCAGGCGCGCGTCCGCGAGCTTCCCCTCCGACAGGGCGTCCTCGGTCAGGGCCCGGTGGGCGCCCTGTTCGGCGGCGCCGGCCTGGGGCATCGCATCCGGCAGGAGGCGTGCGACGGCCGGGTCGGTGGGGGCCGAGCGCTGCGGCTCCGGGTCCTGGCTCAGGTGCAGGCCGGAGACCAGCCCCCAGAACGCGGCGTCGGACGCGTCCAGCCCGGCCACGGGGCCCGCGTCCTGCGCGGCGGACACGGACGGCGGCGCCGCCGGGGGATCTTCGGGCGTGTCGACGCCGTCCTCGGCGGCCGGGGCCTCGGCGGGGTCCGCCTCGGCGGGGCGCACGTCCGCGCGTCGGCCCTCGAGCAGGGCGACGACGTCCCTGACCAGCCCGCGCAGCAGGCGCACCTCCGGCAGCTCCAGCTGCGCCGTGTACCCCCGCCGCGTCCAGCGGAACCGTTCTGCCATGCCCCTCCTCAGTCCTCCGCCTGCTCCAGCGTGGCCCACAGACCGTAGCCGTGCATCGCGCCCACGTGCAGCTCGGCCTTCTCCTTGGTGCCCGTCGCCACCACGGACCGGCCCCGCTCGTGGACCTCGAGCATGAGCCGCTGCGCCTTGGCGGCGGAGTAGCCGAAGTGGGTGCGGAACACGTAGGCGACGTAGCTCATCAGGTTCACCGGGTCGTTCCACACCACGACGTTCCACGGCCGGTCCCGGGCTGTGTCCTCGTGAGGCCGCTCCAGCAGGGCGGTGTCGGTGGCGCCGGCGGGGACGGACTCACCCGGCGCCGGACGCACGGCGCGCGGCGCGGACGGATCGTGGCGGGTCAGCACGGACATGCGCCCCAGTGTACGAGGCGGGCGGGCCAGGACCGGCCCCGCCACGGTCCACTAGGGTGGGCGCGTGAGCCAGAACCCCGTGCCCAGCGCCCCGCGGACCGCCGACGACTGGCAGATCCCCACGGCGCTGATGACCGACCACTACGAGCTGACCATGCTCCAGGCCGCGCTGAAGGCCGGCACCGCGCACCGCCGCTCCCGCTTCGAGCTGTTCACCCGACGCCTGCCCAGCGGCCGCCGCTACGGCGTGGTGGCCGGCGTGGGCCGCGCGCTGGAGGGCCTGTCCCGCTTCCGGTTCGACACGCCCGAGCTCGACTTCCTCGCGGACACCACCGCCCTCGACGACGCCACGCTGGCCTGGCTCGCCGACTACGAGTTCAGGGGTGACATCGTGGGCTACGCCGAGGGCGAGGCCTACTTCCCGCACTCCCCCCTCCTGCAGGTGGAGTCGACGTTCGCCGAGGCGTGCATCCTGGAGACCTACCTGCTCTCCATCTACAACTACGACTCCGCCGTGGCCTCCGCAGCCTCCCGCATGACGGCCGTCGCGGACGGCCGCCCGTGCGCCGAGATGGGCTCGCGCCGCACGCACGAGGAGTCCGCCGTGGCCGCCGCCCGCGCCGCGGCCATCGCGGGCTTCACCGCCACCTCGAACCTCGAGGCGGGCCGCCGGTACGGCATCCCGACCGTCGGCACCGCCGCCCACTCCTTCACCCTGCTGCACGATTCGGAGCGCGCCGCCTTCGAGGCCCAGGTCGCCGCGCTCGGGGCGGACACCACCCTCCTCGTGGACACGTATGACGTGGAGCAGGGCGTGCGCACCGCGGTCGAGGTGGCCGGCCCGGCCCTGCGGAACGTCCGGGTCGACTCCGGCGACCTCGTGATCCAGGCCCACCGCGTGCGCGAGCTGCTCGACGAGCTGGGCAACACCGAGACCGGGATCATGGTCACCTCGGACCTGGACGAGTACGCGATCGCCGCCCTGCGCTCCGCCCCCGTCAGCTCGTACGGCGTGGGCACGCGCCTGGTCACCGGGTCCGGCGCGCCCACCGCCTCCATGGTCTACAAGCTCGTGGCCCGCCAGGACGACGACGGCACGTGGGTGGACGTGGCCAAGGCCAGTTCCGGCAAGGCCAGCCGGGGCGGCCGCAAGGAGGCCGCGCGCCGCCGCGACCCGCGGGGCCGGGCCACCGCCGAGGTGATCGGCGTCAACCGCAGCGCCGCGCCCGACGCCGACGACCGTCCCCTGCTGCACCGTTTCGTGCACGCCGGCGAGCTGGCCGAGGGCTGGACCGGCCCCGAGGCCGTCACCCGCGCCGCCGAGCGGCACGCCGCCTCCCTGCGCGAGCTGCCCGCCTCGGTGGGCCGCCTGCAGCCGGGCGACCCCGCCATCCCGACCATCTTCCTGGAGGACTGACCCATGGAGAACCTGAACCGCGCCCTGGTGATCGTGGACGTGCAGAACGACTTCTGCGAGGGCGGCGCCCTCGGCGTGGCCGGCGGCGCCGCCGTCGCGGCCGGGGTCAGCGAGCACCTGGCCGAGCACGCGGACGCCTACGCGGCCGTGGCCGCCACGCGCGACTGGCACGTCGACCCGGGCACGCACTTCGCCGCGGCCACCGGCGCCGAGCCGGATTTCCGCACCACCTGGCCGGTGCACTGTGTGGCCGGCACCGCCGGCGCCGAGCTGCATCCCGACCTGGACGCCGAGCACCTCGACGCCGAGTTCCTCAAGGGCCTGCACACGGACGCCTACTCCGGCTTCGACGGCGCCCTCGGCGAGCCCGACGCCGTCCCGACCGGGGCCGCGGGCGAGCGCCCCTCCGGGACCGTCGGCCCGTACGGGGCCACCGCCGTGGCCGCGGCCGCCGTCGAGTCCGGCGCCCCCGGCCTCGACGAGTGGCTCCGCGAGCAGGGCGTGGACGCGATCACCGTGGTGGGCATCGCCACGGACCACTGCGTGCGCGCCACCGTGCTCGACGCCCTCGACGCCGGCTACGAGGTCACCGTGCTGACCGACCTGGTGGCCGGCGTCGACGAGGCGGCCGCCCAGGCCGCGCTCCACGAGATGGAGGCCGCCGGGGCCATCCTGGCGACCTCGTGAGCGGGTTCGGCCCCGGCGGGCGTGCCGGAGCCGGTGCCCGACGCAGACGAGGAGAGCAGCCATGACCGACTCCCCCATCGCCGCAGACCGGGACGGCATCCGCTACCTCTCCGGAGCGATCCCGGCCGCCGACGACGTCCGCGCCCTCTACGACGCCGTGGGCTGGTCCGCCTCCACGGCGGACATGGCACGCTCATGGGCGGGCTGCAGGGTTCGGCCACCGTGGTGACCGCCTTCGACGGCGGCCGACTGGTCGGCCTGGCCCGCGTGGTCTCCGACGGACACACCATCGCCTACCTGCAGGACATCCTCGTGGATCCGGGGCACCAGCGCCGCGGCATCGCCTCCGAGCTGCTGCGCCACGTCTTCGCCGGTACGGCCATGTCCGTCAGCACGTGCTGCTCACGGACACCGAGGAGCGCCAGCGCGCCTTCTACGAGACCCATGGCTTCCGCGAGTCCCGTGACGTGGAGGGCGACGAGCTGCGGGCCTTCGTGCGCGTCCAGTCCCGGGACGGCTGAACCCGGCGCTCAGGTCGGCACGGCCCGCGGGCGCCCCCGCGCTCCCGGCGGACCTCAGGTCCGGCCGACGAACCACCCGCGCAGGGTGCTCAGCCGTTTCTCCAGCTGCTCGCGGGAGGCCTGGGCCACGGCGGGGCCGCCGGAGATCTCCCGCAGGCGGTTGTGGATCACCCCGTGCGGCTGGCCGGAACGGGCCGCCCAGGCGGACACCGTCTTGGACAGCTCGGAGCGCAGCTCCTTCATCCGCCGGTGGTCCACGACGTCGGCGGGCTCGGCCGCCTGCGCACGCGGCCGGCGCTGGATCTGCTCGGCCTGCCGCTGCCGCAGCAGGGCGGAGACCTGCTCGGCGTCCAGCAGGCCCGGGATGCCGAGGAAGTCCTGCTCCTCCTCCGAGCCGACGGCGCCGCCGAGGCCGAACTCGCCGCCGTCGAAGAGCACCTTGTCGAAGCTCGCCCGGGACTCGAGGGCCTCGAACTTCTCCCGCGTCAGCGCGTCCGAGCCGCTCTCGGCCCGGTTGGCCTCCGCGATGAGGTCCTCCTCGGGGGCGTCCTCGAGGTCCTCGACCTCGACGGCGCCCTCCTTGCGGTCCAGCGCGTGGTCCCGCTCGAGCTCCATCTCGTTTGCCAGCAGCATGAGCGCGGGCACGGACGGCAGGAACACCGAGGCGGTCTCCCCACGCCGGCGGGAGCGCACGAAGCGGCCCACGGCCTGGGCGAAGAACAGGGGCGTGGACGTGGACGTGGCGTACACGCCCACGCACAGGCGGGGCACGTCCACGCCCTCGGACACCATGCGCACCGCCACCATCCACCGCTCGTCCGACGCGGCGAACTCCTCGATGCGATCCGAGGCGCCCTTGTCGTCCGAGAGGATCACGGCCGGCCGCTGGCCGGTCAGCGCCTCGAGCTGCGCGGCGTACGCGCGCGCGTCCTGGTGGTCCGAGGCGATCACGAGGCCGCCGGCGTCGGGCACGTTGCGGCGCACCTCGCTGAGCCGCTGGTCGGCCGCGCGCAGCACGGACGGGATCCACTCGCCCGCCGGGTCCAGCGCGGTGCGCCAGGCGGAGGCGGTGATGTCCTTCGTGGCGGCCTCGCCGAGCTGAGCCTCCATGACCTCGCCGGTGGAGGTCTTCCAGCGCATCTGCCCGGAGTAGGCCATGAAGATCACCGGGCGCACCACGTGGTCCCGCAGCGCCGGGCCGTAGCCGTACGTGTAGTCCGCCTTCGACCGCTCGATGCCGTCCGCACCGAGTTCGTAGCGGACGAAGGGGATGGAGGCGGTGTCCGAGCGGAACGGGGTGCCGGTCAGGGACAGACGCCGCGTGGCCGGCTCGAACGCCTCACGGATGCCCTCGCCCCAGCTCAGTGCGTCGCCACCGTGGTGGATCTCGTCCAGGATCACCAGCGTCTTGGCGGCCTCGGTGCGGTTGCGGTGCAGGACGGGCTTGTTCGCCACCTGGGCGTACGTCAGCGCCACCCCGCGGTACTCGGCGCCGTGCCGCCCGTCGGCGTTCTTGAAGTTCGGGTCGATGGCGATGCCGACGCGCGCGGCGTTGTCCGCCCACTGGCGCTTGAGGTGGTCCGTGGGCGCGACGACGGTCAGCCGTTGCACGACGCCGGAGTCCAGGAGGATCTTGGCCACGCGCAGCGCGAACGTCGTCTTGCCCGCGCCGGGGGTCGCGACCGCCAGGAAGTCCTGCGGGGCGGTCTGGAGGTAGCGCTCCAGCGCCTCCTGCTGCCACTGGCGCAGCTTGGGGGCCGTCCCCCACGCCGCGCGCTCGGGCATGGCGGGGGGAAGGTCCTCGCCGATGTGGAACAGGTCGTGCTGGACGCTGCCGTCCGGGGTGCCGCTCGTCAGGGAGCGGCCGTCAGCCACGGCCGCGGCCTCCGAACCAGCCACCGCGCTTGCCGCCGCCGTCGCCGTCGCCGCCGTCCTGCGGCTCGCGCAGGCCCTCGTAGATCTCCTTGCACGTGGGGCACACGGGGAACTTGTTCGGGTCCCGGCCCGGCACCCACACCTTGCCGCACAGGGCGATCACGGGGGCGCCGGTGACGGCGGACTCCGTGATCTTCTCCTTGCGGACGTAGTGGGCGAAGCGCTCGTGGTCGCCGGGCTCGATCTCCTGGCGCAGCTCCTCGCGCTCGAGGACGGGCGTGCCGCCGCCGGCGGGCGCGAAGGGGTCGTTCAGGTCGGGTTCGCCGGTCACACTCATGCGGGCCAGTCTAGCCGCGCCCCTCAGAAGGCGGCCACGGCCTGGTAGGTCTCGGCCTGCGCGCGGTCGTACCAACGCGCCCCCAGGCGCACGCCCAGCCACAGCGCGACGGCGCCCCACGCGAGCCCGAGGGCCACCGTCACCCAGCCCCACACGGCGTCCCCGGTGACGAGCCGGACGACGAAGGGCACCAGGAACGGCACCGCGAGCGCCAAGCTGACCAGCATCGCGGCGCCCTGGACGAGCATCGTGCGCATGGCCGCGCCCTGCGGCGTCGCGAACGGGCTGTCCCCTGGCTTCGGGACCGGGTAGACGAAGCGGGCGGAGACGAACGCGGACAGCCCGGCGGTCGTCCCGAACAGGCCGAGGGCCAGGCCCAGCATCGGCGCCAGCAGGGACCAGTCACCCGCCGCCGCCACCGTCGCCGTCGTCACGAGCAGGATCATCGGCACGCCCCAGCCCGCCAGGCCCAGGACCCGGCCCCAGCGGTCGTCCACGCCCCGCACGCCCGAGACGACGTGCAGGTGGAACGCCGTGTGGTCGTAGGCGATGTCCGCGGAGATCGAGTAGGCCAGGGACCAGGCGGTGATCGGCCCGAGGACCAGCAGCAGGCCCAGTCCGGGACCCCCCTCCCCGGCCATGCCCCCGGTGAACCACAGCAGGACGGCCATGAGCGGGATGATGATGAGCCCGGCCGCGTACCGCGGGTCGGCCAGCCAGTAGCGCTGGGCGCGGGCCGCGATCGCGGTGCGCGGGCCCGTGGCCGGTCGGCCCAGCCAGCGCAGCGGCGTCGGGTCCGCTCCCGCGGCGACGCGGCGGGACCGACCGCCGCCCACGGCCACCGGCTCCACGGTGCGGCGCACGGCCAGGTGCCACAGGGCCAGGGCGGCCAGGCACCAGGCGGCCGCCACCGCGAGGTGGAGCGCGACGGCGGCGCCGCGGCCCTCGGCGACCGCCCACGCCGCGGCGGGGCCCGCCCCGAACGGGGTCCACGCCGCGCCGCGGGCGATCTGGGGCGCGATCGCCAGGAAGTCCTCGAACGACGCGATGGCCCGCGAGAGGGCGAGGCCGCCGAGCATGAGCGGGATGAACAGCAGGACGGAGACGACGTCCCGCACCCGACGCCGGCTCGCGTAGGCGGCCAGGAGGCCGGCGAGACCGGAGCCGATCGCCACGGCGGTCACCGCGGTGAGCGCGCCCCCGACCAGGCCCACCGCCAGCGCGGCCGGCCGGTCCCACCAGCTGGCCCCCAGGCCCACCAGCACGGCCAGCGTGGCGAGCCCGACCGGCGTCGTGAAGGCGCTCAGGACCAGCCCGGCGATGAGGGTGCGGGCCGGGACGGGGAAGAGCACGAAGCTGTGCGGGTCGAGCGTGGCGTCGACGCCCGTGACGAACGGCGGGATGACGAGCCAGGCGAGCACCACGACGGCGGCGGCCAGCACGGTCGTGGCGCCGCGGGCCTCGTCCGGCAGGGCGGGCAGGCCCGTGACGAGCAGCGTCACCGCCACGGCGGCCATGCCGAGCACGTACAGCGCGCCGAGCACGCTCATCACCAGGGTGAACGGGGACCGGCGCCACTGGTTCAGGGTCAGCGTCCAGCGCAGTCGGACGAGCGTCAGAGCCATGCCAGCCCCTCCGAGCCGTGGCGGCCGCCGACGAGGTCCACGAAGCGGTCCTCGAGGTCGCGCCCGTCCCGGACCTCCTCGAGCGTGCCGGCGGCCCGCAGCGTCCCGGCCGCGATCACGGCGACGTGGGTGCACATGCGCTGGACGAGGTCCATCACGTGGCTCGAGACGATCACGGTGCCGCCCCGCTCCACGTACGAGTGCAGGATGTCCCGGATGTTCGCGGCGGAGACCGGGTCCACGGCCTCGAACGGCTCGTCCAGGACGAGCAGGTCCGGGGCGTGGACCATGGCGGCCGCCAGGGACACCTTCTTGGTCATGCCGGCGGAGTAGTCGGCGACGAGCTTGCGGCCGGCGTCCTCCAGGTCCATCACCCGCAGCAGGTCCGCGGTCCGCTCGGCCACGGTGTCCGCGTCGAGCCCGTGCAGCAGCCCGGCGTAGGTCACGAGCTGCGCGCCCGTGAGTCGGTCGAAGGTCCGCACGCCGTCGGCGAGCACACCGACCCGTCGCTTGGCCTCGAGGGGCTGCTCCCACACGTCGACGCCGTGGATCCAGGCGCGGCCGTGGTCCGGGCGCAGCAGCCCGGTGGCCATCGACAGGGCGGTGGTCTTGCCCGCCCCGTTGGGCCCGACCACCCCGAAGAACGATCCGGCCGGGACGTCCAGGTCCAGCGCGTCGAGCGCCAGCTTGTCCCCGAACCGCTGGGTCAGCCCGCGCGTGACGAGGGCCAGGTCCGGGTCGGGGGCGTCCACCGCGCGCCGACGGGCGGCGGCCGCCAGGTGGGTGGGGGCAGGCTCGGACGCATGCGGAGACATGCCTGGGACGTTACCCACCGTCAGGCGGACACGGCGTCCTCCTCAGGGATGAACTGAGGGTCCCTCAGAACAGCGCTGCGGCCAGCCGGCGCCGCGAGGCCTGCACGCGGGGGTCGTCCGTGCCGACCACGGTGTAGAGGTCCACGAGGTGGGCGCGCGCCGTCTCCCGGTCGTCGCCGGGGTGGAGGGCGATGAACCGCACGAGTCGGGCGAAGGCGTCCTCCACGTGGCCACCGAGCACGTCCAGGTCGGCGACGGCGAGCTGGGCGGCGACGTCGTCCGGGCCGTCCGCGGCGGCCGCGCGCACCGCCGCAGCGTCGGCGTCACGGGTGCGCAGCATGAGGCGGGCCGCGGACAGGCCCTGCTGGGCCACGGCGTCCGCGGGGCTGTCGGCCAGCGCCGCCTCCCACGCCGAGACGGCCCCGGGCAGGTCGTCGGCGGCGAGGGCCTCATGGGCGGCCCGGTGCAGCGGCGGCACGGGCGGGGCGTCCGCGGCCGCGGCGCCGGCGTCCTGGCGCGCCGGGGCGACCGCGGGCACGGTGCCGGCGACGCCGTTCTGACGGGCCACCTCGAGGATCTCCCCCATGAGCTGGCGCAGCGTCTCCTCCGGCACCTCCTGATTGACCAGCGGCACCGGCTGCCCCGCCACCACGGCCATGACCGCGGGGCCGGCCCCCAGGCCCAGCGCCTGCAGCACGGCGGGCTCCTTCGCCACGTCCAGACGCGCGAGCACGAGCCGTCCCGCCTGGGCGTCGACCGCGTCCGCGAACTGCCGGTAGAGCGCCTCGCTCGCCGCGTCCCCGGGCACGTGCAGGTGCAGCAGCACCGGCACCTGGGCGGAGAGCTGGACCAGCTGCTGCAGCAGACCCTGGTCGGCGTCCGCGATCACCCACGAGCCGCCGCCGGCGCCGGCGTCGGCCCCCGGCGCGGTGCGCCCGGCCGGGGCCGGGGTGCCGAGCGAGGACAGGTCGACGGCGCCGCGCAGGTGGGACGGGGCGTCGGAGGGGGGCTGGGCGGTCACGTCGGTCACGATCCTTCCGGTCCGGGTCCGCCCCGTCACCGGGGCGAGGGGCGTTGTCACTTGGCCCCACGGTAGCCTCCCCGGCGCGGCGCGGTCAGGCCGGGGCCCTGACGTACGCTGAGCGCGTGGAGGAGAAGGAGACCGCATCCGGCCCGGACGCCGCCGGCGTCGCCGACGTCCGCGCCCCGGCCGAGCCCGAGGGCACCGAGCAGCCGCCCGTGGCCGGCGTCCCCGTGGAGCCGGTCGGGGTGGCCGCCGCGCCGCCGTCGCACGGGCCGACGCCCGCCGGGCGTCGTCGACTGCCCCGCCTGGGCTCCGTCCTGCGGCGGCGCCGACCCTTCCTCGAGGAGGACCGGGTGGACCCCGAGTCGGTCCCCGCCGACGGCGCCGAGGATCCGGCGGTCGCGGCCGTGGCTGTCGAGTCCCCCGTGCTGACCGGCTTCCTGCTCGCGGTCGGCGTGGCCCTGGCCATCGGCGTCGTCTCGGTGCTGCGCACGAACGGGCAGCTGATCGTGTGGATCGCCGCGGCCCTGTTCATCGCCCTGGGCCTGGATCCGCTGGTGCGCCGGGTCGAGTCCTGGGGCGCGCCCCGCTGGGTCGGCGTGCTCACGGCCGCACTCGGCCTGGCCGCCGTGGCCGGGGCGTTCGTCGCCCTCCTGGTCCCCACGGTGATCGAGCAGTCCACGCAGCTGGTCCAGGACCTGCCGGCCATCATCGACGGGGTGATGGGGGCCGAGTGGTTCGTGCAGCTCGACGAGGAGTTCCACCTCCAGGAGGCCGTTCGCGCCCAGACCGAGCGCCTCGCCGCCGACGGCGTCGCCGTCACCGACCTGTTCGGCGGGCTCCTCGGCTTCGGCCAGACCGTGCTGAACGCCGTCTTCTCGGTGCTCGTGGTGGTCGTGCTGACGCTGTACTTCCTCTCCTCCCTGCCGCACATGAAGTACTGGGCCTACCGGCTCGCACCGCGTTCGCGCCGGCCCCGGATCGAGGCGCTGTCCGAGCAGATCACCTCCTCGGTCGGCCACTACGTGATGGGCCAGTCCTTCGTGGCCGCCCTCAACGGCGCGGTGGCGTTCACGGCGCTGGCCATCGCCGGCGCCCCCTTCGCCGTCCTGCTCGCCGCGATCGCCGCCTTCATGGCGTTCATCCCGCTGGTGGGCGCCGCGATCGGCGGCACGCTGCTGACCCTCGTGAGCCTGCTGACCTCATGGCAGACCGCCGCCGTGTTCGCGGCCATCTACTTCGTCTATCTGCAGATCGAGGCCTACGTCATCTCGCCGCGCGTCATGGCGCGCGCGGTGTCCGTGTCGGCGGCCGTGGCCGTGATCGCGGTGATCGCCGGAGGCGCGCTGCTCGGCGTCCTCGGCGCCCTCATGGCGATCCCGCTCGCCGCCGCGCTGCTGCTGCTGGTCCGCGAGGTCTTCATCCCCCGCCAGGACGCCCGGTAGGCCCACGACGGCGGCGCGGCCCGGACCGCCGCGGTCAGCGGCCCGGTCGGGTGCGCCAGCACACCGGGTGCCAGTGCCGCCGGTCCGCCCCCGCGTCCTCGTCCCCCATGATCCAGTCCGCGCGCCAGGCCACGAGGTGCGCCTGGCCCTGCCGGATCACCCGGCCGCAGCCGGGGCACGTGTAGTCCTTCACCGCGCGCCACGCGGGGATCTGCCGGACGTGCCATCCGCCGTCGGACCCGGACTGGCGCGAGTAGCCCGCGTCCAGGCCGAGGAGCTCCTCGAGCGGGTCGGCGCGCCCCGGCGACGGCCGGGACCGCCGGGAGGCGCCGGAGGCCCCGCGATCGCTCCGCCGAGGCGCGGACGAGCGGCGGGGGCGGTTCGAACGGGGCATGCCCCCATGCTGGCACACGAGCGGGTGGGCGCGGTCCGCCTAGGATGGACCGGTGCGACTCGTCATTGCCCGCTGCTCCGTGACCTATGAGGGCCGCCTGAACGCCCACCTGCCCACCGCCACCCGCCTGCTCATGGTGAAGGCGGACGGCTCGGTGCTGGTGCACTCCGACGGCGGTTCCTACAAGCCCCTCAACTGGATGTCGCCGCCCGCGACCCTGCACGTGGAGGAGCCCTCCCCCGATCAGGCCGACCAGGGGGTGACGCAGGTCTGGCGCGTGCAGGCCAAGAAGTCCGACGACCGGCTCGTCGTGCTCATCGAGGAGGTCCTGGCGGACGACTCCCACGAGCTCGGCGTGGACCCCGGCCTCGTCAAGGACGGCGTGGAGGCGGATCTGCAGCGTCTGCTGGCCGAGCAGATCAGCCTGCTCGGCGACGGCCACACCCTCGTGCGCCGCGAGTACATGACGGCGATCGGCCCCGTGGACATCCTGGCCCGCGACGCCGACGGCGGCACCGTGGCGGTCGAGCTCAAGCGCCGCGGGGACATCGACGGGGTCGAGCAGCTCACCCGCTACCTCGAGCTGATGAACCGGGACCCGCTCCTGGCGCCCGTGCGCGGCGTGTTCGCGGCCCAGCAGATCAAGCCCCAGGCCCGCACCCTCGCCGAGGACCGCGGCATCCGCTGCGTCACCCTCGACTACGACGCGATGCGCGGCGTGGACGACGCCGAGTCCCGCCTGTTCTGAGGCGCCGGGCGGGCTCAGCGACGCCAGAAGGACGACGCCGCGGACGGCCCCGCCTCGCTCCAGGCGCGCAGGGCGCCGGCGTCGTCGGGGTCGACGACGACGCGCACCGGACGTGCGCCGGCGCTCAGCTCCAGGATGGCCCGGCCGGCCTCGTCCGCCGGGAGGCGGTCGATCTGCAGGCGGCTCCGGTCCGCGCTCCAGCGCTCTCGCGAGAGGCGCCAGCCCCCGGTGAGGCGCAGGCGGGACTCGTCGTAGACGCCGATCACGCGCTCACGCCCCGGGCCCTCCCGCTCCAGGACCGCCGGGAAGGCGGCCGTGACACGGGCGAGGGCCCGGCGCCGCATCACCAGGGCGAGTGCCGACAGCACGATGACTGCCACCACGGTCGCCGAGGCGATGAGCACCGGGCCCTCCACCGTCAGGTCCTGCCGCGCCGCGTCAGGCCGCCGCGGCGTCGCCCAGCCGGGCGGACGTCGCGGCGATCACGACACGGTCGTGGTCCACGGAGAAGAAGCCGCCGCGGGCCTGCGCGGTGACGGTGCCGCCGTCCGTGGTCCGCACCACGACCTCGCCGTCGCCGAGGACGGCCAGCATCGGGGTGTGGCCCGGGAGGATGCCGATCTCACCGTTGACGGTGCGCGCCGACACGGCCGACGCGGCGCCCGACCAGATGGACCGCTCCTCGGAGACGATCTCGACGTTGAGCTCAGCCATGATCGATCAGCCCTCGGCCTGGATCTTGGCCCACTCGCGCTCGACGTCGTCCAGGCCGCCCACGTTGTAGAAGGCCTGCTCCGCGACGTGGTCCAGGTCGCCGTCGGCGATGGCCTTGAAGCCCTCGACGGTGTCCTTGACCGGCACGGTGGAGCCCTCGACGCCGGTGAACTGCTTGGCGGTGTAGGTGTTCTGCGAGAGGAACTGCTCGATCTTGCGGGCGCGGCCCACGGTGATCTTGTCCTCCTCGGAGAGCTCGTCCACACCGAGGATCGCGATGATGTCCTGCAGCTCCTTGTTCTTCTGCAGGATCTGCTTCACGCGGATGGCCACGTCGTAGTGGTCCTGGCCCACGTACTGCGGGTCGAGGATGCGCGAGGTCGAGGCCAGCGGGTCCACGGCCGGGTACAGGCCACGGGACGCGAGGTCACGGGTCAGGTTGGTGGTCGCGTCCAGGTGCGCGAACACGTTGGCCGGGGCCGGGTCGGTGTAGTCGTCCGCGGGGACGTACACGGCCTGCATCGAGGTGATGGAGTGGCCGCGGGTCGAGGTGATGCGCTCCTGGAGCACGCCCATCTCGTCCGCCAGGTTCGGCTGGTAGCCCACGGCGGAGGGCATGCGGCCCAGCAGCGTGGAGACCTCGGAGCCGGCCTGCGAGAAGCGGAAGATGTTGTCGATGAACAGCAGCACGTCCTGGTTCTGCACATCGCGGAAGTACTCCGCCATGGTCAGCGCGGACAGGGCCACGCGCAGACGCGTGCCCGGCGGCTCGTCCATCTGGCCGAACACGAGGGCGGTGTCTTTGAGGACGTCCGCCTCCTCCATCTCGACCCAGAGGTCGTTGCCCTCACGGGTGCGCTCGCCGACGCCGGCGAACACGGAGGTGCCGCCGAAGTTGCGGGCCACACGGGTGATCATCTCCTGGATGAGCACGGTCTTGCCCACGCCGGCGCCGCCGAACAGGCCGATCTTGCCGCCCTTGATGTAGGGGGTCAGCAGGTCGATGACCTTGATGCCGGTCTCCAGCATCTCGGTGGAGCCCTCGAGGGACGCGAAGTTCGGGGCCGGGCGGTGGATCGGCCAGCGGTCCTCGGCCTGCAGCTGCGAGGCGGGCATGTCCAGGGTCTCGCCGAGCACGTTGAAGATGTGGCCCTTGACGGCGTCACCGACCGGCACCGAGATGGGGGCGCCGGTGTCCACGACGTCGGTGCCGCGCACCAGGCCGTCGGTGGACTGCAGGGAGATGGCGCGGACCATGTTGTCGCCGAGGTGCTGGGCGACCTCGAAGGTGACCGTGCGGCGCTGGCCGTTGAGGTCGATCTCGGTGGTCAGCGCGTTGTAGATCTCCGGCATCGCGTTGGCCGGGAACTCGGCGTCGATCACGGGGCCGATGACGCGGGACACGCGTCCGGTGGCACCGCCGGTGGGGGTCCCGGTGCCCTGGTCAGTGATGGTGGCAGTCATCTCTCTCACTTCTATCGTGTGTGGATGGCGAGTCTGGTGAGTCCCGAACGGGCTCAGGAGTTGTTGAGCGCGTCCGCGCCCGCGATGAGCTCGGTGAGCTCCTGGGTGATCTCGGCCTGACGGGCGTTGTTCATCAGGAGGGTGTAGTCCTTGATGAGGCTCGTGGCGTTGTCGCCCGCCGACTTCATGGCGCGCTGACGGTTGGCGAGCTCCGAGGCCGCCGACTGCAGCATCGCGTTGAAGATGCGCGACTCGATGTACTTGGGCAGCAGCGCGTCGAGGACCTCCTCCGCGTCCGGCTCGTACTCGTAGAGCGGCAGCACGTCCTCGGCGGTGGCGGCCTCCTCCTCGACGACCTCGAGGGGCAGCAGGCGCACCACGTGGGGGTTCTGCTTCACGAGCGAGACGAACTCGGTGAACACGACGTGGATCTCGTCCACGCCGCCGTCCGCCGTGTCCGTGAGGAACGCGTCCACGAGCACCTCGCCGATCTCGGCGGCGCGCTCGGCGACGGGGGCGTCCGTCTGACCGGTCCACAGCTTCTTGTAGCCGCGGCCGCGGAAGTCGAAGTACGTCTGCGCCTTGCGGCCGACGACGTACACGTCCACGTCCTTGCCCTCCTCGCCGAGGCGGGTGAGGAGCTGCTCGGCCTTGCGCAGCACGTTCGCGGAGTACGCGCCGGCGAGGCCGCGGTCCGAGGACATGATGAGCACGGCCGCCCGGGTCGGGTTCTCGGGCTCCGTGGTGAGGACATGATCGATGTCGTGCTGGCTCGACACGGCCGAGACGGCGCGGGTGATCGCGTTCGCGTAGGGCAGCGACGCGCTGACGCGCTCACGTGCCTTGGTGATGCGAGACGTGGCGATCAGCTCCATCGCCTTGAAGATCTTCTTCATCGACGACGTCGACGCGATCTTCTGACGGTAGACCCGGATCTGGGCTCCCATGGTGGTCCTTTCCCTGGCGGGAGGGCGGCCCGGCGTCGTCCCCGTGGGGTCCGACGCCGGACCGCTCCCTCACCGACCGGCGGTCAGCGCTTCTGCTTGGTGATCTGCTCCTGCGCGACCTGGTCCTGCTCGATCGCGCGGTGCTCCTCGTGGCCGGCCTGCACGCCGCCGTCCTCGGAGGACTGGAAGCCCTTGGAGAACTCGGCGACGGCCGACTCGAGCGCGGACACGGTGCCGTCCTCGAGCTTGCCGGTGGAGGCGATGTCGGTCAGGACGGAGGTGTGGCGACGCAGGTGGTCGATGAACTCGCGCTCGAAGCGCAGCACGTCCTGCACCGGCACCTCGTCGAGGTGGCCCTTGGAGCCGGCCCAGATGGACACGACCTGCTCCTCGACCGGGTAGGGCGAGTACTGCGGCTGCTTGAGCAGCTCCATGAGGCGCTCACCGCGGGCGAGCTGGCGGCGGGTGGCCGGGTCCAGGTCGGAGGCGAACATGGAGAACGCCTGCTGGTCGCGGTACTGCGCCAGGTCCAGCTTCAGCGTGCCGGAGACCTTCTTCATGGCCTTGACCTGGGCGGCGCCGCCCACGCGGGACACCGAGATGCCCACGTCCACGGCGGGACGCTGGTTGGCGTTGAACAGGTCCGACTGCAGGAAGATCTGGCCGTCGGTGATGGAGATGACGTTGGTCGGGATGTAGGCCGACACGTCGTTCGCCTTGGTCTCGATGATCGGCAGGCCGGTCATCGAGCCCGCGCCCATCTCGTCCGAGAGCTTGGCGCAGCGCTCGAGGAGCCGGGAGTGCAGGTAGAAGACGTCACCCGGGTAGGCCTCGCGGCCCGGCGGGCGGCGCAGCAGCAGGGAGACGGCGCGGTAGGCCTCGGCCTGCTTCGACAGGTCGTCGAAGATGATCAGCACGTGCTTGCCGCCGTACATCCAGTGCTGGCCGATGGCCGAGCCGGCGTAGGGGGCGAGGTACTTGAAGCCGGCCGGGTCGGACGCCGGGGAGGCCACGATGGTGGTGTACTCCAGAGCGCCGTGCTCCTCCAGCGTGGCGCGGACGCCGGCGATGGTGGAGGCCTTCTGGCCCACGGCCACGTAGACGCAGCGGACCTGCTTCTCGACGTCGCCCGACTCCCAGTTGGCCTTCTGGTTGAGGATCGTGTCGACGGCGATCGCGGTCTTGCCGGTCTGGCGGTCACCGATGATCAGCTGACGCTGGCCACGGCCGATCGGGATCATGGCGTCGATGGCCTTCATGCCGGTCTGCAGCGGCTCGTGGACCGACTTGCGCTCGGTCACGGTCGGCGCCTGCAGCTCGAGGGCACGGCGGCCCTCGGCCTCGATCGGGCCCAGGTCGTCGATGGGCTGGCCCAGCGGGTCCACCACACGGCCCAGGAAGGCGTCGCCCACCGGGACGGAGAGGATCTCGCCGGTGCGCTGCACCTCCATGCCCTCGCGGATCTCCTGGAACTCGCCGAGGACGACGACACCGATCTCGCGGGTGTCGAGGTTCTGGGCCAGGCCCTGGATGCCGTTCTCGAAGCGCAGCAGCTCGTTCGCCATGACGGAGGGCAGACCCTCCACACGAGCGATGCCGTCCGCCGCGGAGATGACACGGCCGACCTCGGTGCGATCGGTGCCCGACGGTTCGTACGATGCCGCGAAATCGTTCAAGGCATTGCGGACATCGTCAGCGTTGATGGTCAATTCGGCCATCTGCAGTCCCTGCTCTCTGTGCTTGGTGATCATCGACGTGACGATGATGCTTACGTTCGTGGGTGTTCCGGATGCGGGCGGGAGCCGGCGTCAGCCGGCCATCCGCCGCTGGAGGTCGTGGAGGCGCGAGGCCATGGACCCGTCGACGACGTCGTCGCCGACCTGGACGCGGATGCCGCCCACCACGTGGGGGTCCACCGTCACGTCCATGACGAGATCGCGGCCGAAGGCGCGGCGCAGGCCCAGGGCCAGCCGCTCCTGCTGCTCGGCCTCGAGCGGCCGGGCCACGGTCACCTCGGCGATCCACTGGCGCTGCCGCTCGGCGACGACGTCCGCGGCCTTGCGGACCGCGGCCGACGGCTTCAGGCCGCGCGGGGCCGAGACGGCGCGCTCGACCAGCAGTCGGCCGGCCGGGCTGGCCGACTCGCCCAGGAGACGACCGGCCAGAGCGGCCCGTGC
Organism: Micrococcus sp. iso_239; assembly: GCF_056173395.1. Classification (NCBI taxonomy): domain Bacteria; kingdom Bacillati; phylum Actinomycetota; class Actinomycetes; order Micrococcales; family Micrococcaceae; genus Micrococcus; species Micrococcus sp. iso_239. The sequence continues at coordinate 847,643 of NZ_CM149672.1, read as the reverse complement.
CTCGAGGGGTGCGTGCTGATCGGTGAGCGCCCGCTGCACCTCGTGCGAGTCCTCCACCGTGCGGTTGAAGGCCAGCAGCTCGCCCGAGAGGGCGGCCAGGCCCGCGTGTCCGCCGCGTGCGGCCTCCGCGGCGGCCGCGTGCGCGGCCACCGTCTCGAGGGCGTCCCCGAGATCGCGCTCCGCCGACCAGCGGCGGCCGGCCAGGTCCTTGAGGACCTGCAGTGCACCGGGGGTCACCCGGGCGCCGAACAGCGAGTCGACGAGGCCGTGACGGCGCTCGGTGGTCCAGGCGGGGTCGGTCAGGGCGCGGCGCAGGGCGCCGTGCTCGTCCACCACGTCCAGCGCGCCGAACAGCTCGCGTGCCAGGGCCACGCCGCCCTCGTCCAGCACCGGACCGACGGCCTCCAGGGAGGCGGCCAGGGAGTCCCTCGATGCGCCCGTCATCATTCGGCGACACCTGCGCTCTGGTGACGGTCCAGGTCAGCCAGGAAGCGGTCGACCACGCGCTGCGAGCGGGCGTCGTCCTCGAGGGACTCGCCCACGATCTTGCCGGCCAGGGTCGTGGCCAGCGAGCCGACCTCGCCCTTGAGCTGCGCGGCGGCCTGCTGACGCTCGGCGGCGATCTGCGCCTGCGCCTGCTCGGAGATGCGCGTCGCCTCGGCGGTCGCGCGCTCGCGCGCCTCGGCCACGATCTCGGCGGCCTCGGTGCGGGCATCCTCGCGGATGCGGTTCGCCTCGGTGCGGGCGTCCGCCAGCTGCGACTCGTAGTCCGCCATCATCGCGTTCGCCTCGGCCTGGGCCTTCTCAGCCTTGGCCAGACCGCCTTCGATCGCCTCGACACGGTCCTGGTAGGACTTCTCGAGGGTCGGGACGATGAACTTGATGACGATGAACATGAGCAGGGCGAAGCCCACCACGACGACGAGGATCTCCCACGGGTTGGGGATCAGGGGGTTGGCCCCCTCAGCCGCCGCGAGGATCAGTCCGTTGCTGATCATGTTTCAACCATCCTTCGGTCAAGAGTCCTGTGGAGAGGGAGCACCGACGGTCTCACCGTGCGGGCGCTCCGTGGACGCGGCGCGTCAGGCGCCGATGACGAAGGCGAAGACGAGGCCCAGGATGGCGAGGGCCTCGGCGAGCGCGAAGCCCAGGAGGGCGATCGGCTGCAGGATGCGCTGGGCCTCCGGCTGACGGGCGACGCCGTTGATGTAGGCGGCGAAGATCAGGCCCACGCCGATGGCGGAGCCGATGGCGGCGAGGCCGTAGCCGATCATGTTGAGCGAACCGTGCAGTTCCATGGTGTTCCTTTCACGAGGCCGAGGTGTCCGGCCGGGTTGTGGAGGGTCGGCCTCCCGGGTGGTCCTCCTGCGGAGGGCCGGGAAGACTGGTGGCGGGTTCTCCCGCCGTACCGCAGCCGCCTGGGTCGTGCCCGAGGCGGCCCCGGAAGATCAGTGGTCGTTCGCGTCGATCGCGCCCTGGATGTAGATCGCGGTCAGCAGCGTGAAGACGAAGGCCTGCAGGTACATGATCAGCAGCTCGAGGAAGTACAGGGCCACCGAGCCGAGGATGACCAGGATGCCGGTGCCCTGCAGGGCCAGGCTGCCGGTCTGCGTGATCAGGTAGGCGGCGCCGGCGCCGGCGAGCATCACGATCATGTGGCCGGAGAGCATGGTGGCCATCAGACGCAGGGAGTGGGTCAGCGGGCGCACGATGAAGTTGGAGATGATCTCCAGCGGCACGAGCAGCGGCAGGATCCAGCCGGGCACACCCGAGGGCACGACGGCCAGCTTCAGGTAGCGCACGCCGTGGCGCTTGATGCCGACGCCGATCCAGATCGCGTAGACGATGAGGGCCAGGCCGTAGGCGGCGCCCGCGTGGGAGAAGGTCGGCAGCTGCAGCACCGGGATGGCGCCGAACAGGTTGTTCAGCAGCACGAAGAAGAAGATGGAGAAGAGCAGCGGGACCCACTGCTTGAAGTTCTTCTCGCCCAGGATGTCCTTCGCGATGTCGTTCCGGACGAAGGAGTAGCCGGACTCGGCGAGCCACTGGGCCTTGCCGGGCACGAGCCGGGGACGGCGCATGGCCCACGCGAAGAAGGCGGTGATGAGCACCACGGAGAGCAGGACGAGCAGCATCTGCTTGCCGAAGCCGGTGCCGTACTCCGCACCCCAGGGGAAGATCTCCGGGAGGTGACCATCAGAGATGGTGGGGGGCACGAATGATGCGTTGGCCAGCACGAGGGTCAGCACGCGGTTCCTCTCCGAAGTGATGCAGTCGACGGGACCGCAGCCTCGTCCCCGGACCACAGGCGGGCGCCGCGACATTGCGGGGGTACCGGTGCGATGCGAGACACGGATGGCGGCAGGTGGGCGCCGTCGAAGTGTTCGCCGCCAACGATACCAAACGGTGACCCGTGCTCCGTACCGCAGACGGGGCCCACGACATGGCCCCCGGCTCGGTGTCTTCGCCCCTCGGGCGGGTCAGTCGGCGTAGATCCCGCGGCGGGTCCGCGCGAAGACGAGGACCTCCGCGGCCTGCCAGACGAGGATCGTCACGAGGGCGGCGATCGCCGCCGCGTCCGCCCGGACCCAGCCGGGGCGGGGCAGGACCCCCAGCAGCACCGCGAACACCGCGATCTTGAGCACGAACAGCCCCACGCTGACCGGCAGCGCCGCCTCGCGCGCCCGGTCCCACACGAGTGCCGTCGTCGCCCCGGTGAGCGCCGAGAGCGCAAGCACCGCGCCGCCGCCCAGCAGGGCGCTCCCGGCCGCCTCCCCGCCGGCGGAGAGCAGCCACGCGGCGCACGTGATCGCCAGGGCAGCCCCCGCCGCGGCCAGGGACCACCCGAGGATCCCCCACCAGCCACGGCGGTTCTCCCAGCGGCGCCGGCGTCGGCGACCTCCCGCCCCGGTCACGCGTCCCCCCGCTCGTCCGGGTGGGCCGCGGCGTCGTTCCGGACCGCGCGACGGCGCTCCACGATCGGATGCAGGGTGAGGTAGCCGGCTCCGGCCAGGGCCACGGCGAGCACGGGCAGGACGATCATGGGGTCCACGAAGTTCAGGGACACCGCACCCCATGCCACGAGGAACGCCCAGAGCCAGAGCAGCGCGACGGCCTGCGCCTGGGTGTAGCCGCCGTCCACGAGCTTGTGGTGCAGGTGCCCGCGGTCCGCCGAGAAGGGGCTGGTGCCCTTGGCCGTCCGTCGCAGCACGGCCAGGGCGAGGTCCGCGAGCGGCAGGGCGAGGACGGCGACGGGCAGCAGGATCGGCATGTAGGCGGGGACGTTGCGGAAGCGCATCCCGTCCAGGGCGTTGACGTCGGCGGTCACGGCGACCGCGGCCGCGGCCATCAGCAGGCCGATGAGCATGGCCCCCACCTCGCCCATGAAGATGCGGGCCGGGGCCAGGTTCCACGGCAGGAAGCCCACGCACGCGCCGACGAGCAGGGCCATGAGCAGGGTGGCGAGGTTGGCGTAGTCGAACTGGTTGATGGTCCGCGTCAGCAGATACGAGTAGACGAAGAAGGCCGAGCCGCCGATCAGCGCGACGCCCGCCGCCAGGCCGTCCAGGCCGTCCACGAAGTTGATCGCGTTCATCGTCAGCACCACGGCGAACACCGTGAGGATGACCTGCGTGGTCTCGTTCCCCACCGGGATCCAGCCCACCGGCATCGCCTCGATGCGGATCCCGCCCAGGGCCACCGCGAGTCCGGCCAGCACCTGGCCGGCCATCTTCACCCACCAGCGCAGGTCCCACATGTCGTCGGCGATGCCCACGACGAGCACGACGGCGACGGCGACCAGGAGCCCGCGCATCGCGGCGTCGTCCGCGTAGATCCCCTGGAGGAACGGCACGATGCCCCCGACGGCGAATCCCACCAGCACGGCCGCGGCCATGGCCACGCCGCCCAGCTTCGGCACGGGGTGCCGGTGCACGTCCCGCTGGCGCAGCGGGGTGAACACGCGCGCGCGCAGCCCCAGCCGGCGCATGAGGGGCGTCAGGGCCCCGCAGGCGACGGCCGTGACCATGACCAGGACGAGATACGCGCGCATGGGGGCCGGTCAGGCCTCCCGGTCGGCGGGACGCGCCGCGGCGGCGTCGTCGGCGGCCGCGATCCGCTCGGCGGCGACCGGCGGCTCCTCGCCCTCGGCGAGCAGGTCCGGCACCACCGCGCGCAGCTCCTCCAGGGGCACGGAGCCCTGCCGGGCCACGCGGAACGGGGTGACGGTGCAGTCCACGATCGTCGAGGGATCCCGGCTCTCGCGGGGGCCGGCGTCGAGGTAGAGGGCCACGGACTCCCCCAGCATCGAGCGGGCGGCGTCGGCGGTGGTGGCGGCGTCCATGCCGGTGCGGTTCGCGCTGGAGACGGCCATGGGGCCGACGGCGTAGAGCAGCTCGCGGGCCACCGCGTCGTCGGGCACGCGCAGGGCGACGGTGCCGCGGGTCTCGCCGAGGTCCCAGGTCAGCGTGGGCTGGGACTTGAGGATGAGCGTGAGCGCGCCGGGCCAGAAGCGCTCGGCGAGGGCCTCGGCCTCCTCCGGCACGTCGTACGCGAGGCCCGCCATGACGCGGCGGTCCGCGATGAGCACGGGCGGCGGCATGGTGCGGCCACGGCCCTTGGCAGCCAGCAGCACGGCCACGGCCAGGGGGGAGAACGCGTCCGCCCCGATGCCGTAGACGGTGTCCGTGGGCAGGACCACGCAGCCGCGGTCCGCGAGGACCTCGCGGGCGCGGGCCACGGCATCCTCGAGGGCGGCCGGATCCGAGACGTCGATGAAGTCACTCACGTGGGTCATTCTTCCACCTCCGCGCCCGCCGCGGCTTCGCAGGACCGGCGCGCCGTCAGGAACCGGTCCCGTCCGGTGAGGTCCTGGTGGACTCGGACGCCCGTGAACCGGGGGTCCGCACCGAGGGCGGCCAGGAGGGCCGGGCCCTGCGTCTCGTGGTGCTCCATGGCGAACAGGCCGCCCGGGGCGAGCAGGCCCGCCGCCCGGTGCGCGATGGCCCGCGGGATCCGCAGCCCGGGCGCGTCCCCGCCGTAGAGCGCCCGCGCCGGGTCCAGTCGCGCCTCCGGTTGGACGGGCACCTCGGCCTCGGGCACGTAGGGCGGGTTGCTCACGACGACGTCCACGCGGCCCTCGAGGTCGGGGCACGCGACAAGGGCATCACCTTGTCGCAGGTCGACCCCGCGCGGGGCGAGGTTCCGCCGGGCCCAGTCGGCCGCCGCCGGGTCGAGCTCGACGGCGGTGACGGCGAGCGCGCGGCCCCGCGCCTCGCCCCACGCCGCGACGGCCGCAGCGATCGCGCCGGAGCCGGTGCACAGGTCCACCACGACGCCCGCCGCCGGCCGCGCGGCCAGGTCGGCCACGACGGTCTCCACGAGCAGCTCGGTCTCCGGCCGCGGGATGAAGACGCCCGGGCCGACCGCCAGGTCGAGCCCGTGGAAGTGCGCGACGCCGGTCAGGTGCTGGACGGGCTCGCGGGCGGCGCGGCGTCCGACGAGCGCCTCGAACGCCGCCGCCTGCGCGGGCTCGGCCACGGCACCGGCGAACACCCGGGCCAGCAGCGCGCCGCGGTCGAGGCCGAGCACGTGGGCCAGCAGCAGCTCGGCGTCCACGCGCGGCGAGTCGATGCCCACCGCGGTCAGGCGGGCGGCGGCGTCGCGCAGCAGCGCGGACCAGGCCGGTGCGCTCACGCGTCCCCGCCCAGCGCGGCGAGCCGCCGCTCCTCGTCGAGGGCGAGGCAGGAGGCGATCACGGCCTCGAGGTCGCCGTCGAGGACCGCGTCGAGGTTGTGCGCCTTGTAGCCGGTGCGGTGGTCCGCGATCCGGTTCTCCGGGAAGTTGTAGGTGCGGATGCGTTCCGAGCGGTCCATGGTGCGCACCTGCGCGGCGCGCGCCGCGGAGTCCTCGGCGTCCTGCTCCGCCCGCTGCCGCTCGAGCAGCCGCGACCGCAGCACGCGCAGCGCGGCCTCGCGGTTCTGGATCTGGGACTTCTCGTTCTGCATGGAGACGACGATCCCCGTGGGCAGGTGCGTCAGGCGCACCGCGGAGTCGGTCGTGTTGACGGACTGGCCGCCCGGCCCGGAGGAGCGGAAGACGTCCACCTTGAGGTCGTTCGGATCGAGGTGGACCTCGTCCGGGGCGTCCACCTCGGGCAGCACGAGCACGCCGGCGGCGGAGGTGTGGATGCGGCCCTGGGACTCGGTGACGGGCACGCGCTGCACGCGGTGCACGCCGCCCTCGAACTTGAGCCGGGCGTAGACGCCGTCGGCCGGGTCGGCCGCGCTCCCCCGCACCGCCACGTGGACGTCCTTGTAGCCGCCCAGGTCGGAGTGCGTGGCGGAGAGGACCTCCGTCTTCCAGCCCCGGGACTCGGCGTAGCGCAGGTACATGCGCAGCAGGTCGCCGGCGAACAGGGCCGCCTCCTCGCCGCCCTCGCCGCCCTTGATCTCGAGGATCACGTCGCGCGCGTCGTCGGGGTCGCGCGGGATCAGCAGCCGGCGCAGCCGTTCGGCGGCCTCCGCCTCGGCCGCCTCCAGACCGGGCACCTCGGCCGCGAAGGCCGCCGCGTCGTCGTCGCCGGCCGCGGCCAGCTCCCGCGCGTCGGCCAGCTCCTCCGCGGCCGCCGACCAGGCGCGGTGGGCCGTCACCACGGCGCCGAGCTCGGCGAACCGCCGGTTCAGCCGCCGGGCGAGTGCCGGGTCCTGGTGCACCGCCGGGTCGGACAGGCGCGCCGTCAGCTCGCGATGCTCCGCCAGGAGCCGATCCACGGCCTCGCGCCGCTGGTCCGAATCGAACACGTGCGTGCCTCTCCTCCTCCGGCCTCAACGGGCCGGGCTGTCCGACGCGGACGGCCCCGCCCCGTCCGGCGGAGACGAGCTCCCCCGGGCGGGACGGGGCCGTGCGACGGGACGGTCAGTCGTCGCCCTTGGACCCCAGCGTGGTCTTGGAGACCAGCATGAGGAACTCGGCGTTGGACGCGGTGTCCTTGATCTTGTTGGTGAGCAGGTCGAGGGCCTGCTGCTGCTCGAGGCCGGAGAGCACCCGGCGCAGCTTCCACATGATCTTGACCTCCTCCTGCGAGAGCAGGGCCTCCTCGCGGCGGGTGCCGGACGCGTTGACGTCCACCGCCGGGAAGATGCGGCGCTCCGCGAGGTGGCGGGACAGGCGCAGCTCCATGTTGCCGGTGCCCTTGAACTCCTCGAAGATCACCTCGTCCATGCGCGAGCCGGTCTCGACCAGCGCGGTGGCCAGGATGGTCAGCGAGCCGCCGTTCTCGATGTTGCGGGCGGCGCCGAAGAACTTCTTCGGCGGGTACAGCGCCGAGGAGTCCACACCGCCGGAGAGGATGCGGCCCGAGGCCGGGGCGGCCAGGTTGTAGGCGCGGCCCAGGCGGGTCATGGAGTCGAGCAGCACGACGACGTCGCGGCCCATCTCCACGAGGCGCTTGGCGCGCTCGATGGCCAGCTCGGCGAGAGTGGTGTGGTCGTCCGCCGGGCGGTCGAACGTGGAGGCGATGACCTCGCCGTCCACCGACCGCTGCATGTCGGTGACCTCCTCGGGGCGCTCGTCGACGAGCACCATCATGAGGTGGACCTCGGGGTTGTTCGTCTTGATCGCGTTGGCGATCGACTGCAGGATCATCGTCTTGCCGGCCTTGGGCGGGGAGACGATGAGGCCGCGCTGGCCCTTGCCGATGGGGCTGACCAGATCGATCACGCGGGGGCCGATCAGCTTGGGATCGGTCTCCAGGCGCAGGCGCTCCTGCGGGTACAGGGGCACGAGCTTGCCGAACTCCACGCGCTGCGGGTGCTCGACGGCGGGCTGACCGTTGACCGAGGAGATCTTCACCAGGGCGTTGAACTTCTGGCGGTTGGAGCCGCCACCGTGGTGCTGCTGCTTCTCGCCGTCGCGCGGGGCGCGGATCGCGCCGACGACGGCGTCGCCCTTGCGCAGACCGTACTTCTTCACCATGGCCAGGGAGACGTAGACGTCGTTCGGGCCCGGCAGGTAGCCGGAGGTGCGGACGAACGCGTAGTTGTCCAGCACGTCGAGGATGCCGGCCACGGGCTGCAGGACGTCGTCCTCGGTCAGCTCGGTCTCGTCGACCTCGGGGCCGCCGCGGCCACGGCGGTTGCGGCCGCGCTCGTTGCGGTTGCGGCGGTTGCGACGGTTGCGGCCGCCCTCGTCGTCGCGGTCGTCGCGGCGGCTGCGGTCCCCGCGTCCGCCGTCGCCCCGGCCGCCGTCCTCGGACTTGTCGCCGCGCTGCTCGCGGGAGCCGTCACGGCCGTTCTCGCGGTCGCGGCCGTTGTCGCGGTCGCGGCCGTTGTCGCGGTCCCGCCCGTTGCGGCCGTTGCGGCCGCGGCCGTTCTCGCGCCCGTTGTCATCACGGTCCTCCCGGTCGCCGCGGCGGTCCGCGTCGGCGCCGTCCTCGCCCTGGGCGCCGTCGGAGCGACGGTCCTGACCCTGCTGGGCGTCGTCGTCGCCGGCGCGGCGGCGGCCGCGGGAACGGCGCTCGGACTGCGGGCGGTCCTCGCCCTCGTCGCGGGTCTCGGACCCCCCGGACCGATCCTGGTCCGAGGCGGTCTCCCGGGGGCCCTGCTCGGTCTGGGCCTCGCGGGCCTCGGCCTGGGGCTGCCCGTCCTGGGCGACGGCGGCCGGAGCGGAGGTGTCGGCGTCGGCGCGGCGCGAGCGGCGGCGGGCCGGGCGCTCGGCGGCCGGGGCGGCGTCCTGAGAGGACGCGGCCGCCGGGACGGCCTCGGCGGCGGGGGCCGCGGGGGCCTGGGCCGCGCGCTCGGCGGCGTCGCGGTCCGCCACGGAGCCGCCGCGCTGGTGGTCGGAGATCGCGGTCACCAGGTCGGCCTTGCGCATGCGCGAGCCGCCGGCGATGCCGAGCTGGGAGGCCAGGGCCTGGAGCTGGGCGAGCTTGAGCGAGGCCAGGCCACCGCCGTTCGTCGGCGTGGTCTGTTCCGTGGATTCGGTCACGAAGGTTCCTTCTCCCTCGAATGCGGCCCGGCGGCGCGTGGCGCGTCGGGCTGCGGTGTGCATCCGGTCGGGCCGCGCAGCGGCGCCCCAGAAAACCGGGTTTCATGGTGTGAACTCAGCAGTGGCGCCTCCCCTGATCGTGCGCAGTCGCTGCGTGACGGGGCGGAGGCGTCCGGACTCGACCGAGCCGGAGCGGATCCCGCACGCCGGCCGTGCGCAGCACGGGATGGATCGCGGCGGGGTTCCGGCCGACGGCGCACGGTGCGTCCGGCCGTCACAGGCCCGGGCACCGGAGACCCGGGCCGCGCGAGGCGGTGGGGTCAGCCGTGGTGGAGTGATTCCACCCTAACACCGTCCACGGCCACGCACGGCACCAGCACGCGCCAGGCGGCCGCCCCGTCCGCCGTCAGAGCACGCGCCGCCTCCGCGGCGTGCTCGGCCGCCTGGACGCCGTCGCACAGCGCGAGCACCGTGGGACCCGCGCCGGAGACGACGGCGGCGTGGCCGCGCTCGCGCAGCCCCGCGACCAGTGCGGCGCTGGCCGGCATGGCCACGGCGCGCGGCTCCTGGTGCAGCCAGTCCCGCGTGGCGGCCGGCAGCAGCGCGGGGTCCTCCGCCAGCGCGTGGACGAGCAGCGCGGCACGGCCGGCCTGGGCCGCCGCCACGGCGTGGGGCACCTCGGCGGGCAGCACGCCCCGGGCGACGTGGGTGGACAGCTCGGTGTCCGGGATCGCGACCACCGGCACCACGCGCTCGTGCAGCCGCAGCCGCGCCGTGGCCGGGCCGGGGACGTCGTCACGGGTCCAGGAGACGGTGGCCCCGCCCACGAGCGCGGGGGCGACGTTGTCCGGGTGCCCCTCGAAGCGGGTGGCCGCCTCGAGCAGGTCCGCGGGCGCCCGGCGCAGCGCGGCCGGCAGCAGGGCCTCGGCCGCGGCGTAGGCCGCGACGACGGCGGCCGCGGACGAGCCGAGCCCGCGGGCGTGCGGGATCCGGTTCACGGCGCGCAGGTGCAGCCCCGGCGCGGTGAACCCGCGGTCCCGCAGGTGCTCGTGCGCCAGGCGCAGGATCAGGTGCGCGCCGTCCCGCGGCAGGGTGGCCTCCCCCTCCCCCACGACCTCCGCGACGTCGGGGCCCGCCACGACCGTGAGCGTCACCTCGTCGCGCAGCTCCAGGGCCAGGCCCATCGAGTCGAAGCCGGGGCCGAGGTTGGCGGAGGTGGCGGGGACGGAGACGGACGCGGCGGTCCCGGGCGCCAGCGGCTGCGGTGCGGCCATGGCTCAGCTCAGGCCGAGGGCCTGGGCGACGGTGACCACGTCGAACGGCACCGAGCGCGGGGTCACGTCGGCGCCGTCGGCGCCGCGCAGGGCCCACTGCGGGTCCTTGAGGCCGTGGCCGGTGACGGTGATGACCCAGCTCTTGCCGGCCGGCACGTTCCCGGCGGCGTGGTGCTTGAGCAGCCCGGCGACGCCGGCGGCGGAGGCGGGCTCGACGAACACGCCCTCCTTCGCGGAGAGCCAGCGGTGGGCCTCGAGGATCTCCTCGTCCGTGACGGAGTCGATCATGCCGCCGGACTCGTCGCGGGCGGCCTCGGCCTGCTCCCACGAGGCCGGGTTGCCGATCCGGATGGCGGTGGCGATCGTGTCCGGGTCGGTCACGGGGTGGCCCTGGACGATCGGGGCGGCGCCTGCGGCCTGGAAGCCCCACATCACGGGGGTCTTCGTGGCCACCGCGGGCAGCTCGGCGTCCGAGGCGCCCTCGTGCGGGTTCACGTAGGGGGCGGCGTACTCGCGGTAGCCCTTCCAGTACGCGGTGATGTTGCCCGCGTTGCCCACGGGCAGCAGGTGGTAGTCCGGGGCGTCGCCGAGGGTGTCCACGACCTCGAACGCACCGGTCTTCTGCCCCTCGATGCGGGCCGGGTTGACGGAGTTCACGAGGAACACGGGGTAGTTCTCGGCCAGCTTGCGGGCCACCTCGAGGCAGTCGTCGAAGTTGCCCTGCACCTGGAGGATCTCCGCGCCGTGGGCCACGGCCTGGGACATCTTGCCCATCGAGATCTTCCCCTCGGGCACGAGCACGGCGCACGTGATCCCGGCCTGCGCGGCGTAGGCCGCCGCCGAGGCGGAGGTGTTGCCGGTGGACGCGCAGACGACGGCCTTCGCGCCGTCCGCGACGGCGGCGGTGATCGCCATGGTCATGCCGCGGTCCTTGAAGGAGCCGGTCGGGTTCATGCCCTCGAACTTCACGTGCACGGTGCCCTGCACCAGCTCGGAGAGGTGGGGGGCGTGGATGAGCGGGGTGCCGCCCTCGCCGAGGGTGATCACGCGCGTGTCCTCGGTGACGGGCAGGCGGTCGGCGTACTCGCGGACGACGCCGCGCCACTGGTGGGCCATGGGTCAGTTCCCTTCGACTCGGAGGACGGACGCGACCTCGTGGACGACGTCCAGGGCGGCGAGCGCCCCGACGGTGGCGTCGAGGTCGCGCTGCCGCGCACGGTGGGTGATCAGCCGCAGGGACGCGCCGGGGGCGTCCTCGCGCTCAGATGGGACCTGACGCAGCGTCTCGATGGAGACGCCGTGCTCCTCGAACACCCCGGCGACGCGGCGCAGCACACCGGGCTGGTCCGCCGCGCGCAGCACGACCATGAAGGAGGTGTGGGCCTCGGCCGGGTCCAGGGCGGGCAGGGCGGTGACGGGGGTGCGCAGGCGCGCCGGGCCGCCGCGCACGATGCGCTGGGCGATCGAGACGACGTCGCCCATCACCGCGGAGGCGGTGGGGGCGCCGCCGGCGCCGGGACCGTAGAACATGAGCTCGCCGGCGTTGTCGGCCTCCACGAAGACGGCGTTGAACGCCCCGCGCACGGAGGCCAGCGGGTGCTCCCGCGGCAGCAGGGTGGGGTGCACGCGCAGGACCGCGCCCTCGGCGCCGTCGGCGGCGCGGCCGCGCTCGGCGATCGCCAGCAGCTTGATGACGTAGCCCGCCTCCGCGGCGGCGGCGTTGTCCTCGGCCGTGATCGCGGTGATGCCCGCGACGGCCACCTGGTCCAGTGTGTACGGCGCCCCGAACGCGATGGTCGCCAGGATCGCGGCCTTCGCGGCGGCGTCGTGGCCCTCGACGTCGGCGGTCGGGTCGGCCTCGGCGTAGCCGAGCCGCTGGGCCTCGGCGAGGGCGTCGTCGAAGTCCGCCCCCTCGGAGTCCATCCGGTCGAGGATGAAGTTGGTGGTGCCGTTGGCGATGCCCATCACGCGGGTGACGCGGTCGCCGCCCAGGGAGTCGCGCAGCGGGCGCAGGATCGGGATGGCGCCGGCGACGGCGGCCTCGAAGCTGAGCTGCGCGCCGGTGGCGGCGGCCGCGGCGTACAGCTCCTCGCCGTGCTGGGCCAGCAGCGCCTTGTTGCCCGTCACCACGGACGTGCCGGCGGCCAGGGCGCGCAGGATCAGGGTGCGGGCCGGCTCGATGCCGCCCATCAGCTCGATGACGACGTCCGCGCCGTCCACGAGCGCCTCGGCGTCGGTCGTGTAGAGCGCCGGGTCCGCTTGCCAGTCGCGCGTCGCGCCCGTGTCCCGCACCGCGATGCCCGTGAGCTCGAGGTCGGCGCCCACGCGGTCCCGCAGGATGTCGGCGTCCTCGGTGAGGATCCGGGCGGTCTGGGACCCCACGGTCCCGCCGCCCAGCAGGGCGACCTTGAGTGCGGTGGGGGCGTCGGTGTGCTGGGGCATGGTCCTCCGTGATCCAGGGTGGGTCGGGCCCGCGCGACCGCGCGGCCCGGCTGGCCTCGAATCTAGCGCGGCGCCCCGGCCCGTCCCACCGCGCGACACTCGGTGTCCGCAGAGCGGGACGGACCCACCCGGGCTCGAGGCCGGCGGCCGGGTGCGCCGCGCCCGCGTCCTCAGCGGGCGAGGCGCGGATCGGCCTCGCGGGCGAACAGGTCCTCCTGCGTCTCGCGACGGATGATCACCCGCGCCTGCCCGCCGGAGACCGCGACGACGGCCGGGCGGGCCAGCGCGTTGTAGTTCGAGGACATCACGTGCGTGTACGCGCCCGTGGCCGGCACGGCCAGCAGGTCGCCGCGGCCCAGGTCGGCCGGCAGGTACACGTCGCGGACGAGGATGTCGCCGGACTCGCAGTGCTTGCCCACCACGCGGGAGAGCACCGGCTCGGCCTCCGAGGTGCGGCGCGCGGAGACGGCGGTGTAGTCGGCGTCGTAGAGGACGGGACGCGGGTTGTCGGACATGCCGCCGTCCACGGCGACGTAGCGGCGGGCCGCGGTGCCGCCGTCGGGGGCGTCCGCGTCCACGGTCTTGGTCACCCCGACCGTGTAGAGGGTCAGGCCCGCGGGGCCTGAGATGGCCCGCCCCGGCTCGAGCGAGACCCGCGGGCACCTCAGGCCGAGGCGCTCGACGGTCTTCTGGACGTCGTCGGCGAGGGCGTCGGCGATCTCCGCGGCCGGGCGCGGCTCGTCCACGGCCGTGTAGGCGATGCCGTGGCCGCCACCGAGGTCGAGCTCGGCCAGCTCCACCCCGTGCTCGGCCTTGACCTCGGCGAGGAACTCGAGCACGCGTCCGGCCGCCAGCCCGAAGCCCTCGGCCTCGAAGATCTGGGACCCGATGTGGCAGTGCACGCCCAGCAGGTCGATCGACTCGGCCGCCAGGGCCGCGGCCACGGCGACGGCGGCCGGCGAGCGGCCGGCCACGTTGCCGTCCCGGTCGCTGGACGCCGGGGCCAGGGAGAGGCCGAACTTCTGGTCCTCGTGCGCGGTGGCGATGAAGTCGTGGGTGTGCGCGTGCACGCCCGGGGTCAGCCGGAGCATCACGGGGGCGCGGCGGCCGGCCTCGGCCGCGAGCGCGGCCAGGTGGGTGAGCTCGTCGAGCGAGTCCACGATGATCCGGCCCACGCCCGCCTCGAGGGCGGTGCGCAGCTCGGCGTCCGACTTGTTGTTGCCGTGCAGGCCGATGTGGGCCGGGTCGACGCCGGCGGCCAGCGCGATCGCCAGCTCGCCGCCGGAGGCGGTGTCCACGCGCAGGCCCTCCTCGGCCGCCCAGCGGGCGGTGGAGAGGGTGAGCATGGACTTGCCGGCGTAGTAGACGTCCGCTCCCCCGCACAGGTCGGCGAACGCGGCGTCGAAGCCCTCGCGGAACGCGCGGGCGCGGGCGCGGAAGTCGTCCTCGTCCACCACGAGCAGCGGCGTGCCGAACTCCGCGGCGAGCGCGCTCGCGCGCAGGCCCTGGACGGTGAGCTCGCCGTCGGCGGCGCGGTCCACGCCGGCGGCCCACAGGCCGGGCACGAGCGCGTCCGGGTCCCCCGGCGCGGGGAGCCAGGCGGGGGCGAGCGGGGAGGCGGGGGCGGGCTGCGGCGTCGTCATCCGGGCGCTCACATCTTCTCCGGGGCGGTCACGCCGAGCAGGCCGAGGCCGTTGGCCAGCACCTGGGCGGTGGCGTCGTTGAGCCACAGGCGGGTGCGGTTGAGGGTCTCGACGGGACGCGGCGTCCCGTCGTCGGTGGGCATGGGCACGATGCGGCAGGCGGCGTACCACGAGTGGTAGGCCCCGGCGATCACCTCGAGGTGTCGGGCCACGCGGTGGGGCTCGCGCAGGCGCGCCGCCGCGCCGACGACGGCCGGGAACTCCGCCAGCTGGGCCAGCAGCTCCGACTCGGTGGCGTGGGTGAGCAGGGCGGCGTCGAACTCGGAGCGGTCCACGCCGTGGGCCTGCGCGGTGCGCGCCGCGCCGGAGGCGCGGGCGTGGGCGTACTGCACGTAGTAGACGGGGTTGTCGTTCGTGGTGGAGCGCAGCAGCTCGGGGTCGATCGTCAGGGGCGAGTCCGCGGGGTAGCGGGCCAGGTCGTAGCGCAGGGCGTCGCGGCCGAGCCACTCCACGAGGTCCTTGAGCTCGATGATGTTGCCGGCGCGCTTGGAGAGCTTCGCGCCGTTGACCGAGATGAGCTGGCCGATGAGGATCTCGATGTTCGTCGCCGGGTCGTCGCCGGCGGCGGCGGCGATCGCCTTGAGGCGGTTCACGTAGCCGTGGTGGTCGGCGCCGAGCAGGTACACCTTCTCCTCGAAGCCGCGGTCGCGCTTGTGGAGGTAGTACGCGGCGTCGGCGGCGAAGTAGGTGGGCTCGCCGTTGGCGCGGATGAGCACGCGGTCCTTGTCGTCGCCGAAGTCCGTGGTCTTGAGCCACACCGCGCCCTCGCGGTCCTCGACGTGGCCCTGCGCGCGCAGCCGCTGCACGGCCTGCTCGATCGCGCCGGAGTCGTGGAGCGTCTGCTCCGAGGTGAACACGTCGAAGTGCACGTCGAAGGCGGCGAGCGTGTTTTTAATGTCCTGCATCTGGAGCCGGTACGCGGCCTCGCGGACCACCGGGCGGGCGGCCTCGTCCGTCAGCTCGCGCACGTCCGGGTGCTCGAGGGCGACGGCGTCGGCCAGCTCCTGCACGTACGCGCCCGGGTAGCCGCCCGCGGGGACGTCGCGGCCGTGCAGGCGGGCGAGGACCGAGTCGGCGAACACGTTCATCTGGTTGCCGGCGTCGTTGACGTAGTACTCGGCGGTGACGTCCGCGCCGGAGGCGCGCAGGAGGCGGGCGATCGCGTCGCCCAGCGCGGCCCAGCGGGTGTGTCCGATGTGCAGCGGGCCGGTGGGGTTGGCGGAGACGAACTCCATGTTCACGGTGTGCCCGGCCAGGGCGTCGTTGCGGCCGTACTCCGGGCCGGCCTCGACGATCTCGCGGGCCAGGGCGCCGGCCGAGGCCGCGTCCAGGGTGACGTTGAGAAAGCCGGGGCCGGCGACGTCGACGGCGGCGATGCCCGGCTTGTCGGTCAGGCGCTCGGCTACGAGCCCGGCGAGGTCGCGCGGGGCCATCCCGGCCTTCTTGCCCAGCTGGAGGGCGACGTTGGTGGCCCAGTCGCCGTGCTCGCGGCTGCGGGGTCGCTCCACCTTCACGCGCGCGGGGGTGATCTCCTCCCGCAGCGCGGCGGGGAGGTCACCGGCATCGACGGCGTCGGTGAGGACAGCGGACAGCAGGGCGGAGAGGTCTTCGGGCTTCACCCGCGCAAGTCTACGGAAGGGCCGCCGCGCCCGTGCGCGTGCGAACGAACCCTGCGAGATGGCCCCTCCGGCCCGCGGTGGGGGCCATCTCGCAGGGTTCGTCGGGGTGGGGGGGTCAGGCGGGCCAGGCGGCGAGGCCGCCGGCGAGGGACAGGACGCGCCCGCCGGCGCTCGGGTCGGCCCCGACGACGGCGTCCCGCGCCCGGGCCGAGCGGGCTCCGGCGGCGCAGTAGACCACCAGGACGCGGTCCTGCCCGGGCGCGTGGGCCGCCGGCTCCGCGAGGACGGCCTCGAGCGGGACGTGTCGATTGGCCACCGCCGCGGGGGCCTCGACGCGGCGCAGGCGGCGCTCCCAGTCCTCGCGGACGTCGAGCAGGGTGAGGGACGCGGCCCGGGCGGGGTCGGCGAGCAGGGCGGCCAGCGCGGCGGGGGCGATCTCCCCGCCCGCGGCGCCGCACGCCTCCGCCGAGCCGGGGGCGCCGGCGTCGTCCGGGCGGGGGGCCTGGTCCGCGTGGGCGGACAGGTCCGTCACGGGGGTCCGCTCGGGGTCGGGCACGAGCCGCAGCTCACGGAAGCGCATCGTCAGGGCGTCCACGGAGAGCAGCCGCCCGACCAGGGGCTCGCCCACCCCGGAGAGCAGCTTGATCGCCTCGGCCGCCATGAGGGAGCCGATGATCCCGGGCAGCACCCCGAGCACCCCGGCCTGCGCGCACGAGGGCACCTCGCCGGGTTCGGGACGCTCCGGGAACACGTCCCGGTACAGCGGCCCGCCCGGGGCGAACACGCTCACCTGCCCCGCGAACCGCAGGATCGCGCCCCACACCACGGGCACGCCGGCGATCTCGCACGCGTCGGCCACGAGGTAGCGGGTCGCGTAGTTGTCCGTGCCGTCGAGCACGAGGTCCACGGCGCCGACCCGCTCGAGCGCGTTGGCCGCGGTCAGGCGTTCGCGGTGCTCGACCACGCGCACCTCGGGGTGCAGGCCGCGCATCGTCGCGGCGGCGGAGGCGGTCTTGGGGCGGCCGAGGTCCGCCTCGGCGTGGATCACCTGGCGGTGCAGGTTGGAACGGTCCACCACGTCGTCGTCGATCACGTGGACCTCCCCCACGCCCGCGGCGGCGAGGTAGGTCAGCACGGGCGCCCCGAGGCCGCCGGCGCCGACCACGAGGACGCGGGAGCGCAGCAGCGCCAGCTGGGCCTCTGGGCCGAAGCCGTCCAGGCTCAGGTGGCGGGCGAAGCGCTCCAGCTGGGTGTCGGACAGCGCGGTGAGGTCGCGGGGCTCGCGGGCGGCGGGGTCCAGGGCGGCGGTCACCGCTCGTCCTCCTCGGCCGTGACCCGCCCGGCCATCGGCGAGGAGGCCAGGGCGTGCTCGCGGCGCGGGATGCGCCCGGCACGGCGGGCGTGGAAGCCCGCCTCGAGCGCGAGCCGGCACGCGTGGGCCATGCGGGCGGGCTCGGCGGCGCGCGTGATCGCCGAGGCGGCGAGCACGGCGTCGCAGCCGGCCTCCATCGCCAGGGCGACGTCCGAGGCGGTGCCCACGCCGGCGTCGAGCACGATCGGCACGGAGGCGCGGGAGACGATCAGCTCCAGGTGTGCGCGGTTGAGGATGCCCAGCCCCGAGCCGATCGGCGAGCCCAGCGGCATGACGGCGGCGGCGCCGGCCTGCTCGAGGCGCAGCGCCATGGCGGGGTCGTCCGAGGTGTAGGCCAGGACGGTGAAGCCGTCGGCGGCGAGCCGCTCGGTGGCCTCGAGGGTCTCGACGACGTCGGGCAGCAGGGTGCGCTCATCGGCGATGACCTCGACCTTCACGAGGTCGGTCTCGAGCGCCTCCCGGCCGAGCCGGGCGGTGAGCACGGCGTCCCGGGCGGTGTAGCAGCCGGCGGTGTTGGGCAGCACGTCGATGCCGAGGCGGTCCAGCAGCGCGACCAGGCCGTCACGGGTGTCCGCGGACCAGCGGCGCAGCGCCACGGTGGTGAGCGTGGTGCCGGAGGCGACGAGGGCGCCCTCGAGGGCGGTCAGGTCGGTGATGCCGCCCGTGCCCATGATGAGCCGGGAGGCCAGGTCGTAGCCGCCGATCCGCAGCGGCGGGATCGCGGGGGCGGCGGGCGGGGTGCGGTGCTCGGCCATCGCTCAGCCCCCCTGCACCGCGGTGACGACGTCGACCTCGTCCCCGGCGGCCAGCTCCCGGGTGGCCCAGGCCGACCGGGGCACGACCTCGCCGCCGACCGCCACGGCCACGCCGAGCCGCCGCCCATCCGCGGCGGCGCCGTCCTCGCCGATCGCGCGCCCGGTGACGTGCGCGACGACGTCGCGGACGGTGGCCACGGCCAGCTCGGCGGGCTCTCCGTTGAGGGTCAGGGTGAGGGTGCTCATGCGATCTCCTTCAGGCGGGCGTGCAGCAGCTCGAGGATCCGCCCGGCCGCCCAGGGGGCGAGCAGGATCCCGTGACGGTGGAAGCCGGTGGCGACGACGGCGCCCGGGGCCTCGGGCACGGTAAGCACGCGCGGGGCGTCGTCGGGGGTGCCGGGGCGGGCGGCGGTGGTGATCTCGACCAGCTCGCACTCGCGGACGGCGGGCAGGATCGCGGCGGCGTCGGCGAGCAGGTCCAGCACGGCCCCGGCGGAGGTGCCGGCCAGGCCGTCCTCGCGGGCCGAGGCGCCGACCACGAGGGTGCCGTCCGCGCGGGGCACGAGGTAGACCTGGCGCCCGTGGACGAGGCCGCGGACGGTGCGGGTGATCAGGTGCGACTCCCCCGGCAGCAGCTGCTCGGGGCGCACCCGCAGACGCAGCACGTCGCCGTGGACGGGGCGCAGCGGGACCTCGACGGCGGTGGCCGCGCCGCCGATCCCGCGGTGGCCCAGGCCCGCGGCGAGGACCGCGCCGTTGGCGGTGAGGACGCCCCCGTTGGCCAGCGTGAGGCGCACCCCCTCGCCCTCCGGGCCGGCGGCGGTGACGCGTCCGGCCACGAACCGGGCGGCGGGTCCGGCGCCGACCGGGAGCGGGCCGCCGTCGGGTCCGGTCTCGGCGCGCAGGGCGGCGACGCAGGCGGCGGCGAGCCGTCGCGGGTCCACCTGATGGTCGTCCGGGGCGTCGAAGCCGGCGGCCAGGCCCGGGGCCAGGGCGGGCTCGGCGCGGCGCAGCGCGCGGACGGAGACGGGCTCGACCCGGCGACCGAGGATCGAGGCGTGCTCGAGCACGTGGTCCCAGGCGCGGGCGTCCGAGGGGTCCGCGGCCACGATCCAGGCGCCCTGTGCGAGGAAGCCCGTCTCCACATCGGTGAAGGCGGCGAGCAGGTCCACGAGGGCCGGGTAGGCCTCCCAGCCGGCCTGCAGCAGCGGGGCGAGGTCGTCCTGGCTGAACTGGGTCTCGGCGAGCGGCGCGAGCATCCCCGCCGCGGCGTGGGTGGCCCCGGCCACGGCGTGTGGGCGCCCGGCGGCGTCCAGCTCGGGGGCGATCAGGGTGACGGCGTGGCCTGCGGCGCGCAGACGCACGGCGGCGGTGAGGCCGATGATCCCGGCACCGACGACGGCCACGTGCACGGACCGGTCCTCCTCACGGCGGCATGACCCGCATCGAGTGGTGATGGTCGGCCGCGCCGGCGCGGTGCGCCCCTGCGGCCCTCTCAGCCCGGCGTGTGCGGCCCGGGCTCCCATGGAACAGCGGCCAGTCTGCCACAGTGGGCGCATGCACTCCCCCGATCCGCTCCTGATGACCGCGGCCGGCCGCGACGACGGCGACACCGGCCCCGGCGCGCGCCGCCGCGCCCGCCTCGCCGTCTCCCGGCTGTACGTCTGCACCGACCTGCAGCGGTTCCTGCGCCCGGACGACACGCTCGACACGGCCGCGTTCGCTCACTTCTGCGCGGCGGCGTTCCGCGGCGGAGTGGACCTGATCCAGGTGCGGGACAAGGCCGTGGACGTGGCGGTCGAGCTGGCCGCGTTCGCCGTGCTCGTCCCGCTGGCCCGGGAGCACGGGGCGCTCTCGGCCGCCAACGACCGCGCCGACGTCGCCGCCCTGGCCGGGGTGGACGTGTTCCACACGGGCCAGACCGACCTGACCACCGCGCAGTGCCGCGCCCTGCTGGGCCCGGACGTGGTGCTCGGCCGCTCGTGCCACACCGGGGCGCAGGTGCGCACCGCCCGCGCGGAGGACGGCCTGGACTACTTCTGCACGGGGCCGGTGTGGGCGACGCCCACGAAGCCGGGCCGGGCCGCCGTCGGACTGGAACTGCCGACCCTCGCCGCACGCCTGGACGCGGAGGACCCGGCGGGGGCGCGGCCGTGGTTCGCCATCGGCGGCGTCGACGCGGACCGGCTGCCCGAGGTCCGCGCGGCCGGGGCGGAACGGATCGTGGTGGTCCGCGCCGTGACGCAGGCCGAGGACCCCGAGGCCGCGGCCCGGACCCTGCGCGCGGGCCTGCCCGGCTGACGCGCCCCGCGGGGAGGTCACGGACGGGCCGTCCTGATGGTGTAGAGTCGACGAGTCCGCAACGCGCTCGACGCGTCGCGACCCCCGCCTCCGTAGCTCAGGGGATAGAGCGTCTGCCTCCGGAGCAGAAGGCCGCAGGTTCGAATCCTGCCGGGGGCACGAGCGAACAGAGCCGGACCCCCGTGGCGACACGGTGGTCCGGCTCTTCTGCGTTCTGCGGACCCGGACGCTCGAGCGGAGCGGGAGGTCCGGGTCACCGGCATTCGAGGCGGGAAATCGACCTCATAGGACGTCCCGAGGTGCGTATTCGCCGGATTTCCCGCCTCGAACGTGTCGAAGCCCGGAGGTCCCGCCCTCAGCCCCGCTGCGCATGACCGTGGTCGACGGGCCCGTGCCACGTCGGCCGCGAGGCGTCCCCGACCGCGAGCGCCTCCCCCGCCCGCATCGCGTCGGCCAGCCACGGCTTGGCCCGCTCGAGTGCGTCGTCCCAGCTCAGGCCCGCCCCGGCCAGCGTGGCCAGGGCCGAGGAGAGGGTGCAGCCGGTGCCGTGCGAGGCGCGGGTCGTCACGCGCGGGCCGCGCACCTCGTGCACGGCCCCGCCCACGCGCACGACGGCGTCCGGCACCTCCGCCGCTGCGGCCTCGGGCGCCTCGGTCTCGTCCAGGTGCCCGCCCTTGAGCAGCACCGTCACCCCGTGCTCGGCGGCCAGGCCCCGCGCCGCGTCGAGGGCGGCGTCCCAGTCCGTCGCGTCCCGCCCGGTCAGCCGGGCCAGCTCGGGCAGGTTGGGTGTCACCAGGTGCGCCACCCGCAGCAGCCGGGCCCACGCGGCGCGCCCGTCGTCGTCGCCGACCGCGGTGAGGGCGTCCCCGCTCGAGGCCACCATGACCGGGTCCAGCACGACGACGGCGGGCCGGGTCTCCTCGAGCCAGCCGGCGACGGCCCGCATGAGCTCCACCGTGCCGAGCATGCCGATCTTCACGGCGTCCACGGCGATGTCGGCGGCGACCGAGTCGAGCTGGGCGCGCACCACGTCCACCGGCAGCGGGTGGACGGCCTGCACGCCCTGCGTGTTCTGGGCGGTGATCGCGGTGATCGCGGTCATCCCGTAGCCGCCCCACGCGGCGATGGTCTTCAGGTCGGCCTGGACACCGGCGCCGCCGCCGGAGTCGGAGCCGGCGATGCTGAGCACACGGGGGACGGCGGAGGTCATGCGGGGGCTCCTTCGGGTCGGGGCGGATCGGCCGCCCGGGCCGGGCCGATCCCGCCCATGAGAATGTAGTCGCATGTCCCACGTCACAGAGAGCTCTCCCGCGCACCCCGGCCGAGCCGAGGAGTCGGCGCCGCTGCGGCCGACCTCCCCGCTCGGGATCGCCGCCACGTTCATCGGCACCACCATCGGCGCCGGGTACGCCTCGGGCAACGAGATCCTGCAGTACTTCGTGAGCTTCGGCCTCTGGGGCGGCACGGGGGCGCTCGTGATCGCCGGCGCGCTGTTCTTCCTGCTCGCGGTGATCGTGCTGCGGCTGGCGCAGAAGCTGCGGACCACGGACATCCACCGGATCGTGAACCCCACGACGTCGCGCGTGCCCACCTGGTTCGCGGACCTGTCCATCACCACGTCCCTGCTGGGGACGCTGGTGATCATGCTGGCCGGGGCCGGGGCGGCGGTGCACACCGCGTTCGGGCTGCCCTCGCTCGTGGGCTCGCTGGTGATGGCCACCGTCTGCGTGGTCTCGGTGCTGGCCGGCATCACGGGCCTCGTGCGCGTCCAGGCCGTGGTGGTCCCCCTGATCATCGTGGTCGCCGTCGGCGTCGCGGTGTGGGGGTTGGCGAACCCGGGGGCCGCGGTGGACGACGTCGCCGCGCTCGTGACCTCGTCCCCGCTGATCAACCAGTGGTGGCTCTCGGGCGTGCTGTACGTGGCCTTCAACATCCAGCTGGCCTACGCGGTGCTCGCCCCGATCGGCGAGGAGAGCTCCTCGTCGGGCCGCTCCCTCGTCGCCGGGGCCGGGCTCGGGGCCCTGGGCCTCGTGGTGATGGCCGGCGCGGTGATGGCCGCGATGACCGCCCACGCCCAGCTGATCGGCCGCGCCGAGCTGCCCATGGTCGAGCTGGCCGCGATGATCGGCGGCTGGGCCGCCCTGCTGTACACGGTCGTCCTGCTGCTGGCGCAGTTCACGACGGCGGTCTCGTGCCTGTACGGCGGGGTGGAGCGCATCGCCCTGCTGTCCTCGATGCGCCGCGTGCCGGGCTGGGTCATCGCCGTCGTCACGGCCCTGGCCGCCACCCTGCTCTCGAGCGTCGGCTTCTCCGACCTCGTGGGCACCGTCTACCCCGTCCTCGGCTACGCCGGCCTCGTCATCATCGTGATGCTGGTCGTGACGTGGATCGTCGAGCGCTCCACGGTACGCCGCCGGGCGGCCCGCGCGGCGCGCGCCTGAGCGCCCGGCCGCATGGCCGGACGGCGGACGGTGAGGCGCCGCGGGGGACGTGCTAGGGTCGCTCGCATCCCACGGGAGCCCCACGGCACGGGGCTGAGACCGGGCTGACGCCGCCCGGAGACCGTCTGAACCTGTCCGGGTCATTCCGGCGAAGGAAGAAGGAGCAGCGGCCATGTCCGTTTCCGAGCGCACCCCCCTGCCCGCAGCCGAGTCGACGGCCGAGGTCGTCGCCGAGGAGAACTACCCCACGCACCGTCTGGGATGGCTCGAGGACGCCGAGCACGGCATCCGCGTGCCCGTCACCGAGGTCCACCAGGACGACTCCCCCGACGGCACGCCCAACGCGCCCCTGACCGTCTACCGCACCATGGGCCCGGGCTCCGTGCCCGAGCGCGGCCTGCCGGCCCAGCGCGCCGAGTGGATCCGCGCCCGCGGCGACGTCGAGGAGTACGAGGGCCGCGAGCGCGACCTGCTCGACGACGGCCGCTCGGCCGTGCGCCGCGGCGCCGCCTCACAGGAGTGGGCCGGCGAGCGCCGCCCCCCGCTGCGCGCCAAGGAGGGCGCGCGCGTCACCCAGATGCACTACGCCCGGCGCGGCGAGATCACCCCGGAGATGCGCTACGTCGCCCTGCGCGAGGGCGTGGACGTGGAGCTGGTGCGCTCCGAGGTCGCGGCCGGCCGCGCCATCATCCCGGCGAACGTGAACCACCCCGAGTCGGAGCCGATGATCATCGGCAAGGCGTTCGCCGTGAAGGTCAACGCGAACATCGGCAACTCGGCGGTGACGTCGTCGATCGCCGAGGAGGTCTCGAAGCTGCAGTGGGCCACCCGCTGGGGCGCGGACACCGTGATGGACCTGTCCACGGGCGACGACATCCACACCACCCGCGAGTGGATCCTGCGCAACTCCCCCGTGCCGATCGGCACCGTGCCGATCTACCAGGCCCTCGAGAAGGTCGGCGGCGACCACCAGGCCCTGACCTGGGAGATCTTCCGCGACACCGTGATCGAGCAGTGCGAGCAGGGCGTGGACTACATGACCGTGCACGCCGGCGTGCTGCTGCGCCACGTGCCGCTGTCCGCGGACCGCGTGACCGGCATCGTCTCCCGCGGCGGCTCGATCATGGCCGGCTGGTGCCTGGGCCACCACAAGGAGAACTTCCTCTACGAGAACTACGACGAGCTCTGCGAGATCTTCGCGCGCTACGACGTCGCGTTCTCCCTGGGCGACGGCCTGCGGCCGGGCTCCGTGGCCGACGCCAACGACGCCGCCCAGTTCGCCGAGCTCGACACGCTGGCCGAGCTGACGGAGCGGGCGTGGGCGTACGACGTCCAGGTCATGGTGGAGGGCCCCGGCCATATCCCGCTGCACCTGGTGCGGGAGAACGTGGAGCGCCAGCAGGAGCTGTGCAAGGGCGCCCCGTTCTACACGCTCGGCCCCCTCGTCACGGACATCGCCCCGGCGTACGACCACATCACCTCGGCCATCGGCGCCACCGAGATCGCCCGCTACGGCACCGCGATGCTCTGCTACGTCACGCCCAAGGAGCACCTGGGCCTGCCGAACCGGGACGACGTGAAGACGGGTGTGATCACCTACAAGATCGCCGCGCACGCCGCCGACGTCGCCAAGGGCCACCCCGGCGCCCGCGACCGCGACGACGCCCTGTCCAAGGCGCGCTTCGAGTTCCGCTGGCGCGACCAGTTCGGCCTCGGCCTGGACCCGCAGCTCGCCGAGGAGTACCACGACGAGACGCTGCCGGCCGAGCCCGCCAAGACCGCCCACTTCTGCTCGATGTGCGGGCCGAAGTTCTGCTCCATGCGCATCAGCCAGGACATCCGCAGCGAATTCGGCGGCGCGTCCGAGCAGGCGCGGATCGCCGAGGCCGGCATGGCCGCCAAGTCCGCGGAGTTCCGGGCCGCCGGCGGGTCCGTGTACCTGCCCGAGCCGAGTCTGCGCCGGCCCGAGGGGGACGCGGTGCTCGCGAGGGACTGAGCGGCCCGTGCCGCGGCGCGGGGGCCAGGGTGCCGGCCTTGAGCACCTCCCCCGCGCGCGGCGCGAGCCTGCCCTCGCCGGTCGGCCTGCCCTGGGCGCGCTCCCGGCTGGCGTGGCCCCGACCGCGGTCGCCCCCAGCATCTCCCCCCCTCGCCGCACGTGCCGCTGCGGGCCGGGCGGCTCGAGTGACGAGGTCCGGCCGCGCCTCCTGCACAGGTGTCCGCAGACGGCGTTGCGTCCCCGGGCGTCGCGTTCCGGCTCCGGATGTCCGGGGCCGCTCTTAGGCTCGGGTGCATGAGCGCGCACCACGCCGACGACGGCCTCCCCGCCCCCGTCTCCACCCTCGCCGAGGATCCACCGGCCGACGGGCGACAGGCGCCGCCGAGTGGCGTCGTCGTGGGTGAGGACGGGCGGGCCCGCCCGCCGTGGGCGGCACGGGATCCGCTGCTGCGGGAGTACTACGACACGGAGTGGGGCCTGCCCGTCACGGACGAGCGGGGCCTGTTCGAGCGCCTCGTGCTCGAGGCGTTCCAGTCGGGCCTGAGCTGGCGGACCGTCCTGGCCAAGCGGCCGCGGTTCCGGGAGGTGTTCGCGGGCTTCGACCCGGACGCCGTCGCGGCGTTCGGGGACGCGGAGGTCGAGGCACTGCTGGCGGACCCCGGCATCATCCGGAACCGGCGCAAGATCGAGGCCGCGGTCGCGAACGCACAAGCCGTCGTCGGGATGCGCGGCGAGCGGTTCGCCCCGCTGCACCCGGGCTCCCCCGGCGCGGGCCCCGCCTGGCACGGCGACGGCGACCGTCCCGCCACCGGCCTGCCGGGGCTGGTCTGGGCTCACCAGCCTGCCGCGACCCCACGGCCGGAGACGGTGGCGCAGGTCCCCTCGACCTCGGACGAGTCGCGCGCGCTCGCGAGGGCGCTGAAGGCGCATGGCTGCCGATTCGTGGGGCCGACCACTTGCTTCGCCCTGCTGGAGGCCGCCGGGATCGTGGACACCCACCTTCTCGGCTCGTGGCGAAGAGGGGCGTCCGGGATCTGGGAGTGAGCGGGGGCCTCCGGCAGGATGGGGAACTCAACGCAGGACGTCCACACGAAAGGGTGACGACTGATGACCACCACCTCCGCCTCTCAGGGCTACCGCACAATCAACCCGGCCACCGGGGAGCTGCTGAAGTCCTTCGACAACGCCACGGATCAGCAGATCGCCGACGCCCTCGACGCCTCGCAGGCCGCCTACGAGCAGTGGTCCCGGAAGTCGGTGGCCGAGCGCGCCGCCGTCGTGAAGCGGATCTCCGAGCTGCTGGCCGAGCGGTCCAAGGACATCGCCGCGGTGATCACCACGGAGATGGGCAAGTCCCTCGGCGCGGCGGTCGGCGAGGTGCGCTACAGCGCCCAGATCTTCGGGTACTACGCGGACGAGGCCGAGGAGCTGCTCGCGGACCAGCCGATCAAGCAGTTCTCCGGGCAGGAGGCGTTCGTCCAGCGGCTGCCGATCGGCCCGCTGCTGGGGATCATGCCGTGGAACTTCCCGGTGTACCAGGTGGCCCGTTTCGTGGCGCCGAACCTCATGCTCGGCAACACCATCCTGCTCAAGCACGCCGAGATCAACCCCCAGGTGGCGCAGCTGCTGGAAGAGCTCTTCACCGAGGCCGGACTGCCGGAGGGCGTGTACCAGAACGTGTTCGCCACCCACGACCAGATCTCCACGATCATCGCCGATCCGCGCGTGCAGGGCGTGTCCCTCACCGGTTCGGAGCGGGCCGGCGCCGCCGTCGCCGAGCAGGCCGGCCGGCACCTCAAGAAGGTCGTCCTCGAGCTCGGCGGCTCCGATCCGTACATCGTGCTCTCCGCGCCGGACGCCCGCGCCGCCGCCCGCGACGCACTGGCCACCCGGATGGGCAACTGGGGCCAGGCCTGCAACTCGAACAAGCGCATGATCGTCATGGAGGACCTCTACGACGACTTCGTGGACGAGCTGGTCCAGCGCTCCTCGGCGATGAAGCCCGGTGACCCGACCTCGCGTGACGCCGACGTCTACGGCCCGCTGTCCTCCGAGTCCGCGGCCGACGGGCTCGCCGAGCAGATCGCCGCGGCCAAGGAGGCCGGCGCCACCGTCCACGTGGGCGGCGAGCGCGTCTCCGGCCCCGAGGGCGAGGGCTTCTACGTCTCCCCGGCCGTGATCACGGACGTGGACCAGGAGAACCCCGCCTACACGCAGGAGCTGTTCGGCATGGCCGCCGTGGTGTACAAGGTGTCCTCGGCCGAGGAGGCCGTGGCCCTGGCCAACGACTCCCAGTACGGTCTCGGCGGCGCCGTCTTCTCCACGGACCTGGACGAGGCCAAGCGCGTGGCCGACCAGCTCGAGGTGGGCATGGCGAACGTGAACCTCGCCTCCGCCGCCGGCGCGAACCTGCCCTTCGGCGGCGTGAAGCGCTCGGGCTTCGGCCGCGAGCTCGGCCCCATGGCCGTGGACGAGTTCGCCAACAAGCGCCTGTACGCGGTGCAGGGCCCGCTGGAGGGCTGACCCGGGGCCGGGTCGGCCCGGCGGGTCTCCCGCTCCGGCCGGCCCGTCGGCCCCTCAGCCGCGCAGCGGGACGGTCGCCAGCACCTCGTGCAGCGGCCCGCCGGACCGGCCCTCGCCGAGCCGGGACGCCACGACCTCGACCTCGTCGGCGGTCCACTCCGGCCCGCGGTACACGGCGAGCGCGCGCACGGCCTCGGCCAGCAGGACGGTGGCCGGCGCCGGCGGACGGGGCTCGCCCCGCCTCCGACCCCGAGGTCGGAGCGCGGCCCCCGAGACCGGCGCCACGGTGAGGTGGGCGCGCCGGCGGTCCCGGCCGTCGTCGTCGGCGAGCCAGGGCTCCGCCAGGAGCGCGCCGAGCTCCCGGACCTGCCCACCCACCCCCACCCAGAGCGTGCGGTGCGAGAACTCCCCCGCTCCGGCCAGGTGCAGGTCCAGCGGGCCATGTCCCGCCGCGATGCGGCCGGCGACGGCGACGACGTCGTCCACGGCGCCGGCGGGCACCTCCGGGTGGAACGCCAGCGTCAGGTGCCGCTGCTCCGGCTCGGTCCAGCACAGCGCGCGTCCGGCCCGGTCCCGGACGCCGTCGAGGGCCGGCTCGAGGTGGTCGAGCGCGGCCCTCGGCGGACGGATCGCGAGGAAGAGCCTCACGCCTGCGCGCGCGGATCCGCGGCGGCTGCGGTCGAGCCCCCGGCGGCGTCGCGCGTCATGGCGGCCGGGGCCACGTCCGGGTCCGGCTCGCGGCCGGCCACGATGTCGATCGCGCCGGTGAACTCGGCGTCGATCCGCCGCTGCACCCGGCGCGAGCGCTGGGTCACGAGGGACACCACCACACCCACCACGAAGGCGGCGACGAAGCCCGGCAGCAGCTCGTACAGGCCGAACCACTCCCACGTCTCGGCACTGGCCTCGGACCACACCCAGGCGACGGCGGCGCCGGTGACCATGGCGGCCATCGCCCCCCACGAGGTGAACCGCGGCCAGTACAGGGCGAGCAGGATCACAGGGCCGAAGGCGGCGCCGAAGCCGGCCCACGCGAAGGAGACGAGCTCGAGCACGGAGGAGTCCGGGTCGAGGGCGAGCAGCCCCGCCACGAGCGCCACCACCAGCACGCCGATGCGGCCGAGCCACAGGGTGAACGTCGGGGAACCGGTGCGCCCGCGCAGCATGTAGAGGTCCTCCACCAGGGCGGAGGAGCACACGATCAGCTGCGAGGAGAGCGTGGACATGATCGCGGCGAGGACGGCGGCCAGCACCAGGCCGGCCACGAACGGGTGGAACATGATCGAGGCCAGCACCAGGAACACGGTCTCCGGGTCCTCGAGCGTGGTGCCGGGGTTGGCCTGGAAGTAGGCGATGCCCACGAGGGCCACCATCACGGCACCGAACACGGACAGCGCCATCCAGCCGATGCCGACGCGCCGGGCGACGGCCGCGTCGTGCGGGGTGCGCAGAGCCATGAAGCGGACGATGATGTGCGGCTGGCCGAAGTAGCCCAGGCCCCAGGCGAGGGAGGACAGGACGCCGATCAGCGTTGCGTTCTCGAACATCGAGAAGTGGTTCACTCCGCCGCCGGCGGCGTCGGCGGCGCGGATGCCCTCGACGACGGCGTCCCAGCCGCCCATGGTCAGGATCACGACGATGGGGACGGCCAGCAGGGAGAGGAACATGAGGATGCCCTGGGCCACGTCCGTCAGCGAGGCGCCGAGGAAGCCGCCGAACAGGGTGTAGAGCACCGTGATGCCCGCGACCACGAGCATGCCGGTGAGGTAGTTGATGCTGATGCCCTGGGCGTAGAAGGAGTCGGGGCCGAAGGTGGACTCGACGAACTTGCCGCCGGCCACCATGCCCGAGGACACGTAGAAGGTGAAGAACACGAGGATGATCAGGCCGGCCACGATCCGCAGGATGTGCGTGCGGTCCTTGAATCGGTTCTCGAGGAAGGACGGGATCGTGATCGAGTTCCCGGCCACCTCGGTGTAGGAGCGCAGGCGGGGGGCGACCACGCGCCAGTTCACCCACGCGCCCACGGTCAGGCCGACCGCCATCCAGCCCTCGACCAGGCCCGCGGCGTAGATCGCGCCGGGCAGGCCCATCAGGAGCCAGCCGGACATGTCGGACGCACCCGCGGAGAGCGCCGCGACGGACGGCTTCATGTCGCGTCCTGCGAGCATGTAGTCGTCGAGGTCGGTGTTCTTGCGGGAGGCGTACAGGCCGATCGCGATCATCGCGAGGAAATAGAGGCCGATCGCCGCCAACAGGAAGACGGTGTTCGTGTCCATGGGCTCCAGAGAATCACATCCGGACTCTCAGCCCCAGTCCCAGGTCCGTCCCGGATTCGCCCCGTCCGGGTCGGCCCGGGCCCCCGCGCGCCTAGGATGGAGGCCGTCATGACGCAGACTCCCCCGCCCTCCACGCCCGCCGCGCAGCCGTCGGCGACGCCCCACGACGCCGTCGCGATCACGTTCCCCGAACACCTGCCGGTGGCGGAGCGCCGTGAGGAGATCATGGCCGCGATCCGCGACCACCAGGTGGTGATCGTCGCGGGCGAGACCGGCTCGGGCAAGACCACGCAGCTGCCGAAGATGTGCCTGGCCCTCGGGCTCGGGGAGGCCGGCTCGATCGGCCACACCCAGCCCCGGCGCATCGCCGCCCGCTCGGTGGCCGAGCGCATCGCGCAGGAGCTGGGCGAGGAGATCGGGCAGACGGTCGGCTACCAGGTCCGCTTCACGACGCAGACCTCGAAGGCCACCCGGGTCAAGGTCATGACGGACGGCATCCTGCTGGCCGAGATCCCCCACGACCCGCAGCTGCGCCGCTACTCCGTGATCATCGTGGACGAGGCCCACGAGCGCAGCCTCAACATCGACTTCCTCCTGGGCTACCTGCGCAACCTGCTGCCCCAGCGCCCGGACCTGAAGGTGATCATCACCTCGGCCACCATCGACCCGGAGCGCTTCGCCCGGCACTTCGGCCGGCCGCTGGCCGCGGGCGAGGACCATGCGGACGCGGTGGAGGCCGACGACGGCGGCCGCGTGGTCCCGGCGCCGATCATCGAGGTCTCGGGGCGCACCTACCCCGTCGAGATCCGCTACCGGCCGCTGACCGACGAGCCCTCCCCCGACGACCCCGAGGACGATGCGGACGACGCCGCCGAGACCCGCGACCCCCTCGACGCGATCGGCGACGCCGTCCTCGAGCTGGCCGCCGAGCCGCCGGGTGACATCCTCGTGTTCCTGCCGGGCGAGCGGGAGATCCGCGAGGCCGCGGACCACCTGACCGGCGTCGTCGCCGGCACCACGCGCCTGGCCGGCACGGAGATCCTGCCGCTGTTCGGCCGCCTGTCCATGGCGGAGCAGCACCGCGTGTTCGGCCGCGCCGGGGCCGGGGTGCGCCGGCGGATCGTGCTGGCCACGAACGTCGCCGAGACCTCCCTGACCGTGCCGGGCATCAAGTACGTGATCGACACGGGCACCGCGCGCATCTCGCGGTACTCGCACCGCACCAAGGTGCAGCGCCTGCCGATCGAGCGTGTCTCCCAGGCCAGCGCGAACCAGCGCGCGGGCCGGTCCGGCCGCACCTCGGACGGCATCGCGATCCGCCTGTACTCGGAGGAGGACTACCTCTCCCGCCCCGAGTTCACGGACCCGGAGATCCTGCGCACCTCCCTGGCCTCGGTGATCCTGCAGATGCTGTCCCTCGGTGTGGCCCGCACCCCGGGCGACGTCAAGGAGTTCCCCTTCGTCCAGCCCCCGGACGGCCGACAGGTCACCGACGGCGCCACCACGCTCACCGAGCTCGGCGCGCTCGAGGCCGGCGGCGCCCGCGCCGGCACCATCACCCGGGTCGGACGCCGCCTGGCCCGTCTGCCCGTTGACCCGCGGCTGGGCCGCATGATCCTCGAGGCCGGTGAACGCGGCTGCGTCCGGGAGGTCATGGTGATCGCCGCGGCCCTGACCATCCAGGACCCCCGCGAGCGCCCCACGGAGCAGCGCGAGGCCGCGGACGAGCTGCACCGCCGGTTCGCGGACGAGAACTCGGACTTCTCCGCGATCCTGAACCTCTGGGCCTACCTGCACGAGCGGCAGAAGGAGCTCTCCGGCTCCCAGTTCCGGAAGCTGTGCCGCCGTGAGCACATCAACTGGCTGCGCGTGCAGGAGTGGCAGGACCTGGTGCGCCAGCTGCGCCAGCTCGCCAAGGACGTGGGCCTCACCGTCGAGGCCGGACCCGTGGACCCGGTGGGCCGGCACGAGGCGGTGCACAAGTCCCTGCTCACCGGCCTGCTCGCGCAGATCGGCGCCTACGACGAGCGCCGTCGCGAGTACGCGGGCGCCCGCGGCACCCGCTTCGCCGTGTTCCCCGGCTCCGCCCTGTTCAAGAAGCGCCACCCGTTCGTCATGGCCGCCGAGCTCGTGGAGACCTCACGGCTGTGGGCGCGCACGGTGGCCCGGATCGAGCCGGAGTGGGCCGAGGAGGTCGCCGGCCACCTCGTCAAGCGGGCCTACAACGAGCCGCACTGGTCGCGGCGGGCGGGCTCCGTCGTCGCGCGCGAGAAGGTGACGCTGTTCGGCGTCACCCTGATCCCGGACCGCTCGGTCCGGTACGGCCGCATCGACCCGGAGCTCTCCCGCGAGCTGTTCATCCGGCACGCCCTCGTGGAGGGCGACTGGCGCACGCGCCACCGGTTCTTCGCCCGCAACCGCGCCGCGCTCGAGGAGGTCGACGCCCTCGAGACGCGCCTGCGCCGCCGCGACCTGCGGATCGGGGACGAGGACCTGTTCGCCTTCTACGACGCGCGGATCCCGGGAAACGTCGTCTCCGAGCGGCACTTCGACGCGTGGTGGAAGAAGGCGCGCCAGGATCAGCCGGACCTGCTGGACCTCGACGTCGCCGCCCTGCTCACCGCCGACGCCGAGGACCTGGACACCGACGCGTTCCCCACCACGTTCACGTATCCGATGCCCGGCGGCGACGTGGAGCTCGACCTCGAGTACACGTACGACCCGACCGGCGCGGCCGGCACCGACGGCGTGACCGTGGCCGTGCCGATCCTGCTGCTCAACCAGGTCTCCCCCGGCCCCTTCGCGTGGCTGGTCCCCGGCCTGCGGGTCGAGCTCGTCACCGCCCTCATCAAGGCGTTGCCCAAGGCCGTGCGCAAGAACCTCGTGCCCGCCCCGGACGTGGCCCAGCAGCTCGTCGCGGACCTCGAGGCCCACGCCGACCCGCTGCGGGACGAGCTGCCGGACGCGCTGTCCGCGGCCGTGCGCCGGGTGCGCGGCGTGGTGGTGGAGCCCGGACTGTGGGCCCCGGACGCGGTGCCCCTGCACCTGCGGATGGACTACCGCGTCGTGGACGCCCGCGGCGCCGTGATGGGCGCCGGCCAGGACCTGCCCGCGCTGCAGGCCCGGCTCGCGCAGGCCAACCGCTCCGCGATCGCCGCCCGGCTCGCCGGCACCGACGACCCCGCCTCGGCCCGGCCGGGGCCGCGCGGCACGGGCCGCGGCGGCCGGGCCCAGGCCGACGGGCGGGCCGGGGCCGAGGGACGCCGTCGCCCGGAGGGCCCCGGGCGGTCCGGCGCGACGCCGGCCTTCGAGGAGCGGCACGGGCTGACCTCATGGAGCATCGGCACGGTGCCGAAGACCGTCTCCACCGCGGCCGGGGCGCGCGGCCCCGCCATCACGGGCTACCCGAGCCTGGTGCCCGAGACCACGCCCGACGGCGGCCCCGCGGCCGGCCTGACCGTGGCCCGGTCCGCGGAGGACCAGGCGGCCTGGCACCGGGCCGGGGTGATCCGGCTGCTGCTGGCCACCCTGCCCAGCCCCCAGCGCTACGTGCTGGACCACCTGGACAACAGGGAGAAGCTCACCTTCACCCAGAATCCGCACGGCTCGGTGGACTCCCTCGTCGCGGACTGCACGCAGGCCGCCGTCGACCGTCTCGTCGGGGACGAGCTGCCGTTCGACGAGGCCGCGTTCCGCGCCCTGTTCGACCGGGTGCGGGCCGACCTGATCGACACGGTCTTCGCCGTCACGTCCCTGGTGGAGCAGGTGCTCTCCCGGGCCGCGCAGGTGCGACGCCGGCTCAAGGGCTCGGTCTCGCTCGCCCTCGCGCCGGCGCTGTCGGACGTGAAGGCACACCTCGAGCAGCTCGTGTTCCCCGGCTTCGTGGCCACCACGGGCTGGGAGCGGCTGCAGCACCTGCCGCGCTACCTGCAGGGCATGCTGACGCGCCTGGACCGGTTGGACGCCGGCGGCCACCTGCAGCGCGACGGGCAGCACATGGCGGTGGTGCAGGGGCTCGAGGACGAGTTCGACGCCGCCGTCGCGGCCCACCGCGCCCGGTTCGCGGGCACGCCCGTGCCCGCGGAGCTGGAGCGGGTGCGCTGGCTCATCGAGGAGCTGCGCGTCTCGTTCTTCGCCCAGGAGCTGGGCACGGCGGTCTCGGTCTCCGAGAAGCGGGTGCGTCAGGCGCTCGCCCGGGCCACGCGCGCCTGAGTCGGGCCCGGGCGGCGCGGGCCGTCAGTCCTGCGGGACGACCTCGCCGTGGCCCAGGTCCCGCAGGGCCGCGCGGAGGCGGGCGGCGGCGTCGTCCAGGTCCGCCGGATCGGGGGCGTTGTCCACGCGAGCCAGGTCGAAGTCGGCGAGCGAGGTGGAGGGCCACACATGCACGTGCAGGTGCGGGATCTCATAGCCGGCGATCATGAGCCCGGCCCGGCGGGCGGAGAACGCCGCCACCTGCGCCTTGCCGATCTGCTGGGCGACCGTCGTCAGGTGCGTGACCAGCGCCGGGTCGACCTCCACCCATTCGTCCACCTCCTCACGGGGCACCACGAGCGTGTGCCCCGGCTGGAGCGGCGCGGCGGACAGGAACGCGACGCACGTCGGGTCCTGCCACACGAAGCGGGCGGGCAGCTCGCCGGCGATGATCCTGCTGAAGACGGTGGCCATGGGGGGTCCTCCTGGGGGTCGGCGGGGCGGGGCCCCGGGGCTCGTCAGTCCCGGCCGGACGCGCCGTAGGGCTCGGGGCCGACCGCGACGGCGTTGGACGGGTCCTGGACCCATGCTGACCACGAACCCGGGTAGAGCGCCACTCCGGGTCGCCCCGCGACGGCCAGGGTGAGCACGGCGTGCGCCGCGGTGATGCCCGAGCCGCAGTACACGGCCACGGGAGTGGCGTCGTCCACGCCGACGGCGTCGAACCGCTCCGCCAGCTCTGCGGCGGGCCGCAGGCGGCCGTCCTCGGCGATGCTCTCCGCCGTGGGCACGTTCCGCGCCCCGGGGATGTGCCCGGCCACGGGGTCGAAGGGCTCGACCTCCCCGCGGTAGCGTTCGGCCGCCCGCGCGTCGAGGAGCAGACCGCCGGAGGCCATCGCCTCGGCGCCGGCCGTGTCCACGACGGGCATGCGGCCCCACGACGGCCGGGCGGTGCCGGGCACCGGGATGACCTCACCGGGCTGCAGGGGCAGGCCCGCGGCGCGCCACGCCTCGAGGCCGCCGTCCAGGAGCACGGAGTCCCGCAGCCCCGCGTGGCGCAGCAGCCACCAGGCGCGCGCGGCGGACAGGCCGTGGTCGTCGTCGTAGACCACGATGGTGTCCCCCTCGTCGATCCCCCACATCCGCACGGTCTCCGCGAACTGGCGCGCGTCCGGCAGGGGGTGGCGCCCCGCCGCCGGACCGGCGTGGCCGGCGAGCTGGCTGGGCAGGGAGACGTAGACGGCGCCGGGCAGATGGCCCTGGAGATAGGCGGCGTGGTCCGGCCCGCCCCCCGTGGCCCGGAACCGGACGTCGAGCAGGATCACCCGGTTCGGGCGGCATCGGCCCGGCTGGGCGTAGGCCGGGCCCCCGGGCACCGGCGGCAGGTCCTCGACGGGGGCCAGGCCGAGCCAGCCGGCCAGCACGTCCACCGTCACCAGGGTGGGCGGCTCGGCGGCCTCAGGGTCGACGCCGTCGATGTCCGCGTCCGGGTCGCCGCCGGCGTCATGGGACGAGGACGGGGCCGCCGTGGGCGCCGGGACCACGCGGCCCTGCCCCTCGTCGACGACGATCAGCGGGTCGGGTCGATCGGGGGCGGCGCCGTCGCGGTCCGGGACAGGGGATGGGTCCGGGCTCTCGCTGTGCACCCGGACACCCTACTCCACGCCCCATTCGGCGCCGCTGATAACCTGGAGGATGGCCCGCGCGGACCTGTTCCGGACCGCGCGGAGGAGGCGGCAGCCGCCGCAGAAGGAGTCGTGAGCACCGTGAGCGCCCCCCAGCCCAGCCCCCGGGCCGCCCGTCCCCGGGCGACCCGGCAGAAGGCCGCCGTCGACCGAGCCCTGGACCGCATCCCGGACTTCGTGAGCGCGCAGGAGCTCCATGCCCGCCTCCAGGACCAGGGCGAACGCGTCTCGCTGGCCACCGTGTACCGGACCCTGCAGCAGCAGCTCGACGACGGCCTCGTGGACATGCTCCGCCGCGACGACGGCGAGACCGTGTACCGCCGGTGCGAGGACGAGGGCCACCATCACCACCTGGTGTGCCGGATCTGCTGGACCACCGTCGAGGTCACCGCCCCCCACGTCGAGGCGTGGGCCACCGCCGTCGCCGCGGAGCACGGCTTCACGGACGCGGACCACACGGTGGAGATCACCGGCGTCTGTGCCCGCTGCCGGGCCGAGGGGCGCACCCGCGCGGCCTGACCCCGGGGCCGGGCCCCGGTCAGTGGCGGATGCCGCCCGCGGGGTCGTCCAGGAAGTCCGCCGGGTCCTCGACTGCCTTGGAGGGCCCGTGCAGGGCGCCCCGGCCGTAGGCGATGTCCAGGTTCTCGACCGTGAGCACGTTCCGCGGCGGGCCGGAGGCCACGACACGCCCGCCCATCAGGACCACATGGTCCGCCTCCGCAGCCTCGTCGAGATCGTGGGTCGTGTAGACCACGGACACCCCGCGCGTCGGCTCCTCGTGGAGGAGGTCGTCGATCGTGCGGGCGGAGACGATGTCGAGGCCCGTCATCGGCTCGTCGAGCAGCAGCACGTCGTGGTCCTGGGCGAGGCCCTGGGCCACGTAGGCGCGCTGGCGCTGGCCGCCGGAGAGCTGGTCGAGGTGCCGCCGCGCCAGGTCCGCGACCTGCATGCGCTCCATGGCGGCCCGCACGATGTCCCGGTCCTGCTTCCGGAACGGGCGGAACCACCCGAGCGTGGGGTACCGGCCCATCCCGACGACGTCGCGCACCGTCACCGGCACTCCCTGGGGCACGCCGATGGACTGCATCACGAAGGAGGTGCGCTGCGAGCGCCGCCGCGGGTTCTCGCCGAGCACCTCCAGCGCACCGGAGGCCGGGTCGCTCAGGCCCGCCAGGGCGGTCAGCAGCGTGGACTTGCCGGAGCCGTTGGGCCCGATCACCGCGATCAGCCGCCGGGCCGGCAGGGTGAAGTCGGAGGGCCGGACGGCCACGTGCGAGCCGTGGCGCAGTTCGAGCGCCCGGGCGACCGCGAGGGGAGGCGTGGCCGCCGCGGCGCCCGCGGGGAAGGACGCGTTCATCGGGCGACCTCCGCTCCGGGCAGGGCCACGACCGGCGTCTCCTGCTCACGCTGCGCGCGCGAGCGCACGTGCCGGCCCAGGAGCGCCAGCACGGCGGCGCGGACGGCGAGCACCACGAAGAACAGCAGGATCGGCATGAGCGCCATGGTGGCCGAACCCGCCGTGCCCAGCCGGTAGCTGAGGGTGAGCCCGGTGACGACGCACGCCGCGCCGATCACGACGGAGACGAGCATCATCTGGGGGACGCTGCGCGTCAGCAGCGCCGCCGTCGCGGGCGGTCCCACGAGGAGACCGAACACGAGCACCGTGCCCACCGCCTGGAACGAACCGATCACGGCCGCGCCGATCATCACCAGCAGCAGCGTGTGCGTCAGCCCCGGTCGCATGCCCAGCGAGCGCGCCTTGACCTCGGAGAAGCTCAGCGCCAGCAGGGGCCGGTAGAGCAGCAGGGCCAGGGCGATCACCACGACGGCGATGACCGCCTGGGTCACGATGCCGTCCACGCTGACACCCAGCACATCGCCGAACAGGATCGACGTGAGCGAACCCGTGTAGGAGTCCGACTTGGAGATGATCACCACGCCCAGGGCCATCATCCCCACGAAGAGCAGGCCGATGGCCGTGTCCTCCTTGAGGGTGGTGGCCCGGTGCACCAGTGAGATGCCCGCCATCATGACGACGGCGGCCACCGCCGCACCGAGGTGGGGGCTGCCGCCGGTGACGACCGCCAGGGCGATGCCCGGCAGGACACCGTGCACGAACGCGTCCCCGAAGAAGCTCATCCCGCGCAGCACCAGCCACGTGCCCACGACCGAGCACATCACCACCGCGATGAGTCCGCCGACGAGGGCGCGCTGTTGGAAGCCCATCTGGAAGGGTTCGAGCAGCCAGTCCATCCTCAGCCCTCCAGCGCGTCGGCGAGGGTGCGGGCGTTGGCGAGCATGGCCTCGGCGTAGTCCGCCTCCGGGGTGTCCTTCGGGCCGACGCCGCTCTCGTAGACCTCGATGACCGGCAGGTTGCCGGCCTCCTCGGCCACGGTGTCCACGAGGCTGTTGCGCGCGCCCACGGACGTGATCACGGCGTCCGCGCCGCCGTCACGGATGGACCGGGCGAGCTCGGCGATCTCCTGAGAGGAGGGCTCGCCGTCGGTGGAGCCGCCCGGGACGACGACGCCGGACACGGTGAAGTCGTAGGCGTCGCTGAAGTAGCCGTAGGCGTCGTGGTCCGTGACCAGCGTGCGGCGGTCCTCCGGGACCCCGGCGAGGATCTCCCGGACCTGCGTGTCCGTCTGCTCGAGTTCCCCGCGGACGGTCGCGCCGCACTCGGCGAACCTCTCGTCACCCCGCTCCTGGGCGAGCGTGTCGCCCATCAGCTCGGCGGCCCTCGCCATGCGGGCGACGTCCATCCAGACGTGCGGATCCTCGGACCCGTGGTCGTGGCCCTCGTGGCCCGCCCCCTCCTCGGCGTGGTCATGGCCGCCGAAGGGCAGCGGATCCAGCTGGGGCGCCACCTCGACGACGGTCGCGCCGTCCGCCTCCGCGTTCGCGAGGGCGGACTCCATGCCGCCCTCGAGGCCGAGGCCGTTGGAGAACACGAGGCCGGAGGAGACCATGTCCTTCACCTGCGCGGACGAGGCGGAGAAGTCGTGCGGGTCGTCGCCGGGGCCCATCACCGTGGCGCTGCGGGCGTCGGCGCACGCGACCACGCGGTCGAGCACGGAGCCGAGCTGCGTCGTCGTGGCGACGGCCACGGGCGCGCCCGCGGCCGAGCCAGACCCGGCGGCAGCAGCCTGCGCACCCGAGGAGTCGCCGCTGGTCCCGCCACACGCGGCCAGGCTCAGGGTGAGCGCGGCGAGGGCCCCGGTCAGGGCGGGCAGACGACGGCGGCGGAGCATGGGGCGACCTCGTTCGTGTCGGGGACGGTGCATGAAATCGGTTCTCAACAGTAGCACCGCGCCACCCGCGACGCTCACGCGGGCCGGAACCGACGTGGCGACTGCGTCACGTCGTTGATCTCCCCGACGAGCTCCTCGAGCACGTCCTCGAGGAAGAGGATCCCCGCGGTCTCACCCTCGGGCGTGATCACCCGGGCCAGGTGGGAGCCCGTGCGCTGCATGAGCGCCAGGGCGTCCTCGACCTCGTCCTCGAGCCGCACGTTGGCCAGCGACCGCACGCGCGTGAGCGGGATCGGCTCGTCGTACCCCGACGGCCCCACGGTGAGGACGTCCTTCAGGTGCAGGTAGCCGGTGTAACCGCCATCGGGGTCCTCGACCACGAACCGGGAGAAGCCCACGCGGCCCACGGTCCACTCGAAGTCGTGCGGCGTGATCCCCTCGGGGACGGTGACGACCCGTTCACGCGGCACCATCACGTCCCCGGCCCGGCGGTCCGAGAACTCGAGGGCCGAGTGCAGCACGCCGGACTCGTCCTCCAGGGTGCCCGAGCGGGTGGACTCGGCCACGATCGACTGCACCTCCTCGAGCGTGTAGGAGGAGGCCACCTCGTCCTTCGGCTCGATGCGCAGGGCGCGCAGCACGAGGTTGGCCGTCCAGTTCAGCGCGGCCACGACCGGATGCAGCAGCTTCGAGAGCCACACGAGCGGCGGGGCCAGCAGCATCACGGCGCGGTCCGCGAACGAGACGGCGGCGTTCTTGGGCACCATCTCGCCCAGGGTCACGTGCAGGAAGGTGACCACCAGCAGCGCGAGCACGAAGGCGGTGACGTCCGCCGCCGCGGCCGGCACCCCGAGGGCGGCCATCGGGACGACGAGCAGGTGGTGCAGCGCCGGCTCGGACACGTTGAGGATGAGCAGGGAGCACACCGTGATGCCGAGCTGGCAGACGGCCAGCATCTGGGAGACGTGCTCCATCGCGTAGAGCGCCACCTGGGCCTGGCGGGAGCCGGCCTCGGCCCTCGGCTCGATCTGCGCCCGACGGGCGCCCATGACGGCGAACTCGCCCGCCACGAAGAAGGCGTTGGCGGCCAACAGGACCACCAGCCACAGCAGTCCGACGACGTCCCCGTTCATGCGCGCGTCTCCTCGTCCTCAGCGGCCGGGTCGAAGCGCACGCGCTCGATGCGGCGGCCGTCCATCCGCTCGACCGTCAGGGTGCCGCCGTCCACGTCCACCACGTCCCCGACCTCCGCCAGGCGCCCCAGTCGGGCCAGGATGTACCCGCCGACGGTCTCGTAGGCCCCGTCCTCCGGCACCACGAGGGCCGGGATCTGGGTCCGCACCTCGTCGGGCCGCAGCTCCGCCGGGAAGTACCAGCGGCCGGAGGCCGTCTGGAGGACCCCCGGGGTGACGCGGTCGTGCTCGTCCGCGACCTCGCCGACGATCTCCTCCACCACGTCCTCGAGCGTGACCACCCCTGCGGTGCCCCCGTACTCGTCCACGACGACGGCCATCTGCAGGTTCGCGTCGCGCAGCTCGGCCAGCAGCTGGTCCAGGTGCACGGTCTCCGGCACGCGGATGACCTCCGTCATCAGTGCACCGGCCTCGAGGTCGGCGCGGCGCTCCCGCGGCACGGCCACGACCTTCTTCACGTGCACCACGCCGCGGATGTCGTCCGAGGAGTCGCCGATCACGGGGAACCGCGAGTAGCCGGTGCTGCGGGCCAGGTCCAGGACCTCGGGCAGAGCCTGGTCCTCCCTCACCGTCTCCACGCGGATGCGCGGGGTCATCACGTCCGCGGCGGTGCGGTCCGCGAAGCGCAGCGTCCGGTCCAGGAACGTGGCGGTCTGCGCGTCGAGCGTGCCCAGCTGGGCCGAGCGGCGGACCAGCGAGGAGAGCTCCTCGGGGCTGCGGGCGCCGGAGATCTCCTCCTTGGCCTCGATGCCCACGCGGGCCAGCACGCCGTTGGAGAACCCGTTCAGGACCAGGATCGCCGGCTTGAACACGGTGCTGAACACGAGCTGGGGCCGGGCGAGTGCGCGGCCGATCGCCATGGGCTCGGCGATGGACATGTTCTTGG
Source organism: Micrococcus sp. iso_239 (assembly GCF_056173395.1). NCBI lineage: Bacteria > Bacillati > Actinomycetota > Actinomycetes > Micrococcales > Micrococcaceae > Micrococcus > Micrococcus sp. iso_239. The sequence continues at coordinate 806,747 of NZ_CM149672.1, read as the reverse complement.
GGATCAGCTCGCCGAGGAGCATCGAGAGCAGGGTCGCCACGACCATCGCGACGACGAGCGAGACGGTGCCCACCACGCCGGCCGGCAGCCCCACCTGGAGCAGCAGCGGGTCGATGAGCCGGCTGATCGCCGGGTCCATCACGTAGCCGGTGAGCAGTGTGGTCAGAGTGATGCCCAGCTGGCACGCGGAGAGCTGGGTCGAGAGTGACTTGAGACAGCGCAGCAGGGGCTCGGCGCCGCGGTCACCCGCGTCCACCATGCGCTGCACGGTGGGCACGTCGATCGCGATCATGGCGAACTCGACGGCCACGAAGAACCCGGTGCCCACGATCAGGGCCAGGCCGAGGATCAGCAGGAGCCACTCCACCCGACCTCACCCCCTCGACGGCGGGCCGGGCGGCGGTGCGGGGCACCGGGACTGGAAGGCTCCGATCCGGCCGCGTCCGCGTGGGCGGACGAGCGGTCTGGCACACAGGTGTCAGGGTGATCCATAGTCCGCCCAGTATAGGGGCGTCAGGCCCCGGCGGAACGAGCAGGGGCATGCGGCCGCCTCACCACGACGAGGCGACCGGCCGGCCCTCCTCGTAGCCCGCCGCGGACTGCAGGCCGACGACGGCGCGCTCACGGAACTCCGCCAGGTCGTGGGCGCCGGCGTAGGTCAGCGACGAGCGCACACCGGACGTGATGGTGTCCAGCAGGTCCTCCACCGAGGGGCGGCGCGGGTCCACGTACATGCGCGAGGAGGAGATGCCCTCCTCGAACATCGCCTTGCGGGCCTTGGTGAAGGCGTCCTCGTGGCGGGTGCGGTGCTGGACCGCGCGGGCCGAGGCCATGCCGAAGCTCTCCTTGTACCGCCGACCGTCCGGACCGTGCACGAGGTCGCCCGGAGACTCGAGCGTCCCCGCGAACCACGAGCCGATCATCACCGAGCTGGCTCCGGCGGCCAGCGCGAGCGCCACGTCCCGCGGGTGCTTCACCCCGCCGTCCGCCCACACGCGTGCCCCGAGCTCGCGGGCCGCGGCGGCGCACTCCAGGACCGCCGAGAACTGGGGCCGGCCCACCGCGGTCTGCATGCGCGTGGTGCACATCGCGCCCGGTCCCACGCCCACCTTGACGATGTCCGCGCCGGCCGCGACCAGGTCCCGGACGCCGTCGCCGGAGACGACGTTGCCGGCCACCACGGGCACGCCGGGGTCGAGGGCCCGCACGGCGGCGAGCGCGTCCAGCATGGTCCGCTGATGACCGTGCGCGGTGTCCACGACGAGCACGTCGACGCCGGCCTCGACCAGGGCGGTGGCCTTCTCCCCCACCGCCCCGTTGATGCCGACGGCGGCGCCGACCCGGAGCCGTCCGCCGTCGTCGAGACCGGGCGTGAACAAGGACGAGCGCAGCAGGCCCGCCGCGGTGACGACCCCGCGCAGCACGGGGGCGGCGGTGCCCACTGCCGGGTCCACGACGGGGGCCATCTCCTGGTGCGCGGCGTGCAGGCGCTCGAAGGCCGCCCGCAGCGCGTCCTTGTCCGGGGCGCCGTCCGTGCCGCCGAGCTCGGCGAGCGTGAGGGTCACCACCGGAGGGTGCATGACGGAGGCGGCCGAGGTGAAGCGGTCCACGTCCTCGCAGTCCTGGGGGCGGACCACGCCGAGCAGCCCGCCGTGCGCGTCCACCACGCAGACGGCCCCGTGGTTGCGGCGGTCCACGAGGTGGAGCAGGTCCAGCACCGTGTCCTGCGGGCCGACGGTCAGGGCGGTGTCCGCCACGGGGTGGGCCGCCTTCACCCGACGCACGACGTCCCGGATCACGTCCGCCGGGATGTCCTGCGGCAGGATCCCGAGACCGCCGCGCCGGGCCATGGTCTCGACCATCCGGCGCCCGGTGACGGCGGTCATGTTGGCGGAGACCAGGGGGATGGTGGCGCCCGTGCCGTCATCCGGGGCGATGTCCACGTCCATGCGACTGGCGACGTCCGAGTGTGAGGGCACGAGGAAGACGTCGTTGTACGTCAGGTCGACGGCCGGGTCGGTGAGGAAGCGCATGGCGTCAGTCTCCCAGACGAGGCGGACGCCGTGAGGCCCCCGCGCGTCCGCCGGGAGCGGAGTCGAGCCGAGGCCGCGGCATTCCGACCGGGGGCGTCGAAGAACTATGATGTCTCGAGGCGTTCCCGGCCCCACGCGCGCCGCGCGGGTGGCCCGGCGCAGCACATCGCATCCCAAGGCTCAGGAAGAGGCGTTACACAGTGCCAGAACTCACGTCGGACCGGCTCGCACAGGAGTTCCCGGGGAACGAACGGCTGGTGGCCGAGATCTACCGGAAGTACCGCGAGGACTCCGGTTCCGTGGACCGGCAGTGGGCACAGATCTTCGCCCGTCTCGAGGCCAGCGCCCCCGCCGCCGAGGCCGAGCCGAAGGCCGCCGCCAAGACCGAGCCGAAGACCGCCGCCAAGGCCGAGCCGAAGGCCACCGCCAAGGTGACCGAGCCGAAGGCGGCGACCGCCCCGGCCCGGGGTGCGCAGCCCAAGGAGACCTCGGTCAGCACCGGCCCCAAGCCCAAGAAGACCCCGGCGGCCCAGGCCGTGCCCTCCGAGCCCGCCGACACCGCCACCACCACCGCGGACGAGAAGCAGGAGAAGGCCACCGTCCTCAAAGGCATGGCCAAGGCCGTGGCCACGAACATGGACGCCTCCCTATCCGTGCCCACCGCCACCACCGTGCGCGACCTGCCGGCCAAGGTGCTGATCGACAACCGCGTGGTCATCAACAGCCACCTGGCCCGCACCCGCGGCGGCAAGGTCTCCTTCACCCACCTCATCGGCTACGCCGTGGTCCGCGCGCTCGCGGCCATGCCCTCGATGAACGTGACCTACGAGGAGCGCGACGGCAAGCCCACCATGGTGGAGCCGGCCCACGTGAACTTCGGCCTGGCCATCGACCTGCCCCGCCCGGACGGCACCCGCGCGCTCGTGGTCCCGAACGTGAAGGCCGCCGAGACCCTCGACTTCCGCGGCTTCTGGAAGGCGTACGACGACCTCGTCCAGCGCGCCCGCAAGAACAAGCTGACGATGGACGACTACGCCGGCACCACGGTCTCCCTGACCAACCCGGGCGGCATCGGCACCGTGCACTCGGTGCCCCGCCTGTCCCAGGGCCAGGCCGCCATCATCGGCGTCGGCGCGCTGACCTATCCGGCCGCCTTCCAGGGCGCCGCCGAGTCCACGCTGCACGACCTGGCGATCTCCAAGACGATCACCCTCACCTCCACGTACGACCACCGCGTGATCCAGGGCGCCGGCTCGGGCGAGTTCCTGAAGATCGTGCACGGCCTCCTGCTGGGCGAGGACGGCTTCTACGACGAGGTCTTCCACTCCCTGCGCATCCCCTACGAGCCCGTCCGCTGGGCCCAGGACGTGCAGGTGAACCCGGAGGAGCAGGTCGGCAAGGTCGCCCGCATCCAGCAGCTCATCCACGCCTACCGGGACCGCGGCCACCTGCTGGCCAACGTGGACCCGCTCGAGTACTCGATGGCCTACCACCCGGACCTCGACATCCGCGAGCACGGGCTCACCCTGTGGGACCTGGACCGCGAGTGGCCCACCGGCGGCTTCGGCGGGGCGAGCAGCCTGACCCTGCGCAAGATCCTCGGCGTGCTGCGTGACGCGTACTGCCGCGCCATCGGCGTCGAGTACATGCACATCCAGGACCCGGCCGAGCGCGCCTGGTTGCAGGAGAAGCTCGAGCAGCCGTACGCCAAGCCCACCCGCGAGGAGCAGCTGCGCATCCTGGGCCGCCTCAACGCCGCGGAGGCGTTCGAGACGTTCCTGCAGACCAAGTACATCGGCCAGAAGCGCTTCTCCCTGGAGGGCGGCGAGTCCCTCATCCCGCTGCTGGACGGCATCCTCGGCGACGCCGCCGACGCCGGACTGGACGAGGTCGCCATCGGCATGGCGCACCGCGGTCGCCTGAACGTGCTCACCAACATCGCCGGCAAGACCTACAGCCAGGTCTTCCGCGAGTTCGAGGGGGCCACCCCGGGCGGCGCCTCGGGCTCGGGCGACGTGAAGTACCACATGGGCACCGAGGGCACCTTCGTGTCCGACGCCGGCAACAGCACCCGCGTGTATCTCGCCGCGAACCCCTCGCATCTGGAGGCTGTGGACCCGGTCCTCGAGGGCGTCGTGCGCGCCAAGCAGGACCGCCTCGATCTGGGTGGCCAGCGCCCGGACTCCTTCTCCGTGCTGCCGATCCTCGTGCACGGCGACGCGGCCTTCGCGGGCCAGGGCGTCGTGACCGAGGTCCTGCAGCTCTCGCAGCTGCCCGGCTACCGCACCGGCGGCACGATCCACGTGGTCGTGAACAACCAGGTGGGCTTCACCACGCCGCCGACCCAGGCGCGCTCCGCGGTGTACTCCACCGACGTGGCCAAGACCATCCAGGCCCCGATCTTCCACGTCAACGGCGACGAGCCGGAGTCCGTGGTGCACGTGGCCCAGCTCGCCTTCGAGTACCGCCAGCGGTTCAACAAGGACGTCGTCATCGACCTCGTCTGCTACCGCCGCCGCGGCCACAACGAGGGCGACGACCCGTCGATGACGCAGCCGCGCATGTACAACCTCATCGAGCAGAAGCGCTCCACCCGCAAGCTGTACGTCGAGTCCCTCGTGGGCCGCGGCGACATCACGCAGGAGGAGGCGGACAGCGCCCTGAAGGACTACCAGCAGCAGCTGGAGCGGGTCTTCGCGGAGACCCACGAGGACGCGCCCGCCTCCGGCGGGGAGGGCCTCCGCCCGGCCGAGGACCGGGACGCGGCCCCGGAGGCGCCGGCGTCCACGGCCATCTCGGCCGAGACGCTGCGGGCCATCGGGCAGGCGCACATCGACGTGCCCGAGGGCTTTACGGTCCACCCCAAGCTCGCGGCCCTGCTCGAGCGCCGCGCCAAGATGGCCGTCGACGGCGGCATCGACTGGGGCTTCGCCGAGCTGGCGGCCTTCGGCTCGCTGCTCATGGAGGGCGTGCCGGTCCGCCTGGCGGGCCAGGACTCCCAGCGCGGCACCTTCACGCAGCGCCACTCGGTGTTCCACGACCGGATCACCGGCGACACGTGGGCGCCGCTGAGGCACCTCTCCGAGGACCAGGCGAAGTTCTGGGTCTACAACTCGCTGCTGTCCGAGTACGCCGCCCTCGGCTTCGAGTACGGCTACTCCGTGGAGCGCTCCGACGCCCTCGTGCTGTGGGAGGCCCAGTTCGGCGACTTCGTGAACGGCGCGCAGACGATCATCGACGAGTTCATCTCCTCGGCCGATCAGAAGTGGTCGCAGACCTCGTCCGTGGTCCTGCTCCTCCCCCACGGCTACGAGGGACAGGGGCCGGACCACTCCTCCGCCCGCATCGAGCGCTTCCTGCAGATGTGCGCCGAGGACAACATGCGCGTGGTCAACCCCTCCACGGGCGCGAACCACTTCCACCTGCTGCGCGAGCACGCCTACGCCCGCCCGCGTCGGCCCCTCATCGTGTTCACCCCGAAGCAGCTGCTGCGCCTCAAGGCCGCCGCGAACTCGGTGGAGGACTTCACCGAGGGCGGCTTCCAGCCGGTCATCCCGGACGCCGGGGTGGACGCCAAGGACGTCACGCGCGTGGTGCTGGTCTCCGGCCGGCTGTACTACGACCTGCTCGCCCGCCGCGAGAAGTCCGGTGACACGTCCACCGCGATCGTGCGGGTGGAGCAGCTCTACCCGCTGCCGCTCGACGAGATCCGCAAGGCGCTCCGCGCCTACCCGGTCGCCGACGTCACCTGGGTGCAGGACGAGCCCGCGAACCAGGGCCCGTGGCCGTTCATGGCACTGAACCTCGTGCCGCAGCTCGACGGCCCCGTGACCCTCGTGTCCCGCCCGGCCTCGGCCGCGACCTCCGCGGGCACCAAGGGCCGCCACGACCAGGAGCTCAGCACGCTGCTGGACGCCGCCTTCGGCCGCTGACCCGGACCGACCCTGCGCCGCCGCCGCACCCTCCGGTGCGGCGGCGGCGCCGGATCGGCCGACGAAAGGACACACTGTGCACAACCGCCGGATCCGGATCGCCGCCGTCGGCGACCAGCTGCTGGCCGGTGCGGGCGACGGCCGCGCCATCGGCTGGTGGGGCCGCGTGCTCGCCCGCACCCAGGCCCCCGACGTGGAGCTGGAGAACTACGTGCTGGCCGTGCCGCACGAGACCACCGAGGACCTCAACGAGCGCTGGTGGGGCGAGGCCTCGCGGCGCTTCTCCGAGGAGACGGAGAACCGCCTCGTCGTGGCCCTGTCCGACGCGGACCTGGACCTGGAGGCCACCTCGACCGCCCGCTCGCGGCTGAACCTGGCCAACGTCCTGGACACCGCCTCGCAGCGGAACATCCCGGTGCTCGTGGTGGGCCCCACGCCCACCCTGGACGAGCAGCGCAACGCCCGGCTCGCCGAGCTCAACGCCGCCTACCTGGATGTGGCCGACCGGCGCAACCACGTGTACGTGGACACGTTCACCCCGCTGGTGGGACACGAGCAGTGGCGCGCGGACCTCGCCTCCGGCCAGGGCCGGCCGGGCCAGGCGGGCCACGGGCTCATCGCGTGGCTCGTGCTGCACCGGGGCTGGTACCAGTGGCTCGGTCTGCCTGAGCCCACGGCCTGATGTGACAGAATGGACCACCGACCGACTCGTTGAAGGGAGACGTCATGAGCAAGCGTGCACGCAAGCGTCGCGACCGCCGCAAGAACGGCGCCAACCACGGCAAGCGTCCCAACGCCTGATCCGCTGATCGGCGTCGCGGACCGGCCGGGTGCCACCCGGCGACCGCAGACCACGAAGGGCCGTCCCCTCAGGGGACGGCCCTTCGTCATCGTCGGGGCGCCCGATCGGGTGCCCACGGGTCCGCATGTCGCGGTGTCAGCCCCAGGTGACGGTCGTCATCGGGGTCTGGGTGATGCGGGTCATGATGGTGGCCCGCAGCTGCGCGGGCGCCTTCTCCTGGCAGCACCGACGCACCGCCGAGCGGATGAGCTCCTCGAGCTCCTTCTGGTGTCGGCAGTCCGGACAGTCCGCCACGTGGGCGCGCACCTGCTCGATGTCCTCGGGCGTCAGGGCGCCGTCCAGGTACTGGTACAGCCGCTCCAGGGAGGCGTCCTGGGCGTCGCGGCACTCATGGCCGTGCTGGTCCACAGTCATCGCGTGGCCTCCTTCGTGCTCGTCTCGGTCTGCTTCGTTCCGCCGCGCCCGGTCTTCTTCTTCGGCTGGGCCTTGATGCCGCGCGCCGCCGCGTAGTCCGCGAGGCGCTCGCGCAGTTGCTTGCGGCCCCGGTGCAGCCGCGACATGACGGTGCCGATCGGCACGTCGAGGATCTCGGCGATCTCCTTGTATGCGAAGCCCTCCACGTCCGCGAAGTACACGGCGAGCCGGAACTCCTCCGGGATCGCCTGCAGGGCGTCCTTCACCTGGGAGTCGGGGAGCCGGTCGAGGGCCTCCGTCTCGGCTGAGCGCAGGCCACCGGAGGTGTGCTCGGCGGCCCGGGCCATCTGCCAGTCCTCCACCTCAGGGTTGTCCGCCTCGAGGGGCTGGCGCTGCCGCTTGCGGTAGAGGTTGATGTACGTGTTCGTGAGGATCCGGTAGAGCCAGGCCTTGAGATTGGTGCCGGGCCGGTACTGGTGGAACGAAGAGTAGGCCTTCGTGTACGCCTCCTGGACCAGGTCCTCGGCGTCCTGCGGGTTGCGCGTCATACGCAGCGCAGCGGAGTACAACTGGTCCACGAACTCGAGGGCGTCGCGCTCGAACCGGGCACGGCGCTGCTGTTCGGACTCGGCGGCGACGTCGATGTCGGCGCGGTCGTGCTCGGGGGCGTCCTCGGGCCGGGCGAATTCCGGCCGGCTGTTGTCAGTGCTCATCGCGGGCCAGTCTACGGTCCGGGAGGCATGCGTCAGCAGGGCGGCGCTCATGCGGGGCTCCTCTCCGGCTGCGGCCCTCGGCAAGCGGGACCGGTCCGCCGACACGGGTACGGGGTCGTCCAAGTGGAGCGCCAGCAGCGTTCCAGGTATTCCCCCGAGACAGGCCGACCCCGGCCGACAGACGCCGGATAGGCTGGTCCGGTGACCCGCCCCACGCGTGCCGCCACGCACTCCCCCGCCCCCCGTCCCGACGCCGCCGAGACCTGGCCCGCGCCCATGGCGCGCGGCCCGGTGCGCGGAGACGTGCGGCTGCCGGGATCGAAGTCGCTGACGAACCGGCACCTCGTGCTCGCCGCCCTCGCCGACGGCCCGTGCATCCTGCACGGCGTCCTCGAGTCGCGGGACACGGCGCTGATGCGCACGGCGCTCACCGCGCTCGGGGCCCGGTTCGAGCCCCTGTCCGACGGTGGACTGCGCGTGCATCCGATGCCGGTCGGCGAGCCGCTGGCCGGGGATGTCACCGTGGACTGCGGACTGGCGGGGACGGTCATGCGCTTCGTCCCGTTCGTCGCCGCGCTCCGGCCCGGCCGGGTCCGCTTCGACGGCGACGCCGGCGCGCGCCTGCGCCCGATGGCCCCGGTCCTGGACGCGCTGCGCCAGCTCGGGGTGGCCGTCGTCGAGGAGGGTGAGCCCGGTCGCCTGCCCTTCACGACGACGACCCGCGCGGACGCGGCCACGGTGGCCCCCGACGGCGACGTGCCGGAGGTCGCGGTCGACGCCGCCGGCTCCTCCCAGTTCCTGTCCGCCGCGCTGCTGGCGGCCGCGGGGATGCCGCGCGGTCTCCGGCTACGGCACACCGGGGAGGCCGTGCCGAGTCCGGAGCACGTCGCGATGACCGTCGGGGTGCTGCGCGCGCTCGAGGTGGACGTCGCCGAGACGGGTCCCGGGGCGTGGACCGTGGCCCCGGGGCGCATCCCGGCACACGAGGCGACCGTCGAGCCGGACCTGTCCAACGCGGGGCCTTTCCTGGCCGCCGCCGTGGCCACGGGCGGCTCCGTGACGGTGCCGGACTGGCCGACCCGCACGACGCAGATCGGCGACCGCTGGCGGCGGATCCTGCCGCAGTTCGGGGCGAGCGTGGCCCTCACGGTCGACCGCACGGACCGCTCCCGCGGCCGCCTCACGGTGACCGGGGCGGTCCACGACGACGGCGCGCCCCGCATCACCGGCGCCGGTGAGATCGCGGACACGGCCGAGCTCGCCCCCACCGCGGCCGCGCTCGCCCTGCTGGCCTCCGGGCCCACCCGCCTGACGGGGATCGGCCATCTGCGGGGCCATGAGACGGACCGGCTCGCCGCGCTCACCGCCGAGGCCGCCCGCCTGGGGATCACCGTGGACGAGGACGAGACGTCGCTCGGCTTCCCGGGCACGGACGCGTCCGGACCGCTGTCGCCCGCCGCCCTCGAGACCTACCACGACCACCGGATGGCGACCTTCGCCGCCGTCGTCGGCCTGCGCGTGCCGGGGACCGGCATCGTGGACGTGGCGACCACCGCGAAGACGATGCCGGACTTCCCCGCACTGTGGACCGCGCTCGTGGCACCCGGCGACGCGGCCGAGGAGGCCCGCTGATGGCCCGGCGCCTCGATCCCTCGGCATGGGACGAGTCCGATGTCCGGGTGCGCCCGTCCAAGCGCGGCACCCGCCCGCGCACCAAGGAGCGGCCCAAGCACGAGGACGCCGAGATCGGCATGGTGACCACGGTGGACCGGGGCCGGTACGCCGTGGTGCTGCCCGATCGCCTGGACGAGCGGATCACGGCGATGCGCGCCCGCGAGCTGCGCCGCACGCCGATCGCCACGGGCGACCGGGTGGCCGTCGTCGGGGACCTCTCCGGGGACGAGGGCACGCTCGCGCGCATCGTCCGTGTCGAGGAGCGCAGCACGGTCCTGCGCCGGTCGGCGGACGACTCGGACGAGGTCGAGCGGGTGGTGGTGGCCAACGCCGACCTGCTGGTGATCATGGTGGCCGCGGCCAATCCGGAGCCCCGGACCGGCTTCATCGACCGCGCCCTCGTCGCCTGCTACGACGCCGGCATCCACCCGGTGCTCCTCATCACGAAGACCGACCTGCGTGATCCGGCCGCGCTGGTGGCGCACTACGAGGCGTTGGACCTGGAGGTGATGACCTCCGGTGCGGCGACCTTCGAGGCCGAGACCGGGGACACCGCCCTGGACGCCTCGCTCGTGGCCCGGGTGGCCGAGCGGCTGATCGGACACACCAGCGCGTTCGTGGGGCCCTCCGGCGTCGGCAAGTCCACGCTGCTGAACGCGCTCACCGGCGCGGAACGGGCCACCGGCCACGTCAACGCCGTCACCGGCCGGGGCCGGCACACCTCCTCGTCCGCGCTCGCACTGCCGCTGACGGGCGACGACGGCGCCCCCCTGCCGGACACCTGGGTGGTGGACACCCCCGGCATCCGGTCCTTCGGGCTGGGCTGGGTCGAGCCGGACCGCGTGGTGGAGGCGTTCGACGACCTCGCCGGCGGACTGGCGGACTGCCCGCGCGGCTGCACCCACACCGCCGACTCCCCCGGCTGCGGCCTGGACGCATGGGTGGCCGCGGGCCACGCCGGCCCCTCGGGAGCGGCACGCCTGGCCTCGCTGCGCCGTCTGCTCGGCAACCGCCTGGCCCCCTCGGGGGCGGAGGACGCGGCGTCGTCCGAGGACTGAGGCGGCCCGCGCGGTATAGCGTGGGCGGCATGGAGCGACCTGAGAACTCTGCGACCCGCGGCCGCGACCTCACGGAGGACCTGCGGCTGGCCCACATGCTGGCGGACAACGTGGACTCGATCACGATGTCCCGGTTCAAGGCCCAGGACCTCGAGGTCAGCACCAAGCCGGATCTCACCCCTGTCACGGATGCGGACCGCGCCGCGGAGGAGTCCATCCGCTCCACCCTGTCCCGTGCCCGGGCGCGCGACGGCATCGTGGGTGAGGAGTTCGGCGGATCTCTGAGCCGCTCCGGCCGGCAGTGGGTGGTCGACCCCATCGACGGCACCAAGAACTTCGTGCGCGGCGTGCCCGTGTGGGCCACCCTCATCGCGCTGCTGATCGACGGCGAGCCCGTCGTCGGCGTCGTCTCCGCCCCCGCCCTGCACCGGCGCTGGTGGGCCGCGGCCGGCCAGGGCGCCTTCGCGGGCACCTCGCTCACGCGTGCTCAGCGGATCACCGTGTCCGGCGTGGATCGGGTCGAGGACGCGTCGCTGTCCTTCTCCTCGATCGAGGGCTGGCGCGAACGCGGCTCGATCCGCGCGTTCCTGCAGCTCACCTCGGACGTGTGGCGCGTGCGCGGCTTCGGCGACTTCTGGTCCTACATGCTCGTCGCCGAGGGCGCCGTGGACATCGCGGCCGAGCCCGAGCTCGAGCTGCATGACATGGCCGCTCTGGTGCCGATCGTGCGCGAGGCCGGCGGCCGCTTCACCTCGCTGGACGGCGAGGACGGCCCGTTCGGCGGGCACGCGCTGGCCACGAACGGCCTGCTCCACGACGACGTCCTCGCCCGCCTCCGCGCGGGTGACGAGACCGAGGGCGGCGCCTGATAGCAGTGCGGGGGGAGACGACGGCCGACCGGAGGGGCGGGCGCGGGACAGATCGCCGGCCCGGCACTGCGGGTGCGGTGGCCCTCGGCGGTGCCGCGGGCGTGCTGTGCGGTGCGGGGGTGATGAACGCGGTGACCGCGCTGGCCGGGGCGCCCAACTTCCGCGGCACGTCCGGCGCCGCGTTCGGGGCGGTCGACGTGCTGGTCCAGGCCCTGCCGCTGTTCGTGGTGAACGTGCTCGGCTCGTTCCTGCTCGGCCTGCTGTGGGCGGCCTCGCGACGCCGCGGGCCGGACTGGCGTCCACGCCTGGTGGCGGGGCTGGGAACCGGCTTCCTCGGTGCGTTCACCACCATCTCCAGCGCCGTCGCCCTGGTGCTGTGGCCGGTGCGGCTGGGCGCCGCGGCGTCCGGGGCGGGTGGCGTCCTCGCCGCGGCGGTAGCGGTGCTGCTGGTGCTCGCGCTGATGGCTGCACTCTCGACGGCGGCGGCCGTGCTCGGCCTGCGCGCCGGTGGCGCCCCGGGGTCGCGCGCGGTCGGGACGGATCGTTCGGCGGAGGACGCATGAGCGGCGCGGGATACGAGGTCTTCGCTCTCCTCCAGGTGGCCCTCCTGGCCTGCCTCGCGGCGGGCGGGGCGCTCGGCGCCCTGGTGCGCCGGCGCCTGACCGACCGGCTCGGCCCCCGGGGTCTGCTCACCGCCAACACGACGGCGGCCCTGCTCCTCGGCGTCACCGTCGGCCTGGCCGTGCCGGAGCTGGTGTACGCCTCCGAGAGCTGGGGCGACGGGCAGGGGCTCGTGCTCGTCGCGGCGGTGTCCGCCGTGGTGTCCGGGTTCTGCCTCGCCCTGGGGACGTGGTCCACCGTGGCCGCTGAGGCGGCTGACGCCGCGCTCGCCCGTCGATGGGGCACAGCCGCCCGCCTGTGGACCGCGCATCTGGGGCTGGGGCTGGTGGCCGTCGTCGTCGGCTGGGGCGCCGGCCTGGGCCTGCACGCCGTCCTGGCCGGCTGAGGGGCGGGCCGCCGCACACCGGCATGGACACGACGAAGGCCCCGGAATCGGGGTGATTCCGGGGCCTTCCCGTGGTGGTGAGTGGAGCCGGCGGGAATTGAACCCGCGTCCGATGAGGTGTTGCCAGGTCTTCTCCGGGCGCAGTCTGCTGTGGGTGTTGCTCGGTCCTGGCCGTCCCGCAGACGGGCGGCCAACCCGGACCCAGCCGGATTGATGTCGGCGTCACGACCCCCGGCGAGGGTGACGCCCAGTGGCTATCTAGCTGACGCCACGATCCGAGGCGACAGCGACCTCGGGGTGACGGACTCGATCACTGATCAGGCAGCGAGAGCGAAGTCAGTGCGCTTGGATTCGGCACTTATTGGTTTGCAGAGAGCGTTTGACGAGATGACTCTGCATCCTCGGCCCGCTTCTCCCGACGCGACACACACCGTCGAAACCGATCGGCCCCATGGGGGCGACTCCTCTATGAGGTTGTCAATCACCACTGCAGGCGGAGGGCGCGGAGCCCGCCGGTCCTGAAACCGGCCCTGCGAGAGATACAACGTAGCACGCCCCCGAGGCATTCCCAAGGGGTCCACCGCGCTCAGGCCACGCCGGCGCGCCGGTTGCGCATCCGCATGGCCCGCTGGGCCTCGCGGTTGTCCTGCTGCTCGCGCAGCTTGTGCCGCTTGTCGTATTCGCGGTTGCCGCGCGCGACGCCGATCTCCACCTTCACGCGCCCGTTCAGGAAGTACAGGGACAGCGGCACGATGGTCAGGCCCGGATCCTGGATCTGGCGGGAGATCTTCGTCAGCTCGGCGCGGTGCAGCAGCAGCTTGCGGCGGCGGCGGGCGGCGTGGTTGGTCCACGAGCCGTTGAGGTACTCCGGGATGTAGACCTGCTCGAGCCACAGCTCGTCCCGGTAGAAGACCGCGAAGCCGTCCACGAGCGAGGCCTTGCCCTCGCGCAGCGACTTCACCTCGGTGCCGGTGAGCACCATGCCGGCCTCGTACGTGTCGAGGATGGTGTAGTCGTGGCGCGCCTTCTTGTTGTTGGCGATCACCTGGCGCTCGCCGGGGGCCGGCTGCTTGGCGGCCTTGCCCTTGCTGTTCTTGCCCATGGCCTCACGTCCTTCCAGCGTCCACGGCGACGGCCGCGCCCCGATCAGGGCGCGGCCGTCCAGTCTATCCCGTGCCGGCCCGATGCCCGCCGAGGCGGTGCGCCGGGGCCGCGGGGCGGCGTCGTCGGCTCAGTCCAGCGGCGCGCCGGTGAGCGCGCGGACCTGCTCCTCGGTGACGCCGGGCGCGGTCTCCACGAGCGCCAGGCGGGGCTGTTCCGGGGTGCCAACGACGTCGATCACGGCCAGGTCCGTGATGATGCGGTCGACGATGGCGCGGCCGGCCAGGGGCAGGGTGCACTGGTCGACGATCTTGGGGGTCCCGTCCTTGGACACGTGGTCCATCATGACGATCACGCGGCCGGCGCCGTGGACGAGGTCCATCGCACCGCCCATGCCCTTGACCATCTTGCCGGGCACCATCCAGTTGGCCAGGTCGCCCGCGGCGGAGACCTCCATGCCGCCCAGGACGGCGACGTCGATCTTGCCGCCGCGGATCATGCCGAAGCTCAGCGCGGAGTCGAAGAAGGACGCCCCCGGGTTCACGGTGACGGTCTCCTTGCCCGCGTTGATCAGGTCCGGGTCCACGGCGTCCTCCGTGGGGTACGGGCCCGTGCCGAGGATGCCGTTCTCGGACTGCAGCACCACGGACCGCCCGGCGGGGATGTGGTTGGGGATCAGCGTGGGCATGCCGATGCCGAGGTTGACGTAGGCGCCGTCCGGCAGCTCCTGCGCGGCGCGGGCCGCCATCTGGTCACGACTCAGGCCCTGGGGACGCTCAGTGGTCTGCTCGCTCATGCCTGCTCCTCCCCCGATGCGCGCACGGTGCGCTTCTCGATCCGCTTCTCGATGTCCGTGCCGACCTCCACGATCCGGTGCACGAAGACACCGGGCAGGTGCACGTCATCCGGGTCGATCTCGCCGGGCTCGACGAGCTCCTCCACCTGCGCGATGCACACGCGGCCGGCCATGGCCGCGGGCGGGCCGAACTGGCGGGTGGCCTTGCGGAACACGAGGTTGCCGTGGCGGTCGCCCTTCCACGCGTGCACGAGGGAGAAGTCGGTGACGATGGAGCGTTCGAGCACATAGGTCTCGGGCTCGTCCGGGGTCTGGCTGAGGTAGCCCTCGCCGAGCACGAACGTGTCCGTGGGCTTGGCCTGCGAGGACTTCACCACGGTGCCGTCCGCGTCGTAGCGCATGGGCAGGCCGCCTTCGGCCACCTGGGTGCCGACGCCGGAGCGGGTGTAGAACGCCGGGATGCCGGCGCCGCCGGCGCGGAGCTTCTCCGCGAGGGTGCCCTGCGGGACGAGCTCCACCTCGAGCTCGCCCTTGAGGTACTGGCGGGCGAACTCCTTGTTCTCCCCCACATAGGAGGAGGTCATCTTCCGCAGCCGGCGCGCGCCGAGCAGGATGCCCAGGCCCCAGCCGTCCACGCCGCAGTTGTTGGAGACGACGGACAGGTCCGTGGCGCCCTGCTCGAGCAGGGCCTCGATGAGCTGCACGGGGTTGCCGGAGAGCCCGAAGCCGCCGACGGCCAGGGACGCGCCGTCCGGCACGTCCGCCACCGCCTCGGCGGGCGTGGCCACGGTCTTGTCGAGAGCCATGTCCGGGGTCCTTTCTGTCAGGGGCGGTCTGTCAGCGGAAGAGGATCAGGGCCTCGCCCTGGCCGCCGCCGCCGCAGAGCGAGACGGCCGCGCGGCCGCCGTCGCGCCGGTCGAGCTCGAGGGCGGCGTGCAGGGCCAGCCGGGCGCCGGAGGCGCCGATCGGGTGGCCCAGGGCGATGGCGCCGCCGTGGATGTTGGTCTTCTCGTGCGGGTAGCCGAGGTCGCGCAGGGACTGCACGGCCACCGCGCCGAACGCCTCGTTGATCTCGATGAAGTCAAGGTCGGCCACGTCCCAGCCCTGCTTCCGCACCGCCGCGGCGATCGCGTCCGAAGGCTGCGAGTGCAGCTGCGAGCTGTCCGGGCCGGCGGTCTGGCCGGGTGCGCCCACCGTGGCGAGGATCGTCAGGCCCTTCTCCTCGGCGAAGGCCCGCGAGGTCACCACGAGGGCGGCGGCGCCGTCGGACAGGGGCGAGGAGTTGCCGGCCGTGATGGTGCCGTCCTTCGCGAACGCCGGGCGCAGGGCGCCCAGCGACTCGGCGGTCGTGTCCGGGCGGACCCCTTCGTCCTGGGAGACGACCAGCGGGTCGCCCTTGCGCTGCGGGATCTCCACCGGGGCGATCTCGCCCTCGAAGACGCCCTCGGACTGGGCCCGGGCGGCCCGCTGGTGCGAGGCCGCGGCGACCTCGTCCTGCTCGGCGCGGGCGATGTTCCGCTCGCCGTTGCCGGACTCGGTCAGCTCGCCCATGGCCTCGTGGCTCAGGGAGTCGGTGAGGCCGTCCCACGCGACGGCGTCGAGCATGGTGGCCGGGCCGTACTTGAAGCCCTTGCGCGCGCCGGGCAGCAGGTGCGGGGCGTTGGTCATGGACTCCTGACCGCCGGCCACCACCACGTCCGCCTCGCCGAGGCGGATGAGACGGGCGGCGTCGATCACGGCGGTGAGGCCGGACAGGCACACCTTGTTGATCGTCATGGCCGGGACGTTCCACGGGATGCCCGCGGCGAGCGCGGACTGGCGGGCCGGGTTCTGGCCCGCGCCGGCCTGCACGACCTGGCCCATGTAGACCATGTCCACGTCCTCGGGGGCCACGCCGGCGCGCTCGAGCGCGTGCGTGATCGCGTGGGCGCCCAGGTCCACGGCGCGCAGGTCGGCCTGCTGCGAGAGCAGCCGGGTGAAGGGCGTGCGGGCACCGCCCACGATCACGGCATCGGTGGGCTGAGGCTGGGGCAGCTCGGCGGTCATGCGGTCCTCCTGGGACGTTCAACTCGGTTCATCACGATTCACTCAAATGCAGTCTATGACCCCGGTCACAGGCGCGCCAGGGAGCGACGCGTCTGTGACGGCGCGCCGCGGCACAGGGACCACGACGGCCCGCACCCGCGGCGCGCGGGTGCGGGCCGTCGTCGGGACGTCCGGGGATCGGGCCGGAGCCTCAGAGGCCCTGGCCGGTGGGCGAGACGAGGATCTTCACGGCCGTCTCGTTGTGGTGGATGAGGGTCTCGAAGCCCTGGTCGACCAGGTCGTCGAGGCCGATCTTGCCGGTGATGAACGGCGCGAGGTCCACGGCGCCGTCCTCGACCATGCGGATGGTGTCCGCGTGGTCGTTCGCGTACGCGATGGTGCCGCGCAGGTCGATCTCCTTCATCACCAGCTTGTGCAGGGCCACGGCGGGCTCGTGGCCCCAGATGGACTCGTTGACGATCACCCCGCCGGGACGCACCGCGTCCAGCAGCATGTCCAGCACCACGTCCACCGAGGTGCACTCGAAGCCCACGTCCGCGCCCTGGCCGTCGTGCAGCTCGCGGATCTTCGCGGGCACGTCCACCTCGCGGGGGTCGAATGCCTCGTCTACCACGCCGGCCTCGAGCACCTTCTGGCGGCGCAGCTCCGAGAGCTCGGAGACGTACACCGTCAGGCCCTTGCCCTTGAGCACGGCCGCCGTGAGCGCGCCGATGGGGCCGGCGCCACCGATCACGGCCACGCCCGACGTCGGAGAGCCGGCCCGCACCCACGCGTGGTGGGCCACGGAGAGCGGCTCGATGAGCGCGGCCTGGTCGAGAGGCACGGAGTCGGCCACGGGGTGGACCCAGCGGCGCCGCACCGCGATCTGCTCGGCCAGGCCGCCGCCGTCGCCGCCCAGGCCGATGAAGTTCATGTCCGGCGCGAGGTTGTAGTCCGGTCGGTCCTGGTCCTCCTCGCGCACGATGTACGGCTCCACGACGACCTTCTGGCCGACCTCGAGGTCCGTGACGCCCTCGCCCAGGGCGGCGACGGTGCCGGACATCTCGTGGCCGAGCGTGACGGGGGCGGCGTCACCGGAGATCGGGTGCGGGTGCCCGGCCGGCGGGATGAAGATCGGGCCCTCGAGGTACTCGTGCAGGTCCGTGCCGCAGATGCCGCACCACGCGACGTCCACGAGGACCTGCCCCGGGCCGGCCGTGGGCGAGTCGATCTCCTCGATGCGGATGTCCTTCTTGCCGTGCCAACGGGCGGCGCGCATGGTCATGCTGGTCGACCTCCTGGGTGGGAATGGAGTCTGGTGCCGGACCGGCGCGCGGGGGCGCCTGCCCGGTGCTTCGAGCATCCCACCGGGCCGGTCTCCCGGGCCAGGCCCGAGGCCCCTGCGGGGGCTTGAACGGCGACGCCGGCCCGCGCCTCGCTGCGGAGGTGCGGGCCGGCGTCGTGGTGGCCTGGGCGGCGGGGCCGCGCCGTGGGGCTCAGTCCTCCTGGGCGGCCTTGACCTGCTCGGCGCGCCAGCGGATCCCGGCGTCCACGAAATCGTCGATGTGGCCGTCGAACACGGAGGAGGGGTTGCCCTCCTCGTGGCCCGTGCGCAGGTCCTTGACCATCTGGTACGGGTTCAGCACGTAGGACCGCATCTGGTCGCCCCAGGACGCCTTGACGTCACCGGCCATCTCCTTCTTCTTCGCGTCCTCCTCGGCCTTGCGCAGCAGCAGCAGGCGGGACTGGAGCACACGCAGGGCGGCGGCACGGTTCTGGATCTGCGACTTCTCGTTCTGCATGGACACGACGATGCCGGTGGGCAGGTGCGTCATGCGGACGGCGGAGTCCGTGGTGTTCACGGACTGGCCGCCGGGGCCCGAGGAGCGGAACACGTCCACCTTGATCTCGGACTCGGGGATCTCGATGGAGTCGTCCGACTCGATCAGCGGCACCACCTCGACCGCCGCGAAGGACGTCTGGCGGCGGCCCTGGTTGTCGAAGGGGCTGATGCGCACGAGGCGGTGCGTGCCGGCCTCCACGGAGAGGGTGCCGAACGCGTAGGGCGCGTTGACCTCGAAGGTGACGGACTTCAGGCCGGCCTCCTCCGCGTAGGAGGTGTCCATGACCTTGGTGGACCAGCCGCGCTGCTCGGCCCAGCGCAGGTACATGCGCATGAGGGTCTCGGCGAAGTCGGCCGCGTCCACGCCGCCGGCGCCCGCGCGGATGGTCACGACGGCGTCGCGCTGGTCGTACTCGCCGCTGAGCAGCGTGACGACCTCGAGTTCCTCCAGGGCCTTGCGGATGGAGGTCAGCTCCTGGTTCGCGTCGTCGAGGAGGGAGGGCTCGTCCTCCTCCGCGGCGAGCTCGACCATGGTCTCCAGGTCCTCGATGCGGCTCTCCAGGGAGGTGATGCGCTTGAGGTCCGTCTGACGGTGGGAGAGCTTGGAGGTGACCTTCTGGGCCTCCTCCGGGTCGTCCCAGAGGTCCGGTGCGGAGGCCTGCTGCTCCAGTTCGGCGATGTCCGCCTTGATGCGGTCGAGGTCCGAGACCTGCTCGATGGAGGCCAGGGTGTGGCGCAGGGAGTCGATCTCCGCGGAGAAGTCAGTGTCAGCCATGATTCGGCCAGCCTACCGCGTGGGGTGGACGCCGGTCGTGTGCCAGCGGCGGATCGCCGCCGCGACGGCCTCGGGCTCCGTGACGTGCGGCCAGTGGCCCGGGCCGACGTCGACGACGGTGGCGTGCTGAGTGACCGCGTCCAGGTCCCGTTGGTGGACGTCCCGGGTGCTGCGCACGTACAGCGTCGGGACGGTGATGCCGGCCCAGAGGGCACGGGTGTCCGCGGCGAGGACGGCGGCCCAGAGCTCGCGCATCGGATGGTCCGGCGTGGCGTCCAGGTCGGCCAGCATCCGCTCGTGCCACGGCTCCGGGACGAGGAGGTCCCGCGCGAGCGAGGCGCGGAGCACGCTCCGCCAGTCCGAGCGGGCGGCGAGGCGGGCCTTGTCCGCCCGGGCGGCCAGGGCGGTGTCCGTCACCGGGACGTTCGAGTCGATGACCACGAGGGCGCGGGGTCGCACCAGCCCGTCGGCGACGGCGCGCAGCGCGATGACCCCGCCCGTGCTGTGGCCGATCAGCAGCCCCGGCACGGGGCCGGCCTGCGCCGCCCAGGTGCGGGCAGCGTCGAGGACGGGGTCCGCATCGATCGCCGGCCGTGCGGCCCGGGGGCGGCCCTGACCGCCGGCGTCCGTGCCCGGGTGGCCGGGCAGGGCGGGCGAGGCGGCGAGGTCGGCCGCGGCGCCGAGTGCGGCGGCGAGAGGCTCGAAGTGGGCGGGTCGGCCACCGATGCCGTGGAGGAAGCGGTTCACCGGGCCAGGCTAGTGCGACTGCTGCCCGTCGCCTCGAGGGGGACCGACAGGGGCAGTGTCCCCGCGAACGGGCCGGTCATGGCGAACAGATCGGCCCGGGCGTCGAGGGTGACGACGACGGTGCTGCCGTCCTCGGCCACGCGGGCGGTCATCCCGCCGAGCCCGGGCACGGCCTCCTGAGCACCGACGGCCGCGAGGTGTGCGCTGGCGGAGGCGGCGACGTCGTCGTCGGAGAGCACGACGCCCGGGTCCTCCCCCAGCCGGAAGCCGAGCTCCTCTGCCCCGGCGATGGCCGCCGAGTCCGCGAGCGACTGAAGGCGGCGGTGCTGCAACTGCACGGTGGTGACCGCGAGCATGACCAGCATGAGGGCCACGAGCACGGCGCACAGGCCGACGGTGAGGACGGTGGTCTGCCCGTCGTCGTGACCCAGGCGAGCGGTGAGGCGGCGGCGCATCAGAACCTCGGCACCGTCTGCCGGGCGTCGGAACCCACCGTCACGGGGGTCAGCGACCACGCTGCCGGCGTGAGGGGGACGGTCACCGCCACGTCCACCCGCACGGCGACGACCTCCCCCGGTTCGAGCGTGCCACAGCCGCCCTGGTCGCAGCCGACGGTCAGGTCGTACTGGCCGGCGCCCACGCCGTAGTCGGCGAGCGTGAGCTCGACGGTGGCGTGGGCGGCGCCTGCGCTGGGGTGATCGGCCTCGGCGACCACGGCCTTGACGGCCTGGTCAGCGGCAGCGACCGAGGCGAACGCCGCGGCCTGGACCTGGGAGACGTAGATCATCAGGTACACCACGGGGATCAGCAGGACGAGGGTGAGGCCCAGGAATTCGACCGTGGCCGCTCCCCGCTCGTCGCGGACGTCATTGACGGAACGCATGACCGCTCACCTCCACGGGGATCGGGCCCGGCAGGAACCCCAGGCCGGGCAGCGAGCTCGAGACCGTGACGCGCAGGACCGGGACCCCGTCCTGGCTGGTGAGCTCCGCGGCGACGTCGGCCCCGGACTGGCCGGGCACGCCGGAGGAGAGCAGCTCTCGAGCCCGCTGGACGCCGTCCTCGGGACTCCGGTCCGCGAGCGCCCCGTACCGGGCGCCGGCGGAGGCGGCGTCGATCATCACGTTGCGCGTGTGGATCACGACGCCGGCCTGGAGCAGCGCCGCGAAGAGCAGGACGACCAGGGTCATCACCATGGTGGACTCGGCCACCGCGGCGCCCCGGTCGTCCCGCCAGCGGACGCCCATGTGGACGCCACGGGGCACCGGCACGGCGTGGACAGCACCCCGGGGCATGCTCAGCCGCCCTGGGACACCTGGGAGATGGCCTGGTTGAACAGTCCCTGGAGCGCCGGCAGGGCGAGGGCCAGCAGGCCGGCCACGAGCACGGCGGACATGAGGGTGATCATCACCCAGCCGGGGACGTCGCCGCGCTCGTCGCGGACGTCGTCGTGGATGAGGGCGCGCAGGGCGGCCAGGACGGTGATGGCGTGGTGGTGGAGCATGGTCCCCTCCTCGGGTGGCCGGCCGCCCGTGCGGCCGGAGTGGATGGTGATCGTGGGTGGATGGATGGACTATTCAGTTGTGGGTCTTCAGAACCCCAGGCGCATCAGGGAGATGCCGGGGAAGACGGCGAAGATCACCGTGAGCGGGAGGATGCCGAACACGAGGGGGACCATCATCTGGATCTCCTTCCGGCCGGCGGCCTCCATGAGCTCGCGGCGACCCATCTCACGCACGTCCTGGGCCTGCGCGCGCAGGACGTCGGCGAGGGGCGTGCCGCGGTCGAGCGCGATGAGCACGCCCCCGATGAACCGTTCGACGGGGGCCAGCTGCACGCGCCGTCCCATGGCCTTGAGCGCCGCGGACAGCGACGCCCCGGCACGCATGTCGGCGAGCGTGGTGCGGAACTCGCCGGCCAGCTCCCCGCGCGCCGTCCCCGCGATGCGTTCGAGCGCTCCGGCGGCGCTCTCCCCCGCGCCCACCGAGAGCGCGAACAGCTCGGCCACGGACGGGAACTCGGAGAGGATGGCCTCGCGCCGCCGTCGCACCCGCAGGGAGAGCAGCTGCTCCCGGAGCAGGAACCCGGCCATGCCGCCGGCGATCACGAGGGCGACCCCCGTGATCACCGGCACGCGGCCCGTGACGGTGAGGCTGAGCGCGAGGACGGCCGCCACGGCGGCCCCCGCGGCCGCGCTCAGGACCTGCTGGGCACGGAAGTCCGTCGACGTGACCGCGAGCCCCGCGGCGGCCAGTTTGCGGTCGAGCGCCGCCCCGCCCGGGGAGATGCGCTGGACCCAGCCGACTCCGGCCTGCACCACGGGATCGAGGATGCGTCCCCACGTTCCCCAGGGCGAGGCGCCCGCAC
Organism: Micrococcus sp. iso_239; assembly: GCF_056173395.1. NCBI lineage: Bacteria > Bacillati > Actinomycetota > Actinomycetes > Micrococcales > Micrococcaceae > Micrococcus > Micrococcus sp. iso_239. The sequence goes on along the minus strand of NZ_CM149672.1, from coordinate 784,592 downwards.
GTTCCTCCTCGAGGAGGCGGGAGGCCGGGATGTGGTGGCGCAGCTGCGGTTCGACCCGTTGCTCGAGGCTGGGGCGCCAGCCCACCGGCTGGGTGACCAGGATGAGGAGCAGTCCCGCCCCGAGGGTGAGGCCCAGGAGCGCAGCCCAGATCAGCGCGGACGTCATGCGAACACCCGCTTCTCCCGGGGCAGCGCGCCGATGCGGAGCATGACGCGGTAGCAGACGACGGAGGCCACCATGCCGGCGAGGAGCACGGCCCCGCCGGCGGCGGACCGATAGGCCGCGACCGCGGCGGGCTGGGTCCCCAGCAGCAGGAGCACGAGCCACGGGGCGCACACCGCCAACCGGGCCGCGTTCACGGTCCACGACTGCCGGGCCTCGAGCTCGGCGCGGATGCGGGCGTCCTGCCGGAGGAACTCGGAGAGGGTCTGCAGCAGACGGCCGATGTCGGCGCCGCCGACCTCGCGGGTCAGGCGCAGCGAGACCACCAGGCGGTCCGCGACGGGGTCGGCCATCCGGGCCTTGAGCCGGTCCAGTGCGTCCACGAAGCGGGCTCCGGCCCGGTAGTCCCGGGCGAACTGCTGGAACGGCTCGCGCAGCCCCTCCGGCCCGGTCTCCCCGAGCTGGATGAGCGCCTCCGGGAGAGTCAGGCCCGCGCGGATGGCCGACCGGGCGTGGTCGATCGCGTCCGGCCACAGCTCGCGCAGTGCCGTGGACCGCCGGCGGGCCTGCCAGGACAGCAGCAGCCAGGGCACGGCCGCGCCGAAGACGGCGAAGCACGCGGCGATGGTCCACGTACTGGTCAGCGACAGGACGAGCAGCCCGACCACGAGACCGCCGACGGCCATGGCGGACACGACGCCGGCCGGGCTGAGACGCTGGATGCCGGACTGGGCGATCAGCACACGCAGGCGCGAGTCGGGGCGGGCGGCCCCGGGTTTCTCCGTGGGAGGGGACCAGAGGGACCACCACAGCAGGAACAGGCCGCAGCCGAGCGCGAGCCCCAGCAGCGCGGCCATCAGCGCAGCCCCACCAGCTCGTGGACGTCCACGCCGCGACGGGCGAGCGCCTCGAACTCCAGGTTCGCACCCTCGTTGAGGCGCAGGTCGCCCTCGGCGTCACGCTGGAAGAGCGCCGACGTCTCGATGACCCCGCCCTCCACCCGTGAGCCGACGGTGAGGATCTCCCGCACCCGCCGGCGGCCCTGACGGTCGCGCTCGCAGTGCACGACGACGTCGATGCACGTGGCGACCGTCGGGACGACGAAGTCCCGGGAGATGTTCTCCCCGGCCAGCAGCGGCAGCGTGCAGAGCTTCGTGAGCGCGTCCGCGGCCGAGTTCGCGTGGATCGTGCACATGCCGGCCAGGCCGGAGTTCAGAGCGACGAGCATGTCCAGCGCCTCGGCCTCGCGCACCTCGCCGACGATCAGGCGGTCCGGGCGCATCCGCAGCGCCTCCTTGACGAGGCGACGCAGCGGGATCTCGCCGTGGCCCTCCAGGTTCGGCTGGCGGCACTGCAGCCCGACGACGTCGCGCACCGGGATCTGCAGCTCGAAGATCTCCTCCACGGTGATCACCCGCTCCCGCGGGCCGATGGCCGAAGCCAGGCAGTTGAGCAGGGTGGTCTTGCCCGCCTGGGTGGCCCCGCTGACGAGGATGTTCATGCCCGCGTCCACGGCCGCGTCCAGGAAGCGGGCCGCCGTCGGAGTGAGGGAACCGCCCCGGACGAGGTCGTCCAGCCGGCGCGCCCGGGCGATGAACTTCCGGATGTTCACGGCCCAGTGCCGCCGCGTGATGTCGGGGATGGCCACGTGCAGGCGCGAACCGTCTGGCAGGGCCGCGTCGACGAACGGCATCGACAGGTCCAGCCGCCGGCCCGAGGACTTCAACATGACTTCGACGAGGTCCTGCACCTCCTCCTCGGTCAGGACGATGCCCGTCAGCTCGGAGCGGCCGGACCGCGCGCAGTAGACGGCGTCCGGCGCGTTCAGCCAGATCTCCTCCACGGAGGGATCGTCCATGAGCCGCTGGAGCGGCCCGAGGCCCGCGATGCGGTCGAACAGGTCCTGCCGCGCCGCCACGGGATCCTCCAGGTCCGGCAGCGAGCTGACCATCGCGCGGGACTCGTAGTCCGCGGCCGCGTCCTGGATGAGCGTCAGGACCCGGGCGTGCTCACGCTGCGGGTCGATGCCCTGCCGCCGGACGATCTCCCGGATCTCGTCCTCGAGAATGCGCACCGCATCCATGTGTCCCTCCTGTGCCCGATTCGGCGCCATCCCCAGCGCCGCACATGTCTCGATCAGGAAGATACCCCGTTCCGTCGATGCGTGTGGTCCAGGACACCATGACTGTGGACAACGTGGCGGCGGTCCCGTTCGACGGGGAGTTGTCCACAGGCCGCCCGAACCGCCATCAGGCCGTGGCAGGGTCGTCCCCAGGCGGCCGGACGGGCCGGTCGCCGGTCTCAGGAGGGAGGGGCGGGGATGGCCTGGAGCGTGCGGATCCTGGGCGGGGCCGCTCCCGAGACATGGCGGGTGGAGCACTTCCCCGCCGACGCGGACGAGCAGGACCGGGCGGTGCGGGAACGTTTTCCCGCCCGGTCGCTGCACCGGTGCGCTGCCGGGCCGCGCAGCGTGACGTACGCGGAACGGGTCGGGAGTGCACCGGCCCGGGGGCCGGAGCTCGCGGTGGTCACCGAGCACGGACCCGACGCCGGCCGCCTCGTCCCTCTGGGGGAGGGCGGGTTGAGCACGGGACGCGGTGGGGCGCGGCTGCTGCTGGACGACCCCTCTGCCCCGTCGCGGCCGATGCGTCTGCGGCTCGCGCCCACCGGGCTGCACGTCCACGACGGTCCTCGGGACACCGGACGCCTGTGGGACGGCCGCAGCCCGCTCCCTGTGGGCCGGACCGCCCTGGGCCTGGTCCGCGGGCCCGGGGCCGCCCTGCCGCGGCCGGTCACGCCGGAGCCGCCCGCCGTCGACCTCGGATCCCCACCGGCCCGGCAGTCCGTCGTGATCCCGCTGGTGGCGGCCCTGGGCCCGCTGGTGCTCGGGGTCGCCCTGGTCCTGATGATGGGCAACCCGGTGTTCCTGCTGTTCGGTGTGCTGTCCGTGACGGTGGCGCTGGTCATGCTGGCGATGCAGCGCCGTACCCGGCTGCGGCATGCGCGGCTGCTCGCCGCCCGCGCGGACGCGCTCGTGCGCCGGCGGGCTCAGGCGGCACTGAGCCCCGGTGCGGTGGCCCGCGCCGTCCGCTCCGGCGCGACGGACCGCTTCGGGCTGACGTCGGGGGCCGACGAGGCCGTGGCGGTCTCGTGGGGTTCCGGCGTCGGGGCGCTGTCCCTGTCGCGGGACGACCCGGACGAGGCATGGGTGGAGGCCGTCACGTCGCGGCGCACCGTGATGACGACGTCACCGCCGGAGTCGCGCGTCGTCGTGCTCGGGCCGCCGCGCGATGTGGCCGGGGCCTGCCGGTGGGCGGTGTTCCAGCTCCTGCGGCACGCGGTGGCCGCCGACGGCGCGTTCGTGGTGGAGGCCGGTGGAGTCCGCCGCACCTGGTGGTCGGGCGGGTCCGGCCCGCGGCTGCTGGTGTCGGCTCCTGAGGACGCGGCACTGGATCCGGCGTGGCGAGCGTGGCGGGCCGCCATCGGCGGCGACGCGGGGACGACGCCCACGGCCCGGGCGGATCTGCCCTGGACGCGGTACGACTTCACCGGGCCGTCGCCTGCGCCGGGGGACGCCGTCGTCGACCTGCGCGGGCGCACCGTCGTGGTCCCGGCCGAACAACAGCGCTTCGAGGACGTGACCGCCGACGGCCTCGCCGACGGCACCCTGGTCGCCTGGCTGACCGAGCTGGCCGACGACGTCGTGGACCTCGGCCTGCTGCCCGCCGACGACGGCGACGGCACGCTCACACCACCGGGGCAGGTGGGCGCCCGCGATGCCGTCGACGGGCTCACCGTGACCCTCGCCCGTAGCGGCGACGAGACGGGCGTCGTCGAGATGGACCTGGCCGCCGACGGGCCGCACCTGCTCATCGCGGGCACCACGGGATCCGGGAAGTCGGATCTCCTGCTGTCCCTCCTGCTGGGGGCCGCGGCGCACCACCCGCCGGCCGAGGTCGCGTTCCTGCTGCTGGACTTCAAGGGCGGTGCGTCGTTCGGTCCGCTGGGCGCGCTCCCCCACACGATGAGCCTGGAGACCAACCACGTGGGAACGGCCTCGTTGCGGGCGCTGAGCGCCATCCGGGCGGAGCTGCATCGCCGCGAGGCCCTCTTCGCGGAGGCCGGGGTCAGCGACTATCCCGGCTTCCGCCGCCGCCATCCGGACGCGGCGCTGCCTCGGCTCGTCGTGGCGATCGACGAACTGCGCGTGCTCGTGGACGACCACCCGGACGCAGCCGCCGTCCTGCAGCGTCTGGCCGCCACGGGCCGTTCCCTCGGCTTCCACCTCATCCTGGCCACGCAGCGGGCCACGGGTGCGGTGGGCTCGGACCTGCGCTCGAACCTGGGCAGCACGATCGCCCTGCGCACCGCGACGGAGCAGGAGTCGTGGGACCTCGTGGGCACGGCCGCCGCGGCCCGGCTCGACCCGCGTCGCCCCGGCTCCGCGATCCTCTCGACGGCGGGGCGCCCGACGGTCTCGTTCCGCGCATCCCAGTGGACGGTCGACGGCGGCACGCCCGTGTGGCGGCGGCTGGGCGAGGCCGCGGCCGCCCCGGCCGTCGCCCCCTGGGAGGCCGTCGTCTCGGTCCTGGTGGAGAACTACGCGGCGGGTGACTGGCCCACACCCCCGCCCGTGGTCACCCCCGCCCTGCCGGAGCGCTGGGTGCCGGACCGCGCTCGCCGGGCCGAGGCCACGGCCCTGGCCCTGCTCGACGACGCGGCCCACGGCCGGCACCGTCCCTGGCGGTGGCCGACCGGCGCGGAGGGACGCACGGCATGGATCGTCGAGGCCGCGGGCGGTCGCGCGGAGACGCTGGCCGCCGTCGTCGAGGTGGCGCTGCGCAGCGGCCGGCCGGTGGCCGTGCTGGACGGCACCGGGGAGGCCGCGACGGCCGCGCGGTCCGGGACGCCGGTGCTGACCCCGGACGCCGAGGGGGCCGGTGAGGCCGTCCTGGCCCGCCTGCGCGAGCTCGCGGCCGCGGGCGGCACGGCGGTGATCACGGGCTGGAACGCGTGGTCCGGCCTGCGCGTCGGGGACACCTACCGCACGGTCGAGGAGGACGTGCACGACTGGCTCGGCCGTCCGGCGGCCGCCGGGCTGCGGTTGGCGGTGTTCGGCGGCCGAGAGCTGGCGACGGGCCGGCTGCTGCTGCACCTGCCCCACCGCTTCTTCGTGCCGGCCGGGACGAACGCCGAGCACCGGCTCATCTGGCCCCGGCTGACCGAGGTCGAGCCCCTGCCGGGGCGGGCCGTGCACATCAGTCCCGCCGTCCCCGAACCCGGCATGCCCTGCCAGCTCGCGTCTCCCGCCCCGGCGTGACCGCACTGACGGCGATTCCCGTGTGACCGCAGCGGAACGGTGGACTCAGCTCCGACGTCCACCCGGCGAGACGTTCTCCCGTCCTCCGTCGAACGTGGATGCCGTGGTCGAGGTCGCCAGGAGCAGTCGGACAGGGCGCCCCTTCGTCGCCGTACGTCCGAAGCGGCCGCGGCATCGTCCGGCGAAGACGTCCCGAAGGTCGCAGGACGGATGAGGCCAGGAGGCCGCTGGCCGCTCCTGCCTCGAGCAGCCCCGTGACCGATCGCACGAGTGCCTCGGCACTCATGCAGAAGATTCCTCGCCGCTCGCTCGCGCAGTCTCCGACCGCGCGACGTGAAGACTGAGACGGTGCTGTCCTGGGGCCGCCGAGACGAGAACCCAGGGCACCAGTCGGGGAAGCACTGCGCTTGCCCTCCACGCAATGAGCGCCAACTCACCCGTGGCGACAGACGCGAGCCACCTCACGTCTTCGCCCCCGCTCACACACCCCCACGATGGGGCAGCCGCTCACCGCGGTCTACGCTCTGACCCATGGCGCAGATCATCCTCTTCCACCACGCCCTCGGTCTCACGGACGGCGTGCGCGCGCTCGCCGACCAGATCGCCGCCGGCGGTCACACGGTCCACACCCCTGACCTCTACGACGGCCGCACCTTCGCCACCGTGGACGAGGGTGTCGCCCACGCCCAACAGATCGGCTTCGAGGAGATCGGCCGGCGCGGCATGCGGGCGTGTGCCCAGCACCAGGAGGCCTCCGTCGTCGCGGGCATCAGCATGGGTGTGATGCCCGCCTGGCGTGCCGCCCAGGTGGTCCCCGGCTTCCGCGCGTGCATCGCCATGGCCGGCGCCGAGGCCCTCGACGCCTACGCCCCGCTCTGGCAGCCCCACACCGCCCTGCAGATCCACCTCGGCACCCGCGACCCCTGGGCCCTCGAGGGCGACCTCGAGACCGCCCGCTCCTACGCGGCCACCGCCGAGCACCCGGACCGCCCCGCCGACCTCTTCGAGTACGACACGGAGCGGCACCTGTTCATGGACTCCTCCACCGCGGACTTCGACGCGGACCTCACCGCCGTGCTGGTCCGCCGCATCCACGAGCTCCTGGCCTGATGCGCGGAGCAGGCCCAGCTCAGGCGGAGCGCCGCCCGCGCGCCACCGTCGCCAGGGCGGCCAGCAGCACGAGCACGAAGCCCGCGGCCGCCGCGAACACGTAGCCCGCGGACGGGGCCATGCCGTCGATGAACACGCCGGCCAGCGGGGCGCCCATGGCGGCGCCGGCGGTCATGGCCGAGCCGTAGAAGCCCATCGCCTCGCCACGCCGCTCCTCCACCACGAGGTGCGAGAGCCGGGACGAGGCCGAGGCCAGGGTCGGCGCCGTCAGCAGGCCCGAGGGGATCGAGGCCAGCGCGAGCGCCCACACCCCGTCCACGAGCGCGAGCGGCACCGTCGCCACGGCGAACAGCGCCATCAGCAGGTACGGGTGCACCTGGCGGCCCCAGGCCCCGTAGAACAGCCCGCCCACGGCGGAGGCGCCGCACCAGAACGCGTACACCAGACCCACCGACGCCGCGGCGCCCTGCGACTCCAGCTCGGCCACCATCGAGACCTCGGTGCCGACCATGACGATCCCGGCCGCCATCGACACCACGAGCACGCCGAGCACCTCCGACCCAACCCAGGAGAAGTGGCTCCGCCGCCACTGCCGCAGCCGCTCGGCCCGGGCCCGGCGCGGCGCCGTCGTCGGCCCGGAGCCGTCCGCGGCGATGACGGGCAGCGACCCGGTGACGAGGGGGATGGCCTCCGTAATGGCCGGCAGCGCGCCGGTGGCCAGGCTGGGGGCGGCCATCTCCACGTGCATGGGCGCGGCGGTCACCGCCTGGGCGATCGCCTCCTGACGGTCCTGCTCCTCGGTGTAGGGATCCTCGGTCGCCGGTCCGACGACGGCCAGCTGACTCGACCGTGTCGGCGGGTTGAACCACATCAGCAGGATGCCGCCCAGCGCGCTGGAGAGGCCGACGATGGTCAGGCCGAGGGCACTCGACCACGTGGCCGCGACGACGGCGCCCAGCGCCGGGCCCATCATGAAGATCGTCTCCGTGACGATGGAGTCCAGGGCAAACGCCGTCTGCCGGTCCTTGCCGTGGGTGAGCACGCCGAGTCCCTGCCGGACGACGGAGAAGATCGGCAGTGAGAACACGCCGCCCAGGAACACGGCCAGGAGCATCGGCCAGAACGGCAGCCACGGGACGATCGGCCAGATCACCGCCTCCGCGATCACGGAAGGCAACAGTGCACGGCGCAGCCCCTTCGCGTCCACCACGCGGCCCCGCCACGGCGAGCCCACCGCGATGCCCAGCGTCATCGCCGCCCCGGCCAGGCCGGCCTGGCCGTAGCCCAGGCCCAGCGTGAGAGCCACGTGGAGGGTGAGGATCACCCCGGCCGCGGTGTGCGGGAAGCGGGCGATGAACCCCACCGCCAGCAGATGGCGGATCCGAGGGTCCTGCAACAGCCGTCCGTACGCTCCGAAGTCCACCGTCGAATCCTACGGGAGGGGTCAAGGCACGCCCCGGAGGCGCCGTCGAGACGGCCGCGCGCTCGGCGGACTCAGCCGTTGCTGCGCCGTTCCTTGGCCCGGATCAGGTCGAGGGCGATGGCCGTGCCGAGCACGGCGCAGCGCACCACGGGCGGCATGCCGGGGTCCAGGCGCATCTCGTACCGCGAGCGCCCGGCCAGGGCGTTCATGACGCCTCCGAACCGCGCGGTCACGCGGGCGATCGGCTGCTGGCCCACGGTCATGGCGTAGTCGTGGTCCCACAGGTCGCCGGTCACCGCGAAGCACGTGCCGTCCACGACCTCGACGTTCACGGACGTCCGCAGGAACGCGAACTGGCGGACGAGGTGGGCCAGGGGCAGCCCGTCGGCGTCCAGGATCGCGAAGCGGTCGCGGCCGAACGTGGCCGGGTCGGCGAGGCGGAAGAGCACGCGGCCGTCGTCACCGTCGACCACGTCGAAGCTGCGGTTCCCCATCAGCATTCGGCCCAGGCCCCCGCCCGTAGTGACCACCGAGACGACGGTGCGCCCGTCCGGGTCCGTCACCTGGATGTCGTTGGACAGGAAGCTCGTCACCTGCTGCAGGATGAGGACGTCCGTGTGGGCGAGGCGACCGGCGTCGAAGGCGGGGCTCATGGGACCAGTCTGCCGTGTCGGGCCCTGCGGAATATTCAGGACGGGGCGGCTCGTTGTGCGGTATAGTTCATTTTTGAAGAACACGGCGACGGCGCGGCCGGCACCGTGAGACCCGCCCCCGGGCACACTGAGGAGCACACCATGCAGTTCGGCGTCTTCACGATCGGCGACATCACCGCCGATCCGACGAACGGGACCGCCCCCACCGAGCATCAGCGGATCAAGGACACCGTCAAGATCGCCCGCCACGCCGAGCAGGCGGGCTTCGAGGTGTTCGCGACCGGCCAGCACCACAACCCGCCCTTCGTGGCCCCGGGCAACCCGCCCACGCTGCTGGCCTACCTGGCCGCGCAGACCGAGACCCTCCAGCTCTCCACGGCGACGACCCTGATCACCACCATGGACCCGGTGCGTCTGGCCGAGGACTACGCGTACCTGCAGCACCTCGCCGACGGTCGCGTGGACCTGACGATGGGCCGCGGCAACACCGGCCCCGTGTACCCGTGGTTCGGCAAGGACATCCGCCAGGGCATCCAACTCGCCGTGGAGAACTACAACCTCCTCTACCGCCTGTGGCATGAGGAGACCGTGGACTGGAGCGGCAACCACCGCACCCCGCTGCAGGACTTCACCCTCACCCCGCAGCCCCTGGACGGCGTCGCCCCCTTCGTGTGGCACGGCTCCATCCGCTCCCCCGAGATCGCCGAGCAGGCCGCCTACTACGGCGACGGCTACTTCCACAACAACATCTTCTGGAACAAGGAGCACGTCATCCAGATGGTGCGCCTGTACCGCCAGCGCTACGAGTACTACGGCCACGGCAAGGCCCATCAGGCGTACGTGGCCCTGGGCGGCCAGGCCTACATGGCGAAGAACTCGCAGGACGCCGTGGCGGAGTTCCGCCCCTACTTCGACAACGCGCCGGTCTACGGCCACGGCCCGTCCCTCGAGGACTTCTCGAGGATGACGCCCCTGACGGTCGGCTCGCCGCAGCAGGTCATCGAGCGCACGCTCACGTTCCGCGACTGGGTGGGCGACTACCAGCGTCAGATGTTCCTCATCGACCACGCCGGCCTGCCCACGGACACCGTCCTGCGGCAGATCGACCTCTTCGGCGAGGAGGTCCTGCCCGTGCTGCGCAAGGAGTTCGACGCTCTGAAGCCGGACGACGTCCCGGCGGCCCCGACCCACGAGTTCCTCGTGGCACGCGCCCGCCGCGGCGAGGCTCCCGTGCCCGGCGGCAAGGAGGGATCGCAGGCCCAGCTCGACCGCGCGGCGGCCGCCGAGCAGCGCGCCACCGCCGATGCCGCGAAGGGCGGTGCCGCGCAGTGACCACCCCCGGCGCCCCCGATGCCTCCGCCCCGTTCACGCCGCAGGCCCGGCACCTCGCCGTGGTCTCCGGCGGGTCCGGGGACCCGTCCCAGACCCGCATGCTCGCCGAACGCATGGCGGAGTCCGCCTCGGCGGCGCTCTCCGAGCACGGCGTGGTCCCGCAGATCCACCTGATCACGCTGCGGGAGCTCGCCGTGGACATCGCGCAGGCCCTGGTGACCTTCGCCATCTCCCCGGCCCTGCGCGCCGCCCTGGACGAGGTCGCCCAGGCCGACGCCGTCATCGCGGTCTCGCCCACGTACAAGGCCTCCTACTCGGGCCTGTTCAAGTCCTTCTGGGACCTCGCGGAGCCCACGTCCGTCGTCGGGGTGCCCGTGCTCCTCGGCGCCACCGGCGGCACCGCCCGCCACTCGCTCATGATCGACACCGCCATGCGGCCGCTGTTCGCCTACCTCAAGGCCCGCATCGTGCCGACCGCGGTCTTCGCGGCCTCGGACGACTGGGGCGAGGCGGCCGGCGTGCAGGCCTCGATGCGGACCGACCCGCTGCAGTCCCGCATCCGGGCCGCCGGACGCGACCTGGCCGAGATCACCCTGAGCCGCCCCCCGCGGGCACGCGCCGCCGCGCCCGCGGACATCGACCTGGAGGTGACCCCCTTTGAGCAGCTCCTCAACCCCGGCCCCTGAGCCCGCCGCGCAGGACGCGGCGCCGGCGGAGCCCGACGGCGGCTGGTTCGGCTCCGCATCGGAGGCGCACCGCCCGGTGGACCCGCCCAAGCGCGCCTGGCGCGCCTACTTCGAGGCCACCCAGATGCTCACGGAGGTGGTGGAGCGCCGCCTGAAGCAGGACTGCGGCATGTCGCTGGCCGACTACAACCTGCTGCTGCTCCTCTACGAGTCCCCCGAGGGCCGGCTCCGGCTGGGAGAGCTGGCGTCCCGGATGGTCTTCTCCCCGTCGCGCATCACCTACCAGGTGAAGACGCTCGTGGCCCGCGGCCTGATCGACCGCCGCCCGGTGGCCTGTGACCGGCGGGGCTTCGAGGCCGTCCTCACCGACGAGGGCCGGTCCGCCTTCCGGCGCGCCGCGATCGAGCACGCCCGGCAGGTGGACGAGCTCTTCCTCGGCGACCTGGCGCCGGGCGAGGCGGAGTCCCTCACCCGGATCTTCTCCCGCCTGGGGCGGCGGCTCGAGGGGCTGTGCTGACCACGTCCCCACCTGGCCGGGGTCGCCCCGGCCCCGGGACATGACGAGGCCCGGTGATCCGTGCGGGATCACCGGGCCCCGTCGTGTCGTTCGGGGCGGAATCGATCAGCCGACCAGCTGACCGCCCAGGGTCACGGTGGCGTCCGTGGCGGCACCGGCCGCGTCGACCACGGTCACCACCACGGAGCCGCCCGCGGGCACCTCGGCCGGCACGGGCAGCCAGGCGCGGTACTCGCCGGTGAGGTCCAGGCCGTCCTGGCCGAGGACCGTGCCGTCGGCGTCGTAGGCCGTGACGGTGACGGAGGCGAAGCCGCCCTGATCCGTCTGCGCGACCACCTGGGTGCCGTAGGCGACACCCTCGGCGGGCGCGGCCACGACGTCGGTCACGCCCGGCGCAGCGGCCTCGGCGACCGGGGCCTCAGCAGCGGGGGCCGCCTCGGCGGCCTCCTCCTCCGCGGCGGCCTCGGCGCGGGCCTTGAGCTCGGCCGCGATGGCCTCCTCCTCAGCCGGCGTGAACTCGGTCAGCTCGGACTCGTCCACGGCGGGCTCGCCGCCGGTGGGCAGGTCCTCGTCGGCCACGGGGCCCGCGACGTCGGCGATCGCCGGGGCGGTCTCGGCGGCCGGAGCGGTCTCCGCGGCCGCGGCGGTCTCGGCGGCGGGCGCCGCGGAGGCGTCCAGCGCGTCGAGGGACTCGACCGGGACCATGATCGAGGACATCGCCTGGGCGTCGCAGCCCACCACGTTGCCCTCGGCGTCGAAGGTCACCGGGGCGATGCCCGAGATGACCCCGACCACCCGCTGCTGGGCGTCATAGACGGCCCCGCCCGAGTCGCCGGCGTAGGTCGAGGCGGTGTCGAGGGCAACCTGATCCGCGTACGCGTCGTCGCAGACCGTGGCGGCCTCGAAGGTCTGCGTGTGGGACACGGTGTTCGGCGCGCCCAGCGGCACGGACGAGCCGTGGGTGTAGACGGTCTCGCCCACACCGATGGACGAGGCCGGCCGCGTGGACCAGTCGCCCACGACGTCGACGTCGTCGGCCAGGGCCACGCGGACCGCGTCCACGCCCGAATCGCCGGGCAGTGCCGAGACGGTGCCGATCGCGGTGCCGTCGACGTCGCGGACGGTCGAGCCGATCTGCCATTGGCCCGCACCACAGTGGGCCGCGGTGTAGGCGGTGGCGTCGTCGACGATGGTCAGACTGCACGCCCCGGCCGGCGCGGTGATCGCCGAGCCCTGGGTGAGCGTGGTCTGCGCGAGGGCGGGGCCGGCACCGGCCACCACCACCGCGCCCAGCGCCGCGGTGGCGACGCCGGTCAAGGTTCTGGTTCTCATGGGTACTCCTCGGAGGATGGGAGGCATGGGGCCGGCGCGCGGCGCACGGCCTCCAGGATGGGGTGGGGCCACCACGGGCCCTCCCCTCCCCCTCAACGGTACCGGACAGGCCGGGCGACCGATCAGGGTCGGCGGACCGTGATCTCCACGGAGTCGGCCCGCTCGGCCAGCAGCGGCAGGTCTGCCAGGAGGGTCTTGAGCGTGGCCGTCATCAGGCGCACCCCGGCCGCGTCGGCGTCCCGGGTGGGCATCGCGACGATCTGCAGCTCGGGCCCGGCCCCGCCTCCGTTCATCACCGCGCCGGAGCCCGTGTGCGTGGCCACCCCCGACCCGGGTGCGAGGCCCAGGTTGAGCAGGTTCGGGACCAGGTCGGCGACCTCGGCGATCTCGTCCGCGATCTCCTGGTCCCGATAGGCGGGGGTCCACTCCCTCTGCTGGGCGAGCGACCACACGGCCGGGCGTCGCACCACGTACGTGTGCTCGGCGCCGGCGTCGATGACGACGAGCTCACAGCCCTCGTCCACGGCGGACAGGCAGGCACGCGGCAGCCACACGGCCACGGGTCGGGCGACCGGGTTCCACGCCGTCAGCGCGGGCACGTTCGTGAACACCGGCAGCGCCTGCCGGCCGTCCGGCGCGCGCATGGTCACGAGGGCCACGTCCGCGGCCTTGTCCCCGTGCGCCGCGACGTCGTGCTCGTGACCGGTGTGGTCGGCGTGGTCGTGGACGTCGTCCTCGTCCCCGGCGAGGGTGGGCACGACGGCGGCGAACACGCGGATGCGCGCGAGCACCTCCGTCACCTCCCGCTCACCGGCGGAGCCGTCCGTCAGGGCCGACATGACGGCGGTCCACTCGGCCGGGCTGGTGCCGTCGTCCTCGTCGAACACGTGCAACGGGTTCGCGGAGCCGTCCACGCCGGGGCCGGAGAGGTCACGGCCCTGCCACGGGACGCCCGCGGTGTCCGCGGTGTTCTCGCCCGCGGTCTTCTCCCGCATGCGGTCGAGTGCGGCCCGGATGTGCCCCGGCAGCTCCCGGGCCGCCGGATGCGGCACCGCGACCGTCTCGTCGATCGGACCGAGCCCGTCGTCGCGGGCCAGGCCGCCGTCGTCGTGCGAGCCCGTCACGGGGCGACCGGGCCGGGCTGCTCGGAGCGCGCCTGCTCCACCGTGGCGCCGCCGGCGACGGCCAGCGCCTGCTCCAGGCTGAAGCGGCCGGCGTACAGCGCCTTGCCCATGATCGCGCCCTCGACGCCCTGGCCGGTCATGGCCGCGAGCGCGGCAACGTCCTCGAGGGAGGAGATGCCGCCCGAGGCGACGACCGGCTTCGCGGTCTTCGCGCAGACCTGGGCGAGCAGCTCCGTGTTCGGCCCCTTGAGCGTGCCGTCCTTCGTGACGTCGGTGACCACGTAGCGGGCGCAGCCGGCATCCTCGAGGCGGGCGAGCACCTCCCAGAGGTCGCCGCCCTCCTTGGTCCAGCCGCGGGCGGCGAGCGTGGTGCCGCGCACGTCGAGGCCCACGGCCACCCGGTCGCCGAAGCGCTCGATGACGCGCGCGGTCCAGTCCGGGTCCTCGAGGGCGGCGGTGCCCAGGTTCACGCGCGCCGCACCCATCTCGAGGGCGTTCTCGAGCGAGGCGTCGTCGCGGATGCCGCCGGACAGCTCGATCTTCACGCCGATCTCCTCCACCACACGGCGCATGACCTCGCGGTTGTCACCGCGACCGAAGGCCGCGTCCAGGTCCACGAGGTGGATCCACTCCGCGCCGGCGCGCTGCCAGTCCAGGGCGGCGGTGACCGGGTCGCCGTACGAGGTGGCGCTGCCGGCCTCGCCCTGGACGAGGCGGACGGCCTGGCCGTCCTGGACGTCGACGGCGGGCAGCAGCTCGAGGGCGGGGGCGTTCGGGGTCATGGGGTTCCTCTCGGGTGGGGCGGCCGGCGCGGTCAGGCGCCGACGGTCAGGAAGGAGGCGGCGATGGCCATGCCGGCCAGCACGAGGACGATCACGATGGCCCACAGCGGCGCCTTCTGCGTGCGCATGGACCAGGCGGCGCCGAGCAGCAGCCCGCCGAGGGCGAGGTAGAGGACGGACCAGTAGGGCATCAGAGGGTCTCCAGCCAGTTGCGCAGCAGCTGCAGCCCGGCGTCCCCGGACTTCTCGGGGTGGAACTGCGTGGCCGACAGGGGGCCGTTCTCCACGGCGGCGATGAAGTCCGCGCCGTGGTGCGCCCAGGTGACCTGGGGCGGACGCATGGCGGAGATCGTCTGGTCGAACTCCCATTCGAGCACGCCGTAGGAGTGGACGAAGTAGAACCGCTCGTCCTCGATGCCCGCGAAGAGGGCGCTGCCCTCGGGCGGCCGGACGGTGTTCCAGCCCATGTGGGGCAGGACCTCGGCGGGCAGCTCGGCGACGACACCCGGCCACTCCCCCATGCCTGCGGTGCGCTCGCCGTGCTCGACGCCGGCGTCGAAGAGGATCTGGTGGCCCACGCAGATGCCGAGGACGGGTCGGCCCCCGGCCACGCGGCGGCCGATCCAGCGGGTGCCGCCGACCTCGGTCAGTGCCCGCATCACGGACGCGTACGCCCCGACGCCGGGCACGAGCAGCCCGTCGGCCTCCTGCACGGCCTGCGGATCGCGCGTGAGCTCGACCTCCGCGCCGGCCCGCTCCACGGCACGCAGCGCCGAGTGCACGTTGCCCGAGCCGTAGTCCAGGACGGCGACGCGCGGCCGCACGCCGGGGACGGTGGTGGGGCGGGCCATCAGAGGGCGCCCTTGGTGGAGGGCACGCCGGTCATGCGGGGGTCGTCCTCGACGGCGGCGCGCAGGGCGCGGGCGAAGGCCTTGAACTGCGCCTCGACGATGTGGTGCGGATCCCGGCCTCGCACGACGTCCATGTGGAGGCAGATCGCCGCGTGGTACGTGATCGACTCGAACACATGGCGGGTCATGGAACCGGTGAAGTGCCCGCCGATGAGGTGGTACTGCTGGCCCTCGGGCTCGCCCTCGTGCACGAGGTACGGCCGGCCGGAGACGTCGACGACGGCGCGCGCCAGCGCCTCGTCCAGCGGCACGGACGCCTCGCCGAAGCGGCGGATGCCGGACTTGTCCCCGAGCGCGGTCTTGAGCACCTCGCCCAGGGTGATGGCGACGTCCTCGACCGTGTGGTGCACGTCGATGTGCGTGTCCCCGGTGGCACGGACCGTCAGGTCGATCTGGGAGTGCCGGGACAGCGCGGTGAGCATGTGGTCGTAGAACGGCACGGTGGTGGAGATCTCAGCGCGGCCGGTGCCGTCCAGATCCATCTCGACGTACACGTCCGACTCGCTCGTGGTGCGCGTCATGCGCGCACGGCGTCCGGAGATCAACTCGGCTGCCACGGGTCCTCCTCGGGCTGGGTCCGCACCGGTCCGGGACGGGTGCGGGGGGATGCGGGTGCGCGCGGCCGGTGCCGGCGGGCCGGGGCGCCGCGCGCGCTGTCCCTATCCTAGGGAGCCGGGCGGACGCCGAGACTCCGGTGACGCCTCAGGACCGGTCCCCGGTCTCGCCGAGGACCTCCGCGAGAGCGGTGAGGAACGCCGTCGTCTCCGCCTCGGTGCCGGCGGTGACGCGCAGGTGGTGCGGGATGCCGACGTCCCGCACGAGGACGCCGCGGTCGAGCAGGCGGCGCCACACGTCGGACGCGTCCTCGAGGTGACCGAAGAAGACGAAGTTCGAGTCGGACACCGAGGGCCTCAGTCCCAGGCCGCGCAGGGTGGAGACGATGCGGTCGCGCTGGGCCTTGATGTCCTCCACGGTGCGCAGCAGCGCGTCCACGTGATCGAGGGCGGCCTCCGCCGTGGCCTGCGTGACCGCGGAGAGGTGGTACGGCAGGCGCACCAGGCGCAGGGCGTCGGCGACGGCGGGGTCCGCGGCCAGGTAGCCCAGGCGCGCGCCGGCCAGGGCGAACGCCTTGGACATGGTGCGCGTGACGATCAGCCGCTCACGGCCGGGCAGGAGGGTGAGGGCGGAGCGGGTGCCGGCGAGGGCGAACTCCGCGTAGGCCTCGTCCACGACGACCATGGCGCCGGGCCCGCCGGCGGCCTCGTTCTGCGCCTGCGCGGCGTACACGGCCTCGATGGTCGCCAGGTCCAGGGCGGTGCCCGTCGGGTTGTTGGGCGAGGCCAGGAAGACGACGTGCGGACGGTGCTCCCGCACCATGGCCGCCGCGTGCTCGGCGCTGAGGGTGTGGTCTTCGGCACGGCCGCCGTCCACGAACACGGTGTCCGTGCCGCCGGCCAGCAGCGGGTACATGGAGTACGAGGGCAGGAAGCTCAGCAGTGTCCGCCCGGGGCCGCCGAAGGCCTGGAGGATCTGCTGCAGGATCTCGTTGGAGCCGTTTCCGGCCCACACGTGGTCCGCCGTGAGGCCGTGGCCGAGGTAGCCGGCGAGCGCACGTCGCAGCCCCGTGAACTCGCGGTCCGGGTAGCGGTTCAGCCCCCCGGCGACGGCCGCGACCCGCTCGGCGATGGCGGTGGCGACCTCCTCCGGCACCGGATGCGTGTTCTCGTTGGTGTTGAGCATGTACGGCACGTCCAGCTGGGGGGCGCCGTAGGGGCTCAGGCCGCGGAGGTTCTCACGCAGGGGCAGAGAGCTGAGGTCGGTCATGGCCGCCAGTCTAGGAAGCGTGGAGGGCGAGGCCCGCCGTGCGTCACCGCGTGGCCGGGACGAACAGCTCCTCGCCCGGCGCGGGGGCCCGGCCCTCGAGCCCGTTGAGCTCGTCGATCGTGGCGATCACCTCGTAGACGTCCGCCTCCGGAGCCACCGTGGTGGCGATGGTCCACAGGCTGTCCCCGGGCATGACCGTGACGGACTGGGTGGCGGGCCCCGCGGTGTCCGCGGACACCGCGGCGGGCGACAGCAGCACACCCAGGAAGAAGGCGGCCGCCAGCGTGGCGGCCACGGCCGCGGCGATCACGGGGATCCCCCGCAGCACGAGGCGGCCGCGGCGGGTCAGACGGATGGTGGCCGGACGCGGCCGCGCCGTCGCGGGCGAGCCGGCGAACTGGGCGGTGGTGAGCGTCATGGTGTCCTCCTCCGGGGCGGATGCCCTCCAGGTGATCGAACATGTGTTCGAATCCGTTCGAATGCCTTTCTAGCACAGGTGTTCGAGACATGCCACGACGAGATCGAACATATCTTTGAAGGAGAGGCGGCTCTCCTCTAGGCTCGAGGCCATGCACGGACGCCCCGGAACGCCCCGGGACCGCCAAGACACAGGCAACCAGCGGGGGCGGACACGGTAAGCGTCCGGACGGCAGCCGGACGCCGGAACACGAGTCCGGCCACCATCACCCCGGGAGAACGGACGGCAGCCATGAGCACCACCGACGATCAGCCGGCGGCGCGCGCGCCGCTCACCGACCGCCAGCGGCGGATCGTGCAGACCATCCGGGACGCGATCGCCGACCACGGCTACCCGCCCTCCATGCGCGAGATCGGCGACGCCGCGGGCCTGGCCTCGCTCTCCTCCGTCACGCACCAGCTGGGCCGTCTCGAGCGGCACGGCTACATCCGGCGCGACCCCGGACGCCCGCGTGCCCTCGAGGTGCTGCTCGACGTGGACGGCACCCCGCTGGGCGAGGCCGCCTCCCCCACCGCTGCGCCGTCGTCGCGGGTCTCCGCGATCCCCGCGTGGCACACCGGCGCAGACGAGGCGGACAGCGTGCCGGTCCCCTGGGTCGGCCGCATCGCGGCGGGCGGCCCGGTCCTGGCTGAGCAGCAGGTCGAGGACGTCATGGCGATCCCGCGACGCCTCACGGGCGAGGGCGAGCTGTTCATGCTGCGCGTCACGGGCGACTCGATGGTGGACGCCGCGATCTGCGACGGCGACTGGGTGGTGGTGCGCCGGCAGGACACGGCGGAGAATGGCGACATCGTCGCGGCCCTCCTCGACGACGAGGCCACCGTGAAGACCTTCCGCCGCCGCGACGGGCACACCTGGCTCCTCCCCCAGAACACGGCCTACGAGCCCATCCTCGGCGATCACGCCACCGTGATGGGGCGGGTCGTCACGGTCCTGCGTTCGCTCTGACCCGCTCCCTCCGGCCGGGCCGACGGCCCGAGGCCGAGCGAGGTCAATCGCCCGAGGCGAGCCGTGCCAGCACCCCGCGGACGACGTCGCGGTCCGTGGTGCGCCAGAAGTCCGGCAGGGCGCTCGTGATGTAGCCGCCGTACCGCTCGGTGGCCAGGCGGGGGTCCAGCACGGCCACCACGCCGCGGTCCGTCACGGAGCGCACGAGGCGCCCGGCGCCCTGGGCCATGCGCACGGCCGCATGCGTGGCGGAGATCCGCATGAACCCGTTGCCGCCGTGCCGGGCGACGTCCCGGGTGCGGGCCTGGGAGAGCGGGTCGTCCGGCCGCGGGAACGGGATGCGGTCGATCACCACGAGCCGCAGCGAGTTCCCCGGCACGTCCACGCCCTGCCACAGGCTCATGGTCCCGAACAGGGACGTGTCCGGCTCCTCGGAGAACTGGCGCACGAGGGCGGAGAGGGTCGCGTCCCCCTGGCACAGGATCGTGGTCTTCGGCCCGAGCCGACGGCGCATCTCGGCGGCGGCGTCCTCGGCCGCCCGGCGCGAGGAGAACAGGCCGAGGGCCCCGCCCCGCGACGCCCTCAGGAGCGCCTCGAGCTCATCCAGGGACTCCGGCGAGGCCGTCCTGCCGGGCCGGGGCAGGTGCCGGGCCACGTAGAGCACCCCCTGACGCGGGTAGTCGAAGGGGCTGCCGACGTCGAGGGCCTCGAACTTCGGGGCGTCCGGACCGGCCAGGCCCACGTCGCCGGCCACCGAGTCGAACCGGCGCTCCCCCGAGCCCACGGTGAGCGTGGCGGAGGTGAGCACCGTCGTCGCCTTGCCGAACAGGCCCTCCCGCAGCTTGCCGGCCACCGAGAGCGGGGCCACGTAGAGCTGGGGCGGGTCGGTCTCGTCCCCCGGCTGCCAGCCCACGCCGGGCTCGAAGTGGCCGGGGCGGGTGGCCCACAGCACCTCGGGGAAGTCGGCCTCGGGCCGGGCGGCGAGCATGCGCTCCACCACCTCGAGGACCTCGAGGATCCGCGAGCGCGCCATCTGCCGTCCGCCGTCGGCGTCGGCCTCCTTGTCCTTGTCCTGGCCGAGGTCGGACAGGCACTGGCGCGCGGCCGTGAGGACGCCGGTGAGGGCCTGCTCCTGCACCTCGTCCGGGCCGGCGGCGATCAGGCCGGACGGGGTGTCCGTGAACGCGCGGTCCAGGGCCGCCCCGGCTTCGATCAGGTCCTCCACGGCCACGGTGGTGTGACGGCGCAGCGAGGTGGCGGCGCCGTGCACGATCGACCCAGACAGCTGCCCGGTGACCGCACCGGTCACCCGGTCCTGCAGCTCGTGGGCCTCGTCCACGACGACGGCCGAGTACGCCGGCAGCACCGCGAGCCCCTCGAAGGCGCTGATGGCGAGCATCGCGTGGTTGGTGACCACGACGTCCGCGTCCGCCGCGTCCGCGCGGGCCCGCTCGGAGAAGCACTCCTCGGCCTGGGGGCAGCGGGACGCGCCGAGGCAGTCGACTGCGGAGACGGAGACCTGCCGCCACGCGCGGTCGGTGACGGGGACCTCGAGGTCGTCGCGGTCACCGGTCTCGGTCTGGTCCGCCCACGCCCGCAGGTACATCACCTCCTTGCCCAACAGGGAGGAGGGCCCGGCGGCGCCGTCCGTGGCGGAGCCGATCATCCCGCCGTCGTCGGCGACCGTGAAGAGGGCCTCCTCGCCCTCGTCCCCGGGGTAGCCGCCGTCCACCTTGTGCCGGCACAGGTAGTTGGAGCGGCCCTTGACCAGGGCGACGACGGGCTCGCGAGGCAGCTCGTCCTTGAGCGCCTCGACCAGCCGGGGGGCGTCCCGCTTCATGATCTGGGCCTGCAGCGCGAGCGTGGCCGTGGCGACGACGACGGGGTCCTCCTGCGTCATCGCGTGCTGGATCGCGGGGATCAGGTAGGCCAGGGACTTGCCGGTGCCGGTGCCGGCCTGCACGAGCAGGTGGCGGCGCGACTCGAGGGCGCGCGCCACCTGCAGCACCATCTCCCGCTGTCCCGCGCGGTGCTGGCCGCCGGTGGCCTGGACCGCGGCATCCAGCAGGCGCAGCGCCTCGCGCTCGTGCTCCGTGCGCGGCTGCGCGCCGCCCGCCCCGGCCTCCTGCTCCTCCTCGCTCACGACGCGTCCGCCTCCACGACGAACTCGGCGAAGTCCGGCGCGATGTCCTCACGGACCAGCACGGACAGGCGGGTGCCGCCCTCCTCGTAACCCTCGGCCAGGATCTCCGCGTCCGCCGAGTGGAGGCGGGAGACCAGCTCACCCCGGGTGAACGGGATCAGCAGTTCGAGCCGCACGTCCGGCCGCGGGATGGTGGCCGCGATGGCGCGCTCGAGCTCGTCGATGCCCTCGCCGGTGCGCGCGGAGACCACCACGGCGTGGGGCTCCTTGGACCGGATCCGGGCGACGACGGCCGGGTCCGCGGCGTCCGCCTTGTTCAGCACGATGATCTCGGGGATCCGGTGCGCGTCCACCTCCGCGAACACGGAGCGCACCGCGGCGATCTGGCCCTCGGGATCCGGGTGCGAGCCGTCCACGACGTGCAGGATGACGTCCGCGTCCGCGACCTCCTCGAGGGTGGAGCGGAACGCCTCGACCAGCTGCGTGGGCAGGTTCCGCACGAAGCCGACCGTGTCCGAGAGGGTGTAGCCGATGCCGTCCGGCGTCATGGCCTTGCGCACGGTGGGGTCCAGCGTGGCGAACAGGGCGTTCTCCACGAGCACCCCGGCGTGGGTGAGGCGGTTGAGCAGGGACGACTTCCCGGCGTTGGTGTACCCGGCGATCGCCACGGACGGCACCCGGTTGCGACGACGGTTGGCGCGCTTGGCCTCCCGGGCCGGCTTCATCCCGGCGATGTCCCGGCGCAGCTTCGCCATGCGGGTGCGGATGCGGCGGCGGTCCAGCTCGATCTTGGTCTCACCGGGTCCACGGGAGCCGATGCCCTCGCCGGCGGCGGCACGGCCGCCGGCCTGCCGGGACATGGACTCGCCCCAGCCGCGCAGGCGCGGCAGCAGGTACTCGAGCTGCGCGAGCTCGACCTGGGCGCGGCCCTCACGCGAGCTCGCGTGCTGGGCGAAGATGTCCAGGATCAGCGCGGTCCGGTCGATCACCTTCACCCGCACCACGTCCTCCAGCGCGCGACGCTGAGACGGGGCGAGCTCGGAGTCCACCACCACGGTGTCCGCACCGGAGAGCGCCACGATCTCGGCGAGCTCCTGCGCCTTGCCCTTGCCGAGGAACGTGGCCGGGTCCGGGGTGGCGCGGCGCTGGATGACGCCGTCGAGCACCTCCGAGCCCGCGGTCTCGGCGAGCGCGGCGAGCTCCCGCAGGGAGTTCTCCGCATCCTCCGCGGAGCCCTCGGTCCAGACGCCCGCCAGCACCACGCGCTCCAGGCGCAGCTGGCGGTACTCGACCTCGGTCATGTCCTCGAGCTCGGTGGACAGACCCTGCACGCGCTTGAGGGAGTGGCGCGCGGCGAGCTCGTCCTGGTCACCGTCGGCGTCCGTGTGCCCGTCCTCGCCCTCGTCCAGGGCGAGTGCACGGCCCGCGAGCGCGCCGGAGCGGTCCGGGGTGCCGGCGTCGGGGGCGTCCTCGTGGTCCGCGACCACACTGTCCGCGGAGCCGCGCCCGGTCGCCTCGCGCTCGGAGGCGCGGCGAGCGTCATCGGCGGCCAGGATGCGGTCGATCACGGCCTGGATCTCGTCCTCGGAGCCGTGGGCGCCCTGGGGGCCGGGGGTGTGCTGGTTCTTCTCAGTCATGGTCTCCTCTGGGCCGCCGCGGTCGGGCGACCCGATCGTCTCAGGGTAGAGGGGTCGGCGGACGCGTTAGGCGGCTGTCCGCAGGGGGCGGACGTGGCGGGTGACGCGCACGGCCGGTTAGGCGGAGGTCGGCGCCGCGCTGCGACGATCTCGCGGCGGCTCCGTCGGCATGGGGAAGGTGAGCACGCGGCACCGCAGCCACGAGGTCTCGTCGGCGGGCGTGCAGGGACGGACCACATCGTTCATGGTGGGATCTCCATCAGGTGCCGGGGCGCGCTCGACGGCCTCATCCGAGGCGGGCGCGCGAGGGGGCGGGGGCGGGCAGTGACGCGGGGGCGTCAGCGCAGGAAGATCCACATGGGCGTCGAGTGTACCGGGCGGCGCGTGTGGGCGACAGGGGCCCCGGCGCCCGGTCCGCTGACGACGCGCACGTATCCTGCGGGCATGACCGCGTCCCCCTCCCCCGCCCCGCCGCGGCCCGGCCGGACGGGCCGGGCGACCGTCGTCGTGATCGGCGCGGGCCAGGCGGGGCTGTCCGCCGCCTACCACCTGCGCCGCCGCGGTTTCGTGGGGCTGGGTCCGAACGACGACGGCGCCGCCGGCGTCCCCGACGACGCCCCCGGCACGTTCGTGGTGCTCGACGCGGAGACCGCCCCGGGCGGCGCGTGGCAGCACCGCTGGGACTCGCTCACGATGGCCACCGTCAACCACATCCACGAGCTGCCCGGCGACCCGGTGCCGCCGGCCGACCCGGCCGCGCACGCCAACACCCTGCTGCCGGCCTACTTCGCCGATTACGAGGCACGGTTCGCCCTGCCGATCCGGCGGCCCGTGCGTGTGAGGCGCGTCGAGCGGATCGGCGAGCCGGGACGTGCGCGCGGGTTCTTCGTCCGCACGGACGGGGCGCCGGGCACGTGGCGGGCGGACTTCGTGGTCAACGCGACCGGCACCTGGACGTCCCCACGGTGGCCCTCGGTGCCCGGGATGCGCTCGTTCCGCGGCCGGCAGCTGCACACCCGTGACTACGTGTCCAAGGACGAGTTCGCCGGGCAGCGGGTGGTGATCGTGGGCATGGGCGTCTCGGCGACGCAGCTGCTGGCCGAGATCTCCACGGTCGCGGACACCCTGTGGGTGACCCGCCGCGAGCCGCAGTGGCAGGACTCGGCCGCGCCCGGCGCCCTGGCCGAGTCGGTGCGCGGGGTGGACGAACGGACCCGTGCGGGCCTGCCGCCGGGCTCCGTGGTCGGGGCGACCGGGATGCACCGCTCGTCCTGGGTACGCGAGGCCGAGACGCGAGGCGTGCTGGTGCGCCACCCCATGTTCATGGCCGTCGAGCCGGACGGGGTGCGGATGCCCGACGGCTCGTTCGAACCGGCGGACGTGATCCTCTGGGCCACCGGCTTCCGGCCGGCGATCCGGCACCTCGCTCCGCTGCGGCTGCGCACGCCCGCCGGCGGCATCCGCGTGGCGGGCGGGCGCGCCCTGGACGAGCCGCGCCTGTTCCTCCTCGGCTACGGGCCCTCCCAGTCCACGGTCGGGGCCAACCGCGCCGGGCGCGACGCCGTGCGCGCGATCCTCGCGGACCTGGCCGGGCCGGCGTCGGGCTGAGGGCCGCGACGACCTGCTGGCTACCATGGTCGCCGTGAGCTCCGCATCCCACTACTTCGACGCCGACCCCTCCGCGCCCGAGCGGCGCCGCACCCTGCGGACCCGCCTGGCCGGCCGCGACGTCGAGGTCCAGACGGCCAACGGGATCTTCTCCCCGGACGGTCTGGACAAGGGCACCGCGGCCCTGTTCTCGGCCGTGCCCGCGCCGCCGGCGACGGGCCGGTTCCTCGACGTCGGCGCGGGCTGGGGACCGATCGCCCTCACGCTGGCGCTGCGGTCGCCCGAGGCGGAGGTGACCGCCGTCGAGGTCAACGACCGCTCCCTGCAGCTGACCCGCGACAACGCCGCGGCACTGGGCCTCGACAACGTCGTGGCACTGCGGCCGGAGGACGTCCCCGAGGACGCGGAGTTCGACCTCATCTGGTCCAACCCGCCCATCCGGATCGGCAAGCCGGCACTGCACGCCCTGCTGGAGCGGTGGCTGCCACGCCTGGCCCCCGGCGGCGAGGCCTGGCTGGTGGTGCAGAAGAACCTCGGGGCGGACTCGCTGCTGCCGTGGATCGGCCGGATGCTCGAGGAGCGCGCGCCCGGCCGGTTCACCGCGGAGCGGGCGGACAGCGTCAAGGGCTTCCGGATCCTGCGGGTGGTGCGGGCGCGCTGAGGCGCCGTTTCCCGAACGACAGCGGTTCGTGGCCCGCCGTTTCCCGAACGACAGCGGTCAGGCGGTGAGTTCGCCGTCGAAGACCAGCTCGGCCGGGCCGGAGAGGACCACGTGCTCGGTCCCCTCCGGACCCGGCACGACATCCACGGCCAGCACGCCACCGGGCACCTCGACGAGCCACGAGTCCGAGCCCTGGTCGCCCGACCACGCGCGCATCGCCACAGCCGCCGCGCACGCGCCCGTCCCACAGGACTGGGTCTCGCCCACCCCGCGCTCGTGCACGCGCATCCGCACGCGCCCGACGCCCTCGCGCACGAGCGGCTCGTGCGCGGCCACGAACTCGACGTTCGTGCCGTGCGGCGGGGCGGGGTCCACCTCGGGGGCGCGGCCCAGGTCCAGGCCCTGCAGGTCGGCGAAGGAGGCCAGCGGGACCACGGTGTGGGGGTTGCCCATCGAGATGCTCAGCGCCGGACGCGGATCGGTGAGGCCGTGGGCGAGGACCATCGAGTCCGACGCCGCCTCCTCCGCCAGCTCGGGGTCGAGGTACGACCAGGGGCCCATGTCGATCGCGTAGCCGTGCTCGAGCCGGGTCACGGCCTTCACACCGGCGCGCGTGCCGATGGTGATCGCCCGGCCGGGGGCCAGGTCCACGAGGCCCTTCTCGACCAGGAAGTGCACGAAGACGCGCACCCCGTTGCCGCACATCTCGGCGATCGAGCCGTCGCCGTTGCGGTAGTCCATGAACCACTCGGCCTCGGGGTGCTCGGCGAGCAGCGCCTCACCCTCCGGCAGACGCGCGGACCGCACGGCGCGGATGACGCCGTCGGCGCCGATCCCCCGGTGCCGGTCAGCCAGCCGTGCGACGCGCTGGGCGTCGAGCTGCGTGTTGCCGTCCGGGTCGGCGATCAGCACGAAGTCGTTGCCCGTGCCATGGCCCTTCGTGAACGGCACGCGTGGCGCGCTCGCGTGGAGGGGGTCCTGGGCGGCGGGCGCCGCGGGCTGCTCGGTCATGGGCCCAGTCTAGGTGGCGTCCCCGGCGACGACGGCGAGCGCCTCCGCCACGATGTCCTCGCCCTGCGCGTCGAGCCAGACGACGCGTGGGTCGGCCCGGAACCAGGTCTCCTGGCGTCGGGCGAACCGGCGCGTGGCCACGACGGTCTGCTCGGCCGCCTCCGCCTCGGTGAGCTCGCCGTCGAGGACGGCGAGCATCTGGGCGTAGCCGATCGCGCGGGACGCGGTCGGCCCCTGCCGCAGCCCCTCCGACCCGGGGACGTCGAGGCGGCGGACCTCGTCCAGCAGGCCCCCGGCCAGCATGCGCTCCACCCGGGCCGCGATCCGCTGGTGCAGCTCGGCCCGGTCCAGGCGCAGGCCGAGCTGCACCACGGGGGCGACCTCCGGGGCGTACGTGCGCTCCGGCATGAACGCGGAGAACGGACGGCCCGTCAGCCGGCACACCTCCAGCGCGCGCACGATGCGGCGGGCGTCCTGCAGCCGCTCCGCCGAGACCGGGTCCAGGGCGGCCAGCTCGGCCCTCAGCCCGGCCAGGCCCTCCCGCTGCGCGCGCGCCTCCAGCTCGGTCCGCAGCGCCGGGTCCGTGGGCGGGAAGTCGAGCACGTCCAGCGCCGCCCGCACGTACAGCCCGGAGCCGCCCACGAGGATCGGGGTCCGACCCCGCGCGCGGATCTGGTCGAACAGGTCGCGGGCCGCGGACTGGAAGGCCGCCACCGAGGCCTCCTGGCCGACGTCGAGCACGTCCAGCAGATGGTGCGGGACGCCCTCGCGTTCAGCCGGGGTGACCTTCGCCGTGCCCACGTCCATCCCCCGGTAGAACTGCAGGGCGTCCCCGTTGACCACCTCGCCGTCCAGCGCGTGCGCCAGGGCGACGGCGAGGGCGGACTTGCCCGTCGCCGTCGCCCCGACGACGGCGACGACGGGCGGCCGGGCCGCGGCGGCGGGCATCAGGACCGCGGGCGCAGGGTCGGCATGCCGAGGCTCGTGGCACCGGAGCCGCCCGCCGTGCCGGGGGCCGGCGCGCCGCACGATTCGGCCTGGGCGCGGTCCCACGCATCGCCGGCGCGGGAGCGGCGCAGGACGTAGTCCTGTGCGGTCGGGTCGGCGACGGCGAAGAACGGGTGGGCCTCGGTGACCGTCACGGTGACGAAGTCGCCGGGGCGGGGGGTCTCGGCGCCGGCGGGCACGGAGAAGTGCACGAGCCGGTTGTCGGGTGCGCGCCCGGACAGGCGGCCGCGCTCGGCGGCCTTGGAGCCGGAGTCGGCGGTGACGAGCAGCTCCTGGCGGGTGCCGACGAGCGTGGCCATCTCCTCGGCCGAGATCCGGTCCTGCAGGGCCACGAGGCGCTCGAAGCGCTCCTGGACGACGGCCTTGGGCACCTGGTGGTCCATCTCCCCGGCGGGGGTCCCGGGGCGGATGGAGTACTGGAAGGTGAACGCGGAGGAGAAGCGGGAGGCCTCGACCACGCGCATCGTCTCGGCGAAGTCCTCCTCGGTCTCCCCGGGGAAGCCGACGATGATGTCCGTGGTGATGGCGGCGTGCGGGATGCGCTCGCGCACCTTCTCCAGGATCCGCAGGAACTTCGCGGACCGGTAGGAGCGGCGCATGTCCTTGAGCACCTTGTCCGAGCCCGACTGCAGGGGCATGTGCAGCTGCGGCATGACGTTGGGGGTCTCGGCCATCGCGTCGATGACGTCGTCCGTGAACGCGGCCGGGTGGGGGCTGGTGAAGCGGACGCGTTCGAGTCCCTCGATCTCCCCGCACGCGCGCAGCAGCTTGGCGAACGCGCCGCGGTCGCCGAACTCGACGCCGTAGGTGTTCACGTTCTGGCCCAGCAGCGTGACCTCGACGGCGCCGGCATCGACGAGCGCCTGCACCTCGGCGAGGATCTCCCCGGGGCGGCGGTCCTTCTCCTTGCCGCGCAGCGACGGGACGATGCAGAACGTGCACGTGTTGTTGCAGCCCACGGAGATGGACACCCAGCCGGAGTGCGTGGAGTCCCGCTTGGTGGGCAGGGTGGAGGGGAACACCTCGAGCGACTCGAGGATCTCGATCTCGGCCTCGGCGTTGTGGCGGGAGCGCTCCAGCAGCACGGGCAGGGAGCCGATGTTGTGGGTGCCGAAGACGACGTCCACCCACGGGGCCCTGCGCTGGATGGCGGCCTGGTCCTTCTGGGCGAGGCACCCGCCGACGGCGATCTGCATGCCCGGGTGCGCGTCCTTCACCGCACGCAGGTTGCCGAGGTTGCCGTACAGGCGGTTGTCCGCGTTCTCGCGGACCGCGCACGTGTTGAAGACCACGAGGTCGGCCTGGGCGTCCTCGGCGACCGGGGCGTAGCCGGTGGACTCGAGCAGGCCGGAGATGCGCTCGGAGTCGTGCACGTTCATCTGGCAGCCGAAGGTGCGGACCTCATAGGTCAGGCCCTCGTGCGGGCGCGCGGCGGCGCCGTCCTGCGCGAGCGGGGTGGTGCGGGGGGTGGGGTCCGTCAGAGTCACCGCACCATTCTAGGAACTCCGGGCGCGGCCCGGGTCCGCTCACTCCTCGTGCTCGGCGAGGACCTCCTTCACGACGGCGAACGCGAGGCCGCCGCCGTAGCCCTTGCGTCCCAGCATGCCGACGAGGCGGCGGGTCACCTTGTCCCGCTCGGCCCGGGCCTCCGGCGAGGCACCGCCGGGGACGGTGCGGCCCCGCAGCCGTCGGCGCACGAGGTCGAGGGCGGCGGCCCGTTCGTCCTCGCCGTCGATGGCCTCGAGCGCCTCGGCGGCGATCTCCCGGTCCACGCCCTTCTGCTGGAGCTCGTGCCCGAGGGCACGGCGCGCCAGGCCCTTGCTTCGGTGACGGCTGCGGACCCAGACCTCGGCGAAGGCGGCGTCGTCCACGAGGCGCACCTCCTCGAAGCGGTCGAGGACGCGCTCGATCAGCTCGGGCTCGGCCTGGCGCTCGGCGAGCTTGCGTTCGAGCTGGCCGCGGGAGCGGGGGCCCAGGGCGAGCTGGCGCAGGACGACCTCGCGTGCGGCCTCCTCGCGCTCACGCGGTGCGGTGGGCAGGGGCGCCGGGCCGGGGCGACGTCGGGGGCGGTCGGTCTCGACGGCGGGGCGGGGATCCACGGCCGGGCGTCCCTCGTCGCGAGGACGGCCACGCCGCGGGGGCGTGGTGGCCCGCTTCCGGCCCCGGCGCTCGATGTCCGCCCGGGTGTCCTCGCGCCCGGACCAGGGCAGCGCACGGGGCCCGGCGCCGGGCGCGGGACTGGGCAGGTCGCTCGCGCGAGTCAGCAGGGCCCCGAGATCCGGTGCCGCGCCGGGGGCGGGGTCCGGGACGTCCCCCGCGGGGGTTCCGGCGTCGCGCGCGGGCACGGCGTCCCGCGCGGCGTCCGCGTCGGACGACGTCGGCTCCGGTGCGCCGGCCAGGTCGAGCCACATCCGGCCCACGTCCGAGTCCCGGGCGTCGTCGAACGCGGACGCACCGGAGGCGGAGCCGCTCCGGCCGGTCGTCTCCGACCGGTGGGCGGCCCCGCCTCCGACGTTCCTGCGCGATCGGGTCATCCGGCCGCGGTGTCCCCCGGAACCGCGGTCAGGGCCGGGGCCTCGTCGTCCTCGGCCTCCGGGGCCACGCCGATGCCGAGCTTCGTGAGGATGCGCTCCTCGATCTCGTTGGCGAGGTCCGGGTTGTCCCGGAGGAAGCGACGGGCGTTCTCCTTGCCCTGCCCGAGCTGGTCCCCGTCATAGGTGAACCACGCGCCGGACTTCTTGACGATGCCCTCCTCGACACCCATGTCGATCAGGCCGCCCTCGCGGGAGATGCCGACCCCGTAGAGGATGTCGAACTCGGCCTGCTTGAAGGGCGGGGCCATCTTGTTCTTGACGATCTTCACGCGGGTGCGGTTGCCGACGGGGTTGCCGGCCTCCTTGAGGGTCTCGATGCGGCGGACGTCGATGCGCACGGACGCATAGAACTTGAGCGCCTTGCCGCCCGTGGTGGTCTCCGGGGAGCCGAAGAACACGCCGATCTTCTCGCGCAGCTGGTTGATGAAGATGGCCGTGGTCTTGGTCTGGTGCAGGCGGCCGGTCACCTTGCGCAGCGCCTGGGACATGAGGCGGGCCTGCAGGCCGACGTGGGAGTCGCCCATCTCGCCCTCGATCTCGGCGCGCGGGGTCAGCGCGGCCACGGAGTCGATGACGACGATGTCCAGGGTGCCCGAGGAGACGAGCATGTCCATGATCTCCAGGGCCTGCTCGCCGGTGTCCGGCTGGCTGACCAGCAGGGCGTCCGTGTCCACCCCGAGCTGGCGGGCGTAGACCGGGTCCAGGGCGTGCTCCGCGTCGATGAAGGCCGCGATGCCGCCGTTGCGCTGCGCGTTGGCCACCGCGTGCAGGGCCAGGGTGGTCTTGCCCGAGGACTCCGGGCCGTAGATCTCCACCACGCGGCCGCGCGGCAGGCCGCCGATGCCCAGGGCCACGTCCATGGCCACCGAGCCCGTGGGGATGACCTCGACGGGTGCCTGGGTCTGGTCCCCCAGCCGCATGACGGAACCCTTGCCGAACTGCTTGTCGATCTGGGCGAGAGCGGCCTCGAGGGCCTTCTCGCGATCCGTCACCTTGCTCATCCTTCACCCCTAGCTCTGGTGGTGCTGCCGCGGACGCTGGAGCGCCCGCCTCGGTCATGTCCGTGAATCTACGGGGGGCGGCGGACACGATAAGCGTGGCCGGCCCCGCCTGTGCACGAGATCACCCCGTCGCACTGCTGTGCAGGACTCTACCGCATTCTTCGAACACGTGTTCGAACAGGGGCAGTGCCCCGCCAGCGCGTCGCGGCGTCAGCGTTTCGGCGGCACGTCCCGACCGAGACGCCGCTCCTGGGGGATCTCATGCAGGTCGCAGACCGCCAGCCAGACCCGCCGCGGGTCCACGCCGGCGGCGAGCGCCGCCGTCGCGGTGGTGTCCAGGCCGGGCAGGTGCAGGGAGTCGGCCACGAGGCCGGCCCGGGCGGGGCCGAACTCCTCGTCCATCAGCCGGCGGAACTCGCTCTCGCGCACGGGCGGTCCTCTCTGTGGTCGGTCGCGGGGTCAGGGACGGGGACGCAGACGGCGCGGGCGCCCCGAGACGGGGCGCCCGCGCCGTGGGTGTGGCGGGGTCAGCGGCCGGCCAGCGAGCCCAGGCTGGGGTCCGTGAGGTCGTCCGGCAGGGTGTCCGGGACGACCATGCCCTCCTGCTCCACGAGCCGGTCCGAGACCTCCCGCAGCAGGTAGGACAGCGGGATGTCCAGCGCCTGGCAGATCGAGGCCAGCAGCTCGGAGGAGGCCTCCTTCTGGCCGCGCTCCACCTCCGACAGGTAGCCGAGCGAGACACGGGCGTCGTGCGAGACCTCGCGCAGGGTGCGGCCCTGGAGCTGCCGGACGTCGCGCAGGACGTCGCCGATCTCGTGGCGGAGGAGGGGCATGCTGCGCTCCTTGATGTCGGGGGCGGCCGCGCGGGGACGGGGCTGGTCATCGACCCAGCGCGTGATTCCGTGGGAATGGACGGGATGTCGCATCATGTCTATCGCCTGCTCCTGGACTTTTCCTGAAGGGCGCCGGGCCGCGGGCCTGATCCCGCCGGGGCACTCTTCTTGACTCGTTACATTCAACGTCGGGCGGGGTCGCGTTCATTCCCGAGACATGGTCTCCTCCGCCGTCGGGCCCTCGGCGGCCCCGTCGCCCTCGTGCCGCTCCGAGCGCCGATGTCGTTCCCGCAGGGAGTACGTGGCGTTCCGGATGCGGTCGGAGTCGTCCAGGCTCGAGCCGACGGCCCCGGCCATCGTGCCCATCGACGCCGCGAGCCACACGAGCCGCACGTAGTCGCGCACGCCGCCGGGCTGGTCGAGCTCCTCCTCCAGATACTCCACGGGGATGATCATGAGCGCGACCAGCAGCAGCGTGACGAAGAGCAGCACGTAGACGACGGTGCAGGCCAGACCGACGGTGAGCACGGTGGAGAGGTTGTCCAGCCGCGAGCTGTGCCGGTGGGTCGCACCGTGCGTCCACAGGCCGTTCGTGGTGACCAGCCACGCCACCAGCAGCACCACGGACAGCACGCTGACCGCCGCGAGCCGCACCGGGGACATCACGCTGGAGAGCACCCAGATGGAGCCGAAGAACACGCCGTAGGCACCGGCCGCGCTGGCCGAGGCGATCGTGAACGTCATGTCCCGCGGCATGAGCAGCGGCCGGTTGGCCATCACCATCCCGGCCAGCAGACGCAGCGTGCCCGTCCAGCCCTTCACGTACACCGTGGACGTGCGCCGGGACCCGCCGCCCATCCGGGTGGTCGTGGTCACGTCCGCGTCGACGTCGACCAGGGGGGCGATGCCCCGCAGTGCGGCCGTGTCGGGCTCGGGGGGCTCGTCCGTCGGGGACGGGCCGTCGTCCTCCTCCACCTCGCCGGACTCGTCGGAGGACTGCACGTCCAGCTCCCCGTCCGGCGGGTCCACGTGGGGGGCGGTGTCGATGTGCTCGACGATCCGCAGCACCGTCTCCCGCAGCCGGCGGGCCGGGGTGATGACCCCCAGCGCCGGGACGCACACGACGCCGACCCGCAGCTGCGGCACGACGTCCGCCACCACGCCGCGCCGGTCGTCGAACCGGGGCAGGTCGACGACGGCGACCACCGTGTCCCATCCCTGCCCGTCTGCGAGGGAGCGGACCGGCTCCTCCAGGACCATGCCCCCGGTCGCACCGACCGGCAGCGACTCCTGCCGCGTCTCGACCCGCCAGCCGCCGGGCTGCGGCAGGCGTTCGTCGAGCCGGTCCTCGACGTCCCCGGCGATGCGGCGCACGAGAGCCCACGGGGTGCCCGGGTCGGCCACGAGGCCGATGACGCGGGGGCCCGGGGCGTCGTCGCCGTCCTGCGGTGCATGCTCGGGCGGGGTGGGAGGCGATGCGGTCTCCATCGCGCCGAACCTACGCGGCGGGGCGGGCCGGCACCAGGGACGGGGCGCCGAGGCGGGTCGGTCGGCGCCCCCATGCAGCCTCAGTGGCCGGGGCCGGCGAGCAGGTGCGTCAGGGCCTGCAGCGCCGCGGCGACGGTGGCCTCCCGGATCGCGGCCCGGTCGCCGTCGAGCCGGAGGAGGATCGCGGTGGCCGCGCCGTCGCGCTCGCCGCCGAGCACGTCCAACGCGTTCGCGTCCGCGTCGGGCACGGCCAGGCCGAGCCACACGGTGCCCACCGGCCGGCCCTGGTGGGGCTCGGGCCCGGCGACGCCCGTGGTGGCCACGCCGACGTCGGCGCCCAGGGCCGCCCGGGCGCCGAGGGCCATCCGTCGGGCCACGTCCGCGTCCACCGCCCCGACCCGCGTGAGCAGGTCCTCGGGCACACCCAGCAGGCCGGTCTTCACGGCGTTCTGGTAGGCCACCACGCCACCGTGCAGCACGGCCGACGCCCCGGGGACGTCGGCCAGGCGCGCGGCCAGCAGGCCGGCGGTGAGGGACTCCCCCGTCGCCACCGTGCGGCCCGCGTGCGCGAGCGCGTGCACCACGTCCTGGGCGCCTGCCATGGTCATCGCCTCAGGCCCCCCGCTGGGCGGCGAGGGCGTCCCGCCGCAGGACCCACGCGTCCTTGACGTACTCCAGGCCGGTCAGCACCGTCAGCACGGTGGCGGCCCCGATGACCACCCAGCCGGCCCACGGCCACCAGCCGCCCACGACCGGGGCCAAGGGCAGGAGCAGCAGGCCGATGCCCACGGTCTGCAGCACGGTCTTGAGCTTGCCGCCGCGGCCGGCCGGCATCACGCCGTAGCGGATCACCACGAAGCGCATCAGGGTGATGCCCCATTCGCGCACCAGGATCACGATGGTCACCCACCACCACAGCTCCCCCAGCAGGGAGAACAGCACGAGGGCCGTGCCCGTGAGCAGCTTGTCCGCGATGGGGTCCGCGATCTTGCCGAAGTCGGTGATCAACCCGCGGGCGCGGGCGATGTCCCCGTCGAGCTTGTCGGTGTACATGGCCGCCGCGAACAGCGCCAGCGCGAGCCACCGGGCGACGAGCGAGTCACCGCCCCACGGCCCGCCGACCCACAGCGCCCAGGCGAAGAAGGGCACCATCAGGATGCGCACCGAGGTCAGGATGTTCGGCAGGTTCCAGGCGGACACGCGCTGCGCCCCGCCCGCCGCGCTCATCTGCCCGTCAGCTGCCACGCGTCCTCCGATCCCTCGTCGTCGTCCTCGTCGTTCCAGTCCACGGCGGCCGGGCGCGAGTCCAGGTCCTCCTGCACCAGGTCGCGCGGAGCGGCCGACGCCGAGGCGTCGCCGTCGCCGGTTCCGGCCGAGGCGTCGCCGTCGCCGGAGGTGGCCGAGGGCGGGGTGTCTCCGGAGATGGTGGCGAGCACGTCCGCGAGGTCGTCGGGCTTGACCAGCACGTCGCGGGCCTTGGAGCCCTCGGAGGGGCCCACGACGCCGCGGGACTCCATGAGGTCCATGAGGCGGCCGGCCTTCGCGAAGCCCACCCGCAGCTTGCGCTGCAGCATGGACGTGGAGCCGAACTGCGTGGTGACCACGAGTTCGACGGCCTGCAGGAGCAGGTCCAGGTCGTCGCCGATGTCCTCGTCGATGACCTTCTCGGTCTTCTCGGGGATCACGTCCGCGCGGTACTGGACCTGCATCTGCGACTTCACGTGCTCCACGACGGCGTGGATCTCGGACTCGTTGACCCACGCCCCCTGCACGCGCATGGGCTTGGACTTGCCCATCGGCAGGAACAGGGCGTCGCCCTGGCCGAGCAGCTTCTCCGCGCCGGGCTGGTCCAGGACCACGCGCGAGTCCGTGACCGACGACGTCGCGAACGCCATGCGCGAGGGCACGTTGGCCTTGATCAGGCCCGTGACCACGTCCACGGACGGCCGCTGCGTGGCGAGCACGAGGTGGATGCCGGCCGCACGGGCCAGCTGGGTGATGCGCACGATCGCGTCCTCGACGTCGCGCGGGGCGACCATCATCAGGTCCGCGAGCTCATCCACGATGACCAGCAGGTACGGGTACGGGCGCAGCACGCGCTTGGAGTCCGGCGGCAGCTTCACCTGGCCGGCCCGGACGGCCTTGTTGAAGTCGTCCACGTGCTTGTAGCCGAACGCCGCGAGGTCGTCGTAGCGGGTGTCCATCTCCTTGACGACCCACTGCAGCGCCTCGGCCGCCTTCTTCGGGCTCGTGATGATCGGGGTGACCAGGTGGGGCACGCCCTCGTACGCGGTGAGCTCGACGCGCTTGGGGTCCACCATCACCATGCGCACCTCGTCCGGGGTGGAGCGCATGAGGATCGAGGTGATCATCGAATTCACGAACGAGGACTTGCCGGCGCCGGTGGCGCCCGCCACGAGCATGTGGGGCATCTTCGCGAGGTTGGCCACCACGTAGCCGCCCTCCACGTCCTTGCCGACGCCCATCACCATCGGGTGGTCGGTGCGCTGGGCGGCCTGCGAGCGCAGGACGTCGCCGAGGGCCACGACCTCCTTGTCCGTGTTGGGGATCTCGATGCCGATCGCGCGCTTGCCCGGGATGGGGCTGAGGATCCGCACGTCCGAGGAGGCCACCGCGTACGCGATGTTCTTCTCCAGCGCCGTCACCTTCTCCACCTTGGTGCCGGGGGCGACCTCGACCTCGTAGCGCGTCACCGTCGGCCCGCGGGAGAACCCGGTGACCTGGGCGTCCACCTTGAACTCGGTGAACGTGGTGGTCAGCGCGGCGACGACCCGGTCGTTGGCCTCGGAGCGCTCCTTCGGCTGGGGCCCGGCCGGGAGCAGGGCCGACTGCGGCAGCGTGTAGGACACGTCCCCGCCCAGCTCGGACTGGGTGCCGCGGGCCGGCTCGGCGGTCACCGGCGGCACCGGCGCGGGGGTGCTGGCGGGCACGGCGGAGGACGACGACGGCGCGGCGGCCCCGGAGCCCTGACCCGGGGCGTCGTCCAGGGCGAACGGGGTGTCCTCCCCCGCGTCCCCCTCCTGGCGCGCGGCGGCCGGGGCGGCGGACTCGCGCTGGGCGCGGGCATGCTCGCGGACCTGCTCGAGGGCACGGTCCGCGGCCGTGGGCCGGCGCACTCCGGCGGGCGGCTGCGGCTCGGCGTCCGCGTCCTCGGGCGCGTCGTCCTCGTCCACCCACGGGTCGAAGTCGTCCGAGGCGTCCCGGCCCGCGTCCCGCGCGTCCGCGGCGGCCTGCTCGGCGTCGAACACGCCCTGCTCCCCGCGAGCGGCTCGCCGGGGGGCGGGCCGGGGCAGGACCTGGGTGGTCTCCGCCTCGGGGGCGGCGTGGGAGCCGGCCTCGGCCTCGTGGATCACCGGGGAGTCGTAGGCGGTGCTGGCGGTGTGCTCCGGGGCGGCGTCGGCGGCCTGCTCCTCGCGTGCCCGGCGCCCGCCGAACAGGCGCGCGAACAGGCCGGGGCGGGAGGCCCCGGCGGCGTGGGCGCCGGCGGCCGGGCCGTCCAGGTAGGACTGGTCGTGGTCCGGGTGGGTGCGCCCGGTCTCCGCATCCACGGAGAGCGGGGTGGCGAGGTCCTCGGCCTCGCGGCGCTCCTCCCGGGCCCGGCGCCGCTCGGCACGGCGGGCGGCCCGCTGCTCGGAGGCACCCTCGGGGTCCTGGCCCGTGAGCCAGTCGTAGCCGCCCGCGATCCGCTGCGGGATCGAGCCGACGGGCGTCGCGGTGAGCACGAGCACCGAGAAGAAAGCCAGCAGGATCATGAGGACCCAGACGGGCACGGGTGTCAGCAGGGAGGCCAACGGCGCCGTCGCGAGGTAGCCGACCATGCCCCCGGCGCCGAGCATGTCCTCGAAGGCGTCGGCGGCCGAGGGCACGCCGCCCACGAGGTGGGCGATGCCGGAGCCCGCGACGGTGGCCATGAGCAGGCCGATGATGATGCGTCCGTTGGCGCGATGGTCCGTGGCGTGGCGGAAGCAGCGCACGGCCACGACGAGCAGGGCGATCGGCACCAGGAGGGCGAACCACCCGACGGTGCCGCCCACCACCCCGTGCACCACGCGGCCGACGGCGGTGCCGCGCAGGCCCCACCACTCCACGGCCGCGATCAGCGCGGCGAGCAGCAGCAGGACCAGGCCGGTGCCGTCACGGCGTTCCTCGCGGTCGATGCGCACGTCCGGGCCGAGCTTGCGGAAGCCCGCGCCGACCGGTGTGGCCAACCCCATCCACAGGGTGTGCAGGGCGCGCAGGGGCGCGGCGGGCCGGTCGGCCTCGGGGACGGTCGCGGTCGACCCCTTCCGTCCGGAGCCTCGGCGTCCGGCGGAGCCGGAGCGGGACGTGGCGGAGGAGGAGGACGACGAACGCGTGGGGGAAGTACGGGTCGCCATGCCCACCAAACTACCGCGAACCGCGGACACGGCAGGCATGGCGACCCGGAGGGGTCAGGCCTCCAGGACCACCGGGATGATCATCGGGCGCCGGCGCAGCTTGCGGTTGACCCACGTGCCGACGGTCCGGCGGACCACCTGCTGGAGCTGGTGGGCGGTGTGGTCCTTGCTGGACTGCACGGCCTCCTCGAGCGCCCGGACGATCTTCGGCTTGATCTCCTCGAACACCTTCTCGTCCTCGGCGACGCCGCGGGCGTGGACGTCCGGACCGGACACGATCGTGCCCGTCTGCCGGTTGACCACGGTGATGATCGAGATGAAGCCCTCCTCGCCCAGGACACGGCGGTCCTTGAGGTCCGAGTCGGAGATCTCACCCACGGAGGAGCCGTCCACGTACACGTAGCCGCACTCCACCTCGCCGACGACCTTCACGAGGCCGTCGGTCATGTCCACCACGGTGCCGTTGCCGGCCAGGATGACGTTCTCGGCCGGCACGCCGGTCTTCTCCGCGATCCGGCCGTTGGCGATCAGGTGGCGGGTCTCGCCGTGCACCGGCATCACGAACTCGGGCTCGACGATGTTGTAGCAGTACAGCAGCTCGCCCTCGGAGGCGTGGCCGGAGACGTGCACCTTGGCCATGCCCTTGTGCACCACGGTCGCGCCGAGCTTCATGAGCCCGTTGATCACGCGGAACACGGAGTTCTCGTTGCCCGGGATCAGGGAGGAGGCCAGCACGACGAGGTCGCCCTCCTCCAGCTGCACCTGGTGGTCCCCGTTGGCCATGCGGGACAGGGCCGCCATCGGCTCGCCCTGGGAGCCGGTGACCATGAGCACGATCTCGTCGTCTCGGTACTTGTCCACCTTGCGGATGTCCACGAGGATCCCGTTCGGCACGTTGAGGTAGCCGAGCTTCGCCGCGATGGTCATGTTGCGGATCATGGAGCGCCCGCCGAAGGCCACCTTGCGACCGTGCTTGTGGGCGGCGTCGAGGACCTGCTGGACGCGGTGCACGTGGGAGGAGAACGAGGCCACCACGATGCGGCGCTTCGCCGTGGCGAAGTAGCGCTCGAGGGTGGGGCCGATCTCCGCCTCCGTGGTGGTGAACCCCGGGACCTCGGCGTTCGTGGAGTCGGTCATGAACAGGTCCACGCCCTCCTCGCCGAGACGGGCGAAGGCGCGCAGGTCCGTGATGCGGCCGTCGAGCGGCAGCTGGTCCATCTTGAAGTCGCCGGTGTGCAGGATGGTGCCGGCGTCCGTGTGGATGGCGACGGCGAGCGCGTCCGGGATCGAGTGGTTCACGGCCACGAACTCGCACTCGAACGGGCCGAACTCGACGATGTCGTCTTCCTTGACCACGCGGGTGCGCGGCTTGATCCGGTGCTCCTCGAGCTTGGCCTCGATCAGGGCGAGGGTCAGCTTGGAGCCGATCACGGGGATGTCGTCGCGCAGGCGCAGCAGGTACGGCACGGCGCCGATGTGGTCCTCGTGGCCGTGGGTCAGGACGATGCCGACGACGTCGTCCACGCGGTCCCGGATGTAGTCGAAGTCCGGCAGGATCAGGTCGACGCCGGGCTGGTGCTCCTCGGGGAAGAGGACGCCGCAGTCGACGATGAGGATCTTGCCGTCGATCTCGAAGGTGACCATGTTGCGGCCGACCTCCTCGAGGCCGCCCAGCTGGACGATGCGGCAGGTGCCCCGCTTGAGCTTGGGCGGGGTGGACAGGCGGGTGCCTGCGGTCATGGAACGGGTCCCTTCTAGAAGGTGATGCCGGCCTCCGCGAGGTCGGCTCGGATGACGGAGAGCTCGTCCGGCGTGGCCTGGACGAGGGGCAGCCGCACGGCTGCGGACGGGATGACGCCCTGGGCGGCGAGGACGGCCTTCGCGGCCACCGCGCCCTGGACGTGGGTCATGATGCCGCGCTGGACGGGGTCCAGCGCGAAGTGGTGATCACGGGCACCGGCCAGGTCGCCGGCGTGGACGGCGTCCACGAGCTGGCGGTACAGCTCGGGGGCCGCGTGCGCGGCCACCGAGACGACCCCGACGGCGCCGAGCGCCATGAGCGGCAGGGTCGCACCGTCGTCGCCGGAGTAGAGGTCGAGGTCTGTGTGCGCCAGGACGGTGGTGGTGGACTGCAGGTCCCCCTTCGCGTCCTTGAGCGCACGGATGTTGGGGTGCTGCGCGAGCGCGATGATCGTCTCGGGCTCGATCGGCATCACGGAGCGGCCCGGGATGTCGTAGAGCATGATCGGCAGGTCCACGCCGTCGGCCACGGCCTCGAAGTGCGCGCGGATGCCGGCCTGGTTGGGCTTGTTGTAGTACGGGGTGACGAGCAGCAGCCCGTCCACGCCCGTCTCGGCCGCGCGGCGGGACAGCTCGAGGGTGTGCGCCGTGTCGTTGGTGCCGGTGCCGGCCACGACCCTGGCGCGGTCCCCCACGGCCTCGACGACGGTGCGGAACATCGCCACGTTCTCGTCGTCCGTGAGCGTGGAGGTCTCGCCGGTGGTGCCGGTGACCACGAGGCCGTCGGCCCCGCGGTCCACCAGGTGCTCGGCCAGCGCGGCGGCCACCTCGAGGTCCACGGCGCCCTCGTCCGTCATGGGGGTGACCATGGCGGGCACGACCGTGCCGAAGAGCAGCTCGGAGGGGATGACGGCGGGACGGACGGCACTCATGGGCCCCACCCTACCTGCGAGACTGGGGGCCCGCGCCGTCCGTGGCCCCTCCGCGACGCGCGGCGACCCGAGAGGAGCCCGCCCTGCGTCCCGCCCCGCCCCCCGCCGCCGTCCGCCCGGACCGGCCCGCACGTCGCCGGCTGCCCGGCGTCGACGCGGCCCGCGGGATCGCCCTGCTCGGCATGATCACCGTCCACGTCGTCGACCCGGCGACGGCGGACGGGGCGCCGCACCCGGCGTTCCTGTGGTTCGCCGGACGCGCCTCGGTGCTGTTCGTCCTGCTGGCCGGCGTCGGGCTGGCCCTGTCCACGGGGGGCGCGACGCCGGCCACGGGGGTCCGGCGCGCGGCGCTGCGCCGCCGGATCGCCCGACGCGCGGGCCTGCTGTTCGTACTCGGGCTCGCGTGCGGGACGCTCGGCGTCCCCGTGGCCGTCATCCTGTGCCACTACGCCCTGCTCTTCCTGCTCGCGCTGCCCCTGCTGGGCCTGCGCGCCCGCGCCCTGGGCCTGATCGCGGGGGCGTGGCTCGTGCTCGGGCCGGTGCTGGTGTTCGCGGTGGTCGCGGCCGCGCAGGCCGCCGTGGGGCGCCAGGAGTTCTTCCTGGGCGGGCGGCTCTGGCTCTCCCCCGGCCCCGCGGACCTGCTGCGTCCCGGGCTGCTGCTGGCCGATCTGACGCTCACGGGCTACTACCCCGTCCTGTCCTGGGGCGCGTTCCTCGTGCTGGGGCTGGCCCTGGGGCGGCTGCCGCTGGACCGGCCCCGCGTGGCCGCCGGGATCCTCGGCGGCGGGGCCGCGGCGTGGGCGGCGGCCGGCGTCGTCGGTGCGGCGGTGCTGCGGGCTCCGGGCACGGTCGGGCGGGTCGCCGCGGCGATCGGCACGGACCCGGCCGAGACGGCGCTCACGCTGCGCACGGGCGAGCCGCGGCTCGCGCTGCTGATCCCGGATCCGCTGTGGCTCGCCCTGCCGACCCCGCACTCCGGGTCCGTGGTGGCCGCCGTGCTCGCGGCGGGCTGGGCCTGCGCCGTGCTGGGCGCCTGCCTGCTGGCCCGGCCGCTGGTCGGGCACGCCGCGCTGCGCCCGCTCGTGGGTGCGGGGCGCATCCCGCTCACGCTCTACGTGGGGCACCTCGTGGTGCTCGCGCTCGTGGACGCGACCGGACTCGATCCGGCCGACGGGGCGCTGCTCACCGCCCTCGTCGTGCTGAGCCTCGCGGCCGGGCTGGCCGCCGAGCTCAGCGGCCGACGGGGTCCGCTCGAAGCCGTGATGGCCCGGCTCTCCCGGACGGGTGGGGAACGGGCCGTCGGAGGGCGCTGAGCGACGCGTGGGCCGCGTCAGCCGGCGCGGTGCAGGCGGACGGCCTCCCGGGCCGCCTCGCGGGCGCGGCGGCGGTCGCCCGAGGCGTCGTAGGCCAGGGCGAGGCGGTAGCGGGCGCGCCAGTCGCGCGGTGCGGCCTCGGCCTCCACGCGGTACAGCTCGAACTGGGCGTCGGCGGCCTCCCGGTCGATCCGGCCGCCGGGCGAGCGCGGCAGGTCGTCCTCCGGCAGCCCGCCCTCGGCCTCGAGCTGGTCGGCCAGGCGTTCGGTCTGGCGCCCGAACCACACCTCGCGGGCCAGGACGGCCACGGTCACCAGCACCACGAGGATGACGCCCGCGCCGATCGCCTTGGCCAGTGGCTGCGGGGCGCGCACCAGCGCGACGGACGCGTTGAGGGCGAACCCGGCGAACAGCAGCACGAGCAGGCACACGAAGCCGACCCACACCTTGCTCATCACGGTCGAGCGGCGGGCACGGACGGCGGGCGCGGGCGGGCCCACGGCGCCGTCGTCGGGGGTGCGGGAGGGCTCAGCCAAGGTCCAGGTATCCGTCCAGTCCATAGGTCAGACCCGGGCGGGAGGCCACGGTCCGCAGGCCGAGGACGACGCCGGGCATGTAGGCCCCGCGGTCGAACGCGTCGTGCCGGACCACGAGCTGCTCGCCCGGCCCGCCCAGCAGCACCTCCTGGTGCGCCTCCAGGCCGCGCAGGCGCACCGCGTGCACGTGCACGCCGTGGACGACGGCGCCGCGCGCGCCGTCCGGGTCGTGCTCGGTGGCGTCCGGGGAGACGGGCACGCCGGCCGCGTCCCGGGCCGCGCCGATGAGCTCGGCGGTCCGCACGGCCGTGCCCGACGGGGCATCCACCTTGTCCGGGTGGTGCAGCTCGACGAGCTCGACGGACTCGAAGTACCGCGCCGCCTGCGCGGCGAACGCCGAGGCCAGCACCGAGCCGACCGAGAAGTTCGGGGCGATCAGCACGCCCACCCCCGGGTGCTCAGCCAGCTGCGCCTCGAGGCGCTCGCGGCGCTCGGGCACCCAGCCCGACGTGCCGACGACCGTGTGCAGCCCGTGCTCCACGGCGAAGGCCACGTTCTCGGGCGAGGCGTCCGGGACCGTGAGGTCCAGGACGTGGGTGGCGCCGGCGTCGAGCACCGCGTCCAGGCGGTCCTGCGAGCCGAGCTCGGCCACGAGCTCCAGCCCCTCGGCCGCTCGCACCGCGGGCACCGCGTGGCGGCCCATGCGGCCACGGGCGCCCAGGATCGCGACGCGCGGGACGTCGTCGGGAGCGGACACGGCGGAGGGGGTGCGGGTCTCGGTCATGGCCTCCAGCCTACGCGGCCCGCCCCGGCGGCCGTGGCCGAGGTCAGGCCGGGGCGACGACGACGCGCGCCCGGTCCCCCGCGGCCAGGCGCGCGGCCACGGCCCGGACCTGGCCGGCGTCGACCTCGCGGACCCGGGCGAGGGAGGCCGCCAGGTCCACGTACTCCCCCGTGACCAGCTCGGCCCGTCCCAGCCGGGACATGCGGGCGCCCGTGGACTCCATGCCCAGCACGGTGCCGCCGCAGATCTGCCCGTGGGCGCGCGCGAGCTCCTCCCCGGTGACGTCGGCCTCGGCCATCCGGTCCAGCTCGGCCTCCATCAGCGCGGCCACCTCGTCCACCCGGTCCGGCTGGCAGCCCGCGTACAGGCCCCAGTAGCCGGCGTCGGAGTACCCGGCGGAGAACGAGTAGGTGTTGTAGGCCAGGCCGCGGCGCTCGCGGATCTCCTGGAACAGCCGCGAGGACATGCCCCCGCCCAGGACGGACTGCATGACGCCCAGGGCGAAGCGGTCCGGGTCCGTGGTGGACAGCGAGCGGCCGCCGACGAGGACGTTGGCCTGCTCGACCGCCTTGGTGACGGTGTGCGTGCCGGTCCGCACCCGCGAGGCCGCGGCCCCGGCGGTGTCCACGGCACGACGCGGGGCGGGCAGGGCCCCCTGGGTGAGCTCCCAGCCCGAGGCGCGCAGGGCGGCGAGGACGAGGCGGCAGACCTCGTCGTGGTCGAGGTGGCCGGCGGCGGTGACGACGAGCTCGTCCGGGCGGTACCAGTGCGTGTAGTGCCCCACCACATGGTCGCGGGTGACGGCCCGGATCGTCTCGGGCGTGCCGCCGATCGGCCGGCCGAGGGGGTGGCCGTCCAGCATGACCTCGGCGAGCTTCTCGTGGGCCACGTCCACGGGGTCGTCCGCGTCCATGGCGAGCTCCTCGAGGATCACGCCGCGCTCGGTCTCGAGCTCGTCCGGGTCGATCAGGGAGGAGGTGAGCATGTCCGTGAGGACCTCCACGGCCATCGGCAGGTCCTCGTCCAGCACGCGGGCGTGGTAGACGGTGGACTCCTTGGCCGTGCCGGCGTTGGACTCCCCGCCCACGCGGTCGAAGGCGGCCGCGATGTCCATCGCGGTGCGCGTGGGAGTGCCCTTGAAGAGCAGGTGCTCGAGGAAGTGCGTGGCGCCGTAGCCCTCGGGCGACTCGTCACGGGACCCGACGGCCACCCAGTAGCCGATGGTCACCGAGCGCTGGTCCGGCATGGCCTCGGTGAGCACGCGGACGCCGCCGGGCAGCACGGAGCGGCGCACCACGGAACCGTTGCCCTCGTCCGCCAGCACGCCGTCGAAGTCCAGGGGGATCTCACGGTGAACACTCATGACGGCCATTCTCGCCCATGCGCGACGACGGCGCCGCACCACTCGCGGGGAGGGTGCGGCGCCGTCGTGGTCACCGGGCCGGGCGGGGCGGATCAGGCCTCGATCTGCGAGGACTCGATCGCGTCCGCGGTCTCGGCCAGGGCGTCGGACTCCGCCACCACCGGGGAGAGGGACAGCTTGCCGCGGTCGTCGATCTTGGTGATCTCGACCTGGACCTTCTGGCCCACGCCGAGCACGTCCTCGACGTCGTCCACGCGCTTGCCCTCGTTGAGCTTGCGCAGCTCGGAGATGTGCAACAGGCCGTCCTTGCCCGGGGTGAGCGAGACGAACCCGCCGAACGTGGTCAGCTTCACCACGGTGCCGAGGTAGCGCTCACCGACCTCGGGGACCTGCGGGTTGGCGATCGCGTTCACCGCGGAGCGCGCGGCCTCGGCCGAGGCGCCGTCGGTGGCGCCGATCAGCACGGTGCCGTCGTCCTCGATGGTGATGTCCGCGCCCGTGTCGTCCTGGATCTGGTTGATCATGGCGCCCTTGGGGCCGATGACCGCGCCGATCTTGTCCACCGGGATGCGCACGGAGATGATCCGCGGGGCGGTGGGGGCCATCTCGTCCGGGGCGTCGATGGCGGCGTTCAGCACGGACAGGATGTGCAGGCGCGCCTCGCGGGCCTGCGTCAGGGCGGCGGCCAGCACGGAGGCCGGGATGCCGTCCAGCTTGGTGTCCAGCTGGATCGCGGTGACG
This sequence comes from Micrococcus sp. iso_239, assembly GCF_056173395.1. Taxonomy (NCBI): domain Bacteria; kingdom Bacillati; phylum Actinomycetota; class Actinomycetes; order Micrococcales; family Micrococcaceae; genus Micrococcus; species Micrococcus sp. iso_239. The sequence continues at coordinate 740,200 of NZ_CM149672.1, read as the reverse complement.
AACTCCGCGGTGCCGGCCACCTTGAAGTCCATGTCGCCGAACGCGTCCTCGGCGCCGAGGATGTCGGTCAGGGCCGCGTACTGGGTCTGGCCGTCCACCTCGGCGGAGACCAGGCCCATGGCGATGCCGGCCACGGGCGCACGCAGCGGCACGCCCGCGTTCAGCAGGGACAGGGTGGAGGCGCAGACGGAGCCCATCGACGTCGAGCCGTTGGAGCCGAGGGCCTCGGAGACCTGGCGGATCGCGTAGGGGAACTCCTCGCGGGCCGGCAGCACGGGCACGAGGGCGCGCTCGGCGAGGGCGCCGTGGCCGATCTCGCGGCGCTTCGGGGAGCCCACGCGGCCGGTCTCGCCGGTGGAGTACGGCGGGAAGTTGTAGTGGTGCATGTACCGCTTGGCCGTCTCCGGCGCCAACGAGTCGATCTGCTGCTCCATCTTGAGCATGTTCAGCGTGGTGACGCCCATGATCTGGGTCTCGCCGCGCTCGAAGATGGCGGAGCCGTGCACGCGGGGCAGGACCTCCACCTCCGCGGTCAGCTTGCGGATGTCCGTCAGGCCGCGGCCGTCGATGCGCACCTGGTCGGTGAGGATGCGGCGGCGCACGATCTGCTTGGTGAGGGAGCCGTAGGCCTTGGCGATCTCGCCCTTGCGCTCGGCGAAGTCCTTGCCCTCGCCGGCGAGCTCCTCGAGCACCTCGAGCAGGTAGGCGTCCGAGGCCGACTCGCGCTCCTGCTTGTCGCCGATGGAGAAGATCTCGGTCAGGCGGTCCGTGGCGAGCTTCTCGACGGCGGCGTAGGCGTCGTCCTGGTAGTCCTGGAACACGGGGACGTCCACCGGGTCCTTGCCGGCGCGCTTGACCAGGTCGGCCTGGGCCTCGCACAGGGCGCGGATGAAGGGCTTGGCGGCCTCGAGTCCCTCGGCCACGATCTCCTCGGTGGGCGCCTGCGCGCCGCGCTCCTTGACCAGGGTCCAGGAGTCCGGGGTCGCCTCGGCCTCGACCATCATGATGGCGACGTCGTCGCCCACCACACGGCCGGCCACGGCCATGTTGAACACGGCGCCCTCGAGCTGGGAGTGCTTCGGGAACGCGACCCACTGGCGCGTGCCGGAGCCGTCGTCCATGAGGGCCATGCGCACGCCGCCGATGGGACCGGAGAACGGCAGGCCGGACAGCTGCGTGGACAGGGAGGCGGCGTTGATGGCCACCGTGTCGTAGATCTCGTCCGGGGCGATCGAGGTGACGGTCACGACGACCTGGACCTCGTTGCGGATGCCCTTGACGAACGCCGGGCGCAGCGGGCGGTCGATCAGGCGGCAGGTGAGGATCGCGTCCGTGGACGGGCGGCCCTCGCGGCGGAAGAACGAGCCGGGGATGCGGCCCGCGGCGTACATGCGCTCCTCGACGTCCACGGTCAGCGGGAAGAAGTCGAAGCCCTCGCGGGGCGACTTGCCGACGGTGGTGGCGGACAGCATCGACGTCTCCTCGTCGATGTAGACCATGGCGGCGCCGGCGGCCTGCTGGGCGAGGCGCCCGGTCTCGAAGCGGACGGTGCGCTTGCCGTACGAGCCGTTGTCGATGACGGCCTCGGCGAAGGTGATCTCAGGACCCTCCATGAGGGCCTCCTTTCAGGTGGACGGCGCCGCAGGCGTCCCTGTCCCCCTGGTCTTCGATCGAGGCCCTCGGCATCCCGCCGTGCGGCGGGGTCCGGGAGCCACTGTCGAGGACCGCGAGCGATGGGCGCGGAGCCGTCGGGTGTGTCGATGATGCGGGGATGCGCGCCATGGCGCGCCGGAGTGCCGCAGGCTGCGGCGATCTCTCCCCCGGGACACACTACGTGCGTCCGGGGGCAGACGAAAGGCGGCGCCGGCGCTCGCGGGTCTCCCGCGGGCTCCGGCGCCGCCTCCTCAGGTCACTTGCGCAGGCCGAGGCGCTCGATCAGCGCGCGGTAGCGCTCGATGTCGACCTTCTGCAGGTAGCCGAGCATGCGACGACGGCGACCGACCAGGGCCATCAGGCCGCGACGGGTGTGGTGGTCGTGCTTGTGCTCCTTGAGGTGCTCGGTCAGGTCCTTGATGCGGCGGGACAGGACCGCGATCTGCACCTCGGGGGAACCGGTGTCGCCCTCGTGGGTGGCGTACTCCTTGATGATCTGCTGCTTGACAGCGGGATCCAGGGCCATGGTGGGCCTCCTTCACTTCGGTACCGCGAACACGGGCCGCGCCCCGCCGGGGCGGACGACGCGGGGCCCACCCCACCGCGGACTGCAGGGAGGCCGAGGGTCGAGTCTACCGCATCGCCTACCCTGGCCCGGTGAGCACCCCACCGGTCCCCCACTCCCCGGCCCCGTCGTCGTTCCCCCTCCGGCCGCCCGCGCCGCCCCTGGATCTGCCGCTGATCGGCCACGGCTACCCCGCGCTGCTGCGCACGCCGCGGGCCCGATGGTGGAACCCGCTCGCGTCCTTCGGCCTCGTGCTGGCCGGCCTGGTGGGCCTCCTCGTGCTCGGGGGCGTGCTGGGCGCTCTCGCCCTGATCGCCACGTCCGGGCCCGCGCTGCTCGGCGCGGCCGACCCGACGGACGTGACCGACCTCGACCTGTACTCCGCGCCCATGGTGCTGCTGAACAACCTCCTGCTCGCCGCGCTGATCGGGGTCGCGCTGCTGGCCGTGGCGCTGGGCCACCCCGTCGCCGCCCGCTTCGTCCACTCGGTCGAGGGCCGCGTGCGCTGGCGCTGGCTGGCGCGCTGCGTCGTCGTGCTGACGCCGCTGTTCCTCGCCTACGTGCTGGGCGCGTGGGCCCTCGACGGCGCCCCCACGGCCCCGCGCGCGCAGGACTGGGTCTGGCTGCTCGTCATGGCGTTCGTGCTCACCCCGTTCCAGGCCGCGGGCGAGGAGTACCTGTTCCGCGGGTGGCTGCTGCTGGCCGTCGGCACGTGGATCCGCCGGCCGGTCGTGGCCGCCGCGGTCACCGCGGTGCTCTCGGCGGCGACCTTCTCGCTCGCCCACGGCTCGCTCGACCCGTGGATCCTGCTGGACCTCGCCGCGTTCGCCGTCGCCGCCGTCCTGCTCACGTGGCGCACGGGCGGGCTCGAGGCCGCCGTCGCCCTCCACGTGGTCAACAACGTGGTGATCATCGCCGTCGGCACGCTCGTGGGCACCGTCGAGGACAGCTACGTGGGCGCGGAGACCGCCGGCTCCCCGGCGGCCACGCTGCTCTCGGTGGCGGTGGTCGCGGTGGCCACGGCGCTGCTGCTCTGGCAGGCGCGGCGGGCCGGGATCGCCCGGACGGTCCCGGTCACCGTGGGCGCCCGCCCCTGACCGGCGCCGCCCACCAGGCCACCGTCACGTAGGGCACCTGCAGGACCGCGTCCGCCGCATGGCCCAGGTGCTCGTGCAGGTACCAGTCGAGGTTGGCCGTCATCCGGGACCGGATCCGCTCGTCCGCGCGCAGCCAGTACGAGCGCGAGGCCATGAGCCCGTGCAGCCCCGCCGCGGTCATGGGCTGCGTCCACGCCCAGCGCGCGTGCTCCTCCGCCCCGAACGGGGCGGCGAACCGGCGCTGCTCCGGCCGGGCGGCGTGCACGTCCCCGGCGTGCATGATCCGGGTGAGACGGTGCACCCACGGCACCGCCGTGTCGAGCTGGTTCCACACCGCGGCCAGGCGCCCGCCCGGGCGCAGCACCCGTGCGGCCTCCGCGCTCGCCGCGGCCGGGTCCATCCAGTGCCATGCCTGGGCCGCCACCACGACGTCGGCGCTCGCCGCCGGCAGGCCCGTGGCCTCGCCCGTGCCCGGCACGGCGCGCACCCGCCCGCCCGTGCCGGCCGCGACCTCGCGTTCCAGGACGGCGCGCATCGACGCCGACGGCTCGAGGGCCGTCACCGTCCGCACCCGGTCCGCCGGGCGGGCCGCGAGCAGCCGGGTGAACAGTCCCGTCCCGGCCCCGAGCTCCACCACGTCCGCGCCGTCGGCGGTGCCCGCCAGGACGCGGTCCACCGCGGCGGCCGGGTAGGAGGGGCGGACGGCGTCGTAGTGCTCCCCGCCGGTCTCGAAGGGGTTGGGCCCGGCCCGACGGGCCCGGGCCGGGCGCCCCGGCAGGTTCGGCACAGCGGGGGGAGCGCCCGGCTCCGGGGCGCTCACCGGTCGGAGGGGGTCGTGGCCAGGATCGCCCGGGCCTCGTCCACGTCCTGCGTGATCTGCGCCACGAGCTTCTCGACGCCCTCGTAGGCGACCATCCCGCGCAGCCGGGCCACGAACTCCACCTCGATGTGCTGGCCGTACAGGTCGAAGTCCTCCACCCGCTCGTCGTGGCGGTCGATCACGTGTGCCTCCACCACGCGGGAGACGTCCTCGAACGTGGGGTTCGAGCCGATGGAGATCGCGGCCGGCCACACCCCGCCGTGCGCGTCGTGCACCCAGCCGGCGTAGACGCCGTCGGCCGGGATCATGCCCTGCACATCCGTCTCGAGGTTCGCCGTGGGGAAGCCGAGCTCGCGGCCGCGCGCGAACCCGTGCACCACCTCGCCGGCGAGCACGTGGTGCCGGCCGAGCACGGCCGCGGCCTGGGCGACGTCGCCCGCGGCCAGGGCCTCCCGCACCCAGGTCGAGGAGCAGCGGCGCTCCGGCTCGGCCCCGTGTTCGGCGGGGAACTCCTCGACGGCCTCGACCTCGAAGCCGTAGCGGGCCCCCAGGCGCACCATCTCCGCGACGTCGCCGGTGTTGCCCCGGCCGAAGCGCACGTCGTGCCCCACGACCACGACGGCGGCGTGCAGCCCGTGCACGAGCATGCCGCGGACGAACTCCTCCGGGGACTGGTCCGCGAACTCGAGGGTGTAGCGCTGCAGGAGCACCGCGTCCAGACCCGCCTCGTCCAGGAGGACGACCCGCTGCTCGGGGCTGATGATGTCCACGTGGGGCACCTCGGGATGGTGCACGGCGCGCGGGTGCGGGGTGAAGGTCACGGCCACGGCCAGGGCGTCGCGGGCCCGCGCCAGCTCGACGACCCGGCGCAGCACCTCCCGGTGGCCGCGGTGCACGCCGTCGAAGTTGCCCAGGGTGACCACGGTGCGCGGCAGGTCCGTGGGGACCTCGTCCAGGCTGTTCCAGACCCGCATCAGAGCGCCCCCGCCTCGGCCGGGCGGGCGGGGCGGTGCGTCAGCAGCCAGATCAGGCCGACCACCGGCAGCACGAGCGGCACGTAGCCGTAGCCCGCGCCGAACCGGGACCACACGGTGTCGTGGGCGAACATCCCCGGATCCAGGACGGTCCACAGGCCCACGCCCACCACGCCGGCCAGCTCCACGAGCACGGCGCCCAGCGCCACGGCCCAGGCGCGCGCGCCGGAGCGGGCGAGCGCGAACGTCGCCACGATGTACACGACCGCCGCGACCGCGGAGAGCGTGTACGCCACGGGGGCGGCGTCGAACTGCGTGAGGATCTGGAAGAGGCTGCGCGCGCTCGCCGAGAGGGCGAACACCGCGTAGACCATGACGATGATCCGGCCGAGACCCTGGTTGCGCGCGGGGGCGCCGTCGCTGGGTGCCATGTCCATCCTCCTCACCACTGCCCGAACCAGATGACCTGCATGCGGTGCAGCATCACGGCGATCGTGGGCCCGACCACGGCCAGCACGAGGTTGGACCACCGGGTCTTGTCCGTGACGGCCCAGCCCACGGCGATCACCGGCACGATCAGGGCGGTGAGGATGTAGCCCCAGAACTCCCAGCCGGGGCCGTTCAGGGTGTCCCCGCCGAGCTGGCGGACGGCGGCGGCCGCCGCATAGACGAGCGTGAACAGCTCGACGGCGGCCACCGAGAGGATCGAGGCGTCCGCGGGGTGGCGGCGGATCGCCGTCATCACCACGCAGACGACGAACGAGACGGCACCGATCACCAGTCCCGTCCAGAACCAGGCGTCGAGGATCATGCGGTCCTTCCCTGTCCCGGCCCCTCGGCCGGGGCGAACACGAGCTGGGGCTTGGCGACGTCGGCGCCGCGGCGGCGCACGTCGGAGACGAGGGCGATGACGCGGCCGTCCGGCGCGCGCCCGGCGACGAGCGTCTCACCCGTGCCGGTGGGCGCCACGACCCGCCCGAAGGCGAGCTCGTGGGCCTCGTGCTCCGTCAGCTCGCGCACCGGGAAGAGCCCGGCGGCGGCCTCGGAGAGCTCGGTCATCGCGAACCGCTCCGCGAGGGCCTCGAGCGAGAGCGCGTCGGCCACGTCGAACGGGCCGACGGCGGTGCGGCGCAGCGCCGTGAGGTGCCCGCCGGTCTCGAGGGCCTCGCCCAGGTCGCGGGCGAGCGCCCGGATGTAGGTCCCGGACGAGCAGCGCACGGTGACGTCGAGGTCGACCAGCCGGCCGCCGTCGAGCCGGCGCAGCTCGTGCACCGTGAACTCGTGCACGGTGACGGGGCGGGCGTCGAGGGTGACGTCCTCTCCCGCGCGGACGCGATCGTAGGCGCGCCGGCCCGCCACCTTGACGGCGGAGACGGCCGAGGGCGCCTGCAGGATCTCGCCCGTGAGGGCGGCGACCTGCTCGGCCACGCGCTCGGGCGTGACGGCGTTGGCCAGCCGGGTCTGCACGACCTCGCCCTCCGCGTCGTCCGTGACGGTCGACTGCCCGAGCCGGATCGTGGCCGTGTACGTCTTGTCCGTGCCCGTGATGGCGGTCAGCAGGCGCGTGGCCTTGTTGACGCCGACCACGAGCAGGCCCGTGGCCATGGGGTCCAGGGTGCCGGCGTGGCCCACCTTGCGGGTGCCCGCCAGCCGGCGGACCCGCCCGACGACGTCGTGCGAGGTCCACCCCTGCGGCTTGTCCACGAGGACGACCCCCGACGCCTCCGTTCCCGGCGCGTCGGGGGCCTGTCCCCCGGTGCTGCGTGCGCTCACCGTGCCGCGGGCCTCAGGCGCGCGGGGCGTCGTCGGCGTCGGCGTCCGGCTCCGCGGTGCGGTACGGGTCCGCGTCACCGGCGTACGACGCGCCCTCGCGCGCCTTCGCCAGCTCGGCGTCCCGCTCCTTGGCCGCGCGGAGGACGTCCTCCAGGTGTGCGGCCGCCTCGGGGACGGTGTCCGCCACGAACTCGAGGGTGGGCACCAGGCGGATGGTGAGCCCGCGGCCCACCTCGCGGCGCAGGATGCCGCGGTTGTCCTGGATGCCCTCGTGGGCGGCGGCCACCGTGGCCTCGTCGCCCAGGACGGTGTAGTAGACGGTGGCGTGCTGCAGGTCGTTGGTCACGCGGACCTCCGTCACGGTGACGGGCTCCACGCGATCGTCCTTGACGCCGCGGCGCAGCGCCTCGGCCACGAGGACCTTGATGCGCTGGGCCAGGCGGCCGGCGCGTGCCGGATCGGCCATGGTGCGGTTCCTTCCGGTGGTGATGGTTCAGAGGGTGGGACGCGGAAGGCGGGGGCCCGTGCGGGCCCCCGCCCCGGCCGTCAGACGCGCGGCTTCTCCTGCATCTCGAAGGTCTCGATCACGTCGCCCTCCTTGATGTCGTTGAAGCTGCCCAGGCCGATGCCGCACTCGTAGCCCTCGCGGACCTCCGTGGCGTCGTCTTTGAAGCGGCGCAGCGACTCGATCTTGAGGTGATCGGAGACCACCACGCCGTCGCGCACCAGGCGGGCCTGGGCGTTGCGGCGGATGAGGCCCGAGCGCACGAGCGAACCGGCGATGTTGCCCCACTTGGAGGAGCGGAACACCTCGCGGACCTCGGCCGAGCCGAGCTCGACCTCCTCGTACTCCGGCTTCAGCATGCCCTTGAGCGCGTTCTCGATGTCGTCGATCGCGTCGTAGATCACGCTGTAGAAGCGCATGTCCACGCCCTCGCGGTCGGCCAGGTCGGCGACCCGCTCGGCGGGGCGCACGTTGAAGCCGATGATGATGGCGTTGTCCACGGTCGCCAGGTTCACGTCATTCTGCGTGATGGCGCCGACGCCGCGGTGGATGACGCGCAGCTGCACCTCGTCCTCGCCGACCTCGATCTTGAGCAGCGAGTCCTCGAGCGCCTCGACGGCACCGGACGCGTCGCCCTTGATGATGAGGTTGAGCGTGTCCAGCTTGCCCTCGGCCACGGCCTGGTCGAAGTCCTCCAGGGTGATGCGCTTGCGGCGCTTGGCCAGCTGGGCGTTGCGGTCCGCGGCCTCGCGCTTCTCCGCGATCTGGCGGGCGGTGCGCTCGTCGTCGGTGACGAGGAACGAGTCGCCGGCACGCGGCACCGTGGACAGGCCGAGCACCTGGACGGGACGCGACGGATCGGCCGCCTCCACGGCGTTGCCGTTCTCGTCGAACATGGCGCGCACACGGCCGTGGGCGGAGCCCACCACCATGGTGTCGCCCACGCGCAGCGTGCCGGTCTGCACCAGCACGGTGACGACGGCGCCGCGGCCCTTGTCGAGGTTGGCCTCGATGGCCACGCCGCGGGCGGCCTTGTGCGGGTTCGCCGTGAGCTCGAGGGCGGCGTCCGCGGTGAGCAGGATCGCCTCGAGCAGCTGGTCGATGTTGATGTTGTTGCGCGCGGAGACGTCCACGAACATCGTGTCGCCGCCGTACTCCTCGGGCACGAGGCCGTACTCGGTGAGCTGACCGCGGATCTTGTCCGGGGCGGCGGTGTCCTTGTCGATCTTGTTGACCGCCACCACGATCGGCACGCCGGCCGACTGGGCGTGGTTGAGCGCCTCGACGGTCTGCGGCATGACGCCGTCGTCGGCCGCCACCACCAGCACGGCGATGTCGGTGACCTTCGCACCGCGGGCACGCATGGCGGTGAACGCCTCGTGACCCGGGGTGTCGATGAAGGTGAGGCGACGCTGCTCGCCCTCGTGCTCCACGGGCACCTGGTAGGCGCCGATGTGCTGCGTGATGCCGCCGGCCTCGCCCTCGATGACGTTCGAGGAGCGGATGGCGTCCAGCAGACGCGTCTTGCCGTGGTCCACGTGGCCCATGACGGTGACGACCGCGGGGCGCGGCTCGAGGTCGGCCTCGTCCTCGTTGGCCGCCTCGGCCTCGAGGTCGATGTCGAAGGCCTCCAGCAGCTCCTTGTCCTCGTCCTCCGGGGACACGATCTGGACCTTGTAGCCCAGCTCGTCGCCGAGCAGCTGGAAGGTCTCCTCGTCGAGGGACTGGTTGGCCGAGGCCATCTCGCCGAGGGTGAAGAGCACCTTCACCAGGTCGGCGACGTCGGCGCGGATCTTCTCGGCGAAGTCGGCCAGGGACGCGCCGCGGCGCAGGCGCAGAACGGTGGTGCCGTCACCCTTGGGGACCTTGACGCCGCCGATCTCACGCGTGTGCTGCTGCTCGAACTCCTGGCGCTTCGCGCGCTTCGACTTGCGTCCCTTGCGCGGGCCGCCGCCGCGCCCGAAGGCGCCCTGGGCGTTGCCGCGACCGCCACGGCCGCCCGGGCCGCCGGGACGACCCGGGCCGCCACCGGGGCCGCCGCCCGGACGGCCACGGCCGCGGGCCGGCTGCGGGGCCGGGGTGATCTGCTTGGGCATCATGCCCGGGTTCGGACGCGGCCCACCGGGGCGGGGACCGCCGGCGCCCGCGGCCGGGCGCGGACCGCCCGGACGGGGACCGCCGGCACCGGCCGGCGGACGGGGGCCGCCCGGACGAGGCGCGCGGTCCTCACGACCGGAGCGCATGCCCTGCGAGGGGGCGAACGGGTTGTTGCCCGGACGCGGAGCACCGCCACGGCCGCCCGGGCGGGCGCCCGGGCGAGGCCCGGCGGAGCCGCCCTTGGGGCTGAACGGGTTGTTGCCGGGACGCGGGGCGCCCGGCTTGGGCGCGGAGGCACCCGGCTTGGGCGCGGCGGCGCCCGGCTTCGGCGCGGCCGACCCCGGCGTGGCCGGCGGCTGCGGGGCCTTCGGCTCGGCCGGGGCGGCCGGCGTCGGTGCGGCGGGGCCGGGGGTCGGGGCGGCGCCCGGCTTGGGCGCGGCGGTGCGGCCCGCGGCGGGACCGGGCGCCGGGGCGCCGACATTCGACGTGGGGGCCGCGGCGCGCGGCGACGGGGCGGCCGCCGGCTTCGGCGCGGCGGAACGGCCCGGGGCGGCGGGCGTGGAACCGGGCTTGGCGGCGGACTTGCCGGCACCCGGGTAGGCGTTGCGCAGCTTCTTGACCACCGGGGGCTCGATGGTGGACGAAGCCGAGCTGACGAACTCGCCGAGGTCCTTGAGCGTGCTCAAGGCCTCCTTCGAGGTGATGCCGAGCTCCTTGGCGAGCTCATGGACGCGGACCTTGGCCACGGTTCTCCTGTTCTGGCCCCACGGGCCGGAACGGAGCCGCTCGGGCTGTCCGTCTCAGCGCGTCCTGGGACCGTTGACGTTGCTCCAGGCCGTCGCGCGCGCCACCAGGGCACGCGCACCACGGCCTGCCTGATAGCAGGGGGTGAAGTTCATCGCTGGGCACTCATGCTTCAGTGCTCATCGGGTACGCATCAGATCTCTGACCCGCCTTCATCTGTCGGTCTGTCAGCCGGTGCCTCCGCGGTGCGGCCCAGCGCGTCGGCGTCGACGGCGGACCGGAAGGCCCGCCCGAACGCGCGGCGGCGCAGGGCGAGGAGGAGGCAGTCCTCGCCGGGATGCAGCCACGCACCCCGGCCGGGACGGCGTCGTTCCGGGTCCCAGACGACGGATGGGGGTTCCGTCGAGGAGTCCAGGGCGACGCGCACCAGCTCTTGCTGGTCCGCCCTCGATCGGCATCCGATGCAGGTGCGCACGACCGTCCGAGACGTCATGCGTTCACCCCTCACGGGCGTCGGATCGAGAAAGGACCTCATCCATCCTAGCGCGTCCGGGCCCGGATCTGTTCCCGGGGACGGTCAGCGGCCCGGGGCGGAGGTGGTGACCCCGTCGCCGACGATGTCGATCCGCCAGCCCGTGAGCTTGGCCGCGAGGCGGGCGTTCTGGCCCTCCTTGCCGATGGCCAGGGACAGCTGGTACTCCGGCACCACGGCGCGGGCCGAGTGCTGGTCCGCGTCGAGGATCTCCACCGAGACGGTCGTGGCGGGCGAGAGGGCGTTGGCGATCATCGCGGCGGGGTCGTCCACGTGGTCGACGATGTCGATCTTCTCGTCGTTGAGCTCCGTCATGACGGCGCGCACGCGGCTGCCCATCTCCCCGATGGAGGCGCCCTTGGCGTTCACCCCGGGGCGGGTGGCGCGCACGGCCATCTTGGTGCGGTGGCCGGCCTCGCGGGCCAGCGCCGTGATCTCGACCGAGCCGTCCGCGATCTCTGGGACCTCGAGCTCGAAGAGCTTGCGCACGAGGCCGGGGTGCGAGCGGGACACCGTGACGGACGGGCCCTTGGCGCCGCGCGTCGCGGAGACCACGTAGGCGCGGATCCGGCGGCCGTGGGCGTAGTCCTCGCCGGGCACCTGCTCGGGCGGCGGGAGGACGGCCTCGAGGGTGCCGAGGTTCACCTGGACCATGTGGCGGTTCAGGCCCTGCTGGATGACGCCGGAGACGAGCTCGCCCTCCTTGTCCTTGAACTCGCCGAGGACCTTGTCGTCGTCCTCCTCGCGCATGCGCTGGATCATCACCTGGCGCGCCGTGGAGGCGGCCACCCGGCCGAAGCCGTTCGGGGTGTCGTCGAACTCGCCGATGGGCGTGTCGTCCTCGTCCAGCTCCGTGGCCCACACGGTGACGTGGCCGGTCGCGCGGTCGATCTCCACGCGGGCGCGCTTCAGGGCCCCCGGGGTGCGGTGGTACGCCATGAGCAGGGCCTGCTCGATGGTGGGGATGAGGCGGTCCATCGGGATCTCCCGCTCCGCCTCCAGCATGCGCAGCGCGCTCATGTCGATGTCCAACTCATGCCTCCGTGTGCTCGGCCGTGTCCTCGCCCGCGGCGGCGTCGGCGTCGCCGGCCTGCTGAGCGGGGCTCCACTCTACCTGCACGATCGCCGGACCGAGGCGGTCGAGGGCGACCCGCTCGGCGGGCAGCTCCTTGGCCTTCATGCCCTTCTTCGCGGGCGGGCGCACCACGGCCAGCTCGACGTCGTCGTCCGTCACGTCCTTCAGGCGGGCGGTCACGGGCGCGGCGCCGTCGACCGAGACCTCGACGAGACGGCCGACGTTGCGGGCGAAGTGGCGGGGCTCGGTGAGCGGGCGGTCCACGCCCGCGGTGGTGACCTCCAGCAGGTACTCCCCCGCACCGACGCCGGGCACGTGGTCGCCCAGGGCGTCGAGGGCGGCGGAGACCCGGCCGGAGAGGCGGGCGACGTCGTCCAGGCTCAGGCCCTGGGTGCCCGAGGCGCGGTCGAGGACCACCTCGACGGTGCGGTGCTCGGCGGTGCCCGTGGCGCGCACCTGCTCCACCACCACGTCGTCGGCCGCCAGGGCCTCCTCGACGCGGGTGCGCAGCTCGGCGAGGTCGTCGCGGCGGTCGGTGCTGTCCATGGGGTGCCTCACTCGTCGGGTCGGGGCCGCCGCGCCACGCGGGCGGGGGCCGGGGTCGGGATCCGGGGCCGAGCCTACCGGCGGCCCACGGCGGGGCCGAGTGCTCCCGACCGGGTCGGACGGGGCGGGCTCAGCGCAGCAGCGGGGCGAGGGTGTCCGCGCCGACCTTGACGATGAGCGCGGCCACCACCATGAGGTACACCACGCGGATGAAGCCGGTGCCGCGGGCGATCGCCATGCGGGCCCCCACGTAGCCGCCCACGAGGTTGGCCGCGCCGAGCAGCAGCCCCAGGCCCAGCACCGCGTGCCCCGAGGGCACGAAGTACGAGAGCGCGCCGAGGTTGGTCGCGAGGTTGACCACCTTCGCCTGTGCCGAGGCGTGCAGGAAGTCGAACTTGAGCAGCAGCACCAGCCCCAGGATGAGGAACGTGCCCGTGCCGGGGCCGAGGACGCCGTCGTAGAAGCCCACCGCCGCGCCGAGCGCCACGGCCCGGGCCAGCGCGGTGCTCCGCCGCGGTCCCACGCCGGCGACCTGTCCGAGGCCCGGGCGCACGGCCGTGAACACGGCGACGGCGATCAGCGCCACCAGGATCACGGGCCGGATCACGCCGGCCGGCAGATGCGCGGCGACCACGGCCCCGCCCAGGGCCGCCGCGAAGGCGACGGCGGCCATCGGCAGTGCGGTGGACAGGTCCTGCCGCAGGCGCCGCCGGTAGGTGAGCGCCGACGTCGCCGTGCCGAACACCGAGCCGAGCTTGTTGGTGGCCAACGCCTGGATCGGGCTCAGCCCGGGCACGAGCAGCAGGGCCGGCAGCTGCAGGAGCCCGCCCCCGCCCACGACGGCGTCGATCCAGCCCGCCGCGAAGCCCGCGGCGAGCACGAGGACGAGCAGTCCGGCGGTCAGCTCGACGGCGCCGAACCACTCAGCGCCCGTGGCGCACCTCCGCGAGCACCGCCGCGACGGCCCCGTCCACGGGCACGGGGCGCGCCTCACCGGTGGCCCGGTCCTTGAGCTCGAGCTCACCGTCGGCCAGGCCGCGGCCGATCACCACGGTGGTGGGCACGCCGATGAGCTCGGCGTCCTTGAACTTCACGCCGGGGCTGACCTTCGGACGGTCGTCCACGAGCACGGTCAGGCCCTCGGCCTCGAGGCCCGCGGCGAGGGTCTCGGCGGCGGCGAGGCCGTCCTCGCCCTTCGTGGCGACGACGACGTGCACGTCCGCCGGGGCCACCGCGCGCGGCCACGCCAGGCCCTTGTCGTCGTGGTAGCGCTCGGCGATCGCGGCGACGGCGCGCGTGATGCCGATGCCGTAGGAGCCCATGGTCACCACGACCTGCTTGCCGTGGACGTCGAGGACCTTCAGGTCGAGGGCCTCGGCGTACTTGCGGCCGAGCTGGAAGATGTGGCCCATCTCCATGCCGCGGCGGGTGTGCAGCGGGCCGGAGCCGTCGGGGGCCTGGTCGCCCTCGCGCACCGCGGTGGCCTCGAGCACGCCGTCCCACATGAAGTCGCGGCCGGCCACGAGGCCGAACACGTGGCGCTGGTCCGCGTTCGCGCCGGTGATCCACGCGGTGCCGGGGGCGATGCGCGGGTCCACGAAGAAGGGCAGGCCCGAGACGGAGCCCTCCGCGCCGAGCACCGGGGTGCCCTCGACCGCATCGGCCGCCGCGGGGCCGATGTAGCCCTTGACCAGGGCGGGGTGCGCGGCCAGGTCCGCGGCGGTCGCGGCCTCGAGCGTGGGCTCGCCGACCACGCCGAGCGCCGGGCCCACGGAGGCCTCGAGACGCTTGAGGTCCACCTCACGGTCGCCGGGCACGCCCACGACGAACGGGCGACGCTCACCGCCGTCCACCACCGCGGTGACCACGACGCACTTGAGCGTGTCCGCGGCGGTCCACGGCTCGCCGTCGCGCGGGGCCAGCCGGTTGGCGACGTCCACGAGCGCGGCGATGGTGGTGGAGACCGGGGTGTCCTTGACCTCGGCGGCGGGCAGGGCCGCCATGGCCGCCTCGTCCAGCGGGGCGGGGGCCACTGTGGTGACGGCCTCGACGTTGGCGCGGTAGCCGCCGTCGGACTCGACGAAGGTGTCCTCGCCCACCTCGGTGGGGTGCAGGAACTCCTCGGAGCGGGAGCCGCCCATCGCACCGGAGGTGGCCCGCACCGGCACGACCTCGAGGCCGAGACGGTCGAAGATCCGCAGGTAGGCGGCCCGATGGGCCTCGTACGCGGCGTCCAGGCCGGCGTCGTCCACCGTGAAGGAGTAGGAGTCCTTCATGATGAACTCGCGCCCGCGCAGCAGGCCGGCGCGCGGGCGGGCCTCGTCCCGGTACTTGGTCTGGATCTGGTACAGGTACGCGGGCAGGTCCTTGTACGAGGAGTACAGGTCCTTCACCAGGAGCGTGAACATCTCCTCGTGCGTGGGGGCCAGGAGGTAGTCGTTGCCCCGGCGGTCCTGCAGGCGGAACAGCCCGTCGCCGTACTCCTCCCAGCGGCCCGTGGCCTCGTAGGGCTCCCGCGGCAGCAGCGCCGGGAAGTGCACCTCCTGGGCGCCGATCGCGTCCATCTCCTCGCGCACGATCCGCTCCACCTTGGCCAGCACCTTCAGGCCCAGCGGCAGCCACGAGTAGATGCCCGGGGCCGCGCGACGGATGTAGCCGGCACGGACGAGGAGCCTGTGGCTCGCCACCTCGGCCTCCGCCGGGTCGTCGCGCAGGGTGCGCAGGAACAGGGTGGACATGCGCAGGGGCATGACGGGGCCTCCTCGGACGGGCTCGCGCGGTCGGGGGCGGCGCGCGGGACGGGACGACGCCGGCACGGGGGTGCCCGGCGTCCTGACCGCCGATCCTATCGCCCGCGCAGGGTCCGCCGGGTCAGTACAGGACGGTCGCGAACGTGCCGCGCCGCTCGAACCCCACGCGTTCATAGGTGCGCAGCGCGGGGGTGTTGTACGCATTGACGTAGAGGCTCACCACGGGCGCCTGGAGGCGCACGTAGCCCACGACGGCGGCCATCGCCGACGCCGCCAGCCCTCGGCCCCGCGCGGCGGGGGCCATCCACACGCCCTGGATCTGGGCGCACCGGGAGGAGAGCAGCCCGATGTCCGCCTTGAAGCGCAGCGGGCCGCCCGCGTCGCGCGGGCCCGGGTCGATGAAGACGCGCCCGGCCTGGATCAGCCGCTCGACGCGGTCCCGGTACTGGGCCGCGCCGCCGGCGAACGGGGAGAAGCCGAGCTCCTCCTCGAACATCGCCGCGCTGGCCGGCAGGACGCGCGCGAAGTCGCGTGGCTGCGCCTGCACCACGGACGGGTTCGGGTCGATCCCCCCGGCCGTGCCCAGCACGAGCAGCGGCTGGTCGGGGCGCACGGACCGGGACCGGTGGCCCGCGGCGGCGAGGGCCTGACCGGCGGCCAGCACGGGACCGGCCGGGCCGTAGATCGACCCGTACCGGCGGCGCAGCGCGGCGGCCGCCGCGCCGAGCGCCTCCGCGTCGCCCGGCGCCCATCCCGCGTCCGGGGCCTCGGACGCGGCGACCGGCACCACGTTCGAGCCGATCCAGACGGCCGCGCGCAGCCTCCCGGCGCCCGGGGCGTCGTCGTCGATCCCGAGGAACAGGGTGCCCGCCGCTCCCCCGCGCGGGCCGGCCAGGCGGCCCGCCTCCAGCAGGGAGTCCACGAACACGTTGGACACGGGGGCGCGGGCGGACAGGGCCGCGAGCGCGGCAGTGTCCGCGTCGGTCAGCAGGCGGACGCGGTCTCCCGTGGCGGCCCGGACCTCCCGGTCAGTGGACGGAGACCACCGGGGCACCGGCGGCAGCCTGGTCACCGCCGTCCTCCCCCAGGTCCATCTCACCGGCGATCCGGTTGGCCTCCTCGATGAGGGTCTCCACGATCTGATCCTCGGGCACGGTGCGGATGACCTCGCCCTTGACGAAGATCTGGCCCTTGCCGTTGCCGGAGGCGACGCCGAGGTCGGCCTCGCGGGCCTCGCCCGGCCCGTTGACGACGCAGCCCATGACGGCCACCCGCAGCGGGACCTCGAGGTCCTGGAGGCCCTCGGTGACCTGCTCGGCCAGCGTGTACACGTCCACCTGGGCGCGGCCGCACGAGGGGCAGGAGACGATCTCGAGCTTGCGCTCACGCAGATTCAGGGACTGCAGGATCTGCAGGCCCACCTTGACCTCCTCGACCGGCGGCGCGGAGAGGGAGACGCGGATGGTGTCACCGATGCCCTGGCCGAGCAGGTAGCCGAAGGCGGTGGCGGACTTGATGGTGCCCTGGAAGGCCGGGCCGGCCTCGGTGACGCCGAGGTGCAGCGGCCAGTCACCCTGCTCGGCGAGCAGCTCGTAGGCGCGGGCCATGATCACCGGGTCGTTGTGCTTGACGGAGATCTTGAAGTCCTTGAAGCCGTGCTCCTCGAAGAGGGAGGCCTCCCAGACGGCGGACTCGACGAGGGCCTCCGGGGTGGCCTTGCCGTACTTCTGCAGCAGGCGCGGGTCCAGGGAGCCGGCGTTGACGCCGATGCGGAGGGAGGTGCCGTGGTCCGAGGCGGCCTGCGCGATCTCCTTGACCTTGTCGTCGAACTTCTTGATGTTGCCCGGGTTCACGCGCACGGCGCCGCAGCCGGCCTCGATCGCCGCGAACACGTACTTCGGCTGGAAGTGGATGTCCGCGATCACGGGGATGGTGGACTGCTGGGCGATGACCTTGAGGGCCTCGGCGTCCTTGTCCGTGGGGCAGGCCACGCGGACGATGTCGCAGCCGGCGGCCGTGAGCTCGGCGATCTGCTGCAGGGTCGCGCCGATGTCGTGCGTCTTGGTGGTGGTCATCGACTGCACCGAGACGGGGTGCTGCGAGCCGACGCCCACCGAGCCCACCTGGATCTGCCGGGTGGTGCGGCGCGGGGCCAGCACGGGCGGCGGGGCGGACGGCATTCCAAGGCTGACGGGCACGGGGGCGCTCCTCATGGGTTCTCGGGGTCGACGGCGCGGGGCCGCCGGGTTCTCCGGTCCATCCTAGGCGCGCGGGCGCCCCGGGGCGCGGGGCGACCGCCCACGGCGAACGGCCCGGACTCAGAACAGCCGGACGGGCTCCACGATGTCCGCCACGATCAGGATGACGCCCATGAGGAGCATCGCCGCGCCCACCGCGTAGGTCAGCGGCAGCATGCGGGCCAGGTCGAACGGCCCCGGGTCGGGGCGACCCGTGATCCGGGCCCAGCCGCGGCGCACCGCCTCCCACAGGGCGCCGGCCACGTGGCCGCCGTCGAGCGGGAGCAGCGGGATGAGGTTGAACACCATGAGCGCCACGTTCACGCCCGCCAGCAGGGACAGCAGCAGGGCGGCCTTGTCCGTCAGCGTGGCCTGCTCGAGCGCCGCCGCCTCCCCGGCGATCCGGCCGACCCCCACCACGGACATCGGTCCGTCCGGGTCGCGCTCGGCCGGGGTCACCACGGCGACGGCGGTGTCCCACAGCCGCTGCGGCAGCACGAGGACGACGTCGACGACGCCCCGCACCTGCTGGGCGACGAGCGGGCCGGCGTCGAGCGGGGTGCCGCGAACCGTCTCGAGCTGCGCGCCCATGCCGATGAACCCGACCTCGTGGGTCGCGACGGTCCCGTCCGGGGCCCGCTCGGGCCGCCCCAGCGCGTCCGTCACGGGCCGTTCCGTCAGGCGCGGGGTCAGGGTGGCGCTCATCCGCTCGCCGTCGCGCTCCCATTCGATCCGGGTGGGCTGTCCGGCGCGGTCCCGGATCGCGGCGGAGAGGGCGTCCCAGTCGGAGACCGGCCGCCCGTCGAAGGCGAGCACGGTGTCCCCGGGGCGCAGTCCCGCCTCGTGGGCGGGCCCGGCGGGATCGCCCGGGCGGCAGTCCTCGGTCCCGCCCGAGGCGGCGCGAGCCTGCTGCTCCTGCGTCGTGACCACGCACCGGTAGACCTCGGCGACGGTGGTGCTCGGCTGCGAGGTGCCCACCGTCGTGACCAGCAGGGCGGTGACGCCCAGCGCGATGAGCAGGTTCATGAACGGCCCGCCGAGCATGATCACCACGCGCTTCCACACCGGCAGGGCGAGGAAGCGGCGGTGCTCGTCGCCGGGGCGGACCTCTTCGGCGGCCTGGGCTCGCGCGTCGTCGGCCATGCGGCCCAGCTGCTGGACGAAGCCCGTGGACGCCGTGCGGGGCGTCTGCCCGGGCCGCGGCGGGGGCAGCATCCCGATCATCGCGACGTAGCCGCCCAGCGGGACGGCCTTGAACCCGTACTCCGTCTCGCCGCGGCGCCACGAGACGAGCGTCGGGCCGAAGCCGATCATGTACTGCGTGACGCGCACGCCGAAGAGCTTGGCCGGGACGAGGTGGCCGACCTCGTGCAGGGCGATCGAGACCGCCAAGCCCAGTGCGACCGCGAGGACGCCCGCGACGTACCAGAGGATCTCCACGACGGTCACCAGCGGGCCCGCGCCGCACGGCGCGCCCAGGCCTCGGCGGCGAGCACGGCGTCCACGGTGAGCGCGGCGGGCGCGGGGTCGTGGCCGGCCGCGGCGAGCACGTGCTCGGGGGCGTAGTCGGCGACGACGGCGCGGACCGTGTCCACGATCCCGTCGAAGGGCAGGGCGCCGGCGTGGAAGGCGTCCACCGCCTCCTCGTTGGCGGCGTTGAACACGGCCATGTGGGTGGGCGAGGCGGCCGCCGCCTCCTTCGCGGCCCGCACGGCGGGGAAGGCCTCCTCGTCGAGGGGCTCGAAGGTCCAGGTGGCCGCCCGCGTCCAGTCGCAGGCCGGGGCCGCGCCCGGGACCCGGCGCGGCCAGCACAGCCCCAGGGCGATGGGCAGACGCATGTCCGGCGGGGAGGCCTGGGCGAGCGTGGACCCGTCGACGAACTCGACCATCGAATGGACCACGGACTGCGGGTGGACCACGACGTCGATCCGGTCCAGGGGCACGTCGAACAGCAGGTGGGCCTCGATCACCTCGAGGGCCTTGTTCACGAGGGAGGCGGAGTTGGTGGTGACGACGCGGCCCATGTCCCACGTGGGGTGGGCGAGGGCCTGGGCGGGCGTGACGGCGTGCAGGGCGGCGCGGTCCAGGCCGCGGAACGGCCCGCCCGAGGCCGTGAGCACGAGGCGGCGGACCTCGTTCGCCGTCCCGCCGCGCAGCGCCTGCGCGAGCGCGGAGTGCTCGGAGTCCACCGGCACGAGCTGGCCCGGCGCCGCGGCCGCCTTCACGAGGGCCCCGCCGACGATGAGCGACTCCTTGTTGGCCAGGGCCAGGCGGTGGCCGGCGTGCAGCGCGGCGAGGGTGGGCCGCAGGCCGATCGAGCCCGTGATCCCGTTGAGCACGGTGTCGGCGCCGGGCCACGCCGCGATCTGCTCGGCGGCGCGTGGCCCGGTGAACAGCACGGGTCGGGGGGCCGGGCGCCCGAGGCGGGCGGCGGCGTCGGCGAGGGCGGCGCGCAGCTCCTCCTCCCCCGCCGCGGCGGAGCCCACCGCCTCGACCGCGAAGCGCACGGCCTGCTCGGCCAGCAGGGTCGTGTTCGCCCCGCCCGCGAGCGCGACGGCCCGGAGCCGGGCGGGGTCGTGGGCGATCACGTCGAGGCCCTGGGTGCCGATCGAGCCCGTGGAGCCGATCAGGGCGACGGCGCGCGGGGCGCCGTCGTCGTCCGCCGGGGCGGGGGCGGGCAGCGTGTAGTCGGTGAGGGATCCGTGCGTCACCCCGCCATGATGCCAGCCGGGCCTGGACACGGACGGGGGGCCGACCGGACGGACGCCGCACCGCGACGTCCCGCCCCGCCGACCCCCGTGGGACCGGGTCAGCCGCGGATCAGTGCTGCACCGGCTTCTCGGCGCCGATGCCGGTGAGGGAGCGGACCTCCATCTCGGCCTGCTTGTCGGGGTCCTCGGCGCGCGACGAGGTCACCGAGCCGAGCCAGCCGAGGAAGAAGGCCAGCGGGATGGAGACGATGCCCGGGTTCTTCAGCGGGAACACCGCGAAGTCCGCGCCCGGGATCATCGAGGTCGGCGTCCCGGACATCACCGGGGACAGGACGATCAGGATGATCGCGGAGAGCAGTCCGCCGTACATCGACCACACCGCGCCGCGGGTGGTGAAGCGCCGCCAGAACAGGGAGTAGAGGATGGTCGGCAGGTTCGCCGAGGCCGCCACCGCGAAGGCGAGCGCCACGAGGAACGCCACGTTCTGGCCCTGGGCGGCGATGCCGCCGACGATCGCCAGGACGCCGATCACCACCACGGTGATCTTGCCGATCCGCACCTCCTCCTGCGGGGTGAGCGGGTGCTTGGCGATCACGGAGCCGTACACGTCGTGGGCGAAGGACGCCGCCGCCGTGATGGCCAGGCCCGCGACCACCGCGAGGATGGTGGCGAACGCGACCGCCGAGATCAGGCCCAGCAGGATGGAGCCGCCGAGCTCGAACGCCAGCAGCGGGGCCGCGGAGTTCTGCCCGCCGGGCGCGGCCAGGATGCGCTCGGGGCCGATCAGCGCGCCGGCGCCGTAGCCCAGCACGAGGGTGAACAGGTAGAACGCGCCGATGAGGACGATGGCCCACACCACGGACTTGCGCGCCTCCTTGGCGGTGGGCACCGTGTAGAACCGCATGAGCACGTGCGGCAGGCCCGCGGTGCCGAGCACGAGCGCGATGCCCAGGGACACGAAGTCGAGGCGGGTCAGCGCGCTGGCGCCGTACTGCAGGCCCGGCTCGAGGATCGCCTCGCCCTTCGGGTTCATCTCGACGGCGGCCCCCAGCATGGCGTTGAAGTCGAAGCCGAACAGGGCCAGCGACCACACGGTCATGATCCCCGCGCCGGCGATCAGCAGGATCGCCTTGATGATCTGCACGTAGGTGGTGCCCTTCATGCCGCCGATCAGCACGTAGACGATCATCAGCACGCCCACGATCACGATCACGAGGGCCTGGCCGGCCCGGTCGTTGATGTTCAGCAGCAGGGCCACGAGGCCGCCGGCGCCGGCCATCTGGGCCAGGAGGTAGAAGAGGCAGACGGCCATGGTGCCGAAGGCGGCGGCGATGCGCACGGGCTTCTGGCGCAGCCGGAAGGAGAGCACGTCCGCCATGGTGAACTTGCCGGTGTTGCGCAGCAGCTCGGCCACGAGCAGCAGGGCGACGAGCCACGCCACGAGGAAGCCGATGGAGTAGAGGAAGCCGTCGTAGCCGTAGAGGGCGATCGCGCCCACGATGCCCAGGAACGAGGCCGCGGAGAGGTAGTCGCCCGCGATGGCCGTGCCGTTCTGGGTGCCGGAGAAGCCGCGGCCGCCGGCGTAGTAGTCGGCCGAGGACGCGTTCGTCTTGGACGCGCGGATCACGATCACGAGGGTGACCACCACGAAGGCGACGAAGATGCCGATGTTCACGGCGGGGTTGCCGACCGTCTGCGGGGCGGCCTGGAGCAGGGGGGTGAGCGCGCTCATCGCGTGGCCTCCGGGTTCTCGTGGGCGCCGGCGGCCTCGCGCTCGAGGCGCTCACGCAGCGCGGTGGCGCGGGGGTCCAGGGTCCGGTTGGAGAAACGGACGTAGGCGAAGGTGATCAGGAACGTGGTGACGAACTGGAGCAGGCCGAGGATCAGGCCGAGGGTGATGTTGCCGCCGAGGCGGATCGCCATGAACTCGGGGAAGAACGCGCCGACGATCACGAACACCAGGTACCAGACGAAGAACGCCACGGTCATGGGGAAGGCGAAGGATCGGTGGGTGCGCCGGAGCTCGATGAACTCCTCGGACTGCTGAGCGGCGCGGAACTGCGCGGCCGTGGGGACCGGCGCCGTGGGCTCGCTGGATGACATGGGCCCTCCGGGTACGTAGGACGGATCAGTGTGAGACAGATCACTGTGATGACACGCACACTCTGTCGGCCCCAGGGGTGCGTCGTCAAGCGCGCCCCTGGACCGTGCGCCCATGTGACAGCCCCGGTGCGCAGCCGTGCGGACAGGGTCGCGCCCCGACGGCACGGGGCCGCCGGGGCGTGGAGCCGCCCAGGAGCCGGTCAGGCGCTGCCCGGCCGGGGCGCGTCCGCGCGGCCCAGGAGCGCGCGAGCCTGGGCGAGGACCACCTCGTCGACCATCGCCCCGTCCAGTTCGAAGGCCCCGTGCCGCCCCTCGGCCGCGGCGAGGACGCGCCGGGCGCGCTCGACGGCCTCCGGGGCGGGCGTGTAGGCGGAGCGCACGACGGGCACCTGGCGCGGGTGCAGGCACACGGTCGCGGTGCAGCCCAGGGCGACGGCGTCCTCGGCCTCGGCGGCCAGCCCGGCCTCGTCGCCGAGGTCCAGATGGACGGCGTCCCACGCGGCCACCCCGTGCGCGGCCGCCGCCAGCAGCACCGTCGCGCGGGCGTGCTGGACCACGGAGCGGTAGGCGCCCCCGGGGGTGCGGGAGGAGCTGCCGCCCATCGACGCCACGAGGTCCTCGGCGCCCCACATCAGCGCACCCACGTGCGGGTGGGCGGCCAGTTCGGCGGCGGCGAGGATCCCGGCCGCGGTCTCGCACAGGGCGACGACGCGGGTCTGCGGTCCGAGGGCGGCGACGACCCCGTCCACCTGCGCGGCGGACTCGGCCTTGGCGAGCATGAGCGTGCGCCAGCCCGTCCCGGCGAGCATGGCCAGGTCGGCGTCGTGGTCCGCGGTGCCCGCGGGGTTCACGCGGACCACCACGCGGTCCTCGTCCAGCGGGCCGCCGTCGACCCCGCCCGTCGCCCGCCCCGCCCAGGCCGCCGCGACGGCGTTCCGCGCGGCGGGCCGGGCGTCCGGGGTGACGGCGTCCTCGAGGTCGAGGATCACCGCGTCCGCGCGCTCGAGCGCCGTGGCGTACCGCTCGGGGCGGTCCGCCGGGGTGAACATGACGGCCGGTCCGAGGGTCAGCGCGCTCATGCCCGCTCCCCCGTGCCTGCGGCGTCGGCGGCCTTCGCCTTGGCCTCCGCGTGCGCCTGCGCGGTCCACATCAGACAGGTGCGCTGGGCGCGGACGACGACGTCGCCGTGCTGGTTCTCCCCCGTCATCGCGAACGTGACGATCCGCTGCCCCGGCCGCGAGGAGGACTCGCGGATTGCGGTGACCTCGGAGCGCCCGTAGAGCGTGTCCCCGTGGAAGACCGGCTTCGGGAACGCGATCTCCCCCAGGCCGAGCTGGGCCACGAGCGTGCCCTGTGTGGTCTGCCCGACGGCGAGGCCCACCAGGGTGGACAGCGTCAGCATCGAGTTGACCAGCGGTCGGCCGAACGGCTGGTCCGCCGCGTACGCGTGGTCCAGGTGCAGGGCCTGCGGGTTCATGGTGAGGGTGGTGAACAGGACGTTGTCCGCCTCGGTGAGCGTGCGGCCGGGCCGGTGCAGGTAGACCTGACCGACCGCCAGCTCGTCCGCGTAGCGGCCCCGCTGCTCGATCTCGACGCGCTCCGTCACGTCAGAGGCCCAGCTCGCGGGCGATCAGCATGAGCTGCACCTCGGTGGTGCCCTCGCCGACCTCGAGGATCTTGGAGTCGCGGTAGTGACGGGCCACGAGGGTCTCGTTCATGAAGCCGTAGCCGCCGAACACCTGGGTGGCGTCCCGGGCGTTGTCCATGGCGGCCTCGCCGGCGATCAGCTTGGCCATGGCGGCCTCGGTCTTGAACGGCTTGCCGGCCAGCATCTTCTGGGCGGCCTCGTAGTAGGCCAGGCGGGCGGCGTGCGCGCGGGCCTGCATGCGGGCGATCTTGAAGGACACGGCCTGGAACTGCCCGATCTTCTGGCCGAACGAGGTCCGCTGCTTGGCGTAGGCGACCGACTCGTCCACGCAGCCCTGGGCCGCGCCGGTGGCCAGGGCCGCGATGGCGATACGGCCCTCGTCGAGGATCTCGAGGAAGTGGGCGAAGCCGCGGCCGCGGGCGCCCAGCAGGTTCTCCTCCGGCACGCGCACGTCCGAGAAGTGCAGGGCGTGGGTGTCCGAGGAGTTCCAGCCGACCTTGTCGTAGGCCTTGGCCACGGAGAAGCCCTCGGTGCCGGCGGGCACGAGGATCGTGGAGATCTCCTTGGCGGGGCGGCCGTCGTGGCCGGTCCTGCCCTCCACGGTGCCGGTCACGGCGGTGACGGTGACGAGCGAGGTGATGTCCGTGCCGGAGTTGGTGATGAACTCCTTGGCGCCGTTGATGCGCCACTGGCCGTCCTCGAGCGCGGCGGTGGTCTGGGTGCCGCCGGCGTCGGAGCCCGCGCCCGGCTCGGTGAGGCCGAAGCCGGCCAGGTGCGTGCCGGCCACGAGGTCCGGCAGCCAGCGCTGCTTCTGCTCCTCGGTGCCGAACTTCAGCAGCGGCATGGCGCCCAGGGAGACGCCGGCCTCGAGGGTGATGGCCACGGACTGGTTGACGCGGCCGAGCTGCTCGAGGGCCAGGGCCAGGGCGAAGTAGTCGCCGCCCATGCCGCCGTACTCCTCGGGGAACGGGAGGCCGAACAGGCCCATCTCGCCCATCTGGGCCACGATCTCGTACGGGAACTCGTGCTGGGCGTCCAGCTCGGCGGAGACCGGGGCCACGACCTCGTCGGCGAACTCGCGGACGGTGTCGGAGAGGACCTGGTAGTCCTCCTCGAGGGCGGGCAGGGTGCGGTGCTTGGTGCTCATGGTCCTCTCCTGTTCTCAGGTGTTCTCTGCGGGTGCTGCGTGCTCGGTGGGCTCGACGACGGCGATCAACGCCTGCGCGGCCACGGCGTCGCCCTCGGCGACGTGGACGGTCACGACGCCGGCGACGGCGGCCGTGACGGGGTGCTCCATCTTCATGGCCTCGACCACCGCCAGCTCCTGGCCCGCGGCCACGGTGTCCCCGGTGGCCACGGACACGGCGACGACGGTGCCCGGCATGGGCGTGCGGGCCTCGGGGGACGCTGCGCCGGCCGGGGCACGACGCGCGGCCGCGGCCGCGCGGGCGGCCTCGACCACCTCGGCCCGGGTGAGGCGGCGGACCTGCCACGCGGCGCCGTCGCGGTGCAGCCACGCTGAGCGCGGGTCCCGCGGGTCACCGGCCAGGAGGTTGACGCCCGCCAGGCCTCCGGCGTCCTCGTCCACCTCGGCGTCGGCGGCGGGGGCGGTGAGGATGCGGTCCTCGTCCCCGACCCGGACGCGCATCCCGGGCTGCGGGGCGCCCGCGCCGCGCCAGCCGTCCGCCCGGGCCCACGCGGTGCCGGCCGCGCGGTGCTCGGCGGCGGCCGCGTCCTCGGACACGTCGGCCAGGGCCTCGGCCGCGAGCGCGGCGAGGTCCTCGGGCAGCGCGGGGGCGGTCCACGCCTCGAGGCCGTCGATCAGCTCGGTGGTGAGCCGGCCGGTCCGCACGTCCTCGCGGGCCGCGAGCTCGCGCAGCCAGCCCAGGTTGGAGCGGACGCCGAACAGCACGGTGTCCGCGAGCGCGGCGTCGAGCCGGTCCAGGGCCTCGGCGCGGTCGGCGCCACGGGCGATGAGCTTGGCGATCATCGGGTCGTAGAAGCCGGTGATCTCGGGCTGTGCGCCGTCGACGTCCACGGGGTCCACGGCGCCGGCGGCGGGGCCAGTCTGCGGTCCGGAGCCGAACGCGCGCTCCTCGGCCGGCCGGGAGGGCAGCAGGAGCGTGTCGACGCGGACGCCCTCGCCGGCGGGCTCGCGCCAGCGCAGCACCGGCCCGGTGGAGGGCAGGAAGCCGTTCGCGGGGTCCTCCGCGTAGACGCGGGCCTCGACGGCGGCGCCGTCGAGGGTCACGTCCTCCTGGGCGAAGCCGAGCGGCCCCCCCGCGGCGATGCGCAGCTGCAGCTCCACGAAGTCCAGGCGCTGTCCGCGCACCCGGACGACCTCCTCGGAGACCGGGTGCTCCACCTGCAGGCGGGTGTTCATCTCCATGAAGAAGAACTCGTCCGGGTTCTCGTCCGAGACGAGGAACTCGACGGTGCCGGCACCGCGGTAGCCCACGGACACGGCCGCGTCCACGGCGGCCCGGCCCAGGCGCTCGCGGAGCTCGGCCCCGTGCGCCAGCCCGGTCAGCAGGGGCGCGGGGGCCTCCTCGATCACCTTCTGGTGGCGGCGCTGCAGGGAGCACTCGCGCTCACCCAGGTGCACGGTGGCGCCGTGGGCGTCCGCGAACACCTGCACCTCGACGTGCCGGGGCGCGGTGATGAGCCGCTCGAGCAGCAGCGTGTCGTCGCCGAACGCCGAGCGCGCCGTGCGCCGGGCCGAGGCGAGGGCGCCGGGCAGCTCCTCGGCGGCGCGCACGGCCACCATGCCCTTGCCGCCGCCGCCCGCGGAGGGCTTGATCAGCAGCGGGAAGCCGACGCGCTCGGCCTCGGCCGTGATCTGCTCGTCGGTGAGCGTGGGGTCCTGGATGCCGGGGACCACCGGCACGTCGTACGCGGCCACGGTCTCCTTCGCGCGGATCTTGTCCGCCATCGCGTCGAGCGAGGCCACGGGCGGGCCCACGAACACGATGCCGGCCGCCTCCAGCGCGCGGGCGAAGTCGGCGTTCTCGGACAGGAAGCCGTAGCCGGGGTGCACGGCCTGGGCGCCGGTGCGGCGCGCGGCGTCGACGACGGCGTCGATGTCCAGGTACGACTCGCGGGCCGGAGCCGGGCCGAGGCGGACCGCCGTGTCCGCCTCGCGGACGTGCCGCGCGTCGGCGTCGGCGTCGGAGTGCACGGCCACCGAGCGGATGCCGAGGCGGCGCAGGGTGCGGATGACGCGCACGGCGATCTCGCCGCGGTTGGCCACCAGCACGGTGTCGAACAGGGGCGTCCCCTGGGCGTGGTTCTCGGTCACTGGTGGCTCACATGCGGAACAGGCCGAACCGGGAGTCCGGCAGCGGGGAACGGGAGATGACGTCGAGGGCCAGGGAGAGCACCCGGCGGGTCTGGCCGGGGGTGATCACCCCGTCGTCCCAGAGGCGGGCGGTGGAGTACAGGGGGCTGCCCTGGTCCTCGTACTGCCGACGGACCGGCGCCTGGAAGGCCTCGACCTCCTCGGAGGACATCGGCTCCTCCCCCGCGGCGGCCCGCTGGTCCTGCTTGATCTGCGTGAGCACGGAGGAGGCCTGCGGGCCGCCCATCACGGAGATGCGCGCGTTCGGCCACATCCACAGGAAGCGGGGTGAGTAGGCGCGGCCGCACATCGCGTAGTTGCCGGCGCCGAACGAGCCGCCGATCACCACGGTCAGCTTGGGCACGCGGGCGGTCGCGACGGCGGTGACCATCTTGGCGCCGTCGCGCGCGATGCCGCCGGCCTCCGCGTCCCGACCCACCATGAAGCCGGAGATGTTCTGCAGGAACAGCAGCGGGATGCCGCGCTGGTCGCACAGTTCGATGAAGTGCGCGCCCTTGCGGGCGGAGTCTCCGAACAGGATGCCGTTGTTGGCGAGGACGCCCACGGGGTGGCCGTCGATCCGCGCGAACGCGGTGACCAGGGTGGTGCCGTAGAGGGGCTTGAACTCGTGGACGGAGCCGCCGTCCACGAGGCGGTCGATCACCTCGCGCACGTCGTAGGGGGTGTTCACGTCCACGGGCACGACGCTGGTCAGCTCGGCCGGGTCCTTGGCGGGCTCCGCGGCGGGGGCGACCTCCCAGGCCGGCGCCTCGGCCGGGGGCAGGGTGGCCACGATGTCCCGGAGGATCTGCATGGCGTGCAGGTCGTCGTCCGCCAGGTGGTCCGCGACGCCGGAGCGCTCGGCGTGCAGCCGGCCGCCGCCGAGGTCCTCGGGCGAGACGTCCTCCCCGATCGCGGCCTTCACGAGCGGGGGGCCGCCGAGGAAGATGGTGCCCTGCTCGCGCACGATCACGGTCTCGTCCGACATGGCCGGCACGTACGCGCCGCCCGCCGTGGAGGAGCCGCACACCGCGGCCAGCTGCGGGATGCGCTGCGAGGAGAGCAGCGCCTGGTTCCGGAAGATGCGGCCGAAGTGCTCGCGGTCCGGGAAGACCTCGTCCTGGCGGGGCAGGAACGCGCCGCCGGAGTCCACGAGGTAGATGCACGGCAGGCGGTTCTCCAGGGCGATCTCCTGGGCCCGCAGGTGCTTCTTCACCGTCATGGGGTAGTAGGTGCCGCCCTTCACGGTGGCGTCGTTGCCGACCACCATCACGAGGCGGCCGTGGACCAGGCCGATGCCCGCCACGACGCCGGCGGCGGGGCTGTCCCCGTCGTACAGGCCGTGCGCGGCCAGCGCGCCGACCTCGAGGAAGGGCGAGCCCTCGTCGAGCAGCGCGTCGATGCGGTCCCGCACCAGCAGCTTGCCGCGGCCGGTGTGGCGCTCGCGCGAGCGCTCGGGCCCGCCGAGCGACGTGCGGGCGACGAGGTCGGCGAGCTCCTGCTCGAGCCGAGCGTGGCCGGCCGCGTTGCGCTCGGCCACGGTGGGCGCGGACTGCGCGGCCGGGGCCGGGGTGCTGGCGGTCATGAGACCCCCTTCAGTGAATGACGACTAACTGAACCGAGCCTCAGTGTAGTGACGATCGTCACTGACGTCGACCGGGCGCCCGGCGCGCCTCGTCTCGTCCTACAGTGGAACCCATGCCCGCCGCCGATCCCGCGTCCCCCGCCGCCCCGGCGACCCCGCCGACCGCCCGGGAGGCCGCCAAGGCCCGACGCCGGGTGGACCTGCTCGCGGCCGCGGCGCGACTGTTCGCGGCCCGGGGCTTCGACGCGGTCCGCCTCGAGGACATCGGCGCCGCGGTCGGGATCAGCGGCCCCGCCATCTACCGCCACTTCGCCGGCAAGGCCGCCGTGCTCACGGCGATCCTCGACACGGCCTCGCAGGACCTGCTCGACGGCGGGCTGGCCGCCGAGGCGCAGCACGCGCCGGGGGCGGAGACCCTGCGGGCCCTCATCGGCTTCCAGGCGGACTTCGCCCTCGCCCAGCGCGACGTGATCCGTGTGCAGGACCGCGACATGTCCGCCCTGCCCGACGGCGCGCGCACGGCCATCACGCGCACCCAGCGCGCCTACATCGACGTGTGGGCGCGCCAGCTGCAGGTCGTCCACCCCCACGAGGACCAGGCCACCGCCGTGTTCCGCGCCCAGGCCGTGCTGGGCCTGCTCAACTCCACCCCCCGCTCGGTGCGGCGCACCGCGGCCGACCGCGCGGCCCGCCGTGCGACCCTCGTGGCCATGGCCTGGGCCGCGGCCACGGCCCCCGGACCGCTGTCCGGCGAGGACTGAGCGGACGGCACCGGCCCGGCGGGCCGACGTCGTGCCCGGTGGTACGGTGGCCGGTACCCGCGACGGCGGACGCCGTCGAACCCCGCCCCGAGAGGTCCACCGCCGTGCTTCTTCGTGACGTCCGACCCGAGGATCTGGACGAGTTCTTCCTCCACCAGCAGGACGAGCAGGCCAACCTGATGTCCGCCTTCGCCCCCCGCAACCCCCGGGACCGCGGTGTCTTCGACTACCACTGGGCCCACCTGCTCGGGGACGAGGACACCGTCGTGCGGACCATCGAGCACGAGGGCCGCGCCGTGGGTGCGCTCGTGTGCATCCAGCAGGACGGCGTGGGCGAGCTGTCCTTCTGGACCGCGCAGGACTACTGGGGCCTGGGGCTGACGACCGCGGCCGTGGACCGGTTCCTGGAGGAGCACACCGCCCGCCCGCTGCGGGCGCACGTGCCCGAGGACAATGTGGGCTCCGTGAAGGTGCTCTCCCGCCGCGGCTTCGAGACCGTCGGCGAGGAGAAGGTCTTCTCCAACGCCCGTGCCGAGGTCATCACCGAGCTCGTGATGGAGCTGCCCGCCGCCGACTGAGCGCGCCCCGCGGCCCCCGCCGTGCCGGCGGCCGCACCGGTCTGCCACGACGACGGCCCCGCCTCCCGGTGCCCGGGTGGCGGGGCCGCGGCGCGTCCGGGGCGCTCAGACCATGGTCAGGGTCAGACCCGGGCGGCGCAGGATCGCGCCGACGTCCGCGAGGAAGCGCGAGCCCTGCTCGCCGTCCACGAAGCGGTGGTCGAACGAGAGGGACAGCGTCATGACGTCCCGCAGGGCGATCTCGCCGCGGTGCTCCCACGGCATCCTCCGGACCTGGCCGATCGCGATGATCGCCCCCTCGCCCGGGTTGATGATCGGGGTGCCCGCGTCCACGCCGAACACCCCGACGTTCGTGAGCGTGAAGGTGCCGCCGGCCAGGTCCGCCGGGGACAGCCGCCCCTCGCGGGCGAGGCCCGTGAGATCGCGGATGGCGTCGGCCAGCTCCCTCAGGCTCATCGCCTGGGCGTCCTTGACGTTCGGCACCATCAGCCCGCGGGGGGTGGCGGCGGCGAAGCCGAGGTTCACGAAGTTCTGCTGGACGATCGTCCCGGCGGCCTCGTCCCACCGGGCGTTGACGTCCGGGGTGCGCTCCATCGCCACGAGGCACGCCTTGGCGGCGAGCGTCATGGGCGTGAGCTTGACGTCCCGGAACTCGCGGGAGGCCTTGAGCTCGGCGAGCAGCTCCATGGTCTCGGTGACGTCCACCTGCAGGAACTCGGTCACGTGCGGGGCGGTGAACGCGGACTGCACCATGGCCGCCGCGGTCGCCTTGCGCACGCCCTTGACCGGCACGGCCTCGGTGCGCGGGCGGCCACCCAGGGTGCGGACGCCCCCGGTCGAGCCCGACTCGGCGCCGGACTGCGGCGGCGCCGCCGCGGCCGCGGGCTGCCCGCCCCCGGCCAGGAACGCCTCGACGTCCGCGCGGGTGATGACCCCGCCCACACCCGTGCCGGTGACCTGCTCCAGATCCACGCCCGCGCGGCGCGCGTACAGGCGCACGGGCGGAGTGCACCGGGGTCGCTCGCCCGGGGCCGGCTCGTGGGCCGCGTCCGCGCGGTCCGGCTCGGCGGCCTCGGGCTGCGGGCGCCCGGCGCCGGCGGGGGCCGCCTCCGACGTGGACGGCGCCTGTCCGCGGGCGGGCTCACCCACCGGGGCGGCCGACGTCGCCGGTGCCGCTGAGCCGCGCCGCGCACGGCGGCCGGGCTTGCCGGTGTCCGGCGCGGCGCCGTAGCCGACGAGGGTGGGCACGCGGCCGTCACCCTCGGCGGGCCCGCCGACGTCGGGCTCGGCGCCCTCGAGGGTGAAGGTCACCAGGGGCGCACCGACCTCGAGGGTCTCACCCTCGGCGCCGTGCAGGGCCGCGACGACGCCCGCGAACGGGCTCGAGACCTCGACCACGGCCTTGGCCGTCTCGACGTCGGCGAGCACCTGGTTCACGCTCACCGCGTCGCCCTCGGCCACGCGCCACGTCACGATCTCGGACTCGGTCAGGCCCTCGCCGAGGTCGGGCAGGCGGAAGGTCTTCTGGCTCATCGGGTCTCCTCCCCGGCGTTCTGGGCCGCGAGGAACTGCTCGGCGGTCTCGGGGGCGGCGAACGCGTCCACGGAGTCCAGCGAATTCGGTCGGCCCAGAGCACGGTCCAGGCCGTCGAGGATGCGGTCGAGGTCCGGCAGGTGCAGGTGCTCGAGCTTGGACGGCGGGTAGGGCACGTCCATGCCGGTGACGCGCACCGGCGGGGCCTCGAGCCAGTGGAACGCGCGCTCGGCCACCGTGGCCACGAGCTCGGCGCCGAGGCCGCCGGTGCGGGAGGCCTCGTGCGCCACGACGAGCCGGCCGGTGCGCCGCACCGAGGACTCGACGAGGCCGGTGTCCAGCGGGGACAGGCTGCGCAGGTCGACCACCTCGACCTCGACGCCCTCCTCGGCCGCCACCTCGGCGGCCTGCAGGGCGGTCTTCACGAGCGGGCCGTAGGCCACGAGCGTGGCGTCACGGCCCTCGCGCAGGATGCGGGCCGGGCTCATCGGCGGGATCGCGACGTCCAGGTCCACGTCGCCCTTGTCGTGGTAGCGACGCTTGGGCTCGAGGTAGACCACCGGGTCCTCCGAGGCGATCGCGGCGCGGATGAGGTCGTACCCCTCCTGTGGGGAGGACGGGGAGACCACGCGCAGGCCCGCGGTGTGCAGGAAGTAGGCCTCGGGCGACTCGGAGTGGTGCTCCGGGGAGCCGATGCCGCCGCCGAAGGGGATGCGGATGGTGACCGGCATCGGCACGGCGCCGCGGGTGCGGGCACGCAGCTTGGCCAGGTTCGCCACGATCTGGTCGAACGCCGGGTACACGAAGCCGTCGAACTGGATCTCGACGACGGGCCGGTAGCCGCGCATCGCCAGGCCGATGGCCGTGCCCACGATGCCGGACTCGGCCAGCGGGGTGTCGAGCACCCGGTCCTCGCCGAACTCGGCCTGCAGGCCGTCGGTGATGCGGAACACGCCGCCGAGGGCGCCGATGTCCTCGCCCATGAGCAGGACCTTGGGGTCGTCGGCCAGGGCACGGTGCAGGCCGCGGTTGATCGCACGGCCGAAGGTCATGCGCTCGCTCACGCGCCCGCCTCCTCGTCGTCGAACTGCTGCAGGTAGAGGGCGTGCTCGCGGCGCTGCCGCTCGAGCTCCTGGTGGGGCTCAGCGTAGATCTCGTCGAAGAGCCTGTCCGCGCCGTCCTCCTCGAGCGCCTCGAGGGCGCGGCGGACCTCGGCCGCCAGCTCGTCGGCCTCGGCCTGGGCCTGTGCGAGCACGGCGTCCACGTCCACATCGAGGGTGCGCAGGTGCGCCTCCACGCGGGTCAACGGGTCACGGGCCTTCCAGGCCTCGAGCTCGGCGTCGTCCCGGTAGCGGGTGGGGTCGTCCGCGGTGGTGTGCGGGCCCATGCGGTAGGTGACGGCCTCGATGAAGGTGGGACCGCCCCCGTCGGCCGCGCGCTCGACGGCGGCGCGGGTCGCGGCGAGCACGGCCAGGACGTCGTTGCCGTCCACGCGCATCGACGGGATGCCGAAGCCCCACGGGCGGTCCGCGATGCTGCGGCGGGTCTGCAGGCGCACGGGCTCGGAGATGGCCCAGTGGTTGTTCTGGCAGAAGAACACCACGGGCGACTGGTACGAGGCGCTGAAGACCATGGCCTCGTTGACGTCTCCCTGGCTCGTGGCGCCGTCGCCGAAGTAGACGATCGTGGCGACGTCCGCCTGGTCCCGCTGGACGCCCATCGCATAGCCGACGGCGTGCAGGGCCTGCGCGCCGATGATGATCTGCTGGGTGGCCACCCGCGTCTCGTTCGGGTCCCAGCTCGAGAACGTGGAGCCGCGCCACACCCGCAGCAGGTCCAGCGCGGGGACGCCGCGCAGCAGGGCCACGCCGTTCTCGCGGTAGGACGGGAAGACGAAGTCGTCCGGGCGCAGCGCGACGGCGGAGCCCACCTGGGCGGCCTCCTGGCCCAGCAGCGGCGGCCACAGGGCCAGCTCGCCCTGACGCTGCAGGTGCGTGGCCTCGACGTCGAGGCGACGGACCACGGCCATCTGGCGGTACAGCGCGGCGAGGGCGTCGGCGTCGACGTCCTCGATCCACGGGTCGAGCTCCGGCTGCGGACGGCGGCGGCCCTCCGCGTCGAGCACCTGGAGCATCACGGCCTCGGCCGGGCCCGCCGGGGGCGGAGAGCCGGCGGACTGTCCGCCGGTGGGACGGGTGTGGTCCACGAGGGTCACTGCACTGCCTTCCGATCGACGCCCACGGTGCGGGGCGAGGGAGTTGTACGCATGCGCGAGCAGGGGTGGAGCGCGCGGCGTCTCGGTGGTGTGATTGTAATCACTCCAGTGTGATCTGCGCCACTCTCCCGGGCCGCCGCGCGAGGGCAGGGTGTCAGGCGCGGCGCAGCAGCACGTCGACGGCGGCGTCGAGGTAGGCGTCGACCTGGCCCTCCTCGTAGCCGGCGGCACCCTCCGCCTCGCCGAACGACGCGCGGCGCACGTCGTCCGCGGTCAGCCCGCCCTCGGCGTCGGGATCCGTCGAGCCCTCCGCGCCGGCCAGGGTGACGCGCAGGCGGTCCACGAGCGCGTCCACCTGGTCCACGTCGTAGCTCACAGCGTCCGCGCGGGAGGGGCGGCGGAAGCGCTCCGCCGGGGCCCGATCGGCGCGGGCCACGAGTTCGGCCACGCGCTCCTCGAGGTCCGCGGCCCAGTCCTCGTCCCCGCGCTCGGCGACGAAGGCCTGACGCTCGGCGGCGGCCAGCTCCTCCTCCAGACGGTCCAGCTCGTCGTCCACCTCGTCGGTGGCGTAGCCGCCGTTGACGGTCGCGAAGCGGGCCTGGCGCACCTCCTCCGCCGTCAGCGGGGCACCGCCGTCGCGCGCCTCACGGGCACGCGCCATGAAGGCGTCCACGTGGGTGGTCTCGTAGCCGATCTCGTCCTGCTCGACGAGCTCGAAGACCGGCTCGGTGTCCGGGGTGGTGCGGGGGGTCATGGGCGTCTCCTGCGGTGCGGGTCCCGGCCGTGCCGGGTCGAGGGGTGGATCAGGTCAGGGGCAGCGCCAGCACGGTGTAGGCCACCGGCGCGGCGAACACGAGGGAGTCCAGGCGGTCCATCACGCCGCCGTGGCCGGGCAGGGCGGAGGACATGTCCTTGATGCCGAGCTCACGCTTGACCATGGACTCAGAGAAGTCCCCCGAGGTGGCGGCGGCGACGGTGGTCACGCCGAGGACGGCGCCGACCCACCACGGCTGGCCGACCAGCAGGGGGACGGCGACGACGCCCACCAGCACCGAGCCCGCCAGGGAGCCGGCCAGGCCCTCCCAGGACTTCTTGGGGCTGATGCGCGGGGCGATCGGGGTGCGGCCGAAGCGGTAGCCCACGATGTAGCCGAACGTGTCGTTGGAGACCACCATCAGCAGCAGGACCGCCACCATGCGGTGCCCCAGCGGCTCGTCCAGGAGCGCCGCGGCGAAGGAGAGCAGGAACGGCGCCCACAGCACGATGAACACGCCCGCGAGCATGAACTGGCCCGCCGGACGCCGCCGCGTCAGCGCCGTCCACACGGCCACCAGCGCCAGGCATGCCACCAGGGCGATGAACAGCGCGGGCACCCCCCACCGCCACGCGGTGAGCGGCAGGACCGCCGCGGCCACCCAGAGCGGGGGCCGCGGCACGTCCAGGCCGATGCCGCGCACCACCGTCGCGATCTCGGACACCGCGCCGACCAGCAGGGCGACCACGAGGAGGACCAGCAGCCAGTCGAGCCAGAAGAGGCCGACCAGGGCCGTCGCCAGCAGCCCCACCCCCACGAGGACGGCGGACTTGAGGTCGCGGCCGCCGCGCGGAGGTGCGGGCGAGGTGGACACGGCGGAGGTCATGGGGAGGTCATGGGGCGAGCGCGGACGGCGGGAGGCTCAGACCTCCAGCAGCTCCTGCTCCTTGTTCTTGGCCATCTCGTCGATGAGCTCGACGTGGCGTTTGGTGAGCGCGTCCAGCTCCTTCTCGCCGCGGGCGCCCTCGTCCTCGCCGACCTCGCCGTCCTTGACGGCCTTGTCCATGGCCTCCTTGGCCTTGCGGCGGGCATTGCGCACGGAGATCTTGTGCTCCTCCGCCTTGGACTTGACCAGCTTCACGTACTCCTTGCGGCGCTCCTCGGTCAGCTCCGGCATCACGATGCGGATGACCTTGCCGTCGTTGGACGGGTTCGCGCCGACCTCGGACTCGGACAGCGCCTTCTCGATGTTGCGCAGGGCCGACTGGTCGAACGGGGTGATGAGCAGCGTGCGGGCGTCCGTGGTGGTGAAGGACGCCAGCTGCTGCAGCGGGGTGAACGAGCCGTAGTAGTCGACCATCACCTTGGAGTAGAGGCCCGGGTTGGCGCGGCCGGTGCGCACGGAGGCGAAGTCCTCACGCGTGGCCTCGATGGTGCGGTCCATCTGCTCTTCGGCGGACTGCAGGGTCTCCTGGATCACGGTGTCTCCTCGGTGTGGTGGAACAGGTCTGCCGCCATCCTACGCGGCGCGCCTCAGACGGTGACGGTGGTGCCGATCGGCTCGCCGAGCAGGGCGCGGGTCACGTTGCCCGGGCCCTCCATGCCGAACACGCGCATGTCCAGGTCGTTGTCCTTGCACATGGTCATGGCGGTCAGGTCCATCACGCGGATGTTCCGCAGCAGCGCCTCGTCGTAGGTCAGGTGCGTGAGACGCTCGGCGGTGGGGTCCTTCTTGGGGTCCGCGGTGTAGACGCCGTCCACGCCGGACTTGGCCATCAGGACCTCGTCCGCCCCGACCTCGAGGGCACGCTGGGCCGCCACGGTGTCCGTGGAGAAGTAGGGCAGGCCGGTGCCTGCGCCGAAGATCACGACGCGGCCCTTCTGCATGTGGCGGATGGCGCGCAGCGGGATGTAGGACTCCGCCACCTGCTCCATGTGGATGGCGGACTGCACGCGCGTGGTGACCCCGGCCTGGATGAGGAAGTCCTGCAGGGCCAGGCAGTTCATCACGGTGCCGAGCATGCCCATGTAGTCGGCCCGACGGCGGTCCATCCCGTTCTCGGACAGCTCGGCGCCACGGAAGAAGTTGCCGCCGCCGACGACGATCGCGATCTCCACCTGGTCCGCCGCGGCGGCGATCTGCTCGGCGATGCCGCGGACGGTCTCCGGGTCCACGCCGATCTTGCCGCCGCCGAACACCTCGCCCGAGAGCTTGAGGAGCACGCGACGGCGGCCGGTGTCGTCCGAGGTCTGCGGGGCGTGGGCGGTGGTCGGGTCCTCGGGGGCGCGGTTCGTCTCCATGGGAAGCATCTCCTGGTCGGTGGGGGGTCGGGCCGGGGACGGCCGTCCCGGGGGCGGACACGCGGACGGGGTGGCCGCCCGGTCGGGGCGGCCACCCCGTCATGCGATGGTCGTCGGCGCCATCCGGCGCCGGAGTGGACCTCGGGTCGCTCCCGATCCTACGCCCCCGCGGGGCGTGGACCGGGAGCGGCCGGTCCGGGTGCGGCGGTCAGTTGCCGACGCGGAAGCGGGCGAACCCGGTGACGTTGGTGCCGGCGTCGGAGGCGACCTTGCCGACGGTCTGCTTCGGGTCCTTCGCGAACGGCTGGTCCACGAGCACGATCTCCTTGAAGAAGCCGGTCAGGCGGCCCTCCACGATCTTCGGCAGGGCCTGCTCCGGCTTGCCCTCGGCACGGGCGGTCTCATCGGCGATGCGACGCTCGTTCTCGACGGTCTCGGCCGGCACGTCCTCACGGGTGAGGTACGTGGGCGAATAGGCCGCGGTGTGCACGGCGATGTCGTGCGCGGCGGTCTTGGCGTCGGCGGAGTCGGCGTCCACGGCGAGGAGCACGCCCACCTGGGCCGGCAGGTCCTTGGAGGTCTTGTGCAGGTAGGCGTCCACGAAGGCGCCCTCCACGCGGGCCAGGCGGCGCACGGCCACCTTCTCGCCCAGCAGGGCGCCCTCCTCGGTCACGTAGTCGCCCAGGGTGCGGCCCTCGTAGTCGGAGGCCAGCAGGCCGTCGACGTCGGTGGCGCCGGAGGCGACGGCGGCGCGCAGCACCACGTCGCCCAGGGCGATGAACTTGTCGGCCTTGGCCACGAAGTCGGTCTCGCAGTTGAGCTCGATCATGACGCCGACGCCGTTCTCGACGGTCGCGGCCACGAGGCCCTCGGCGGCGGAGCGGCCCTCGCGCTTGGTGGCGCCCTTGAGGCCCTTCACGCGGATGATCTCGATGGCCTTCTCGGCGTC
This sequence comes from Micrococcus sp. iso_239, assembly GCF_056173395.1. Classification (NCBI taxonomy): domain Bacteria; kingdom Bacillati; phylum Actinomycetota; class Actinomycetes; order Micrococcales; family Micrococcaceae; genus Micrococcus; species Micrococcus sp. iso_239. The sequence continues at coordinate 702,357 of NZ_CM149672.1, read as the reverse complement.
GCCGTCGGCCTCGTCCAGAGCCTTCTTCACGTCCATCATGCCGGCGCCGGTGCGCTCGCGCAGGGCCTTGATGTCAGCAGCGGTGTAGTTCGCCATGCTCGTTCGGTCCTTCCCGTGGTGTGGGTTGTGCGGGATGTTCGGGGTCTGATCCGGTCCGTCGGCCCGGCCGGGTGGGGCCGGGCCGACGGGCCGGCCGGGATCACTCGCCCTGCGGGGCGGCCTCGGCGGCGGGGGCCTCGGCCTGCTCGGCCGGCGCCTCGGCGGCGGGGGCCTCGGCCTGCTCGGCCGGCGCCTCGGCGGCGGGGGCCTCGGCCTGCTCAGCCTGCTCGGCCTGCTGGGCGTTGTGCTGCTCGAGCAGCTCGCGCTCCCACTCGGCCATCGGCTCGGCGGCCGCCTGGCCGGACTTGCCGCCCTGACGGGCGATCAGGCCCTCGGCGACGGCGTCCGCGACCACGCGGGTCAGCAGGTTCACGGAGCGGATGGCGTCGTCGTTGCCCGGGATCGGGTAGGCGACCTCGTCCGGATCGCAGTTGGTGTCCAGGATGGCGACGACCGGGATGCCGAGCTTCTGGGCCTCGTCGACGGCCAGGTGCTCCTTCTTGGTGTCCACGACCCACACGGCGGAGGGGGTCTTGGCCATGTTGCGGATGCCGCCGAGGTTGGCCTGCAGCTTCTCGAGCTCACGGTTGAGCAGCAGCAGCTCCTTCTTGGTGAACTGCGAGCCGGCCACGTCCTCGAAGTCGATCTCCTCGAGCTCCTTCATGCGCTGCACGCGCTTGGAGACGGTGGAGAAGTTGGTCAGCATGCCGCCGAGCCAGCGGTGGTTCACGTAGGGCATGCCCACGCGACCGGCCTGCTCCGCGATGGCCTCCTGGGCCTGCTTCTTGGTGCCGACGAACAGGATGGTGCCGCCGTGGGCGACGGTCTCCTTGACGAACTCGTAGGCGCGGTCGATGTAGGACAGCGACTGCTGGAGGTCGATGATGTAGATGCCGTTGCGCTCGGTGAAGATGAAGCGCTTCATCTTGGGGTTCCAGCGGCGGGTCTGGTGGCCGAAGTGGACACCGGAGTCGAGGAGCTGGCGCATGGTCACGACGGGCATGACGTTCCCTTCTGTGGCAGCCGTGGCACCCCGCGCTTCACGCGCGGGCGGTCTGCCGGTCGATTTCTTGACGGTTGGCGGCCGGCCCGGTCGGGCGGCCCCTGGCACCACGACGGCGGGCTGCCGGGCCCCACGAGCACCCGCGCCGACGTCCTCTCCAGGAGGACGGCGGGGACGGGACCGAGCGTGGGGGCTGGGCCGCTGAAGCGACCCACCGCGATGCGCGGAGTCGGCGTCCGGGGCACAGCACAGGGCCGGCCACAGGACACCGCTGAGGTGAATCCTACCCCAGGTGGGCGCCCGCTCCCATCGCCGACTCCTGCACAGGGGCCGGTGCGGCGGGCGCTCTCCACGATGGGACTGCGGGCCTGCCACGCGGCCGCCCGGAACGCCAGGCTGACGCCATGACCCCTCGCACGCTCCTCCCCCGTCCGCTCCCGCGTCCGCGCATCGCGGGGTGCGTCGCGGCAGCCCTGCTCGCCTGGCTCGTCCTCGCCCTGGGGATGGGCGACCTCGGCCCCGTGTCCCGGGCCACGCCCGCACCGTCCACGCGTGACGCGCTGCTCCTCGTCGCGGCGTCCCCGGCAGGTCCGGGCGCGACGGCCGCGCCGGTCGCGTGGCACCCGCCCGTCGCCGGCGCCGCCCCGGATGACGTGCTCCGCGCGTTCGTCGCACCCGAGCGACCGTGGAGTCGGGGGCACCGGGGCGTGGACCTCGCCGTGCAGACCGGGGCTCCGATCCAGGCGCCGGCGGCGGGCCGGGTCGTGTTCGCCGGGGTCGTGGTCGACCGCCCCGTGCTGACCCTGGAGCACGAGGACGGGACCCGCAGCTCGCTCGAGCCAGTGGAGGCGGATGTCGCCGTGGGGGCCGTCGTCGCCGCGGGCGACCCGGTGGGGCGACTGGCCGGGGCGCCACCGCACTGCACGCGCGCGTGCGTGCACTGGGGCGTGCGGGAGCCCGACGGCTGGCGTGTGGGGGAGGCGGCCTTCGACCGCTACCTCGACCCGCTGGTGCTCATCGGGTGGAGCGGCCCGTCCGTGCTCTGGCCGCACGCCGCGCCACACCCAGCGCGGCCGTGAGGTCCAGGAGCCGGCGGGCGGACTCGTCCCAGCTGAACCGGGCCGCCTGGGCGACGCTCGCCCGGGAGGCCACGGCGAACTCGGCGGGATCCTCGAGCTCCCGCACGCGGGCGGCGAGCGCGGCCGCCCGGTCCCCCTCGAGCGGGACACCCCGGAAGGACGGGGTGCCCGCGCCGGCGATCTCGCGGAAGATCGGCAGGTCCGAGCACACCACCGGCGTGCCATGGGCCATCGCCTCGGCCACGGGCAGGCCGAAGCCCTCGGCGCGGGAGAGGGTGACGGCCGCGGTGGCCCGGCGGAGCAGGCGCACGTACTCGGCCTCGTCGGTGCCGTCGTGGAACACCACGTCTGCGCCGTCGGCCCCTGCGACGGCGCGACGCTCGGCCAACCGGTCCTCGAGCTGCCCGCGGCGCTCCGGGCTGATGCGGGAGAGCAGGTGCAGCGTGTAGCCCGGCAGCAGCGGCGCGGCGGCCACGAGGGACTCGACGTCCTTGTAGTCCATGAACGAGCCCATGTAGAGCAGCGTGCGCTCCGGGGTCTCGTCCGGGTCCCGCGGCTCCGGGACCGCCTGCGCCGCGTTCGCGACGACGTGGACCGGACGCCGGGTGAGGCGGTGCCGGGCGATGAGCTCCGCCGTCGTCCGGGAGACCGTGGCGACCGCGTCCGCGCGGTCGAGCAGGAGCCGCTGCGGGATCTTGGTCAGGTGATAGGCCCGCCAGAGCCAGCGGATCGGCTCGGACAGGTTCCGCGGCGGGGTGCGGTGCTCGTAGTAGATGAGGTCGTGGAGCGTGAGGATCAGGGCGTAGTCCCGCCCCCACGACCCCATGGTCTGCATGGGCGAGAAGACGACGTCCGGTCGCAGACGCGCGACCTGACGGGCCACGAACGGCTCGCGTGGGGAGGTGGGGCCGGAGACGAGGTGCCACGGCACGCCGTCCGGGAGCAGGGCCAGCTGTCGTTCGTCCGAGATCAGCATCGCGACCTCGACGTCAGCCCCCGCCGGGCCCGGTGCGGCGGCCCGGCGGGCGACCGCCTCGAGGAGGCTCGCGCCGTAGCGGGAGATGCCGTCGTGGAAGTCGGTGCGGGTGTAGCGGGCGTCCATCAGCAGGCGCAGGGGGCGGGAGGGGCTCACCCGGACCACGCTAGCGCCGCGCCGGAGCGGGGCGGGGACAGCCGCGCGCGGAGGGTGTCGAGCGGGGGGTGTCGAGCACCGAGCGGCCACCTGGACGACATCCGAATTTCTGATTGCGTTTCGATAACGATCGTGTATCTTGATCACGGATCGGTTACGACCGGTCCGCCACACCGGGGCTTCCTCCGCATCCGCGCGTACCCGGTCATCCGCACTGCTCGTCAACTCGCACCCGCGGTCCGGCCTCGTTCCGGGCACCGCCCCGAGGCACCACCCTCACGGGCCGCAGGTCCTGTCCGGGAAGAAGATCTGATGTCTGTGACCTCCCCGCACGCCGCCGCGCGTCGCGCCCCCCGCACCGCCGCCGCCTCCGTGGCGCTCGCCCTGGGCGCCGCCGCCCTGACCGGCGTCGGCACCGTGTCCGTCGCCGAGACCGCCCAGGCCGCCGAGACCACCTACACCGTCCGCTCCGGCGACGGCTGGTGGATCATCGCCCAGCGCACCGGCGTCTCCATGTCCACGCTGCAGTCGCTCAACGGCATGACCGCCGCGACCGTGCTGCACCCCGGCATGGTCCTCAAGACCTCCGGCACCGCCACCCCGGCCCCGGCCCCGGCGCCGTCCACCTCGGGCTCGACCTACACCGTGCTGGCCGGCGACGGCTGGTGGATCATCTCCTACCGCACGGGCGTGTCCGCCTCGGTCCTACAGTCCATCAACGGCATGACCTCCTCGACCATGCTCCACCCGGGAATGGTCCTGAAGACCACCTCGGTCTCCACCTCCAGCGCCCCTGCCCCTGCGCCGGCGCCCGCGTCCAAGCAGGCTGCCGTCGACTACGTGCGCTCCGCCGTCCGGAACCCGTCCTCCTATTACGTGTGGGGCGGCAACGGCCCCTCCGGCTTCGACTGCTCCGGCCTCACCCAGCAGGCCATGGCCCGGGCCGGCATCTCCATCCCGCGCCGCGCCGGCGACCAGTACCTCGCCGCGAAGTCCTACGTGCCGATCTCCCAGGCCCAGCCCGGCGACCTCGTGTTCTATGCGAACCAGTCCACCGGCCGCATCTACCACACGGCCATGTACATGGGCGGCGGCCAGCTCGCCCACGCCCTCAACGAGGACGCGGGCCTAGTGTTCACCTCCACGACGATCATGAAGTCCGACATGCTCGCGGTGGCCGCCCGCTACTGAGCACCGGCACGACGACGGCCCCCGGCCCGCGCCATACCGCGCGGCCGGGGGCCGTTTTCTGTAGGGCGTGCGGGACTTGAACCCGCGACCCAGGGATTATGAGTCCCCTGCTCTGACCGACTGAGCTAACGCCCCTCCCCCGCGGCATCGCGCGGGACCCGCCCATCCTACCGACGGGTCTCAGAGCATCGCGCGGACCTCGGCGGCCGTCGCGCCGCGGTAGAGGCGCTCGAAGATGTCCACCGTCTTCTGGGCGGAATGATGCAGGGCCTTCGCGTGGGACGCCTCGCCCATGGCGGCGCGGTCCGCGTCCGAGAGGTCGAGGATCCGGGCGATCCGATCGGCCAGGGCCACGTGGTCCCCGGGCGGGAAGAGGTGGCCGTTGACGCCCTCGTCCACGAGGTGGGGCAACGCGAGGGCGTCCGCGAGGACCACCGGGGTGGACGCGCTGAGCGCCTCGAGGGTCACGAGGGACTGCAGCTCCGCCGTGCCCGGCTGGCAGAACACGTCGGCGCGCAGGTAGGCCGCCCGCAGCTCCTCCTCGGAGACGTGGCCGCGCAGCAGGACGCGGTCGGCCACCCCCTCCTCGTCCACCGTGGCACGGATGCGGTCGCGCTGCTCGCCGTCGCCGACGATCTCGGCGTGCACGTCCAGGTCGGGGCGGGTGCGGGCCAGGTGCGCGATCGCACGGATCAGCACCTCCACGTTCTTCTCCACGGCCAGCCGCCCCACGAAGAGCACGACCGGATGGCCGGGATGGTCCACCCTCTCCCCCGGCTGCAGCTCGTAGGCGCTCGCGTCGATGCCGTTGGAGACCGGGAGAACGTTGTCCAGGCCAGCGTGCTCGGCCATGGCCTGCGCGGCGAGGGCCGTGGGGGTGGTGACCACCGCGCCCTTGCCCATGAGTCGACCCATGTCCTTCCACGACACCCGGGAGACGATGTCCAGGAACCACTGCGGGAACGGCAGGAACGGCTCGAGGTTCTCCGGCATGAAGTGGTTCGTGGAGACGATCCGGATGCGGCGCCGCTCGGCCTCGTTGATGGCGGCCTCGCCGATCATGTAGTGGCACTGGGCGTGCACGACGTCCGGCTGGACCTCGCGGTAGATGCGGCGGAAGGAGATCTTGGCATGCCGCGGGAGCACCACACGGTAGTACTCGTGCGTCGGCGCCGGCAGGGAGCGCAGCAGGTGCACGGTGGCCTCCGGCCGGTGCTCCACGGTGTCCGGGCCGGCGTCACTGCGCGGCATCACGACGTGGACCTCGTGGCCGCGCGCGTGCAGCGCCGTGGCGAGGCGGTGGCCGAAGGTGGCGGCCCCGTTGACGTGCGGCGGATAGGTGTCTGCGGCGATCAGCACCTTCAGGGGGCGGTCGGCGGCGATCCCGGGACGGTCGGACACGGCGGTCCCTCTCTGTGGTGGCGATGGCACGACGGCGCCCGGCCCGTGCCGTGAGGATCGGCCGCGGGCACGGCGCGCGTCCCACGGTAGCAACCGTCGGCGCCGGCACGAGGATGCGCGAGGGGGTCAGCCCCGGCGGGACGGGTGCTCGCGCGGGTCCTGACCGTCCGCCCGCAGGCCGCGGGCCTTGCCCACCGCGCGCACGAGGTAGTCCCCCGCGGCGAGGATGTGCAGCAGGCAACCGGCGCCGACCAGAGCCAGGGCCACGCCGCTCCACGGGCCGCCGTCGACCCCCGGCACACGGGCGAGCAGCAGCAGGGGCGTGCCCACCAGCAGCAGCGCGGTGCGCACCTTGCCCAGGACCGTGACCGGCAGATCCGGGCTGCCGCCGAACAGCCACAGGCACACGGCGGCGAGCACGAGGTCCGGGATCGCGATGGCCAGGGCGAGCCAGAGCGGGGCGATACCGGTGGCCACGAACGTCACGGCCACCACCAGCAGGGAGAGGCGGTCCGCCACCGGGTCGAGCCACCGCCCGACCGTGGAGATCATGTCGAACCGGCGCGCCACGTAGCCGTCCACCCAGTCCGTGCCGGAGAGCACCGCCAGGATCACGAACGCGTCCAGGTGCCGGCCGTCGACGGTGAGCCACACGAACACCGGGACCAGGGCGAAGCGGGCCAGGGTGATGAGGTTCGGCACGGTCAGCCAGGTGTCGCGGACGCGGTACTCGTGGCCCTCGCGCAGGCCGACGTCGATCACACGCATGGGTCGCTCCTCCAGGGTCCGCGGGCGGACGCCCCCGCCGGGCGCCCCACACGCCCAGCCTACCGACGCCGTCGCCCCTCCCCGCAGACGACGAGGCCCCGATCCGTGGGGATCGGGGCCTCAGGGGCCGGGGAGGGCGGGCACCCCCCCCCCGGGTCAGCGGCGGCGCAGGCGGCCGGCGAGCGCCACGAACGCGGCGGAGGAGGCGCCGAGCAGCGCGAGCGGCTGCCAGTTGTCCTTCACGTAGTCCTCGGCCTCGGCGGTCCGCTCCCCCGCGCGGGCGGCACCGGTGAACGGCGCGGTCTGCTCGGTGGCGTGTGCGGTCTCGGGGGTGACGCCGCGACCCTTGCGCTGCGCGGCGAAGGCCGCGAGCTGGCCCTTCACGCTGGTCTTCTCGTCCAGGCCGGAGCGGATGTCGCCCAGGTGGCGGCGGCGCAGGTCGGCACGGCGACGGATCTCCGCCTCGCTGGCGTCGGCGCGGTCCGGATGGGGAGCGGCCTCGCCGTTCTTGCGGGCCTTCTTGTTCTCCTCCTTCTCCACCTTCTTCCGCTCGGCCTCGCGGGCGGCCTCGACACGCTTGGCCTCGGCGCGCTCCGCCTTGAGGCGGTCGTACTCGGCCGGATCGAAGGCGTTGCCCTCCTTGAGGTAGCCGAGGTCGTACTCGAGGTTGCGCACGATCTCCTGCGGCACGAGCGGCATGGCGCCCTTGACCATCATGAGGCCGACGCCGGCGAAGATCAGGCCGAGCACGAGGAACGCCAGCGCCACCATCAGCGCCGGGAACCAGAAGGTCGGGTCGGCGAAGGCGCCGATCAGGGTCACCACGAGGGCGACCACCATGAGTGCGAGGAAGAACAGGCCCACCACCGCGATGCCGGCGCCGATGCCGGCCTTCTTGCCCTTCGCGGCCACGTGCCTCTTGGCGAGCTCGAGCTCGTCCTTCATCTGCAGGGGCAACAGGCGCACGACGGCGCCGAGCAGGTCGGTCAGCGAGCTCGCGCGGGTCTGCGGGGTCACCGGGACGGCGGTCCGCGGCGCGCGGACCTTCGACGCATCGGCGGGGGGAGCCTGGTGGGACATGGTGCATGCCTTCCGTGGAGTGCCTGGACAGATGCGCCCGGGCGGCGCGGCGGTCGCCGGGCATTCTCGAGCAAAGCTATCACCGGCCCGCCCCCAGGGGGACGGGCCGGGTGCGCGCGATGGCGGCTGGATCAGAAGTCGATGACCGCCGGGTCGGGGCCGAGACGGCCGTCCTCGCGGTCCAGCGCGTCGATCCGGGCGACGTCGTCGTCGGTCAGCTCCACCCCCGCGGCCTCGAGGTTCGAGACGATGCGCTCGGGCGTCACGGACTTGGGGATGACCACGAAGCCGTGGGCGAGGTGCCACGCGATGACCACCTGGGCCGGCGTCGCGCCGCGGGCCTCGGCGATCTCCGTGACCACGGGGTCGGCGAGGAGGTCGCCGCCCTGACCGAGCGGGGACCAGGACTCGTGGACGATGCCGTGGCGGCCCTCGACCTCGCGCAGCTCGCGCTGCTGCCAGTACGGGTGGGTCTCGACCTGGTGGATCACGGGCACCACGCCGGTGGCCTCGATGATCTCCTCGAGCTGGGCGGCCGGGAAGTTGGAGACGCCGATCGAGCGCACCTTGCCCTGCTTCTGCGCCTCGATCAGGGCCTTCCAGGTGTCCAGGTACTTCCCCTGCGCCGGCTTGGCCCAGTGGATGAGGTAGAGGTCGACGTAGTCGGTGCCGAGCTTGTCGAGCGAGACGTCGAGGGCGGCGAGCGCCTCCTCGTAGCCCTGGTCCGAGTTCCACACCTTGGTGGTGAGGAACAGCTCCTCGCGGGCGACGCCGGACGCGGCGATGCCGCGGCCCACGCCCTCCTCGTTCCCGTAGATCGCGGCGGTGTCGATGTGGCGGTAGCCGGCGCGGATCGCCTGCTCGACGACGTCGGCCGCGACGTCGTCCTCGACCTGCCACACGCCGAGCCCGAGCTGCGGGATCTGCTGGCCGTCGTGGAAGGGGACGGTGGGAACGTCGGTCATGAGGGAGCTCCTGGAGGGTCGGGGTCGGGCGGATGCCTCGGGTGCAACCGCACGCGGACGGGGGGCATTCCCGACGGCGGTCACCGGGCCGGGGAACCGCCGTCGAGCGTGCGCTCCCCCGCGACGACGGCGCCCACCGCGCGGGCGAAGGCCGCGAACACCTCCGCGGGGTCGTTGGCCGTGACGAGCCGGGCGTTGGGGCGCCTGCCCCAGATGTCCCGCGTGTCGTGGACGGTGGTGCCGCGCAACAGCTCCGAGTCCGCCTCGACGTCGACGACGGTGGCCCGCGTGGCGATGCGGGCCTGGCCCGCGGCCACCTGGGCGGCGAAGAGGTCGTGCAGGTGGGCGATGTAGCCCTGGTCGTAGTCGTGGTGGAACTCGAAGTAGAAGCGCAGCGCGTCGGCGAGCACGTCCAGGACGGGGCGGCCGGTCGCGGCGGCCGGCCCGGCGACCCGCGGTCGGTCCGCGGACCAGCCGACGGGGCGGGCCCCGGCGTCGGCCAGGAGGCCGTCCAGCAGGGCCGGCGTGTACTCGATCCGCTCCGTGGTCTCGAGCGCGCACACCACCGGCAGGCGATCCTCGGGCAGGCCCTCGACGGCCGCGAACACCTCCTTCGCGGCGTCCGGGTCCACCCAGGTGTTCCACTCGGCGGTGGGCGTGGTGTTGCCCGGATGATAGAAGGAGCCGCCCATGATCACGATGCCGCGGGCGAGGAACGGCAGGCGCGGCTCGACGCGCAGCGCGAGGGCCAGGTTCGTCAGCGGCGCGGTGCAGAGGATCGTCGTCTCCCCGGGGTGGGCCCGCAGCTCGTCCAGCCACACCTCCACGGCGGGCCGGGGCGAGAGCCACTCAGGGCGCCGATCGATCCGGGCATGGCCGAGACCGCCGTCGCCGTGGGTCTCCGGGGTGGTGACCGCGGGCCGGCGCAACGGGGTCTCGGCACCGACGGCCACCTCGACGTCGGCCCGACCGGCCAGGTCCAGCACCGCAGCCGTGTTCAGGGCGCAGTCCCGGGCGGTCGCGTTGCCTCCCGTGGTCGTGACGGCTGCGAGCTCGGGGCCGACACCCAGGCGGTGGGCGCCGACGAGGTGGAGCAGGGCGCAGGCATCGTCGATGCCGGTGTCGACGTCGGCGAGGAGGCGGGCGGTCACGGGGTGGGCGTGCCGCCGTTGGCGTTGAGGGTCTCGCCGTTGACGTAGCTGGACTCGCCCGAGGCAAGGAACACGTAGGCGGGCGCCATCTCCACGGGCTGGCCGGCGCGGCCGATGGGGGTGCTGTGGCCGAACTCGGGCAGCTTCTCCTCGGGCTCACCGTAGGACACGTGCTGCACCGTCCAGATGGGCCCGGGCGCCACCGCGTTGACACGGATGCCCTTCGGGCCGAGCTGCTCGGCCAGGCCCTTGGTGAAGTTGTTGATGGCGCCCTTGGTGGCCGCGTAGTCGAGGAGCCTCGGGTTGGGGTTGTAGGCCTGCACCGAGGTGGTGTTCACGATCGTGCTGCCCGGGCCCATGTGCTTCAGCGCGGCGCGGCTGAGCGTGAACATGGACATGATGTTGATCTGGAACGTCTCGTGGACCTGCTCGTCCGTGAGATCGGCCAGGTCATCGGAGATGAACTGCTTGCCCGCGTTGTTCACGAGGATGTCCAGGCCACCGAGGCGCTGCGCGGCCTCGTCCACGAGGGAGGCGCGGTAGTCGGCGTCCATCAGGTCGCCCGGCAACGCGACGGCGGTGCGCCCGGCCGCCTCGATCGCCGCCAGGACGCGGTCGGCGTCGGGCTGCTCCTGAGGCAGGTAGGCGATGGCGACGTCCGCGCCCTCACGGGCGTAGGCGATGGCGACCGCGGCACCGATGCCGGAGTCGCCGCCGGTGATCAGGGCCTTGCGGCCGGTCAGCCGACCCATCCCCCGGTACGAGTCCAGACCGATGTCCGGGACGGGATCCGTCTTCACGTCCAGGCCCGGCTCGGGCTGGCGCTGCTTGTCGACGCGGAGCTTCGGGTGGCGGGTGCGCGGGTCGTCGTGGGCCAGTTGGGAGTCCTGCACGGGGATCGCGGGGGCGTCGTCCTTCTTCTCTGGAGTGGTCATGGGCCCGATGCTACGCGGCGCGCGCCAGAGGGTGACAAGGGACGGAGCGCGGCGTCGTCGGCGGGGTGGCCCACGCGACGACGGCGCGGCGGCTAGGCATCAGCGCGGGGTCAGCGGGGCCCGCTGAGGCCGCGCAGGGCGCCACGGTGCTGGAGCACGTGCAGGTCCCAGCGCGAGCTGAGCCCCTCGAACAACCCGATGCCACGCCGGGAGTTACCTTGCTCGTCCAGGCGCGGCGACCACGCGGCGAGGCCCAGGGCCCCGGGCACGGCACCGAGCAGCGCGCCCGAGACGCCGGACTTCGCGGGCACGCCGACCTCAGCCACCCACTGGCCGCTGGCGTCGTACATGCCGCAGGTGAGCATCACGGACATCGTCTGCTGCGCCACCCACTCGTCCAGCACCCGCTCCCCCGTCACGGGGTTCTTGCCGCCAGCGGCGAGGGTGGCGCCCATGACGGCCAGCTGGGGTGCGGTGACCAGGACCGAGCACTGCGCGAGGTACCCGGCCACGGCCTCGCGGGCCGAGATGGGCAGCCGGCCGGCGTCGGCGAGCAGGTGGGCCAGGCCCAGGTTGCGGTCGGCGCGGGTGCGTTCGGCGTCGAGGACGTCCTCGCAGACCTCCAGCTCGACGCCGGCCAGCGCGCTGTAGCGGCGCAGCAGCAGGGCCGTCCGCTCGTCCTCGTCCCCGGCGGGCAGGAGGGAGTGGACCAGGATGGCGCCGGCGTTGATCAGCGGGTTGCACGGCCGGCCGTCGTCGTGCAGGGACAGGTGGTTGAACGACTCACCGGAGGGCTCGACGCCCACGTCCTCCAGCACGTGGTCCAGGCCGATCTCCTGCAGCACCACCGCGTAGGTGAGGGCCTTGGAGACCGACTGCAGCGCGAAGGCGTGCTCGGTCTCCCCGGCGGCGGCCTGGTGGCCGTCCACCGTGCACACCGCCACGGCGAGGCCGTCCACATGCTGGCCGGCGACGTCCTCGAGGTAGTCGGAGGGCTCGCCGCGGCGGTCCGACTCCACCTCGCCGAGCATCGCGCGCAGGTCGTCGTCGAATCGCGTCGTGTCCATTCCTGTCACAGTAGTGGACGGGCGCCCGGGTCGCGGGCGGGCACCGGGCCGGTCACGGTGTGTACTGGACCGGGCGTTCGGGCCCAGCGGCAGGCCCAGCCACCTCCAGCCGATGACCATGCCGGTGCACGCGGGCAGGAAGGCGATCGAGGACGGGAGCATCGTGGCGATCAGGGAGCCGATGCCCATCTTCCGGTCGTACCTCTGAGCCACCGCGATGATCAGCGGGACGCTACGCGGGCGACGGAGGGTGAAGGCAAGACCCGGGAACCCGGGCCGGGGCTATCGTCGGGGGATGGACGTGCGGATCGGGACCTCCGGCTGGACCTACAGGCACTGGCGCGGGACCTTCTACCCGCAGGGGCTGCGGATCGCCGACCAGCTCGACCACTACACGGAGCGCTTCCGGACGGTCGAGCTCAACGGCTCCCACTACCGCTGGCCGGCGGACAGCACCGTCGAGGCATGGCGCGAGCGCCTGCCCGCCGGCTTCGAGATGGCCGTCAAGGCCTCCCGCTACCTCACCCACTACCGCAAGCTCAACGAGCCGCAGGACTGGGTGGAGCGCATCGTGCACACCCTGGACCTGCTCGGTGACCACGCCGGGCCGCTGCTGCTGCAGCTGCCGGTCAACCTGCACCGCGACGACGACCGACTCGCCGGGTTCCTCGGCCTGCTGCCCGAGCGGGTGCGCGTGGCGGTGGAGGTCCAGCACGAGTCCTGGCTGGACGAGGACGTGTTCGACCTCCTCGACCGGCACGGGGCGGGGTTCGTGGTCTCGGTGATCGCCGGGCGGGAGCCGGTGCTGCGCGCGACCGGCCGCCTCGCCTACGTGCGCTTCCACAACGCGGACCCGGACTGGCGCTACGGCGGATCGTTCTCCGACGCCGAGCTCTCCCCCTGGGTGAAGCGGCTGCGGGAGCTGACCGGCGCGGACGCGGCGGGCGCGCGCCCCGCCTACGTCTACTTCAACAACGACAACCACGGCCACGCCGCGTTCAACGCGCTGACGCTGCGCAGGATGGCGGAGACCGAAGCCTGACACGTGCCGAGCGCGTGCCTAGCGTGAGGAGGAAGCGGCGGCCGAGCGCCGCCGTCGTCCCCCGAGAGCACAGGAAGGCAGACGCACATGACCCTCATGCAGATCCCCACGGACCACGGCACGATCGGACTGAACGTGGAGGAGGCCGGCCACGGGCGTCCCGTGGTCCTCATCCACGGCTGGCCGCTGACCCTCGACTCGTGGAAGGACCAGGTCGCAGCCCTGTCCCCGCACTACCGCGTGATCACCTATGACCGGCGGGGCTTCGGTGCCTCGGAGAAGCCCGCCGGCGGGTACGACTACGACACGATGACCGCCGACCTGCACGGTCTGCTCACCGAGCTCGACCTGCGTGACGTGACGCTCGTGGGCTTCTCGATGGGCGGTGGCGAGGTGGCGCGCTACATGTCCCGGTTCGGCGCGGACCGGATCCACTCGGTGGTGTTCGCCGGCGCGGTGCCCCCGTACCTGCTGAAGACCGACGACAACCCCGACGGCCCGCTGACCGAGAAGCAGGCCGCCGAGATGCGCGCGGGTCTCGAGAAGGACCGCGAGTCGTTCTTCGACGACTTCACGACGACGTTCTTCTCCACCCCCAAGCTGGCCGGCCTGACCAGCAGCCTCAAGGTCACCGAGGAGCAGCGCCAGGAGGCCATCCGGATGGCGCTGCAGTCCGACCAGACGGCGGCGCTGGCCTGCATGGACGCGTTCGGGGCCACCGACTTCCGCCGCGACCTGCCGGCAGTGACCGTGCCGGCCCTGGTCCTGCACGGCGACGCCGACCAGATCGTGCCGTTCAAGGGCTCCGGCAAGCGGACGCACAAGGCGATCGACGGCAGCCGCGTCGAACTCGTCAAGGATGCCCCGCACGGCTTCAGCATCAGCCACTCCGAGGAGTTCAACCGGATCCTGCTGGAATTCCTGGCGGAGTGAGGGGGCAGGTAGGCCCACCAGAGTGCTGAACGCGACACGGCGCTCGTGGGGGTGGTGCATGCCATCCACCACGGCGCCGACGCTGACCTGTCAGGCTCGATCCGACGCCGTGATCACCCGGAGCGCGGGATCAGGCCGACCGGCCGGCAGAACCGCGCGTCAGGACGTCGAGTACGAAGCCGATCGGCCCATGACGGGTGCGCGCGTCCTGAAATAGGCCAGATCGGAACTGCGAGCCCCGGTCCTCGTGCACCAGGCACCCAGCCACCACGGCTGCACCGCCGCGGCCTGCGACGGCCTTGTTCGCGCAGAGACAGAGCTTCTCCTCAGCCGTGAAGTGCTTCCTGATGTCGGTCAGTCAGAGCCTGCGCGGCGCTTCTGGAGCGGGCTGGCGCACAGACCGAGGTGCTGTCGATCCATGACGGCGAGATTCAGGCGCGTGAGAAGGGTCTGCCATGAGTTTGCTTGACACGAGTTATCAGGCGGCGGCAGCCGCCTGGACTGATTGAACCATCTCGAACTCGACAGGGGTGAGCTTCCCGAGACGGGCCTGCCTACGACGGCGGTGATAGGTCCGCTCGATCCAGCTCACGATCGCGAGCCGGAGCTGGTCGAAGGACTGCCAGCGACGCCGGTTCAGCACGTTCTTCTGCAACAGCGCGAAGAAGGATTCCATTGCCGCGTTGTCCCCAGCAGCACCGACCCTGCCCATCGACCCGACCAGGCCGTTGACCCGGAGCGTCTCCACGAACCGCCTGGCTCGAAATTGGGCGGGTTCAACCGGTCGTTGCAACACCGTGCGTTGAGAGCGAGCGTAGCTGCTCGGCGAAGACCTCCGCGGGAGTCTTCCAGTCCAGGACCTTCCTGGGCCTGTTGTTCAGCGTGTACGCGACTGCTGCGAGGTCCTCGGCCGACCATCTCGACAGGTCCGTGCCCTTGGGGAAGTACTGCCGCAGCACCCCGTTCGTGTTCTCGTTCGTCGGCCGCTGCCACGGCGAGTGGGGGTCAGCGAAGAACACTCTCGTGCCCGTGGCCATCGTGAACTGGACATGCCCGGCCAGCTCCTTGCCCCGATCCCACGTCAAGCTCTGACGCAGCTGCTCCGGCACCGTCGTCATCGCCTTAGTCAGGGCCGCGGTCATCGCCTCGGCCCCGTACCCGCCCAGCGACGGCCCGTTCTTCACCGGCGGCTGCTCACCCCATCCCTGCAGGCGGGGAAGGTGGACCAGAAGCGTGGCCCGGCTCTTCCGCTCGGCCAGAGTCCCGATCGCTGAACGCTCGGTCCCGATAATCAGGTCCCCTTCCCAGTGCCCGGGCACAGCACGATCAGCGGCCTCAGGTGGGCGCTTGCTGAACACCACGTCCTCGGTGACGTGGCCCTGGGGCTTGTTCCGGGTACGTGCCCGCGGCTCGCGCAGAGCCCGTCCGGTGCGTAGGCACCCGACGAGTTCGCGTTTGAGTGCGCCCCGTCCCTCGACGAACAGGGACTGATAGATCGCCTCGTGAGAGATCCGCATGGACACATCATCCGGGAACTCCAGGCGCAGCCGGTGGCTGATCTGCTCAGGGCTCCACGCCGTGGATCACCGCCGGTCCGCCCGGCGCGGTTTCATCTTCCGCCCCTTGAAACCGGGCCCGACCGGTCCCGGCACGGCCACGCCATCGGGGCCCAGGACCACCCCGTTCAGGCGTGCCTGGACGTAGTCGTGCAGTCGCTGGTTCGTGGCCAGCTTCGCCGGCTTGGGCCGCCTGGCAGCTTCCTGGGCCTTCCACTGCGCCACCGTGGCCCGGTACTCCTGCTTCCCGGAACGAGTGGCGCAGTTACGGCGCAGCTCACGGCTGATCGTGCCGGGATCACGTCCCAGCGTGCGTGCGATCTGACGGACCCCCTGGCCCTGTGTAAGCGGCCATGAAAAGCTGCCCATAGGTGGCCAGGGAATGACCCGCTGACGGCCATGAGGACTGCCCAGTGATGGCCACGGGAACTGCCCGGTGCTGGCCATCTGGTTTGCCCGCGTTGCTCGTTGCCCGCCGCGTCGTGAGCCGGCGGGGGCCTCCTCCCCGGGTTGGATATCGGTGTCGAATCGAATCCAGCGAGGAAGAGGCCCTGAATGAAGGATGCCGCAGAAACCATGAAAATACTCAGTGCCTATGACCTGACCAAGTCATTGCGGGGCGCCGCCGAGCTGGCCGGTTGCTCCCATCACACCGTGGCCCGGCTGGTGCGGGCCCGCGACGCCGGCCAGACCCCTGGATCCGGAGCCAGCCGCCCGAAGGTCACCGATGTCTGGCTGCCCAAGATCGAGGAATGGGTCGAGGCCTCCACGGGCAGGATCCGCGCCGATGTCGTGCACGCCAAGCTCACCGCAATGGGCTACACCGGCTCTGAGCGCTCCACCCGGCGGGCGGTGGCCGAGGTGAAGGCCGCCTGGCGGGCCGGGAAGCGCCGGGTGCACCGGCCCTGGATCACCGAGCCGGGCGCATGGCTGCAGTACGACTTCGGCGATGGGCCGGCGATCGACGGGGCCAAGACGGTGCTGTTCGTGGCCTGGCTGGCCTGGTCCCGCTACCGGATCGTCATCGCCCTGCGTGATAGGACGGCTCCGAGTGTGTTCGCCGCCCTGGACCGGTGCTTCCGGCTGATCGGGGGCGCGCCGACCTATGTGCTGACGGATAACGAGAAGACAGTGACGGTCTCTCATGTGGCCGGGGTGCCGGTGCGTAACCAGGCCACCGTGGCGTTCGCTCGGCATTACGGCGTGGAGGTGCTGACCTGCCAGCCAGCGGATCCGGCCGCCAAGGGCGGGGTGGAGAACGCGGTGAAGCTGGCCAAGGCCGACCTGGTCCCGAAGGACACCAACCTGCGGGACCAGTACGCCTCGTTCGCTGAGCTCGAGGCCGCCTGCGCGGGGTTCATGGCCATGGTGAACTCCCGGGAGCACCGGGTGACCCGGCGCCGCCCGGACCACATGCTCGCCGAGGAGACCAGCGCGTTGCATCGGATCCCCGCCACGGCGCACACCGTGGCCTACGGGGTGGGACGGAAGGTGCCGGAGAACACGCCGATGGTCTCCTTCGAAAACGCCCAGTACTCGGTGCCCGCGCACCTGCTCGGGGCCGAGGTGTTCGTGCGCCATCACGGCACCGGACCGGACTCGATGGTGGTGATCATGCACGCCGGTGCGCAGGGGCCGGTGGAGGTCGCCCGGCACCGGGTGGCCCGGCCCGGGTCCCCGGCCATCGACGACGCGCACTTCCCCGGCCACGAGACGGACAAGGTGCCCGGGGACTACACCCCGGTGCCCCGTTCGGCGGCGGAGGCCGAGTTCCTGGCCATCGGGGCCGGAGCGAGGACCTGGCTGGTGGAGGCCGCCGCGGCCGGCACCAGCCGGATCGGTCAGAAGATGGCCGAGGCCGTCACCCTGGCCAAGCTCGCCGGCACCGACCAGGTCGACCGCGCCCTCGGGGTGGCCGCGGTGCACCAGCGCTTCGCCCACGGCGACCTGGCCTCCCTGCTCACCGCCGCCGGCCACCGCACCGGGATGCACACCGCCACCGAGGAACGGTCCCTGACCCAGGGCACCGCCGGCTGGGCCGGCCTCGGTACCTCCAACACCGAGGGGGCAGCCCGGTGAGCATCCACACCCCGAACACCGCCGCACCGGCGCTGCCGGCCGATTTGGAGGCGCTGTTGCGGCAGCTGAAGATGCCCCACGCCCGCGGTATCGCCGCCGAGGTACTGGCCACCGCCCGGGCCCAACGCTGGGAGCCGGCCGAGGTCCTCAAGGCCCTGCTGGTCGAGGAGACCACCGGTCGGGCCCGATCCATGCTCGCCGCCCGGCGCAAGGCCGCCGGGTTCCCCACCGGCAAGACCTTCACGACCTGGGATCCGGGCGCCTCCTCGATCCCGGCCCCGACCCAGCAGTCCCTGCGCACCCTGGAATGGCTCTCGCGCAGAGAGAACCTCGTGGTCTGCGGGCCCTCCGGCACCGGCAAGACCTTCTTCCTCGAGGCCCTGGGCCAGCAGGCCGTGGAGGAGGGCAAGCGGGTGGCCTGGTTCACCCTGGAGGACCTCGGGGCGATGATCCGGGCCCACCGGCCCGATGACACCATCACCAAAGCCGTCGCCCGAATCCTGCGCGCCGACCTGATCGTCATCGACGACATCGGCCTGCTGCCGGTCGCCGACGATGCCGCCGAGGGCCTCTACCGCATCGTGGACGCCGCCTACGAGAAACGCTCCGTAGCGATCAGCTCGAACCTGCACCCGGCCGGCTTCGACGAGCTGATGCCCAAGACCCTGGCCACCGCCACCGTGGACCGGCTCCTGCACCACGCCCACGTGTGCCAGACCACCGGAGACTCCGTACGGATGACCCAGGCAATGGCCGGGAAGGGAGTCATGCCACTGAACTGATCCCATCACGGTGGCCAGCACCACCACCCAAACGGGCAAACCAGCTGGCCACCAGTGGGCAGTTCTGATGGCCACCAGCGGGAAGAAACACTGGCCGCCTATGGGCAGAACTCAATGGCCCTTGACAAGGGCTGAAGCGTGCAACTGACATGGAAGGTCCTGTTCGTCCGTAGTGGTTTACCATTGATACCTGGTAGGCGAAAGACACTTCAAGGAGACCTGGTTACATGGGCGATACCGCCGTGCGCGAGGACGAGCTGCGTATCGCAGCGCCGCACCGCGAGTTGCTCGACCAGGTGCTCGATAAGTGGTCGCTCAGCGTCCTCAACGAATTGTGCGAACGGCCGTCTCGATTCAACGCTTTACGACGTGCCATACCCGGCGTGACGCAGAAATCCCTCACGGCGACGTTGCGAAGGCTGGAGCGGAACGGTGTCGTGCAACGTCGGGTCATCAGCACACGTCCGGTGTCCGTCGAGTACCGGATCACGACGCTGGGCAAGACGTTACGGGCGCCAGTTGACGCGCTCATCGCCTGGGCGGATGAGCAACTGCCGGCCATCGAACGAGCACGCATAGCCTTCGACGAAGACGAGCAGTAGACGTCAGAACACCTCTCCCATCGAGGCTCGGCAGTAATCCGACTCAGCGATCTGCCGGATCGTCCGGTTCTGCGCCGTCCCTGTCTCTCATCCCGGCGTCAACCATGCCCATCGTCGCATCGAACTGCGTCATGACCAGCGCCGCGGTGCTCGCGAAACTGCATGCGAGAAGGATGAGCAGTGAGGGCACGAAGTCATCCGGTGCGGGCACCCAGCCGCCCAGTGTCCACGGCAGGACCATGGCGATGACGATGCCGAAGCTCGAGGCCCATTCGTTCACTACGAGAGAGCGAGAGGAGCCGGCCCCGCCTCTCGCGAGGATGCGCCGCCCCGTTTCGACGGTCATCGCGACCAAGAGGATGCCGAGGGCGATGAAGCTCAGCGCGCCCCAGAGAGCATCAAGTGACGCGAGCGCGAGCGGGACGAGCAGAGGGATGGAGTACGCCGTGAACACCCAGCGAATCGATGAGCGAAAGTACCGGTCCGCGGCCTCCGATGCCGCCAGCCGACGATGCATCTCCGAGTCGATGTAGAAGAACACGCCCACGATGAACGTGCCGAGCATCGTGCCCGATACTCCGGCCAGCCCCAAGAGGAAGTCGTTATCCGCGTTCGGCATCATCTGCGTCCCTCTTTCCCACGAATCGAGCAGCCCATGCTGTGGCAGGTTTTCGAGTCACGTCGGCGAGAGCTCCTTGCTGCACGATGCGCCCTGCATCGAGGACGACGATCTCGTCGGCAAGCGCATCGACGTCTTCGCGGTCATGAGTGACGAGGATCGTCGGTCCGCCGAACTCACGCAGATGCACGCCGAGGTCGGCACGCACCTCGTCGCGGAACTCCACGTCCAGAGCCGCGAGCGGTTCGTCGAGGAGCAGTGCTTTCGGTTCGGATGCGAGGGCACGAGCCAGCGCTACGCGCTGTGCCTGCCCGCCGGAGAGTGCGCCCGGGTATCTCTCCGCCAGGTCGATCAAGCCGAAGCGGGACAGCCAACGATCTGCGCTGCGCCGGGCCGCGGGCCACCTGCTGCCGCGGGCTCTGGCGGAGAAGGCGACGTTCTCGCGCACCGTCAGGTGCGGGAAGAGGAGCAGGTCTTGGAACATGACGCCGATTCCACGCTGCGCGGCGGGAAGGGATGCCAGGTCCCTGTCTCCGAGCCGCACTGCCCCGTCCACCTCCGTGAAACCCGCGATCGCTGCGAGGATGCTGGTTTTTCCGGCCCCGTTCGGACCGACAACCGCGAGTACACGGCCGGGCTCTGCTCTGAGTTCGATGATCACGTCGAAAGCGGGGCGTCGAATACGTGCGGAGATCGTCAGCTGTGCAGTCATACGGTTCCTGGCAGCCATCGGTCGCGGAGCGCGAGGAGAACGCTCAGCGATACGGCAAGCAGCACGAGGGCGAGTGCGATCGCGGTGTCGGGGTCGGAGTTCATCGCGAGATAGGAAGCAATCGGGAGTGTGCGCGTCACACCCGGGAAGGAGCCCGCGAACGTGATGGTCGCGCCGAACTCGCCAAGCGCGCGGGCGAAGCAGAGCACGGCACCGGCCGCGATCCCGGGTGCCGTCAGCGGTACGGTCACGAGACGAAAGATCTGCCACGGGCTGGCACCCAGCGAAGCAGCCGCAGTCTCGCTGCGACGGTCTGCCGATCGCAGCGCGCCTTCGACGGCGAAAACGAGGAAGGGCATAGCCACGAACGTCTGCGCGAGCACGACGGCGCCGGTGGTGAAAGGGATGGTGACGCCAACCTGCGTGAGCCATTGCCCGAGGAGTCCGCGCCGACCCAGCAGGAGAAGCAAAGCGATGCCGCCGACGACGGGAGGCAGCACCAGCGGGACGGTGATCGCCGCACGCAAGAGGCGCCGCGGCAACACCCGCCAGCGAACGGAACGGCTCAGCAGCACCGCCAGCGGGATACCGAGGACGAGGCTGAGGCCGGTCGACAACGTCGCCGTGAGCAACGACAGCCCCAGAGCCTGCAGAACCTCCTGTCGGACGAACAGCCCGGCGAGATCACCCCAGGGTGCGCGCAGGATCAGTCCGAGCAGCGGCAGAACGAGCAGCGCGAGACCGACTACGCCGAGAGCGAGGACGACCGGCTGCAGCCGTTCACGGGGCCGCGAAGCCGGCATCCTCGAAGACCTGACGTGCCTCATCCGAGCGGAGGAAGTCGATGAATGCCTGCGCGGCGTCCGGGTTCGTCGCCTCGGCGAGAAGGGTGAGCGGGTACTTGTTGATCACCTGCTGCGCCTCGGGCACGTCGATGCCCTCTACGGCACTTCCTGCTGCGACGACGTCGGTCACGTAGACCAGCGCGGCGTCGACCTCACCGAGAGAGACTTTCGTCAGAGCGGCGCGGACATCCTCCTCGAGAGTGTCCGGTTGGGCCTGGACTCCGGATAGGTCGAGCAGCGACTGCGCTGCAGACCCGCACGGCACTGCGGTATCGCACAATGCGATCGTCAGTTCGGGCCGGGCGAAGTCGGCGAGACCGGTGATCCCGGCGGGATTTCCCACGGGAACCGCGATCTGCAGTGTGTTGGTGACCAGCACTCCCGGGTCGACCGCCAAGCCAGCATCAACGACGGACTGCATCGTCGCCTCATTCGCCGAGAAGAACACGTCAGTCGGAGCACCAGAGATGATCTGCTCGGCAAGCGCCGACGACCCGCCGTAGCTAGCGGCGATGTCGACATCCGCGTTCGCATCCTCGAATCTCTCCGCGAGGACGTCCATCACGTCGGTCAAGGACGCGGCGGCCAACACCGTCACCGTTCCGGAGATCATGTCATCATCGCCCGCTCCGGCATCGGACTCATCGTCTATTGCGCCGGGCGATGAGCAGCCGGCGAGCAGAAGGATGGCGGCGAACGCGGCAAGAAGAGAAGGGGCGCGCAAGACAGGAACTCCTCTGGGAATCGGCTGGTCAGGCGAACGAAGTCCGCGACCTGTCTCAACCCTCCCGCAGCCGAGCTCGTGGGAATGGTCTGCGACTGCGGGAGTTTGTCTGCTCCCTGCTGTCTCGACGCTCCCGGCCTCGTCTGCTGGGGCCGGCTCCCTAGCCTGAGGACATGCCAGTCGATCCGCTCTCGCCGATCTTTCAGAGGCAGCGCGTCCTCGCGGAGTTCGGTGTGCCCGCTCAGGAGCGCCTGGCGAGAGCGCATGTGCTCGTGATAGGCGCGGGCGGCTTGGCGAGCACCCTATTGCCGGTCCTTGCTGCTGCCGGCGTCGGCACGCTCACGATCGTCGATGACGACACTGTTGCCGAATCCAATCTGCACCGGCAGACGATGCACACGCCGGGTGACGTCGGCCGCGGCAAAGCTGCCTCGGCCGCCACGAGGCTCGCGGCGCTTGCTCCTGATGCTGAGGTGCGCGCCGTTGATAGGCGTTTCGACGCTGTGACAGCTGAGGATCTGCTGCACGGTGTGGATGTCCTCGTCGATGCCAGCGACAATCCCGCGACGGTGCTGCTGGCAGACCGTGTTGCCGCTGAATGCGGCATCCCGCTGGTGTGGGGATCGGCGCTGGGATACGCCGGTCAGGCCGGAGTGGCGTGGGATGCCAGGGGCACCGATTACCGCGACTTGTTCCCGCACGGCTCCGATTCCGATGCGGACACCTGCGACGTGATCGGCGTGCTGCCGAGCGTCTGCGCCGTCATCGGGGCCTTCATGGCGACCGAGGCGCTCAAGCTGCTCACCGGCATCGGAGACCCGTTGATCGGTCGGGTCGCTGCGTACGACGCCCGCACCGGTCGCACCCGCGAGATCGTCTACCGGCGTGACGAATCCACGCGCGCCGCAGTGCAGACCGCGACGCCCGCTCCGCAGCCCTCGGATCAGAATGATGTCTCCCCCGAAGAACTGCGCGACCTGCTCATGACGTCCGAACCGCCGCTGCTCGTCGATGTGCGAGAACCGTGGGAAGCCGAGATCACGTCGATCCCGGGGAGCGTGCTGATCCCCCTGGGCGAGCTTGCCAGTCGGACTCGAGAACTCGGCACCGGTAATCCGGTGGTGCTGTACTGTCACCGCGGCGGACGCTCGCGTCAGGCGCTCGATCTGCTTCTCCAACTCGGATTCTCTGATGTGCGGCATCTCACCGGAGGAGTCGACGCCTGGGCAGTCCGCGTCGATCCCACGGCGAGCAGGTATTGACATGCTCCGCACACCGGTCGCCGCACACACAGCCCGAGTCCGCGCGCTCCTGAGCGCCGTGAGTCAGCGCACCGTCGAGCAGGTCGCCCTGACTCGTGCACTGGATCGGGTGCTCGCCCACCCCGTACGGACTCCGATAGCTCTGCCCCCGTTCCGGAACTCACAGATGGACGGCTTCGCCGTCCGTGTGACCGACCTTGCGCGGACACCACGCAGTCTGCCGCTGCGGGGTGAGATCCCCGCCGCCCCCGGAACACCTGCGCCGCTTGACCCCGGCCATGCCGTCCGGGTCATGACCGGTGCGCCGATCCCGGACGATGCCGACGCGGTCGTCCCTGTCGAACATGCCACCGTCCACGACGCGACAGTGACGTTCACGCGGAAACCGGACGCCGGAGAGTTCGTACGAGAAGCCGGCTCTGACCTCGCCGCCGGTGATCCTCTACTGCCTTCCGGCCTCCGGCTCGCTCCCCGCCACCTCGCGGCACTCGCAGCCGCCGGACTGGACTCCATCCCCGTTCGCTCGCAAGTTCGTGTCGCGGTGATCTCGACAGGAAGCGAACTGGCCACCCCCGGTGAACCTCTGGCTCCCGGCCAGATCTACGACGCCAACGGCCCCGCGCTCGCCGCAGCGGTGCGGTCCGCCGGTGCCTTCCTGGCCGATGAGCATCGTGTCGTCGACGACACGGCCGCCTTCGCGCGCGCCCTGGACGCCTCGTACGCGGCGGGAGCCGAGATCGTGCTCACCAGCGGAGGCATCTCGGCAGGCAGCTACGAAGTTGTGAGGGAGTTCCTGGAGCCCCTCGGGGCACACATCGATACCCTCGCAATGCAGCCCGGAGGCCCGCAGGCCACCGCCCTCTACAAAGACGTTCCCGTGGTGTGCTTCCCCGGCAACCCCGTGTCCGCGCAGCTGTCATTCATGCTCTTCATCGAGCCGATCCTCCGCGAGACAGCAGGCTTGCCTGCACGCCGACCCGAGCCACGGACCCTGGCCGAACCTCTCACCTCTGTCACCGGCAAACGGCAGTTCCGCCGCGGCGTGGCGTTGCCTGAAGGCCGGGTCGCACCGCTGGGCGGAGCCTCCTCGCACCTTGTCGCCGCCATGGCGGCATCCGACGTGCTCATCGATGTCCCGATCGATGCCGTCACCCTCGACATCGGGACACGCGTGGAGACCTGGAATCTATGAACGAACTGCCGCACCTCGACGATCAAGGCCGGTCGCGGATGATCGACATCGGCGGGAAGGCGATCACTCGTCGCACGGCGATCGCGACCGGCCGTCTCGACACGACACCGGCAGTGCTGGAGCTGCTCGCCACCAACCAACTAAGCAAAGCAGACGCGCTCCCGACAGCGCGGATCGCGGGCATCCAGGGCGCCAAACGCACCAGCGAGCTCGTGCCCCTCGCGCACACGCTGCCCCTGGAGTCCGTCACCGTCGATTTCGAGCTCAGCACCTCATCGGTGCAGATTCGGGCCGCGGTCGCAGCTACGGCGAAGACCGGCGCCGAGATGGAAGCCCTCACCGCTGTCGCCGTCGCCGGTCTCGCCCTGCACGACATGATCAAATCCGTCGATCCGGCCGCAGTACTCGGAGACATCCGCCTCATCGAGAAGACCGGGGGCAAGCGCGGGCATTGGGTTGCAGACGCACCTGAGCCCACAGAGCGCGGACACGCGGTCGTGATCGTCTCGTCCACGAGCACCGCGGCCGGATCGCGCGATGACCTCACCGGGCCGGCGATCTCAGGTTGGCTTCGCGACCGCGGGTATGAGGCAGACGAACCCGTGGTCGTCGCTGACGCGGATATCCATCGGGCGCTCGCGGATGCTCTCACCCGCGAACCGGCATTGATCATCACGACCGGCGGCACCGGTGTGCATCCCGAGGACCGCACGCCCGAGGCAACGAGCGCGGTGATCCAGAGAGCACTTCCCGGCGTCGCCGAGGCCATTCGGGCAGCGGGCCGTACGACGACTCCGACAGCCTCGCTCAGCAGAGCGCTTGCGGGGATCGCCGGACGCACAATCGTCATCAATCTGCCCGGATCGCCACGCGGCGTACAAGACGGCCTCCTCGCGCTGGAACCGCTCCTGCCGCACCTGCACGACCAGCTGGCCGGTGGCGGACATGCCTGAGCCGATCGGTTCCGTCACCACCGCACCACTGGACAAGACGTGGCTGGAGACACGGATACGCAGCAGGAAGAACGGGGCGGTGGTCACCTTCGAAGGCATCGTGCGCGACCATGACCACGGAGAGGATGTCGGGTCTCTCGACTACGAGGCGCACCCCGACGCAGAACGAGTCCTCATCGACGTGTGCGCGAGGATCGCGCAAGCCACGAACTGCGATGTCGTCGCCGCTCACCGCATCGGGCACCTCGAGATCGGCGACGTCGCACTGGTCGCGGTCGTCGCCGCTCCACACCGGGCGGAGGCCTTCGCCGCGTGCGGGAAGCTCGTCGACGCGATCAAGGCAGAGGTTCCGATCTGGAAGCACCAGCACTTCACCGACGGCAGATCGGAGTGGGTGGGGTTGTAGATACGCAAGAAGCACTCAAGCGCGAAACGCTGAAGACGCAATCACCGACGAAAAGAGGCCGCCAGATGACCGGCATTGAGATTGAACCAGACAGCTTCCATGGCAACGGACTGGCCCCGTCAGGAGTCGTCCGCTGATGTCATTGCTGCGTGGCGGTGATGCGTTCCCCCCTCTTGAACTGGTCGAGGTGGGAGGACCACGCCGAACGATCCCTGCCGAATTCGCCGGGCAGTACAGCGTGGTCCTCTTCTCACGCGGGGCAAGCTGCAGGTCCTGCGTAGAGCAGCTGCGTGCGTTCCAGCGCGGCCTACGGCGCCTGTCCGCCGTGGATATCGCCGTCGTCGCGCTGACTGCGGACGAGGAGCCAATGATCACGGAGCTCGTGTCGCGCTATGGCCTGACCTTTCCGATCGGACACAGCACCGATGTGGGGCAGATCGCCGCCACGACCGGAGCGTTCGTCACCATGGACCCGCCCCAGCTGCAGACAACCGGATTCGTGCTGGATCCCGACGGGAAGGTCGTGATCAGCGTGTACTCCTGTGGAACGTTAGGACAGCTCCTTCCCGACGACGTCCTCGAACTCGTCCGGGAGTTGCCCCAGCATGCGGATGCGACTCGGCAAGAGGCGGAGAGATGAAACCGATCGATGGCGTCTCGAGAGCGCGAACGCAACCCACAGCGAGCGCCGACGGCAAGGATGAGCGTGGCCAGAACGGCATTCCAGAGCGCCCCCTCTTGACCATTCCACGGCAGGAGTGACGATGGCCACGTCTCCCAACGCCTCAGGTGCCGCTGGTACCGCCGTCTGGGAGGAGCTCGCTCAGGAGGTGCTTCACAGAAACCCACGCGGCCGAATACTCGTCGCCATCGACGGCGTGGACGCTGCAGCCCGCACGCACTTCGCCAACACGCTAGCGGCAGCGCTGCGCGCAGTGGGACGTAACGCGACTCGTCTCACCGCAGCACCGTTCACGGACGACGATACGGTCCGAACCATGCTGCGCATGTTCCGCCTCAACGGACCTGAGAGCGGGTTCACTGACGCGTCTGAGCACACGGTGCTGATTGTCGACGGCTGGTCGCTGCTGCGCTCCAGTCTGCGTTCGGCGTGGCACTTCACCGTCTTCCTCGACGGCGGCGGGCCGGCCCATCCAGACACCCGTGAACGGCATCTGCGCTACATGCGCGAGGACACTCCACGCGAAGCGTCCGATGCCGTGTACGACGTGAGCGACGGTATGCATCCCCAGCGCTTGTACTTCGACTCCTGCTGACGCGAGGATCGGGGCAATACGGCACGATCGTCTCACGCAGAAAGATGACGGCGCACGAGACGAACGCGGTCCTCGATACGCGGAAGCCTCGCTATGGATCGAGTCTCAACCGTCCACCGTATCGCTCAGCCGCCGGAGAACGGGGGCAGCACGTCCACCTGCGCGGAGACCGGTCGCGCGGGATCGCGTGAGGCGATGCCGTCGACGAGGAATGTCCCCTTTGCGACGACCGCTTCGAGTGCCGGGTGAGCTGTGAGGAGCGCGTCCTTCGCCTCTCCGAGGGACCTCGCCTCGACGTGTTCTTCTTCGCAGCCGGCCGCTTCAGCGGCGGCTGCGAAGTATCGGACGAGTATGCACGGCATCGTCAGCCTCCGATCGCTCCCATAGAACGGGCCGGTCGACGGAAGCTCTTCTCATCCATCCCGTGCCCAGCCTGTTTATCCCACATCGTCGCCCGCCACGCGTCGGCGATGGCGGCATCGTCTGCTCCACTGCGCAGCATCGTGCGCAGGTCCGTCTCGTCGTCACCGAATAGACATGAACGTACCGAGCCTTCGGCTGTCAGCCGTGTACGGTCGCACGCTTCGCAGAAGCTGCGCGTCACGGATCCGATGATGCCGACGGTCGCCGGGCCACCCTCGACGAGCCACTCCTCTGCAGGAGCGGACGGGTCTTCACGGCCGGCCGGGGTCAGTCGATAACGGCGTCCGAGCACGGAGAGAAGCTCTTCGGCGGAGACGAGGTGGTCTCTGCGCCAGGTCTGATCAGCATCCAGCGGCATCTGTTCGATGAACCGCAACCGCACACCGTTGGCAAGCGCCCACGCCAGCAGGTCGGGAGCATCCGCGAGGGTCTCGCGCAGCGCCACCGCGTTGATCTTGATCGGGCTGAGCCCTGCGTGCTGTGCCGACTCGATCCCCCTGAGCACGGCTGGCAGGCGATCGCGTCGGGTGACGGCGGCGAAATGCTCGCGGTCGATCGTGTCCAGCGACACGTTGATCCGCGTCAGTCCGGCCTCCACAAGCTGCGGCGCCTTGCGATCGAGGCCGATCCCATTGGTCGTCATCGACACGGGCACGCCCGGCACGACTGTGGTCGTCCGGCGCACGATCTCGACCAGATCCGGTCGCGTAAGCGGCTCGCCGCCGGTGAAACGCACCTCGCGTACTCCGAGATCGTGGACGGCTATTGTGACCAGGCGCGCGATCTCTTCCGGAGTCAGCAACTCCCCGCGAGGGACTACGGGCAGGCCTTCCGCCGGCATGCAGTATGTGCAACGCAGTGAGCAGGCGCTGGTGATCGATACACGCAGGTCTCGCGCGATGCGCCCGAACCTGTCTACGAGAAGAGGTGTCTCGGGTCGGCCGATCGTTGAGCGCGCGCGATTGCGAACGGTCGGCATGCCGAGCGCAACAGGGCACATGGTCACAGACTTCTTCTCGATGTTTGCGGGAACCGAGGCCGCCTAGTGGGGCGTCCTGTTCCACAGTGTGGTCGGCGCAATCGCCTGTTTTCACCCCTGGGCTCATCACCTGCAGTCATGGGCAAGTTCCGCGCAGGACTAGGCGATCAGCGAGAGAGCTCCCGCAATATCGTCGGTTGTGTACAGCCAGACGACACGGAAGGGGCGATGTATGTCGTTCACTACTCGCGGATTCGCGGGACGTCGGCGTGGTCCCGATGATCAGCTCCCTCCGGGACAGACGCTGTTCGAGAACTGGCCGGTGCTCACTGCCGGTCCCACGCCCTATGTCGATACCGAGACGTGGGATTTCGCGATCCTCGATGAAACCGGTACCGAGCATCACTGGAACTGGGAGCAGTTTCTGGCGCTCGGTGCCGAGGACATCACGGTCGACATCCACTGCGTCACGCACTGGTCCAAGCTCGACATGGCCTGGCGCGGGGTGAGCCTGGACAAGCTGTTCGAGAACGTCGAGACGTCCCATGATTACGTCATGGCGCACTCCTACGGCGGGTACACCACGAATGTGCCGCTCGAGGATCTCCTGGACGGCAAAGCCTGGATCGCGACCGAGGCCGAAGGCGCTCCCCTCGACGCGGAGCACGGCGGGCCGGCACGTCTTCTCATCCCGCATCTGTACTTCTGGAAGAGCGCGAAATGGGTCCGTGCGCTGACGATGATGCCGACGAACGACCCTGGGTTCTGGGAGCAGAGCGGCTATCACATCTACGGTGATCCGTGGAAGGAAGAACGCTACTGGTGATGGAGCAGACCCGGCTCGCTCCGCCTCGCCCCCGCGTGAGGCCGGCGTGGTTCGTCGCCACGGTTTCAGAGGTCCGCCCGGAGACGCCGACCGCGGTGCGGCTGGTGCTCGATGTTCCGGGCTGGCCAGGGAGCGAGGCGGGAAGTCATCTCGATCTACGCCTGACCGCTCCGGACGGCTACCAAGCGACGCGGTCGTACTCGATCGCATCCTCAGAGCCGGGCGGAACGATCGTCCTCGCGGTCGATGAGCTGCCCGATGGCGAGGTGTCACCGTTCCTCGTCCGCGAACTGCGCGCCGGTGATCAGATCGAGGTCCACGGACCGCTGGGATCGTTCTTCCTCTGGCGCCCGGGACAGAGCCAGCGCCCCGTGCAGCTCATCGCCGGCGGGTCAGGCGTCGTTCCCCTCTACGCGATGGCAGCCTCCCATGCGGCCGCGTCCGATCCCGTTCCGTTCCGGCTGCTGTACTCGGTGCGTACGCCCGAAGACATCTATTTCCACCATGAGCTCCTCGAACTGTCGGACGGGTCGTTCGCCATGGACCTCGTGTATACGCGACGAGCGCCAGCCGGATGGCAGGAGCCCGTCGGACGGCTCACAGAGTCGACTGTCGCCGCGCGGACGCTCCCCCCGGAAGACCGTCCGCGCATTTTCGTGTGCGGTTCGACAGGCTTCGTCGAAGCCGTCGCGCCGTGGCTCGTGAAGCTCGGTCATGCGCCGCAAGACATCCTCACCGAACGATTCGGAGGCCTATGATGACCAGCCATCTTGACGGCAACATCCTCTCCGGGACTCTCGCCGAGTTCCTCGTTCCAGACGCAACGATGATCGAGGGACGCTGCGGAGGTTGCGGGCATATCGCGCCCCTTGGCGAATCAGTCGTGTATCCGGACGCTCCGGGGCTGGTCGTACGCTGCAACACGTGCAGCCATGTGCTGGCGACGATCATCGACGCCGGTGAACGACTCTTCCTCAGCTTTGCGGGGCTGACCGCGTTCGCGATGAAGAGGGATCAGGTTGAGGAGCCGGTCTCTGTCGCGTAGGCCCTGAGCTGTGCGATAGCCATGTCGAGAGCAGCACGCATCGGATAGATGTCTCGGCTCGCCTTCGCCAGAAGATAGCCTCCCTGGAGTGCCGACAGCAGCCCACTGGCAAGCGCTCGCGAGTCCGCATCGCTGCGCAACACGCCGCGTGTCTTCAGCCTCTCCACGGCATCGATCAGCATCTCCAGCCACTCATCGAAGTGGGCAGCGATCGCGCGGCGGGCATCCTCGTTGTGGTCTGCGATCTCGTTCGCCAGAGACCCGAGCGGGCACCCGTATGCGCCGTTGCGTAGCGCGTTCCGTTCGACGAGCTCGTCCCGCCACAGCTCGAACCCGCGCAGGGACTCCACTCGTCGAAGGCGTCGGCGCTGCTGCGTCAGGACGTCCTCTGCCCGGGTCTCGATGACTTCCTTCACGAGTGCGTCCTTGTCGGCGAAGTGCTGATAAACCTGAGACTTCGATGTCGCACTGGCGGCTCGGACGTCGGCGAGGGTCGTCGCGGCGACACCTCGCTCATACATCAGCTGGTTCGCTGCGTCGACGATACGTGCCCTCGTTGCCGCCCCTTTCGGCGTCAACCGGCGTGCACTCGTTCCGTCGGCAGTCACGCCTCCAGGGTAGTCTCCCCCGTCCGCAGGGATCGAAGTCGTCCGTCACGCGATGCCAGCCCGGCCGGTCCAGTCAAGCCCCGCGGAGCGGGAGGCTCGCATCGCATGCCCTCATAATAATGGACCTTTGAGTCCTTCTCCAAGTCGACCCGGATCATGTGAAGCAATCCGCGCCGCCTGCGTTTTCATGCTTCTAGAACCTCTCCTCGTTCGACACTCGGTTCGCGCTTTGGTCTGGCGAGTCCTTTTCTGTCGTCGTAGGCTGGTGGTCATGATGTGCGGGAAGCCACGCGGTTCACGGATCTTCCGTGTGCGCGAGAACGTCCGAGCCAAGGGCTCGATGCCGGCGCCCGCGCGCGCCCGTCCGCGAGAACGTTGCGTGCTCCGCAGGAGAGGGGCGTTCGGTGGACCTGCCTGTCAAGCTCGGTGACGCACAAGAGTTTCTGATGCTCGTTCCTTCCCCTCTTGCGGAGCGGGTGGCTGAGGACGAGCGTCTGGTCGTGGCGGCCTATCGGTTTCGTCGGGGCCTGGGCATCCGGGCCCGCCGGGCGCTGGCTTCACGGATCGAGCATGAGGTGACCGCCGCGCTGCACATCGTTCGGCCTGGAACGGTGGTGGTGGCCTTCGACGGTGCCGGCACGATGTCTCGGGCCCGTGTACACAGGTTGGCGAGCGGTGTGGTCGGTGAGGTGAGCAGGAGCGCCACCAATCTCGTCGGCGTGGACACGACTGTGATTGGAGTCGTGGTGATGTCGCCGGCCGAGCGAGATCTCGCCGCCGCGTGCGTGCGGCATGTCGCAGCGCAGCCACCGCACCGGGGCGACGGGCTCGTCTTTCACGCCAGCGATCTCCGCCGGGCAAACATCTACGAACTGATCGAGGAAGCAGTCCTGTGATGTCGGTCAGCTCTCCGCGTGGTCACGGCGAAGACTACCTGTTAGTCATCTACCAGCGTCGGAATGCCTCGGTCCTGTCGCTGCAGGGGCGGGACACCGAGCTGACTCCGGGGAGCATCGTCGTTGTC
This sequence comes from Micrococcus sp. iso_239, assembly GCF_056173395.1. Classification (NCBI taxonomy): domain Bacteria; kingdom Bacillati; phylum Actinomycetota; class Actinomycetes; order Micrococcales; family Micrococcaceae; genus Micrococcus; species Micrococcus sp. iso_239. The sequence goes on along the minus strand of NZ_CM149672.1, from coordinate 670,597 downwards.
CCCCGCTCAACGGTGGGGAGTGCAATGCCCGCCGAGGACGCCGATCGCATGATCGTCGAGCTGCCGTTGGGTGTGGTGGGGTTGACGGCGGATCAGATCGGCGAGGTCTCTGGGGTGGATCTGCGTGAGCGGACCTCGCTGGCGGCGCTGCTGCAGTCCGTGCTCGGGGGCGTGATGGACTCCGAGCTCAGCCTGCGCGACGAGGTGGACGTGTTCGCGCCTGTCGCCGACCTGCTGAAAGTGACCCTGCTCAGCGCCCTCACTCCCGACCGCGCCACGACCCGGTATCCGCTGGCCGAGCAGATCGTCACCTACGTGCTCGACAACCTCACCGACCCTGGTCTCGGGGCCGCCCGGATCGCGAAGGACCTGCACGTGTCCGAGCGTCTGCTCTACGCAGAGATGTCCCGCGCCGACATCCGGCTCGCGCAACTGATCCAGTCCCAGCGCCTGCGCCGCGTCCGCGACGCCCTGACCGCACCGGCCACCATCGATGTCCCCATCGGCGTCCTCGCCCAGCAACACGGGTTCGTCTCAGCCAGCCACTTCAGCCGCATCTTCCGCGAAGAATTCGGCACCACACCCCGCCAATGGCGCAACAACACCACACCGCCAGGAGTGTGAGGTCACCGCTCGTGCGCCAGGTCGCCGCTGCGGGCTTCCCGCGCGATCAGGTCACGGGACGCGGCGTCGTCGGCACGGACCCGATGGGCGGTCTCGAGCACATCGTCGATGTCGCTGTCGGGAATGACGACGGCTCCCGATGAGTCGCAGAAGATGTACTGGCCCGGATAGATGCCCACTCCGTCGATGACGACGGGGATGTTCGCCTGAAACGGCGTGACGACAGCTCCACCCCAGGCGACGGCCTCTCCCGAGCACCAGGCTGCGAAAGGTTCCTCGGCCAGCTCGTCGAAGTCGCGAAGGCGGCCGTCGGTCAGGACGCCGGCGAGGCCGACGTTGGTCGCACGGGAGAGCTTCGTCCCACCGGCGAGAGACGTCGAGCTGTGGCCGTTGCTGGCCATCACGAGGACCGTGTTGGCGGGATCGGCCGGTGATCCGTCGACGGCCTGGTGGAACAGCCGTCCGAACGTGTATTGCTCCGGGTCGAGTACGGCATGGCACGTTGGGAAGAAGGAGATCGTCGCGACCCGACCGAACAGGGTGCGTTCGGGTGTCGGACTGACCAGCCCGGTGACATGGGCACGGTGACGATGCTTCCGGCCGAGCGCGTCGGTCAGATCGGCACACGTCAGGCCTGCGGCTGATGCTGCGCGACGCCGCTCCACCGTGTTGTCTTCATCGTTGTTCACGGTCACTCCGCATCATTTCTCAGTCACTGATGACGCGAGGGCGTGCCACCGGCTCAGCGGTGGCACGCCCCCACGAGTACATGGTCAGACGGAAGCCTCCGTCGTCTCGATGCGGCGGGGCAGGACCCAGCCGGCGCGAGGGTAGTGGCAGTTGTAGCCGTTCGGATACCGCTGCAGGTAGTCCTGGTGCTCAGGCTCGGCCTCCCAGAACGGGCCGGCGGGCTCGATCGTGGTGACGGCCGAGCCTGGCCACAGGCCGGAGGCGTCGACGTCGGCGATCGTCTCCTTGGCGATCTGCTCCTGCTCGGGGGTGAGCGGGAAGATCGTCGAGCGGTAGCTCGTGCCGATGTCGTTGCCCTGACGGTTCAGGGTCGACGGGTCGTGGATCTGGAAGAAGAACGCCAGGATGTCCCGGTACGTCGTCTTCGACGGATCGAAGACGATCTCCACAGCCTCGGCGTGGCCGGGGTGGTTGCGGTAGGTGGCGTGATCGTTCTGTCCGCCGGTGTATCCGGCACGGGTGCTGATCACGCCCGGCTGCTTGCGGATGAGCTCGTCGACGCCCCAGAAGCAGCCGCCGGCGAGGACGGCCGTCTCGGTGCCTGGTGTGCGGGTGACCTCTCCGGTGTCGTGAATTCCACTGGTCATGATGCGTGCTCCTTCGTGGTCGTGGTGGTGGTCTCGAACAGTGAGCGGAACTCGCCATACCCCTCGGCCTCCAGGTCGGAGACGGGGATGAACCGCAGCGCGGCGGAGTTCATGCAGTAGCGCAGGCCGCCAGCGTTCGCGGGGCCGTCGTCGAAGACGTGTCCGAGGTGGCTGTCCGCCCCGGTGGAGCGGACCTCGGTGCGGGGCATCCAGAGGGATCGGTCCGTCTTCGTGTGGACGGCGTCCGCGACGACCGGCTTGGTGAAGCTGGGCCATCCGGTTCCACTGTCGTACTTGTCGGTGGATGAGAACAGGGGCTGCCCGGAAACGACGTCCACGTACAGGCCGTCCTCGTGGTTGTCCCAGTACTCGTTGCGGAAAGCCGGCTCGGTGCCGTCCTTCTGGGTGACGCGGTACTGCTGGTCGTTGAGGCGGCTCAGGGCCTCAGAAGTCTTGCTGTAGTCGTGCGACACGATTTCCTCCTTGTCCGGCGCCGCTGGCTGCGGCGTCACTGTTGATAACGCCGGGGTGACGCGGTTTGGTCCCGCTAATCTGGGAATAGGCTGTGACTTGAAGAACCCTCCTGTTGCTATTTCGGATCATGCGCTATTTGCTTCACCGAAGACCCATGTCGTGCTCGACTGACTGTCGCTGAGCACGATGCCGGCGGCGTCGAGTTCGTCACGGATACGGTCTGCCGTGCGGAAGTCCCCGACCGTGCGGGCCTGGGCTCGCTGGTCGAGCGCCTGGGCGATCAGAATCTCCAACGCCCGCTCGACGCGCAGGGGTCCAGCGGTTGATTTGCCCCACGGCATCTCGTGCGGATTGATGCCGAGGACGCCCGTCATGGCGAGCACGGCGTCCCGTGCGTCGGCACCGGCCCGCGCGTCGTGCTGGGTGAGGGCGGTATTGCCGCGCCTGACCTCGTCGTGGAGGACGGCGAGGGCCATGGGGATGTTGAGGTCGTCATCCAAGGCGTTTCTGAATGCGACCGGCAGCTTGCTCGCATCCGCCGTCTGCCTCGAGTCGTTCGCGCTCCGGGCGATGAAGTCTTCGATTCTGCGCATCGCCGCCGCGGCGGATCGCAGGGCGGATTCGGTCAGCTCCAGGTTCGACCGGTAATGGGCCGATCCGAGGTAGTAGCGCAGGTCGATAGGACGTATCCCCTGCAGAAGATCGTCGACGGGTGTCGCGTTGCCGAGGGACTTGCTGATCTTGTCGCCGCCGGACGTGACCCAGCCATTGTGCATCCAGTAGCGCGCGAATCCGTATCCGGCGGCACGGGACTGCGCCTGCTCATTCTCATGATGAGGAAAACGCAGGTCGAGCCCTCCACCGTGGATGTCGAAGCTCTCTCCCAGGTAGCGGAGGATCATCGTCGAGCAGCTCAGATGCCATCCCGGGCGTCCCGGCCCGTAAGGCGAATCCCATGCCGCGCCCGCGGCACTCGCCTCTCCTACCGCCACATCTGAGGGAACGGATTTCCAGAGCGCGAAGTCGCGAGGGTCGCGTTTCCCCGTCGCCTGATCGGCATGTTCGTCTCCGGGGAGAGTGCCGGTCTCCTGTGAGGTCAGAGAACCGTAGCCAGGCCATGATGAGACGTCGAAGTAGACGTCTCTCTCATCGTCTCCCGCTCGGTACGCGTGGCCTCGTTTGATCAGCCGGTCGATGAACGCAAGCATCTCGGCGGTATGCCCCGTCGCGCGCGGCTCGATCGTCGGCGGCAAGATACCGATCATGCGATAGGCGTCGGCGAACGCCCTCTCCTGGCGAGCAGCCCACGCCCACCATGGAACGCCCGCCGTGTTGCTCGCAGCAAGAATCTTGTCGTCCAGGTCGGTGATGTTTCGGACCAGGGTCACGTCGAGCTCGTGGCCGATCTGGAGCCATCGTCGCAACTGGTCGAAGACCACTGCCGAGCGGAGATGGCCGACGTGTGGCGGAGCCTGAACGGTCGGACCGCACAGATAGATGCCGACGCGACCCGGTCGCAGGGGCGCGAACGTGCACAACGATGATGTTCCGCTGTCGAAGAGCCGTAACGTCATCGATCAGCTCATCTCACGGGTGCGCTGCTCTCGGAGCGCACGGAGGTGGACCGCGGCCCAGGAGCGGAAGGGGCGCCAGCGTTCTGCGACCTCCTCAAGCAGCGATTCGGGCCCGTACTGGTAGGAGATCTCGGCGTAAAGGCGGCGTTCCGCGCGCGGAAGGACGTCCTGGGCGTTGGCGCCGCGGATAAGGACGAGGTCCGCGGCGAACGGTCCGATGCCTGTCACCGTGAGGAGCTCGCGGCGAGCAGATTCTTCGGGCGTAGTTCGGAGCCGGGGACCGTTGAGCAGTCCGGTGAGCGCAGCCTCGGCGACAGCCCGGAGATAGTCTGGCTTCCGACCGGGTAGGTCCAGTTCTCCGGCGTCGATGGCGCGGATGAGCGCATCGGGCGCGGGAAAGGCCCCGTCGTCCCCGTGCGCGACGATAAGGTCGCGGCGGACTCGGGCAGCAACCGGGACGCGAGTGCGCTGCGACAAGACGCACCAGGCTGCGGCTTCGTAGGGCGAATGGAAGCCGCACGGGCGATATCCGGGGAGAGCCCTTTGGGCGGTGGCGATGATCGGGTCGCGATCGCCGACAGCCGCCCAGGCCCGCGCGTCCACATCAAGAGAGAGGAAGCGGCACACCTGCTCAGCTGCTGCGGCCAGATCGCCAGTGCCGGACAGGCTGATCTGGGCGCTCTCCCCGCGCTGGGTGACGCGGGCGGACACGGGCGTCCAGTCATGCTCGCTCATAAAGCGCGCAGAGAGGACGTCCGGGTCGCCGCCGGCCGCGATCGCGGTAGGGGTGAATTCTTCCCAGAACCGCTTGCTGGTGCGCAAGGACCACGGCCCGAGGACCTGGACCGAGAGGGTGTGCTGCGCCATGGTGGCATTAGGCGCGGGCGTGAATGGTGACGACGTAGCCGTCGGGGTCACGGAATGAGAACTGCAGTCCGAACGGCCCCTCGAACGGTTCCTGCGCGATCGCCACTCCCGCGTCGACCAGGCGTGCATGCACGCCTTCCGCGTCGTCGTTGTGGAACCAGACTCCGGCGCCGGCGCCGAGCTGAGGCATCGCGTCGAGATCCACACCGGGGAACGGGTCGCGGACGGCGAACGCGGCTCCTCCTGCGGAGAAGACGGTCGCCGCGGGGTTCGAGTCTGGGAGGCGTGTGAGTCCGACGAGCTCCTCGTAGAACTTCGCGGAGACGGCGCGGTCCCGCACCTGGAAAGAGACGAAGTCCGGGCCGGTGGTTGTTGCTGCCATGAGCAGGCTCCTGTTCTGTTCAATATCGCCAGTGTCAATATCCTGACACTCGTTGGAGTGTGTGTCAAACTATTGACATGGATGCATTGGACCGGAGCCCGGAGTCGCTGGGGGTGCTGATCAAGGAGACGCAGTCGCTCCTGAACCAGCGAATGGACGATCGGCTTCGCCCGCTGGCGCTGAGTGTGCCGCAGTACGCGTGCTTGACCGCCTTGCAGGACACGCCAGGCATCACGAGCTCCGAACTCGCCCGGCGCGCGTTCGTGTCTCGCCAGTCGATGAACGTGCTGCTTCAGGGGCTGGAGAAGCGGGGACTGGTCACCCGCTCGAGTGATCCTGGGCCCAGGCGGGAACGGAGCGTGGTGCTGAACGATGCCGCAGAACTCCTCCTCGAACGCGCACATGAGGAAGTCTCCTCGGTCGTTCATCGCATGACCGTGGAGGTTGAGCCGGTGGAGCGCGTCCGTCTTTACGAGCTTCTGGCTCGTTGCCGCGACGCCCTGCTCATTCCTTGACGGCATTGTCAGGCCCGGGGAGCTGATACCGGCCGATGGCGCTGTAGGACCCGCGGCGGAAGCGGAGACCAGCGATCCGCCCGTCTTCGACGAGCCAGCGCAGTTCATAGCACGCGCGGTAGTCCGGCGGCCAGAAGGAACAGAACTGCCCCTCTGCATCCACATACCACTCCCCCAACGTGGGTCTTCCGTTCTCGACGTACACGGTCTTGCCGTCCTCGGCGAATGCCTGCGTTGCCCCGTCCTCGTACAGGATCGATGCGGCCGTCAGCGCGCGAGGGATATCCGGTGCTCGAACTTCCTCCGCGTCGATGACGGTGAGGTCAGATAGCGGCTCGTTCATCAGTACGTCTCCTCTGGCCTGATCTGCTGCGGGCGGTCCAGTCGGCTCTCGTCCTGGGTCTCATCGGGGCGAGGTGTGGTGTTGTTGCGCCATTGGCGGGGTGTGGTGCCGAATTCTTCGCGGAAGATGCGGCTGAAGTGGCTGGCTGAGACGAACCCGTGTTGCTGGGCGAGGACGCCGATGGGGACATCGATGGTGGCCGGTGCGGTCAGGGCGTCGCGGACGCGGCGCAGGCGCTGGGACTGGATCAGTTGCGCGAGCCGGATGTCGGCGCGGGACATCTCTGCGTAGAGCAGACGCTCGGACACGTGCAGGTCCTTCGCGATCCGGGCGGCCCCGAGACCAGGGTCGGTGAGGTTGTCGAGCACGTAGGTGACGATCTGCTCGGCCAGCGGATACCGGGTCGTGGCGCGGTCGGGAGTGAGGGCGCTGAGCAGGGTCACTTTCAGCAGGTCGGCGACAGGCGCGAACACGTCCACCTCGTCGCGCAGGCTGAGCTCGGAGTCCATCACGCCCCCGAGCACGGACTGCAGCAGCGCCGCCAGCGAGGTCCGCTCACGCAGATCCACCCCAGAGACCTCGCCGATCTGATCCGCCGTCAACCCCACCACACCCAACGGCAGTCGGAAGAAGTCCCCGATGACCCCCTCGTCGAAAGCGTGGACGTAGGGGCTCGTGCTCGGGTAAACGACGATGCTGCCTGGAGTCATCACGGTCTGGTCATCCCCACGGCGCAGCATCGACCGGTTGCCGCGCTGGAAGACCACGAACAATGACTCGTCGTTGTCCGCTGTGATCATCCGCTGGGGGCGCATAGCGAGGGCAGCCAGCGAGGGCACCGTCTGGACGGACAGGGCTCTCAGCTGCCCAATGTCTTGGTAAGACACGCTCACGCGAGCCTCGCGGCCTTGCGGGTCGAGAGTCAGGTCTGTCTGGACGAGGTTCTCGCAGAGCATCGTCCGGATCGTCTCCACGCGGTCACGTGGATCAATGCTGCGCGAGTCCCATGTCTGCTGCATCATTACAGCCTCCGCCGGTCTTCCGGGCTTCCCCGGTCTGATTCCAGACTATTGCCGGTCATAGTCGCCCTCGTCGATGACGACATGGATAGCCGCCTCCTCGGCGGAGGCGGCACCATTGTCGATGCCGATGTCGGATGCCCAGAAGTCGGAGGACGGGTCAGGGTTGCCGGGTTCGGTCCAGATCAGCCGCCCAGCGCGTACCGATCCGACCTGGTCGTCAAGGATCTCGCCGTCCGTGCCGATGATGTCGCCGATCCCGTCGCCCATCGGCTCTTCAGGTTCGTACTCCGGCACCTCACGCGCCAAGCGAGCCGCCAGCGGTTCTCGGGTGCGTGCTTCGCGCGCCGTGAATCCCCACGACAGTTCGGATGACCGCCGCTCCGGCGGAGAGTATCCCGGGCCGTCGTCGTCGGAGTCTTCGCCGAGAAGATCCGAGTCGAGGCTCTCATCCGGCGGAAGCAGATCGAACTCGATCTCCTGCCCGCTGACCGATCCGTCAGTCATGATGGGTTCCCTTTCTTTCCCCCGACGCCTGGGCTCTCAGTCTCACGAGCAGGCTCTTCGTCACCGGGCAATACGACTGGCACCGCGCCCTGCGCGAGCTTCAGCCTCGTCCACACGTTCATGTTGATGACGACGGCTGCGATCTCGGCGATCTCACGCTCATCGAAAAACACCGTCAGCCCTTGATGCATCTCATCGAAGTGCTCGTGCTCGTAACGTGTCAGCGCTTCGCAGTACGCGAGTGCGAGTGCTTCGGAACCGGAGAACATCGTGCTCTGCCGCCAGCTCGCCAGGTGCGCGACCATCGCCGCGCCGATGCCGACTTCCACGGCGATACGCGTGTGCAGGATCAGGCAGTAGGAGCACGGATTGATCTGCGCAACCCGCAATCGGAGAAGGGCGGCTAGGCGATCACCGATCGACAGCTTCGCGGTGTACCCGAACCCCGTGGCCATCTGCTTCGCAAGCTCATGGAAGTCAGAGAGATCCGGATCAAAGCGCACATTCTCGAAATCGATCTGCTCTGATATCACGATCTCTCCTCACCGTAGGGCACGGTTCGCTGGCTTGCCGGAGTTCCGGCGCCTCCTCTGACGGTAGGTCCGCTTCTCTGCCCCGTGTGGCCTGCTCCTGCAGAGAGCTGTCTTCTCCCTGCAACCGCCGGTCCCGCTTCCGAACGCCGCAGGTCGCGGACATTACGCTGCACAGCCAGGCCACCTGGACAGCACTCCGCTCCGTATCGTGACCCGAAGGGGCGTGTTGCCCGCCGCGAAGAGAGAGAAGACGATGCCGACCTCGAGAGTGATCCTCGCCAGCGGCTGCTTCTGGGGAGCCCAGGAACTCTTCCGCTCGCTCCCGGGCGTGGTGAGCACCCGTGTCGGATACTCCGGCGACGACGACACGCCCAACGCGACCTACCGTAATCACGGGGATCACGCCGAAGCGCTCGAAGTGATCTATGACCCCTCGATCATCCGATTCCAGATACTGCTGGAGTTCTTCTTTCAGATTCACGACCCCACGACTCGGAACCGCCAGGGAAACGACATCGGGCGCAGTTACCGATCAGCGATCTTCACGACGACCGAGGGACAGATGAAAGTCGCCTTCCACGTGATCGAAGCGATCAACGCTTCGGGCCGCTGGCCAGGAGAAGTCGTGACCGAGGTCGGCGAAGCCGGCCCTTTCTGGGAGGCCGAACCCGAGCACCAGGACTACCTGCAGAAGCACCCCAATGGGTACTCGTGCCATTTCATCCGGCCCGACTGGGTACTACCGGGCCGCTGACCGAGATCTCGCGATAGGAGAGACATGAAACATCCCGACGGAATGATCGGCTTGACCGCGACCGACGCCGACACCGACCTCCCGGCTGTCTCCTCGGACGCAGCGGAAGACTTCGTCATCACGGAGAACGTCGAGTCAGAGCTGTACGAAGCGACCGTGGACGGCAAGCTCGCTGCAGGCCTGCTCTACAGCAGAACCGGCGACCGGGTGCTCCTCCTCGCAACCTCGGTGTTCCCGGAGTTCCGTGGAAAGGGAGTCGCTGCGCGGCTCCTCGGGGGCGTCCTGGACAGTCTCCGCAAGGACAACATGACCGCGACGGTCTCATGTCCCTTCGCCGCCGCGTACATCCGCGCTCATCCGGAGTATGCCGACATCGTCGACGCGCGATTCCCCGGCAACCCCCACGGACACCACCACTGAGCATCATGAGTACAAGAGGAGAACTCGCATGGCAACCGTCGAACTGACCGAAGACAACTTCGAGGTCACGATCAATCAGAACGACATCGTCCTCGTCGACTTCTGGGCGGACTGGTGCGCACCATGCCACCAGTTTGCGCCGGTCTTCGAGAAGTCATCGTTAGACAATCCGGACGTCGTCCACGCGAAGCTCGACACGGAGTCGGAGCAGCGCATCACCGCGGCCGCCCAGATCACCGCGATTCCGACTCTGCTCGCCTTCCGTGAGGGGTTACTCGTCTTCAGCCAGGCGGGGGCCCTACCGCCCACTGCCTTGGCTGAAGTCGTAGAGAACGTCAGAGGACTCGATATGGACGAGGTCAGAAAGGGCCTCGACTCCGATGGTGACTCGTCCAAGGACGATCGCTGATGTCCACCTTGCATGAACCGCGCCCATACATGGACAAGGCCGTCCCTGAAGCATGGGAAGCCGCTTCTACGTTCGCGACCGCTGTGTCTGAGGCCGCGTCGCAACGTGGGCTCACTCCCGCGGAGAGCGAGTTGGTCAAGGTTCGGGCGTCACAGCTGAACGGATGCGTCTTCTGCCTTGATCTGCATTCACGGCAGGCGAGGCGCGCAGGAGTCAATCAGCAAGTACTCGACGTCTTGCCCGCCTGGCGCGAGTCGACTCTGTTCAGCGATCGAGAGCGAGCCTTGCTCGCGATCGCTGAAGCAGCCACCCGACTCCCGCTCGACGCCGCCGTGAATGCCGAGCTCGCGCAGGCCCGAAACACCCTCGCCGAGGAGGAGTTCGCGGCCGCGGAGTGGGTCGCCGCAGCCATCAATATGTTCAATCGGGTCTCCATCCTCAGCGAACACCGCGTGCGGCCACGCGACTCGGAGGGCAAGCTGAGCTGACAGCGTGCCATGCGCAGCGTGGCCGCTACGCCAGAGGACGCGTTCGAGGCCGCACATGACTTGCCACCCGCTGCGCCCCTCAGGTTCACGCGCCCCTACGCAGCGGTTCGGGCACCAGGCGATATCGCGGCCATAGAGATGGTGCGCACGGTTCCATCAAGCCGTACCGTATTTCGGCACGCGAAGATACTCAACGTCGTCGAAGGCTCTTGCGCCCTCGAGACTGCTGAGAGCGTGCACGTCCTGCGTCCTGGCATGTCTCTTGCCCTCGGCACCGGCAAATGGTGCCGCGTGCGCCCATCACCGTCCGTACGCATCTGGGCCATCTACGCCGACGAACGGTTCTGGCGCACCCAGATGGCATGGTTCCTTCCCGACGCAGAGCGAGTGGTCGCAGGAATGCACCCCCTCGAGTGGGACGGCCGCGCGATCGTCCTTGCACCGGGTATCGCTGCCCTGCGGCAGGTCGAGCCGCTATGGCGACAGATGAGCATCCTGCGTAGCGGGACCCATTCGCCCGAAGTCGTCGCGACTCACACTCTCGAGCTTCTCGCACGATGGATGAGGCTGATACTGCCAACTTTCCTTGATGAAGCATCGGACACCCCCACAACACCGTGGACGCCCATCAATGGACGACTGACCGACACCGGATCTATCGGCTACATCGGTCGAGCAATCCAGTTGCTTCGCGGGCGGATCGCAGAGCCGTGGACCGTTGGAGCACTCTCACGAGAACTCTCACTTTCACGAACCCACCTGACCCGCATGTTCGTACAGCACGCCGGCGCCGCCCCAATGCGCCTACTCACTGAACTCCGGCTCACCGAGTTCGCGCGGCTCATCGAAGAAACAGACATCTCCGTGATGCGTGCCGCGAGCGAAGTCGGGTGGAGCGACCCGCGCGTCGCATCCCACTGGTTCCACCGTCGCTACGGCATCACGCCGACACAATACCGACGCACACCACACACGGTTCCTGATCATCGACAAGGCAAGGCTGTCGCTGTCAATGACTCAGCTCTGTGAGGCGATGGCATCGTCCCAACAAACTTGCCCATCAGGTTCGCAGAGAATGCGACGGTCACCTCGGCTTCCCTTACCGCTACTCGCCGCATGAACCGTGACTCTCGACGAATGACCCAAGTTCGTCACGTGCATCTCGACGGATACGCCGCAGGTCAGTAGACCGGACCAGACATGTCGGGTTCGCTGTGGAGCCTGATGGTCGGCACTCCGTCTGCTATCCGTCCTCGCTCCGTTAATCCTCCCGACGCAGCTCATGGCCGCAAGGCGTTCCGCGTCTTGCGGGAGTCCCTGGGAAGGAGTAGCGCATGGCTATAGAGGGGATACGAGGCGAAGCTCGCGAGGCCTGCAACAGGTTCGCGAAGGTCATGACCAACTTATGCCCCCGGCGGTCGGCCGATGCTGCGGGCCGCGAGTTCGCTGCGGCATGTCCACTGGCAGAGGTGGTGTTGGTCGAGCGTGAGCGAAGAGCAACGCTCATGCCAGACGCGCCGCCCGAGTGCACAGGATCGGTTCCTGACCGCGCCGAGGGTTTGGGGTCGGGTCAAGTCCCTGGAAGTGGTGTAGCCGTCTTCGAGGTTGTAGGGGGCTTGTACCTGTCAGGTCTGCAGGGTCGGCATCACCTCCGTGCTCATCACGGTCTCTTGCTCCGTGGTCAGGGGCTCACGGCACCGGGCGAGCAGTTCCAGGCCGAGATACCGGCGGCCTTCGGCCAACTCATCGGTCTGCTCGGCCAACACAGCCCCGACCAGACGCACCACGGCATCCCGGTTCGGGAAGATCCCCACGAGTCCGTGCGGCGCCGGATCTCCCGGTTCAGCCGCTCGGCAGGGTTGTTCGACCAGATCTGGGACCACACGTCCCTCGGGAACGAGGTGAACGCGAGGATGTCCTCTCGTGCTGCATCGAGGTGCCCAGCCACCGCGGGCAACCTGTCCTGCACGTAGTCCAACAGGCGCTCGAACTGGGCCTGCACGGCCGGCCCGTCGGGCTGGTCGTACACGCTGTGCAGCATGGCCTTCACCGCCGGCCACATGCTCTTCGGGGTCACGGCCATCAGATTCGCCGCGTAATGGGTGCGGCAGCGTTGCCACACGGCCCCGGGCAGGTTCGCCGCCACGGCTTCCACGAGGCCGCGATGGGAGTCCGAGGTCACCAGTGCCACCCCGGCCAGCCCCCGGGCCACCAGGTCCGCGAAGAACTCGTTCCACGCCGCACCCGTCTCCGTGGTGGCCACCCTCAGCCCGAGGACTTCGCGGCGCCCGTCGGCGTTGACCCCGGTGGCGACCATGGCCACCGCGTTGATCACCCGCCCGCCCTCTCTGACTTTCATGGTCAGGGCGTCGGCGGCGAGGAACACGAACGGGCCGGCCTCGCCCAGCGGCCGGTGACGGAAAGCCTCGATGTGCTCGTCCAACTCCTGTGCCATCCGGCTGACCTGGGACTTCGAGAGCGAGTCGATGCCCAGCTGCCGTACGAGCTTGTCCATGCGCCGGGTCGAGACCCCGGCCAGGTAGCAGTCCGCGACCACGGTGATCAGTGCGGACTCGGCCCGTTTGCGGCGCTCGAGCAGCCATTCGGGGAAGTACTTGCCGGCCCGGAGTTTGGGGATGGCCACATCGATCGTGCCGGCGCGGGTGTCCAGGGGTCGGTGGCGGTAGCCGTTGCGCTGCGCTGTCCGGTGTTCGGAGGGCTTGCCGTACTCGGCCCCGCAGACCGCGTCAGCGTCGGCGGAGAGCAGTGCGTTGATCACGGTCTGCAGCAGGTGGCGCAGCAGGTCTGGGGAGGCCTCCCCGAGAGCTTCGCGCAGCAGGCGTTCAGGGTCGACAATGTGTGGAGCGGTCATCGTGGTGATGTCCTTTCGAGAGTGCTGTGGAAGGTTCACTCGAAGGCTCCCACGGTGACCGCGTCCGTCTCGAGGATGGTCGTGGCTACCGGGGAGGGTTACACCACTATCCGTGACTCAACTCGCCAGCGAGCGACGCCCGCTTCTGCACGTGGGTGAGCAGGTCCTCCCAGACGCCGTCGCTCGCCCACCGGCGGAAGTTCTTGTAGATCGTGTTCCAGCTCCCGAACCGATCGGGGAGGTCTCGCCACGCCGATCCCGTGCGGAACCGCCACGCGGTCGCCTCGACCACTGTGCGCCGATCCACCGGAGGACGGCCCCGTGTCCTCACCGGCGGGAACACGTCCCGGATCAGCTCCCAGACCTCGTCCGTGATGACATCTCGCGACACGACTCAAGAATCACCCGAAGGCCCCGAACCAGCATTTAGCAACACGGCCTAAGCCGCGTCGGACGTGGTGAGGGGGCCGCCGGCGGCCGTGTGGGATGGTGGCCCGGGCCCGGGGCTCAGCCGTGCGGGGTGCCCAGTGCTTTCTCGTCATAGGCCTGACGAGCTTCAAGGACGTCATCGAAGTGCTCGGCCGCCCAATCGACCAGCGCCCCAAGTGGATGCTCCAAGGTCGAGCCGAGTGGCGTGAGGCCGTAGTCGACGTGGCGGGGCACTGTGCCGTGATCGATCCGCTCGACGATCCCGTCGCGCTCCAGGTCGCGGAGAGTGTCCACCAGAACCTTCTTGCTGATGCCGTCGACGGCCGCCTGGAGCTCGCCGAAGCGCAGACGCCGATGCTGGAGCGCGATGACGATCAATGCGGTCCACTTGTTGGCGATCCGCGCGAGAGAGGTGCGCGACGGGCAGGTCGCGAGCAGGGGATTCCATGAACGTTCGGTGACCATCAGGTGAACTCCTTCCGTGGTTACGTTGAAGTGACCACAACAGCATCGGCCACCCTCAGAGGGCGGCGATCCTGCTGCGGATCGAACGAAGGAGAACTGACCATGACTGCCACACCCCCCGTTGAGACCGTCGAAACCTACTTCACCCATCTGGCCCAGGGCAACGTCGAGCAGGCCATGGCCGTGCTCGACCCGGACGTCGCGTGGCACCAGCCTGGCGACAACCGCTTCTCGGGCGTGCACCGCGGCCCGGATGCCATCCGTGCCCTGATCGGCGGCATGATGGAGGCCACCGGCGGGACATTCGCGGTGGCCCCGACCGGCCCCCTCATGGCGAACGAGGACGTGGTGGCCGCCCCGGTGCGCTTCACGGGTCACCGAGATGGGCGAGAGCTGGACCAGCCCGGGGTGGATCTTCTCACTGTCCGGGACGGCCGGATCGTCGAGGTCCGGCTCTTCTCCTCAGACGGCCCCGCCGAGGACCAGTTCTGGGGGAAGGCGTAAGACGACGGCCAGGTTGCTCAGCAACCTGGCCGTCGTCGTTGCGGCATGTGCGCGACATACCGATCAGCGACCATCAGGAAGGTTGACATGAACTCCAAGCAGTACGCCCCAGAGCATCGTGAATGTTGCGCCCCGGGTTCGGTGCAGGCTCTGATTCCAGGAAGGATGAGGGGCTATGGCAGCACCGAGGAAGTACAGCGAGGAGTTGCGGGAGCGGGCCACCCGGATGGCGCTGGAGGCGATCGCTGACCCGGCCACGAAGCATGGGGCGATACGGCGGATCGCGGCCCAGCTCGATGTCCATCCCGAGGCGCTGCGCACCTGGGTGCGCACCGCAGAGGTCGATGCCGGCAAGCGCCCGGGAGTACCTACCGATGTGAATGAGCGCCTGGCGCAACTGGAGCGGGAGAACCGTGAGTTGCGCCGCGCCAATGAAATACTCCGCACCTCAGCTGCTTTTTTCGCCGCAGCGGAGCTCGACCGCAAGATCAAGTAGCCACTCACGACCAAGCCTCGAAGCGTGAGGTGCCGGTGGCGGTGGTCATCGACTACATCGATCACTTCCGCGACCGTGTCGTTGAGGGCAAGAAGCTCGGAGTCGAGCCGATCTGCCGGGTATTGAACCAGGCCGGTGTTCAGATCGCTCCGAGGACCTATTACGCCGCCAAAAATGGCTCTTCACGAACGAGGGTGTAGTCGGTTGAGCGCGTCGGTGGCCGGGTAGGGGTCGAGGTCTCCCGGATGATGGAAGTTCTTCACGCTCGCCATCCCGAAAGACCTCGACGTGCTCCACCCTACTTTCGCGACCCCTGACCTGACCACGTTCTGCCGCCTTGACGAGCTCGGCCTCGTCGCCGTCGGCCAGCTGATCGAGCCGGATCGGGCCACGATCGAATGCCGCGTCGTCGAGGACGACCCGTGGTGTCGGAAGTGCGGTGTCGAGGGCGTGCCGCGGGACACGGTCACGCGTCGACTGGCGCACGAGCCGTTCGGGCACCGGCCGACGACCCTGCTGGTGCGGGTGCGCCGGTACCGGTGCGGACACTGCCGGCGCACGTGGCGGCAGGACATGACGCGGGCAGCGGCGCCGCGTGCGAAGATCTCCCGCGGCGGCCTGGAGTGGGCGCTGCGGGGCATCGTCATCGACCACCTCACCGTCACCCGCGTCGCCGCAGGTCTCGGGGTGTCCTGGAGTGCCGCGAACGCCGCCGTCCTCGCGGAAGGCAAGCGGCGCCTGATCGACGACCCCGCCCGGTTCGACGGGGTCACCACGATCGGTGTCGACGAGCACGTCTGGCGACACACGAGGCTGGGCGACAAGTACGTCACCGTGATCATCGACCTCACCCCCGCGAGGAACAAGACCGGGCCGGCGAGGCTGCTGGACATGGTCGAGGGCCGCTCCAAGGCGGTGTTCAAGCAGTGGCTCGCCGCCCGCCCTGCGGACTGGGCGAAGCGGATCGAGGTGGTCGCGATGGACGGCTTCGCCGGGTTCAAGACCGCTGCCGCCGAGGAACTCCCCGACGCCGTCCCCGTCATGGACCCGTTCCACGTGGTCCGCCTCGCCGGCGACGCGCTGGATGTCTGCCGGCGTCGGGTCCAGCAAGACACCACCGGTCACCGCGGGCTCAAGGGCGACCCGCTCTACAAAGCCCGCCGCACCCTGCACACCGGGGCGAGCCTGCTCACCGACCGGCAGCGGGCACGCCTGGACGCAGTGTTCGCGAGCGAGGAGCACATCGAGGTCGAGGCGACCTGGGGCATCTACCAGCGCATCGTCGCGGCCTACCGGGAGCCCGACAAGAAGAAAGCGAAGGCGATGATGCAGGAGGTGATCGCTACGATCAGCAGCGGCGTTCCCGCGGCGCTCGTCGAGGTCCGCAAGCTCGGCCGGACCATGAAGCAGCGGGCGGGCGACATCCTCGCGTTCTTCGACCGCCCCGGCACCAGCAACGGCCCGACCGAGGCCATCAACGGGCGGCTCGAACACCTCCGCGGCTCCGCCCTCGGCTTCCGCAACCTCACCCACTACATCGCTCGGTCACTGCTCGAAGCCGGAGGGTTCAGACCCGCGCTACACCCTCGTTCGTGAAGAGCCGGTTTGAAGATCAACTTCGCGCGCGGTGCTGCTGCCCCTGGCCCGATCGCTTGCGCCAGTTGGGGGCCCGGCGGACTCGCCGCGATTCGCCTGCAAGGGTAGACGTACCCAGTAGGCGTTCATAGACTGACGGCACCAGCCCTTGATGAGGCGGCCCAGTCAAGAGAATGCAATCAGAGTGGAGTGACTATGAGCACCGTCGTCGAACATGTCCTGGCAGCCCCATCCCGGTACGTCCAAGGCCGGAACGTCATTCAGAAGCTGGGAAGCCATCTGAAGCCCTTGGGGTCCACACCTTTGTTGGTAGCCGACGATGTGGTCTGGGAGATCGTGGAGGACTCCTTGACTAAGGGCTTTGAAGAAGCTGACCTTCCTGTGACCCGTGTCGGCTTCGGCAAATTCGCTACGGCCGAGGCCGTGGACTCCCTCGTAGAGACTCTTCGTAACGGGGATCACGATGTCATCGTCGGCATCGGCGGCGGTTCCGCCATCGATGCGGCCAAAGCCGCAGGCCACCTCGCCGGCATCAGCTGGGCCAGTGTCCCCACGGCGGCATCCTCGGACGCGCCCACCTCAGCGCTCGCGGTGATCTACACAGATGAAGGTGAGTTCGTGGAATACCGGTTCTTTCCCAAGAATCCGGACCTGGTGCTCATTGATACTGTCCTGGTGGCCAATGCCCCGGAGCGGTTCCTGGTCGGGGGCATTGGAGATGCGCTGGCCACCTGGGTGGAAGCACGCGCCGTCGCTAAGACCAGGGCACAAACCATGGTGGGCGATGCCCCAACCCATACCGGCACCGCTCTTGCGGAACTGTCGTGGAAGATTCTGTGGGAGAACGCCCTGGACGCCCTGGATGCTGTGCGCTCCAGAACGGTCACTCCCGCCTTAGAAGCCGTGGTGGAGGCAAACACGCTGCTCTCCGGTCTCGGCTTCGAATCCGGGGGGCTGGCCGCGGCCCACGCCATTCATAACGGCATGACAGCTGCCCCACAGACCCATGGCCTGACCCACGGTGAAAAGGTCAATATCGGCACACTGACCCAGCTCATCATGGAGGGTGCGCCATCGGCGGAGATCGAAGACTTCATAGTCTTCAGCACCAAGGTTGGACTCCCGAACAGCCTCGCCGAAATTGGCCTGGCTCCAGAGGATCGGAAGGAGATTCGCGCTATCGCCGAAGCTGCCACGGTCGAAGGCGAGACCATCCACAATATGCCCTTCACGGTGACCCCGGAACTGGTTGCCGAGGCTATGACCGTGGCTGAGACCCTCTCCCGCCGCATCCGCGCAGAGCACGGCCTGCCCGAACCACAGCTGTATCAAGCCGAGCACTAAGAAGTGGGCTGCTGAGGCCCTCGCGCCGGTGCAGCAATTACGACGGCGGCGTCGTCGTCGCCTGATGCTGGAGTGAGCTGAGGGCGGCGACGACTACCGGGCTGCTGGCTTGCGAGGTCCGCACATGAGCCACAATTCTCCGCACCGGTGTCGGATCGCTCAGCTGCCGCACCACTAGGGCGTGTTGCTAAAGTAGGGTAGTCAGCCAGTGCAGTGTCGCTGGGAGGCTGAGCCCGGCGTGATAGTTCCGGGCGTACTTGTCCGAACGCATCGCGATCCCTCGCCACTGTTTGAGCCGGTTGAAGCACCGCTCCACGACATTGCGTCCCCGGTAGCGCTGGCGCTGGTCTTCACCGAAGTCGATCGGCCGGCCCGGGCGTCTGCGCCGGTGCGTGATCTGATCGGCCCGCTCGGGGATCGTGGCCGCGATGCCATGCCGGCGCAGCCAGGCCCGGTTCGCCTTCGAGGGGTAGCCCTTGTCTGCAATCAGGCGGTCAGGCCGCATCCGGGGCCGCCCACGGGCCCCGGCAACGCTGATCTGCTCCAGCGTGGTGGCCAGCATCGAGGTGTGAAGCCACCTGCCCGCCGGTCACCACGAACGCCAGCACCCTGCCCTTGCCATCACAGACCAGATGATTCTTCGTCGTCAGACCGCCACGGGAGCATCCGATGGCATGGTCAGCCGGCTCGTCCGCTGATTTCTTGTAGTTCATCCAGGCCCCCTGTGGGGCGGGGCAGGGTCGCCCCGTGCTGGTGGACGCGCACGATCGTGGAATCGATCGAGGCCACCCAATCCAGCTCGCCAGCCTGCTGTGCCATGGACTGGGTCTTCTCCAGCACCCGCTCCCACACGCCCTGGGCGGCCCACCGGTTGAAGTTCTTGTAGATCGTGTTCCAGTTCCCGAACCGCTCGGGCAGATCCCGCCACGGCGCCCCGGTGCGGAAGCGCCACGCGGTGGCCTCGACCACCGCGCGCCGATCCACCGGCGGCCGACCGGTGGACTTCGCTTCCGGGAACAGTGGGCCGATCACGGCCCAGACCTCGTCCGAGATGACATCACGCGACATGACCCCAGACTCGCGCATCCACGTCCCCGAACCCTTTAGCAACACGCCCTAGAGGTGACCTACCGACCTACCTCGACCGGCTCCGAGCAGTAGAACAGCGCCACGGCCGCCACTAGGGCATGTCTGACAATCGTTTTGACCATGCGAGCACAGCATTCAGGACCACAGCGGCCCTGTAGATGATCGCGTACTTGTCATACCGCGTCGCCAGACCCCGCCACTGCTTCAGGTGAGCGTACTGACGCTCGATGACGTTGCGGCCCTTGTAGGCGTCCGCGTCGAGGCCAATGGGGCGCCCGCCGCGGGCACCGCGCCGTCTGCGGTGGCCCTGCTGGTCGGCCGGTTCAGGGATGACCGCTTTGATCCCACGGGCACGTAGGTGGGTGCGGATCGCCCGGGAGGAGTACGCCTTATCGCCCAGCACCGCCGCAGGGCGGGTCCGGGGCCGCCCTACTGGCCGGGTCACGCGCAGCTGCTCCAGAAGAGGAAGCAGCATCGGGGAGTCCCCTGCCTGGCCGGGGGTGATCAGGCTGACCAGCGGCAGCCCGGTCCCATCGACGAGCTGATGGATCTTCGTGCTCAGCCCGCCACGGGAGCGCCCGATGCCGTGATCGGCCGGCTCCTCACGCGGATTCTTGTAGTTCGACCCATCCCCCTGTGAGGCGGGTGATGTTCGTCGCGTGCTGATGCGCGCGGGCGATCGTGGAGTCCACCGAGACCGACCAATCGATCAGGCCTTCGGCGTCAGCGGCGGCGGTCAGCGTGGCCAGCACCGTGTCCCAGGTGCCCTCTTCGGCCAAGCGCCGATGCCAGGTCCACACGGTCTGCCAGGGCCCGTAGACCTCGGGCAGATCCCTCCAGGTCAAGCCCCTCGTGATGGTGTAGCGGTCTGATCCTTCATGGGGGTCAGGCGCTGAGGCCGAGGGTGAGTTCGGTGTCGGGGTCCACCTCGTCTCCGGTGTTGGTCACGGTGGTGAGCCTGCAGCGGGCCAGGACTTCGAGACCGAGGTAGCGTCGACCCTCGGCCCATTCATCGGTCTGCTCGGCCAGCACCGCACCCACGAGCCTGACGATGGCCGCCCGGTTGGGGAAGATGCCCACCGCGTCGGTGCGACGGCGGATCTCCCGGTTGAGCCGCTCGGCCGGGTTGTTCGACCAGACCTGCGTCCAGACGTCCTTCGGGAACGTGGTGAAGGCCAGGATGTCCGCCCGGGCGGCGTCGAGGTGTTCAGCCACGGTGGGCAGCTTCTCGCTCACGTAGTCCAGGAGCCGGTCGAACTGCGCGTGCACGCTGGCCGCATCGGGCTGGTCATAGACCGAGTGCAGCATGGCTTTCACGGCCGGCCACATGTTCTTCGGGGTGATGCCCATCAGGTTCGCCGCGTAATGGGTGCGGCAGCGCTGCCACGTCGCTCCGGGCAGGTTCGCCGCGATGGCGTCCTTGAGTCCGGTGTGGGCGTCAGAAGTGACCAACCGGACCCCGGCCAGGCCGCGGGCGACCAGGTCGGCGAAGAACTCGTTCCACGCCGCCCCGGTCTCCGAGGTGGCGACCCGCAGGCCCAGGACCTCGCGGTGGCCGTCAGCGTTGACCCCGGTGGCCAGCAGCACCACGGCGTTGACCACGCGCCCGCCCTCGCGGACCTTCATGCTCAGCGCATCGGCGGCCACGAACGTGAACGGGCCGGCCACCCCGAGCGGGCGGTGGCGGAAGGCCTCGACCTGCTCGTCGAGCTCGGTGGCCATCCGGGAGACTTGGGACTTGGACAGGGCGTTGACGCCCAGAGTCTTGACCAGCTTGTCCATCCGTCGGGTCGAGACCCCGGCGAGGTAGCAGTCAGCGACCACGGTGATCAGCGCCGACTCCGCTCTCTTCCTGCGTTCAAGTAGCCAGTCCGGGAAGTACGTGCCCGATCTGAGCTTGGGGATGGCCACGTCCAGGGTGCCGACCCGGGTGTCCAGGTCCCGGTGGCGGTACCCGTTCCGCTGAGCAGTGCGCGAGGAGCTGGGCTTGCCCCATTCGGCACCGACCACCGCGTCGGCATCCGCGGACAGCAAGGTGTTGATCATGGTCTGCAGCAGATGGCGCATCATGTCCGGGGACGCTTCAGACAGGGCTTCTCCGAGCAGGCCGGCAGGGTCGAGAATATGAGGAGCGGTCATCGTGATGACTCCATTCGAGGATTCTGTGGAAGGTTGACTCGACGGATCACACGGTGGCCGCGTCCACGTCTGAGACGACACGCCCGACCACCGGGCGCTACACCACTATGCGGGACTCAACTTTGGGGTCGCGTTCACACACCTATTGGTCACCTCGTCCTAAGGAGTTGACCTCATGAGAGAACCTTCATCTGAACCACTTCCGGACTTCACCACCGGCGAAGGGCTCCGTGTCCTGCTGGAGCAGCTCACCGCCGAGCATCTCTGGCGCACACACCCCGCCGCCCGCGCGTTGATGCAGTATGCGCAGGAGAAGTACCTTCCGCTCGCACGGTCCTGGCACCGCGACCCCGCCGATGCCGCGTACGAGTGTAAGCGGCCATGAAAAGCTGCCCATAGGTGGCTGTAAGCGGCCATGAAAAGCTGCCCATAGGTGGCCAGGGAATGACCCGCTGACGGCCATGAGGACTGCCCAGTGATGGCCACGGGAACTGCCCGGTGCTGGCCATCTGGTTTGCCCGCGTTGCTCGTTGCCCGCCGCGTCGTGAGCCGGCGGGGGCCTCCTCCCCGGGTTGGATATCGGTGTCGAATCGAATCCAGCGAGGAAGAGGCCCTGAATGAAGGATGCCGCAGAAACCATGAAAATACTCAGTGCCTATGACCTGACCAAGTCATTGCGGGGCGCCGCCGAGCTGGCCGGTTGCTCCCATCACACCGTGGCCCGGCTGGTGCGGGCCCGCGACGCCGGCCAGACCCCTGGATCCGGAGCCAGCCGCCCGAAGGTCACCGATGTCTGGCTGCCCAAGATCGAGGAATGGGTCGAGGCCTCCACGGGCAGGATCCGCGCCGATGTCGTGCACGCCAAGCTCACCGCAATGGGCTACACCGGCTCTGAGCGCTCCACCCGGCGGGCGGTGGCCGAGGTGAAGGCCGCCTGGCGGGCCGGGAAGCGCCGGGTGCACCGGCCCTGGATCACCGAGCCGGGCGCATGGCTGCAGTACGACTTCGGCGATGGGCCGGCGATCGACGGGGCCAAGACGGTGCTGTTCGTGGCCTGGCTGGCCTGGTCCCGCTACCGGATCGTCATCGCCCTGCGTGATAGGACGGCTCCGAGTGTGTTCGCCGCCCTGGACCGGTGCTTCCGGCTGATCGGGGGCGCGCCGACCTATGTGCTGACGGATAACGAGAAGACAGTGACGGTCTCTCATGTGGCCGGGGTGCCGGTGCGTAACCAGGCCACCGTGGCGTTCGCTCGGCATTACGGCGTGGAGGTGCTGACCTGCCAGCCAGCGGATCCGGCCGCCAAGGGCGGGGTGGAGAACGCGGTGAAGCTGGCCAAGGCCGACCTGGTCCCGAAGGACACCAACCTGCGGGACCAGTACGCCTCGTTCGCTGAGCTCGAGGCCGCCTGCGCGGGGTTCATGGCCATGGTGAACTCCCGGGAGCACCGGGTGACCCGGCGCCGCCCGGACCACATGCTCGCCGAGGAGACCAGCGCGTTGCATCGGATCCCCGCCACGGCGCACACCGTGGCCTACGGGGTGGGACGGAAGGTGCCGGAGAACACGCCGATGGTCTCCTTCGAAAACGCCCAGTACTCGGTGCCCGCGCACCTGCTCGGGGCCGAGGTGTTCGTGCGCCATCACGGCACCGGACCGGACTCGATGGTGGTGATCATGCACGCCGGTGCGCAGGGGCCGGTGGAGGTCGCCCGGCACCGGGTGGCCCGGCCCGGGTCCCCGGCCATCGACGACGCGCACTTCCCCGGCCACGAGACGGACAAGGTGCCCGGGGACTACACCCCGGTGCCCCGTTCGGCGGCGGAGGCCGAGTTCCTGGCCATCGGGGCCGGAGCGAGGACCTGGCTGGTGGAGGCCGCCGCGGCCGGCACCAGCCGGATCGGTCAGAAGATGGCCGAGGCCGTCACCCTGGCCAAGCTCGCCGGCACCGACCAGGTCGACCGCGCCCTCGGGGTGGCCGCGGTGCACCAGCGCTTCGCCCACGGCGACCTGGCCTCCCTGCTCACCGCCGCCGGCCACCGCACCGGGATGCACACCGCCACCGAGGAACGGTCCCTGACCCAGGGCACCGCCGGCTGGGCCGGCCTCGGTACCTCCAACACCGAGGGGGCAGCCCGGTGAGCATCCACACCCCGAACACCGCCGCACCGGCGCTGCCGGCCGATTTGGAGGCGCTGTTGCGGCAGCTGAAGATGCCCCACGCCCGCGGTATCGCCGCCGAGGTACTGGCCACCGCCCGGGCCCAACGCTGGGAGCCGGCCGAGGTCCTCAAGGCCCTGCTGGTCGAGGAGACCACCGGTCGGGCCCGATCCATGCTCGCCGCCCGGCGCAAGGCCGCCGGGTTCCCCACCGGCAAGACCTTCACGACCTGGGATCCGGGCGCCTCCTCGATCCCGGCCCCGACCCAGCAGTCCCTGCGCACCCTGGAATGGCTCTCGCGCAGAGAGAACCTCGTGGTCTGCGGGCCCTCCGGCACCGGCAAGACCTTCTTCCTCGAGGCCCTGGGCCAGCAGGCCGTGGAGGAGGGCAAGCGGGTGGCCTGGTTCACCCTGGAGGACCTCGGGGCGATGATCCGGGCCCACCGGCCCGATGACACCATCACCAAAGCCGTCGCCCGAATCCTGCGCGCCGACCTGATCGTCATCGACGACATCGGCCTGCTGCCGGTCGCCGACGATGCCGCCGAGGGCCTCTACCGCATCGTGGACGCCGCCTACGAGAAACGCTCCGTAGCGATCAGCTCGAACCTGCACCCGGCCGGCTTCGACGAGCTGATGCCCAAGACCCTGGCCACCGCCACCGTGGACCGGCTCCTGCACCACGCCCACGTGTGCCAGACCACCGGAGACTCCGTACGGATGACCCAGGCAATGGCCGGGAAGGGAGTCATGCCACTGAACTGATCCCATCACGGTGGCCAGCACCACCACCCAAACGGGCAAACCAGCTGGCCACCAGTGGGCAGTTCTGATGGCCACCAGCGGGAAGAAACACTGGCCGCCTATGGGCAGAACTCAATGGCCCTTGACATCCCGGGGAGGGCTGAGCACGAAGATCCATCAGCTCGTCGATGGGACCGGGCTGCCGCTGGTCAGCCTGATCACCCCCGGCCAAGCCGGGGACTCCCCGATGCTGCTGCCGCTGCTGGGGCGGCTGCGCGTGGCACGGCCGGTAGGGCGGCCCCGGACCCGCCCCGAGGCGGTGCTGGGCGACAAGGCGTACTCCTCCCGGGCGATCCGCACCCACCTGCGTGCCCGCCGGATCAAAGCCGTGATCCCCGAGCCGGCGGATCAGCAGGGCCACCGCAGGCGCCGCGGCTCGGCCGGTGGCCGTCCCGTGGGCCTGGACTCGCAGGCTTACAAGGGCCGGAACGTGATCGAGCGCCAGTACGCGCACCTGAAGCAATGGCGGGGCCTGGCGACCCGGTACGACAAGTACGCGATCGTCTACCGGGCCGCCGTGGTGTTGAACGCTGTGCTCGCGTGGTCCAAACGATTGTCAGACATGCCCTAGCTCTCGTTCCGTCTTCGGGAGAGGCTGGCGAGGTACTCGTTGTAAGAGTCGAGTTCGGCGTCCTCGGCTTTCTGTCGCTGTCTCGAGGTGCGCACGTCGCGGGCTCGCCAGCGGGACAGGCAGACGATGAGCACTACGAACATCGGCAGCTCCGCGTAGGTCCATACCAGCGTGCCGGCGATCGCCTGGTCGATGACGGGGTCATGGCTGCCTGTGGGGGTGGCGTATGCGCTGAACAGCGGTGTGGCGGTACGGAGCAGGATCAGGCCGAAAATGGCGTGGATCTGGATCTCGACGGCGATATCGACGAATCGTGCGGCGAAGGAGGGTTGGCGCGGTAGCGGATCGGAGGACCATAGCGGTGTTGCCGAGACGATGCCGAGGACGAGGATGACGAAGAGCAAGGCGTCCTGGCCGAAGGGGATGCGCATGATGACGCTGATCGCGTCGGTCAGGTAGAGGACCGGGTACAGCAGTATCGCAATGACGATGGCGACCACAGGGTGCAGTGCGGCGCTCCAGAATCGTGAGCGCAGTCCCCCGTGCGCGGCACGGAGCACGAGACGCCCGAGGCCGGTGTGCGGTGTGCTGCGCAGGAGCAGCAGCCCGGGTGACCCTGCGATGAGGAGCGGCGGAACGACGGTCAGCAGGGTGATCTGCTGGAACACCAGCGCTGTGATGGATTCCGTCGCGAGACGGTTCACACCGAACATCGTGATAGCGAAGATCAGGGCGCACCCGATCAGGAACGATGCTGTGCGGGCGATCGCCCAACGGCGCCTGTTTCGCCACATCCAGATCGCTCCTCGCAGATACAGTGCCGCGAACAGCAGAGCGGCGATGCCGACGGGTGAGCCGGTGAGGGGTTCGAACGTGACCCACTGGTCGATCGGCGGCACAGCGAATTTCCCTTCATCGAGGCGATCAAACGTCGGCGACTTCGGCCGCGGTGGTGGTGCCGGAGCGGGGTCAGGTGAGGCCGGAGTAGGAGTGGGGCCTTGGCCCTTGATCGTGGACACGGTGTCGGTTCGGTTATGCCGCTTCCGCAAGCGGCACCGGCTCCCAGGGCAACCAGGTACAAGGGAATCTGCCACCGCTCCAGCCAGCCGATCATGTACTTCCTTTCCGGGCGAGGACCTTGCCTCCATCCTCACGGAGCTGCCCGGTTGTCGCGACGTGGCGGTAGAGGGCCTGTTGGACAAGGAACCTACTGCCTGCCCTTCTCGGTTTCCCAACCTGTGTCCGGCTTTGCCGACAGCTCGGCTCCTCACGCCTCAGGTAGTGCCCGAGCGCCAGCCCTGCTTGGCGGGCGCCGATCACTAGCACGTCGGTCTTGGCCATGGTGTGGTTTCTCCTCGTTGCGGGCGCGTGGGCGGGCCGTAGTGCGGCTGGTGTGTCAGTAACCGGTGAGGGCCGGGAAGAAGGTCCAGAACACCGAGGCGGCCACGGCCACATAGGCGATGGCCACCAGGGTTCCGGCCCAGCCGGCGGAGAACCGCACCACCGCGGCGTGCGCGGGGATCACGCCGTGGGCGAGGTTGCGCACGGTGAGCAGGATGAACAGCGGGATCATCGCCGCCCACACGATCATGCAGTACAGGCACAGGATGTGGATCTCGAACAACGCCTGGGACCACAGCCAGATGGTGAACACCGTGCCGGCGGTGACCCCGGCCTGCAGGCCGGCCCAGTACCAGCGCCCGGGGCTCGCCCCGGAGAGGGTCACCATGGCGGTGGTGATGACCACGGCGAACGCCACGATGCCGATCAACGGGTTGGGGAAGCCGAACAGCTCGGACTGCCAGGTCCCCATCACCTTCCCGCAAGACACCCAGGGGTTGATGTCACAGCTGGTGATGTACCCGGCATCCTCGTACAGCTCCAGGCGTTCGAGCACCAGGATCGCCGAGGCCACCCAGCCGACCACCCCGGTGATCAACAGCACCAGGCCGAACGGACGGTGCCGGGCGACAGTCGGTATCCCCGCTACGTCGGAGGCCTGCCCGGTACCGGCAGGGCGGTCGGTGGTGGTCGTGGGGATCGTCACGGGTGAATTGGTGTCGGTGTCGGGGACACTCATGGGCCCGGTCAGTCCGTCGTGGCGGCGGCGTCGACCTCGGCGCGGAACTGCTCGAGGGTGTTCAGAGTGAGCATCTGTCCGTCCAGGAAGAAGGTCGGGGTGCCCTGCACGCCCAGCGCGGTCCCGTCGGCCACGTCGGCCTCGATGCGGTCGCGGGTGGCCGGGTCAGCCACCGCGGCATCGTAGGCGGCCATGTCCAGGCCGAGATCCTCGGCGTAACCGCGGAACACCGGGCTCCGGTCCTCAGTGGTATGGCTCCACTGCTCCTGGGTGTCGAACATCTGCTGATACATCGCCTCGTACTGTCCCTGCTGGCCGGCGGCTTCCACGGCTACGGCGGCGGTCATCGAGTTGGGATGTCCGGGCAGCGGGAAGTAGCGGTGCACAAAGGTCACCGTGTCGGCGTACTCGGCGCGCAGTTCTTCCACGACCGGGTAGGCGGCCTTGCAGCCCTCGCACTCGAAGTCCAGGAACTCCACCAGCACGGCCTGCTCGTTCGGGGCCTTGGACAGTACCCGGCTGTCTGGGCGCATCACCGGCGTGGCCTCCGAGGGGGCGCTCTGCCCGGTCCCGGAGGAGGCAGTTTGCCCGGAGCCCTGGGGGGCGGCGTCGCGGGGGCCGCTGGCGGCCACCACTCCGACGATCAGCCCGGCCAGCACCACAGCGGCCAGTACGACCCAGACGATGGTCTTGGCCTTGCGGGATGTGGTGCCCGGTGTTGACGGATCAGAGGGGGTCGGATTGCGGGTCGGTGTGCTCACGAAGGGATCCGTTTCGGTCGGTGGCGACGGCACCCTGCCGTCGGGGTGGGAATGAGCTGGGGCTGGGATGCAGGGGTGGGTCAGGGGTGGAGGGTCTCAGTGTGGGGGTGGGTGGCCGGTTCGATTTGGAAGGTGGAGTGTTCGATGGGTACTTGGAAATCCTGGGCCACGCACCGTTGCAGGTCGGTCAGCACAGTGCCCAGGTGCGCGGCGGTCAGGCAGCCGTTGTGCACGGTGACGTGCGCGGAGAGCACGGGGGTGTCGGAGTCGATGCGTGAAGCGTGCAGGTCATGGACCTCCAGCACGTGCGGCAGCTCCGATAGCCGGATGCGGACCGCCTCCAGGTCCAAGCCCTTGGGGGTGGTCTCCATGAGTACGTCGATGGTGTCGCGAAGCAGGATCAGGGCTCTGGGCACGATCAGTGCGGCGATCAACAGGGACACCACCGCATCGGCGCGATTCCAGCCGGTGGTGGCGATCACGATCGCCGAAACGATCACTGCGACCGATCCCAGGGCGTCGTTGAGTACCTCCAGGAACGCGGCCTTCATGTTCAGGTTCTCACCTCGGGAAGAGGCCAGGATCGCCAGACCGATGAGGTTGCCAGCCAAACCGATCACCCCGAACCAGAGCATCGCGGTGGATTCGACCTCGGGGGGTTCGATGAGCCGGCGTACGCCCTCCACGGCTACGAAGCCGCCCACGGCCAGCAGCACCGCGGCCTGCGCGGCCGCGGCGATGATCTCGGCGCGCTTGTACCCCCAGGTGCGCTTGTCCGTGGCCGGGCGCAGCGCCAGGGTCGCGGCGGTCAGGGCGATCAGCAACCCGGCTGAGTCAGTAAACATGTGCCCGGCGTCGGCCAGCAGGGCCAGACTGCCCGAAGCCAGCGCGCCGATGACCTCGGCGACCATGATCGTCGCGGTGATGGAGAAGACCACGGCCAGCCGGCCCCGCCGGCCCGCCGCCGGAAGAGCATGGGAATGATCGTGTCCGCTCATACCGGGGTCTCTTCCACTCGATGAATCATCAGCTTAACGTCACCATCCTGTCCGGCGATACTGAAGGCACGCTCAATGCGCACAGCAGGCGCAATCCGCCCCGCAGCCATCGCCGTCCTTCTCGTTCTGGTCCCCGGCGATCAGCGCGGAGGCGGGGGTGCAGCAGGCATCCCCGCGCCAGGCCTCCACCCCTTCCTTGAGGGCGACGGCGGCGATCACCAGGGCCGCGACTGGGTCGGCCCAGGTCCAGCCCAGGGTGCTGTTGAGGACCAGGCCCACCAGCAGGACCGCCGAGAGGTAGGTGCAGATCAGGGTCTGTTTGGAGTCGGCCACCGCGGAGGCGGACCCGAGTTCGCGGCCAGTGCGCCGCTCGAACCAGGACAGGAACGGCATGATGGCCAAGCTCACGGCGGCCAGCACGATCCCCACCGTGGAATGCTCCGGTTGCCCGGCCCCGAACAGGGTGCGCACGGCGTCGACGGTGATGAAGGCGGCCAAGCCGAAGAAGGAGAAGGCGATCAGGCGCAGCGCCACCTTCTCCCGGCGGTGCGGGTCCGGGGTGGCGAACTGCCAGGCCACCGCGGCGGCGGAGAGGACCTCCACGATGGAGTCCAAGCCGAAGCCGATCAACGCGGAGGACGAGGCCACGGTGCCGGCGGCCAGGGCGATGGCCGCCTCGATCACGTTGTAGGTGATGGTTCCGGCCACGATCCAGCGGATCCGGCGGTGCAGGACCGCACGGCGGTCGTCCGTGAGGGGCTTGGAGCTCAGCGTGAGGGTGCTCATGCGCAGGTGCATCCCGCAGCGGAGCAGCAATCCGGGTCGATGGTCAGCGTCAACTCCAGCAGCTCCCCAAGGGTCTGGCCCAGCCGGGGGTCGGCCAGGGCGTACCAGACGTTGCGGCCCTCGGCGGTAGTGGTCACCAGCCCGCAGCCGCGCAGGCAGGCCAACTGGTTGGACATCACCTGCTTGGACACCCCCAGCTCCCCGGCCAGCGCCGACGGGCGGGCCGGCCCATCACGCAGGGCCAGCAGGATCCGGGTCCGGGTGTCATCAGAGAGGGCATGGCCCAGTCGGGACAACGCCGAGACATGAGTGAGGGTCGTGGTGCTCATGCCTAGAACGGTACAGCATAACGTGTACCCTTGTCGGGGTGCCGCCCGGCAAGCGGCCGGCACCATGGCCCGATCCCAGGAGGTCCGCGCAACTAGGGCGTGTCTGAGAATAGATGCACGAGTCAGCTGAGACCCTGGGGACATGTCCCGGTTCCAGATGCTCTCTGACACCCAATGGGAGTTGATCGCCCCGATGCTCCCGACCCGGACCGGCCGCGCCGGCAGGCCGTTCGCCGACGCCCGCACCATGGTGGAGGCGATCATCTACCGGTACCGGTGCGGAATCGCTTGGAGGGATCTGCCCGAGGTCTACGGGCCCTGGCAGACCGTGTGGACCTGGCATCGGCGCTTGGCCGAAAAAGGCACCTGGGACACGGTGCTGGCCACGCTGACCGCCGCCGCTGACGCCGAAGGCCTGATCGATTGGTCGGTCTCGGTGGACTCCACGATCGCCCGCGCCCACCAGCACGCGACGAACATCACCCGCCACACAGGGGGATGGATCGAACTACAAGAATCCGCGTGAGGAGCCGGCCGATCACGGCATCGGGCGCTCCCGTGGCGGGCTGAGCACGAAGATCCATCAGCTCGTCGATGGGACCGGGCTGCCGCTGGTCAGCCTGATCACCCCCGGCCAGGCAGGGGACTCCCCGATGCTGCTTCCTCTTTTGGAGCAGCTGCGCGTGACCCGGCCAGTAGGGCAGCCCCGGACCCGCCCCGAGGCCGTGCTGGGCGACAAGGCGTACTCCTCCCGGGCGATCCGCACCCACCTACGCGCCCGTGGGATCAAAGCGGTCATCCCCGAACCAGCCGACCAGCAGGGCCACCGCAGACGGCGCGGTGCCCGCGGCGGGCGCCCCATTGGCCTCGACGCGGCCGCCTACAAGGGCCGCAATGTCATCGAGCGCCAGTACGCGCACCTGAAGCAGTGGCGGGGTCTGGCGACCCGGTATGACAAGTACGCGATCGTCTACAGGGCCGCTGTGGTCCTGAATGCTGTGCTCGCGTGGTCGAAGGCATTGTCAGACACGCCCTAGCAGCAGCGCTCGGCGTCTCACAGAGCGGCATCTCACACCGGCTTCGCGCGCGGGTGGCCTTTACGTTGGAGGAGCTGGCCACCATCGCGGGGTGGCTCGACATCACGCTCGCTGAACTGTTCGGCCCGGTCGTCCTCCAGGCACGAAGAAGCCCCCGCACCGACATGGTCGGTGCAGGGGCCTCAGGATCGCTCCCCCGGTTGGATTCGAACCAACAACCCTTCGATTAACAGTCGAATGCTCTGCCGTTGAGCTACGGGGGAATGTGCCGCGAACCGCCGGAGCCGTTCGGACAACGGATGGAACTCTACCAGAGCCCCCGCCCGCGTGCCACCCGGCCGCGGGGCGCCGTCGTCGCCCTGCCCGCCCCCGGGGACCGGGCCCTTGCCAGGCACGGTTCCGGCGGGCCTACGGTGCGAGGACATCCCCAGAATCATCAGGAACGGACCCGAAGGAGAGACGTGTCCATGACCATCACGACCCTCACGCGTAAGACCGCCCTGACCGGCACGGGCATGCTCGCCGCCCTCGCCCTCGCGGCCTGCGGCACCACGGCCGACAACGGCGACGACGGCTCCGCCTCGCCGGGGGTCGACGCCTCCTCGGCGGTGGCGAGCACCCCCACCACGGACGACGCGTCGGCCTCGGCGTCGTCGTCGGCCTCGTCGACGTCGGCGTCGTCGACGGCCGCCGCGGCCAGCAGCGGCTCGGGCACCGGCCAGGCCGACGACCCCGCCTACGCGGTGATCGACGCGGTCCTGGAGAAGCACGGCGACGGCATCATCGTCGAGGTGGACGCCAACGATGACGACACGACCTGGGAGGTCGACGTCGTGGTGGGCGAGGAGGTGAAGGAGCTGGACGTCACCGCCGACGGCGACATCACCGAGACCGACCGCGAGTCGGATCTCGAGGACGTCCAGAAGGCGAAGGACGCCGAGGTCACCGCCCAGCAGGCACTCGACACCGCCCGGGAGGGCCGTGACGGGGTGACCCTGGACGAGATGGACCTGGAGGACGACAACGGCACCCTCCAGTGGGAGGTCGGGTTCGATCGCGAGGACGGCTCCGACGGCCCCGAGGTCGAGATCGACGCCACGTCCGGCGAGGTGCTCACGGTCGACGAGCGCTGACGCCGCGCGGCCGACGGGCCGCCGTTTCCCGAACGAAAACGCGCCTGGAGCCGCCGTTTCCCGAACGAAAACGGGTGGGGGTCAGTCGTCGGCTCGGAGGGCCCGGCGGCGCGCCTCCAGTTCCATGAGCTCGCTGTTGAGGCGGGTGAACTCGGCGGGGTCGCCCTCGGGGCCGAGCCGCTGCAGGCGCCCGAGCAGCTCCTCCTTGCGGTGCACGATCTGCAGGGCGAACAGGCGGTTCATGATGTCCCGGCAGTACCGGTCCACATCCTCGGGAGTGCGGGCGGGCAGGTCGCGGACGGCCAGCTCGGAGACGACGCCGGCCACCTCCTGGGGCACGGCGTCCCGCACGGCGTCCACCCAGCGCTGCGGCGTCGCCCCCGCCGACCCGGCCATCTTCACGCCCTGGTGGACGGCGGCGTACTGCGGGACCGTGAAGCGGGCGGCGTACAGCGCGGTCCACTGCTCTGCGGAGAGCAGGGTCGGATGCTGCAGCACCACCTCGAGGGACTCCCGCTCCCGACGGGCGACGGGGTCGCGCGGATCCACCGGCACCACGATCCGCGGCGCCGGGGCGGCGGCCTCCCCGTGGCGGCCCGTGGGCCCGATCGCCTGCCCGTCGTCCGCCGGGGCCGGCCGTGCCTCGGGCTCGGGCCCCCGCCGCGGCGCGCGCCCGGCCGCGGCCACGGCGCGGTGCACGGCGTTCGGGTCCAGGCCGAGCCAGCCGGCCAGCTCCCGCTCGTAGCCGGGACGCAGGACGGCGTCCTTGATGCCCGCCACGATCGGCGCGGCGTGGCGCAGGGCGCCGGCGCGGCCCTCGACGGTGTTCAGGTCGTAGTCCTTCAGCCCCGCCCGGATCGCGAATTCGAAGAGCGGCCGCCGCGAGGCGATGAGCGCGCGCACGGCCTCGTCGCCCTTCTGCATGCGCAGGTCGCACGGGTCCATGCCGCTGGGCTCCACGGCCACGAACGTCTTGGCGAGGAAGCGGTGGTCCTCGTCGAACGCCTTGAGGGCGGCCTTCTGCCCGGCCTCGTCGCCGTCGAAGGTGAAGATCACCTCGCCGCCCGTGCCGTCGTCGGAGATCAGGCGGCGGGCCACCTTGATGTGGTCCGCGCCGAACGCGGTGCCGCACGTGGCCACCGCCGTCCCGACGCCGGCCAGGTGGGCCGCCATCACGTCCGTGTAGCCCTCGACGAGCACCAGCTGACGCTCCTTGGCGATGGTCCGCTTGGCCAGGTCGATCCCGTAGAGCACCTGCGACTTCTTGTAGAGCGGCGTCTCGGGGGTGTTGAGGTACTTGGGCCCGGGGTCGTCGTCGTATAGCTTGCGCGCGCCGAAGCCGATGGTCGCGCCGGTCATGTCCCGGATGGGCCAGAGCAGACGGCCGCGGAACCGGTCGTACAGGCCGCGCTGTCCCTCGGACACCAGCCCGGAGGCGCGCAGCTCCTCGTCCCGGAACCCCTTCTGCCGGAGGTGGTCCAGCAGATGCGACCACCCCTGCGGGGCATATCCGAGGCCGAACTGCGCCGCGTGCTCCTGTGTGAATCCCCGCTGGGTGAGGAAGTCGCGGGCGGCCTGCGCCTCGGGCGAGCCGAGGGCACGACGGAAGAACTCGTCCGCCACCTTGTTCGCCTCGAACAGACGACGACGGCGCCCCGTCTCCGCCTTGTCCGGGCCGGTGCCGCCGTCCTCGTAGTGCAGCTCCACCCCCACGCGGGACGCCAGTCGCTCCACGGTCTCCGTGAAGGTGGTGTGCTCGAGTTCCATCAGGAAGCTGATGACGTCCCCGTGCGCGCCGCAGCCAAAGCAGTGGTAGGTGCCCACGCCGGGGCGCACGTGGAACGACGGCGTCCGCTCGTCGTGGAACGGGCACAGCCCCTTGAATGAGCCCACGCCCGCCGAGCGCAGGGTGACGAACTCCTCCACGACGGCCTTCAGATCCGTGCGCTCGCGGACGAGGTCGATGTCCTTGCGCACGATCAGTCCAGCCATGCGGACCATTCTAGGGACGGGGCGGGGCGGTCAGCCCCGAGCGGAACCGGCCTCCGTGGACGCGCCGGACTCCCGCGCACCCTGTGCAGGAGTCGAGTGCCCGGACCCCGGGCGCGCGTCGGCGGTCTCCGCCGGTCGGCCGGTCACCGGGTCGATCACGGGCAGCGCGCCGGTGGCCGCCTCGACCAGCGGATGGAACAGCGCGGCCGAAGCCAGGCCGCCGTGACGGCGGCGCGCCGAGGACACGAACGAGAGGCTCATGTCGCCCACCATAGCGACCCGGGACCGTGATTCCGGTCACGGTAAGGCAACATTCTGGGCGGTCAGGTCACGGTTCGACGCGCGCCCGCCCCCGCGGACTGCCCGTGCAGCGGCAGCAGCCGGGGCACCAGCCGGACGAGGCTCACCATCGCCCCGAGCTCCACGAGCGTCTGCGTCACCACCACGAGCGGGGCCGGGTCCAGGCTCGCCGGCAGGGCCAAGGCCAGTGGGAGCACCACCAGGGAGTTCCGCGTCGCGCCCGAGAACACGAGCGCCCGCCCGGCGGGCACGTCGAGGCGCGCCCACCGCGCAGCCACCACGCCGAGGGCCACCATCACGGCGGCGAACGCCGCGAACAGGGGCACGACGACGGCCAGCGCGGGCAGCCGCTCCCCCACCCCGCGGATCTGTGAGGCGACCACCGTGAACAGCGTGACGACCATGAGCGGGACCATCGCCGCCGTGAACCCGCGCACCACCCCGGCCGCCGCGCACCGCACCCCACCGCGGCCGCGCGCCGCACCCCACTGGAGCAGCGCCGCGAGCGCGAGCGGC
The DNA here is from genome assembly GCF_056173395.1 of Micrococcus sp. iso_239. Classification (NCBI taxonomy): domain Bacteria; kingdom Bacillati; phylum Actinomycetota; class Actinomycetes; order Micrococcales; family Micrococcaceae; genus Micrococcus; species Micrococcus sp. iso_239. Next base: position 635,952 of record NZ_CM149672.1, on the reverse strand, counting down.
ACCAGAATCAGCATGACCAGAGCACGGACGAAGGGCCCGACGTCGACCGCGGCCACCGCCGCCCCGCCCGCGAGTGCGGTGAACGCGATGACGTAGTCCACGCACGGGGCCAGCAGCACGAGGAGCACGCCCACGAGCAGCGCGTCGTCGTGGGCCACGAACCGGCTCAGCCCGAACACCACCGCCGGCACCACCACGAAGTTCAGGACCAGCAGTGCCCCGAGGAACCTGCCGTCCCGCAGCCCCGCGCCCAGCGCGGCGAACGGCACCGCCAGGAACGTCGCCAGCAGGAGCAGCGCGAGGACCGGCTCGACGAGCACCGCCCACGCGTCGGCCCCGGGCACGGCCCACCCGACGACGGCGCCCGCGGCGATCCCGGCGGGGTCTGGCCCCTACGCTGGGGGCCATGCCCACCGCCCCCGCACCGCCCGAGGCCGCCGCCACCCCGTTGCATGTGGCCGTGCGCACGCTCGACGCCGCGGCGCTCGCGGCGGCCGGGCACACGGCGGCGACCGCCGTGGCCGCGGTCTATGCGCACGCCGTCGTGCGCGGGGCCGCGTCGTTCTGGCTGGACTCCGCTCTGCCGGACCCGGCCGAGGCGCGCTGGTCCGTGGCGGGCGACGGGCTGGACGTGCTCGGCGAGGAGCAGGGTCGCGTGCCCTCCCCTGGCCCGCGCCTGGTCCGGCACGACGACCCCGCCGATCCGGACCGCGCGTGGGCGGACCTCGGGGCCGCGGCCGCGCCCCGGTCGGTGGTCGGCGGCGAGGGCCTGCCCCTGCGCGGCGGCCTGGTCGGCTGGCTCGGCTACGAGCTCGGCCTGGCGGATCTGGGGGTGACACCGCCCTCACGCCGACCCGAGGACCCCGCAGCCCTGCCCGCGCAGTTCTGGGTGCGCCCCTCCCGCTACGCCGTGGCCGACCACGCGGCCGGGGTGCTGCACTGCTGCGTCGTCTCCCTCGATCCGACCGCCGCCGAGGCCGGGGCCGACCGCTGGGCGGCGGACGTGCGCCGCGCCCTCGCCGCGGCCCGCCGCGATCTCGAGACGGCGGCGGGCGACGCCGTCGTGCCGCCCCCGGAGGACGCCGGCCCGGGGCCGCGGGCCGACGAGGAGGCGCCGGGCACGTGGCGCGAGGACCGGGCGGCGTACGCCGAGCAGATCGCCCGTTGCCGCGCCGCGCTGCATGCCGGCGACTCCTACGAGCTGTGCCTGACCACCCGCTTCGACGCCGATCCCGGGCTGCGCGTGGACCCGCTGGTCCTCTTCCACGAGCTCGCCGCGCACCAGCCGGCCCCGTATGCGGCGCTGCTGGAGCACGGCACGGGCGCCCGCCGGTGGGCCGTGGTCTCTGCCTCACCGGAGCGGTTCCTCGCCGGGCGCGAGGGCCGGTACAGCACCAAGCCGATCAAGGGCACGGCCGCCCGCCTGCCGGACCCGGTCGCGGACGCCGCGGCCGCCCGCGCGCTCGCCGACGACCCCAAGACGCGCGCCGAGAACCTCATGATCGTGGACCTGCTGCGCAACGACCTCTCGCGGGTGTGCGAGCCCGGCTCTGTCGAAGTCCCCTCCCTCATGGCGGTCGAGAGCTACGCGACCGTCCACCAGCTCGTCTCCACGGTCACGGGCACGGCACGGGCCGGCGTCGCACCCGTGGACGTGGTCCGCTCCCTCTTCCCCGGCGGCTCGATGACCGGCGCGCCGAAGCGCCGCAGCGTCGAGCTGCTGGCCGCGTGGGAGGCCTCCCCACGGGGGGTCTACTCCGGAGCGCTGGGGATGCTGGGCGCGGACGGGACGACGTCGTTGTCCGTCGTGATCCGCACGGCGGTGCTCGCCGGGGGCCGGTGGTCGGTGGGGGCCGGCGGGGCGATCGTCGCGGACTCGGACCCGGCCGCCGAGCACGACGAGGTCCTCCTCAAGGCCCGCGGCCTGCGCCGGGCCCTCGCCCGCGCCGCCGGAACGGGCGTGCCGACGACGGCGCCCGACGTCGCCTGACCCCACACCGTGGTCCGGGGGCGATATTCGGCGGTATTCCGACGGAATAACGCCGCAAACCGCCCCCGGACGAGGGGGGCGCCCACCCGTGCCGCCTGCCTAGGCTGGGGACATGGCCGATCCGCACCCCGTCCTCGCCGCCTCCGCCCCCGTCCTCGCCGCCTCCGCTCCCGTCCTCGCCGCCTCCGCTCCCGACCTCGACCCTGGCGCGCTGGACGCCGTCCGCGCGCTCGTGGCCGCCGCCGAGCGTCCCGTGGTGCTCTCCGGGGCGGGGATGAGCGCCGAGTCCGGCATCCCCACGTTCCGTGACGCCCAGACCGGCCTGTGGGAGCGCTTCTCCGCGGAACAGCTCGCCACGGAGGAGGCGTTCCTCGCCGATCCCGCGCTCGTGTGGTCCTGGTACCGGTGGCGTGCCCGGATGGTGCGGGCCCGCCGACCGAATCCGGGGCACGACGCCGTCGCCGCCTGGCAGCGCCGCACACCCGACCTGGAGGTGGTCACCCAGAACGTGGACGACCTGCACGAGCGGGCCGGCGCCCGCGTGCTCGCGCACCTGCACGGCTCGCTGTTCGAACACCGCTGCGCCGAGTGCGGGGCCCCGGCGGACGTGGACCCGGGCGCGCCCTCGGACGTGGACGCGGCCGGCTCGGAGGCGGACCTGGAGGCGATGCTGCGTGAGGCGCCGCCGGCGTGCCCGGCGTGCGGGACGGGACGGATCCGGCCGGGCGTGGTGTGGTTCGGCGAGATGCTGCCGCAGGAGCCGTGGGAGCGCGCCTACGAGGCGCTGGAGCGCTGCGACCTGGCCCTCGTCGTCCGCACCTCGGGCCTGATCCAGCCGGCCGCGTCCCTGCCGTTCGTGGCGCTGGGAGCCGGGGTCGCCGTCGTCGAGGTGAACCCCGTGAAGACCGAGCTGAGCGGCGCGGTGACGCACGCGCTGCGCGGCTCGGCCGGGGCGGTGCTGCCCGCGCTCGTCGCCGGCGTCTGGCCCGGGCCGTCGGGGGCCTTGTCGACTGCGAGGCACGTCACATGGTGACGCAATAGACAACACACGCATGACTTAATAGGCTCCCCTTGCCGGCCCGCCAGGAACCCCTGGCCCGCGGCGCCGCCCCCGCCACTCCTCCCGAATCGAGATTGCCATGCCCCAGTCCCGCGCCCTCTCGCGTGGTGTCCGCCTCTCGGCCGTGTCCGCCACGCTGCTGCTCGCCCTGACCGCCTGCGCCGGCGGCACCGGCGGCTCCGGCTCGGACTCCGCGTCCGGCGCGGCGTCCGGCTCCGCCTCCGCCGCCGAGTCGGACAAGAAGGTCACCCTGTACTCGGGCCGCAGCGAGGACCTCGTCCAGCCGATCCTGGACGAGTTCACCGACGAGACCGGCATCGAGGTGGAGGTCCGCTACGACAAGACCCCCGCCATGGCCGCGCAGCTGATCGAGGAGGGCGAGGGCTCCCCCGCCGACGTGTTCCTCTCCCAGGATGCGGGCGCGCTCGGCGCCGTCGCCAAGGAGGGCCTGTTCACGCCCCTCGCCCAGGAGACCCTGGACCGCGTGCCCGAGACCTACCGGGACGACGAGGGCGACTGGGTCGGCCTGACCGGCCGCGTCCGCGTGCTGGCCTACAACGAGGAGAAGGTCCCCGAGGCCGACCTCCCGACGTCGGTCGACGAGCTGACCGATCCGAAGTGGAAGGGCCGCGTCGGCGTCGCCCCCACCAACGCGTCCTTCCAGACGTTCGTCACCGCCCTTCGCCTGCAGAAGGGCGAGGACGAGGCCCGGACCTGGCTCGAGGACTTCGCCGCCAACGACCCGCAGCGCCGCGAGAAGAACGGCGAGATCCTCGCCGACGTGGACGCCGGCACCCTGGACACCGGCCTGGTCAACCACTACTACCTGTTCGAGCTGGCCCGGGAGAAGGGCGTCGCCCCGGAGGAGCTGGGCGCGTCCCTGCACTTCTTCCCCGACGGCGACCTCGGCTCGCTGGTGAACGTGTCCGGCATGGGCCTGGTGGGCGAGCAGGAGGACGGCGACGCCGCCGCCCTCGTGGAGTACCTTCTCTCCGAGGACGGTCAGTCGTACTTCGCCGAGGAGACCGGCGAGTACCCGCTCGTGGAGGGCGTGGAGCAGCCGGCCGGCTTCCCGGAGCTCTCCGAGGTCAAGGCCCCCGACGTGGACCTCAACGACCTGGACGACCTCCAGACCACCATCCAGATGATCCAGGAGGCGGGCCTGCTCTGACCCCCCGAGCACCGGAGCCGGCCGTCCGCCGCACGCGCGGACGGCGCGCTCCCGCGGCGCTGACCGCCGCGGCCCTCGTGGCCGCGGCGGTCGCGCTCGTCCCCATCGGCTACCTGTTCCTGCGCACCGCCCAGGGCGGGTTCGGCCCCTGGCTGGACGCCGTCGTGAGCCCGCGCGTGGGCGCCCTGGCCGCCACCTCGCTCGCGCTCACCGCCGTGGTGACCGCGCTGTGCCTGGTGATCGGCGTGGGCGCCGCCTGGCTCGTCACCCGCACCGACACGCCCGGCCGCGGCCTGCTGGCCGTCCTGCTGGCGCTGCCGCTGGCCGTGCCCTCCTACGTGGCGGCGTTCACGTGGGTGTCCGTCTCGGACCTGCTGCCCGGCGTGGAGGCGGGGCGCTTCGAGGGGTTCTGGGCCGCGGTGACGGTGATGACCCTCTACACGTACCCGTACGTATACCTGCCGGTGGCGGCCGCGCTCTCCCGCATCGACCCCGGCCAGGAGGACGTGGCCCGCTCGCTCGGCCGCGGCCCCGCCGCCACGCTGTTCACCGTCACGCTCGCCCAAGTGCGCCCGGCGATCGCCGGCGGCGCCCTGCTGGTGGCCCTCTACGTGCTCTCCGACTTCGGCGCCGTGGCCATCCTGCGCTTGGACACCTTCACCCGGGCGATCTTCACGGCGCTCGAGGTGGGCTTCAACCGGCAGCTCGCCCTCACCCTGGCCACCGTGCTCGTGCTGCTGACGGTGCTGGTGCTCTGGGGCGAGTCCCGCACCCGCCGGGCCGACGACGGCGTCCGCTCCGGTCGCACGGTCCGCCGGGTCAGCGTGCACCGGCTGGGCCGGTCCCGCTGGGTCGGCACCGGGCTCCTCGCCGTGGTCACGGGCGCCGCGCTGGGCGTGCCCGCGGTGAGCCTGGTCCGCTGGATGGGCGAGGGCACGTCCCTGTCCGCCGTCCGGGACCGCTGGCTCGACGCCGTCTCCGGCTCCGTGGTCCTGGCGGGCGCGGGCGCGGCGCTCACCCTCGCCCTCGCCCTGCCGATCGGCATCCTCGCCGCCCGCCACCCGGGGCGCGTCTCCCGGATCGCCGAGCGCGCCGCGTTCCTCGCGCACGGGCTGCCCGGCGTCGTCGTGGGGCTCTCCCTCGTGTTCCTCGGGGTCTCCCTGGTCCCGGCGCTCTACCAGACCACGTGGATGGTGGCCTTCGCCTACGCCACCCTGTTCCTGCCGCTGGCGGTCACGTCGGTGGCCGGGGCCGTCGCCCAGTCCTCCCCTGCCCTCGAGGAGGCGGCCCGGTCCCTGGGCTCCTCGGGCGCCGAGGTGCTGCGCCGCGTGACCCTGCCGCTGGCGCTGCCGGGGGTGGGCGCCGGCGTCGCGCTGGTGGCCCTCACCGCCATGAAGGAGCTGCCCGCCACGCTGCTGCTGCGGCCCACCGGCATGGACACGCTCGCCACCCGCCTGTGGAACGCCACCAGCGTGGGCCGGTACGCCGAGGCCGCCCCCTACGCGCTCACCCTCGTGCTGCTCGCCGCGGTGCCCACGTGGGTGGTGGTCCACCGCACGGGGATCGTCGCGGCCGTGCGCGGCCGCTCGAGCGCCCCGTCGACCCCGAACGAGGTGTCAGAATGACCGCCATGCCCTCCCCCGCCGCCTCGACCCGCGCGTCCCGCCCGGCCGGTCCCCGGCCCGGCGTCGGCCACGCCGTGTCCGTGGCCGACCTCGGCGCCTCCTACGGGGAGGGGCCCGTCCTGGAGGGCGTGCAGTTCGACCTGGAGCCGGGCGAGCTGCTCGCCGTGCTCGGCCCCTCCGGCTGCGGGAAGACCACGCTGCTGCGCTGCCTGGCCGGCTTCGAGCGCATCGAGTCCGGCCGCATCAGCCTTGCCGGCTCCGTGGTGGCCCTGCCCCGCGTGCACGTGCCCGCCCACCGCCGGCACGTGGCCGTGGTGCCCCAGGACGGCGCCCTGTTCCCGCACCTGAGCGTGGCGGAGAACGTGGGCTTCGGGCTGCGCCGCCGCCGGCCCGGGCGGATGGCCCGCATCCAGGAGTGCCTCGAGCTCGTGGACCTCGCCGGCCACGGCGAGCGCATGCCGCACGAGCTCTCCGGCGGCCAGCAGCAGCGCGTGGCCCTGGCCCGGGCGATGGCCCCGCGCCCGCCGCTGATCCTGCTGGACGAGCCCTTCGGCGCCCTCGACGCCTCCCTGCGCAGCGGCCTGCGCCGGGACGTGCGCCAGGCGCTGAAGGAGGACGGCGCCACGGCCGTGCTCGTCACCCACGACCAGTCCGAGGCCCTGTCCATGGCCGACCGCGCGGCCGTGATGCGGGCCGGGCGCCTGCGCCAGCTGGGCACGCCGGACGAGGTGTACGCGCACCCGGCCGACGCCTGGGTCGCCGCGTTCGTCGGGGAGGCCTCCCTGCTGCCGCTGCTGGACGTGACCGGGCCGGAGCGCGACGGCGGCCGGCGGATCGGGCGCACCGCCCTCGGCCCGGTGCCCCTGCACGGGGCGCGTGCGGCCACGGCTGTGCCCGGGGACCTCGTGGTGGTCCGCCCCGAGCACGTGCGCGGCACCCTCGACCCGACCGTTGACGTGGACGGGGTCGAGGCCGCGCGCGTCTGGACGCCCGCCACCGTGGTGGACGTGGACTACCGCGGCCACGACTCGGTGGCCACGGTCCAGCTGGCCGACGGCACCCGGGCCCAGGCCCGCGTGGAGGGGGCGCTGCCCCCGCTCGACGCCGCCTGCGGGGTCCGGCTCGCGGGCCCGTGCGCCGTCGTCGCCCCGGGCGAGTGACCGGCCCGGGGCGGCCCCTCAGAGCCAGACGCGACGGAACTCCGCGCCCTGCACCAGGGTGTGATGCCACTCGACGGCGGTCGAATCGGTGAGCGAGGCGATCTGGTCGATCACCACGCGCCGCCGGGCGGCGTCGTCGGGGGCCTGCGCCCAGTCGAACGCGAACATCGGCTCGAGGTACCGGTCCCCCGTGGCCTCCAGCAGCGCCACGAGCTCCGCGAGCACCTCGCGCTGCCGCGCGTAGAGCGGCTGGCGCTGCTCGGCGGTCATCACGTAGGCCGCCGCGATGCCCTTCATCACGGCGATCTCGGTCTCCGTCTCCTCGGGCACCACGACGTCGGCCCCGTGGCGGGTGAGCGGCTCGTTGCCGAACACCTGGCGCGTGGCGTCGAAGGCGGCGCTGCAGAACCGGCCGATCAGCTGGCTCGTCATGTCCTTCATCGCCGCGAGCGCCCGCCGGGAGCCGTCCATCTCGGAGACCCACACGTTGGTGGCCTCGAGGCGGGCCAGGGCCGCGTCGACCTCGGCCGGGTCCGTGTGCGGCAGGTACCACTGGCGGGTGGTCTCCACGACGCGCTCCCGGTGCTCCGGGATGGCCAGCCACTTGAGCTGGAACACGGCGTTGACCACGCCGTCCTCGACGTCGTGCACGGAGTAGGAGATGTCGTCCGCGAGGTCCATGACCTGCGCCTCCATGGACGTGCGCGTGCCGGGCACCCCGGCGCGGAACCAGCGGAACACGGGCAGGTCGTCCTCGTAGACGCCGAACTTGCGCGAACGCGTGCCGTCGGGGCGCAGCGGGGCGTCCTCACGGGTCCATGGGTACTTGCATGCGGCGTCGAGGGCGGCGCGCGTGAGGTTCAGGCCCGCGGAGGAGCCGTCCGCGAAGAGCTTCTTCTGTTCGAGGCGGGCCAGCAGGCGCAGGGTCTGGGCGTTGCCCTCGAAGCCGCCGACGTCCTCGCTGAGCGCGTCGAGCGCCTTCTCCCCGTTGTGCCCGAAGGGCGGGTGGCCGAGGTCGTGGGACAGGCAGGCGGTGTCCACGAGGTCGGGGTCGCAGCCCAGCGACCGGCCGAGCTCACGCCCCACCTGCGCCACCTCGAGCGAGTGGGTCAGGCGGGTGCGGGCGAAGTCGTCCGCGTCCGGGGCGACCACCTGGGTCTTGGCCCCCAGCCGGCGCAGGCCCGCGGAGTGCAGCACGCGGGCACGGTCCCGCTCGAAGTCCGAACGGTAGGAGGACTTGGGCGGCTCGGGCAGCCACCGCTCCCGGTCCCACGGCGTGTAGCCGGGGGTCTGCACGGCGCGGCCGGCATACGGGGGCCGGCCTTCCGGGCCGAACAGCACCGGCTGGTGGGCGGCGCCGGTCCAGTGCGACGACGGCGCGGCGGGCGTTCCGGCGGCGGGCACCGGCGTCGTGGGCTCAGCCACCGGAGACGTCCAGCTCGGCGGCCTGGATCATGGCCTGCTGCTCGGCGTTGAGCTCGCGGGAGTCCAGCCAGCCGTCCGGCAGGTGCGGGCGCTTGGGGGCGCCGGCCCGGCCGCGGGGGCCCTCGGCGGCCTCGCCCGGGTAGGGCTGGTCGCGGTCCACGCGGGTGAGGATCTCGCGCATCGTGGCCAGGTCCGGGACGGTGGACAGCGCGGTGCGGATCTCCGAGCCCACGGGGTAGCCCTTGAAGTACCAGGCCACGTGCTTGCGGATGTCCCGCAGCGCCTTCGTCTCGTCGCCGCCGAAGGTGTCCACGAGCAGCTCGGCGTGGCGGTACAGCGTGTCCGCGACCATGCCCAGGGTCGGCTGGAACCGGTCCTGGCGGCCCTCGAAGGCGGCCTGCAGGTCCCCGAACAGCCAGGGCCTTCCCTGGCAGCCGCGGCCGATCACGACACCGTCCACGCCGGTCTGCTCGACCATCGCGATGGCGTCCTCCGCGGACCAGATGTCGCCGTTGCCGAGCACGGGGATGTCCGGCAGGGCCTCGCGCAGCCGGGCGATGTCGTCCCACACGGCGGTGCCCGAGTAGAACTGGCGGGTGGTGCGGCCGTGGAGGGCGACGGCGGCGACGCCGAGGTCGCGGGCCGTGCGGCCGGCGTCGAGGAAGGTCAGGTGGTCCTCGTCGATGCCGCGGCGCATCTTCACGGTCACCGGGATGTCCTTCTTGGCCGCCTCGGTCACGGCCGCCTTGACGATCGAGGCGAACAGCTCCGACTTCCACGGCAGGGCGGAGCCGCCGCCGCGGCGGGTCACCTTGGGCACGGGGCAGCCGAAGTTCATGTCGATGTGGTCGCAGCGGTCCTCCTCGACCAGCATCCGCACCGCGGCGCCGGTGGTGACCGGATCCACCGAGTAGAGCTGGACGGAGCGGGGCACCTCGTCCGGGTCGTGCTGGATGATCCGCATCGACTCGGGCTTCCGCTCGACCAGCGCGCGGGCCGTGACCATCTCGTTGACGTAGAGGCCGCCACCGTACTCGCGGCACAGGCGGCGGAACGCCGTGTTGGTGATGCCGGCCATCGGGGCGAGCACCACGGGGACGTCGATGGTCAGCGGCCCCAGCCGCAGCGGGGGCAGGGCCAGGCGGTCCGTCGTCGGGGCGGGGTGGCGGGCCTCGTGGAGCTGATCGTCGTCGGCGATGCGCCGACCCGCGCCGGCGGACTTGGCGTAGTGCGCGACGTCGTCGGCGTCGGTCACCGCCGCGGCGGGGAGGGTGTGGGAAGAAGTCATGTCGGACCCCATTCTTCCATTCCGCCCGGCACCCGCGTCACCGTGCCCCACGACGAGGCCCGCTGGGAGGCGATCACCGAGGCACCCCGCCGGGACGGGCAGACCATCCTCCCGGCGGGTCAGGCCTCCGACGCCGGCGCCGCGTCCTCGCCGTCGAGCACCGCCAGCAGGTCCGCACCGGCGAACATCTGAGCGGTCTGGCGCGCCGAGGGGGTGCCCGCGTCCGGGTCCGCCCCGGCAGCCAGCAGATGCCGCATCGAGGCGACATCCCGCTTGAACGTGGCGCAGGTCAGGGCGCGCTGGCCGCGATCGTTGGCGTGCTCGATCTCGGCGCCGGCCTCGATCAGCATCGCCACCGTGTCCGGGTGCTGGTGATAGGCGGCGAGCGTGAGGAAGGAGTCGCCCGCGTGGTTGCGCAGGCGCGTGCTCACCCCGGCGTCCAGGTATGCCTTCAGCTGGGCCGTGTCCCCGTCCCGCGCCATGTCGAAGAGCCGGTTCGCCAGCTCGATGTCCTTCTCGCTCCACTGCTCACTCATGCCCGCCAGTATGGCGGACGCCGCGACGATCGACCGCTCCGCAGCGACATCTCCGCGGGTCTGCCCGCAGGTGATGTCGCCGGCCGGCGGTCAGACGAGCACCGGGAACAGCCCCGCCCGCCCCGCGGTTGCACCCGGCATGACCCGCAAGCACCTCGGCTTCCTCAACTTCGGCCACTGGATCCACCGTCCCGGCGCCGAACCGGACGCGCGGCAGGCCCTCGACGACGTCGTCGCCATGGCCGTGGCCGCCGAGGACGCCGGACTCGACGGCGCCTGGCTCCGCGTCCACCACTTCCAGCGGATGTTCTCCTCGCCGTTCCCGATCCTCGCCGCGATGGCCGCCCGCACCGAGCGGATCAGCCTCGGCACCGGCGTGATCGACCTGCGGTATGAGAACCCCCTGTACATGGCCGAGGCCGCGGCCACCACGGACCTCATCTCCGGCGGCCGGCTCGAGCTCGGCGTCTCCCGCGGCTCCCCCGAGGCCGCCCTCGACGGCCAGGCGCAGTTCGGCTACGCCCTCGACGAGGGGCAGACCTGGGCCGACGTGACCCGCGAGCGCGGACGCCGGTTCCTCTCGGCCGTGCGCGGTGAGGGCATCGCGACGCCGGACCTCACCTCCGGCTGGGCGCACAGCTCGCAGCCGCTGCGGATCGAGCCGCACTCCCCCGGGCTCGCGGACCGCATCTGGTGGGGGTCCGGCTCCGTGGGCTCGGTGGCCGGCGCCGCCACGGACGGCTACAACATGCTCTCCTCCACCCTGCTCCTGCAGGACGACGGCCGCCCCTTCCACGTCCAGCAGGCCGACCAGATCGCGCGCTACCGGGAGGCCTTCGCCGCGGCCGGCCACGCCGGTCCGGGCCGCACGGCGGTCACGCGCTCCGCGTTCGTCATCCAGGACCGGGAGGACGAGCTGTACTTCGGCCGGGAGCGGGCCTCGCGCGACTCCTCCGGCATGCTCGAGGGCGGCGCCGCCCGCTCCGGCCCGACCTATGCCGGGTCCGCCGAGGAGGTCGCGGAGAAGCTCGCCGCCGACGACGCCGTCGCCGCCGCCGACTGGGTCCTGTTCGCCAACCCCAACCAGCTCGGGGTCGAGTACAACGCGAAGATCTTCGCCGGCTGTGCGGAGGTCTGGCGCCTGCTCGGCTGGGATGCATGAGCGAGGCCCCGCCTCACCTCCCGGCCGCCGACGACGGCGTCGCCCGAGCCCGTCGCGCGCGCTGGGCCGTCACCGCCGCCTTCGCGACGAACGGCGCCCTGCTCGGCGCGCTCATCCCGCACTACCCGGAGGCCAAGGCCGCGTTCGGCCTGGACCCGGCCGCGTTCGGCCTGCTCGTCATCGCGCTCGCCGTGGGCGGCACGCTCGCCGGGCCCCTGCCCGCGCCGATCCTGCGCCGGTTCGGCGCCCGCCGCGTCATGCTCGCCGGCAGCGTGGCCATCGCCCTGCTCACGACGGCGGCCGGTCTCGTCCTCGACGTCGCCGGGGCGGGCGCGGGGGCCGGGCACGGTGCGGGCACGGCCGCGGCCTGGCTGCTGTGGGTCTTCGCGGGCCTCGTCCTGGCATCGGGCGTGCTCGACGCCGTCGTAGACACCGCCCAGAACGCGCAGGGCCTGCAGGTGCAGACCCGGCTGGCCCGGCCCGTGCTCACGACCATGCACGCCGGCTGGAGCCTCGGGGCGGCCGCCGGTGCCGGGCTCGGCGCCGCGGTCATCACCGTGGGCGGCCCCGCGGCCCTGCACCTGGGGCTCAACGGCGGCGCGTGCGTCGCGGTGCTGCTGGGGGTCCGGCGCCTGTTCCTGGCGGAGGCGCCCACGGACTCGGCGTCCGCCCGCGGCGCCGCGGAGAAGTCACCCGCGCCGTCGGAGACGTCCGCACCGCCCGCCCCGGCCACCCGAGCCCTCCCCCGCCGCGCCGCCGTGGCCGCGCTCCTCCCCGCCGTGGTGATCGCGATGGCCGGCTTCGGCGTGGAGGAGTTCGGCAACGCGTGGGCCACCCTGTTCCTGATCACCGAGCGCGGCCTGGACCCGGCCGCGGCGGTGCTCGGCGCGTCGACGCTGCTGGGTGCGCAGTTCGTCGGACGCCTCGCGGGCGACCGCACCCTCGCCGCCCTGGGACGACGCGGGGCGCTGACGGCGGGGCTGGGCGCCGTCGTCGTGGGGCTGGGGCTGGCCCTGGCGCCGCTGCCGGGGCCGGCGGCCGTGCCTGCCGCGTTCGCGGGGCTGATGCTGGCGGGGCTGGGCTGCGCCGTGGTGGTGCCCGTGGCCTATGCGCTCGGCGACGAGGCGCCCGGGCTCCGGCCGCAGACCGGGCTGGCGGTGACGAGCTGGTGCATGCGGCTGGCCGGGGTTGGGCTCAGCCCGGCGGTCGGGGCACTGGCCGGCGCCGTCGGTCTGGCACCGGCGCTGACGGTGTTCCTAGGCCTGGCCGCCGTCGGGGCGGTGCTCGCCGCCCGGCTGCCCGCCGCCCCGTAGGAACCGCTCAGTCGTCGTCGACCTCGCCGGCGAGGGCCTGGGCCGCCAGGTGCTCCTCGGTCGCGGCCTCCCAGATCTCCTTGGCGGCGGAGCCGTTGAGCAGCACGAGCAGCACGCCCACGATGATGTCCGCCCAGCCCGACGCCGTCAGCACCGTGATCCCGGACAGGGCGATCAGCACGGCGCCGGCCACGAGGTCGTTGCGCGCCGCGAGCCACGCCGCCCGGGTGAGGGAGCCGCCCGCGGTGCGGACGCGGGCCAGCAGGGCCACGCACACGAGGTTCACGAGGATCGAGCCGACGGCCACCCCCAGCAGCACGCCCGCGGCCGGCGGGTCGGGGTCCCCGACCTTCGTGGCCGCCATGACGAGCGCCGCCACGGCCGGGAGCACGATGATCCCGGCCATGACCTTGCCGATGACCGCCTGCCGGGCCGCCGTCCACCCCAGCGCCACGAAGATCAGCAGGTTGACGGCGAAGTCCTCGAAGAAGTCGACGGAGTCCGCCACGAGGGCCACCGAGCCGATCCCCAGGGCCAGGATGATCTCGACCACCAGGTAGGCGCCGTTGAGCAGGGCCACCGCGAGGACGGTGCCCCGCAGGGCGCGGGTGCGCCGGCGGTCTGCTTCGGGCACCTCATTCACGCGCCCGTCGCGTCGTCCACGAACACGTACGTGTCCACCAGGGTCCGCGCGGCGTTGCCGCCGATGAGCCCGTCCACGATCCGTTCGAGCGGGGCCATGGCCTCGTCCACCTCGATCTGCACGGGGTACTGGGCCACGAGCAGGGCGAGCAGGTCGGCCACGGCCTGCAGCGCGTCCTTCTCCCCCAGCTCCGGGTCCCAGCCCACGAGCACGTCGGCCGGCGCGTCCTGGCGCTCCGGCGTGTAGGACACCGCGAACGCGCGGATGCGCCCGCCCTCGGCCTTCGGCGCGTCGCGGAGCACGACGGCGCCCGCGGCCCCGGTGGCCGGGCCCAGCAGCAGCTGCTGGGCGGCCCCGACGCTCAGGGTCGACGGGTCCCAGGCGTGCACGGCGTCATAGAACGCGGCGACCGCCTGCGTCAGCTCGACGGAGCCGGTCGAGGCCTCCTCGAGGACCACGCCGTCCGGGTGCTCCTCCCCGCGCACGTCCGGCAGGCCGATGGCGCCCGGGGCGATCGCGACGCGGCGGGAGCGCTGCACGGGGGTGAAGCCCTCGGCCACGAGGAACGCCTCGGTGCCGGCGGCCAGCGCGGCGGTCTGGGACCGCACGGCCTCCGTGTCCACGGGCGGGCGGCCCGTCGCACCGTCGGCCTCGGTCTGCGGGTCGGCGCCGGCCACGCCGGGCACCAGGGCGTCCTTGGCGAACCGAGCCTTCAGAGCCGTCGTCGGGATGGCGCCGGCGGCGTGCGCCTCCGCGGCGAGCCCCCGCAGGGCCGCCACGAGCGCCCGGCCGATGCCCCGGCGCCGCTCGGCAGCCGCGGTCTCGACGTACAGCCACAGCCGCCGCGGGTGCACGGACGAGGCATAGACGACGCCGGCCGCCACCGGCACGCCGGCGGCCTCGGCCACGAGCGCGCGGCGCCAGGGCCGTTCCGCGTCCTCGGCGAGCATCGCCCGGTCCTGGTGCTGCTGCGCGTTGGCCGGGTCGCCCCACACCTCGAGCAGGGCCAGGTCGTCCCCGGGTCGCCAGGGACGCAGCACGACCTCCCCGCCGGCGACCGCGGCGGAGTCGAACAACACGCCGTCGTCGTCGTGCCCCGCGGCCCCGGCCGCTCCCGTCACGTCCCCGCTCACTTGACCAGGCGCTCCAGCAGGTAGGACTTCACCTGGGACAGCGCCACGCGCTCCTGGGCCATGGTGTCCCGCTCGCGGATGGTCACGGCCTGGTCCTCGAGGGTGTCGAAGTCCACGGTGATGCAGAACGGGGTGCCGATCTCGTCCTGGCGGCGGTAGCGACGGCCGATCGCGCCGGAGTCGTCCGTCTCGATGTTCCACAGGCCGCGCAGCTCCGCGGCGAGGGACTGGGTGGCCGGCTGCAGCTCGGGCTTCTTGGACAGCGGGAGCACGGCGGCCTTGACCGGGGCCAGGCGCGGGTCCAGCTTGAGCACGGTGCGCACGTCCACCCCGCCCTTGGCGTTCGGGGCCTCGTCCTCGGCATAGGCGTCCACGAGGAACGCCATCATGGCGCGGGTCAGGCCGAAGGACGGCTCGATCACGTACGGGGTGTAGTGCTCGTTGTTGGCCTGGTCGAAGTACTGCATCTTGGTGCCCGAGTGCTCGGTGTGCCGGCCCAGGTCGTAGTCGGTGCGGTTCGCGATGCCCATCAGCTCGCCCCAGCCGTCGCCGCCGGTGAAGCCGAAGTCGTACTCGAGGTCGATCGTGGCGTCCGAGTAGTGCGCCCGCTCGTCCGCGGGGACGTCGAACTTGCGCAGGTGCGCGGGGTCGATGCCGAGGTCGATGAACCAGTCCCAGCAGTCCTCGACCCAGCGGTCGAAGTGCTGGCCCGCCTCGGCCGGCGGCACGAAGTACTCGATCTCCATCTGCTCGAACTCACGGGTGCGGAAGATGAAGTTGCCCGGGGTGATCTCGTTGCGGAACGCCTTGCCGATCTGGCCGATGCCGAACGGCGGCTTCTTCCGGGCCGCGCCCAGCACGTTGAGGAAGTTCACGAAGATGCCCTGCGCCGTCTCCGGGCGCATGTAGTGCAGGCCCTCCTCGTTGTCCACGGGGCCGAGGTAGGTCTTGACCAGGCCCGAGAACAGCTGCGGCTCGGTCCAGGCGCCCTGGGTGCCGCAGTCCGGGCACACGATCTCGGCCATGCCCTCGGCCGGCCGGCCCTTCTTGGCCTCGAACGCCTCGAGCAGGTGGTCCTGGCGGTGGCGCCTGTGGCACTGGGTGCACTCCACGAGCGGGTCGGTGAAGGTCTCGACGTGGCCGGAGGCCTCCCACACCGCGCGCGGCAGGATGATGGAGGAGTCCAGGCCCACCATGTCCTCACGGGAGCGCACGAAGGTCTTCCACCACTCGGCCTTGATGTTCTCCTTCAGCTCCACACCCAGGGGCCCGTAGTCCCACGCGGAGCGCGAACCGCCGTAGATCTCACCGGCCTGGAACACGAAGCCTCGGCGCTTGGCCAGGTTGATGACGTTGTCCAGCGGGGACTTGGCAGCCATGGGGGCATCACTTCCGTACTCATCGGCGGGGCGGGAGGGGATCACGACGACGACGGCACCCGGCCGCCTTCGACGCGGCGGGCCCGTTCCGGCGCGGCGCGCCGGTCGATCCCGTCCAGCCTACCGGCCATGATGGACACCATGACCGAGACGAACGCACCCGACGCCCAGCCCCTGCCCATCCGTGACGAGTCCATCCGCCTCGGCCAGGCGCTCAAGCTCGCCTCCCTCGTGGAGGACGGGGCCATGGCCCGCGACGCCGTCACCGACGGGCTCGTCACCGTCAACGGCGCGGTGGAGACGCGCCGCGGCGCCCAGCTGCACGACGGGGACGTCGTCGAGTTCGCCGGCGAGGCGTTCGTCGTCCAGGCCGGGCAGGCCTGGGCCGACGCCCCGTCGGGCGGCCGCGGCGCCGTCGTCGAGCAGGTCCGGCGCGTCAGCCGCGGGGCGGCACCATGTGGGCGAGGTACTCCTTCACGTGGCCCAGCTCCTGCTCGTTGATCGCGTGGCCGAGCCCGGCGTAGACGATCTTCATGAGGTCCACGTGGGCGTTCAGCCAGGCATGGGTCTCCTCGACCCGGGGCTCGGAGATGATCGGGTCCTCCTGGCCGCGGCCCCAGAAGACCTTCGGTCGGACGCGGGCGACGTCGTCGTCGCGGGTGAACAGCTCGCGCAGCCGCGGCTCGGTGAGCTCCGGGTCCACCACGAAGCCGGACAGCGCCACGGTGCACGCGTAGGCCTCCGGGTCCAGGCGCAGCAGCGACGTGGCCATCGCCATGCCCTGCGAGAAGCCGAGCAGGGAGACGGTGCGGAAGTCCCCGCGCACCGCCTGCACCCAGGCGTGCAGGGCCTCGACGGCCTCGCGGACCGGCTCGGCGGTGGAGCCCAGCTCGCCCGTGACGGGGTCCTGGGAGAGCGGGAACCAGGCGTGGGAGCCCGGCTGCAGGGGCAGGGGCGCGCGGACGGCGGCCACCGTGACGTGCTCGGGCAGGTGCGGGACGAGGCCGAACAGGTCGTCCTCGTTCGCGCCGTAGCCGTGCAGGACGATCAGCAGGTCCTCGGTGCGCTCGCCCTCGGGGCGGGACCAGCGGACGACGGGCTCGACGGCGGGGGTGGGGTTCGCGTTCACGTCCGCCAGCCTAGCGAGCGGCACGGTCGGCCCCTCCCGGAGGTTGACCCCTCCCGCGCGACGTGGGCAGAATCCTACCCGTGGGTAACCCATCCTCCTCCCAGCCTCCGCACGCCTCCGACGCGACCCCGGTCGACGACCCCGCCGCCCATCCGTGGCGCCGCTACGTCGCCATCGGGGACTCGTTCTCCGAGGGCATCGGCGACCCGGACCCGGACCGTCCCGGCTACCACCGCGGCTGGGCCGACCGCCTGGCCGAGGAGCTCTCCCGCCTGACGCCGCCCGGCGAGGACCTGGCCTACGCCAACCTGGCGGTCCGCGGGAAGCTGCTGGACCAGATCGCCGAGGACCAGGTGGAGCCGGCGCTCGCCCTGCGGCCGGACCTCATCAGCGTCTGCGCGGGCGGCAACGACATCCTGCGCGGCGCGGACCCGGACGAGATCGCGGTCCGGTTGGACGCCGTCGTCGAGCGTCTGGCCTCCGACGGCGCCACCGTGCTGCTGTTCAACGCGACCGACGTGAAGGGCACGCCCGTCATCGGCCGCATCCGCGGCACCGTGGCGATCTACAACGAGAACGTGCGCACCATCGCGCTGCGGCACGACGCGCTGGTGCCGGACATGTGGTCGCTCAAGGACCTCGCCCGGCGGGAGATGTGGGCCGAGGACCGCCTGCACTTCTCTGCGCTCGGCCACCACACGATCGCCGCGATGGTGCTGGACACCCTCGGCGTGGAGCACGGCCTCGAGCACCTGCGCCTCTCCCCGCCGGCGCCGCGCACGTGGCGCGCGGCCCGCGCGTCGGACGCCGCATGGGTGCGCACGCATCTGGCGCCGTGGGTGGTCCGCCGCCTCCGCGGCGTCTCCTCCGGCGACGGCGTCACGGCCAAGCGCCCCGTCCCCGAGCCGCTCTTCGGCGCGCCGATGCCGCAGGGCTCGGACCACACCGAGCCGCTGGACATCGTCGAGCCCTGAGCCCGGCCGGCGGGGACCGGTGGCCGTTTCCCGAACGACAGTGCCGCGACACGCCGCCGTTTCCCGAACGAAAGTTCAGAGGGCGAGGGTGCGCTTGAGCGTGTCGGCCACCTGGCCGTATTCGGTGAGGAAGCCGTCGTGGCCGATGGGCGAGGCGATCGTGTGCACCGGCGGCCGCGCGGGCAGCGCCGCCGCGAGCGCCTCGGACTCGGCCGGCAGGTAGAGCCGGTCCGAGTCGACGGCGGCCACGAACGCCCGGCCCCGGTAGTCCGCGAGCGCCGCCGCCACGCCGCCGCGCCCCCGCCCGACGTCGTGGCCCATGAGGGCCTCGGTGACCACGAGGTAGGAGTTCGCGTCGAACCGGTCGGTGAGCTTGGCCGCCTGGTGGTCCAGGTAGGACTCCACGGCGTAGCGCCCGCGCCCGCCCGGCACCCCGACGACGGCGCCGAACGGGTCCTCGACGCCCTGCGGTTCCCGGCCGAACCGCTGGCCGAGCTCGCCCGCCGTGCGGTAGGTGGTGTGGGCGATGCGCCGGGCGATGCCCAGGCCGGCCACGGGGCCGGGGCCGGGGTAGTAGTCGCCGCCCTGGAAGTCCGGGTCGAGGCGGATGGCCGCGGTCTGCGCCTGCCCCCACGCGATCTGGTCGGCGGAGGAGGCCGCGGTGGCGGCCAGCACGCCCACCCCGGCGACGCGCGCGGGGTGGGTCGCGGCCCACTCGAGGGCGCGAGCCCCGCCCATCGATCCGCCGATCACGGCACGCCAGGCGCCGATCCCGAGGTGGTCGGCCAGGCGCCGCTCGGCCTCGACCGCGTCCCGCAGCGTGAGGAACGGGAACCGGGAGCCCCAGGGCCGCCCGTCGGGCGCGGGCGTCGAGGGCCCGGTGGAGCCGTGGCAGCCGCCGATCATGGCGGGGGCGACCACGAACCACCGGTCCGTGTCCACGGCGCGGCCCGGGCCGACGAGGGCGTCCCACCAGCCCGGCGTCGGGTCCTCCTCGTGCGCGGCCACGTGCGCGTCGCCGGTGAGGGCGTGCAGCACGAGCACGGCGTTGGAGCCGTCGGCGGCGAGGGTGCCCCAGGTCTCGTAGGTCAGCTCGACGTCGGGCAGCAGCCCGCCGGTCTCGGTGTGCAGCTCGCCGACCCGCAGGCGGTGGCGGCCGCCGCGGGGCAGCGCGGTGCGCGACGGACGCGTGGCGACGGCGGTCATGCCCGCTCCCCCGCGTCGTCGTCGCCGCGGCGGGCGGCGGCCGCGAAGCCGCGTTCGAGGTCGGCGAGGATGTCCTCGATGTCCTCCACGCCGAGCGAGAGCCGCACCAGGCCGGGGGTGACGCCGGCGGCGCGCTGCTCGTCGTCGGTGAGCTGGGAGTGGGTGGTGGAGGCCGGGTGCACCACGAGCGAGCGGACGTCGCCGATGTTGGCCACGTGGTGGTGCAGGGTGAGCCCGTCCACGAACGCGGCCCCGGCCTCGCGGCCGCCCGCGATCTCGAAGGAGACGAACGCGCCCGCGCCCTTCGGCAGGTAGCGCTGGGCCCGCTCGTGCCACGGGCTGGACTCCAGGCCGGCGTAGACCACGTGCTCGGCGTCGTCGCGACCCTCCAGCCAGCGCGCCACCGCGGCCGCGTTGGCCACCTGCCGCTCCATGCGCAGGGACAGGGTCTCCAGGCCGAGGTTCACCAGGAACGCGTTGAACGGGGAGATGGCCGAGCCGTAGTCGCGCAGCAGCTGCACGCGCGCCTTGAGGATGAAGGCCAGGTTGGCGCCGAGCGGCGAGCCCACCCCGAGGTCCCGCGCGTAGACGAGGCCGTGGTAGGACTCGTCCGGCTCGTTGAAGCCGGGGTACCGCTCGGCGTGCTGCGCGTAGTCGAACGTGCCGGCGTCGACGATCACGCCCGCGATGGCCGCGGCGTGCCCGCCGAGGTACTTCGTGGCGGAGTGGGTGACGACGTCGGCGCCGTGCTCGATGGGCCGCAGCAGGTACGGGGTGGCCAGCGTGTTGTCCACGATCAGCGGCACGCCGGCCTCGTGGGCGGCGTCGGCGACGGCGCGCACGTCCAGGACGTCCCCGCGCGGGTTGCCGAGGGTCTCGCCGAAGAACGCCGTGGTGTTCGGCCGGACGGCGGCGCGCCAGGACTCGAGGTCGTCCGGGTCGGTCACGAACGTCGTCTCGACGCCGACCTTGGCGAGGGTGTGCTTGAACAGGTTCTGCGTGCCGCCGTAGAGGCTGGCCGAGGCGACCACGTGGTCGCCGGCGCCGGCGAGGTTGAGGATCGCGAACGTCGTCGCCGCCTGACCGGAGGCCAGCAGCAGCGCGCCCACACCGCCCTCGAGCGCGGCGATCTTCTCCTCCACCGGGCCCTGCGTCGGGTTGCCGATGCGGGTGTAGAGCGGGTCGAGGTCCTTGAGCGCGAACCGGTCCGCGGCCACCTGGGCGGACGGGAAGTCGTACGAGGTGGTCTGGAAGATCGGCAGGGCGGTCGCACCGAAGGCGTGCTGGCCGACGGCGACGCCTGCGTGGACCTGCGCGGTGGAGAAGCCCCAGGCGTCGGGGGTCGGGGTGGTCTGGTCGGTCATGGCGGACCCTCCTGAGGGGTTCAGGGGCCGGACCCGGCCGCCCCGCCCGCCGGCCGACGTGCCGATCCGGGAACCGGCGTCGTCGAGGTGCCGGAGATGACCCGGCGCCGTCGAGAGGGGCCGTGGGATCGGCCCGCGCTTGCCGGCGTCCGTTGTGGGGCCGGCCTGGTCGTCACCCGGGGCACCCCACCGCGGAAGGAGGGTTGCCGGTCAGCATGCCGGGGCCTGTTGCTGACTCTCGTGACCGTGCCTCCGAGTGTAGCCCGCCGCCCCGCCACAATTTCGTCACGCGTGTCACCCGCGGATACGCTCTCCGCACGGGGCGCCCGACCCGTCAAGGGCTCGACGCCCCGCGACTCGCACCAGGTCAACCCCCGGGGCAGCCCGGGAACGGAGAGGAACAGCGCAGTGCACACCTGTCGCATGGACCACGTGTCCTACGCCGCCGGCCCCGAGGGCCTGGACGCCACGGTCGCCCGCATCGCCGAGACGCTGGGCATCGAGCGGATCAAGGGCGGTGTCCACCCCCGCTTCGGCACGCAGAACGCCCTGTTCCCCATGGCGGGCAGGCAGTATCTGGAGGTCGTCGAGGCCCTGGACCACCCGGCCTCCCTCAGCGCGCCGTTCGGCCAGCTCGTGCGCGCCCGCACCGAGCAGGGCGGCGGCTGGATGAGCTGGGCGGTGGCCACCACGGACATCGGCCGGTTCGAGCGCCGCCTCGGCCGTGAGGCCGTCCCCGGCAACCGTCGCTTCCCGGACGGCCGGGAGCTGTCCTGGCGGCAGATCGGCGTCAAGGGAACCCTCGCGGACCCGCAGCTGCCGTTCATCCTGCGCTGGGCCGACGGTCAGGAGGACATGCACCCCTCGCAGGCGGCCGAGCCGCAGGCCACCATCGAGCGCCTGAACATCGCCGGCTCCCCCGAGCGCCTCGCCGAGTGGCTCGGCGACGACGAGGACGGCCAGGTCCAGGACGTGAACATCGAGTACGTCGCGCCCTCCGGCACCCCGGGCATCGTCTCGGTCACCTTCCGCACCCCGAAGGGCGAGGTCACGCTCTGAGCGCGGGGGCGGGGCCGCTCAGCCGAGCAGCCCCGCCCGCGCCAGCAGCGGGTAGCCGACGAACCCGACGGCGTCCAGCAGCGTGTGCGCGATGACCAGCGGCATCACCCGGCGCACCCGCAGGAACACGAGCGCGAACACCACACCCATCAGGGCGTTGCCCACGCCCGGCCCGATCCCCTGGTACAGGTGGTACGCCCCGCGCAGCAGCGCGAGGGCGAGCACGACGACGGCCACGCGGGTCGGCAGGAACAGCCCCTCGGCGCTCGCCCACGACGACGGCACGGCCGGCGCCGGATCGCGTGCCAGGCCCGCGGCGCGCAGCCGCTGCAGATACCCGAGGCGGTCGACGAGCCAGGCGCCCACGATGACCTCCTCCAGCAGTCCGTGCCGCAGCGCGGAGAGCAGCAGGACCGGCACCTGGTACCAGCTCTCCCCGAGCGCCGAGCCGACGATCGCCGTCGTGATCCCCAGGGCCCGGCCGGCGGCGTAGACGCCGAGCGTGCCCAGCCCGATGGCCGCGAACAGGCCCAGGCCCCAGGCCAAGTCGCGGCCGGGGCGGCGCAGGTCGAGGCCGAGCACCCGGAACGGGTTCCGGCCGCGCAGGTGCATCAGGTGCAGCACGAGGGCCACCGGCACGAGCGCGAACCCGATGCCGAGCAGCTGATAGGTCAGGTCGAAGGCCCAGCGGTCGGCCAGGGCCGGGTTGAGGACGGTGGTCTGCTCGCCGAGCGGGGCCTGGGTGGCCTTGTCGATGAGCTGGACGATCGCATAGACCGCCGACTTCCCCAGGGAGAGGCCGAGGACGATCGCGATCTCCCACCGCACCGTGCGCGCGGACGGGGCGGGCAGCGCGGGGGCGGGTCGGACGGCCGGGCCGGCCGGGGTGCGGGACGTGCGCGGGGTGGCGGGCATGCCCCCCAGTATCCGCCCGCCCCTCTCCCCCCGGGCGCTTTCGAACGTGAGGGAGGGCCTGTCTCCCGTTCGAAAGTCCCCATTCCCCCGATGTCACGTTCGAAAGTCCGGGAGGGCGGAGGGAGGGTTAGCGTGGTCGTGTGGTCTCCCCGCCTGCCCCCAGCGAGCTCGAGCTGGTCCACCGCGCCCTGCAGCACCTCCGCCCCGGCCTCGACCCCGCCCTCGCCCGCCGGCTCCGCACAGCCGACTGGGCCGCGGCGTCCGTGGAGGAGGGCGGGCAGTTCCACCGCGTGCTGGTGCTCGAGGACGTCGGCGTCCTCCGGATGACGCGGGCCCACGAGGTCGGCGCCGCCCCCGCCGCGCGGTGGGCGCCCGAGCGGGACCCCGCGGCGCACCTGCCCCGGCGCCTGGCCCTCCTCGACGGGCTCGCCTCGGCCCTGGCCGAGCGCGACGTGCCGTGGGCCGTCCCGGTCGCCCTCTCGGACCCCGTCCCCGCGGGCCCGGGCGCCGCGGTGCTGCAGCGCTTCCTCCCGGGCGGGCCGCACCCGCCGCACGAGGGCGATCCGGCCGTGCTGCGCGGCGTCCTCGACGACCTCGCCGCCGTGGACGTCACCGACCCGCGGATCGCCCCGCACCTCGGCCGCCCGTTCGCGTTCCGCGGCCCGTGGACGCCGGAGCGCGCCCGGCACGTCGCGGCGCTGCCGGGGGCGGTCGCCGCGCGCCTGGGCGCGTGGGAGGGGCACGACGTCGACGCGCGGCTGGGCGCCGAGGCGTGGCCGGACGCGGTGGCTGCCCTCGCGGACGCGGTGACGACGTGGACCGCCGCGCCGCCCGTGCCGCCGTCGCTCGTGCACGGCGACCTGGCCGGGCACAACATGCGCTGGCGCGCCGTGCCCGAGGACGAGGACCCGCGCGCCCCGCTGCGCTGGGCGCTGGCCGGGGTGCTGGACTGGGACCTCGCGTGCGCGTGGGACCCGGCCCTCAACGTCGCCTACCTGGCGCTGTGGCACGGCGAGGAGAAGGTGCCCGACCTGGCCCGGGACGCGGCCGAGGCGCGCCGAGCCCGCGTGTGGCTCGGGGCGATGGCCCTGGAGACGCTCGACGACGCGGCGGCCCGGGACGTGATCGTCGGCGGGTTGGCCGCAGGGTCCTGGCGGCGCCTGCTGCGCAAGACCCTGCCCCGCGTGGCGCGGGCCCTCACCGCCCTGGACGGCTGAGGGCCCGCGCGGTCGTCAGGACACGCCCAGGCGCTCCAGGACGATCTCGCGGACGCGGCCGGCGTCGGCCTGCCCGCGGGTGGCCTTCATGACCGGGCCGATCAGGGCGCCGACGGCGGCCATCTTGCCGCCCTTGATCTTCTCGGCCACGTCCGGGTTGGCGGCGATCGCGGCGTCGACGGCCTCGGTGAGCGCGCCGTCGTCGGACACCACGGCCAGGCCCTTCGCCGAGACGACCTCCTTGGGGGCGCCCTCGCCGTCGGCCACCAGACCGAGCACCTGCTTGGCGATCTTGTCGTTGATCGTCTTCGCGGCGATCAGCTCCTCGATCTCCACCACGTGCGCCGGGGTGATCCCCAGCTCGGCGACGGCGACCTCACGGGCGTTCGCCAGGCGGGCGATCTCGCCCATCCACCACTTGCGGGCGGCCGCCGCGGAGGCGCCGGCCTCCACGGTCGCGACGATCTCGTCCAGGACGCCGGCGTTGACGACGTCGCGGAACTCCTCGTCCGAGAAGCCCCACTCGGCCTTGAGCCGCTTGTTCCGCACGGCCGGCAGCTCGGGCATGGCCGCGCGCACGCGCTCGACCCACGCGGCGTCCACGTGCACGGGCACGAGGTCCGGCTCGGGGAAGTACCGGTAGTCGTCCGCGTCCGACTTCGGGCGGCCCGAGGTGGTGCTGCGGGTGTCCTCGTGCCAGTGGCGGGTCTCCTGCGTCACGGTGCCGCCCGCGGCGAGCACCGCGGCCTGGCGCTGGATCTCGTGGGTGACCGCGTGCTGCACGGCGCGCGTGGAGTTCACGTTCTTCGTCTCGGTGCGGGTGCCGAACTCGGTGGCGCCCTTGGGCATCAGCGAGACGTTCGCGTCGCAGCGGACGTTGCCGCGCTCCATCCGCGCGTCGGAGATGTCGATGGCCTGCACGATGTCCCGGATCGCGGTGACGTAGGCGCGGGCCAGCTCGGGGGCCCGCGCACCGGCGCCGACGATCGGCTTGGTGACGATCTCGATGAGCGGCACGCCCGCACGGTTGTAGTCGACGAGGGACGCGGAGGCGCCCTGGATCCGCCCGGAGCCGCCCACGTGGGTGAGCTTGCCGGCGTCGTCCTCGAGGTGCGCGCGCTCGATCTCCACGCGGAAGACCTCACCGTCCTCCAACTCGACGTCCAGGTGGCCGTCGAAGACGATCGGCTCGTCGTACTGGGAGGTCTGGAAGTTCTTCGGCGTGTCCGGGTAGAAGTAGTTCTTCCGCGCGAACCGGCAGGTCTCGGCGACCTGCGCGTCCAGGGCCACGCCCAGGCGGATCGCGTACTCCACGACCTTGCGGTTGAGCACCGGCAGGGTGCCCGGCAGGCCGAGGTCGAGCGGGGTCACGTTCGTGTTCGGCTCGTCGCCGAACGCGTTGGGCGCCGAGGAGAAGATCTTCGTGGCGGTGTTCAGCTCCACGTGCACCTCGAAGCCCAGCACGGGGTCGAAGCGCTCCATCGCCTCCGCGAAGTCCATGGTCTGCTCTGCGTGGCTCATGCCCGGCCTCCTGCCGTGGTCGCGGTGGTGGCGCGCTGCGCGCCCTTCTCCAGCTCGGGGGCCTCGGCCCACACCGGCCCGCCCCGGCGCTGGGCCACGAGGCGTTCGAGCGCGGCGCCGGCCTCGTACAGGCGCGCGTCCTCGCGCGCCGGTGCCATCAGCTGCAGGCCGTAGGGCAGCCCGTCGACGACGCCACCCGGCACGGACATGCCCGGGATGCCGGCGAGGTTGGCCGGGATGGTGGCCAGGTCGTTGACGTACATGGTCATCGGGTCGTCCGTCTTGGCGCCCAGCTCGAACGCCGGGGTCGGCGCGGTGGGCGTGAGGATGACGTCCACCTGCTCGAAGGCGCGGGCGAAGTCCTCCTGCACGAGCGTGCGGACCTTCTGCGCGGAGCCGTAGTAGGCGTCGTAGTAGCCGGCGGACAGCGCGTAGGTGCCCAGGATGATGCGGCGCTTGACCTCGGCGCCGAAGCCGGCGGCGCGGGTGGCGCCCATGACCTGCTCGATCGTGCCGCCGCCGTCGGGCACCACGCGGTGGCCGTAGCGGACGCCGTCGAAGCGGGCCAGGTTGGAGGAGGCCTCCGAGGGCATGATCAGGTAGTACGCGCCGAGGGCGGCGTCGAAGCTCGGGCAGGAGACCTCCACGATCTCCGCGCCGGCCTCCCGCAGGGCCGCGACGTGCTCGTCGAAGCCGGCTCGGATGCCCGGGTGGAACGCCTCCGCCGGCAGGTCCGTCACGACGCCGACGCGCAGCCCCGCCAGGTCGCGGCCGCGGGCAGCGGCGGTCAGGTCCGCCGGCGCGTCGGCCAGGGACGTGGAGTCCTGCGGGTCGGGGCCGCCGATGACCTGCTGCAGCGCCGCGGCGTCGGCCACGGTGCGGGCGGCGGGGCCGATCTGGTCCAGTGAGGAGGCCATCGCGATCAGGCCGTAGCGGGAGACGGCGCCGTAGGTGGGCTTCACGCCGACCGTGCCGGTGAACGCGGCGGGCTCACGGACGGAGCCGCCCGTGTCCGAGCCGAGGGCGAAGGGGGCCAGGAAGGCGGCGACGGCGGCCGCCGACCCGCCGCCCGAGCCGCCGGGCACGCGGTCCCCGTCCCACGGGTTGCGGGTGATGCCGAACGCGGAGTGCTCGGTGGAGCCGCCCATCGCGAACTCGTCGAGGTTGGTCTTGCCGAGGATCGGCAGGCGGGCCTCGCGGAGGCGGGCCACCACCGTGGCGTCGTACGGGCTGAGCCAGCCCTCGAGCATGCGGGAGGCGGCCGTGGTCGGCTGCCCGCGGGTGACGATGTTGTCCTTCACGGCCACGGGCACGCCGGCCAGCGGGTGCAGGGCGTCGGCCTCGGGGCCGCCGGCGGCGCGGATCGCGTCCACCTCGGCGGCGACGGCGAGGGCCTCGTCCGTGTTCACGTGGAGGTAGGCGCGCACGCCGCGGTCGCCGTCGGCGTCGGCGCGCACGTCGCCGTCGTGGGCCGCGATGCGGTCCAGGTGGGCCTGGACGAGCTCCACGGAGGTGGTGGTGCCGGCGCGCAGGCGCTCGGCCATCTGCAGCGCGGTGAGCCGGACGAGCTCGTCGGCGCCGAGGGTCGCGTTCACGTCGAACGTCTCGGTCATGGGGGTGATCACTCTCCGTCCAGGATGGCGGGGACCTTGAACTGGCCGTCCTCGGAGTCCGGCGCCTGGTCGAGGGCCTCCTCCTGCGTGAGCATGCCGGCCGGTACGTCCTCGCGGAACACGTTCTCCAACGCGATGGGGTGGGACGTCGGCGTCACGTCGTCGCCCGCGGCGGCCTGGACCGCGGAGACGTGCTCCAGGATCTTCTCCAGGTCGCCGGACATCGTGTCCAGCTCCTCGTCGGTCATCCGGATGTGGGCCAGGCGAGCCAGATGCTCCACCTGATCCCGGGTGATCTCAGGCATGGATCTCCTCGTGTGACGGGTCGGGGCGGGGTGGACGACGCCGGCGCGGCGGCGGCCACATCGGGGTCGAGTCTAGTGCCGGGGCCTGCCCGGCCGCCGCCACCGCTTCGAGGCGGGAGATCCACCCCACCGCGGCGCTCCGGGCCCGCATGACAGGGATTTCCCGCCCCGAATGGGGTCCCGGTGCCGATGTCCCGCCCGGGGTCAGTCCAGCGCGAGCCGGTAGACGAGGAACGGGCCGGTCTCGTCGGCCGGGTCGAGGTCCGGCACCACGTCCGCGAGGAGCCAGTCCCGCTCCGGGACGCGCACGAAGCCGGCGCGCTCGTACATCCGGTGGGCGTCGGTCATGGAGGGCATGGTGGTCAGCACGACGGCGTCCACGCCCTTCTCGGCGCGGGCCCGCGCCACGATCTCGGCCAGCAGGGCGCCGCCCACCCCGCGGCGGTGGAACCGCGGGTGCACGGCGAGCATGCGGAACTCGTACTCCCCGTCGCCGGAGGTCTCGGCCAGGGGCGAGCCGGGCGGGGTGAGCACCACGGACCCGGCCACCTCGCCGTCGACCTCGGCCACGAGCACCTCCGCGCGGCCGGCCCGGTCGGCCACGTCCATGAGGGTCTTCACGTAGGCGTCGTCGGGGGCGATGTGGCCGCCGTCGACATAGGACGCCAGGGTGAGCTCGGCGACCGCCTCGTGGTCCTCGGGGCGCAGCGGGCGGACGAGGGCGCTCATGCGTCGCCTCCGGCGTGCTGGCGCAGCGTGTCCTTCAGGCGGGCGCGGGTCGCGTCCGTGGCCACGACGTAGTCGCGCCGGCGCAGCCAGGCGGTGGGCACGGCCTGGTGGGGGTGGCCGTCGCGCGCCTCGTGCAGCCCCGCGAGGAACGTCGCGGCCGCCGGCTCCTGCCAGATGTTCACCCAGTAGGCGCGCTCCCGCTCCTGCGCCGTCAGTTCCTTGACCAGCCGCCTCGTGAACGAACAGCCCGGCCGCCAGAACACGACGACGCCGCCGCGCTCGACGTGCGCCTGCGCGCCGGCGAACGGCCGCGAGCGGACCCGGACCGCCCACCGGTACGTGACCGCGTAGCCGGCCAGGACGAGCCCGGCCACGATCATCCCGACCTGCTGCAGGCGCGTCCCCGCGATCATGAACGTCAGTCCGCCGGCCACGAACAGGACCGGGTAGAACCACGGGTCTCCGACGATCCGTCTCATGCCCTCTCCCCCGTCACGGCGGCCAGGGCGGACCCGTCCACGTCGCCGGCCACCATCCAGTCAGGATGTGCCGTGCCGTCCGCCGAGGCGGGCCGCGTCACCGCGACGCCGGCCTCCTCCGCCACCAACGCGCCGGCGGCCCAGTCGTACTCCTGCGTGCCGAACTCGGCGTACGCGTCCAGGGTGCCGTCGGCGACCATGCACAGATCCAGCGCCGCCGAGCCGATCCGCCGCACGTCCCCGAACGCGGGCAGCAGGGCCGCGAGCGCGCGCACCTGCAGGGCCCGGCGGGCGGGGTCGTAGCCGAAGCCGGTGGCGAGCAGTCGCCCCGAGCGTCCGGGCAGGGGACCGGTGAGCCGCACGGGGGCGGCATCGCGGTCGGGCAGGTCCACGCCCGCCGTCGTCGCGTCCGCGGTGCTGAAGGCGCCCCGGCCCGCGCTCGCGTACCAGGTGCGCCCCAGCGCGGGCGCCGCCACGACGCCGGCCAGCCAGCGTTCGGTGCCCTCGGCCACCCCCAGCAGGTCGGCGGTCTCGGCGTCCACCGGGCCGGTGACGGCCACCGAGGTGCAGAACTGCGGAAGCCCGCGCACGAAGTTCGTGGTGCCATCCAGCGGGTCGATGGACCAGCGGTACCCGGACGGCTCGGCCGGACGGGTGGCGCCGTACTCCTCGCCGGTGATCTCGTCCGAGGGGCGGTAGCCGGCGACGACCTCCCGGACGGCCTGCTCGGCGCGGCGGTCGTAGTCGGTGACCCAGTCGGAGCCGGAGGACTTCGTCTGCGCGCCGATCTCCTCGATGCCCAGCGGGACGGCCGGGTGGTGACCGGTCCAGCGCCGGGCCAGGACGTCCGCGCCGGCGCGCGCGGCGGCCTTGGCGACCACGAGCAGGCCCGGGACCGTGGTGCGCGCGCTCATGCCGAGGCCTCCCCCTCTGCGGCGCCGTCGGGGGCGTCGTCCGTGTCCGCCGGGCGCACCGCGTCCGGGCCACCGGCCAGCAGCGCCGTGAACCCGGCCTCGTCCAGCACGGGCACGCCGAGGGACTGCGCCTTGTCCAGCTTGGAGCCGGCGGCCTCGCCGGCCACCAGGAAGTCGGTCTTCTTGGACACGGACCCGGAGGCCTTGCCGCCGCGCACGAGGATCGCCTCCTTCGCGGAGTCGCGGGAGAAGCCCTCGAGCGAGCCGGTGACCACCACGGTCAGGCCCTCGAGCGTGCGCGGGGTCGACTCGTCCTGCTCGTCCTCCATGACCACGCCCGCCGCGGCCCAGCGGTCCACGATCTCCCGGTGCCAGTCCTCGGCGAACCACTCGATGAGCGCGTCCGCGATGATCGGACCGACGCCGTCGATCTCGGCCAACCGGTCCCGGTCGCCGGCCTCGGCCGCCGCGCGCAGCGCCGCCATCGAGCCGAACGCCGTGGCCAGCGAGCGGGCCGCCGTCGGGCCCACGTGCCGGATGGACAGCGCCACGAGGGTGCGCCACAGCGGCTGGGACTTGGCCTTCTCGAGCTCGTCGAACAGGCGGAGCGTGTTGGCCGTGGGCGCGGACGGCTTCTTCGCGGTGGCGGCGGTGAAGAAGTACGGCTTGAGCGTGAACACGCCCGAGGGCACCATGCGGCAGTCCACCTTCGTACGGCCCTCGCGCCACACGCGGACCTCGCCGAGGGAGCGCTGCAGGTCCGTCAGCCCGTCCTCGCCGCGGGGGCCCGTGATCTCCTCCGGCGTGCCGGAGGCGAGGTCGAAGATCTGCGCCTCCGCCGTGATGGGGCCGGGACCCTCGGGGCGCACCTGCCCCTCGTGCTCGGCCGGGTCCTCGCCGGGGCCCTGGACGAGCCAGCGGGCGGCCTCCTCGCCGAGCGCCTCCACGTCGAAGGCGCCGCGGCTGGCCAGGTGCTCGACGCGGCCGGCCAGCTGGGCCGGGCAGGAGCGGGCGTTGGGGCAGCGCAGGTCCACGTCCCCCTCCTTGGCCGGGGCCAGCGGCGTGCCGCACGAGGGGCAGTGCGCGGGCATGACGAACTCGCGCAGCTCCCGGCCCGCCTCGATCGCCTTCTCGCGCAGCGGCAGCACGGGGCCCACGACCTCGGGGATCACGTCCCCGGCCTTGCGCACCACCACGGTGTCCCCGATCAGCACGCCCTTGGCCTTGACCACGTCCTGGTTGTGCAGGGTGGCCAGGGAGACGGTGGACCCGGCCACGGTGACCGGCTCCATCACCGCGAACGGGGTCACCCGCCCGGTGCGGCCCACCGAGACCGCGATGTCCCGCAGCAGCGTGTGCACCTCCTCCGGCGGGTACTTGTACGCCGCGGCCCAGCGGGGCACGCGGGAGGTGTGGCCGAGGTAGCGCTGGTCCGCGAACGCGTCCGCCTTCAGCACGATGCCGTCGATCTCGTGGATCAGCTCGTGCCGGCGCCGGCCGTACTCCTCGATCACCGCGACGACGGCGGCCAACGCCTCCTCGTCCGCACCCTCCACCACGCGGGTGTAGGGGCTCACGGGCAGGCCCCAGCCCGCGAGCGCGTCGTACACCTCGTGCTGGGACTCCAGCCCGAACGCCTCGACCGAGCCGATGCCGTGCACGAACATGGCCAGCGGGCGCTGCGCGGTGACCGCCGGGTCCTTCTGACGCAGGGCGCCGGCGGCGGCGTTGCGCGGGTTCGCGAACGGCGTCTGGCCCTCCTCCGCACGGCGCGCGTTGAGCTCGGCGAAGGCGGCGGAGGACATGAACACCTCGCCGCGCACCTCGAACTCGGCGGGCCAGCCCTCGCCGGAGAGCTCGTGCGGGATGTCCCCGATGGTGCGCACGTTGGCGGTGACGTCCTCGCCCGTGACGCCGTCGCCGCGGGTGGCGGCCTGCACGAGCCGCCCGTCCCGGTAGCGCAGGGCGACGGCGAGCCCGTCGATCTTCACCTCCACGAGCCAGCGGGGCGCCACGCCCGGTCGCACCTGCGTCAGGGCCTGCGCCGCGCGGCGGAACCAGACCTCGAGCTCCTCGACGGAGAACAGGTCCTCGAGCGAGTACATGCGGGCCCCGTGCCGGACGGGGGCGAACGCCTCCGAGACCTCGCCGCCGACCTCCTGGGTGGGCGAGTCGTTGGCCACGAGCTCGGGGTGCAGGGCCTCGAGGTCCTCGAGGCGGCGGTACAGCGCGTCGTACTCGGCGTCCGAGATCTCCGGGGCGTCCCGCTGGTAGTAGGCGGTCCGGGCGGCGCGGACCCGCTCCACGAGGTCCTCGTACTCCTCCCGCAGGTCCGCGGCGGGGATGTCCTGCGGATCGGGCTGGGCGGCGGATTCCTTGGGGGTGCTCACCCGGCCCAGCGTAGTCGGCGTCCCGGACGGCGCACCCGGGTCAGGGGATGCGCACGAGCACCGCCGTGATGTTGTCCCGGCCGCCGCGCCACAGGGCGGCGCCGATGAGCTTCTCGAGGGCGTCCTCGAGGGTGTCGGCGTCGTCGATCAGCGCGCGGATCTCCTCGTCCAGCAGCTCGCCGGTCAGGCCGTCGCTGCACAGCAGGACGAGGTCCCCGGAGGCGAGGGGGACCTCGGCCATGTCCACCGTGAGCGCCTCGCGCGAGCCGAGCGCGCGGGTGATGACGTTGCGGCGCGGGTGGACGCGGGCTTCGGCGGGGGTGAGCTCCCCCGCGTCGACGAGCATCTGCACCGCCGAGTGGTCCACCGTGAGCTGCTGGAGCACCGGCGAGCCGACGGGCCGCAGGTACACCCGGGAGTCGCCGACGTTCGCCACGGCCCAGCGGCCGCGCTCCGTGTCCAGGCAGGCCAGGACGGTCAGGGTGGTGCCGGAGCGCCCCAGCCCGGCCTCGACGACGGCGGCGTCCGCCTCGTGGATCAGGTGGCCGAGCTCCTGGGGCGTGTGGGCCGTGCCCGGGGCGAGCACCTCGGGGGCGCGGCGGCGCAGGGTCTCGATCGCGGCGGCCGAGGCCACCTCGCCGGCCTCGTGCCCGCCCATGCCGTCGGCCACGGCGGCGAGCACCAGCGGCTCCCCGACGAGGGTCCACGCGTCCTCGTTCAGGTCGCGGACGGCGCCCACGTGGGTGGCGCCCGCGGCCTGGGGCCGCGGCGCGGACGGGGTCTCGGGGCGGGGGTCCACGGGGTCCTCGATCAGTCGGCGAGCAGGGTCTGGGCCGACCCGTCCAAGAGCAGGGAGGGGCGGACCTCTCCGAACCCGCGGACGATCCTGGGCGGCTGCGGGACGAGCACGAAGCGCTCGTCCCGGGACAGGGCCGCAGCGGTCATGGCGTCCACGAGCACGGTACCCGGATCGGCCAGGGACGTCAGCCGCGCGGCGAGGTTCACGGTGGGCCCGTAGATGTCCCCCATGCGGGAGAGCACCCGTCCCCATGTCAGGGCGACGCGCGCCGAGGGCAGCTCCTCGTCCGCGGCGATGGTCTCGGCCAGGGAGAGCGCGATCGCGGCGCCGGCCTCGGGGGTCTCGGCGTTGAACATGACCTCGTCGCCGATGGTCTTCACGAGCCAGCCGCCGCCGGCCGAGATGGTCTCCGCGGCGAGGGACTCGAAGCGCAGCACCATGCGGGCCAGCGTCCGGTCGTCCATGGTCCGGGAGAGCGTCGTGTAGGAGACCATGTCCGCGAAGCCGACGGCGCGGGCCAGCGGCAGCGGCGCATCCGACTCGGAGCCGTCGCGGCCCTGGGCGCTGGCCGCCAGCCCGGCCTCCACGCGCACGGTCAGGCGCTGGACGGCGCGGTTGAGCTGGCGCCGATAGACGATCCGCATGGCCTTCTCGAGCGGTCCGACCATGTCCGGGAGCATGTCGACGACGGCCCGCCGTGCCTCCGGGTCCGTCAGGCCCTCGGAGGCGATCTTGTCCTCCACGAGCGCCTCGATCTGCCACACCACCATGCGGTCCGTCATCTGCCCGATCGAGCGGGCCAGCGAGATGGCGGTGTCCTCGTTCAGCGTCCCCGAGCGTACGAGCGTGAGCACGGACTCGAACGCCTCGATGTCCGCCTCGGTGAAGGCCTTGTGCCCCTCCGGCGACGTCGGATAGCCCAGCGCACGCCAGATCTTCCGGGCGGAGGCCATCGAGACGCCGAGGCGCTGCGCCACCTCCCGTGAGGTGTAGGCGCGCGGGCCCACCACCAGGCCGGCGTCGAGCGTGCGCATCGCGCTCGTCCAGCCGGCGGGCTGGGCGGAGCGCTCCTCGACGTCGCGGGCGGTCTCGTCCTCAGCCGACGGGACGATCGGCAGCGGTGCGGTGTCCGGTGTCTCCGGACGGCTCATCGGAGGTCTCCTGTCGGGACGGGGGCGGGCCAGGTTGGGGTGCGGGCCTGGCGGGTGAGGTGGGCCAGGGCCTCCTCGAACCGCGCGGCCTCGGGGACGTCGCGCAGCCGCCAGTGGACCTGGCGGGCGGGCTCCTGGAAGAGGATGTGCAGGTCTCCGGCACCCGAGCCGCGGCGGCGCCGCTGCACGTCGGCGATGGACACGAGCGGCATGGCGGCACCGGAGTCGCCGACGCCGGCGCCCTGGAGGATGCGGCGGTCGGTGAGCACGGTGCGCCGGAAGACCCAGCGCCACAGCGGGCGGACGGTGCCGGGGAGCAGGACGAGCGCCGCGACCACCCACGCGGCCGCCTCGAGCACGGCGCGGTTCGCGGCGACGATCCCGGGCAGGTCGGGGCGTGCGAGCACGCCGACGGCCAGGCCGAGCAGGAACGCGACGGCCACGAGGACCGCGGCCGGGCGCAGCAGCGCGCGCGGGTGGGTGCGGGTGCGGACCATCACCTGCTCACCGGGCTCGAGTCGCACGGCGGTCACCTCCTGACCGGGACGGGTGTGTCATGCGCCGCGATGGACGTCTCCGCGCAGGTGGGCCACGTCCCCCGCACTGACCTCGGTCTCGATTGTGCCACGATCCGGTGTGACGTGCCTCACGCGCAGGGTGCCACCGGGGCCGAGGCCCACGGCCGTGCCCTCCAGCACGCCGCCGCCGGGCAGCTCGGCGCGCACCGCGCGGCCCAGCGTGGAGAGCCGGTCCGCCACGGCCGCCACGGCCGGGTGACGCCCGTCGACGGCCGTCGTCTGCCCCGCCACGCCCGCCGCGAAGCGGTCCACGGCCGCCACGACGGCGTCGCGCAGCTCGACCGCGAGGTCCCGGGGGGCGGGCACGGCGTCCGCGCCGATCCACTCCGCCAGGTCCGTGGCGGTGTCCACCGGGGCGGCCCCGCGGTGGTCCAGGTTCACGCCCATCCCGACGACGACGCCGGGCCCCTTGCCGTCCGAGGACAGCGCCACCGTGGCCAGCACGCCGCACAGCTTGCGCCCGTCGGTGGCGAGCACGTCGTTCGGCCACTTCACGTGCGTCGGGACGCCCCGGGCCGCGAGGCGCTCGGCGACCGTGGCGGAGGCGACGAGCGAGAGCCAGCTCAGATGGGCCGGAGAGACCGGCACCCCGCCGGACTCGGGACGCAGGTACACGGACAGGGCGAGCGCCGCCCCCGGCGCGGCGCTCCACACCCGGGAGTGCCGTCCCCGGCCGGCCCGCTGGTCCGCGGTGGCCACGGCCGCACCGTGCCGGTGTCCCTCGCGGTCCAGCCGTGCGAGGAGCTCATCCTGCGTGGAGCCGGCGGAGTCCAGCCAGGTCAGATCCGGTGTGGGGGCGTCGTCGGGGTGCATGCCCCTAGATATACACGGCGTTCCCGGGGGCGGGCTGGGCGGGCCGATCCGCTCCCGGGGCGCGCGGAGGGGCGGCCCGGGCCGACGTCCCCGCCGTTTGTGGGCTTCCTCCAACCGAGGGCGTCCGCGGCGGCCCGTACACTGGCCGACTGAGCCTCCGCATCTGGCGGACCACCACAAGGAGGACGTGTGACCGATCCCGATCTGACCACCACGGCCGGCCGGCTGGCCGACCTGCATCGGCGGCTCGAGGCGACGGCCGCGCCCGGCGGCCCGGACGCCGTCGAGCGCCAGCACGCTCGCGGCAAGCACACCGCGCGCGAGCGGATCGACCTCCTCCTGGACGAGGGCTCCTTCGTGGAGCTGGACGCGCTGGCCGTGCACCGCACCACCGCGTTCGGCATGGACGCCAAGCACCCGGCCGGCGACGGCCTGGTGTCCGGCTTCGGCACCGTGGACGGGCGCCAGGTGGCCGTCTACTCCCAGGACTTCACGGTGTTCGGCGGCTCGCTGTCCGAGCGCAACGGGCAGAAGATCGTGAAGGTCCAGGAGTTCGCCGCGCGCAACGGCTGCCCCGTGATCGGCATCCTCGACGGCGGTGGCGCGCGCATCCAGGAGGGCGTGGCCTCCCTCGCTCAGTTCGCGGACATCTTCCGGAACAACGTCCTGGCCTCGGGCATGATCCCGCAGATCTCGCTGATCATGGGCCCCTCCGCCGGCGGCGCGGCCTATTCGCCGGCGCTGACGGACGTCGTGGTGATGGTGGACCAGACCTCGCACATGTTCATCACCGGCCCGGACGTGATCAAGACCGTCACGGGCGAGGACGTGGACATGGAGACCCTCGGCGGCGCCCGCTCGCACAACGCCACCTCCGGCACGGCCCACTACATGGCCTCCTCGGAGGAGGACGCGATCGCGTATGTGCAGGACCTGCTGGAGTTCCTGCCCTCGAACAACCTGGCCGAGGCCCCCGCGTTCGAGCCGGCCTCCCTCGAGCTCACGGCGGAGGACGAGGCGCTGGACGAGATCGTCCCGGACTCCGCCCACCAGCCCTACGACATGCTCGAGGTCATCGCCTCGATCGTGGATGAGGGCCACCTGCTGCAGCTGCAGGAGATGTACGCGCCCAACGTGATCACCGGCCTGGCCCGCCTGGACGGCATGAGCGTGGGCGTCGTCGCGAACCAGCCGCTGCAGTTCGCCGGCACCCTGGACATCGCCGCCTCGGAGAAGGCCGCGCGGTTCGTGCGCTTCTGCGACGCGTTCAACATCCCGATCATCACCCTCGTGGACGTGCCCGGGTTCCTGCCCGGCACGGACCAGGAGTTCAACGGCATCATCCGCCGCGGCGCCAAGCTGATCTACGCCTACGCCGAGGCCACCGTGCCGAAGCTGACCGTGATCACGCGCAAGGCCTTCGGCGGCGCATACATCGTGATGGGCTCCAAGAAGCTCGGCGCGGACCTGAACCTGGCCTGGCCGAGCGCGCAGATCGGCGTGATGGGCGCCCAGGGCGCCGTGAACATCCTGTACCGGCGCGACCTGAAGGCGACGGCGGAGGCGGGCGGCGACGTCGATGCGCGCCGGGCCGAGATCGTGGCCGACTACGAGGCCGAGCTGCTCAACCCGTACCAGGCCGCCGAGCTGGGCTACGTGGACGCCGTGGTGCCCCCGCACGCCACCCGCGGCCAGCTCATCCGCGCCCTGCGCGCCACCCTGCACAAGCGCGAGGCCCGCCCCGCCAAGAAGCACGGGAACATGCCGCTGTGAGCGCCCCGCTGGGTCCGGGCGCCCCGGACGAGAACGACGAGTCGACGCAGGCCACGCCGGCGTCGGCCGACCCGCTGCAGCTCAGCGGCCCGGAGTTGGAGCCGGAGGAGATGGCGGCGCTGGCCGCCGTCCTCGAGGCGGCCGCCGCGGCCCGGGCCGAAGCCGCCC
This sequence comes from Micrococcus sp. iso_239, assembly GCF_056173395.1. NCBI lineage: Bacteria > Bacillati > Actinomycetota > Actinomycetes > Micrococcales > Micrococcaceae > Micrococcus > Micrococcus sp. iso_239. The sequence goes on along the minus strand of NZ_CM149672.1, from coordinate 598,970 downwards.
GGCTCGCCGCCGCGGCCGCCGACCCCCGTCCCCTGGACCGCACGCTCCGCCGTCGCGGCGACCTGGGCCTGTGGGCCCGGCCCGGCCGCGGCCAGTGGCGTCACGGCGCGGGCCCGCAGTGAGCCGGGAGGCGGGCGCCAGCGCCTAGAGTGCCGGTATGACCCAGCACACCTCCGAGGCCGCCGCCGACGGCGCCCGCACCCCGTCCGCCATCGACGCGCTCGCCGAGCGCTACGTGACCGACCTCCTCGCCCTGCATCCGGACACCGCCACCGAGCTCGGCTTCCCCGGCCGGGAGACCGAGTACACGGACTTCTCCCCCGCCGGCGCCCGCGCCGACGACGAGCTCAACGCCCGCCTGCTCGAGGACTTGGCCGCGCTCGAGCCGCAGGACGAGACGGACCGCGTCACGAAGGCGGCCATGCAGGAGCGCATCGGCCTCGAGCGGGAGATCCACGCGACCGGCCGCACCGAGCTGAACAACATCGCCTCCCCCGCCCAGGGCATCCGCGCGGTCTTCGATCTCATGCCCACGGACACCGCGGAGCAGTGGGGCCACATCGCCGGCCGCCTCGAGAACCTGCCGGCCGCCCTGCGCGGCTACACGGAGTCCCTGCTCGCCTCCCGCGACGCCGGCCACGTGGCTGCGGTGCGCCAGGTGGACATCGTGGTGGAGCAGGCCCGCGCCCACGGCGCCGCGGGCGGGTTCTTCCCGGGCCTGGTCGAGCGGGCCGAGGCAGCCGACGTCGTGGACGACGCCCTGGCCGCCCGCATCCGCTCCGGCGCGGACGCCGCCGCGCAGGCCTACCGCGACTTCGCGGACACGCTCGAGGCCGAGCTGCGCCCGCACGCCCCGGAGGCGGACGGCGTCGGGATCGAGTACTACCGGCTGGCCTCCCGCGTCTTCCTCGGCGCCGAGATCGACCTCGAGGAGACCTACCGCTGGGGCCAGGAGGAGCTGGCCCGCATCATCGCCGCGCAGCAGGCGGACGCCGAACGCATCCGGCCGGGCGCCACGATCGAGGAGGCGCGCGCGATCCTGGACGCGGACCCGGAGCGCACCCTGAAGGGCACCGAGGCCCTGCGCACGTGGATGCAGCGGCTCTCCGACGACGCGGTCGAGGCCATGAAGGAGCACTTCGAGATCCCGGCCCCGATGGACCGGCTCGAGTGCATGATCGCCCCCACCCAGGAGGGCGGCATCTACTACACCGGCCCCTCGGACGACTTCTCCCGGCCCGGCCGCATGTGGTGGTCCGTGCCCCCGGGCGAGGACGAGTTCACCACGTGGGCGGAGACCACCACGGTCTACCACGAGGGCGTGCCGGGCCATCACCTGCAGATCGCCACCGCCATGATGAACCGGGAGAACCTCAACCTGTGGCGCCGCAGCTTCTGCTGGACGTCCGGCCACGGCGAGGGCTGGGCGCTGTACGCGGAGAAGCTCATGGAGGAGCTCGGCTTCCTCGACGACCCGGGCGACCACCTCGGCATGCTGGACATGCAGCGCATGCGCGCGGCCCGCGTGGTGTTCGACATCGGCTACCACTGCGGCTTCGACGCCCCCGAGTCCGAGGGTGGCGGCGCGTGGACCCCGGAGAAGGGCTACGCGTTCCTGACCAAGCACCTGAGGATCTCCGAGGGCCAGCGCCGCTTCGAGTTCACGCGCTACCTCGGCTGGCCGGGGCAGGCGCCGGCGTACAAGGTGGGTCAGCGCATCTGGGAGCAGATCCGCGCCGAGCACGAGCAGGCCGAGGGCGCCGACTTCGACCTCAAGGCCTTCCACACGCGGGCCCTGCGCCTGGGCGGCATGGGCCTGGACACCCTGCGGGAGGCACTCGCGTGATCCCGCACGACGACGGCGCGGCCGGCCCCGGCACGGGCCTGCGGCTGGTGCTCGGCTCGGCCTCCCCCGGCCGGGCGGAGGTCCTGACCCGGGCGCGGGTGCCGTTCCGCGTCGTCGTCTCGGGGGTGGACGAGGCGGCCGTGGGCGCGGCGGCGGGCGACCCGTCGCCGACGGAGCTGGCGGGCCTGCTGGCGGAGGCCAAGGGCCGCGACGTGGCCGCCCGTGTGGCGGCCGCCGGCGTCGAGGCGCCCACGCTCGTGCTCGGCTGCGACTCCGTGTTCGAGTTCGAGGGCCGCGCCCACGGCAAGCCCTACGAGCCCGAGGTCGCCGTCGAACGCTGGCGCGCCCAGGCCGGCCGGGAGGGTGTGCTGCACTCGGGCCACTGGCTGGGCCTGGTGCTGCTGGAGCCCGGGGTCGGGTCCGGGATGGCCGCGGAGGCGGGCGTGGTGTCCGCCGTCGTGCGCTTCGGCGCCGTCACCGAGGCCGAGATCCAGGCCTACGTGGCCACGGGCGAGCCGCTGCACTGCGCGGGCGCGTTCACGGTGGACGGCGCTGGCGCGGCCCTCGTGGACGGCGTGGACGGGGACCCCAACGCGGTGATCGGGCTGTCCGTGGCGTGGCTGCGGCGGGCCACGGCGGCCCTGGGCCAGGACTTCACCCGGTTGTGGGAACCCTCCAACGCGCAGCGCTGATCCGGCGCGACAGGGCCGCGTGCCTCGGAGGGTTCCGCCACAACGAGTAGGGTGCTGGTCAGAGTCGGCGCTGTCCCGCGCCCTTCGCCCCACCGGGTGAGGGGCGCGACCCCGGACGTGACGCCCGCACCCCCAGCCGTGATCGTCCGAGGAGTCCATCGCCCATGAGCATCGCCGACGCACCGCAGGCCTCGGTCGTCCCGCCCGTCGACCCCGCGGCGGAGCGCCGGTTCTCCCGGGTGCTGATCGCCAACCGCGGCGAGATCGCCGTGCGCATCATCCGGGCCTGCCAGGACGAGGGGCTGACCTCCGTGGCCGTCTACGCCGAGCCGGACCGGGACGCCCTGCACGTGACGCTCGCGGACGAGGCCGTGGCCCTCGGCGGGGAGACCGCCGCCGACTCCTATCTGGTGATCGGCAAGATCCTCGACGCCGCCGAGCGCGCGGGCGCGGACGCCGTGCACCCCGGCTACGGCTTCCTCTCCGAGAACGCGGACTTCGCGCGCGCCGTGGCCGATGCCGGCCTCGTGTGGATCGGCCCGCCCGCCGAGGCGATCGACCGGCTGGGCGACAAGGTCTCGGCCCGCCAGCTGGCCACCAAGGTCGGCGCCCCGCTGGCGCCGGGCACCACCTCCCCCGTGACCGGCACGGAGGAGGTCGTCGCGTTCGCGGACGAGTTCGGCCTGCCGGTGGCCATCAAGGCGGCCTACGGCGGCGGCGGCCGCGGCATCAAGGTGGCCCGCACGCGCGAGGAGATCCCCGAGTTCTACGAGTCCGCGGTCCGTGAGGCCGTGGCCGCGTTCGGCCGGGGCGAGTGCTTCGTGGAGCGGTTCCTGGACAAGCCGCGCCACGTGGAGACGCAGTGCCTGGCGGACGTGCACGGCGACGTCGTCGTGATCTCCACCCGCGACTGCTCGCTGCAGCGCCGCAACCAGAAGCTCGTGGAGGAGGCCCCGGCGCCATTCCTCACGGACGAGCAGAACGCCCGCCTCGTGGAGTCCTCCAAGGCGATCCTGCAGGAGGCCGGCTACGTCGGCGCGGGCACGTGCGAGTTCCTCGTGGGCCAGGACGGCACCATCTCCTTCCTCGAGGTGAACACGCGCCTGCAGGTGGAGCACCCGGTCTCCGAGGAGATCACCGGCATCGACCTCGTGCGCGAGCAGTTCCGCCTGGCCCGCGGTGAGGCCCTCGGCTACACGGACCCGCAGCCCCGCGGCCACTCGATCGAGTTCCGTCTCAACGGCGAGGACCCGGGCCGCAACTTCCTGCCCGCCCCCGGCAGGCTCACCACGTTCCGCATGCCCAGCGGCCCGGGCGTGCGCGTGGACTCCGGCGTGGTGGAGGGCGAGGCCGTCTCCGGGGCCTTCGACTCCATGGTCGCCAAGCTGATCGTCACCGGCGCGGACCGCCGCCAGGCCCTGCAGCGCGCCGCCCGCGCCCTGCGCGAGGCCGAGATCGTCGGCATGCCCTCGGTGCTGCCCTTCCACCGCGCCGTGGTGCGCGACCCCGCCTTCGCCCCCGAGATCGCCGGCTCGGAGGAGCCGTTCTCGGTGCACACCCGGTGGATCGAGACGGAGTTCGCGAACCGCATCGAGCCGAGCGCCCTCACCCCGGCCGAGCCGGCCCCCCGCGAGGCGCGCCACACCGTGACCGTGGAGGTCAACGGCAAGCGCGTGGACGTCACCCTGCCCACGTGGGGCGAGGCCCTGCACACGATCTCCGGCGCCGCCCAGCGGGCCGGTGCGGGACGACGCCGGCCCCGCGGCAAGCGCGGCGCACCGGTGGCCGCGGCCGTCAGCACGGACGCGCTGACCGCCCCGATGCAGGGCACCGTGGTGAAGGTCGCCGCCGAGAACGGCCAGACCGTGGCCGAGGGCGACCTGATCGTGGTCGTGGAGGCGATGAAGATGGAGCAGCCGCTCACGGCCCACCGCGCGGGCGTCGTCAGCGGGCTCGAGGTCGAGCCGGGCCAGACGGTCACGGCCGGCACGGTGATCGCCACCATCGCCGACGCGGAGTGAGCCGCCGGCGACGACGGCGGGGAGCGCCGGCGTCGTCGACTGGTTCCACATGGTGGACGTCGGGGACATGACTCTCGCAGATCGGCGCGACGAGGCTTAGCCTGACACGCATCTTCGTCTCACATCGTGGTCGCTCGCGACCCCCTGTGCCCGTCATACCAGGGAGACACCATGTCCCACTCCACCCCGCCCGCGAACCCGGGCGCCCCCACCGATCTCACGTCGGACGCGGTCGCCACCGCGGAGGAGGTGCCCCGCTCGCGGGTCATCATCGCCTCCCTCGTGGGCACCTCGATCGAGTTCTACGACTTCTACATCTACGCCACGGCCGCCGTCTCGGTCTTCCCGCTGATCTTCTTCGCGGGCGGCGACGACAACACGGCCCTGCTGGCCTCCATGGCCACCTTCGGCGCGGCGTTCGTCGCCCGGCCGCTGGGCGCCGTCGTCTTCGGCCACCTGGGCGATCGCGTGGGCCGCAAGACCACGCTCATCGGCTCGCTGCTGACCATGGGCATCGCGACGTTCCTCATCGGCCTGCTGCCCACGTACTTCCAGATCGGCCTGTGGGCGCCGGCCATGCTGACGCTGCTGCGCTTCTTCCAGGGCCTGGGGCTCGGCGGCGAGTGGTCCGGCGCCGCCCTGCTGGCCACCGAGTACGCCAAGGACGGCAAGCGCGCTCAGGCGGCCATGTGGCCGCAGCTCGGCGCGCCGATCGGCTTCCTGCTGGCCAACGGCCTGTTCCTCGCGCTCGTGCTCGGCTTCGGCCACGACTCCACGAACCCGGTGCTCGACGGCCCGTTCCTCACGTGGGTGTGGCGCGTGCCGTTCCTGCTCTCGATCGTGATGGTGGCCGTGGGCCTCTACGTCCGCGTCAAGCTCGAGGAGACCCCGGTCTTCCAGCGCGCCCTCGACCGCGACCAGCGCGTCAAGGCGCCGCTGGGCGAGGTGTTCCGCCGCAACTGGTGGGAGCTGATCCTGGGCACCTTCGTCATGTACGCCACCTACGTGCTCTTCTACCTGATGACCACGTGGATCCTCTCCTACGCGATCGGCAAGCCGGCCAACGGCTTCCTGGGTGTCCCCTACGCCGAGTTCCTCGTGCTGCAGCTGGTCGGCATCCTGTTCTTCGCGGCGTTCGTGCCGGTCTCCGGCCTGCTGGCGGACCGCTTCGGCCGCCGCCCCACCCTGATCGTGATCTCGGTGCTCATGGTGCTGTTCGGCCTCTCATTCGGCCTGTGGCTCGCGCCGGAGAACATGGGTGTGGGCGCGGAGCTGAACGTGCCGCTGATGCTGACGTTCCTGGCCACCGGCATGACGCTCATGGGTCTGACCTTCGGGCCCATGTCCGCAGTGCTGCCTGAGCTGTTCCCCACGAACACGCGCTACACCGGCTCCGGCATCGCCTACAACGTGTCCTCGATCCTCGGCGCGGCGCTGACCCCCTTCATCGCGGCCTGGCTCGTGCAGAAGTTCGACGTCTCCTACGTCGGCTACTACCTGGCCGCCGCCTCGGCGATCACCGTCATCGCGCTGGTGCTCTCCCCCGAGACCCGCCACACGGACCTCGACACCGTCACCTCGGCCCGGGAGCGCCGCGCCGCGCGCTGACCCCGCCCGGTTCCCCGCCCGGGGCCCCCGCCCGCACTGTCGAACGTGACATCGGGGGAATGGACGCTTTCGGTCGTGAGATAGGGCCTATCTCACGACCGAAAGTCGTCTCTGGGTCAGATGCGCACGTGCAGGCGGCGGGCCGCCTCCGCGATCGACCCGGACATGGACGGGTACACGGTGAAGGTGTCCGCGAGGTCGTCCACGTGCAGCTTGTGCGTGACCGCGAGCGCGAGCGCGTAGATCAGCTCGGAGGCGCGCGGCGAGACCACCACGCCGCCGATCACGGTGCCGGAGCCCTGACGGGCGAAGATCTTCACGAACCCCTCCTCAGCGCCGGACATCTTGGCGCGAGGGTTGGTGTGGAAGTCCAGGCGCAGCACGTCCGCCTGGTACTGGCCGGAGTCCACCTGCGCCTGCGTGACGCCCACGGTGGCGATCTCCGGCGAGGTGAAGATGTTCGAGGCCAGCAGGTGCGGGCGCAGCGGCTTGAGGGCGTCGCCGAGCAGGTGGGCGACGGCGATGCGCCCCTGCATGGCCGCCACCGAGGCGAGGGCGAGCTTGCCCGTGCAGTCGCCCGCCGCGTAGATGCTCGGCACGGACGTGCGGGAGACGCCGTCCACGATCACGTGGCCGGAGTCGGCCAGCTTCACGCCCACGTCGTCGAGGCCGAGGCCCGCCGTGTTCGGCACGCCGCCGACGGCGACGAGGGCGTGGGAGCCCTCGATCGACGGGGTGTCCTCGGCGCCCTCGCCGGAGAGGTGCACGCGCACGCCGGTCTCGGTCCGCTCGACGGCCTCGGCGCGGGAGCGGGCGATCACCCGGAGGCCGTTGTCCTCGAAGACCTTCTCGAGCAGCTCGGCGGCGTCGGCGTCCTCCCCGGGGAGCACGCGGTCACGCGAGGAGACGAGGGTGACCTTGGCGCCGAGGCGGTTGTAGGCCGAGGCGAACTCGGCGCCGGTGACGCCGGAGCCCACGACGATCAGGTGCTCGGGAAGCTCCTTGAGGTTGTAGACCTGCTTCCAGTTGAAGATCCGCTCGCCGTCCGGGACGGCGGTGGGCAGCTCGCGGGGGCTCGCGCCGACGGCCACGAGGATCGCGTCCGAGGTGATGATCTCGGGCTCGGCGCCGGCGTCGGCGTCGTCGAGGGCGCGGACGGACACCTCGTGGGGGCCGACGACGCGGCCCACGCCGTCGATCACCCGGACGCCGACCCGCTCGAGGCCCGCGCGGATGTCCGAGGACTGCTCGTGGGCCAGGTTCAGGATGCGGCGGCCGACCTGGCCCATGTCCGCGTGGACCTCGGCCCCGCCGAGATCGACGCCCAGGTCCACGGAGGCGCCCACGCGGCGCATCGAGTCGGCGGCGGCGATCAGCGTCTTGGAGGGGACCACGTCCGTGAGGACGGCCGCGCCGCCCAACCCCTGGCGCTCGACCAGGGTCACGCGGGCGCCCAGCTTCGCGGCCACCATGGCGGCCTCGTAGCCGCCGGGGCCGCCGCCGATGATGGTCAGGGACGGGATGAAGGTGCTGTTTTCCTCGGTCACGGGCTCCATTGTGTCCGCCGCGGACGGGAAAGTCCTAGCCCGCGCTCACGGGACACCGCCTAGACTCCACGACGTGACCGACCAGACCAGCATCCCCTCCCCCGACTCCCCCTTGACCGGCGACCATCCGGGCTTCGCCGAGGCCCGCGCGGCCGCCGACACCATCGCCCGGGCGACGGGCGTGGCGGAGCACCGCGTCGCCGTCGTCCTCGGCTCCGGCTGGGGCGAGGCCGCCGGCCTGATCGGCGACGAGGTCGCCGCCGTGCCGCTGGCCGAGGTGCCCGGCTTCCACGCCCCGAAGGTGCCCGGCCACAACGCGGTGATCCGCTCGGTCCGGCTGCCGGACGGCACGCACGCCCTCGTCTTCGGCTCGCGCACGCACTTCTACGAGTCCCGCGACGCCCAGGCCGTGGCGCACACCGTCCGCACCGCCGCCGCCGCTGGGGCGCGCACCGTGGTGCTGACCAACGGCTGCGGCGGCCTGGACCCGGAGATCGCCCCGGGCACCCCCGTCCTGATCGCGGACCACATCAACCTCACCGGCGCCACCCCGCTCGTCGGCGCCACGTTCGTGGACCTGACCGACCTCTACTCCCCGCGGCTGCGCGCGATCGCCCGTGAGGTGGACCCGTCCCTGCGCGAGGGCGTGTACGTCCAGTTCGCCGGCCCGCAGTACGAGACCCCCGCCGAGGTGCGGATGGCGCGCACCCTCGGCGGCGACCTCGTCGGCATGTCCACGGCGCTGGACGCGATCGCGGCCCGTCACGCCGGGCTGGAGGTGTTCGGCATCTCGCTGGTGACCAACCTCGGCGCCGGCATCTCGGAGACGCCGCTGTCCCACGCCGAGGTCGTCGAGGCCGGTCAGGCCGCCGGCCCGCGCATCGCGCGTCTGCTCGCGGACATCGTGGGGCGGCTCTGATGCCCGCGCATCCCCCGCACGACGACGTCGCCGCGCTCCCGGAGGACGTCCTCGCCCGGGCTGAGCGGTGGGCGGCGGAGGACCCTGACCCCGCGCACCGGGACACCCTGCGCGCCGAGCTCGACGCGGCCGCCGGCGTCGGCCCGGAGGCCGCGGCCGCCCGGGCGGTGCTCGCCGCGCGCTTCGCCGGGCCGCTCGCCTTCGGCACCGCCGGCCTGCGCGCCCAGGAGGGCCCGGGCGAGTCCCGCATGAACCGGCTCGTGGTGCGCCGCACCGCGGCGGGTCTGGCCGCCCACCTGTGGGACGGCGTCGGACGGGACGCAGCCCCGCCGCTGGCCGTCGTCGGGTACGACGCGCGGCGCGGTTCGGCCGCCTTCGCCGCGGACACGGCCGCCGTCCTGACGGCCGCGGGCGTGCAGACCGTCCTGCTGCCAGAGGCGCTGCCGACGCCGGTCCTCGCCTTCGCGGTGCGCCATCTCAGCGCGGACGCGGGCGTGATGGTCACCGCCAGCCACAACCCGCCCGCGGACAACGGCTACAAGGTCTACCTCGGCGGGCGGCTCACGGACGAGGCGGGTCGCGGGGCGCAGATCGTCTCCCCCGCGGACGCGGAGATCGCCGCCCGCATCGACCACGCGGCGTGGACCGCGGACATCCCGCTCGCCGACGACGGCTGGACCGTGGCCGGGCCGGACCTGCTGGAGGCCTACCGCGCGGCGGCCCTCGGCGTGCTCGACGACGACCGGCACGGCCACCGCGACCTGCGCGTGGTCTACACGCCCCTGCACGGGGTGGGCGGCGCCGTGGTCCCGGGCCTGCTCGAGGACGCCGGCTTCGGCCCCGTCCACGTGGTGGCCGAGCAGGCCGCCCCGGACCCGGCCTTCCCCACGGTCGCGTTCCCCAACCCGGAGGAGCCGGGGGCGATGGACCTCGCCCTCGCCCTGGCCGCCGAGGTGGACGCGGACCTGGTGATCGCCAACGACCCCGACGCCGACCGCCTGGCCCTGGCCGCGCCCGTCACCGACGCGCACGGCGTCCGCACGTGGCGGATGCTCTCGGGCGACGCCGTCGGGACGCTGCTGGGCGCGCACGCGATGCCGGCCCTGCACGCGGCCGGCCGCAGCGCCGCGAACTCCGTGGTCTCCTCCCCGCAGCTGGCCGCCCTGGCGGAGGCGAACGGGGTGAGGCACCACGTCACGCTGACCGGCTTCAAGTGGATCTCCCGCGCCCCGGACCTCGGCTTCGGCTACGAGGAGGCCCTCGGCTACTGCGTGGACCCGGACATGGTGCGGGACAAGGACGGCATCACGGCCGCCCTCATGGCCGCGGAGCTGGCCGCCGCCCTCACGGCGCAGGGACGCGGCCTGATGGACGCCCTGGCCGACGTCGACGCGGTCACCGGCGCCATGCCCAGCGCCCAGGTCTCGGTCCGCGTGGCGGACCTGTCCCTGATCGCCCGCACCATGACGGCCCTGCGTCAGCAGGCGCCGGCCACGCTCGCGGGCGAGCCGGTCACCGTGCGCCGGGACCTGGCCGCCGGCGGGGACGGGCTGCCGCCCACGGACGCGCTGCTGTTCGCCACCGACTCCGGCACCCGCGTCCTCGTGCGCCCCTCCGGCACCGAGCCCAAGCTCAAGTGCTACCTCGGCACCCGGGACGCCGACCCGGCCGCGGCCGCCGAGCGGCTCGAGGCGCTGCGGGCCGAGGTGACGGCCCTCGTGGGCGGCTGAGCCTCGGTAGGCTGGTGGGCATGACCGTCTCCCTCACCACCGCCGAGCTGGCGAAGTACATCGACGCGACCGCCCTGAAGGCCGACACCTCGGAGGCGGACGTGCGCCGCCTCGTGGCCGAGTCCCGCGAGGCCGGGGTCAAGAGCGTCTGCATCAACCCCGTGTGGGTGCCGCTGGTGGCCGCCGAGCTCGCGGACTCGGACGTGCTGACCTGCACCGTGATCGGCTTCCCCCTCGGCGCCAACACCTCGGAGGTCAAGGCCTTCGAGGCCCGGCAGGCGATCGACGCCGGCGCGGACGAGGTGGACATGGTCCTCGACATCGCCGCGGCCCGCGCCGGGGACCGCGCCCGGCTCGTCGCGGACGTCCGCGCCGTGGCCGAGGCCGCCCACGCGGACGGCCCCGCGGGCGATGGCGGGGCGTTGCTCAAGGTGATCGTGGAGACCGCCCTCCTGGACGACGACGCGATCGTCCTGGCCTGCGAGGCCGCGGTCGAGGCCGGGGCGGACTTCGTGAAGACCTCCACGGGCTTCTTCACCGCGGGCGCCACCGTCGAGCACGTCGCGCTGATGCGCCGCACCGTGGGCGAGGACATCGGAGTGAAGGCCTCCGGCGGGGTGCGCACCCGCGAGGACGCCCTGGCGATGATCGAGGCCGGCGCCACCCGGATCGGGGCCAGTTCCGCGCTTGCTATCCTGGGATCCGACTGACTCGCATCACTTCGGCCGGGCGTCCGCCCCGGCCGGGACCGCACCGAAGGAGCATCACGTGATCCGCAACGGCAAGGCCATCGACCACTCCAACGTGGGCGGCGTCTGGGGTTCCCTGATCGCCTTCATCGTCGCCTTCGGCGCGTTCCTCGGCTGCCTCTACGCCATGGGCTTCTGGTCGCTCGAGTCGGTCTGGATCCCCGGCCTGATCGCGCTGGCCCTGGCCACTGTGGCCTTCATGATCCCCAAGGCGTTCCTGGGCCGCAGCGACACCGTGGACACCACCGCCATCCACACCCGTCCCGTCGTCGAGCACGCCGCCTCCGGCGCCCACGCCGTCGAGACCGGCGCCGCGCACCGCTGAGCCGTCCCGGAGCCGAGGATCGCTGACACCGGTCGTCCGGCCGCCGCGCGCCGAAGGGCGTCCACCCGCAACACGGGGGTGGACGCCCTTCGGCTTGTCTCGATCGCGGCGGTGGTGCTGGGTCACGCGTACCTGACGGACCTCACCTTCAGCCGGTACCTGGAGATCTGGCGGATGCCGCTGTTCTTCTTCCTCACCGGCTACTTCTGGACGCGCGGCCGTCCCTGGGCCACGGACGTGCGGGGCCGCTTCCGGAGCCTGATGGTGCCGTACCTGGTGTGGGCGGCGCTCATGTCCGTGGCCGCGTTCGCGTGGTTCGCCGACGACCCCGACCTCCTGCGGCGCCTGATGCTCACCGGCTGGTATGGGGGCGCGGACCAAGAGCCCCCGTGGTGGGCGTTCTGGTTCATCTCCGTCCTGTTCTTCACCACGGTGCTGCGCCGATTCCTCGAGCGCTTCCCGTCCGCCGTCGCCTGGGCCGTGGGCCTGGCCGGGCTCGCGTGGGCCCACCTCGTGCCGGACTCCGCGATCGCCCGCACGCCACTGGGCGTCGGGCTGGCCCTGCCCTGCCTGCTGTTCGTCCTCAGCGGCGAGACGTTCCGCCGCCGCGTCCAGCCGCACGTGCGGCGCCACCGGACGCTCATCGGCGTCGGCCTGGTGCTGCTCGGGCTGGTCGCGGTCCGGCTGGGCCTGGAGCCGCCCAACATCAAGTTCGGCGGCTTCGGCACGCCGGTGCTCACCCCCGCCGTGGGCGTCCTGATGTCCGCGGGGATGGTGCTCGTGTTCGGTTCCACGGTGGAGGGGCTGCTGCGCTCCTTCGCCCGACGCACCGGGACGGGGCAGGCCCTGCGCCGCGCCATCACCGCCCTGGTCCGGACGGGCACGGTGGTGGTGCTGCTGCACGGCTGGGTGCTGATGTGGGTCACGCGCCACGGCGTGGAGGACAACGCCGCCAAGTTCGCCCTCGCGCTCGCCCTCAGCTGGCTGGCAGGCCTCGCCCTGCTCGCCACCCCCCTGTCCAAGCCGTTCACGGGGGCGCGCCGCCGCTGGCACCCGGTGCACCGCCTGCGACACGTGGAGCCCCCGCACCCCGTCACGTCCGCGCTGCCGCGCGTCCCGACCGCCTCGGAGAGGACACACCCATGAGCAGGGATCATCGCCCCCCGATCCGCAATCCGTTCCTGCCGCCGACGCCGGAGGAGCCCGAGGTGCCGACCCGCGACGGCGGCCACCCGGCGGGTGACGGCGGTGACGCCGGCGCCCCGGCGGCCGCCACGGCGCGGGAGGATCGCCTCGCCGAGTTCCGGCTCGGCCCGGCGTTCCTCCCCCACCCGGCCGACCCCGCCGCGCCGCGGCAGCATGCGACGCCGGCCGAGCGCGCGGTGGCTCCCGCGACCGCCGCGGCCGCTGAGCCGGCCTCGCCCGCCTCACCGGCCGACCGTGTCCCCGGCCCCCTGCCGAGCGCCCGCGTCCTCGTCGTGTGCACGGGCAACATCTGCCGCTCCGCCTACGTGGAGTACGCGCTGCAGGCGCAGCTCAACGCCCTGCTCGGTGACCGGGGCCGCGCGGTGGTCACGAGCGCGGGCACGGAACCGAACCAGGCGCTGACCGTCCCCGGCCCGCTGCTCGACCTCGCGCCGAGCCGCCGAGTCCGCGCCGCGTTGACGCAGCATCGACCGCAGCAGCTGACCGGGCGTTCGCTGGCGGACCAGGACCTCGTCCTGACCGCGACGGACGACCACCTGGACGAGGTGCTGCGTGAGGACCCCGCGGCGGTGCGCCGGACCTTCACGATCCTCGGCATGGGCACCCTCCTGCGCGACCACGGCGAGGAGCTCGCCGCGGCGGTCCCTCCGGGCGCGGGCGTCACCGCGCTCGTCACGGCGCTGGCGGAGCTGCGCTCCCGCCTGATCGCCCAGGGGGAGCGACCGGACGCGGATCTGCCGGACCCGTTCCGCGGCCCCGCCGAGGGCTACGCCGCCATGGCGCAGACCGCGCAGCCGATCGTCGAGCTGCTGGCGTGGGAGATCGCCCGGGCCCTCGACGGGGACCTCGTGGAGGAGGAGCCGACGGGCGCCTGACCGGCCGGCGTCAGAGATCGGGGACGGCGTGCCCGCCGGAGGACGGGGCGTGCTGCCCCCGGCGCGCCGCGGCCAGCACCCGACGGCGGCGCCGCTCGAGCACCTCGCTCTCGAGCGGGGCGTCCCGCTCGTCGAGCCAGAGGGTCACGCCGGCGGCGACGACGAGCATGCTCGGGATCGTGATGAACACCTCGCCCAGCTGCGTCGCGGAGACGAACACGACGACGGCCGCCGCCTCCACCGCCACGCGTGAGGGGGTGCGCAGCCGGGCGCTGAACAGGCGCAGCCCGAAGAACGCGTACGCGCCGAGGACGGCGAGGAGGAGCACGACGCCGCCCTCGGTGTAGAGGCCCGCGTAGGAGTTGTGGTAGTGCCACGTGGCACCGCCGAAGTCCACGTACGCCGTGGTGAGGCCCCGGCCGTACCACGGCGTCTCCGCGACGCGCACGGCCGTCTCGGCCTGGATGTTCGAGCGCAGCCAGTCCGTGCCGGTGCGGTCCGCGAAGAAGGCGATGCGGGCCAGGTTCTCCTCGGCGAACGCGACCGCCCAGGCGAGGACCGCCAGCAGGACCAGGCGCAGACCCGCCCCCATCCGCGGCGTCAGCCAGAGCCACAGGACGGCGCAGGCAAAGCCCGCCATGGAGGTGCGGGAGCCCGTGAGGACGACGCACACCGCCGCGGCGACGAGCAGGATCAGCTTCCACCGCCGCGTCCGCACGAGGGCGAGCGCCAGGACCGGCATGGCCGCGTAGTAGAGGCCCGCCACGTTCTTGTCCGCGAGGACGCCGGTCAGGAAACTGCCGTAGGGCGCGGGCACGAGGCCGGCGTAGAAGAGGGGCACGTTCAGGGCCATGGCGGCGCCGAGTCCGACGGCGAGCGAGCGCAGGCTGAGCCGGCCGCCGGCGATGCAGCCGACGAGCCCGACGAGGGCCGCCATCCGCACCCACCGGCGCAGCCACTCCAGGTCCGGGATGCCCTGGGACACGGAGACGACCGCGAGGAACAGCAGTACGGCGGCGGCGAGCACGGCGGTCAACCCGAGGGCGGAGACATCACGGCGGGACCGTCGGCACAGCGCAAGGCCCAGCAGGAGGAGCATGCCCGCCTCGTTCAGCGGGAGCGCCACGGGGCCGAGGGGGAGGCTGAACGCCTCCATGGCCAGCAGGGCGCCGAGCAGCAGCTCGGGAATGCGCAGGGGCTCACGCGGGGCAGCGGCGTCCTGGCCGGCCGACCACACGGACGTGCCGCGGGCGGCGGCGCGGGCGTGCTTCTCGCGCTCCGCCCGCAGGGCCACGTAGCGAGGATCGGAGGATCGCGACCCCCGCGCGTCGTACCCCACCGTCATGACCGCCCCTCCGTCGTCATCCCGGGGCACGTCTCCGCCCCACGCCCAGCGTAGACGAGTGCGAAGGAATGGGCTGTCCCCCTTGTTAGAGTGACCTGAGTCGCTGCCCTTCGATCCTGGGACACCATGAACATCATCGATTTCCTCCGTGTGCTGCGCGCGAACCGCCTGGTGATCCTGGGATGCGCCGCGCTGGGCCTGGCGATGGGCCTTGTCTACTCGCTGCTGCAGCCCACGCTGTACACCGCCACCTCGTCCGCGTTCGTCACGGTGGAGGGGGAGGCGAGCATCTCCGGCACGGAGACCGCCCAGACCCGCGCCCAGTCCTACATCCCGTTGATCAACAGCCGCACGGTCCGCGAGCGGATCGCGTCCGAGGGCTTGGACACCGCCGGCGCGACCATGAGCGCCGCCCTGGTGCCGAACTCGAACCTCATCACGGTGTCCGCCGTGGCCCCCGACGCGCAGCAGGCCGCCGACCTCGCCAACGGGGCGCTCGTGGCGACCGCCGACGTGGCGAACGAGCTCGATCCGACGTCCAACGTCAAGGTCACGGCCATGGAGGACGCCCTCGCGCCGGCCGCGCCCTCGAGCCCGGACCGCGTCCGCCACCTGCTGTACGGCCTGGGCGCAGGCCTCGTCCTCGGCCTGATCGTCGCGCTCCTGCGGCGGCTGCTGGACGTCAACGTGCGGACGACGACGGACGCCCAGGTGGCGGGCGGGGCGGGCCTGCTCGGCGCCATCCCCCTGGACCCCAGCATGAAGGCGGAACGCACGGCGCCGATGGCGCCCCTCTCCCCCCGCGCGTCGGAGGCGGTGCGTCAGCTGCGGACCAACCTGCGGTTCGCTGCGGTGGACGATCCGCCCCGCACCATCGCGTTCACCAGCTCCAACCCCGGCGAGGGCAAGTCGACGGTGATCGGCAACCTGGCCCTGACCGTGGCGGCCGCCGGCCAGCCGGTGATCCTCATCGACGCCGATCTGCGGCGCCCCCGTCAGGCCCTGCAGTTCGGCGTCGACGGCCGCGTGGGCCTGTCCGAGGTCCTCAACGGGGACGTCGCCCTCCAGGACGTGCTGATCCCCGTGGGCGAGGACGGGCTGCTCCTCCTGCCTGCCGGCCGCACTCCCCCGAACCCGTCCGAACAGCTCGGCTCCGAGCGGATGAAGGACCTGCTACCGCCCTCGCCGAGACGCACATGGTGCTCGTGGACGCCCCGCCCGTGCTGCCCGTCACGGACTCCACCCTGCTCGCCACGGCGGTGGACGGCACCGTCCTGGTGATCCGCCACGGCAAGACCCGCAAGGAGCACCTCGAGGTGGCCCGGGACATGCTCGCGGGCGTCAACGCCCGGGTGCTCGGCGTCGTGCTCAACGGCACCCCGGCCTCCGGTGTGGGCTCGGACTACTACGGCGGGGGCTGCGGCGCGGACGGCGGCAGCTACGACGTCTACTACCAGGCGCCCCGGGACGCCGCCGACGCCGCGGCCGGGACCGCGAGCGACACGTCGGGACGCTGACCGCGCCCGGCTGCAGGGCCAGGTCGCCGCACCGACGGCACGGGCCCGGGGATGCAGAAGGGCCCCGCCTCCGGGGAGGCGGGGCCCTTCGATGTGGTGCTCAGACGATCAGCACTTCTTCACCGAGGGCGGGGTGGTCTGGAAGCAGTTGCCGAAATCGACGACGCCGCCGTTGCACAGATCCGCGCCCTCAGGAGCGCCCGTCGGCAGGGCCAGCTCCAGCTTGCCATAGACGCAGCCGGTCTCCTTGCCCGAGTTGCCGGTCTCGTTCAGCACGTAGTGGTAGGTCTTGGACTCGCCCGGCTGGAGGCGCAGCTCGGCGTCCCCGTCGGCCAGTCGCGTGCCTCCCTCGCACGGGGGGGCGGTGTAGAGACGCGCGTCTTTGCCGCTCCGGGTGGCCTGGCCGTCGAACGCCACGGTCCACTCGCCCGGGCTGACGTACACGGGGGTGGGGGACGTGTTGGTGACGGTGATGGTGAAGCCGTAGCCCTGCTTGATGCCATCGCGGTGGCCACCGCCCTGGTACTTCACGGCGGCGCCCGAGGTCACGTTGACACAGGCGGTCGGGGAAGCGGCGGCGAACGGGGCGGCGGCGACGGCGGCGACCGCCGGAACCGACCAAGCGATGCCGGCGGTCACCTTGCGACGGGAGAGGGTGGAGGTGTTCTTCTGCATGGGCTTCACTCGTTTCGCGTTGAGGTGTGGCTTTCGCGCCCGAACGGGGTCAGGGGTCACGCGAGCGGACAAGAGCCCCCGCGACACCCTTCATGAGAATCGGCTGTGGAGGTCTCAAAGACAGTGTAGACGGTTCGCCCAGCTCGTCGCCAGCCTCCCTGTGCACCCGTGTGGAGGAGGGGCCCTCCTTTCGGTCGACTAAGCTCGCGGCCATGGGCGAACGAGCGACGGGACCGCGACCGGCCGCCCCGCCGTCCCTGGATTTCGAGGTCCGCGTCCGCCTCGCCCACGCCCGCATCGCGCACCTGCTGGACCGAGCCGGCATCCGCGCCCTGCACCTCAAGGGCTACGCCACCGAGCCCGGCGTCTACCCCGATCACCGCCGCAGTTCGGACGTGGACCTCCTCGTCCACCCCTCAGACGCCGCCGCGGTCGCGCTCCTGGCCTCGCACGGCTGGGCCCCCGTGGCCGACTTCTCCGAGGGCTCGATCTTCGAGCACGCCGCCACCCTGTGGCACGACCACCTGGGCTACGTGGACGTGCACCGTCTGTTCCCCGGTCTCGGCACGGACGCGGCCCGCACCTTCGACGCCCTGTGGGCGGAGCGCGTCATCCATGTGATCGCCGGCCGACCGGTCCCCGTGCCCGGCCCGGTGCACCAGCGGCTCGTGGTGATCGTCCACGCCGCGCGGGACTCGCACCGGGGCGCCCTCGACGTCCGCCACATCAGAGACACGTCCAGCCCGGCCGAGTGGGACGCGCTGCGGCAGGAGGCGCGCCGGCTGCACGCCACGGCGGCCTGGCACGTGGCCACCGGCGAGGAGGCGGACGGCATGGACGCACACGACCTCGCCCTGTTCGAAGCCCTGCAGGCCGACGAGAGCGGCCTGGACCTGTTCCGCACCCGGTGGCGCACGGCCCGCTCCGCGCGGGAGCGCGCCCGCCTCGTGCTGCACACGCTGCCCGTGAACCGCCCCCATCTGCAGATGCGCCTGGGCCGGCCGGTCACCCGCGCGGACCTGTGGCGCGAGCAGGGCGCCCGGCTCGGCGCGCTCGCCGGCTGGGCCTGGACGAAGGCGGTGCGCCGTGACCGTTGAGACCACCGAGGGCTGGGCCCTCGCCCCCGACATCGCGTGGGCCCGCACCGCCGGCGGCCAGACCGCCGTCATGACGCTCGAGGCCGGTCAGCCGCTGCTGTTGAGCGCCTCGGGAGACGTGATCTGGGACGTCCTCGTGGGCGGCCGCACCCCGGCGGACGACCTGGTCGCGGATCCGCCGGCGCCGCTGTCGACGACGGACGTCACGGTCCAGGTGGCGGAGGCGTTCGGCCTCGACCCCGCCGACGTCGCGGCCGACGTCCACGCCTTCCTCGAGATGCTCGAGGCGCACGGCGTCCTCGTCCGCGTGCGGACGGCCTGACCCGGCTCAGCCCTCCGGCGCGAAGATCGCGTCGACCACCTGCTGCGCCCACTCGAGCAGCGGGACGTCCACGAGGTCCTGACCCATGACCGGCTTGGTCTTGGGCCGCGGGATGAGGACGCCGTTCAGGGCCGGCTTGACCTGGGCGCCCTTGTACATGCGGGTCAGGCGCATCTGACGGGACTCCGGCAGGTCCGCGACGGGGCCGAACTTCACGTTCTGCCCCAGCAGCATGACCTCGGTGACGCCCGCGGCCCGCGCCCGGTTGCGGAACCGGGCGACGGCGACGAGCGCCTCCACCGGCTCCGGCAGCGGGCCGTACCGGTCCTTGAGCTCCTCCACCACGGCGTCCACGGCGGCGTCGTCCGCGGCCTGGGCGAGGTTGCGGTACATCTCGAGGCGCAGCCGCTCCCCCGGCACGTAGTCGTGCGGCAGATGGGCGTTGACCGGCAGCTCCACCTTCACCTCGGCGGGCGCGGTGTCCTCCTCGCCCTTGAAGTCGGCCACGGCCTCGCCCACCATCCGCAGGTAGAGGTCGAAGCCCACGCCGGCGATGTGGCCGGACTGCTCCCCGCCCAGCAGGTTGCCGGCGCCGCGGATCTCGAGGTCCTTCATGGCCAGCTGCATGCCCGCGCCGAGCTCGTTGTGGGTGGCCACGGCCTTGAGCCGTTCGAGGGCCACCTCGCCCAGGGGCTTCTGCGGGTCGTACAGGAAGTACGCGTACGCCCGCTCGCGGCCACGGCCCACGCGGCCGCGCAGCTGGTGCAGCTGCGAGAGGCCGTAGCGGTGAGCGTCCTCCACGATCAGGGTGTTGGCGTTGGCGATGTCCAGGCCGGTCTCGATGATCGTGGTGGAGACGAGCACGTCGAACTTCCGCTCCCAGAAGTCCACCATGATCTGCTCGAGCCGGGCCTCGCTCATCTTGCCGTGGGCGACGGCGATCCGCGCCTCCGGCACGAGCTCGGCGATGCGCTTGGCCACCTTGTCGATGGTGGTGACGCGGTTGTGCACGTAGAACACCTGGCCCTCGCGCATCAGCTCGCGGCGGATGGCCGCGGTGACCTGCTGGTCCGAGTACGGGCCCACCGAGGTGAGCACGGGGTGGCGCTCCTCCGGGGCGGTGGCCAGGGTGGAGGTCTCGCGGATGCCGGTGAGGGACATCTCGAGGGTGCGCGGGATGGGCGTGGCGGACATGGCGAGCACGTCCACGTTGGTGCGCATCTTCTTCAGCGCCTCCTTGTGCTCGACGCCGAAGCGCTGCTCCTCGTCCACGATCACCAGGCCCAGGTCCTTGAACTGCACCTGGTCGGAGAGCAGCCGGTGGGTGCCGATCACCACGTCCACCTCACCGTGCGCGAGCCCCTCGACGACCTCCTTGGACTCCTTGGCGGTCTGGAACCGGGAGAGCGCGGCCACCTTGACGGGGAAGCCGGCGAACCGGTCGGAGAACGTCTGGTGGTGCTGACGGGCGAGCAGCGTCGTCGGGACGAGCACGGCCACCTGCTTGCCGTCCTGCACCGCCTTGAACGCGGCGCGCACGGCCACCTCGGTCTTGCCGAAGCCGACGTCGCCGGAGACGAGCCGGTCCATGGGGACGGCCGCCTCCATGTCCTTCTTGACGTCCTCGATGGTGGTCAGCTGGTCCGGCGTCTCGATGAACGGGAACGCCTCCTCCAGCTCGCCCTGCCACGGGGTGTCCGGGGCGAACGCGTGGCCGCGCGAGGCCATGCGGGCCGAGTACAGGCGGATGAGCTCGCCGGCGATCTCGCGGGTGGCGCGCTTGGCCTTGGACTTGGTCTGCGCCCAGTCCGAGCCGCCCATCTTGGACAGCGACGGCGTCTCCCCGCCCACGTAGGAGGAGATCAGGTCGAGCTGGTCGGTGGGCACGAACAGCCGGTCGCCGGGGGCACCGCGCTTCGAGGGCGCGTACTCGAGCACGAGGTACTCGCGGTAGGACTCCTCGGCGCCGGGGGCGGTGCGCGGACCGCCGGTGACCTTGCGGCGCTGCAGCTCCACGAAGCGGGCGATGCCGTGCTGGGAGTGCACCACGTGGTCGCCGGGCTGCAGGGTCAGCGGGTCGACGGCGTTGCGCCGCTTCCGGGCCAGCCGCGCCCCGGGGGCGCGCGTGCCCGCGGTGCGGTGCCGGCCGAAGAGGTCGTGCTCCGTGATCAGGGCGATCTGCGCGTCCGGGATCGTGAAGCCGGAGCCGACGGGCGCCGTCGCGATGGAGACCCGCCCCGGGGCGAGGTCGGCGGGCAGGGGCCCGTCCACCACGGAGGCCGTGAGGCCGGCCTCCGCGTTGAGCTCGGCGAGACGGCGGGCGGAGCCGGGGCCGTCGGTGAGGACCACGGCATGCCACCCCTCCGCGAGCCGGACACGGGTGTGCGCGACCATGGCCTCGATGTCGCCCGAGAAGGTCTGCGGGACGCCGAGGGTGGCGCGCAGGGTGGCGGCGTCGGGCAGCAGCTCATCGTCCGAGACCAGCGCGGTGACGGACCAGAACCCCTGGTCCTGCTCGAGCGCGGCCGCGCGGAGTTCGGCCACCGTGAGGAAGCCGCCCGCGGCGGACTGGTCCGCCCCGGCCACGTCCACCGGGGCGACCGCGCCCTGCGCGGCGCCGGCCCACGCGGCCTGGAGGAACTCCTCGTTGGTGGCCAGCAGGTCGTCGGCGCGGCCGCGCAGGCGCTCGGGCTCCACGAGGACGGTGAGCGAGCCGGTGGGCAGCATGCGGGGCAGCGACGTCATGGCCTCGGCCAGCAGCGGGGAGAGGGACTCCATGCCCTCCACGGCCACGCCCTCGGCGATCCGGTCCAGCATGTCCGCGGCGGCGGGCATGGCCGGGATCAGCTCCTTCGCGCGCCGGCGCACGTGGTCCGTGATCAGCAGCTCGCGGCACGGGGGCGCGTACAGCTCGGAGGGGTGGCCCGAGCCGTCCTCCGTGGTGTCCTCGAGGGATCGCTGGTCCGCCACGGAGAACCAGCGCATCTGTTCCACCTCGTCGCCGAAGAACTCGATGCGCACGGGGTAGTCCTCGGTGGGCGGGAACACGTCGATCAGCCCGCCGCGCACGGCGAACTCGCCGCGCCGGCTGACCATGTCCACGCGCGAGTAGGCGGCGTCGGCGAGCGCGGCCACCACGCCGTCGAAGTCCCGCTCCTCCCCCGTCCGCAGGGTCACCGGGCTCAGCTCGCCGAGCCCGGCCACGAGGGGCTGCAGCACGGCGCGCACGGGGGTGACGACGATGCGCAGCGGGCCCTCCGCGTGCTCCTCGGGGTGGGCGAGGCGGCGCAGCACGGCCAGGCGCGCGCCCACGGTGTCCGAGCGCGGGGACAGTCGCTCGTGGGGCAGCGTCTCCCAGGACGGAAACAGCGCGGCGGCACCGGCGGGGGCCCAGGCGGCCAGGTCGGTCACGAGGTCCTCGGCCTCGCGGGTGGTCGCGGTGACCACGAGGACGGCGGCGCGCTCGCCGTGGCCCTCGGCCAGCGCCTCGGCCAGGACGGTCAATAGGGGCGCGCGGGCTCCGTCGGGCAGGCCGATCTCCAGTTCGACGCCCCGGGACTCGAGCGGCCGGGCGGCGGAGGCGGCGGCCGCCTCGAGCGCGCGTTCGGCGCGCAGGCGCGGCAGCAGCGGGGCGAGGACGGGGGTGGTCTCGGGGGCGCTCATGCGCGGACCTCCGGGGTGGCGGTGGAGCCGTCCGTGGCGGCGGGCAGTTCGGTGGTCATGATCTCCCGGATCTCTTCGAGGAAGGCGAGGACGTCGTCGGCGCCGCCCACCGGGCCGCCGGCGGTCAGCCGGTCCGTGCCGAGCAGCACCGCGGTGGGGAACGAGTGCAGGCCGAGGGCCTGCGAGGCGGCGCCGGCCGGGTCGGCCAGCACGAGCGACGCGTCGACGGCGCCGCTGTGGATCGCCCCCTCGGCGCCGGGGGCGCGCTGGGGCATGAGGACCCGCAGCCGGACCGGCCCGAGCGCGTCCGTGAACTCGTCCAGCCGCTCGATCACCCGCGCGCAGGAGCCGCACCCCGTGGAAAGGCGCAGGGCCACCACGGCCCCGTCCGCGACCAGCCGGTGCAGACCGGTGTACTCGCCGTCCGCGACCACGACGGCGTCCGGGAACGGGCGGCGTTCGGGCTCGGCCTCGCCCACGGGGTCGACGGCGGCCGGGGCCTCCGCGATGGGCATCGCCGGGGCCGCGTCGGGTGCGGCCGGGACGGACTCGCGCCCGGCCAGGAACGCGGCGGTCGCGAGCAGCACGGACACGAACAGGGCCCAGGCCCACGCGCCGGCGCCGAAGGCGGTGAGCGGCTGCCAGGCCAGGCCCGCGCCGTGCACCGCCAGCGAGACGATCCCCTCGGCCAGGGCCAGGACGGCGAGGGCCAGGAAGACGACGTTGCGGACCACGGTGGTGCGGGAGATCGGGGCGGCCGAGGCCTCGCCGAAGCAGCCGCACGAGACGCCGTCGTCCTGGGCCCGGACCACGAGCGCGAGGAAGGCGGCGAAGAGGGCCACGGCCACCAGGCCGACGACCGGACGCAGCAGGGTGAAGGGCTGCAGGAGGGCGGCGGCGAGCAGCAGCTCGAGCCAGGGGAACGCGCGCGCCAGGGCGGGGGCCGCGAACGGACGGGGCACCCTGAGTCGGGTGAACGTGGCCTGCACGTCCTCGCCGGAACGGAGCTTCGCCGTCCCGCTCAGGAGCATGATGAGGGCCACGGCCCAGAGTGCCGACATGGCGGACACACCTTCCAGGGGGTTCACGAGGGGTCGCGCGGCCGGTCCCGGCGCCGTGCACGGGACCCGGGTCGCGGAGGCCAGCATATAAGGTGAGGGTTGGACGCCCATCGCCGTCGGCGAACCGGTGCCGGCCCTCTCACGGCCCGCCGGGCGCGGCCCGACTTGACCCCGAGGAGACACCGTGGCCTTTTCCGCTCAGCAGCCCATCCCGCACCCGCCGTCGGCCGTGGCAGCCGCCCTGGCGTCCGAGGACTTCCACCGTTCCGTGGTCGAGTCCTTCGGCGGATCCCTGGTCTCGTTCTCCGTGGAGGGCTCCCCGGAGGGCCCGATGACCGTCACCGCCGTGCGCTCCCTGCCCGCGGACCGCATCCCGGACCGTGTCCCGGACATGGCCCGCAAGCTCATCGGCTCCGCCCTCCAGGTGGAGCAGGTGGAGCGGTGGGACGCGCCCGCCGCGGACGGCTCCCGCACCGGCACCACCACCATCACCGTGCCCTCCGCCAAGGCGACGGCGGACGGCGCCCTTCGCCTGACCGCCGCCGGCGAGGGTTCCCAGTTCTCCGTGGACGGCACCCTCGTCTGCCGGATCCCGCTGGTGGGCTCGAAGCTCGCGGCGAAGGCCGAGCCGATGGTCGGCAAGGTCGTCAATCGTCAGGCCCGGGCGCTGTCCTCGTGGCTCGAGCGTGACGGCGGAGCCGCGCGCAGTTGATCTCGTTCGCCCGTCGCCCGGCGCTGTCGAGCTCGGCTCCGCCTGCCCGGCGGGGGCGCCGGGCCCTTCCCTCGCCGGACGCCGTGCTCATCGTGTGCACCGGCAACGTGTGCCGCTCGGCCTATGCGAGCCGGGCCCTGCAGGGCCGGCTGGCGGTCCTGGCCCCCGGCCGGGTGGAGGTCGGCAGCGCCGGCTCCCAGCCGAACCAGGCACTGACGGTGCCGCCGCCGCTCGTGCGGCTCGGCGCCGAGGCCGGCGTCACCGGGCTGGAAGGCCACCGTCCCGCCGCGTTGCAACCGTTCATGGTGGCGGAGGCAGATCTCGTGTTGGCCGCGGCTCAGGAGCACATGCGCTTCGCACTCCAAGAAGTGCCGCAGGCCGTCGCGCGGGTGTTCACCGTGCTGGAGCTCGCGGCGCTGGTCCGCGCGATGGACCAGCGGGACGGGCGGGACTGGATCCCCGCCGGTCGCGGGGTGCGTGCGTTCGCGGCGGAGGCGGCCCGCCACCGGGCCCTCGCGCGGTCGACCGCCCAGCCCCTCGACGTCGTGGACCCGTTCCGCGGGCCGGTGGAGGGGTACGCGGAGATGATCCAGATCATGGATCCCGCACTGGAGACCATCGCGGATGCCCTGGCCCGTGCCGTGACCCCGACCCCCTGAGCGTGGGGCTGCACCCCCGTCGAGGACGTCCGCCCGGGGCGGGAGGCTCAGTGGAACGCCTGCTGGGCGGGCGCGAGCCCGTCCGTGACGATCTTCTCGACGGCGTCCGCCGCGCGGTCCACGTGCAGGGGCAGGACGTCCTGCTCGGGCTTGGTGAAGGGGCGCAGCACGAAGTCGGCCACGTCCATGCGGCCCGGGGGTCGGCCGATGCCGACGCGCACGCGGGCGTAGTCCTTGGTGCCGAGCGAGGCGGTGATGGACTTCAGGCCGTTGTGGCCGCCCTCTCCCCCGCCGCGCTTGAGGCGCAGGGTGTCGAACGGGATGTCCAGCTCGTCATGGACCACCACGAGGTCCTCGGGGCCGATCCCGTAGAAGGACGCCAGCGCGGAGACGGGGCGTCCGGAGACGTTCATGTAGCCGATGGACTTCGCGAGCACGACGCGCGGTCCCCCGATGCCGAGGCGACCCGTGGCCACCACGGCGCCGGCCCGGTGGCGGGTGAACCCGACCCCCATGCGGGAGGCGAGCTCATCCGCCACCATCTGGCCGACGTTGTGACGGGTGCGCTCGTACTCGGGCCCGGGGTTGCCGAGCCCGACGATGAGCGTGGTCCCCGTCGTCATGGCGTGATCAGTCCTCGGAGCCCTCGGACTCGCCCTCGGCGGACTCGGCGGCCTGCTCCTCCTGCACGGACTCGTCGCCGAGGTCCTGCTCGACGACCTCCGAGACGGTGGCGATGACGATGTCGTCCTCGAGCTGCAGGGTGGTGCCGGCGGGGACCTGCACGTCCGGGGCGTACACGTGGTCGCCGGCCTCGCGGCCCTCGACGGAGATGGTGACGGCCTCGGGCAGGTCGGTGGCGTCGGCCTCGACCGGCACGGTGACGTAGTCCAGCACGTAGTCGTTGCCGGGGGCGACCTCGCCCTCGACATGCACGGTGACCTCGACGATGACCTTCTCGCCGCGGCGGACCTCGATGAGGTCCAGGTGCTCCACGGTGTCCTTGATGGCGTGGCGCTGGATGTCCTTGGGCAGGACCAGGTGCTCCTCGCCGGCCTCGTTCACGACGGTGAGCAGGGCGTTGGGGTTGCGGACGGCCAGGGTGGTCTCCTGGGCCGGCAGCAGCAGGTGCACGGGATCCTGGCCGTGGCCGTAGACGACGGCGGGGATCAGGCCGGCACGGCGGGCCTGGCGGGCGGCACCCTTGCCGAAGTCGGTGCGGCGGGTGACCTTGATCTTGAGCTGGTCAGACATGATGCGTCCTCCTGTGGGGGTCTCGGCCGCGCAGCCGGGGGCGGCGCGGGATGCGGCCAGGAGGGGGCTTCAGTGCCGCAGCGGGTCAGCATGCTGACGCGCGGCGGCGGCCTCGTCGATCACGGAGCGCGCGCTCCCTCGCCTGGGCAACCTGGACAGGATAGCACCGGTGATGCTCGTCGCGCTCAGCGGCCCGCTCGTCGGGACCGCTCCACGATGCGGTCCAGCTTGCGGCGGTGAGCCCGTTCACCCGCGGACGCGCCGTGGGATTCGTCGTCCTCCTGGGCGCTCAGCAGCAGGCCGCAGCCGAGGACGACGGCGCCGAAGATCGTGATGAACACCTCACCCAGCTGGAGGGAGGTCACCAGGATGATGAGCGCGGCGGCCTCGACAGCCACGCGGGACGGCGATCGGTGCGTCCGGGCGAAGGGCCGCAGGCACAGCCACAGGTAGGCGCCCACCACCACGATCAGGAACGGCCAGCCGCCCTCCACCAGCAGCCCCAGATAGGAGTTGTGGAAGAACATGGTCACGTTGTCCAGATCGACGACGGCGGTGGAGAGCCCCTGGCCGAAGAACGAGGTGTCGGCCACCTTCTCCGCGGACGCCTGCTGGATCTCGGCCCGGAACCAGTCCGTGCCGGTGCGGTCTCCGAAGATGCCGAGGTCGGCCAGGTTCTCCTCGGCCCAGCTGACGAACCAGCCCATGACGACGGCGAGTGCGATACGGAGGACCCGCCCCAGGTAGGGGCTCACGAGGATCCACACGACGGCGCAGAGCAGGCCGGCCATCGAGGTCCGCGAGCCGGTGAGGAACGTCAGGGCGGAGCCGGCGCCCAGCACGAGGAGCTTGGGGCCCATGCGCTGCATGGTGGCCACGAGCAGCACGGGCAGGAGCGCATAGAAGAGGCCGGAGACGTTCTTGTCCCCCAGGAACCCGGTGAGGTAGCCGCCGTAGGTGTCCGGGGCCAGGCCCGCGTAGAAGAGGGGCACGTTGATCAGTGCTCCGGCCGTCATCCCGTAGAGGACGCCCTTGATGTCGATCCTCTCGCTGGCGATGGCGTAGATCAGCAGGATCAGGAGCGTGATCCTCGTGGCGCGACGCGTGGGGTCGAGGTCGTTGTGCACGGTCACCGCGACGAGATACGCCACCAGGGCCAGTGCGACGAGGGCCAGCACGCCGTAGTGGGAGAGGTCCCGGCGGGGCTGCCGGAATGAGGCGAGGAGCAGCAGAAGGATGGCGGAGAACTCCGCGAACGGGATCGGCAGGCCGGGAGCGGTGAACGCATCCATCACCAGGCCGATGGCCAGCACGGCCTCGAACAGCCGCGGTGAGGCCGGCGTGACCAAGGGGTTCCACGGAGAGCGGGTCCACGCGGCCTGACCGTCCGGGACGAGGCCGAGTGAGGCGTGACGCCTGGCAGGCCGGGCCTCGGGTGGCACCACGGCCCTCACAGCGCGGGCAGCCGTCCGGTCACGGGGCGTGCTCGAGCGCATGGTGCGGAACCTTTCATGGACGCCGGGCGATACTCGGCTCAGCGTAGCGCGGTGGCGTGCCTCGTCCTCGGGCCCGGCAGACCGCACGAGGGGTCTTGGTACCGTGGACCGCGCGTGCCTCGCCCACGACGGCCCGCGCATTCCCGTCCATGACCCCCGAGGTGCTCCGTGACGATCGTCGACTTCTTCCGCCTGCTGCGCGCCAACCTCCTGCTGCTCCTGGCAGCAGCCCTCGTGGGGGGTCTGCTGGGCTGGGGCTACTCCGCGCTGCAGCCCCGGATCTACGCATCCGAATCTCAGGGGTTCCTCGCCGCCCGGGCTGCAGATCAGAGCCTCATCACCAGCAACCTGCCCGCCGAGAGCCGGGCTCAGGCCTACGTCGCCCTGATCAACAGCGAGGCCGTGCGTGAACGCGTGGCCCAGGACACGGGGCAGGACGGCGACGGTTCGCTCTCCGCGGTGCTCGTCCCCGAGTCCAGCATGATCAAGGTGACCGCCACCTCGACGGATCCCGAGACCGCCGCGCAGCTCGCGAACAGTGCTCTGCAGGCGACGGCGGACGTGGCGGCGGACGTGGACAAGAACAGCCCGTTGGAGGTCGTGCCGCTGTCCGACGCCCGCGTGCCCTCTGCCCCCGTGAGCCCTGACACCCGGCGCAACGTCCTCTTGGGCGTCGTGGCCGGACTGAGTGCGGGACTCGCCATCGCCGTGCTCCGTCGTCTCCTGGACGTGAAGGTGCGCAGCCGCGCCGACGTGAAGGAGATCACCGGCGCCGGCGTGATCGGCGCCGTTCCAGAGAACGCGTCCCTGACTCGCACGGGCGAGGAGGCCGTGGACCTCGATCCCCGGGCCGGCGAGGCCATCCGGGCGCTGCGCACCAACCTCAAGTTCGTCTCCGTCGACGAGCCGCCCCGCGTCGTCTCGTTCACGAGCGCGGACCCCTCCGAGGGCAAGTCGACCGTCGCCTCGAATCTGGCCCGCGCCCTGGCCCTGGCAGGCGAACGGGTGCTCGTGGTGGACGCCGACCTGCGGCGCCCCCGGCAGCACGAGCTCTTCCAGGTGGCGGGCGACGTGGGCCTGTCCGAGGTGCTGGCCGGTGAGGTGCAGCCGGACGACGCCCTCGCGGCCACCGGAATCCCGAACCTCACGCTGCTCCCCGCCGGCCGGACGCCCCCGAACCCGTCGGAGCTGCTGGGCTCGAAGCGCATGCGGGCCCTGCTGGAGCTGGCGTCGGAGGACTTCTTCGTCATCGTCGACTCCCCTCCCCTGCTGCCCGTCACGGACGGTTCCCTTCTGGCCACGGCCGTGGACGGGACTGTGCTCGTGGTGCGTCAGGGGCGGACCCGCAAGGACCACCTGGAGGCGGCTGTGGAGAATCTCGCCGCGGTGGACGCGCATCTGCTGGGCGTCGTCATGAACGGCGTCGCGCGCTCCCAGCGCGGCGGCGGCTACTCCTACGGCTACGGGTACGAGAGCACGTACCACAAGTCCCACGAGAAGTACCTCTCGAGCGTCGGTTCGTCCGCGAAGAAGGGGCGGCGTTCACGCCGCAAGGCCCGCACGCGCAGCTGATCGCCCCCACGCACGAAGCCCCCGCCGAAGCCGGCGGGGGCTTCGTCGTGCGAGACGGGGTCAGCGCCTCAGGTACGTGCGCAGGCGTTCGCGCTGGTCCGGGGCGGTGTAACCGACGGCGGCCAGGGGCCCGAGGTCGAGGGCGCTGTTCGTCGGCCGCGGGGCCACGCCCTCCTTGCCGGCCAGGTACGCGGCGGTGGTCGTGGCGGAGACGCGCGCGGCGTCGTGGCCGGTGTCCTCGAAGACCCACCGGGCGACGTCGTGCCAGGTGACCACGTCACCGCTGTTGGTCATGTGGAACGTGCCCGTGGGAGTGTCCGTGGTGACCAGGTGCAGCAGGGCGTCGGCGAGGTCGTCGGCGAAGGTGAGACGGCCGTGCTGGTCGGCGACGACGGCCGGGTCGATCCCGCGCTCGGCGAGGGAGGCCATGGTGGCCACGAAGTTCTTCCCCTCCCCGATCACCCAGGAGGTGCGGACGATCCAGTGCCGCGGTACGGTGCGCACCGCGGCCTCGCCGGCGGCCTTCGACTGGCCGTAGACGCCCAGCGGCGCGAGCGGGTGGTCCACCGGGTGCTCCTGCCCCACGGGGAGGGCACCGTCGAACACGTAGTCGGTGGACACGTGGGCCAGGGGGACGCCGGCCTCGGTGCAGCGGCGGGCCAGCTCGGCGACGGCGGTCGCGTTGACGGCCCAGGCCTGGGCCCGGCCCTCGGGCGTCTCGGCGGCGTCCACCGCGGTCATGGCGGACGCGTTGACCACGGCGCGCAGGCCGCGGAAGTGCTCCCTCGGCCAGGACGCCGGATCGGTCATGTCCCATGTGTCCCGGCCGTGGGCCTCCACCGGGATCCCCGCGGCCTCGGCGCGGGCCACGAGGGCGCGGCCGAGCTGGCCGCCGGCGCCGAGCACGAGGATCGGGGCGGGCGGCATGGGGGTGACGTCCGCGAGCAACGGGTGGGCGCGGTCCTTGTCCGAGAGCTCGGCGTCCTCGAGCGGGATGGGCCAAGCGATGGCCGCCGTCGGGTCCGCGAGGTTGAGGAACGTGTACTGGCCCTGCGCGTCGGCGGACCAGTGGTCGTTCACCAGGTAGGTGTAGGCGGTGTCCGGCTCGAGCGTCTGGTAGGAGTTGCCCACCCCGCGCGGCACGAAGACGGCCTTCTCCGGGCCGAGCTCCACGGTGGCGACGGCGCCGAAGGACGGCCCCTCGCGCAGGTCCACCCAGGCGCCGAAGATCCGGCCGTGGGCGACGGCCACGTACTTGTCCCAGGGTTCGGCGTGGATGCCGCGGGTGGTGCCGACGGCGTCGTTGAAGGAGATGTTGTTCTGCACCGGGGCGAGCGAGGCCAGGCGGGGGTGCTCGGCGGCGAGGGCGCGGATCTTCTCCCGCTGCCAGTTCTCCTTGAACCAGCCGCGGTTGTCCCCGTGGACGTCGAGGTCGAGGACGAGCAGGCCGGGGATGGCGGTCTCGGTGATGCGCATCAGCGGTGCCCCCTCACTGGCCCTGGGCGCGGTACTTCGCCTCGACGGCGGCCTTGGCCGGGCGCCACCAGGCCTCGTTCTCGCGGTACCAGCGGACCGTGTCCGCCAGACCGGCGCGGATGTCCGTGAACTGCGGCTCCCAGCCGAGCTCGGTGCGCAGCGCGGTGTTGTCGATCGCGTAGCGCAGGTCGTGGCCGGGGCGGTCGGCGACGAGGTCGTAGTCGTCCGCGGGGCGGTCGAAGAGCTCGAGGAGGATCTCCACGATCTCCCTGTTGTTCCTCTCGCCGTCCGAGCCGATCAGGTACGTGCGGCCGATCTCGCCGCGTTCGAGGATGCGCAGCACGGCCGAGGAGTGGTCCTCCGTGTGGATCCAGTCCCGGACGTTGACGCCCTGGCCGTAGAGGCGGGGGCGGACGCCGTCGATCAGGTTGGTGATCTGGCGCGGGATGAACTTCTCGATGTGCTGGTACGGGCCGTAGTTGTTGGAGCAGTTGCTCAGCGTGGCCTGCACGCCGAAGGAGCGGACCCACGCGCGCACCAGGTGGTCCGAGCCGGCCTTCGAGGCCGAGTACGGGCTGGAGGGGTTGTATGGGGTGGTCTCGATGAACTTCGCCGGATCGTCCAGCTCGAGGTCGCCGTAGACCTCGTCCGTGGACACGTGGTGGAAGCGCTTGCCGTGCTTGCGGACCGCCTCCAGGAGGACGAAGGTTCCGACGATGTTCGTCTGGATGAACGGCGAGGGATCGTTCAGCGAACTGTCGTTGTGGGACTCCGCCGCGTAGTGCACGACGGCGTCCGACTCGGCGACCAGGCGGTCCACCAGGGCCGCGTCGCAGATGTCCCCGACCTCGAGAGTGACGCGGTCCTCCGGCAGGCCGGCGAGGTTCTCCCGGTTGCCGGCGTAGGTCAGCTTGTCCAGGACGACGACGTCGTGCCCAGTCTCGCGGATGACGTGGTGGACGAAGTTCGAGCCGATGAACCCGGCGCCGCCGGTGACGAGGATGCGCATGATGACAGGATACTGAGTGGTCCGTTCAGTATCGTGTCCAGGGCGACCTGCGGCGGGCAATCGGCTCGCTTAAGCCCCGACCCATGCGCCTTCGCATCCTCCTCGCCAACGGCGGCATGGCCTACCCCGGCGGTACCCAAGCCTGGATCCGCCAGATGCACCGCCCCCCTCTCACGAGACCACGAGGTACACCTCTACTCGGGCAACGGCATAGAAAACGCGATAGCGCCGTTTGACGCCGGCGCCAGGTACGACATTGGGCTGATCAACCACTGGACGAGCATGCAGGCTCTGCGGCACGCACGGATCGAAGAGCGGATCTTCACGAGCCACGGCGTCATCCCTGACGAGGAGATCCCCGTTCTCGGTGCAGATGCCTACGTCTCTGTCTCTGGGACGGCACTGCCCGAACTGTCGCGCCGTGTCGCATTCGTGTCCAATCGCCAGGGGACAGCGCGGGGAGATCATCGAAGCAGCGTGCACGCTGGCAGGGTTGGGACTCCGCGTCGTCGGCAATAAGACTGCAGTGGCCGATCCCCAGCAGGTATACCAATGGGCAGACTTCGTCGTGGGCATCGCGCGGGTCACCGTGGAGGCGCTGGCGGGGGACGCAATGTGCTCTGCTTTGACTATAAGGGCTTCCGTGGAATGGCGATTGAAGAGAATCTCTCCTAACTGCGGAGGCCCAACTTCGGAGGACATGTGGCCGGCACGTGGCCGACACCGCAGCACGTGGCCAGGGTTCTTCGGACTGAATATGACCCTGCCAGGAACCTCCGGGCCGCAATGAGGGAAGAGCATTCGGCGGACCACCTCGCGCAGAGGTACGTTTGCCTGGCCGAAGCCATCTTGAAAAGTTGCGTCGCAGCAGCCATCCGCAAGGGCCATCGACAGCTAGGTGTAGGAGGGCATGACGTTGTTGACTCGGGCCGGTGCCAACGAGGTCGGCGGGGCGTCCCCGCAGGAGGTATGAGGCCGATGGTAGTTGTAGTGGTTCACCCACACCGCCAGGGCCTCACGCCGAGCCTGCTCTGAGGTGTAGGGGCGGGCGTAGAGGACCTCATCGACCATCAGCCGGTTGTACCTCTCCACCTTCCCGTTATGGCGCGGGGTGTAGGGCCGGATCCGGTGATGCCGGCCCCCGAGCGAGACCACCTTCGCGGTGAAGTCCGCAGCCCGATAGTTGTTCCCGTTGTCCGTGATCACCCGGTCCACGGTGATGCCGTGGGCGGCGAAGAACGCCCGCGCCCGGCAGTAGAAGCTCACGGTCGTGGCCGCCCGCTCGTCCTCCAACGCTTCGGTGTAGGCCAGCCGGGTGAACCCGTCGATCGCCGAGTGCAGGTAGGTGTAGCCGACCCGCCGGCCTGCACCACGCTTGGAAGCACGGCCTGCTTCACTGTCACGTCCGTGAGCACGCCAGCCGCCCCCGTCTGGGATCTTCCCGATCTTCTTCACGTCCAGGTGCACCATGTGCCCCGGCCCTCTCGCGGTGATCTTCTGGGGTCGTTGGCGCAGGTCTTCTCCGGCCGGGGTCAGGTCCCGTAGGCGGGAGATCCCGGCCCGGTGCAGCCACCGTCCCACGGTACGAAGACACACCCGGTGGCCCTCGGAGACGAGGTGGTGATGGATGCGCCGTGCGGACCACTTGCGCTCCCGCCGCAGGGCGTGGATCTGGGCGACCAGGACCGGATCGAGCTGGGCAGGTGAACGGTGCGGCCGGCTGGGCAGGTCCTGAAGGCCGGCTTCTCCCTGGGCGCGGTAGCGGGCGACCCAGGTGGCCACCGTGGGCCGGCTCACCCGGAACTCGGCTGCCACGTGTGCCTGCGGGATCCCGTCGTGCAGGTGGCGGTGGACCATCCTGAGTCGGCCGGTGGGGGTCAGGGGTGCGTTAGCGTGAGTCATGAGTGGGTCTCTTCTGGCAGGTGGGTTGTTGAGGAACTTCCATCCTGCGGGGCGGGGCCCACTCGTCTCATCTCAGCCCGGTACCCATGTCAAGAACCTCATGACCCACAACAGCTAGGTTGCCCGAAGGTTTTTCGTCTGATGGGCTGTCTTGGATGAACGCGCCTGTGCACGGGTAGACATGCCAGCCGCCGACGCGGGTTTCGCAGGTCACTTGGACGCCGGCTCGATAGCATTCGGACTGTGAACATGCTCCGGCACGCAAAGTCCTCCGTCTTGCGCCTGGTCCGTCACGGACGCCCCGTCGCGTGGGTGCCCGACTGGATGAACCTCGGCAACCTGCTGTACATGGGCAAGTGGGCCTACGACGATCGCGACGCTGGGCGTCGGGTGCTCCTGCATCCAAAGCATGAGAAGACGGTCGGGCTGTTCCCGGACCTTCGCGAGGGATTGTTCATCACCCCCGAGGAGGTGCGGTTCACGGATCAGCGGGTCATGCCGTGGTCCGGCCAGCAGGACGCGCCCCGCAATGAGTTCACCGATCCCGAGCCAGACGCGCAGTTCATCGAAGATCTACTGCTCCATGGAAGCCCGCTCACCGAAGACGTCCCCGGCATCGATGACTCGATAGTTGTGAACGTCCGTCGGGGTGACTACTACTCGGTTCCCGAATACAACGCTGAGTACGGGATGAATCAGAGGGAGTACGTCCGGGCCGCTGTCGCGGCGTCTGTTGCCGATGGTGGCCGTCCCGATCGGATCATCGTCATCTCGGACGGCATGACATGGTGCCGCGAACACCTTTCTGGCGTCCTTGACCCGATCGCCACGACGCTCTACCAGGACGGCGACGTCGCTCACGATCTTCGACATCTGATCCACGCGCGCCGATTGGTCCTGCCGAATTCGACTTTTTCCTATTGGGGCGGATACATCGGCGACGTCGCCCACCCTGGTCGGGAGGTGACCGCGCCCTGGTTCTTCTCGCGCGCTCAGGACGGAGGCATGGCCACCCAGCTCCGCCACCACTGGCGTCGGATCGATGACATACCTGGCGGGTGGGGCCCCACCGGTCCGTGACCCCGGATGCAGGCACGTGGCCTCCCCCGCCCACCCCGGCGTGTGCCTAGGCGGCGGCGCCCGCGCCGGGACGCGCCCATCCCCGCCGTCGTATGGCCGCGTCGACCTGACACCACATCTCGTCGTAGGTGAACCGCTCGGAGACGAGCGCTGCGGCGTTGCGGCCCAGCTGACGGCGTCTGACCGGATCCGCATCCAGTGTGGTCAGCGCATCACGCCAGCCTTCGACGTCGCCGGGCTGGACGAACACTGCTGTCTCGTCCGTGAAGTACTCCCGCATGGCCGGGGTGTCGGTGAGGACGAGACAGGCCCCGGTTCCTGCAGCCTCAAGCGCCACGGTCTGACCGGTGGGATAGGCCTGGACGTGAGTCGGGATCGTCACTACCGAGGCCGTCGCCATCAGTTGCCGATATTCCGCGAACGGCACCCTTCCGTGGAACTTCACCTCGGGCGGCAGCGTCTCGCGCTGGACGTGCCCTCCGCCGGTGTACAGGTCCAAAGACAACCCCGAGCCGTTCATCGCGGCGATCAAGGTGCCGAAGTCCCTCCCGCGGTCGGCCCCCACGGAGACGATCCCGTACCTACGAGCATCATTGGACACCGGGAACTGTCCAGGGTCGTAGCCGAAGGTGACGGCCTCGATTCGCGCCGCATCGAACCCCGCCTCCACCAGGATCTCCACCTGGTTCCGTGACAGGACGAGAATCAGATCCACCCCGCTGTAAGAAGTGACCACGGCTGTTCGCTGCGCAGGGGACATCCGTTGGAGCTCATCTGCCAGCCAGCACGCGATCATGACGAGTGGCCTTCCGGCGTAGGGCATCATCCCTCGACGCTTAGCCCAGGAGGCGGAGAGCGCCTCTTTTTCCAGGAAGGCGAGCACCAGGTCCGAGCGCCATGCTTTGCGGACAGACCGGAGAGTCTTGTCCATCGGCCGACCGGAGCGGTGCTCCACGACATCGCGGAGCTTCCGGTGAACACGCGTCCGTGCCGGCTCGACTTCCATGAGGTCGTAGCCGAACTGGCTGAGCCGATCAATCCCGTAAGGGCCGTCCGCTGCCCGACCGGAGGTGAGGACCAGGCAACGGGTGTACACGGGCGCCTCCCGAATGGCATCGCGGATGGAGAACGATTCCTCGACGCTCCCCCGCATGGGAGCATCCGCGAGGAACTCGCTTCAGCGTACCCGGCCCTGTCCAACCTAGGATGGACCCTACGCCGACCACCTGACCGAGGAGTTGACTCACTCGTGGCCCTCCATGTCGGGCTCTACAGTCCCTGGAGTACCGACGACCCCCGGGCATGGTCCGGTGTCGTGGCACCCATGGCAGCCGCGCTCCGTGAGCGATTCGGCGTGACCGTGTTCCCTCCGGTCGCTCAGCCGGATGCAACCGGCGAGCGGCTCCGCACCCGCCTCCGCGGCATGAGGGGACGGCGCAGTCTCCCCACCCACACCATGGCGACCGCTCGGCTTCGCAGCGTAGCTCTGGCAGATCAGATCCGCGCGCACACGAGAGAGCCCCTGGATGCTCTGGTGGCCATCGCATCATCGACCGATGTGCTCTCACTCCCCCACGATCTGCCCCTCGTCCAGGTCACCGACGCCACCTTCCCCGCCATCTGCGGGTTCTACCCGATCGCGACCGCCCTCGGCCGTCGCAACGAGCGGGAGGGGCTGCGCGTCGAACAGGCCGGGGCCGCCGTGACGGATCACTTCCTAGTCGCG
Organism: Micrococcus sp. iso_239; assembly: GCF_056173395.1. Taxonomy (NCBI): domain Bacteria; kingdom Bacillati; phylum Actinomycetota; class Actinomycetes; order Micrococcales; family Micrococcaceae; genus Micrococcus; species Micrococcus sp. iso_239. Next base: position 562,886 of record NZ_CM149672.1, on the reverse strand, counting down.
TCTGACTGGGCTGCCCGCAGTCTGATCGGGGACGCAGGCGTCTCACCCAGTCGGGTGACCGTCGCCCCCTTCGGCCCCGCCACCCCCACGTCGAATGCACCCCGCCCACGGACGCCGGGTTCCCCATTGCGAGTCCTGGCTGTCATCGCTGATTGGGAGCGCAAGCGTGGAGACGACGTCGTCCTCGCCGTGGAGCAGGCTCGGCAGAGCCGGGAGATCGGACTGACCATCGTCGGCCGTACCCCGGGAGGCCTCCCCCCGTGGGTGGACACGCCAGGCGTGGTGGACCGGTCGGTCCTCGCCGAGCTTTACAGGGAGCACGATGTCCTCCTTGACCTCGCCCTGGCCAACGCGGCCGGCGTGGTCATGACCAACGCACTGGTCTCGGGGCTGCCCGTCATCGCCACGCGCGTAGGGGGCGTGGAGACCATCGTCCAGGAAGGACTCACCGGATGGCTCGTCGCCCCGGGCGAGGCCGTCGACCAGACCGCACGTCTGCTCGGGGAGCTCTCGGAGGCAACCGTGGCGCGCGCCGCCGAGGCGGCAACCCGAGACGGCCGGTCGCGGCTGAACTGGCAGGCATGGGCAAACACAGCGGAACAGGCGGTCCATTCCGCCCTTGAAGCGCGCAGAAGTCCTGGGCCCTCCGCCTCGACCATGCGAAAAGCCGTCATGCTCACACCCGTTCTTCCTTCGTCGACCCGCCAGGAGTCAGCGGGCGAGCACCTGGTGCACGCCATTGCCGAGGTGATAGGCGAGAGCGCCGAGCTGACGATGGTCACGACCGATGGCCCGGCCAACCGTCGCGCTCTCACCCGCGGAGTCCCCTTCTCCCATCGGATCCTCTCCCCTGCCGCAGACCGCCGCGGCCGCCTAGAACGCCTGCTCGCAGTGTCCCCGTCACTGAGCCGCGTCGCCCTCTCCCGGGTTCGAGACCTGGTGGCAGAGGCCGATGTCATCGACCTGCAGTGGGAGGAGACCGCCATCCTGCTGGGAGCCATTCGCCGCATCAATCCCAACGCGCGCGTCGTCGTGACACTGCACGACGTCCTCTCCCAACGGTTCGGACGGCAGCGAAAGCTCCAGACGAGCATCCCACGCCGAGCAGCCTGGGCGGTCCGGCGTGCCGCCGCCCTCCACCTAGAGGGCCGGATCGCTCGACAGGCCGACGATGTCGTGGTCCTCAGCCAGAAGGACGCCGATCTGCTGCCCCGCCGGGGCACGCACGCACGGGTGCATGTGGTGCCCCCAGCGATCTCCGGCCACGTGCGCACTGAAGCCCCCTCCTCTACGAACCCCCTGCTCCTCTTCGTGGGCTACATGGCCCGTTGGGAGAACGAGGACGCGATGCACTGGTTCGTCACCGAGATCCTCCCCGAAGTGCGCAAAGCGCACCCGAACGCGCGGGTCGCCGTCGCGGGCGACGGGCTCCGCGACCACGTCGTGGCAGAACTCGAAGCCAACGCCGTCGAGGTTCTGGGCTTCGTGGACGACCTCGAGCCTCTGTATGCAGAAGCCGCCGTGGTGGTGGTCCCCCTCCGCTACGGCGCCGGCGTGAAATTCAAGGTGGTGGAGGCACTCATCCGCGGCGTTCCCACGGTGACGACCACCGTGGGAAACGAGGGCATCCGCCCCGCCGACGCGGCGTTCGTGGCCGATGACCCCCGGGCCTTCGCGGCGTCCGTCAACCGGGTGCTCCGGGATCCTGACGCCGCCAATAACCATGCGCGCCGGACAGCCCATACCGTGGCCGAGGAATACGGAGAACAGCGCTTCCGCGCCCGCCTCCAGGAGGTCTACGGATGAGCAAAGCTGTCAGTGTGGTCATCCCCTGCCACAATGCCGCCGCCACCGTCGGCTGCCAGATCTCTGCTGTACTGACCCAGCTGCGGCCGAACGATGAGCTAGTCCTAGTGGACAACCGCTCCACCGACGCCACGCGGGCTGTGCTCGACGTTGCGGCCGCCCGGGACGAGCGCGTGCGCGTCGTCTCCGCAGAGGAACGGGCCGGGGCGAACCACGCCCGCAACGCGGGGGCCACCACCGCGCGCCACGACGTGATCCTCTTCTGCGACTCCAACGACGAGGTCCACCCGGGCTGGGTCGACGCACTGCGCGCGGCCCTGGCCAGCGGCGGCGTGGCCGGTGGCGCAGCGACCCCGGTCGACGCGACAGGCCGCCGCCTCGGGCCGGACCTGGGTCTGCACGAGATTTTTGGCGGGCCGGCATACCCGCTGGGCGCGTCAATGGGCCTGCATCGTGACGTCCTGCGGGCGGTCGGCGGATTCGACGAGTCCTTCGCAGGCGGGCACGATGAAACTGACCTGGCCTGGCGTGCCGACACGGCTGGCTGGCCAACCGTGTTCGTGCCGTCAGCCCGCATCGATTACGTCCAGCGACCCGACGCGCGCACCGCCGTCCGGCAGCGGCGCTCCTACGCCCGCACTGCGATCCAGCTATGGACGCGCCACCCAGAGACGGTCGACCCCCGCGGGGTGAGTCTGCGCGGGGCCGTGCGAAACCTCGTGCGCAACGTGCCCTCGGGGCTGCGCGTTATGCTCGGGACGGCCAACACGGAGCAGGCCGCGGGCTGGGGCTGGAACGTCGGGCTGCTCGAAGGGCACCTGCGCTATCGAGTGGCCGGGCGACCTCCAGAACCGCGAGTGCCCACATTCGCTCGGTGAGCAGATAGGGAGCTGTCGGCTCGCCGGGCCGATGCCCGTGGCGTTAAGCCCTGGGGGTCGCGCCCGGGGGTAGCGGCTGCCCATTCCACCACGCCCCGCCGGTGTCACGAGGAGCGTCCCAATAAGGTATCTTGATACGTGTGACGTCACAGGTGGCATTTATCATCCCCACATTCAACGACGATCCTATCCATCTGCGGGAGGCTGTTGAGTCGGCGCTCCGACAGGAGCATGTCAGTGTTGAGGTGGTGGTAGTGAATGACGGTTCCACGCGAGCGGAAACACTGAGGGAGCTCAACGAGCTTCCGAGGTCGGTGAAAAAAATCGATCAGCCCAATCAAGGACCGTCGGCGGCCCGAAATACCGGAATTCGCGCGATCTCTTGCCAATATGTGGTACCTCTCGACGGAGACGACCGCGTGAGTCCGGACTTTGCCGCACGCGGCGTCGAAACGCTGGAGGCTGACGCAGACTGTAGATTCGCGTACGGGAAAGTCGCGCTCTTCGGCGCAGAGACTGGAGCGAAGATCCCTCCGGCCTCGGTTGGCCTGGCAGACCTGGCGGGCGGCAATCGTATTGCCGCAACTGCTGTATTCCGGCGCGAAGACTGGCGGGCCGTGGCCGGCTACGACGTGGAACTCCGACGCGGGTTCGAGGACTACGAGTATTGGATACGACTCCTAACGCGGCTGGGCGGCCACGGCACCCGCATCGAGGCGACTCTTGAATATCGCCAGCGGTCTGAATCGCGCCGCCGGGCCGACCTGTCGATGGGCATGGCTATTACCCGCGAGCGGATTTTGATCAACAACGCAGCTCATCTAGACATCCTGCTTCGGGCCACGTGGAACCGGCTTGACGAATCATCCGCCGAGACTCAGATGGCGTGGAATGATCCCCTCCAGATCCGGCGCTACCTCCGACCACTGAAGGCACTGCTCGCCCCGTTTCCACGCTAGTGCCCACGGCCGCGCCACATGCCCATCGAATCCTCGACAGGGCTCGGTTCTCCCCCCCCCGGGGGCGCCGGTAGAGTGTCAAGCATGAAGGGCATCATCCTCGCTGGCGGCACCGGCTCCCGGCTGCACCCCATCACCCATGGCATCTCGAAGCAGCTCGTGCCCGTCTACGACAAGCCGATGATCTACTACCCGCTGTCCACGCTCATCCTGGCGGGGATCAGCGACATCCTGGTCATCACCACCCCGCACGACGCGCAGCAGTTCCAGCGCCTCCTGGGCGACGGCTCCCAGTTCGGGATCTCGCTCAGCTACGTTCAGCAGCCCTTCCCCGACGGCCTGGCACAGGCGTTCATCCTCGGGGAGGACCACATCGGCGACGAGCATGTCGCGCTCGTCCTGGGGGACAACATCTTCTACGGCCCCGGCATGGGCCAGCAGCTGCGCCGCCACACACAGGTCGACGGAGCCACCGTGTTCGGCTACTGGGTGGCGGACCCCAGCGCCTACGGCGTGGTGGAGTTCGACGACGCCGGCAAGGCCATCTCACTGGAGGAGAAGCCTGAGGAGCCCAAGAGCAACTATGCGGTGCCCGGCCTGTACTTCTACGACAACGACGTCGTCGAGATTGCGAAGAGCCTCAAGCCGTCGGCACGCGGCGAGCTGGAGATCACCGACGTGAACCGCACCTACCTGGAACGCGGCAGCCTCAACGTGGAGGTCCTTCCCCGGGGCACCGCATGGCTGGACACCGGCACGTTCCACGACCTGAACGACGCGTCCAACTTCATCCGCACCATCGAGTCACGGCAGGGCCTCAAGGTCGGCGCGCCCGAGGAGGTCGCCTGGCGCCAGGGACTGCTCACGGACGACGAGCTGCGCGAGCGCGCCGAGCCCCTCGTGAAGTCCGGGTATGGCCGGTACCTGCTCGACCTGCTCGATACCGGTCGCTGAGGCCGCGAACGGACCGGCATGGATCTCGGATACCTGTCCCCGTCGTCGCTGTGGAGCACCCCGGACGGCCTCGCCATGGACGCCCGCGCGTGGGAGTCCGTCGAGGAGATGGCCCGCTCCCACGAGGGCCGCTTCATCGTGGCTTCGCCCGGCTTCACCCGGGCGCCCGCGACCCCGGTGGGCTGCGTCGCGCTCGACATCGTGTCGCCGGCATTCGACGTCGTCGCCGTGGAGCCGACCGCCGAAGGAGTCGACTCCCTGGACCTGGACGCGATCCTGGCGCTCCATTCGCGTTCTACCGCAGGCCTCGCACGAGCGCGGACGCCGGTCGTCCTCACCTCCGAGGTCACCTACGGCATCCGCCTGGGCATCCACCGCGCGTCCCTGTCCGGGCTGCCCCTCGCGCGGGCCGCGGCAGGACTCCTGCGCCAGGAGGCAGGCCTGCTCCGTCAGGTCCTGTGGGCGGCCTCCCTGCAGGCCAACGGGCCGGCGGCCGCCCGCGCGTACGGGCGGCTGACCGAGGACGCGTTGGCGTTCCATGACTCACGCATCCGGCACGCCGAAGTCGAGGCCGCCGCGACGACTCCGGGGTGGGAGGGCGGACCGCTCCGCATCGGGTTCTCCGGCCGCCTCGACCCGATCAAGGGACCCGGGTTCGCGATCGCCCTCGCGAAGCGGGCGAAGGAGGACGGCCTGCCCGTGGAGCTCCATGTCTTCGGCGCCGGCCCCCTAGAGGCCGAGCTGCGTTCGAGCGCCGGATCGAACGTCGTCTCCCGGGGATTCGCGGACTTCCATGAGCAGTGGGTGCCCGCGGTGCGCGAGGAGGTGGACGTGATGGTCCTCCCGCACGTCCAGGGGGATCCGTCCTGCACCTACTTCGAGGCCCTCGGATGCGGGACCCCGATCCTCGCCTTCGCCAATCAGACCTCGACGTACATCGCCGAGGAGCGCGGGGCGGGATGGGTGGTGCCCCAGCGGGATGTGGAGGCGATGCTGCAGGTCCTGCGCGAGATCCTCCGTGATCCCAGGAAGCTCCACGACGCCCGGGCGGCCGGCATCGCGCTGATGCGCACCCACCACTTCGAGGCGACCACGCGGTCCCGGCTGAGACACCTCGCGCAGCACGCGGCGTGACCCTCCGGATCCGTTCCCGGGACCGCCGCCGAGCACGAGTGGCCGGGGTGTCGGGAATTCCTCACAACGACCCGACGGCGTCGCTGATCTGCCGGGCGAACTCGGCCTCCGAGAACCGCGCCGCATGGCTCCGTAACGCGTCCCGGCCCCAGTCCCGCCCCAGCGCCCGCTCGATCCCGTCGGCCACCGCATCCACCGTCGGTTCCTCCACGAATACCCCGTTGACGCCTTCCACGATGGTGTCCAGGTAACCGCCGGCCCGCAGTGCCACGGTGGGCACGCCCCACGCGCTCGCCTCGAGCGGCGTTATGCCGAAGTCCTCGTGGCTCGCGGCGATCAGTGCCGTCGCGTGCACGTACGCCCAGCGCAGCTGCGCGTCGGTGAGGTCCTGGCCGAACACCACGTCCTCCCCCGCCATCGCCCGCAGCCGGGCCTCCTCCGGGCCCTTGCCGATCACCACGAGCGGCCGCCCCGCGCGGGCCGCGGCCTCGATCGCCACGTCCACGTGCTTGTACGGCATGAGCCGCGCGACCGACAGCAGGAAGCCGTCCTCCGCCAGCCGCTCGGCTCCGGGGATCGGCTCCTGCGGGCCATCCGTGCTCACGGAGTGCGGCGGGAACACGAGGTCCACGCCGTCGAGCCCGTAGACGTCTTCGATCCGCTCCTTCACCACCGTGGAGTTGGCCACATAGCGCGTTCGACGCCGGACGGACGCGCGGTCCCACCTGCGCAGGCCCGGACGCAGCACGCGGGCGACCCGGCCCTTGATGCTGTCCCGACCGTCCTCACCCAGGTAGTCGTCCAGCAGATACACCCAGCGCGCCGGGGTGTGGCAGTAGACGAGCGTGGCGCCGTCGTAGCGGAATCCATGCGCCCAGCCGGACGTCGAGATGACGGCGATCGGCTCCTTGACGTGCATCAGCGAGGAGGCCAAGGGCAGCAGCGGCAGTGCCCGCCGCGGGTCCTTCCGCAGCAGCCCCACCCGGTTCAGGGGCGAGGCGATGATGTGCGCGTCCTTGAACTCGGGGAACGTGCCCTCGGGGTCGTAGAACGTCGTGTAGATCGGCGCATCCGGCCACAGCCGATGCAGGGCGAGCACCACCCGTTCCGCCCCGCCCTTCTGGGTGAGGTAGTCGTGGGCGATGGCGATCGTTGCGGGAGTCTGTTCCGACATCGTGTCCCCTCAGATGGCCCGCTGCGCGCGGTGGGGACGGGCCCGTCCGGCCTCGGCGGCGCCCTCCACCTGGAGGGCGATGAGTCGACGGGCGAGCCCCCGGGGCAGGTGGTCCGCGACGGCGTCGATCAACGCACTGGAGCGCGTGAGCGTGGCTTCGGTGGTGCCCCACGCCACCAGGCGTACGGCAGCACCCCACACGCCTCGCGGAGCACCGATGGTGCCGAGCGGTGCCGCCCCGTGCTTGCCCACGAACAGGTTCCGCGCGGCCGTTCCGTGCAGGGCCCGCACCGCCTTCGAGTGCGTGGTCACGGCGGCAGCGTGGTGCCGCGTCTCCAGCTCGGGGCGGATCACCACGGGATAGCCTGCCGCGTGAAGCCGGTAGCCGTAGTCGATGTCCTCCCACCCGTACTGTCGGTAGTCCGGGTCGTAACCGCCGATCTGCTCGTGCAGGGCACGGGGAACGGACACGTTGCCCGCCCAGTGCCGCCACTGCCGATCCGCTGGCAGCGCATACGCGTGCTCACGGTGCAGGATGTCCTGGGCGTCACCGTAGGCGCGCTGATACGGGGTGGGCTCCAGGACGTTCACGTAGAGTCCGATCGCTCCGCCAGGCCCGCCCGAGTGCGCGGCCACGTGGTCCCGGATGTAGTGGGGTCCGGGCTCCAGATCGTCGTCCGCGCGGATGAGGATGCGGCCGGACGTCGCGTCGGCACCGGCGTTGAGTGCGGCGACCCGTCCGCGGTTCTCGCCGAAGACGGTCCAGCTCAGGTCCAGGCCCGGATACTCCGCGGCCAACTGGGCGAGCACCGCTTCCGACCCGTCCACATCCCCGTCCACGACCACGTGGACCTCGAACGGCGGGGCGTCCTCCTGCGCGGCGAGCGCGCCGATCAGGCGCGGCAGCCGCTGGGCGCCGCCCCGGCTGGGGACGATCACGCTGGCCTCGGGAGTCAGGGGCGTCTCGGTCATGAGTCCTCCGCGGGAGTCATAGGGACAGGTCATCCAGGAGCTCGGCGACGACGGCGCGGCCGGCATCGGGTGAGAACAGCGACGCCCAGCGGCGCCGCTGGGAGTGGGCCACCGCGCCCAGATCGACCGCGCGCACGGCCCGCAGGCAGTCCGCGAGCGCGGCCGCGTCCCGCTGCGGAAAAACGAGGGGGTGAGCGCTGCCGACCACCTCGGGAACGGCCCCCGCATCGGAGGCCACCACCGGAACGCCCGCGGCCATCGCCTCGGCCGTCACCAGACCGAAGACCTCGGCCCACTGCGACGGCACGGCCAGCACGTCCACGGAGGCCAGGAACTCAGCGGTGTCCTGCCAGCCGAGCACCTGAACGTCCTCACCCGCTGCCTTCAGGGCGGTGGCGAGCCGCTCGGCCTCGTCCTCCGCCACGAACCGGCTCTCCCCCGCGACGCGGAACACGAAAGCACCCGGGTCGGTCTTCCGCAGCAGCGCGGCGGCCTCCAGCAGGGTGACGATGCCCTTGTCCTCGGACAGCCGTCCGAGGAATCCCACGGTCACCGACTCATCAGCACCGCGGGCCGGGCGTCTCTGCGGCGTCGTCGGGGCCGGAACCCAGTTGTAGAGCACGCGCGCCCCGCGGATGCGGTCCGCCGCGAACCGGGACGGCGCGAGGACCGCGAGCGCGCCGGGACGCGCCAGAGCGGAGAACACCCGCAGAACCGGCTTCTCGGGCACCTGATGCAGGTGCACGATCCGGCGCGGCCGGCCGGCCAGCGCCGTGGCGGGCAGCAGCCCGTTGCACCAGACGACGTCGTCCTTGCCTCGGCCACGGTCCCAGGCCCGGAGAGCGCGCAGGTACCCCAGGCGTCCGGACCCACTCACGCGGACCACGTCGAAGCCGTCCGCGGCGAGGCGATCGGCGGTCTCGGCCGGGTGCGCCGGGGCCACGATGCCCACGTCCCGACCGAGCTCGCGCAGGGCCGTGGCGAGGTGGTGCAGCATCACCTCGCCGCCGCCCACCTCACCCTGGTTCGCCAGGATCCAGATGCGTCCGGTCATCCCGAGGTCTTCCCCACCCGGCACCCGAGCACCTCGAGGGTCGCCTCGGCGGTCGCCCGGGCCATCGTCTCCACGTCGCCCACGCGCACCTCGCCCGGGCCCTCGGCCGCGGCACGCACGACGGCGTCGGCGATGGCCGCCGGAGTGGTCTCGTGGACCAGGCGCTCGGGCGGCAGGATCTCCCCGTTGCCGCCCACGTCCGTGGCGACGGCGGGCAGGCCGGCGGCCGCGGCGTCGAGCAGGGTGTAGCTGAGGTTCTCCCACGCGGAGAGCTGCACCAGCACGTCGTGCTCGGCCATGGTGCCCCACGGCTCCACGAAGCCGGGCAGGTGGACCGCATCCGCGACGCCGAGGTCCTCGGCCTGAGCGCGCAGCTGCCCCTCCAGGGGACCCGAGCCGGCCAGCGTCACCCGCGTCCCGGGGTCGCGCTCCAGCAGGGCGGGCAGCGCCGCCACCAACCGGTCGAGGTTCTTCTCGGGCGCCAGCCGGGACAGGGAGAGGATCCGCAGCCCCTCCCCCGGTGCGCGCCGCTGCCCCGCGGCCGCGGCCCGCACCGCGGACACGTCCACCCCGTTGCGCACCACGGTGAGGGGCCCCCCCGTGCCCCACTTGCGCCGGAGCACGTCCGCGGTGGACTGCGCCACCGCGATCACGAGGTCCGTGCCGCGCAGCCGGGCGCGGTGCGCGGCGTTCTTCACCCGGGCCGCGGCAGCCCGGTTGTACAACCCGTCGTCCGGGGCGATCCCGTGCTCGGTGCTGAGCAGCGCCGGCGCACCGGCCCGCCGCAGGGCCCGCCCCGTGCCCAGCGCCGTGAAGGCCGCGAGGTCGGCGTAGGCCAGGTGCGTGTGGACCGCGGCCGGACGCAGGGTGCGCACCGCCGTCCGGAGCGTCCGCACCGAGGCGGCCAGGCCGGCGTCGGGACCGACGTCCCCGGTGAACACCGCCGCGCCCTGCTCGCGCAGGCGCTCGGCGAGCGGCCCCTCGGGGCAGAGCACCGCCAGACGCAGGCCAGGCAGGCCCACGCGCGCGACGTCGAGGACGTGCCGGGCCACGCCGCCGAGGTCGGCGACCGGCACCACCCAGAGCGTCAGCGGGGCCGGAGTGGTCGTCGCGGCCTCGGGGATCACAGCCACTGCTCCAGGCGGTCCAGGGCCGTCCAGAAGCCCTCGCCGTTGTTGATGTGGCCCTGCCAGATCTCCGGGATGAAGCTCACCCCGGGGGCCAGGCGGTCCAGCTGCTCGCACAGCACGGGCCAGTCCACGTCGCCCTCGCCGATCTGCGGTCCCTCCCCGTCCACACCGGTGGCGTCCACGAGGTGCAGGTGGATGGTGTGCGGGGCCAGCTTCTCCACCATCTCCGAGAAGGGGATCCCGAGGAACGTGGCCGAGAGCTTGGAGTGGGAGATGTCCAGGCACAGGGGCACCCCCGTGGCCTCCACGAACGCCACGGTGTCGTCCGGGTCCATGAAGAGGTTGTGGTACTGCTGACCGCCCATCAGCCACGGGAACGGCGGCAGCGTCTGCGCGGCGATCCGGATGCCGGAGGTGTCCAGACGCTGCACGGCCTCGGCGATGCGCTCGTACTTCGGCAGCCGCTCCTCCGGGCGGATGTGCCGGTCCAGGGTGAACCCGCCCATGGTGATGACCATGATGGGAGACTCCTCGTTCGGGAACCAGCGCTTCAGGTCCCGGGTGATGTCGATCGTGCGCTGCACCTCGGCGATCGAGCGCTCCCACACGGCGTCGTCGTCGCTGGCCAAGTCCACGAGGAAGTCGCCGGAGAAGATGTCCGGCAGGTGGGTGGTGAAGCCCATCGGCATGGGCTCGCGGAACACCGAGTCGATGTCGATCTCAAGGTCCTTGTAGGAGAAGTGGAACTCCAGGAAGTCCGGGGTGCAGTCCTTCGTCAGCGCCTCGACGTCGTGGTAGCGCACCGGCAGGCCCCAGGGGCGCCGGAACTCGAACTGGCGCCCGGTGGGCACCGTGTCCGTGAGGTCTCCGGCGAAGAAGAAGTCGCCCTCGGCCATCTCGCGGTGCAGCGTGCGGCCGACCAGGCGCGGCAGCTCGTTGGGCTGCAGGCCGCGGCCGGGGGACTTCACGGTCACGTCGTCGGCGGTGATCGTGGCGCCGGCCTGCAGCGGGCGGGCCGCCACCAGGGACTTGGCCAGGTTGATGCGGTTCATCGCCTCGCCCGTGGAGACCACGCGCTCGGTCCCGACGCCGATCGACTCCTCGATGTCCCGGGTCTGCCGGACCATCTGCGCGAACTCCTCCGGCAGCAGGGAGACCTTGTGGTCGTTGCCCTCGAGCCCGCGGTCCACGGTGAAGTGCTTCTCGATGATCGCGGCGCCCCGGGCCACCGCGGCCAGGGCCACGTGGAAGCCGCGCTCGTGGCCCGAGTAGCCCACCGGCGTCTGCGCGATCTCCGCGAGCCGGTCCAGGTAGGCCAGGTTCACGTCCTTGTAGGGGGCGGGGTAGGTGGACTGGGCGTGCAGCATCGCGAAGGGGACGCCGAAGGAACGCACCAGGGCCGCCGACTCGCGGATCTCCTCCTCCCGGGACATGCCGGTGGAGAGCACCATCGGCAGGCCGGAGGCGGCCGCGTCCCGCAGCAGACCGTGGTTCGTCAGGTCCGCCGAGGCGATCTTCACGCCGTCCACCGGGTACTCGCGCAGCACCCGCATGGACGGGGCGTCCCACGGGGTGCACATCAGGGCGACGCCGGCGTCCCGGACGTGGTCGAACACCCGCACCATGTCCGCGGCGGAGAGCGAGAACTTGGCCAGCTCGTCCAGGGTGCGCTGCGCCCCCAGGTCCTCACCGGCGGTGGCCGCGCCGGACTGCCGGTACAGGGCGTCCATGTCCCGCAGCTGGAACTTCACGGCGTCCGCGCCCGCCTCGACGGCCAGGTCCACGAGACGGCGGGCCAGGTCCACATCGCCCTGGTGGTTGTTGCCGATCTCGGCGATCAGGAACGCCGGGTGGCCCTCCCCGATCCGGTGCCCGCCGATCCGCAGCTCCGCCTCCCGGTTGATCGCCAGGGCCGTCAGGCGGCCGCGCTCGTCCAGCAGCGGCAGGTGCATCGCCCCGGCGGGCAGGGCCTCGCGCATCTCGGCCGGGGACGCGCCCAGGGGCGCCGTCGCCGGGTCGCGATGGGCGACGTCGGCCGCGGCCACGTCCAGCGACGCCTCCGGATGCGCCACGAGCCAGCGGCGCACGTCCCCGTCCGTCAGGGAGCCGACGAGGAAGCCCTGGGAGTCCACCACGAACACGGTGCGCTCGCGGTTGTCGGTCATCTTCTGCAGGGCGGCCAGGAGCGAGTCCTCGGGGAAGACGAGATAGGGGGTGAGCCTGCGTTCGATGATCACTGCGTGCCTCCGAGGGTGCGGTTCGGGCCGGTGGTGGGGGTCTCGGCGGTGCGCGGGGCACCGAGGTCGGGGTGGCGCTGGAGCACCTTCTGGACCGCCAGGTACTGGTCCATCTGCTGCTCGGCCAGGGCGAAGTCCAGCTCGGTGTCGATGTCCACGCCCTCGAGGTCGTCGAGCTCCAGCAGGCCGATCCGGCCGCCGAGCCGGTTGTGCAGCCGGTCGTAGACCCAGGGGCGCGTCACGTAGAGGGACCCGTTCTCGCGGAACCGCAGGTCGGTGCGCGACATGTCCTGCCGGCGCTTGCGCGCCGTGACGTCGAAGTCCGGGATCGGCTCCCCGTCGGGGTCCTCGGCGTGGCGCCACAGGAACGGGGACACCGGGACGACGCCGACCAGCGAGTCCACCCCCGTGTCCCGGAACTGCCGCACGGCGCGGTCCAGGGTGCCGGGCAGGCGCAGCGGGCTGGTGGCCTGGAGCAGCATCACGCCCTCGGGTTCGACGCCGGCCGCGCGCTCGGCCGCGAGCACGTGCTCGATCACGGGCTCGGTGGGGGTCGAGTCCTGCGCCAGGTGGGCCGGGCGCAGGCCCGGGACGTCCGCGCCGTAGCGGAGGGCGACCTCGGCGATCTCGGCCGAGTCCGTAGAGACCACCACGTGCAGGTCCTCCTCCGTTTCGAGTGCGGCCTGGATGGTCCAGGCCACGAGCGGATGGCCGCCCAGGAGGCGGATGTTCTTGCCGGGCAGCCCCCGGGACCCGCCGCGCACGGGGATGACGCACAGGATGCTCACGCGGTCTCCTTCCAGACGTGTTCGGCGATCGCGGCCGCGGGGTCCGCGGTCGGCGAGGCCAGGGGTGGGGTGGGCTCCGGGACGCGCCCGGGCCGCCACCGGGTCATGGCGTAACGCCGCCAGAACCCCTCGAGCCAGGCGGGCGGGTCCGGGTGGACGGCCCACGCGGGTCTGCCGGCCTGCGCGGCCTCGAGGATCCCGGTGGAGAAGACGGCGGCCACGGGCCCGCGCGTGGCGACGAGGGGCGCCCCGGCGTCGTCGATCCGCACACCGGCTCTGCGCCAGGCCGCGTGCTGGCCGCGGGAGAGGCGGTCCCGCTCGGCCGGGTGGGGGCGGTAGGCGGCGCCGGTGGCCCGCACGTACTGTTCGGCGGCTGCGGCGAAGTCCCGGCGGGGCAGCTCGGCGCCGTGCAGCTGACCGAGGAACACCCCGGGGCCGTCGTCCCCGGCACCCGAGAGCGCGGGCGCGGTCCGGCGGGCCTGCTCCAGCAGCGCCGAGCCCACCGGGACGGCCTCCACATCGGCGCGGCCCTGGGTCCACCAGTCCGCGTCCGCGCTCGTGAAGGCGTACAGGGTGGCGTCCTGCGGGACGGGCGGCGTGGACACGGCCAGCAGCCCGTGCTGGACGACGCCGATCCGCACCCCCCGCTGCCGGGCCCAGCGCACGGCGGCGCGGCCCGAGGGCAGGTACTCCCCCGCCACCAGGACGCGGCGGAGCCCGGACAGGCGATCCGTCACGACGTCGGCGGTGGCGGCGTGCTCCCGGTGGCCCGCGGCCCCGGGCAGGGCGGGTGCGTCACCGGCGGGCAGCACCCAGCCGACCCCGGCGGCTGCCTCCGGCCGCACCGTGGCCAGGGCGGCCACGGGCGAGGCCAGCGCGGCCAGCTGCGTGGGGCCGAAGGACTCCAGGGCGACGAGGGTGTGCACGTCCCCCGCCGGCAGGAGCAGGCGCGGGACGTCGTCGCCGGTGGACCGGCGGCGTGTCAGGGCGCCGGCCACGCCGCGCACGGTCGAGCGCGCGGTGTCCGCAGCCCGCCGGGTCAGCGGCCACTGGGCGCGCTGCCACGCGTGCCAGCGCGGCAGGTCCTCGGAGCGCCAGAAGAGGGGCGCGTCGGTCATGCCCACCACCCCTGGGCCATGGCCGCCCGGTGCGCGAATGTGTGCTCCGCGTGCGACCGGCGGCGGCCGGCCTCCCGGATGCGCGCCCCCCAGGCGGGATCCGCGACGACCCGGCGGCCCAGCTCGATGAGGTGGTCCGCGTCCTCGAAGACGAGCACCTCCTCGCCCGGGACGTAAAACTCGGCCACGTCGGCCCGATCGACGAGCTGAAGACCGCCCATGCCGGGCACCTCGAAGGTCCGCATCGCGTGGCCGGCCTGCAGGCCGTGGATGTTGATGGCGCCCGCGGCGGCCGCCTGCACGGCGTACGCCTCCTCGAGGGGGATGTCCCGTTCGGCCGGCAGGTCCGGCCGGGTCAGCTCCCACGTGCGCAGGCGGTCCACCGGGTGGTGGCTCCACTGACGCCCGTAGGCGCGCACCGGCACCCCGGCCGCGGCCAGGCGCGAGAGCAGCTCCACGCGGTTCGGGTAGCGCGAGCCCACGAAGACCAGCTCGTCGCGCCGCGGCACCTCCGGCAGCGCCATCGCCGGGTCGAAGCCGTTGGGCATGTAGTGCGCGTCCACGCCCTCGCCGGCCAGCAGCTCGGCCTCGGAGCGGGCGTAGCTGAGCACCGGCCCGACGGAGCGCAGGAACTCCATCGAGTAGTCGTGTCGTGCGAGGTCGTCGTACAGCCAGAGCATGCGGGGCAGGCCCGCCTCGAGGATCTCGGACCAGAAGTCCTCACCCAGCGAGTCGCCCTTGATCACGAGCACGCGGTCCGGTCGGGCCTCGCGCAGCGCGGCCACGGCCCGCCCCGTGTCCCAGGCGACCCGCGCGGCCGTGCGGTCCACGCCCGCCTTCTGCGGCAGCTCGAGCAGCCCCTTGTTCCGCAGCTTCATGCCGAGCGTGGCGTAGGCGTCGTAGCAGTGCACCGTGACGTCGAAACCCTGGGCCGCCCACGCCGCCGCGATGGACCGGTGATAGCCGTGGAACGCCGGCGAGACGAGGAACAGCCGTTCCGGTGAGCGACCGCCCCGCGCGTCGGGCGGGGCCGGCACGGTGTAGCCGGTGGCGCTCATCGGCGCTGCCCCTTCCAGACCAGCGCGTGCTCGTCCCGGAGCACGGCGCGGGCGTCCACGTCCACACCCCGGGCCTGCCGGAGCGCGTTCACGGCGAAGTTCGCCCCGGTGGCCGCGGTGAGCGCGGCCTTGAGGACCCGGGGGCGACCGAACTTCCGGGCGTAGCGGTACCGGGAGTCCACCAGCCAGCCACGCCGGCGCAGCGGGTCCGAGGAGCCGTGCAGCCCGTGCGGCACACGGACGGCCGGGACCACGATCGACGGCACGCCGCGCTCGCGCAGGCGGCGCTGCAGGTCGACCTCCTCGGAATTCATGAAGTACTCCTCGTCGAACCCGCCGACGGCGCGGACCTGGGCCATCGGCAGGAGCAGCACGGCGCCCATCACCCAGTCGACCGCCACGGGCGAGGCGGACCGGGCCGCCGCGACGTCGTGCCCCACGGCCTCGTGGAGCACGTCCAGGTGACGGAAGCGGGCCAGCGGAGTCAGCCACTCCACGGTCTGGTGCAGGACCGTGGGGAAGTGCCGCCCGGACCACTGCGGCGTGCCGTCCTCGTTGACGACCTGCGGGCTGACCACGGCCGGCTGATACGGGGCGGCCGCCACCACCAGCGCGTCGATCTGCGCCCCCGTGATCTCGGCGTCCGAGTTGAGGACCAGGGCCAGCTCGGTGGTGACCGCGGCCAGGCCGGTGTTCACGTTCGCCCCGAAGCCGCCGTTGCGCTCGCGGCGCACCACGGTCAGACGCGGATCGTGCGCCTCGGGGTACGGGGTGGGCGAGGCGTCGTCCGAGACCACGACGGCGGCCAGCGCGTCTCCGGGATCGCTCAGCAGGCGGTCGACGAGGGCGAGGGTGGGGGCCGCATCGCCGTAGTGCGGGATCACCACGGTCACGGCCGCCGTGGTCGACTGCGCTGCCATGCGGGCTCCTCCCTCAGCTCGGATGAAGAGCGCGCCCAGCGCCCGAGAACCTGTGTCGAGTATAGGGAGGCTCTGGCGAAGACCCGTGCCAGCCGGTGGGGCGGCGCCATGGCCGCCCGCACGGCTCTCAGTACACTGACCGGACGGCCACGGGATGGAAGGGGTGAGCCATGCCCGGCACCCAGGGGGAGGACGAAGCCATGAGCGAGACCACCGCGTTGCGCATCGGCACCGGTCTCGATGCCGTGACGGTGAGCGGCCTCACAGGAGACGAGCGCGCGGAGGTCATCGCGTCCTGGGCCCGGTGCGGTGTGGAGGCCGTGGAGACGCCGGCCCGCGCGGATGCGCACCGCGGCGCCGACACCGCGCGTCCGTGGCTCCAGTGGCACGAGGACCTGGTGTTCCTGGCGACCTCACGGGCGATCGAGTCCGCCCGCGGCACCCACCTGCTGTTCCATGCCGCGTGCCTCGCCGCACCGGACACCGGGGCGGCGATCGTCCTGGTGGCGGCGTCCGGGACGGGCAAGACGACGGCCACGCGCCGGCTGGGGCCCCATTTCGCCTACCTCACCGACGAGACGGCGATCATCGCCCCCGACGGCCTGGCCGTCACCCCGTACCCCAAGCCGCTGTCCCTGCTGGGGTCACGGGGGGTGCGCCCGAAGACCCAGCGAGGCCCGGACGACCTGGGTCTCGGTCCGACCCTCCCCGACGCCCGGCTGGCCCGGATCGCCGTGCTGGACCGCGTGCGGGATCCGGCAGGCCCGGTGACGCCGCGGGCGGAGGCCATAGAACTCGTGGCCGCGCTCGAGGCGCTCGTCCCCCAGACCTCCTCCCTCTCCCTGCTCCCCCGCGGTCTCGTGACGCTCTGCCGCGTCCTCGACGCGGTCGGCGGCGCCCAACGCCTGGTCTACGCCGAAGCGGAGGACCTGCGGGATGTCGTCGACGGCCTCCTGGCGGCCCCGCCCACGCCCGTCACCCCCGCCTGGGGGGCGCTCACCGAGGAAGAGCTGCGGGCCTCGGTCGGTGCGGCGGTCCCGGGCGCGGTGTCCCGCTGCGCCGTCGACGACGGCATCCTGACCGACAGCGGCCGCCTGGTCCTGCTCGCCTCGGACCGCCTGGTCGTGCTCGAAGGTCTGGGCCCGTCCGTCTGGCTCATGCTGGACGAGCCGCGGACGGCCGCCGACGTGGTGGCCTGCCTCCGCACCGAAGGACCCGTGCCCGAGGACGCCGAGGCCCGGGTGCACGAGGCGATGGACGCCCTGGTCACCGCGGAACTGGCCAGGACCGGCTGAACCGGCACGGGCCGCCGTCGCCCAGGAGGCCCCGCGCCTCAGGAGATCAGTGCCCGCCCCAGTGCGTGGGCGGCCACACCGTCACGAAGACCTCGCCCACGATGTCCTCGCGGGTGACGAAGCGCGCGCAGTCCCCGGCCTGGTCGGCGGGGATGCCGCGGCACGCGATCACGGAGTCGGCCGAGTTCGAGCGGTGGTCGCCGAGCACGAGCATCGAGTCCTCCGGCACGGTGACCGGGCCGAAGCAGCGCGCGGAGATCACCTCGGACTCGCAGTCCAGCTCGTCCCGGATGAACGGCAGATCGTTGTGGATGTACGGCTCGTCCAGGGGCTCCCCGTCCACCGTCACCGCGCCCTCGGCGGTGCAGCACTCCACGGTCTGCCCCGCGGTGCCGACCACGCGCTTGACCAGGGCCTGTTCGTGCGAGCGGCCGATGCCGGTGAGGTCGCCGAACGTGCGGACGGCGTTCTCCACGGCCCCCTCCGGTGGCATGGGGTGCGCCCAGTCCTCGTTGGCCGTGAAGACCACCACGTCCTGGGACTCCGCCATCCCGTCCGGGTAGGCGGTGCGGTTGACCAGCATGCGGTCCCCCACCTCGAGGGTGTTCTCCATCGAGCCGGACGGCACCGAGTACACCTTCACCCACAGGGCCTGCACCACGGCGACGACCGCGAGGGCCACCACCACGTTCAGCAGCAGGGAGGCCCAGAACGGCAGGCGCGGACGGTGAGGCTGCGGCGCGGCCACCGCGCCGCCGTCTTCCCCGTGGGCCGGCTCGACGCGCTCGGCCATGGTCAGGCGACGCCGTCGAAGAGGCTGGTGACCGAGCCGTCCTCGAAGACCTCGCGGATCGCGCGGGCGATCAGCGGGGCGATCGAGAGCACGGTGAGGGTCTCGAAGCGCTTCTCCTCCGGGATGGGCAGGGTGTTGGTCACCACGACCTCACGGGCGCCGCACTCGCCGAGACGCTGGGCGGCCGGGTCCGAGAACACCGGGTGCGTGGCGGCGATGATGACGTCCTTGGCGCCGGCGTCCTTGAGGATCTGCACGGCGCCGGCGATGGTGCCGCCGGTGTCGATCATGTCGTCGATCAGCACGCAGACGCGGCCCTCGACGTCCCCGACCACGGTCTTGGACTCGGCCTTGTTCGGAACGGTGAGGTCCCGGCTCTTGTGCACGAAGCCCAGCGGCACGCCGCCCAGGCGGTCCGCCCACTGCTCCGCGACGCGCACGCGACCGGTGTCCGGGGAGACCACCGTGACCTCCTCGCCCTCCACGCTGGAGCGGATGTGGTCCGCCAGCAGCGGGATGGCGAACAGGTGGTCCACCGGGCCGTCGAAGAAGCCCTGGATCTGGGCGGTGTGCAGGTCCACGCTCATCACGCGGGAGGCGCCGGCGGTCTTGTACAGGTCCGCCACGAGGCGGGCCGAGATCGGCTCGCGGCCGCGGCCCTTCTTGTCCTGGCGGGCGTACGGGTAGAACGGCGAGACCACTGTGATGCGGCGGGCGGAGGCGCGCTTCATGGAGTCCACCATGATCAGCTGCTCCATGAGGTGGTTGTTCAGCGGCGCCGGGTGCGACTGGATGATGAACACGTCCTTGCCGCGCACCGACTCGCCCGAGCGCACGTAGATCTCGCCGTTGGCGAAGTCGTAGGCGCTCATGGGGAGCAGCTCGGTGCCCAGCTCCTCGGCGATCTCCTGCGCGAGCTCGGGGTGGGCGCGGCCCGTGGCCAGCACCAGTCGCTTGTCCTCGCTGCGGCTCAGCTCCGTCATGACGTCCTCATCATCCTTCGTGGTTGCACGTTCCATGCCCGGCGGCGGCGCGCGGCCGACGTCCAGCGGGCCGCCTGAGGGGCCCGGTCCTCGCACCCATCCTAGGGCGCGCGGGGTCAGCCCTGAGCGCCGGAGCCCTCGGCGCCGGCGGCCCGCGCGATCCTTGTGATCAACGACTCCAGCCAATCCGCCGCGTCGGACACGCGCGGCTGCAGGAGCCTGGCCTGTCCCTCCGCACCCACTCGTGTCTCCTCCAGCGCATCCAGGTACCCCTGCTCGAGAGTCCGGACGTGAGCGACCGGAGGCGGCCACTCATGCGGTGTGTGTCCTGCCGCAGTCCGGCCGGGTGACCGAAACATGAAAGTACGGCTGACGAGATCTGCGAGCAACGGGATGTCGACACCACCCTCGGCCTCCGCCCCATGCCAGAGCAACTGGATGTCCACGAGATCGTGGCCTCGCGTCTGATGTGGATCCGTGACGGCATGGATCTTCTGTGCGAGCTGCTGCTCGACAGCCATCACGGCCACAGACCGCGGTGTTCCACATCCCAACGCGGTGACCGCCTCCGCGACCTGGGGTGCCACGACCTCGACTGGCTGCGCCAGCGTGCTGCCCTCGAATTCGTCGCGCCCGATCTCGATCGGGACCGACACCCAACTTGTCCTCGCGGAGAGAAAATGCAGGGTCACCTTCGCTCGTGACAGGACGTAGGGATCGGGCACTCCGAGAGGCTCCGCAGGATCGTCCTCATGCACCGTGCCGAAGAAGGCCACCCGGGTCGCAGCCGGGTCGGCCTTGAGTTCTCTCTTGCTCCCGGGCGCGGCCCCCCATCCCCGGTCGACGAACCCGGTCAAGTCCTTCAGCGCCTGCTGGGGATCGCGAGCCAGTAGATCGAGATCCCGGGTCGCCCGCGTCCCGGTGGCTCCATGTCGGAGTCGAACGCCATTTCCACCCTTGACTACGACGCCTTCCGGCAACATCTGCGCCACGATCACTGCTCCCAGCAACCGGCGCGCCCGGTCCACCGGAACGCCCATCGCGTCAGCGATCGCCTCCAGTCGACGGTTGAGTTGGCCTTCGCTCCTGGGCGCACCTCGAGCTCCCAGATCGCCCAGGCCCACGACCACGTCATCGACCGCCACGATGTCCACCGTTCTGCCGCGCCTCCAGGTCCTTCTTCAAGCTCCTCGCCTCGCCCACCGTGAGCAGCCCGCGCGCGCGGGCCTCCTCGATCGCAGCGGCGACGCGCTCGAGAGGGATGCGGTCGAGTGCCTCACGAAGGGCTTGGTTGATCGTGAGGCCTCGCACGCCGCCGTGAAAGGTGAGGTCCTCGTCGCCCGGCGGGGGACGGCGTCGTGTCACTCGTACATGCGCGCGCGGCGAGCCGCGGTACCGCCTCGTCACGCCCACCCGTACGACGGAGGGATCGACCAGGGCGAGGTCGTACAGTGACAGCACTGCGTCCCAGTCCAGGAATGCATCTTCACCGCCCGTGGCCACGGCCTCCGCCGCGTCCGTGAACCGGTCGCGGGGAACCTGGCGATGGAGGTACACCCCGTGGGCCAGCCTCCGCAGAACGCCGCGCTGGGCGAGCTTGCGGACCTCGACGGCGGGCACGCCCGCCTCCTCCGCTTCCGTAGTGGTGATGACCCCGTGGTTCCCCGCAGCCACGTCCCACAGATCGTCACGATACGTCACGGGATCACCACCTCATCTCTGGTGTCACAACCGTACCGGAATCGGTACGGTTGTGACACGCCGACCTCTTGTCGGGCGCGCGGGGTCAGCCCTGAGCGCCGGAGCCCTCCGCGCCGGCGGCCCGCGCGGCCTGCGCCGACGTGCTGCCGGGGCGCTTGGCGGGCACCCAGCCCTCGATGGTGCGCTGCGTCACGGCGTTCAGCGCCAGGGCGCCGGCCGGGACGTCGTCGCGGACCACCGCGCCGGCACCGGTGTAGGCGCCGTCGCCCACCGAGACCGGGGCCGTGAACACCGTGTTCGAGCCGGTGCGCACGTGGGCCCCGATCACGGTGCGGTGCTTGGCGACGCCGTCGTAGTTGGCGGTGATGTTGCCGCAGCCGATGTTGGTGTACTCGCCGATCTCGGCGTCCCCGGCGTAGCCCAGGTGGGAGAGCTTGGCGCCGCGGCCCACGGTCACGTTCTTGGTCTCGTAGAACGCGCCGATCTTGCCGTCCTCCCCCAGCACCGTGCCCGGGCGCAGGTAGGTGAACGGGCCGACGGTCGCGCCCGCGCCGATCACGGCCTCCGTGGCGTCGGTGCGCTTCACCACGGCGCCCTCCCCCACCTGCGTGTCCGTGAGGGTGGAGTCCGGGCCGACGACGGCGCCCGTGGCCACCGACGTCGTGCCATGCAGCTGGGTGCCGGGCTTGAGCGTGACGTCCGAGGCGAGGGAGACGGTGACGTCCACCCACGTGGAGGACGGGTCGACGACCGTGACGCCCTCCTTCATCCAGCCGCGCAGCACGCGGTCGTTGAGCTGGCGGCCCAGGTCGGAGAGCTGACGGCGGTCATTGGCGCCCTCGACCTCCCACACGTCGTCCGTGCCCACGGAGGCGACGCGGCCGCCCTCGGCGCGGGCCATGCCGAGCACGTCCGTGAGGTACTTCTCACCCTGCACGTTGTCCGTGGAGATCTCCGGCAGGGTGCGGCGCAGCAGGGCAGCGTCGAAGGCGTAGATGCCGGAGTTGACCTCGCGGATCGCCACGAAGGAGTCGTCCCCCGTGGACTCGGCGTGGGCGAGGGCGTCCTTGTGCTCCATGATCCGCTCCACGAGGCCCTCGGCGTCGCGGACGATGCGGCCGTAGCCCGTGGCGTCCTCGAGGGTGGCGGTGAGCACGGTGACGGCGTTGCCGTCCGCTTCGTGGTCCGCGACGAGCCGGGCGAGGGTCTCCGGGGTCAGCAGCGGGACGTCGCCGTAGGTCACCACGACGGTGCCCTCGAGGTCCGCGGGCAGGGCGGCCAGGCCCAGCTCGACGGCGCGACCGGTGCCCGGCACGTCGTCCTGGTCGGCGATCGCCAGCGCGTCGATGCCCAGCTGGGCCGCCACCGTCTCGATGTGCTCGGCCACGCGAGCCCGCTCGTGCCGGACCACGGCCACGAGGTGCTCCGGCGCGAGCGACCAGGCCGCCGCGAGCGCGTGGCCCACGAGGGAGCGCCCCCCGATCGCATGCATGATCTTCGGCGTCGTCGACTTCATGCGGGTGCCCTGGCCCGCGGCCAGGACGATCACGGCGGAGGGACGGGCGGACGGCTGGGACATGGGGGCTCCTGCACCGGTGGGGGTCAGCGGACGGGGGTTCCGCCCCTAGGATTCGAACCTAGACCGCACGGCTCCAAAGGCCGGCGTGCTGCCATTACACCAGGGCGGAGCGCCGGACCCCAGGGGGCGGCGACGACGGCCCATTCTTCCACACAGGTCGCGCGGATCCGGGGTCAATAGGCGCCGTCGGCGGCGACCACGGCCTTGACGGTCCGCCCCAGGATCACGAGGTCGCCCAGGATGGACCAGTTCTCCACGTAGTAGAGGTCCAGGCGGACCGCCTCCTCCCACGGGAGGTCGGACCGGCCGGAGACCTGCCACAGCCCCGTGATGCCGGGCTGCACCAGGAAGCGGCGGTGCACGTACTGCTCGTAGGCCTCGACCTCGTGCGGCAGGTGGGGCCGCGGGCCCACGAGGGACATGTCCCCCCGCAGCACGTTCACGAGCTGGGGCAGCTCGTCGATGCTGGTGCGGCGGATGAGCTTGCCGACCCGGGTGATGCGCGGGTCGTCCTTCATCTTGAACAGGACCTCCGCATCCCCGCCGTCCGAGACGAGCCGCTGCCGGATCTCCTCGGCATCCACCACCATGGAACGGAACTTGAGCATGGTGAACGGCCTGCCGCCGAGACCGATGCGCTCCTGCCGGAACAGCACCGGCCCGCCGTCCGTGGCCTTGACCGCGATCGCAACGGCGATCAACAGCGGCGAGATGGCGATCAGGCCCAGACCCGACGCGACGACGTCGAACGCCCGCTTGGCGAACGCCTTGCCCTCGGAGAGGCGCGGGGTGGAGAGGTGGATGAGCGGCAGACCCGCGAGGGGCTGCGTGTGGAGGCGGGGTCCGGCGACGTCCACGAGGGCGGGTGCCATGATCAGGGAGACGCCGCGCTCCTGCAGCTCCCAGCCCAGCCGGCGGACGTCCGAGGGGACGAACGAGTGGCCCGAGGTGATCACCACGGCTTCGACGTCGCGCTCCTCCACGTGGGCGACCACGTCCTCCACGGTGTCCAGGTCCGTGGAGACCGGTATCGGGAGGTAGTCCTCCTGCCGGGTCTTGTATCCGGGGAGGGCCGCGGCCACGGGGGCGTAGCCGGCGCCGGCCTCGGAGTCGAGGGCCTCGAAGATGTGCCGGACGGCCTTCGGGCCGCCGACGAGCAGGAGCCGCCGCCGGAACCTGCCGCGGTGTCGCTGCCGCGCCACCCACCCGCGCACGAGGAACCGGCCCAGCAGGAGCAGGAGCACGCCCAGCGGCAGAGCCAGGCCCACGTAGCCGCGCGCCACTTCGAGACCTGCCGCATAGGCGAGGATCGCGACGGTGCCGAAGAGGTACAGGGTGCCCTGCAGGACCCGCTTGTACTCCTCGGTGCCCACCCCCAAGATCCGGATGTCCCGGGAGCCCTGGATGGTCAGCGCGAGCACCCAGGCCGCGCTCAGCGCGAGGCTGATGACGCTGTAGTCGATGACTTCGGCGCCGGGGAGGGTGGTGCGCCGCGGTCCGCCGAAGCGGAGCTGGGCCGAGACGAAGGTGGCGAGCAGGACCGCGACGACGTCCACGATGAAGACGAGCAGCGGAAGGCCCTGCTCCCAGGGCCGACCCAGGACACGGCCGCGGGCGGTCGAGCCCATGCGGAGCGTGGTCGACTCATCACCGGGACTCGCGATCACGCTCTGCTCCTCCGTCCTGACGCGGGGGATGGTCCACGTCGTGGGGGTCGGGCATGGTGCTGTGCCCCGGCCCCCGATTGTAGGCCGGAAACAGCCTTCAGCTGTGCCACCTGCCACACCCTCCTGTGCGCGCCCGCCGATCAGTCCCCTTCGGCGAGTTCAGCGGCCTGCAGCCACTCCTCCTCCAGGACGTCCAGCTGCGCGTCCAGGTCCTTCAGGTCGGCGGAGGCCGCGGTGAGGGCGTCGAAGTCCTGGGCCTGCCCCAGCTCGGCCATCCGCGCCTCGAGGCCGGACCTGCGGTCCCGTAGCCGGGTCATCTGCTTCTCGAGCCGGGCCATCTCCTTGCGGGCCAGCCGACGCTCCGCCTCGGTGGGTCCGGTGTCCTCCTCCGGCCCGCCCATGCCCGCGCACGTCCCGACGACGTCGTTGCGGCCCCGTACCGGGCCGGCTCCCCGGGCCGGGCCGCCGGCCTCGTCCATCGCGGCGCGCAGCTCGAGGTATTGGTCCACCCCGCCCGGCAGGCCGCGGACCTTGCCGTCCCCGAGCAGGGCGACCTGGTGGTCGGTGACACGCTCGAGCAGGTACCGGTCATGGGAGACCACCACGAGGGTCCCCGGCCACCCGTCCAGCACGTCCTCGACGGCGGCCAGGGTGTCCGTGTCCAGGTCGTTGGTCGGCTCGTCGAGCATGAGGACGTTGGGCTCGCCCACGAGCAGGCGCAGCAGCTGCAGGCGCCGGCGCTCGCCGCCCGAGAGCTCGGAGACCTGAGTCCACTGCCGGGAGGTGCCGAAGCCGAGCATCTCGAGCAGCTGGCCGGAGGACATCTCGCGGTCGCCGACCTGGAAGGACGAGCCTTCGCGGGCCATGACTTCGGCGACGCGCAGGTGGGCGACGTCGTCGAGCTCCTTCACGTCCTGGGTGAGGGTGGCCGAGACCACCGTCTTGCCGCGCTTCAGCCGCCCCGAGTCCGGAGCGATGCGGCCGTCGAGCAGGCGCAGCAGGGTCGACTTGCCCGCACCGTTGACGCCGACCACGCCGAGCCGCTCGCCGGGCGCCAGGCGCAGGGTGACGTCGTCGAGGATCGGCTTCTCCCCCAGCGTCAGGCTCACGTGCTCGAGGTCGAGGACGTCCTTGCCGAGCCGGGCCGTGGCCATCTTCGCCAGGGACACCGAGTCACGCGGGGCGGGGACGTCCTCGATGATGGCGTTGGCCGCCTCGATGCGGAACTTCGGCTTGGACGTGCGCGCCGGGGCGCCACGGCGCAGCCAGGCGAGCTCCTTCTTCACGAGCTGTTGACGCTTCTGCTCCGTCACCGCCGCCTGCCGGGAGCGCTCCGCGCGCGCGAGCACCCACGCCGCGTAGCCGCCGTCGAACGGGTCCACCGTGGCGTCGTGCACCTCCCACGTGCGCGTGCAGACCTCGTCGAGGAACCACCGGTCGTGGGTGACCACCACGAGGCCGCCGTCGGTGGGGCGCCAGCGCTGCTTCAGGTGGCGGGCGAGCCACGCGACGCCCTCGACGTCCAGGTGGTTGGTGGGCTCGTCGAGGAAGAGGACGTCGTCGTCCCCGGCGAGCAGACGGGCCAGGGCGACGCGCCGGCGCTGGCCGCCGGAGAGGCCCCGCACGGACTGCTCGAGGTCGAAGCCGTCGAGGAGACCACCCAGGACGTCCCGGACCTTGGGGTCCGAGGCCCACACGTGGTCGTCCACGTCCCCGACCACGGCCTGACGCACGGTGTGCTCCGGGTCGAGCCGGTCCTGCTGGTCCAGCACGCCCACGCGGACGCCGCCGCGGCGGGTGACGCGGCCCGTGTCGGGTTCCTGGAGGCCGGCGAGGATGCGCATGAGGGTGGACTTGCCGTCGCCGTTGCGGCCCACGAGTCCGATCCGGTCCCCCTCATCCACGCCGAGGGAGAGGCCCTCGAGGACGGTGCGGGTTCCGAAGGCGATGCCGATGTTCTCGGCGCCGAGCAGGTGGGCCATGGAGGAGGTGGTCCTTTCCGGACGGAGGAGGGGTGGTCGGGTGCGGCGGGGTGCGCCGCCGGGTGTCACAGCACGTGGGCGCCGGGCACGGGGCCGTGGACGGGGAGGGCGCGCACGCCCGTGCGCTCCTCGATGGCCGAGGCCAGCCGCAGCGCGGAGGCCTCGTCCTGCGCCACGAAGAGCAGGGTGGGGCCGGAGCCGGAGACCATGCCGCGCAGCGCGCCTTCGTCCATACCGAGGTCGAGGACGTCCGAGAGCTCGGGGAACAGGACGACGGCCGGGGTCTGCAGGTCGTTGTCCATGGCGGTGGCGAGTTCGAGCGGATCGGCCGCGGTGAGGGCCCGCAGGACGGCCTCGTTCACGTCCGGGCGCGGCGGCCCGTCGGGCAGGTGGCCCTCCCGGCGCAGCTCGTCCAGGGTCTGGAACACCACGGGGGTGGACAGCCCGGCGTCCGCCGGGACGAGGACGAGGTGCACCGGGGTGCGGGCCGCGACGGGGGTCAGCTCCGCCCCGGTCCCGAGCCCGACGGCGGCGCCGCCCAGCACGCTGAAGGGCACGTCCGCGCCCAGCGGGGCGGCCAGCTCGGCGAGCTCGGCACGGGCGTGTCCGGTCTCCCACAGGGCGCTGCACGCGAGCAGCGCGGCGGCCGCGTCGGCGGAGCCGCCGCCCATGCCGCCCGCGACCGGGACCTGCTTGGCGACCTCGAGGTGGACGCCGTGGGTGTCAGGATCGAGCCCGAGGGTGCGCCGCAGGTGCGCGGCGGCGCGGTGCGCGAGGTTGCGCTCGTCCCAGGGCACGTCCTGGGTGTCCACCAGACTGATGTGGCGGCCCGACGGGCCGACGGTGATCCTCCCGTCCGTGCGCGCGATCGCCGTGACGGTCTCCCGCAGGCTGACGGCCAGGTACACGGTGGCCACGGGGTGGTAGCCGTCCGCGCCGGGGGGTCCCACCCGCAGGGACAGGTTCACCTTGCCGGGGGCGCTGACCGTGACGTGCCGGGCCGTGGGGTCGAGGCCGAGGTCCTCCGTCGTCATGCAACCACCTCCTCCGCCGCACGCCGCGGGCCGTGCTCGGCGATCCGCGCGAAGGCCGCGATGTCCAGGGCCTCGCCGCGGGCGCGTGGGTCCACGCCGGCGGCCACCAGGGCGTCCTCCGCCGCCTGCGGCGACCCCGCCCAGGAGGCGAGCGCGGCGCGCAGGGTCTTGCGGCGCTGGGCGAAGGCGGCGTCCACCACGGCGAAGACCTCCCGGCGGGACGCGCCGCCCTCCGGCGGCTCGCGCCGGGTGAAGGCGACCAGCCCGGAGTGGATGCGCGGAGCCGGCCAGAACACCTGGGTGCCGATGGTGCCCGCCTTGCGCACGTCCGCGTACCACGCCGCCTTGGCGGACGGCACGCCGTAGACCTTGGAGCCGGGCCCGGCCGCGAGACGGTCCGCGACCTCCTCCTGCACCATCACCAGGCCGTGCCGCAGCCCCGGCAGGACCGCGAGCGCGTGCAGCAGCACGGGCACGGCCACGTTGTAGGGCAGGTTCGCCACGAGCGCGGTGGGACCGCCGGCGGCGGCAGCGGGCCGGACCTCAGCCAGTGCCTGCTCGCTCAGCGTCATGGCGTCCGCGTGCAGCACGGCGAGGGCGTCCTCGGCCCCGGGGCGGAACTCGGCGGCGGTGCGCGGCAGGCGGGCGGCGGTGACCGGGTCGATCTCGACGGCGGTGACGGCGGCGGCCGCGTCCAGCAGGCCGAGGGTGAGCGAGCCCAGACCGGGGCCGATCTCGAGCACGTGCTCGTCCGCGGTCACGTCCGCGGCCTGCACGATGCGCCGGATCGTGTTCGGGTCGATCACGAAGTTCTGGCCCCACTGCTTGGTGGGACGCAGGTCCAGCTCGGCGGCGATGCGCCGCACGTCCGCGGCGCTCAGCAGCGGGGCGGGGGCGGGGTGCGGGGAGGGCTGGACCATGCCCGCGAGTCTATCGGGGCGCCGGACAGGGTAACCGGGGCGCAGCGGCGCGGGCTCCGCTCAGGTGGAGAGGTCACCGAGCCGGACGAGCTCGCGGAACTCGGGGCTCGTCTCCTGCAGCCCGGCGAACGTGCCCTGGCCGATGATCCGCCCCTGGTCCATCAGCACGATCTGATCGCAGCGCTTGACCGTGGAGAGACGGTGGGCGACCACGATGACCGTGATCCGGCCGCGCAGCGACTCGATCACCTCGGTGACCCGGCGTTCCGTGAGGTTGTCGAGAGCCGACGTCGCCTCGTCGAGCACGAGGAGGCGGGGGCGCCGGAAGAGCGCGCGCGCGATGCCCAGGCGCTGGCGCTGGCCGCCGGAGACGCCCACGGCCCCTTCGCCGATCACGGTGTCCAGGCCGTCGGGGAGCTCGTCCAGCCACTGGCCCAGCTGGGCTTCGCGCAGCACGCGCTCCACCTCGGCCCGGTCCGCCGTCTGGGCGGCCTCGACGTCCAGGAGCACGTTGTGCAGCACCGTCCCGTTGACCACGGTGACGGACTGCGGGACGAACGCCACGTTGTCCCACCACCCCCGCGGGTTGGCCTCGAGCTCCACCCCGTCCACGTGGACCCCACCGCGCTGGGCGTGGTGGAAGCCGATGACCAGGTCCACCAGGGTGGTCTTGCCGGCACCGCTGCCGCCCACGAAGGCGTACGAGGACCCGAAGGGGATGCGCAGGTCGATGTCGCGCAGGACCGGCTCGGTCTTGCCGGGGTAGGTGAAGGACGCGTCCCGCACCTCGATGGACTCCTCGAACGTGACGCGCTCGTAGGGCCGGTCCGCCGCGTGCAGGACCGGCTGCGCGGCGGCGAGCTCCGCCGTCGTGCGCTCGAAGGCCGGCCAGGACGTGCGGATCTCGTTGGTGGTGGCCATGAGCGCGGCCATGGACGGCAGCACGCGGAAGCCGGCCATCGCGAGCAGGGCGAGCGAGCCGAACGCCTCCCCGCCGCGGCCCTGGATGAAGGCCACGGCCACGAGCGCCGCGATGGCGGCCACGAAGGCGACCTCGAGCACGTAGCGCGGCATCATCGTGAGGATCATCTTGAGCCGCGTGGCTTCGGCGCTCTCCATGCGGGCCGCGCGGTACTCCTCCATGAAGGCCGAGTCGTTGCCGCGGATCTTCACGTCCTTGTAGTTCTCCAGGCCCTGCAGCGCCGCCGTGTTGGCCCGCTCCCCCGCGGTCACCAGGGTCCAGCCCAAGCGGGAGGCCGGGCGGCGGATCACGGTCTTGATCACCCAGGCGACGGCGAGGAAGTACAGGGCCATCCCGAGCCCCGTCAGCGGCATGGCGACGCCCACCACGACCGCCACCGCGACGAGCGTCACGGCCTCCGTGAGGAACGTGACGGACGCGTTCACCACGCCCGTGTACGCCATGCTGGAGGTGCCGGTGACGTTGTTGACCAGGGTGCCCACAGTGCGCGTCAGGTGCAGGCCGTAGTCGGCCCGCAGGTAGTAGCGCAGCAGCGTGGCGGACGTGCGGATGAGGTTCTGGTTGGTGAACCCCATGGTCCACCAGCGGAACGCGAGCACCAGGATCGCCTTGAGCAGGAAGGCCAGCACGATCACGACGGCGAAGGCCACCGTCTGCTCCGGCACCGTCACGGCCCCGAACCGGGCCAGCAGCCCCTCGAGCACCGGGGAGCCCAGCTCCCCCGAGGTCAGCAGGCTGACCAGCGGGAGGATCGAGGCGAGCGCCACCATCTCGAGGCCGGCCACGAGGAGGGACCCGAGGACCACGAACACGAGGCGGATCCGCATGGGGCGGTCCACCAGGTACTGCGTTCCCTCGGGCAGCCGGGCTTTGAGGAGTCGGGTCAGCACGTCGCTCATCCTAGGGGCCGGGGCTGGATCGGCTTAGAACGAGCCGTACACCCGGGCGGTGTTCTCGCTCACCGCGCGGGCGAGGGCGTCCACGTCGTCGCCGCGCGTCTCCGCCATGCCCCGCAGGGTCAGCGGGATCAGGTAGGGCGCGTTGGGGCGACCCCGATGCGGATGCGGCGTGAGGAAGGGCGCGTCCGTCTCCACGAGCAGCAGCTCGGCCGGGGCGATCCGCAGCGCCTCGCGCAGCTCGTCGTTGGCCTTGAAGGTGACGGGACCGGCGAAGGACATGTGCCAGCCGTGCTCGGCGCACGTGCGGGCCAGATCGGGCCCGCCGGAGAAGCAGTGGAACACCACGTGCGGGGGCAGCCCGCCGTCGGCCGCCTCCTCGAGCAGGATCCGGACGACGTCGTCGTGCGCGTCCCGGTCGTGGATCTGCAGGGCCGTGCCGAGTTCGCGGGCGAGTCGGATGTGCCGGCGGAAGGACTCCTGCTGCGCGGCGTGGCCGGTCTCGTCCTGCGTCCGGAAGTAGTCGAGGCCCGTCTCGCCGACGGCGCGCACGCGGGGGTGGCGGGCGAGCTCCGCGATCTGCGCGAACGCCTCCTCGAACTCGCCGCGCTCGGCCAGGCGGGCCGCGTCGTTGGGGTGCAGCGCCACGGCGCCGAGCAGGCGGGGCTCGGCCTCGATCGCCGCGATCGTGAACCGGGCCGAGGCGACGTCGCAGCCCACCTGGACCGCGCCGGTCACGCCCACGGCCTCCGCCGCGTCCATCGCCTGGTGGACGTCCACCCGGACCAGGCCGTCGCGGAAGTCGAGGTGCGTGTGGTTGTCCACGACGGGCACCGGCAGCGGCTCCGGTGCGGGCGGGTACTCGAGACGACGCTTGCGGCCCGACTTCTCCTCGCGGGCGTCCCGGCGCGGGCCGCCGTCGTCGTCCGGCTGCTGGGCGGGGGCGCGGTAGGCGAGCGGGGTCTCGGATGCGTGGGCCATGCACCCCACTCTAGGGAGCCGAGCCCGGGGCCCCCGACACGCCTCGGGGGCGGTATCGGGTGGTATCCACGTCGGATACCACCCGATACCGCCCCCGGAGGACACGGCGCGGCGAAGAGGTCAGGCCTTCGCGGCCGCCCACGGGTCGGCGATGCCGATGTACTGCACCGAGGTGTACTCCTCGATGCCCTCGGCGCCGCCCTCGCGGCCCAGGCCCGACTGCTTCACGCCGCCGAACGGCGCGGCCGGGTTGGAGATGACGCCCACGTTATAGCCCATGAGGCCGAACTCGATGCTCTCGGCCACGCGGTACATCCGGGCCTGATCCTTCGTGAACACGTAGGAGGCGAGGCCGTACTCGGTGTCGTTGGCCATCTCGATGGCCTCCTCCTCGGAGGAGAAGGTCACGATCGGGGCCACCGGGCCGAAGATCTCCTGCTGGAGGATCGGGTTGCCCCTCTCCACCTTGATCGCGGTCGGCGCGTAGAAGTAGCCGTCGCCCTCGATCTTGTGGCCGCCGGTGAGCACCTCGCCGCCGGCCGCCACGGCGTCCTGGACGAGCTGGTCGATGTCGTCGCGCGCGCCCTCGTCCACGATCGGGCCGAGGGTGGACTCCGGGTCGGTGCCGCGCAGGGGCTTGAGCGCCTCGAGCTTGGCCACGAACTTCTGCGTGAACTCCTCGGCCACGTCCTCGTGCACGAGGAAGCGGTTGGCGGCGGTGCAGGCCTCGCCCATGTTGCGCATCTTCGCGGCGAAGGCGCCCTCGACGGCGGCGTCCAGGTCCGCGTCCTCGAAGACGATGAGCGGGGCGTTGCCGCCGAGCTCCATCGAGGTGCGCAGCACGTTGTCCGCCGCGTCCTTCATGAGGCGCACACCGACCGGGGTGGAACCGGTGAAGGACACCTTGCGCAGCCGCCGGTCCTGCAGGATCGGAGCGGAGATCGACGAGGCCGAGGAGCCCGCGACGACGTTGAGCACGCCCTTGGGCAGGCCTGCCTCCTGCATGACCTGCGCGAACAGCTGGGTGGTCAGCGGGGTCAGCTTGGCCGCCTTGAGGACCATGGTGCAGCCGGCGGCGACGGCGGGGCCCACCTTGCGGGTGGCCATGGCCAGCGGGAAGTTCCACGGGGTGATCAGCAGGCACGGGCCCACCGGGCGATGGTGCACCTGCATGCGCAGGGTCCCCTCGGGCACGGTGAGGGTGCGGCCGTAGTGGCGGCCGGCCTCCTCGGAGAACCAGCGCAGGAAGCCGTTGCCGTACGTGACCTCGCCGCGGGCCTCGGCGAGCGGCTTGCCCATCTCGAGGGTCATCAGCAGTGCGAAGTCCTCGGCGCGCTCGTTGATCAGGTCGTAGGCGCGGCGCAGGATGTCGGCGCGCTCCTTGGCCGGGGTGCGGGCCCAGTCGGCCTGCGCGGCGCAGGCGGCGTCGAAGGCGGCCATGGCGTCGTCGGAGTTCGCGTCCTGCAGGCTCGCGATGACCTTGCCGGTGGCCGGGTCCTTCACGTCGAAGGTCTTGCCGGAGGAGGCATCGCGCCACTCGCCGTCGATCAGCAGGCCGGTGGGGACGGACTCCAGCAGCGCCTTCTCGCGCTCAGCGGTCACGGTCATGATGCACCTCTTTCGGGGTCGGTGGTCGGAGGCGGCACGCCCCGCGTCCCTCAGGGGAACGGGTGGACGGCCACGGGTATTCCGACGCCGTCCGGCGGCGGTCGGCAGCGGCTCCACGGCTGATCCTAGCCAGGCCCCGGGGCCGCGCCATCGCGCATGAGCATCTGTGTAGCCGGGGACGTGTCAGCCCCGGGCCGCGAGCACCGCCTGGTAGAGCTCCCGGCTCCGCATCCCATGGGCTCCGGCCACCGCGGCCACGGCCTCCTTCAGCCGGGTGCCGGACTCCACGAGCACCGCCACCTCGGCGTCGGTGTGGAGACGCTGAGGATCTGGTGCAACCAGCACGGGCCACCAGGGCCCTCCGGGATCGCCATCGAGGTCGCGATCCTGGACTGGGTCACCGGGTGCAACACCCGACGAGTCCATCGAGCCCTCGGCTCGTGGCGGCTCCAGCAGGTGGGAGCAACGCCCATGAATGCAGCGAGGGGTGGCTGCAGAAGGCTGCAGCCACCCCTCGCTGACACGTGGGTTGAGAGAGACTCGAGTCAGTTCGTCGTCTTGGGGCCGATGATCTCGAGGCGATCGTCAGACCAGGTGACGTTCGTCCCCGCCCCCTTCTCGAACGCGACGCGCTGCGTGCCGATATACGCGGTGAGGTGGACCTGGTTGAGCATGGACGCCACGTCCTTGGCCCAGAAGTAGGGATTGAATGACGGCTGTGCGTAGTAATAGCAGCCGGTAATGGGTGCTGAATACGTCAGGGTGATGGAGGACCCGTCCGAGGCCAGCTTGGTGACTTCCCAGTATGCGGGGTTGGTGCCGGTCACGAAGCGGTCTCCGACCTTCAACGTGTAGAAGGTCTTGCTGTCGCCCACGCTGCCGTTCGTGTAGGTGTTGTAGGGGGTGCCGGCCTTCTGAGCGTTCAGGACCTTGCGGAAGTCGACGATGCCCGCAGGAGCCGTGTAGACGATCGAGATCTTCTTGTTCTGGACGGATTGGCAGGCCGTGGCATCGGGGATACCCACACCCGGTGTGGCGTTCAGATAGAGCGCGGTCGTACCGTTTTGCGGCTGGACGTAGTTCGTCATGAGCGGGTTCGCGTACAGAGTTGCGCCGGCAACCACGCCAACGTTCGATACAGCAAAGGCCGGGGCTGCGGCGGTGGCAGCGATCGCAGGGACGGACCAGGTGACACCCTTGGTTACTTGCCGACGCGAGATCACTCGAGTTTCGTTGACCATGCCAATGCCTTTCGTGGCGCTTCTGATGACCTGGGGCACCTCCACAGGCATGAGGCACCCTGTCATAGTAGCGGTCCTGCCACAACCGACGAGTCGTGGAAGCTGTAATTATTCACGCTTGAGAGACCCGTTGTGAATCGACCGTTCACGCGGTAGGCGGCTGCTGGCTGTGCAGCCGGGGACGTGTCAGCCCCGGGCCGCGAGCACCGCCTGGTAGAGCTCCCGGCTCCGCATCCCGTGGGCTCCGGCCACCGCGGCCACGGCCTCCTTGAGCCGGGTGCCGGACTCCACCAGCACCGCCACCTCGGCGACGGCGTCCGCCTCGGACGTCTCGCCCTCGGCGCCGGGTGCGGGCGGCCCGATCACCAGCACGATCTCCCCGCGGATCCCCTCCCCCGCGTGCCGCTCCGCAGCCCAGGCATGCACCTCGGCCGCGGTGCCGCGCACCACCTCCTCGTGCAGCTTGGTGAGCTCGCGGGCCACGCACACCGGCCGTTCCGCACCGAGGACCTCCACGACGACGGCCAGCGCGTCCGCCAGACGCTGCGGCGACTCGAAGGCGACCACGGTGCGGGCCTCGGTCAGCAGGGAGGTGAGCCATCGCCGTCGTTCCCCGTCCTTGCGGGGGACGAAGCCGTCGAAGGCGAACCGGTCCGTCGGCAGGCCGGAGAGGGCGAGCGCGGTGGTCACGGCGGAGGGGCCGGGCGCGCAGGTCACGGGCAGCCCCGCGGACACCGCGGCCGCCACGAGCCGGTGCCCCGGGTCCGAGACCGTGGGCATGCCCGCGTCCGAGACCACCGCCACCGTGGCACCGCTCCGCACCTGGTCCAGCAGCCCCTGGGTGGAGGCCGCCTCGTTGTGCTCGTGATGGGCCACCACCCTGCCCGCCGGGGTGACGCCCAGTCCGGCGCACAGGCGCCGCGCGGTCCGGGTGTCCTCGGCGGCGATCACGTCCGCCTCCGCCAGCAGCTCACGCAGGCGCGCGGACGCGTCCCCGAGGTTGCCGATGGGGGTGGCGGCCAGGACGATGCGGCCGGTCGGGGACGGCAGATCAGTCGGTCTCGGGGTCATATGTCAAGATCGTAGAGGCACCGCCCCGAGCCCGCCCGGGCCCACGCCTCTCCGGAAGGTCAGGACCATGCCCGTCGAGCCCCGCATCTGCATCACGTCCGGTGGCGATGAGATTCGCCTGCGCTCCTACGTCAACCACGCGATCTACGCTCGAGAGCACGGGTTGGACTACCGGCTTGAGACGGGCATCGACCCGCATATCGTCACCAAGTTCGACTACAAGGTCGCCATCCTCCGCCGGCTGCTCCCGTGTTATGACTGGCTCGTGTGGATGGACGACGATGCCTTCTTCACCGACTTCGAGGCGGACAACCTCCGACGCCTGATCTCCGAGGCCGAACGTGACGACATCAGCCTGGTCATCGCCGAAGGGCCCACAGAGCCGAACGGGTTCTGGTCACGCATCAACACCGGGGTCATGCTGCTCCGGAACGACGAGACGGCGCGCACGATCGTGGAGTCGACCTCGACAGCGGACCTGGCCACGGTCCGGGCCTGGTGGGACGACGATCGCGACGGTCTCTTCACCCACGGCGACCAGGACCAGATGTGGTGGGCCATCCAGACGGGCGGGCACGCCGAGCGCGTCCGGATCGTCGGCCACCGAGAGCTGAACTCGCGCGGGCACTACTACGAGGACTCCCTGACGGACGCGTTCGTCATGCACTTCACGGGTCATCCGGACAAGGAACTCGGCATCGCCCGCTTCGCCGACCGCTTCGACATCGGACAGGAGATCGTCCCTGAACCGCTCCTGGACAAGTATCACGTCAGAGTGCGCAGCCCCCTGAGGGGCGCCCGCCGTGCCTGGCGGGAACGCTCGGTGGACACGCTGGCAGCGGTCAAGTACCGGCTCCGCCCCCACAAGGACCGGATCCGGCGCGTCGCAGGATTCCTCCCGCCCGCCGTCCGCCGCCGGTGGCCGCTCGGCCACGTCTGAGAGCAGACCGCACGTCGAGGAGGCCTGCTCCACCCGTCCCCCTAGCATGGAGCCCGTGCCCGCCACCGCCCTCGCCTCCCGCCCCGCCGCCGTCGCGGTCGACGACGGCCCCTTCGGCGTCGCCGCCCTGCGCGCCCGCCTCGGGGTGAGTGCGGCACCCCTGACGCGGTGGCACTGGATCCTGCCGCTGCTGGTCACGATGATCGCCGGCGTCCTGCGGTTCACGAACCTGGCCCACCCGGACCAGCTGATCTTCGACGAGACCTACTACCCCAAGGACGCCTACTCCCTCCTGGAGTCCGGCTACGAGCGGCGGTGGGACGAGGACGTCAACGACGCGTTCGCGCGCGGCGAGGCGGAGCCGCTCGAGGGGGCCGCCTATGTGGTGCACCCGCCGCTGGGCAAGTGGCTGATCGGCCTGGGCATGCTCGCGTTCGGCCCGGACAACGGGGTGGGCTGGCGGTTCAGCGCCGCGGTGGCCGGCACGCTGTCCGTCCTGCTGGTCGCCCTCGCCACGCAGCACCTGCTGCGCTCGGTGTCCCTGGGCGCGGTCGCCGGGCTGCTGCTGGCCGTGGAGGGCCACCACCTGGTGATGTCCCGCATCGGGCTGCTGGACATCTTCCTCTCGTTCTTCGTGCTCGCGGCCTTCGCCGCGCTGCTGGCCGACCGCGTCCACGGGCGGCGGCTGCTCGCGGCGCGGCTCGCCCACGACGTCGCCCGGTTAGGACGCGACGCCCTGGCCAGCGGGCCGTGGCTCGGCTGGCGCCCGTGGCGACTGCTGGCGGGCGTGCTGCTGGGCGCCGGCTGCGCCGTGAAGCTCTCCGGGCTGGCGTTCATGGCGGCCTTCGGCCTGCTCACGGTCCTGTGGGACATGTCCGCGCGCCGGACCGCCGGGGTGCGGCATTGGGCGTGGG
Organism: Micrococcus sp. iso_239; assembly: GCF_056173395.1. Taxonomy (NCBI): domain Bacteria; kingdom Bacillati; phylum Actinomycetota; class Actinomycetes; order Micrococcales; family Micrococcaceae; genus Micrococcus; species Micrococcus sp. iso_239. The sequence continues at coordinate 526,117 of NZ_CM149672.1, read as the reverse complement.
CCGGCGTCGAGAAGGACGGCCTGTACGCGTTCGTGGCCGTGGTGGGCGGCGGCCTGGTCGCCTACCTGGCCTCGTGGACCGGCTGGTTCGTCACGGAGGGCGGCTACTACCGGGACTGGCACCGGGACAACCCGCCGGAGGGCCTGCTCGCCGGGCTGGTCCCCGGTCCGCTGCGCTCCCTGTGGCACTACCACGTGGAGTCCACGACCTTCCACCAGGGCCTCACCAGCCCCCACGACTACGCCGCCAACCCGTGGACCTGGCCGTTCATGGGCCGGCCCGTGAGCTACTACTACGAGGGTGCAGAGCCCGGCGAGGGGATCTGCCCGGCGGACGCCGCGGGCGCGTGCTCGTCGGCCATCACGGACATCGCCAACCCGTTCGTGTGGTGGACGGGCCTGGCCGCCGTCCTCGTGTGCGTGTGGCTGCTGGTGCGCCACCGGGACTGGCGGGCCGGCGCCCTGCTCGGCGCCTACGCGGCCGGGCAGCTGGTGTGGTTCCTGTGGCCCGAGCGGACCATGTTCTTCTTCTACACGATCGCCTATGAGCCCTTCCTCGTGATGATGATCGCCCTGGCGCTCTCGCTGCTGCTGCGGCCGGGCCGCCGGCCCGGGCCCCGCTGGGGCTCGGCTCTGGTGCTGGCGTACGTGACGATCGCCGTCGCCGTGTCCCTGTTCTTCCTGCCCGTCTGGATCGGCGACGTCATCCCGTACGACCAGTGGCGCTGGCGGATGTGGTTCAGCAGCTGGATCTGACGGCCACGTCCCGGGCGCGGGCGTGCCCGACCGCGCGCCGCACGCCCGGAAATGGATACCCTCGGACCGTGCAGAACCAGAGCCCCGTCCATGAGTCCGCCACCGAGCTCGTCGGCATGCCGCCGGCGGACTCCAACATCACGGACCTGATCGTCGCCTCCTGTGCCGACCGGCCGGACGCCCCCGTGTACGCCCTGCGCAACGGCGCGGGCGGCTGGGTGGACGTCCACTTCACCGCGTTCCTGACCCAGGTGCGCGCCGTGGCGGCCGGCCTCATCGCCCGCGGCGTCCAGCCCGGGGACCGGGTGGGCCTGTTCTCCCCCACCTCCTACGCGTGGGCCGTCCTCGACCAGGCCGTGTGGTTCGCCGGCGCCGTCTCCGTGCCGATCTACGAGACCTCCTCGGCCCACCAGGTGGAGCACATCGTCACGGACTCGGGCCTGCGGGTGGTCGCCGTCGGCAGCGAAGAGCTCGGCGAGCGCGTCGCCGAGGCCGCCGGGCACGCGGGCGTGGACGTGGCGACGTTCCCGCTGACGGACGCCGGACTGGCGGAGCTGGCCGAGGCCGGCGCGTTCGTGTCGGACGACGCCGTCGAGCACGCCCGCTCCCTGGCGACCCTCGCCAGCCCCGCCTCGATCGTCTACACCTCCGGCACCACCGGCCGCCCGAAGGGCGCCGTGATCACGCACGGCAACTTCGTGGGCGCGGCCATCAACGTGCTGCACTTCGCGCGCGAGGTGGTCCAGTGGTCCCCGGAGACGACGACGTCGCGCACCCTGCTCTTCCTCCCGCTGGCCCACGTGCTCGCCCACGCCGTCCAGGTCATCTGCCTGTACGCCCGCATCCAGGTGGCCCACTCCGGTTCCCCGGCCACGCTGCTCGGCGACCTCGCCTCCTTCCACCCCACGTGGCTGCTGGCCGTGCCGCGCGTGTTCGAGAAGGTCGAGGCCGGCATCGAGGCCAAGGCCCAGAAGGGCGGCACCGGGCCGATCTACGCGGCCGCCAAGCGCACCGCCATCGAGTGGTCCACGGCCGTGGACGAAGCCGAGTTCGGGGACGGCCCCGGGCCTTCGGCCCTGCTGCGCGCCCGGCGCGCGCTGTTCGACCGGCTGGTCTACCGCAAGATCCGGGAGGCCCTCGGCGGCGAGGTGATCTCGTGCGTGTCCGGCGCGTCCGCCCTCTCCCCGGAGCTGGTGCACTTCTTCCGCGGCGCCGGCATCCCGATCGTGGAGGGCTACGGCCTCACGGAGACCACCGCGCCGGCCACCGTGAACATCCCCGGCGCGCACCGCGTGGGCACCGTGGGCCTGCCCGTGGCCGGGGTGACGGTGAAGATCGCCGAGGACGGCGAGATCCTCATCCGCGGCCCCGTGGTGTTCGACGGCTACCACGGCATGCCGAAGGCGTCGGCGGAGGCGATGGAGGACGACTTCTTCCGCACCGGGGACATCGGTGCGCTGGACGAGCACGGCTTCCTGCGGATCACCGGCCGCAAGAAGGACGTGATCATCACCGCCGGCGGCAAGAACGTGTACCCCACGCCCATGGAGGAGGCGCTGCGCCAGCACCGGCTCATCGAGCACGTCGTGGTGGTCGGCGAGAACCGCCCGTTCGTGGGTGCCCTCATCACCCTGGACACCGAGGCCTTCACCCAGTGGGCCCTGGACCGCGAGCTCAGCCTCACTCCGGCCGAGGCCGCGACGGACCCCACCGTGCTGGCCTCGATCCAGGAGGCGGTGGACCAGGTCAACGCGGGCGTCTCCCGTGCCGAGTCCATCCGCCGATTCCGGATCCTGGACCACCCGTTCACCGAGGACTCCGGGCACGTCACCCAGTCCCAGAAGCTCAAGCGGGCCCAGGTGATCGAGGACCACGCCGAGGACGTCGAGGCCCTCTACCGCCGCTGACCCCGCGCCCCCCGGACGACGACGGGCCGGGAGGACGCCTCGTCCTCCCGGCCCGTTCCCGTCCGGCGGCGGTCAGCGCACCACGGCGTCGTCCTCCCGGGCCCACCGCAGGCGGGTGCGCAGCAGCTGCTCGCGGCGGTCCGCGCTCAGCTCACGACGGCGGCGCGTGGGCCACGTGAGCACGAGCGTCACGAGGGACGCCAGCAGGGTCACCAGCCCGACCACCACGGCCGCGTCCACCCAGAACTGCTCGGGGTAGAGGCGGATGAGGGCGTCCCGCACGGAGAACGTCCACGTGCCGTCCGCGAAGAACAGCGAGTGGAACCCGGCGAAGAACGTCTCCCAGCCCAGCACCGCCAGGACCGCCAGCGCGATCACCGCGAGCGGCAGCCACACGGCGCCGGCGAACAGGGCGCGGCGCACCCCGCCGGGGCTGGTGCGCAGCAGGGACGCGATGAGCAGGGCGCACACCACCACGAGCACCACGAGCGCCGCGGCGGCGATCCACAGCACGGTCTTCACATCCGTCATGTGGTCGACCTCGACCTCGGTGAACAGCGGCGCGCCCTGGTGCGTGAGGCTGCTGAGGTACCGCGGGCCGGCCAGGTTGGTCACGTAGTCCAGCCCGGCGGAGCCGTAGTGCATGCGGTCGGCGAGGGTGAAGCCGAACCGGTCCGCGGGGAACCCGGGCCGGTGGTACTCCAGCCACAGGAACACCGGGCTCGCCACGAGGCGGACGGCCGCCAGCAGCAGGGCGAGCGGGGCGAGGATCGCCAGCAGCACCTGCGCCAGGCGCGGGCCCGCCTTGGGCAGGCGCGCGCGCTCCTCCGGCGTGGGCCCCTGCAGGGCCGCCGCCTGCGCCACGGGGGCGGCGGTGCCGTCCTCGGGGTAGCGGTCGACCGGGGCGGCTGTGCTCGACCCCGCCGGGCGGGCCCCGACGGCGGCGCTCAGCGGGCCGAGCTCGTCGGCGCCGGGCAACGGCCGCCGGTCGCCCTCGGGCACGGCCCGGGAGGCGACGATGTCGCGGTCGGCGTCCGCGACCGGGCGGCCGGCGTCGCGTCGGTCCGCGGCCGCCGCGTCCCCGCCGCGCAGCGCGGCGAGGTCCTCGGGGCTGAGCGCCGAGGTGTGCTGGGCGCCGCCGTCGTCGTCCCGGCCCATGGCGGGCAGCGCCTGGGTGCGGTTCGGGTCGTCGGCGGCGTCGTCCTCGACGAACGCGCCGTAGTCCAGTCCGGAATCGAAGTCCTCCGCCCCGGCGCGCTCGTCGCGCCCGCGGCCGGCCTGATGGGAAGCCATGCTCGTGCCTCTCTCGAGTGGGTCCGTCCGCCCGCGGGCGCCGGGGATCAGTAGCGGTAGTGGTCGGCCTTGTAGGGGCCGGCCACATCCACGCCGAGGTACTCGGCCTGGGCCTTGGTCAGCTCGGTCAGCCCGACGCCGAGGGCGTCCAGGTGCAGGCGGGCGACCTTCTCGTCCAGCACCTTGGGCAGCGTGTAGACGCGCTTCTCGTAGTGCTCGCCGGTCAGGGCGCCGGTGCCCGTGGAGCCGCCGAAGAGCTCGATCTGCGCCATCACCTGGTTGGTGAAGGACGCGCTCATCACGAACGAGGGGTGGCCGGTGGCGTTGCCGAGGTTCAGCAGGCGGCCCTCGGAGAGCACGATGATGCTGCGCTCGGCCTCCGTGCCGCCGTCCAGGGTCCACTCGTGGACCTGCGGCTTGATCTCCGTCTTCACGACGCCGGGGATGCGGGCCAGGCCGGCCATGTCGATCTCGTTGTCGAAGTGGCCGACGTTGCCCACGATGGCCTTGTCCTTCATGGCGGCCATGTGCTCGGCCATGATGATGTCCTTGCCGCCGGTGGTGGTGACGAAGATGTCGCCCTCGCCCACCACGTCCTCGAGGCGGGCCACCTGGTAGCCGTCCATTGCGGCCTGCATCGCGCAGATCGGGTCGATCTCCGTGACGATCACGCGGGCACCCTGGCCGCGCAGGGCCTCGGCGGCGCCCTTGCCGACGTCGCCGTAGCCGCAGACCACAGCCACCTTGCCGCCGATCAGCACGTCCGTGGCGCGCATGATGCCGTCCGGCAGGGAGTGGCGGATGCCGTACTTGTTGTCGAACTTGGACTTGGTCACGGCGTCGTTCACGTTGATCGCCGGGAAGAGCAGGCGGCCCTCCTGCGCCAGCTGGTAGAGGCGCAGCACGCCCGTGGTGGTCTCCTCGGAGACGCCGCGCAGGGTGCCGGCGGTGCGGGTCCAGTGCTGCGGGTCGCGGGCCAGCGAGCGGCGCAGCGTCTCGAGGATGATCCGGTACTCCTCGGGATCGTCCTCGGTGGCGCTGGGCACGGCGCCCGCGGCCTCGAACTCGACGCCCTTGTGCACCAGCAGGGTGGCGTCGCCGCCGTCGTCCAGGATCATGTTGGGGCCGCGCTCCGGATCCTCGTCCGCGCCCGGCCAGGTGAGGATCTGCGAGGCGGTCCACCAGTAGTCCTCGAGGGACTCGTTCTTCCAGGCGAACACCGGCACGCCCTGCGGGTCCTCGGGGGTTCCCGAGCCCACGACGACGGCGGCGGCGGCCTCGTCCTGCGTGGAGAAGATGTTGCAGGAGGCCCACCGGACCTCGGCGCCGAGGGCGATGAGGGTCTCGATGAGCACGGCGGTCTGCACGGTCATGTGCAGGGAGCCGGCGATGCGGGCGCCCTTGAGCGGCTGGGCCTCCCCGTACTCCTCGCGCAGGGACATCAGCCCCGGCATCTCGTGCTCGGCCAGGCGGATCTGGTGGCGGCCCGCCTCGGCCAGGGACAGGTCCCGGACCGTGAAGTCGAACGAGGCACCGGGCACGGTGGTGCGGTTGGCGAAGGCCGGGTCGACGTCGGGGGTGCGGAACTCTGCGGAGGTCTCAGTCATGCCCTCCAGCCTAGCGAGGCCCCGGACGGCACGACACGTGCCGCGTCAGTCCCCGTCACGCACCACGCGCAGCCCGGGGCGGGCCGGCGGGACGGCCATGGGCCGGGTGGGGACCGTGCGCACGCCGCCGTCCGCGTCGACGGCCTCGTAGTGCTCGGGCAGCTCCAGCCGCAGCACCTCCCAGCCGCGCGGGGCCGTGGTGCGCCGAGCGTGCTCGCCGCAGAGGTCGTACGTGTGCGGCTCCGCCCGGCGCGACAGGGGCCCGATGACCACCTGCGAGTCCGCGTAGTTGTACGTCAGCGTGGCCAGGGCAGGGCTCTGGCATCCGGTCTTGCTGCAGCGTCGCATGGGTCCCACGCCCGCCACCCTACTCGGCGGACGGCCCGGAGCGGTGGCCTACCATGGCGCGCATGACCGCGTCCGCCTCCTCCGATCCCCTCGACCCCCTGCCGTTCCGGGCGGGCGACGCCGCGGGGGCCGAGCCGGGCGTCGAGGGCGGCCCGGCCGAGGCCGGCGTCTCCTCCCCCGCGGGGCGCGGCGGTCGGGACCGCCGTGGCCGAGGGCTGCGGCATCCGCGCCCGTTCGGTGCACGCTCGGAGCGGGGCCGGGGCGAGGCGCTGCTGGCCGCCGTCGAGAAGGCGGTGGACCGGCTGGGCTCCCTGGACGCGCCCGGGCTGCGGCACGTGACCGCGCGGGTGGAGCGCATCCCGGACCGGCTCGACGAGCGGCTGCGCGAGCTGCACGCCGGCCGGGAACGGGATGAGGAGGCGCTGTTCGCGCGGGCCGAGCGGCAGGGCCGGGACGGGGTGCTGATCACCCTGTTCGAGCGGCCGCTGCGGGACGCGGCCGACCCGGCCGACCTCGAGGGGGCCGTCTACGGGGTGGCGCTGAGCCGTTGCGCCGACGCGCTGGGCGTGGACCCGCAGGTGCTCGACCCCAGCTGGGGCCGCGGCTGAGCCCGGGCCGGGCGGTCCGCACCGGGCACCGCGCCCGGTGGACGGGCGCCGCGCGTCAGGCGCGGGCGCGGCGCAGGCGGCGACGCTCGCGCTCGGAGAGCCCGCCCCAGATGCCGAAGCGCTCGTCGTTCGCCATGGCGTACTCCAGGCACGCGTCCTTGACGGTGCAGGCCTCGCACACACGCTTGGCGTCCCGCGTGGAGCCGCCCTTCTCCGGGAAGAACGCCTCGGGGTCCGTCTGCGCGCACAGGGCGTCCGCCTGCCAGGCCAGCTCGCCCTCGACGGGCTCGGTGGTCACGCCCGGGATGGCGGCCCAGTCGGCGGAGACGGGCACGGCCTCGACCGGACGCTCGTCACCGGGGAAGAGGGCGGTGACGGTGGCGGCCGGGGTGCCGGTCTCGCCGTCGAGGTCGTGGGCGGTGAGGAAGGCGGTCGCCTGATCCTCGAGGCTCGCGCCGGCGACGCCGGCCTGCGGGTCGGCGGGGTCGAGGAACCAGTCGCTGGGGACGCTCCGCGGACGAGGCGCCGGCGCGGGATCGGCGTGGTGCGCGTCCTCGACTCGCTGGGTCTGCTCCATGTGTGACGCCTCTTCCCGGGATCGACGTGGCGGCTGTGGGCCGGGTGACCATGCGGTCCGCGCGGGTGCCGGGCAAGCCGGCGGGCCCCTCCTGGCGGGACCGTTGGCCCGGGTTCATTACATCGGTGTGATTCGTGCCGAGTCAAACCGAGCGGGTGCCACACTGGGCCCATGGTCTCCCTCTCCGCACCCCGGTCCACCGGCCCCCTCGTGCTCCGCCTCGCCTCCTCCCCGCGGCCCGCGCTCGTCCAGGAGCCGGGGGCCCCGGACGAGCCCGGCGCGGTGGACCAGCGCATCGAGCTCTCGGGCCGCGTGACCGTGAACTGGGCCGCCAAGTTCGCGGGTCTGCTCGGCGACGAGGGCGTGGGGGCGGGCGACGCCGTCGCCCTGGACCTGCCCGTCCACTGGCTCTCCCACGCCCTCGCCCTCGGCGTGCTCTGCACCGAGGCCGAGCCCGCCCTCGAGGGCGACTCCCCCGCCGCCGTCCTCACGGACCGGCCCGAGGCGTGGCCGGACCCGTCCGTGACCGTCTTCGCCGTGGCCCTGCCGCGCGGCCTCGAGCCCGAGTTCGACGGCCCGGCCGCCGACCCGGCCGTCGTGGACGTGGCCGCCGAGATCCGCGCCCAGCCGGATGCCCTGCCCGGCCCCGTGGATCACGTGCGGCCCGCGTCGATCCCGGCCGGGGCCGACGTCGCCCCGGACGACGACGGCCCGCGCCCCCGCCTGACGTGGGCGGGAGTGCGGGCCGCGCTGGAGGCGTGGGACGCGGGCCGGGCGGTGACCGTGCGCCCCTGACGGGGCGGCGGGGTCAGGCCGGGACGCTCAGAACCCCAGCGTCGGGGGCGCGGTGCCGGCCGTGCGGAGGCAGCTGGTCCTCGCGCAGCACGGGCATCTGGCCGGTGATGATCGCGAGGTCGCTGGCGAAGCCGGGCTCCACGTCCAGCTTCTCCTTGAACACCCAGAACCGGTAGGCGAAGTAGCGGAACACGGTGCCGAAGAACAGGCCGATCACGTTGCCGGCGATGAACAGGCCGGTCGGGTCGGTCACGCCCAGCAGGTACTGCGCGATCGCCACGCAGCCGGCCTGGATGCCCAGCCCGATCGCGTTCATGATCAGGAACATCACGAGCTCGCGCGTCTTGTTCGAGGAGCGCTTGTCCCGGAACGTCCAGTAACGGTTGGCGACCCAGCTGAACAGGGTGGCGACGACGCCGCCCACGATCTTGGCCTTGACGTTGGACCCCTCGAGCGGGCCGGTCATCATCCACCAGAAGACGAGCGAGTCCACCACGAACGCGGCCGCACCGACGGTGCCGAACTTGGCCACCTCCCGCCACAGCAGGGAGGCCATCCCGGTCAGGCGGCCCCAGAGATCGGACAGCATGGGCGTGGACTCCTCGGTTCGGGACGGGGGTGTGCACGCGGGCCGGACCCGCGCAGGGCTGGGGAACACTGTAGCCGCGCCCCCGGCGCGCGACCTCCTCGGATCCGGCGTCGGCCGCCCCTCCGTGACGGAGTTCTCAGCCGGTCCGACTACCCTGTGCGGGTGACTTCCCCTCGACTCGGTGTGATCGGTGGCGGGCAGCTGGCCCGCATGATGGCGGGCGCGGCCGCGGAGCTCGGCGTGCCCTTCCGCGTGCTCGCGGAGGCCCCGGACGCGTCAGCGGCCCAGGTCGCCCCCCACGTGGTCGGCGACCACGCGGACCTGGCGGACCTGCGCGCGTTCGCGGCCACGGTGGACGTGGTCACCTTCGACCACGAGCACGTGCCCACCGAGCACCTGCGGGCCCTGCAGGAGGCCGGCGTCGCCGTGCGCCCCGGCCCCGAGGCGCTGCAGCACGCCCAGGACAAGCTGGTCATGCGCGCCGCCGTCGAGCGGCTGGGCCTGCCGAACCCGGCGTGGGCGCCGGTCGACGACCTCGAGGCCGTCCTCGCCTTCGGCGACGAGCACGGCTGGCCCATGATCCTCAAGACCGCCCGCGGCGGCTACGACGGCAAGGGCGTGCTCAAGCTCGACGACGCCGACGACGCCCGCACCTCCGCCGCGGACGGCACCCTGGCCGCGTGGCTCGGCGCCGGCATCGCCCCGCTGCTGGCCGAGGCCCTCGTCCCCTTCTCCCGTGAGCTCTCCGCGCAGGTGGCGCGCACCCCCTCCGGTGAGGTGGCCGTCTACCCCGTCGTCGACTCGGTCCAGGTGGCCGGCGTGTGCGACCTCGTGGTCGCCCCGGCCCAGGACCTCGACCCGGCCGTCGCCGCGGCCGCGACCGCCGCGGCCGTCCGCCTCGCCGAGGAGCTGGACGTCACCGGCATGCTCGCGGTCGAGCTGTTCGAGACGCCGGGGGTCGGCCCGGGCTTCCAGGTGAACGAGCTGGCCATGCGCCCCCACAACTCCGGCCACTGGTCCATGGACGGCGCCGTCACCGGCCAGTTCGAGCAGCACGTCCGCGCCGTGCTCGACCTGCCGCTGGGCGAGACGGCCCCCCGCGGGGCCGGCGTCGTGATGAAGAACGTCCTCGGCGGCGCCCGCGAGGACCTGCACGCCGGCAGCGTCGCGGCCCTCGCCGCCCACCCGCAGGCCAAGGTCCACCTCTACGGCAAGGACGTGCGCCCGGGCCGCAAGGTCGGTCACGTCAACGTCGTCGCGGACCACGGCCTCAGCCTCGAGGAGGCCGTGCGGACCGCCGAGTCCGCCGCCGCACTCCTGCGCGACGACGCCCCCACCACCGGCACCGAGACGGAGGCCCGCCCATGACCGCCACGCCCCAGACCCCCGCCCAGCCCCTCCAGGACGACGCCCCGGTCGTCTCCGTCGTGATGGGCTCCGACTCCGACTGGCCCGTGATGAGCGCGGCCGCCGAGGCCCTGCGCGAGCTCGACGTGCCCGTCGAGGTCGGCGTGGTCTCCGCGCACCGCATGCCCCACGAGATGGTGGAGTTCGGCGCCCGCGCGCACGAGCGCGGCATCCGCGTGATCGTGGCCGGCGCGGGCGGCGCGGCCCACCTGCCCGGGATGCTCGCCGCCGTCACCCCCCTGCCCGTGATCGGCGTACCCGTGAAGCTCAAGAGCCTGGACGGGATGGACTCCCTGCTCTCGATCGTCCAGATGCCCGCCGGCGTGCCGGTGGCCACCGTCTCCATCGACGGCGCCCGCAACGCCGGCCTGCTGGCCGCCCGCATCCTCGCCTCGGCCGACACCGCGGAGGGCGACCGCCTGCGCGCCGCCCTCGCCGAGCACGCCGACGAGCTCAACGCCCAGGCCCGGGCCAAGGGGGCCCGCCTGCGCGAGCGGATGGCCGCCGACCGCTGATGTCACCCGCCACCGGATCCGTGCCCGCCGGTCACGCGCAGCCCGACCCGCTCCGAGATCCACGCGTCGCCTCCCCCACCGAGCGCACCCGCCGGGCGCTGATCCTCACCGCCCTGACCCTGCTGGTCCCCGGCGGCGCCCAGCTCGTCGCCGGCAGCCGCCGGCTCGGCCGCGTGGCGCTGCGGGTCACCGTCACCGTGTGGGCCGTGCTGATCCTCGGGCTGCTGTGGTGGCTGGTCTCCCGCGCGAGCCTGATCTCGCTCATGGCCCGGGACGGCGTGCTGCTCGGGCTGGCGGTGGTCCTGGCGGCGCTGGCGGTGGGCTGGGCGGTGCTGTGGGTGGACACGTTCCGGCTGATCCGGCCGCACCTGCTCGCCCCCGGCGCGCGGAAGATCACGGCGGCGGTCACCGCGCTCGCGCTCGTGCTCACCAGCGGCGCCCTGCTCTACGGCGGCTGGGCGGCGAACACGAGCCGCGGGGCGCTCGGCGAGGTCTTCCAGGAGGGGCCGGCCGTCCCGGAGGCCGAGGGCCGCTACAACATCCTGGTCCTGGGCGCGGACGCCGGCGAGGGCCGCCAGGGGCTGCGCCCGGACTCCATGCACGTGGTCTCCGTGGACGCCCGCACCGGCGCCATCGTGATGTTCTCCCTGCCCCGCAATCTCCAGGACGCGCCGTTCGTCGAGGGCTCCCCGCTGTGGGACGTGTACCCCAACGGCTTCGACTGCGGCGACGAGTGCATCCTCAACGCCCTCTACACGGACGTGGAGGAGCATCACGCAGACCTCTACCCGGACGCCGAACACCCCGGCGCCGAGGCCATGAAGGACGCCGCCGGCGGCATCCTCGGCCTGGACGTCTCCGGCTACGCCCTCATGGACATGGGCGGCTTCGCCCAGCTGATCGACGCCATGGGCGGGGTGGACGTCGTCAGCGGCGGCTACGTGGTGCACCGCGGCGTCCGGCCCGACGGCGCCTGGGGCAACATCTGGTGGGAGCCGGGCACCCACCACTTCAACGGCGACGACGCGCTCGCCTTCGCCCGCTCCCGGCACTGGTCCACCGACTACGCCCGCATCCGCCGGCAGCAGTGCATGCAGGCGGCGATGCTGGAGCAGTTCAGCCCCGCCACCGTGCTCACCCGCTTCGAGGGGATCCTCGCGGCGGGCGAGCAGATCGTGACCACCGACCTGCCGCAGTCCCAGCTCGGCACGTTCGCGGACCTCGCCGAGCGCTCGCGCGGCCAGAAGATGCGGCGGCTGACCATCGGCCCGCCCGACTTCGGCGACACGGGCACCCACTTCACCACCTACCCCGACTACGACCTCGTCCACCGCCGCGTGGACGAGATGCTGGCCGATGAGTCCGCAACCGCCGGATCGGAGCCGACCGGGGTCTCGGCGACGCCGCTGCTCACCGTGCTGGCCGTCGTCGCGCAGGAGACGCAGACCCCCGACGTCGACGAGGACGACCCGGCCACGTGGCCGGCCCCGCCGACCCGCTCCGACGGCGAGCCCTTCACCGCCGAGGACCTGATGACGGCCGAGGACCTGGGCCAGGAGGACGTGCTGAACCACGCGTCCTCGACCAACGGGCTGTGCATCCCCGCCCCGTGAGGCGCGGCGCGCGGGCCGACGGGCTGACCTAGGCTGGGCGCATGCACGTCCTGAAGCCCGTGATCCGTGACTACGCCTGGGGCTCCCCCACGCTCCTCGCCGACCTGCAGGGACGCGAGCCCACCGGCCGCCCCGAGGCCGAGCTGTGGCTGGGCGACCATTCGGGCGCCCCGTGCGTCGCCGTCGTGGCGGACGGCGCCCACGTCGGCCTGGACGAGGTGGTGGCCGGGGACCCCGAGCGCTGTCTCGGGCCCGCCGCACCGGAGGGCCGTCTGCCCTTCCTCATGAAGCTGCTCGCCGCGGGCGCCCCGCTGTCCATCCAGGCGCACCCCACCCTGGAGCAGGCCCGCGCGGGCCACGCCGCGGAGGAGGCGGCCGGCGTGCCGGCCGACGCCCCGGAGCGCAACTACAAGGATGCGAACCACAAGCCGGAGATGCTGCTCGCCCTGACCCCCTTCGCGGCGATGTGCGGCTTCCGCTCCCCCGAGGTCTCCTCGGACAGCTTCGAGGCCCTGGCCCGCGCCCTCACGGAGCGGGCGGACGGGGACACGTCCGCCGTCGCCGTCGCCGCCGCCCGGATCAGCCAGACCCTCGCCGCCGGGGACCTCGAGGACGCGTTCACCTCGATCCTCGACCCGGACTCCGTGTGGGGCTCCCCCGGCGCCGTCGCGCAGGTCGTGGACGTGCTGCGGGCCGCGCCGGACCTGGCCGAGCGCGACCCCTCGCTGGCCACGGCCCTCGAGGTCGCCCACCACCACCCGGACGACCCCGGCGTGGTGGTGGCCATCCTGCTCAACCGCGTGGACCTGGCCCCGGGTCAGGCCATCCATCTGCCCGCCGGCAACGTGCACGCGTACCTGCACGGGCTGGGCGTGGAGGTCATGGCCGCCTCGGACAACGTGCTGCGCGGCGGGCTCACCCCGAAGCACATGGACGTGCCCGAGCTGCGCCGCGTGGTCACCTTCGAGGCGCTGCCGGTGCCCTCCACCGAGCCCGAGCGCGTGGCCGACTCCGTGGTGGCCTTCCGCCCGCCGTTCGAGGAGTTCGAGCTGCTCCAGGCCACGCTCGAGGACGACGCCGTCCACGGGCTCGACGTGCACGGGCCCGGGATCGCGGTGGTCACCCGCGGCACGGCGAGCCTGGCCCTGGCAGGCCAGGAGATCGAGCTGGGCCCGGGCGAGGCCGTGTTCCTGCCCGCAGCGGAGACGGCGTCCGGCCCGCTGGCCGTCCGCGCCGCGGCCGGCGCCCCGGCGACGGTGCACGTGGCCGGCCTGCCGCGGGGCTGAGCCCGGCAGACCGGCCCGCGGGCTCAGCGGGCGTCGCGGTCCCCCAGCCACTTGGACCACTTCTTCACGTCGTGCTCGGCGTCCACGGTGCGGACCGTGCCGGACGACGAGCGCATCACGATGGACTGCGTGTGCACGCGGCCGTCGGCGAAGCGCACACCGCGCAGCAGGTCGCCGTCGGTGATGCCGGTGGCCGCGAAGTAGCAGTGGTCGGAGGTGACCAGCTCGTTCGTGGTCAGCACCGCGTCGAGGTCGAGGCCGGCGTCGAGGGCCTTCTGCTTCTCGGCGTCGTCGGTGGGGGCCAGGCGACCCTGGATGATGCCGCCGGTGGCCTTGATCGCGCACGCGGTGACGATGCCCTCGGGGGTGCCGCCGATGCCCATCATCATGTCCACGCCGGTGCCCGGGCGGGCGGCAGCGATGGCGCCGGCGACGTCGCCGTCCAGGATGAACTTCACCCGGGCGCCGGCCTGGCGGATCTCCTTGACCAGGCCCTCGTGGCGGGGGCGGTCCAGCACGCACACGGTCACCTGGGAGACGGGCTTGTCCAGGGCCTTGGCCACGAGGTTCACGTTCTGCTTCACCGGCAGGCGCATGTCCACGAAGTCGGCGGCCTCGGGGCCCACCACGAGCTTGTCCATGTAGAACACGGCCGACGGGTCGAACATGGTGCCGCGCTCGGCCACCGCGAAGACGGAGAGCGCGTTGTTGTAGCCCATGGCGGTCAGGCGGGTGCCGTCGATCGGGTCCACGGCCACGTCCACGGCGGCGCCGGAGCCGTCGCCGACCTGCTCGCCGTTGAACAGCATGGGGGCCTCGTCCTTCTCGCCCTCGCCGATCACCACGGTGCCGTCCATGGCCACGGTGTCCATGAACGCGCGCATCGCGTCCACCGCGGCGCCGTCCGCCTTGTTCTTGTCCCCGTAGCCCACCCAGGGGCTCGCGGCGATGGCCGCCGCCTCGGTCACCCGCACCAACTCCATGGCCAGGTTGCGGTCCGGGACGTGATTCTCGTAGCCGGTCTTCTCCGAGGACGCGCTGGTCATCGCTGCTCCGATCCTTGCTCGCGGCGCTCCGTCCGCACGGGACGGGGCGTGAGGGCGGCTCTGCCCCGGTCCTCATCCTACGGGGGCGGCCTCCCGTGGGTGGCACAATGCTGACCGTGAGCTCCGCCGACCCCCACGCCCCCGCCCCCCGTCCCGTCCTGACCGCCACGCAGGCGCAGCGGGCCCGGCAGCCGTGGATGGCCATGGTGCTCTCCCTGGCGGCTCTGCTGGCGATCGTGGCCGTGGTCCTCCTGCTCAACCCGGAGCCGCCGCAGCGGCCCCGTGAGGACCGCGTCGACGTCGCCGCCGAGGCCGCCACGATCCCCCACGACGACGGCGACCTGCCGGCCCTGGCGCCCGAGGTACCGGAGTCCTGGTACGCCAACTACGCCCGCCTGCAGAAGCTGGACGGCGTCTCCACGTGGGACGTCGGCTGGGTGGTCACGGACACGGTGTTCGCGGGCCTGCAGCAGGCCGAGGACGTCGACCCCACCTGGGTGAGCCTGCGGGTGGACCAGGTCCCGACGTCGGAGACGATCGAGATCGACGGGATCGCGTGGGACCTCCACGCCGATCCGAAGAAGCCGGAGCGACGGCTCGTGGCGGAGGTGGACGGCAGCACCGTGGTGCTGACCACCACCGGCGACCAGGCCGTCCTCGAAGACCTGGCGCACGGCGTCGCGAAGGAGACCCGATGACCCCCCACACCCGCCCCGAGACGACGCCGGCCCCCGACGTCGTCGTCCCCACCTCCGACCTGACCCCCGCCGAGGCGTGGGAGGTCCTCGCCGAGGGCAACCGCCGCTTCGTGGCGGGCGAGCCGAGCCACCCGAACCAGAACGCCGAGCGGCGCAGCGACCTGACCGCCGGTCAGGCCCCGGTCGCCGTGATCTTCGGCTGCGCCGACTCGCGCCTGGCGGCCGAGATCATCTTCGACCTCGGCCTCGGCGACGTGTTCGTGGTGCGCACGGCCGGCCACGTGATCGACGACGCCGTGCTGGGCTCCATCGAGTACGGCGTGGACGTGCTGGAGATCCCGCTCGTCATCGTCCTGGGCCACAACTCGTGCGGCGCCGTCACGGCGACGGTCGAGTCCTACATCTCCGGCACCATGCCGCGCGGCTTCGTGCGCCCCCTCGTGGAGCGCATCATCCCGTCCGTGCTGGCCGGGCGTCGCCGCGGGCTGGAGGAGGTCGACGAGTTCGTGGCCGAGCACGTGGACCAGACCTGCGACCACCTCCTGGAGACCTCGCAGTCCGTCCGCGCGGCCGTCGAGTCCGGGCGCACCGCCGTCGTCGGGCTCACCTACTCGCTGTCCGAGGGCACCGCGCGACCGGGCCGCGTGCACGGCGACCTGGCGGTCTGACGACGTCGGGCGTCCGGTGCGGCACCGGGCGCCCACGCCGTCCTAGGATGTGACCATGACCGCAGAGAACACCGATCAGCAGTTCCGCATCGAGCACGACACCATGGGCGAGGTGAAGGTGCCGGTGAACGCGCTCTACCGTGCACAGACCCAGCGCGCCGTGGAGAACTTCCCGATCTCCGGCAAGGGCCTCGAGCCCGCCCACATCCACGCCCTCGCGCAGGTCAAGAAGGCCGCGGCCAAGGCGAACGCCGAGCTGGGCATCATCTCGCAGGAGCGCGCGGACGCCATCGTCGCCGCCGCGGACCAGGTCATCGCCGGCGACCACGACGACCAGTACCCGATCGACGTGTTCCAGACCGGCTCCGGCACCTCCTCCAACATGAACACCAACGAGGTGCTCGCCACCCTCGCCACCCGCGCACTGAAGGAGGCCGGCTCCGAGGACGAGGTGCACCCCAACGACCACGTCAACGCCTCCCAGTCCTCGAACGACGTGTTCCCGACCTCCGTGCACGTGGCCGTCACCGCCGCCCTCGTGAACGACCTCGTCCCGGCGCTGGACCACCTGGCCGTCTCCCTCGAGAAGAAGGCGGAGGCCTTCGCCGGCGTCGTGAAGTCCGGCCGCACCCACCTCATGGACGCCACTCCGGTGACCCTGGGCCAGGAGTTCGGCGGCTACGCCGCGCAGGTCCGCTACGGCATCGAGCGCATCCAGTCCGCGCTGCCGCGCGTGGCCGAGGTCCCGCTCGGCGGCACCGCCGTGGGCACCGGCATCAACACCCCGAAGGGCTTCTCCGCCCGCGTGATCGAGCTGCTCGCCGAGGAGACCGGTCTGCCGCTGACCGAGGCCCGCAACCACTTCGAGGCCCAGGCCAACCGTGACGGCCTCGTGGAGGCCTCCGGCCAGCTGCGGAACATCGCGTTCTCGCTCATGAAGATCAACAACGACCTGCGCTGGATGGGCTCCGGCCCGAACACCGGCCTCGGCGAGATCGCCATCCCGGACCTGCAGCCGGGCTCCTCGATCATGCCGGGCAAGGTCAACCCCGTGATCTGCGAGGCCGCGATCATGGTGTGCGCCCAGGTGATCGGCAACGACACCACCGTCGCCCTGTCCTCCACCAACGGCGCGTTCGAGCTCAACGTGGGCATCCCCGTGATGGCCGCCAACCTGCTCGAGTCCATCCGCCTGCTGGCCAACACGACGCGCGTCATGGCGGACAAGATGATCGACGGCATCGAGGCCAACGAGGAGCGCTGCGCCTTCCTCGCCGGCGCCTCGCCGTCCATCGTGACCCCGCTGAACAAGGTGATCGGCTACGAGGCCGCCGCCAAGATCGCCAAGCACGCCGTCGCGAACAAGATGACCGTGCGCGAGGCCGTCGTGGACCTCGGCTACGTCGAGCGCGGCGAGATCACCGAGGAGCAGCTGGACAAGGCCCTGGACACCATGTCCATGACCCACCCGGAGTGATCCGGCGGATTCGGTGAGCGGCGCGACGCCGCCTCCCGGGCCACGACGCCGAGCGGCCGTCCTCCCGTGCGGAGGGCGGCCGCTCGTCGTTCACGCCAGCACCAGCACTCCGGCGGCCGCCGCCACCATCGCCGGCCCGAACGGCAGCGCCGTTCGCCCCGTCGCCCGGCCCGCGAGGACCAGCAGCCCCGCCACGACGCCGCCGAGCAGGATCGCGCCCACCCCGGCGGCGAGCACCGCCGTCGGACCGAGCACCCCCGTGTACACGCCCAGCCCGCCGGCGAGCTTCACGTCCCCCATCCCGAGGCCGCCGCGGCTGAGCACGTGCAGCGCGAGCATCGCCACGGTGTAGCCGAGACCGCCCAGCAGGCTGCAGAGGGCCAGGTCACCCCGGCCCGCCAGCAGCGCTCCCCCGGTCATCATCGCCAACCCGCCCAGCGCCAGCCGCAG
This sequence comes from Micrococcus sp. iso_239, assembly GCF_056173395.1. Classification (NCBI taxonomy): domain Bacteria; kingdom Bacillati; phylum Actinomycetota; class Actinomycetes; order Micrococcales; family Micrococcaceae; genus Micrococcus; species Micrococcus sp. iso_239. The sequence continues at coordinate 508,478 of NZ_CM149672.1, read as the reverse complement.
CGTCCATCGGTTCGGCAGCCGATGTTCGCGCAGGTCCGTGCGCACGAGCACGCCCGAGCACACCGCGAACCACACCAGTCCCAGGGACCACAGCACCGCCGTCGCCGGCGCGCCGTGCGTCCACGCCCATCCCACCCCGCTCATGCGCCCAGCCTAGGCCGGGCGGCGCACCCGCCGGGCCGTCGTCCACAGGCGATCAGGCCACCTCGCGTTCACGGTCCGGCCACCCCGTGTTCTGCCCACAGCGCAACCGGAGCCGCCCATTGCGACGAGCCCTCGCGTGGGTCTACTGTGAAGTCACGAGCTTCCGGCCGTCTGATGGACGTACGGGGCTCACACAGACCCCATGGCCTCAATCCCGTTTCAAAGGGGCCATGGTGGCGGGCTTCCTCGGCCCCCCATCCCCCCTCCGCGGGGCCGAGCACCCCCGCCGGGGGCCGCTGCTTCGGCAGCGGCCCCTTTTTCATGCCCGGCTCAGGCTCGGCCCTCCTCCAGCAGGTCCGTGACCAGCGCGGCGATCGGCGAGCGCTCGGAACGGGTCAGCGTCACGTGTCCGAACAGCGGGTGGCCCTTGAGGCGCTCCACCACGGCCGCGATGCCGTCGTGCCGGCCCACGCGCAGGTTGTCCCGCTGGGCGACGTCGTGGGTCAGCACCACCTTCGAGTTGCGGCCCATCCGGCTCAGCACCGTGAGCAGCACGTTCCGCTCGAGCGACTGCGCCTCGTCCACGATCACCCACGCATCGTGCAGCGAGCGGCCGCGGATGTGCGTCAGCGGCAGGATCTCCAGCATCCCGCGGTCCACCACCTCGTCCACCACGGACGGGGAGACGAGCGCGCCCAGGGTGTCGAACACGGCCTGCGCCCACGGGCCCATCTTGTCGCCCTCGGAGCCGGGCAGGTAGCCCAGGTCCTGGCCGCCGACGGCGTACAGCGGGCGGAACACGACCACCCTGCGGTGCTCGCGGCGCTCCATCACGGCGTCGAGGCCCGCGCACAGCGCCAGCGCGGACTTGCCGGTGCCCGCGCGGCCGCCGAGGGAGACGATGCCCACGCTCGGATCCGTCAGCAGCTCGATGGCCAGCCGCTGCTCGGCGGAACGGCCGTGCAGGCCGAACACGTCGCGGTCCCCGCGCACCAGGCAGGCTCGGCCGCCCTCGCCGACCCGGGCCAGGGCGGAGCCCCGGGGCGCGGTGAGCACCAGCCCCGTGTTGACCGGCAGGCGGTCCGCCTCGGCCGGGGCCTCCTCCGGCCCGGTCTCGACGCCCGTGCCGGTCAGGGTCCCCAGCGGGACGCCGGCCAGGTCGACCTCGCCGTCGTCGTAGAGGGCGTCCAGCCGCTCCTGCGCCACGCTGAGGGAGACGGTGCCGCGCCAGCCCGAGTCACGCACGAGCTCGTGGCGGTACTCGTCCGCGGCGAGGCCCATGGCCGCCGCCTTCACGCGCATCGGCAGGTCCTTGGACACGACCGTGACCGTGGCGCCCTCGTCCGCGAGCGCCTTCGCGACGGCGAGGATGCGGGAGTCGTTGTCCGTGCCGCGGATGCCCAGGGGCAGCACGTCCACGGACACGTGGTTCAGTTCGATCCGCAGCGTGCCGCCCTCGGGGGTGATCGGCACGGGCTGGTCCAGCGCGCCGTGGCGGCCGCGCAGGTCGTCGAGCAGGCGCAGGGCCGTGCGCGCGTCGTAGCCGAGGTCGGGGTCGGCGCGCTTGGCCTCAAGCTCCGAGACCACCACGAGCGGCAGGACCACCTCGTGCTCGGCGAAGTGCAGCAGGGCGCGCGGGTCCGAGAGCAGCACGGACGTGTCCACCACGTAGGTCCGCAGGCCGGTCGCCTCCGCCGCCCCCGCCTCGGCACGCGCCTGGCCCGGCCGGCTCGACGGCTCCTGCCGGGTCTGCGCGTGCTCCACGAGCTCTGCCACCATGTCTGCCTCCTGTGCCGGTGAACCGTGCGGGCGGGGGTCCGCCCACGGGCCACGCTAGGAAGCGGCGTCGTCCGCCGGGGCCCGGCACGGTGAACCCGGGATGAAGTCGCGGTGACGGTCCGTCCGGGCCCCGCCACGGCCCCGGCGTCCCGCGCTCCCTACACTGGAGACGCGCCGCCGACGTCCCGACGGCCGCCCGCTCCCCGTCCACAGGAGGGCCCTTGAGCATGCACCGCCCGTCCCCCGGCCTGCCCGATCTGCCGGGCGGCCCGGCCCCCGCCCCGACCCTGGCCGAGCGCGCCGGCGGCCGCCTGCTGGGCGCCGTCGCGCCCACCGCCGTGCTGATCGCGGCCATGTGGGTCGCGCAGTTCGTGCTGATCTTCCTCGGCCGGGTGATCATCCCCGGCGTGGGCCTGATCCCGCGACGCCTCGACGGCCTCGACGGGGTCCTGTTCTCCCCCGTGCTGCATGCCGGCTGGGCCCACCTGATCGGCAACACGACGGCGCTGCTCGTCCTCGGTCCGCTGGCCGCCCTGGTCTCGCGCCGGCCGGTGGCCCTGCTCGTCTGCGCCTGGCTGGGCTCGGGCCTGCTGACCTGGGTGATCGGCACCCCGGGCGTGCACATCGGCGCCTCCGGGATCGTGTACGCGCTGATCGCGTTCCTGATCGTCTACGGGGTCGCGGTGCGGCGGATCGGGGCGGTCGTCGTCTCCGTGCTCGTTGCCCTCACGCACCTGGGCTCGAGCCTGATCGGCCTGCTGCCGGCACCCGGCATCTCGTGGACCGGCCACCTGGCCGGGGCCGTCGTCGGGGTGCTGCTGGGCCTGTGGTGGGGCCGCGCCGACCGTCAGGTGCCGAACCGGCGCTGACGGCTGCCGTAGTCGCGCAGGGCACGCAGGAAGTCGACCTTGCGGAACGCGGGCCACATGGCCTCGCAGAAGTAGAACTCCGAGTACGCGGACTGCCAGAGCAGGAACCCGGAGAGCCGCTGCTCCCCGGACGTGCGGATGACCAGGTCCGGGTCCGGCTGGCCGCGCGTGTAGAGCCGGTCCGCGATCTGCTCGACGGTGACGGACTCGGCCACCTCCGCCGCGCTGTGGCCCAGGGCGTGCTCGTCCCGCAGCAGCTCGCGCACGGCGTCGAGGATCTCCTGGCGGCCCCCGTAGCCCACGGCCACGTTCACGTGCACGCCGTCGTGGCCCTTGGTCTGCTCGGCGACCTCGGCGAGCCGTCGCGCCATGGGCTCGGGGAGCAGGTCCACCGCGCCGACCGGCTGCACGCACACGGGGGCGCGGCCCTCGGCCGGCTGGGCGAGGCGCTCCGCCGTCGTCTGGATGATCTCCAGGAGCGGGGCGAGCTCCTCCGCCGGACGCCGCAGGTTCTCGGTGGAGAGCATGTAGAGCGTGACCACGGGGATGCCGGCCTCGTCGCACCAGCCGATGAAGTCGAGGATGCGCTCAGCTCCGGCCTGGTGGCCCTGCTGCGTGGACGCCCCGAACGCGCGGGCCCAGCGACGGTTGCCGTCCACCAGCACGCCGATGTGCCGGGGCAGGCGCTCCGGGTCCAGGCCGCGCGTCAGCCGCCGCTCGTACAGGCGGTAGAAGGCCTCGGGTCGACCCACGGCGCGCTCCCCTCTCGGACGGTCCTGCGAGCCTCCAGGATACGCGCGCGGCACACAGCGACCATCCCGTGCCCCGGCCCCGGGCCGACCGACGACAATGGAGGCATGGACCCTGTGACACCCCTCCGCGAGACCGACGCCGCCCGTCGCCTGCGCTGGCGCATCGAGCGCATCCGCGACCCCGACCATCCGCTGTACAAGCCCCGACTGCGCGGCTGGATCCACGCGGTCATGGCGCCGCTGACGCTCGCGGCCGGCATCGTGCTCATCGTGCTCGCGCCGACCGCGACGCTGCGGTGGGCCAGCGCGGTCTACGCCGTGACGGGCCTGCTGCTGTTCGGGGTCTCGGCGACGTACCACCTGGTGCAGTGGAACGAGGTGGTCTCCCGTGTCCTCAAGCGGTTGGACCACACGAACATCATGTTGGTCATCGCCGGCACCTACACGCCGCTCTCCCTGGCCCTGCTGGCTCCGGACCGGGCGCGCGTGCTGCTCACCCTGGTGTGGGTGGGGGCCGTGGCCGGCGTCGCGTTCCGGGTGCTGTGGACGGACGCGCCGCGCTGGCTCTACACGCCGGTGTACGTGGCCCTCGGGCTGGCGGCGCTGCTCTACCTGGGCGACTTCTTCGCCGCGGATGCGGCGGCGGGGTGGCTGATCGTGGCCGGCGGCGTCGCGTACATCACGGGCGCGGTCTGCTACGCGCTGCAGGCCCCCACGATCCACCGCGAGTGGTTCGGCTTCCACGAGCTGTTCCACGCCTTCACGGTGGCCGGCTTCGTGTGCCACGCCGTCGCCATCTACCGGGCGGTGCTCGTCGTCGCCTGAGCGTGTCGGGGACGGGAGTCTGCGCCCCGCCGGGCAGCGCCGAGGCCCGCAGACGCGCCGCTACGTCCATGCCGTAGCGGCGCGTCTGCGGGCCTCAAGGGTTCGGGCGTGGAGTCTCCGGCGTCGAGTCTCGGGCGTGCACGGGCCCGACGACGGTCAGTCGCGTCCGGTGTCCGGGGCCTGGGGCTCCGGGGCCGGCTCCTGGAGGTACCCGGGGTACTTCTCCTGCAGGCGGCGCAGCCGGTCCTCGGAGTCCGCGTCCAGGTGCTCGCCGCCCGCGCGGACCTCGTCCGGCAGGTGCTGCTGATGGCGCTCCACGAGCATGGCCTCGGCCTCCGGGGAACGCTGCTGGACGCGGCGCACCGAGCGGACCATGACGCGGAGGACGATGATCGCCATGACCACCATGAGCGCGGTGAACAGGAACCCTTCGATGCCGGGGGTGACCTCCGCCTCCTCGAGCCCGGGGCGCAGCGTCGGCTCCGGGACGGCGGGCACCGGCGCGGGGCTCGCGGCCGCGAGCGCGGTGAGGACGAGGGGAAGGCCAGACAGGGGTGTCACGCCGCCCCACTCTACCGGCCCCGGCCGCACGGCCCGAGCCGGGTCGGCTCAGCGCAGGCCGGCGAAGAGGTCGTGCTCCGGCAGCTCGGAGGGCACGCGCGAGTCGATCAGCGCGAAGTCCTCCCACGGCCAGGCGCGCCGCTGCAGGTCGTGGGGCGCGTCGAAGAACATGCCGTCGGGGTCGATCTGGGTGCGATGCGCCCGCAGGGCGGCGTCGCGCTCGTCGAGGAAGCCGGTGACGTCCACCTGCGTGGTGACGTCGTGGTCCGCGGTGACCCACGGCGGGATGACCTCCGGGTCGGGCACGTCCTCCCCGGCTTCGCGGCGGCGCAGCACCTCGCGCATCGCGTCCATCGCGTCGAACATCATCAGGCGTCGGGCGAACGGCACGTCCTCGCCGTCGGCCTCGGCCACCGCGGCCATCGTGCGGAACTTCCGCGGGTTGAAGCCGCAGTCGTAGTAGACCTTCGATACCTCCCAGGCGGGCCCGGCCTCGGGGTACTCGTCGGCGAGGCCCGCGGCCCGGTACGCCTCCATCGTCACGGCGTGGGCCTGCAGGTGGTCCGGGTGGGGGTAGCCGCCGACCTCGTCGTAGGAGATGAGCACGTGCGGGCGGAACCGGCGCACGAGCGAGATCAGCGGGGCCGCCGCATCCCGGAGCGGGACCTCGGCGAAGCAGTTCGCCGGGAGGGCCGGCAGCGGATCCCCCTCGGGCAGGCCCGAGTCGAGGAAGCCGAGCCAGGCGTGCCGGATGCCGAGGATGCGCGCGGCCTCCGCCATCTCCTCGCGGCGCACGGCCGCGATGTCCCGGTCCGCCCGGGTGGTGTCCCCGAACGACGGGTTGAGCAGGGTGCCGGCCTCGCCGCCGGTGCACGTGACGACCATGACCTCGGCCCCGGCCGCCGCGTAGGCGGCCATGGTGCCGGCCCCCTTCGAGGACTCGTCGTCCGGGTGGGCGTGCACCGCCATGAGACGCAGCCCGGTGGAGGGCGGCAGGGCGGTGCCTGCGGCCGGCTGGGCCTGGGGGGTCTGATCGGTCACGTGGATCGCACACTCCTGTCCGGATGGCGGGGCCGCCGCGGGGGCGGCGGCGTGAGGGGTCCAGGCCGACGTCGTCATCGGCCTCCGGCGGCGGGCAGCGGCTAGGGTGGAGGGGATGTCTCACCACGCCCCCGCGGTCCGCGCGCAGGACCCCACATTAGCCAACCGGTACGGCACGAACCACACGCGTCCGGGCCGTCGTCGGCTGTGGGCGGGCCTCGGCGGGCTCGGGCTGGTCGTGGCCGTGCTGCTGTCCGTGTGGATCGGCCTGAACATGTCCGTGGGCGCCATCGAGTACAAGGACGTCGGCTTCACCATCGAGGACGACGGCCACGCGACCGTCACCTTCCAGGCCTCCGTCCCGGAGGGCGTGCAGGCCGAGTGCGATGTGCTCGTCACCGACTCCCACGCCGCCCCCGTCGGCTTCCGCACCGTCCGCCTGGAGACCCTGCCGGCCGACCGGCGGGACTCCCCCTCGGACGCGCAGCAGCGCTACACCGTGGACGTGCGCACCGTGGTGCGGGGCGACTCCGGCATCGTCGAGACCTGCCGCAAGGTCTGAGCCCTCCCGGAGTGCTCCGCCCTCGGCGAAGCGGCCGCCGTTGGTGTGACGCACGCCGCCCGGATAGACTCGTCGGAGCATTCCCGCCCCGCCGGTGAGTCAGGCAGGCGTCGCACGGAGCCCTCGGGTCACGCGCGTCCTCCTGATCGGCGGGGTCTTTCGCATGCGGGCGCGTCCGCCGGACGCGGATCGCGCGCCAGACCCGGTGCGCCGCGCCCCGGACTCCGCATCACCCGAGACAGAAAGGCGGAACAGAGCATGACCACCAGCCAGTCCGACGCCCCGTGGCTGACCCAGGAGGCGTACGATCGCCTCTCCAAGGAGCTCGAGTACATCTCCGGTCCCGGCCGTCAGGAGATCATCGAGCGCATCGAGGCCGCCCGCGACGAGGGCGACCTCAAGGAGAACGGCGGCTACCACGCCGCCCGCGAGGAGCAGTCGAAGAACGAGGGCCGCATCGCCGAGCTGAAGCACCTGCTCGAGACCGCCCGCGTGGGCGAGGCCGCCGAGAACGACGGCGCCGTGCACCCGGGCACCGTGGTGACCGCCGTCGTCGCCGGCGACGAGATGACCTTCCTCTTCGGCAACCGCGAGATCGCCGCGGACGACGAGTCGCTCGAGGTCTACTCCGAGCGCTCCCCGCTCGGTGAGGCCATCAACGGCGCCAAGAAGGGCGACAAGGTCTCCTACACCGCCCCGAACGGCAAGGACATCAAGGTCGAGGTCAAGGACGTCCAGCCCTACTCCGGCTGACCCTGCCCGGCTCCGACGGCGGCCGCGGTCCCCCCGAGGGGACCGCGGCCGCCGTCCGTCCCGGACCCCACCGCGCCCCCGTTGCTACTCTGGCCCCATGCTGACCGTCGAGAAGGCACACCTGCTGCTCACCCGCGAGGACGGGTGCTCCGAGAGCCCCTCCCACCACCGCGTTGCCCTCGCGGCCGCCGCGCTGGCCGACCACCGGTCCGCCGGGATCGTGACCCTCGAGGACGTCCCCGTGGACCGGGCCCGCGTGCTCGTGACCGCGGCCGGCACCACCGGCGACCCCGTCCTGGACTCCTCCCTCGGACAGGTCGACGCCCTGGCCGGCCGACCGCTCGTGGCCACTGTGGCGGCCGGCAAGCCGGACCTGCGCAAGGCCGTCGTCGCCCATCTGACCGAGACCGGCCGCCTCACCGAGCGCAAGGCCTTCCTGGCCACCCGGCACGTCCCCCGCGGCACCGAGCGCGCCGAGCTGCTCGCGCACCTGACCGCCGTCGTCCTGGACGAGGCAGAGCCCTCCGACGAGGACGTGCTCCTGCTCGGCGTGCTGCAGCACCTCAACCTGGCCCGGCGCCTGCTGCCGGGCGCCCACGAGCGCTATGACCGTCGCGAGATGGTCCGTCGCATCGAGACGCTGACGCGCGAGGACCTCCTGGTCCAGGCCGTGCGCCGCGCGGTGGGCGGGACCTGCGGCACCATCACCGCGGCCGCCGCCGGCTCCGTGGCCTGAGCCGGCCCGGTCAGGGCAGCGGGGCCGGGCTGTAGCCGGCCCCGCGCAGCGCCTCCAGGACCTGGGCGGAGTGCTCGGCGCCGCGGGTCTCCATGTCGATCGTGATGTGCACGCCGCCCATGGACAGCTCCGGGCCGACGCGGGTGTGGTCCACGCGCACCACGTTGGCGTCCGTGTCCGCGATGATCCGTGAGATCGTGGCCAGCTCACCCGGGCGGTCCCGCAGCGGGATGCGCACGGTCATGTAGCGCCCCGCGGCCGACAATCCGGCCTGGATGGACTTCAGCATGAGCATCGGATCGATGTTCCCGCCGGAGAGGATCACGGCGGTGGTGCCGAGCTCGAAGCCCAGGTCCGCCGTGCGGCCCGCCAGCAGGGCGGCCACCCCGACGGCGCCCGCCGGCTCCACCACGAGCTTGGAGCGCTCGAGGAGGTGGACGAGGGCCGCGGCGATCTCGTCGTCCGTGACGGTCACGACGGCGTCCACCAGCTCGGCGGCGATCCGCAGCGGCAGGGCCCCGGGCTTGCCGACGGCGATGCCGTCCGCGATGGTGGACACGCTCTCCAGCACCTGGACGCGGCCCTCCTCGAGGGAGCCGGGGAACGCGGCGGCGGTGGCAGCCTGCACGCCGATGACGCGCACCGTGCGCCCACGACGCCGGGCGGCCTCCTTGAGGGCCACGGCCGTGCCGGCGATGAGTCCCCCGCCGCCGATGCCCATGATCACGGTGTCCACGTCCGGCAGCACGTCGAGGATCTCGAGGCCGACGGTGCCCTGGCCCGCGATCACGGCCGGGTCGTCGAACGGCGGGATGAACACGGCACCGGTCTCCGTGGCCCACCGCTGCGCCTCGGCGAGGGACTCGTCCACGGTGGAGCCGTGCAGGACGACCTCGGCGCCGTGGTCCCGGGTGGCCTGCAGCTTGGGCAGGGCGACGCCGTGCGGCATGAAGATGCGGGCGCGGATGCCGAGCTTGGCGGCCGCGAGGGCGACGCCCTGGGCGTGGTTGCCGGCCGAGGCGGCCACGACGCCGCGGCCGCGCTCCTCCTCGCTCAGCTGCGCCATCCGCACGTAGGCGCCGCGGACCTTGAACGAGCCGGCCCGCTGCAGGTTCTCGCACTTCAGGTGTACGTCCGTGCCCGCGGCCCGGGAGAGCGCCCGGGAGTGCTGCAGCGGGGAGAGCTCGGCGATCCCGCGCAGCGTCTCGCGCGCCCGCTCGATCTCCTCGAGGGTGACGGGCAGCGCCGCCGGGGCCGGCGGGCCGCCGGCGGGCCGCACCCACCGGGGCGACGGCGTCGGGACGGTCCGGTCCGGGGTGTCCGTGGCCTGCGTCGCGCCCATCAGGCGTCGTCCCCGTGCCGGGTGCCCGCGTCGGCCTCGGAGGCGAGGGCGGCGTCGTCGTGCGCCGAGGGGCGGTACCGGTGGGAGCCGGCCGTCTCGTCCTCCGCGCCGCCCGGTTCGAGGGCGTGGTCCGTCCGCTCCGTGAGCTCCTCGGGCACGTCCGCGGTGAGGGCGCGGACGAAGCTGTTCACGAAGGCCAGCACCGGCACGGCGAACACGGCGCCCGCCAGCCCGAAGACGGTGGACCCGGCGGCGACGGCCAGGAACACGGCCAGCGGGTGCAGCGCGACGGCCTTGCCCATCACGAGCGGCTGCAGGACGTTCGACTCGATCTGCTGCACGAGCAGCACCACGCCCAGCATGAGCAGCGCATTGACCAGGCCGTTGGAAATCAACGCCAGGAGCACCGCCATCGCGCCGGTCAGGGTGGCGCCGATCATCGGGATGAACGAGGCCAGGAAGACGAGCACGGCCAGCGGGATGGCCAGCGGCACGCCCAGGATCAGGGCACCGATGCCGATGCCGACGGCGTCGATGAACGCCACGAAGATCTGGACCCGCACGTAGGAGCCGAGCGACTGCCAGCCCGAGCGGCCCGCGCGGCCCACGGTGGCACGGTGCGCCTTCGGCACGAAGATCAGGAGGAAGCGCCAGATGCGGTCGCCGTCGTAGAGGAAGAAGATCAGGGAGAACAGGGCGATGAACAGGCCCGCACCGATGTTGACGGCCGTGGAGCCGAACGAGACGGCGCTGTTCATGAGCGTGGCGGAGTTGTCCCGCAGCGTCTGCCACAGGCCCTCCAGCCCGCCACCGGACCGGGGGATCTCCACGCCCACGCCGGCCAGCCAGGCGATCGCGCCGTCGACGGCCTGGCCCAGCTGGTCGCCCAGCTGGGCGAAGCCCTGCACGATCTGCTGACCGGCGAGCCCCATGAGGCCCACCACGACGACGATCAGCAGCAGCACGCACAGCAGGGCGGCCGCGACGCCCGGCACCCGGATGCGCCGCATCGCCTGGTACACCGGGGCCAGCAGGGTGGCCAGCAGCGCGGCCACCAGGATGGGGATCAGCACGAGGCTCACGAAGCTGAGCAGGTACACCACGACGCCGACGCCGATGACGACGGCCACCAGCCGCCAGGACCAGGCTGCGGCCACCGTCAGCCCATAGGGCACGTCCTTGTTGATCTTGGTCTGGGCCGCCAGGGTCGAGCTCACGCGCGATCCTCCTCGTGTGGGTGGTCGGGGACATGGGGGGTCAGACCCCACTGGACGCTCCAGCGGGCGTGCGGGGCGAGCCGGTGCAGGCCCTCCCCCGAGTTCAGGGCGTCCGCGGGAGCGGTGAGCGGCTCCACCGCTAGTGCCGTGTCACGGCCGGGCAGCCGGTCCGTGACGAAGACGTGGGTGTAGGCGAACGCGTGGTCGGTCCACAGGGTCACGGCGCGGCCGTCCGCGGCGAGCAGGGTCTGGCGGTGCCGGCCGTCGGCGTCCGGGGTCAGGCCGGTGAGGCACACGTCCAGGGCGGCCTCGCCCACGGCCCGGCCGCGGCGGAAGTCCAGGTCGGTGCCGTCCACCGGCAGGGTCTCCACGGGGATGAGGTCCTCCCCCGTGCGGATCCAGGCGTCCGCGGGCACGCGCAGGCTCAGCTCCGCCGTCGGGACGTCCCCGATCCGCAGGAACGGGTGGGCGCCGACCGCCACGGGCACGGTGGCGTCCGTGTGGTTCTGCACCTCGGCGGTGACGGTGAGGCCGCCGTCCGCCTCGAGCTCGTACGTGACGCGGTGGGTGAGCCGGAACGGCCAGCCGTGCTGGGGGTGGATCTCACCGCGCAGGGTCACCGCGTGGGCGGAGAACGTCTCGGTGACGAAGTGGGTGTTGCGCAGCAGGCCGTGGCTGGCGTGGCCGCGCGCGGGTTCGGTGACGTCCAGGCGCTGCTCGACGCCGTCCAGGATCCAGCGGGCGCCGGCGACGCGGTTCGGCCAGGGGCTCATCTGGATGCCGTTGGCGGCGGGCGGGACCACGTCCGGGCCGTACGGCTCGGTGAGGTCCACGCCGGACACGCGGTACCTGCGCAGGGCACCGGCCAGGCCGACGACGACGGCCTCCGCGGACCCGCGGTGCAGGCGGTGCTGGGTGCCGGTGGCGTCCGGGGCCCCGAAGGCGGGCAGGTCGCTGGTCTCGGTCACGGGACCTCCTGGGTGACGGCGAGGGACCCCCTCAATCTACGCCCTCGCGGACGCAGACCGCCCCGGCCCTGTGCAGGACCGGGGCGGCGGTGCGGGTCTCCGTGCGGGGACGGGGCGCCGGTCAGTCGTTGCCGCGCAGGATGGCGACGATGCGCAGGATCTCGATGTACAGCCAGATCAGGGTCACGGTCAGGCCGAAGGCCACGGACCAGGAGTACTTCTGCGGGGCGCCGTTCTTCACGCCCACGGCGGCCATCTCGAAGTCCATCGTCAGCGAGTACGCGGCGAGCAGCACGGCGATCGCGCCGATGATCAGGCCCAGGCCGCCCTCACGCATGTTGCCGATGCCGGTCCAGGTGAGGACCAGGTTGACGAGCATGAAGACGAGGTAGCCGATCATGGCGCCCATGACGATCTTCGTCATGCGCGGGGTCGGGCGGAACTTGCCCGAGGTGTAGAGCGCCAGCATCACCGCGAACACGGAGAAGGTGCCGAGCACGGCCTGCACCACGATGCCCGGGTAGGCGCCCTCGAAGAACGCCGAGATGCCGCCCAGGAACAGGCCCTGCGCCACGGCGTAGGCCATGATCAGCACGGGCGAGGGCTCGCGCTTGAACGCGTTGACCAGGCCCAGCACGAGGCCGGCGATCGCGCCGATGATCATCAGGCCCGGCGAGAACCAGCCCACGGCGCCCGCCACCACGACGAGCACGAGCATCAGGCCGGTCTTGCCGACGACGTCGTTGAAGGTCATCCGGCCGGTCTGCTCCGGGCCGGCGGAGGGCGCGCGGAAGGCGTCCTCCATGGACTGCTGGTGCGCGTACTGCTGGGCCGCCTGGCCGGCGCCGAACGCCTGGGCCTGGCCGTACGGGCTCTGCTGCTGGCCGTACGGGGACTGCGCGGACTGCTGCCCGCCCTGGTACCAACCGGGCTGCGCCTGTCCGCCGCCCTGCATCTGCTGCTGGAAGTTCTGAGAGTTCATGACCGGATTCGCCACGGCTCACTCCTTCGGGTCGAGTCGGCCCGGTCGCACGCCGCCGCAGTGAGCCGCGTTCGTGCCCCGGGGTTCAGCACGATCCTATCGGGAGGTCTGTGTCCGCGCGCGGGGTCGGAGCGTGGATCCGCGCCGGTTCACCGGCTGTTCACGGTGGGCGCAGAAGCGAGGCGCGCGGGGAGACGCGTGGTGCCCCCGGCGGGACTCGAACCCGCAACACGCCGATTTTAAGTCGGCCGCCTCTGCCAGTTGGGCCACGGGGGCGTGGCGGGCCCGTGGACGCGGGCCCGGGTGCGGACGACGCCGGCCCCGCCCGATGCGCTCGGACGGGGCCGGCGGCCCGCTGGCTGCGGGATCAGCCCTTCGAGGACTCGAGGGCCCGCTGCCGCTCGAAGCGGCCGGGCTCGAGCTCGACGCCCGCGGCGCGGCGGAACGGGTTGAACGGGGTGTCCAGGCCCGCCACCGAGGTGGAGTCACGGCCGAACAGGGTCTCGGCGACCCAGCCGGACAGGATGCGGAACTTCCGCTCCAGGGTGGGCATCGCGTAGCCGTGGTAGCCGCGGTGGGCCAGGAACGCCGGGATGCCGGCGATCTTGGTGCCCAGCGGGTTGCCCACGCCGCGGCCGAAGCCCAGCCCCGCCACGGTGCCCAGGGACTTGTGCACGTACTCCTGCACCTCGCCCTCGCCGTGGCGCACGGCCATGTAGTTGGCGGCCAGACGCTTGGCCTGACGGATGGCGTGCTGGGCGTTCGGGACGCAGAAGCCGCCCGGGCCGGCCCCGGTCAGGTCCGGCACGGCGGAGACGTCGCCGCAGGCCCACGCACCCTCGAGCGCGCCGGCCTCGCCGTCCTTGATCTGCAGGGTGGGGGTGGCCTCCACGCGGCCGCGGTCGTCCACCGGGAAGTCGGTGCTCTTGACCACGGAGTTGGCCACCACGCCGGCGCACCACACGAGGGTGTCCGCCGCGAAGGTCTCCGCCTCCTCCTTGGAGGGCATGGCCACGAGCTTCATGACGCCGTCCGTGGCGTCGCCCAGCGAGGTGTTGAGCAGGACCTCGATGCCGCGGTCCTTCAGGTGCTCCACCACGCCCTGGGCCTGCTCCTCGGAGACCTCGGGCATGATGCGGCCCATGGCCTCGACGAGGACGATCCGGATCTCCGACTGGGAGAGGCGCTCGTTGCGCTCCACGGCGTTGCGGATGAGGTTCTCCATCTCCGCGATGGCCTCGATCCCGGCGAAGCCGCCGCCCACCACCACGAAGGTCAGGGCACGCTTGCGCTCCTCGGCGTCCGTCATCAGGGAACCGGCGTCCAGGCGCTCCAGGATCTGGTTGCGCAGCTGGACGGCCTCCTCGACCGAGCGCAGACCGATGCCCTGCTCGCCCAGACCCGGGATCGGGAACACGCGGGTCACGGCGCCCGCGGTCATCACGATGTCCTGGTACGGGATCTCGAACTCGTCGCCGCCCTCGCCGCGCACCACGGCGGTGCGGCCGGCGTGGTCCACGGACACGACGGCGCCGCGGACGACCTCGGCGTCCTTGAGGTGCGTCTGCAGGTCCACGTTCACGTGGCGGCCCTCGATGTGGCCGCCCACGACCTCGGGCAGGAACGGGTAGTACGTCATGTACGGGCGGGGGTCGACGACGGTCACGACGCCGCCGCGCTCGGCGACCTTCTTCTGCAGCTCGCGGGCGACATGGAACCCGGCGTAGCCGCCGCCGACGATCAGCAGGCGCGGCTTGGGAGACAGTTCAGGGGTGAGAGACATACCGCCAGTCTACGCACGCACGGGCCCGGCCCCTCCACTCTCCGCCGTCGTGGTCAGGACCGCAGCGAGAGCACGATCCCGTCCAGGATGTCGTGCTCGCTCGCCCAGGCCTCGGTGACGCCCGCGACCTCGGCCACCCGCTCCAGGACGGTGCTCCACAGCAGCGCGCCCGCGCCGATCACGTCCACCCGTCCCGGGTGCATGAACCCCCGCTCGGCGCGTTCGGCCCGGGTCGCCGCCACGAGGCCCTCCGCCGCCGCGCGGAACTCGGCGATCGGCAGGCGCGCACCGTGGATGGCCTCGGGCTCGTACGTGCTGAGCCCGAGGGCCTCGGCGGTCACGGTGGTCACCGAGCCGGCCACGCCGACCACGCGCGCCACGCGTTCCAGCGGCAGGCGGGCGGCGGCGTCGTCGAGGAGACGGAGCGCGTCTGCGCGGGCCGCGGTGACCTCATCCGACGTCGGGGGGTCGGAGCGCAGATGACGCTCGGTGAACCGCACGCAGCCCATGTCCAGGCTGACCGCGCCCACGACCTCGCCCGCGGGCGTGCCGACGACCAGCTCGGTGGAGCCGCCGCCGAGGTCCACGACGAGCACGAGGTCCTCCGGGCCCAGGTCCGCGGTCTCGACGGCGGAGACGGCGCCCGCGAAGGACAGGCCGGCCTCCTCGGCGCCCGAGACGACCTCCGGCTCGACGCCGAGCCGCTCCCGGACGCCGTCGACGAACGCGGCCCGGTTGGAGACGTCCCGGCTGGCGGAGGTGGCCACGAACCGGACCCGGCCGGCGTGGTGGCGCTGGACCAGGCGGGCGTACTCGTCGACCGCCGCGAAGGTGCGCTCCAGCGCGGCGTCGGAGAACGCGCCGGTGGCGTCCACGCCCTCGCCCAGGCGCACCACGCGCATCTCGCGCACGACGTCGGCCAGCGGCGCCGCCGGGTCGGCCCCGGCGCCGGTGGTCTCGTCCGTCCCGGCCGGCCGGGAGATCAGCAGGCGGATGGAGTTCGTGCCGCAGTCCACGCCGGCCACCGTCACCTCCTTCAGCGCGGCGACGCGCTCGAGGTGCTTCACGTGCCGGGAGAGGTCCTTCGTGGGCACCGCCGCGGCCTCGTCCCACGCGCCCTCGCACGCGCAGACCTCGGGCGTCCACCACGGGGCCACCAGGGCGATCGCCTCGTCCCCGAGCGGGTTCACCCCCGGCCCGGCCGCGAGCGCGTGGCCCACGAGGGCGTGCAGGCACTTCACGCGCTCGGGCATGCCGCCGGCCGAGACCCCGGCGATCTCCGGGACGGGCCCCGTGCCGGCCTCGGCCCCGACCCGGTCCCGCTCGGCGATGTAGGCCTCGTGCGCCGCGCGGTGCGCGGCCGCGAGCGCGGGGTCCTGGGCGAGGCGGTCGTTCATGCGCGCCATCTCCCCGTCCGCCTCCACGCGCGAGACCGCCGCCGTCAGCACGGGGTGGGTCAGGTAGAAGGTCGTGGGGAACGGGATGCCGTTGGAGAGCCGCGGCGCGGTGGTGGCCACGAGGGGGTTGCCGCACACGCAGCGGGCGCCGATCTCCACGACGTCCCGGACCGGGCGGCCGAGCTGGCGGGACAGGGTGTCCAGGTCCTGCTCGGTGACGGTGCGGTCCTGGGCGGGGCGGGGGCTGACGGTCATGGTGTCCTCGGGGGTGCGGGGGTGGTGCGGGCGGGGGCGGGACGCGGGGTTCACTCGAGCCCGGCGCGGACGGCCGAGTCCCACAGGCCCTCGGCCCACGGCAGGCGGGTGTTGACGACCTCGTCCGCGCCGGCGGCGGGCGTGTCCTCGGCCTCGGTGTCGGTCTCGGTCTCGGTCTCGGTCTCGGTCTCGGAGGGTCGTCCCGTCACGGAGTACAGGGTCTCCCCCGGCATGACCAGCTCGAGACGCTCACGCGCCTGCTGGGTCACGTAGGCGGGATCGTCCCACAGCTGGATCCGCCGTTCGTAGTCCTCGCGCTGGGCCTGCATGGCGGCGATCTCCTCGCGCGCGGCCGAGATCTCCAGCTGCTGGTTCAGGAACGCGCGCAGCGTGGGCGCCACCAGGACGGCGGCCACCAGCAGCACGGCGACGACGATGAGCGAGCGGCCCGTGATCTGCCGGGCCGGCACCGGCTCCGGTAGCGGGGCCCGACGGCGGGCGGCCGTGGCGGCGGCGGATGCGGCGCGGCGGGGGGCGGGCCGGGGCCGACGCCCGGCCGGGCGGGCCGGTGCCGTCCGGCGCGGGGGTGCCGACGGGGATGCGGGGGCGGCGGTGTCCTCGGCGGGGGCCGTGTCGGCCCGGTCCACGTCGGGGTGACCGGCCTGGCGGCGCTCCTGGATGCTCTGCAGGTCGATGACCTCGGCGTCCGTCGCCGCGGGCGCCGGCGTGGGGGCCGCAGGGGCCGCGGGGGTCGGCGTGGGCGTGTCCGCCTTCGGGGAGGCCGTCGTCGGGGCCGCCGGGGCCGCGACGGCGGTCCGGCGCGGGGCGCCCGTCGTCGGGTCGACACGGGGCACGCGGGGGCGGCGCGGACTCATCGCGGACTCCTTCGGACGCGTGGCGGGGACCCTCCCAGCCTACTGCCCGCCCCTGGCAGGATCCTGGTCGCGCCGGGACGGGCGCGGGCCCGCCCGGAGGGATCCGGGCGGGCCCGCGCGTCGTCGTCGGGGACGGTCAGCCGCGGAAGCGCGGGAAGGCGGAGCGGCCCGCGTAGACGGCGGCGTCGTCCAGGTCCTCCTCGATGCGCAGCAGCTGGTTGTACTTGGCCACGCGGTCCGAGCGGGCCGGGGCGCCGGTCTTGATCTGGCCGGCGTTGGTGGCCACCGCGAGGTCCGCGATGAACGTGTCTTCGGTCTCGCCCGAGCGGTGCGAGATCATGCAGTGGAACATGTGGCGCTGGGCCAGGGCGATCGCGTCGAAGGTCTCGGTCAGGGAGCCGATCTGGTTGACCTTCACGAGCAGGGCGTTGCCGGCCTTCTCGTCGATGCCGCGCTGCAGCCGCTCCACGTTGGTGACGAACAGGTCGTCGCCCACCAGCTGGACGCGATCGCCCAGCTGCGCCGTCAGGTGCTGCCAGCCCTCCCAGTCGTCCTCGTCGAGCGGGTCCTCGATGGAGACGATCGGGTAGTTGTCCACCAGCTCGGTGTAGTAGGCGGCCATCTCCTCGGCGGAGCGCTGCTGGCCCTCGAAGGTGTAGGAGCCCTTGTCGAAGAACTCGGAGGAGGCGACGTCCAGCGCCAGCGCGATGTCCTCGCCCAGGCGGTAGCCGGCCTTCGTCACGGCCTCGGCGATGAGGTCCAGGGCGGCCCGGTTGGACTCCAGGGACGGGGCGAACCCGCCCTCGTCGCCCAGGCCGGTGGACAGGCCCTTCTCCTGCAGCACGGTCTTCAGGGCGTGGTAGACCTCGGTGCCCCAGCGCAGGGCCTCGCGGAAGGACGGGGCGCCGATCGGGGCGATCATGAACTCCTGGATGTCCACGTTGGAGTCCGCGTGGGCGCCACCGTTGAGGATGTTCATCATCGGCACGGGCAGCACGTGGGCGTTCGGGCCGCCCAGGTACTTGTAGAGCATGAGGTCGGAGGCCTGCGCGGCGGCCGCGGCGACGGCCATGGACACGCCCAGGATCGCGTTCGCGCCCAGATTGCCCTTGTTGGGGGTGCCGTCCAGGTCCCGCATCGCGCGGTCCACGGCGCGCTGGTCCGCGGCGAACTCGCCCTCGAGCTCCTCCGCGATGCCCTCGACGGCGGCGACGGCGTCCAGCACGCCCTTGCCGCCGTAGCGCTTCTTGTCCCCGTCACGGCGCTCGACCGCCTCGAACTCGCCGGTGGACGCGCCCGAGGGCACGGCCGCGCGGCCCAGGGAGCCGTCGGTCAGCAGCACCTCCACCTCGACGGTGGGGTTGCCGCGCGAGTCGAGGATCTCGCGAGCGTGGATGGCGTCGATCAGGGCCATGGACGGGTCTCCTTCAATCGAAGTCGGAAGTCGTGCCCGCGGCGTGGACACGGCCTCAGCCTAGCGGGGACCTCCGGTTCCAGGCGGCCGCGCGCCGGCGACAAGACCGCCGTTCCCCCCGGCTGCGATGTCGCTGGGGCGCGGTCGGGGCTGCGGCCGGGCCGGCGCGGCGTCGCGTCAGCCGGACGGACGCAGCGCCGACCAGTCCCCCGCACGCACTCGCGCCACCGTGGTGCGCAGGGCCCGTTCGGGGTCCAGCCCCGCCGCCCGGGCCCGGAACACCAGCGCGAACAGCTCCGCCCCGAGCGCGGTCTCGTCCGGCCACACCGCCACCGGACGCTCCCCCGCCTCCGCGGCCGGCACCGGGACGTGCGCCGCGAGCGGGTCCGGCTCCTGCCGGGCCGCGCGGTCGACCACCTTCGCGGCGGCGGCCAGCGCCGGCAGCCGGGCCGGGATGTCGCCGACGTCGAGGCCCGGGCCGGTGCCGCCGTCGCCGTGGGCCGGGGCGGCGGACGAGAGCCCCGCGGCGGCCCGCTCCTGCGCCTTGACCCGCTCCCAGGCCAGCTCGACGGCCTCGGGCGTGACGGCGGCGAGCTCCTCGGCCGGGCGCAGGCCGCCCTCGGGGGTGAGCACGAGCGGGTTGCGCCGGATCATCTTGGCGGTGAGGGCGTCGGCGGCGTCGTCCAGGCGGAACCCGGCCGTCTCCGCCGGGGCGCCCGGCGCCCGGGAGACGGCGGCGTGCAGGACCACCTGGAACAGGACGTCCCCGAGCTCGGCGGCCAGGGCGGGGTACGCGCCGTCGGCCCGACGCGCGGGCACGTCGGCCCATGCGGCGGCGTCGCGGGACTCGATCTCCGCCACCGCCTCGTACGCCTCCTCCACGAGGTACTCGGCGAGGTCGGCGTGGGTGAGCGCGGCCGTCCAGGGGCAGTGGTCGCGCAGGGCCTCGACCACCGCCACCAGACGGTCCACACTCGCGCTCACGGGCGGGTCAGTCGTCCTCGTCCGCGTCGTCCAGCTCTTCGAGGACCGGGCCGACGGCGTCGCCGGAGATGACCTCGCCCCAGCCGGCCACGAGGATCTCGGCGAGGTCCTCGCGCTCGTCCACGGACAGGAAGGCGGCCTCGGCAGCGTTGAGCTGCAGGTCCAGCAGCTCGGAGAGCGAGTAGCCGAAGGTCTCGGCGAGCAGGTAGAGCTCGTCGGTCAGGGACACGTCCGAGACGAGCCGGTTGTCCGTGTTCACGGTGACGCGGAAGCCGAGCTGCACGAGCAGGTCGATGGGATGGCCCGCGATGCCCGCCGCGGCGTCCACCGCGCCGGTCTGCAGGTTCGAGGACGGGCAGACCTCCAGGGCGATCTGCCGGTCCCGCACCCACGCGGCGGTCTCGCCCAGGTCCACGAGGCCGGTCAGCTCGTCCAGCTGCTCGCCGTCCTCGTCCACGCCGCCGTACTCCACCGAGATGTCCTCCGCCAGGCGCACGCCGTGGCCCAGACGCAGGGCGCGGCCGTCCACGAGGGCCGAGCGGACGGAGTCCAAGCCGTCGCCCTCGCCCGCGTGCACGGTGACGGGCAGGTGGTGGGCGGCCAGCCACGTGAAGGTGTCGGCGAAGCGGGAGGGCGGGAACCCGGCCTCGGCGCCCGCGATGTCGAAGCCCACGACGCCGGCCTCGCGGTGGCGCACGGCCAGCTCGGCGATCTCCTGGGCCCGGTCGGCGTGCCGCATCGCGGTGACCAGCTGGCCCACGCGGATCACGTGGCCCGCGGCGTCGGCGGCCTCGACCGCCTCGTCCAGGCCGGCCTGCACGGCCTCGACCGCCTCGTCCAGGCTCAGCCCGCCGGCCAGGTGCTGCTCGGGGGCCCAGCGGATCTCGCCGTAGACGACGCCGTCGGCGACCAGGTCCTCGACGAACTCGCGGGCCACGCGGCGCAGCTGCTCGCGGGTCTGCATCACGGCGGTGGTCAGGGCGAAGACCTGCAGGTACTTCTTGAGGGACTCGCCGTTGGCGTGCTCGGCGATCCACTCGGCCAGGCCCTCGACGGTGTCCGCGGGGACGTCGACGCCGGCCTCGCGGGCCAGGTCGAGGACGGTGCCCACGCGCAGGCCGCCGTCGAGGTGGTCGTGGAGGGAGACCTTGGGCAGGACGGCCAGGTCGACCTCGAGCGGGGAGGGGGATGCGGTGTCCGGAAGCTGCGTCGTCGTCACGGGCGTCACTCTACGGCAGGGCGCTCAGCGCAGGGCCTCCTGCTCGGCCAGGGTGAGGCCCTTCACCCCGGTGCCCAGCCGGCGGCGCAGCAGGGCCTTGAGCAGGCGGTCCAGCAGCAGGCCCACGAGCGCGGCACCCGTCACGGAGACGGCGATCTGCAGCACCGGGTTCTCCAGCCAGCCCGCGGTCAGGCGCGCGATCATGATCGAGTACGCGGCCCAGCTGGCCGTGGAGACCAGGTCCAGCGCCACGAACCGCACCGGCGGATAGCGGGTGGCGCCGGCGGTGAAGTTGAGGGCCACGCGGCCGCCGGGGATGAACCGAGCGGTGAACAGCAGCAGCGCGCCGTGGCTGTGCAGGTGGTGACGGGCGACCTCGACCGTGGCCCGCACCCGCCGCAGCCGCATCCACCGGAACCGCTCCACGCCCACGGCACGGCCGATCGCGTACGCGGCCACGTCCCCCAGGAACGCGCCCGCGAAGCCGACCCCCCACAGCGCCCACAGGGAGAACGGATGCCCGTCGCGGACGATCGCGCCGAGGGCCACCAGCACCGACTCCGACGGGAAGACCGGCACGATGCCGTCGAGCAGGCACAGCAGCAGCGTCAGCGGCAGAACCCACCACTGCGCGGAGGCGTGGAGGATCGCCCCCTCGAGCCACGCGAGCATCCGGTCAGCCGATCCGGTCCAGGATCACGGAGCGCTCGCGCAAGGCCCGGGCGGCGTCGTCGTCGAGCTCGCCGACCGCCCAGCCGCCGGCGAGCGCGGCCTTCGCCCGCTCGAAGCGCTCCGGCGTGTCCGTGTGCAGGGTCAGCACCTTCTGGCCCCGGGCCACGCGCTCGCCGGGGCGCACGTGCACCTCGACGCCGGCCGCGGCCTGGACGGCCTGGCCCTGTCGCTCCCGCCCGGCGCCGAGGCGCCACGCGGCCAGGCCCACGGCCATCGCGTCCAGCTCGGTGAGGACGCCGTCCGTCTCCGCGACGACGTCCTCGGTGTGGGCCGCCGTCGGGAGGTCCGCGCGCGGGTCGCCACCCTGGGCCTCGATCATCCGGTTCCACACGTCCATCGCCCGGCCGTTGGCCAGGTGCTCGGCCGGGTCCACGTCCGTGACCCCGGCGCCGGCGAGCATCGCGGCGGCGAGCGCCACGGTGAGCTCCACGACGTCGGCCGGGCCGCCGCCGGCGAGCACCTCCACCGACTCGCGGACCTCGAGGGCGTTGCCGGCCGTCCGGCCCAGGGGCACGGACATGTCCGTGAGCAGCGCCGAGGTGTCCACCCCGGCGTCCCGGCCGAGGTCCACCATGGTCCGGGCCAGCTCGCGGGCGGACGCCTCGTCCTTCATGAAGGCGCCCGAGCCGCACTTGACGTCCAGCACGAGGGCGCCGGTGCCCTCGGCGATCTTCTTGGACATGATCGAGGAGGCGATCAGCGGGATGGCCTCCACCGTGCCGGTGACGTCGCGCAGGGCGTACAGGCGCTTGTCCGCCGGGGCCAGGCCCGAGCCGGCGGCGCAGATCACGGCGCCCACCTCGGAGAGCTGGCGCAGCATCGCCTCGTTGCTGAGGTCGGCCCGCCACCCGGGGATCGCCTCGAGCTTGTCCAGGGTGCCGCCGGTGTGCCCGAGGCCGCGGCCGGACAGCTGCGGCACCGCCACCCCGAAGGAGGCCACGAGCGGGGCCAGCGGCAGGGTGATCTTGTCCCCCACGCCGCCGGTGGAGTGCTTGTCCGCGGTGGCCAGGGGGCGGCCGTCCGGGGTGGTGAGCCCGCCGAAGTCCATGCGCTCGCCCGAGGCGATCATCGCGTCCGTCCAGCGGGCGATCTCGGCGCGGTCCATGCCGTTGAGCAGGATCGCCATGGCCAGGGCGGACATCTGCTCGTCCGCCACCACGCCGCGGGTGTACGCGTCCACCACCCAGTCGATCTGCTCGGGGGACAGCGTCCCCCGGTCCCGCTTGGTGCGGATCACCTCGACGGCGTCGAAGGGCTCGGCCTGCGGCTGCGCGGTCATGGGGTTCTCCTCGGAGGACGGCTGCGACGGTCAGCCTCCGACTCTAGCGAGCGGGCCCGGGAGCGCGCCGCAGGTCAGGGACGGTCCGCCCGCTCCAGGTCGGCCGGGCCGAAGGCGTCCGGCAGCACCGCGTCGATCCCCCGCTCCCCCGCCGGGGTGAGCAGCACGAGCCCGGGGGCGCGGAACTCGTACAGCAGCTGGCGGCACCGCCCGCAGGGCATGGTGAGCACGCCCTCGCCGTCCACGCACACGAACGCGGCCAGTCGGCCGCCCCCGCCCATGCGCAGGTCGGCCAGCAGCGCGCACTCGGCGCACAGGGTCAGCCCGTAGGACGCGTTCTCGATGTTGCAGCCCGAGACGAGGCGGCCGTCGTCGGTGAGCGCGGCGGCGCCCACCCGGAACCCCGAGTAGGGCACGTAGGCGTGCTCCGTGGCGGCCAGGGCCGCGGCCCGCAGCCGGTCCCAGTCCACGCGCGGCGCCGTCGTCGTGTGCTGCCCGTCCGCCACGGCTACTCCTTCACGTACGGCACGCCCGAGGCGGCCGGGCCGCGCGAGCGACCCACGAGGCCGGCCACGGCGAACACCGTGACGAGGTACGGGAGCATCGCCATGAACTGGCTCGGCACCGGGGTGCCGAGGATCGCCAGGACGTACTGCATGTTGGTGGCGAAGCCGAACAGCAGCGCCGCGAAGAACGCGCCGATCGGGTTCCAGCGGCCGAAGATCACGGCCGCGAGCGCGATGAAGCCCTGGCCCGCCGTCATCTCCTTGGTGAAGGACGACGCGGAGACGAGCGTGAAGAACGCCCCACCCATGCCGGCCACCGCACCGCCCAGCAGGACGGCGGCGTACCGCGTGCGGTTCACGTCGATGCCCACGGTGTCCGCGGCCTTGGGATGCTCGCCCACGGCGCGCACGCGCAGGCCCCAGCGGGTGCGGAACAGGGCGAACCACAGCGCGATCACGAGCAGGTACATCGCGTAGCCCAGGATCGTCTGGTCGAACAGGATGGGCCCGAGCACGGGGATGTCCGCCAGGCCCGGGATCCGCAGGTTCGGGAAGTGCGGCGGCGCGTTGAGCTCGGTGTCCCCGCCCGTGAGGACGGTGGAGTACAGGAAGCTCGTCAGGCCGGCCACGAGCACGTTGAGCACGACGCCGACGATCACCTGGTTGACCAGGTACTTGATCGAGAACACGGCGAGCAGCCAGGACACGAGGACGCCGGCCACGATCGCGGCGGCCAGGCCCGCCCAGGGCGAGCCGGTGGCGGTGCCGACGACGGCGGCCGTGAACGCGCCCGCCAGCAGCTGACCCTCGATCGCGATGTTCACCACGCCCGAGCGCTCGGCCAGGATGCCGGCCATCGAGCCGAAGATCAGCGGGACGGCCAGCGCGAACGAGCCGGCGATCAGGCCGGTGAGGAACACGGTGGTGTTGTCCGCCGAGCCGATCACCCAGATGAGGAACGCGGCCACGAAGGCGACGGCGAACAGGGCCGCGGCCCAGCCGGGGGTGCGCCCCGAGCGCAGGGTCGCCAGCCAGGCCACCGCGGTCAGCAGCGCCATGAGCCCGACGAGCAGCCAGCCCCCCAGCACGGGGTCGGCGGTCAGGTCCGGGAGCACGACGGCGTCGGACGCGTTCGAGAGTCGGAAGGTCGCCGCCGCCTCGGGGGCGCCGAGGGCGAAGACGGCCAGGGCCAGCAGGGTCAGGATCGTCAGGGCGATCGGGGTGGTCCAGTGCCGGACCACGACCCGGGCGGGCTCGGCGGCCTCGGGGCGGACGACGTCGGCGTGGGGCCGGGCGGCGGTCGCGCTCATCGGGCGTCCCCCTTCTGCTCGTGCGGGCGGTGGGTCGGGGCCGTGTCCGTGGGTGCAGTGGTCGGAGCCTGCGGGTCCGCGACGGCGGCGGCCGCGGCCTCCTGGACGCCCGTGGACGGGGCGGCGGCGTGGCCGCCGGCGCCGGTCAGCGCGGCGCCGGCCACGGCGGGCTGGGTCACGGGGTCGGCCGCGCGGCGGGCGCGCGCGGCGCCCGGGGCGGGCAGCCGGAAGATGGCGCGCACCAGCGGCGGGGCCGCGATGAGCAGCACGATCACGGACTGCACCACGAGGACGATGTCGACCGGCACCCCGGTCTCGGTCTGCATGGTCACGCCGCCGGCGCGCAGGGCGCCGAAGAGCAGGCCCGCGAACAGCACGCCCACCGGGTGGGACCGGCCGAGCAGCGCCACCGTGATCGCGTCGAAGCCGAAGGACCCGGCCACGGAGGTGTTCAGCGTGCTCTCCGTGCCGGCCACGTGGGTGGCGCCGGCCAGGCCGGCGAGGCCGCCGGAGATCGCCATGGCGGCCAGGTAGGAGCCCTTGACGGAGATGCCGGCCGTGCGGGCGGCGTCCGGGTTGGCGCCCACGGCCCGCAGGCGGAAGCCGAGGGTGGAGCGCTGCATCAGCCACCACGTGAAGAGCACGGCCAGCAGCGCGACGAAGAAGCCCCAGTGCAGCCGGAAGTCGGTCCCCAGCAGCCGCGGGAACATGGCGGAGCGGTCCAGCGGCGCGGACACCGGGTTCGTGGTGCCGGGCGCCCGCAGGACGGGGGTGTTCAACAGGTAGGCGAGCAGGTTCACCGCCACGTAGTTGAGCATGATCGTGAGGATCACCTCGTGCGCGCCCGTCCAGGCCTTGAGCACGCCGACGACGGAGCCCCACAGCACGCCGCCGAGCACGCCCATCACGACGACGAGCAGCAGGTGCACGCCGGCCGGCAGGTGCAGGTGCACGCCGAACCACGCGGCGAACATGGCGCCGAAGATGAACTGACCCTGGCCGCCGATGTTGAACAGGCCCGCCCGGAAGGCGATGGCGATGCCCAGCGAGATGATGATCAGCGGGGTCGCCACGGTGAGGGTCTCGGTGAGCGGGTAGAGCATGCCCGTCGCGTCCGAGGCCCGGTAGTTGAAGACGGCGCCGCGGAACAGGGCCGCGAAGGCTCCGGCGAACGCGGCCCAGGCGGCGGAGAGCAGGTCGCCCGGGCGGGCGAAGAAGTAGCCGGCGGCGTCGCGGACGTCCTCGTCCACGGCGATGATCAGCAGGCCGGAGATCAGCAGGGACAGCAGGATCGCCAGGGCGGTGACCGTGCCGTTGCCCGAGAGGATCCGGCGCAGGGCGGAGTCGGCGGGGGCGGGCCGGGCGGCCGCGTCGGACGCGGGGGCCGGGCGCTGCGGGGCGGCGGTGCTCACGGGCGCTCTCCTTCCGTGGTGGGGTGGGCGGCGGGCGCCTCACCGGCGGTGCCGGGCGTGCCCGCGGCGACGTCTGCGCCGGAGGCGAGGGCCGCGTCGTCGGGGGTCTGGCCGGCCATCATGAGGCCGAGCGTCTCGCGCGAGGTGTCCCCCGGCACGATGCCGACGATCCGCCCGTGGTACATCACGGCGATCCGGTCCGCCAGCTCGAGGACCTCGTCCAGCTCGGTGGAGACGATCAGCACGGGGGTGCCGGCGTCGCGCTCGGCGATGATCCGGTCGTGCAGGAACTCGATCGAGCCGACGTCCACGCCGCGCGTGGGCTGCGAGGCGATGAACAGGCGCAGCCCGTCCACGAGTTCGCGGGCCATGACGACCTTCTGCTGGTTGCCTCCCGAGAGGGAGGAGACCGGCAGGTCCACGCCCTGGGTGCGGACGTCGAACTCGGCCACGCGGCGCTCGGCGAGCGCCCGCACCGCGGCGGGGCGCATCTGCACGGCGTTGCCGGCCGGGGCGACGTCGTACCGGTTGAGCACCATGTTCTCCGCCACGGAGAACGGGCCGACGAGCCCGTCCGTGGAGCGGTCCTCGGGCACGAAGCCGACGCCGGCGCGGATGATCTGGCGGGTGGACCGGCCGATCAGCTCCCGACCGTCCAGGGTGACGGAGCCGGTGGCCTTGACCAGGCCCATGATCGCCTCGGTCAGCTCGGTCTGCCCGTTGCCCTGCACACCGGCCACGGCGAGGACCTCGCCCTGGCGGACGGCGAAGGACACGGCGTCCAGCAGCACCTGGCCCGTGGGCGAGACGACGGAGAGGTCCTCGACGCGGAACGTCTCCTCCCCCAGGGTCGGGGCCGTCTTGCGCCGCTCGAGGACGACGTTCCGGCCCACCATGAGGGCGGCCAGCTCGGCGGCCTCGGCGGAGGGCTCCGCCGTGCCGACCACGCGGCCGCGGCGCAGCACGGTGATGTCGTCCGAGACGGCCTTGACCTCGCGCAGCTTGTGGGAGATGAACACGATCGCCGTGCCGTCCGCCCGCAGCTGCCGGATGATGCCGAGCAGCTCGTCGGTCTCCTGGGGGGTGAGCACGGCGGTCGGCTCGTCCAGGATGAGGATGCGCGCGTCGCGGACGAGGGCCTTGATGATCTCGACGCGCTGCTGCACGCCCACGGGCAGGTCCTCGACGACGGCGTCCGGGTCCACGTCGAAGCCGTACTGCGCGGAGATCTCCCGGATCCGCCGGCGGGTGGCCTCGAGGTCGAGCACGCCCAGGGCGCGGGTGTGCTCGTCGCCGAGGGCCACGTTCTCGGCCACCGTGAAGACGGGCACGAGCATGAAGTGCTGGTGCACCATGCCGATGCCCGCGCGCATGGCCTCGCCGGGGCCGGAGAACCGGACGGGCTCGCCGTCGAGCAGGATCTCCCCCTCGGTGGGCTCGTAGAGCCCGAAGAGGACGTTCATCAGGGTGGACTTGCCGGCGCCGTTCTCGCCGAGGAGGGTGTGCACCCGCCCCGACTCCACGGTCAGGTTCACGTCCTCGTTCGCGGCGAACGAGCCGAAGCGCTTGGTGATCCCGCGCAGTTCGAGCCTCATCGAGGGCCTTCCGTCTGGTCGATGCTCGTGGTGCCGCGCTCGGCGGCGGGGGCGGGCCGGGCGCCCGCGCGCCGCGGGGCCGGTCCGGAGGGGTCCGGGCCGGCCCTGCGGCGGTGGCGAGGCGGGTCAGGCCTCCGGGGAGTACTCCGAGCCGACCTTCAGCTCGCCCGAGACGATCTTGGCCTCGAGATCCTTGAGCTCGTCCTTGAGCTCCTGCGGCACCGTGTCCTCGAAGTCGTGGAACGGGGCCAGCTCGACGCCCTTGTTCTCCAACGTGCCCACGTAGGGCTCGGCCGAGAACTCGTCCTTCAGGTCCGCGGCGATCACGTCGGCGACGGACTGGCCCATGTTCTTCTTCACCGAGGTGAGGATCAGGTTGCCGTCCTTGGTGGACTCGTAGCCGTCCGAGTCCGGCCAGATGACCTTGACGTCCTTGCCGCCCTGGTTCGCCTCGCGGACGGCGTCCAGGGTGCCCAGGCCCACGGGGCCGGCCACCGGCATCACGATGTCGGCGCCCTCGTTGATGAAGTTGGCGGTGTTCGTCTTGCCGTTGGCCACGTTCTTGAAGTCGCCCGTGAAGGAGCCGGTCTTCGCGTCCTTGTCCCAGCCCAGGACCTTGACGTCCTTGTCCTTGACCTCGTTGTAGTGCTCCACGCCGCGGGCGAAGCCGTCCATGAAGATGGTGACGGTGGGGATCTCCATGCCGCCATAGGTGGCCACGGTGCCGGTCTCGGTGGTGCCCGCCGCCAGGTAGCCGGCCAGGAACGCCGCCTGCGCCGTGTCGTAGGTGAGCTTCTGGACGTTGTCGGAGAAGCCCTCCGCGGTGACGTCCACGCCGAAGAAGTGGGTGTCCGAGTGCTGCGCGGCGATCGGCTTCATGGCGTCGCCGAGGAGGAAGCCCACGCCGATGACGGCGTCGCAGTCGGCGTTGACCATGGCGGTCACGTTCGGGGTGAACTCGCTGGGCTCGTTCGACTCGGCCTCGCTGGTGGTGATGCCGTAGGCCTTCTCGGCGGCCTTGAGGCCCTCGTAGGAGGACTGGTTGAAGGAGCGGTCGTCGAAGCCGCCCTCGTCCGAGACGATGCAGGCCTTGTAGTCCTTGTTGTCCGAGCCGACGCCGTCCACGGTGGCGATGGCCTCGCTCTCGGCGGCGCCGGAGCCCGAGGCCTCGGACTGCTCCGGCGGGGCGCCGCACGCGGTCAGCAGCAGGCCGGAGACGCCGAGCGCGGCGGCGGGGAGCAGGAGACGACGGCGGCGCGCGGCCGACGGGGTGGCGATGCCCATGGGGTCCTCATTTCGGAAGGCACGGTGCGAGGCCCGCGGCCGGTGGCCGCGGAAAGACGGGGCCCGTGCGGGTGGCCCCGTCCGGATGAGCGCGAGTCTACCGAACGGTGGGCCCGTCCCCTCCGGCGGGGGCGGGCGGTGGGGTCAGTGGTGGTCCTCGCCCGTGAGCACCTGCAGCGCGGCGGCGGTGAAGACCCGCATGCCCACGCCGATGGCCCGCTCGTCCGGCGCGTAGTCCCCGCGGTGCAGATCGTAGATGGGGCCACCCGGGGACCGGGTGCCGAGGCGCAGCATGGAGCCGGGCACCTTCTGGGTCATCCAGGCGAAGTCCTCGCCGCCCATCGACTGCGGGGTCAGGACGATCGCCCGCGAGCCGAGCTCCCGCCGCGCCGCGGTCTCGATCAGCGCCGTCTCGCCCTCGGTGTTGTGCACCGGCGGGACGCCGCGCACGTGCTCGAGCTGCACGTGCACGCCGTACGGCGCGGCCACCTGTCGGACCACCTCGTCGAGCAGCGCGCCGGCCTCCTCCCACACGTCCGCGTCGAGGCAGCGCATGGTCCCGGCCAGGTAGCCGGTGTTGTCGATCGCGTTGGGCGCGCTGCCGGCGGCGATCTGCCCCCACACCACGGAGACGGCCGAGCGCACGTCGATCCGCCGGGAGAGCACGGCGGGCACGTTCACGGCGATCTGGGACAGGGCGAAGACCATGTCCTCGGTGAGGTGGGGCCGCGAGGTGTGCCCCCCGCGTCCGGTGAGGGTGATCCGGATCGTGTCCGCCGCCGAGGTGATGGCGCCGATGCGGGTGCCGATCGAGCCGACGTCGACCTGGGGGTCGCAGTGCGCCGCCAGGATGCGGGGAACGTCGTCGAGGATCCCCTGCCGCAGCACGGCCAGGGAGCCGCCGGGCAGCCGCTCCTCCGCGGGCTGGAAGATGACGCGGACCGTGCCGTGGACCCGCTCGCCGACCGCGCGCAGGTCGGGGTCGGCGGTGGCCCCGCGGAGGATGCGGCCGAGGGCGACGGCCACACCCGCCATCACGGCGGTGTGCATGTCGTGGCCGCACGCGTGCGCGACGCCGTCATTGACGGACACGTAGGGCAGGCCGGTCTCCTCCTCGACCGGCAGCGCGTCGATGTCCGCGCGCAGGGCCAGCACCACCGGCCCCTCCCCGACGTCCACGTAGGCGCCCGTGGACTCCATCCGCACGGGCGAGAGCCCGTAGCCGGAGAGCAGCTCCACGATGCGGTCGGTGGTGCGGTACTCCTCATAGGAGAGCTCGGGATGCCGGTGCAGGTCCCGGCGGAAGGACACGATCTCGTCCTCGAGCTCGGCCACCACGGGGCCCACCGAGGGGACGGAGGTCGGACGGGGCCCGGTCAGCACGGAGTCGGAGGTGGTCATGGCCCAGCACCCTACTCCGGGGGTGCCGGTCGATGCGGGCCGGACCCGGCCCAGGGCGCGGTCAGAGGACCTCGTCCACACCCTCCGCCTTGAGCGCCTCGACGGCCTTCTTGACCTCCTGGGCGTGCTCCGTGGTGGTGACCAGCAGCGCGTCCTCGGTGTCCACCACGACGACGTCCTCGATGCCGATCAGCGCGATGACGCGCTTCGTGTCCGTCACCACGACGCCGGACGCGTCGTCCGAGTACACGCGCGGGGTGTCGCCGATCACCGTGATGCCGGAGGCGTCCTTGACCGGGTTCAGGCGGGCGATCGCCGCGAAGTCCCCCACGTCGTCCCACGTGAAGGAGCCGGGGATCACGGCCACGTCGCCGACGGCGGCGGCGGGCTCGGCCACGGCGTAGTCGATGGCGGTCTTCGTCAGCTCGGGCCACACCCGGGCCATGACCTCGTCCCGCTCCGGCGTCTCCCACGCGCGGGCGATCTCCATCAGGCCGGCGTGCAGCGCGGGCTCGTTCTCCTCGAGGTGGGCCAGCATGAGGCCCACGGGCGCCACGAACATGCCCGCGTTCCAGAGGTAGCGGCCGGACTTCACGTACTGCTGGGCGACCTTCAGGTCCGGCTTCTCCACGAACGCGGCGACGTCGTGCGCGTCCGGGGCGCCGGCCACGCGGAGACGGCGGCCCCGGCGGATGTAGCCGAAGCCCGTGGCCGCGTGCGTGGGCTCGATGCCGATGGTCACGATCCGGCCCGTGGCCGCCGTCTCGACGGCCTGCCGCACCGCGTCCTGGAAGACCTCCACCGGGGAGATCACCTGATCCGCCGCGAACGAGCCCATGATCGTGTCCGGGTCGCGCAGGGAGAGGATCGTCGCGGCCAGGCCGATGGCGGCCGCGGAGTCCTTGGGCGAGGGCTCGAGCACCAGATCCGTCTCCGCCAGGGCCGGCAGCTGCATGCACACCGCCTCCCGGTGGGCCTCCCCGGTCACCACGAGCATGCCCGCGGCCAGGGGCGCCAGACGGTCCCACGTGGCACGGATCAGGGTCTGGCCCGAGCCGGTGAGGTCGTGGAGGAACTTCGGCGCGGCGGCCCGCGAGAGGGGCCACAGGCGGGTGCCCACGCCCCCGGCGGGGATCACGGCGTGGAAGCGGGACAGGGCCGTGCCCGGCGCGGCCTCGCGCGGGGCATCGGTCAGGTTCGGATCGGTGCTCACCGGGCCAGACTACGGAACCGTCCGGACGGGGGACCACTCGACGCGTCCCAGGCGGGGCACAGCCCAGACCGAACAGGACGGCGGCGGGGCGCCGCACGCGTCACAGTGGTCGCCCGGGTCCCGATCGGGCACGGAGGCGCGGGAAGGGTCTACCCTAGGTGGAGGAATCCACTCGCACACGCCCCTGCCCGTCGTCGTCCCACGGCGGAGGACCGGGATCGTGCATTCCCCCTGGAGGTATCAACCGTGTCTAGCGCCACTGCGCAGGCCCCGGCCAAGAACGGCCGCGGAACCCTGTACCGGGGCCACGGCGGCATGTGGTCCTGGGTGGGCCACCGCGTCACCGGCGTCGTCATCTTCTTCTACCTGCTCGTCCACGTGCTGGACACGGCCCTGGTCCGGGTCTCCCCCGAGGCCTACAACGCCGTGATCGGCTCGTACAAGACGTGGTACTTCGCGCTCGGCGAGGCCGGCCTCGTCGCGGCGATCATCTTCCACGCCCTGAACGGCCTGCGCATCATCCTGGTCGACTTCTGGAAGGGCGGCACCCAGCACCACAAGACCCTGCTGTGGATCGTGCTGGGGCTGTGGGTCGTCCTGACCCTGGGCTTCGCCATCCGTCACTTCAGCCTCGCACTCGGAGGTCACTGAGCCATGAGCACCACCGCTGAGACCACCATCGCGGCG
Source organism: Micrococcus sp. iso_239 (assembly GCF_056173395.1). Taxonomy (NCBI): domain Bacteria; kingdom Bacillati; phylum Actinomycetota; class Actinomycetes; order Micrococcales; family Micrococcaceae; genus Micrococcus; species Micrococcus sp. iso_239. The sequence goes on along the minus strand of NZ_CM149672.1, from coordinate 476,601 downwards.
CCCCGCAGCCGCCGTCTGGACCCCAAGTACACGCGCGACGGCGGCGGCCGCGGCAACTTCGAGATGCTCGCCTGGCTGTTCATGCGCATCTCGGGCGTCTTCCTCGTCGTGCTGATCGCCGTGCACCTGACCACCAACCTGCTGGTGGGCGACGGCATCCACGCCATCGACTTCGGCTTCGTGGCCGGCAAGTGGGCGCACCCGCTGTGGCAGTTCTGGGACCTGGCCCTCCTGTGGCTGGCCATGCTGCACGGCGCCAACGGCGTGCGCACGATCATCAACGACTACACCCGTTGCGGCAGCGCCCGCTTCTGGCTGACGATGATCCTGTACATCGCCACGGCCGTGATCATCATCCTCGGCACCCTGGTGATCTTCACCTTCGATCCCTGCATGGTGGACGCCTCCGGCGCCCTGCTCGAGGGCTCCCCGGCCTTCTGCGGCTGACCTCGGAAACGCTCACCCTGCGGTGCGGCCGGCCCGAGCGGCCGCCGCGTCACAGACACCCAGAAAGAGAGACCTGAATGCAGGTGCACAAGTACGACGTGGTGATCGTCGGCGCCGGCGGCGCGGGCATGCGCGCGGCCATCGAGGCCGGTCAGCGCGCGCACACCGCCGTCCTCACCAAGATCTACCCCACGCGTTCCCACACCGGCGCGGCCCAGGGCGGCATGTGCGCGGCCCTCGCCAACGTCGAGGAGGACAACTGGGAGTGGCACACGTTCGACACCGTCAAGGGCGGCGACTACCTCGTGGACCAGGACGCCGCGGAGGTCATGGCCAAGGAGGCCATCGACGCGGTGCTGGACCTCGAGAAGATGGGCCTGCCCTTCAACCGCACCCCCGAGGGCAAGATCGACCAGCGCCGCTTCGGCGGCCACACCCGTGACCACGGCAAGGCGCCCGTGCGCCGCGCCTGCTACGCCGCGGACCGCACCGGCCACATGATCCTCCAGACGCTGTACCAGAACTGCGTCAAGCACAACGTGGAGTTCTTCAACGAGTTCTACGTGCTCGACCTGCTGCTGGTGGAGGAGGACGCCGTGCGCGAGGACGGCACCGCCTACAAGCAGAAGCGCACCGCCGGCGTCGTCTCCTACGAGCTGGCCACCGGCGAGATCCACGTCTTCCAGGCCAAGTCGGTCATCTTCGCCACCGGCGGCGCCGGCAAGGTGTACAAGACCACCTCGAACGCCCACACGCTCACCGGAGACGGCATGGCCATCGCCTACCGCGCGGGCCTGCCGCTGGAGGACATGGAGTTCGTGCAGTTCCACCCGACCGGCCTGGCCGGCCTGGGCATCCTGCTCTCCGAGGCCGCGCGCGGCGAGGGCGGCATCCTCCGCAACGCGGACGGCGAGCGCTTCATGGAGCGCTACGCCCCCACCATCAAGGACCTCGCCCCGCGCGACATCGTGGCCCGGTCCATGGCCGAGGAGGTCCGTCAGGGCCGCGGCGCCGGCCCCAACAAGGACTACGTGCTGCTCGACCTGACGCACCTGGAGCCCTCGCACATCGACGAGAAGCTCCCGGACATCACCGAGTTCGCCCGCACCTACCTGGGTGTCGAGCCCTACACGGAGCCGGTGCCGGTGTTCCCCACCTGCCACTACTTCATGGGCGGCATCCCCACGAATATCCAGGCCGAGGTCCTCCAGGACAACGACACCGTCGTGCCGGGCCTGTACGCCGCCGGCGAGGTGGCCTGCGTGTCCGTGCACGGGTCCAACCGCCTGGGCACCAACTCGCTGCTGGACATCAACGTGTTCGGCCGCCGCGCCGGCATCTACGCCGCCGAGTACGCCGTGCAGGCGGACTGGGTGGAGCTGCCCGAGGGCGGCGAGCTGCCGACCGTGGAGCACATCGAGAACCTGCGCTCCGCCACCGGGTCCGAGCGCGTCGCGGACATCCGCGCCGAGCTCCAGGAGTCCATGGACGCGGACATGCAGGTCTTCCGCGACGAGGACTCGATCCGCCGCGCACTGGCCAAGATCGAGGAGCTGCGCGGCCGCTACGAGAACGTGTCCGTCCAGGACAAGGGCCACCGCTTCAACCTCGACCTGCTCGAGGGCATGGAGCTGGGCTACCTCCTGGACATCGCCGAGGCCATGACCCTCGCGGCCCTGGGCCGCAAGGAGTCCCGCGGCGGGCACTACCGCGAGGACTACCCCGACCGCGACGACGAGAACTTCATGGCGCACACCATGATCTACCGTGACGAGACCGCGGAGATGGAGGGCGTCAAGGGCATCCGCTTCGAGACCAAGCCCGTCGTCGTGACCCGTTACCAGCCGATGGAGCGTAAGTACTGATGAGCCACTCAGCAACCGAGACCGAGGCCCCCGTGGCCCAGGCGCAGACCCAGTCCGCCGGTGGCGGCGCAGGCGAGGTCGAGAGCTTCGACATCGTGCTCAAGGTCCGCCGCTACCTCCCGGAGTCCTCCGAGGAGTCCTACTGGGACGAGTGGCGCCTGACCATGTACGGCACCGACCGCGTGCTGGACGCCCTGCACAAGGTCAAGTGGGACCACGACGGCACCCTGTCGTTCCGCCGCTCCTGCGCCCACGGCGTGTGCGGCTCCGACGCCATGCGCATCAACGGCCGCAACCGCCTGGCCTGCAAGACGCTCCTGAAGGACCTCGACCTGTCCAAGCCCATCCTGGTGGAGCCCATCAAGGGCCTGCCGGTGGAGAAGGACCTGATCGTGGACATGGACCCGTTCTTCCAGTCCTACCGCGAGATCATGCCGTTCCTGGTCGCCGAGGGCCACGCGCCCACCAAGGAGCGCTACCAGTCCCAGGCCGACCGGGCGATCTACGACGACACCACGAAGTGCATCCTGTGCGCCGCGTGCACCTCGTCCTGCCCGGTGTTCTGGACGGACGGCCAGTACTTCGGCCCGGCCGCCATCGTCAACGCGCACCGGTTCATCTTCGACTCGCGTGACGAGGCCGGCGACATGCGCCTGGAGATCCTGAACGACAAGGAGGGCGTGTGGCGTTGCCGCACGACCTTCAACTGCACCGACGCGTGCCCCCGCGGCATCCAGGTGACCAAGGCGATCTCCGAGGTGAAGCGGGCCATCCTGGCCCGCCAGTTCTGATCCCCCGCACCACGACGGCGGCCCGTCTCCTCGCTCGAGGAGGCGGGCCGCCGTCGTCGTGGAGGGGTGCCCCTCCCGCCGAGGCCCGCAGACGCGCCGTCACCGGCCCGGTGTAGCGGCGTGTCTGCGGGCCTCGGCGTGGGGACGGGGGCGGGACCGGAGGCGGAGGCGGTCCGAGCTCAGACGTCGAAGGCGTCGCGCGTCTCCCGCCGGTGCGCCACACGCAGCCACACCGCGCTGGACACGAGCATCCCGACGACGGCACCCAGCACGACCGGCCCCCCTCCCCCGTCCTGCACCATCCGTCCACCGTCGACCATCCAGAAGGCCGCCGTGAGCATCCCCAGCACCACGAGCACGCTCCCCACGGGGCGCACGGCCCGGATGCGGCGGGTGATGCCGGCCAGGAGCACCAGGGTCAGGACGACCACCGCCGCGGCGGCCACCGGCCACGCCCCCGCCGGGGTGAGGAACGCGGCGACGTCGGCGTCGGTGACCTCGCTCGCGCCCCAGGAGCGCGCCTCCAGCACGGCGCGGGCGTAGCCGGGCGTCGACTGCAGCGCGAGCACGCCCCCCACGCCGGCCGCGCTCAGTGCGCCCGTGACGGCCGTGACGGTCTGGAACAGGCGCAGGGGACGCAGCGACGCGAGATCGGGGGCGGGGTCCGTGGTCTCGTGGGGATCGTCGTCGAGGGGGTGCATGCCCCCATCATGCCCGGCGGCGCAGGAAGGTCGTTGCGAGGCCCGGGTTGAAGGCGCACACGAGCCAGGCCGCGTTCACGAGCGCGAACAGCCCGCCCAGGACCAGGGGCAGCACCACGTCCCCGGCGGGGAAGACGAACAGGCGGATGGCCCCCAGCAGCGTCACGAAGATGGCGATCGAGGCGAACAGGGCACCCATGATGCGCGCCGTGTTGCTGTGCCGGGTCAGGCCGACGAGGACGATCGCGTAGACCGACAGACCCAGCAGGGTCGCGAACCAGACGCTGCCGGTGAGGGCGCCCTCGATCGCCTCGGCGGTCATCGCGGGCGACTGCGCGCTGCCCTCGGGCAGCGAGTCCGCGATGTCCTGGGCCGCGCCCGGGAGGAGGTTGCGCAGGATCGACGCGGCGTAGAGGACCGCGGACGCCACCGTCAGTCCGAGCAGCGCCCGGAACACGCCGGGGGTGCGGGCATCGGGGCGGATCAGCGGGCGGGCGTCCGGGCCGGAGTGCCCGGCGATGCGCCGCCGCGCCTCATCCGGGCCCACCACGGGCCGCCCGCCGCCGTCCAGGTCGTCGGGGTGGGGGGACACGGGATGCGGGGGTCGATGATCGGAGGCCATGTCGTCATGGTCTCCGCTGGCCGACGCCGGGGCGAGGGCTGGCGACCCCGGACTCGCCGCCGGCGAACGGCGTCGGGATCAGGCGCGGCGGCCCTGACGGGTGTAGGCCGCGACCTGCGGGTTGAAGGCCTTGACCAGCCACAGGATGTTCACGATCACCAGCGCCAGGCTCAGCACGGAGGCCAGGACGCCGCCGATGCCGGGGAAGGTCACGAAGGAGAAGATGCCGCCGACGGCACTGAGGGTGCCCAGGATCGCCACGACGATGCCGAGGATGCGGGCCCAGTTCTTGGCCCCGCGGAGGTTGAAGTACACCAGGGCGTACAGGGCCACACCGATGAGCAGGACGATGATCGTTCCCACCGTCACGGAGGCGCCCACGACGGGCGCGATCTCCTCCACCTGCTCGGGGGTGAGGCCGCTCTGGCGCAGGGAGTCCCGCATGCTCTCGATGCTCTCCCCGCCGCCGAACAGGCCCGGCAGGGCGGACAGCACGTACAGCGCGAGCGACGTGAGCGTCAGCGTCAGGAGGGCGGGGAACGCGGCCGGCTCCGGGACGACGCCGTACGGGCTGCCCGGCTGGGCGCCGTAGCCCGGGGCCGCGTAGGGCTGCGTGCCGTAGCGGGAGCCCGCGGCGGGCTGGCCGTATGCGGGGTTCTGGCCCGGGTACGGGCCGGGGCCGCCCGCGGCGGGCTGCTCCGGGTTCGGGTCCGGGTTCGGTCGATCGGTGGTCATGGTGAGCTCCTCGGTGTCGTGGGTGACGGTGATGGTGATGACGGGCGCGGCGGCAGGATCACTCGTGTCGCAGTGCCTCGATGGGATCCTTCCGGGCCGCACGCAGGGCGGGCAAGGTGCCGGCGATGAACGCGATGGCCACGATCAGCAGCAGGATCAGCAGCAGGGCGAGGGGGTTGACCGCGAACAGGACCAGGCCGGTGACGCCGCTGAGGGGGCCGGTGGTCAGCACCTGGTTCGCGATGAGTCCGACGGCGACGCCCAGGCCGATGCCGATCAGCGAGCCGAGCAGGCCGATCACGACGGCCTCCATGGTGAACAGGCCGAAGATCTTCCCGCCGGTCATGCCGAGGGCCTTCATGAGGCCGATCTCCCGGGTGCGCTCCTGCACCGCCATGAGCAGGGTGTTGATGATGCCGAAGCTGGCGGCGAGCAGCGCGATGAGCGCGAAGCCGGTGAGCACCCACGTGACGGCGTCGATGATGCCGCGGATCACGCCGAGCTGCTCCTCGAGGGTCTGCGCCAGCAGGCCCTGGTCGGCCAGCGCCTGCTTCACGGCGTCCTCGTTCGCCTCCGGGTCCTCCACGATCGCCGTGGCCTGGAAGTAGGTGTTCCGCTGCGACTCCGGCAGGCCCTCCGTCGTGATGTCGTAGATCTCCTGCTCGAGCGACTCCGACGGCGTCGGGGCGGTGCCCGCACCGGACGCGGCCGCCTTCGTCACACCGACCACGGTGGCCGTCACGGACTTGTGCTCCTGCAGCGGGGTCGCCGCCACGACGGTCAGCTCCGTGCCGACCAGGTCCTCGGCGTCGCCGGCGCCCAGGTCCTCCACCCACGACTCGGGCATGACGATCTCCGCGGCGCCGGCCTCGGGGGCACGGCCGGCCGAGAAGGTGAGCATGTCGATCTCGCCGGAGCTGCCCATGAAGCCGGTCTGCCACTTGCGGTCGTCCGGGCCCTGGATGTACTCCGGCTCGGCCACCCGATAGGTCTTCACCTCGGTGACGTGCTCGGTGTCCTCGATCGCGGCGAGGTCCTCCTGCGTGAGCAGCGGCATGCCGAACATCTCGCCGCCGGCGGCGTCCTGCTCCGTGTACTCCTGGGGCGAACCGCTCGCCGCACCGGCCGAGGACATGTCCTGCTGCTTCATCACGGTCAGCTCGCCGGGCTTGCCGAAGCCCTCGACCACGTTGTCCACGTACTTGTTGATGCCCGCGCCGAGCCCCGTGGTGAGGGTCAGCGTGAATGCGCCGATCACGATCGCGACGACGGTGAGGAAGGTGCGCAGCTTGGAGCGCATCGTGTTGGCGAGCGCCGTGCCCGCGACGTCGGTGGCCTTCATGCCCGCGCTCCGTCCCGCTCGGTGCCGACGCGCTCGTCGGCGATGACCACGCCGTCCTGCAGCTCGACGCGACGGTCACACTTCGCGGCCAGGTCGTCGTCGTGCGTGACCACCACGAGGGTGATGCCCTCGTCGCGGTGCAGGCCGAAGAGGATGTCCTCCACGGCCGCCGAGGTGGCGGAGTCCAGGTTGCCCGTGGGCTCGTCCGCGAACAGCACCGTCGGGTTGTTCACGAGCGCACGGGCGATGCACACGCGCTGCTTCTGGCCGCCGGAGAGGTCCGTGGCCTTGTTCTTCGCCTTGTCCGCGAGCTCGAGCCGCTCGAGCACCGCCATGCCGCGGCGGGTGCGCTGGGCCCGGCCCACGCCGGCGATCTTCAGCGGCAGCACGGTGTTCTCCAGGACCGTCTGGTTCGGGTTCAGGAAGAACTGCTGGAACACGAAGCCGAACCGCTCGTTGCGCAGCTGGGAGATCTCCGCGGCCTTGAGCTGGGAGACGGGACGGCCGTCCATCGCGACGACGCCGGCGGAGGGCTGGTCCAGCAGCGCCAGCAGGTGCATCAGGGTGGACTTGCCGGAGCCGGACTTGCCGACGACGGCCAGGGACTCGCCGCGCTGGATCTGCAGGGTGATGCCCTTCAGCGCGTCGAAGCGGGACGCCCCGCGACCGTAGACCTTGACGAGGTTCTCCGTCTCCAGGACGGGTTCGGCGCCGGGCGGGACCTCGGCGACGGCGGGGATGGGGACAGCGGTGGACATGGCTCCGGCACTCCTCTGTCGGTGGGGCTCGCCCCCGCTGCGGCAGGAGCGGAGGCAGTGCCTCCATCCTGACAGCCGCGCACGCGCCGCCGCCTCCACCTCGAGTCGGAGAACACGACGGCCCGCGTCCCCCGCAGGTCGGGGGCGCGGGCCATCGTCGGGAGGCCGCGGGGCCGGTGCGGCCCGGCTCAGCGCAGCGGCGGCAGGAAGCCGACCTTGGCGTAGACGTCCTCGAGCACGGGCGTGGCCACGGCGCGGGCCTTCTCGGCTCCGGAGGCGAGGATGCGGTCCAGCTCAGCGGGGTCGGCGAGCAGCTCGAGGGCGCGCTCGCGCACGGGGGCCAGGCGCTCGACGACAGCGTCCGCCACCGCGACCTTGAGGTGCCCGTACATCTTGCCGACGAACTCCTCCTCGAGCTGCGGGATCGGCGTGCCGGACACCGCGGCGAGGATGGTCAGCAGGTTGGAGACGCCGGGCTTGGCCTCGCGGTCGAAGCGCACCTCGGTGCCGTCGTCGGTGACCGCGGACTTGATCTTCTTGGCGGTCTTCTTCGGCTCCTCGAGGATGTTGATGAGCCCGTTCGGGGACGCCGCGGACTTGGACATCTTCGACGTGGGGTCCTGCAGGTCGTAGATGCGCGCGCCGGTCTCCGGGTAGAAGCCGGTGGGCACCACGAACGTCTCGCCGTAGCGGTGGTTGAAGCGCTGGGCGAGGTCGCGGGTGAGCTCCACGTGCTGGCGCTGGTCGTCGCCCACGGGCACGCCGTGCGGCTGGTAGAGCAGGATGTCCGCGGCCATGAGCATGGGGTACGCGAGCAGGCCGACGCCGGCCGCGTCCGCGCCCTGCTTGGCGGACTTGTCCTTGAACTGGGTCATGCGCATGGCCTCGCCCATGCCGGTCATGCAGGTCAGCACCCACGCCAGCTGCGCGTGCTCGGGGACCTGGGACTGGACGAACAGCGTGGAGCGCTCGGGGTCGATGCCGCCGGCGATGAACTGCGCGGCGGCCACCCGCGTGCGCTCCGCGAGCGCGGCCGGGTCCTGCGGCACGGTGATGGCGTGCAGGTCGGGGATGAAGAAGAACGCCTCGAAGTCGGCCTGGGTGCGCTCCCAGTTCACGAGGGCGCCGAGGTAGTTGCCCAGGTGGAGGGAGTCCGCCGATGGCTGCATGCCGGAGAGCACGCGATGCCGGGCGGACGCGCCGGGCAGGTGGGCGGTGGCGGCGGCGTCCTGGGCCAGGACGTCCTGGACGGAGTTCTTCTTCATGGTCATCTCAGCCTCGGGTCTCTCCTGCACGGTCAGAACTGGTAGTCGACCACGAGGGGGGCGTGGTCGGAGAAGCGGGTGCCCCAGCTCGGGGCGCGGTCCACGACGGCGGCCGTCGCCCGCTCGGCCAGGCCCGCGGTCGCCATGTGGTAGTCGATGCGCCACCCGGCGTCGTTGTCGAAGGCCTTGCCGCGCATGGACCACCACGTGTACGGGCCCGGCACCGGCCCGGCGAGGGCGCGGTGCACGTCCGTGAAGCCGAGCTCGCCGAAGAACCGGTCGAAGTAGGCGCGCTCCTCGGGCAGGAAGCCGGCCTTCTTCACGTTGCCCTTCCAGTTCTTGATGTCCAGCTCGGTGTGGCCCACGTTGAGGTCGCCCGTGACGAGGGCGTGCCCCTCCCCCGCGGCCAGCTCGGAGAGGCGGCGGACCATCTCGTCGAGGAACCGGTACTTGTCCTCCTGCTTCGGGGTGTCGACCTCGCCCGAGTGCACGTACGCGGAGACCACGGTCAGCGGCGAGCCGTCCGGCAGGCGCAGGTCGGCCTCGATCCAGCGGCCGGCGTCGTCGAAGTACCCGTCGGCGTCGGCGATGCCCGTGCGGACCTCGCCGAGCGGGAACCGCGAGGCGATCGCGACGCCGGCCCGCCCCTTGGCGGCGGCCACGGCGTCCGCCAGGTGCACCTCGTCCCAGTCCTCGCCCACGATCTCGCGGACCAGCTGCGCCGTGACGTCCGCGGGGGCGCGCACCTCCTGGAGGGTGAGCACGTCCACGCCGCGGCCGGCGAACCACTCCCGCATGCCCTTGCGGTGCGAGGCGCGGATGCCGTTGACGTTCACGGTGGCCACGCGCACGGCGCCGTCGGCCTTGGGCGCCCCGGCGTGGGCGTGCACCACGGGCTCGCCCTCGGCGGGCTCGGGGTACTTCCCGGTGACGGGGTCCTTCTCGGGCAGCGCCGTCATCAGCCGATCACCGTCCCGCTCACCGGGCCCTCGGCGCCGCCGGTCCGGGACTCCTTGATCATGTCGCGGGCGTTGGAGGCCGTGATGTCGATGGTCTCCAGGGCGCGGTCCACCATCTCGCGGTCCATGCCCTCGCCTGCGGCGAGCTGCTCGCGCACCACGCGCACCTGCACCTGGGCGATCTTGAACGAGTGGTCCAGCTTGGTGTCCCGCAGGGGGTCCGCGGCCGGTGCCGGCGGGGCCACCGCGGGGGCGGCGGCGTCGGTGTCCCGGCCGCGCAGGGCGGCGACGTCGGCGCGGGCGTTCTGCATGGCGGTGTCCACCTTGCGGCCCGCGGCCTGGACGCCGCGGCGCATCTGCAGGTACACGACCACCGCGAACACGAGCCAGCCGGCGGCGACGGCGACCACGAGCCACCCGATCACGTCGTTCTGGTTCGCGGCGAAGATGATCGCCACGATCAGGATGACGATCATCGCAACGAAGCCGAGCGATCCCACGCGCAGGCCGGCGCGGGGGCCGCGGCGCGCGCCGTCGGGACCGGGGGTCAGGGACTGGGACATGGGTGCTCCTCCGGAGGGGCTCGTGGGGTCTGCCCTCCATCATCCCGCATCGTGGGGTGCGCTCCGAATCGGGCGGCCCGCATCGGCGCCTATCCTGAGGCGATGACCCCCCGGCCCCCACACCCCGCCGACCCCGTGTCCGGGGCCTTCACCCCTGACCAGCACCGCATCCTCATCGCACTGCTCATGCCGCTCTTCCTCGCGCTGATGAGCGTGTCCGTGGTGAACGTGGCGCTGCCGGCCATCGAGTCGGGCCTGGACGCCACGAGCGCGGATCTGCAGTGGGTGCTGGCGGGGTACACGCTGACGTTCGGCACCGTGCTCGTGGCCGCGGGCCGCGCCGGCGACCTGTGGGGGCGCAAGAACCTGTTCCTGGCGGGCATCACGCTGTACATGCTCGGCTCCCTGCTCTCCGGCCTGGCCGGGGACACCCTGCTGCTCAACGCGGGACGCCTGCTCACGGGCCTGGGCGCGGGCGTGTTCAACCCCCAGGTCATCGGGTTCATCCAGTCGAACTTCCACGGCCGCGCCCGCGGGCGGGCCTACGGGCTCTTCGGCACCGTGGTGGGCCTCGGCGTGGCCGTGGGGCCCCTGCTCGGCGGGCTGTTCCTCGGCGCGTTCGGCCCCGAGTGGGGCTGGCGCTCCACGTTCCTCATGAACGTACCCGTGGGCCTGGCCGCCGTCGCGATGGGTGCCCTCTGGCTGCCGCCGCCCACCCGCGTGCACGGCCTGCCCGCCGCCCCCGGCCCGCGCGGGATCGCCGCACTGGACCCGGTGGGCGCCCTGCTGCTCGGCGCCGGCGGGGTGAGCCTCATGGTGCCGTTCATCGTCCCGGGCAGCGCCTGGCTGCTGGTGCTCGCCGCCGCGCTCGTGACGGCGTGGTGGCTGTGGGAGAAGCGCGTGAAGGCCCGGGCGTCGGCCACCGGCGTGCAGCCCATGGTGGACCCGGCCCTGTTCCGGCGGCCGTCCTTCACGATCGGCGCGCTCGAGTCCACCATCTACCTGGCCACCATGCCGGCGGTGTTCGCGATCGTGGCGATCTTCCTGCAGCGCGGCATGGGGTTCACGCCGCTCGAGGCCGGCCTCGTGGGCCTGCCCGGCGCCGTCGTCGTGGCCTCCCTGTCCCCGTGGGTGGGCTCGATGGTGCAGCGGCGCGGGCCCGTGCTCGTGCTGCTCGGCGCCCTCGTGGGCCTCGTGTCGCTGGGGGTGCTCGCGCTCGCGTTCGAGCGCAGCGCGGCCGGCGCGTGGTCGCCGTGGATCGTGGGGGTGGGGCTGATCGTGCAGTCGGCCTCGCAGGCCCTGCTGCTCACCAGCACGCAGGTGCTGATGATGGACGACGTCGCCGGCCACGAGGCGGGGGCGGCCGGCGGCGTCGCCCAGACGGCGCAGCGTCTCGGCACCGCCCTGGGCCTGTCCGTGGTGACGGGCGCGTTCTTCGCGGCCCTGGCCGGCGCCGCAGCCGAGAGCGCCGGTCCGCCGTCGGCCGCGGCGTACGCGCACGCGGCCTCGACCGCCATGGGCATGGTGGCCGTGTGCTGGGCGCTCACCGCCGCGGTCGCGGCCCTGGACGTGGTCCGGCGGCGCCGCGCCGCGCGCGCGGCCTGACCGGCCCGCGGGGGCCTCAGCGCAGGAACAGCGCGCCGAGCCGGCGGGCGGCGAGCCACACCCCGACGCCGGCCATCACCACGAAGTAGAGGACGTGGCCGGCGGTCGCCCAGCTCAGCACGCCCACCGCGAGGGCGCGCATCATCTCCACGGCGTGCCACAGCGGGAACACGCGGATCACCCACTGGATCGGCTCCGGGTAGACCGCGAGCGGGAAGAACGTGGCCGAGAACAGGAACATGGGCATCAGCACGATCTGGACCCAGTCCATGTGCTGGAACGTCTTCATCCAGCTCGTCACCGCCATGCCGAGGGAGGCGAAGCCCAGCGCCACGAGCAGGGCGCCGGGGATCATGAGCAGCGCCGTCCACGAGGTGACGAGCCCGGCCACGGTCATGACGATCAGGAAGCCGACCGCGTAGATCAGCCCGCGCAGCAGCGCCATCGCGATCTCCCCGAGCGCCACGTCCAGCGGGCCCAGCCGCGTGGAGAGCATGGTCTGGTACGTCTTCGCGTAGCGCAGCTTGAAGAACACGTTCCACGTGGAGTCGTAGATGGCGCCGTTCATCGCCGAGACCGCCAGCAGTGCGGGGGCGAGGTACATGCCGTACGGGACGGGGGTGCCGTCCGGGCCGGCCACGTCGCCGACCAGCGCACCGAGACCCAGTCCCAGGGAGGCCAGGTAGAGCACGGGCTCGAAGAACCCGGAGAAGAACACCACCCAGTTGTTGGACTTCAGGGAGAGGAACGCCCGCTCCATCACCGCGCGCACGTTGCCCGAGTACGCGCCGGCCAGCGGCCCGCGGCGCACGGGGATCTCGGGCATGGGCGGCACGGCGACGGCGTGTTCCCGCACCACCGACGACGACGGCGCGGCCGGGTCCGCCTGCGCGGCGGCGGGTGCGACGTCGGCGCGGGCGGCCCCGGTGCGCGCGGCACGGCTGCCCAGGCGCGGGGCACGGCGGCCCAGGCGCGGGGCACGGTCCCGACGGGCGGCCGTGACGGCGCCGCGGTCCGGGGTGCCTCGGACCCAGCCGAGGCGGCGCGTGTAGATCCGCACCGCGAGCCAGGCCCCGCCGAGCGCGAGAGCCAGCAGGAACGCCACGTGCACCACGGTGAGCCAGGCCGGCTCGACCATCCGGTAGGAGAGCACGCGGCCGAGCTGGGCGGCGTGCCACTGCGGGGAGAGCCAGCCGATCCAGCGCAGCCACACCGGCAGCGCCTCGAGCGGGTAGAAGGTGGCGGAGAACAGGAACAGGGGCATGACCACGAGCCGCTGCAGGGTGGCGAACTGGCCCTTGTCCTCCTTCAGGGAGGCCGCGAACGCCATGATCGGCGCGCCGACGGCGAGTCCGCCGAGCGTGGCGGTGAGGACCTGCACCCACGCCCACGGGCTGGAGACCACGCCGAACGCCAGCATCACCAGCAGGAACACGGCAGCCTGGAACACGAACCGCAGGCTCACGGCCGCGAGGTGGCCCAGGGCGATCTGCGCCGGAGACAGCGGAGTGGCCTGCGCCGCGTAGTACGTGCGCTGCCACTGGAACCCGCCCATCACCGGGTAGGAGAACTCGACGGACGCGGTCATCAGCGCGCCCGAGGCCAGCAGCGCCGGGGCGATGAACGCGACGTAGGAGACCCCGCCCAGGGCGTCCTGCGGCATCCCCCCGCCCATGAGCTGGGCCAGGCCCAGGCCCATGGCCAGCAGGTAGAGCACGGGCTCGCCGAGCGCCCCGACGAGCAGCACCGCGCCGTAGCGACGCATGTTCCGCAGCTGGTGCTCGGCGTAGAGCAGGACGCCGCGGCGCCTCACACGCTCCACGGACGCCGCCGCGGTGACCGGCGGGCGCAGCGGCTCGGCGGGCGAGGCGGGGCCGGGGGTCGTCGTCGTGGTGGGGGACGGCACGGGTCAGTCCACCAGGGTGCGGCCGGTGAGGATGAGGAACACGTCCTCGAGGCTCGCGCGGCGGGTCAGCGTGGTGGCGGGGGCGGGCAGGGCGCCCTCGTCGACGAGGCGCTGCACGACGTCGTGCAGGTCGTCCGCGCGTCGGGCGTAGACGAGGACGCGGTCCGGGAGGACCTCGACGCGGTGCACGACGCCGTCACCCGCGTGGGCCTGGACGGTGCGGGCCGCGGCCTCGTTGCGGTCCGCGCCGAAGCGCGCCTCGAGGACCTCGCGGGAGGCGTGCTCGCGGATGAGCTCGGCGGGGGTGCCGGCGGCCATGATCTCGCCGCCGTCGACCACGACGAGCCGGTCGCACAGCTGCTCCGCCTCGTCCATGTGATGCGTGGTCAGCAGCAGCGTGGTGCCGCGTTCCTTGAGCCGGTAGAGGCGGTCCCACAGGATGTGGCGGGCCTGCGGGTCCAGGCCCGTGGTGGGCTCGTCGAGGAGGAAGAGGGCCGGCTCGTTGACCAGGGCGCGGGCGATCACGAGCCGGCGCTTCATGCCGCCGGAGAGGTCGGTGACCTTGGCGTCCGCCTTCTCGGTGAGCTGGGCGAAGGCCAGCAGCTCCTCGGCCTTGGGCCGCAGGTACGAGTAGGGCAGGCCGAAGTAGCGGCCGTAGATCAGGATGTTCTCCCGGGCGGTGAGCTCCTCGTCCAGGTTGTCCTGCTGCGGCACCACGCCCAGGCGCGCACGGACGGCCGGCCCGTCCTCCTCCGGGTCGATGCCCAGGATGGTCAGCTCGCCCGCGGTGCGCTGCGAGGTGCCCGCGAGCATGCGCATGGTGGTGGACTTGCCCGCGCCGTTGGGGCCGAGCAGGCCGAAGCACTCGCCGGGACGCACGTCCAGGTCGATGCCCTTCACGGCGTGGAACTCGCCGTACTGCTTGCGCAGCCCACGGGCACGGATGACGGAGGCGGGGGCCGCGTGCAGAGTGGTGTGACTCACAAGGCGACAGCATAGGCGCACCACCCGCCCGGACGCGCGCCGCCCCCTCGGCGACGAACCCTGCGATATGGCCCCCATCCGGGGTGGATGGGGGCCATATCGCAGGGTTGGTCGCGGGAGTGGGAGAGGTCAGGCTCCGGCCCGCTCCCCGGCCCAGTCCTCGCCGTCGGCGGCACGCTCGGCGGCCTCGACGACGTTCGCCAGCAGCATGACGCGGGTCATCGGCCCGACGCCGCCCGGGTTCGGCGCCATCCAGGCCGCCTTCTCCTTCACGGCCGGGTCCACGTCGCCCAGGACGCGCGACGTCCCGTCCTCCCCGGTCACGCGGGAGACGCCCACGTCCAGGACGATCACGCCCTCCTTGACCTGCTCCGGCTTCACCATGTGGGCGGAGCCGGCGGCGGCGATCACGACGTCGGCGCTCGCCAGCAGCTCGTCGAGGTTCGTGGTGCCGGTGTGGGCCAGGGTCACGGTGGCGTTGACCTCGCGGCGGGTGAACACGAGGCCGGCGGGCCGGCCGATGGTCACGCCGCGGCCGATCACGAGCACGTGCTTGCCGGCCAGCCCCACACCGTGGTGGCGCAGCAGCTCGACGCAGCCGGCCGGGGTGCACGGCAGCGGCGAGTCCAGCTCGCCGCCGACCGAGGCCACGAGCCGCCCCAGGTTCATGGGGTGCAGGCCGTCCGCGTCCTTGTCCGGGTCGATGGCCTCGAGCACCTTCTGGGTGTCCACGTGCTTCGGCAGCGGCAGCTGGACGATGTAGCCCGTGCAGGCCGGGTCCTCGTTCAGCTCGCGCACGACGTCGAGGATCTGCTCCTCCGTCGCGTCCGCGGGCAGCTCACGCTGGATGGACTCGATGCCCACCTCGGCGCAGTCGCGGTGCTTGCCCGCCACATACTTCTGCGAGCCGGCGTCCTCACCCACGAGCAGGGTGCCGAGGCCGGGGGTGTGCCCGCGCTCGGCGAGGGCGGCCACGCGGCCGCGCAGCTCCTCCTTGATCGCGGCGGCGGTGGCCTTGCCGTCCAGGACCTTCGCGGTCATCGGCGGCTCACCAGCCCTCGAGGCCGTCGTACAGCGGGAAGTCCTCGGTGAGCTTCACGACGCGGGCGCGCAGCGCCTCCACGTCCGGGCTCGGCTTCAGCGCCTCGGCGATGACGTCGGACACCTCGCGGAACTCGGCCTCGCCGAAGCCGCGGGAGGCCAGCGCGGGGGTGCCGATGCGCAGGCCGGAGGTGGTCATCGGCGGACGCGGGTCCCACGGCACCGAGTTGCGGTTCACGGTGATGCCGACCTCGTGCAGGATGTCCTCGCCCTGCCTGCCGTCCAGCTGAGACTCGCGCAGGTCCACCAGGACCAGGTGCACGTCCGTGCCGCCGGTGAGCACCGAGATGCCGTGCTCGGCCATGTCCGGGGCGGTCAGGCGCTCGGCCAGGATCTGCGCGCCGGCCAGGGTGCGCTCCTGCTTCTCCTTGAAGTCCGCGGAGCCGGCGATCTTGAAGGCCACGGCCTTGCCCGCGATCGCGTGCATCAGCGGGCCGCCCTGCTGGCCCGGGAACACGGCGGAGTCGATCTTCTTCTTCAGCTCCTCGGTGGAGAGGATGAAGCCCGAACGGGGGCCGGCGAGGGTCTTGTGCACGGTGGAGGAGACGACGTCGGCGTGCGGCACCGGGTTCGGGTGCAGGCCGGCGGCCACGAGGCCGGCGAAGTGGGCCATGTCCACCCAGAGCCGGGCGCCGACCTCGTCCGCGATCGAGCGGAAGGCGGCGAAGTCGAGCTGACGGGGGTAGGCGGACCAGCCGGCCACGATCACCTTCGGCCGGGCCTCGAGGGCCTTCTCGCGCACCTTGTCCATGTCGATGCGGTGGGTGTCCGGCTCCACCTCGTACGCGGCGATGCTGTAGTTCTTGCCGGAGAAGTTCAGCTTCATGCCGTGCGTCAGGTGGCCGCCGTGCGCCAGGGACAGGCCCATCATCGTGTCCCCGTGGTCCAGCAGCGAGGTCATCACGGCCACGTTGGCCTGAGCGCCGGCGTGCGGCTGGACGTTGGCGTGCTCGGCGCCGAACAGGTCCTTGGCGCGCTGGATGGCCAGGTTCTCGGCCACGTCCACGAATTCGCAGCCGCCGTAGTAGCGGCGGCCCGGGTAGCCCTCCGCGTACTTGTTGGTCAGCACCGAGCCCTGCGTCTCGAGGATGGCGCGCGGCACGAAGTTCTCCGAGGCGATCATCTCGAGCGTGCCCCGCTGGCGGCCGAGCTCGTCCGCGAGCGCCGCGGCGATCTCCGGGTCCACCTCGGCGAGGGGCTGGGTGTTGATGTCGGGCGTCTGCGTCACGGGGGTTCCCTTCGAACGGGGGTCTGTGCGGCCGGAAGGCTCCGGTGCCCTCCATCCTAGTGACTGGGCGCCGTCGTCGGTCCTGCGCGACGGCGGCCCGCGGCCCCGGCGACCGACCCCGGCACCCGGTTCTTTTGACTGATTCAGAAATATGCCAAGATCGGGGATGACGCCGCCCACCGCGCCGATCGGTGCGCGGCCGACGTCGATCGACGAAGGAGAGTTCCATGACGGAGTACCAGAAGAAGACCCCGCACGCGACCGGTTCCACCCGCCAGAACGGCGCCCCGGCCATCAGCGACCGCCAGTCCCTGACCGTGGGCAGCGAGGGGCCCATCGTCCTGCACGACACCCACCTGCTGGAGACCCACCAGCACTTCAACCGCATGAACATCCCGGAGCGCCGCCCGCACGCCAAGGGCTCCGGCGCCTTCGGCGAGTTCGAGGTGACCGAGGACGTGTCGAAGTACACCAAGGCCCTCGTGTTCCAGCCGGGCACGAAGACCGAGACCCTCCTGCGCTTCTCCACCGTGGCCGGCGAGCTCGGCTCCCCGGACACCTGGCGCGACGTGCGCGGCTTCGCACTGCGCTTCTACACCGAGGAGGGCAACTACGACATCGTCGGCAACAACACCCCGATCTTCTTCCTGCGCGACCCGATGAAGTTCACCCACTTCATCCGCTCGCAGAAGCGCCTGCCGGACTCCGGCCTGCGCGATGCCACCATGCAGTGGGACTTCTGGACCAACAACCCCGAGTCGGCGCACCAGGTGACCTACCTGATGGGCCCGCGCGGCCTGCCCCGCACCTGGCGTGAGATGAACGGCTACGGCTCCCACACCTACCTGTGGGTCAACGCCCAGGGCGAGAAGCACTGGGTGAAGTACCACTTCATCTCCCAGCAGGGCGTGCACAACCTCTCGAACGACGAGGCCACCAAGATCGCCGGCGAGAACGCCGACTTCCACCGCCAGGACCTGTTCGAGTCCATCGCCAAGGGCGACCACCCCAAGTGGGACCTCTACATCCAGGCGATCCCCTACGAGGAGGGCAAGACCTACCGGTTCAACCCCTTCGACCTGACGAAGACGATCTCCAAGAAGGACTACCCGCGCATCAAGGTCGGCACGCTGACCCTGAACCGCAACCCGGAGAACCACTTCGCGCAGATCGAGTCCGCCGCGTTCAGCCCGAGCAACACCGTGCCGGGCATCGGCCTCTCCCCGGACCGCATGCTCCTGGGCCGCGCCTTCGCGTACCACGACGCGCAGCTGTACCGCGTGGGCGCCCACGTGAACCAGCTGCCGGTGAACCGTCCCAAGAACGCGGTGCACAACTACGCCTTCGAGGGCCAGATGTGGTACGACCACACCGGCGACCGCTCCACCTACGTGCCGAACTCCAACGGCGACTCCTGGTCGGACGAGACCGGCCCGGTGGACGACGGCTGGGAGGCCGACGGCACCCTGACCCGTGAGGCCCAGGCGCTGCGCGCGGACGACGACGACTTCGGCCAGGCCGGCACCCTCGTCCGCGAGGTCTTCTCGGACCAGGAGCGTGACGACTTCGTGGAGACCGTGTCCGGCGCGCTGAAGGGTGTCCGCCAGGACGTCCAGGCCCGCGCCTTCGAGTACTGGAAGAACGTGGACGCCACGATCGGCCAGCGCATCGAGGACGAGGTCAAGCGCCACGAGGGCGACGGCATCCCCGGCGTCGAGGCCGGCGGCGAGGCCCGCATCTGACGGCCCCCTCCCCCGGCGGGCGCCCGCGCGCCCTCCGCTGAACGCACGGCGGCCGCTCCCTCACACGAGGGGGCGGCCGCCGTCGTCGTGGGGCGAATGCCTTGGTCAGCGCTTGCCCCAGCGGCGCTCCTGCGCCTGGGACAGCTTGTCCTTGACCACCTTCACGACCTTGTCCTTGGCGGGCACGGCCACGTTGTCCCGCAGCGGGACGGCGACCTTGTCACGCACGGTCTCGAACGCGGAGGCCGCCACGGCGCCGGCCTGGGCCAGCTTCGACTCACCCTCGGCGTCCGAGGCTCGGGTCTCGTCGCGGTCCGCCCGCAGGTCCGGGAGGGCGGCGCCCTCGGTGTCGTCCTCGGCGGGCTCCTCATCCGTGGGGGCGGAGGAGGTGGAGGTGTCTGGGGCCACGGTCGTGGGCGTCGACGACGTCGGCGCGGCGGTCCCGGCAGTCCCGGCGGCTGCCGCCGACTGGGCGGCGCGGGCCTCGCGGCGGGTCGCCGGAGTGGCGTCCTCCGCACGGCCGGACGAGGCCGCGGTCGGATCCAGCTCCGGGGCGCCGCCCAGGGGCGTGGCCGGCGTGGTGCCGGCGTGGGTCTCCGGGGCCTCGGCCCGGCGGGTGGCCGGGGCGGCCTCGAGCGGCGGGCGCTCAGCCGCGGGCTCGACCGCCGCCGGCTGCGCGACGTCCGCGCCGTGGTCATCGGTGCGCGCCGGCTCGCGGTCCGCCTCCGCCACGCGACCGGGCACCCCGGGCGTGCCGTCGATGCGCAGGGACCCGGCGGCCGAGCGCTCCGTCCCGTCGACGCCGGTCTGCTGGGCCTGGTCCGACTCGGTGGCCACGACGGTGACCGAGCCGTGCGCGGTGGTGGCGACCGTGTGCGTCTCGAGGTGCTCGCCCTGCGGGACGGGGATCCCGTCCGTGGCGAACTCCTTGGTGGGGGTGTGCTCGGCGGCGACCTCGTCGGCGGGGACGGTCCCGTGCACGTGCTCGGGGGCCGGGGTGAGGTGGCTCCTCTGCTGCGGAGCCTCGGCCACCGGTGCCGCCGGGGCGGGGGTCTCGGTCACCGGGGACGGGGAGGCCGGGGTCGCCGGGACGTCCGCCGCGGGCGTCTGCTCGTCCAGGGTGACGCCGGAGCCGCCGGCCACACCGGCCGCGCCCAGGCCCACGGTGTCCGCCTCGCGCACCGTGCTCGGCACCGCCGGAGCGGGGCGCAGAGTGCCCCGGGTGGCCGGAGCCGCGGCGTCGCGGCGGTGGGTCTGAGCGGTGGCCTCGGTGCTCGGGGCGTCCTGCTGGTCCACGGTCACCCCGGCACCGCCGGCCACGCCGGCGCCGGACTCGTCGGTCTCGCGGTCCGCCGCGGCGGTGTCGAACGCAGCCAGACCCCCGGCGGGCCTCACGGCCGGCGCCGGGCGCGCGTCCTTCTCGGCCGCCACCTCGTCCAGGCGGGAGAGGCGGGTCGGGGCCGCGGGGGCGGCCGCCTGCTCACCCGCGGTGTCCGCGCTGACGCCCCGGCGCTCGAGCCGGGTCTCGGCGGCCTCGGCCTCGGCCTCACGACGACGGCGGGAGGCGATCACCGAGACGATGATCAGGATCAGCAGCACGACGATGATCGCCGCGATGATCCAGTAGAGGGTGGACTGTGGCATGGGGGTGCTCCTCGGTCGTCTGGGGCGACCGGCCGGGCCGGGCGCCGCGTCGTGCCTCCCCCGCCGCCGCGCGGCGGGGAACCTGGTCTTGAGGATGACACGGGGCCCGGCTCCCCGACCAGGGATCAGCCCCGTCATCCCGCGGTTCCGCGCGGCCGGCACCGCCTACCATCGACGCCATGGACACGGCAGCCCTCTCCCCCAGCCCCTCCCCCGCCTCCGGCGCGGAGCACGCCCGCGTGCTCACGCTGGCCTGCACGAACCGCAAGGGCATCGTGCACGCCGTGACGGGCGCCCTGCTGGGCGTGGAGGCGGACATCACCGAGTCGCAGCAGTACGACTCCCCGGACACCGGCGACTTCTTCATGCGCGTGGAGTTCGTGACCCCGGCCACGCGGGAGGACATCGAGCAGGCGCTCGCGCCGGTGCGCGAGGAGTTCGGCATGCGCATGGGCCTGTGGGACGCGGCGCAGCGCATGCGCACCCTCGTGATGTGCTCCAAGGACGGGCACACCCTCAACGACCTGCTCTTCCAGCAGCGCGCCGGCACCCTGCCCATCGAGATCCCCGTGGTGGTCTCGAACCACCTGGACCTGCAGCCGCTCGCCTCCTTCTACGGCGTGCCCTTCATCCACGTGCCCGTCTCGAAGGACCCCTCGAGCCGGGACTCCAAGGAGGCCGCGGAGGACCGGCTGCGCGACCTGATCGCCCAGTTCGACATCGAGCTGGTGGTCCTGGCCCGCTACATGCAGATCCTCTCGGACGAGCTGTGCCGGGACCTGGCCGGGATGGCCATCAACATCCACCACTCGTTCCTGCCCTCCTTCAAGGGCGCCCGCCCCTACCACCAGGCGCACGAACGCGGCGTGAAGCTCATCGGCGCCACCGCCCACTACGTGACCGCCGACCTGGACGAGGGCCCGATCATCGCGCAGTCCGTGCAGCCGGTGACCCACGCCCAGACCGCCGCCGACTTCGTGGCCCGCGGCCGCGACGTCGAGGGCTCCACGCTCGCGCAGGCCGTGCGCTGGCACGCCCAGCACCGCGTCCTCGCGGACGGCCGGCGGACCGTCGTCTTCAGCTGAGCCCGGGACGACGGCGCCACGCGGCGCCGTCGTCCTGCCCGCCTAGGTGTAGGAGGGCATGACGTTGTTGACTCGGGCCGGTGCCAACGAGGCCGGAGGGGCGTCCCCGCAGGAGGTATGAGGCCGATGGTAGTTGTAGTGGTTCACCCACACGGCCAGCGCCTCACGCCGAGCTTGCTCTGAGGTATACGGGCGGGCGTAGAGGACCTCATCGACCATCAGCCGGTTGTACCGCTCGACCTTCCCGTTATGGCGCGGGGTGTAGGGTCGGATCCGGTGATGCCGGCCCCCGAGCGAGACCACCTTGGCGGTGAAGTCCACGGCCCGGTAGTTGTTCCCGTTGTCCGTGACCACCCGGTCCACGGTGATGCCGTGGGCGGCGAAGAACGCGCGGGCCCGGCAGAAGAACCCGATCGTGGTCACCGCCTTCTCATCCTCCAACGCCTCGGTGTACGCCAGGCGGGTGTACCCGTCGATCGCCGAGTGCAGGTAGGTGTACCCGACCCGCCGGCCGGCACCACGCTTGGAAGCACGGCCTGCTTCACTTTCACGTCCGTGAGCACGCCAGCCGCCCCCGTCAGGGATCTTCCCGATCTTCTTCACGTCCAGGTGCACCATGTGCCCCGGGCCGCGGGCGGTGATCTTCTGGGGTCGTTGGCGCAGGTCCTCACCCGTGGGCGCGAGGTCTGGCAACCGGGAGATGCCCAGTCGGTGCAGCCACCTGCCCACAGTGCGCAGGCACAGCTGGTGGCCTTCAGAGACGAGGTGGTGATGGATGCGGCGGGCTGACCACTTCTCCCTGCGACGCAGGGTCTGGATCTGGGCCACCACCTCGGGGTCGAGCTGGGCAGGTGAACGGCGCGGACGGCTGGGCCGGTCGAGCAGCCCGGCCTCGCCCTCGGCGCGGTAGCGGGCCACCCAGGTGGCCACCGTGGGCCGGCTCACCCGGAACTCGGCGGCCACGTGTGCCTGCGGGATCCCGTCGTGCAGGTGGCGGTGGACCATCCTGAGACGGCCGGTGGGAGTCAGGGGTGCGTTAGCGTGAGTCATGAGTGGGTCTCTTCTGGCAGGTGGGTTGTTGAGGAACTTCCATCCTGCGGGAGAGGCCCACTCGTCTCATCTCAGCCCGGTACGGATGTCAAGAACCTCATGACCCACAACACCTAGGCTGGTGGCATGGCCCACATCATCACCGTCGCGGGTGCCACCCCGCGCATCCACGAGTCCGTCTTCCTCGCCCCGACCGCCGCGATCACCGGCGACGTCGAGATGGCCGAGCGCTCCTCGGCCTTCTACGGCGTCTCCGCCCGCGGTGACTCCGCCCCCATCCGCGTCGGGGCGGGCACCAACCTGCAGGACAACGTGGTGCTGCACGCGGACGAGGGCTTCCCGTGCACCCTGGGCGCCGGTGTCTCCGTGGGCCACTCCGCCGTGGTGCACGGGGCCACCGTGGAGGACGACTGCCTGATCGGCATGTCCGCCACGGTGATGAACGGCGCGGTGATCGGGGCCGGTTCGCTCGTGGCCGCCGGGGCCCTGGTGCTCGAGGGGACGCAGGTCCCGGCCGGCTCTCTCGTGGCGGGCGTCCCCGCGAAGGTCCGCCGCCCCCTCACGGACGAGGAGCGGGAGGGCCTCAAGAAGAACGCGGCCACCTACCTGCGGCTGTCCGCCGCGCACCGGGACGCCGTCGCCGGCTGAACCGGGCCCGGAGGATGTGGGACGGTGGGCACCATGCCCACCTCTTCCGCTCTCCCCCGCACCCGACCCGACGACGTCCCCGAGCGCCTGCTCGTCCTCCCCGCGGCGCAGGACGTCGCCGGCACCCCCTACGCCCACGCCCGTCGGCTGGCCGAGCAGGCCGTGGCCGACGTCGGCGGCGCCGCCGTGGCCGAGGGCGACACCTCTGCCACGGCCCTGCTGATGGTCCGCCCGATCCCGGTCGATGCGCTCGCCGCGGCCCTGACCGCCCACCCCCACGTGAGCTGGGTGCAGCTCCCGTTCGCCGGGATCGAGCCGTTCGTCCCCCTCGTGCGCAGCCGCCCGGACATCGTGTGGACGTCCGCCAAGGGCACATACGCGCCGCCGGTGGCCGAACACGCGCTGCTGCTCACCCTGGCCCTGCTGCGGGACCTGCCCGCGCGCGTCCGCGCCACCACATGGGGTCCCTCCTCCGGGCGCACCCTGAACGGCCTGAATGCCGTGGTCGTGGGCGGCGGCGGAATCGCACAGGAGTACATCCGCCTGCTCAAGACCTGGGACGTGCACGTCACCGCGGTCCGCCGACGCGCGGGCGACGTGCCCGGCGCGGACCGCACCGTCACGACCGACCGCCTCGACGAGGTCCTGCCCGGCGCGCAGGTCGTGATGATCGCCGCGGCGGCCACCGAGGAGACCCGCGGCATGTTCGACGCCGACCGCCTCGCCCTCCTGGACGAGGACGCCGTGCTCGTGAACGTCGCCCGCGGGGCGCTGGTGGACACGGACGCCGTCGTCCAGACCCTCGCGGCGGGCCGGCTGCACGGCTACGGCACGGACGTCACCGACCCCGAGCCCC
Organism: Micrococcus sp. iso_239; assembly: GCF_056173395.1. Classification (NCBI taxonomy): domain Bacteria; kingdom Bacillati; phylum Actinomycetota; class Actinomycetes; order Micrococcales; family Micrococcaceae; genus Micrococcus; species Micrococcus sp. iso_239. The sequence goes on along the minus strand of NZ_CM149672.1, from coordinate 452,704 downwards.
TCCCGGACGGCCACCCGCTCTGGACCGAGGAGCGCGCCCTCATCACGCCGCACACGGCGGACACCCCGGAGATGTGCGTCCCGCTGCTCCACGCGCGGGTCGAGCGGAACCTGCGGGCCCGCGCGGCCGGGACGGAGCTGGAGGGCCTGGTGGACGCCGAGGGCGGATACTGACCCGCCCCCGGCGTCCCGCGGCGCCGGCTCAGCGGCGCGGCGCGTCCGCCTCGTGCTCGGCGGCGTCACGCTCGGCCGCCATCTCGATCTGGCGGCGGCGCTCCTCGCCGGCCCGGCGGGTCAGCTCGGCGCCGACCTCCGGGTCGCGGGTGAGGTTCTCACCGGTCGTCGGGTCGAACAGGTGCACCCGCGTGGTGTCCACCCACAGGCGGGTCGGCGTGCCCGGCCGGGCGCGGGACTCGCCGGAGAGGGTGGCCACGACGACGGGGCGCAGCTCATCCGCATCCAGGTCCTTGGCCAGCGCGGAGAGCATCTCGGCCACGGCCGGGTCCGGCTCGAACTCGATGTAGCCGTACTGCTCGTGGCCCAGCCACTCCAGGTGCGTGAGCGTCGCGTCGAAGGTGGAGCCCCGGTCGCGGCGGCTGTCCTCCACCAGCTCGGCGTCCTCGAAGAACTCCGGCCGCAGGCCGAGGAACACGATGTCCCGCCCCTCGGCGGCGCGGGCCTTCTCGGGCGGCACCGGGATGTCACCGATCGGCGAGGACAGCACGTGGCCGCCCTCCTTCTGCTTCAGCGAGGCGGGCAGGAAGTTCATCGACGGCGAGCCGATGAAGCCGGCCACGAACAGGTTGAGCGGCTGCTCGTAGAGCTCGCGCGGGCTGGCCACCTGCTGCAGCTCGCCCTTCTTGAGCACGGCCACCCGGTCGCCCAGGGTCATGGCCTCGGTCTGGTCGTGCGTCACGTAGACGGAGGTCGTGGCCAGGCGGCGCTGCAGCTGCGAGATCTCCGCGCGCATCTGCCCGCGCAGCTTGGCGTCCAGGTTGGACAGCGGCTCGTCGAAGAGGAACGCGTCCGCCTCGCGCACGATCGCCCGGCCCATGGCCACACGCTGACGCTGGCCGCCGGAGAGGTTGCCGGGCTTGCGCTCGAGGTGGTCCTCGAGCTCGAGCACGCGGGCGGCGTCGCGCACCTTGCGGTCGATCTCCTCCTCGGAGGGCTTGTTGTCCTTGATCAGCCGCAGCGGGAAGGCGATGTTCTCGTACACCGTCAGGTGCGGGTACAGCGCGTAGTTCTGGAACACCATCGCGAGGTTGCGGTCCTTGGGGGCCGCCTCGTTCACGCGGCGGCCGTCGATCAGCATCTCGCCGTCGGTGATGTCCTCGAGGCCCACGATCATGCGCAGCAGCGTGGACTTGCCGGAGCCGGAGGGGCCCACGAGGATGACGAACTCGCCGTCCTCGATCTCCAGGTTCACGTCCTTGATGGCGTGGAAGCCGTCGTCGTAGGTCTTGTCGATGTGGTTCAGGGTGATGGAGGCCATCGGGGGGTCCTTTCAGGAGGTCTCGTGTGCGGGCCTCAGCCCTTCACCGCGCCGTTGGTCAGGCCGGCCACGATCTGACGCTGGAACGCCAGCACCAGGATCACGATCGGGATGGTCACGATGATCGCGGCCGCCGAGATGGCCCCGGTCGGCGACTCGAACTGCGAGGCGCCGGTGAAGAAGGCCAGGGCGGCGGGCACGGTGCGCGCGGTCTCGGTGGAGGTCAGGGAGATGCCGAACACGAAGTCGTTCCAGGCGATGAAGAAGGCGATGATCGCCGTCGTGAAGACGCCGGGGGCGGCCAGCGGGACGATCACCTTGCGGAACGCCTCGAGCGGGGTGGCGCCGTCCACCTGCGCGGCCTGGTCGAGCTCCCACGGGATCTGGCGGAAGAACGCGGCCAGGGTCCAGATGGAGATCGGCAGGGTCAGGGACAGGTAGGGGATGATCAGGCCGACCCACGTGTCGTACAGCCCGAGGGTGCGCCACATGTTGAACAGCGGCGTCACCAGGGAGATGACGGGGAACATCGAGACCATCAGGGACACCGTGAGCACGATCCGCTTGCCCGGGAAGTCCAGGCGGGCGATCGCGTAGGCGCACAGCGTGGCCAGGATGACGGCGATGATCGTGGCGATCACGGTGATGCCGATCGAGTTGCGCAGCGCCGTGAGGAACAGCTCGCGCGAGCCGCCCACGAAGATCTCCTCGTAGTTCACCGTGGACCACTGGGTGGGCAGCAGCTTGCCGTTGGCGAGGTCGGCGGGCGTCTTGAAGCTGGTCGCGAAGATCGAGAACAGCGGGAAGAGGCACCACACGCCGATCACGACGGTGAGGATCCACCACAGTGCGGTGGCCTTCCCGGTGCCGCGACGGTGGGGCGCGCGGCCCTCAGGCGCGCGGCCCTCGGGGGCGGGAGCGGATGCGGCGGTGCTCACTTGGAACCTCCTCGGTCGGCCAGGTCCACCTTGAAGCCCTTGACGGCGATGACCGCCATGAGGGCCACGCACAGGAACAGGATCACGGAGACCGCCGAACCCATGCCGATCTCGAGCCGGCCGATGGACGTGCGGTAGGCCAGCAGCGAGAGGACCTCGGTGCCGTAGGCGCCGTTGGTCATGATGTAGATGGAGTCAAAGATGCGGAACGCGTCCATCGCGCGGAACAGGACGGCCACCATGATCGAGGCCTTCATGTTCGGCAGGATGACCAGCTTCATCCGCTGCCACCACGAGGCGCCGTCGACGGAGGCGGCCTCGGTGAGGTCGCCCGGCACCTGGGCCAGGCCGGCCAGCAGGAGCAGGGAGATGAACGGGGTGGTCTTCCAGATCTCGGAGAGCATGATCACGAACAGCGCGGTGCTGCCCTGCGCGAACCAGTTCAGGTCCGCGTCGACGCCCGGCAGCCACTCGAACCAGGCGTTGATGTAGCCCGAGTCGATCGAGAACATGTAGAACCACGCGAACGCGGAGACCACGGTGATGATGCCGTACGGCACCAGGATGATCGTGCGGATCAGGCCGCGGGTCTGCTTGATGGCGTGGTGCATGGCCAGGGCCAGCAGGAAGCCGAGGATGAGCTCGACCACCACGGTCACCACGGTGATCAGCAGGGTCACCCCGAGGCCCTTCCAGAACACGGGGTCCGTAAGGATCACGCCGTAGTTGCCCAGGCCCACGAACTCGCGGTCGCCCGGCGCGGTGAGCCGGTACTTGAACAGCGAGTCGTAGAGGGCCTGCAGGATCGGGTACAGGACCACGAACAGCATCACGAAGAACGCGGGGCCGGCCAGGAGCCAGCCGAGACGCGCCTCGGACTTCGCGCGCTGGGACTTCACCCGGCGGGGGCGACGACCCTCGGCGGCGCGCGGGGTGGATGCGGCGGGTGCGGTGTCGACGTGGCTCACAGCAGACGCTCCCCTCTCAGGACTTCCTGGATGAAGTCGTCGGTCTCGGCCGGGGTGGACTCGGAGACGCCCGACGGCGGCGCGTAGCGCTGCTGGATCGCGGTGGAGACCTCGTTGTAGTACGGGGTCTGCGGCCGCGGGGCGCCGAGTTCGAGGGACTCCCGGATGGTGTCCGCCATGGGGTACTTCTCGGCGACCTCGGGGGCGTCGTAGGCCGCCGGGTCGGCGGGCGGGTTGCCGTTCTCGACGAAGTACTGGCTCTGGTGCTCGGTGGTGGTGATGCAGGAGATCGCGTCCCAGGCGAGGTCCTGGTGCTCGGACTTCGCGCCCACCCCCAGGTTGATGCCGCCCACGGGCGGCGCGGCGTCCTTGCCCTCGACGGTGCGGGGGTAGACGGCCCAGCCGATGTCCTCGGGCAGGTCCTCCGGCAGCGAGCCCTCCTCCACGGAGCCGAGGGTGGCCGGCCAGACGAACGGCCAGTTGACCATGAACGAGCCGTTCTTGCCCTGGAAGAGCAGCATGGAGGCGTTCTCGTCCTGCGTCGGCAGGCCGGCGCTGCCGAGACCCTCCTTGCCGATCGTGGAGATGATCCGGGCGGCCGTGCGGCCGGCCTCGGAGTCGAGGTTCGTGGTGACCTCGTCCGTGGGCGCCTCGGCGTTGGGGACGATCTGCTCCCCGCCGCCCTCGATGAGCGCGTTGAGCCACACGGTCATGGACTCCGCACGGGCGCCCTGGACGGCCAGGTCCTTGTCCTGGCTGCGGGCGGCCTCGATCAGCTGGTCCCACGTGACGGGCTGGGACATGTCCAGCCCCGCGGCCTCGGCGACCGACTTGCGGTACCAGAGCAGCTGCGTGTTGGCCCAGAACGGGACCGTGACGAGCTCGTCCTTCCAGCTGGCGGCCGCGAGCGCGCCCTCCAGGGCGTTGTCCTTCGCGTACGCCTGCATCTCCTCCGGCACGGGGGCCAGGAAGCCGGGCTCGGCGAGCTCGGGGACGAACGGCGGGTCGAGGGACATGATGTCCATCGACGTGTCGCCCGCGGCGAGGCGGCGGGTCAGCTGCTCGCGCTGGGAGGCGGCGTCCGTCGGAAGCATGGACGTCTCGACTCTGTACCGGCCGTTCGCGGCGTCGGTGCACTGGGCGGCGATCTTCGCCTGCCCGCCGTCGTCGGGGTTGGTGTACCAGGTCAGGGTGGGCGTCTGCTCGGCCGGGGCACACCCGGCCAGGATCAGCGCGCCCGCGGCGACGGCGCCGGCCAGCGTGGCCCGGCGCCGTTGACGTGCCCGCGTGTCGTGTCTCACAAGTGGAACCTCAATCGATGCGAGTCGGATGTGACGGCCATCATCACGCATCACAGCGATTCCTGCACGTTTCGCGGACCCCTTTCTCAGCGGGCGTGGCGGCTCGTCCGGGCGGTCGGCTCCGCGGCGGCGGGATCCTCGGGCCAGGGGTGCTTGGGGTACCGCCCGCGGTTCTCGGCGCGGACCTGCGCGTAGGGGCCGGCCCAGAAGGACGGCAGGTCGGCGGTCACGGCGAGCGGGCGACCTGCCGGGGAGAGCAGGTGCAGGACCACCGGCTCACGACCGTCCGCGACAGCGGGGGTGACACGCGCCCCGAAGAACTCCTGCAGCTTGGCGGCGACCACGGGCGGGGTGTCCTCGTGGACGGCCGGATAGTCCACGACGACGGCGCGCCCGCTCGGCACGGGCAGGCGCTCGGGGGCGAGCTCGTCCAGCCGCCCCGCCTCCGGCCACGGCAGGGCACCGCGCAGCAGCGCCTCGGCGTCCAGGCGTGCGAGGGGCCGCCCCGCGGCCAGGTCGGCCGCGAGCCCGTCGACCAGGGCGTCCAGGCCGGGCAGCGCCGCATCCGAGAGGTCCGGCCACGGGGCGCCGAGGACGCGGTGGAGCAGGTGCACCCGGCGACGCAGGCGTTCGGTCCGGCCGCTCGGGTCGAACCGGTCGAGGCCGTCGGCGCTGAGTGCCGCGCGCACGGCCTGCGCGGCGGCGTCGGGGGCGACGGGGGCCGGCGTCTGGGCCAGCACGAGCGCGCCCAGCCGGTCCACGCGGCGGCCGGTGAGCCGGTCCCCGCGCCAGTCGGCGGTGTCCTCGATGCGCCGCAGGCCCGCGCCGGCGAGCTCGGCGAGCGGCCGGTCGATCGGCGCGGCCGCGCGGATCGTGGCACCCGTGCCGGCCGCGTCCCCGGCCACGCGGGCGACCTCGGCCACGGCCAGCCACTCCTGCCCCGCCAGGCCGCCGCCGGCGGCGTCGCGGGGCAGGGCCGCGCGGGTGCCGGAGGCGAGCAGGTACGCGCCCGCCTCCCCCGCGCGTCGGGCGATCCACGCGGGGAAGGCCAGGGCGGCCACGAGGCCGGCGGGGTGCCGCCGCGCGGCCGTCGCCTCGGGCCCGGGTTCGTCCGGCGCCCGCGTCTCCGGGGCGTGGTGCGCGTGCCGACGGGCGAGTCGTTCCAGTCGATCTGCCTCCCGGCGCCAGCGCCCGGCCTCCGGGTGCCGGCCGTCCCGCACGGCCGCGACCAGCGCCTCGAGGTCGGCCCCGGGGGCGCGCAGGTCCAGGACGAGGGCCGCCGTCGCCTCGGCCGCGGGGCGGGGCCCCGTCCACGGTGCCGCGCGCAGGAGGGCGTGGCCGAGCGGCGGGTCCAGGGGCAGCTCGGCCAGGACGGCGCCGTGCGGGGTGATGCGCCCGTCCGCGTCCACCGCGCCCAGGGAGGCGAGCGTGCGCTCGGCGGCGGCCATCGCGTCGGCCGGCGGGTCCTCGGGCAGGGTCAGCCCGCGGCCGCCCGGGGCGCCCCACGCCGCGAACGCCAGGGCCACCGGCGCGAGGTCGACGACGGCGAGGGCCGGCGTCGGGGCTGCGGGCGCGGTGCCCAGGGCCGCGGCGGTGTGACAGCGGACCACGGTGCCGGGGCCGAGGCGGGCGGCGCGGCCCGCCCGCTGGCCGGCGGCCGCGCGCGAGGCCTGGACGGTGACGAGCCCGGCCATGCCGCGCCCCCGGTCCCGGCGCGGCTCGCGGGCCAGGCCCGAGTCGATGACGAGGCGCACCCCCGGCACGGTCAGCGAGGACTCGGCGACCGCCGTCGCGACGACGACGCGCGGCACGGCGGGGTCGGCGCGGCCGGCGAGCGCGGCGTCCTGGTCGGCGGGTTCCTGGCGGCCGTGCAGGACGCGGACCTCGGTGTCCGGGGCGAGCGCGGCGACGCGCCCCGCGACGGCCTCCACCTCGGCCACGCCGGGCAGGAAGACGAGGGCGTCCACGGTCGGGTCGGCATCGAGCGCCTCGGCGTGGGCGCGCGCGGCCGTGGCCGCGACGTGGTCGAGGAAGGCCCGGTCCACGCGGCCCTCGGCGGTGAGGCGGTGGCCGCGGAAGGGGGCGTGCTCCTCGCGCAGCGGGTGCAGCACGGCCGGGGTGAAGACCACGGGCAGGGGCGCGTCCTCCCCCATGCCGCGGGCCCAGCGGGCGGCCAGGGCCGCCGCGTCCACGGTGGCGGACATGGCCACGAGCGCGAGTTCGGGACGCAGCTGCCGCAGGTCGGCGAGGAGGGCGGAGAGCACGTCCGTGTCCAGGTCCCGCTCGTGGACCTCGTCCAGGACCACTGCATCCACGCCGTCGAGCCCGGGGTCGGCCAGGAGGCGGCGCAGCAGCAGGCCCGGGGTCACGAACTCGACGGCCGAGGCCCCGCCGCCGGCCGCATCACCCCGCACGGCGTACCCGACGGCGGCGTCCGCGAGCCGAGCCTGCGCGTCGGGGTCGGCGCCGGGCTGCGCGTCGGCCGCGGCCGTCAGGACCGCCGTGCGCAGCCGCCGCCACGCCGCGCGCACCGCGACCCGCCGCGGCTGCGTGACCAGGACGCGCCCACCGCCGTGGTCCGCGAGCCGGACCGCGAGCGCGGGCGGGACCACGGTGGTCTTGCCCGTGCCCGGGGGCGCCTCGACGACGGCCGCCCCGCGCGCGTCCAGCGCCGATCCGAGGTCGGGCAGGGCGGCGGCGAACGTCAGGCCGGCGCTGAGGCGGCCGAGGGCGGCGGAGAGGGCGGAGGGGACGGTGACGGGATCGACGGGGGTGGGCATCGGGACCCATTGTGCCCGCCTCCGCCACGCTGTCCCGGGGCCGTCCCACTGACTAGGCTGTGACCCATGACCACACCCGTCCAGGAGCACCTCGATCGCCTCACGTCGGCCCACGCGGGCGAGGGGGAGGTCCCGGACGGGCTGGGCGTCGCGATGCTCCTGGTGGACGGGCACCGCTACGTCTCCGGATCCATGACGCCCGTGCCGCTCGCCACGCTCGCCTCTCCCCTGTTCCACGCGCAGGCCCTCGAGGACCTCGGCGCGGTGCGGGTGGGCGAGCGCGTGGGAGCCGCCCCCGTGCGCGACCTGGACCATCGGGTCGAGGTGGACGCCGTCACGGGCCTGCCGCACAACCCGCTGCAGAACGCGGGCGCGGTGGCCACGGCCTCCCTGGTGAAAGGCCGCGGTGGCCGCGACCGCACCGCACGCATGATGCAGCTGCTCTCCGCCCTGTTCGACCGCGAGGTCACCGTCACGGAGTCGGCCGCGCGCGCCGAGAACCGCGCCCAGCACCACACCCGGTCCGCTGCCTGGCTGATGAAGTCCCTCGACACCCTGGACGCCGACCCCGAGACGCTGCTCGAGGACATCGCCACGGTGCGTGCCGCCGCCGTGACCGTGGAGGACCTCGCCCTGCTCGCCGGCACCCTCGCGCACGGCGGTGTCCACCCCGTCACCGGGGACCGTGTGCTGAGCGAGGAGACGGTCCGCGGTGTGCTCTCCGTGATGGACTCCTGCGGCATGGACACCCGGGACTCCCGGTGGGCGTACGACGTCGGCCAGCCCGGCTGGGCGTCCACGCGCGGCGGCACGGTGCTCGTGGTGGTGCCGGGCCACCTCGGTCTGGCGCTGCAGTCGGACACGACAGACGAGAACGGGCTCGGCGCCGCGGCGATGGCCGCCCTGCGGACCATCGTCGAGGACTTCGAGCTGCACCCGTCGGTGGTCACCGGTTCCCCGCGCGCGGCCCTGCGCACCCACTACCGGATCGATCAGGCGCCCTCGGGCACGGTGCGCAGCGCCGTCGTCCTCGAGGCGCTGGGGCGGTTCGCGGACACCGTGCACGTGATGGAGCTGGGCGGTCACCTCGGCTTCAGCCAGGTGGACGCGATCGCCCGCGTCAGCCGCGGTCTGCCGGAGGTCCTCGAGACGCTCGTGGTGGACATGCGCTCGGTCAGCTCCGTCTCCCGTCCGGCCCGGCTGCTGGTGGCCCAGTGGTTCGCCCGCGCGCTGGGCAACGGGCTCGACGTCGTCGTCGTGGACCGGGACGCCGCGGAGATGAAGGAGCTGATGGCGGCCGTCGAGGAGTCCGTGGAGGTGGATCTGCCCGAGCCGCTGCAGGATGAGGCCGAGGGGGTGGACCCCGCCGCCGAGGGCGCGCAGTTCGTGTTCTTCGACTCCCGCTCGCGGGCCGCCCAGTGGGCCGAGCAGCGGCTGCTCTCCCGGCACGCCCCCCACCTGCTGCCGCGGGACGCCCAGGAGGCGGCCGTAGCACCCCTGCTGCAGCACCTCTCCGCGGACGACGCGCGTCTGCTCGAGTCCATGATGGACGAGCGGGTCTACTCGGACGGCCAGATCATCCGCCGCGCCGGCCAGCCGTTCGGCGGCATCTACGTGATCGTCTCCGGCACCGTGGAGCTCTCGGGTCAGGGCACGGGCAGCCGCCGCGTGCGCCGCACCCTGCTCACCCCGGGGATGACGTTCGGCGAGATGGCCCTGGGCCAGCCCGGCCGCCAGCCCTCCACCGTCCGCGCGCGCGGGCCGGTCACGGCGCGAGTCCTCACCGCCCAGGTGATGGTCGCGCTCCAGGAGGGCTTCCCCCAGCTGGCCCTGGCCCTGTGGGAGGCGCTGGCCCGCGACGCGTTCACCGCGCTGGGCCAGCTCATCCGGGAGACCGGCGCGCTGCAGGACTGACGACCCGCGGGGGCAGCGTCCCCGTGGGACGCTGCCCCCACCCCCGTCACCGCCCGAGGACGTGGCGCAACGCGCCCTCCAGTTCGGGGTCGCGCATCTCGTAGCCGGAGGAGACCAGCCGGTCCGCCACGACCTTCTGGTCCGCCGCGACGGTCTCCACCCGGCCCTCCTCGCCCAGCAGCAGGCGCGGCCCGGCCTCGGGCACCGGGATGAGAGCGGGCCGGCGCAGCACCCGCCCGAGCACGGTGGCGAACTCCTTCGCCGTGACCGGCTCGGGCGCCACCGCGTTGACCGGGCCGGTGACGCCGTCGTCGAGCACCGCGTGGGCGAAGGCCCCCGCGATGTCATCCGCGCCGATCCAGCTCAGCCACGGGCTGCCGTCGTGGCTCTCCCCGCCTGAGGTCGCGACCGGGCCGCCGACACCCGCGAGGAACAGCGGCAGCACCTGCTGCAGCATGCCCCCGGCCGGGCTCAGCACCACGCCGGTCCGCAGCATCGCGACCCGGATCCCGGCTCCCTCGGCGCGCTGGGCCTCCGCCTCCCAGTCCGCGACGACCTCGGCGAGGAAGTCGTCCCCGGGCTCCAGATCCTCGACGAGGCCGCTGCCGAACGGGCCCGTGCCCGCGTCCGCCCCGTAGTACCCGATCGCCGAGCCGTTCACGAGTGCCCGCACCCGCGCGTCGTCCCCCTCCCGCTCGGCGATCCGGGCGAGCGCGTCCACGAGGGTGCGCGTGCCGCGGACGCGCGAGTCGTGCACGGCCTCCTTGTGCGCGTCCGAGAACCGGCCGGCGATGGGCTCGCCCGCCAGGTTCACGACGACGTCGGCCTCCGCCAGGGCGTCTTCATCCACGGTCTCCCGGCCGGGGTCCCACAGCGCCGCGTCCAGCGCGTCGGCCTTCTTCGGGCTCCGCACGAGCCGGATGACGCGGTGGCCGCCGGTGGTGAGCAGGGCACAGAGCTGCCGGCCGATCAGTCCGCCGGCCCCCGTCACAGCGACCGTGCGGGCCGGCCCGCCGACGAGGGGGCCGGGGTGGGCGGCGTGGAAGTCCAGGTCGTCGGCCATCACGCGGGCGCGGTAGGCGAACTGGCGGCCCAGCTCCGCCTCGAAGGCCTCATGGGTGCGGCGCGAGGCCGCGGTGCCCAGAGCGGGCACGCGGGACATCAGGGACTCCCCCGGCAGGGCGTACTCGATGTGGTCCGTCACGACCGTGCCGCGCCGGCCGTCCGCCGTGTCCGCCTCACCGGGCGCGGCGTCATCGAGCAGGTGGGTGTGCCGCCAGGAGGCGAGGGGACCGGAGACCATCTCGTCCCGGAACATGCGGCCCTCCTCGTAGGCCGTGTGGCGGGCCCGCCACGGCACCGCGGGTGCCGCCCCACCGGGCAGGCGGGAGGCGACGGCGTCCGGCAGCAGGCCCGTGAGCATCCCGTGGGCCGCGCCGGCGAACAGGCCGGCCGCCCCCGGGGCCTGGATGCGCAGCCGCGACTCGGAGCCCACGCGGAGGCCGTCCGTGGGTCCCTGGACCACCTCGCCGGCGAAGGGCGGGGTGAGCCGCTCCAGCGCGCCGGGGTTCTCCAGCCAGCGGAAGACGACCTCACGCGGGTGGCGCAGGAGGGTGCGGTGCTCGAAGACGGTGATCTCGGTCATGGACGCCAGCCTGACACAGGGAGCGGACGGGCGAACACCTGTCCGGGCCGGGCCGTGCAGGACAATGAGGGGATGGACCTGCTTCCCGAGCTGCGCTGGACCGCCGCCGCCCTGCCCGCCACCGAGCTCACCCTCGTGGCCGTCTTCTCCCCCGAGGACCAGACGGTGCGCGCCTCCGGCGTGGCCGTGCCGGAGGACTCGGAGCCCCCCGCCGCCGCGATCGGGCGCCTCCTCGAGACGCTCATGGACCGGCTCGTGGCCCTGGACCCGGAGACCGCCGACCGCGAGATGAACCCGCGCCCCGTGGAACCGCGTCCGGGTGCGTCCCAGCCCGTCGCCGACGCCCTGGCCGCCTACGCCGCGGGGGACGTGGCCGCGCTCGACGCCCTCGACGTCACCCAGCCGGGCACCGCGTTCCGGCAGCGGGCGTGGCGGGAGCTGCGCGGCATCGCCCCCGGCTCCCCCGCCACCTACGGCGGCCTGGCCGAACGGTGCGGGGCCCCGCGGGCCGTGCGCGCCGCCGGCGGGGCGTGCGCCGCCAACCTGGCGGCCGTCGTCGTGCCCTGCCACCGCGTGGTGCGCGCCGACGGCGCCGCGGGCCACTACCTCTACGGCACCGCCGCGAAGCAGGCCCTGCTGGCCCACGAGGCGGCGCGCGCGGGCTGACCGGCCCCTCCCCACGGCAACGTCGGTTGAGTTGTCACGGGTCCCGGGCACGCACACCCGTGACAACTCAACCCGCGTTGCGGACACGAGAAGGGGCCGGGCCGCGCGCTCCACGCACGCGGCCCGGCCCCCGACGCTCAGTCGCTCAGACGGAGAGCTTGTCCACGATCGCGTTGAGCGTCGCGGACGGACGCATCACCGAGGTGACCTTCTCCATCTCCGGCGCGTAGTAGCCGCCCAGGTCCACCGGGGAGCCCTGCACGCCGTTGAGCTCGGCCAGGATGGTCTCCTCCTGGGCCTCCAGCTCCTCGGCGATCGGCTTCGCCGCGGCCGCCAGCTCGGCGTCCTCGGTCTGCTTCGCCAGCTCGCGGGCCCAGTACAGCGCCAGGTAGAAGTGGCTGCCGCGGTTGTCCAGCTCGCCGACCTTGCGCTTCGGGGACTTGCCCTCGATCAGCAGGGTGCCGGTGGCGGCGTCCAGGGTGTCCGCGAGCACCTGCGCGCGGTGGTTCTCGTTCGCGACCGCCTCGTGTTCGAAGGACACGGCCAGCGCGAGGAACTCACCGAGGGAGTCCCAGCGCAGGTGGTTCTCCTCCAGCAGCTGCTGCACGTGCTTCGGGGCGGAGCCGCCCGCGCCGGTCTCGAACAGGCCGCCGCCGTTGAGCAGCGGGACGATCGAGAGCATCTTCGCGGACGTGCCCAGCTCGAGGATCGGGAACAGATCCGTGTTGTAGTCACGCAGCACGTTGCCGGTCACGGAGATGGTGTCCTCGCCGCGGCGGATGCGCTCCACCGAGAGCTTGGTGGCCTCCACCGGGGAGAGGATGCGCAGATCCAGGCCCTCGGTGTCGTGCTCCTTGAGGTACTCCTCGACCTTCTTGATGAGCTCGCGGTCGTGGGCGCGGGTCTCGTCCAGCCAGAACACGGCCGGGGTCTGGGACGCGCGGGCGCGGGTCACGGCCAGCTTCACCCAGTCGCGCACCGGGACGTCCTTGGTCTGGCAGGCGCGCCAGATGTCGCCGGCCTCGACCTCGTGGGAGAGCAGGGTCTCCCCGGCGGAGTTCTTCACGGCCACGGTGCCCGCGGCGTCCATGATGAACGTCTTGTCGTGCGAGCCGTACTCCTCGGCCTTCTGCGCCATGAGGCCCACGTTCGGGACGGTGCCCATGGTGGTGGGGTCGTAGGCGCCGTTGGCCTTGCAGTCGTCGATCACGGCCTGGTAGACGCCGGCGTAGGAGGAGTCCGGGATGACGGCCAGGGTGTCCTGGGTCTGGTCGTCCTTGTTCCACATGCGGCCGGAGGTGCGGATCATGGCGGGCATGGAGGCGTCCACGATCACGTCGGAGGGCACGTGGAGGTTGGTGATGCCCTTGGCGGAGTTCACCATGGCCACGTCCGGGCCGTTCTCGTAGGCGGCGGCGATGGCGGCGCGCACACCCTCGGCGGTCTCGGCGTCGAGCTTGTCCAAGCCGCCCTCGATCGCGGCGAGGCCGTTGTTCGCGGACAGGCCGGCGGCGGCCAGCTGCTCGCCGTACTTCTCGAACAGCTCGGAGAAGTAGGCCTTCACGACGTGGCCGAAGATCACCGGGTCGGAGACCTTCATCATGGTGGCCTTCAGGTGCGCGGAGAAGAGGATGCCCTCCTCCTTGGCGCGCTTGACCTGCTCGGCGAGGAACGCGTCCAGGGCCTTGGCGGACATGAACGTGCCGTCCACGACCTCGCCCTTGAGGACCTTCAGGCCCTCCTTGAGCACGGTGGTCTTCCCGTCCTCACCGGTGAACTCGATCGTCAGCACGTCGGCGGCCGGCAGGGTCACGGACTGCTCGTTGGCGCGGAAGTCGTCCGCGCCCATGGTGGCGACGGCGGTCTTGGAGTCCGGGGTCCACTCGCCCATCGAGTGGGGAAAGCGCTTGGCGTACGCCTTCACGGCCTTCGGGGCGCGGCGGTCCGAGTTGCCCTCGCGCAGCACCGGGTTCACGGCGGAGCCCTTGACCGAGTCGTAGCGCGCCTTCGCGTCCTTCTCCTCGTCGGTCTTCGGCTCGTCCGGGTACTCCGGCAGCGCGTAGCCGTCCGCCTGCAGCTCCTTGATCGCGGCGCGCAGCTGCGGCACGGAGGCGGAGATGTTCGGCAGCTTGATGACGTTCGCCTCGGGGGACTTCACGAACTCGCCGAGCTCGGCGAGGGCGTCCGCGGTGCGCTGGTCCTCGGGCAGGACGTCCTTGAACGCGGCGAGGATGCGGCCGGCCAGCGAGATGTCACGGGTCTCCAGCTCCACGCCGGCGGTGCCCGCGTAGGCACGCACGATCGGCAGCAGCGACGCGGTGGCCAGCATGGGGGCCTCGTCCGTGAGCGTGTAGATGATCTTCGACATGCGGATGATCTCTCCTTCTGGCCGCACTCGAGACGCGGCCCTCGTCGGCAGGGAACGGGTGACTCCCCGCCAATCTACCCGGCGCCTCGGACGCGCCACACCGTGTGTGGCTCGGCGTCAGCGTCCCCGGCCGTCGCCGGTGCCCTCGCCGGGCCGGGCGGGGTCGCCCGGGTACCAGGGGGGCGTCGGGTCGGCGGGGGCGCCCCCCGACGACGGCGGCACGGCCGGTCCGGCGGGCCCGCCCCGGAACGCCTCGCCGAGGCGGGCAGGGCGGCGTGGACCGTGGCCGGCTCAGATGCCGAGCACGGCCTGGGCGATGAAGAAGTAGACGACCAGGCCGAGGGCGTCCACGAGCGTCGAGATGAACGGGTTCGAGAACACGGCGGGGTCGGCGCCGATCGTGCGGGCCGCCAACGGCATGAGACCGCCGACGGTGGCGGCGAAGGCACACACGGTGAACAGCGTCGCCCCGATCACGAGACCGACGGGCCACGAGAACACGAACCCGGCGAGCACGAGGCCCAGCAGGCCGATGCACCCGCCCAGGGCCATGCCGACGCGCAGCTCGCGGAACATCACGCGCGGCGCGTCGCGGGGCCGGACGTCGTCGAGGGCGAGCGCCCGGGTGACCGTGGTGGCCGCCTGGTTGCCCGTGTTGCCGCCGGTGCCGATGATCAGCGGGATGAACAGGGAGAGGACGACCATCTCCTCGAGCGTGTCCTCGAAGACGCCGAGCACCTGCACGGTGAGGGTGGCGCCGATCGCGAGCACGAGCAGCCACGTGATGCGCGAGCGCATCAGCGCCAGGACGGAGGTCGCCAGGTAGGGACGACCCAGCGGCTCCACGCCGCCGGCGCGGGCGGAGTCCTCGGTCGACCCCTCGTCGAGGACCTCGAGGGCGTCGGCCACCGTGAACACCCCGATCAGGCGACCCTCCGAGTCCGTCACCGGCACGGTCCACAGACGGCGGTCCGCGCAGAGCCGGGCCACCTCCTCGGCGTCCTCGGTGGCGACGGCGGACACCGGTTCCCGCATGATCTCCGAGACTCGCGCATCGAGCGGCTGTGTGACCAGCACGGAGACGTCGACGACGCCCGTCAGACGCGCCTGGGGACTGACCACCGGCACGGAGACGATGGCGGCCTGCTCCTGCCCCCCGTGCTCCCGGAGGTTCTCGAGCGCGGTGGACACGGTCCAGTCCTCGCGCAGGCGCACGGGCGCCATGCGCAGCCGCCGTCCCACCGAGTCCGCCGGGTAGCCCAGGAGCCGGCCGGCCTTGCCGCTCGCCTCCGCGTCGAGCCCGGCGAGCATCTTGCGGGCCACGGTGGCCGGCATCTCGTCGAGCAGCCGGGCCTGGCCCGAGACCCGCAGCTCGGCGAAGAGGTCCTGGACCTGACCGTCCTGGAGCTTGCGCACCAGGTCGGACTGCTGGCCCGTCTCCATCGCCGCGAAGACGTGGACCGCCGTCGTCTTGTCCAGGAGGCGGAACAGCATCGGGGCCATGCGCGGCTCGGAGCGGTCCAGGAGGTCGAGCGCGTCGCCCGGGGACAGCGCGCGCAGCAGCTCGACCGCGCTGTCGAGGTCGTCCCTGCGCAGGTGCTCACGGATGCGGTCCTCGACGCTCTCGACCTCGCGGCGGGTCATCGCCTCGTCACCTCCTGGGGGTCGCGGGGCCCGGTCCGGGCCCCCGTCCGGCAGCGGCGCGCCGCGCTCAGCCGTGGAAGAAGTGGCGCGCCCCGGTCAGGTACAGGCTTACGCCGGCGGCCTCGGCCGCGGCCACGACCTCCTCGTCCCGGACGGAGCCGCCCGGCTGGACGACGGCCTTCACGCCGGCGTCGATGAGGATCTGCAGCCCGTCCGCGAACGGGAAGAACGCGTCCGAGGCGGCCACGGACCCGCGGGCCCGCTCGGGGGCGCCCTCCCCGGAGACGTTCTCCGCGCCGCCGGCGCTGCTCACGTCCTGCCCGCCGGTCTGCGCGGCGCCCAGGGTGTTGGCGCGCTCGACGGCCAGGCGGCAGGAGTCGAGGCGGTTGACCTGGCCCATGCCCACGCCGACCGTGGCGCCGTCGTGGGCCAGCAGCACGGCGTTGGACTTGGCCGCGCGCACGGCGCGCCACGCGAAGGCCAGGTCGGCCAGGACGGCCTCGTTGGCGGCCGGGCCGGCGGCGAGGGTCCAGGTGGCCGGGTCGTCGCCGTCCGCGTCCACCGCGTCCGCGATCTGCAGCAGCATGCCGCCCGAGACCTGCTTGGCCTCCACCGCATCCCGCAGGAAGCCCTCGGGCAGGCTCAGCAGACGCAGGTTCTTCTTGGCGGAGAGGATCTCCAGGGCCTCGGGCTCGAACGCCGGGGCCACGACGACCTCCGTGAACACGTCCTTCACCTGGGCGGCCATGGCGGCGGTGACCGGGCGGTTGGCCGCGATCACGCCGCCGAACGCGGAGACCGGGTCGCACGCGTGGGCCTTGGCGTGCGCCTGCGCGATGTCCGTGCCCTCATCCGTGACGGCCAGGCCGCACGGGTTGGCGTGCTTGACGATCGCCACGGCCGGGACCGGGTGGTCGAAGGCGGCGCGCACCGCGGCGTCGGCGTCCACGTAGTTGTTGTAGCTCATCGGCTTGCCGTGCAGCAGCTCGGCCTGCGCGATGCCGGGGGCCGCCGAGGAGTCCAGGTACAGCGCCGCGGGCTGGTGCGGGTTCTCGCCGTAGCGCAGGATCTGCGCGCGCTCGAGGGAGAAGCCGGCGTAGGGCGGGAACACGGGGATCTCGTCCGCGTCCGTGTCCTCGCCGAAGTGGGCGGCGGTCCAGGCGGCCACGGCGTTGTCGTACCCGGCGGTGTGGGCGAAGGCCAGGGCGGCCAGGCGCCGGCGGGCGCGCAGGTCGAAGCCGCCGGACTGCGCGGCCTGGACCACCTCGCCGTAGCGGGCCGGGTCCACCACGATCGCCACGGACGCGTGGTTCTTCGCGGCCGCGCGCACCATGGACGGCCCGCCGATGTCGATCTGCTCGACGACGGCGTCCTCCGCGGCGCCCGAGTTCACGGTGTCCACGAACGGGTAGAGGTTCACGACGACGAGGTCGAACGGCTCCACCTCGAGCTCGCGCAGCTGGGTCACGTGGTCCTCGCGACGACGGTCGGCCAGGATGCCCGCGTGCACGCGCGGGTGCAGCGTCTTCACGCGGCCGTCCAGGCACTCCTGGAACCCGGTGACCTCGGCGACCTCGGTGACGGGCACACCGGCGGCGGCGATGCGCTGGGCGGTGGAGCCGGTCGAGACGATCTGCACGCCCGCGGCGTGGAGCCCTGTGGCGAGCTCCTCGAGGCCGGTCTTGTCGTACACGGAGATCAGGGCCCGCTTCAGGGGCACCGTGTCCAGGACGGTGGTGGTGGTGGGCTGGGCAGAGGTCACGAGGGGGCGCTCCTTCGAGGGGGTCCGGGTGCGTCCCCCAGCATAGGCCGGGCCGCATAATGGCCCAGGCGTCCGCGTGACGGACCGCCCCCACTCCACCCGACGAACGGGAGCCGACCATGTCCTCCGCCACCCCGCCCCGCCCCAGCGCCGACGGCGCGCACCCCGGGCCCGCGCCCGACGTCGTCGCCCCCGACGCCGCCCTGCCCACCGGTGAGGCGGTCGTCCAGGAGCTGCCGTGGCGCTGGTCCGTCCAGGGCCGCATCTTCCTGATCGGCGGCCTGGGCTTCATGTTCGACGCGTGGGACGTCACGCTCAACGGCGTGATGATCCCGCTGCTGCGCGAGGAGTGGGCCCTGGACAAGGCCGACGCCGCGTGGATCGGCACCGCCAACCTCATCGGCATGGCCGTGGGCGCGTTCCTGTGGGGCACCATCGCGGACCGCATCGGCCGCAAGGCGGCGTTCGCGTGGACGCTCGCGATCTTCTCCGTGTTCACGATCGCGGGCGCGCTGACGGACTCCCTGCTGTGGTTCGCGCTGTTCCGGTTCGTGGCCGGCATGGGCCTGGGCGGCACGATCCCCGTGGACTACGCGCTCGTGGGCGAGTTCACCCCGCGCCGGCTGCGCGGCCGCGTCCTGGCCGCGATGGACGGCTGGTGGCCCGTCGGCGCCGCGCTGTGCGGCCTCGTCTCCGCCTGGCTCGTGGGCACGTGGGGCGACTGGCGCCTGCCCCTGCTGGCCATGGTCCTGCCGGCCCTGCTCGTGTTCGTCGTGCGCCTAGGCATCCCCGAGTCCCCGCTGTTCCTGATGAGCCGGGGCCGCGAGGCACAGGCCCGCGCCGTCATCGACCGCATGGTGGCGGCCACCGGCGCACCCCGCCGGCCCTACACGATGCCCCCGGCCGAGCCGGCCCGCTCCGGCGGCGTCGGCGCACAGCTCGCCGCGGTCTGGCGGTTCTCCCCGCGCATCACCGCGGTCGCCTGGGCCCTGTTCGTGGCCATCATGCTCGTCTACTACATCGCGCTGCAGTGGCTGCCGACGTTCCTCATCGACGCCGGCTACGCGGAGGGCCGCGCCTTCATCATGACCTCCGGCATGGCCGCGGCCGGCCTGCTCGGCGTGGTCGTGGCCACCGTGCTGATCGAGGTCACCGGCCGCCGCTGGCTGCTGGCCGTCAGCGCCGTCGTCGCGAGCGCCCTGACCGTCTGGCTGGCGAGCGTGCTGGACGTGCCCGCCGCGGTGCTGCCGCTCGTGCTGACGTTCGGCTTCGTGGTGCAGGTCGCGATCCCGGTGCTCTACACGTACGTCTCCGAGCTGTACCCGACGACGCTGCGCGCCTCCGGCTTCGGCTGGGCGTCGGCGGCCTCGCGGGTGGGCGCGGGCCTGGGCCCGCTGCTCTTCGTGGGCACGCTGGTCCCCGCCCTCGGGCTGCCGGCGGCGTTCGCCGTCACCGGCGGGCTCGTGGTCCTGGCCTGCGCGGCGATGCTGGCGCTGGCCCCGGAGACCCGCGGCCGCACCCTCGAGGTCAGCGCCGACTGAGCTCGCCGAGCACGCGCAGCAGCAGGGCCCGCTCCTGGACCTTGATGCGCTCGTGCAGCTCGGCCTCGGTGTCCGTGTCCAGCACGGGCACCGCGGCCTGCGCGAGGATCGGGCCGGTGTCCACGCCCGCGTCCACCACGTGCACGGTGCAGCCGGTGACCTTCACCCCGTGCGCCAGCGCGTCCCGGACGCCGTGGGCCCCCGGGAAGGAGGGCAGCAGGGCCGGGTGGGTGTTGAGGATGCGGCCCTCGAACCGCTCGAGCAGCGGGGCGCCCAGGATCCGCATGAACCCGGAGCACACCACCCAGTCCGGCGCGTAGGCGACGACGGCGTCCGCGAGCGCCTCGTCCCACGCGCGCCGGTCCGCGTGGTCCTTCGGGGACACCACGAACGTCTCGATCCCGTGGGCGCGGGCACGCTCCAGGCCGCCGGCGTCGGCGACGTCGGCGCCCACCGCGGCGATCTCCACGTCCAGGGCGCCGGAGGCCACGGCGTCGAGGACGGCCTGCAGGTTGGTGCCGGAACCGGAGACGAGGGCAACGATGCGCATGCGCCCATCGTAGGGTGAGGGGGTGTCCGCCCCCGTTCCCTCCTCCCCGCCCCGCCCGCCGCAGGGCGCCCCGGACCCCGGCCGCGTCCGCACCGGCCGTGCCCTGCTGTGGCAGTCCGTGGCGCTGCTGGGGATGGTGCTCTCCTTCTCCCTCGTGCTGCCGTGGAAGCTGATCGCCCTCGCGCTGGGGCTGGTCGCCCTCGTGCTCGGCGTGCGCGTGTGGGTCACGAGCCGCGGCGCCGACCGCTCGGGACTGCCCCGCGCGGTGGCGTCCGCCGGCATGGCGATGGCGCTGGTGGGCATGACGACGGCGGCGCTGCCGCTACTCGCGTGGGACGCGACGGTCCAGCTCGAGCAGTGCGGCGCCTCCGCGCTCACCGTGCGGGCGCAGCAGGCGTGCGCGGACGAGTTCACCCGTCAGGTGGAGGAGCGCACGGGGGTGCCCCAGCTGCGGCCCTGAGCCGCGGGCGTCAGTCCCGCGCCCGGCGCGGGGACGGCCGGTCGCGCAGGCCCGAGGCGCGGTCGCCGGACCGCGGCACCGTCGTCGTCCCGTCCCGGTGCCCGGCCACGGCCAGGGCGGTGAGGTAGCCGGCCGCGCAGCCCAGCGCGACCCACCCGGCGACGGCGGCGGACACCGCCCAGACGTGGGAGCCGAGGTCCGTCAGCGCGCCGAGCCCGAGCGTCCCGGAGGTGAGGGCCAGCGGCACGAGCAGCAGCAGCCCCGTGAGCAGTCCGGTGAGCACGGCCAGGGCCAGCGTGGACAGTGTCAAGGACACCGCGCGGCTGCCGTGACGGGTGTGCAGCCAGTCGTCGAGGTGGTTCTCCCCCTCCCGCAGCAGCCACACGCCGGCCACGGCGCCGGCGCCGATCGGCACGGCCAGCAGGAGCAGCTGCCACGGCGACCACGTCCCGGGCAGCGCACCCAGCACCGGGAGGGCAGGCGCGGTGGCCGGCGTGGCGCCGAACACGGAGTAGAGGCTGTCCGCGCCCACGGAGAACCCCGGGCCCGCCGTCCACGCGATCGACCACGCGGTGAACGTGGGCAGCCAGCCGATCTGCAGCAGCGCCACCAGCAGGCCGCCCAGCGGGCCGCCCCCGATCGCCTGGGCCACGGTGACGACGGCGGCCCACTCGACGGCCAGCCGCCCCGCCACGAGCAGCGCGTTCAGGCCCGTCAGGGCGAGCACGGCGACGGCCGCGGCGCGCACCACGGACCACGCGTACGAGCCGGCCCAGCGTTCGTACTGCGAGCGCCGCGAGATCCGCTCCGTGAGGTCCAGGCCGATCAGGTGCGCCCAGGTGCCGGCCTCGCGCCGCGCCCCCGCGAGGGCGGCGACGCCGAAGAGCAGGGCGGGCAGCAGCGCCGCCGGGGCGGGGTGGGCCGTCAGCTCGTCCGTGCCGGGCAGGAACGCCACGGCCAGCCCCACCAGGGCGTAGGCCCCCACCGCGCCCACGAAGGCCTGCCACGCCTGGTCCCGGTAGGACGCGCGGGCCAGGCGCCGGCCGGCCCGCCAGGACAGCGCGAGCGGGACCAGGGTCAGGCCCCACGGCACGAGCCACGCCGTGCCGGTGATGAGGTGATCCGGCGCGGTGGGCATGGCCGTGGCCACGGTGACGGGCACCGCGTGCAGGGCCAGCCACAGGACGCCGCCCACCTGGACGGCGCCCTCGATGGTCGGCCGCTCGAACCCGCCCGTGGCCCACACCGCGAGGGTGGGGACCATGACCGCCAGCAGGCTGATCATCGCCGTGACGAGCGCCTCGACCACCCCCTGCAGCCACAGCGGCAGGGGGACGGGGCGCAACAGACGGGGCGCAGCGGGGCGGGAACTCACCCGTCCATGGTGCCACCCGACTCCAGGCGGCGCCTGGACGGGGGCGGGCCGCGCGGGCCGGTGCGACGACCGTCACGCGCCCCGAGAGTTCACCGCGGGGTCACCGGGCCGTCGTCGGCGGGTGTCCCGGCCGTGGTCCGGGGTCCTTAGCGTCGGCCACGTGCGTGTCGTCGTGGTCGCCGAATCGTTCCTGCCCCATATGAACGGGGTCACCAACTCCATCCTCCAGGTGCTGCGGCACCTGCGGGAACGGGGCGACGAGGCGATGGTGGTCGCCCCGGCCGCCTCGTGGTCCGCCGGGTGGACCCAACGCGCGGGCGCCGGTGAGGCCCCCCGCGAGGTCGAGGGCTTCCCCGTGCGCACCCTGCCCTCCGTGCCCCTGACCGGGTACACCTCCGTGCGGGTGGCCGCCGGCACGGTGGGCCGGCTGCGCGGCATGCTCGCCGACTTCGCCCCGGACGTGGTGCACATCGCCTCCCCCTTCGTGCTGGGCTGGCGCGCGGTGCAGGCGGCCGAGGAGCTCGGCATCCCCTCCGTGGCCGTCTACCAGACCGAGGTCCCCGGCTACGCGGCCCGGTACGGCGCCCCGTGGCTGGAGGACGTCCTGTGGAGCCACGTGGCGCGCCTGCACAACATGGCCACGCTGACGCTCGCGCCGTCGTCGTTCACCGTCCGGCAGCTGCACCGCCAGGGGGTGCGACGCGTGCACCTGTGGGGCCGCGGCGTCGACTCCCGCCGATTCCATCCCGCCAAGCGGGACGAGGCGCTGCGCGCCGAGCTCGCCCCGAACGGCGAGAAGCTCGTGGGCTTCGTGGGGCGGCTGGCGCACGAGAAGCAGGTCGGGGACCTGCGGGTGCTCTCGGACCTGCCGGGCACCCGCCTCGTGGTCATCGGCTCCGGGCCGCTGCGCGAACAGCTCGAGCGGGAGCTGCCCGGCGCGCACTTCGCCGGCTTCCAGGGGGGCGAGGACCTCGCGCGCCACGTGGCCAGCCTGGACCTGTTCGTGCACCCCGGCGAGTCCGACACCTTCGGCCAGACGCTGCAGGAGGCGATGGCCTCGGGCGTGCCCGTCGTCGCCGTCGGCCGCGGCGGCCCCCTCGACATCGTGGACGCCTCCCGCACCGGCTGGCTCTACCCGCCCGGCGAGCTGGACGAGCTGCGCCGCCACGTCGCGGACCTCGTGTACGACGACGTCAAGCGGGCCGCGTTCGCCGACGCGGCGTGGGCGTCGGTGCAGGGCCGGACCTGGCCGGTGCTGTGCGAGCAGCTCGTGGGCTACTACGAGAAGGCGATCGCGGTGCAGGAGCGCCGCCGCGTGGAGCTGGCCCGCCGGCTGCTGACGGCGCCGTCGCTGCTGGCCGCGCGCGTGTTCGGCTGAACCCCGGGACGGACACCGGGCGGGCGCCGGGCGGCCCGGGTCTCGCGTCCGGAGTCGTGGCTAGGGTGGCGGGCATGGACGCCACCCCGCACCCCCGCCCCTCCGAGCCCGGCCCCCTGCCCGATCCCGCCGCGCCCCGCCGCCTCGCCGGCAAGGACGTGCACCCCGTCGGCCTCGGATGCATGAACATCGTGCACGGCTACTCCGGATTCCTCGACGACGACGCCGCCGTCGACCTGCTCACCCGCGTGCTGGACGACGGCACCGACCACCTGGACACCGCCACCCTCTACGGCGGCGGCCGCAGCGAGGAGCTCGTGGGGCGCACGCTCGCCCGGGCGGGGTCGGACGTCCGCGAGCGCGTGCTGCTCGCCTCCAAGGGCGGGCTCGTGCGGGACGGGCAGCGGCGGATCGACGGCCGCCCGGAGACACTGCGCGCGCACGTGGACGCCTCACTGCGCCGGCTCGGCCAGGACCGGATCGACCTGTACTACCTGCACCGGCTGGACCCGGAGGTCCCCGTCGAGGAGTCCGTGGGGGCGCTCGCAGAGGCCGTCACGGAGGGCAAGATCGGGGCGATCGGCCTGTCCGAGGTCTCGGCCGTCACCCTGACCCGGGCCGTGGCCGTCCACCCGATCGCGGCCGTGCAGTCCGAGTACTCCCTCGCCACCCGCAACCCCGAAGGGGGCGTGCTCGAGGCGTGCCGCCGCCACGGGACCGCCTTCGTGGCCTTCTCCCCCGTCAGCCGCGGCCTCCTCACGGACGCGCCGCCGCGGCTGGACCGGCTGGACGCGGGAGATCTGCGGCACCGGCTGCCCCGCTTCGCCGAGGGCCACTACGAGGCCAACCTGTCGCTGCGCGAGGCGCTCTCGGCCGAGGCCGTCCGGCTCGGGACGAGCACGGCGGGGCTCGCCGTCGCCTGGGTCCTGGCCCAGGGCGAGGACGTCCTGGCGATCCCGGGCACCACCTCGTGGGAGCACTGGCTCGAGAACCGGGGCGCGCACGCGGTGCGGCTGACCCCGGCCGACGTCGCCCGGCTGGACGACCTCGTCAATGACGCGACCGTGGCGGGCCCGCGCTACAGCGAGAGCCAGCAGGCCAGCATCGACACCGAGGCGGCGCCGCCGCGCTGAGCCGAACGCGGGGCCCGGGGTGGCCCGCGTCTCATTTCGGTAACAGAGCGCGCTCCCTGTCAGGATGGGCGTCAGGCACCGCGGCCTCCTCCGACCGCGGCGCGCCACGGGGGGCACCGCGGGGCGTCTCTACCCCGACGTCCGAGGAGGACACCATGAATGAGTCTCTGGAGACCCTGCGCGACGAAGTGTTCGCGCGCAACCCCGGCGAGGCCGAGTTCCACCAGGCGGTGTCCGAGGTGTTCGAGGCGCTGGGACCGGTGATGCAGCGCCACCCCCAGTACGTCGAGGCCGGGGTCATGCACCGCCTCTGCGAGCCGGAGCGCCAGATCATCTTCCGCGTCCCGTGGATCGACGACGCCGGCGTCGTGCAGGTCAACCGCGGGTTCCGCGTGGAGTTCAACTCGGCGCTCGGCCCGTACAAGGGCGGGCTGCGTTTCCACCCCTCCGTGTACCTCGGGATCGTCAAGTTCCTGGGCTTCGAGCAGATCTTCAAGAACTCGCTCACCGGCATGCCGATCGGCGGCGGCAAGGGCGGCTCGGACTTCGACCCCGCCGGCAAGTCCGACCGCGAGATCATGCGGTTCTGCCAGTCCTTCATGACGGAGCTGCATCGCCACATCGGTGAGCACACGGACGTGCCGGCCGGTGACATCGGCGTGGGCGCCCGCGAGATCGGCTACATGTTCGGCCAGTACAAGCGACTGACCAACCGCTTCGAGGCCGGCGCCCTCACCGGCAAGGGCCTGACGTGGGGCGGCTCGCTGGTCCGCACTGAGGCCACCGGCTACGGCGCCGTGATGTTCGTCGACTCCATGCTGCGCACGCGCGGCGAATCCATGGACGGTCAGCAGGTGCTGATCTCCGGCTCCGGCAACGTGGCCATCTACGCCGCGGAGAAGGCCGCCGCGCTCGGGGCCACCGTGCTCACCGCGTCCGACTCCTCGGGCTACATCGTGGACCCGGACGGCCTCGACCTGGACCTGCTCAAGCAGATCAAGGAGGTCGAGCGTGCCCGCATCTCCGAGTACGCCGAGCGCCGCGGCGGGCGGTCCCGCTACGTGACCGGCGGCAGCGTCTGGGACGTCGAGGGCACCGTGGCCCTGCCGTGTGCCACCCAGAACGAGCTCGACGAGTCCGCCGCGCGGACCCTGCTGAAGAACGGGGTGAAGGCCGTGGCCGAGGGCGCGAACATGCCCTGCACCGAGGCGGCCGCCCACCTGTTCGTCGACTCCGGGACGCTGTTCGGCCCGGGCAAGGCCGCCAACGCGGGCGGCGTGGCGACGTCGGCGCTGGAGATGCAGCAGAACGCCTCGCGGGACTCGTGGAGCTTCGACTACACCCACGACCGGCTCGAGCAGATCATGCGCGACATCCACGACCGCTGCGTGGAGACCGCCGAGGAGTACGGCACGCCCGGCAACTACGTGGCGGGGGCGAACATCGCCGGGTTCATCAAGGTCGCCGACGCGATGATCGCCCAGGGCGTGGTCTGAGGCCCGGCCCTGTCCCTTCCGTGATCCTCCGCCGCCCTGCGACATCACCGCCGTTCTGACGCGCGGTGATGTCGCAGGGCGGCGGTCGCTCAAGGGCGCCCGGCTCCTGCACAGGCCCCCCGACGTCGGGTGCCCTCCACCGCCGGCGCGGCCGACCCGTCGCGCCCCCGACGGGCCCACGAGACTGGGCCGCATGACCCTGCTCTCCGACCACTCGCGTGCGCTGCTCCCGGGACGCGGGCCCCTGCTCAGCGCGGCGGACCCTCACGACGGGGCGGCGCGGCGCCGTCTCGAACGCGCCTGGACCCGCGGGGTCCTCGTGCGGCTCTGCCCGCGCGTCTACATCAGCGTCAGCGACTGGGCCGCGCTGCGTCCGTGGGACAGGGCGGTCGTGTCCGCCGTCGCCCTCTCGATCGCCCGCCCCGCGACGGTGTTCACGGGCCTGACCGCGGCCCGGTTGCACGGTCTGGGGCCGGCCGTCGAGCCGCCCGTGCTCGAGCTGCGCGCCCCCTCGCCCGGGCATCACGGCGCCGGTCCGCTGACCCGCCGTCCCTTCGCCCCCTCCGTGGTGGCCCACGATCGCCGGCTTCCCGTCCCGCCGCGCCGCCGACCCCGGTGGGGGCTGCCGGAGGCGGCCCCCGCCGCGCCTCAGCCGGTCGAGGCCGTCCTGTCGGACGGGCAGAGCCTGGGGACCGTCCTGGCGGATCCGCTGCCCACGGTGCTGCTGGTGCTGGGGGCGGCCACCCCGTTCCGCGACGCCGTGGCCCCGCTGGACGCGCTCGTCCGAGCCCGGCCCGAGGAGGCCGCACGCTGGGCGAGGCAGGCGGAGAGCCGACTCAAATCCGCGGCCGCCCTCCGCCGATTCGAGCGGGCCTGGCACTTCGCGGACGCGCGGGCGGAATCCGCCGGCGAGTCCTACAGCCGGGCCAGCATCCACGAGCTCGGCTTCGTCCCGCCCACGGCGCTGCAGCATCGCCACCGGGATGCGAACGGACGCGAGGTGGCCCGCACGGACTTCTGGTGGGAGCAGGTGCGGGTGTACGGGGAGTTCGACGGGCTGGGCAAGTACGACCTGTCGTTCTTCGACGGTGACGACACGGCCCGCCGCGCCAGCATCCGCCGGGAGAAGGAACGGGAGGTGGCCCTGCAGCTGGTCACCCGGGCGGGCGCGCATTGGACGTGGGGAGACCTCCTGCGGCCGGACCGGCTGGCGCGGATCCTCACCGCCGCGGGCGTCCCCCGCTCGGTCTGATCCACGGCCGTCCCACGGGCCCGGTCCCGACCTCCGCGAGCCCGAGCGTTCGACCTCCGCTCTGCGACATCACAGCCGTGCTGCACGGCGGTGATGTCGCTGGGCGGCTGCCAGGCGGTCAGCAGCCCACCTCGGCCCACCTCAGCCGGCCAGGGCCGCCCGCTGCTCGGGGCTGATGCGCACGGGGCGGCCCGTCTGCCCGTCGACGAACACCATGACGGACGTCGCGGTGGCGCAGAGGGTGTCGTCGACGCCGTCGTGCAGGGCGTAGCCCACGTGCACCGAGGCGGCCTTCACGGCGTCCACGCTCACCACCACGCGCAGTGGCACGGGGCGGTAGGGCATCTGGGCCCGGTACTTCACGGTGTGCTCGGAGATGAACGTCCGCACACCGGGGGCCACCCCCTCGAGCAGGTCGATCGGCGGGGCCTGCCCGCCACCGGCGCCGGTGTTCGCGGGCACGCCGAAGGCCGCCACGCGGGCCTCCTCCAGCAGCTGCACCACGGCGATGTTGTTCACGTGGCCGTAGGCGTCCATGTCCGCCCAGCGCAGCGGGATGCGGACCTCGACGGAGCGCGAGGCGGTCATCGGGCGGCCTCCTCGTCCGCGGACCGGCCGTCGCGCTGCGCCGCGGCGTCGAGGGTCGCCGGCGCCTCGTCGTCGCCGAGGATGTCCTCGCGCCAGGCCTCGGGCTGCACGTCCACGAACTCGACGGGCAGGATGCCCAGGTCCTCGAGCTGATTGGACAGCGTGGCCCCGTCCGGGCCGTAGCACCACGGGATGCCCGGGGTGGAATGGCGGGTGTCCTCCGCCCGACCGCCCGCGAGCAGCGCCTGCGAGGGGGTCAGCTGCCGGATGACGATCGCCTTGACCCGGTCGGGGTGGCGCTGCGCGAACTCGGCGTAGATCTCGGGGTCGTGCTGGCCGTCGTCGCCCACCAGGATCCACTGGATGTCCGGGAACTGCTCGGCGAGGCGCTCGAGCTGGACCCTCTTGTGCTCCTGACCGGAACGGAACCAGCGGTCCCTCGTGGGCCCCCAGCTGGTCAGCAGCAGAGCGCCGAGCGGGTAGAGGTTGCGGCCCAGGAAGCGGGTGAGGGTCTGCGCCACGTTCCACGCGCCCGTGGACAGGTACAGCACGGGGGCCTTCGGCTCGAGCTCGGCGATCCGGCGCAGCAGCACGGCGATCCCCGGAGTGGGCGTGCGGGCGTGCTCGTCGATCACGAACGAGTTCCAGGCCGCCAGCAGGGGGCGGGGCAGCGAGGTGACCACCACGGTGTCGTCGATGTCCGAGACCAGGCCGATCCGCGCGCCCGGCTCGCAGATGTACAGGTCCATGACGGCGTGCTCCTCTTGGCCGCCGACGTGGAGGGTGGCGGTCTGCCAGCCGGGCTCCAGCTCGACGTCCAGCACGACGTCGACGACGCCCATCCGGTCCGTGCGCACCGTGGTGCGCAGGTCCCCCACCTGCACCTCCACCTCGGCGTAGGCCATGGGCGGGGCCACGAAGTTGCGCCAGCCGCGCACGCCGTCCGCCACCACCTTCGACAGCCGACGGCCGTTCATGAACTCCTCGTCGGAGGCGATCACCACACGGGAGAGGATCCGCACCCAGCTGGTGCTGCCGTAGCCCGTGAACGCCATGACCGTCGGCACGTTGCCGGCACGCAGCGCGCGGGCGCGGTGCCAACGGTTCCACCCCTCCTGCAGGTGCGTGGCGACGTTCTCCACGGGAGTGGGGTCACCGGAAGGGGCCAGGCGGCCGCGCCGGGGCGCGGGCGTGGGGGCGTCGGAGGCTGCGGGCATGCGCCCAGTATTCCGCACCGTGCGCTCTCAGCGGATCTCGGGGACCAGCGCGGTCAGGCGGTCCAGCATGCGGCCGACCTTGCCGTTCTCGATCGCGGCGGCCACGTGCCCGTCCGCGAACCGCTCGCCGCGCACCAGGTAGGTGAACAGCGTGCCGAGGTCGGCCAGGGACGCCTCGGCGATGCCGGCCTCGCTCACCCGGTCCACGTTCCGCAGGTAGTCGACGTCGATGCCCGCCAGCTCCTGCGCGGCCACGAGGCCGGGGAACACGCGGTCGTCGTAGTCCGGGTAGACGCCGCCGAGGGTGCCGGGCGCGGGGGCGCCGTAGGAGGCGATCGGCCGGGCCTCGGTGCCGTAGCCGGCGGCGAGCAGCTCGCGCAGCGCACGCACGGCGGCCACGCGCTGGGGCGTGGGGGTCTGCGGGCCGGTGAGGGTGGCGTCGTCGTCGGGGGTCGGGAGGGGGTGCTCGGTCATGGCGGCTCCTCTGCTCGGGGGGGGGTCGGCCCCATTGTCTCGCGTGCGGTCCGACGTGTCCGGGCCCCCGCCTAGGCTCGGGGCATGAGCCCCGCCCTGCCCCGCCCCGCCGAGCTGCGCGCGATCGCCCTCGACGCCGCCCGCGCGGTCGTCGGCGACCTCGCCGCCGCCTTCCGCTCCCCCACCGCCATCGGGCCCGAGGCCAAGACCACGCACCACGACCTCGTCACCGTGCACGACCGACACACCGAGGCCCGGCTCGTCGCCGCGCTCACGACGGCGGTCCCCGGCTCCGGCGTGCTCGGCGAGGAGCTCGGGGCGCAGGCCGGCACCGGTGAGGCCGCCCGGCTGACCTGGATCGTCGACCCCATCGACGGCACCTCCAACTTCACACACGGCTTCGCGATGTTCTCGGTGTCCCTG
Source organism: Micrococcus sp. iso_239 (assembly GCF_056173395.1). Lineage (NCBI taxonomy): Bacteria > Bacillati > Actinomycetota > Actinomycetes > Micrococcales > Micrococcaceae > Micrococcus > Micrococcus sp. iso_239. The sequence continues at coordinate 423,337 of NZ_CM149672.1, read as the reverse complement.
GCCGCCGAGGTCGACGGCGAGGTGGTGGCCGGCGTCGTGCTGGACCCCGTGGGCCGGCTGGCGTTCTCCGCCGACGCGGACGGCGCCTACCTCACCCGCGGCGACGGGCCGGAGCGCCCGCTGGCCGAGGTCGGCCGGCCGGCGCCGGCCGGCGGCGAGCGCGCCCAGAACCTCGTGACCTCCTATCCGGCGGGCGAGGCGCTCGCGCGCGAGGGCGAGGACGCGCTGCGCCGCTTCGGGCGGCTCGTGACCGCCCACGCGACCGTGCGCCGCACCGTCTCCGGCGCCCTCGAGCTCGCCCACACGGCGGCGGGCTGGGCCGACGCCGCGCTGTACGTGGACACCAAGCCCTGGGACGTCGCGGCGGGGCAGCTGATCCTGCGCCGCGCCGGGGGCAGGTGGCTCACGCCGGACCCGGCCGCGCCGTCGTCGGGCCGGCTCGTCGACGACGGCCCGCGCGCCCACACGTGCCCGTTCGCGCTCGCCGTCGCCCCGGGCCGCGAGGCGCCGACGACGGCGGCGGTGCTGGGTGACATCGTCGCCTCGCGGGCGACCGACCATGTATAGAGTGGATGTGAGCCCGATCTCAGCGCCGCGCCCGACGGCGCCCGTCCCGGCATGCCAGGAGGCCCCGATGACCCAGCAGCACCATGACACCGACGACGCCCCGTCGATGCAGCGCCCCGATCCGGTCGCGGAGCCCGGGGACCACCTGATGTTCGAGCACCCGGACGGCGAGGCCGTCCTGGTGCTGGACGAGGACCAGGTCTGGCGACTGCTGGGCCGCGTGGGCCACGCGCGCCTCGGGCTGGCCGTGGACGGGCGGCCGGACATCGTGCCGGTGAACGTGCGGGCCCACGACGGCGCCATCTACTTCCGCACCGCGCCCGGCTCGAAGCTCGCCGAGCTCACGGTGAACCCGCACGTCGTGGTGCAGGCCGACGGGATCCTGGCCGACCAGGCCTGGTCCGTGCTCGTCCACGGCACCGCGCGCCGCCTGGACACGGAGGCGGAGATCGCGGAGGCCGAGTCCCTCGGCATCGAGCCGTGGGTGCCGACGCTGAAGGACTTCTACGTCCGCGTGGACGTCCAGCGCGTGTCCGGCCGCCACTTCGTGTTCGGCCCGCACCCCGAGCGCAACGAGTCCCAGACCGACTGAGCCGCCGGCAGGACGCGTGGGCTGGGCCGGACGGCTCAGCCCACGTCCGCCGGACTTAAGGACGCGCCGGGGGCTGGCCGCCCTCGCCGCCCGCCGGGGGCTGGCCACCGCCGGGCCCGCCCATCCCGCCCTGCTCCTGCTCAGTGGTGGTGTCGATCGGGACGTCGATGGTGATGGCGAAGCCCTTCTCCACGGAGCCCGTGATCTGCGGCAGCTGCGTCTCGTAGCCGTCCGAGAGGACGTTGTCCGTCTCGAGGCTGACGTCGGCGAAGTTCTCCGTGGACCCGTCGTAGGCCGAGGTGGCGTAGACCTGCGCGGACTGCTCCTCGGGCATGGCGATCTGGGAGGTGAGGACGTTGTTCGTCGCGTCCGTGATGGACGCCTTGTCCGGGAACACCTCGAAGTGCAGGTGGGGCCACCGGCCGTCGTAGCAGCCGGGCCACACCGTGGTGAAGGTGACCGTGCCGTCGTCGCCCACCACCTGGACGCCGCGCAGGTAGGTCTCCTCCGTGATGCCGTCCGAGTACATCGAGTAGCGGCCCTGCGCGTCGGCGTGCCAGAGGTACACGGCGGCGCCGGTCATCGCGGCGTCGCCGTTGGCCATGTCGATCACGTTCATCGTCACCGTCAGCGGGACGCCCTCGGCGGCGGTGCCCGTGTCGATGCTCGTGGTCAGGTCGGAACGTTCGATGCCGGACGCGTCGAGCACGTCCGGGCCGTTGGAGCCGTCGCCCGGGTACGGGCCTGCGGTCTCGGTGACCATCTCGGTCAGGGTGGCGGACGGCGAGGCGCTCGCCGCCGACGAGGAGGAGGCCGCGGGTGACGAGGAGCCGGCGCTCGCCGACGTCGAGCCGGAGGAGGACGAGGCGCCCTCCTGGACACCGCACGCGGCGAGGACGAGGGCTCCCGCCCCCGCGCCGAAGATGCCCAGCGCGTTGCGGCGGGAGACGAGAGTGCCGACGTCGAAGGCGGCGCCCTGGTCCTCGACGTCCTCGGCGGGGCGATGGAAGGCCCGGCCCTCGAAGGTGGGCGTGACGGCGGGGGCCTCGTCTCCCTCGGTGACCTGGGGGAAGGGACGGCGGGAGCGGGTCGGGAGCCCGGGGGCCATGGAGTTCCTCTCGTGGGGCGCCCGCCGGGTGGCGGGCCGCGTCGAGAGGCCAGCATGACAACGGATGCCGGACGTTTTCGTGAGATCGGCGGGATGGTTCCAGGACATCTCCTGGGCGGTTTCTGACACGGGAGGGACCGCCGGCGCCTCGGTCGACGTCTCAACTACCTGCCGGTCCAGCTCCGTTGCTGAAACATGCACCTGGAAAGGTGGCGCACACTCTCAGGGTCGAGTCAGCGATTCCGGCGCCGGGCCGCGTCAGACCTCCGGAGCCTCCCCCAGGTGGCTCGGCGCCCACATCGCCAGGCGGGTCTGCACCACGACGACGTTCGGCCCGTCCGCCTGGAACGCGCGCTCGAGCGCGCCGCGCACGTCCTCCACTCCCACCGTCTCGGCGGGCACGCCGAAGGAGGCGGCGAGGGCCTGGAAGTCCGGCCGGTCGAGCTCGGTGGCCGTGGCCTTGCCGAACGCGCCCTCCATGTACTCGCGCAGGATGCCGTACCCGCCGTCGTCGATGATCAGCCACGTCACCGCCGCACCGTGCTGCCGGGCGGCCGCGAGCTCGGCGAGGGAGTACATCGCCGAGCCGTCGCCGGCGACGGCGAGCACGCGCCCGTCGATCCCGGCGCGGCCCTGGTGGGCCAGGCCCACCGCGCCGCCGAACGCGGCCGGGAACCCGTAGCCGAGCCCCCCGGCACCCTGCGCCGAGTGGAACTCGCCGTCCTGCGCGTCCCAGCAGTTCCACGCCCAGTAGGCGGCGATGGTCATGTCCCAGTACGTCTGCATGGTCGACGGGACGGCGGCGCGGATGTCCGCCAGGAGCCGGCGCTCCACGCCGAGGTCCTGGGCGTCGAGCCGGGCGCCGATGCGCGCGTTGACGTCGGCGACCACCTCGGCCGGGGTGCGGCCGTGCCAGACGGCGGCGTCCTGCGCCACCGAGCCCGACTCGCGCAGCGCCGCGGCGAGGGCCTCGAGCGCCTGGCCGGCGTCGGCGCGCACACCCAGCGTGGGGTGGTTGGTCTCCAGCACGCGCGGCTCCGCGTCCACCTGGATGAGGCGGCCGCGCGGCTCGAGAGTGAAGTAGTTCGAGGTGACCTCGCCGAGCGAGGAGCCCACGACGAGCAGCACCTCCGCGTCCTCGAGCAGGTCCGTGACGAGGCGGTCCTCCACCCAGCCGCCGAGGCTGAGCGGGTGCTCCCACGGGAAGGCGGTGTTGCCGCCCGGCGAGCAGACCACGGGTGCCTGGAGCAGCTCCGCGACCTCCCGCAGGCTCGCCATCGCGGCCCGGCCGGAGCGGCGCACGCCGCCGCCGGCCACGATCGCCACCCGCCCGGCCCCGCGCAGCCAGCGCACGGACTCGGCCACGAGCTCGGCGCGCGGCGGGTGGTCGTAGGGCACGGCCAGGGCGTCCTCGACCGGGGGCACCATGACCTCGCCGAGCAGCACGTCCTGCGGGATCTCGACCCACACCGGCCCCTGCGGCACGGTGACGGCCTCGGCCCACGCGTCCTGGATGGCGGACGGGATGCCCGAGGCGTGGTGGACCGTGAACTGGGCCTTGGTGACGTTGCGGGCCGAGGCCTTCTGGTCGTCCAGCTGGTGCAGCATGCCCTTGCGCCGGGCGCCGAGCCCGGACAGCGGGATCTGCGAGGCGATCACGAGCATCGGCACACCCGTGGCGTACGCCTCCTGCAGGCCGGCCAGCGAGGTGAGCGCGCCCGGGCCGGTGGACAGGAACAGGACGCCGACCTCGCCGGTGGCGCGGGCGTACCCGTCCGCGGCGAAGGCGGCGTTGTTCTCCACGCGGTTCGAGACGAACTCCAGCGGGGAGCGGGACAGGGCGTCGAAGAGGCCGAGGGCGTGCTGGCCCGGGATGCCGAAGACCGTCCGTGCACCCAGGGCGTGGAGCGTCTCGACGGCGAGGTCGCCGCCGTTGCGCCGCGGGGCCGCCGTCGTCGTCTGCTCGTCGGTCATCGGCCCGGCTCCTCACCGGCGGCCGCGCGGGTGGCGCGGCGGTCGGCCATCAGGGAGATGAGGTCGTAGGCCACATGGGAGGCGGCGACGCCGGTCAGCTCGGCGTGGTCGTAGGCCGGGGCCACCTCCACCAGGTCTGCGCCCACGATGTCGAGCCCGCGCAGCCCACGCAGGATCTCGAGCAGCTCGCGGCTCGTGATGCCGCCGGCCTCGGGGGTGCCGGTGCCCGGCGCGTGCGCGGGGTCGAGGACGTCGATGTCCACCGAGATGTAGAGCGGCCGACCCCCGATACGCTGGCGCAGCTGGTCCACGATCTCGTCCACGCCCTGACGGAACACGTCCGAGGAGGTGACGATGCCGAAGCCCATGCGGTGGTCGTCGTCGAGGTCCTTCTTGCCGTAGAGCGGACCGCGCGTGCCCACATGCGAGATGGCCTCGGTGTCCAGGATCCCCTCCTCCACGGCGCGGCGGAACGGCGTGCCGTGGGTGTACTCGGCGCCGAAGTAGGTGTCCCACGTGTCCAGGTGGGCGTCGAAGTGCAGCAGGGCCACGGGCTCGCCGGCGCGGGCGGAGGCGGCGCGCAACAGCGGCAGCGCGATGGTGTGGTCGCCGCCGATGGTCATGAGCGAGGAGCCGTCCTCGGTGAGGTCCATCGCGTCCTGCTGGATCGCCTCGATGGCCTCGCCGATGTCGAACGGGTTCACCGCCATGTCCCCGGCGTCCACCACCTGGGCCTGCGCGAAGGGCGAGGTGTCCGTGGCGGGGTTGTACGGGCGCAGCAGTCGCGAGGACTGCCGCACGTGGCCGGACCCGAAGCGTGCACCGGGGCGGTAGGAGACGCCGGCGTCGAACGGCACGCCGACCACCTTGATCTCCGGGGCGACGCCGGCCGCGGCCGCCTCGTCCAGGCGCGGCAGCAGGGCGTAGGTGGGGGCGCCGCCGTAGCGGGGCACGAGGGCGGAATTCACGGGGCCGAGGCGGCCGTTGTCCTCGACGCGGGGGATCTCGAGCATCTGGATGTCCTCTCTGGGCTGTTCGATTCGGTCTGGTCGGTCTGGTCTGGTCTGTCCGGTGCGGGCATGCCGCACGGTTCACGCGTGGCCCACGAGGGTCCACAGCACGACGGCGGGGTGGCCGTCCGGATTGGCCCACGAGTGGGGCTCGCGGCCGGGGAAGGTGACGGTGTCCCCCTCCTCCAACAGGTGCACGGCCTCGGTGGTCCGCAGCTCGAGGCGGCCGGTGACCACGTGCACCGCCTCCACGCGGCAGTCCACGGTGTACAGCTCCGCCTCCCCGCGGCCGCGCGGCGCGATGTCAGCGCGCAGGATCTGCAGGTCGCGACTGCCGCGCGGGGTGATCAGGCGCTCGCGGATGCCCTCGCCGCCGAGGTTGACCGCGGGGGCGTCGGCGAGGCGCACGACCGTCACCTCGGGCGCGTCCAGGACGTCGCCCGGGCTCGCGCCGAGCACCTGGCACAGGGTCACGAGCGTGCTCACGGACGGGCTCGTCAGGTCCCGCTCGAGGCGGGAGAGGAAGCCCTTGCTGACGCCGGCCGCCTCGGCCAGCTGGGCCACGGTGAGCCGCCGCGCCTCGCGCAGCGCGCGCAGCCGGCGGCCGATCAGCGCCTGGCCCGGGGTGGTCTCGAGCGGGAGGGCCTTCATCGCGTTCCTCCCGACGTCGGCCAGGCGAGGACGCGGGCCGGGGAGCCGTCGCCGCCGGCCAGGGGCAGCGGATGCACCTCGAGCCGGAGGCGGGCGGACCAGTCGGCGCGCGGCGCCGCCCCTGCGGGGCGGAGCGCGTCCAGCCCCACGAGGTTCTCGACGATGATCCCGTCGCCGCCGAGGAAGGCCGCGTGGGCAGGAAGGTCGGGCTCACCGGCGAGCCCGGTGGGATCGGGACTGAGCATGTCCACCCCCAACAGACGGATGCCACGATCCCACAGCATGGCCGCGGCCTCTCCTGTGAGGAAGGGATGACGCGCGCGGAGGAGGCCGTCGCGCCAGTGTCGATCCCAGCCCGTGGCCAGCAGGAGTCGGGCGGGCGTCTGCGCATCCGTGCCGGGCAGGAGGGGGGCCAGGCGCGCGGCGGAGATCGGCTCCCCGGGGGCGAGCCCGGCCAGACCGAGGACGAGGGTGTCCCCGCACAGCTCGTCCCAGGTCAGCCCCTCGACGGTGCGGCCGCCCGGCACGGTGTGGCACGGGGCGTCCACGTGGGTGCCGGCATGCGAGCCGATCTCGAGGGCCATGACCGCGACCCCGTCCTGGGCGACGGTGAGGGCGGGACGGATACGCACACCTGGATCGCCCGGGTACACGGGCATGCGGTCCTCCAGGGGGCGCGAGAGGAGCAGGGGGGCAACGGAGTCAGACGCCACGGCGTCCCTCGATCGACGCGCCGGCCTCCGGGCGGGCCTCCGGCCGATGACGCGGCCAGGCGAGCAGGGCGTAGAGCAGGGCGCTCAGGAGGAACACCGGGACGGTGACACCGACGGGACTGGGCCACACGTCCGTGAGCAGCCACGACGTCGCGGCACCGACGACCCACACGGCCACTGCTCGCCCGTGGACACCCCCGCGGAACCAGGCGCGCGGGCCACGGGCCACGAGCACGTCCAGGGTGGTGCGGCGGCCCTGGAGCACGTAGTCCACGAGGATCACGGCGAACACCGGCACGAAGAAGGCGCCGATCAGCGCAAGGAAATCTGTGAAGCGGGTGAGCAGGTCGAACCACATCGCACCGATGACGCTCACCGCGCCGAGCACCAGGGCGACAGGCACGAACGGAAGGGGCCGGCTCAGCGAGGCGTGGGTAACCGACGTCGCCATCCCGTAGACCACCATCGTGTTCGTGGCCATGACCGAGAGGAACATCACCACGGCCAGCGGCCAGCCGAAGGCCGCGACGAGGGTCGCCGGGTCGAAGGGGGTGGCCGCGGCGTCGCCCAGGAGCACGTGTGCGAAGGCCGTGAGGCCCAGGCTCATCGCGATGACGGTGGACAGGGTGTAGCCGATGCCAGAGCCCAGCGCGGCCGCTCGCGGGGTGCTCGCGTTCCGGGTGATGTCGGCGGAGAGGACGGTCCACGAGATGGCCGTGGCGAAGACGAGATCGAAGGCGAGGGCGGGAGTCAGCTCGACTGCGGGGTCCACCGGGATCGACGCCAGCTCGGCCGGGCCGTGGGCACGGAAGGCGGTGACGAAGATCCCGCCCATCACGGCGAGCATCACGAGGGCGAGCCAGGGTTCGATCCGCGCGATGCCCTCGTGCCCGAGGATCGCCAGGGCCACGACGACGAGCTGGCACAGGACCGCGAAGAGCATCGGCGAGGAGAATCCGGTGGCCGCGGACACCAGGGCGTCCACCGCGAGGCCGGCCAGCATGGCCTGCACCCAGGACCACCCCATCAGGACCACCACGTTGAACGTCACCGGCAACAGAGATCCGCGGTGGCCGAAGGCCGCACGGGTCAGCGCCATGGTGGGCAGACCGGTGCGGGCGCCGATGACCCCGACCCCCACCAGGACGAGGGCGCCGAGGACGGTGCCGAGCACGATGCTTGTCAAGGCGGTGGCATAGGAGACCCCGGGCTGGAAGAGGGTCCCCGTCAGAAGCGTGGTGACCACGAGGTTGGCGGCCAGCCAGATCAGGAGCATGCGGAGCGTGCTCACGGTGCCGCGGGGCGGTGTCTGGACGACATGCTCGGACACACGCGCTCCTCTCGTTCGACCCGGAGCCTGCGCCCCGTCGCCCTGGACGACATGTTGCCTGCGATGCAACATGTGTTTACCGTAGACCCAGATCGTGTGATCGGCAACACGCCGATCTCTCCTGTCCCGCCCGCGGCGCCCCCGCATCCCGGCGCCCTGGATCCCCTCGCCCCAAGGACCACCCGTGACCCTCAACCTGACCATCGTCGCCGTCTACCTGGTCGGCATGCTCGCCTTCGGCTGGTGGGGCAAGACCCGCGCCGCCAGCTCGGAGGACTACCTCGTGGCGGGCCGCCGCCTCGGGCCGGTGCTGTTCACCGGCACCATGGCCGCCGTCGTGCTCGGCGGCGCCGCCACCGTGGGCGGCGTCGGCCTGGGGTACGAGTTCGGGCTCTCCGGCGCGTGGCTCGTGGCCGCCATCGGCGTCGGCGTGCTCATCCTGTCGGTGGCGTTCGCCCCGATCCTGGCCCGCCTGAAGATCTACACCGTCTCGCAGATGCTGCGCCTGCGGTACGGCCGCGGCGGGGCCTCCCACGCCTCCTCCTTCGTGATGCTCGCCTACACGCTCATGCTCGCCGCCACCTCCACGGGCGCCTACGCGTCGATCTTCGTGGTGCTCTTCGGCTGGGACCGCTGGCTGTCCGTCCTGGTGGGCGGCGGCATCGTGCTGGCCTACTCCGTGCTCGGCGGCATGTGGTCCATCACCCTGGCCGACATGGCCCAGTTCCTCATCATGACCATCGGCCTGTTCGCCCTCATGCTCCCCCTCTCCCTGGCCAACGCCGGCGGCTGGAGCGCCATGCAGCAGCGCCTGGGCGCCGAGTTCTTCAGCTGGGACGGGATCGGCGTGCAGTCGATCGTCACCTACTTCGTGATCTACACCCTCGGCCTGCTGATCGGCCAGGACGTCTGGCAGCGCGTCTTCACGGCCCGCTCCCCGCGCGTGGCTCAGATCGGCGGCGCCACGGCGGGGCTGTACTGCATCGCCTACGGCGTCGCCGGCGCCGTGATCGGCATGGCCGCCCGCACGGTGACCGCGGACATCGCCACCACGGACGACGTGTTCGCGTGGGTCGCCCAGAACCTGCTGCCCGTCGGCGTGGGCGGCGTGGCCCTGGCGGCCGCCGTCGCGGCCATGATGTCCACCGCATCAGGGGCGATCATCGCGGCCTCGACCGTGATGCGCACCGACATCCTCCCCATCCTCCGCGGCGAGGCCGCCGCCGCCGAGGACGGCGCCACCACCGAGGACGCGGCCACGGAGACCGCGGCGGAGCTCGCCTCGAACCGCGGCTGGGTGCTGCTGCTCGGCGCCGTCGTGCTGGGGCTGGCGATCGTCGTCCCGGACGTGGTGGCGGCCCTGACCATCGCGTACGACATCCTCGTGGGCGGCCTGTTCGTCGCGATCGTCGGCGGCCTCGTGTGGAAGCGCGGCACCGGCACGGCGGCGCTGTGGTCCATGGTGGTCGGGACGGTGGGCACCCTCGGCACCATGGGCTGGCTCGAGCTGAACGCCGCCGAGCCCTTCGAGGGCGTCTTCGCGAACGAGCCGATCTACGTCGGCCTGGCCGCCTCCGCCGTCGTGTACGTCCTCCTCAGCCTGATGACCCGGCCCACCGACCCCGCGGTCCTCGAGGCCTGGCGGGTGCGCTCCCGCCACGGCGTCGACGCCGCGGTCTGAGAGTGCCTCTGGCCGACGACCCCGGGGCCTGTGATCCTCCGACGCCCGCACGATGGCCGAGGCCAGGTGACGGGTGCTGCGGGCGGCGGCGCGCGACCCTTCCCCGAGCTCCCCGCCGACCCCTACTGTGTCCGTACAACCCGGGACCGGGACTCCCCCTCGGGTTCGTCCCGTCTCCCGCCCTGCCAGGGCCTCGATAGAGACAGAAAGGCAGCAGTTCCCATGACCACCAAGAACCGCGCCGTGGCATTCCACGGCATCAAGGACGTGCGCGTCGACGAGCTGGACTTCCCCAAGCTGGAGATGCCCGACGGCTCCGCCGCCCCGCACGGCGTCATCCTCAAGATCGTCGCGACCAACATCTGCGGCAGCGACCTGCACATCTACCGCGGGTCCTTCCCCGCGCCCGAGGGCATGGTGCTGGGTCACGAGATGACCGGCCAGGTGCTGGAGATCGGCAGCGACGTCCAGTTCCTGAAGGAGGGTGACCTCGTCTCCGTGCCGTTCAACGTGGCCTGCGGCCGCTGCCGCAACTGCCGCGCCGGCCGGACCGAGATCTGTGAGACCGCCAACCCGGAGCAGGCCTGCGCCGCCTACGGCTTCAATCTGGGCGGCTTCCAGGGCGGGCAGGCCGAGTACCTGTTCGTGCCGTACGCGGACTTCCAGCTGCTGCGCTTCCCGGACCAGGAGCAGGCGATGGAGAAGATCCTGGATCTGACCGTGCTCTCGGACATCCTCCCGACGGCGTTCCACGGCCTCATGGAGGCCGGCGCCAAGCCCGGCTCCACCGTCTACATCGCCGGTGCCGGCCCCGTGGGCCGGTGCGCCGCGGCCGCCGCTCGGCTGCTGGGCGCCTCGTGCATCATCGTGGGCGATCAAGACGCCTCGCGGCTGGAACTGGTGCGCAAGCACGGCTGCGAGACCATCGACCTCTCCACCACGGAGAACCTGCAGGACGCCGTGAACGACATCCTCGGCGAGCCGATGGTGGACTGCGCGGTGGACTGCGTCGGCTCCGAGGCCCACGGCCTGGGCTCCGCGTCCGATGAGATGCAGCCGATCGCCGCCGTGAACCAGGTCCTGGACATCACCCGTCCGGGCGGCGCCACGGGCATCATCGGCATCTACGGGCCGAACCCGATCGCGGAGACGAAGGCCGAGCAGGAGGGCACCTTCCCGGTGGACTTCGGCAAGGCCTGGATCAAGTCGCCCCACATCATCGGCGGCCAGGCGCCCATCATGCGCTACAACCGCCAGCTGATGATGTCGATCCTGTGGGACCGGATGCCGTACCTGACGGAGATGGTCAACCCGCGCGTGATCACCCTGGACGAGGCACCCCAGGCCTATGCGGAGTTCGACCAGGGGTCCCTGGAGAAGTTCGTCATCGACCCCCACGGCATGATCGCCCGCTGAGCGGTCCGCCCCCGGAGGCACGACGGCGCCCCTCACCTGCCCGCGCAGGTGAGGGGCGCCGTCGTCGTCCGCGGATCATGCCGCGTGCAGCAGCGTGGCGGTGATCCCGAGGCCCGCCAAGCCCACCACCAGCGCGACCATGCAGGCCACCGACGCCAGGGCCGGCCGGGCCTGCTCCCGCGCGATTCCGTCCGCGTGCGCCACGTAGCGCCGGCGCTGCGTGGCCAGCACCGCCGCCCCGCCGACGGCCGCCACCACCGCAGGCCCGAACGCCCACGCGCCGACGGCCGGCCACCACCTCAGGAACGTGAGGCTGAGGACGCTCAGCGCCAGGACCGTGCGGCCCCAGCTCATCACGGTGCGCTCGGGCTGCAGCCCCGGGTCGTGATGCAGGCGCATCGTCTCAGCCCCGCGGCAGGACGACGGCGGCCAGCAGCACCACGACGGCCAGCACGACGCCCCCCGCCAGGACCGGGACGATCAGCGGCAGCGGCAGCGGACGGCCGCGGCGCATCGCCCGCTCCACCCGGAGCCAGCGCGCACCCGCGCCCAGGGCGAGCAGCGCCGCCAGGACGAGCAGCACCGTGCTCAGCACCACCCGGACCGGCGGCGCGAAGAGGGCGCCGGTGAACGCCTCCACCGCGACCCCGCCGGCCAGCAGCGCCAGCGCCGTCCGGACCCAGGCCAGGAACGTGCGCTCGTTGGCGAGCGTGAACCGGGGGTCCGGCTCCTCCCCGCCCGCCAGGAGGCGGTGCTGCCAGGCCGGCCGGCCGCCGTCGTGGGCGGCGGCCTCGGGGCCGTCGGGGGTCTCTGCTGCGTCCATGCGGCCATGGTAGCGACGGCGTAGACTGGCCGGTCGGGCGCGCCCGGCCGCCGCGGTCCGCGACGGCGCCGCCCGTCTCCGCCCGCCCATCCGATGGAGCCCCATGAGCCCCGCCCACACCGCCACGCCTGCGGCACGTCCCGCGCCGACCCGCGAACAGGTCCGACGCTGGCGCCGCTACCTCGCCGACGAGATCGCCGAGGGCCAGATCTACCGCGACATCGCCGCTCGCAAGGACGGCGTGGAGCGCGACATCCTGCTCGGCCTCGCCGAGGCCGAGCGCCGCCACGAACAGCACTGGCGGGCCCTCCTGGGCGAGCACGCCGAGAACCCGCCGCGCCCCTCCCTGCACCGCATCCTGCTGCGCTGGCTCGCGCGGATCTTCGGCTCCGTGTTCGTGCTGGCCCTGGCCCAGCGCGCCGAGTCGGACACTCCCTACGCGGAGGACCAGGACGCCCCCGAGGGCATGGTGGCGGACGAGGCCATCCACGAGGAGGTCGTGCGCGGCCTCGCCGCCCGGGGTCGCGAGCAGCTGGCCGGCAACTTCCGCGCCGCCGTCTTCGGCATGAACGACGGGCTGGTCTCCAACCTGGCGCTCGTGATGGGCATCGGCGCGACGGGCGTGGCGCCGTCCGTGGTGCTGTTCACCGGCGTGGCCGGCCTGCTGGCGGGCGCGCTGTCCATGGCGGCCGGCGAGTACGTCTCGGTGCGGTCCCAGCGGGAGCTGCTCGAGGCCTCCTCCCCCACCCAGATCACCCTCGAGGCGGCCCAGCACCTGGACCTGGACCACAACGAGCTCAAGCTCGTCTACCTGGCCCGCGGCATGACGCCCGAGGATGCCGAGCACCGCGCGCTCGAGCGCCTCGGCTATCTCACGTGCGACTGCAACCCGCAGTTCTCCGCCCGTCCCGACGGCTCCCAGGGGCCGGTGGACCACTCGGACTCCTTCGCGGAGATCGGCTCGGCGTGGAGCGCCTCCCTGTCCAGCTTCGCGTTCTTCGCCTCCGGCGCACTCATCCCGATCCTGCCGTACATCTTCGGCATGTCCGGGCTGTGGGCCCTGGGCCTGGCGGCGGCGATGGTGGGCGCGGCCCTGCTCTTCACCGGCGGTGTGGTCGGGCTGTTGTCCGGCTCCTCACCGCTGGCTCGGGGCCTGCGCCAGCTCGCGATCGGCTTCGGCGCCGCTGCCGTGACGTACGTGCTCGGCCTGCTCTTCGGCGCGAACGTGGGCTGACGGGCGCCCACCGCCTGCTCCGCCCCGCACAGCACACGGCCCCTGCCCCTCAGGACGAGGGACAGGGGCCGTGGTGCATCCGCCTGCCGGTGCGGAGCGCCGGCATCGGCGCCCCCCACCGCGGGATCAGGCCTGGGCCTGCAGGATCTCCCGCATGAGCTGGGCGGTCTCGGACGGGGTCTTGCCGACCTTCACGCCCGCGGCCTCGAGGGCCTCCTTCTTGGCCTGCGCGGTGCCGGCGGAGCCGGAGACGATGGCGCCGGCGTGGCCCATGGTCTTGCCCTCCGGGGCGGTGAAGCCGGCCACGTAGCCGACGACCGGCTTGGTGACGTTGGCCTTGATGAACTCGGCCGCACGCTCCTCGGCGTCGCCGCCGATCTCGCCGATCATCACGATGGCCTGGGTGTCCGGGTCGGCCTCGAACGCCTCGAGGGCGTCGATGTGGGTGGTGCCGATGATCGGGTCGCCGCCGATGCCGATGGCGGTGGAGAAGCCGAAGTCACGCAGCTCGTACATCATCTGGTAGGTCAGCGTGCCGGACTTGGACACGAGGCCGATGGGGCCGGAGCCGGTGATGGTGGCCGGGGTGATGCCCGCCAGGGCCTCGCCCGGGGTGATGACGCCGGGGCAGTTCGGGCCGATGATGCGGGTCTTCGGCTTGCCGTCCTCGCCGGTCTTGGACTGGGACAGGGCGAAGAACTCGGCGGTGTCCTGCACCGGGATGCCCTCGGTGATGACCACGAGCAGCGGGATCTCGGCCTCGATGGCCTCGATGGCGGCGTCCTTGGCGAAGGCCGGCGGCACGAAGGCCACGGACACGTCCGCACCGGTCTTCTCCATGGCCTCCTTGACGGTGCCGAAGACGGGCAGCTCGACGGCGTTGCCGTCCTTGTCCTCGTGGGACACGGTGGTGCCGGCCTTGCGGGCGTTCACGCCGCCCACGATGTTCGTGCCGGCCTTGAGCATGAGGCGGGTGTGCTTGGTGCCCTCACCGCCGGTGATGCCCTGGACGATGACCTTGGAGTCCTTGTTCAGGTAGATCGACATAGCTGTTTCCTCAGTCTTTCCGAACGGTCAGTTCGCGGAGTGGGCGAGCTCGGCGGCCTTGTCGGCGCCCTCGTCCATGGTGGCGGCCAGGGTGACGAGCGGGTGGTTCGCCTCCTGCAGGATGCGGCGGCCCTCCTCCACGGCGTTGCCGTCCAGGCGCACGACCAGCGGCTTGGTGGCGGTGTCACCCAGGATCTCGAGGGCCTTGACGATGCCGTTCGCGACCTGGTCGCACGCGGTGATGCCGCCGAAGACGTTCACGAACACGGACTTGACCTGCTCGTCGCCCAGGATGACGTCGAGGCCGTTGGCCATGACCTCGGCGTTGGCGCCGCCGCCGATGTCCAGGAAGTTGGCCGGCTTCACGCCGCCGTGCTGCTCGCCGGCGTACGCGACGACGTCGAGGGTGGACATCACGAGGCCGGCGCCGTTGCCGATCACGCCGACCTGGCCGTCCAGCTTCACGTAGTTGAGGCCGTTGGCCTTGGCCTTGGCCTCCAGCGGGTCCTCGGTGCGCTCGTCGACGAGGGCGGCGTGGCCCTCGTGGCGGAACGCCGCGTTGTCGTCGAGGGAGACCTTGCCGTCCAGGGCGAGGATCGTGCCGTCGCCGGTCTTCACCAGCGGGTTCACCTCGACGAGGGTGGCGTCCTCCTTCTCGAAGACCTCCCAGAGCTTCTGGATGACCTCGGCGACGTCGGCGCGCAGCTCCTCGGGGAAGCCCGCCTCGGTGACGATCTTCTGGGCGGTCTCGGCGTCGATGCCGGTCAGCGGGGAGACGGGCACCTTGGCGAGGGCCTCGGGGCGCTCCTCGGCGAGCTGCTCGATCTCCATGCCGCCCTCGACCGAGCACATGGCCAGGTAGGTGCGGTTGGCGCGGTCCAGCAGCACGGAGAAGTAGTACTCCTCGGCGATGTCGGCGCCCTGGGCGATCATGACCTGGTGCACGGTGTGGCCCTTGATGTCCATCCCCAGGATGGCCTTGGCGTGCTCGTAGGCCTCGTCGGCCGTCTTGGCGACCTTCACGCCGCCGGCCTTGCCGCGGCCGCCGACCTTCACCTGCGCCTTGACGACGGTGACGCCGCCGATCTTCTCCGCGGCCGCCTTGGCCTCGTCCGGGGTCTGCGCAACGATGCCGGCCAGCACGGGGACGCCGTGCGCCTCGAACAGATCGCGCGCCTGGTACTCATACAGGTCCACGGTGGTGTGTCCTTCTTGGTCGAAGACAGGGTCTGCCGGCCTCGCCCGCGGGCGCGGCCGACGTCGACGCCCCCTCCGTGGCCGGGCCGGGCGCGGGGGCACGGCGGGGCGGCGGACGGCGGCGTTCCACGGCTCACTGTAGTCCACGCCCCGGGGCGACCGGGGGGTCGGCGGGCCGGTCCCGTCAGCCCTCGACCTTCGTCAGCGGGGCGTAGCGCAGCAGCAGCCGCTTCTGCGCCCCGGTGGCGTCGAAGGTGACGGTCGCGACGGTCTTGTCCCCCGCGCCCGCGACGGCGTCCACACGCCCCTCGCCGAACGTGGCGTGGGAG
This sequence comes from Micrococcus sp. iso_239, assembly GCF_056173395.1. NCBI lineage: Bacteria > Bacillati > Actinomycetota > Actinomycetes > Micrococcales > Micrococcaceae > Micrococcus > Micrococcus sp. iso_239. The sequence continues at coordinate 407,665 of NZ_CM149672.1, read as the reverse complement.
ACGCGGTCGCCCGGGCTGAGCGCCACGATCTCCTTCTGCGGCTGCACCCGGCTCGGCGCCTTCCCGCGCACCACGCCGGAGGGCACCGTGAGGTCCGCCGGCTCGTCCCCGCGGGTGAGGCGCTGGGGTCGCGCGCCGTCGTCGTCCCGGGACCGCCAGGCCGGCCGGCCGCCCCCGAACCGCCCCGCGTAGCGCGAGGTGCCGGCGCCGGTCAGGCTCAACGAGCCGGCCGAGCGGGTGGTGCCCTCCCGCTCCCAGTCGATGAGCGTCTCCGGGATCTCCCCGAGGAACTGGCTGGGCGGGTTGAACTGGTGCTGGCCCCACAGCGAGCGTGCCTCGGCGCGCGTCAGGAACAGGCGACGGCGGGCGCGCGTCAGGCCCACGTAGGCCAGACGGCGCTCCTCCGCGAGCTCCTTCTCGTCCGTCATCGAGCGGGCGTGCGGGAACACCCCGTGCTCCATGCCCGTCAGGAACACCACGGGGAACTCGAGGCCCTTGGCGGTGTGCAACGTCATGAGCGTGACCTGGCCCTGCTGCTCGGCGAGCGCCTCGCCCTCCACGTCCGGGGCCGTGGGCAGCTGGTCTGCGTCCGCCACGAGCGCCACCTGCTCGAGGAAGTCGGACAGGGTGCCGTCCGGGTGCGTCGTCTCGAAGGAGCGGACGACGGCGACGAGCTCGCCGAGGTTGTCCGCGCGGGACTCGTCCTGCAGGTCCTCGGACTCGCGGAGGGCGGCCAGCATCCCGGACTGCTCGAGGACGGCCTCCAGGACGGTGGCCGGGCCGGCGGACTCGGCGACCTGGCCGAGGTCGTCCATCATCTGCACGAAGCCGCGGACGGCCTTGAGCGAGCGCGCGGCCATGCCGGGGGCGTTCTCGGCGTCGCGCAGGGCCGCGGAGAACGTGGAGCGGTTGTGCTCGGCCCAGGCGGCGATGGCGCCCTCGGCCCGGTCCCCGATGCCCCGCTTGGGCTCGTTGAGGATGCGGCGCACGTTGACGTCGTCGTCGGGGTTGACGATCACCCGCAGGTAGGCGAGCGCGTCCTTGATCTCCTTGCGGTCGTAGAAGCGCGTGCCGCCGATGACCCGGTACGGGATGCCGCGCGTCACCAGCCGCTCCTCGAGTGCACGGGACTGCGCGTTGGTCCGGTAGAACACGGCGACGTCGGCCGGGCGGATCCCGTCCTCGTCCTGCAGCCGGTCGATGGTGGTGGCGATCCACTCCGCCTCGGCGGACTCGTTCTCCGCGGCGTAGCCGACGATCGCGGGGCCCTCCCCCTCGGCCGTCCACAGGCGCTTGGGACGGCGGTCCGGGTTGCGCTCGATCACCGCGTTGGCGGCGTCCAGGATGGTCTGCGTGGAGCGGTAGTTCTGCTCGAGCTTGATGGTGACGGCGTCCGTGAAGTCCTGCTCGAACTCGACGATGTTGCGGATGTCCGCGCCGCGGAACGCGTAGATGGACTGGTCCGAGTCGCCGACGACGGTCAGCTCGCCGCCGGGGGTCTCCACGCCCTCGGGGTCGCCCGCCGGGCCGGCGAGGAGCCGGATCAGGCGGTACTGGGCGTGGTTGGTGTCCTGGTACTCGTCCACGAGGACGTGGCGGAACCGGCGGCGGTAGTTGTCCAGCACGCGCGGGAACGCCTCGAACATGTGGACCGTCATGCCGATCAGGTCGTCGAAGTCCAGGGCGTTGGCCTGGCGCAGGCGGGCCGTGTAGTCCCAGTAGACGGCGGCGACGGCGCGGCCCCACGGGTCCCCCTCGGCCACGGTGGCGGCGTAGTCGTCCGCCTCCACGAGCTCGTTCTTCAGGGAGCTGATGCGGTTCAGCAGGGCCTTGGGCGCGAAGCGCTTCGGGTCCAGCTCGTGCTGCTTGGCGACGGTGGTGACCAGGCGCAGGCTGTCCGCCGAGTCGTAGATGGTGAACGTGGACTTCAGCCCGATGTTGGCGGCCTCGTTGCGCAGCAGCCGCACGGCGGAGGAATGGAACGTGGAGATCCACATCCGCTGGGCGGTGGGACCGATCAGCCCGGCCACGCGCTCGCGCATCTCCGCGGCGGCCTTGTTCGTGAAGGTGATGGCGAGGATCTCGTGCGGCCGCGCCCGGCCGGTGGCGAGCAGCCACGCGATGCGGTGGGTCAGCACCCGGGTCTTGCCCGAGCCGGCGCCCGCCACGATCAGCAGCGGCGCCCCCGTGTGGGTCACCGCGGCGGCCTGCTGCGGGTTGAGCCCCGCCACGAGCGACTCGGGAGTGTGCGCCGGAGCGGCCGGGCGGGCGTCCTCGCCCCAGGCCTCGGGGTCCGCGGCCGCGCGCGTGACGGCCGGGGGCACGAGCCCGGGCAGGGCGGTCTCCGGGTCCGCGGGGCGGCGGGTCCGGTCGAGGTTCAGGGGCGTGCGTCCGAGCGCGGAGAAGAGGTCAGCCATGGTGCCCCGAGTCTAGGCGGGGCACCGGACAGCACAGGGCGGGGCCGGGGGACGGAGCGCGAGCCCGACGACGTCGCGGACCCGCGGGCGCCGCGCCGTCGTCTACCCTCACTGTGTGTCCGCCTCCACCATGCCCAGCACCTCACCCTCAGCCCGGAGCGCTGTCTCCGGCTCCCGCGTTCCGGGGGCCGCCGGACGGGAGCACGGGATCGACCAGATCCGCGGTATGGCGGTCTTGCTCGTGGTCATCGCCCATGTGCGCAGCATCCCGATCGGTGTGGGCGTGGACGTGAACTCGGAGCTCCTCGTCATGTTCACGAAGGAGTTCCACACCTTCCGGATGCCCGTGCTGCTCGTGCTCTCCGGTCTCCTGTTGGGCCGTTCTCTTCACAAGCCGCTGTCCACGTACTACCGGGGGAAGGCGGAGAAGATCCTCTGGCCGTTCCTCGTGTGGGCGGCGATCACGGCGTTCGCGCAGGCGGCGCCGGAGCGGCTCCTGGTCACCCCCGGCCGGTATCTGCTCGGCGGCCCGTGGCACCTCTGGTTCCTGTGGGTGCTGCTCGCCTGCTACCTCGTGGGCCCGGTGGTGCGCTGGGTCCCTGCGTGGCTGCTGGTGCCCGCCATGCTGGCCGGCGCGCTCGCGCTGGGCAAGGACGGCCCGGAGTGGCTGCTGGACCCCCTGTTCTGGGGCGCGTTCTTCTTCCTGGGCGCAGCGCTCGGCTCTCGACTCGACTCCGTCCGCCGGCTGCCCTGGCCCGTCGTCGTGGCCGCCGCCGTGTGGGCCTTGGCCGCCGTCACGCTCCACTCGACCTCCGCCGAGTTCCTCTACATCTCACCCGCCCGGCCGATCGTGGCGTTCCTGGGGCCGCTCGGGGCCGTCGTCGTCGTCCTCTGGGCGAGCGGGCGGCTCCCCCGGTTCCCGCTGTTCGAGTTCGTGGGGCGGCGGTCGATGGTGATGTACGTGGCCCATGTGCCCGTGATCATGGTGATCTCCTTGGTCCTGGGAGACTGGGCTGTCGGACACCGTTGGCACTTCTACGCGCTCACGGGTTTGGCGGCCGTCTGCGTCCCCCTGCTGCTGGCCGTCGCCTATCGTCCACTGCGCTGGCTGTTCGAGGCACCCACCTCGGGCCTCGGATCACGCTGCGCACCCTGACCTTCCATCCCGCCATCCCAGGAGTCCGCCGTGGCTAAGAAGTCCCAGAAGCACCGTCGTCCTCAACAGGCGCGCACTGGCTCGCACGCCGGGGTGCCCGCCGCCAGCCACCCGGTCGAGCGCGCCGGACCCGAGCACGCCACCCTGCTCGACGTCTCGCCGCGCGCGGACCTCGCCGCGGCCGCTGAGCGCGAGGGCAGCCCGGCGATCCCGGTGAGCGCGCTGATCGTGACCACCCTGCTCGTGGGCGCCTACTACCACCTGCTGGTGCTGCAGCAGATGACCCAGCTCAGCGGCGGACTGGCGATGCCGGACTCCCTGCTGTTCTACGGGCAGGACCACATCCGCGCGCTCTCCGCGGTCATGGACGAGGACGCCCGCGGCCAGCTGAACTGGGTGCACAAGACGGCCGGCGTGATCTTCCCGATCGCCGTGGCGCTGACGGTCACCGCCGTCGGCGCATGGCGCCTGCGTCCCGTCGGCGCCAAGTGGGCCGTCTTCGGGCTGGGCGTGCTGTTCGCGGTCGTGGACATCTGCGAGAACATCGCGATCGAGCAGGCCATCGCCGCCGGCGGCCCGGGCACCGGCCTGGCCGCCGCCCTGACGCTGACCCGCTGGGTCCTGCTGGCGCTGCTCGCGCTGGCGGTGGCCGTGATGCTGTGGGCCGGGCGGCGCCGTCGTCGTGGTCCCGCCGCGCGGGGGGCCTGAGGGGCTAGACTCGCTCACCGGACCGACGCACGGTCCGCGCCCCAGTAGCTCAGTTGGATAGAGCGACCCTCTCCTAAAGGGTAGGCCGTCGGTTCGATTCCGGCCTGGGGCACCTGGGCGGCCGGTCCGGTCGCCGCCTCATTCCGCGTCGGCGAACTGCGTGGTGTAGAGCTCCGCATACCGCCCGCCCGCCGCGAGCAGCGCGGCGTGCGTGCCGCGCTCCACGATCCGCCCGGCCTCGACCACGAGGATCTCGTCCGCACTGCGCACGGTGGAGAGCCGGTGCGCGATCACGATCGCGGTCCGCCCGGCCAGCGCCTCCCCCAGCGCCTCCTGGATGGCGCGCTCGTTGGTGGAGTCCAGCGCCGCCGTCGCCTCGTCCAGCACCACGACGCGCGGGGCCGCCAGCAGCAGCCGCGCGATCGTCATGCGCTGCCGCTCACCGCCGGAGAGGCGGTAGCCGCGCTCGCCGACCACGGTGTCCAGCCCGTCCGGCAGCGCCTCGACGACGGAGCGCAGGCGCGCCCGCTCGACGGCGTCCCACAGCTCCTCGTCCGTCGCGTCGGGGCGGGCCAGCGTCAGGTTGGCGCGCACGGTCTCGTGGAACAGGTGCCCGTCCTGGGTCACCATGCCCACGGCCCGCTGCAGGTCCGCGAACGCGAGGTCCCGCACGTCCACGCCGCCGATCTCGACGGTGCCGGAGGTGACGTCGTGCAGGCGGGTGACGAGCGAGGCGATGGTGGACTTGCCCGCACCCGAGGAGCCCACGAGGGCCACCGTGGCCCCGGCCGGCACGGTCACGTCGATCCCGTGCAGCACCTCCTCGCCGCCGCGCGTGTCCAGCACGGCGACCTCCTCGAGGGAGGCCAGGGACACCTGCTCCGCGGTGGGGTAGGCGAAGCGCACGTCCCGCAGCCGCACGGACAGGGGCCCCTCCGGCAGGGCCGCGGGCCGCGCGGGCTCCGTGATGAGCGGCTCCAGGTCCAGGACCTCGAACACGCGCTCGAAGCTCACGAGCGCGCTCATGATCTCCACGCGGGCGTTCGCCAGCGCGGTCAGGGGCGCGTAGAGGCGGGTCAGCAGCAGGGCGAGGGTGACGACGTCGCCGGCGTCGAGGGTGCCCGCGATCGCCTGGAGCCCGCCCACGCCGTACACGGCCGCGAGCGCGAGCGCGGAGACCAGGGTGAGCAGCGTGGTGAAGACGGCCTGGCGCACGGAGATGTCCACGCCGGTGGCGCGCACGCGGTCCGCGCGGCGGGCGAACTCGGCGGACTCGGCGGCGGGGCGGCCGAAGAGCTTGATGAGTGTGGCGCCGGGAGCGGAGAACCGCTCGGTCATCTGGTCGCCCATGGCCGCGTTGTGCCCGGCCCGCTCGCGGGACAGGCCCGCCAGCTTCGAGCCGACCGCCCGGGCCGGCACCAGGAACAGCGGCAGCATCACGAGGGACAGGACGGTGACCTGCCAGCTGGTGGCCACCATCACGCCCAGGGTCAGCGCCACGGACACCACGTTCGCGACGACGCCGGAGAGCGTCCGCGAGATCGCCGACTGCGCCCCGATCACGTCGTTGTTCAGGCGCGAGACGAGCGCGCCGGTGCGGGTGCGCTGGAAGAACGCCACCGGCATGCGCTGCACGTGGTCGAACACGGCGGTGCGCAGGTCGTAGATGACGCGTTCCCCCAGCCCGGAGGAGAGCCATTTGGTGAACACGGACAGCGCCGCGTCGAGCACGGCCACGAGGGCGATCAGCAGGGCCAGCCGCACCACGAGCCCGCGGTCCGCGCCGCCGGTGATCGCGTTGACGACGTCGCCGGCCAGCACGGGCGAGGCCACGCCGAGCACCGCGCCCACGATGGACGCCGCGACGAACACGATCAGTCGGGTGCGGTACCGGCCCGCGAACGCGATGGTCCGGCGCACCGTGCCGCGGGCGAGGCTCTGCTGGGCGTCGGACTGTCCGCGGGTCATCCGCATCATGGACATCCGTGCCGCCGACTCCATGCTCATGGGCCCCTCCGCTCTCTCGACCGTTCGAGAGTCTAGGAACCGGCGGGCACGGGCGGGCGCGATTCCGCTTCCGGCGTCAGGCCGCCAGGCGCAGGTAGTCCCGCCACGCTTCGGCGGGCCGCTCCAGCTCGCGGATCCGCCACTGGGCCCCGCGCGGGCGCACCGGCTCCACCCGCAGCCGCCAGCCCAGGGCCTCGAGCGAGCGGTCCGCCTTCGCCCCGTTGCAGCGCAGGCAGCAGGCCACGAGGTTCTCCCACGAGTTCTCGCCGCCCCGCGAGCGCGGCCGCACGTGGTCCACGGTGGTGGCGTGGGCGCCGCAGTAGGCGCAGCGGTGTCCGTCCCGGCGCAGCACGCCCTTGCGGGAGACCGGGGCCGCGTCCGTGTGGGGCACCCGGATGTACTGGTGCAGCAGGATCACGAGGGGCCGGCCCCACGCGCGGGTGGGGCTGCGCATCGGGTCACCGGCGTCCTCGAGCACGCTCGCCTTGCCGGTGGCCACGAGCAGCAGCGCCCGGCGGTCGGAGACGACCGAGAGGGGTTCGTAGCCGGCGTTGAGGACGAGTGTGCGCATCGGGGGCCTCGGAAGCGTGGGGACACAGGGGCGTCGTGTCCCCACGCTAGACGCGGGTGCATCGGCGCGCCGCGTGTCGCCTGCGGCGGCGGAAGAGGTTCACCGGCCCGTCACCGGGCCATCACGCCCCCGTCACGCACGACGACGGCGCGCCGCGCCTCAGCCGTCGAGACGCTCGACCCACACGTGCGCGGCCGTGGCCTCGGCCAGCTCGAGGGCCCCGCCGTCCGCGGCCGCGCCGTCCTCCGCCTCGCCCTCGACCCGGATGTACCCGGCGTCGCGGGCGGCCTCGGCACGCACCACACGGCCGGGGGTCACGCCGGCGCCGGCCAGCTGGGCCAGCAGCTCGGGGTCGGTCTGCACGCCCTCGGCCAGCCCGCGGACGCGGAACCGGCCGGCGGTGGCGGCCTCCTCGGAGAGCCGGGCGCCCGCCAGGCCCATGTCGCGGCTCCAGTCCTCGGCGGAGGCCTGCTCGGGCCGGGGCGGGATCGGGGTGCCGTAGGGGGTCTCGGTGGGGTTCTCCAGGAGCGTGAGCAGGCGGCGCTCCACCTGGTCGCTCATCACGTGCTCCCAGCGGCAGGCCTCCTCGTGGACGAGCTCCCACTCGAGGCCGATCACGTCCGCGAGCAGGCGCTCGGCCAGGCGGTGCTTGCGCAGCACGGACACGGCCCGCTCGCGGCCCGCCACGGTCAGCTCCAGCCGACGGTCCGCGCCCACGTGCACCAGCCCGTCCCGCTCCATGCGGGCCACGGTCTGGGAGACGGTGGGGCCGGAGTGCTCCAGACGCTCGACGATGCGGGCGCGCAGCGGGGGGATGCCCTCCTCCTCGAGCTCGAGGATCGTGCGCAGGTACATCTCGGTGGTGTCGATCAGATCCGTCATGGCACGTCCTCTTCCCTCGGGCTCTTCGTCCCGGACATCCTAGCGAGGCGTGAGTCACGTGGACGGCCGGTGGTCCCGGGCGCGGGAGAATGGGCGCGACCCGCGACCCCGAAGCGTCAGGAGCACGCATGACCTCCCCCGCCGAGATCACCATCCCCCAGGACCTGCTGCCGGCCGACGGCCGCTTCGGCGCCGGCCCCTCCAAGGTCCGCCCCGAGCAGCTGAGCGCGCTCCAGGACGCAGCCGGGCTGCTCGGCACGTCGCACCGTCAGAAGCCGGTCAAGGACCTGGTGGCGAGCGTCCGGTCGGGCGTCGCCGAGCTGTTCTCGGCGCCGGAGGGCTACGAGGTGATCCTCGGCGTCGGCGGCTCCACCGCGTTCTGGGACGCGGCCGCCTTCAGCCTGGTCCGCGAGCGCGCCCAGCATCTGAGCTTCGGCGAGTTCGGCTCGAAGTTCGCCAAGGCCACCGACCAGGCGCCGTTCCTGGCCCCGTCGGACATCCGCACCTCCGAGCCGGGCACCCGCCCCGAGCCGGAGGCCGTGGCCGGGGTCGACGTGTACGCGTGGCCGCACAACGAGACCTCGACCGGCGTGATGGCGCCCGTCGTCCGCCCCGCGGGCATCGACGAGGACGCCCTGGTCGTCGTCGACGCCACCTCGGCCGCGGGCGGCCTGCCGGTGGACGTGTCCGAGGCGGACGTGTACTACTTCGCGCCGCAGAAGAACTTCGCGTCCGACGGCGGTCTGTGGCTCGCGCTGTTCTCCCCGCGGGCCCTGGCGCGGGTCGCGGAGATCAAGGAGTCCGGCCGGTGGATCCCGGCGTTCCTGGACCTGGCCACGGCCGTGGAGAACTCCCTCAAGGACCAGACCTACAACACGCCCGCGCTGGCCACGCTCGTCATGCTGGACGCGCAGCTGCGCTGGATGAACGGTCAGGGCGGGCTGGACGCGATGACCGCCCGCACCGCCGACTCCTCCTCGCGCGTGTACGCGTGGGCCGAGGCGTCGTCCTTCGCCACGCCCTTTGTGGCCCGGTCCGAGGACCGCTCCGCCGTGGTCTGCACCGTCGACTTCTCCGACGACGTCGACGCGGCGGCGGTCGCCCAGGCCCTGCGCGCGAACGGCGTGGTGGACGTGGAGCCCTATCGCAAGCTCGGCCGGAACCAGCTGCGGATCGCGACCTTCGCCGCGATCGAGCCCGAGGACGTCGCGGCACTGCTGCGCTGCATCGACCACGTGGTCGAGCGCCTGGCCTGAGCCGTCCCCGGACGGGGACACGGGCCCGCGGGGGACTCCACCGCGGGCCCGTTGCGTGTCCGCCCCGGCGGGTCAGCCGGGGCGCGCCGTCTCAGCCGCGGTCGTCCGGCGCGGTCTCAGGCGCCGGGGCGCCGGGCACACGGCCCTCGGCCACGGCCTTGAGCCGCTCGCGCTCCTCCTCGTTCACGCGCTCGGCGTACGGCACCCACGGGGGCGCCACGAGCGCACCCTCCCCCGCCATGAGGCCGGTCTCGCACACGGTGACCTGCTTGGCGCGTGGGGCCCGGGCGATCGTCACGTACCAGAGCCAGCCCGCGTAGCCGGGCATGCGGCACGCGAAGCGGTGCGTCAGGAGCCGGTCGTCGTCCACGAGCACGTCCACGTGCTCCCCCACCTCGTCCGGGGCGGCCAGCCCGGCCAGCCCCGCGCGGGCGGCGTCCACGGCGGCGGCGAGCAGCTCGTCGCGGCGCGGGGCCCGGCGACGCGCGGGCGGCACGGCCGCCCTCTCCTCCGCGGGCGCGGGCTCGGCGTCGGGGCTCCGGTGGTCGACGCGCGGGGCGTCGTCGTGGGTGGTCATGGCTCAGGCCTCCAGATCGTCGGCGACACGGCGCAGCACCTGCGCCATCTTCTGCGCCTGGGCGCGCTGGGGGTAGCGGCCGCGGCGCAGGCCGTTGGAGGTCTGGTCCAGCCACGTGATGAGGTCCTCCATGAGGACGGCCATCTCGGTGGCGCCGGGTCGGTGGTTGCGGACCACCGAGGGTGCGGCGTCGAGCACGCGCAGCGAGAGCGCCTGCTTGCCGCGGCGGCCCTCGGCCACGCCGAACTCCACGCGGGTGCCTCCGCGCAGCTCGGTCACCCCGGCCGGCAGGGCCGAGGCGGGCACGTGGACCTCCTCGCCCTCGTCCGTCTGGGCGAACCCGAAGCCCTTGGTCGAGTCGTAGAACTTGATGCGCCCGGTGGGCATGTGCGTCACCTGCTCCTCGTCATGTGGGTCCACCGCGTCGGGCCGGCGCCGCAGGGGCGGCCGTGCTCTCGTCTCGGGTCGGCGGGGTCCGGCACCGGCGTGGCGGTGCGCCGCGGCATCGGTGGGACCAGCCTGGCCGTGCGCCCGGAGGGGACGGCGGAGGACGTGGTCGTCAATGACCTCCCAGGATAGCCCGACTAGAGTGGCGGGCATGCCTCGGACCTCCACCCTCCCCGCCTCCGCGCCCGCCGCCGACCCCGCCGATCACCGGGGCGGTCGTGGCGTCGTCCTGGTGCTGGGCGTGGCCGTGACGGCGGTGTCCGCTCTGGCCCTGGTGGCCCTGCTGGTCGCGTACTTCCTGGCGTGGCCGGCGTCCCCGGCGCTGTTCGCGCTCGCGCTGTTCGGCCTGCCCGTCGGCTTCGGCCTGATGCTGCTGCACGTGGTGCTGGGCGCCGTCCGGCGCTCGCGCCCCTGAGCCGTCGGGCCAACGACGCCCCGTGACATCCAGCGCGCCTTCAGGATGCTCCCAGGTCGGGGCGGTTGACTGGCCCCATGCAGCCTCAGAACCCCGAAGCACGCCTCCTGGTGGTGGACGACGAGCCCAACATCCGCGAGCTGCTCTCCACATCCCTGCGCTACGCCGGCTTCGAGGTCACGGCCGCGGCCAACGGCCGGGAGGCCCTGGACGCCGCCGAGGAGTTCCAGCCGGACCTGGCCGTGCTGGACGTGATGCTCCCGGACATGGACGGCTTCACCGTGACCCGCCGCCTGCGCTCCGCCGGCCGTCACTTCCCCGTCGTGTTCCTCACCGCGCGGGACGGCACCGAGGACAAGATCACCGGCCTGACGGTCGGCGGCGACGACTACGTGACCAAGCCGTTCTCCCTCGACGAGGTGGTCGCCCGCATCCGCGCCGTGCTGCGCCGCACCGCCTCCCTCGACGACGACGCGGCGGTGCTGCGCGTGGACGATCTCGAGCTCGACGACGACGCGCACGAGGTCCGCCGCGGCGGCGAGGTCGTGGAGCTCTCCCCCACCGAGTTCAAGCTGCTGCGCTACCTCATGATGAACCCGAACCGGGTGCTCTCGAAGGCCCAGATCCTGGACCACGTGTGGGAGTACGACTTCAACGGGGACGCCTCGATCGTCGAGTCCTACATCTCCTACCTGCGCCGCAAGATCGACGTCGGCGGCCGCGAGAAGATGATCCACACCAAGCGCGGCGTCGGCTACATGCTCCGCACCGCGGACAAGCGCTGACGTGCGTGCGCGGCTCGACGCCGCGGCGGCCCGCGTCCGCCATCCGCGCGCCTGGCTGAGGGGCGCGTGGCAGGGGCAGTCCCTGCGCACCAAGCTGGTCGTGATGATCGCGGCGCTCATGCTGGCCCTGGTCGCCGTGACCGCCGTGGCGACCGCGGTGCTGTTCCGCCAGGAGGCGGTGCGCCAGCTGGACGAGGACATGGCCGCCAACCGGGACACCGTCTCGATGTACCTGGCCAACGTCGCCCAGACCGGCGAGTACTACATGCCGCAGCTGCCCATCCTGCGCTTCTACGGCGTCGTGTGGGACAACGAGGGCGCGCGGGTCGTCCAGACCCCGGTGATGCCGGGTGCGGACGAGCCGGCCCTCCCGGACATCACCCCGGCCGAGGCCCTGGAGCGCGGCTCCGCCTCCTTCGAGGTGCCCGGCACACAGCCGGACTCGAGCGGCTGGCGCGTGCAGCTGTACGGGCTCAGCAGCGGCGACGGCACCATGGCCGTGGCCCTTCCCCTGCAGAGCGTGACCTCCTCCGTCGAGCGCGTCACCTCGATCGTCGTGACCATCGGCCTGCTCGCGACGGCGGGCACCGTGATCGTGGCCAACCTGGCGGTCCAGCGCGCGTTCCGCACCCTGAACCGCGTGGAGCGCACCGCCGCCAAGATCGCCGCCGGCGACCTGAGCCAGCGCGTGGAGAGCGCGGCGCCCGACACCGAGGTGGGCCGGCTCTCCCGCTCCCTCAATGCCATGCTCGCGCACATCGAGTCCGCGTTCCGGGACAAGGAGATCTCCGAGGACAAGATGCGCCGCTTCGTGCAGGACGCCTCCCACGAGCTGCGCACCCCCCTGGTCACCATCCGCGGATTCTCCGAGCTGTACCGGCACGGCGGGCTGCGCGAGGAGGAGGACGTCGCCGCCGCCATGCAGCGCATCGAGTCCGAGGCCACCCGCATGACCCGCCTCGTGGAGGACCTGCTCACCCTGGCCCGCCTCGACGAGCAGCGCCCCCTCGAGCACGCCCCGGTGGACCTGCTCATCCTCGCGATGGACTCCATGATGGACGCCTCCGTGAACGCCCCGGACCGCAAGGTCACCCTCGTGGGCCCCGACGGCGACCGGGCGGCCCCGGCGCCCATCCTCGGCGACGAGAACCGGATGCGCCAGGTGGTGGTGAACCTCATGGCCAACGCCCTGCGCTACACCCCCGCCGGCACCCCCATCGAGATCGCGGTCGGCACCGTCGACCACCTCGGCGGCCAGGCCGGGGCGGACGGCGCGGGCCGCAGCTCCGTGATCGAGATCCGTGACCACGGGCCGGGCGTGTCCGAGGAGGACCGCGCCCGCATCTTCGAGCGGTTCTACCGCGCGGACACCTCCCGGCACCGCGAGACGGGCGGCACGGGGCTCGGCCTGGCCATCGTCGCGGCGATCGTGGCCCAGCACGGCGGCTCCGTCCGGCTGCTGGAGACCGAGGGCGGCGGCGCCACCTTCTCCGTCCACCTGCCGTGGGCACCGTTCGAGGACGAGGCGGACGAGGACGTCGAGGACGAGCGCCTGCCCGCACGGGACACCGACGACGACGCGGCCGGTCCGCCCACCGGCCCCCTCGCCCTGGCCGCGCCGTCGGGCGCCGGCGCCAGCGCCGCGGACGCCGCCCGGAGCAGCCGCCTGCTGCGTGCGGCGGAGCGGTTCCGTCGCGCCTCGGCCGAGCGCCGCCGTCGGGCGTCTGCTCCTGCACAGGCGCCTCAGGCCGACCCCCCGTCCCCAGGCGAGGACGACCCGGCGGCGGAGCGGGACGCCCGTCCCTAGCGTGGTGCCCGGCGGCACCCGCCGCCCATCAGCACTCGTCAGAGGGGACAGTCACATGAGCATCGTGCAGATCGACGTCGAGGACCTGCGGGCCAAGAGCGGGGCGGTGGAGGGCTCCATCGGACGCCTCCAGGCGGAGGTGAGCACCATGGAGGCCAACCTGCGCCAGCTGCAGGACACCTGGCGCGGCCAGGCGGCCGCGAACTTCCAGGGCGTGCTCACCGAGTGGCGCGCCACCCAGCAGCGCGTGGAGGAGTCCCTGGCGGGCATCCGCCGCGCGATGGACGCCGCCGCCACCCAGTACCAGGACGCGGAGACCGCCAACGCCGCGATGTTCCGGTTCTGAGCGCCCGGAACGGACCGGGGCGCGGCCGGCCGGCCGCGCCCCGGTCCGTGCTTCCTAGAGTGGAGGCATGACCGTCCTGATCGACCCGCCCGCGTGGCCCGCCCACGGCACCGTGTTCTCCCACCTCGTCTCCGACGCCTCCCTCGAGGAGCTCCACGCGTTCGCGCGGGCAGCAGGGCTCTCGGAGCGGGTCTTCGACCGGGACCACTACGACGTGCCCGCGCACCGACGTGCCGAGCTCGTGGCCCGCGGGGCGGTGCCCGTCACCGGACGGGAGCTGGTGCGTCGGCTCGCCGCCTCGGGGCTGCGCGTGCCCGCCCGGAGCCGCGCCGAGAAGCGGGACGTCGTCCTCGCCCGGCGCTGGGCGCGGCTGTTCGAGGGCACGGCGGCGAGCCCGGATGCGGTGACGACGGCGGGACGCGACCTGCTGGCCCGCTGGGCGGAGCCGCATCGGCACTACCACGACCCGGCCCACCTGCTCGCGGTGCTCGAGTCCGTGGACCTGCTCGAGCGGGCGGGGGCGGAGACCGGGCCGGATCCGCGTGCGGTCCGCCTGGCCGCGTGGTTCCACGACGCCGTCTACGCCGGGGACCCCACCGCGCCCGCCGGCCAGGACGAGGCGGACTCGGCCGCCCTGGCCCGGGACGTGCTCACCGACCCGCGGCTGGCGGTGCCGGCCGACGTCGTCGACGAGGTGGCGCGCCTCGTGTTGCTCACCGCCGCCCACGACCCCGCCCCGCACGACGCGGCCGGGGCGGTGCTCTCGGACGCGGACCTCGAGGTCCTCGGCCGCTCCCCCGAGGCCTACGCCCGCTACGTGGCCGCGGTCCGGCAGGACTACGCGCACGTGTCCGACGCGGACTGGGCCCGCGGTCGCGGCGCGGTGCTGGACGCCCTGCTGGACGCCGAGCGGCTGTATCGGACCGCGCCCGGCCGAACGCGCTGGGAGGCCGCCGCCCGCCGCAACCTGGCGGCGGAACGAGCCGCGCTGTCGGCCTGAGCGGGGCGCCCCGGTGCCGGCCCCGGACGCGGCGAGGCCCGCCTCCCCGGACGGGGAGACGGGCCTCGCAGGCTGGGCGCCCGAACGGGCCGGGCCGGCTCAGCGGCTGATCACATCATGCCGCCCATGCCGCCCATCGGGTCCATGCCCTCGGCGCCGGCGGCGGCCTTCTCGGGCTTGTCCGCGACGACGGCCTCGGTGGTCAGGAACAGGCCCGCGATGGACGCGGCGTTCTGCAGGGCCGAGCGGGTCACCTTCACCGGGTCGTTGATGCCGGCGGCCAGCAGGTCCTCGTACTCGCCGGTGGCGGCGTTCAGGCCGTGACCGTCGTCGAGGGTCTTGACCTTGTCCGCCACGACGCCGGGCTCCAGGCCCGCGTTGAAGGCGATCTGCTTCAGCGGGGCCTCGATGGCGACCTTCACGATGTTCGCGCCGGTGGCCTCGTCGCCCTCGAGCTGCAGGCCGCCGAACGCCTTGGCGCCGGCCTGGATCAGGGCCACGCCGCCGCCGGCGACGATGCCCTCCTCCACCGCGGCCTTGGCGTTGCGCACGGCGTCCTCGATGCGGTGCTTACGCTCCTTGAGCTCCACCTCGGTGGCCGCGCCGGCCTTGATGACGGCCACGCCGCCGGCCAGCTTGGCGAGGCGCTCCTGCAGCTTCTCGCGATCGTAGTCCGAGTCGGTGTTCTCGATCTCGGAGCGGATCTGGGCCACGCGGCCGGCGATCTGCTCGGCGTCGCCGCCACCCTCCACGATGGTGGTCTCGTCCTTGGTGATGACCACCTTGCGGGCGGAGCCCAGCAGGTCGAGGGTGGCGTTCTCCAGGGACAGGCCCACCTCGGAGGAGATGACCTGGCCGCCGGTGAGGATGGCGATGTCGGCGAGCATGGCCTTGCGGCGGTCACCGAAGCCCGGGGCCTTCACGGCCACGGACTTGAAGGTGCCGCGGATCTTGTTGACCACGAGGGTGGCCAGGGCCTCGCCCTCGACGTCCTCGGCGATGATCAGCAGCGGCTTGCCCGACTGCATGACCTTCTCGAGGATCGCCACCATGTCCTTCACGGAGGAGATCTTCGAGTTGACGATGAGGATGTAGGGATCCTCGAGGACGGCCTCCTGGCGGTCCGCGTCGGTCACGAAGTAACCGGAGATGTAGCCCTTGTCGAAGCGCATGCCCTCGGTGAGCTCGAGCTCGAGGCCGAAGGTGTTGGACTCCTCGACGGTGATGACGCCCTCCTTGCCGACCTTGTCCAGGGCCTCGGCGATGAGGGAGCCGATCTGCTTGTCCGCGGCGGAGATCGAGGCGGTGGCCGCGATCTGGTCCTTGGTCTCGATCTCGCGGGAGGCGGAGAGCAGCTCAGAGGTGACGGCCTCCACGGCCTTCTCGATGCCGCGCTTCAGGGACAGCGGGTCGGCGCCCGCGGCCACGTTGCGCAGGCCCTCGCGGACCAGCGCCTGGGCCAGCACGGTGGCGGTGGTGGTGCCGTCGCCGGCGACGTCGTCGGTCTTCTTGGCGACCTCCTTGACGAGCTCCGCGCCGATCTTCTCGTACGGGTCCTCGAGCTCGATCTCCTTGGCGATGGAGACGCCGTCGTTGGTGATGGTGGGGGCGCCCCACTTCTTCTCCAGCACCACGTTGCGGCCGCGGGGGCCGAGGGTCACCTTCACGGCGTCGGCCAGGGTGTTCAGGCCCTTCTCCAGGCCGCGGCGGGCCTCTTCGTCGAATGCGATGGTCTTGGCCATGTGCAGGTCCTTTCTGGACGTCGGCTTCCTACTTCTGGTGGCTGACCCGCGCCGATGCCCGCGACGGACGGCCCCTGGGGGCCTCACCGGTGGACAGGTCCTCCTCCACGGCGCCGGACCGACCGGGGTACGGCTGGCAGTCGCGCCTTCGGAGTGCTAACCCCATTATGAGCACTCGCACCGGGAGAGTGCAAAGGGTCCGCAGTGCGGGGCCCGCCCTTCCGCGGACGGCGGACGGCCCCCGGCAGAACGCCTCGGAAGGCGCCCCGCCGGGGGCCGGAAAGGGTGCGCGGCCGGCACGGCCGCACGACGGGCGGATCAGCTGGTGACGACCACCGCGATACCGTTCACCTGCAGGTTCGGGGTCTGCATGACCGGGAAGCCGAGCTCCTTGCCGACCGCCTCGGCGGCGGCCTTGTTGGCCGAGCCGTTGTACAGGACGGTGGAGGACTGGATGCCGTAGCCGCTCCAGTTCTTCGCGTCCACCGAGGTGTAGCCGGCGCCCGTGAGCCGCTGCGCGTAGGAGGCGGCGAGGCCCTGGGTGCGGGTCGCGTTGTACACGGTGACGTGGGTGCCGCGCACGGCCGCGGACTGCGCGGCTGCACGAGAGCTCGACGCGGCCGCAGACTGCGCGGCCGCACGAGAGCTCGACGCGGCCGCGGACTGCGAGCGCGAGGCCTCCGCCGCGGCGGCCGAACGGGACGCGGCGGCGCGCGAGGACTCCGCCGCCTGGACGGCCGCCGCCGACCGGGACGCCTCTGCGGACTGCGCGGCGGCCTCGGAACGCGAGGCCTCCGCCGCCTGTGCCTCGGCGGCGGCACGGGACGCCTCGGCGGACTGCGCGGCGGCTTCGGAACGCGAGGCCTCCGCCGCCTGTGCCTCCGCGGCGGCCCGGGACGACGCGGCAGCCTGGGACGACTCGGCGGCCTCGGCGGCAGCCGCCTCCTGCGCCGCCCGCGAGGACTCGGCCGCGGCCGCGGAACGGGACGCCTCCACCGCGTCCTCGGACGGGGTGGCGGACTCGGTCGCGGACGCAGTCGACGCCGACGCGGAGGACGCCGAGGAGGACACGGACGACGCCGACGTCGACGGCGCGGCAGCCGGGGCCGTCGTCGAGCTCTCGGCGGCGACGGGCTCGGAGCGGTCGCCGGTGAGCCACGGCAGGACGACGCCCACGAACAGGCCGGCGAGCAGGACGAGGCCGGCCACCCAGAGCAGCGGGCTCAGGCGGCGACCCCCGCCCGTGGCGGTCGCGCCGGCGACGGCGAAGGACTCGCGGTGCGCGCCGCGCTGGTCCGTGTACTCGGGGACCTCGTCGAAGCGGTCGGGCTGGTAGGCCATGGGTCAGTTCTCCTGGCGGGAAGCGGGCGTGGACGGCGCCGGATCCGCGGGCCCCCTCCGGGCCCGGCTGCGGGTGCCGCGCTTGCGCAGCAGCCGCGTGACCAGCAGGGGTCGGTAGGCCAGGGCGGCCTCACGGTCCAGCAATCCGTTCAACACCTGATAATAGGCGGTCGGAGACAGCCCCAGACGCTCACGGACGGCGTGGTCCTTGGCCCCGCCGTACCGCCAGGTGGCGGCCTCCAGGTCCAGGACCGCACGCTCCAGGTCCGTCAGCTCGTCCCGCCGCGCCCGCGCGCGGGCACCCTCGTCCGGGGCCGGATCGGGCGAGACGGGCGTGGGGTGGGACATGGCGGCCACTGTACCCACCCGGTCTACCCTCGGGGCATGGAGTTCATCGCGCCCCTGGATCCGGGCTGGGAGGCGGCCCTCGCCCCGCAGGCCGCCGCGTTCGAGCAGGTCGGCGAGCGGCTGCGGGCCCGCCGGGCGGGCGGAGAGCAGGTGCTGCCCGCACCGGAGCACATCCTGCGGGCGTTCCGCCAGTCGTTCGCGGACGTCCGCGTCCTCGTGCTGGGCCAGGACCCCTACCCGACGCCGGGCCATCCGATCGGCCTGAGCTTCGCGGTGGACCGCCACGTGAGGCCGCTGCCCCGCTCCCTGGCCAACATCCACCGGGAGCTGCACGACGACCTCGGCATCACCCCGCCCGCCCACGGCGACCTCTCCGCGTGGACGGACCAGGGCGTGCTGCTGCTGAACCGCGCCCTCAGCGTGCGGGCCGGCGCACCCGGCAGCCACCGCGGCCTCGGCTGGGAGCAGATCACGGAGGCCGCGGTGCGAGCTCTCTGCGCGCGCGGCACCCCGCTCGTGGGGCTGCTGTGGGGAGCCGACGCGCGGCGCATGGCGCCGCTGCTGACGGCGGCGGGGGCCGGCGTCGTGGAGTCCCCGCATCCCTCTCCCCTGAGCGCCCACCGCGGGTTCTTCGGCTCCCGGCCCTTCAGCCGGGTGAACCGGCTCCTCGAGGCGGCCGGCGCGGCCCCGGTGGACTGGCGCCTGCCCGACTGAGCCGGGCCGCCGGTCAGCCGCGCTGGTGCATCACGAGTTCGGTGGGCAGCAGCGTGCCCATCCGGTCGGTGATCGGCTTGGCCAGGGTGTTGCCGAAGGCGACGCCGGCCGCGATCGCCACGACGATGACCGCGGCGTTGAACAGTCCCTCGACGCCCAGCAGCGTGGCCCCGGTCTCCACGGTGAACCCGTAGACGGACCGGAACATGGTGAGGCCGGGAAGCAGGAACAGCATGGACGGCAGGACGATCACGAGCGCCGGGGCCGCGAGCCGCTGGGCCACCAGGCGGCCGAGGAACCCGACCGCCGCCGCGGCGACCGCGGGCACCAGCCGGTCGCTGACCCCGACCTGCTGCGCGGCCAGGTACGCGCCGAAGCCGGCCCCGGACACGAGACCGCAGGCCAGGATCTGCGGCCACCGCGACTGCTCCACCACCGCGTCCGCCATGCCCGCGGCCACCACGAGGCCCAGCAGCAGCAGCGGCGGATAGCTCAGCGTCCCCGCCTCGGCCAGGTCCAGCTGTTCGAATCCCACGAGATCCCCGATGCCCACGGCGATCATGATCCCGGCCATCACGCCGGCGAACACGAGCAGCGCGGAGAGGAAGCGGCCCGCCGCGGTCACCGGGAAGCCGTGGATGGCGTCCTGCACCGCGGTGACGAACCTCGCCGTGGGCAGGAGCATCATGATGCCGCCGGCGATCACCAGCGCCGGGTTGACCGGCAGGTCGAGGGCGTGGGCCATCAGCGCGATCACCGTGGCCGTGATCGCCCCGAACATGGTGGAGAAGATCTCCGGGAAGCGCGCCTTGTCCGCCTGGATCTTGAGCCAGAAGACCAGCCAGGTGGAGACCATGCCCAGGGCCGCACCCGTCCAGGTCCCCCCGATGAACGGCACGAAGCAGGCCACGAACACGCCGGAGAAGAGGACCTCGAAGACGGCGGGGAACGGCTTGGGCTGATGCCGGATCTCCACGAGCCGGCGCTGGGCCTCGGCCCGGTCCACCTCGCCCGCGGCGATCTCCTCGACCAGCCGGTGGACGGCCACGAGCCCCTCGAAGTTCACCGAGGACGAGCGGACCACCCGCTGGAGGGTGAACGGTGCCTCGCCGCGTGAGGAGTCGGGCGCGTAGTTCAGGGAGATGGACTGGTTGGTCAGGTCCACCTCGGTCTCGAGGATCCCGTAGGCCTGTGTGGCCACGATGATCGAGGTCTCCACGTCCAGCGAGGCCGCGCCGAAGCTGAACATGGTCTCACCCAGCTTGAGGGCGAAGTCCAGGGTGGTGCGGGCCTCGAGGGCCTGCGCCTCCGCGCGGCGCTGCTGCAGCGTGGAGCGCATGCGGCGCCCGTACGGCGAGGAGTGCAGGCGGTCGGCCAGCACGAGCGCCTGCGTCGGCAGGTTCTCGACGAAGACCTCGCGGGAGCGCCGGCCGCGCCGACGCCCGCGCTTCTCGGGCGGGCCCACGGGGACCACCGGGTCCGGGACGGTGATGTCCGGCGCGGGGATCACGTCCGGGGCGGGCAGGGCGCCGTCGGCCTCCGCGGGGGCCAGGACGGAGGTGGGCACCTGCTCGGACAGCGGCGGCTCGGTCAGGGGCGCGTCCGCGGCCGGCTCCGGCAGCGTCTCCGCGTCCGGCTCGGCCGATTCCTCCGGCTCCGGCTCCGGCGCCGGCGCCGGGGCCGGATCGGCGGCGGCGGGGCGGACCACGGGCGGCAGCGGCTCCGTCGGCTCGACGGCGACCGCGGCCGGGTGGGCCGACTCCGCCGGGTCGAGGTCGAGCAGGCCGGGGTCCTCCGGGTCGAGCGCGAGGTCGCCGACAGCGGCGGCGTCCTCGGCACCGGCCGGGCGCAGCACGGGGATGAGCGTGGGGACGGCCGGGGGCTCCGCGATGAGGGGGTCGAACCGCGCCGGCTCCTGGGTGCCCTCCTGCTCCATGCGGCTCACCCTCTCCTTCCGTGTGCGGGCGCTGGACGCGCCACGGCGGTGGGCCGAGCCCCGCCGACGCGTCCATCCAACCACGCCGGCACCTCCCCCGCCGGGGCCGTCGGCACCGCGGCCCGGGGACGCGAAAGGGCCCTCCCGGAGGAGGGCCCTGCTGCGGTGGATCTTACTGGACTCGAACCAGCGACCTCTCGCGTGTGAAGCGAACGCTCTAACCAACTGAGCTAAAGATCCAGGCGTCGCCCCATGGGGGTGACAACTCGAAAAACGATACCTCAGGCGGCGCCGCCTGTCCACCCGGGCGACGGCCACCCCGCGCACGGCGGAGCGGCCATCGAGAGCCGACGAGCACGTCAGGCGTCGGTCAGCGTGGCGCCGGGCTCGAAACCGCCCTGGGCGACCAACGAGGTCCCGGCGCCCGGGCGGGCTCCGGTCAGGAGCTGCCACCGAGGGAGGAGACCGCCCTGGCGGCGTCCGCCAGGCCGGCGCCGCAGCCCGCGGAGCAGGTCACCGGCATGGAGCGGGCCGTGGACCTGAGGGTGGACTCGACCTGGGCCGGGGTGAGGCTCGGCCGCTCGGCCAGCAGCAGGGCGGCCAGGCCCGCGACGTGCGGGGTGGCCATCGAGGTGCCGTTGTAGGCGGCGTGGCCGGCCGTCGTCGGGGTGGTGGCGCCGTTGTTCACGGTCGAGATGATGTTCGCGCCCGGGGCGGTCACGTCCACGGCGGAGCCGTAGTTCGAGAACGAGGCGCGGGCGCCCTGCGAGGTGGAGGCGGCCACCACGATGGTGTTCCGGCAGTTGGCCGGGCGCACGTTGGCGGCGGGCTGGTTCTCGTTGCCCGCCGCCACGACGACGGGCACGCCGCGGGAGACGGCCGCGTTGATCGCGTTCTGGTAGGTGGTGCCGCACGTGCCGGAGCCGCCGAGGGACATGTTGATGACGTCCGCCGGGTTCGGGTTGGCCGGCACGCCCGCCACGGTGCCGCCGGCGGCCCACACGACCGCGTCGGCGATGTCGGACAGCGAACCGCCGCACTTGCCGAGCACGCGGATGGGCTGGATCTTCGCGTTCGGGGCCACGCCGACGACACCCTGGGAGTCGGCCACGGCCGCGACGGTGCCCGCCACGTGGGTGCCGTGCCACGAGGAGTCGGAGGCACCGGCGGTGCCGCACTCGCCAGCGGCGTACCAGTCGCCCTCGTCGCGCGGGTTGGAGTCGCGGCCCCCGCCGTCGCGCGCCGCCCTGCCGTCGGAGATGAAGTCGTAGCCGGGCACGACGTTGCGGTCGAGGTCCGGGTGGGAGGTGATGCCGGTGTCGATGACGGCCACGGTCGCACCGGAGCCCGTCGTGCGGTCCCACGCCCCGGGGACCCGCATGCCGTGGGTGCCGGTGAAGCCCCACTGCTGCGAGTAGAGGGCGTCCACGGGGCTCAGGCCGGTGGCGGTGAGGATGGCGTCCGGCTCCACGGCCTCGACCGCCCCGGAGGCCTTCAGGTCGGCCATGAACTTCGCGGACTCGGCCTGATCCAGCTTGCGGTCCGCCTTGACCACGCGGGAGCCGAGCGCGGTCTCACGCAGCTCCTTCACGGAGACGCCGGCCTCCTTCGCGGCCTTGCCCCAGGCGTTGGCTCGGCCCTTCGCGTGGGCGGTGGCGGCGGTCTCCTTGTAGGTGACGATGAAGGAGTCGTAGCCGTCGGCGTTCGGGTCCTCGACCTGCGCCGCCGCCAGGGGCGAGGCGGCGGTCGGGGTGGCTGCCGGTGCGGCGGGGGCGTCGCCGGAGGGGGCCGCGAGCGCGGGGGACGAGGTCAGGGTCCCGCCGGCGAGGACGGCGCCGGCCACGAGGGCGCCGATGCGGCGGCGGGTGCTGCGGAGTGGGGAGGACTGCACGGGATCTCCTCGGAGTTCTGGGCCACCGGACGCGGGTGCCCGAGGGGCTCGGGCCGGGGTGACTGGGATCACGGTAAGGTCACGATTCCGTCACGACGAGGCCCAGGGTCGAAGTCTGGCGGATGGTCGAGGCATCTCTGGCGGATCCGCCAGCCAAGCCCGGCGGATGGCCACGGGCGCGCACAGCGGCGCCCCAGCGTCGGCCCGCGCCGGACACGACGACGGCGCCGCGCCCTCCCGGCGGAGGTGCGCGGCGCCGTCGGGCCCGCGGTGGGGTGGAGCCCCCTGCCGGATTCGAACCGGCGACCTGCTGTTTACAAGGCAGCTGCTCTGGCCAGCTGAGCTAAGGAGGCCTGCGGCCGGCGCCCGGGGCGCCGCGGCCGGCCCTTTCAGCGTACAAGGCCCGGGCGGACGGCGCGGGGCGCCCCCTGCGTGGGGACGCCCCGCGGACCTCGGCGACGGGTCAGCCGGGTCAGCCGGCGATCTTGGCGCCCGCCCAATCGGCGAAGGTCTTGTCCTCGCCGTCGAGGGCCCAGTTCTTCCCGTCCACGAACACGGTGGGAGTGCCGGCCACACCGGCGACGCGCGCCTGGCGGGTGGTGTGCTCGACCGCGGAGCGGAACGTGCCGTCCTCGACGCAGGAGGCGATGTCCGCGCCGTGCTCCTGCGCGAGCTGCGTGAGCGCCGCGTTGTCCAGGCCCTTGCCCTGGTGCTCGTCGTAGGCGGCGAACAGGGCGGACACGAAGCCGTTGTAGGCCTCGGGCTTCTGGTCCGCCACGCAGTACGCGGCGTTGGCGGCGCGGGCCGAGTAGTTCTGGTTGTTCGGGGCGCTCAGGTAGTCCACCATCCGGTACTCGACCGTGACCTGGCCCTGCTCGAGCCACTGCTCGATCTGGTCCCCGTTGGTGGACTCGAAGTCCGCGCAGTGCACGCAGTTGAAGTCCGCGTAGAGCACGATCCGCGTCGGCTCACCGTCACCACGGGCCTCGGTGTTCGGCAGGGTCTCGGGCTGAGAGCTCGCGGCCTGCTTCGGCACCTCGATCTTCGAGGGGTCGACCTCGCGTTCTCCCGCGCCCTCCGCCAGGTCCGTGGCCGAGGTCAACTCGATGCCGCCCTGCTCGTTCGCCACGGCGGGGATGGGGCCGGCGGCCGCGGCGTCGTCGCCGTTGCGGTTGAGCACGAACGCGACGACGAGGCCGATCACGAGCACCACCGCGAGGACCGAGCCCCAGATGACGCCGGTGCGGCGGCGACTGTCCTTCCTGCGCTGCTCCTCCTGGATCTGGCGGGCACGCGCACGAGCGTCCGTCGCCGAGGTGTGCGAGCCTGACGTGTTCCGGGCCAAGGGTCCTCCTCGTGGGGCAGTCGGTCCGGGTCGAGCACCGGAGCCGGCGGGCAGCGGGCGCGCCGCGCCAGGCGAGCATAGCGGCCCTGTCTGAAAGGATCGTGACCATGGACACCGCCGAGACCCCCTCCCCCGTCGATCGACTGACCATCACGGGCGCCCCGTCGGGGGACGCGACCGAGGACCCGGCGACGTCTCTGCTCGCCCTGCCCTGGGCGCTCCCCCTCGAGACGTGGCCGCGTGAGGTGCTGGCGGCCCTGCCGCGGGGCATCTCCCGTCACGTGGTGCGCTTCGCCCGGGTGGGCGGGGGCATCGTGGCGGTGAAGGAGACCACCGAAGAACTCGCGTTCCGCGAGTACCGGCTGCTGCGCCGGCTCGAGCGGAGCCCGGCGCCGTCGGTGGTGCCGGTGGCCGTGGTCACCGGACGCACGGAGGACGACGGCACGCCCCTGCCCGCCGCCCTCGTGACCCGGCACCTGCGCTTCTCCCTGCCGTACCGCGCCGTGTTCTCGGAGCGCCTCGAGCGCCGCACCCTCGTGCGGCTCATGGACGCGCTGGCGACCCTGCTCGTGGAGCTGCACCTCGAGGGGTTCTTCTGGGGTGACGTCTCCCTGTCCAACGTCCTGTTCCGGCGCGACGCGGGCGGGTTCGCCGCCCACCTGGTGGACGCCGAGACCGGCGAGCTCCGGCAGCGGCTGTCCACCGGCCAGCGCGAACACGACCTGGACGTGGCCGCCGTGAACGTGGGCGGCGAGCTGCTGGACCTGCAGGCCAGCGGGCTGCTGGACCCGGAGGTGGACCCCGTCACCACGCCGGACCTGCTCGTGGCCTCCTACCGACGGCTGTGGGACGAGCTGACCGGGCCCCTGCTGTTCCCCCGCACCGAGCCGTGGCGCCTGGACCGCCGCGTCCGCCGCCTGCAGGAGCTCGGCTTCGAGCTGGCCGAGTACTCACTGCGCGCCGCCGACGCCCCCGGGATGATGATCGCCCGACCCGTCGAGATCCACGCGGGCTACCACCGCCGTCGGCTGACCCGCCTCACGGGACTCGAAGTCCAGGAGAACCAGGCCCGGCGGCTGCTCGTCGACATCGAGGCCGCCCGCCGGGAGTGGGACCCGTACATGGACATCGAGGCTGCGGCGCACCGCTGGGTGGTGGAGGTGTTCGACCCCGTGGTCCGCTCGGTGCCCCTCGAGCTGCGGGCCAAGCTCGAGCCCGCCGAGGTGATGCACCAGCTCCTCGAGCACCGCTGGTACCTCTCCGAGGCCCGCGGCCAGGCCGTGCCCCTGCAGGAGGCGGTGGACTCCTACGTGGACACGGTGCTGCGGACCCGCCGCGACGAGGACGCGGTGGCGCTGCACCCCACGACCACCATGCTGCGCGCCGTCCCACCCGCGGACGCGGACTGACGCCGGCCGCGGCTCAGCGGCGCAGGAGCAGGAAGCCGGGGGCCGGGACCGCCGCCGGCACCGCGCCGGGGCCGAGGGGGCCGTCGTCGCCGTGGCCGGCGAGGAGCTCGGCCCGCGTCAGGTCCGCGGGCACGGGCAGCGGCTCCGCGCCGAGGGCGACGAGCAGGATGACGTCGGCGTCCTCGCCGGCGCGGGTGAGACGCACGTGGCGCCGGGCCGCGTCCACCTCGGCCCGGACGCGGTCGCGGCGGGGGTCGGTGAGCTGAGGCAGCGTGCGGCGCAGGCCGATCAGGGTGCGGTAGGCGGCGAGCACGCGCGCTCCCCGACCGTGGCCGTCCCCGCCGCCCGCGGCCTCCGCCCAGTCCAGCACGGCTGCCTCCCGCGTGGCGGGGTCCTGCGGGTCGGGGACGTCGGCCGGGTCCCAGCCGTGGGCGGCGAACTCGCGGCGACGTCCCTGCCGGACGGCGTCCCCGAGCTCGGGCTCGCGGAACGAGGTGAAGAACGGCCACGGCGTCGAGGCCGCGAACTCCTCCCCCATGAAGAGCATCGGCACGTGCGGGCCGGTCAGCAGAAGGGCGGCCTCGGCCGCGAGCGCGCCCTCGGACAGGGCGGCCGCGGTGCGGTCGCCGCCGGCACGGTTGCCCACCTGGTCGTGGTTCTGGATGCTGGCCACCCACGCGTGGTTGGGGACAGCCTCCGGCACGGGGCGCCCGTGGTCACGGCCGCGGAAGGTGGAGCGGGTGCCGTCGTGGAAGTAGGTGCGCTCCATGACCTTGGCCACCGCCTCCAGCGGGGCGAAGTCCGCGTAGTAGCCGTGGGTCTCCCCCGTCGCGGCCACGTGCAGGGCGTGGTGGACGTCGTCGTTCCAGGCCGCGGCGAGGCCGAGCCCGCCGGCGTGGCGGGGCAGCACCAGACGCGGGTCGTTGAGGTCGGACTCGGCCAGGAGGGGCACGGGTCGGCCGGCACGGGCCGCGATCCCGTCCGCGAGCGCGGCCATCTCCTCGAGCAGGTGCACGGCGCGGGCGTCCCGCAGGGCGTGCACCGCGTCCAGGCGCAGCCCGTCCACGCGCATCTCCTCGAGCCAGAAGCGGACGTTGTCCAGGACGAGCCGGCGCACCTCGTCCGAGTCGGCGCCGTCCAGGTTCAGGCCGTCGCCCCAGCCGGTGCCGCCCTGACCCAGATACGGCCCGAACACCTGCAGGTAGTTGCCGGAGGGGCCCAGGTGGTTGTGCACGACGTCCTGGACCACGCCGAGGCCGGCGGCGTGGGCGGCGGCCACGAAGCGGCGGTAGGCGGCGGGGCCGCCGTAGGACTCGTCGACGGCGAACCACGCCACCCCGTCGTAGCCCCAGTTCCGCGGCCCGGAGAAGGAGTTCACCGGCAGCAGCTCGACGTGGGTGACCCCGAGGTCCGTCAGGTGCGGCAGGCGGGCGATGGCGGCGTCGAGGGTCCCCTCGGCCGTGAAGGTCCCCACGTGCAGCTCGTAGAGGACGGCGCCGCGCAGGCCGCCGCCCTGGGGCGCGGCCGGATCGGACTCCACCCCGGGCGGCCCAGCCCAGCCCTCGTCCGGCCACGCGAAGACGCGGCCGGCGACGTCGCGGCGGGAGGGCCCGTGGACCGTGTCGGGCTGGCGGCGGGAGCGGGGGTCCGGCACGGGGTCCGCCCCGTCCACGCGGTAGCCGTAGCCGGGGTCGGCCGGCGGCTGGGCGGCGTCGAGGCCAAGGGCGGCCAGCGGGTCCTCCGTGGGCGTCCACCAGCCTCCGGCGGCGGGGGCCATGGCCACGACGGCGGCGACGGGCCAGCGGTCCTCGGCGTCGTGCAGGGCGCCGGGCTCGGTGTCGACGAGGACGAGGTCGACGCTCTCGGCGTGCGGCGCCCAGACGGCGTAGGGGATGGCGCGCGCGGCGTCGACGGCGGCCCGCTCGGCCGCGGCGGGGTCCACGGGGTCGGAGCCGATCGGGTGCAGGCCCGGGGCGGGGGCGTCGGCCGGACGGGGCTCGGTCACGGGGCGGTCCTCTCTCGGCGGTCGGACGGGGCGTGCGCCGGGACGAGCAGCGCGACGGGCAGGGTGCTGAGCAGTTCGTCGAGGCGCACGGCGCCGCGCGCGTCCGGGTGGACGGGGTGGCCGGTGACGGCGTCCTCCCACCGCCCAGCCGGCACGGTCACGACGGTCTGGCCCCAGCCACCCGCGGCCGCGAGGCGGACGGGCCAGCGCGTGGCCACGGCGAGCGCCCCGCCCCGGTCGAACGCGATCGCGTGTTCGGCGGCGGGGCCGGAGACGTCGAGCGGGCGGTGGCCGGTGAACAGCTCGGGCCGGTCGCGGCGGGCGCGCAGCACGCCGGCCACGACGGCCAGCTTGGCGGCGGCGGGGTCGTCGAGGCCGGGCGTGTGGCCGGCGTCGAGGCGGTCCAGCAGGTCGGCCCGGGCCGCGAAGTCCACGGGGCGGCGGTTGTCCGGGTCCACGAGGGTGGGGAAGGGCACCTCCGTGCCCTGGTAGACGTCGGGGACGCCGGGGGCGGCGAGCTGGACGAGCTTGTGGCCGAGCTGGACCACCAGGCCGGGCTCGGCGATGCGGTCCGCGACGGCCTGGAGCACGCCCCGGGCAGGCCCCTCGGGGGAGGTGACGGCGGCGGCGAGTGCGGCGAGCCGGGCCTCGAACTCGGGGTCCTGGTCCGTCCAGGTGGTGGCCAGGGCCGCCTCGCGGGAGGCCTTCTGCAGGAAGCCGAGGATCCGCTCCTCCTCCGGCGTGGTGCCGTCCGTGGGCCAGACCCCCACGATGGACTCCCAGAGCAGCCGCTCCGCGTCGGGGTGGCCGAGCGGGTGGAGGCGCCTCAGCTCCGCGAGCTCGGCGGCCCAGCGGTCGGGCTCCTCGGCGAGCACGGCGATGCGGGCGCGCACGTCCTCGCCGCGCTTGGTGTCGTGGGTGCTCAGGGTGGTCATGGCCGTCGGCCAGGCGGCCTGGCGCGCCTGCTGGGCGGCGTGGAAGTCGGCCAGGGACAGGGCGACGTGGGAGGGGTCTCCGCCGACCTCGTTCAGATTGGCCCACCGGGTGTACCGGTAGAAGGACCGGTCCTCGACGCCCTTGGCCATCACCATGCCGGAGGTCTGCTGGAACCGGCGGGCCACGGGCGAGTCCGGGTCGGTCAGCTCGGGCCGCAGGTCGCCGAGCACGTCGGCGAGGGCCGGCTCCGCCGCGGCCGCGTCCGCCAGCGCGCCCTCGAGCACGGCCAGGCCCACGGGCAGGTAGGTGCGGTACACGGGCAGCCGGGCCAGCACAGCGGCGAACGCGGCGGCCACGTCCTCGTCCGGGTGGGCACCGAGGGCGTGCACGGCGCGGACCTCCCGGACCAGCCGGGCGGTCTCGGCCGCGAGGGGGCCGGTGGCCACGTCGTGCTTGGCCCGCACCACGGCCTCGTCCCACTCCCGACGACGGCGCGCGTCCTCGGCCGCATCGCCGGCGGCCTCGGGGTGCATGAAGACGCGTTCGACCTCGCCGAGCGCGTCGTAGCCGGTGGTCCCGTCCACGGGCCAGTCCGCGGGCAGCGCCTCACCGGGCTCGAGGATCTTCTCCACCACGAGGTAACCCTCCGGCAGGACGTGGGAGCGCAGGCGCCGCGCGTAGCCGGCCGGGTCCGCCAGGCCGTCCGGGTGGTCCACGCGCAGCCCGTCCACGAGCCCTTCGCGGACCCAGCGGGCGGGTTCGGCATGGACGGCGTCGAAGACCTCGGGCTCGTCCACCCGGACGCCCGCGAGCGTGGTGACGGTGAAGAACCGGCGGTAGTTCAGCTCGGCGTCGCCGCGGCGCCAGCCGACCAGCCGGTAGTGCTGACGGTCGTGCACGGCGCGGGCCAGGCGGGACCGCTCCGGGGTCGGCTCCTTCGCCGGGTCCGCCTCCGCGAAGACCTCCGCGGCGCGCAGCCCGGTCTCCGCCTCGGCCGCCTCGAGCGATCCGGGGGCGAGGGGGTAGACGTTGTCCCAGTAGCGCAGACGGCCGCCCTCGGTGTCGACGACGAGACGGTCCAGCTCCGCGTCCGCGTCCCCGTCAGGACCGTCCCCCAGCACGGGGATGAGCAGAGACCCGCCGCCGGCCGCCCAGTCCACGTCGAACCACGCCGCATGCGCCGCCTCGGGACCGTGGGTGAGCACGTCCCACCACGCCGGATTGGCCCGGGGCGTGGCCACGCCCACGTGGTTCGGCACGATGTCCACAAGCACGCCCATGCCCGCCTCGTGCGCGGCGTGCGCGACCGCATCCAGCCCCTCGGCCCCGCCGCGGGCGGCGTCCAGCCGCGTGGGGTCCACGACGTCGTACCCGTGGTCGGAGCCGGGCTCGGCCTCGAGCAGCGGCGAGAGGTAGAGCCAGTCCACGCCCAGGCGCCGCAGATAGGGCACGAGCCCGGCCACGGACTCCAGCGGCAGATCCGGGCTGACCTGGAGCCGGTAGGTGGACGCGGGGGCGGAACGGACGGTCGAGGTGCTCACGCGGCGACGCTAACAGAGGCCCCCGACGCGGCATCAGGCCCGACGGACGGCGGCGGACGCGGTCACGGGGCCGGACGCAGCGGCAGGTCCTCGTACTTCTCCGGCGGGTTGTGGAAGATGTCCTCGCCGACGAAGGGCTCGCCCGAGGGGTCGACCAGGACCATCTCGTCCCGCAGGACGGTCCCGTCCGGCTGGGTGAGGTCGATGATGAACCCCGTGCCGGACTGGCGGATGCGCTCGATCGAGGTGTAGCCGTACTTGGCCGTCAGGTTCTGACGCAGCGTGTCCAGCCCCGCCAGGTGCGTCCCCACACCCACGCTGGCCAGCACGGCCGCGACCGCCAGCATCACGGCCCCCACCCGGCGCTGCAGCCGGGTGTTGTCCAGGACGTCCACCTCGGTGTTGCGTCCGTGCTCGTCAGCGTGCCGCCGGTGCCGGCGCTCGCGCCAGATCCCGGCGGCCAGCAGGATGCCGCCGACGACGAGCGCGAGGGCGGCCGCCCAGTAGGCGAGCCAGGGGGTGAAGAGGTTGACGGGCGCGAAGGTCATGCCCCCAGTGTGACATCCCTCACGTCCGCGGGCCGCTCAGGGCAGGCCGGCACCGCGCACCGCGGTCCACAGGCGGTGCCACTGCGCGGAGTCCATCGCCTCGGCCGCGGCGGCCGCCTCGGCGCACGCGGCGACGCGCTCCGGGTCCTGGGTGCCGATCACGGGCCGCACGCCCCACGGCAGGCGCAGCAGCCAGGCGAGCACCACGGCCTCCCGGCTGACGCCCAGCTCCGCTGCGACCTCGCCGACGACGCCGGCCGCGCCGTCGTCGCCGGAGCTGAACCGACCCTGCCCCAGCGGACCCCAGGCCTGCAGCTCGATCCCCTCCGCGGCGCACACCGGGCCGAGGCGCCCGGCGTCGGCGTCCGCGGGGGCGTCCGGGTGGTTGGCGAGCACGACCGACTCCACGAGGGTGCGGTGGTGCAGGCCGAGCTCGACCTGGACGCACGCCAGCCCGGTCCCGTCCGCCGCCTGGCTCTCGAGCTCGCGCTGGAACTCGAGGACGCGGCCCACGCCGAGGTTGGAGACGCCCAGCTTGCCGACCAGGCCCGCCTCCCGCGCGTCGAGGAAGGCGCGCACGGTGTCGGCCACGGGCGTGAGGACGTCGGGCCGGTGGATGATCAGGGTGTCCACGCGCTGCTCGCCGAGGCGGGACAGCGAGCCCTCCAGCGAGGCGCGCACGTGCTCGGGCGAGGAGTCGTAGCGGGTCAGACGCCGCCCGGCCGGGTCCGTCTCGTGCAGGACGATCCCGCACTTGGTCTGCACCTTCAGGGCGGAGCGCTCCTCGTAGGGCAGCTCGTGCAGCAGCCGGCCGACGGTCTCCTCGGAGCGGCCGGCCCCGTAGATGTCCGCGGTGTCCAGCAGGTCGACGCCGGCCTCGATCCCGGCGCGCAGGGCGCGGCGGGCACGCTCCACGGCCGCCTCGGCCTGCGCTGCGCCCGCGGGCCCCTCCGGCCCCGCCCCCGGATCGGCGTCCGGGGGCGGCGGGGGAACGGACCCCCAGGCCATGGTCCCGAGGACGATCGGGGTGGCCGGGGTCGGGTCGAGGTCGAGCGGCGGATGCGTGGAGGCTGTGCTCATGGCCTCACCGTCTCACGTCCGCCCGCCCCGGGTCCGGACCCGCCGCCCTGTGATGGGATGGGTCCATGAAGCTCGCCACGTTCCGCCAGCCCGACTCCGACGCCGCCTACCCCGGCGCCACGTTCGCCGCGGTCATCACCTCCGTGCACCCCGAGGACCCCGAGGTCGCCGTGCGCGCCGTCGCCCTGCCGGACTGTCGCGACGTCGGCGAGTACCTCACCGC
Organism: Micrococcus sp. iso_239; assembly: GCF_056173395.1. Lineage (NCBI taxonomy): Bacteria > Bacillati > Actinomycetota > Actinomycetes > Micrococcales > Micrococcaceae > Micrococcus > Micrococcus sp. iso_239. The sequence continues at coordinate 376,232 of NZ_CM149672.1, read as the reverse complement.
CACGCCGGAGGAGCAGCGGGAGATGGTGGAGGGTGCCCTCCGCGCGGCGCAGGCCGACCGGTCCCTCCTGCTGGACACCTCCGGCCTCGTCTACGACACGCTCGTGCCCTTCCCCACCAAGGTGTTCTGCGTGGGCCTGAACTACACGAACCACATCGACGAGACGGGCCTGGATCGCCCCGAGCATCCGACGCTGTTCGCGAAGTTCCCGCAGTCCCTCACGGGTGCGCTGGACCCGATCGAGGTCCCCGAGGAGGACCACCGGGTCGACTACGAGGGCGAGCTGTGCATCGTGGTCGGGGAGCCGGGCCGACGCATCGCCGTCGAGGACGCCCCGGAGCACATCGCGGGCTACGCGGTGGCCAACGACATCTCCATGCGCGGCTTCCAGGGCCGCACCTCCGAGTGGCTGCAGGGCAAGGTGTGGGAGGCCTCGACGCCCGTGGGTCCGTGGCTGGTCACCCCGGAAGAGTTCCCGGCGGACGCGCGCGTCCTCACGCACGTCAACGGTGAGCTGCGTCAGGAGGACAGGGTCGCCGACGTCGTCTTCTCCCCCGCCGAGCTGGTCTCCTACGCCTCGCAGCTGATCACCCTGAACCCGGGTGACCTGATCCTGACCGGCACGCCCGCAGGGGTCGCCCTGGCCCGCCGGGACGCCGAGGGCCGCCGCCCGTGGCTGCGTCCCGACGACGTCGTCGAGGTGGAGATCACCGGGCTGGGACGCCAGCGCAATGAGCTCGTCTGAGGCGGCGCCGGCGGACGCCCTGCCCCGCGTCGTCGGCATCCTCGGTGCGGGGCGGGCGGGCACCGCGCTGGCACGTGCGATCGCGCGCATCCCCCGCCTCTCCCCGGGCACGGCCGCCCCGCGGGTGATGGTCGCGGGCACGCGGCGCCCCGCGGCGGTCCAGCGCCACCTGACGATCTACGCGCCCAAGGCCGTCGCCGTGTCGGCCGAGGACCTGGCGGCGGAGGCGGAGCTCGTCGTCGTGGCCGTGCCGCGCGAGGCGCTGGACGACGTCGACCCACTCGCCCTCGCCGGGCCGGCCACGCGCGCCGTGGTGGACCTGACCAACACGTGGGGGGACGAGCCGGTCCCGGCGTGGCTCGACGACGACGGCGCGCCCGGCTCCGTCCGGATCGCCGCGCGCTGGGCCGCCGCGGGGCTGTGCGTGCCCGTCGTGCGCGCGTTCTCGGAGATCTCGCACCACGACCTGGAGGATGCCGGGCGTGCCACGGCCCCGCGCCGCGCCCTCGCGGTGGGCACCGAGCGGACTGACGCGGCGCCCGAGCCGGCCGCGGTCGCCGCCGCGCGCGACACGGTGGTCGCCCTCGTCACCGCGATGGGCTTCGACGCGGTCCCCTACACGGGCCTCGACCGGGCCGGGGTCCTCGAGCCGGGGGCGGCGGGGTTCGGCACCGCGCACGACGCCGGCCGGCTCGCCGCGCTGCTCGCCGACGCGCCCACCGGCTGAGGCGCCACCCGCCCGGCGGTACCTAGGCTGGGCGGGACCGCCGACCCGTCCAGGAGGCCCCGTGACCCGTCCGCCGCACCGCATCGCCCGCCGCACGCTCACCGCGGTCGCCCTGTCCGCCGCCGCCCTCACCGGACCGGCGGCGTCCGCCACCGTCGTCGCCCTGCCGGTCACGGCGGGGGTGACGGGCGCCGTCGTCGCCGCCGCGCCGCAGGCCCACGCCGTGGCCTGGGACCAGGTGGAGCTCGTGGATGACGCGGGCGTGATCGACCCCGCCCAGCTGCGCCGAGACCTGGCGGGGATCGAGTTCCGGGAGCCGACCCGCGTCGCCGTGGTCACCGAGCGCGGCCCGGACCTGTCCGCGCTGGACGACGACCGCGCGTCTCAGGCGTTCAACGGGCGGGTGCTCGAGCGGGCTCGCGCCGAGTACCCGGACTGGATCAGCGCGGACGGCCAGAAATGGGCCGACGACCTCGTGATCGTGGCGCTCGACCCGGACAACCGGTTGATCGGGGTGTACGTGGGCCAGGACCGGATGCTCAGCACGGACCGGCTGCGGGAGGTGCGCGAGGCCGGACACGAGGCGGCCCGTGCGGCCCGGTGGACGGACACGGTCGTGGATGTGACGGACGCCGCCGCCGAGCTGATCGGGCGCCCCTGGTGGCAGGCTCCCGAACTGTGGTTCGGCGCGGGGATCGTCGGTGTGGCGGGCGGCGGCGCCGCGGCCGCGGCACTCGCGAGCCGACGGCGTCGCCGCCGCCGGACGGCCGACCTGCTGGCCGAGGCCCGCACCCACCTGACCTCCGTCACCCTGGAGATGGACGCCACCGAGGTGAACGCGTCCACGGTGCCCGAGGACTCGCCCCACGCGGCCGCGCTGATGGAGCGCTTCCGCAACTTCCGGCGCCAGACGCTCGACGCGTCGGCGGAGCTGGACCGCCTCGAGGCCCTGCCGGAGCGCAGCCTGCATCGCACGGAGCATGCCCGGGCCGCGGAGGACGTCCGGGACCGCGCCCGTGAGCTCGACCGCCTCGACGACGCCGTGGCCGCGGCGAACACCTTCCTCAACCGCCACCCGGGGTGGCCGGCGGCGTGGGACCAGCAGACCGCCCCGCTGCGGGCCGACCTGGACGCCGTCGGCACGCTGGCCTCCTCCGTCGGCTCCGCCGGACCCGTCCGGTCCGCGGTCGCCGCGCTGGAGTCCTTCCGCACCGAGGCCCAGGACCGGCTCGAGGCGCTGGGTGCGGACCTGCAGGACGAGCGCCTGACCCCGGCCGCGGCGTTGGACGAGCTGGACGCGCTGCGGCGTCGCCTGACCGGGCTCGTCTCCGCCCTCGCCGACGCCGAGGTGGCGGCCTTCGGCAAGGACGAGGCCGAGCGTGAGCTGCTGCGCGACGAGCTGCGCTCGCACCGTGGCCCGGCCCGGTCCGGGCGCGGCTCGATCCTGGACTCCGCGCTGCCGGCGGATGCCTACTGGACGGTGGTGGCCTTCACCACGGGCCACCAGGCCGGCGAGCGGTCCGTCCAGGACCACCGCCAGGCGCAGTCCAGCTCCTCCGGGACCGGCTACGGATCCTCGGGCGGCTCGTTCTCCGGGGCGGGCTCGTCCGGCCGATTCTGAGCCGGTCGGGGCCGGATCTGAGCCGGAAGCCCGTCCGGGCCGGGCACCCGGTCCCTGGCCCACCGCCCCGTTCTGCGAGACATTGAAGGACCATGACCGCCGCTGACACCCCCGCACCCCGCCAGGACCCCCTCGCGTTCTTCCTCGACAAGGCCGTGCCCGAGGCGTGGCACGCGGTCGGACCGCTGGCCTCGGCCGCGCGCGGTGCCGCCGAGCAGGCCGGGCTGGACCGGCAGCTCGTGGAGCTTGTGAACCTCCGGGTCTCCCAGCTCAACGGCTGCGTGTTCTGCCTGGACCGGCACACCCGCCAGGGCGCCGACGCCGGTCTGAGCGTGCAGCGCCTGGGGCTGCTGCCGGCGTGGCGTGAGGCCGAGGCCGTGTACTCGGAGCAGGAGCGCGCCGCACTCGAGCTCGCCGAGGCGGTCACGGACCTCCCCGAGCAGGAGCAGCTGAACTACGTGCAGGCCTCCACGGCCGCCGCGCTCACGGACGCCCAGTCCGCGGCCGTGCAGTGGGTCGCGATGGTGATGAACCTGACGAACCGCATCTCGATCCTGTCTCACCACCCCGTGCGGCGCCGGGACGGCTGACCCCTTCCCCGTCGCCGGCCCGGCGGCGGGGTCCACCCAGGAACGAGAGGACCGACCATGACCGAGCAGACCCCCAGCCTGGAGCACCCGCAGGTCCGCAAGAACGGGGAGAGGTACGAGATCGTCGTCGATGACGCGGGCACGGTGGCCGGCTTCACGACGGCGATCGACGACGACACCGCCGACGGCCCGGCCCAGCGGATCTTCCCGCACACCAAGGTCGACCACGAGTACGAGGGCCGGGGCCTGGCCTCGACCCTCGTGCGCGAGGCGCTGAAGGACACCGTGGCCGCGGGCCGCCGGGTCGTCCCCGTCTGCCCGTACGTGAAGGACTGGGTGGACGAACACGACGACGTGGCCGGCGAAGTGGACCCGGCGCGCCCCGAGCATCTCCGGTTCCTGGAGTCCCGCCAGGACTGACGCACCGCACCCGGTGAGCACCCGGAGACGAGAAGAGCCCCCGCCGATCCGGCGGGGGCTCTTTCTGGTCGGGGTGACAGGATTTGAACCTGCGGCCTCGTCGTCCCGAACGACGCGCGCTACCAAGCTGCGCCACACCCCGTTGGAGGTCTCAGACCTGAATCCAACAGAGAGCGACTATACCAGCCACACCGGGTGCCGCCAAACCGAGATGCGGGGCAGAATCTCACGCGTGAGACCTCTGCGCACCCCGCGAATCCGAGAGAGGCCGGCATGAGCTGGTGGCCGTTCCCGCGTTCCTCCGCGAGCCCCTCCCCCGACGACGACGGCGCCCCGGCCGCCGCCGAGCTCGAGGAGGCCGTGGCCGCCCTGCGACAGCTGTTGCGCGCGGAGCGGCACCGACTGCGCCCGGACAGCTGGGCCCTCGCGTGGGAGATGGTCGAGCACGCCGCCGAGTACGCGCCAGCCTGGACTCGCCTGCAGCGCACACGGCCCGTGGAGACCCAGGAGCTCGTGATCGCCCTCACCGGGCGCTTGGAGCCGCTGCTGCGCGACTTCCTCGCACTCCCCGACTCGGAGAAGCCGGCCCATGCCGACGCCGTGCACGCGCGCCTTCGGGAGCAGGGCACGGAGCACGGCCGGCTGCGCCGCCGACTCACCCGCGCGCTCACGGCACGACTGCGGGCCGGCGAGGAGCTCTGAGCGCCGCGGGGGGGGGGAGGCACCCCGGAACGCAGAAAGCCCCGTGCAGATCGCACGGGGCCGCCCGGTGAATCCTCCCGGGAATGCGGGAAGGGCCTCGCACACAACGGTGCGAGGCCCTCCCTCAAAGAATGTCCGGCGGCGACCTACTCTCCCACAACCTCCCGGCTGCAGTACCATCGGCGCTGTGGGCCTTAGCTTCCGGGTTCGGAATGGAACCGGGCGTTTCCCCCACGCTATGACCGCCGTAACCCTAACCCCACACCACCACCCTCAACACGGGCAACAGCAGGGAAACCTACGGGTCACACAACAGTGACACTATTCAACTCAAAACACCTCAACCACCCACCAACAAGCAGACAGCCGGTTGCAATCAGACAACCGCACAGTGGACGCGAACACCAACCCATCACCTTGAAGCAAGCAATAGGATAAGAGTGTGTGTAAGTCATCGGCCTATTAGTACTGGTCAGCTTCACGAGTCTTCAGTCCTCGCTTCCACATCCAGCCTATCAACCCAGTGTTCTAGCTGGGGGCCTCACACCCTCAAAGGGGCAAGGAAATCTCATCTCGAAGCCGGCTTCCCGCTTAGATGCTTTCAGCGGTTATCCATCCCGAACGTAGCTAATCAGCCATGCACCTGGCGGTACAACTGACATACCAGAGGTTCGTCCGTCCCGGTCCTCTCGTACTAAGGACAGACCTTCTCAAATTTCCAACGCGCGCAGAGGATAGGGACCGAACTGTCTCACGACGTTCTGAACCCAGCTCGCGTACCGCTTTAATGGGCGAACAGCCCAACCCTTGGGACCTACTCCAGCCCCAGGATGCGACGAGCCGACATCGAGGTGCCAAACCATGCCGTCGATATGGACTCTTGGGCAAGATCAGCCTGTTATCCCCGAGGTACCTTTTATCCGTTGAGCGACGGCCGTTCCACAACGAGCCGCCGGATCACTAGTCCCGACTTTCGTCCCTGCTCGAGCTGCCACTCTCACAGTCAAGCTCCCTTGTGCACTTGCACTCGACACCTGATTGCCAACCAGGCTGAGGGAACCTTTGGGCGCCTCCGTTACATTTTGGGAGGCAACCGCCCCAGTTAAACTACCCATCAGGCACTGTCCCTGACCCGGATCACGGGCCGAAGTTAGATATCCAGAGTGACCAGAGTGGTATTTCAACGGCGACTCCACGAACACTGGCGTGCCCGCTTCACAGTCTCCCACCTATCCTACACAAGTCACACCGAATACCAATACCAAACTATAGTAAAGGTCACGGGGTCTTTCCGTCCTTCTGCGCGTAACGAGCATCTTTACTCGTAATGCAATTTCGCCGAGTTCATGGTTGAGACAGCGGGGAAGTCGTTACTCCATTCGTGCAGGTCGGAACTTACCCGACAAGGAATTTCGCTACCTTAGGATGGTTATAGTTACCACCGCCGTTTACTGGGGCTTAAGTTCTCCGCTTCGCCGAAGCTAACAGGTCCCCTTAACCTTCCAGCACCGGGCAGGAGTCAGTCCATATACATCGTCTTACGACTTCGCATGGACCTGTGTTTTTGATAAACAGTCGCTTCCCCCTGGTCTCTGCGGCCCCGATCCCCTCACACCAGCACGTGGTGCTCAAGGTTGGGGCCCCCCTTCTCCCGAAGTTACGGGGGCATTTTGCCGAGTTCCTTAACCATGATTCTCTCGATCGCCTTAGTATTCTCTACCTGACCACCTGTGTCGGTTTAGGGTACGGGCAGTTTGAACCTCGCGCCGATGCTTTTCTAGGCAGCATAGGATCACCGGATCACCCACCACGTGGGCGCCCATCAGGTCTCAGGCATACAGCCGGCGGATTTACCTACCGGCAGCCCTACACCCTTAGACCAGGTCATTTCCATTGCCCGGCCCGGCTACCTTCCTGCGTCACACCCGTTAATGCGCTTGCCTCCCCGGTTCAGGTCCCGCGCTCCCCACCACCGACCCCGTCAAAGACGGGGTTCGGGATGGTTCGGGCGGTTAGTATCACCGGCTCAACATGGACGGTTCTTCACTGGTACGGGAATATCAACCCGTTGTCCATCGACTACGCCTGTCGGCCTCGCCTTAGGTCCCGACTTACCCAGGGCAGATTAGCTTGACCCTGGAACCCTTAGTCATCCGGCGGACGGGTTTCTCACCCGTCTTTCGCTACTCATGCCTGCATTCTCACTCGTCCACAATCCACCAGAAGTTACCCGCTGGCTTCACCTCGTGAACGACGCTCCCCTACCCATCCAGCAAAACTGAATGCCACGGTTTCGGCGGTGTACTTGAGCCCCGCTACATTGTCGGCGCGGAATCACTTGACCAGTGAGCTATTACGCACTCTTTCAAGGGTGGCTGCTTCTAAGCCAACCTCCTGGTTGTCTCAGCAACTCCACATCCTTTCCCACTTAGCACACGCTTAGGGGCCTTAACCGGTGGTCTGGGCTGTTTCCCTCTCGACTATGAAGCTTATCCCCCACAGTCTCACTGCCACGCTCTCACTTCCCGGCATTCGGAGTTTGGCTGAAGTCAGTAACCTTGTAGGGCCCATCGTCCATCCAGTAGCTCTACCTCCGGGAAGAAACACGTGACGCTGCACCTAAATGCATTTCGGGGAGAACCAGCTATCACGGAGTTTGATTGGCCTTTCACCCCTACCCACAGCTCATCCCCTCCATTTTCAACTGAAGTGGGTTCGGTCCTCCACGCGCTCTTACACGCGCTTCAACCTGGCCATGGGTAGATCACTCCGCTTCGGGTCTAGGACACGCGACTCAATCGCCCTATTCAGACTCGCTTTCGCTACGGCTTCCCCACACGGGTTAACCTCGCCACGTATCACTAACTCGCAGGCTCATTCTTCAAAAGGCACGCTGTCACCCCACAAGGAGGCTCCAACGGTTTGTAGGCACATGGTTTCAGGTACTATTTCACTCCCCTCCCGGGGTACTTTTCACCATTCCCTCACGGTACTGATCCGCTATCGGTCAACAGGTAGTATTCAGGCTTACCAGGTGGTCCTGGCAGATTCACACGGGATTCCTCGGGCCCCGTGCTACTCGGGCAACCCCCCAACAGCGGCGGAACACATTTCGACTACGGGACTCTCACCCTCTACGGTCCAGCATCCACACTGGTTCGTCTATATGCCCGCACCTCACTGCGCCATGCCGGCAGACATGACAAGGAGGGGCCCACAACACCGCACATGCAACCCCTGCCGGGTATCACACACATACGGTTTAGCCCCATCCGCGTTCGCTCGCCACTACTAACGGAATCACTTTTGTTTTCTCTTCCTGTGGGTACTGAGATGTTTCACTTCCCCACGTTCCCTCCACCCGGTCTATGTGTTCAACCGGGGGTCACACGACACGTCGTGCGGGGTTTCCCCATTCGGAAATCCTGGTCTCAACGTCCGGTTATCGACTCCACCAGGCTTATCGCAGATTCCCACGTCCTTCTTCGGCTCCTGTTGCCAAGGCATCCACCATGCGCCCTTGGAAACTTTCACACACAATGAAAGTCCTCAAATGAGCAATATCTAACTAAGATGTCATTCTCGGCATCACCACACCTCACACACCACCCCAGGGGGAACAGTGCGATCAACGATGCAGCAACAAAAAATAAGATGCTCGCGTCCACTATGCAGTTCTCAAACAACAACCCACACCCCATCCACCAACCCACAAGGCCAGCTTCACAAGATACGGAGACCAGAAACAACAACCCAACCCTCACAGATCAGGGTGCCTGCTGTTCCAGGACCCAACAGTGTGCCAACACCAGCTCGCAGCCACCAACACCACCCATTCCAACCACACCCTCACAGGCATGACGTACTCGAGCACTGCCGGCACCACCACTGGCACCATTCATTGATGTTCCACCCATGAGCAACCCGCCATCACACACGCGGTGATGCAACGGGCACTGATGCTCCTTAGAAAGGAGGTGATCCAGCCGCACCTTCCGGTACGGCTACCTTGTTACGACTTAGTCCCAATCGCTGGTCCCACCTTCGACGGCTCCCCCCACAAGGGTTAGGCCACCGGCTTCGGGTGTTACCAACTTTCGTGACTTGACGGGCGGTGTGTACAAGGCCCGGGAACGTATTCACCGCAGCGTTGCTGATCTGCGATTACTAGCGACTCCGACTTCATGGGGTCGAGTTGCAGACCCCAATCCGAACTGAGACCGGCTTTTTGGGATTAGCTCCACCTCACAGTATCGCAACCCATTGTACCGGCCATTGTAGCATGCGTGAAGCCCAAGACATAAGGGGCATGATGATTTGACGTCGTCCTCACCTTCCTCCGAGTTGACCCCGGCAGTCTCCCATGAGTCCCCACCACGACGTGCTGGCAACATGGAACGAGGGTTGCGCTCGTTGCGGGACTTAACCCAACATCTCACGACACGAGCTGACGACAACCATGCACCACCTGTGAACCCGCCCCAAAGGGGAAACCGTATCTCTACGGCGATCGAGAACATGTCAAGCCTTGGTAAGGTTCTTCGCGTTGCATCGAATTAATCCGCATGCTCCGCCGCTTGTGCGGGCCCCCGTCAATTCCTTTGAGTTTTAGCCTTGCGGCCGTACTCCCCAGGCGGGGCACTTAATGCGTTAGCTGCGGCGCGGAAACCGTGGAATGGTCCCCACACCTAGTGCCCAACGTTTACGGCATGGACTACCAGGGTATCTAATCCTGTTCGCTCCCCATGCTTTCGCTCCTCAGCGTCAGTTACAGCCCAGAGACCTGCCTTCGCCATCGGTGTTCCTCCTGATATCTGCGCATTCCACCGCTACACCAGGAATTCCAGTCTCCCCTACTGCACTCTAGTCTGCCCGTACCCACCGCAGATCCGGGGTTAAGCCCCGGACTTTCACGACAGACGCGACAAACCGCCTACGAGCTCTTTACGCCCAATAATTCCGGATAACGCTCGCACCCTACGTATTACCGCGGCTGCTGGCACGTAGTTAGCCGGTGCTTCTTCTGCAGGTACCGTCACTTTCGCTTCTTCCCTACTGAAAGAGGTTTACAACCCGAAGGCCGTCATCCCTCACGCGGCGTCGCTGCATCAGGCTTGCGCCCATTGTGCAATATTCCCCACTGCTGCCTCCCGTAGGAGTCTGGGCCGTGTCTCAGTCCCAGTGTGGCCGGTCACCCTCTCAGGCCGGCTACCCGTCGTCGCCTTGGTGAGCCATTACCTCACCAACAAGCTGATAGGCCGCGAGTCCATCCAAAACCGATAAATCTTTCCAACACCCACCATGCGGTGGACGCTCCTATCCGGTATTAGACCCAGTTTCCCAGGCTTATCCCAGAGTTAAGGGCAGGTTACTCACGTGTTACTCACCCGTTCGCCACTAATCCACCCAGCAAGCTGGGCTTCATCGTTCGACTTGCATGTGTTAAGCACGCCGCCAGCGTTCATCCTGAGCCAGGATCAAACTCTCCGTAAAAAAATTACAGAACAACACCGTGGCAGCCGGAAATAACCACCACGACATCCATTCAATACCTGGCAGACCATCACCACACCACGGGGGTGGCAGGCGATGATCAACCAATATGTGTTAAAACAATTGGCATCAACAAACTTGGCACACTATTGAGTTCTCAAACAACAGGCGCTTCCAGCTTCAGCGACCCGCTCCGCGGGCCGTTTCGCTCTGGAGCAACTTCTCCATCCTAGACCATCCGTTTCGACCGTGTCAACTCCGTGTCCGAAGCATTCACCGTCCGTTCACATGGCCGGGCTAGAAAACCTTACCACGTGATCCGACCATGTCAACTCCGCTCAACGCGGTGTCAGACACTCACCGGACCATCCACGTGGAAGGCCTTGAAAAGCTTACCACATGATTCCCGGCTGTCAAACCAGATCATCTTCTTCAGGAATCCCGACCCGCATCACTGCCGGCCGCGCACCCGGTGAGCACCACCCGCCCTGGACCTGCCATTCTCGGCATGAATCCGCGGATTCTGTGTTCTTCACCCCGCCTCCCGGTCACCCGGTCGGCGTCTTGAGCACGAGATGGAACTCTACACACGAATCCCACCGAACACAAAATCAGGGGCGGCACCCGGCGTGCGGTCAAGGGTGGGCGGCCGGTTTCCGCCTGTTCTCGCGGATTCCTTCGGCCTGGCCCGCCCCGTTCGACGCTCCAGCGCCGTCACCCCCGGCCGTGACGTGCACCACTCCTCAGGGCGTGGCCGTCGTGTCCAGGGTCGGCTGGAGCCACAGGGTGGTCAGCGCCGGCACGTTCACCGTGACGCGGGCCGGCTGGCCCTGCCACTGGCCCTCGTGTGCCGCGATCACCTCGGACTGGCCGGTCTGCTCCCGCCAGCCGTCACCGTGGAAGTCGGTCGCATCGGTGTCCAGCACCACCGTCCACTCCCCCGCGGACGGCACCCCCACGCGCAGCCCCTGACGCGGCGACCCCGAGAGGTTGGTGATGCACAGCAGCGGGGCGCCGCCCGGTTCAGCGGCCGGGACCGCGGCGCCGTCGTCGTCGATCCGTGTCTCCGGCACCACCTGCGCCGCGGGCATGCGGAGGAACACGAGCGTGTTGCCGTCGGCGTCGCCGCCGTCCACCCACGAGAATCCCTCCGGGCTGTGGTCCAGCGACCACAGCGCCGGCTTGCTGCGGTAGAGCGCGTTGAGCTCCCGGATCGTCAGCTGGACCCCGCGGTGCGCCTCATCCCACGAGACGGGCCAGTCCAGGCCCTCGCCCTCGGACCACTCGCTCGGCTGCGCGTACTCCCCGCCCATGAACAGCAGCTGCTTGCCGGGGTGCGCCCACATGTACCCGTAGTAGGCGCGCAGGGTCGCCAGCTGCTGCCGTCGGTCGCCCGGGATGCGGCCCAGCAGGGAGCCCTTGCCGTGGACGACCTCATCGTGGGACAGCGGCAGCACGTAGTTCTCCGAGTAGGCGTACACCATGGAGAACGTCCACTGCTCGTGGTGCCACCGGCGGTTGACCGGGTCCTGGGACAGGTAGGCCAGGGTGTCGTGCATCCAGCCCATGTTCCACTTCTTGCCGAAGCCGAGACCGCCCGCGTCCACGGGAGCGCTCACCCCGGAGAAGGCCGTGGACTCCTCCGCGATCATGTGGACGCCGGGGTGCAGGCGGTACACGGTCGCGTTGACCTCGCGCAGGAAGTCGATGGCCTCGAGGTTGTGGTTGCCGCCGTGCACGTTGGGCTCCCACTGCCCGTCCTCGCGCGAGTAGTCCAGGTAGAGCATCGAGGCGACGGCGTCCACGCGCAGCCCGTCGATGTGGAACTCGCCGAGCCAGTAGAGCGCGTTGGCCACGAGGAAGTTGCGGACCTCGGTGCGGCCGAAGTCGAACACGAGGGTGCCCCAGTCGGGATGTTCGCCCCGCCGCGGGTCCGGGTGCTCGTACAGGGCGGTCCCGTCGAAGCGCGCGAGCGCCCACTCGTCCTTCGGGAAGTGCGCCGGCACCCAGTCCACGATGACGCCGATCCCCGCCCGGTGGAGCGCGTCCACCAGGTGCTTGAACTCGTCCGGGGAGCCGAACCGGGAGGTGGGGGCGTAGTAGCCGGTCACCTGGTAGCCCCAGGACCCGCCGAACGGATGCTCCGCGACCGGCAGGAACTCCACGTGCGTGAACCCGAGCCACTGCACGTACTCCACGAGCTGCTCGGCCAGCTCGCGGTAGTCCAGCCCGGGCCGCCACGAGCCCAGGTGCACCTCGTAGATGCTCAGCGGGCGCTCGTGCGGGTCCGTGAGACGGCGGCGCTCCATCCAGGTGCGGTCCCCGAAGGCGTAGTCGGACTCGAGCACACGCGAGGCCGTGGCCGGCGGGACCTCCGTCCAGCGGGCCATCGGGTCCGCCTTCTGCCGCCAGAGCCCGTCCCGGCCGAGGATCTCGAACTTGTAGCGGTCGCCGTGACCGACGCCAGGCACCAGCAGCTCCCACACGCCGGAGGAGCCGAGGGACCGCATGGCATGGGTCCGGCCGTCCCAGCCGTTGTGGTCGCCCACCACGCGCACGGCCCGCGCGTTCGGCGCCCAGACCGCGAAGGCCGTGCCGACGGCCTCGCCCGCGGAGGTGCGGACCACGCGGGCGCCCAGCACCTCCCACAGCCGTTCGTGCCGGCCCTCCCCGATCAGGTGCAGGTCCAGCTCGCCGAGCGTGGGCAGGTGCCGGTACGCGTCGTCCTGCTCCTGGACGGGGCCGGTCGTGCCGTCCTCGGTCTCGTACGCCACCTCGACGCGGTAGTCGCCCGCGGCAGCCCCGGCCACGCGGGGCGTCGGGGCCACGCCCGCGAACACGCCGTCGTGCTCGTGCGTCAGCTCCACCCGCTGCCCGTCGCCGGCGCGGACCACCGTGACCGTGCGCGCCAGCGGGCGCAGCACGCGGTAGGTGACCGCCGCGCCGTCGGGATGCGGGTGGGCGCCCAGCACGGTGTGCGGATCGTGGTGCCGGCCCTGCGCGACGGCGGCCAGCACCTCCGGGTCCACGGCGAGCGGGGCGACGGCGGGACGGGGGGCGGCGGACGGGGTCATGGCGATTCCTGTTCTGGGGACGGCGGGCGTCGGGAGCGGCTCAGCCGTTCCGGACGACCCGCAGGACATGGGCGGGCTCGACGTGGGGGTCCAGGCGGACGTACGGGGTGCGGCCCCACCGCCAGCGCTGGCCGGTGAGCAGGTCCTCCACCTCGACGGCCCCGGACGCGTCGCGGTCCTCGGGGCGCAGACGCAGCGCCTCGAGGTCCAGGTCCAGGGTCGCCTCGACGACGTCGTGCGGGTTCGTGGTGACGACGACGATCAGGGTGTCCTCCGCGGGACCGGCGTCGGTGACCGCCTCGGCGTCCCGGTGCGCACCCTCGGGCCGGGCCGAGCGCGTCTTCGAGAACACGAGCAGGTCAGGGTGCGTCGAGGCGTGCAGGGTCAGGTTCTGCAGGTCGCCCAGCGCCGGGTGCGCCGCGCGGATCTCATTGAGCCGGGTGAGGTACGGGGCGAGCGAGGCACCCGCGGCCTCCGCGCCCTCCCAGTCCCGGGGGCGGTACTCGTACTTCTCGTTGTCGATGTACTCCTCCGCGCCCGGCCGGGCCACGTGCTCGAACAGCTCGAACCCGGCGTAGACGCCCCACAGCGGGCTGGCCGTGGCGGCGACGACGGCGCGGATCCGGAACGCGCCCGGGCCGCCGTGCTGCAGGTACTCCGTGAGGATGTCCGGCGTGTTGACGAAGAGGTTGGGGCGATAGAACGCCGGCGTCTCGTGCGAGATCTCCTGGAGGTACTCCGCAAGCTCCTCGGCCGTGTTCCGCCAGGTGAAGTACCCGTAGGACTGCTGGAACCCGACCTTGCCCAGGGCGTGCATCATCGCGGGACGGGTGAAGGCCTCGGCGAGGAACACGACGCGCGGCTCCTCGGCGCGGACCTTCGCGATCAGCCACTCCCAGAACCACAGGGGCTTGGTGTGGGGGTTGTCCACGCGGAAGATGTGCACGCCGCGGGCCACCCAGCCCCGCACCACGTCCAGCACCGCCTGGGCGAGGCCGCCCGGGTCGTTGTCGAAGTTCAGCGGGTAGATGTCCTGGTACTTCTTCGGCGGGTTCTCCGCGTACGCGATGGTGCCGTCCACGCGGGTGGTGAACCACTCCGGGTGCGCGGCGACCCACGGGTGGTCCGGGGAGCACTGCAGGGCCAGGTCCAGGGCCACTTCGAGGCCCTCGTCCGCGGCCGCGGCCACGAACGCCTCGAAGTCCTCGACGGTGCCCAGGTCCGGGTGCACGGCGTCGTGCCCGCCCTCGGGCCCGCCGATCGCCCACGGCGAGCCCGGGTCCTGCGGCCCGGCCGTCAGCGTGTTGTTCGGACCCTTGCGGTGCGTGGTGCCGATCGGGTGGATCGGCGGCAGGTAGGCCACCTGGAAGCCCATCCGGGCGACCGCCGGGAGCCGGTCGGCCGCCGTCGCGAAGGTGCCGGAGGACCACGTGCCGGAGGCCTCGTCGAAGCGGGCGCCCTCGGAGCGGGGGAAGAACTCGTACCAGGCGCCGCGGCCGGCGAGCTCACGCTGCACGTCCAGCGGGTAGAGCTCGGAGCTCGTGAGGTGCTCCCGCACGGGGCGGGCGTGGAGGACGGCGGACACCTCCGCCGACTCGGCGGAGGCCAGGCGCTGGGCCGGGATGAGCGACTCGTCCTCGAGGCCGCGAACGACCTCCTCGAACACGGCGCGGTCCTCGGCCGAGCGCTCCGCGTCCTCGGCGGCCCGGCGGAACAGGGCGGCGCCCTCGGCGAGCATCAGCTCCACGTCGACGCCGGCGGCGATCTTGACGGTGGCCGCGTGCTTCCACGTGCCCACCGGATCGTCCCAGCCCTCGACCACGAACTGGTGCAGGCCCGGCTCGGCGGGCCGCAGCGTGGCCACGACCTCGTCCAGGCCGGGCCGGCCCGGACGCATCTGCACGCGCTGCACCTCGGCGCCGGCCGGGTCGAGCAGGCGGACGGTGGCGCGCACGGAGTCGTGGCCCTCGCGGAACACGGTCGCGCGGACGGGGATGTCCTCGCCGACCACGGCCTTCGCCGGGAACCGGCCGTCCAGCACCACGGGCTGCACGTCCGTCACCGGGATACGCCCCGTGACGGTCTGGAGGCGGACATCGGCTGCGGTGGCGCTCTGGGTGTCGGGCTTCACGGTGCTCACGCCACGACGCTACCCCGCGGCCGCGCCGGTGAGAACGGCCGGCCCGCCCGCCCGCCGTGGGGGGCGGAGGGGCGGGCCGGGGACGGGGCGCCGGACGGGACGCTCAGGACAGCATGGTCTTGTCGTCCACGACGGCGCCCTTGATCTTGCCGAACTCGGCCAGCAGGTCCGCCGGGGTGCGCCCGGCCTTCTCCTGCTCGTCCAGCTCGAGGATGATCCGGCCGTCGTGCATCATGATCAGCCGGTTGCCGACCTCGAGGGCCTGGGACATGTTGTGCGTGACCATCAGCGTGGTGAGCCGGTGCTCGGCCACCACCTGCCGGGTCAGGCGGGTCACCAGCTCCGCCCGGGACGGGTCCAGGGCGGCGGTGTGCTCGTCCAGCAGCAGGATCTTCGGTCCGGAGAACGTGGCCATGAGCAGGCTGAGCGCCTGACGCTGGCCACCGGAGAGCAGCCCGACCTTGGCGGTGAGGCGGTTCTCCAGGCCGAGTTCGAGCTTCGTGAGCTCGTCGCGGAACATCGCGCGCCGGGCGCGGGAGACGCCCCGCGAGAGCCCGCGGGCGTGCCCGCGTCGCCAGGCCAGGGCCATGTTCTCCTCGATCGTGAGATTCGGGGCCGTGCCCGCCGTCGGGTCCTGGAACACCCGGCCGATCGAGGCCGCGCGGCGGTGGTCCGGCATGCGGGTGACGTCCTTGCCGCCCACGGCCACGGTGCCGGTGTCCGGGAGCAGCTTGCCGGCGATCGTGTTCAGGATCGTGGACTTGCCGGCGCCGTTGGAGCCGATCACGGTGACGAAGTCGCCCTCGGCCAGGTGCAGGTCGATGCCCTGCAGGGCGCGCCGCTCGTTGACGGTGTTCGGGAAGAAGGTCTTGGAGACCTGTGAGATCTCAAGCACGGGGGGCCTCCTCGGAGACGGATGCGGCGGGGGTGGCGCCGCCCGGCTCGCCAGTCAGGGGCATGCCGGCGGTGGCCGGAGCGGCGGCGGCCGGCGCCGGGGTCGCGGCCGTGCCCCGCGTGCGCAGGCTCAGGCGCCTGGCGAAGCCGAAGCGCGGCAGCAGCAGGGCCACGACGACGAGGGCCGCGGAGATCAGCTTCATGTCGTTCGGGCTCAGGCCCGCGTTGAGGGCGAACTGGATGATCAGGCGGTAGAGCACGGCGCCGACGATCACGGCGAGCGTCGCCCAGAAGACCGTGCGCTGGCCGAACACGGCCTGGCCCACGATCACGGACGCCAGGCCCACGAGGATGAGGCCGATGCCCATGGAGATGTCCGCGAAGCCCTGGTACATGGCCAGCAGGGAGCCGCCGAGGGCCACGAGGCCGTTGGAGATCATGAGGCCGAGGATCTTCATCCGGTCCGTGGAGACGCCGTACGAGCGGATCATCTCCTCGTTGTCACCGGTCGCCTGCAGGGCGAGGCCCAGGTCCGTGTGCAGGAACCAGTCGAGGATCAGCTTCACCACGAACACGCCGAGGAAGAGCACGAGGATCGAGCCCCAGTTCCGGGCCAGGCCCAGGTCGTCGAGCCACGTGAACAGGGTGTCCTGGCCGAGCAAGGGGATGTTGGCCTTGCCCATGATCCGCAGGTTGATCGAGTAGAGCGCGATCATCGTGAGGATGCCGGCGAGCAGGCCGTCGATCCGGCCCTTGGTGTGCAGCAGGCCGGTGACGAGGCCCGCGAGCGCGCCCGCCACGAAGGCGGCGAGCATGGCCAGGGGCACCGGCGTGCCGCCCGTGATGAGCACGGCGGCCGTGGCGGCGCCGGTGGTGAACGAGCCGTCCACCGTGAGGTCGGGGAAGTCGAGGATGCGGAAGGTCAGGTACACGCCGAGCGCGACGACGGCGTAGATCAGACCCAGTTCCACTGCGGTCAGCATGGGGTGGGTGCCTTTCGGGCGGGGCGAGGGGGACGGACGACGGCGGGACGGGGTGGGCCGGCCGCCGACGTGCTCCGCGGCGGCTCGGACCCCGTGGTCCGGGCCGCCGCGGAGGCGGGCAGGCGCGGGATCAGCCCTCGACGAGCTGGTCGGCCCTGTCCTTGAGCTTGGCGGGGATCTCGACGCCGTAGGCCTCGGCGGCCTGCGGGTTCAGCACGAGCTGCAGGTTGGCCGGGTCGGCGTAGCCCACGGGCAGCTCGGCCGGCTTCGCGCCGTCCTTGAGGATCTTCACAGCCATCTCGCCGGCCTGCTTGCCGTGCGCCGTGTAGTCGATGCCGTACGTGCCCAGGGCGCCGCGCTCGACGGAGTCGATGTCCGCCGAGATGACGGGGATGCGCTGCTCCTTGCCGTAGCCGACCACGGTCTCCAACGCCGAGACGACGGCGTTGTCCGTGGGCACGTAGATGCCGTCCACGCCGGACAGGGACTGCACGCCCTGCTGGACCTCGGACGAGTTGGTGATGGTGGCCTCCTTGACCTCGAGGCCCAGCTCCTTGCCGGCCTCCTTGGCCTGGTCCACCTGGACCTTGGAGTTGGCCTCGCCGGAGTTGTAGACGATGCCGACGGTCGTGGCGTCCGGCTTCACGTCCTTGAGCAGCTGCAGCTGCTCCTTGACCGGGTTGCGGTCCGAGACGCCGGTGACGTTGCCGCCCGGGGCCTCGTCCGAGGCCACGAGCTCAGCGCCCTTCGGGTCGGTGACCGCCATGAACACGACCGGCTTGTCCTTCACGGCCGAGACGGTGCCCTGTGCGGCGGGGGTCGCGATCGCGGCCACGAGGTCCACGTCCCCGTCGTTGGCGAAGGTGGAGGCGATCGAGGTGACGGTGGCCTGCTCGCCCTGGGCGTTCTGCTCCTCGAACGTCACGTCCAGGCCGGCGTCCTTGAACGCCTCCTTGAAGCCCTCGGCCGCGCCGTCGAGCGCCGGGTGGGAGACGAGCTGGTTGATGCCCACGGTGTAGGAGCCGTCGCCGCCGGCGGCGGAGGACGAGCCGGAGCCGCCGGAGCCGGAGTCACCGCACGCCGTGAGCCCGAGGGCGGCGACGGCGAGGGCGGCGGTGAGGGAGAGGGAGCGGTGCTTCATGAGACGGACCTCGTTCTGATGGTGCGGTGCGGGATGCGCTCGCCGACGGGGGCCCGTCGGACACAGTGCAGACACTGTGCGCGGTGACACGCATCACAGGCAAGACGTGCGCGTATCCACGCGACATCCTGCCATGTGATCGACGTCACTGTAGACACTCTGCCCGCGTCGGCGCCGTGTGCGACACCCGCGTCCCCGCCTGGCCGTCATCCCGGGCGGGGGCGCCGTGGAGGTCAGCGCCCGCCGGCGCGCTGCACCGAGATCTCGTACAGGGAGATGCCCACCGCCATCGAGGCGTTGAGGGACTCCATCGTCGAGTCGATCGGGATGGACACGATCTGCTGGCAGTGCTCCCGCACCATGCGGGACAGACCCTTGCCCTCGGCCCCCACCACGAGCACGAGCGGCTCCGTGGCCAGGGCGAGCCCGGGCAGCGAGACGTCCCCGCCGCCGTCGAGGCCCAGCACGAAGTAGCCGGCCTTGTGCAGGTCGACGAGGGTGGTGTTCAGGTTGCCGGCCTGGGCCACGGGCACCCGCGCGGCCGCGCCGGCCGAGGTGCGCCAGGCGGTGGCGGTCACGCCGACGGAGCGGCGCTCGGGCACGATCACGCCGTCCGCGTCGAACGCGGAGCCGGCCCGGATGATGGCGCCGAGGTTGCGGGGGTCGGTGATGCCGTCGAGCGCGATCAGCAGCGGCGGGGTCCGCAGGTGCCCCTTCTCGTGCTTCGCGAGCGCGTCGAGGGCCAGGGCCGTGGCGTCCGCGTACTCATAGGGCGGGATCTGCAGCACGATGCCCTGGTGCACGGCCTCGCCGGAGAGGCGGTCCAGCTCCGGCTTGGTGTTCTCCAGGACCGGCACGCCCTGCTCGAGGCAGAGGCGCAGGGCCTCCTTGACGCGGTCGTCCATCTCGATGCGCACGGCCACGTGCAGCGCCTTGGCCGGGATGCCCGCGCGCAGCGCCTCGAGCACGGGATTGCGACCGGAGACCGTCTCATCCGTGAGCTTCACGCGGCCGCGGACCTGGTCCTTCACGGGACCGCGCTTGGCGGCCGAGCGCTCGGCCAGCTGCTTGGCGCGGTGCGCCTTGTGGTAGACCCGGTCCTCGGCCTTGGGGGTGGGTCCGCGGCCCTCGAGCGCCTTGCGACCGTGGCCGCCGGTGCCCTTCATGGGGCCCTTCTTGCCCTTGGGCTTGCGGGATCCGCCGGAGCGGGGTGCGGTGGACATGGCGGGACTCCTGCGGGCCGGGGACGGGGGCGGCGGCACGCGGGGCGCCGCCGGATCGCCCTCCAGTCTAGGTGTCAGTCCGCCAGGCGCCATGTGGCGCCGTCGGCGCCGTCCTCCACCACGACGCCGGCCGCGGCCAACGCGTCGCGGATGCGGTCCGCGGTGGCCCAGTCCTTGTCCGCGCGGGCCTGCGCCCGCGCCTCGATCTGCGACCGGACGAGCGAGTCGAGGGCGTCCGACACCGGGCCGGCCGCGGCGTCGTCGCCCTCGGGCACGTCGTCCAGGCCCAGCACCGCGGTCATGGCCTCCACCTCGGCCAGGCGGGCGGCCGCGGCGTCGAGGTCCTGCCCGGCCAGCGCCGAGTTGCCGGCGCGCACGGCCTCGTGCAGGGCCGCGAGCGCCTGGGGCACGTTGAGGTCGTCCTCCATGGCGGCGCGGAAGGCGGCGGGCACGCGGTCCGCGAGCGCCCCGTCGGGGGCGGGCGGGACGGCACCCGCGGCCCGGGCGCGGGCCGTGAAGCCCTCGATGCGCTCGACGGCGGCCTCGGCCTCGTCGAGGGCGCCGGGCCGGTAGTCGAGCTGGGAGCGGTAGTGGGCCTGCCCCAGGAAGTAGCGCACCGCCGTCGGGCGGGCCATGCCGAGCATCTCCTCGGGGGAGATCGTGTTGCCCACGGACTTGGACATCTTCTCGCCGCCGTAGGTGACGAGCCCGTTGTGCAGCCAGAAGCGGGCGAAGCCGTCACCGGCGGCCGCCGACTGGGCCAGCTCGTTCTCGTGGTGCGGGAACCGCAGGTCCAGGCCGCCGCCGTGGATGTCGAACTCGGCGCCGAGGTACTTCGTGGACATGGCCGAGCACTCCAGGTGCCATCCGGGGCGGCCGGCGCCCCAGGGCGACTCCCACACGGCGGTGGCGGGCTCGCCGGGCTTGGCGCCCTTCCACAGGGCGAAGTCGCGGGGGTCGCGCTTGCCGCGCGGGTCGGCGTCGGGGGCGTCCTGCATGTCCTCGACGCGCTGGCGGGTGAGCTCGCCGTAGCGCTCCCAGGACCGGACGTCGAAGTAGACGTCGCCCGAGCCGTCCTGCGCGGGGTAGGCGTGGCCGCGCTCCATCAGGCGCTCGATGAGCGCGAACATCTCGGGCACGTGGCCGGTGGCGCGCGGCTCATAGGTGGGACGGCGGACGCCGAGGGCGAGGTAGGCGGCGTCGAACGCCTTCTCGAACCGGTAGGCCAGGGCCCACCACGGCTCGCGGGCCGGGTAGAGGTCCGAGGCCTCGAAGCCGGCCTCGTGGGAGGCGGCCGAGCGGTCGAGGATCTTGTCGTCGATGTCCGTCACGTTCCGCACCGAGGTGACGCGCAGCCCGGTGGCCTCGAGCCAGCGGATGAGGATGTCGAACACGATCGCGCTGCGCACGTGGCCCACGTGCGGCATGCCCTGCACCGTGGCCCCGCAGTAGTACACCGACGCCTCGCCGGGCACGAGGGGCTCGAAGTCCCGGATCTGCGCGGTGCGGGTGTCGTAGAAGCGCTGGGCCATGGGGGCGCGGTCCTTCCGGAGGGGCGGGGTCCTGACGGGGCTCTGCCAGCCTAGTCGGTGCGCCGACGCGGGCTCAGGCCGCGGGGACGACGAGCGCGGTCGCGATCCCCACCAGCCCCTCCCTGCGCCCGATGAAGCCCAGCCGGTCCGTCGTGGCGGCGGAGACGGACACGGGGGCCCCGCCGAGGGCGGCGGACAGGGCGGCCTCCATCTCCGCGCGGCGCGTGCCCACCTTGGGCCGGGGTGCGACCACCTGGACCGCCACGTTCCCGACGGCGACGCCCGCCTCCGTCAGCAGGCGCAGCACCTCGCGGAGCATGTCCGCGCCGGAGGCGTCCGCCATCTCGGGCCGGTCGACGCCGAACACGGCCCCGAGATCGCCGAGGCCGGCGGCGGAGAGCAGGGCGTTGCACGCCGCGTGGGCGGCCACGTCCCCGTCCGAGGTCGCGGCCACCCCCCGCTCGCCGGGCCAGTGGATGCCGCCGAGCCACAGGGGCCGGGGGGCATCCTCGGGTGCCCACGCGTGCACGTCGGTGCCGATCCCCACGCGCGGCAGGGGGGCGGCCGCGACGGCGGGGCGGGTGGGCTGGCGCATGGAGGCCCCCTGGGGGGCGCGGCGGGCGAGCTCGAGGCGGGCGAGGTCGAGGTCGGCGGGGGCGGTGACCTTGAACGCGGCCGGGTCGCCGGGCACCACCACGACCTCGTGCCCCGCGGCCTCCATGACCATCGCATCGTCGGTGAGCGCCGCGGCGTCGAGCGTGGGGTCCGTGCGCACGGCCTCGTGGGCCGCCAGCAGGGTGTCCAGGTCGAAGCCCTGCGGCGTCTGGATCGCGCGCAGTCCGGCGCGGGCCGGCGTGGCCGCGACGACGTCGACGCCGCCCCGTCCGGGGGTGACCTGCTTGACGGTGTCCGTCAGCGGCAGGCCCGGGACCGCGGCGACCGCGCCGGTCCCGAGCGCCGCCGTCACGGCCCCGAACACGCTCGGCGGGGTCAGCGCGCGGGCCGCGTCGTGGACGAGGACACAGCGGGGCGCCCCCGCCGGGGCGAGGTCGGCCAGAGCGCCGGAGGCCGCGGCGAGTCCGGCGCGGACCGAGTCCGCGCGCTCGGCGCCGCCGGGCACGCAGTGCACGGGCACGTCCAGGCGCGGGCCGGCGTCGACCTCGGCGGCCACGCGGCCGGCATCGGCCTCCACCGGCGGGGTGAGCACCACGACGGCGTCCAGGGCGAGCCCGGCGGCGCGCGCGGCGGCGACGGACTCCAGGCAGTGGCGCAGGAGGGTGCGGCCGTCCGCGAGGGGGGCGAGGGCCTTGGGCAGCCCGGCGCCGAGGCGGGTGCCGGCGCCGGCGGCAGCGATCACGAGGGCGGTGGGCATGGCCTCATCCTAGGGAGCGCGCCGGTGCCCGTGGCCCGGGACCCCCTCCGGCGGCGCCGGACGGGCCGGGGACGAGACAGGGGAGGGGCCCGCGTCGTGGACGCGGACCCCTCCCCTGCCGTGTGCTGCCCGTCAGCCCTCGAGCACCTTGTCCAGGCGACCCTCGGCCTCCTCCTCGGTGACCTTCTTGGCCAGCGCCAGCTCGGACACGAGCACCTGGCGAGCCTTCGCGAGCATGCGCTTCTCACCGGCGGACAGGCCGCGGTCCTGGTCGCGGCGCCACAGGTCGCGGACGACCTCGGCCACCTTGTTGACGTCGCCACTGGCGAGCTTCTCCAGGTTCGCCTTGTAACGGCGGGACCAGTTGGTCGGCTCCTCCACGTGCTCGGCGCGCAGGACCTCCATGACGTGCTCGAGCCCCTCCGCATCCACGACGTCACGCACGCCGACGAGGTCGACGTTCTCCGCAGGGACCTCGATGGTCAGGTCTCCCTGCGCCACCTTGAGCTTGAGGTACATCTTCTCCTCCCCCTTGATGGTGCGCATCTTGATCTCCTCGATCCGCGCAGCACCGTGATGGGGGTAGACGACGGTCTCTCCGACCTCAAAAACCATGTTGTTGTGCCCCTTTCAGTCGTCTCATTCTATCATGCGGCCTCGTCATGCCGCGCGCGCCGTCACATCTTCGGCCTCCGGATGTGATAGTGGACGACCCGGCGCCACGGGCCGGCCGGCGTCCCGGGATGCGGTAGCCTGACCTGGCAGGACCCCTGCCTCGGGGCTCCTGAGCACGTCATCGCACCTGAGGAGACCTCTGTGAAGAACGCATCCCGGCCCGCCCGGCGCCACCTCGCCGCAGGTGCGCTGGCCGCGGTCGCCCTGCTGGGCGCCACCGGCTGCTCCGCCGTGAGCCCGATCGCCACCGCCATCCAGTACTCCCCCTCGGACGGCATCAACGGCCAGGAGCAGGACTTCCTGAGCTACCGCAACCTCGCCCTCGTCGGCGACGGCGAGTCGGGCCCCGCCCGCCTGATCGGCACCGTGGAGAACACCTCCGGCCAGGATCAGACCTACACCTTCCAGGCCGAGGGCGGCGGCTCCGCGACCCTGAAGGTCCCCGCCGGCGAGAGCCGCAAGCTCGAGGACGAGGCGAACACAACCGTCCTGGAGCGCGAGGGCGTGTGGGTCGGCGAGAACCTGCCCGTGACCGTCTCCGGCAACGGCGGCACCGCCGACCTGGCCGTCCCGCTGCTGAGCGCCACCCAGGAGCAGTACCGTGACCTGCTCCCCGAGGGAGTCGAGCCCTCGGAGGAGGATCTCGTCGGGCACCTCCACGAGGAGACCCACCACTACGGCGAGGAGCACTGACCTCCGCCGGGCCTGCGCCCGGCACGCCACGGCCCCGGCCCCACCGCGAGGTGGAGCCGGGGCCGTCGTCGTCCCGGGTGCAGCGCGCCGGTCAGGCCTCGAACTTGTAGCCCAGGCCGCGCACCGTGACGAGGTAGCGGGGGCTCGAGGGATCGGGCTCGATCTTGGAGCGCAGGCGCTTCACGTGCACGTCGAGGGTCTTGGTGTCCCCCACGTAGTCGGAGCCCCACACGCGGTCGATCAGCTGGCCGCGGGTGAGCACGCGCCCGGCGTTGCGCAGCAGCATCTCCAGCAGCTCGAACTCCTTGAGCGGCAGGGACACCTGCTCGCCGTCCACGGAGACGACGTGCCGCTCGACGTCCATGCGCACGGGGCCGGCGCTGATGGTCGCCGACATCGGCTCCTCCTGGTCCCCCTGACGGCGCAGCACGGCGCGGACGCGGGCCACCAGCTCACGCGAGGAGTACGGCTTGGTCACGTAGTCGTCCGCCCCGAGCTCGAGGCCGACGACCTTGTCGATCTCCGAGTCCTTCGCGGTCAGCATGATCACGGGGACGTTGGAGCGCTGGCGCACCTGACGACACACCTCGGTGCCGGACATCCCCGGGAGCATCAGGTCCAGGAGGATCAGGTCCGCGCTGTCGCGCTCGAAGACGCTCAGCGCCTCGTTGCCGTCGGCGGCGACGGTGACCTCGAACCCCTCCTTCTCCAGGAGGTAGGACAGGGGGTCGCTGAACGACTCCTCGTCCTCCACGATCAGAATGCGGCTCATGCGCTCGTCTCCTTCCGGGTCGGGGGTGCGGCCGAGGCGGTCACCCGGTGACCGCGCCGCTCGGTGACGTGGGCGGCACCCGGCGCGCCGTCGACGGCGACACCGTCCCCCCACTCGGGCAGGCGGATGGTGAAGGTCGACCCGCGGCCCGGCTGGGACCAGAGGGTGACCTCCCCTCCGTGGTTGATGACGACGTGCTTGACGATGCTCAGCCCCAGGCCCGTGCCGCCCGTCTGACGCGACCGCGCCGCGTCCACGCGGTAGAAGCGTTCGAAGACCCGCTCCTGCTCCTCCGGGCTGATGCCGATGCCCTGGTCCGTGACGGTGACCTGGGCGAGCCCGTCCACGGAGCTCAGGCCGATGCCCACCGTGGTGCCCTCCGGGGAGTAGCGCACCGCGTTGTCCACCAGGTTGCGCACCGCGGTCATCAGCTGGTCCTGGTCCCCGTGCACCACCGCGTCCACGCGGCCGCCCACGCGCAGCGCGATGCCGCGGTCCTCGGCGGTCAGGCGCAGGCGGTCCACGGCGTCGGCGACGACGGCGTTGAGGTCCACGGGCCCCCCGTCCTGGACCACGTCCTTGGCCTGCAGCCGGGAGAACTCGATGATGTCCTGCACGAGGGCCGAGAGCCGGCGGGACTCGACGCCCAGGCGTGCGGCGAAGCGACGCACCGCCTCCTCGTCCTCCGCGGCGTCGCCGATGGCCTCGGAGAGCAGGGAGATGGCGCCCACCGGCGTCTTGAGCTCGTGCGAGACGTTGACGACGAAGTCGTGGCGCATGGCCTCGGTGCGGGTCACGTCCGTGCGGTCGTCGGCGAGGATCAGGATGTACTCCTCGTCCAGCGGGGCCACGCGCAGCTCGACGACGAGGCTCGACTGCCCGAGGGGTCCTCGGGGCAGCTCCATGCGGCGCTCGACGATGACGCCGTCGGCCCGCACGGTCCGCGTGAGCTCCCGCAGCTGGTCCTGGACGAGCGAGTGCCCTCGCACGAGGCCCAGGGCGTAGGCCGCGGGGTTCGCGCGCACCACGCCGTCGACGTCGTCCACCACCGCGTACGCGCGGCCGACCACGGAGAGGACCTCGGCGGCGCCCGGGGCGAGGGTGGGTTCGCCGACCGTCAGGTCCACCGTCCGCGAGCGCTCGGACGCCCGGAAGGCCAGCATGGAGGCCACTCCGGTGAACAGTCCGACCGCTCCGCACAGCAGGCCGATGATGACGGGATCCACGGCACCAGACTAGCCTCTGGCGGCCCGGAGACGGGCTGCCCAGGCACCGCCAGACGCCGGACGATCGGCGTTCATGGGCCGTTCATCTTGCCCTGCCAGGGTGGACCGTTGCCCCGGGGAGTCGGGGTCGGCGGCGCACGGGCGTCGCCGGGGAGAGGAGACCATGCGCGAGCTCTACCGGGCCGACCTCGAGCGGCTGGGCCGCGACCTGAGCGAGATCGCCCGCCTCGTGCACCGCGCCATGATGGACGCGCAGGCCGCCCTCGAGGCGGCCGACGTGCACGGCGCCGAACGGGTCATCTCGGAGGACGCGCGGATCGACCAGCTGCAGGAGTCCCTCGACGAGCAGGCCGTGCGCATCCTGGCGCTGCAGGCGCCCGTGGCCACGGACCTGCGCACCGTCGTCGCCACGCTGCGGATGAGCTCCTCGCTCGAGCGCATGGGCGACCTCGCCCGCCACGTGGCCCAGCTGACCCGGCTGCGCTACCCCGAGCACGTCATCCCGGAACAGGTCCGGACCGTGATCACCGCGATGTGCGACGCCGCCGTGGAGGTGGCCGAGGAGGTCGTCCTGCTGCTCGAGCCCCAGGACCTGGCGCACGGGGACCGGATCGACGCCCTCAACGAGGACGTCAACGCGCTGCACCTGTCCGTCTTCCGCGCGATCGCCGCCCCGGACTGGAGCGCGACGCCGGCCACCACCACGGACGTCACGCTGGCCTCGCGCTACCTCGAGCGGTTCACGGACCACGGCCTGTCCGTGGCCGCCAAGGTGCGCTACCTCGTCACGGGCGAGTGGGCGACCCACCGCCCGGACGCCACCGGCTCCTGACCGTCCCCGACGCCACGGGCCGGGCCCCCGGCGGGGTCCCGGCCCGTCGTCGTCGGACGCGTCAGTGCGCGGAGCCCTGGGCGGCCACGGCGGCGGCGCCGGCGGCGGCGGCCTCCGGGTCGAGGTAGCGGCCGTTCGCGGTGATCGGCTTGAAGTTCTGGTCCAGCTCGTAGACCAGCGGGATGCCCGTCGGGATGTTCAGGCCCGCGATGTCCTCGTCCGAGATGCCGTCCAGGTGCTTGACCAGGGCGCGCAGCGAGTTGCCGTGCGCGGCGATCAGCACGGTCTTGCCGGCCTTGAGGTCGGGCAGGATCTGCTCCTCCCAGTAGGGCAGCAGGCGGTCGATGACCTGCTTGAGGGCCTCGGTGCGGGGGGCGTCCTTGCCCAGGTCCGCGTAGCGCTCGTCGCCGATCTGGGAGAACTCGGAGTCGTCGTCCAGGGCGGGCGGCGGGGTGTCGAAGGACCGGCGCCAGACCATGAACTGCTCCTCGCCGAACTCCTCCTTCACCTGGGCCTTGTCCTTGCCCTGCAGGGCGCCGTAGTGGCGCTCGTTCAGGCGCCAGCTGCGCTTGACCGGGATCCACTGGCGGTCCGCGGCCTCGAGGGCCAGGTTGGCCGTGGTGATGGCGCGCTTGAGCAGGGACGTGTGGACCACGTCCGGGCGGATGCCCTCCGCCTCCAGCAGCTCACCGCCGCGGGCGGCCTCGGCGCGCCCCTTCTCGGTCAGCGGGACGTCCACCCAGCCGGTGAACAGGTTCTTCTCGTTCCATTCGCTCTGACCGTGCCGCAGCAGGACCAGCGTGTACGTGGTGTTCGCCATGTCACCATCCTAGGCGGACCCGTCCCGCCGCTCCCCTACGCTGGAGCCCATGGTGGAGAAGGCCCGGCGGCTGCGCGCGCGCACGACGCCCGGCCCAGTCCCGGCACGGGGCCCGCAGGGCCACATCACCCGCGGCACGACGGCGGCGCAGCGGATGCGCCGGGTGGACCGCTGGCTCACGGACGTGCACGGCCCCCTGCTGCGGCGCACTCCCCGCCCGCTGGCCGTGGACCTGGGCTTCGGCGCGGAGCCGGTGACCGCCGTCGAGATGGCCCAGCGGCTGCGCGTGCAGAACCCGGCCCTCGAGCTGGTGGGCCTCGAGATCGACCCCGCTCGGGTGGCCCGGGCCCGGGAGCGGGCCGGCGACCTGCCGGGGGTCACCTGGGCGGTCGGCGGCTTCGAGCTGCCCGTGCCGCGGCCGCCCACCGTGGTGCGCGCGTTCAACGTGCTGCGCCAGTACCGGGAGGAGGACGTGCCCGCGATCTGGTCCCTGCTGTGCGCGGGGCTCGCCGACGACGGCGTCCTCGTGGAGGGCACCTGCTCCGAGGACGGCCGGCGGGCGGCCTGGGTGGACCTGCGTCGGGACGGGCCCGCGAGCCTGACCGTGGCCCTCCGGCTGGGGTCCTTCGCCCGCCCCTCGGACGTGGCGGCGCGCCTGCCGAAGGTCCTCATCCACCGGCACGTACCCGGCGAGCCCGTCCATCGGCTCCTGGCGGAGGCCGACGCCGCGTGGGCCGCGC
The DNA here is from genome assembly GCF_056173395.1 of Micrococcus sp. iso_239. Taxonomy (NCBI): domain Bacteria; kingdom Bacillati; phylum Actinomycetota; class Actinomycetes; order Micrococcales; family Micrococcaceae; genus Micrococcus; species Micrococcus sp. iso_239. Next base: position 347,817 of record NZ_CM149672.1, on the reverse strand, counting down.
ACGCCCCGCTCGCGGCCTACGGGACGCGGCAGCGGTGGCTGGCGACGGTCGGCACGCTCCGCGCGGCGGGCTGGCCCGTGCTGGGCGGCCCGCACCAGTGGCGGCGCGGGGAGCTGAGCGTGCGCTGGGCGGCGGTGGCGCCGTCGTCATGAGGGCGGCGCCGACGGCGCGGGACCCTCAGCGGCGCAGGGCCGGGCCCATGTCCTGGCGGGGGCCGGCGAGGTAGACGCACGCCACGCACGCGGCCACGAGGCCGAACATGCCCATCCCGCCGCCGGCGAGCACGCCGAGGAGCCCGACGACGGCGGCGACGCCGGTGAGGATCAGCCAGAAGCTCCTGTCCCGGCCCCCGATGCGGGCGAAGTCGTCGGGGCGGCGCCGGACGACGTCCACCAGCGCCCAGACCTCGAGCCCGAGCGCGGCGATCGCCAGGACGCGGAACAGCCAGTGGTCGACGAGCAGGGCGAAGTGCATGGGGGCGCTCATGCCGGTCAGTCTAGGCGGTCGGCCCGGACGGGTTCCCTCCCCGTCCGGGGCGGCGTCTAGGCTCGAGGCGTGAGCACCCAGACCGAGCATCGCGGCCTGTTCGTCGCCGTCGAGGGACCGGACGGATCCGGCAAGTCCACCCAGGCCCGCGCCCTGACCGAGGCCCTGCGCGCCGCGGGCCACGAGGTGGTGCTCACGCGCGAGCCCGGCGGCTCGGACCTGGGCGAGACGCTGCGGGAGCTGCTGCTGGACCCCGGGCACGCCCCCGTGGACCCCCGCACCGAGGCGCTGCTGTTCGCCGCGGCCCGGTCCGCCCACGCCGTCCGCACGCTGCGCCCCGCGCTGGCCCGGGGCGCCGTCGTCGTCACGGACCGGTATGTGGACTCGTCCGTGGCCTACCAGGGCGCGGCGCGCGGGCTGGGCGAGGCGCGGATCGCCGCCCTGAACGAGTGGGCCACGGACGGCCTCGTCCCCGATCTGACGGTGCTGATCGACGTGGACGCGGCCACCGCCGCGGACCGGCGTGACCGGCGCGCGGCGGAGGGCGAGGGCACCCCCGACCGCATGGAGCGGGAGACGGCGGACCGGCACGAGGCCCTGCGCGCCGCCTTCCTCGCGCGCGCGGCGGCCGCGCCCGAGCGGTACCTCGTGCTCGACGGCGCGCTGCCGCCGCAGGAGCTCACCGCCCGCGCGCTGGCCCGCGTCACCGCCCAGGCGGCCGACCGATGACGGCCCCCGCCCCCGCCGTGTTCGCGGACCTCGCGGGCCAGGAGGCCGCGGTGGCCCAGCTGCGCCGCGCCGCGGCCGAGGACCGTCCCACCCACGCCTGGATGTTCACGGGCCCGCCCGGCTCCGGCCGGTCGACGGCGGCGCGTGCGTTCGCCGCGGCCCTGCAGTGCGAGGTCGCGGACCCGGCGGCGCGCGGCTGCGGCGAGTGCCACGCGTGCCGCACCGTCCTCGGCGGCACCCACCCGGACGTGACCGTGCTGGCCACCGAGGCGGTGAGCTATCGGATCGAGGACGTCCGCGCCCTCGTGGAGGCCGGCCAGTCCACCCCCGCCACCGGGCGCTGGCGGATCTTCCTCATGGAGGACGCGGACCGCATGACGGAGCGCGCCACGAACGTGCTGCTCAAGGCCATCGAGGAGCCGCCGGCCCGCACGATCTGGATGCTGTGCGCCCCGTCCCCCGCGGACGTGCTCCCCACCGTCCGCTCCCGCTGCCGGCTGATCACGCTGAGCATCCCCGCCGTGGAGCAGGTGGCGGAGCTGCTGCACCGCCGCGACGGGCTGGACCGCGAGACGGCGCTCACCACCGCCCGGATCTCCCAGTCGCACGTGGGCATGGCCCGCCGCCTCGCGCGGGACCCGGAGGCCCTCGAACGCCGCGAGCGCATCCTCTCCCTGCCGCTCCAGGCCACCGCCGTCTCCGACGCGATGGCCCTGGCCGCCACGTTGGCCGAGGTGTCCAAGGCCGAGGCCGAGTCCGCCGCCGAAGCCCGGGACGCCGAGGAGCTCGAGGCACTGCGCCGCTCCCTGGGCCTCGAGCCCGGCGAGCCCGTCCCGCCCAAGCTCCGCCACCACGTCAAACGGCTCGAGGAGGACCAGACCCGCCGGCGGCGCCGCGCCGTCCGAGACTCGCTGGACCGGGCCATGATCGACGTCATGGGCCTGTTCCGGGACGTGCTGCGCGTGCAGCTGGGGGCCGACGGCGAGCTCATCAACGAGCACCGTCGGGACGAGATCGAGGCGTACGCCCGCGGCACCGCCGGCGACTCGGCCGAGGTGCTCGCCCGGATCGACGCCGTCACCACGGCCCGCGAGCGCATCGCCGCCAACGTGCCGGAGCAGCTGGCCCTCGAAGCCATGATGCTGGCCCTGCTGCCCCGCCGGGTGCGCACCCCGCGACGTCGCTGAGCGGCCGCGCCGGGTGGACCGGCGCCGGCTCAGCGGGTGCGGACCACCAGGTCCGGCACGTCGGCCAGGCCCGGCACCACCCGGTCCGAGCCCGCCGCCAGCAGGACGTGGTCCGCGTCGCGACCCGTGCGCACGCCGACCACGAGTCCGGCCCCGGCGCGGCGCCCGGCCGTCATGTCCTCCGCGGTGTCCCCGACCACGAGGACGCTGCGGACGTCCTCCAGGTCGAGACCGAGCAGGGCGGTGAGGATCATGTCCGGGTAGGGGACGCCGCGGCCGGCGTCGTCCGGGGAGAGGCTGAGATCCGCCAGGCCCATCCACCCCAGCGACTCGAGGATCATGTTCTGGGTGTGGCGGGCGTAGCCGGTGCACAGGCACACGTGGAGGCCGAGGGCGCGCAGGCGGATGAGCGCCTCCTCCGCGCCCGGCACGGCCCGGACGCCGTGCTCAGCCAGCAGCGCGTCGAAGGTCGCCTCGAACGTGCGGGTCGCCGCCGCGGCCACCGCCCGGTCGGCGAACACGCGGGGGAAAACGGCCGTGCGCGAGGTGGGCCGGAGCGCGCGGAACCGCCGCGCGGCGTCGTCGTGCTCCGGCGTGCCCGCCGGGACGCCGTGCTGGTCCAACGAGCGGGCGAACGCCGTGTCCTGGAGCCCGTGCTCCACGATGGACGTGCCGGACATGTCCACCACGGCCAGGCGGAGGGGCACGGCCGACGAAGCCGCGGCGGGGGGTGCCGGGGTGCGAGGGGCGTGGGGCAGGCTCATGCGTCTCCCGTCGACGGTGTGTGCCCACCAGGGAACCGTCCTCGTCTGGCCACGGCATGGCCTGGGGGTGAACGCCCGCGGAAGGGGCGGGCCACACTCGGTGGCCCGCGCACCCGGCCGCGCGGTGGAATCGGGGCCGCGAAACCGGTATGCTCGTCAGCCGTGGCCGTTCACGGTCGCGTGCCTCCTTAGCTCAGCTGGCCAGAGCAGCTCCCTCGTAAAGAGCAGGTCGCCGGTTCGAATCCGGCAGGGGGCTCCCCCGGACCCCGCCGCGTGACCACGCGGCGGGGTCCTCTCGTCTCCGGGCCGGCCCTCCGGGGCGCGCCGCCGTCAGAGCCCGGCTCCCAGCTCCTCCGCCCGGTCCAGGTGGCCGAGGGTGCGTTCGGCGTGCCGGCCGACCGACTCCGCCGAGCCCTGGCCGAGCCGGTACAGGGCGAGGGCCTGGGCGGTGGCGGCCAGCTCGTGTGCGGCGCGGGAGAGCTCACGGTGGACGTCGGCGGCCTCGGCCGGGATGTGCTCGCCGTCGCCCTCGTGGTCCCGGTGCAGGCGGACGCACAGGGCACGGACCGCGGGGAGCCGTTCCGTGAGGACGTTGCCGGCGTGGACCACGCCGTTGCGCTCCTCGGGGCTCAGCACGTCCGTGCCCCGCTGGCCCTCCAGCACCTGCCAGTAGCGGTCCAGGGCCCGGCCGAGTCGGTCGTGGGCACGGCGCCACAGCCCCGTGCCGAGCTCGCGGTCGTCGGCACGCTCCTGACGGAAGCGTGCGAAGGGCCCCCTCATGCGCGGTCGCCGGACGGCCGGCGCGCGTCGGCGGGGTCGGTGACGAGCACGACCTTGCCCGTGCGGGTGGCGGAGTCGAACCAGTCGAACGCCTCGGCGGCCTCGGCGAGCGGGAAGCACGCCCCGACGCTCGCGTCGATGCGGCCCGCCGCCACCAGGGGCCACACGGCACGTTCGGCCGCGGCCACGATCCCGGCCTTGTCCACGACCGAGCGGGAGCGGAGCGTCGCCCCCGTGAGCCAGCCGCGCTTGACCACCAGCTTCATGATGTTGAAGTCCTCCGGGACGGCGCCGCCCTGGACCGCGAGCGTCACGATGCGTCCCTCGGGGGCGAGCGCGGACACGTTGGGTGCCAGGTACGGGGCGCCGACGACGTCGAGGATGACGTCCGCGCCGTGGCCGTCCGTGACCTCCTTGACCCACGGGGCGAAGGCACCGGACTCGGCGGCGCGGTGGTCGAACATGTGCTCGGCGCCCAGCCCACGGCCGAGCGCCACCTTCTCCGGGCCGCCGGCGGTGCCCAGCACCCGGGCGCCGACCGCGGCGAGGAACTGGACGGCGAAGGAGCCGATGCCGCCGGTGGCGCCGTGCACGAGCACCCGGTCCCCGGCCTGCACGCCCGCCCGGCCCACGAGCGTCGAGTGCACCGTGCAGGCGACCTCCGGCAGGGCCGCCGCCTCGACGAGGCCGACGCCGTCGGGGACGGCCATGAGCTGGCCCGCCGGCACGGCGACGTACTCGGCGAAGCCGCCGCCGGCCAGGAGCGCGCACACCCGGTCACCGACGGCGAACCGCCCCTCACCCGGCATCCCGGCCTCGGGTCCCAGCGCCGCCACGGTGCCGGAGACCTCGAGTCCGGGGATCTCGGAGGCGCCGCGCGGCGGCGGATAGCGGCCCTCGCGCTGCGCGATGTCCGCGCGGTTGAGACCCGCGGCGGCCACGTGCACCAGCACCTCGCCCGGGCCGGGGTCCGGCACGGGCTCGTGGCCCACGCGGACGACGCCGTTGTCGCCGGCGCCGGTGAATCGCACGGCGCGCATCTGTGCGGGGACGTCCATGGGGGTCTCCTCCTCTGGTCGGGGGTCGAGGGTCGAGGGTCCATCCTCGCGCGCGGGGGCCGGACTCGCCACCGGTCGCCCGCCGGGCCACGGGCTAGAGTGGGTCCTCGACGCGGCGGCCCACGCCGTCGCGGTCAGGCCCGGGATGGTTGTCCGAGCGGCCGAAGGAGCCGGTCTTGAAAACCGGTGCGCGGTGACCCCGCGCCGAGGGTTCGAATCCCTCACCATCCGCGTGCACACGACGAGAGGCGGCGGGCCGGACGGCCCGCCGCCTCTCGTTCACCTGGGGGCCACCTGGATGTGGTGGACTCGGCGCGTCACCCCGCCGTCCACCGGCGGCGCACCTCTGTCATCACGCATCCCGGGGAGAGCCATGCCCAGCCTGTTCCGCCGCCGTGCCGTCACCACGGCCGCCTGCACCGTCCTCGTCCTCGCGCCCGCGAGTGCGGCGCCCGCCCTGGCCGTCGAGACGGCCGCCGCGGACGAGACCACCATCTCGATCCTGTCCTTCAACGACTTCCACGGCGCGCTGTCCGGGGACTACATCGGCACGCAGTTCGCGGACACCGTGGAGGACTACCGCACCGCGTTCGAGGCCGAGCACGGCGCCGGCTCCACGCTGCTGACCAGCGCCGGCGACCTGATCGGCGGCTCGAAGTCCGTGTCCAACGTGCAGCAGGACAACCCGACGATCGACGTGATGAACGCGCTCGGCCTGGCCTCGCTGACCGCCGGCAACCACGAGTTCGACAAGGGCCTGGACGACCTGCAGGGCCGCGTGGAGTCCCGGGCCCAGTTCCCGGTGCTCTCCGCCAACCTGGTGGACCCGACGAGCAAGGAGCCCGTCCTCACCTCGCACGCCGTCTTCGACGTCGACGGCGTGCGCGTCGCCGTCATCGGTGCCTCCCCCAACGAGCTGTACGCGACCACCACCGGCGCGGGTCTGAAGGGCAACGAGGTCCTCGACGAGGTCGCCGCCGTGAACGCGGTCGCCGACGAGCTGGCGGCCCAGGACGCCGCCGACGTGATCGTGGCCTCGTACCACGACGGCGCCGCCGGCGCGGGCGAACTGGCCGCCGAGCGCGCGGCCCGGGCCGAGTTCGACCGCATCGTCGGCGAGACCTCCTCCGCCGTGGACCTCATATTCAACGCCCACACCCACCAGCTCTACCAGTACGACACCACGGCCGGCGGCGCCCACCGCCCCGTGATCCAGGCGGGCGCCTCCGGCAGCCACCTGGCCGCCGTCGAGCTGACCGTGGGCGCCGACGGCGAGGTCACCGGGCTCACCCCGCGCCTGCTGACCCGGTCCACGCAGGCCCCCGCCGAGGCCGCCGCGGAATCCCCCGTCACCGCCCAGGTGTACGCGATCGAGCAGGAGGCCGTCGCGGTCTTCGAAGACCTGCAGGGCGAGGTCGTGGCCGACCTGTCCGCCTCCATCACCACCGACTACCAGAAGCTGATCGACGCCGGCGGCTCCTGGAAGGCCGGCGGCACGCGCGCCGCCGAGACCACCCTGGGCACCTGGGTGGGCGACGCCGTCAAACACGCCGCCGAGCAGGCGAACCCCGAGGTGGACCTCGGCGTGACCAACCCCGGCGGCCTGCGCTCCGAGCTGCTGACGGACCGCTTCACCGACGGCGGCGCGTTCCCGGCCAAGCCGGCCGACCTCGTCGGTCGCCTCACCCTGGGCGAGCTGCTCGACATGGCGCCGTTCGGCAACACCATCACCTACTTCGACATCCCGGGCTCCTCCATCAAGCTGGCCCTCGAGGAGAACTGGCGGAACGACGTGCGCAAGTTCACCCTCGGCTGGTCCGAGGAGCTGACCTGGACCTACGACGAGTCCCGCCCGCAGGGGGACAAGGTGACCGGCGTGTGGATCGACGGCGAGCCGCTCCAGGCGGACCGCATGTACACGGTGGCCAGCCAGTCGTTCCTGGCCGACGACACCTGGACGACGCTCGGGGACCCGACCAAGGCCCCCGACGGCTACACCGCCTTCGCGACCGGCCGCCAGAACTTCGTGAACATGGGCCTGCTGGACTCCCAGGCGATCACGGACTACGCCCGCGCCCAGGACGCGGCCCACGGCGCCGTCGCCCCGGACTTCGGCAAGAACGGCGTGCCGGTCACCGACGCCCCCGCCTCGGTCGAGGCCGGGCAGGCCGTCGGCCTGACCCTCGGGGACCTCGTGGTGGACTCCGACGGCGCCCCCGCGCCGACCGCGGTCGACGTCGCCTTCCGCACGGCCGACGGCGTCGAGACCGCCCTGGGCACCGTGGCCGTCCCCGCGGGTTCCGAGACCGTCACGCTCTCCGGGATCACCGCCCCCGCCGCCGCGGGCACGGGCGAGCTCGTGATGACCGTGCGCTACGCCGACGGCAACACGACCGTGGTGCGCCATGCCCTCGAGGTCACCGCGACCCCGACCCCCACCGAACCGGAGCAGCCCGCCCCGACCCACCCGGGCAAGGGTCATGGCAAGGGCCATGACAAGGGCGCCGACCACCCGGGCAAGGGTCGCGTGAAGGGCGAGGACCACCCGGGCAAGGGCCGCGGCGTGCAGCGCGGCGCCGCCACGCACCCCGTCTTCTCCGCCCAGGCCTGGCTGACCGCCGCGGGCCTGCCGCGCTGACCCATCGAGAGAGATCGAGACGAGGACGACATGACCCCCCTGCCCCGCTTCGCCGCGCGCACCGCGGTGACCACCGCCGCCCTGGCCCTGCTCGCCCCCGCCGTGGCCCTGCCCTCCCAGGCCAGCCCGGCCGGCGACTCCCTCGTCATCAACGAGGCGTACACCAACGGCGGCTCCGCGAACGCCGTGTACACCCACAAGTTCGTGGAGCTCTACAACCCCACTGACCAGCCGATCAACCTCGACGGCTGGTCCCTGCAGTACCGCTCCGCCGCCGGCACGGCCGCGACCCAGGGCACGGTCGCGCTGTCCGGCACGGTGCCCGCGAAGGGCCACTTCCTGGTCTCCGGCGGCTCCAACGGCACCGCGGGCGTCGCCCTGCCGCAGGCGGACCTCGTGGCCGGCGGGGCGTTCAACCCCGCGGGCACCAAGGGCACGATCGTGCTCGCACGCCAGGCGGGCACCGTGACGGACCTGCCGGTCGGCTCCGTGGTGACCGGCCAGGTGCCGGGCGTCGCGGACGTGCTCGGCTACGGCGCCACGAACACCTTCGAAACGGCGGCCGCCGGCGCCCCCTCGGCCAACTCGGACCCGAAGTCCCTCACCCGCACGAACGGCGTGGACACGGACGACAACAGCGCCGACTTCACCGTCACCGACCAGGTCACCCCGACCAACGCCGCCGCCACCGGCGGCGAGCCGACCCCGGAGCCCGAGCCGCAGCCGACCCCGGCCGAGCGGATCACCATCGCCCAGCTCCAGGGCACCGGCACGGCCACCCCGTACGCCGGGCGCCAGGTGACCACCACCGGCGTCGTCACCGCCGTGTACTCCACGGGCGGCTACGACGGCTACTACATCCAGACCGCCGGTACCGGCGGCGACACCCCCGACGCCACCCCGGGCGCCTCCGACGGCGTGTTCGTGTACTCGCCGGACACGGTCGGCTCCGTGACGCTCGGCGACCACGTCCAGGTCACGGGCGAAGCGGCCGAGCACTACGGCCTCACGCAGATCAAGGTCGCCGCCGGCGGCGTGCTGCCGGTCGCCGAGCCCGGCGCCGTGGCCCCCACGCCGGTGGAGTTCCCGCTGGAGGAGGCCGACCGTGAGGCGCTCGAGGGCATGGTCCTCGCCCCGCAGGGCGACTGGACGGTCACGGACAACTACTCCCTCAACCAGTACGGCTCCCTCGGCATCGTCCCCGGCACCACGCCGCTGGACAACCCGACGTCGGTGGCCCGGCCCGGCGCCGAGGCCCAGGCCGTCGCGGCCGCCAACGCCCAGCAGCTGATCGTGCTCGACGACGGGGCCACCACGAACTTCATGCGCTCACCGGGCAACCAGAACCCGCTGCCGTACCTGGACGCGGACCAGCCGGTGCGCGTGGGCGCGGGCCTGGAGTTCACCACCGGAGTCATCCTCGACTGGCGCTTCGACGCGTGGTCCTTCCAGCCGCTGGGCCACCTCACCGACGCCACGGCGGCCGCCGTCCAGCCCGTGACGATCGAGGACACCCGCCCGGCCGAGGCCGCCCCCGAGGCGGTCGGCGGCAACGTCACCGTCGGCAGCTTCAACGTGCTCAACTACTTCACGACCCTGGGTCAGGACGTGGCCGGCTGCAGCGCCTACCGCGACCACGCCGGCACCCCCGTCACCACGAACGGCTGCCTGCCGCGCGGCGCCTACACCTCCGAGGCGTTCGCCCGCCAGCAGGAGAAGATCGCGGCCGCGATCAACGGCCTCGGCACCTCGGTGGTCGCGCTCGAGGAGATCGAGAACTCCGAGAAGTTCGGCCTCGACCGGGACCACGCGCTGGCCCACCTCGTGGAGGCCCTCAACGCGCAGGCCGGCGAGCAGCGCTGGGCCTACGTGGCCTCCCCGGCCACCCGTCCCGCGCTCGCGGACGAGGACGTCATCCGCTCCGCGTTCATCTACCAGCCGGCCGAGGTCACCCCGGTGGGCGAGTCGGTGATCCTCGACGACCAGACGAACTTCGACAACGCCCGCGAGCCGATGGCCCAGCTGTTCCGCGCCGCCGACGGCACGTCCGAGGGGGCGGCCGGCACCGACTTCGTGGCGATCACCAACCACTTCAAGTCCAAGGGCGGCTCGGGTGCGACCGGGGGCAACGTGGACGCGGGCGATGGCCAGGGCGCATACAACGCGGACCGCGTGGGCCAGGCCGAGGCCCTCGTGGCCTTCGCCGAGCGCATGAAGGCCGAGACCGGCACCGACCGCGTCCTGCTCATGGGTGACTTCAACGCGTACGAGAAGGAGGACCCGATCCGCGTGCTCGAGGCGGCCGGGTACGTCTCGCAGGGCGCGCTCACGGGCGAGTACTCGTACGCGTTCGGCGGCGCCGTCGGCAGCCTGGACGGGATCTACGCCTCGCCGTCGGCGGCGGCGGCGATCACCGGCCAGGACATCTGGATGATCAACGCGAACGAATCCGTGGCACTGGAGTACTCGCGCCACAACTACGTGGCCGAGGACCTGTACTCCGCGGACCAGTGGCGGTCCTCGGACCACAACCCGATCCTGGTGGGCCTCCAGCTCGACGCGCCCGTGACCGAGCCGACCCCGGAGCCGGAGCCCTCCCCGGGCGAGACCTGCGACGGTGTGACCGATCCGCGCGGCGTGCCGGGCAAGCCCGCGAACTCCGTGCGCGAGTGGCTGCGCTGCGTCGGCGCGACCCCGGGTCACGGCGGCGACCACCCGGGCAAGGGCCACGGCCCGGAGCACCCGGGCAAGGGCCGCGGGCCGGTCCGTCCCTGACGGGACGCGGGGCGCCACACCCGGCATGACGACGGCGGGGCCGTCCGGGAGCCACCCGGGCGGCCCCGCCGTCGTCGTGGGGGCTCAGCCGGCGAGCACGGCCGCCGCGGCGGCGTCGGCGTCGGCGAGGAAGAGGGCACGTCCGGTCGGATCGGCCCCGGCCTCGGCCGCGATCGCGGTGCCCCACTGCACGCCCGAGAGCTGCAGGCCCAGCACGAACACGTCCGCGTGGACCGTGCCGTCCGCGGCCCGCAGCCGGTACGGGCGGGCCGTGACGTCGAAGCCGGTGGCGGGCACGCGCACACCCTCCTCGTCCTCCCACGTCCCGGCCGCGGCGACGCCGTCCGCCAGCATCTGACGGACCAGCGGGGAGGCGGCGGCCTGCACGCGGTTGGGCGGCATCATCGCCTCCACCAGCCAGGCCCCCTCGACGACGGCGGGCCCCAGCGAGTCCTGCGCTCCCACCTGGGGGCTGTGGGCGGTGAACCCGTGGTCCTCGGCCTCGACCACGGGCGCGGGGCCGGCCCAGGTGAGCAGGCCGGCCCGGTGCACCGCCAGCATCTGCTCGACGCGCCACAGGGGCGGGCCGGAGGCGAGGCCCTCGACCAGCGGCTCGAACCAGCCCTGGACGTCCCGGATGCGGGAGGCCTCGGCGATCCGACCCTCGGCGATCCACGCCTTGATCCGCAGTCGGCCGGCATGGAGCGCGCCGACGGCCATCATGAACGGGGACTCCTCCCCGAGGGCGGCCTCCACGCAGGCCTGCTCCATGAGGTCCGCGACGGCCCGCTGATAGTCCTCATGGGAGGCGAACACGGCGTCCTCGAACGGGGATCCATAGGCCAGGATGTCCAGGAAGCGGCGGCCGGGGGCGTACCGCTGGAGGAGCTCCTCGGCGTGCGCGGAGGTCACGGGGGCGCCGCGGCCGGCCTCCTCGAGCTGGCCGACGAGCTCCCCGAGGAACCGGCGCGCCTCGACGGGGCCGCCGAGGATCTCGGGCTGGGCCCGGACGAGCGTGGCGTAGTAGTGCCGGACCACGTCGCGGTGCAGCAGCGGCCAGAGGTGCTCGGCGAGGTCCAGGGCCCCGTGCCGGGCGGCGAGGGCGTCCACGGCGGCGTCGGAGAGGTAGCTGAGGGTGACGCCGCGGGGCACGAAGGCGTCCACCTCAGCCTTGGGCAGGTACGGGATGCCGCGGCGGGACATCAGGTGCAGGCGCGGCTCGTCCCCCGACGGCTCGTACCGCAGGGCCCGGCCGGGTCCGTCGCCGGTGCGGCGGTACACCCCGCCCCGGCCCTGGGTGAGCTGGGCCAGCAGGTCGAACGCGTTCAGGCCCATGCCCCGCACGAGGACGTCCGCCCCGGCCTCCACGGTCTCCCAGTCCACGTCCGAGGGGATCTGCGGGCCCTGGTAGTGCAGCTCGTCCCTGCCCCGCGCGGCGGCGGCCATCCGGTTCTGGCCGGGGCTGAGCTCCGCCGGCTGATGGCCCAGGCAGAGCACGACGGCGTCCGCGTCGAGCGCGGAGACCGCACCGTCGGCGTCCCGCAGCTCCAGGCGGGCGCCGCCGTCGGGCCGGGGGTGCAGGGCGGTGGCCTCCGCGCGGTGCTCGACGACCTCGACGACCTCGGGGCGGGCGCGCAGCCCCGCGACGACGTCCTTGTACAGGTGCCGGAGGTAGCGCCCGTAGACCGCTCGGGCCGGGTACTGGTGGCGGCGCACGCCGAGGCTGGCCTCCGGGTGCACGCGACGCCACTGGTCGAAGGTCTGCGCGGCGGTGGAGGGGCGCAGACCGGGGTTGTCGGCGGCGCACGCGGTCGGGAAGAACGCGGGGGTGTTCATGAGGTACAGCTCGGACTGGTCCGTGCGCCACACCCGCCCTGGCCCGGGCGGATAGGGGTCCACGACGTCGATGCGCAGCCGCCGGGGGTGTGCGTCCGGGGCCGCGCCCTCGAGTCGGGCGAGGATCCGCTCCAGCAGCATGACGCCGCGGGGGCCGGCTCCCACCACTGCGAGGCGGCGCTCGGCCACCAGGGGCTCGGACATGGGGCCTCCACTCTCCTCGGGATCGTTTTCACGCCTGCGGCGCGCGTATTCCACACAATATCGGTGGCCGTCAAGGGTCGCGGACCGCATGCGCCACACTCCCACCGATCCCCCAGGATCCACAGCAGGCCCGGACGAAGAATCCGCGGAATCATGCGGATCACACCGAGATTCTGGGAGAAGTCTGGGAATTGGGAATCTGGGGGGCCGATGGTTGACGCCACTCGGGCCCATGGGGAATTGTGAATGAGCGTAAGGCAACAAAACACCAATTCAGAAGGAGAATTCCTCATGGACCGCAACGCTCTCGACCAGCTGCAGAACTCCACCGTCTTCGCCACCGACGGCGACAAGATCGGCTCCGTCGGTCAGGTCTACCTCGACGACGTCACCAACGAGCCCACCTTCGTCACGGTGAAGACCGGCCTGTTCGGCGCCCGCGAGACCTTCGTGCCGCTGCAGCAGGCCCAGACCACCGCCGACGGCATCACGGTGCCCTTCGAGAAGTCCTTCGTGAAGGACGCCCCGAACGTGGACGCGGACGGCTCGCTGACCCCCGAGGAGGAGCAGCGCATCTACGAGTACTACTCCATGGAGTACTCCGCCGCGGATCACGACGGCGACGTGCGTCGTGACGACGTGCGCACCGACGCCGGCGCCGCCGGCGTGGCCGGCACCGCGGGTGTGGCCGGCGTGGCCGACCGCCGCGACGAGGCCGTCGTGGACGGCGACCGCCGCGACGTGGCCGATCGTGACCGCCGCGAGGTGACCGACGCCGACTCCGTCGTCGTCAAGGACGAGCACCTGAACGTCGGCACCGAGCGCCGCGCCTCCGGCCGCGTCCGTCTGCGCAAGCAGGCCTACACCACCACCGAGACCGTCGAGGTGCCCGTCACCCGCGAGGAGGTCGTGGTGGAGCGCGAGTCCGTCGACCCGAACTCCGCCGAGGCCCGCACCGCCGGCCGCGACGGCGACGTCGAGGTCACCACCTACGAGGAGACCCCGGTCGTCAACAAGACCGTGGACGCCGAGAAGGTCTCCCTGGGCAAGCGCCAGGTGCAGGGCACCGAGACGGTGACCGAGGAGGTCCGCCACGAGGACGTCAAGGTCGACGGCGACGCCACCGATCGCGACCTCGACGGCCGCAACGACCGCAAGGATCGCATCTGATCTGAACGGACGCGTCGGCCTCAGGCCGGACGGCTGACAGATCACGCGGGGCCCCGGATCCATGGATCCGGGGCCCCGCTCGTGCGCGATGGTGATCCGTCCGTGAGCACGCCGCTCCTTTGCCCTGCCCTGGCCTGGCGCGCTAAACTGAACCGGTCTGACCGCGCGTCGCCCCGTGCGAGGCGCGCCGGATGGAGGAGACGTGCCAGAGCGGCCGAATGGACTTCACTGCTAATGAAGGGCTCGACGAAAGTTGGGCCGGGGGTTCAAATCCCCCCGTCTCCGCGAGAGAGGGCCGGAATCCACGCGATTCCGGCCCTCTTCGCGTCTGCGCGCGGCGACCTGACATGCCGACCGGCCGGTGACTAGCCCTCCCCGCGGCGCTCCCGCATGCGGCGCAGCAGCTCGTACGCCTCCGGGACGGAGAGCTCCGAGTGGCTGGACAGCTGGACGGCGGCGGACTCGAGGTTGCCGTCCCGCACCATGGCGGAGAGCTGGTCGCGCAGCCACGGCGGCAGGTCCTGCGAGGAGAGGCGGACGGAGTCCGTCCCCCGCATCACCTCGACCTCGAAGGGGAGCTCCTCCTCGGCGGGGGCGGCGGTCCACTCGGCCGGGACGGTCAGGGTGGTCAGCTCATCGGCGGGCGTCGCCGTCGGACGCGGCGCAGCTGAGTCGTGGTCGGCGTCCTGCCGGGCGTCGTCCTCGGCCACGGCGTCAGAGGTCTCGCGATCGGGCGTCTGGGCGTCCGGCTCCCCCCGCCCGCTCGAATCCTGTCCGGGCCGCTTCGGCCCGGGGGTCTCGGCCGGGGCCGCATCGTCCCGGTGGGGCTCCCCATGGTCGTCGGGAACGGGCCCCGCGACTCCGGCGGACGTGGCGTCCGGTTCCTGCACCGGCTCGGAGTAGACCTGCGGATGCACGGCGAGGGACTGCACGTCCATGACGGCGTCCTTCAGGCCGCGTCCCGTGTGGGCGCGGTAGTCGCGCACGGCCTCCATCACACGGCTCTGGGCGATGTGCCCGTACACGCGCCGATGGGCGTCCTCGTCCAGCAGCCCCGCCGCCAGACGCGCCCGCTCCGGTCCGATGTCCAGCCCGCGACCGGACGGCGTGCGCTGATCCGCCGCCTGACGCGCTCGACCAGCCGACATCCACCGGGCGGCGGCGAACGCGAGGGCGCCGATGACGACCACCGCGAGGACAGGGACGAGATATTCCATGCCTCCAGTCTAGGTGTGGCCCGCGAGGGCCATGCCGGCAGCCGCGGCGCCACATCACAACCTGGTCACAGTTCTGCCAGGGCTCCAGAGCCACCGGGGGGCCTCCCCTACGGTGGAACGTGGAGTCTTCCGTGTCTGGTCACGGCGGCCATGGAGGAGACACTCCGCCCGCCACTCGACCGAGCCAGGAGACCGCATGTCCTTCCCCCGCCCGTCCGCCCGCTCCCATGAGGGCGTGCCGATGCGGGCCTTCACGGCGGAGGAACGCCCGCCGCAGTTCGTCCTCTTCTCCTTCGACGGCGGCCGTCAGGACGCGCGCTGGAAGACCTTCCTGGACGCGGCCGCGGACTCCGACGCGAAGTTCACGGTGTTCCAGTCCGCGATCAACCTCATCGAGACCGCCAATCGGGAGAACTACACGGCGCCCGGCAACGAGCCCGGCTACGTGGGCACGGAGTTCGGCGGCGACGAGGCCGAGGTGGCGCAGCGCATCGAGAACATCAACACGGCCCACGCCGCCGGCCACGAGATCGGCACCCACTACGCGGGCCACCTGTGCGCGCCCACGAGGTACGGCGCAGACCAGTGGTCCACGGCCGAATGGGAGCAGGAGTACGGCTCGTTCACGGACATCCTCTCCGACCCCGGCGCCTACAACCCGGGCAGCTCCCTGCCGGCGCTGGAGGTCACCCCCGACGACGTCAAGGGCGGACGCCTGCCCTGCCTCGACGGGGAGTGGGACCAGCTCGTCCCGATGTGGAAGGACAACGGACTCGAGTACGACACGTCGCGTGCCGCGGCCGCCTCCGGCGTCGCCTGGCCCTACCAGGAGGACGGGATCTGGGAGTTCGAGATGCCGATGACCTGGTCCCCCGTGCTCGCCGAGAAGGACGCGGCCAGCCCGTTCGTGATGGCGATGGACTACAACTTCTGGATCTCCGGCAACG
Source organism: Micrococcus sp. iso_239 (assembly GCF_056173395.1). Lineage (NCBI taxonomy): Bacteria > Bacillati > Actinomycetota > Actinomycetes > Micrococcales > Micrococcaceae > Micrococcus > Micrococcus sp. iso_239. The sequence goes on along the minus strand of NZ_CM149672.1, from coordinate 332,026 downwards.
GCGGCAAGGACATCCCGGAGGACGTCTCCCGACTCACCGACTTCCAGTACCGCACCTACCGCTACATGTACGACTCGGCGTTCGCGGGCAACCGCGCCCCGCTGGTCTTCGGCAACCACTTCAACGACTGGGGTCTCAACGCGTTCAACCCGGCTGTGGAGAAGGTCATGCGGGAGGTCTGCGTCGAGGAGGACACCTACTGCGTGACCTACCAGCAGATGATCGCGTGGCTCGAGCTGCAGGACCCGGAGGTCCTCGCCGCCTGGCGCGACCAGGCCCGGTCCGCCACCGGCACGGATGCCGAGGCCCTCAGCTGGTGACCCGCGGGTCGACCCGCTCACACCCGCCCCCACGACGGCCCCGGCTCAGCGCGCCGGGGCCGTCCCGCGTCCGCGCAGCACGACGACGGCGCTCGCCAGGGCGGTCAGCACCAGGGCCAGGACCATCAGCACCGTCCCCGGCCACCCATGGGACTCGTGGAACACGCCGCCCAGCCAGCCGAAGAGGCTCGAGCCGGCGTAGTACGCGAAGTTGTACAGGGAGGTCGACTGGGCGCGGCCCGTGGGGGCGGCCGTCCCGGACCACGCGGAGGCCACGGCGTGGGCGGCGAAGAACGCGCCCGTCACGAGCACGAGGGCGGGCACCAGCACCGCCGGATGCGGGACCGACGTGAGGGCGACGCCCGCCGCCATGGCCGCCGTCGCGCCGGCCAGGACGGGCAGCCGGCCCACCCGCGCGGCCAGCCGACCCGCGCGCGGCGACGACCACGTGCCCGCGAGATAGGCGAGGAAGACGAGGCCGGCCGCCGTCGGCGTCCAGGAGAACGGCGGGTCGAGCAGGCGGTATCCCACGAAGTTGTACAGCGCCACGAACCCACCCATCAGCAGCGCCCCCTGCAGGTAGACGACGACGAGCTCCGGCGAGCTCAGGTGACCGCGCACGATGCGCACGAGCGCCGCCGCGGAGGTGGGCGACGGCGTGAAACGTCGGGCACGCGGGGTGATCGCCAGGAAGCCGACCGTGCACAGCACACCGACCACGGTGACGGCCAGCATGCCGCCGCGCCACGAGGACGCCTCCGCGACGGGCAGGGCGAGGAGCCGGCCGGAGAGACCGCCGAGGGTGGTGCCGGCGATGTAGGTGCCGGCGGCCGCCGCGACCGCGTGCGGGACCACCTCCTCCGCCAGCAGCGCCACGGCGAGTCCCGCGACGCCCCCGTGCGCCATGCCCTCGAGCAGGCGCAGGCCGAGCATGGCCTCGAACGTGGGCGCGAGGACGCCCGCGAGCGCGCACGCACTGGCGGAGACCATCGAGACCACCATGGCGCGTCGGCGGCCCCACCGGTCCCCGGCCACGGACCACGGCACCACCGACACGGCGAGGCCGAGTGTGCTGGCGGAGACGAGCAGGGCGGCACGGTCCGCGGGGACGCCCAGGTCGTCGCTGACCAGCGGCAGCAGGCCCTGCGGGGAGTAGAGCTGGGCGAACGTGGCCACCCCCGCCAGGAACAGCCCGATCAGCAGCCTGCGGTACGCGGGCACCCCGGGAGCGGCCGGCGCGGTTCCCGACGGCGGGACGGCCGGGGGCCCCGCGCTCGGGGGCGGAGTGGTCGGGGGCACGCCATCACTGTATCCAGGCTGTCCACTACGATCGGTCGAGTGACTACCTCGACCCCCTCCCTCGACCTGCACGATTCCTTCAAGGCGTACGACGTCCGCGGCATCGTGGGCGAGTCCATCACGGCGGAGAGCGTCCGCGCGGTGGGCGCGGCCTTCGTGGACGTGCTGGGCCTGGCCGGTCAGACCGTGCTGGTCGGCGGGGACATGCGCCCCTCCTCGCCCGCGTTCATGACGGCCTTCGCCGAGGGTGCCACGCGCCGCGGCGCCGACGTCGTCACCCTGGGGCTGATCTCCACGGACATGCTCTACTACGCGGCGGGTGTGAAGCAGGCCGCGGGCGTGGTGTTCACCGCCTCGCACAACCCGGCCGAGTACAACGGCATGAAGATGGCCCAGGCCGGCGCCGTGCCGGTCTCCTCGGACACCGGGCTGTTCGAGATCCGCGACGCGGCCCAGGCCTACCTCGACGCCGGTGAGATCCCCGCTGCCGAGACCGCCGGCACCGTGACGGAGGAGGACATCCTCCCCGGTTACGCCGCATACCTGCGCTCGCTCGTGGACCTGACGGGGGTGCGCCGCCTGAAGGTCGTGGTGGACGCGGGCAACGGCATGGCGGGCAAGACCACCCCGGCTGTCCTCGGCGACGCCGAGCTGGCCGCCCTGCCGCTGGAGATCGAGCCGCTCTACTTCGAGCTGGACGGCACCTTCCCGAACCACCCGGCCAACCCGCTGGAGCCGGAGAACCTGCGGGACCTGCAGGCCGCCGTCGTGGAGCACGGCGCGGACATCGGCCTGGCCTTCGACGGCGACGCCGACCGCTGCTTCGTGATCGACGAGCAGGGCGCCCCGGTCTCCCCCTCCGCGATCACCGCCCTGGTGGCCCGCCGCGAGATCGCCCGCGCGAAGGCCGACGGCGAGCAGACCCCCGTGGTCATCCACAACCTGATCACCTCCCGCGCCGTCCCCGAGCTCGTGGCGGCCGACGGGGGCCGGGCCGTGGAGACTCGCGTGGGCCACTCCTTCATCAAGGCGGTCATGGCCGCCGAGTCCGCCGTGTTCGGGGGCGAACACTCCGCGCACTACTACTTCCGCGACTTCTTCAACGCGGACACCGGCATGCTCGCGGCCATGCACGTGCTGGCGGCCCTGGGCGGCCAGGAGCAGCCGCTGTCCGAGCTGGCCGAGGAGTACGAGCCGTACGTGGCCTCCGGAGAGATCAACTCGCAGGTCGCGGACAAGGACGCCGCCGTGGCCGCGGTGGTGGCGCAGTTCGCCCCCGCCGTGGGTGAGGGCGTCGGCGAAGGCCAGGCCGTGCACGAGGACTTCGCCGGGGTGGCCACCACGGTGACCCGCATGGACGGCACCACGATCGCCGCCCAGGACGGCACGTGGTGGTTCAACCTCCGCCCGTCCAACACGGAGCCGTTCCTGCGCTACAACGGCGAGGCCCGCACGGCCGCCACCATGGAGGCGCTCCGCGACGCCGTGCTGGCGATCGTCCGCGCGGAGCGCTGACCTCGGCGGCTCATCCGGCCTGGGCCAGGACGAGCGGCAGCACCCCCTGCGCGCCGGCCTCGCGCAGCACCCGCGCGGCCTCGGCGAGCGACCACCGCGAGTCGACGAGGTCGTCGACCAGCAGCACGGGGCCGTGGCGGCCGGCGTCCGGGGCGGTGCGCAGCATCTGCGCCATCGCCTCGGGGACGGCGAACCGGCCGTACACGGACCCGAGCCGGTAGGCGCTGTTGCCGCCCGGCCCGGCCGTGGGGCCGCCGCGCGCGTGCTCGAGCGAGCCGAGGAACGGCAGCCGGCCGATCCGGGCGATCCCCTCGGCGAACGACCCCACCAGCTGCGGGCGGGTGCGCGAGGGCATCGCGACGACGGCGATCGGCCGCGTTCGCCACCCCCAGCCGGCCAGGACGTCGACGGCGCCCCGCAGGACCTCCTCCGGCACCGGGGCGTCCTCCCGGTCCAGCAGGTCCCGCAGGACGGTGCCCCACCCGAGGTCCGTCAGGCGGGCGAGCGCGCGACCCTCCTCGGCCTGTGACTCGGGCGCGATGCGCCCCTTCACGGGCACGCCCAGCCGGTCCATGCCCGAGGGCCACATGCGACGGGGCTCGATCGGCACACCGGTGCGGCGCAGGGCGGCCTCCGCGCGCTCCCGCGCCGCCCCGTCCGATCCCGTCGGGTACCAGGGGCCGGCACAGACGTCGCAGCGGCCGCACGGCGCGGCGGTGGGGTCGTCCAGGGTGCGGGCCAGGAACTCCATGCGGCACCGGTCCGTGGTCTGGTAGTCGAGCATGAGCCGCTCCTCGGCCCGGCGCGCCTCGGCCACGCGGGCGTACCGCTCGGCGTCGTACGTCCACTCCCGCCCGGTGGCGCGCCAGCCGCCGCCCACCCGCTCGACCGCCCCGTCCACGGCGAGGACCTTGAGCAGCAGCTCCAGGGAGGTGCGCTTGATCCGCACGGCCGGCTCGAGCGCCGCCACGGAGAGGGCCCCGCCGTGGTCCGCGAGCGCCCCCAGCACGGCGCGCGCCTGTTCCTCGTCCGGCATGGAGGCGGTGGCGAAGTACTCCCAGATGCGACGGTCCTCGGGCCCGGGCAGCAGGAGCACGTCCGCGTGGTCCGTCCCGCGGCCGGCGCGGCCGACCTGCTGGTAGTACGCCACGGGCGAGCCCGGCGCACCGAAGTGCACCACGAACGTCAGGTCCGGCTTGTCGAAGCCCATGCCGAGCGCCGAGGTGGCCACGACGGCCTTCACCCGGTTGGCCTTGAGGTCCTCCTCGATCTCGGCGCGCCGCTCCGGGTCCGTGCGGCCCGTGTAGGCGACCACCTCGTGCCCCGCCTCGCGCAGGGCGCGCGCCGTGTCCTCGGCGGCGGAGACCGTGAGGGCGTAGACGATCCCGGAGCCCGGCAGGTCCGCGAGGTGGTCGAGGAGCCAGGCCAGGCGCGCGGCCGGGCTGGGCATGCGCAGCACGCCCAGGCGCAGCGAGGCGCGGGCCAGGGGGCCGCGGAGCACGAACACGTCCTGCTCGGAGGCGACGCCGAGCTGCTCCACCACATCCGCCACCACCCGGGCGTTGGCCGTGGCGGTGGTGGCCAGCACGGGCACCGCGCGCCTCCCCTCGGCGGGAAGCAGCCCGATCAGGTCCCGGATGCGGCGGTAGTCCGGCCGGAAGTCGTGGCCCCAGTCGGAGATGCAGTGGGCCTCGTCCACCACGAGCAGACCCATGCGCGCCACGAGGCCCGGCAGCTGCTCGTCCCGGAACCGGGGGTTCGTGAGGCGCTCGGGCGAGATCAGCAGCACGTCCACCTCGTCCGCCGCCAGCCGGGCCCGGACCTCGTCCCACTCCGTGGCGTTCGCCGAGCTCACGGACACCGCGCGCACGCCCGCCCGGGCGGCGGCCGCGACCTGGTCCCGCATGAGCGCGAGCAGCGGGGAGACGATCAGCGTGGGCCCCGCGTCGCGGGCACGCAGCAGGAGGGAGGCCACGAAGTACACGGCGGACTTGCCCCAGCCGGTGCGCTGCACCACCAGGGCGCGGCGGCGGTGGGCCACGAGCGCCTCGATCGCCTCGAACTGCCCGTCCTTGAATCGCGCGTCCGGCCGGTCCACGAGCCGACGCAGGACGGCCAGGGCCTCCTCGTGCAGCGCGGCGTCGCCCCCCGGCGCGGAGGTCTCGGGGAGGCGGGGGCCGGCGTCGGGGTGCGAGGTGGCGTCCATGGCGTCAGTATGCCAACCGGCCCGGACACCGCAGGCGCGGCGGCGCCGTGCACCGGTGGGATGATGGCGGGATGAAGCTGAGCGCCTACACCGACGTCTGCCTGCGTGTACTGATGACGCTCGCGGCCGCCGAGGGCGAACGGCTCACCAGCCAGCAGATCGCGGACGAGATCCACGTGCCGTACAACCACGTCATCAAGGCCGTGGCCGAGCTGCGCCGCCGCGGGACCATCGAGGTGCTGCGCGGTCGGCACGGCGGGGCCATGATCGCCGCGGCCGGTCTGGACCAGCGTGTGGGCGAGCTCGTGCGCTCGCTGAGCAGCCGCGACGAGGTGATCGACTGCGCCGGGCGCGACTCCGGGGTGGCGTGCCCCTACGCCGGCGACTGCCGCCTGCGCGGCGCCCTGCACCGCGCGCGCGAGGCCTTCCTCGCCGAGCTCGACACCCTGCGGATCCGGGATCTGGTGAGCGCCGGGCCTGTCGGCGGACCCGTGCTGCTGGGCCTGCCGGAGATCCCCGTGACGCACTGAGGGAACGGGCCGGGGGGCGAGTTCCCGACGGCGACGGCCGGGTGTAATCTGGCAAAACCAGCGCAAGATTCGCCACCGAGGAGACGGAGACCCCCATGCTGTCCGAGAAGTCCCGCCCCGTCATCGAGGCCACCGCCGCCGCCGTCGCCGAGCACATGCCGGAGATCACGCCGAAGTTCTACGCCCACATGTTCGAGGCCCATCCGGAGCTGCTGGACGGGCTGTTCTCCCGCGCCAACCAGCGCAACGGCGAGCAGGCCCAGGCCCTGGCCGGCTCGATCGTGCGCTTCGCGGTGCACCTGCTCGAGAACCCAGGCACCCTGCCCGAGGCCGTGCTCGCGCGGATCGCGCACAAGCACACCGCCCTCGGCATCACCGAGGACCAGTATCAGATCGTCTACGAGAACCTCTTCTGGGCCATCGCCGACGTCCTCGGCGACGCCGTGACCCCCGAGGTCGCCGAGGCCTGGACCGAGGTGTACTGGCTCATGGCCGACGCCCTGATCAAGCTCGAGAAGGGCCTCTACGCCAAGCAGGCCAACGACAAGATGTGGCTCGACTGGAAGGTCGTCTCCAAGGAGCCCACCGGCAACGCCGCCGTGACCTTCCGCTTCGAGCCGGCCGACGACACCCCGCAGACCCCCGGCGAGGCCGGCGGCTTCGTCTCGGTGCGCGTCAAGGTGGCCGACGGCCTGCGCCAGGCCCGGCAGTACTCGCTCTCGGACCACGCCGCCTCCACCACCGAACGTGTCATCACCGTGAAGCTGGACGAGGGCGGCGAGGTCTCGCCCATGCTCATCCAGAACGTGGAGGTCGGCGACGTCATCGAGCTGTCCAACCCCTACGGCGACATCACCCTCGAGGACGAGGACTCCACCGCTCCCCTGGTCCTGGCGACCGCCGGCATCGGCATCACCCCGGCCGCCGCGATCTTGGACGCGCTCGCCCAGCAGGGCTCGGACCGCCAGGTCCTCTTCTTCCACGGCGACGCGTCCTGGGAGGCGGTGGCCCTGCGCGAACAGGTGACGGAGTCCCTGGCGGCGTTGCCGCACGGCGACGCCCGCCTCTTCCTCGGGGTGCGGCCGGAGCAGGACCCCGAGGGCGTCACGACCGTCGAGGGTGTGATGCACTTCGACGACGTCGAACTGCCCCGCGACGGGCACTACATCCTGTGCGGCCCGCTCGCGTTCATGCAGTCCACCCGCTCGAAGCTGATCGACGCCGGCGTGCCCGCGACGTCCATCCGCTACGAGATCTTCGGCCCGGACCTCTGGCTCGCCGCCTGATCCGGCCCCGGAACGCGGAACGGCCCGCACCCCTCACGGGGTGCGGGCCGTTCCGCGTGCGGCGGGGCTCAGGCCTGCGCGAAGCGCTGCTTCTGCGCCTCGAAGCGGTCGCGGATGGCCTGCGGCAGGGACTCGCCGAACCGGCCGAGCCACTCCTCGATGAGCTCGTTCTCCTCGGCCCATTCCGCGGCGTCGACCTTGAGGGCGTCCTCGAGGTCCTCGGCCGACACCTCGATGCCGGACAGGTCGAGCGAGCCCGCGGCCGGCACGAGGCCGATCGGGGTCTCCTCGGCCTCGGCCTTGCCCTCGAGGCGCTCCACGACCCACTTCAGGACGCGGGAGTTCTCGCCGAAGCCGGGCCAGGCGAAGCCGCCGTCGCGGTTGCGGCGGAACCAGTTGACCAGGTAGATGCGCGGCAGCTTCTCCGGGTCGGCCTTGCCGGACTCCCTGACCCAGTGGGCCAGGTAGTCACCGGCGTCGTAGCCGAGGAACGGCAGCATGGCCATCGGGTCGCGGCGCACGACGCCCACGGCACCGGCGGCGGCCGCGGTGGTCTCCGAGGAGAGGGTGGCGCCCTTGAGGATGCCGTCCTCCCAGTCGAAGGCCTCGGTCACCAGCGGCACGGTGGTCTTGCGGCGGCCGCCGAACAGGATGGCGTCCAGCTTCACGCCCCGCGGGTCGCGGTACTCGTCGGCCAGCATGTCCGTCTGCTCGATGGGCGTGCAGAACCGGGAGTTCGGGTGGGCGGCCGGGGTGCCGGACTCGGGCGTCCAGTCGTTGCCGCGCCAGTCGGTGAGGTGCTCGGGGACCTCGTCCGTCATGCCCTCCCACCACACGCCGCCGTCGTCGGTGAGGGCGACGTTGGTGAAGATGGAGTTGCCCTTGGAGATCGCGCGCATGGCGTTCGGGTTGGTGGACCAGCCGGTGCCGGGGGCGACGCCGAAGTAGCCGGTCTCCGGGTTGATCACGCGGAACTCGCCGTCCTTGCCGGCGCGGATCCAGGTGATGTCGTCGCCCAGGGTCTCGGCCTTCCAGCCCTCGATCGTGGGGTCGATGAGGGCGAGGTTGGTCTTGCCGCAGGCCGAGGGGAAGGCGCCGGTGATGTGGTAGGACCGGCCCTCGGGGTTGGTCAGCTTGAGGATCAGCATGTGCTCGGCGAGCCAGGCCTCGTCCCGGGCCATCACGGAGGCGATGCGCAGCGCGTAGCACTTCTTGCCGAGCAGGGCGTTGCCGCCGTAGCCGGAGCCGAAGGACCAGATGGAGCGCTCCTCGGGGAAGTGCACGATCCACTTGGTCTCGTTGCACGGCCACGGCACGTCCTGCTCGCCCGGCTCCAGCGGGGCGCCCACGGAGTGCACGGCCGGCACGTAGAAGGCCTGCTCGCGGGACATCTTGTCCAGCACGTCCTGGCCGATGCGGGCCATGATGCGCATCGACAGGACCACGTAGGCGGAGTCGGTGATCTCCACGCCGTACTTCGGGTCCTCGGCGTCGAGGTGGCCCATCACGAACGGGATCACGTACATGGTGCGGCCGCGCATGGCGCCGGTGAACGCGTCGTCGAGGATCCCGTGCATCTTCGCCGGGTCCATCCAGTTGTTGGTGAAGCCGGCGTCCTCCTCCTTCTCGGAGCAGATGAAGGTGCGGTCCTCCACACGGGCGACGTCGGCGGGATCGGAGAACGCGGCGAAGGAGTGGGGGAACTTGTCCTCGGCCAGGCGGGTCAGGGTGCCCGCCGCCACGAGCTCGTCCGCGAGACGGTCGCGCTCCTCCTCGGAGCCGTCGACCCACTGGACGGAGTCCGGCTGCGTCAGCTCTGCGATCTGAGCGACCCACTCGCGCAGCTGGGCGTAGTCCGTGGGCGCGTCCGCCAGGGCGCGATCCGCGAACGAGGTGGTGGCGTTGTCAGCCATGGTGGAGAGTCCTCCCATTGGGGTCCGGGGCCGTTCCGTCCCGTCCACTCCGATGCGTGCACCGCCGAAGCGCGCACCACATCGTTGTGGCCGCACGGTCCTGCCATGGTACCCGAGCCCGGCTATCATGGCCGCGCCCCCGCCACACCCCCGACTCAGACCACCGCAGACCGTCGATTTGCACTTCGCCGGAGAGGTCCTGTAGTGTTCTACGAGTTCGAGCCGCTCCGGCGGATCGGATGATGCGCCCATAGCTCAGCTGGATAGAGCGTCTGTCTACGGAACAGAAGGTCAGGGGTTCGAATCCCTTTGGGCGCACGATCGGAAGGCCCCGCTCCTGCTGGAGCGGGGCCTTCGTCATGTCGGCGCGCCTCTGCCACGCGCGCCGCCGCGGAGGTCAGCGCCCCGGAACCACGAAGTGCGTCAGGGCGGCGTCGCGGCCGTCGAGCTCGGCCCACGGCTTCTCCACCCGGAACACCTGCATCCCGAGCGTCGGGTAGTGCTCGCTCATGCGCAGCGCCGCGTCCTGGTCCGAGTCCAGGCTCATCAGCCGCATGCCCAGCTCCTGCACCCACGGCATGTGGCCCACCACCAGCAGCCGTCGCGTGGTCTCCTCCGTCTCGTTGACGACGGCCAGGGCCCGCGCCGCGTCGGCGCCGTAGAGCCGCGGGTCCAGGTAGGGCGTGGGTGCCAGCTCGCCCAGGCGCTCGCACACCCACACGCACGTCTGACGGGTGCGCAGCGCATCGGAGCACACGACGGCGTCCGGGACGAGGTCGTGCTCGCGGAGCCAGTCGCCGGCGGCGGGCGCCTGGGCGTGGCCTCGCTCGGCGAGCGGGCGGGCATGGTCGTCGGCCGCGTCGGGCCAGCCGGCCTTGGCGTGCCGGAGGACGATCAGGGTCTTCGCGTCGGCGGTGCTCATGCGGCCAGGCTACGGCGACGGCCCCCGCTCGGGTGAGCGGGGGCCGTCGTCGGACACGGGCGGGCGCGGGTCAGATGCTGTACTCCGGCGCCGCCCACACGACCACCTCGGGGTGGCGGTAGAAGCGGTAGCCCTGGCCGCGCACGGTGCGCACGGTGTTCGCGAGGCGGCCGAGCTTGGCGCGCAGGCGGCGGATGTGCACGTCGATGGTGCGCTCGTTGGGCACCTCGTCGGCGTTGCGCCACAGGGCGTCGAGCAGCTCCTCGCGGCCGACGGTGCGCTCGCCGTTCTCCACGAGGTAGTTCAGGAGCTCGAACTCCTTGAAGGTGAGGTTCAGCGACTCACCGTCCAGCTGCACCTCGCGCCGGGACAGGTCGATCAGCACACCGGGCTGGCGCGTGGACACGGGGGCCGGCGCCTGCGCCAGGTCGGGACGGGTGCCGCCCTGCACGGTCGGGTCGCCGAGCACCTGGCGCACGACCTCGATGTCGCGGCCCTCCGCGCCGGCGGGGGCCAGGGCGACGGCGGCGTGCGACTCCGCCCCGGGGACGAGGGACTCCACGTAGTGGCGCAGCTCATTGGCCAGCCGCGTGAGGGAGGTGCCGGCGGCCGAGGCGGCCAGCTCGTCCATGCCCACGTAGATGACGAACCCACGGGCCTCGTTCTCCCGGGCCACCGCCTGGGGACCCGGGATGCCGTTCGGCGCCAGGACCGGCGTCGGCGCCGTCTGGGAGTCGGGGGCGTCGGTGCCACCGGCCAGGCGCAGGCCTGCGCGGGCCTGGCCTCGGCGGGACATGCCGTCGGCCCGGCGCTGCGCGTTGCGGACGGAGATGTGCACGTATCCGGCGGACTGACCCATGGCCACCACTCCTCTTTCGGCTCATGGCCCCTCCACCGCTCGGTCGGTGCGGCGGACGAGGCGTCACATGACAAGAATGTGACTTCACCGAGGGGACTGGCAAGTAACGTTCGCACTTTTGTCTCATTATTTGAGAAGAAGAGTCCTGAATGTGCTCAACATCACTATTCGCGGATCGGAATAGCGTCGCGAGGACGGTCGGCTCGCCCGCGTGACTCTTTCATTGTTCAACACGGCAGGACGCGCCACAGGACGAGTGATTATGCGGAATATTTATGCAGGCGACTTCCAGGCATTCCATATGACGCGATGATGACGGGTCACAGCGGGCCATGACGTCCACTAAATGGACGACACATTCGCGGCTCCGCTTGACGTCCCCGCCGGAGACGCTCCCGTGAGACGACCACGGTCCCCGCCCGGTGGGGGCGGGGACCGTGGTCGTCTCGCGGCGGACGCGGAGGTCCGATCAGGTCATTCCGCCAGGCCGTAGAGCCGGTCGCCGGCGTCACCGAGGCCGGGGACGATGTAGGACCGCTCGTCCAGGCGCTCGTCGACGGCGGCCAGGTACAGGTCCACCTCGACGTCGCCCAGCGAGGCCTCCAACCGCTCGATGCCCTCGGGCGCTCCGAGCAGGCAGAGGCAGGTGACCCGCGCCGCGCCGCGCTGGTAGAGGAAGCGGATGGCCTCGATCAGCGTGCCTCCCGTGGCCAGCATGGGGTCCAGGACGAACACGTGACGCCCGGACAGGTCGGCCGGCAGCCGCTCCGCGTAGGTGACGATGTCCAGCGTCTCCTCGTTGCGGGCCATGCCGAGGAACCCGACCTCGGCGGACGGCGCCATCTTGGTCATCCCCTCCAGCATCCCGAGTCCCGCGCGCAGGATCGGCACGACCAGCGGACGCGGGCGGGCCAGGCGGAAGCCGGTGGTCGCGGTCACCGGGGTCTCGATCCGCACCTCCTCCATGGCCACGTCGCGCGTCGCCTCGTAGGCGAGCAGCATCACGAGCTCCTCCGTGAGCTGCCGGAAGATCATGGACGGGGTCTTCTTGTCCCGCAGGACGCTGAGCTTGTGGGCCACGAGCGGGTGGTCGACGATGTGGACGCGCATGGCGCCCACGGTACCGCCCACGCGTGCCCCTCCGCCCGTCCCCGTGCCCGCGGGGGCGCCGACACCGCCGCTAGGCTGGCCGCGTGTCCGCCCCCGTCCCCTCCCCCGCGCCCACGGCCGAGCAGGAGCACGTGTGGATGGGCCTGGCCCTCCGGGCCGCCCGCGCGGCCGGAGCGGCCGGCGACGTGCCGATCGGTGCCGCCCTCGTGGCCGGCGACGGGACCGTCCTGGCCGTCGTCGGGAACGAGCGCGAGCAGCACCACGACCCCACCGCCCACGCCGAGGTCCTCGCTCTGCGCCGCGGGGCGGAGCTGCGGGCCGCCGCCGGGGCGGGCGACGGCTGGCGCCTGACGGACTGCACCCTCGTGGTGACCCTCGAGCCCTGCCCCATGTGCGCCGGTGCGCTGCTGCTGGCCCGCATCCCGCGCGTCGTATTCGGGGCGTGGGACCCGAAGGCGGGCGCGTGCGGCTCGGTGCTGGACGTGGTCCGCGACCCCCGCTTCAACCACCAGGTGCAGGTCCGCGCCGGCGTCCGTTCCGAGGAGAGCGCGGCGCTGCTGCGGGGGTTCTTCGCCGCCCAGCGCGACTGAACGCGCCCGTGCCCGACGACGGCGGGCGGCCGGTTTGGGCGCGCCGCCACGGCTCGGGTAGGGTGTTCTGGTCTGGTGACGTGTCCGAGCGGCCGAAGGTGCAGCACTCGAAATGCTGTGTACGGTAACCCCGTACCGTGGGTTCAAATCCCACCGTCACCGCCAGATGTGAAGCCCGGGAGCCCTGCGCTCCCGGGCTTTCGCCATGCCGGGGCGGGTCCGGCCGCCGCCTCAGCGCGGCAGGACGGCGTCCAGGAACGAGGCCACCGCGGACCACGAGATGGAGGCGTGCACGGCGCTGGCCGGCACACCGTTGCGGAGCACCTCCGCGCTGCGGGTCTTCGCGGTCATCATGCCCAGGTCGTGGCCACCCTCGGCCACCGAGTAGAACGCGGTGCGCAGTCCGGCGGCCTCGGCGGCCCGGTACAGCTCGAGGCTCTGCCCCCACGGCACCGTGACGTCCTTGCGCCCGTGGACGACCAGCAGGGGCGGCGAGTCCGGGCGCAGGTGCGCGATCGGGGAGGCCAGCCGGGTCAGGCCGCCCGAGGCCAGGACCGGCACCCCCAGCATGTCCGACTTGGTGCTGCGGTCGTCGAGGTGGCAGTGCTTCAGCCGGTTCGCGCGGTTGTAGTCCGCGCACGCGCCCGGGAGCATCTGGCGGTTCATCGTCAGGAAGTCCGTGGGGCCGAAGAAGTCCACGATCGCGTGGACGCGGTCCTCCTCCGGGATCGCGTGGCCGCCGTCGGGCACCTCCCGGCCGGGCAGCGGCACCTGCTCGCGGTCCAGGTCCTGTCCGCCCGTGAGGCCGGCCATGAGGGCGTTCCAGCCGCCCGACGACGAGCCGGCCACGGCCACCCGCCCCGCGTCCAGCTGCAGGCCCGGGGCGTTGCGCCGCACCCAGCGGACCGCCGCCGTCGCGTCCTCCACCTGGGCGGGGAACGTGCCCTGTTTGGAGCTGCGCACCGAGAACGCGGCGACGGCGTAGCCGTGCGGGACCAGGCCGCGGGCGACGTCGACACCGTCGCTGTAGCCGCGATCGCTGCGCCAGCCGGAGCCCGCGTTCCACACGAGGACCGGGAACGGGCCCTGGCCCGGCGGCCGGTACACGTCGATGCGTCCGGCGCGCCCGGGCAGGGCCGCGTACGTGTGCCCGGTGGAGCTGCGCATGTCGTACAGGGCCGGCGCGTTGGCGCCCAGCGGCCCGGTGGTCGCGCCGGCCAGGTCGGTGACGACGGCCACCCCACCCACCGCGAGGGCGCCGACCCCGAGGCCGAGCGCGGCGCGGCGGGACACCCGCGGGGACCGTGCCGTCGACGTCATGGGCCCCTTCCCGTGCGGAGCCAGGCACCCCGCCCCGGCGAGCGTAACCGAGCGGCGGGGGCCAACCCCCGTACCGTGTCCGCGGCCGGTGCGATCATGGGGCCATGTCTGTTCGGGTGCTGGCCATCGGCAAGAAGCATGAGGCGTGGGTCGTCGACGGGATCGACCGCTACGAGCGGCGCCTCAAGAGGCCCTACGACCTCTCGTGGCGTCTGCTGCCGCACTCCGCGCGGCAGGAGGAGGCGGCGCGCACGGAGGAGTCGGACCGGATCCTGGGCGCGGTCGGCGCGGACGAGCACCTGATCCTGCTGGACGAGCGGGGGACGGCGTTCGACTCGCCGGGTCTGGCGCGGCACCTGCAGAGCCGGTTCGACGTCGGCGCCCCGGTGACGATGGTGATCGGAGGCGCGTACGGGGTGGACGCCCGGGTCCACGCCCGCGCGGACCGCGTCTGGTCCCTGTCCCCGCTCGTCTTCCCGCACCAGCTCGTGCGGCTGATCCTGGCGGAGCAGGTCTACCGAGCCCAGGAGATCTCCGCCGGCCGACCGTACCACCACGCATGAGCGGGCCCGCGGAGACCGCAGCGGGCACGGCCACGCCCGCGGCCGACGTCGTCCTGGGCCGGTTCACCGAGCCCACGCGCGCCTGGTTCACGGGCGCGTTCGAGGCCCCGACGCCGGCCCAGCTCGGCGCGTGGGACGCGATCTCCTCGGGGCGGCACGCGCTGGTGATCGCGCCGACCGGCTCGGGCAAGACCCTCTCCTCCTTCCTCTGGGCGCTCGACTCGTTCGTGCGCGAGCCCGCCACCGAGGGGACGGCGGCCACCCGCGTCCTCTACGTCTCGCCGCTGAAGGCGCTCGGCGTGGATGTGGAGCGGAACCTGCGGGCCCCGCTGGTGGGCATCACGCAGACCGCCGCGCACCAGGGCAGGCCCGTGCCGCGCGTGCGGGTGGGTGTGCGCTCCGGGGACACCCCGGCGGCCGAGCGGCGGCGCCTGCAGCAGGATCCGCCGGACATCCTCATCACCACGCCCGAGTCGCTGTACCTCATGCTCACCTCGCAGGCCCGCGCGGCGCTGACCGGGGTCCGCACGGTGATCGTGGACGAGGTGCACGCCGTGGCCGGGACCAAGCGCGGCGCCCACCTGGCCGTCTCCCTCGAGCGCCTGGACGCCCTGCTGGACGCGCCCGTGCAGCGGATCGGCCTGTCCGCCACGGTCGAGCCGGCCGCCGAGGTGGCCCGGTTCCTCGGCGGCACCCAGCCGGTGACGGTGGTGCGGCCCGCCTCGGCCAAGCGCTGGGACCTGACGGTCACGGTGCCGGTGCCGGACCTGACGGACCTCTCCTCCCCCGCCGCAGCCCACGACCTGGGGCCCGGCTCCTCGACGGGCGGGCTCGGCGACGAGGGCGCGGTGACGGGCGGGTCCATCTGGCCGCACGTCGAGGAGCGGATCGTGGACCTGGTGGCCGAGCGGCGCTCCACACTCGTGTTCGCCAACTCCCGGCGCCTGGCCGAGCGCCTCACCGGCCGCCTCAACGAGATCTGGGAGGCCCGCGCCGAGGCGGCCGCCGCGGCCGAGCACCCGGACGCCGTCCCCGGCTTCCGCACGCCGGACCCGACCGGCTTCCACGGCCCCGCCCAGGTGGCCGGGCAGACCGGCACCGGATCGGGCACCGTCTCCGACTTCGCCCGCGCCCACCACGGCTCCGTGTCCAAGGAGCAGCGCGCCATCGTCGAGGAGGCGCTGAAGACCGGCCAGATCCGCTGCGTCGTGGCCACGAGCTCGCTCGAGCTGGGCATCGACATGGGCGCGGTGGACCAGGTGATCCAGGTGGAGTCGCCGCCCTCGGTGGCCTCCGGTCTGCAGCGCGTGGGCCGCGCCGGCCACCAGGTGGGTGAGGTCTCCCGCGGCGTGTTCTTCCCCAAGCACCGGGGCGACCTCGTGGACACCGCCGTCGTGGCCGAGCGCATGACGGCCGGGCGCATCGAGTCGCTGCGGATCCCCGCCAACCCGCTGGACATCCTCGCCCAGCACACCGTGGCCGCCGTCGCCGTCGCGGACCTGGACGCACAGGGGTGGTTCGACCTCGTGCGCCGGTCCGCGCCGTTCGCCACGCTGCCGTTCTCCGCCTACGAGTCCGTGCTCGACCTGCTGGCCGGCCGCTACCCCTCGGACGAGTTCGCCGAGCTGCGCCCGCGCATCCTGTGGGACCGGGAGAACGGCACGCTCGCCGCCCGCCCCGGCGCCCAGCGCCTGGCGGTCACCTCGGGCGGCACCATCCCGGACCGCGGCCTGTTCGGGGTGTTCCTGGCCTCCGACGGCGGCGCGGACGGCACCCCCGGCGGCGCGGCGGCCGGGGACACGGCCGAGTCGGCGGGCACCGCGTCCGCGGGCTCGGCCCGCTCCGGCGGGCGCCGGGTCGGCGAGCTCGACGAGGAGATGGTCTACGAGTCCCGCGTGGGGGACGTCATCCTGCTGGGCGCCACGAGCTGGCGCATCGTGGACATCACCGCGGACCGCGTCCTGGTGCTGCCCGCCTACGGGCAGCCCGGCAAGCTCCCGTTCTGGCGGGGCGACGCCGCGGGCCGGCCGGCGGAGCTGGGCGACGCCGTCGGGCGCTTCCGCCGCGAGCTGGACGCGGACCCCGAGGCCGGCCGCACCCGCCTGGCCGCCGCAGGCCTGGACCCGTGGGCGCAGGACAACCTCCTGGCCTACCTGAAGGACCAGCGCGAGGCCACCGGGGTGCTGCCCACCGAGCAGACGCTCGTGGTGGAGCGGTTCACGGACGAGCTCGGCGACTGGCGCGTGGTGCTGCACTCCCCCTACGGCATGGCGGTGCACGCCCCGTGGGCGCTCGCGGTGGGGGCGCGGCTGGCGCAGCGGTACGGGCTGGAGACCGGCTCGGGCGCGGCGATGGCGGCCGACGACGGGATCGTGCTGCGCATCCCCCTGATGGACGCGGAGCCGCCGGGCGCGGAGCTGTTCGAGTTCACGGCCGAGGAGCTGGACGAGATCGTCACGGCGGAGGTCGGCGGGTCCGCGCTGTTCGCCGCCCGGTTCCGGGAGAACGCGGCCCGGTCCCTGCTGCTGCCGCGCCGTGACCCCGGGCGGCGGACCCCCCTGTGGCAGCAGCGGCAGCGGTCCGCGCAGCTGCTGGACGTGGCACGGAAGCACCCGCGGTTCCCCGTGATCCTGGAGACCGTGCGCGAGGTGCTCCAGGACGTCTACGACCTCTCGGCGCTCAAGGAGCTCGCGGGGCGGGTGTCCTCACGGGCCGTCCGGCTCGTGGAGGTCACGACGACGGCACCCTCGCCGTTCAGCCAGTCCATCCTGTTCGGCTACATCGCCCAGTTCATCTACGAGGGCGACTCCCCGCTGGCCGAGCGCCGCGCCGCCGCGCTCTCCCTCGACCCCGCGCTGCTGTCCGAGCTGCTGGGCACGGAGGAGCTGCGCGAGCTGCTCGACGCCGAGGTCATCGCGGAGGTCGAGGCCCAGCTGCAGCGGCTCGCGCCCGACCGGCGCGCCCGCGGGGTCGAGGGCGTGGCGGACCTGCTGCGCCTGCTGGGACCGCTGTCCGTCGCCGAGGCCGCGCGGCGCACACGGGCCGAGGGGGAGGCGGAGGAGGCCGCGGACGAGGACGCCGTCGCCGGGATGCTGGCGGAGCTCGAGCGCGCCGGCCGCGCGTTCCGCCTGCGCCAGGACGGGGTCGAGCGGTTCGCCGCCGTCGAGGACGCCGCCCGCCTGCGGGACGCGCTCGGCACGCCGATCCCGCACGGAGTGCCCACCGCATTCCTCGACCCGGTCGACGACCCGCTCGGGGACCTCGTGGGCCGCTACGCCCGCACCCACGGCCCCTTCACCGCCGCCGAGGCGGGGGCTGCGCTGGGGCTGGGGGGCGCCGTCGTGCTCTCGGTGCTGCAGCGCCTGGCCACCGAGCGCCGCGTGAGCACGGGCGCGTTCCGGCCGGAGGGCACCCCCGGAGCCACCGGCCTGGACGCCGAGTGGTGCGACGCCGAGGTGCTGCGGCGGATCCGCATGCGCTCCCTCGCCGCGCTGCGCGCCGAGGTCGAGCCGGTGGACCAGGCCGCCTACGCCCGGTTCCTCGCCGACTGGCAGCACCTGCGGCCGCGGACGGGGCGCGACGGGGCCTGGCGGCCGCCGGCCACGCTCGAGGGCGTGGACGGGGTGGCCACCGTCCTGGACCAGCTGGCCGGCACGCCCCTGCCCGCGAGCGCGTGGGAGTCCCTCGTGCTGCCCGCCCGCGTGCGGGACTACGCCCCCGCCCTGCTCGACGAGCTGCTGGCCACGGGCGAGTACGTGTGGTCGGGCGTCGGGGAGGCCGCCGGCAACGACGGTTGGGTGGCCCTGCACCCCGCCGACGCCGTGGACCTCACGCTGCGCCTGCCCGAGCCCGCCGAGGAGACGCCCGCCGACGCCGCCCTGCGCGCGGCCGTGCTCGAGGTGCTCGCCGGCGGCGGGGCCTGGTTCTTCCCCCAGCTCGTGGAGCGGGTGCGGGCGGCGCAGGCGGCGGCCGGCGACGGCGGCACGGGGACTGCGGGCGGGGCGGGCGGGCCCGACCCGCACCGCGACCCGGCCGACCTGGCCCGCGGCCCCGCGGTGCTGGCCGCGCTGTGGGGCCTGGTGTGGGACGGCCGGGTCGGCAACGACACGTTCGCCCCCGTCCGCGGCCTGCTCTCGCTCGGCAAGACCGCGCACCGCACCGGCCGGCAGACGCCGCGGGCCCGCACCGCGCGGACGGGCGGGGCCGCGGGGGCGGCGGCCGGGCGCGGGCTCGGCGGGCGGCTGGCCGGGGTGCGCGGGCGTGGCCGGTACGCGGGGCTCGCCTCGCCCGAGGGCGGCGCCCGGGGCTCGGCCGGCCTCACGGCGGGGACCGTCGGGCTCTCGGCCGCCGAACAGGCCCGCTCGGCCGGCCGCTGGTCCCTGCTGCCCGCCGCCGAGCAGGACCCCACGATCCGCGCCCACGCCACCGCCGAGCTGCTGCTGGACCGGTACGGCGTGATCACGCGCGGCTCCGTGGTGGCCGAGGAGGTCCCCGGCGGCTTCGCGGGGCAGTACCGGCTGCTCACCCGGATGGAGGACGCGGGCCAGGTGCGCCGCGGCCACTTCGTCGACGGGCTGGGCGGCGCGCAGTTCTCCACCGGCGCCGTCGTGGACCGGCTGCGCGGGTTCCAGCGGGACGAGGAGGACGCCGCCGTCGACGCCGCCCCGCTCGCGCTCGCCCTGGCCGCGACGGATCCGGCGAATCCCTACGGCGCCGCGCTGGACTGGCCGTCCGTGCCGGCCGGGCCGGACGGCGTCGTGCCCACGGGCCATCGCCCGGGCCGGAAGGCGGGCGCCGTCGTCGTGCTGATCGCGGGGCGGCTGGCGCTCTACATGGAGCGCGGCGGGCGCACGCTGCTCGCGTTCACGGAGGATCCGGGCGAGCTGCGGGCCGCGGCGGAGGCGCTCGTGTGGGCGCTGCGGACCGGCCGCACCGAGCGGTTGAGCCTGGAGAAGGTCAACGGCGGGCCCGTGCTCGGCACGCCGCTGGCCGAGGCGCTGCTGGCCGCGGGGTTCTACTCGAGCCCGTCGGGGATCCGGTTCCGGAACTGAGAGCTCGACGCCGTCCGTCCGTCCGCAACGCGGGTTGAGTTGTCGCGGGTCCCGCCGTCGGACACCCGCGACAACTCAACCCGCATTGCCCGGGCGGCCCTGTCGCGGAGGCGGGGCCCGGGGGTAGGTTCGGCCCATGAGCATCGACGCCGCCCCGCCCGAGGACGTGGGCACCGCCCCCACGGGCACGTCCCCCGCCCCCGAGGCCCTGGAGGACTCCCTGCCGCATCCCTCAGACCCCTCCGTCACCCCGTTCCTCATGTTCGAGGGTGACGCCGGTGCGGCCATGGACGCCTACCTCACCGCGTTCGTGGAGCACCTGCCGGTCACCGAGGTCCGCCGGGACCTCTTCGACGACTCCTCCCCGCGCGGCGCCGCATGGGCGGGCAAGGTCCTGCACGGCGAGCTCGAGATTGCCGGCCAGCGGCTGCGCTTCTTCGACTCCTTCACCCCGCACGGGTTCACATTCACCCCGGCCATCAGCCTGTTCGTCGAGCTGCCGGACGCCACCGCGGTGGACGCGGTCCACGATGCGCTCCTCGCCGGCGGTGGCCGTGACTACATGCCGCCCGACGACGACGGCTTCTCCCGCCGCTTCGCGTGGGTCGGGGACCGCTTCGGCGTGACCTGGCAGCTCAACGCGGCCTGAGCCGGTGACGGCCCGTGCCTGAAGGCGACTCCCTCGTCCGCGTCGCGCACCGGCTCCGCCTCGTGCTCGAGGGCCGGGTCCTGACGCACGCGGATCTGCGCGTGCCCCGCCACGCCACCGCGGACCTGACCGGCTGGACGGTGGCCGAGGTCCTGCCGCGCGCCAAGTACCTGCTGATGCGGCTGACCCCGCCCGCGGCCCGCCCCGGGGCCCGGCCGCTCACGCTCATCTCGCACCTGAAGATGGAGGGGCGCTGGCTCGTCTCGGCCGTCGACGCGCGGTGGGGCGCCCCCGCCTGGCAGGTGCGGGCGGTGCTGGAGACGGCGGAGCACCGCGTGCTCGGCGCCCAGCTGGGCCTGCTCACCCTCGTGCCCACCGCCGACGAGGCCACCGTCCTCGGCCACCTCGGCCCCGACCTGCTGGACCCGGCCTGGGACACGCCCGACGACGGCGCCGCGCTGCTCGCCGAGGGCGTGCGGCGGCTCACGGCCCGGCCCGAGCGGCCGGTCGGCCTGGCCCTGCTCGACCAGCGGCTCGTCTCCGGGATCGGCAACATCTACCGCTGCGAGACCCTCCTGCTGGCCGGCATCGACCCGCACCGGCCGATCGGCGAGGTCGAGGACGTCGCCGGACTCGTGCTGCTCGCCCGGGACCTGCTGCGCGCCAACGTCCCGCCCGCCGCCCCCGCCGCGGGCGCCCGGCGCCGGACCACGGGCGTGCGTCCGAACCCGGCGCGACCCTTCGGGGTCGAGGTGCTGGTCCCGGCCGGTCCGTCACCCGGCACGGCACCCGGCCGGACGCCCGGCGCGCGCGGCGGCGGGGCGCCGTCGTACTGGGTCTACGGGCACGACCGCGCCCCGTGCCTGCGCTGCCGCGGCCCGGTCCGCCAGGAGGACTACGGCTCCCCCGAGGACGACGCGCGGCGGCTGTGGTGGTGCCCGCACTGCCAGCGCTGAGCCGGACGCACCCGAACGGTGGCCACGTGTCGTCCCCGCTCCCTACGCTGAACCCGCCCCCGACCCGAGGAGAAGTCATGGCCGACCCGTTCCCCACGGACCCGGAGGGTGCCGTCGTCGCGCTCGTGCTGGCCGGCGGCACCGGCGGCCGCCTCATGCCGCTCACCGCGGCCCGCGCCAAGCCGATGGTGCCGCTGGCGGGCCAGTACCGGCTGATCGACGTCGTCCTGTCCAACCTGGCCCACTCGCGCCTGCGGGACGTGTGGGTCGTGGAGCAGTACCGCCCCTTCACGCTCAACCAGCACCTGGCCGGCGGCCGGCCGTGGGATCTCGACGGCACCCGCCACGGCCTGCGGCTCCTGCCTCCCGCGCAGGGCCGCGCCGAGGAGGGCTTCGCCCGCGGCAACGGCCACGCGATCGCCCAGCAGCTGCCGCTGCTGGAGCAGTTCGGCGCCGAGACCGTCGTCGTGCTCTCCGCGGACCACCTGTACCAGCTGGACCTGCGCCCCGTGCTGGCCGAGCACGCCCGCTCCGGCGCCGAGCTCACCGTGGTCACCACCGAGACGGACGAGGACCCCTCGCGCTTCGGCGTCGTGCAGGTGGACGACGACGGCGCCGTGACCGACTACGCCTACAAGCCGGAGGACCCGGCGGGCACGCTCGTGGCCACCGAGGTGTTCGTGTTCGACGTCGCCGCGCTCTCCGAGGTGGTCGGCGACCTCGTGGCGGGCGAGGACGAGGCGGCCACCAAGGACGAGGGCGAGACCGATGAGGACGGCGACCCCGTGGGCTCCTCCCTCGGCGACTACGGGGAGAGCATCATCCCGGCGTTCGTGGCGCGGGGGCGCGTGCGGGAGCACCGCCTCGTCGGGTACTGGCGGGACATCGGCACCCTGGACGCGTACGTCCGCGCCCACCGGGAGATCCTCGACGGCACCGGCCTGGACGTCGCTGCCGAAGGCTGGCCGCTGCTGACCAATCCGCACGCCGCTCCGCCGGCCTGGGTCGCCCCCGAGGCGACCGTCACCGGCTCCCTGCTCAGCCCCGGCTGCCGGATCGCGGGCGAGGTGACCGACTCGGTCGTGGGCCCCAGCGTGGTGGTCGAGGCCGGCGCCGTGGTGCGCGGGAGCATCCTGCTGGGCGAGTGCACGGTGCCCTCGGGCGCGGTGCTGGACACGGTGATCGCCGACGTCGGCGCCGCCATCCCGGCCGAGGGCGCCACGGGGCGCGCGGAGCCGGCCGACGAGGTCGTGGTCCTCGAGCCGGGCGAGCGCGGGCCCGCCTCCTCGGACGAGACCACCGGTTCGGGCGCCCCCGTCAGGGACTGATCGGCCGCGCCCTCCGGACCGGCCCGCCGGCCCGGTCTGCGGCGAGCACGGCCAGCTCCAGCATCAGGCGTCCCCGCGGGTCCTGCAGGCTGCACCCCGTCAGCTCCACCAGGCGCTTGGTGCGGTAGATGACGGTGTTGCGGTGGCAGATCAGGTCCTCCGCGGCGAGGGTCGCGGAGCCCGAGCGGCGCAGCAGCGCCCGCAGGGTCTCCATCAGAGTGGCGCGCTGGTCCGCGGGCAGCGCCCGGAGCGGTCCCAGCACCTCCTCCACCAGCAGCGCGGCGACCTCCGGGCTGGACTCCAGCAGCACCTCCGGCAGCCGATGGGAGGCCCAGGCGAGCCGCCGCTCGCCCGGCGGGAGCGTGTGCGCCGCCCGCGTCGCCAGCCGGAACGCCGCCGCCGTCTCGGGGATCCCCTGCCGGGCCCAGGCCACTCCCACCTGGCCCTCGACCAGCGGGCCCAGCGCCTCCGTGAGCCATTCCTCGTCCGTCGAGGGAGGCTCGACGACACCGTAGAGCGCCCCCTCGCGCACAGCCCAGCGGGACGTCGCCCCGAGTCGCCCCATGCGGTCCTCGGGGTGATGGAGCACGTCGCTCCCCGGGTCCTCGGCGAGGGCGACGACGCAGGCGAGGGGGGCGGTCGCCCGGACGCCCAGGATCTCCTCGGCCTGCTCCGCGTAGACGGGGTCCGCGCCCTTCCCCTCCAGCAGCCCGGCCAGGCAGTCCTCCTGACGGCGCAGGTCGCGCAGGGTGAGGCGCGCGGTCTCCCGCCGGTAGGCGGCGCTGAGGACCTCGCCCGTGACGCTCAGGTCCTCCCACAGCCGGCGCCCCGCCTCGAGGAGCTCCTCGGTCGTGATGTCGAGCCTGCCCTCGCGGACCCGCCGTCCCAGCTCCTCCCAGAGCAGCCGGTTGCCCGAGGTGTAGGTGGAGATCACGGTCTCCAGGGGCACCCCCTGGCGGGCGCGCTCGACGCCGGTGGCCCGCCACGTGTCGACCAGGCGCCCTCCCGCGCCCTCCCCGGAGGGCACGCCGGCCAGGCCCCGCAGGCCCCGACGGACGTGCTCCCGCGTGCTACGACGCAGCCTGGCCCGCAGCTCCGGCGTGGACCACGCCCCGCCCTGGTCGCCGCCCAGCGTGGCGGCGGCGATCTCGTCGGCGATCCGGTCGGCGTCCTCCAGCAGCGCCGACCAGGCCTCCCGCAGACGGCGCTCCGCGTCCCCGGACTCCTCGGGGACCCCTGCCTCCTGCACCATGCCGTCCTCCTCGCCGCCCCCGCCGGCGGCGTCCGGCCGGGCGGGACTCGTGTCCTGGCTGCACAACCGACTCTGTGCTCCGTGCCCATAGTGCCACTGTGGCGCCGGTCATACGGTGGGCGGAGACCTCGTCCGCACCCGGACCCATCCCACCCGAGCCCCCCCAGAGGAGCCGACATGAGCGAGACCCGCTCGGGCGTCCTGCCCGACCACGACATCTACCTCCTCGACGACGAGCTGACGGAGGAGCAGCGCGAGGTGCGCGACCGCGTCCGCGCGTTCGTCGACGCCGAGCTCATGCCCGTCATCAACGACTACTGGGAGCGCGCCGAGTTCCCGTTCGAGCTCGTGCCCAAGCTGGCGGAGCTGAACGTGGCGGGCACCGTCATCGAGGGGTACGGCTGCCCCGGCATGAGCCGCATGGCCGGAGCCCTGGTGTCGATGGAGCTGGCCCGCGGGGACGGATCCTTCAACACCTTCTTCGGGGTGCACTCCGGGCTGGCGATGGGCTCGATCAACGCTTTCGGCTCGGACGAGCAGAAGGAGCGCTGGCTGCCCCGGATGGCCCGGATGGAGATGATCGGCGCCTTCGCGCTCACCGAGCCCGACCACGGGTCCGACTCGGTGGCCCTCGAGACCACCGCCCGCCGAGAGGGCGACACCTGGGTGCTCGACGGCGCGAAGCGCTGGATCGGCAACGCCTCCTACGCCCACGTCATCGTCATCTACGCCCGCGACGTGGCCGACGGCCAGGTGAAGGCGTTCGTGCTGGAGCGGGAGCCGGACACGGAGTTCCCCGCCGGCTTCGAGCCGACCGTGATCACCGGCAAGATCGGCAAGCGCGCGATCCTCCAGCCGGACATCGTGATCTCCGGCCTGCGCATCCCCGAGGCGGACCGGCTCCCCGGTTGCTCCTCCTTCAAGGACGTCAACCGCGTCCTGAGCACGACCCGCGGCGGCGTGGCCGTCGAGACGCTCGGCCACGCCGTCGCCGCGTACGAGGCCGCCGTCGCCTACGCCGGGCAGCGCGTCCAGTTCGGCAAGCCGATCGCCGGCCACCAGCTGGTCCAGGGGCAGCTGGCCACCATGCTGGCCGACGTCACCAACATCAAGCTCACGTGCTTCCGCCTCCTGGAGCTGCAGGACCAGGGTCGCCTGACCGGCCCGATGGCCTCGCTCGCGAAGATGTCGGCCGCGCGCCAGGCCCGCCGGGTGACCTCCATGGCCCGGGACATCCTGGGAGGGAACGGGCTGCTGCTGGAGAACCACGTCGCCCGCCATCTGACGGACATGGAGGTCGTCTACACTTACGAGGGCACCGACTCCATGCAGTCGCTGATCGTCGGCCGCGCCATCACCGGCGTGTCGGCCTTCGCCTGAGACCTCCCCGCCCTCTCCCCGCCCCCCT
Source organism: Micrococcus sp. iso_239 (assembly GCF_056173395.1). Classification (NCBI taxonomy): domain Bacteria; kingdom Bacillati; phylum Actinomycetota; class Actinomycetes; order Micrococcales; family Micrococcaceae; genus Micrococcus; species Micrococcus sp. iso_239. The sequence goes on along the minus strand of NZ_CM149672.1, from coordinate 306,949 downwards.
TCCCGAAGGAGCACCACCATGCCTGAAGCCGTCATCGTCTCCGCCGTCCGCTCCCCCATCGGCCGCGCCCGCAAGGGGTCCCTCCGCGACCTGCGCGCCGACGACATGGCCGCCCAGATGGTCACCGCCGCCCTGGACCGGGTCCCCGAGCTGGACCGCGCCGAGGTCGAGGACCTCATCCTGGGCTGCGGCGCCCCCGGCGGGGAGCAGGGCGGCAACCTCGGCCGCGTGGTCGCGGTCTTGGCCGGCCTGCCCTCCGTGCCCGGCACCACCATCACCCGCTTCTGCTCATCCAGCCTGCAGTCCACCCGCATGGCGTTCCACGCCATCCGCGCCGGGGAGGGGGACGTGTTCGTCTCCGCCGGCGTCGAGTCGGCCAGCCGGCTGGACCGCGGCGCCTCCGACGAGGACACCCGCAACCCGGCGTTCCGCTCCGCGTGGGAGCGCTCGGCCCGCCGGGCCGAGGGCGACGCCCCCGTGTGGACGGACCCCGCCGAGGAGGGCGAGCTGCCGGACGTCTACATCGCCATGGGCCAGACGGCTGAGAACGTGGCGCAGCTGCGTGGCGTCTCCCGCCAGGCCCAGGACGAGTACGCCGTGCGCTCCCAGCAGCTCACGGAGAAGTCCCAGGCCTCCGGCTTCTGGGACCGGGAGATCTCCCCGCTCGTCCTGCCCGACGGCATCCGGGTCACCCGGGACGACAGCCCGCGCGCGGGCACCACGCTCGAGGCCGTTTCCCAGCTGAACCCCGTCTTCCGGCCCGACGGCACCGTCACCGCCGGCAACGCCTGCCCCCTCAACGACGGCGCCGCGGCGCTCGTCGTCATGAGCGACACTCGCGCCGCCGAGCTGGGGCTGACCCCGCTCGCCCGGATCGTGTCCACGGGCCTCTCCGCCCTCTCTCCCGAGATCATGGGCCTGGGCCCCGTGGAGGCGTCCCGGCAGGCGCTGGCGCGGGCCGGGATGAGCATCGACGACGTCGACCTCGTGGAGATCAACGAGGCGTTCGCGGCGCAGGTGCTCCCCTCCGCCGAGGACCTGGGGATCCCCCTGGACAAGCTCAACGTCAACGGCGGGGCAATCGCGCTGGGCCATCCCTGGGGTATGACCGGAGCCCGGATCACCGCCACCCTGCTGAACTCGCTGCGCGAGCACGACAAGCACATCGGCCTCGAGACCATGTGCGTCGGCGGCGGCCAGGGCATGGCGATGGTCATCGAGCGCCTGTCCTGAGTCCTTCCCGCCCCGTCCGCACCCGCACCCGCACCGACCCTCCCGGAGGAACCCCATGACCGAGCCCCGCATCGCCGTCGTCACCGGAGCCGCGCGCGGCATCGGCGCCGCCCTGGCCCGACGCATGGCGGAGGACGGCTTCGCCGTCGCCGCCGTCGACCTCTCGGCCGAGGCGTGCGCCGACGTCGTCGGGCAGATCGAGGAGGCCGGCGGGACGGCCCGCGCCTTCGCCGCCGACGTCGCCCGGGAGGAGTCGGTCGCCCAGGTGATGGACGCCGTCGTCGCCGAGCTGGGTGCGCCCGCCGTGCTGATCAACAACGCGGGCGTGCTCCGGGACAACCTGCTGTTCAAGATGAGCGCCCAGGACTGGGACACGGTGATGGACGTGCACCTGCGCGGGCACTTCCTCATGACCCGCGCCGCCCAGCGCCATATGACGGAGCAGGGGTGGGGGCGGATCGTGAACATCTCCTCCACGTCCGCGCTGGGCAACCGGGGGCAGGCGAACTACGCCGCGGCCAAGGCCGGGATCCAGGGCTTCACCAAGTCCGTCGCTATCGAGCTGGGCCGCTTCGGGATCACGGTGAACGCCATCGCGCCGGGCCTGATCGAGACGGACATGACCCGGGCCACCGCCGAGCGGATCGGCGTCCCCTACGAGACGTACGTGGCCAAGGCGGCGGAGCAGATCCCCGTCGCCCGCACCGGCACCCCCGAGGACATCGCCGCCGCGGCCTCCTTCTTCGCCCGCCAGGAGGCCTCCTTCATCTCGGGCCAGGTCCTCTACGTGGCCGGCGGACCCAAGGCCTGAGCCCCCCACGAGGAGAACGCCATGCAGACCTTCGACGGACTGGACGAGTTCGAGCGGGCCGTGGGCACCCACCTGGGCCACAGCCGCTGGCGCACCGTCACCCAGGAGCAGGTGGACCTGTTCGCGGACACGACCGACGACCACCAGTGGATCCACGTGGACCCCGAGCGGGCGGCCCGGGGACCCTTCGGCTCGACGGTCGCCCACGGCTTCCTCACCCTCGCGCTGCTGCCCTCGATGGTGCGGGAGATCTACCGGGTGGAGGGGATGGCCATGGTCGTCAACTACGGATCGGACCGGGTCCGCTTCCCCCATCCGACCCCCGTCGGCGCGCGCATCCGCGCCGGCGCCGAGCTCACCCGCCTGGACCGCGGCCCCCAGGGGGCGCTGGCCATGGTGACCACCACCGTGGAGATCGAGGGAGTGGCGAAGCCGGCCTGCGTGTCGGACTCGCTCTTCCTCCTCCGCCCGGGAAAGGACGCGTCATGACGTTCAACATCTCCGTGCTCCTGCGCGAGAGCGCCGCCGAGCACCCGGACCGCCCCTGCGTGATCCTGGGCGACCGTGCCTGGATCTACGCGGAGGTGGACGCCGCCGCCGACCTGGTGGCCGCGAACCTCAGCGGGCTGGGCCTGGCCCCGGGCACCTCGGTGGCGGTGCAGCTCCCGGACATCCCGCAGTTCCTGTTCGCCTACTTCGGCCTCGTCCGTGCCGGCTTCGTCATGGTCCCCCTCAACCCCCTGCTGACGCCGCGCGAGATCGCCCATCACCTGTCCGACTCGGACACGGCCGTGCTCATCACCGTGGATACGGCGGCCGAGGCGGCGGTCAAGGGCGCGGCCCAGGCGGGCGGGTCCGACGGCGGTCCGACGGTGTACGTGGTCTCCACGGGCGCCGGGGAGCGGCCCGCGGGGACCCGGGACTTCGCGGAGCTGCTGGCCCCCGGCCCCTCGGTGGACATGGCCCCCACCCAGGCCGACGACACCGCGGTGATCATCTACACGAGCGGCACGACCGGCCCCCCCCAAAGGCGCCGAGCTCACCCACTTCGGCATCTACATGAACACGACGGTCTCCGGCGCGCGCATCCCGATCCGGCCCGACGACGTGGTCCTGGCCGTGCTGCCCTTCTTCCACGTGTACGGGCTCACGAGCGTGCTGAACATCTGCGTCCGCCACGCCTGCACCATGGTCCTGCTCCCCCGCTTCGACGCCGCCGCCGCGCTCGACCTGGTGGAGCGCCACGGGATCACCCGCATCTCCGCCGTGCCGACCATGCTGATCGGCATGGTGGAGGACCCCGACACCGGGCGGGACCTCTCGTCCGTGAGCCAGGTGGTCTCCGGAGGCTCGGCCCTGCCCCAGGAGGTGCTGCGGCGCTTCGAGGCGAAGTTCCCGCGGGCGACCATCCTGGAGGGGTACGGCCTCTCCGAGTCGACCAGCTCGGTGGCGGTGAACGTCTCCCGGGAGGAGCGCCGCGTCATGTCCATCGGCAAGCCGCTGTGGGGCACCGAGTGCCGCGTGGTGGACGCGGAGGGACACCTGCTCGGCCCCGGGGAGGACCAGGTGGGGGAGCTGCTCTTCCGCGGCCCCACCATCATGAAGGGCTACTACCGCAACCCCGAGGCCACGGCGGCCACCCTCGTGGACGGGTGGCTGCGCACCGGGGACATGGGGTACCGGGACGAGGACGGGTTCATCTACGTGGTGGACCGCAAGAAGGAGCTCATCCTCCGCGGCGGGTACAACGTGTACCCCCGCGAGGTGGAGGAGGTCATCGCCACGCACCCGGCGGTCTCCGAGGTGGCCGTGGTGGGGCGTCCGCACCCCTCCCTCGGCAGCGAGGTGGTGGCGGTCGTGAGCACCCGGCCGGGCATGAGCGTGACCCCGGCGGGGGTCATCGAGCACGCCAAGGTCTCCCTGGCGGCGTACAAGTACCCGCGCGAGGTGGTCGTGGTGGACAGCCTCCCCAAGACCGCCACCGGCAAGATCCGCAAGCGGGACCTGGCGACCACGCTGGCCGAGCCGGCCTCCCCCGAGTCGCACTCCGCGACGCCGTAGCCGCCCGCGACGACGGCCGCGCTTCCCTGTCCTCCCCTCCTGGGAGAATCGGGAACGTGGCCGTCCCCTCCCCCCTTCCCCTGCGTAACGGCGTCAACGCGACCCGCCTGCGCCTGCCCGCCTCCGGACCCTGGGCGTCCGTCCAGGAGTACGTCCTGGACCGCTTCGGCCACGTGGACCCGGACGGCATCCGGCGGCGCTTCGCCTCCGGGCAGGTCGTGGCCGCGGACGGCGCCCCCATCCCGGCGGACACGCCGCTCGGCGTGCACGACGACCTCTGGTACTACCGGGACGTCCCCGACGAGGCCCCGCTGCCCGTGACGCACACGCTCCTGCACCGCGACGAGCACCTCGTGGTCATCCACAAGCCGCACTTCCTGCCCACCACCCCGGGCGGCCGCTTCGTCCAGGAGACCGCGCTGGTGCGGCTGCGCAACGAGCTCGGCCTCGATGACCTCGTGCCCCTGCACCGGCTCGACCGGGCGACGGCCGGCGTCGTGATGTTCTCCGCGAACCCGGCCACCCGCGGCGCCTACCACCTGCTCTTCGAGCGGCGGGCCGTGGCCAAGACCTACGAGGCCGTGGTGCTCCTGCCGGAGGCCCCCGACGACGGCGCCCGTCGCCCCGGCGCCCCGGCGGACCCCGTCCTGGGGCGGTTCCCGCTGACCGTGCGCAGCCGGATCCGAAAGGACAAGGGGATCCTGCGCTCCGTGGTGGAGGAGATCCCGCCGGCCGCCTCGGGACGCCGGGCGGGCGCGCCGGTGCGGACCCGGCGGTCGAACCGGCCCCACGCCGGGGCGAACGCCGAGTCCCGGGTGGAGCTGCTGGGCGTCGGCGTCTCCGCCGGGACGCTGGCGGGGCGGCGCGTGGCGCACCTGCGGCTCACCCCGCGCACGGGGCGCACCCACCAGCTGCGCATCCACCTGGCCGCCCTGGGCCTGGGCATCGCGTTCGACCCGTTCTACCCGGACCTGCTCGACCTCGCCCCGGACGACGTCACACGGCCCCTGCAGCTGCTCTCCCGGTCGCTGCGCTTCACGGACCCGGTGACGGGCGAGGAGCGGGAGTTCACCTCCCCCGCCGAGCTGCAGGAGCGACCGCGGTGACAGGCGGGGACCCGGCCGCCCTGATGGACGCGCTCGGAGCGTGGTTCCACCCGCTCACCGCGCTCCTCGTGGCCCTGGACGCCCCGATCCCGCCCGTCCCGTCGGAGGTGGTGGTCATCGGCTCGGGGGCGCTCGCGGCCGAGGGCCGGGTCTCCCCCGTGGCCGCGGTGCTGGCGGCGTGGCTGGGCTGCTGGGCCGGGGACGTCGGCCTCTACGCGCTGTTCCGCCACGGCCTCGCCGACCGCCTGGACCGCTGGGCGTGGTGGCGGCGGATCCACCGGGGGATCCGGAGCCTGCTGGTGCGGGTGGGCCCGGCGGGCAGCCTGGCGGGGCTGTCCGTGCTGCGGTTCGTCTCGGGCGGGCGGACGGCGTCGATGGCGGCGGCCGGGATCGGCGGGATCCGCTGGCCCGTGTTCCTGTGGCTGTCCGGGGCAGGCTCGCTCGCGTGGTCCGGGTCCATGGTGGGGCTCGGCTGGATCACCGGCCGGGCCACCGGCCTGCCGTGGTGGGCGTCCGCGGTGGTCGGCATGGTGTTCGGTACCCTTGCAGGGTTGATGATCGCGGGGATCATGGCCCACCGTCGCCGGGGCCGGAAGGGGTGAGCATGCAGGACGCGTCCTCCGAGTCCCGCGCCGCCCTCGAGCGCCTCCGGGGCGCCTCGGCGCCCCGTCCCGACGACGACGCGACGCGTGCCCCCGCCGCGCGCCCCCGCCGCGCCCTGGCCGCGCCCGGGGAGATCTCCCGCCGCGATCTGCGCCGTCACGAGCGCGCCCTGCGCTCGGGCCGACCCGAGACCGCCGCCGAGCGCCGCGTGCGCGAGGACCGCCGCGCGGACGTGCACCGCGCCATGGACCGCCTGCGCACTCCGGGCGCTCCCGCCGAACAGCGCCCACGCCGGGACCTCAGCGAGATCCTGGACCGCCTCGGCAGCCCGGACCTCGCCCGTTTCGCCGATCCGCTCGTCGGCACGGTCGAGCGCATCCTCCCCGCCCCGGGGCGGGACCCGGAGAAGGCCGCGGAGGCCGCACGTCGCCGCGCTGCAGCCGAGGAGCGCCTGCGAGCCGGCCGGGAGCGCGCCGCCGAGGCCGCCCGTCGCCGGGCCGCCGAGCACGAGCGGCTCGTCGCCGAGGCCGCCGCCGCGGCCCAGGCCCGCGATGCCGCCCAGGCTCGCGACGCCGCCGCCCTCCAGGCCCGCCTCGACGAGGAGGCCCGCCGGGCCCAGGCCGCGCGGGTGGCCCGCCGCCGCCGCGAGGAGGAGAAGCAGCGCCGTCGGCGTGAAGCCGAGCGGCGCCGTCGGGTGGCGGCCGAGGAGAAGGCACGTGCCGCCGCCGAGGCGGAGGCCCGCCGCCGGGAGCGGGAGGAACGGCGCCGCCGGGAGGCGGAGGTCGCCGCCGAGCGCGCCCGCGTGCAGGCGGAGCGGCGGGCCCGCGAGGAGGCCGCGCTCGCGGAACGGGAGCGGCTCCGGCTCGAGGCGGAGGCGGAGGCGGAGCGCCGTCGGCAGGCGGCCGAGGCCGAACGCCGTCGCCTCGAGGCCGAACGCGTCGAGGCCGAGCGGCGCCGTCGGGCCGAGGAGGCCGAGCGGCGCCGTCGCGAGGCGGAGGAGGCCGCCCGCCTCGAGGCCGAGCGACGTCGTCGCCAGGCCGCACGCGTCCGCGCGTACACCGTGCTGCACGCCGAACGCGCCCTCGCCCAGGCCCGGCTCCTCGAGGACCGCGCCCGGGAGGCCGAGCGCCGTGCGGCGGAGGACGCCGCCCGCCGCCGTCGCGAGCACGAGGAGCGGGAGTCCCGCGCGCTGGCCCGGGCCGCGCGCGAGCTCGAGGGCCCCGAGGTCTTCCCGGCCGCCGCCGACCGGCCGCTGCTGTCCGACCCGGAGGAGCGGCTCACCGATGAGGAGCTCTTCGCCCGGGCCCGGGTGGCCCTGCCCGAGTGGCGGCGGCGGCAGCGGCTCTCCACGAAGGCGCAGGCCGTCCGGGCCGAGGCCACCGCCCACTCCTCGGCGGGGCCGGTCACGGGCGCCCTGCCCCTGATCCCCGGCTACACCCCCGCGCCGCCCGAGGAGCCGGCCGGCTCACCGACCGCTGCGGACCGACGCGGCCAGGCGCTGCTGACCGTCGTGTGGGCGCTGTTCGTGCTCTCCGGCGCGTGGGGCCTCGGTCTGGCCGGCCGCGTCCCGGGGCTCGGCGCCCTCGATGCCGGCGCGTACCCGCTCACCGCCGACGGCCGACACGGCCCCGGCGCGAGCGTGTTCGGGCTGTCCCCGCTGCACCCGGCGATCTGGCCGGTGCTGTGGCTGCTGACCGGCATGTACGTGCTCCGGCAGTGGGGGCGGGGCCAGGGGGCGTCCCCGCGGCACCGCCGCATCCGAGGGGCGGTCGCGGGGACCCTGCTGGCACTGGCGCTGTGGTTCCCCCTGGCCGTCCTGGCCCCCGGGGGCCTCGACGTCGTCCCGTGGCTGCTCGCCCTGGTCCTCATGCTCCGTGTGGTCCGGCGGCTCGGCGCACGCCCGGCGGCCCGCCGCCTCGCACGGGTGGCCGAGGACGGCGCGCTCGGCGTGCTGCTGGGCACCCTCCTCGCCGGCGCACCCACCGCGGTGGGCGCCGCCCTCCACGCCTGGGGCGTGCACGTCGACTGGTTCCCGACCGAGCTGCTCGCCCTGCTGGTGCTGATGGCCCTGCTGCTGGCGGCCCTGCGCCTCGTGCTCGGGGGGCGCGGCCGCATGGGTGTGGCCCTGGGCATGGCCTGGACCCTGCTCTGCCTCGCCCTGCCCCGCCTGCTGCCCAGCCCGCTCGGGGCGCAGCAGAGCGCATGGGTGGGTCTCGCGGCCGCCTTCGGGGCGCTCCTGCTGGTCACGGCCGCGGCCGTGCGCCGCTCCTGGGCCCGCCAGATCGAGCGCGACGCCGCCCGCCGGCCGCACCCGGCCGGCGCCTGAGCCCGGCCCCGTTCAGCGCCCGGGCCCAGCGGGCACCGGGACCCACCGACCGCCGTCGCGCCGGAGCACGTCCAGCCGGCCCGTCACGGCGACGCCGGACACCGCCTCCGCCATCCGCCGCGCCACCTCGGCGGCCTCGGCGTCCTCGCCGGCCCGGTGCGAGCCGGGCACCGTGAAGCGCAGCACGATCCGCGGGACGCGCGCGACGACCTCGATGTCCTTGGCCGCGAGCACGTGCGTGGCCTGGACGGCGGCCTCGGCCAGGTCCATGACCTCTTCGGGCCGGTGGCCGGGCAGGAGGTCGCCGATCTGCAGGCGGGCGCGGTAGGAGGGCATGGGCCCAGGGTAGGGGTGGACGCAGCAGCGGTGACGACTTCTCTCGTCGCACGGGCCGGCCCGCCCTTCCGCCCGCGGCGGACGCGAGCCCTCCCGTGTCCGGACCCGCTCGTAGGGTGGGGTGCATGACTCAGACCGCCACCCCGCAGACCGACGCCCCCGCCGTGCCCGCGATCTTCGAACCGATTGAGATCAACGGCGTGCGCGTGCGCAACCGCCTGATCCTGCCGCCGATGTGCCAGTACTCGTGCGAGGCGCGCGACGGCGTCCCCCACGGCTGGCACTTCCAGCACCTGGGCGCCCGCGCGGCCGGCGGCTTCGGGATCGTGGTGGCCGAGGCCACCGCCGTCACCCCCGAGGGACGCATCTCCGCGTGGGACACCGGCCTGTGGAACGACGAGCAGCGGGACGCGTGGGCGCCGATCGCCGAGTTCATCGCCTCCCAGGGCGCCCTGCCCGCCATCCAGCTCGGTCACGCCGGCGCCAAGGCCTCGACCGTCCCCATGCACCCGGGCGCGCTCGCCGGGCAGCCGATCCTCGAGGGCCCCGACTCCTGGGAGACCCTCTCCCCCTCCGGCGTGGCCACCAACTCCATGGAGATCCGCACCCACGCGATGCGGGTGGACGAGATCCGGGAGACCGTCCAGGCCTTCGCCGACGCCGCCGAGCGCGCCGACCGTGCCGGCTTCGGCGCCGTGCAGCTGCACGCCGCCCACGGCTACCTCATCCACCAGTTCCTCTCGCCGCTGACCAACACCCGGACCGACGAGTACGGCGGGGACTTCGAGGGCCGCACCCGCTTCCTCAAGGAGGTCGTGGCGGCCGTGCGCGAGGTGTGGCCCGCGGACAAGGTCCTCGGCATCCGCATCTCCGGCTCGGACTGGGTCGAGGGCGGCTGGAGCATCGAGGAGACCGTCCGCCTGGCGCAGGAGCTGCAGGGGCAGGTGCACTGGTTCGACCTGTCCTCCGCGGGCATCGGGGACACCTACGAGGGCCCTCAGGGCCCGGGCTATCAGGTGCCGCTGGCCACCGCCGTGAAGGAGGGCACCGAGGGGATCGTGGTGTCCGCCGTCGGCTCGCTGACCGGCGCCGAGGAGGTCGCGGCCGTGGTGGACGAGGACCGCGCCGACGCCGTCTGCGTGGGCCGCGCCGCCCTGGCGAACCCGAACTGGCCGACCGCGGCCGCCCTCGCGCTCGACGTCCCCTCGGAGCAGGTGCCGATGGCCCGGCAGTACTTCCGAGCCAAGTGGTGAGCGGAACACGCGGGACCCGGTGTGCCCCCGGCGCGGAACTCCGGTAGAACAGAACCATGAGCGTGCGCACCCCCGACCCGAATCCGGGCTGGCTGTCCGACGAGGACCTCTACGAGGCCCGGCGCCGGCTGCCCATGGTGTATGTGGAGGCCATCCCGGTGCGGCTGGACTCCCTCGGCTACGTCACCGAGATCGGCCTGCTCTACGTGGCGGACGAGACCGGCACGTTCCAGCGGACGTTCGTCTCCGGACGCGTCCAGTACCGGGAGACCATCCGCGCCGCGCTGATGCGCCACCTGGAGAAGGACCTCGGCCCGCTCGCGTTCCCGCAGCTGCCGCCATCGGTGGTCCCCTGCACCGTCGCCGAGTACTTCCCGGCGCCGTCCGAGACCGGGCTGACGGACGACCGCCAGCACGCCGTGGCCCTGGTGTACGTGGTGCCGGTGACGGGTGAGTGCCAGCCGCGCCAGAACGCGCTCGAGCTGACCTGGCTCACCCCCGAGGAGGCCCTCGGCGAGGACATCCAGGCCGAGTTCATCGGTGGCCGCGGGGACCTGGTGCGCCAGGCCCTCGCCCACGTGGGATGGGGGCGCTGAGCATGGCACCGGTCGTCGGCGGCTACCTCCGCCATCTGAAGTCCCAGGACGTGCAGCCCGGGGACAGCTTCCTGACCCGCCGCGGCGAGCCCGCCCCGCCCGTGGCCTCGACCCGGGTGATGCGGGACGACTTCGGCACCCCCGCGCTCGTGATCGCCACCCTCGAGGGCGGCCGGGAGGTCAAGATCGCCCACGGCTCCGTGATCCGGGTCCGCACGGACCGCCCGGAGGAGCGCAGGGCCGTCCCGGACACCACCTTCTCCCCCGTGGACGCGGGGTCCCCCGAGGAGCGGATCGTCGCCGTCGGCAAGCGCCACCTCGACGACACCGAGCTGACCGCCACCGCGGCCCGGCTCTCCCACGGGTTGAACCTGCGCTCCGGCTCCCAGCTGGAGGACGTGTTCGGCATGGCCGAGCGGCTCTACCTGCTGCACGAGGACACCGAGGGCACGCTCGCCACCCTGGGCCTGCTGACGAACCTGCCGTGGGACGGGGCCGTGGGGCGGTGGAAGTCCATCCAGGCCGCGCTGTCCCTGGCGTCGCTGATCCTGCGCGAGGAGGGCGAGCACATCGCCGCCGCCAACCTCGGTCGGCGCCTGCTCGAGGCGGACGAGGTCCCCTCCGAGCCGGGCCGGGCGTCCCGCGTGCTCGAAGTGCGCCAGCGTCAGCTCAACGAGCCGCCGCTCTACGACCGGGAGATCTCCCGCGCCCTGCAGGCCCGCGACGCCGAGGCCGAGTATCAGTGGCGCCGGGCCCGGTTCGGCCAGCTGCTCTACCTGCGTGCCCGCGGCGGCTCGGAGACGCTCACGGACGCCGACCTGGATTCCCGGATCGCCCGGGAGCTCGGCGCGCTGCGCACCCTCGCCGACGAGCTCGAGGCGAAGGCAGCCACGCGCCGGTGAGGCCCAGCCGCGGGACGGGCGTCGAGAGCCGGCCCCGTCCCCGGTGACACGCCCTCCGGGGTCCGGCTCGTGTGGCGCACCTCACTCTCCAGCCCCTGCCGGGGTTATGCTCCCGGCATGACCGGCTCCGCACCCGCCCAGCTCCGCCCCCTCCGCGCCACGGACGCGCCCGCCGTCCTGGCGGCCTTCCACGCGGGCACCGTCGGCATGGCCGATCCCGCAGAGGTCACCGACGACGCCTCCGCCCGCGCCTACGTCGACGGACTGGTCCAGGCGGAGGGGACGGACGCCGTCGCCGTGGTGGAGCGCGGGACGGACACGCTGATCGGCCTGGTCGCCGTCGTGCGCGACGAGGCGCACGGCACCGGCGCGCTCACCGCCTGGCTGCATCAGGGCTGGCGCGGGGACGCGATCATGTCGCGGGCGGCGACCACCGTGGCGGACGCCGAACTGGCCGAGGGCGGGCTCGAACGGATCGAACTGGCCCACCGGGCGGACAGCCCGACGGCGGGGGCCGTCGCCCGGGCCGCTGGGCTCCGTCACGAAGGCACGCAGCGCGGCCGCCTCCGCACGGGCGGGCGGCGGCTCGACGTGCACCTCTACGGCCGGCTGGCCGCGGACCCGCTGCCCGAGGAACGCGTCCGTCCCCTGCCGTGGGCCTCCGACGCCCGCCCCTGGGCCGACCGCTGACCGCGACCCGCCCCCGACGACGCCCCGCGACGCCGTCACGCCCTCCCGGCCCGATGCCCCGCTAGTTGTTGTGGGTCATGAGGTTCTTGCCACGGGGTACGGGCTGAGATGAGACGAGTGGGCCTCTCCCGCAGGATGGAAGTTCCTCAACAACCCACCTGCCCGAAAAGACCCACTCATGACTCACGCTAACGCACCCCTGACCCCGACCGGCCGTCTCAGGATGGTCCACCGCCACCTGCACGACGGGATCCCGCAGGCGCACGTGGCCGCCGAGTTCCGGGTGAGCCGGCCCACGGTGGCCACCTGGGTGGCCCGCTACCGCGCCGAGGGAGAAGCCGGCCTTCAGGACCTGCCCAGCCGGCCGCACCGTTCACCTGCCCAGCTCGATCCGGTCCTGGTCGCCCAGATCCACGCCCTGCGGCGGGAGCGCAAGTGGTCCGCACGGCGCATCCATCACCACCTCGTCTCCGAGGGCCACCGGGTGTGTCTTCGTACCGTGGGACGGTGGCTGCACCGACTCGGGATCTCCCGCCTACGGGACCTGACCCCGGCCGGAGAAGACCTGCGCCAACGACCACAGAAGATCACCGCGAGAGGGCCGGGGCACATGGTGCACCTGGACGTGAAGAAAATCGGGCGCATCCCTGAAGGGGGAGGCTGGCGCGCCCACGGAAGAGACAGTGAGGCAGGGCGTGCTTCCAAGCGGGGGTCTGGCCAGCGGGTCGGCTACACCTACCTGCACTCGGCGATCGACGGGTACACCCGCCTGGCGTACACCGAGGCGTTGGAGGACGAGAAGGCGGTGACCACGATCGGGTTCTTCTGCCGGGCGAGGGCGTTCTTCGCCGCCCACGGCATCACCGTGGACCGGGTGATCACGGACAACGGCAACAACTACCGGGCCGTGGACTTCACCCGGAAGGTGGTCTCGCTCGGGGGCCGGCATCACCGGATCCGCCCCTACACCCCGCGTCACAACGGGAAGGTCGAACGTTACAACCGGCTGATGGTCGATGAGGTCCTCTACGCCCGCCCCTACACCTCAGAGCGGGCTCGGCGTGAGGCCCTTCAGGTGTGGGTGAATCACTACAACTACCATCGGCCGCATACCTCCTGCGGAGATGCTCCACCGGCCTCGTTGGCCCCGGTGCGTGTCAACAACGTCATGCCCTCCTACAGCTAGTCTGCCGAGATGACCACCCCGACCGGCGCCATCCCGAGCCCGCATCCGCGGCCGTTCCTCCTCGTCCAGACGCGCCCCGAAGACGACGCCGCGGCCGCCGAGGTCGAGGCCGTCCAGCGACTGGGCGGCTATCCGGAGGGCCGGCTGCGGGTGCTGCGCCTGGACCGCGTCGTGCAGCGCCCGGACGTGGCCACGCACGGCCTGGACTGGGAGGCGGAGCTCGCGGACGTCGCCGCCGTGATCCTGCCCGGCAGCCCGTTCACGGGCTCCGATCCCGAGGAGACCAAGTCCCCCGTGCAGCGCGCCGTGGAGGCGGAGCTGGGCCGGATGCTCGACGTCGTCCGGCGCCGCGACCTGCCGTTCCTCGGCTGCTGCTACGGCGTCGGCACGCTGGGCCGGCACGCCGGCGGCGTCGTGGACAACGCGTACGGCGAATCGGCCGCGCCCGTCGAGGTCACGCTCACCGACGAGGGTGTCGCGGATCCGGTGCTGGCCGGGGTGCCGCGCACGTTCGCGGCGTACGTGGGCCACAAGGAGGCGATGAGCGCGCTGCCGCCCGGCGCGGTGCTGCTCGCCGCGGGCGCCGACTGTCCCGTGCAGATGTTCCGGCTCGGCACCCGCCAGTACGCCACCCAGTTCCACCCGGAGCTGGACCAGGCCGGTATCCTCGAGCGCCTTGAGATCTACCGCGAGCACGGGTACTTCGCCCCGGGCGAGTACGAGCCCACGGTGGCGGGGCTGGCCGCCGTCGACCCCGAGCACCCCCGCCGGATCCTGGCGAACTTCCGCACGCTGTTCGGCTGAGCCGCCCGGCCCACCCCGTAGCGTGGCTGCATGGACACGCACCGCGCCACCGCTTCCCTGCCCTGGATCGACGGCCCCGCCGTGCGCGCCGCCCTGAGCCCGCGCGCCGCCGTCGACGCGCTGGAGGCGGCCCTCGCCGCCGGCCTGGACCCGGAGGCCGACGCCCCCCGCACCCGCGTGGCCACCGCCGCCGGGCAGCTGCTGCAGATGCCCTCGACGCGCGGGACCGAGGTCGGCACCAAGCTGCTCACCCTCACGCCGGACAACCCGGAGCGCGGACTGCCCGTCATCCAGGGCGTCTACGTGCTGTTCGGCGCCCCGGGCACCCCCGGCCAGGCACCGCGGGCCGTGCTGGACGGCGTCGAGCTGACGGGCCTGCGCACCTCCGCGGTGTCCGCGCTCGGGGTGCGGCTGCTCGCGGACGCCTCGCCCCGGCACCTGGTCGTGGTCGGCACGGGCGTGCAGGCGTGGGAGCACGCGCTCACCTTCCAGGACGTGTTCGGGCTGGAACGGGTGTCCGTGGTGGGCCGCGACGCCGACCGGGCCGCCGCCCTGGCCGCGCGCATCGAAGCGGAGCTGGGCGTGACCGCGAGCGCCGCGGGCCCGGAGGCCGTGGCGGAGGCGGACGTCGTGGTGACGTGCACGGCCGCGACGGCCCCGCTGTTCGACGGGACGCTCGTGCCGGAGCACGCGACGGTCGTGGCGATGGGCTCGCACACCACGGACGCCCGCGAGACCGACGACGCCCTGGCCCGCCGCGCGACCGTGGCGGTGGAGTCGCGGGACTCGGCCGCCCGCGAGGCCGGGGACGTGACCCTCGCGATCGACTCCGGCGCGCTGGCCGGGATCGAGGACACGGTGACGCTGGCCGAGCTCGTGGCCGGGACCGCGCGTCGTCGGGAGGGCGCGCCCGCCCTGTTCGTCACCACCGGCATGCCCTGGCAGGACCTGGTGGTGGCGAGCGCGGTGGCGCGGGAGGTGCTGGGCTGAGCCGGGGCGGCCGGGTCCAGCTGGCGGACCGAGGGCGTGTCCCGGCGACTGACGGCGAGGAGGACGAGGGCGCCGGCGAGCCCGACCAGATTTCTCGCCACGAGCGGGGCGCGGCCGGCCTCCGCGGTGTCGGCCCAGTCGAGCACGCCCCGTCTGGATAGAGTGACTCGCGCCACCCTCTTCACTGCAAGGCAGGACACATGATCGACGCACCCCTCGCCCAGCTCGCTGAGACGTACGCCCGTGACGTGCGGCTCGCCTCCACGAGCGGGGTCTCCGCCGAGCCGGAGGCGCAGCTGACGGTCCCGGTCTCCGAGTTCCTGCGCGCGTTCTCCTCCGTCACCGGGATTGGGGACCTCAGCCTGCTGCGAGAGGCCCAGCTCGACGGCGTGCGCCCGGACTTCGCCGCCCTGATCGACGGTCGCCCCTGCGGATGGGTGGAACTCAAGGCACCCGGCCACACGGTCATCGGAGAGAAGTGGCGCGGCCGGGAGAAGGGCCAGTGGGACCTGCTCTCCCAGCTGGACGCGCTGCTCGTCTCGAACGGAGACGAGATCGCCCTCTATGTCTCCGGCTCCCTTGTGGACACCGCGTTCCTGCCCGTCGACGGCGTCGCAGGCTGGGACGCGGACCGCCTGCGCACCGTCCTGGAACAGTTCACCCTGGCCCAGCCCCGGCCGATCACCCGAGTGAGCCAGCTCGCGGACCGCCTGGCCCCGCTGGCCCGCTTCCTTCGAGAGCGCCTCCAGGAAGGCCTGTCCAACAACTACCGCTCGGTGCGGGAGGCGAAGGCGGCCTGGGACCACACGGTGCACCACACGACCACGGACGCCCAGTTCGCCGGCGACGTCGCCCAGGTGGTGGCCTACTCCATGGCCATCGCCGGTCTCTCCGGCCAAGCGGACCGGAACGCCGACGGCGTGGTGACGCTCGAGGAGGCCAAGCACGCCCTGGAGACGGCCCACCGCAACGTGCTGGCGGCGTCCCTCGGACCGATCATCGGCATCCCGGCGCTCATGGAGTACATCGCCCCGGAGGTCGGGGCCATCATGCGGCTGGTGTCCAGCATGGACGTGGCCGCCATCGAGCGCTCCACGGACTCCCGTGGTGAGCCGTGGCTGTGGTTCTACGAGGACTTCCTCCAGCGCTACGACCCGGCCGCCCGTAACCGGGCGGGTGTCTACTACACGCCGATCAGTGTGGTGCAGTGCCAGGTGCGCGTGGTGGACGCGCTGCTGCGGGAACGTTTCGGTCAGACCCTGGGCTTCGGTGCCCCCTCGGTGGTGACGCTGGACCCCGCGACGGGCTCCGGCACCTACCCGCTGGCGGTCATCGACCGCGCGGAGGCAGCAGCCCGGGAGGAACGCGGCCCGGCGGGGGTGGCCCAGGTGGCCAAGAACCTCACGAAGAACCTGCTGGCCTTCGAGCTGCTGCCCGGCCCATACTCGGTGGCGCACCTGCGCATCGGCCAGCGGCTCGCTGAGGCGCAGGGTCACGCCTTCCAGGCGGAGGAGATCGGCGTGTACCTGACGGACACCCTGGAGGACCCCTCGGCGGGCATGGCGGCGGGGTTATTCGGCGACGCGCGGGTCCTCGCCGAGGCCGCCGAGGCGGCCCGCCGGATCAAGCGGGACCAGCGCATCACCGTGGCCATCGGCAACCCGCCCTATGACCGGGTGACCTCCGGCACCGGCGGCTGGGTGGAGCACGGGGACGGCGAGGACGCGCTGTTCGACGACGTGATCGGCCCCGCCCAGGAGCAGGGAGTGATCTTCTCCGCCCAGGCCTCGCTGTACAACCTGTACGTGTATTTCTGGCGGTGGGCCATCTGGAAGGCGTTCCAGCAGGACCCCGGGGACCAGGCGATCATCTCCTTCATCACGGCGTCCTCGTGGTTGACCGGCCCGGCCTTTGTGGGTCTGCGCGATCTGGCCCGTCGGACGGCCAGTGAGATCTGGGTGATGGACCTGGGCGGCGAGGGCCGCGGGGCCCGCCAGGAGGAGAACGTCTTCGACATCCAGACCCCGGTGGCGATCGTGACCTTGGTGCGCACCGGCAAGGCCGCCCGGGAAGCGTCCGTGTACTACCGGCGCTTCCGGGGCACGCGCGCGGAGAAGTTCGCGGCCCTGGACGCGGTGGCCCGGTTGGATCCCAGCGACACCCTGTGGGAGCGCCTGCCCGGTGGGGCGGGCGACCCCTTGGCACCGGCCAGCGGCGGGGAGGACTGGGCGGCCATGCCCGCCCTGGCGGACCTCTTCCCCTGGCAGCAGCCCGGGATCAAGTACAACCGTGCCTGGCCGGTGGCCCCGGATCAGGACACTTTGCAACGGCGGTGGCGAGAGCTGTTGGCCGACCCGTCCGCGGACGCCCGCGCGGAGAAGTATGTGACGGGCAACTTTGGGCGCACCATCCACACCGCCGTGAGCGGCCTGACGCCACTGGCGGCGCTGCCCGCCGACGCTGAGCACCGGCCGATCGTCCGCGTGGCCTGGCGCTCCTTTGACCGCCAGTGGACCTTCGACGATCCTCGATTGATCAACCTGGAACGCCCCGCTTTGTGGAAGGCGCTCTCGGACCGCCAGCTGTTCTTTGTCTCCCCCAAGACGGCCCGCATCAGCGGTGGCCCCGCCGTGACCGTGGCGACGGCGGTGCCGG
The DNA here is from genome assembly GCF_056173395.1 of Micrococcus sp. iso_239. Taxonomy (NCBI): domain Bacteria; kingdom Bacillati; phylum Actinomycetota; class Actinomycetes; order Micrococcales; family Micrococcaceae; genus Micrococcus; species Micrococcus sp. iso_239. Next base: position 289,397 of record NZ_CM149672.1, on the reverse strand, counting down.
ATCTGCACTATTACAACAACCGTGGCGGCAAGGACGTCATCCCGCTCTACCGGGATGCTGAGGCCACTCAGCCCAACGTCACCGGCGAGCTGCTCCCATTGCTGGGGGAGCGCTACGGCCGGGAGGTCACGCCGGAAGACCTGGCCGCCTACGTCATGGGCATCGCCGGCCATGACGCCTACGTCCAGCGGTTCGACGAAGCCCTGGAGGGCAGCCCCGTCCGCGTGCCGCTGACGGTCGACCCGGCCCTGTTCGCCCGTGCCGTGAAGCTGGGTGAACGTCTGCTGTGGCTGCAGACCTACGGGGAGCGGTTCACCGGTGCAGATCGCCCCGCCGGCCGCGTACCCCGCATTCCTGGCCTGGGTTGGGAAGCCCCCGTGACGGCCTTGCCTGCCTCCCCGCGGGCCGTGTCCTACGACCCTGCAACCCAGCGGCTAAAGGTGGGGGACGGCGTCGTCACCGGCGTGAGTCCGGAGGTCAGGGCCTTCGCCGTGTCCGGCATGAACATCCTGGACAAGTGGCTCGGCGCCAGGACGGCCACCGGCATCGGCCGCGCCGCCGGCAAGGCAGCCACCCCGCTGGACCGTATCCGCCCCATCGAGTGGGCAGACGAGTGGAACGACGAACTCCTGGACCTGCTGCGTGTGCTCACCGAGACGGTCTCCCTGGGCACGGACCAGGCGGCGCTCCTGGACGAGATCCTGGCCGGCGACCTGATCCCGGCGAGCGAGCTCCCCGAACCGACCCCGGCCGAACGGAAGGTTCCCAAGACGATCAAGCGGGACTTCTCCACTGCGCAGGAGGAGATGTTCTGATGGACGCTGCGAACGTCATCGCCCTCGTGGTCTCCGTGTTGGCGCTCCTGGCCGCGGCATGGTCCGCCGTGGAGTCGTGGCGGTTGCGCCAGATCGAGAAGGGCCGCGACGAGCGGCAGGACCTGCGCGAAAAGCAGGAACAGGCACGCCAGGTCGCCGCGTGGATGTGCGTCGCCGCCCGGATCAATGACGAGTTCGGCGCCCCACCCACGCGGCGCTGGTTCCTCGCCGTGGAGAACTCCTCCCAGGTCCCGGTCTACGGGGCACGGGCCACGGTGGCGTCGAAGTATCCCGTTCCCGATCTCACCGCCGCCATGCTGCCTCCAGGACGCACCTACTTCGAACTGAGCAAGAACGAGTGGGGCTACGGCGTCCAGGCGGATGAACTGGACGTGGTCCCCCGGCCGCTGACCAACGCCGAACGGTTCCGGGTGACCGCCTTCACCTTCACCGACGCCGCTGGCGACCGCTGGTCCCGCGACCACCAGGGTCGGCTCTCAGCGACAAGTGGGAAAGAGTCTGAAGCGACTGATTGAGGGACAGGCAGGCAAGGGACCTGGACCAGCTCCATGCACAGCTCCGAGCCGACCACCCGCAGGCGGTGCCGGAGCAGCTCGAGTTCCATGGCCTGCGGTGTTTAACGGCAAGGACGACTGGACTGCCGCCCCCGTCGGCGTCCGCGCATGGGCCAGCCAACGCGCCGTCGAACTCATCGCCGCGCACACCCCGTGGTTCGGCTTCCAGGGTGTCGACGTCGACAGGCTGCGTCAGCGGCCTGGATGGGAAGACGCCAAACCGCACATCGTGGTGTCCGCTCAGCTCTTGAACCGCGTGCACCGGAGGACGTCCCTGCGTGCGGACGGCCTCCTGGTGATCGCCGATGACCACCACCTCCGCGATGACAGCCGTCTGACCTACCGACGCATGCGAGCCGCCTCGGTCCAGGGCCTCTCCGACGGAGCACTCGACCACCTGTTGGACACGATGTACTTCGGCCCTTCGAACCAGAGCCGCCTGCTGCAGGCCGTGGACGTCCTGACGTACTTCGAGCAGCGCCGCCGCCATGTCACTGAGCGCCACCGCGATGCCGTTCGCCGAATGAACGCCATCGGCCGATCGCTGAACAAGATCCGTCAGCACTCTTACGTCTGGACCCCTTGAACGCAGACACACGAAACCCCCGCTCGAAGGCGGGGGTCCGGTTGGACGGAAGACGCCGAAGCGCGTCCCGTGATGTCCAGTGTACTCGCCTCTGAGGACTCCCGACAGGGACATCCCGTTCGGGACCACGCCGCTCCACCCCGCCTCCCCGCTTGGACGCCCCCACTACCCTGGATCCCATGCCCGACACCCCGCAGCCCCCCGCCGTTCCCGCGCACCCGGACCACTTCGGCTTCGAGGTGACCCACCGCCTGGAGACCCCCGGGCACGACGGCGCCCCGCTGGGCCGCACGGGCGTCATCACCACGCCGCACGGGCGGATCCAGACCCCGGCGTTCATCCCGGTGGCCACGCAGGCCACGGTCAAGGCGGTGCTGCCGGAGTCGATGAAGGACCTCGGCGCGCAGGCGCTGCTGGCCAACGCGTATCACCTGTACCTGCAGCCCGGCGACGACCTCCTGGACGAGGCCGGCGGCCTCGGCGCGTTCATGAACTGGCCCGGGCCGACCTTCACGGACTCGGGCGGCTTCCAGGTGATGAGCCTCGGCTCGGGCTTCAAGAAGGTCATCGACATGAAGGGCCCCGGCGCGCCCGAGGGGCAGGGCGCCGACGACGCCGTCGCCCCCGGCAAGGAGCGCCTGGCCAACGTCGACGACGACGGCGTCTGGTTCAAGTCCCACCTCACCGGGGACCGGCACCGGTTCACCCCCGAGGTGTCCGTGGGCATCCAGCACAACCTCGGCGCGGACATCATGTTCGCCTTCGACGAGCTGACCACCCTGCACAACTCCCGCGGCTACCAGGAGGAGGCGCTCGAGCGCACCCGCCGCTGGGCCCAGCGCTGCCTCGACGAGCACGCCCGCCTCACCGGGGTCCGCGCGGCGCGGCCGTACCAGGCGCTGTTCGGCGTGATCCAGGGGGCCCAGTACGAGGACCTGCGCCGCAAGGCCTGCCGCGACCTCGCGGGGATGCGGGCCGAGTTCCCGGCCGCGGGGGAGCTCGACGGCGTGACCTCCGGCTTCGACGGCTATGGCGTCGGCGGGGCCCTGGAGAAGGAGAACCTCGGGACCATCGTGGGCTGGTGCGCGCAGGAGCTGCCCGAGGACAAGCCGCGCCACCTGCTGGGCATCTCCGAACCCGATGACCTGTTCACCGCCGTCGAGAACGGCGCCGACACCTTCGACTGCGTCTCCCCCACCCGTGTGGCCCGCACCGGCGCGTTCTACACCCGCGACGGGCGCTACAACCTGCCCGGGGCGAAGTACCGCCGAGACTTCGGCCCGCTGGACCCCGAGTGCGACTGCTACACGTGCGCCCACTACTCCCGCGCGTACCTGCGGCACCTGTTCAAGGCGAAGGAGATGGTGGCGCACACGCTCCTGTCCATCCACAACGAGCGGTTCACGGTCTCGCTCGTGGACCGGATCCGCGCGGCCATGCAGGATGGCACGCTCGCGGAGCTCAAGGGCGAGACCCTCGGCCGGTACTACGCCCCGAAGGGCTGAGGGGCGCTGGGTGCGCCGGCACGCTGCGGGGGGGAGCCAGCACGCTGCGACGGGCGCGAGCCAGACGTTTCTGCTGTTCTGAGGGGGCTGTCTCGACCGATTCGTCTGGCTCAGCGCCGCTCGGACGCGTGGGGGACGTGAGCCAGACGATTCAGCGGCTCCTGCACAGGGCCGCCGACCCGGCTCGCCCTCCACGGCCCTCGCGGTCGCGGCGCCGGGGCCGCCCATGGAAGGAGAAGGTGGCGGCATGGTCGCCCCTCCTCCGCACGACGACGCCACCCTCAGCCCCGTCTTCCCGGTCGCCGCGGGGCTGCAGGCCGGCCTGACGGCCTCGCAGCTGCGCGGCCCCCGGTTCGACGCCCCGCACCACGGGCTGCGGCACACCGCCGGGGGTCAGCCCTCACTGGCCGACGTCGTCCGCGCCCTCCAGCGGACGAACCCCGGCACCGCGGCCACCCACGCCACCGCCGCTCGCCTCTGGGGGATGTGGCTGCCGCGGCAGTGGGAGCGCGGCCCCATCCATCTGGCGCGCACGCGGGCCGAGGGCGGGGCGCCGCGCCGCAGCGGCGTCGTCGGGCATGAGCTGCACCCGCAGGACCCCGTGCTGGTGCGCTCGGGGGTGCGGATCACGACGCCGGCCGCCACCTGGGCGGCGCTGGCGCAGCTGGGTCTGCCATTGGCCGACGTCGTCGCCGCCGGGGACAGCCTGCTGCAACGGGCTGACGGTCCGGCGGGCCGGTGTCGTCCCGGCGAGCATCCGCGGTGCACCGTGCGTGATCTGGAGGCGGAGGTGCTGCGGGTGCGCGGGAGGCGAGGGACGCGGACCCTGCGAGCGGCCCTGCCGCTGCTCAGGGACGGCGCGGATTCGAGACCGGAGACGCTCCTCCGACTGGCGCTGACCGACGCGGGTGTGCCGGAGCCGGAGGTGAATCCGCTGCTTCTGCTGAGTGACGGGTCCGCCGTCCGGCCGGACCTGGTGTGGCGGGAGGCCCGCGTCTGCGTGCAGTACGAGGGCGATCATCACCGGACGGACCCGCAGCAGTGGCGCCGTGACATCGAGCGCGACCGCCGGATGCAGGCCGAGGGGTGGATCGTGCTGCGCGTGACCGCCAGCGTCTTCACCCAGCGGGGCCTCAACGCCCTGCTGCGCGACCTCGCCGCCCACCTGCGGCTCCCTCTGCCTGCGTGAGCCAGACGAATCGGCCGCCGAGCCAGACGAATCGGCGGCAGGGGGGCGTGCGTACCAGCAGAAATCTCTGGCTCACGCCGCCGCCCCCGCTCGCGTCATCTCACACGAACGCGCCGACCCCCGTGATCTCGCGGCCGATGATCAGCCCCTGCACGGTCTCGGTGCCCTCGTAGGTGTGGATCGCCTCGATGTCCGCGAAGTGGCGGGCCACCTCGTTCTGGATGAGGATGCCGTTGCCACCGAGCAGGTCGCGCGCGTTCGCGGCGATGGACCGCGCGGCGCGCGTCGCCGAGTACTTGGCCATGGACGCCATCGGCCCGGTGAGCCGCCCCTCGTCCTCGAGCCGGGTCGCACGCAGCACGAGCAGCTGCACCTGGGTGAGCTGAGAGAGCATCTCGGCCAGGCGGGTCTGCACGCTCTGGGCCGCCGCCAGCGGCCGGCCGAACTGGACGCGCTGCCCCGCGTAGTGCACCGCCGCCTCGTAGCAGCCCACGGCCTTCCCGAGGGCGGACCACGCGACGCCCACGCGCGTGGCGAAGAGGACGCGGGAGGTGTCCTTGAAGGAGCGGGCCTCGGGCAGGACGTCGGCGTCGGGCACGAACACGCCGTCGAGGGTGATGTGGGCCTGGTCGATGGCCCGCAGCGCGACCTTGCCCTTGATGACCTCGGCCGTGTAGCCCTCGGACTCCTGGCGCACGATGAACCCGCGGACCTTCTCGTCCTCGGCGCTGCGCGCCCACACCACGGTCACCCCGCCGGCGGCCCCGTTGCCGATCCACTTCTTGTGCCCGTGCAGCCGCCAGCCGCCGTCGACGCGCTCGGCGCGGGTCTCCAGCGAGACCGAGTCGGAGCCGTGGGTCGGCTCCGTGAGCGCGAAGGCGCCGTAGAGCTCGCCGCGCGCCATGGCCGGCAGGTGCTCGGCACGCTGCTCCTCGCTGCCGCACAGCTGGATCGAGCGCATGGCCAGACCGCCCTGCACGCCCGTCATCGTGGCGATCGAGCCGTCCAGGCGCGAGAGCTCCATCATGGCCAGGCCCGCTGCAACGCGGGAGACGTCGGGCAGCCCGTCCACGGGGACGCCGTCGCGCAGCAGGTCGGCCTGGCCCAGGCGGGCCACGAGGTCGAGCGGGTACTCGTGACGGTCCCACGCCTCCCGGATCCGGGGCAGCACGTCCGGCTCGAGGGCGAAGGCGCGGGCCCGACGCCACACGTCCTTCTCGGCGTCGGACACGTCCGTGAGTGCGAGGTAGAAGTCGGTGTCCAGCGGCGTGGCGACGTCGTACTCGGGCTCGACGGTGGGCAGGGTCTCGGTCATGGTGGCCTCCCGGGCGGGGTCGGAGAGATGGGTGTGTCCGTCATCACCCTACACCGACTGACACGCCATCTCACAGAATCAGACGCAGTCTCACCTCCTCTCCGCGCCCGTGGCACCATGGCCCGCATGACGACGCCCGCCGAGGACACCCTCACCGCCCTGATCCACCTGCTGGACCGCGAGGGCTACGACGCCGTCACGGCCGACCAGCTCGCCCGCCAGGCCGGCATGAGCCGGGCCAGCTTCTTCCGCCACCTCGGCGGGAAGGAGGAGGTGGTCTTCGCCGACCACGCGGCGCTGCTCGCCCGCCTGGACGACTTCCTGCGCGGCACCTCCCTCGGCGTGCGGGAGGCCCTGGAGGAGGCGGTCCTCCAGGTCTTCCGGCATCACACCGCCGATCCGGACCGGGCCCGGGCGCGCTCCCGCCTGCTGCGCGGCTCCCAGTCGCTGCGCACGCGCGAGCTGCTCACCTCGCACCGCTACACGGAGCTGTTCTCCGGCTGGCTCGCCACGGCCCTGCCGGACACGCCCGTGCGCGGCGGGGTCGCCGTCGGGCTGGCGGCGGCCGTGGTGGCCGTCCACAACCGCGCCCTGCGGGCGTGGCTCCACGCCCCGGCCGACGACGCCGAGGCCGGCCTGCGCGCGGACCTCGCGGAGGTCATCGCGCGGCTCACGGCCGAGCCGGCCGAGGCCGAGCGGACGCTCGCCGCCGTGCGCCGACTCCTGGACTGAGACCGGGCTCTCAGCGGCCGGCGACCTGCGCGTTCTCCGCCCCGAACGCGGGCGGGTAGCGGAACTCGCCGGCCGGCACCTCGGCCCCGTCCTGGAGCGTGAGGACCTGCAGCGCCTCGGGCTGCCGGGCGAAGGCCGCGTGCACGCCGTGCTCGGAGGCCCGGTGGAAGCCGAACTTCGCGTAGTACTCGGGCCAGCCGTAGACCACCACGACCTCCTCGCCGTCGGCCTGCGCCTTCTGCAGCAGGGCGTTGACGAGCGCGGTGCCGGCGCCCTCGCCCTGATGCTCGGGCAGGACGCCGTGCGGGGCGAGGGCGAGCACCTGGGCGTCGTCGATGTGGGCCCGGACCAGGGTGCCGTAGCCCATCGGGTCCGACTGCAGGTCCGTGCCGGGGATCGCGGCGGTCATGGCCACGAGGGAGTACTGGGGCAGCCAGCCCTCCGCGCCGCCGGCGAGCTCCTCGACGAGGTCGGCCTCGGCCGTGGACGCGAAGGCGAGTTCGGCGATCTGGCGGACGGCGCGGCGGTCCGCCGGATCGTCGTGATCGGCCTCGCGGGTGGACCAGCGGTGACCGAGATCCTGGCCGGCAGGGACGTGGGCGGCGCGGTGGCCGGGGGTCTGGGTGCTGTTCTGCTCGGCGCTCATGCGCTCACCGTAGCCAGGGTGTGACCCCGGATACAGGGACGGCGCCCTGCGTCACGCTCGTGACGCGGGCGCCGTCGCCTCCTCTGGCCGGGGGCGGGCTCAGTCGATCTGCAGCTCGCCCATCGGGCCGAAGCCCTCCGCACCGACCTGCTCGGAGATGATCTGGGGCGTGCTCGCCAGCAGCGGGCGCATCGCGTCCAGGCCCTCCTGGAAGTGCGGGGACGCGACGTGGGCCTGCGCTCCCTCGTCCGTGAACCCCTCGAGCAGGAAGTACTCGTTCGGGCCGCCCTCCACCGGGCGGTACCACTCGAAGAACAGGTTGCCGGGCTCGGAGCGCACGTCCGCGGTGTACTTCGCGACGGCGTCCATCCACTCGTCGGCACGCTCGGGCTGGACGGTGAACTTCAGGTTGATGAGGATCATGCCGTCCATTCTGGTCCACCCGGCACGGCCGCGGCACGGCCTCGCGTCCGCCGCGCGCGGAACCGCCGGGCCAGCAGCCACAGGCCCACGACGACGGCGACCACCAGCACGGCGACCAGCACCGGCAGGAACAGCGCGGCCGCGACGAGGCCGGCCGCCGAGACGTCCTCGGCCGCCGAGAGCACGGGCGCGGCGGCCCCCACCGTGACCGTGTCGGCTCCCACGACCGTCTGGACGACGTCGTTGACCGCGTCCACCCCGGGGATCTTGTCCGCGACGAGCTCGAGCGCGAGCAGGGCGCCGAGGATCCAGAGGGAGGCGTCGGCGGCGAGCCACGTCCACCCCGCGGGCAGGTCGACGAGCCCCGTGAACCGGTCCAGCAGACCCAGGGCGAGCAGGGGGATGTAGGCGTTGAGCCCGGCCGAGGTGGCCAGGCCCGTGCCGGTGAGGAACTCGAGCACGTCCGTCCCCGTCCTTCGCGGGTCGCTCGGGGCGCCCGGGCGGACGCTCCGGGTCCGAGGACCCTCGTTCCCCGGTGAACACCGCCGGCCGTCGGGCGCTTCCCGTCCGGGGTCGGTCCTACCATGGGCGCATGCCCCAGACCGCTCACTCCCCCCAGCACTCCGCCTCCGCCCCCGCGCTCGCCCTGACCATCGCCGGGTCCGAGGCCACCGGCGGCGCCGGCGCCCAGGCCGACCTCAAGACGTTCCAGGAACTCGGCGTCTTCGGCATCGTGGCGCTGACCTGCATCGTCTCCTTCGACCCGGAGGACGACTGGAACCACCGCTTCTTCCCCGTGCCCACCGAGATCCTCCAGCAGCAGCTCGACGCCATCCAGGGCGACTACCCGGAGCGGCTGCGCACCGTGAAGCTGGGCATGCAGGGCTCCCCGGAGGTCATCCGCACCTCGGCCGCGGCCCTGCGCCGCGCCGAGTGGGACCACGTGGTCCTGGACCCCGTGCTCATCTGCAAGGGCCAGGAGCCGGGCCACGCCCTGGACACGGACCAGGCGCTCAAGGCCGAGCTGCTGCCGCTGGCCACCTTCACCACCCCGAACCACTTCGAGACGGAGCAGCTCTCCGGCATGACCGTGCGCTCGGTCGAGGACCTGACGGCGGCCGCTCGGCGCATCCACGAGATCTCCGGCGCGGCCGTCCTGGCCAAGGGCGGGATGCACCTGCCCGGCCCGGACGCCGTGGACGTGTTCGTGGACGGGGACACCGTGGAGGTGCTCTCCGCCCCGAAGATCGGCCAGTCCGGCGTCTCTGGTGCGGGCTGCTCGCTCGCCGCCGCCGTCACCGCCGAGTTGGCCAAGGGTGCCACCACGCTCGAGGCCGCGCGCCGCGCCAAGGAGTTCGTGCGAGCCGGCATCGCGCAGGCGGTGGAGGGCCGCACGCCGTTCGCCGCCCTGTGGCAGGGCGGCCTGCGCTCCGCTTGAGCGCGCACGTGGGCCGCTGACTCGTCCTGAGCCGGGCGGTGCGCCACACTGGGGGCATGAAGCTCCCCTCCCCCGCCCCTTCCGCCCCCGGCGAGGTCCACCACTCGGCGTCGTCCGTTCCCGTCGACGGCGTCGAGGCCGTCTTCCCCGCGCTGCGCCAGCGCGCCCTCGCCCCGGGCGGCCGGCTCTACGGGCTGGCGGCGGCGGCCGCGGTCGGCGGGCTCACCCTGCTGGATCCGCACGCCCGCCGAGGGCGCGAGCGTCGGGCCCTCGCAGAGCTCGAGGCCGCCGTCAGCGGCACGGTCCTCGCGGCCGAGACCGCCAACGCCCTCCACACCGCCGCGATCGCCGACGGCGAGGTGGCCCCCTCCCCCGCCGCGCGTGCCCTGCGCGGGCTCGGCGGGCTGGCCGTCGGCGGCGCGGTCGCGGCGGTCACGCTGCGTGCCACCGGCCTGAACGACCGGATCGACGGTGCCCTGGTGCGCGGGCTCCAGCGGGTCGGCGTCCCCGCCCCGCGCGTCGCGCTGGCCGCAGCGGCCTCCCTGGCGATGCTGCTGGCCAACGAGGACGCCCGCCGGACCCGCCGCGACGCCGTCGAACTCGCCGTCACCGGACCCGCCGGCCTGGACGAGGACCCGGTCGACGAGGTCGAGCCGGAGGCCACCGCCGAGCTGCCGGTCGAGGTGCGCGTGCTGCTCGAGACCCTGCTCGACCCGGCGCTGGCCGAGGGCCGGGACCTGCCCGGGGCTGAGGCGCTGCGCTCCCAGCTGCCGCACGCGCGCACCGTCGCATCGGTGGCCGAGGCCATCCGTGAAGCCGGCGAGGTCCCGGACTGGGTGCCGCTCGTCGTCCAGACCGACGACGACGTCCGGCGCGCGGTGCCGAACGACTGCGTCTGGCCCGTCCGCGGCCGCTTCGCCTCCGGATCCGCCGGAGGACACGAGCTCGAGCTGCGCCTGCAGGTGATCGACGGGGAGATCGGCGCCCTGACGGTGACCCTGCCCGCGGACGCCGAGGCGGACAGCGACGCCTGGGACGCGTTCCAGGAGATCGAGTCCTTCCCCGGCGTCGAGGACCTGGCCTTCCACGTGGACGGCGACCGGCGCGCCTGACCGGGAACTCTCCCGGGGCCCGTCCAGCCCGGCCCACTACAGTGGGGACCCGCCCGACGTCGTCGATCCCCCTCCCGGAGAGTTCCCGCCATGACCACCCCCGCCCCGGTCGCGTCCGCCGCCCGTGCCCGTCGCCGCGCGGCCCGTTCCGGCCCCCGCCCGCAGCTGCGCATGGGACTGAACGGGTTCCTCGTGGCCTGGCTGCTGCCCAACCTCGTGATGGCCGCCGTGGTGGCGATCCTGGCCGTGGTCCCGGGCCTGCAGGCCTTCGGCAGCCTGACACCGCTGCTGACGGTGGTCGGGGTCGCCGGGCTGGTGGTGGGGCTGCCGCTGTGCCTGCTCGTGAACTGGGCGTTCCGGCACGTGCTCAACCAGTGGGTCCACGTGCTGGCGTACGCGCTGATCGGCATGCTCTACGGCCTGGTGGTGCTCACGCAGGGCGCGGCGGGCATCCTGCCGATGCTCATCCCGGTGATCGGCTTCCCGGCCGCCGTGCTCATGGCCCTGGGCCGGACGGCGGCCCGTCCCCTCGTCCGCACGGTCACCCCGGAGCCGTCGCCCGCCGAGCCGGCCTGAGCACGCCCGACAACGAGAAAGGACGATGGCCGGATGGCCATCGTCCTTCTCGGAACCGCGTCCGGGGCCCGCATCCCCTCAGGCATGTATCCCGGCTCGTGATTCGCACTGTGCACCGTCTCAATGGGGCATGACCCACTCTAGGAGGGACGACGGCGCCCCCGACAGTGGCGGAAGGTGCAGACTTTCGGGCCCTGATGTGATGCAGGTCACATGGGTCTGGTCCGCCGCTGCGACGGCGTCGGCCTCGTCAGACGGACCTGGGGAGCACCGCGCGCACCCGCCACCCCCAGCCCCCCGGCCCGGCCTCGATCGTGCCGCCGAAGGTGGCCACGCGATCCCGCATGGAGTTCAGGCCCACACCGGAGGAGTTCCACTGCGGCGGGCCGGACCGCTCGGTGACGGTGTTCTCCACCTCGAGCACCACGTCCGGCCCCGCGTCGCGGAGTTCGATGCACACGCGCGCGCCCTCGCCGGCGTGCTTGGCGACGTTCGTGGTGGCCTCCTGGAGCACCCGGTGCAGGGTGGAGCGCACGGAGATCGGCATCGCGTTCTGGTCGCAGCGGACGTCCGTCTCCACCGTCATTCCGAGACTGCGCAGCTCCTCGGCCAGTTGGGCCACGGGCAGCACCGGATCCGCGGACGTCGCCCCGTCCGCGCCCCCCGCGGCGCCCGGCTCACCGCTCGGGTCCACGATCCCGTCCTCCTGGAGGATGGAGAGCATGCGCCGCAGGTCCCGCAGCGCGTCCTTCGCGGAGTCCCCCACCACGTCCAGCACGCCCTGAGCCGCCTCCGGGGCGCCGAGGTAGCGTGCCGTCCGAGCCTGCATCGAGATGATCGTGAGGTTGTGCGCGACCACGTCGTGCAGGTCGCGGGCCAGGGAGCGACGCTCGGCCTCGGCGGCCAGCCGGGCCCGCTCCTCCGCCTCGAACACCCGGCGGCGATCCCGCTCCCGCCGGGCCAAGCTCTCGCGGATGAAGAGCCCGCCGCCGAGGCCCATGGACATGAGCAGCAGGATGAACCACGTCGCGTTCGACTGACCCACCGCGAACGGCTGGGCGACGCCCCAGGTCAGTGCCAGGACGGCGGCCGTGACGACGAACCCCCAGGAACGGGCGGTCGCCGCGACGGCCCCGAGGACCACGGGCGCGACGACGGCGAAGAGCACCTCGGAACCGCCGACGACGGTCGCGACGGCCCCGGGCAGGAGCAGGGCGAAGCCCACCGTGCTGCGCCACCACTGGGCGAGGAAGGCGCTGGTCGCCGACGCGATGGCGATCCCGTCCAGGACCGGGATGGCGCCGTGGCCCGGGCCGAACAGACCGATGTCGGACGCGGTCGAGGCGAGCAGGAACGCCGACCCGAAGGCGAGATAGACGCGGCTCAGCGGCGCCGCGGCCCAGAACGCGCGCCACCGCAGGCTGCGCGCCTGACGCCACGCCGAAGAGCGGCGCGCCCGGGAGGGCGCGCCGCTCCGGACGGAGGGGGTCGATGGGCTCGAATCAGGCATCGGGGGCGGACCGCCCCGGGGTCAGTCGCACCAGATGCCGAAGTGGCGGCACGTCCACTCCGCAGTGCCTTTGCCGAGGCCCAGGGTCGTGACGACGTCGTCCTCGGCCGAGGCCGCCGAGGCGGCGGCGGCCGGAGCGCCGACGAGGGTGGAGGCGAGCAGGAGAGCGGAAGCGAGGAGAGCGCGAGTCTTCATGGCCCCAGTATGTATGACGCCCGTCACAAATGGTGCACGCCGCGCACAGGCCGCGCCGCGGCATGGCGCAGATGACGGCCGGCGGGCACCCCGGCCTCGCCCCGACGCCGACAAGGTGGCATGCGCCACAGCACCGGTTACGCTGACGTGCGTGTCCGAAGAGCTGCGCATCCTGATCGCCGACGACCAGCCGCTCATGAGCGGCGCGCTCCGCGTGCTCGTCGACTCTGCCCCCGGCATGACCTGCGTGGGTGTGGTCGCCAACGGCGTCGAAGCCGTGGAGGCGTGCGCCGCCATCGAGCCGGACGTGGTCCTGATGGACATGCAGATGCCCCTGATGGACGGGGTGGAGGCCACACGCCGGATCAAGGACACCCACCCCGCGATCCGGGTCCTGGCGATCACCACGTTCACGTCCGAGGACTACCTCGTGCCGGCCCTGCGCGCCGGAGCGGGCGGCTACCTCCTCAAGGACGCGGAGCCGCCGGCCATCCTGGGCGCCATTCAGGCCGTCCATCGCGGCGAGTCCGTGCTCTCCCCCGCCGTGGCGACCAAGCTGCTCGCCTCGATCGAGCGGGACCGGCCGACGGTGGGCCCCACCTCGGTGCAGCCCGGCAGCCCCGACGGCTCCGACCTCACCGAGCGGGAGCTGGGCGTGCTGCGGCTGCTGGCCAGGGGTCAGTCGAACCCGGAGATCGCCGCGAACCTCTTCGTCTCCGAGTCCACGGTCAAGGCCAACCTCACGCGGATCATGGCCAAGCTGGAGGTCCGCGACCGCGTCCAGCTGATCATCCGGGCGGCCCAGCTCGGGCTCGTCACCCTCGCCCTGGACTGAGCGCGGCGGGGTCAGCCGCGGGCCGCGATCTCGTTGCGCCGCGTGTTGAGGTCCTTCAGGACTTGCATCCCGTGCTCCACCACCGGGTCCGCCTCGGCCAGGAGCGACTCCTTGGCCGGCCCGTAGGCGAGGTCGGCGAACGTGCCGTTCTCCGGGTCGAGGGCCCGGATCTCCTGCTGCACCAGGCGCACCTGGTCCAGGCCGGCCGCGTACTCCACCGCTCGCTCGTCGATCTTCGTCAGGGACGCCTCCGCGTCCTCCGGGATCTGCTCCAGGGCGAACTGGGCCTCGTAGAGCCGGTTCTGGTACGTGCAGGGCTCCTCGATGTCGTAGAGCCCCACGCCGCGACCCACGGCCTCCTGATTGGCCTGGGCGATCTCCTCCGCCAGGCGCTTGCCGACGGCGACCTCCGTGGGGGCGGCCATGCCGGCCTCCGCCATGGCCACGTTGACGGTGCCGCCGCCGATCGAGATGACCGCGCTCTCCATCCCCTCGGGCGCGCCCTCGTCCGAGGTGGTCATGCTCGCGGTCGCCCCCTGCGGGAGCCGATCACGCAGCCAGGAGTAGGACTCCTCCCCCATGCAGAGGTTGGGGCCGACCTTGAGGCCCTCCGGGTTGCGGCCCGCGCTCGTGACGCCGGCGAGGACCACGGTCCGCTCGGTGCCGCCTTGGTTCACCACCACGGTGTTGCCGTCCAGCACGGTGACGATGTCCACGCGGGCGGCGTCGGCGGCCACGCCGCGGAGGACGGTGACGATGCCCAGCAGGAGCAGGACGGCGGCGACGGCGAGGAAGACCAGCAGCCCCTTCAGGGGGACCCGGGCACGGGCGGCGACGTGAGTCATGCGGACTTCCTGCAGGTGGACGGCGGGACGGGGGGCCGCGACGACGGCCCGGAGCCCGAGTCTAGCGAAGGGCCCCGGGACCGCCGAGCGGCGGGCCGAGGGACGGCTGCGTCGGGCTCAGCGCTCCCGGCGGTAGAACGGCGTGGCCACCACGGTGAACGGCTCGCCGCGGCCGCGCAGGTCCACCTGCAGGGACGTGCCCTCGGCGGCCACGTCGCGGCGGACACGGGCCAGGGCGATGGGGTGTCCGAGGGTCGGGCTGGGGGCGCCCGAGGTCACCTCGCCCACCCGCTCGCCGGACTCGTCCAGCACGGCGTAACCGTGCCGGGCGGCACGCCGACCCGCGCCCTGCAGCCCCACGAGGACCTCCTCGACGTCGTCCCTGCCGACCAGCGCGGATCGTCCGACGAAGTCGGCCTCCTTGCTCGCGGGCACCGCGAAGCCGACGCCAGAGGCGTGCGGCTGGTGCCCGGTGTCCAGCTCGTTGCCGTAGAGCGGCATGCCCGCCTCGAGGCGCAGCGAGTCCCGCGAGGCGAGCCCGCACAGCGTCAGCTCCACGCCCGCCTCGTCCGCGGCCGAGAGCATCGTGTTCCACACGGCGGAGCCGCGGTCGCCGGCCTCGGCGGTGGAGGCGGCGGGCAGGAACAGCTCGAAGCCGTCCTCACCGGTGTAGCCGGTGCGGGCGACGACGGCGATGACGTCACCGGCGTCCGTGGGCACGGTCAGGGTCAGGTGGCCGTAGTACTTCAGCTCGGCCAGCTGCGCCGCGGCCTCCGGCATGGCCCGGGCGAGGATCCTCTCGGCCTGCGGGCCCTGCACGGCCACGAGGGCGGTGGTCGAGGACTCGTCCTCGACGACGGCGTCCCAGCCCGACGCCCGCTGGTTCAGGGCGGTGTGGACCGCGGCGATGTTGCCGGCGTTGGGCACCACCAGGTAGTCGGGCTCGGAGCCGGCCTCGCCGTCGTCCATCCGGTAGACGATCGTGTCGTCGAGGATGGTGCCGGCGTCCGTCAGGCACAGGGCGTACTTGGCGCGGCCGGGCTTCAACGTGGAGAGCACGCTCGAGAGGGCGTGGTCCAGCATGGCCCCGGCCTCCGGGCCGGTGACCCGGATCTCGCCCATGTGGGAGAGGTCGAACAGGCCTGCGGAGGTGCGGACGGCCTTGTGCTCGGCCAGCTCGGAGCCGTACTTCAGGGGCATGTTCCAGCCGCCGAAGTCCGTGAACGTGGCGCCCGCGGCCTCGTGGACCGGGTGCAGCGGGGAGTTGCGCGTCGAATCGCTCATGGGGGTGATCCTCTCAGTCCTCGTCGGCGGTGTCGGCCACGGCGCCCTCGAACGCCTCGGGCGGCGGGCACGAGCACACGAGGTTGCGATCGCCGTAGGCGCCGTCGATGCGGCCCACCGGCGGCAGGTACTTGTCCAGACGCAGGCTCGGCACCGGCGTGCCCGCCTGGGCGCGCGAGTAGGGGCGATCCCACTCGTCGGCCATCAGGACGTTGAGGGTGTGCGGGGCGCGACGCAGGACGGAGTCCGCCACGGTCTCCGGGGTGACGGCGGTGATCTCGGCGTGGATGGCCTCCATGGCCTCGATGAACCGCTCGATCTCCTCGAGGTCCTCGGACTCGGTGGGCTCCACCATGAGCGTGCCGGCCACGGGGAACGCCAGGGTCGGGGCGTGGAACCCGTAGTCGATGAGGCGCTTGCAGACGTCCTCGGCGGTCACGCCCGTGCGGGCCGTGAGCTCGCGCAGGTCGAGGATGCACTCGTGCGCCACGAGGCCGTCGTTGCCCGTGTACAGCGTCGGGTAGAGGGGCGCGAGGCGGTGGGAGATGTAGTTGGCGCCCAGCAGCGCGTGCGCGGTGGCGGAGCGCAGACCCTCGGCGCCCATCAGGTGGATGTAGGCCCAGGAGATGGGCAGCACGCCGGCCGAGCCGTGCGGGGCCGCGGTCATCAGGGCCTCGCGGGAGGGCAGGTACGGCACCAGGTGCTCGCCCACCGCCACGGGGCCCACGCCCGGGCCCCCGCCGCCGTGCGGGATGCAGAACGTCTTGTGCAGGTTCAGGTGGGAGACGTCTCCGCCGAACTCGCCCGGCTGGGCCAGGCCCACGAGCGCGTTGAGGTTGGCGCCGTCGATGTACACCTGGCCGCCCGCGGCGTGCACCGTGGCGCAGACCTCCTTGACGTCGGCGTCGTAGACGCCGTGCGTGGAGGGGTAGGTGATCATGATGGCCGCGATGCGGCCCTCGTTCGCCGCGATCTTGGCGTCCAGGTCGGCGGCGTCGATCGTGCCGTCGTCGGCGGTGGCGACGACGACGACCTTCAGCCCCGCCAGCACGGCCGAGGCCGCGTTGGTGCCGTGGGCGGAGGCCGGGATCAGGCAGATGTCCCGCTCACCCTCACCGCGGGCCAGGTGGTACTGGCGGATGGCCCACAGGCCCGCGAACTCGCCCTGCGAGCCGGCGTTCGGGGCCACCGAGACGCCCGCGTAGCCGGTGATCTCGGCGAGCTTGGCCTCGAGGTCCTCGATCAGGAACCGCCAGCCCTCGGTCTGGTGGTCGGGCGCGAACGGGTGGATGGAGCAGAACTCGGGCCAGGAGATGGCCTCCATCTCCGCGGTGGCGTTGAGCTTCATGGTGCACGAGCCCAGCGGGATCATGGTCCGGTCCAGCGCCAGGTCGTAGCCGGAGAGGCGGCGCAGGTAGCGCAGCATCTTCGTCTCCGAGTGGTGGGTGTTGAACACCGGGTGCGTCATGAACGCGGAGGAGCGGCGTAGCGCCTCCGGCACGGCCGGGGTGGCCACGGCGCCCTCGTGCGCGGAGGCCGGCAGGGAGCCCGCGTCCAGGCCGAACGCCGTCAGGACGGCCACGAGGTCGGCGTCGACGGTGGTCTCATCGGCCGCGATCCGCAGGGTGTCCGCGTCCACCAGGCGCAGGTTCACGCCGTTCTCCTCGGCGGCCTTCAGGACCTGCTCAGCCCGGCCGGGCACGCGGACGGTGATCGTGTCGAAGAAGTGCTCCTCGGCGACCTCGACGCCGCCGGCCCGCAGCGCCTCCGCCAGGCGGACGGCCTGGGCGTGGGCGTGGCGCGCGATGCGGGCGATGCCCTGGGGGCCGTGGTAGACGGCGTACATCGAGGCGACGATCGCGAGCAGCGCCTGGGCGGTGCAGATGTTGGAGGTGGCCTTCTCGCGCCGGATGTGCTGTTCGCGCGTCTGGAGGGCGAGGCGGTAGGCGGGCTTGCCGGCGTCGTCGTGGGAGACGCCCACGAGGCGGCCCGGCATGCTGCGCTGCAGGCCCTCCTTCACGGCCATGTAGGCGGCGTGGGGGCCGCCGAAGAACAGGGGCACGCCGAAGCGCTGCGTGGAGCCGACGGCGATGTCCGCGCCCTGCTCCCCGGGCGGGGTGATCAGGGCGAGGGAGAGGATGTCCGCCGCGACGGTCACGAGGGCGCCGGCCTCCTTGGCCTGCGCGATGACGGCGGCGTGGTCGTGGATGCGGCCGGAGTCGCCGGGCTGCTGCAGCACGACGCCGCACAGGCCCTTCTCCTCGACCTCGGCGCGGACGTCCTCCGGGATGCCTGCGGAGAGGTCGGCCACGCGCACGTCGATGCCCACGGCCTCGGCGCGCAGGCGCACCACGGAGAGATTCTGCGGGAAGAGATCCGCGTCGAGGAGGGTGACGCCGTCGGTCCTGCGGCGGTTGGCGCGGTGCATGAGGAGCACGGCCTCGGCGGCGGCGGAGGCCTCGTCCAGCAGGGAGGCGTTGGCGATGTCCAGGCCGGTGAGGTCCTGGACCATCGTCTGGTAGTTCAGGAGGGCCTCGAGGCGGCCCTGGGAGATCTCCGGCTGGTACGGCGTGTAGGCCGTGTACCAGGCCGGGTTCTCCAGCACCTTGCGGAGGATGACACCCGGGGTGACGGTGTCCGAGAAGCCCTGCCCGATCATCTGGGTCTTCATGACGTTGCGGCCGGCGATCTCGCGCAGCTGCTCCAGGACCGCGGACTCGGTCAGCGGGGCGGGCAGCACGAGGGGCTTCGGCTGGCGGATGCCGGCGGGGACGGCGGTGTCCACGAGGGCCTCGAGCGAGTCGTAGCCCAGGGTCTGCAGCATGTGCTCGACGTCCGCGGGGCGCGGGCCGATGTGGCGGGCCACGAAGGGGGCCGAGGCGGTGTCCTTGGGCTCGACGCGCTCGTGGGGCAGCGCGGTCGTGCTCTCGGTGGTCTGGGGGCTGGTCACGGGGTACCTCCGGGGGATCCTGCCGTGGTCACGGCGTGGGTCTGCTCCTCCCCGCTCTGTCATGGACCTGAGAGTTTCCGACGCCCGGGTGGGCGGCTTGCACCGTCGGTGGTCTCGGTCCGGACGCGGGCGCGGCGGAGTGAGACGCTTTCCAGAGCGCCTGACCCCACGCGGTACGGATGCCTGAGAGATTCCCGGGGAGGGTTTGCTCCTTCGGCGGCCTGCTCACGCGGCCGGCCGGGGCAGGACGCGCGCCGACGCTCTCCCGCGCGGGGCATGCGGCGTGCCGTCAGTATCCCACACGTGTAGGCCGCATCACAGGGCGCCCGGGAGGGGCCGGACGGGGCGTGTCGAAGGCTTTCGTTGATGAAACGGGCGCCCGGGAGGGGTTGAGTCGCCCCACGCGCCCGTGCCTACTGTGGCGAGGACGGGCGGGCGTGTTCCTCCGCCCCGGAGCCGACCGAGGGAGCGATCCACCCATGTACACCCGCAGCCGGAACGACGTCGAGAAGGTCGAGTGGGGCGGAGGCACCTCCGAACGCCTCATCACCGCGAAGGACGAGATGGGTTTCGCCGTCGCCCACACGATCGTGCGCGCCGGATCGTCCTCGAAGCTCCAGTACCGCAACCACCAGGAGGCCTGTTACTGCATCGCGGGCAACGGCTCCGTGGTGGAGCCGGACGGCACCGTCCACGAGATCACGCCGGGTGTCATCTACGTCCTGCCGGACCACGAGCCGCACGACCTGCGCGGCGGCACCGAGGACATGCACCTGATCTCGGTGTTCAACCCCGCCATCACCGGCGACGAGAAGCACACCCTGTCGGAGGACGGCTACTCCAGCTACTGAGCCCGGGCACGGTGAGGGAGGCGTCGACGACGGCGCCTCCCGCGTCGGCGCCGACGGCAGCGTCCGGTCGTAGGGTGGCGGGGTGCTCAACCTGTGCGCCCCCGAGCGCACCGTGCGCCGCAACACCCACCTGGCGCTGATGCTGACCGCGATCGCGGGGATCCTCAACTCCGTGGGCTTCGTCGCCGTGGCCACGTACACGTCCCACATGACGGGGATCGTGGCGTCCATGGCGGACGCGGCGGTCCTCCACGCCCCGGGTCTGGTCGGCACGGGCCTGCTCGCGCTGGCCATGTTCATCCTGGGCGCGGTCGTCTGCGCGCTGGTGTTCAACTGGGGCCGGGTCAACGGCCTCCGGTCGCGGTACGCCAACATCCTCCTGCTCGAGGGCGTCGGCATGCTGGTGTTCGGCCTGCTCGCCGAGCACGTCCGCGATGCGCACCGGCCGCTCGTCGTGGTGGCCGTGCTGTGCTTCACCATGGGCCTGCAGAACGCCTTGATCACCCGCATCGGGGCGTGGCCGATCCGCACCACGCACGTGACGGGCATGGTCACGGACATCGGCGTCGAGCTCGGCAAGATCCTGTACCGCAACGCGCCCGCGGCCGTGGCCCCCGTCGTCGGGGAGCCGCGGCGCGTGGGACTGCTGGCGCTGCTCGTGGCCCTGTTCTTCCTGGGCGGGGTGGCGGGCGCGGCCGGCTACCTCTGGCTGGACTTCGAGGTGGTCATCCCGGTGGCCGGCGTGCTGCTGCTCATCGCCCACCGCCCGCTGGTCCAAGACCTGCAGGACGCGTGGCTCACACGAAGGCCGAGACGCCGGTGAGGGCCCGCCCCACGATCAGGGTGTTCATGCCGTAGGAGCCCTCGTAGGAGTAGATGGCCTCCACGTCCCCCATGATCTTGGCGATCTCGTGCTCCGTGAGCAGGCCGTTGCCGCCGAGGGCGTCGCGGGCGAGCGCCGCCGAGGACCGGGCCAGCCGGGTCGAGGTGGCCTTGGCCATCGCCGCGTGCATCATCTCCATCCGCCCCTCCTGCCGCAGGGCGTCCACCTGGAGCATCATCCCGGCGGAGGCGGCCAGGTTGCCGGCGACCTCGGCGATCTGGGCCTGGATCAGCTGGAACGCGGCCAGTGGGCGGCCGAACTGCTCCCGCCGCAGCGCGTAGGAGCGCAGCACGTCCAGCACGCCCATCTGCGCGCCGACGCCCTGCCAGCCGACCCACATGCGCGAGTCGCGCAGCAGGGTGCGGGTGGCGGCGAAGGTGGTGGCGCCGGGCAGGATCGCGTCCGCGGGCAGGCGCACGTCCAGGGTGATGTCCGCATTCTGCATGATCCGCAGGCCCATCTTCCCGCTGATCTTGGTGGCCTCGTAGCCGGGGGTGTCGGTGGGCACCACGAAGCCCTTGATCTCGCCGTCGGCGGTGTCGCGCGCCCAGACGAGCGCGACGTCGGCGATCGTGCCGGCCCCGATCCAGCGCTTGGCGCCGCGGATGACCCACTCATCGCCGTCGCGGGTGGCGGTGGTGGCGAGGCCGCCGGCGATGTCCGAGCCGTGGTCCGGCTCGGTGAGGCAGAACGCGCCCAGGGCGTCGAAGGATTCGAGGCGCCCCTGCCACGTGGCCTTCTGCCGCTCCGAGCCCAGGCCGGTGATCATGCCGAGGTTGAGCTCGTTGTGGATGCCCACGAGGGCGGACAGGGACAGGTCCACGCGGGCGATCTCCGCGTGCACGAGCTGCTGGAACAGCGAGGACGAGCCGTCCAGGACGAGGCGCCCCAGACCCAGCTCGGCCAGGCCCGGCAGCAGGTCGAACGCGAACTCCTCGGCGTCCCAGTACCGGGTCAGGTGCGGCCGCACGCGGGTCTGCAGGTGGTCCTCGATCGCGTCGAGCCGGGCACGCTCGGCCGGCTCGAGGCGGTCCCGCAGGCGCAGCAGGTCCACGTGGGGCAGGCCGGGGGTGACGGCGGGCGCGCCGGAGGCGGGGACGGGGCGGTCGGCGATGGCGGTCATGGCTCTCCTTCGGGGGCGGTCCGACGACGGCGGGCGGTTTCACCGCGAATCCGACTGTAGGACTTCCAACTATCCAGGTCTGCCAGTAGTGTTCCAGATCACAGGCCCCCGGCCAAGGATCCGTTCAGCAGCCATCCCGAGGAGGGACCCATGACCGTCCAGGACCCCACCGCCGTCGCCGCCCCGTCACCGACGGAGGTGTTCCGCGCGGCCCGCGACCTGCTGGTCGAGTGCCAGACCGACTATGAGCGCGCCCGCGCCGAGTTCGAGTGGCCCCGCTTCGAGCACTTCAACTTCGGCTTCGACTGGTTCGACCGCCTGGCCCAGGACCCGGCCCGCGCGGACGTGCCGGCGCTGATCATCGCCGAGGACGACGGGCGCAGCACCGAACGCACCTTCGCCGAGCTCTCCGCGGCCTCCAGCCGGGTGGCGAACTGGCTCTCCGCGCAGGGCCTGCGCCGCGGCGACCGCCTCATCCTGATGCTGAACAACCAGGTGGAGCTGTGGGAGTTCATGCTCGCCTGCATCAAGCTGCGGGTGGTCATGGTGCCCACCACCACGCAGATGACCTCCGGGGACCTCGAGGACCGCGTGACGCGCGCCGGCGCCGCGTGGGCCGTGGCCGGCGCCGAGGACCTGGCCAAGTTCGCCGGCGTCGGCGAGGGCCTGCACCTGGTGCACGTGCCGGGCGTCTTCGCGGAGGGCCCGGCGCGCCGCGCCCCGGAGGTCGCCGGCCACACCGTGCTCTCCTACGACGACGCCGCCGACGCCGCCACCGAGCTGGCCCCGGCCGAGCCGACCCCCGCGGACGAGACGCTGCTCTTCTACTTCACCTCGGGCACCACCTCGAAGCCGAAGCTCGTGGAGCACACCCACACCTCGTACCCGGTCGGCCACCTCACGACGCTCTACTGGATCGGTCTGGAGCCGGGCGACGTGCACCTCAACGTGGCCTCCCCGGGCTGGGCCAAGCACGCGTGGTCCAACTTCTTCGCCCCGTGGATCGCGGAGGCCACGATCTTCGTGCACAACGCCCGCAAGTTCGACCCCGCGGCCCTGATGGCCAACATGGAGCGCTACGGCGTCACGAGCTTCTGCGCCCCGCCCACCGTGTGGCGCATGCTCATCAAGGCGGACCTGGCGCAGCTGACGACCCCGCCGACCAAGACCATCTCCGCGGGCGAGCCGCTCAACGCCGAGGTGATCGACCAGGTGCACAAGGCGTGGGGAACCACGATCCGCGACGGCTTCGGGATGACCGAGACCACCCTGCAGATCGCCAACACCCCGGGCCAGAAGGTCGTCATCGGCTCGATGGGCCGCCCGCTGCCCGGCATGGACGTCACCCTGCTCGACCCGCTCACGGGCCAGGAGGCCGAGGAGGGCGAGATCTGCCTGCGCCTGGACCCGCGTCCGGTGGGCCTGCTGAAGTCCTACTACGGCAACCAGGAGAAGACGGACGAGGTGTTCCGCGACGGCGTGTTCCACACCGGTGACATCGCCCGCCGCGACGAGAACGGCGTGCTGACCTATGTGGGCCGCGCGGACGACGTCTTCAAGTCCTCGGACTACAAGGTGTCCCCGTTCGAGCTGGAGTCGGTGCTGGTCAAGCACCCGGCCGTGATGGAGGGCGCGATCGTCCCCACCCCGGACGAGCTGCGACTGGCCGTGCCGAAGGCCTTCGTCACCCTCGCCCCGGGCCATGAGCCCACCGCGGAGACCGCCCGGGCGATCCTGCAGTTCACGCTCACCCAGCTGCCCCCGTACAAGCGCATCCGCCGCATCGAGTTCCTCGAGCTGCCGAAGACCATCTCGGGCAAGATCCGCCGCGTGGAGCTGCGCAAGGCCGAGGTCGAGCGCGCCCAGACGGGCGCCGCCCCGGACGGCTACGGCACCGAGTTCCGGGAGGAGGACCTGGACCTGCAGCGCTGACCGGCCGTTCCCCGCCACCGCCCCGTCCGTGTCCGGCGGTGGCGGGGGACCCCCGGTGCGCCGCTAGTCTGGAGCGCCATGAAGAAGCCACCCCTCGCCCAGGACCCCATCCGGGAGGCCGCCCGGAACTGGGAGCGTCACGGATGGGGTGACGTCGCCCGCCCGATGGCCGCCATCACCTCGATCATGCGGGCCCAGCAGATCCTGCTGGGTCGGGCGCAGGCCGCGCTCAAGCCCTACGGGCTCACCTTCGCGCGGTACGAGCTGCTGGCGCTGCTGAACTTCTCGCGCGAGAAGCGGATGCGGATGTCCAAGGCGTCCGCGCTCCTGCAGGTCCACCCCACCTCGGTGACCAATGCGGTGGACCGGCTCGAGGCCGCCGGGCTGGTGGAGCGCACCCCCCACGAGTCGGACCGCCGCGCGCTCGTGCTCGCCCTCACGGACGAGGGCCGGCGCGTCGCCGTCGCCGCCACGGAGACGCTCAACGCCGAGGTCTTCGGCCGCTCCGGCTTCGATCCGGCGGACGTGGACACCCTCATCGACGTCCTCGGCCGGTTCCGCGCCGAGGCCGGCGACTTCCAGGTCGACGGCCTCGACGCCTGAGCGCCCCGACGGCGGAGCACACCTCCTCCTGACGCTCTCCGCGGCCGCGCGGCTCAGCGGGGCTCGAGGCGCACGGCGCCGTCGAGCCGGATGACCTCGCCGTTGAGGAACGGATTGGACACGATCTGCTCGACGAGCAGCGCGTAGTCCTCGGGCCGGCCGAGGCGGGCCGGATGCGGGGTCTTGGTGGACAGCGCCTCGCGGGCGGCCTCGGGCAGGCCGGCCATCATGGGCGTCTCCATGAGGCCGGGGGCGATCGTGACCACGCGGATCTGCGAGGAGGCGAGCTCGCGGGCCGCGGGCAGGGTCAGCGCGACCACGGCGCCCTTGGAGGCGGAGTACGCGATCTGGCCGATCTGCCCGTCGTAGGCCGCCACGGACGCGGTGTTCACGATGACGCCGCGGTCCTCGCCGAGCGGCTCCTGCGTCCTCATCGCGGCGGCGGCCTGGGCCATCATCGCCACGGTGCCGACCGTGTTGATCGCCAGGACCCGGCTCAGCACCTCGGTGGACAGCGGCCCGTCGCGACCCACGAGCTTGCCCGGCGTCGCCACGCCGGCGCAGTTGACCAGCACCCGCAGCGGCCCGGCCTCCAGCGCGGCGGCCACGGCCTCCCGGGCGGTGTCCTCGGCGGTGACGTCGCCCGTCACGAAGCGCGTGCGGGGGCCGAGGGCGGCCACGGCGTCGGCACGGACGGTCTCGCCCTCGCGGTCCGGCAGGTCGACCACCACGACGGCGGCGCCCGCGTCCGCCAGGCGGCGGGCGGTGGCATGGCCGAGGCCCGAGGCCCCGCCGGTGACGATCGCGCTCTGGTTCGACAGGTCCATGGACGGACCCTCCCTTCCTCCTCGGGATACCCCCCGAGTTCGATAGTTGCATGTCCTACGTTCTCATCCTAGATTAGCGGAAGAGTAACCCAGATCACACGCACAGCCGGGCCCGTCACGCCCGCCGTGGGCGGCGCCGCCCGGCGTCCGCCTTCCGCCTGGACCCGCGAGGAGCCCCCATGTCCGAGAAGACCGCGCCCACCGAGACCGCCCCCGTGATCCCCCACTTCGTGCACGGCGAGCGGCGCGAAGGCGCCTCCGGCCGGCACGGCGACGTCTACCACCCGGCCACGGGCGGCGTGGCGGGGCGCGTGCCGCTGGCCTCCGCCGAGGAGATCGACGCCGCCCTGGCCTCCGCCGAGGAGGGCTTCGCCGCGTGGTCGACGCTGAATCCGCAGCGCCGCGGCCGCATCCTGCTGCGCTGGGTCGACCTGATCAACGAGAACATGGACGAGCTGGCCACCGTGCTCGCCCAGGAGCACGGCAAGACCGTCCCGGACGCCAAGGGCGACATCCAGCGCGGCATCGAGGTCGTGGAGTTCGCCGCGGGCGCCCCGCACCTGCTCAAGGGTGAGTTCACCGCCGACGCGGGCACCGGCATCGACGTGCACTCCATCCGCCAGCCGCTCGGCGTGGCCGTGGGCATCACGCCCTTCAACTTCCCGGCGATGATCCCGCTGTGGAAGGCCGGCATCGCCCTGGCGGCGGGCAACGCCTTCGTCCTCAAGCCCTCCGAGCGCGACCCCTCCGTGCCGGTGCGCCTGGCCGAGCTGGCCCTCGAGGCCGGCATGCCCGCCGGCGCCCTCAACGTGGTGCACGGCGACAAGGCCGCCGTGGACGCGCTCATCGAGGACCCGCGCGTCAAGGCCGTCGGCTTCGTCGGCTCCACCCCGATCGCGCAGTCCATCTACGCGCACGCCGGCCGCATGGGCAAGCGCGCGCAGTGCTTCGGCGGGGCCAAGAACCACGCCGTGATCATGCCGGACGCGGACCTCGAGATGACCGCCGACGCCCTGGTCGGCGCCGCCTTCGGCTCCGCCGGCGAGCGCTGCATGGCGATCTCCGTGGCCGTCCCGGTCGGCGAGGAGACCGCCGACCGCCTGATCGCGCTGCTCCGCGAGCGCGTGAAGGACCTCAGGGTCGGCCCGTCGCTCGAGGCGTCCTCGGACTTCGGCCCCGTCGTCTCGAAGGACGCGAAGGAGCGCATCGAGGGCTACATCGCGGCCGGCGTCGAGGCGGGCGCCGAACTGGTCGAGGACGGCCGGGGCGTCGTCGTCGAGGGCCACGAGGACGGCTTCTACGTGGGCGCCACCCTGTTCGACCGCGTCACCCCGGAGATGAGCATCTACCGCGAGGAGATCTTCGGCCCGGTGCTCTCCGTGGTCCGCGCGAAGGACTACGAGGAGGCGCTCACGCTCGTGAACGAGCACGAGTTCGGCAACGGCGTGGCCATCTTCACCCGCGACGGCGACGCCGCCCGCGACTTCTCCACCCGCGTGGACACCGGCATGGTCGGCGTGAACGTGCCGATCCCCGTGCCGATCGCCTACTACACCTTCGGCGGCTGGAAGGCCTCCGGCTTCGGCGACCTGAACCAGCACGGCACGGACGGGCTGAAGTTCTACACCAAGACGAAGACCGTCACCACGCGCTGGCCCTCCGGCGTGCGCGAGGGCGCCAGCTTCGTGATGCCGGCCGGCTCCTGACCGCCCGCAGCCCGTCCCGACCAGGAGGACCCCATGACCACCGTTCTGTTCCTCGGCCTCGGCCACATGGGCGGCCCCATGGCCGCCAACCTCGCCGCCGCGGGCCACCGCGTGCTCGGCTTCGACCTCGTCCCCGAGGCCCTCGAGAAGGCCCGTGCGGCCGGCGTCGAGACCGTCACGGACACGGCCGCGGCGGCCGCGGAGGCCGACGTCGTGCTGACCATGCTCCCCCACGGACGCCTGGTGCTGGACGTCTACCGGGGTGAGGACGGCGACGGCGGCCTGCTCGCCGCCGCCCGCCCCGGCACCGTGTTCCTGGACTGCTCGACCATCGACGTCGCCGAGGCCCGCGAGGCGGCCGCGGCGGCGGAGGCGGCGGGCATGCGGGCGGCCAACGCGCCGGTCTCGGGCGGCCAGGTGGGCGCCGAGGCCGGCACCCTCGCCTTCATGGTGGGCGCCTCGGACGAGGTGTACGCCGAGGTGCTGCCGCTGCTCGAGGTCATGGGCGCGCGGATCGTGCACTGTGGGGCCGCCGGCCTGGGCCAGGCCGCGAAGATCTGCAACAACATGGTGCTGGGGGTCACGCAGATCGCCGTCGCCGAGGCCTTCGTCCTGGGTGAGCGCCTGGGCCTGCAGCACCAGGCCCTGTACGACGTGATGAGCAAGGCCTCCGGGCAGTGCTGGTCCCTGACCACCAACTGCCCGGTGCCCGGCCCCGTCCCCGGCTCCCCCGCGAACCGGGACTTCCAGCCCGGCTTCGCCGGCGCCCTGATGGCCAAGGACCTCGGGCTCGCGCTCGCGGCCCTGGACGAGCAGGGCGTGGCGGCCGACCTGGGGCGCCTCGCGCAGGCCAAATACGCCGAGTACGCCGCCGGAGAAGGCGCCGCCCGCGACTTTTCCGGCATCATCGAGGACATCCGAGCATCACACACGGACAGGAGCGAGGCATGAGCGAGCAGACCACCCCGGACGGCGCCGAGTCGCCGATCATCGTGGAGCGGCAGGGCCGGGTCGGCCATATCCGCCTGAACCGGCCGAAGGCCCTGAATGCGCTGAACGAGGCGACGATGCGTGCCGTCGTCGCGGCGGTGCAGGAGCTGGACACCGACCCGGAGATCGGGGCGATCCTGCTCTCCGGCTCCCCCAAGGCGTTCGCCGCCGGCGCGGACATCAAGGAGATGGCCACCAAGGAGTTCTCCGAGATGTACGCGGCCGACTGGTTCGCCGGCTGGGACGGGCTCACCCGTGCCCGCACCCCCATCGTGGCGTGCGTGACCGGCTACGCCCTCGGCGGCGGCTGCGAGCTGGCCATGATGGCCGATGTGCTCGTGGCCGGCGAGGGCGCGAAGTTCGGCCAGCCCGAGATCAACCTCGGCGTCATCCCCGGCATGGGCGGCTCCCAGCGCCTGACCCGCGCCGTGGGCAAGGCGAAGGCCATGGACATGATCCTCACCGGCCGCATGATCGGGGCCGAGGAGGCCGAGCGCATCGGGCTCGTCTCCCGCGTGGTGGCCGACGAGAAGGCCCTCGAGGAGGCGCTGGAGGTGGCCGCGACCATCGCGTCCAAGTCCAAGCCGGCCTCCTGGATGGCCAAGGAGGCCGTCAACGCCGCGTTCGAGACCACGCTCGCCCAGGGCATCGCCTTCGAGCGCCGCGTGTTCCACGCCGCGTTCGCCACGGCGGACCAGAAGGAGGGCATGGACGCGTTCACGGCCAAGCGCGAGGCGGGGTGGCAGCACCGATGAGCGGCGCGCAGACCACGGCGACGACGGCCCCCACGGCCGCACGGGACGGGGCGGCGGACGAGGTGCTCCTCGAGGTCCGCGACGGCCTCGGCCGCATCACGCTGAACCGTCCGCGCGCCCTGAACGCGCTGACGCAGGACATGGTCCGGGCGATCGACGCGGCCCTGACCGACTGGGCCGCGGACCCCGCCGTGCGCGGCGTGCTGATCCGCGGCGCCGGGGAGAAGGGACTGTGCGCCGGCGGTGACGTCGTCTCCCTGCGCTCCTCGCTCCTGGCCGGGCGGTTCGCGGAGGCCGAGGAGTTCTTCCGCGACGAGTACGCGATGAACGAGCGCATCGCCACCTACCCCAAGCCGTACGTGGCCTTCATGGACGGCATCGTCCTGGGCGGCGGCATGGGCGTGTCCGCGCACGGCTCGCACCGCGTGGCCACCGAGCGGACGCGCGCCGGCATGCCCGAGACGGCGATCGGGTTCACCCCCGACGTCGGCGGCTCCTTCCACCTCGCCCGCGCGCCCTTCCAGGCGGGCCGGCACCTGGCCGCGACCTCGGCGCACGCCTCCGGGTCCGACGCGGTGGCCCTGGGCCTGGCGGACGTCTTCGTGGAGTCCGCCCGGCTGGACGAGCTCGAGCAGGCCCTCGCCGCGGCGCTCGGCGCCCTCGGCTCGGCCGCGGACGCGGGCGCGCGCGACGACGCCGCCTTCGCCGCCGCCGACGAGGTGCTGGCCCGGTTCGCGGTGGCCGAGGACGCACGGCCCGCGTCCGCGCTGGTGGCCGGCCGGGAGTGGATCGAGGACGCCTACGGCCGGGAGTCGGCCGCCGAGGTCCTCGCCGCCCTGGACGAGCGCGCCGCCGCGGGCGGGGAGCATGCCGAGGCCGCGGGGCAGGCCGCCGAGGCCATCCGCACCAAGTCCCCGACCGCCGTCGCCGTGGCCCACGAGGCCCAGCGCCGGCTGGCCGCACGCGGGGCGGACCTGACCGTGGCCGACGCGCTGCGTCAGGAGTTCACGATCGGCACCCACCTGATGCGCGAGCCGGACATGGCCGAGGGCATCCGTGCGCTGCTCGTGGACAAGGACAAGGATCCGGCGTGGAGTCCGGCCCGGCTCGAGGACGTCTCGGCCGAGGACGTGGCTGGGCACTTCGAGCCCGTGACCGGGGTGGACCCGCTGCAGCTCGGCTGAGCCCGCCCCGACGGACGGCGCCCCGTGGTCACGAGTGGTGACCGCGGGGCGCCGTGCTGTGTGGGGCGACCGGGCGGGGCCCCCGACGTCAGCCGATCAGGCCGCGGCCCACGATCATGCGCATGATCTCGTTGGAGCCCTCGAGGATCCGGTGCACGCGCAGGTCCCGGACGAGCTTCTCCACGCCGTACTCGTGCAGGTAGCCGTAGCCGCCGTGCAGCTGCAGGGCGGTGTCGGCGGCCTCGTAGCCGTGTTCGGTGGCCACGAGCTTGGCCATGGCGCACAGGCGCACGGTGTCCGGGTCGTTGCGGTCCAGGGCGTCCGCGGCGCGCATGAGCATGGTGTGTGCGGTCTCGAGCTTCACGGCCATCTCCGCCAGCTCGAAGACGAGGGCCTGCTTGGTGGTGAGCGGCTCGCCGAATGCGCTGCGCTCCTTGAGGTAGCGGGTGGCCTTGTCCAGGGCGGCCAGGCCGCCGCCGATCGAGCAGGCGCCGATGTTCAGGCGGCCGCCGTTGAGGCCCTTCATGGCGATGCGGAAGCCGTCGCCCTCCTCGCCGAGGCGGTCGGCCACGGGCACGCGGACGTCCTCGAAGATCACCTGGCGCGTGGGCTGGGTGTGCCAGCCCATCTTCTTCTCGTTGGGGCCGAAGGACAGGCCGGGGGTGTCCTTGTGGACCACGACGGCGGAGATCCCCCGGGCGCCCGTGTCCGCGGTGCGGCACATGACCACGTAGTAGCCGGAGGAGCCGGCGCCGGAGATGAACTGCTTGACGCCGTTGAGGACGTAGTGGTCGCCGTCGCGGACGGCGCGGGTCTTCAGCGCGGCCGCGTCCGAGCCGGCGCCGGGTTCGGTGAGGCAGTAGCTGGCCAGGTGCTCCATGCCCACGAGGTCGGGGATCCAGCGGGCGCGCTGCTCGTCGCTGCCGAAGGAGTCGATCATCCAGGCGACCATGTTGTGGATGGAGATGTAGGCGGCGAAGGCCGGGTCCGCCTTGGCGAGCTCCTCGAAGATCAGGATCGCGTCCGTGCGCGCCAGGCCGGTGCCGCCGTGCTCCTCCCCCACGTAGATGCCGCCCAGGCCGAGCTCGCCCGCCTCGGCGAGGACGTCCACCGGGAAGTGCTTCTCGGCGTCCCAGTCGAGGGCGTGCGGGGCGACGCGCTGCTCGGCGAAGTCGCGGACGGCGTCGACCAGGGCCTTCTGGTCGTCGGTGATGGGGAACATGGGTTCGTCCTCCTGGGGCTCGGGCCGGCCGCGCGGGCGGTCCACGACGGGGTGGTGCGGGGGTGACACCGCGGGCGGCGACAGGGTGTGACTGTCGTCACCACGATAATAGGACATCCAATGATTAGCCGTGTCGCCGCCGGGCCGTGGGCTAGCGTGCTCCCCGTGCAGACCACCACCAGCCCCACCGCGGACTCGCCCACCGGCCCCCGCTCCCACCCCTCCGGCCGCACGGAACAGCTGTTCGGCATCCGCCGCCATGCGCTGATGACCGAGCGGAACGGCGCCCTCAACCCGGCCGCGTTCGAGGTCGGCCCGTGGTGCCTCGACCTGGACGGCCGGCCCACCGGCGCGGCGGCCACCGTGATCATGGACAACGCCACGGCGGTGGCCGTGCACCACGCGGCCCGGGACATCGAGACCGTGGTCACCACCGAGCTGCAGGTCAACGTGCTCGGCCCGCTGCCCGCCTTCGACGCGGCGGCGGTCACAGCCGGGGACGAGGACGGCCCGCTGCTGGAGTGCTGGACCCGCCCGCTGGCCTGGGATGCCGGCGGCGGCGTGGCCCGCGCGTGGCTCGAGGACGCGGACGGGCGTCGCGTCGTCGAGGCGACCGGCTGGTTCCAGTCGGTGCCGGCCGGAGCGCCGGAGCGGATGGCCGAGTTCGTCGCGGCCGGACGGCTGCCCCGCGGGGCCGAGACCCGCGTGCCCATGCCGGGGCTGCTGGCCGCCCGCCCCGAGTCGCTGCCGGCGGCCGATCCGGACGTGCGCCCCGCCGTCGCTGCCGCGGCGAGCGCGGGCGCCCGCTTCGCCCCGAAGCCGGAGCTGGCCAACCCGTCGGGCGCGGTCCACGGCGGGGCCATGACGCTGCGGGCGGTCATCGCCGCGCAGGCGGCCATGCCGGACCGCGTGCGCTACGACGTCCAGGCCGTGCACGTGGTGTTCGTGCGCCCGGGGCATGGCGAGATGGTCGCCCTCACACGGGTGCGACACGCCGGCCGGTCCCTGCGCCTCGTGGAGGTGGACCTCGTGCCGGTCGGCGCCGACGGCGTCCCCGTGGCCGACAAGCCGATGGTCCAGGTGCAGGTCACCTTCCGCGCTGCCCGGAGCTGACGCCCCGCCCGCCCGAGCACCCGAGCGCTTTCGAACGTGAGAAAGGGCCTATCTCACGTTCGAAAGCGCTCATTCCCCCGACATCACGTTCGAAAGTCCCGGGAGGAGGAGGGGCCGTCGTCGTGCGGCCGGCTCAGCGGCCCACGGTGCCGAACCGGGAGGCCACGGGGGCCGTGAAGGCGGGCTTCAGGAAGAACCACGCGGCGGCGGTGACCGCCACGCTCACGAGGAACACCACGAGGCCCCACGCGTCGGTGGCCCCGCCGCGCGAGGTGTACATGTGGTTCAGGTTCGTCAGCAGGCCCGTGAAGGCCACGAGGAACACGTGCACCACGATGAACGCCACGAAGAAGACCATCACCGGGAAGTGCACCTTGCGGGCCACTTCCATGGGGAACGCCTTGTTCAGTCCCTTGGCCTCCGTGGGGAACCACGAGGACATGCGCCAGCCCGTGAGGGCGGCGAGCGGGGCGGCCACGAACACCACCAGCGCGTAGGAGAGCATCTGCAGCGCGTTGTAGTGCACCCAGCCGTTCTCCGTGGGCCAGTCCAGGGACAGGTACTGGATGCCGGCGGACAGGGCGTGCTGGAACACGTGCGGGTCCGTGGGCACGATCCGCGCCCAGTGGCCGGTGACGATCAGCAGCACCACGAAGATCACGCCGTTGAGCAGCCACAGCGCGTCGAGGGCCTGGTGCGTCCAGATGGTGAGCGAGAACTTCTTCGGGGTGTTGCCCCGCGCGGAGAACAGGCCGTCCTTCGTCGGAGTGAAGTTGGCCGGAGGCCGCGTCTCGTGACGGATCTGCAGGCCCGTCCGGATGATCAGCACCATCAGGAACATGTTCAGGAAGTGCTGCCAGCCCATCCACCAGGGCATCCCCTCGGGGGTGCCCTCGGGCAGGACCGGGTGCCCGTCGTAGGTCGCGATGAAGTCCGCCACCGGGTCGAGGCTCCGCAGCCAGCGTCCGGCCAGCACTGCGAGCAGCGCCAGCACGACGACGCCGGCCACCGCCGGCAGCGCCTTGCGCAGGCGGGACGGGGCGGCGGATTCGGCGGCGTCCGTCTCCGCGGCCCGAGCGGGCGTGCCGGTGGCGGCCCCGGGGACGGCCCGGGGCGGCTGCGCGGTGGAGGCCGGCGGGGCCGAACGGGTGTCCGGCGCGGTGGGAGCCGGCTCCGCAGCCGGCGCCGCGGCCACGGGGGCGGCGACGGCCGGTTCCGCATCGGCCGGCTCCGCGGCGGCGGGCTCGGCGGTGGCCGGCTCGGCGACGACCTCCTGCGCCACCATCTCCGGCGCGGTGGGGCCGCCCACGGCGGCGAGCTCGGTGAACCACTCCCCCTCCCGGGCGAACGGCACGTACCCGGCCATGCGTCGCCGCTTCGCGAGCGGCACGAGGTCGGACTCCACGGGAGCGCCCACCCCGGCCGCGGCCGGCGCACCGGTCGCGGAGGCGACGACGGCCGCCACGTCCGGCACGACGGGCTCGGTCTCCGCGGGTGCGGGGGCCCGCGTCGGGGACGCCGAGGCGGCGATCGGCTCGGGCGCGACGGACCGCGCCGGGGCGGCGGCCGGGATCGATCCCGCGGCCGGGGCGGGGGCGCCGCCGAGCCACTCGGCCTCGCGGGCGAACGGGACGTACCCGGCCATGCGGCGTCGCGCGGACAGGGGCGTGAGGCCCGACGTCGGCGCGGTCGGCGCCACCGGGACGGCGGCCGCGGCCGAGGCGGGGGCCGCCGTCGTGGTGTCCTGCGCCGGGGCGGGGGCGGGCTCGGTCTCGGCCGGGGCGCCCTTCAGGGGGACGTAGCCGGCCATTCGCTGCTTGGGCATGCTTCTCCTCGTCCGAGGGGCGCGGTCCGCAGCGGACCGCGCCCGCACCGGTTCAGCCGCGGCGGGTGCGCAGCTGCTCGATGACCTGCGGGACCACCTGGAAGATGTCCCCGACCACGCCGAAGTCGGCGTGCTCGAAGATCTCGGCGTCCTCGTTCTTGTCGATCGCCACGATGGTCTTGGCGGTCTTCATGCCGGCCAGGTGCTGGATGGCGCCGGAGATGCCGAGGGCGATGTACAGGTTCGGGGACACGATCACGCCGGTCTGGCCCACCTGGCGCTCGGCCGCGGTGTAGCCGGAGTCGACGGCGGCACGCGAGGCGCCCACGGCGGCGCCGAGCTCGTCGGCGAGCTGCTCGACGATCGCGAAGCCCTCCTCGGAGCCCACGCCGCGTCCGCCGGCGACGACGGTCTTGGCGCCGCGCAACGGCGGACGGGCGGAGTTCTGCGTGCGGGCGTTCACCTCGAGCACCCGGGCGCCGGCGGTCACCGGGCCCAGCTCGGCGGCGGCCAGCTCCACGACCTCGGGCGCCTCGACGGCCGGGGCCCGGTCCGCGACGGCGCCGGGGCGCATGGTGATGATCCGGGGGCCGCCCTCGCCGGTGGACTCGCTGAGGTAGTCGCCGCCGAACACGGAGTGGCGGGCGATGACCTCGTCGTCGGCCCAGCGCAGCCCCACGGCATCCGCGCAGACGGGGCCGCGGGCGCGGACGGACAGGCGGCCGGCCACCGCGCGGGACTCAGGACTGCCGGAGAGCAGCACGGCCACGGGCGCGGTGCGGGCGGCCGCGGCGGCGAGGGCCTGCACGGCGGCGTCGCCGAGGGTGGTGGCGGCGTCGTCGGCCACGAGGACGTGGACGCGCGTGGCGCCGTACTCCCCCAGCCGGGCGACGGCGGCGTCCCTGCCCTCCGCATCGGTCACGAGGACGGCCTCGGGCACGCCCACGGTGGCGGCCGCGCCGAGCAGCTCGGCCACGACCGGGCGGAGCGCGCCGTCCGCGCCGATCTCGGCGTGCACCAGCACGGTCTGACCGCTGTTCGCGGCGTCGGTCTGCGTCGTCATCTCGGTCTCCTCCACGTTCGCGCTCACACGAGCCCCCGACCCGCGAGGAACTCCACCAGCCGCTCGGCGGCGGTGCCGTCGTCGGTGATCTTCTCGCCCGCGGCGCGCTCGGGACGCGTGTCCGCCGAGACCATCACGGAGCGGTAGGCGGCCTCGGCCGGGCCCGCGGCGATGCCGAGGTCGGCCAGGGACAGCACGGTGAGCGGCTTCTTCTTGGCCGCCATGATGTTCTTGAAGTTCGGGAACCGCGGCTCGGCGGTCTTCTCCGTCAGGCTCGCCACGGCGGGCAGGGCGACGGCGGCGCGCACATCCGCGTCCGAGGTCGCCACGGTGCCGGTCAGCTCGCCGTCGGTCAGCTCGGGGGCCTCGGCGTGCGGCAGGTAGGGCCGGTCCAGGAGCTCGGCGACCATGGCCGGCACCACGCCGGTGCCGCCGTCCGTGGACACCGTGCCGGCGAGCACGAGGTCGGCGCCCTCCTTCTCGACGGCCGCGGCGATCACACGGGCCGTCTCCACGGCGTCCGAGCCGACGAGCGCGTCGTCGGTGATCTGCACGGCGGAGTCTGCGCCCATGGCCAGCATCTTGCGCAGGGTCTTCGAGGAGTCCTCGGGGCCCACGGTCAGGGCCACGACCTCGACGTCCGCGCCGGCGTCCCGCCAGCCCAGGGCGACTTCCATGACCCGCTCGCTGATCTCGTCCGGCACGGGCTCGGCCGCGCCATCGCGCACCACCCAGCCGGTCTCCAGGCTCAGCTCACGCTCCTGCCACGTGTCCGGCACCTGCTTGGCCAGCACCAGGATCTTCACGGCCTCTCCTCCTCGGCTCACGGTCTCGCCCCGGGGCCTCCGCCCCGAGCACGGTGACTTACGCTACAGACTACGGGTCCGCGCACGTCCGGGCCGCATGACCCGCGCGCGGGAGCGGCCGGGCCGCCGTCGTCGTCGGCCCGTGGGTCCGGACCATGATCCCCCGAACCGAGGAGGCACCGTGAGCCCCGCCGCCCCGTCCGCCGAGCCGCCGGTCGCCGAGCCGCCGGTCGCCGAGGACCGGCCCCGGGTCCCGGCGGTGCCCGCCTCCTCCCTCGTGCTGGTCCGACCCGGGGCCGACGGCGAGACCTCGGTGTTCACGGTCCGCCGCGCCGGGACCATGGCCTTCAGCGCCCACGCCACGGCCTTCCCCGGCGGCCGCGTGGACCCCGCGGACGACCTGCCGGACCGGCTGTGGGAGGGCACGGATCTGGCCGACTGGGGCCGGCGCCTGGGGCTGCCGCACGAGCCCGCGGACGCCCACGGCACCCTCGCGGAACTCGACCCCGCCGACGGCGCCGGCCGCGTGCTGGCCGCCGCCGTCCGCGAGACGTTCGAGGAGACCGGAGTGCTCCTGGCCCGGGACGCCGCCACCGGCACCCCCGTGGACCCGGCCCGGGTGGCCGCGTTCCCCGACGAGCTGCGCGACGCCGTCGAGCGCCACGAGGTGGACTTCGGGGAGCTGCTCGACCGCGAGGGGCTGCGCCCCGACGCCCGCGCGCTCGTGCCGTGGTCCCGGTGGATCACCCCCCACGGGGGCCCGCGCCGCTACGACACGTTCTTCTTCGCCGTCCACCTGCCACAGGGCCAGTCCCCCGAGCGGATGTCCTCCGAGGCGGCCAGCCACGGCTGGGCGTCCCCCGCCGAGCTGCTGCGCCGCTTCCGGGCCGGCGAGGTCAACCTGATGGCCCCCACATGGTGGCAGCTGCGCACCCTGGTCGACGCCGGCGAGGACATCCACGCGGGCCGCTCCCGGTTCGAGCCCCTCGAGGGGGTCATGCTCGTGGCCGGGCAGGGGCCCGTGTTCCCCCACGCGGACGAGTATCTGCGTGACCTGACGGCGTTCCGCGCGGCCGCGCAGGTGGAGGAGTCCAAGGACAACATCCTCTGAGCGCTCCCGGCTCCGGACCGTGCGGCGGGCGACGGGCCGGAGAGCACCGCGGACCACGAGCCGCGACCCCATGGCCTGCCGGGCCCCGTGCCCCTAGTCTGGTCTGCACCGGATCACCCGGCTCCGCGCGTCCGGCCCCCACCCCCGGCCACCGCGCGTCCCGCTCGCACCCTAGGAGCACTGCATGGCGCTCAGCGTCCTCGACCTGTTCTCGATCGGCATCGGCCCGTCCTCGTCCCACACCGTGGGGCCCATGCGCGCTGCCCGCCGCTTCACGGACAGCATGGGCCAGCACGGCGTCCTCGAGCGCACGGCCCGCGTGCACGCCGAGCTGTTCGGCTCGCTGGCGGCCACCGGCGTGGGCCACGGCTCGGACACCGCGGTGCTGCTCGGCCTGGCCGGCCAGGACCCCGAGACCATCGACCCGGACGCCTGCACCGGGCTCGTGGAGGAGATCGTCACGGGCGGTCGGCTGCCCCTGGACGGGCGCCACGAGATCGCCTTCGACCGGCAGGCGGACCTGACGCTGCACATGCGCGAGTCCCTGCCCGGGCATCCGAACGGCATGCGCCTGACCGCCTACGACGACGCCGGCGAACAGCTTCACACCCGCGACTACTACTCCGTGGGCGGCGGCTTCGTGGTCACCTCGGACGAGCTCGAGGCCGAGTTGGACGCCACCAAGGACGTCAACCGCACCGACGACGGCGACACCGGCGAACCGTACCCCTTCTCCACGGGCGCCGAGCTCGCCGCCCGCTGTCACGAGGCGGGCCTGAGCATCGCGGAGCTCATGCTCGCCAACGAGGCCACCCGCCACGACCTCGACGAGCTGCGCACCCAGCTGCTGGCCATCTGGGCCGTCATGGAGGAATGCGTCCACAACGGCGTGTCCCGCACCGAGCCGATCCTGCCCGGCGGACTGAAGGTCCGCCGTCGGGCCCCCGCGCTGCGGGAGCACCTGCTCCAGACCACCGACCGCACCGACCCCATGTGGGCCATGGAGTGGGTCAACCTCTTCGCGCTCGCGGTGAACGAGGAGAACGCCTCGGGCGGGCGCATCGTCACCGCGCCCACGAACGGCGCCGCGGGCATCATCCCGGCCGTCATGCTCTACTACATGCGCTTCGTGCTCCCCGAGGGCGCCACGCAGCAGGAGCGGGACGACAAGGTGGTCGAGTTCCTGCTCACCGCGGCGGCGATCGGCATCCTGTACAAGCGCAACGCCTCCATCTCCGGCGCCGAGGTCGGCTGCCAGGGCGAGGTCGGCTCGGCCTGCTCCATGGCGGCGGGCGCCCTGTGCGCCGTGCTCGGCGGCACCGTGGACCAAGTGGAGAACGCGGCCGAGATCGGGATCGAGCACAACCTCGGGCTGACGTGCGACCCCGTGGGCGGCCTCGTCCAGGTGCCGTGCATCGAACGCAACGCGATCGCGTCGGTGAAGGCCATCAACGCGGCCCGGCTGGCGCTGCTGGGGGACGGCTCGCACCGGGTGACCCTGGACCAGGCCATCACGACCATGCGCGACACCGGCGCGGACATGAAGTCCAAGTACAAGGAGACCTCGCGCGGCGGCCTGGCCGTGAACGTCATCGAGTGCTGATCGCCCGGGTCCGCGGCCCAGCGCCGCTCCGGTCGGGACGGACGGGGCACCCGTCCGCTACCGTGGGGCCCGACCCGCACCCTGCCCCCGAGCGCGAGAGGACCGACGTGGCCATTCATCCTGTGGACGCGACCCTGGAGGCCGCGAAGATCGATCCCGACCAGCGTGCCGAGAGGCTCAAGGGGGTGAAGCTCGACGGCGCCGGCTGGAAGTACGCGCTCACACGCGCGCTCAAGGAGTTCGGCAACGACGGCGGCACCGACCTGGCCGCGAAGCTCACCTACTACCTGGTGCTCTCGCTGGCTCCTTCCCTGCTGGCCGTGTTCTCCATCCTGTCCCTCGTGCTCGCCTCCAACCGCGGGGCCATCGACGATCTGCTGGGGGAGCTGACCGGCCTGGTCCCGAGCGACTACCAGCCGCTCGTCACGAACCTGGTGACCACCATGAGCGACTCGGCCGGCTCAGGCGGCGGGATCATCGCCCTCATCATCGGCATCGCGACCGCCCTGTGGTCCGCCTCCGCGTACGTGAAGGCGTTCAACCGCTCGGCCAACACGGTGTACGGCTACGAGGAGGGCCGCGGCCTGGTGAAGCTGACGCTGACCAACCTGCTCACCACGCTCATCCTGATCGTGGGCATCGTGGTCGTGCTGCTCTCGCTGGCGCTGAACCGCTCGCTCGTGGACGGCTTCCTCCAGCCGATCGCCGGCCCGCTCGGCATGACCGGCGTGGTGAACTTCCTGTCGGACACGTTCCTGCCGGTGTGGGCGTGGGTGAAGTGGCCCGTCGTCGTCCTGATCCTGCTGGTGCTGATCGCGACCCTGTACTACACCACCCCGAACGTCCAGAAGCCGCGCTTCCACCTCTTCGGCCCCGGCAACATCGTGGCGCTGGTGGGCATGGTGCTGGCCGCGGTGGCCCTGTCCGTGTACTTCACGCAGTTCGCCGGCTACTCGGCGTACGGCGCGATCGGCACGATCATGGCGCTGCTGTTCGCCCTGTGGATCTTCAACATCGTGCTGCTGCTCGGCCTGGAGGTCGACGCCGAGGTGGAGCGTGCCCGCCAGCTCGAGGCCGGCCTGCCCGCCGAGGCTCGGGTGCAGCTGCCCCCGAAGGACGTGGCCGGGGTGGAGAAGCGCGCCGAGAAGCAGACGGCCGTGGAGGAGCGCGGCTACGAGCTGCGGGCGGTCCACGAGGGCCGCTGACCGCACCCGATGCGGCGCCCTCAGCGCCGGGCCGCCCGGTAGCCGTCCGCCTGGGCCGCGGCGGCGGAGGCGTAGCAGTGGCGCGCGTTGGTCTTGCCGTAGTGCTGCTGACCGGGCATGTGGTAGATGCCCGAGTTGTCGTTGGCCTTGACCGGGTGGGAGTCCGGGCACACGGAGTCGGCTCCGCGCACCGGCCCCGCGTCGCCGGCCGCGGGGGCCGCCTCCGGGGCGGGGGCCGGGGCCGCCTCCGGGATGGGCTCGGCCGCGGTGCCGCACTCCCCGGAGAACCTGCCGACGCCGTTCGCCCGGGCCTGCTCCCACGCCGCCTCGACCTCGGGCAGGAAACGGTCGTTGCCGTCGAAGACCGCCGGCTCGCCATAGCCCAGGCGGGCCATCTCGGCGTTGACCAGGACGCCGTCGGCGTACACGCCGGCGAGGAGGCGGTCATAGCGGTCGTAGAGCCGGCGGTCGTACCGCAGCACCACCGTGTCGCCGGGGCTGATCATCGACTTCAGCGCCGCCGTCGCCTCCGGGCCCATGCACTCGACCGGCTTCGAGGGGTGACGGGTCTCGGGGGTGTCGATGTTGAGCAGGCGCACCCGCGTGGACACCTCGCCGAGGGTCACGCGGAGCGTGTCGCCGTCCGAGATCGACTCGACCGTGACCACGTCTCCCTCGACGTCGGCCGGGGCGGCGGGCGCCGCCGGCTCGGCACTGCGGGAGCCTTCAGCAGTACGCGACTCCTCCGCGGCACGTGCGGCACGCGACTCGGCGGCCCCGCTCGAGGACGACGCTGCGGCGCGCGAGCTCTGCGCGGCGGAGGATGAGGCGGCCAGCGACGACGCAGCGGCGCGACTCGTCGCGGCCGCGTCGACGGACGGGGTGGGCGTCGTCGGCATCGTGCTGACCGACGCGGAGGTGTCGGCGGCGCTCTCCGGGGTGACGCCGTCGTCGGTGGCGGTGCAGCCGGTGAGCAGGAGCAGAGACAGTGCGGCCGCGGGGAGCGCCGCGCGCAGACGGGCAAGGGGCACGAGGATCCTGGAGGGGAAGGGACGGGGACATGACGAAGGCCCCGCCGTGAGGCGGGGCCTTCGGATCACCACATCATCGCATGTGGGAGGCACAGGGGTTGC
This sequence comes from Micrococcus sp. iso_239, assembly GCF_056173395.1. NCBI lineage: Bacteria > Bacillati > Actinomycetota > Actinomycetes > Micrococcales > Micrococcaceae > Micrococcus > Micrococcus sp. iso_239. The sequence goes on along the minus strand of NZ_CM149672.1, from coordinate 248,931 downwards.
TGCACGTCACAACAGCCTCGTCCCCCGTTCCGTCAACGACGACGGGGGTCAGCGGCGGCCGTCGATGGGGTCGCCGCCGCCGTCGAGGGCGTCGAGGACGAGGTCGCGGGCCTCGCCCGTCGCGGACCGGCGGGAGAGCAGCAGCGCGGCCAGCCAGCACAGCAGGACGATCGCCGCGCCGCCCCACGCCAGGAGGGCGAGGCTGCCCGAGAGCAGCCCCGTGCCGTCCGCGCGGCCGACGCCGATCCACACCAGACCCCACGCGAGCGCGAACGCCGGAGCCGGGCGGCCGCCGTTGTACACGGCCGTGAACGCACCGATCAGCACGGCCACCACGAGCATCACCTTCGCCCAGAGGGACGACTGCCCCGGATCGCCGACGACGCCGGTCGAGGCCAGCCACGCGGCCAGGTTCGCCACGGCGGCGATCGAGACCCAGCCCAGATGCAGGCCCTGCACCCCGTCCAGGAGGATCCGCTCACCCCAGCTGTGCGCGCGGACGGATTCGAGGAGCACCAGGATCCACGCCAGGCACGCCAGCAGCAGCGCGATCACCACGACGCTCAGCCCCAGCAGCCCGGCCTGCACCGTCCAGATCCACGCGGCGTTGAGCAGCACCGAGACCAGGATCCACGGTCGCAGGCGGTCGTGACGGGCGGACTGGGCCGAGGCGAGGAACTGCCACACGGCGTACGCCAGCAGCCCCGCGTAGATCACGGACCAGATGCCGAACGCGGGGGTCGCCGGGGACACCCAGGTGGCGTCCGGGCCGAGCCAGCCGCCCGCGGCCTCGGCCACGGGGGTCAGGCCGCCGACGACGCCGGAGCCCAGGAACGCGGCCACGACCGCGAGGATCACGACCACGAGCATGGCCACCCGGCCGCCCGTCGAGGACAGCCCCGTCCCCGAGCTGGGGACGCGCGCCGCGGCGTCGGGGCCGAAGGGGCTGCGGGACGGGCCGAGGTCGGTGGCGGTGCTCATGGGTGCTCCCGTGGGGTGATCGTCGGGGGTGTGCCCCGGGCGGGGCGGGTCTCAGGGTCAGCGTAGCCGCCGGGCCCATCGCGGGCACGGGCCACCGCGGCCTAGGGTGGGGGCATGCGCACTTCCTCCCCGATAGGACTCCTGCTGGACGTGGACGCCCCCGTGGCCTCCACCGAGACCCGGACCGTGCCGGAGGGGATCATCGACGTGCTCGTCCGCCTCGCGAGGCGCGGGGTGCCGGTCGGCTTCAACACGGGCCGCTCCACGGACTTCCTCCTGCACAACCTGATCGCCCCGCTGCGCGACGCGGGCCTCCCGGACGACGCTCCCTTCCACGCGATCTGCGAGAAGGGCGCCGTGTGGTTCCCGTTCTCCGCGGTGCCCTCCGGGGACCTGCCCGACGTCACCGTGGACGGCACCGCCCCGGACTGGCTCCGCACCGACCCGGACATGGCCATCGACGCGGACACCCGTGATGCAATCTGGGCCCTCAACGATGAGCGCGCCGGGGACCTGCAGTTCACGGACCACACCAAGCTGGCCATGGTCTCCCTCGAGAAGACAGTGGGCGCGGACCAGACGGAGTACGAGCGGGTGCGCGACGACGTCGCCGCGCGCGTCGAGGATCTGCTCGCCGAGCGCGGACTCGCCGAGGAGGTGCGCGTGGCCCCCTCGGTGATCTCGGTGGACGTCGAGCACCGCTCCTCCGGCAAGGACCTGGGCGTCGAGCGCTGCTTCGACCTGCTGGCGGAGGCGGGCACCCCGGTGCCCGAACGCTGGCTCACCGCGGGCGACTCGCGCAGCGACTACGCCATGGCCGACCGGCTGCACGAGCGCGGACTCGCCGTGGAGCACATGGACGTGCGGCCCGCCGACGGCGTCCCCGAGAAGCCCTACGGCGTGGTGACGGCGGCGATCCTCGCCGAACGCGGCATCGGCGACGCCGACGACGTCCACGAGCGGGCGGGCGAGTCCCTGCTGCGCTGGGTGGAGCGCGACCTGTTGCGCTGACCAGGCCGGACGCCCCCTCTGCGGGCGGCCGACCCTCCCCGGGCCTGGACCTCGACCCCTAGCGTGGAAGGGAATGCCGCGCCCCTGCCGAACCGGCCCGGGCGCCTCCCGACCAGAGAGAGGTTCCACCGTGGCCACCGTCGCCCAGAACATCGTCGAGACCCTCCACGCCTCGGGCGTGCGCCGCATGTACGGCGTGCCCGGGGACTCCCTCAACGGGCTGACCGAGGCCCTGCGCTCCCACGGCGGCATCCAGTGGGTGCACACCCGGCACGAGGAGACCGCGGCCTTCGCCGCCTCCGCCGAGTCCCAGCTCACGGACGAGCTCGCGGTCTGCGTGGGCTCGTGCGGTCCGGGCAACCTCCACCTGATCAACGGCCTGTTCGACGCGCAGCGCTCGCGCACTCCGGTGCTCGCGATCGCCGCGCACATCCCCTCGGAGGAGATCGGCTCGGGCTACTTCCAGGAGACCCACCCGCAGGACCTGTTCCGCGAGTGCTCCGTCTACGTGGAGCACGTCTCCTCGGCGGACCAGATGCCCCGCATGCTGCGCACCGCGATGCGGGCCGCCGTCGAGCAGCGGGGCGTGGCCGTGCTCGTGATCCCGGGCGACGTGGCCCTCACCGAGCTCTCCGCGAAGCCCGAGGTGATCCGTCACACGCCGTCCCGCGTCATCCCGGCGGACTCCGTGCTGCGCGAGGCCGCCGAGGCCCTGGACTCGTCCAAGCGGATCACCATCCTGGCCGGCGCGGGTGCGGCCGGCGCCCACGACGAGGTCGTGGCCCTGGCGGAGCGCCTGCAGGCCCCGATCGTCCACGCGCTGCGCGGCAAGGACCGGATCGAGTACGACAACCCGTATGACGTCGGCTTGACCGGCCTGCTCGGCTTCGCCTCCGGCTACCACGCGCTCAAGGAGGCCGAGACGCTGCTGATCCTCGGCTCCTCCCTGCCGTACCGGCAGTTCTACCCCGAGGACGCCACGGTCATCCAGGTGGACGTGCGCGGCGAGCAGATCGGCCGACGGGTGGCCGTGGACGTGCCGCTCGTGGGCGGCGTGAAGGAGACGGCCCAGGCCCTGCTGCCGCTGCTGCGCGGGAACTCGTCGTCGGCGTTCCTGGACAAGGCGCTCAAGCACTACGCCAAGACCCGCAAGGACCTCGACCAGCTGGCCTCCCCGGGACGCGGACGCGTGCATCCGCAGTACGTGGCCCGCCTCCTCGACGAGCTGGCCGACGACGACGTGGTGTTCCTGCCCGACGTCGGCTCCCCCGTGATCTGGGCTTCCCGGTACCTGACGATGAACGGGCGCCGCCGGATCATCGGCTCCCTGTCCCACGGCTCCATGGCCAACGCGGTCACCCAGGCGGTCGGCGCCCAGGCGGTCGACCCCACCCGCCAGGTGGTGGCGATGGCCGGCGACGGCGGGCTGGCCATGATGCTCGGCGAGCTGATGTCGTTCGTGCAGAACGGCCTGCCCGTGAAGACGCTCGTGTTCGACAACGACTCGCTGAACTTCGTGGAGCTCGAGATGATGGCCGCCGGGTTCGTCCCCTACGGGACGAGCCTGGAGAACCCGGACTTCGCGGCGATCGCGGAGGCGATCGGCATCAAGGGCTTCCGCGCGGACCACACGACGGACCTGCCCGCGGTGATGCGCGAGTTCCTCGCCCACGACGGGCCGGCGCTGCTGGTGGTCAAGACCGAGCGTCAGGAGCTGACGATCCCGCCGAGCATCGAGTTCGAGCAAGCCAAGGGCTTCGCGCTCTACGCCATGCGCACCGTCCTGGACGGCAAGGGCACCAAGCTGCTCGACCTCGCGAAGGCGAACCTGCGCCAGCTCTTCTGACCTGCCGCGCACGACGACGGCCCGGACGCTGGCGGCGTCCGGGCCGTCGTCGTGGTGGGGCGGGGAGAGCCCAGCCCCGCCGGTAGGTCAGGCGCGGTGGGCGCCGCCCTCGGCGACGATCGGGTGCTCGGCCGTGCCGGCGACGCCCTGGGTGATCAGGCCGTCGGCGCGGTGCTCCCAGAAGTCCGCGTTGCGGATGCCGAGCGGGCGCGGGTCGAACTGCGGGTCGAGACCCTGGCGCTTCTGTGCGCGGTAGTCCTTGAGGGCCTTGAGGGCCGGGCCCTGCAGCACGAGGATGCCGAGGATGTTCAGCCAGGCCATGGAGCCCACGCCGATGTCGCCGAGGCCCCAGGCCGCACCCGTGGTGGCGACGGCGCCGTAGGCCACGGACACGAGGATCAGGGCCTGCAGGAAGCGCAGCACGACGCGGCGGACCATGCCGTTGCGCAGGTTGCGCGTGAGGAACACGAGGTTGACCTCGGCCATGTAGTAGTACGCCACGATCGTGGTGAAGGCGAAGAACGCGAGCGCCACGGCCACGAACGTGGGGCCGAAGCCGGTGAACATGGCGTCGAAGCCGGTCTGGACGAAGGCCGGGCCCTCGGAGGCCGTCGGGGCGACGATGCCCTCGAACAGCAGGCCGGAGCCGGACTCGTCCGAGTACACCCGGTAGGCGCCCGTGGAGATGATGATGAACGCGGTGGCCGAGCAGACGAAGAGCGTGTCGATGTAGACGGCGAATGCCTGCACGAAGCCCTGCTTGGCCGGGTGTGAGACCTCGGCGGCCGCGGCGGCGTGCGGGCCCGTGCCCTGACCGGCCTCGTTGGAGTAGATGCCGCGCTTCACGCCCCACTGGATGGCGAGACCGAGGATCGCGCCGAACACGGCGTGCACGCCGAACGCGCTGGCGAAGATGGAGCCGAAGACCTCGGGGATCTGGTCGAAGTTCAGGAACAGCACGATCAGCGCGAGGATGATGTACAGCGCGGCCATCACGGGCACCACGTAGACGGCGAACGTCGCGATGCGCTTCACGCCGCCCAGGACGATGAAGGCCAGCAGGATGACCATGGCCAGGGCCACGACCCAGGCGGGCACGGCCCACGCCTCGCCCACGGCCGCGGCCACGCCGTTGGCCTGCACGCCCGGCAGGAAGTAGCTGGTGGCGAAGACGGTGACGACGGCGAACAGGATGGCGTACACCTTGAACGCGGGGGCGGCGGCCGTGTGCTTGTAGGCCTTCTCGAAGTAGTACGCCGGGCCGCCGCGGTACTCGCCGGTGTCCGGGTCGCGCTCCTTGTAGATCTGGCCGAGCGTGGACTCGATGAAGGACGTGGCGGCACCGAGCAGGGCCATGACCCACATCCAGAACACGGCGCCGGGGCCGCCGAACGCGATGGCCGTGGCGACGCCGCCGATGTTGCCCATGCCGACGCGGCCGGCGAGCGACATCATGAGGGACTGGAGGGACGAGGTGCCGTCCGCGGAGTCCTGGCCCTCGCGGAGCTGCTTCACCATGTCCGGGATGTTCACGAACTGCAGGAACATGGTCCGGATGGTGAAGTAGAGGCCGACGATCAGGCAGAGCCAGATCAGGGCCGGGGACCAGATGACGTCGTTCACGGCGGTGATGAGATCTGCGAAGGACATGGGGTCTCCAGATCGGGTGGGGATGGCCGGTGCGGTGCGAGCTCCGAGCGGCGGCCGCCGGCGGTCCCGGACGGCTGGGGAGAAGGATACGCGCAAATGTGACCCGCGTCTCGCATCCAGCGCGGCAGATGAGGAGTCCGGGCGCCCCCTCCCCGGTCGACAGCGGTCCCGGACATGCGAAAAGCCCCGGAACCACTGGGGTCCCGGGGCTTGTCCGCGGAGGATGGGGGATTTGAACCCCCGAGGGCTGTTAACCCAACACGCGTTCCAGGCGTGCGCCATAGGCCGCTAGGCGAATCCTCCTTGGTGCGCCCTCATGCGGCGGACCGCGCGAGGGCAGGCTCCATCATAACCAGATCGTCCTGGGCCGCGCCAATCCCCCGCGGGAGGCGAGGGCCCGGTCCGGGTCTCACCGTGGCCCGAATCGCCCCGCCCACCGCCACCCTGGTAGAGTCGTGGGCGGCCCCTCACGTGGTGTCATCTCGCTGAACTCCCCCAGGACCGGAAGGTAGCAAGGGTAGGTGGGCTCTGGCAGGTGCGTGAGGGGTCTTCACTTTCCCCAGGAGATCCCATGCCCGCCGGACGCTACGCCCCCTCCCCCACGGGAGCCCTGCACCTGGGCAACCTGCGCACTGCGCTCGTCGCGTGGCTCGCCGCGCGCGCCACGGACCGCGCCTTCCTGCTGCGGGTCGAGGACCTGGACCGCGTCCGCTCCGGGGCCGAGGCCGGGCAGCGGGCGGACCTGGCCGCCGTCGGGCTGGACTGGGACGCCGAGCCGGTGCGCCAGTCCGAGCGCACCGCCCTGTACGACGCCGCCGTGGCCGCCCTGCGCGCCGCGCACGGCACGGACGCGGTCTACGAGTGCTTCTGCTCCCGCAAGGACATCGCCGAGGCGACGTCGGCCCCGCACCCGAGGCCCGACGACGGTGCCCCCGCCTCCGGCGGCACCGTGCCGCTGCGTCCGCCCGGCTTCTATCCGGGCACCTGCCGCGGCCTGACCGAGGCCGAGCGGGCCGAGCGACGGCGGGTGCGCCCCGCCGCCCTGCGGATCGATGCGGCGAAGGTCGCGGGTCTGCCGGCGGGCGAGATCCCGCGCGCCACCGCCGTGGACGTGCTGCACGGCGAGGTCACGGGCCTGGTCGACGACCTGGTGCTGCGCCGGAACGACGGGGCGTACGCGTACAACCTGGCCGTCGTCGTGGACGACCTGGCGCAGGGCGTGGACCAGGTGGTCCGCGGCGACGACCTGCTCGACTCGGCCCCGCGCCAGCGCTGGCTGGCCGAGGCGCTGTGCGCCGCGCGCGGGGAGCCAACGCCTGCGGTGGAGTACCTGCACGTGCCGCTCGTGCTGAACACGGAGGGGCGGCGGCTGGCCAAGCGGGACGGCGCCGTGACCCTCAAGGACCTCGCCGCGCAGGACCCGGCGTGGACCCCCGAGCGGGTGCGGGACCGGCTGCTGGAGTCCCTCGGCCTGCCCGCGGGACCGCTGGCGGCCGCCGTGCCCGCGTTCGACCCGGCCGCCCTGCCGCGTGTTCCGTGGGTGTTCACCGGGCTCTGAGCGGGCCGGCGCCCTGGTCCGCCGCAGGCCCGGCCCCGGTCAGAGGACCTGGGCGGCCTGGTCGAAGTCGAGGCGGCCCTGGCGGGGCTGCTGCGCCTTCTCGTCGTCTGCGGCGGCGTGGCCCACGTTGATCACCAGGAGGGACTTCCAGGCACGGTCCGCATGGAACTCGGCGTCCACGGCGGCGGCGTCGAACCCGGCCATGGGGCCGACCTCGAGCCCGTGCGCGCGCAGGGCCACGAGCAGGTAGCCCACCTGGATGAGCGCGTTCGTGCGGCCCATCCCCTCGCGCATGCCCGGCTTGCCCTCGGCATCCTCCTCGAAGCCCTCCCGGAACGGGGCGAGGTGGCCCATGTGGCGGTGCCAGTCGAGGTCGTAGGAGGCGATCAGCGTGAGCGGGGCGCGCTCCGTCTTCTCCCGGTTGAACTCGATCATCAGCGGAGCCAGGCGGGCGCGGGCCTCGGGGCTGTCCACGACGTCGAGCCGCAGCGGCTGGTTGTTCATGGCGGTCGGCGCCCAGCGGAGGTCCGCGTAGGCCCGCTCGATCAGCGCGAGGTCGACGGGCTCGTCCGAGAAGAGCTGCGTCGTGTGGCGGTCCGCGAAGAGGCGGTCGATCTCGGCCTGACTCAGCGGTCCCGCGTCCGGGGCCGGCTGCGTGGGGTGGATCGTGTCCTCGGCGTCGGTGTGCATGTGCGTGGTGGTCATGGGCCAGGGAACGGGCCGGTGGGTGGGCGCATTCCCCGGCTCCCTTAGCCCGTCCGCCCGCCGGATAGGCTTTCGAGGGTGAGCACCGCCCTGTACCGCCGCTACCGCCCGGACCGTTTCGAGGACGTGATCGGGCAGGACCATGTCACGGTCCCGCTGCGCACCGCACTGGCGAAGGACCGCGTGAACCACGCCTACCTCTTCTCCGGCCCGCGCGGCTGCGGCAAGACCACGTCCGCCCGCATCCTCGCGCGCTGCCTGAACTGCGCCCAAGGCCCCACGCCCACGCCGTGCGGCGAGTGCGACTCGTGCCGGGACCTGGCCACCGGCGGGCCGGGCTCGCTGGACGTGCTGGAGATCGACGCGGCCTCGCACGGCGGTGTGGAGGACGCCCGCGGCCTGCGCGAGCGGGCCACGTTCGCCCCGGTCCGGGACCGCTACAAGATCCTCATCATCGACGAGGCGCACATGGTCACCGCGGCGGGCTTCAACGCGCTGCTTAAGATCGTGGAGGAGCCGCCGGAGCACCTGAAGTTCATCTTCGCCACCACGGAGCCGGAGAAGGTCATCGGGACCATCCGCTCCCGCACCCACCACTACCCGTTCCGGCTCGTGCCGCCGGAGCCGCTCATCGCCTACCTCGAGCAGCTGTGCGCGGAGGAGGGCGTGTCCGTGGAGAAGGGCGTGCTGCCGCTCGTGGTGCGCGCCGGCACGGGCTCGGTGCGTGACACGCTCTCCGTGCTGGACCAGCTGATCGCGGGTGCCCAGGAGGGCCAGGTCTCCTACGAGCTCGCGGTGAGCCTGCTCGGCTTCACCCCGGAAGCCCTGCTGGACGACGTGATCGACGCCGTCGCCGCGGACGACACCCCCACCGTATTCCGCGTGGTGGACCGCGTGGTGCAGTCCGGCCAGGACCCGCGCCGCTTCGTCGAGGACCTGCTGGACCGCTTCCGCGACCTCGTGATCGCCCGTGCCCTGCCGGAGGAGGCCGGGGCGATCCTGCACGGCATGCCGGAGGACCAGGTGCGGCGTCTGTCGGCGCAGGCCGCGCAGCTCTCCCGCGCGGAGCTCTCCCGCCTCGCGGACGTCACCAACCTCGCGCTGACGGACATGGTGGGGGCCACCAGTCCCCGCCTGCACCTCGAGCTGCTCATGGCGCGCCTGCTGCTGCCTGCCTCGGACGAGACGCACCGCGGCCTGGCCGCCCGCCTCGAGGCCCTCGAACGGCGCCTGGAGCTCGGTGGCGCCGCGCCCGTCGAGGAGGGCGCCCCGGAGGGCACGACGACGCCGGCCCGGTCCGGCACGCCCGCCGCGGACGGCGGCGGATCGGCCGAGAACGCGGAGGGCTCCGGCACTCTGACCGGTGCCGCGCTCGCCCGGGCCGCCATGCGGCGGCCGGAGGAGCCCGCGCCGACCGCGTCCACCGCCCCGCCGGAGCGCTGGACGCCGCCTGCCCCGCAGTCCGCGGCAGAGGCGCCGGAGGGGGACGCCGCCGCCGGGGCCACGGGGTCCGAGCGTCCGCAGCAGGCGCCGCAGCCCGGGCGGCCCGAACCGGCTGAGGTCGGGGCCCGTTCCGGGGACACGCGCCGCCCGGAGGCCGGGAGCCGCGCCGAGCCTGAGGGCCGGCCCGAGCCCGAGGGCCGGTCCCAGGCCCAGGAGCGCACCGGTGCCGCGCCGGCCCCCGCCCACGGGCCGGAGGAGACGGCCGCGCCGTCGAGCCCCACGCCCGCCCCGGCGGCGAGCCAGGTGGAGATGATCCGCCGGGCCTGGCCGGACATCCTCACGGCCCTCGAGGACGCCTCACGCCTGGTGTGGATGCTGGTGAAGGACAACGCGAGCGTCGCGGGCTACGACGGCTCGTTGCTGACGATCGGCTTCCAGCAGGACGGGCCCCGCCAGTCGCTGCTCGGCCGGGGCGGTGACCGCGTGCTCGGCGAGGCCGTCCACCAGGTGCTCGGCATCCGCCCGCGGCTCGATCTGATCCTCGGTGGGGACGCGCCGACCGGGGACGCCCGCGCACAGTCCGGCGCTCGCCCGGCCGGCCCGGCGCGGACGGATCGGCCTGAGCGTCCGGCCCCGCAGCAGGGCCGGCCCGACCGACCGACGGCGCAGCCGAACCGGCCCGCTCCGGCACCGGGGCAGGCCCCACGCGAGCCGGAGTCCTCCCGCCCCACCCCGCCGCGCTCCGCCGCACCCTCCACCGCGGAGGACGATCCGGCGCCGCCGGCCGCTCCGCCCCGGGCCACGCAGCAGCGTCAGACGCCGGAGCCGTCCCCCGCCTGGACGCCCGCGGCTCCCGCCACCTCCTGGGGGCCGGCGCCGACGTCGTCGACGACGCCCGCCCCCGCCCCGCCGGCGGACGGCTGGGGCGGCCCGGACGAGGAGCCGCCCGCCTGGGACGACGCTCCCCCGCCCGAGGAGGACCCGTGGGACTCGCTGCCCGCGTTCGACCCGGACGCGGAGCAGGACGACTCGGACGGCCCCGAGGGCTGGACCCCGCCGGCCCGCGACGCCGAGGAGCGGCCGGTCGGCGCCGCCGGCTGGGACGGCCCCGTGCCGTCGGTCGAGGACTGGGGGGCGCCGCCGCAGCCCGCACCGGCCCCCGGCGGCGCCGCGCCGGAGGCCGGCCAGGGCCCCCCGGCCCGGCCTGACGCCCCGACCCCCGGCGAGAGCGAGCCGAGCGCCGAGGAGGTCCGTCGGGCCTACGACCCGGGGCCGCTGGTCCGCGAGGAGGAGCACTCGATCCCCGTGTTCGCCCGTCCGGAGGCGGAGCTGCGCGCGGAGTTCGCGAAGCGCTTCGGCGCGACCCGTCCCGCCGGCTTCGACGACGGCGCGGGCGCGGCCGCGGACGGTGACTCCGCCCGGCCTGCCACGCCGTCGCCCGCCCCGGACGACGACGCAGCGGCCACGGAGCGACGCGATCTCCACCCGGCCGCCTCGGGCGCCGGCCCGTCCTCGGACGAGGAGCGGCGCCCCACGGGCGCGCCCACGGCCGACGCGACCCCTGACCCGGGCGTGCCCGCCGACGACGCGGACGCCGCGCCGCGCGCGGCGGCCGGCCCGACCGGTTCGGACTTCCCGGGTTCGGGCCATCCGGCGAGCATGTACCCGCGGCTCATGGAGCGGCTGCGGGCCGGTGGGCCCCTCGAGCCTCCGGTAAACGCGGGCTCGAGCGGCGGCGGCGGGACGGGCGGCGGCCCCGGCGCTCCCGGTGGCCCCGACCCGGACGCCTCGCCGGGCTCCCCCGCCGGGGGCCGGCCGAGCGCGGCCTCGCTCGGGGCGCGCCCCGCCGACGTCGAGCCCGCCGGGGGAGCCTCGGCGCTGCCGTCGTTGGACGCGCGGGCCGCGGCCATCCGCGCCGCCCGCGAGGCCGCCCAGGGCCGCGGCCCGACCCGGCCCGCCGACACCGGCCCCGCCGCCCCGGCGACGTCCGGGGTGGGGTGGGAGGACGAGGTCGCCAGCGACGACGACGTCCCGCTCGAGGACTCGGGCCTCGTGGGCCGGGCCGTCGTCGAACGGGTGCTCGGCGGCCGCCTGCTCGAGGAACGCCCCAACGACGCCTGAGGCGAACGCGCCCGTACGCCGTCCGGGGCCGCGGGCATGATGGACGCGGCGCCGGACCACGGCGCCGCGTCGGGGCGCACGCCCCACGAGACGCACCATCGGACGAGGGAGACGGATGTACCAGGGCGCGGTGCAGGACCTGATCGACGAGCTCGGCCGCCTGCCGGGCATCGGGCCGAAGTCCGCCCAGCGCATCGCCTTCCACATGCTGGAGGCGGACCGGGAGGACATGCTGCGGCTCGCGGACGCCATCCGCACGGTCAAGGACAGGGTGCGGCTGTGCTCGGTCTGCTTCAACGTCTCCGAGGACGAGGTGTGCTCGCTCTGCCGGGATGGACGCCGGGACCGCTCCCAGATCTGCGTCGTCGAGGAGTCGCAGGACGTCATGGCCATGGAGCGCACCCGCGCCTTCCAGGGCCGCTACCACGTGCTCGGCGGGGCCATCAACCCGATCGCCGGCATCGGCCCCGAGCAGCTGCACGTCCGCGAGCTGCTCACCCGGCTGCAGGACGAGGCCGTGCAGGAGGTCATCCTCGCCACGGATCCCAACCTCGAGGGCGAGGCCACGGCCACCTACCTCGGCCGGCTCCTCGGCGCCACGGGCATCCGCGTCACGCGTCTGGCCTCCGGTCTGCCCGTCGGCGGGGATCTCGAGTACGCGGACGAGGTCACCCTCGGCCGCGCCTTCGAGGGCCGCCGCCTGATCAGCGGCTGACACGGGCCGGCGTCGAGCAGGCCCCGCCCGACGCCGGCCCGGCTCAGGCCACGCGCGTGCCGGCGGGCAGCCGCCCGGCCGGGGTGTCCAGGCGACGGTGGCCCCACCAGCCCAGCCCGGCCACCAGCACACCCTGCATCGCCAGGCCGAGCGGCCACACCGGCCAGGTGCCCTGCCGGTCCGGCACGCCGCTCTGGTCGAGACCGCGCAGCTCGCCGTCGAGGCACTCGACGTCCCGGACGGGGTCACGCTGGGTCCAGCGCAGGCCCACGGACAGCAGGTTGAGCGGCCCGGGCTCCGCCCAGGTCCCGTCCTCGACGAGCCCGCCCTCCCAGGGGGACGCATCCGCGAGGACGGCGTAGGGGTTCGCCGCGAGCAGCCATCCGCTGCGCCGCGGGTCGGGGATCGTCCGGGTGGTCACCGGGCCGACGCACCGGTCGGCGATCCCGTCGTACAGCTCCGGGTGCGCCGCCTCCCACTCGGCCCAGGCCTGCTCCGCCTCCTCCGGGGTCATCTTCTCGAGCTCCGCCTCGGTGAACGGCTCCGCCGTCATGGAGCCGTACTCGGCGTCGTTGGCCCGCACCTCGGTCTGCAGGAACTGCAGGGACAGCCCGAAGGCCACCAGGGTGCCGATCGTCAGCGCCGCCACGATCAGGTACGTCACCACGACGGCGAACAGCGTGCGCCCGGCGATCGCCGAGACGGCCACGCCGATCCCCGCGATCATGCCGAACTCCACGAGGATCATCACGAGCCCCACCAGCACGGCCCACGGGGACACGCGGCCCACCACGGCCGCGACCGCGAGCCACGGCAGCGCGGCCGCGAGGAACGCGGCGGAGGCGATCCACGCGGCCAGCCACTTGCCCGCCATCAGGTGCCCGGTCCGCAGCAGGGTGACCTGGGTGATGGCCAGGGTGCCGCCGGCACGGTCGCCCGAGATCGCGTTGGCCGCCAGGGCGGGCGAGACCAGCAGCGAGAGGGTGAGGACGAAGAGCAGGACGCCGTCGAAGAGCGTCCGCCCCAGGGCGCGCATCTGCTGCTCCGCCAGCTCCGGCTCCAGGCCGGACGCCTCCATCTCCGCCACGCCCAGGCCGCGCAGCCCGAGGGCGCCGAGGGTCACCGCCCCCACCACCACGAAGAAGACGCCCAACAGCACGTACCAGCCGCGCGAGCGCAGCCGCTGACGCAGTTCCATGCCCACCACGGTGGCCACGGCCTGGGCCGCGCCGAGGCGTCCCCCCGGCTGCGGCTGCGGCGGGCGGCGGTCGTGGATCGAGGTCGCGACGGCGGTGCTCACGGCCGGTCTCCTTCGGTGCGGGGGCCCTCCAGATGGAGGCCCAGGTAGGCGTTCTCGAGGCGGGAGCCCTCCGGGGCGAAGTGGCTGACGAGCACACCCTCGCGCACGAGGTCCGCGAGCAGCGCGGCCGCGGCGGCCTCACCCCGCAGCTGCACCACGACGCCGTCCCGGCGCTGGCCCGCGCCGGCGCCGGTGGCCGCGGTGACGGCGAGGCCGCGGGTCTCGAGGGCGCGGACGAGGGTGTCCCGGGCCGTCGGGTCGGGTCCGGCGATCCGGTAGGGGCGGGCGAGGTCGTCGGTGGCGCGGAACTCCTGGGTGGCCACCGTGGCGCCCTCATGGAGGAACACGGCGCGGTCGGACATCTCCTCGAGCTCGGCGAGCACGTGGGAGGAGACGAGCACGGCGGTGCCGGCTGCGGCCATGGCGCGCAGGTCGTCCCGCAGCCGGATGCGGGCGGCCGGGTCGAGGCCGTTGGCGGGTTCGTCCAGGAGCAGGACGGAGGGCCGGTGCACGGTGGCCCGAGCCAGGGACAGGCGCTGCTGCTGGCCGCGGGAGAGCACGCGGGCGGGCCGGTGGGCGAACTCCGTGAGCTCGACCCACGCGAGCTGCTCGTCCGCGCGCGCTGACGCCTCCGCCTTCCCCATGCCGTAGAGCCGGCCCAGGCTGGCGAGGATGTCGTGGCAGGTCAGCTCCTCCCACACGCCCAGGGTGTCGGGCATCCAGCCGAGCCGCCGCCGGGCCTCGACGGGCTCGCGCACCGCGTCCACCCCGGCCACGGACACGGCGCCGGCGTCCGGGCGCAGCAGGGTGGCCAAGATGAGCAGGAGCGTGGTCTTGCCCGAGCCGTTCGGGCCGACGAGGGCCGTCACGGAGCCGGCGGGCACGGTGAGGGAGACGTCCCGCACCGCATGGACGGCGCCGAACGAGCGGGCGAGGCCGTGGGCCACGATCCCGTCGTGGGCGGCCGCCCCCAGGACGGGTGCGGCGGGCGGGGGTGCTGGAGCGGTCATGGCCCCATCCTTGCCGGGCCGTGCACGGACGCGGATCCACCCGGGGGATGATCCCGGCGCCGATCCGAGCCCGACCGGGGTCGCAGGCGGGGTCGCAGGCGGGGCCGCGGGCGCCGTCGTCCCGGCCTGCGGCGGGCGCCGGGTCCAGCATCCGGAACAGGGGTTCACCTGGCGGACCCGCGCGGGTGCGCGCCCCTAGACTTGGCCCGAACCGACCCTCGACCCTGTCCGGAGCGACCCATGAGTCTCATCGTCCAGAAGTTCGGCGGCTCCTCCGTGGCCGACGCCGCCGGCATCCAGCGCGTGGCCCGCCGCATCGCGGACACGGTACGGGCCGGGAACCGCGTGTGCGTCGTGGTCTCGGCCATGGGCGACACCACGGACGAGCTGCTCGACCTCGCCGCCGAGCTCACGCAGGACGCGCCCGCGCGCGAGATGGACATCCTGCTCTCGGCCGGCGAGCGCATCTCCATGTCCCTGCTGGCGATGGCGATCCACGCCGAGGGCGTCGAGGCCCGCTCCTACACCGGCTCCCAGGCCGGCATGCTGACGGACACCTCGTACGGCCGGGCCCGGATCGTCAAGGTCAACCCCCACCGCGTGCAGGAGGCCCTCGACGCCGGCCGCGTGGCCATCGTGGCCGGGTTCCAGGGCATGAGCCCCGAGTCCAAGGACATCACCACCATGGGCCGCGGCGGCTCGGACACCACCGCCGTCGCCCTCGCCGCCGCGCTCGGCGCGGACGTGTGCGAGATCTACACGGACGTGGACGGCGTCTACTCGGCGGACCCGCGCGTCGTACCGACCGCCCGCAAGCTCACCGAGCTCTCCTCCGAGGAGACCCTCGAGATGGCGGCCTCCGGATCCAAGGTGCTGCACCTGCGCTCCGTGGAGTACGCGCGCCGCTTCGGCGTGCCGCTGCACGTGCGCTCCTCCTTCTCCGACCATGAGGGCACCTGGATCATGCCCGACCCGAACGACACCATCACCCTTCAGGAAGGCGCTCCCATGGAACAGCCCATCGTCTCCGGCGTCGCCCACGACCGCTCCGAGGGCAAGGTCACGATCGTCGGCGTCCCCGACGTGCCCGGCAAGGCCGCCGAGATCTTCCGCGTGATCGCCGTGTCCAACGTGAACATCGACATGATCGTGCAGAACATCTCCCGCGAGGGCTCGGGTCGCACGGACATCTCCTTCACCCTGCCGATCGTGGAGGGCAAGGACGCCATGGCCGCCCTGCGCGCCGCCCAGGACCGGATCGGCTTCCAGGACATCGTCTCGGACCCGGAGATCGGCAAGCTCTCGCTGATCGGCGCGGGCATGCGCTCCAACCCGGGCGTCTCCGCCACCTTCTTCAAGGCCCTCGCCGACGCCGGCGTGAACGTGGACCTCATCTCCACCTCGGAGATCCGCATCTCCGTGGTCACCGCCGAGAGCAAGCTCGACGACGCCGTCCGCGCCGTGCACGCCGCCTTCGGCCTCGACGCCGAGGAGGAGGCCACGGTCTACGGCGGCACCGGCCGCTGACGCCGCACCCGCCGCTGCCCCACCCACCAACGACGCCGGCCCCGCACCTTCAGCGTGAAGGTGCGGGGCCGGCGTCGTGCGGGCGGTTCCTCCCGTTCCGTCAGCGAGGACGGAGGGGGTCGGCGGTCACGGGACCTGGACGGTCACGTTGGTCGTGATGCCCGCGTCCCAGGTGACGAGGCCCTTCCAGGTGCCCGAGGTCAGGCCGGACCAGGAGAGGGTCGCCTCGGTGGCCTTGCCCGAGGTCACGGGCACCGGGTTCGGGGAGACCGTGAGGTTGCCCGCGTCCTCGCGCAGCTTGAGCGTCTCGAGGGTGCCGGTGTCCTTGCCGCCGTTGGCCGCGTACAGGTGGCCGACCACGGTGTAGGCGCCCGGGGCGGGGTCGGCGATCGTCAGCGTCTCGGACTCGTCCGCGGTCGCCCGGGAGAGCTGCTTGCCCTCGGGGGTGATCACGTACAGGTCCCAGTCGGCGCCGGCGGCGCCCGCGTTGATCGAGGCCACCAGGGACTGGGTGCCCTCCTCCACGGTCACCGTGGACACGGCCAGTGCGCTGGACTCGAGCGAGTTGCTCGCGGTGGCGGCGGCCACGGTGGAGTCCACCTTGCCCAGGCCCAGGACCTGCGGGGTCAGCTCACCGGTCACGCCGGGGGTGATCTCCACGTCGGCGGAGCCGGTGGCGCCGGAGCCCTCGACGGCGGAGGTGACGGTCGCGGACTTCGCCTTCACGGTGACCGGGGAGGTCACCTCCGGGACGGCCTTGCCCTTGGCGGTGGTCCAGGACATGGAGCCGTGGGTCCAGGTGTTCACGGCGGCGTCGGTGCGGGTGACGGTCAGCTCGACGTCGGCGGACTGGCCGGCCTTCAGGTCCAGCACGGCCGGGGAGGCGGTCACCTCGAAGCCGGGCACGTTCGCAGAGAACCGCCAGCGGCCGTTCTCCAGGGCGGTCACGGTGCGGGTCACGGTGGCCGAGCCGACGACGTCGGGGATCGCCAGGGACGGGACGTTCACGTCACGGCCGGCGATGTCGCCGCGCAGCAGCGCGTCCCACTGCTCCTTGCCGGAGTCGTAGACCAGGCCCGGACGGGCGGCGGCGGCCGGATCGGCGGAGCCGGCACCCGTGGCGAAGTTGTCCGTGTTCACGGTGCCGTCGGCGTTGTACACGTCGCCGGCGGTGGTCATGAGGGCGGACTTCACGGCCATCGGGGACCAGGCCGGGTACTTGCCGATCAGCAGCGTGGCCATGCCGGCCAGGTTCGGCGAGGCCATGGACGTGCCGGACATCAGGCCGAACGTGTTGCCGTGGTAGTCGGGGTCCAGCGGGGAGACGCCGGCGATCACGTTCACACCGGGGGCGGCGAGGTCGGGCTTCAGGAGCTCCTGGTTCACGGCGTTGGCCGGCCCGCGGGAGGAGAAGCCGGCGATCTGGGGCAGCGGGTCCTCCGGCAGGCCGGTGGTGTCGCCCGGGACGATCGTGGCGGTGAGGTCGGAGGACTTCACCTTCTCGATCACGCCGTTGTCGTTCATGTGCACGGTCGGCACCGCGTGGATGTCCGCGTCCAGCGAGCCGGACGGGGTGTTCACGAGGATCATGCCGACGCCGCCGGCCTCCTCCACCACCTGCGACTTCTCGGTGCGGGCGTTCCCGCCGCGCTCGCAGAGCACGATCTTGCCGGCGGCCTCCTCGGTGAGCCCGCCGGGCAGGCAGAGACGCGCGGCCTCGGCGTCGCCGGCGGCGACCTCGGACGCATGGATGACCTCGGCCGAGCCCACGCCGGTGCGGGCCGAGGAGGCACCGCGGAGCTGCGTGCCGTCGGAGAACTGCACGGTGGCGGTGAGCTCGTTGGAGAACGTCTCCGCGGCCACGGTGGTCAGCCACGGGGAGCCGTGGTTCACGGTGTTCGGGCCGGGGCCGGAGTTGCCGCCGGAGGCGGCCACGAAGATGCCGGCCTCGGCGGCGGACTTGAAGGCCATGGCCACCGGGTCCACGATCGAGGTGTTGGAGCCGGAGATCGAGTAGTTCAGCACGTCCACGTTGTTCTCGATGGCCTGCTCGACGGCGGCCACGGAGGCGGAGGTGTAGCAGCCGCCGGTGTCCGGGTCGGTGTCCTCCCAGCAGATCTTGTAGGAGATCAGGTTCGCGGCGGGGGCCACGCCCGCGCCCTCGCCGAAGGAGTCGCCGTCGATGGTCTGCTCCACCCCGGTGTTGCCGAGGATGGTGGTGGCCACGTGGGTGCCGTGGGAGAACACGCCGAGCGGGGAGATGCGCTCCTCCGGGGCCCGCTCGTCCACCGGGACGAAGCGCTCGAAGTCGTCGGAGAAGGCGTAGGCGCCGATCAGCTTGGAGTCGCACGACGAGGCCGGGAAGTCCGGGCCGGTCTCGCACTCGGCCGTGGCGGTGGTGCCGTCCGCCTTGAGCACGGCGATCTGGCCGTCCGCGGTGCGGTACGGCACGCCGACCTTGGCCTTGCCCTTGAGCGGCTGGACGGGCTGGCCGTCGATGAACGGGTTGTCCGGGTGGATGCCGGAGTCGATGACGCCGACCACCACGCCCTTGCCCGCGTTCTCGGCCTTGCCGTACACGGACTTCCAGGTGCCCTTCTTGCCGGGCAGGCCGAGGAACTCGGTGGAGCTGTAGTCCGGGGCCACCTGCTCGTCCGGTGCGACGCCGAGCACGGCCGGGTCCTTCGCGATCGCCTGGGCCTCCTCGGCGGTCAGCTCGGCGACGAACGCGTTCACGGCCCGCTGGAAGGAGATCTCGGCCTTGGCGCCGTGGGCCTTCGCGACCTTCGCCTGCTGGCGCTGGAGCTTGGCCTCGTAGTTCTTCACGCGCGGGTGCGAGGGGTCGAACTTCGCCTTCGGGGCCGCGCCCGGAACGGCGCCGGCCTCGGGGGCGGTCACCGACGGCTGGTCCTTCAGGACCACGAAGTAGCGGCCGTCCTCGAACTGCTGCTGGACCTGCACCTCGCCCTGCGGGCTGGAGACGGTGCTGCCGTCGGGCAGTTCGACGGCGGTGGCCGACACCGCGAGCGCGGGAGCGGCCACGAGGCTCGCGCCGGCGACGGCCGCGGCCAGGGCCCGGCGGCGCCGGGCAGGGGTGGGGTTCTGAGGCATTGCCTCCGCCTTTCTCATCAAGGTCCGCCCAGCTCTCGCCCGTGGCACGCCGGCGGGGATGGCGCCGGGGGACGGGGAGATCGACACCCATGTGATGAGCGCCACAGCGAGACACATGCAATCTACCGTCCGGTAGGGCGTTTGACCAGATCTTTGTCAGGCAACGTCCAGGACCGTCGAATAGGGGCCGCCGGGGCGCGCTCCCCGCGTCGGCATCACGTGGGCCCGCTCGCTCCCGAGGGGCGCCACGGGGGAGGATGGTGGGGCCATGCCCGAGCCACGCACCGCCTCCGCGTCCCCGCCGACCGCCGTCGTCGCCCTGCCCGCCGACGTGTGGCGGGCCCACGCGCGGGCGCACCGCGAGCGCATCGCCCGACGCACGGACCCGCTGGTGGCCCTGCGGATGCGCGGTGAGAAGCACCCGGTGCAGGACTTCCTCTTCGGCTACTACACGCACTCCCCCGCCGCGCTGCAGCGCTGGCACCCCGGGCCGGGGGTCCTCCTCGCGGACGACGACGGCGCCGCGGCCCGCGCCGAGGCGGCCGAGCTGGGCACGACCCCACGGGGCGAGTGGAAGCACTACCGGCGCGTCGAGGCCGGTGAGGTGGCGGGCGCCGTCGTCGACGGCCGCCCGGTGGGCGGCTGGCTGGTGGACGTGGCGGCGGTGCTGGCCGACCGCGCGTCGGGGGTGGCGTTCACGCGGGACCTGCTCGCGCGCACGGCGGAGCGGACGCCGCGCCTGGGCTGCTTCGGGCTGCACGAGTGGGCGATGGCATACCGCTCGGACGTGCACGGGGTGCGGCACTCCCAGCTGCCGCTGCGGCTCGGGGCCGAGGGGACGGACGCGGTGGTGGAGGGCTCGCGGATCCGGTGCACGCACTTCGACGCGTTCCGGTTCTTCGCGCCCGAGGCCCGCGACCGCAACGAGGGCGACGACGGCGTCCTGCCCACGCGCGCCGGGATGCGGGAGATGGAGCAGCCCGGCTGCCTGCACGCGGGGATGGACCTGTACAAGTGGGCGTACAAGCTGGTGCCGGTGGTCGACTCGGACCTGCTCGCGGACTGCTTCGACCTCGCGTGGGACATCCGCAGGCTGGACATGGAGGCCTCGCCGTACGACCTGACCGGGGTGGACGACCTCTCCGACGGGCGCGGCGGCTACGCGGCCGTGCGGATCGAGGAGCCGGCCGGGCGTGCCGAGTACGCGCGGCGACAGCGCGAGTTCGCCGCGCGGGGCCAGGCGCTGCGGGTGCGGCTGCTGGCGGTGCTGGACGCAGCCGCGGGGGCGGCCCCCGGGACCGGGCCGGCCGCCGAGTGGACTTCCAGCGCACGTCCATGATTAGGATGGCCGCTCTACAGGCTGTGAGGCGCATCACTCGCGTCATCCGGTGACCGCCCCGGCCCTCTCCGCACCGAACGACTCGAGGACCTGACGTGACCAGAACCGTTCCAGCTCGCCGCCGCACCACGCTCGCCGCCGCCGTCGCGGCCGTCTCGCTCGCCGTCACGGCCGCCGCCCCCGCGCTCTCCGCGCCCGGCAACGGCAACGGCAACGGCAACGGGTCCGCATCGCAGGGTCAGGCCCGCTCCAACGACCTCTCCGCCACGCGGGGCAACAAGGTCAACGACGCCGCCGCGCTCGCGCCGCACCTCGTGGGCCAGACGCTGGACTGGGAGGCCTGCGACTTCGGCAGCGAGAGCCTCAACGCCCGGTTCAGCGCGATCCCCGGCACCGCGTGCGCCGACGTCACGGTGCCCCGCGACTGGAAGAACCCCGAGGACGGCCACACCATCACCCTGCGCGTGGCCAAGACCGAGACCTCGAAGGGCAACCCGGAGCGCCAGGGCATCGCGCTGGTCAACCCCGGCGGCCCGGGCGGCTCCGGCCTGCCCTGGGGGCCCGCCATGGCCGAGCGCGCCCCGGAGCTCGCCGAGCAGTACGACTTCATCGGCTTCGACCCCCGCGGCGTGGGCCAGTCCACCGCCCTGGAGTGCACCTACACGCCGAACCCCGAGCACGACGTGTGGCAGGACACGAAGGCCCAGGTCGACGCGTGCCTCGAGAACGAGCTCACCCCGTACATCACCACCGAGCAGACCGTGTACGACATGGACTTCATCCGCGCCGTCCTGGGCGAGGAGAAGACCTCCTACATCGGCTACTCGTACGGCACCTGGCTGGGCAGCTGGTACCAGCGCGTCTTCCCCCAGCACACGCACCGGTTCCTGCTGGACTCCGCCGTGGACATCTCCCGCGACGGGCTCCAGACCACCTGGGACCTGCAGCCGCGCTCCCGCGACCGCCAGTTCCAGGACGCGATGCTCCCCTACGTGGCCCGGCACGACGAGATCTTCGACCTCGGGGACGACCCGATGCAGATCCGGGAGCGCTGGGAGGACGTGGGCGGCACCCGCACCCAGCTCGGCATGATCGTCGCCGGCTCGTTCCTGCTGCCGGCCCTGTACGACACGTCCCAGTACCTCGACGCCGGGTCCGTCATCGCCGCCTACATCCGCATCATGGAGTCCGAGGCCGCGGCCACGGACCCCGCGGGGCAGCGCACCCAGATCGAGCGCATCCTGGCCGAGGCCCGTGCGTCGCTGCCGGCCGAGGAGCGCGACTCCTTCGACCGCTTCGCCGCCCGCGGCCTGGAGACCGTGGGCGAGCGCGAGCAGTTCGTCGCCGCCACCCAGGCCGGTGACGCCGTCACCTTCGAGGGCGCGTTCTCGGCGATCCGCTGCCAGGACGGCCAGTGGAACACCTCGCAGGGATACTGGACCTCGTGGGTGGACGACCTCGGCCGCAAGGCCCCGTGGATCGGTGTGCTGATGGGCCCGTCGGAGTGCATGTACTGGCCCGCCCAGACCTCCATGCCCGCCCAGCCCGGTGGCAAGGGCGCCCCGAACACCGTGATCGTGCAGTCCGAGCTGGACGCGGCGACCCCGTACGAGGGCGGCCACCGCGCCGCCGGCGTGCTGCGCAACACGTCCCTGATCTCCGTGGACAACGAGGGCACCCACGGCCTGTTCCCGTACCGCACCGAGTGCGTGGACGCGCCCATCCGTGAC
Organism: Micrococcus sp. iso_239; assembly: GCF_056173395.1. Taxonomy (NCBI): domain Bacteria; kingdom Bacillati; phylum Actinomycetota; class Actinomycetes; order Micrococcales; family Micrococcaceae; genus Micrococcus; species Micrococcus sp. iso_239. The sequence continues at coordinate 226,884 of NZ_CM149672.1, read as the reverse complement.
TACTTCCTGACCGGCGCCCAGCCGGCCGAGAAGTCGCTGTGCGACGCCGTCCCGCTGCCGCTCGAGACCCAGCCGGTCCAGGTGGCCGGGACCCCGACGCACAAGGGCGACATCAAGATCTCGATGCGCACCGACGCCGTGCGCGAGGCCAACCGGATCACCCACGACGCGATTGAGCGTCAGCTGATCGACTCCCGCGCGGTGACCCCGGACGTCGAGGCCTTCCTGGAGGACTGACGGCCCGGGCACCCCGGCACCCGGCTCGCCCCCGACGGCCCGGCGACTCCCCCGCGGAGACGCCGGGCCGTCGTCACGCCCCGGGGCGGCCCTGCAACGCTGGTTGAGTTATCGCGGGTGCCCCCGCCCCACACCCCCGACAACTCAACCCGCGATGGGCAGCCGGAGGGGTGGCGTCGACGCCGAGGCCGATAGCCTCGCGCCATGATCCTGCACATCACCCTCCCGGAGGACTGGGCCGCCGCGCGTCGCACCGGCCGCTACACGGCGTCGACGCGCGGCGCCTCGATCGACGACGTCGGCTTCCTCCACGCCTCCGACGACGCCGCCCAGGTGGGAATGGTCGGCGCGGCGATCTACCCAGACCGGCCCGACGCGTTCGTCGTCGGCCTGGACGAGGACGAACTGGCGGGGGCCGGCCTGCGGGTGCGGCGCGAGCCGGGAGACCCCTCCGATCCCCACTCGGCCGAGTTCCCGCACATCTATCCGGACGAGGCCGTCTCCGGGCACATCCCGTGCTCGATGCTCACCCCCGTGACCGACCCACGGGCGGACGCCCGCGTGCACCGCGAAGACTCGGCCGAGGCCGCCGCGCTGCTCGACGCCGGGTGGAGCGTGCGCTCCCGCTCCTGGGGCGCGCGCCTCCACCTCGACGACGACGCCGACCTGGCGCCCTACCGTGGCCACGTCGCGGCGGCCGAAGCTCGGGGAATCGAGGTGCGGAGACTGACCGCCGTCGACCTGCCTGCCCTGCGCGCCCTCGACGAGGAAGCGGCTCCCCGATTCCCGCGCACCGACGGCTCCCGTCACGAGCCGCTGCCGGACGACCTCGAGGCCCGACTGTCCACCCCAGAGGGGCTCGCCGTGGGGGCCTTCGAGGGAGGCGTGCTCATCGGATTCACCCTGACGTTCCGCTCCCCTGACCGGTGGGAGGTCGACCGCACCGCGGTCGCGTCCGAGCACGAGAACCGTGGCGTGGCGAAGGCCGTCAAGGCGGCGACTGTCCTGGCGACCCATGCCCGCGGTGGGCGCGAGTGGGGCACCGGCGGTGCCGAAGTCAACGCGGCGTCCCTGCGGATGAACGCAGCCCTCGGATTCCGTCTCGAACCGGCCTGGCTCGGGCTGACCCCGCCCATCACGTGGGAGGAGTTCGCGCGGGCCCCGGCGTCAAGTTCCCTTGACGACAAGGTCACTTGACTGTCAAGCTTGCTTCACAACGTCCGGTCGGACGGCCCCCCAGGGCCTCCGAGGCGGGCCGGGCCACCGGCCCAGGCATCGACCACAGGAGGGCCCCATGACCGCGAACCACTCCCACCACACCGCCGCCGCAGCGGACAGGCAGGGCGCGGCGGCGGAGCACGCCGGCACCGCCACCACCGATCCGCGCCGGGACACCCGCTCCCGCTGGGGCTGCTCCTCCCGTCTCGGCGGCGGCACCGGACGACTGATGGGCGTGAGCCTGGCCGTCGGCGCCGTGGGTGCCGCCCTGTTCGTCCTCATGGGCTGCGCCGCCGCGATCCGGTACCAGATCCAGAAGCGCCGGGGCTGAGCCGTGGAGAACACCATCCCCGACGAGCGTGCCCGCCTCGGCTGGTCGCAGCAGCGGCTCGCCGACGAGCTCGGCGTCTCCCGGCAGACCGTCATCTCTCTCGAGAAGGGCCGCTACGACCCCTCGCTCCCGCTCGCCTTCCGCCTCGCGGCCGTGTTCGGGCGGCGGATCGAGGACCTGTTCACCCCGGACGGCAACGCGGGTTGAGTTGTCGCGGGTCCAGGCGCCCAGCACCCGTGACAAGTCAACCCGCGTTGAGCCCGGGGCGGCGTGGGGCATGAGAGGCTGGGGCCATGGATCGAGAGCTGCGCACCCCTCCGGAGCTGGAGGGCGTGGACTGGCACGACGACGCCCCGCGTCGCCCCCGCCCGATCGTCACCCTGGTGGCGTGGATCGCCATCCTGGGCCTGGTCCTCAGCGTGGGCGCCGGGATCTTCTCCGCCTTCTGACGCGGCACCGCCGGCCGCCGTCCGACGCGCCGCTCCGGCCTCAGCGCACGTCGCCGTCCACGTAGCGCCAGATCCCGTCCTCACGGCGGAACCGGCTGACCTCATGGAGTCGGAACCGCCCCTCGGCCCCCGTGCCGACGGCCACGAACTCCACGGTCCCGGCGTCCTGGAACGGCCCGCCGTCCCGCACGTCCAGCACCGCCAGGCGGGTGAACCGCGGCGCCTGTTCCCCCTCGGTCGGCAGCAGCTCGGCCGCGGTGGGCCGGTGCTCGGGAACCCAGGTCGCGGCGAGATAGTCGGCCATCGCCCGCGCCTCTGCCGGCCCGGCCTCGCCCAGCCGCGCGAACGCCGTGTACCGGGAGCGCATGAGCGCCTCGGCGGTGGGCGCGGTCAGGGCGCCGTCCCGGGCGAAACGCGCGTGCAGGCGACCGCAGCACGCCGCGAGCCCGGCTCCGGACCCGCAGGGGCAGGGCTCGGGGCGGGTCACCGGCGCGGGCGTCCGGTCGCGCGACGCCGGGCGGAGCGGGCCTTGATGCGGCGCACTCCCGTCAGCACGACGCCGGCCGCCGCGGCGAGCAGCGCGGGGCCGAGCGGGCTGATCGGCCGGCGTCGGCCGAGCGGGGACATACGGGTCTGCTGAGGTCTCATGCCGCCAGGCTACGCCGGGCCGGCTGCCGCGTGCCGCCCCCATCACACCCACGATCCCGCGTCCGGGCGGCCGAGTAGACTGGGCGGGCAAGCACGCGGAGCGCCCAGGGCCGGGCGTGAGACGGCATCTACACCGTCCTGCTCCGCGGCATCGTCCCGCACCCAGGAGCGTGTTCATGCCCATCATCGTCGTCGACGTCATGCCCAAGCCCGAGATCCTCGATCCGCAGGGCAAGGCGATCAACGGGGCCCTGCCCCGCCTCGGCTTCACCGAGTTCAGCCAGGTCCGCCAGGGCAAGCGCTTCGAGCTCACCGTGGAGGGCAAGGTCACCGACGAGATCCTCGCTCAGGCCCGCACGGCCGCCGAGGAGATGCTGTCCAACCCCGTCATCGAGGACGTCGTGAACGTGGCCGTCCTGGACGAGGCCGAGGGCGCCCGATGACCGAGCTCCCCCTCATCGGCGACTACTCGACGCCGACGACGCCGCTCAGCGGCGCGCGCATCGGCGTCATCACCTTCCCCGGCACCCTGGACGACGTGGACGCGCTGCGCGCCGTCCGCCTCGCCGGCGCCGAGCCCGTCTCCCTGTGGCACGCCGACGCGGACCCGCAGCGGACGCTCGCCGGCGTGGACGCCGTCGTGATCCCGGGCGGCTTCTCCTACGGCGACTACCTGCGCGCCGGCGCGATCGCGCGCTTCGCCCCCATGATGGACGCGGTGGCGACGGCGGCCGGCGGCCCCGAGGGCGAGGCGGACGGCCTGCCGGTGCTCGGCATCTGCAACGGCTTCCAGATCCTCACCGAGTCACACCTGCTGCCGGGCTCGATGATCAAGAACGACCACCTGCACTTCATCTGCCGCGACCAGGAGCTGGTCGTGGAGAGCACGGACACCGTGTGGACCCGCGACTTCGAGCAGGGCCAGACCATCACCGTGCCCCTGAAGAACCAGGACGGCCAGTACGTGGCGGACGAGACGACCCTCGACGCCCTCGAGGCCGAGGGCCGCGTGGTGTTCCGCTATCAGGGCTGGAACCCGAACGGCTCGCGCCGGGACATCGCGGGCATCGCGAACCCGGCCGGCAACGTCGTCGGTCTGATGCCGCACCCGGAGCACGCCGTGGAGACGGGCTTCGGCCCGGACACCGCCGCCGGCCCCCGCTCCGGCGTGGACGGCCTCGGCTTCTTCACCTCCGTCCTGACCACCCTCGCCAGCCGTGGAGGCCATGCATGAGCCAGCAGTTCAACATCGAGACGGTCGCGGACGCCCAGGCGACGCCGGACGTCGAGCAGCCCTGGGCCGAGCTGGGCCTGAAGGAGAACGAGTACGCCGAGATCAAGAAGATCCTCGGCCGCCGCCCCACCGCGGCCGAGCTGGCCATGTACTCGGTCATGTGGTCCGAGCACTGCTCGTACAAGTCCTCTAAGGTGCACCTGCGCCAGTTCGGCGAGAAGCTCACCGACGAGATGAAGCAGCACATGATGGTGGGCATCGGCGAGAACGCCGGCGTGACCGACCTCGGTGACGGCTGGGCCGTGACGTTCAAGGTCGAGTCCCACAACTCGCCCTCCTACGTGGAGCCCTACCAGGGCGCGGCCACGGGCATCGGCGGCATCGTGCGCGACATCATCTCCATGGGTGCCCGCCCGGTGGCCGTGATGGACCCGCTGCGCTTCGGCGCGATCGACCACCCGGACACCGCCCGCGTGTTCCACGGCGTGGTGGCCGGCATCGGCGGCTACGGCAACTCCCTGGGCCTGCCGAACATCGGCGGCGAGACCCGCTTCGACCCGATCTACCAGGGCAACCCGCTCGTCAACGCCCTCGCCGTGGGCGTGCTCAAGCACGAGGACCTGCGTCTGGCCAACGCCTCCGGCGTGGGCAACAAGGTAGTTCTGTTCGGCGCCCGCACCGGCGGTGACGGGATCGGCGGCGCCTCCGTGCTGGCCTCCGAGTCCTTCGACGGCGACGGCAAGCCCGCCAAGCGCCCCTCGGTGCAGGTCGGCGACCCCTTCTCCGAGAAGGTGCTCATCGAGTGCTGCCTCGAGCTGTTCCGCGACTCCCTCGTCGAGGGCATCCAGGACCTCGGCGCCGCCGGCATCTCCTGCGCCACCTCCGAGCTCGCCTCCAACGGCGAGGGCGGCATGCGCGTGGAGCTGACCGACGTGCTGCTGCGCGACTCCACGCTGACCCCGGGCGAGATCCTCATGTCCGAGTCGCAGGAGCGCATGATGGCCGTGGTGACGCCGGAGAACGTCGCCGCGTTCGAGGCCGTCATGGCAAAGTGGGACGTCGAGTACTCCTGGCTGGGCGAGGTCACCGGCGACGGCCGCCTGATCATCACCTGGGACGGCGAGGTCATCGTCGACGTGGACCCGCGCACCGTGGCCCACGACGGCCCGGTCTACGAGCGCCCGTACGCGCGTCCGGCCTGGCAGGACGAGCTCCAGGCGGACACGTTCCGCTCCTCCGAGGCCGGTCAGGACCTGCCCGCCACGGGCGAGGAGCTGCGCGCCGCCGTCGTGGAGCTGATGAGCTCCCCGAACCTGGCGGACACCTCTTGGATCACCCGCCAGTACGACCGCTACGTCCGCGGCAACACCGCCCTGGCGGCCCCGGACGACGCGGGTGTGGTGCGCGTGGACGAGGAGACCGGCATGGGCGTGGCCCTGGCCACGGACTGCAACGACCGGTTCACCTACCTGGACCCGTACACGGGCGCGCAGGCCTCCCTGGCCGAGGCGTACCGCAACGTCACCACCGCCGGGGCCGTGCCCCTGGCCGTCTCCGACTGCCTGAACTTCGGCTCCCCCGAGGACCCGGACGTGATGTGGCAGTTCGCGGAGGCCGTGCGCGGCCTGGCGGACGGCTGCCAGACCCTCGGCATCCCGGTGACCGGCGGCAACGTGTCCCTGTACAACCAGACGGGCAGCACCCCGATCCACCCCACCCCCACGGTGGCGGTGCTCGGCCAGCTCGACGACGTCCTGCGCCGCACCCCGTCCGGCTTCGCCCCGGACGCGGACGGCCAGGCGATCTACCTGCTGGGCGAGACCGCGGACGAGCTGGACGGCTCCGAGTTCGCGCGCCTGCGCGGCCACCTCGGCGGCCTGCCCCCGAAGGTCGACCTGAAGAAGGAGCGCCTGCTCGGCGAGCTGCTGGTCAACATGTCCCGGGACGGCATGATCGACGCCGCCCACGACGTCTCCGGCGGCGGCCTCGCGGCCACCCTGTCCGAGATGGTGCTGCGCTTCGGCGTGGGCGCCCGCGTGGTGCTGGACGAGGTGCTGCGCCGCGCCGGCGTGGACCTGTTCACCGCACTGTTCTCCGAGACGCAGGCGCGCGCCGTCGTGGCCGTGCCCCGCACCGAGGAGGTCCGGTTCACGGACATGACCACGGCCCGCGGCTACGCGGCCGTGCGCATCGGCGTGGTGGACGCCGACTCCGCGGCCCTCGAGGTCCAGGACGCCTTCACCCTGCCGATCGCGGAGCTGCGCGAGGCCTGGGAGGCCACCCTGCCGAAGCACTTCGGCTGACCCCGTGGGCCCACGGGCCCCGGCACGACGACGGCCGCTCACCTCCGGGGTGGGCGGCCGTCGTCGTGGGGCGGGACGGCGGGGACGAACGCCGCCGACCCTCGCACGGCCGTGCGCCTCAACCGTTGACGCGGCGGGCTCCGGTGACCAGAGTGATCCCAGGACAGCGCGCCAGCGCGCCGCCCGGCCCGTCCAAGAGGGTCGGCGCGGTCCCGACACACGAAGGAGACCACCCATGCGCCTCATCACCCTGGGCCTCGGCGCCGCACTCGGCTACCTGCTCGGCTCCGCCGAGGGCCGCAAGAACCTCGAGAAGATGACCCAGAACGCCCAGAAGCTCTGGAACGACCCCAAGACCCAGGAGAAGGTCGGCCAGGTCCAGGAGACCGCCCAGCAGAAGTTCGCTGAGGTGAAGCAGTCCGATCCGGTGCAGAAGGCCACGACGAAGGTGGAGGATGCCATGCAGGGCAACGACAAGAAGGACGACGCCCGCGAAGATCGCGTGACCGAGTCCAACAACGACAACGTCACCTCGGCGGCCCGCCACGGTGCCGAGCCGGACACCATCTCGGACCCGTCCACCCCGCTGGGTGACGAGGGTCCGCTGACGCGCTGACCCGCGCAGACACGGCGGCCCGCCTCCCCGAGGGGAGGCGGGCCGCCGTCGTCGTGGGCCGGATCAGCCGTCCTGCTTCAGGACCTCGTCGGCCGGCGGGGCCTGCACCGGATCCACCCCGCCCATCTCGGAGAGGGTCACCACGGCCTTCGTGCCGGCGGACTCGGTCTCCACGGTGAGCAGGCGGCCGTCCTCCTTGGACACCGTGAAAGCGGTCAGCTCCACGCCCTCCTGCGGGCCCGAGACGGGCTCGTCCAGCACGTAGCGGATCGCATCCTGACCGCTGCGGCGGATGCCGTCCGCGTCCGCCTCGACGTCGTCCAGGCCGCCCGACTCCGGCAGGGAGCCCAGGAGCGAGCTCACCATCGCGCCCATGCCGGTGGCGCTGGGATCGCTCTCGTACGGGGTGGCGGTCCAGCGCTCCACATAGGCGGGGCGGTCCTCACCGCTCGCGCCGGCGCGCTCCACCGTGAACCGGGAGTACGCGGTGCCGTCCACGATCCGGGACTCGTCCCGGGTGATCAGACCGTCGTCCTGGTACACGGACACGTACCGCATGGACGAGCCGTCCACGGGACCGGAGATGTCCACCGAGTCCGGGACCGCGCGCCCGTTGCTCGGGGCCTCGGACCGCAGCTCGGTGACCATGCGGACGGAGTCGGCCTCCTCGAGCTGGGTGCGGGCGCGGTCCCAGGCGCCGGGGGCGTCGTCGCCCGAGGCGCAGCCGGTCAGCAGCAGGGCGGCCGCCCCGACGGCGGCAAGGGAGAGGCCGCGGCGGGTGCGGCGGGTCTGGGTCTGGCGCTGCCTCACTCGGCCACCTCCTCCGGCGCCTCGGCCGGCTCGATCTGGTTCCAGTCGCTCAGGGCGTACTGCTGGGTGGCCCGGCCGTCGTCGACGGTGAGCGCGACCAGCTCGCCGTCGTCGTCCACCGTGAAGGAGTGCACCCGGGTGGCGTCGCCCTCGGCCATCGCCGCGTCGGCGACCTCCTCGGGCACGGCATAGCGGTAGGCCGTGCCGCCGTCCCAGTCGACCTCCTCGGCGCGCACCTCGGCGCCATCGAGGGCGTCCGCCGCGGGGAAGCCCACCTGGTCGAGGAGGGACTTCAGGGGCGGCTCCTGCCCCTCACCGGCCGAGACACGGCGCCACTGCGGGTCGGCGTACATCAGCTGGACGTCGTCCGGGACGTCGGACCCGTCCACCTCGACCCGCACGAACACGTCCTCGCCGACCTGGCGGGACTCCATGGTGATGTGCGAGTCCCGGCCGACCTGCATGACGCCCTTCGACTCGGCGTCACCGCCGTCGAGCCGACCGGCGATGTCCCAGCGGACCGACTGCGGGCCCTGACGGCCCGTGGTGTAGGCGGTCTCGAGTCGGACGGTCTCGGCCTCGTCCACCTGGGTGCGGGCCTGATGCCAGGCCTCCCCCACCGACTGCGGCTCGGATCCGCACCCGGCCAAGGCCAGGGCGCCCACGACGCCGAGCCCGGCCGCGCGGACGGCACGTCTGCGCTGCATGTTCTCCTCCTGGGGCTGCTGCCGGCCGAGGCAGGGCGCCGCGGCCACTGGCGTCACCCTACCGGCGGCGCAGGGCGAAGGATGCGCCGTGGTGGTTCTGCGGCAGGTGGTCGCCGCGGCCGAAGAGCTTGTGGCGCAGCGTGCCGTCCGTGTACGCGGTCTTGTAGCGGCCAGCCTTCTGCAGCTCCGGCACCACGAACTCCACGACATCCTCGAAGGTGCCCGGGGTGATGTGGTAGGCGAGGTTGAAGCCGTCCACGTCGGTCTCGTCGGCCCACTCGACGAGCTGGCGGGCCGCGGACTCGCCGCCGCCCACGATCACGGGGCCGAAGCCGCCGATGCCCACCCACTCGGCGAGCTTGCGCACGGTCCACTCCTCGTCCGTCCCGGAGGCCTTCTGGAAGGTCTCCACGGTGGACTGGATCGCGTTCGACTTCACGTCCCCGATCGGCTCGTCCAGGTCGTACTGGGACAGGTCGATACCCATCCAGCCCGACATCAGCACGAGGCCGCCCAGCGGGTCCACGTACTGCGCCAGGTCGTCGTACTTGGCCCGCGCGTCCTCGTCGGTGGCCCCGGTGACGATCGTCTGCATCGCGAAGATCTTCACGTCGTACGGGTCACGGCCGGCGTCCACCAGGGCCTGGCGGATCTTCTTCACGGTGGCGGCCGCCAGCTCCTTCGTGGGGGAGTTGATGAACACGGCCTCGGCGTGCTTGCCGGCGAAGGCGCGGCCGCGCGTCGAGGCGCCGGCCTGGTAGATCACGGGGGTGCGCTGCACGGACGGCTCGGTGACGGCGTGGCCGGGCACGGTGAAGTACCGGCCCTCGTGGGCGATGTCGTGGACCTTGGCCGGGTCCGCGAACACGCCGGACTCCTTGTCGTAGACGACGGCGTCGTCCTCCCACGAGCCCTCGAGGAGCTTGTAGACGACGTCGAGGTACTCGTCGGCGTGCTCGTAGCGCTCGTCGTGCTCCATCTGGTCGTCCTGGCCCATGTTCTGGGCGGCGGAGGGCAGGTAACCGGTGACCACGTTCCAGCCCACGCGGCCGCCCGTGAGGTGGTCGAGCGTGGCGAGGCGGCGGGCGAACGGGTAGGGGTGCTCGTAGGCGGTGCCCGCGGTGACGCCGAAGCCGAGGTGCTCGGTGACCGCGGCCATCGCGGAGACGAGCAGGAACGGGTCGTTCACGGGGGTCTGCGCGCCGGTCCTGATGGCGGCCTCGGAGGTGCCGCCGTACACGGAGTACGGGCCGAGGACGTCGGCGATGAACAGGCCGTCGAACAGGCCCTTCTCCAGCGTCTGCGCCAGGTGCGTCCAGTAGCCCAGGGTGTTGTAGTCGCGGGCGTGGTCGTCGGGGTGACGCCAGAGACCCGGGGACTGGTGGGCGACGCAGTTCATGTCGAATGCGTTGAAGAGGATCTCGCGGTGCTCGTCCGGGCGGGTGGGTGCTCCGGCCCCGGCGTTCTCGGCGGTGCTCATGGGTCTCCTTTCCAGGGCCGCCCGGTCGCAGGGGCGCGGCCGGGCGGGCGACGGTTCCGCACCATGCAACGCTGACGCGGCCGGCGGTGGAAGCCGGCCCGGCCCAGGGGTTCATGACGGCCCCGCCGGGCCCGGCCACGCGTCCGGCGCCCGGTTCGTGACATGCCCCGACCGTGACGGAGGACACGTCGGCGGGTGGCGGCCCTGCGGCAGCCCAGTGGCACCCCAGCGCTGAGCCAGAGAAATCTGCTGCCTCCACCCTGCAGAGACGACCGAAACGTCTGGCTCGGCGCTGGGCTCGGGCCGTGACGGCCGGCCGGGCCAGGACCGGCGGCGCCCCCGGTGTGACGCCCGTGTGACCCTCCGGCGCCGGCGGCCGGGCGACCGCGCGGCCGACCGGGCCCGCGGTGGTCTACTGGCATCCGTATCCGTCCGACACCGACGACGAAGCGACGATGGGAGCCCTCCATGAGCGTGCACGCGCCTTCCCGTGCCACCGCCTCCACCCCGGTCCGGGACGAGGACCGCCACAGCCTCGACGTCGTCTTCCGCGGCGTCGGGCGCACGTTCCCCACCGCGGACGGACCACGCGTCGTCCTGCGCGACGTGGACCTGACCGTGGCGCCCGGCGAGGTGCTCGCCGTGATCGGCGCCTCCGGCTGCGGCAAGTCCACGCTGCTGCGCGCCGTGGCCGGCCTGGACCCGGACTTCGACGGAGAGCTGCTGATCGACGGCTCGCCCGTGCGACCCTACGACGAGCGCACCGCCGTCGGCTTCCAGGAGCCGCGCCTGCTGCCCTGGCGCACCCTGCGCCGCAACGTGGAACTCGGCCTGCCCCGGGAGCTGGACCGCGCCGCGGGCCGGGACCGCGTGCAGGAGCTGCTCGAGCTCGTGGGCCTCGCGCCCTTCGCGGAGCACCGCCCCCGGGAGGTCTCCGGCGGCATGGCCCAGCGGGCCTCGCTCGCCCGCGCCCTGGCGCGCCGCCCCGGCGTGCTGCTGCTCGACGAGCCCTTCGGCGCCCTCGACGCCCTGACGCGCCTGAAGATGCAGGACCTGCTGCTGGACGTGCACGCCGCCACCGGCACCACCGTCCTGCTCATCACCCATGACGTGGAGGAGGCCCTGCAGCTCGCCGACCGCGTGCTGCTGCTCGCCCGTGACGTCCCCGCGCCCGACGGCGGGGCCCGCCCCGGAGCGACCGTGGGGCGGATCGTGGACGTGCCGGGGGCCCGTCCCCGCGACCGCGCGGACGCCCGCCTGGCCCGGCTGCGCGCCGAGCTCCTCGAGGGCCTCGGCGTCGAGAGCCACGCCCGATGAGCGGCGCCGGCTCCGCACGCCTGACCCGTCGCACGGCGCTCGGCCTGCTGGCCGCGTCCCTGCCCCTGGGCCTGAGCGGATGCGTCCTGCAGGGTGAGGCGACGACCGGGCCGGTGAACGGTCCGGACACGCTGAGCATCGACTACGCCACCTACAACCCGCTCTCCCTCGTGATCCGCCACCAGGGATGGCTGGAGGAGACGCTCGCGCCCCGCGGCGTCCGGGTGAACTGGGTGTTCTCCGCCGGCTCCAACAAGGCCAACGAGCTCCTGCGCTCGAACTCCGTGGACATCGGGTCGACGGCCGGCTCGGCCGCGCTGCTGAACCGGGCCAACGGAGCGCCCACGCGCATCGTGGGCGTCGCCTCGCGGCCGGAGTGGTCCGCGCTCATGGTCCCGCCCGGCTCGGACATCACGGACGTCGCCCAGCTCGCGGGCCGCACGGTGGCCGCCACGCGCGGGACGGACCCGTACTTCTTCGCCGTGCAGGCGCTCGAGGCCGCCGGGGTGGACCCGGCCGACGTCGAGATCCAGAACCTGCAGCACGCCGACGGCCGCGCCGCCCTCGCCGGCGGATCGGTGGCCGCGTGGTCCGGGCTCGACCCGATCATGGCCAAGGCCGAGGCCGAGGGCGCCCGCTTCCTGTACCGGGACCTCGCCCTGAACACGTTCTCCGTCCTCAACGCCACGGAGTCCTTCCTCGAGGCGGACCCGGAGACGGCCCAGACCGTCCTGGACACGTACGAACGCGCCCGCGCCTGGGCGCTCGAGCACCCGGACGAGACCGTCGGGATCCTGGCCGAGGCCGCGAAGATCTCTCCCGACGTCGCCCGCACCGTGATCCTCGAACGCACCAACGCGGACGTCAGCCCCGTGCCGGGCCAGGAGCTGCTCGACGCCCTGACGGGGGTCGGACGGATCCTGGTCGGCACCGGGTCCGTCGACTACCAGCACCAGGTGGACGCCGCGCTGGCGAGCATCCTGGACACCCGTTTCGCCGAGGAGGCCATCCGATGAGCGCCGCCCTGACCACCCCCGCCGCGACGACGGGCCCCGAGGCGCGCGAGCGGTCGGGTCACGACGACGGCGACACAGGGGCGCGCCGACGGCAGCGGCCCCGGGTGCTGGACCGGCCCGGCGCCCGGGCGGTGGTGGGGCTGGCCGCGCCCGCTGTCCTCCTGGTGCTGTGGTGGGCGGTGACGGCCGCCGGGCTGCTCTCCGCGGTGCAGCTGCCCTCCCCCGGCGCGGTGCTGAGCGCCGGCGTCAACCTGCTGGAGCGGGGCGACCTGTGGCTGCACGTGGGGATCTCCACCCAGCGCGTGCTGCTGGGCTTCCTGCTCGGCGCCGCACTCGGGCTGGCCGTGGGGTCCGCGCTCGGGCTGTCCCGGTGGGCGGACGCGCTGTTCGCCCCGCTGATCGGGGCGCTGCGCGCGGTGCCCTCGCTGGCCTGGGTGCCGCTGCTGATCCTGTGGATGCAGATCGGCGAGGAGTCCAAGGTCACCCTCATCGCGATCGGCGCGTTCTTCCCGGTGTTCACCACCGTCTACGCCGCCCTGCGCCATGTGGACCCGCACCTGGTGGAGGCCGGTCGGGCCTTCGGCTACCACGGGCTGTCCCTGCTGCGGACGGTGCAGCTGCCCGCCGTGGTGCCGGCCGTGTTCTCCGGCCTGCGGCTGGCCCTGGCCCAGGCCTGGCTGTTCCTGGTGGCCGCGGAGCTGATCGCCTCCTCGATGGGCCTGGGCTTCCTGCTCACCGACTCGCAGAACAACGGACGCACGGACCGCCTGATCCTGGCGATCATCCTGCTCGCCGTGCTCGGCAAGCTCACCGACTGGCTGCTCGGCCTGCTGGAGCGCCGGGCCCTGCGCCGCTGGGCCTGAGCCCGGCACGTCCGGCCGCCCGGTCGTCGGGTCAGTCCCCCTCGGGGACCTCGCCGGCCGACGTGTAGGCGGTCGGCGGGGTGCCGTTCACGAGCCAGTCGCCGGCCATGCGCACCTTGAACGCCGCCGGGTCGTGGGTGGCGAGGGTGCGGGCGTTGCGCCAGTGCCGGTCGAGCCGCAGCGTGGCCGACGTCGCCGACGCGCCGAGCGTGTCGAAGATGCGGGTGCACACCTCGAGGACGGCCTCCGGCACCACGGCCTGGGCCCGGTACGCGGCCGCCATCGCCTCGGCGGACGCCGCCACGACGTCGGCCTCCGCCGGGCCGGCCCCGTCGGCGCCGTCCTGCCCCTCGTCGAGCAGCCGCCCGATCTCGCGCACCATCAGCTCGGCCGCGGCCTGCCGCCCGGCCAACTGCCCCATGATCTCGAGGAGCTGGGGGTCATCCTTGGGCAGCGCGGCCGTGCCGGTGTTGAAGGTGCGGCGCCGCTGCCGCAGCAGCTGCGTGCCCTCCGTGAGCGCCGCCCGGCCTATCCCGGCCTGCAGCGCCAGCAGGGTCGCCTCCATGAGCACGGGCACCGGCCCGTCCTGCCGCGGCACCTCGAGCAGCTCCTCGGCCGCGGCGTCGTCGAGCACCACGGACCCGGTGGCGGTCAGGCGCTGGCCGAAGCCGTCCCAGTCGTCCTTGATGCCCACGCGCGGCTGACGCACGCGCACGACGGCGACGGCCCGGTCCGGCTCGCGGACCGCGCCCCCGGCCCGCTTCGAGTTCCGGCGCGAGACGAGGTCCGCCCCCTCGATGCCCACGGTCGCGGCGGTCCACGTGGCGAACGCCGAGCCGGTCGCGTAGTACTTCTGCCCCCGCACGACCCAGGTGCCGCCCTCGTCCCGGCTGGCCAGGGTGGCGGCACGGCCCGGTGCGGCCCCGCCGGCGCGTTCGGCCAGGGCGGAGCCGGCCCAGTCCCCGTCGACGATGTGCCGCAGCCACCGCTCCCGGCGGGCGGGCGCCTGGTCCATGGCCGTGGCGATGAACACGAGGTGGGAGCGCCAGACGTGCGCGGTGTTCACGTCCCGGGCGGCCAGGTCCATGAGCAGGCGCAGCACGGTCTCGCTGCCGCCGCCCTCGCCGCCCGCGTCCACGGGGACGCCGACCTTGCCGAACCCGGCGGCCTGCAGCTCCCCGAGCGCGGCGAACGGCAGGTGCCGGCCCGCCTCGCGGGCCCGCTCGCCGTGGGCGACGGAGTCGAAGGCGTCGGCGTACCGGGCGGCGAGGGTGGCGTAGGTGGTCATGGACCTACTCTGACACGTGCGGGCGGCCCGGCGGCCGGGGCGCCCCGGCCGTGGGACGGGGTCCACACCGGCCGCCGTCGCCGTGGCCCGCGCCAGGCGCCCGCGGGGGTCCGGCGGGCCGAGCATGACCGCCGGTGACGACGGCGGGCGCGGCGCCGTCGTCGGCGTCCCTACCCTGGTCGGACCCGCCGACCAGGAGGAACCGCCGCCCATGACGCCCACCGAGGACCCCGCCCGCCCCGACCCGGCCGAGGAGGGCGCCTCCGGGGCCGTCCGCGGACCGAACGACGGCGTGCCCGCCGCGGCCCTCGCGACGCTGCCCGGCCCCCTCCCGCAGGCGCTCGTCGACGCCGCCGACCCGGACGTCCACCCCGGCCGCCCGGCGGACCGGCTGCACGGCGGGCGCGGCGACGGCCGCCCGGTGGCCGAGTCGGACCGGCTCGCGTTCTGGGAGGCGGCCGGCCGACGTCTGAGCTGGGAGCGGCCCTTCACCCGGACGCGCTCCCTCACCGCCCCGGACCCGGCCGCCGAGCGCGGCCCGGAGATCCGCTGGTACGAGGACGGCACCCTGAACGTGGCCGTGAACTGCGTGGACCGGCACGTGGCGGCGGGGCGCGGGGAGAAGGTCGCCCTGTACTTCGAGGGCGAGCCCGGCGACCGCCGCGCCGTCACCTACGCGCAGCTGCAGCGCGAGGTCGCCCAGGCCGCGAACGCCCTCGAGGAGCTGGGCATCGAGGCGGGCGACCGCGTCGTCGTGTACCTGCCCGTGCTCGTGGAGACGATCGTCATCACGCTGGCGTGCGCGCGGATCGGCGCCGTGCACTCGCTCGTGTTCGGCGGGTTCTCGGCGGAGGCGCTGCGGTTCCGCGTCGAGGACACGGGCGCCAAGCTGCTCGTCACCACCGACGGCCAGTTCCGCCGCGGCGTCGCCGTCCCCGTGAAGGCCAACGCGGACGAGGCCGTGTCCGGGGACAACGCGATCGAGCACGTCCTCGTCCTGGACCGCACGGGCCACCGGGACATCCCGTGGACCGAGGGCCGGGACCTGTGGTGGCACGACGTCGTGGACCGCCAGCCGGACACCCACACCCCGCGCGCCTTCGACGCGGAGCACCCGCTGTTCATCATGTACACCTCCGGCACCACGGGACAGCCCAAGGGGCTCGTGCACACCTCCGGCGGGTACCTCGCCGCGGCCTCGTGGACGCACGACTTCCTGTTCTCCCACCCGGACCCGGCACGGCGCGACGACGACGTCCACTGGTGCACCGCGGACCTGGCCTGGGTCACCGCGCACACCTACGAGATCTACGGTCCGCTCTCGAACGGGGTGACGCAGGTGATCTACGAGGGCGTGCCGAACGCCCCGCACCCGGGCCGGCACTTCGAGGTGATCGAGCGCTACCGGGTGACGAGCTACTACACGGCGCCCACCCTGATCCGCTCGCTCAAGGGCTGGCATCCGGACGGGATCCCGGCGCACGCGGACGGCGGCCCGGACCTGTCCTCGATCCGCCTGATCGGGACCGTGGGCGAGTCCGTGAACCCGGAGGCCTGGACGTGGGCCCGCACCCAGATCGGCCGGGACACCCCGGACCTGCCGATGGTGGACACGTGGTGGCAGTCCGAGACCGGCGCCACCGTGCTCTCCCCCCGTCCCACGGACACGGCCTTCAAGCCGGGCTGCGGCTCCCGGCCCCTGCCGGGGGTGGACGTGGCCGTGGTCGACGACGACGGCGCCCCCACGCCCGAGGGCCTGCAGGGCCGGATCGTGGTCACCCGCACCTCGCCGTCGATGGCGCGGACCGTGTGGCGGAACCCGGCCCGCTACTTCCACTCGTACTGGGAGGACTACGCGGACCAGGGCGAGGCGGGCTGGTTCCTCGCCGGCGACGGCGCCAAGCGGGACGAGGACGGCGACGTCTGGATCCTCGGGCGCGTGGACGACGTCATCAACATCTCCGGGCACCGGCTGAGCACCATCGAGATCGAGTCCGCCCTCGTGGCGCACCCGGAGGTGATCGAGGCGGGGGTGTGCCCCGTGCCGCACGAGACCACCGGGCACGCGGCCGTCGCCTTCGTGGTGGCGCACGAGAGCTGGCTGGCCGGCGACGACGGCCCCGGCGCCTCCGCCGCCGACCGCGCCGAGGAGCTGCGTCGGCACGTGGGGCGGGTGATCGGGCCGGTGGCCAAGCCCGCCGAGGTGGTCTTCGTCCCCGACGTGCCCAAGACCCGTTCGGGCAAGATCATGCGGCGGCTGCTGACGCAGCTGCACCAGGGCACCGCGCTCGGAGACACCACGAGCCTGCAGAACGAGCCGTGCGTCGGGCAGATCGCCGAGGTGCTCCGGGCCGGCCGCCGCGCTCAGGACGCCGACACCGGCGCCGTCCGCAACGCCAGCTCGGCCAGCACCTGAGCGGCCCGCGGCACCACGGCGTCGTCGAACACGGCCTGCGGGGAGTGGTTGACCGGGGCCTCGTCCGGGGCCACGCCCTCCGGGACCGCCCCGAGCAGGACGTAGGCGCCGGGCACCCGCTGGAGGACCTCGGAGAAGTCCTCGCTGCCGGGCTCGGGCTCGGGCAGCTCCCGGTAGGCGTCGGCCCCGTAGAGGTCCTCCACGGTCCGGCGGACGAAGGCCACCGCGTCCGCGTCGTTGGCCGTCACCGGGAACGCGCAGTCCGTCCGGACCTGTGCGCTCATGCCGTGCGCCGCGGCGATCCCGTGCACCATGCGCTCCACGGCCGCGCGCAGCCGGGCGCGGGCGTCCGCGGAGAAGGTCCGCAGGGTGAGGGCGAGGGTGGCGCTGTCCGGGATGACGTTGGCCGCCGTGCCCGCGCTCAGGTGCCCGACGGTCGCGACCACCGGGTCGAAGGCGTCGAACTGCCGGGTGACCACGGACTGCAGCGCCAGCACCATCTCGGCGGCCACGGGCACCGGATCCTGAGCCAGGTGCGGCACCGAGCCGTGCCCGCCTCGACCGTGCACCGTCACCACCAGGTCGTCGCAGCCGGCCTGGATCGCCCCCGGGCGGCTGAGCAGGACGCCGCGCGGGTACGTGCCCGAGGAGACATGGATCGCGTAGGCGGCGTCCACCGGTCGCCCGGCCGCCTCCAGCAGCCCCTCCTGGATCATGTGCAGGGCGCCGCCGCCGGTCTCCTCCCCGGGCTGGAACATGGCCACCACGTCGGCGGTGAGCTCCCCGCGACGGCGCACCAGCCACGCCAGCGCGCCGTAGAGGCCGGCGGTGTGCAGGTCGTGGCCGCAGGCGTGCATGGTGCCCGGCACGGAGGGGGCGTACTCCAGCCCGGTCTCCTCCGTGACGGGCAGGGCGTCCATGTCCCCCCGCAGCAGCACGACCGGCCGCCGGGCCCCCTCCGGCAGCGGGGCCCCGCCGCGCAGCACCACGACGACGGAGCTCAGCGCCCGGCCCACGCTCGTCTCCAGCGCGGGGCGGCCGGTGGCGGCATCCTCCCCCGCCTCGGCGCGCAGGGCCTCGAGCCGCTCGAGGACGGCGGCCTGGGTGCGGGGCAGGTGCAGGTCCAGCTCCGGATGCCCGTGGAGGCGGCGGCGGAAGGCGATCGCCTCGCGGGCGATGTCCTCCGGCAGGTCCGGGGCGAGGGCGTTCGCGGGCGGGGTGGGGGCGGTGCGGTCCATCAGGACATCATGCCGTGGCGGCCCGCCGGCCCACCCGGATCGCGCAGCGGGTCAGCCGGCCAGCTCCTGCAGCTCGGCCAGGTCGAAGACGTCCTCCTTGGCGGGGGCCTCGGGCGCCTCGACCGCGTTCCACTCGGTGAAGGTGGCGTTCGCGTCCACGTCCTCGTCCTCCGAGTTCACGTCCTCGAGACGGTAGAGGGTCGTGCTCTCCGGGTCGATCAGCATCGTCCGGCCGAACTCGTGGTGCTCCTCGGGCAGCGCGTACTTGAGGTACGTCCTGCCCTCGAGCTCCACCTCCTCGGCCTTCAGGTCCTTGCCGTCGAAGGCGTCCGCGGCGGGCATGTCCTCCTCGAGGTCGGACATGATCTCCTGGAGTGAGATGTCCATCTGCGCGGCCTGATCGGCGCTCGTCTTGATCCAGCGGTCGCCCACGAGGGTGGAGAACATGCCCATCTCCTGGGGCAGGTCGTCACCGTCGGCCTTGAGCTTGAAGAACACGTCGGCGTCCCGGCGCAGGACCTCGATGTCCATGGTGGCCGCCCCCATGTCCATGTTCATGGTGCCCTTGAGGTGGGAGTCGTCGGTGGCGCCGGCGAGGTCCACGTTCAGGGACTGGCTGGCGTCCGTGCCCAGGGAGGCGGAGGGCGCCGCCGAGGCCGACGCGTCGTCCTTCTCCTCCTCCTTGTCGGCGGCGGTGCCCTCCACCCTCAGGCGCAGGCTCTCGGCGTCCACGACCTTCTGGCGGATCTCGGGCCAGCTCTCGTCCAGCGTCGGGTCGGAGGCGCAGCCGGTGAGCAGCAGACCGGAGGCGGCGAGCATGCCGACGGCGAGGCGTGCGGGCGTCTTCATGGGGACTCCTTCACAGAGGTGCGGACGTGCCGGCGGCCGGGCACCGCCGGACGATGACCCCTCGACCGTCTCACGTCACCCCTGGCCCGTCAGGCCCTGAGGGGCGGCGAAGCTGCTGCTGTGCCGAACCTGTGCGGGTCAGCCGCCGGTGGCGCCGTCCTCGAAGATCTGCCCCACCGGGGTCTGCTTCTCCGCCTGGAACACATCCTCGGCACGGCCGTAGGCCCAGTACGCGCTCACCGACAGCTGTCGCCGGTCCACGCCGCGCACGTCCGTGAGGTACGCCCGGACGCGCTTGACCTGCTCCCGCTCGCCGTGCACGAACGCGTGCACCCGTCCGTCCCGCCACGCCGCGCCCTCGACGGCGGCGGCGAACCTCGTCGTCTCCGGGGTGAAGGGGCCGCCGCGGTGCAGCCAGCGCACCTCGACGCCGGCCGGCGCGGTCAGGGGCACCTCGTCCCCGGCGTCGGTCACCTCGATCAGCGCGACGCCGGCCGCCGCGGCGTCCGTGGCGGCGAGGTCCTCGAGGGCGGCGGCGATCGCCGGCAGCGCGGCCTCGTCGCCGGCGAGCAGGTGCCAGTCGGCGGTGGGGTCGGGCCGGTAGGCGCCGCCGGGACCCAGGAACGCGACCTGCTGCCCCACCGGCTCGGACGCCGCCCACGCCCCGGCCAGGCCACCGTCGTGCCCGGGGGCGGCGCCGCCGTCGGACGCACCGTGGACCACGAAGTCGACATCCATGGTGCGGGCGGCCGCGTCCATGTGGCGCACCGTGTAGGTGCGGCGGACCGGCAGCTGCTCCGGGGCGAGGCGCTCGCGGAGGGCGTCCAGGTCGTACGGGGGCTCGAGGCCGAGCGCGGGGTCGGCGAAGAGCAGCTTCACGTACTGGTCCGTGGCGCCCTTCTCCGCCCAGCGGGCATGGACGGCGTCGAACTGCTCACCGCCGAGGGTCAGGCGCACGAGGTGCGGGGTGAGCCGGCGGGCGGCCACCACGGTGAGGACGGTCTGGGGCCGGGCCATGCGGGCCTCCTGGGGTCGGGGCGGGGTCTGCGCGGGTACGCGTCCCCCACTCTCCCACGACGAGACGGATTAGCGCACGTCAGCGTGACGTTTTCCCGTGGCGTCGGGGTCAGCGGAACCGGGCCCCCCGGTGGTCCTCCGGCAGCAGCGGTCCCCCGCCGGCCACGTTCTCGCGCAGGGTCCGCCCCGCCTCGGGCTCACGCAGCAGGCCGCGCCGCCGCAGCTCGGGGCTCACGAGCCGGGCGAACCGCTCGAGGTCCGTCGGGCGCACGGCCGCCGAGATGTTGAAGCCGTCCACGCCCGTCTCGCGGTGCCAGCGCTCGAGCTCATCGGCCACGGTGGCCGGGGACCCCACGATCACCGGCCCCCGCCCGCCCACGCTCACGAACTCCGCCACCTCGCGCACCGTCCAGCGACGGTCCGGCGACTGGGTGGTGAACGCGGCCAGCGCCGTCCGCGAGGCCTCGCTCTCCACGTGCTCCAGCTCGGCGTCCGGGTCCAGGCCGGACAGGTCCACCCCCGTCCAGCCGCCGAACAGCGCGAGCGCGGACTCCACGTCCACGTGTTCGTGGTACTCGGCCAGCCGCGCCTGCGCCTCCTCGTCCGTGTCCGCGACGACGACGGTCACCATCGCCAGCACGCGGATCGCGTCCTCGGGGCGGCCGGCCTCCCGCAGGCCCTCGCGGGTCTGCTCGACGAACCGCCGCACGTGCGCCGTCGTCGGGCCGATGTAGAAGACCGCCTCCGCGTGCTCGAGCGCGAACCGTCGCCCCCGCGAGGACGCGCCGGCCTGGAACAGGAACGGGGTGCCCTGCGGCCCGGGGTGCGCGAGCGCGACGCCGGGCAGGCGCACGTGCGGGCCCTCCACGCCGATCGGGTGCACCTTCGCCGGGTCCGCGAACACCCCGGACTCGCGGTCCGCCACGACGGCGTCCCGCTCCACGGACCCCTCGAACTGGCGGTACATGGCGTCGAGGTAGGCGTCGGCGCGGTCGTAGCGCTCGTCGTGGCCCGGCTGCCGGTCCAGGCCGAGGTTGCGTGCGGCCGAGTCCTGGTAGCCGGTCACCACGTTCCATGCGATGCGCCCCTCCGTGAAGTGGTCCAGCGAGGTCAGCGTGCGCGCCAGCAGGTAGGGCTGCTCGTAGGTGACGGACGCGGTGACGCCGAAGCCCACCCGCTCGGTGACGGCGGCCATCGCCGAGACCACCGTGAACGGGTCCAGCAGCGGCCACTGCACGCCGCCGCGCACCGTGGCGTCCACGCCGCTGCCGTGCACGTCGTACAGCCCGAGGATGTCCGCGAGGAACACGGCGGTGAACCCGCCCTCCTCCACGGTGCGGGCCAGGTCCGTCCAGAAGGACAGCCGGTCGAACTCGTGGGCGCGGGACTCGGGGTGCCGCCACAGCCCGGGCGACTGGTGCACGGGCGTCACCATGTCGAACGCGCTGAGGATGAACGGGGCGGGGGTCGCGGTCATCGGGTCTCCAGGGTCACGGGGGCACGGTCGGGGCGGGCGGTCACCGCGGCGGCACCGGGGGCGGCATCGACGGCCGGCCCGTCCGCCTGTGCGGCCAGGATGGCGGCGTCGTCGGCCACGAGGTCCGTCTCGGGGCGGGCCACGGGGTCACGGGCGAAGCGCGAGGCGATCAGCGAGAGCGTGGCCAGCAGCGTCAGGTACGCGGCGATCAGCCACGGCGTGTGGCCGCCGACCTCGTACAGCAGCGCCGCGATGAACGGGGCGAACCCGCCGCCCACCACCGTGCCGAGCTGATAGCCCAGGTTCACGCCCGAGTACCGCACGCGCACCGGGAACTGCTCGGCGAACCACGCGGCCTGCGGACCGTAGACGCTGTCGTGGGCCACGTTGATCACCAGCACCACGACGAGCGGCAGCACCGCCAGCGCGCCGGCATCCACGACGGCGAACAGCACCCAGCCCGCCACCGCCGTGAGCGCGTACCCGACCCGGGACACCCGGGCACGGCCCACCCGGTCCGAGACCGCGCCCCAGAAGGGGGTGCTCACCAGCCCGATGGCCGAGGCGACCATGATGGCGGAGACGAGGACGCCGTCGTCGGCGCCGCGGAGCACGAGGTAGCTGACCAGGTACGCGGTGACGAGGTAGTAGAGGCCGTTCTGGCCGAGACGCAGGCCGGCGGTCACGAGCACGGGGCGGGCGTGATGGCGCAGCAGCTCGACGACGGGCGCGCGGCTGACGGTCCCGGCGTCCCGGTGCACGCGGAACTCGGCCGAGTCCTCGACGCCGAGGCGGATGGCCAGGCCCACCACCACGAGCAGACCCGAGGCGAGGAACGGCAGGCGCCAGCCGAACGCGGCGAACTGCTCGTCGGTGGTGGCCAGCTTGACCAGGGAGAACGCGCCGGTGGCCAGGAGCATGCCGGCCGAGGAGCCGACCTGCGTGAACGAGCCGAACAGGCCGCGCCGGTCCGCGGGGGCGTGCTCCACGGACATCAGGGCGGCGCCGCCCCACTCCATGCCGGCGGAGAGGCCCTGCAGGCAGCGCAGCAGCACGAGCCCGGCCACCGCCCACCAGCCCGCCTGGGCGAACGTGGGCAGGACGCCGATGAGCATCGAGGCGCCGCCCATCAGCAGCAGCGAGATGACCAGCAGGGCCTTGCGGCCCACGCGGTCCCCGAAGTGGCCGGCCACGATCCCGCCCAGCGGGCGCAGCACGACGCCGACGGCGAGCGTGGCGAACGAGGCGAGGGTCGCCCCGAACGCGGTCTGGCCGGGGAAGAACTGCACGTTGAACACGAGCGCGGCGGCCAGGCCGTAGAGGTAGAAGTCGTACCACTCGATGGTGGTGCCGATGAACGAGCCGAGCACGGCCCGGCGACGGTGGGTGCGCAGGGTGCTCATCGGGCGGCCTCCCCGGAGGCGGGGGCGTCGGCGCCGAGGGGCGCGGAGGCGGCCGGGGCGTCGCCGATCGCGTTGAGGCCCTCGGGCACGGTGCCGTTGATCCAGAAGTCGCCGATCGCCCGGGCGCGGAACGCGATGGGATTGTGCGTGGCCACCGTCTGCGCGTTGCGCCAGTGCCGGTCCAGGCCCTTGGCGGTGCTCGTGGCGGAGGCCCCACCGGTGAGGAACAGCTCCTGGGCGGCGCCGAGGGCCAGCTCCGGGACGGTCACCTGGGCGTGCTCCACCGCCAGCTCGGCCCACGTGAAGGAGGCGGGCACCTCCTCGGGGGCGCCGGAGCCGGTGCGGCCGGCCTCGTGGTCCGCGAGCGCCGCATCCAGGGCGTCCGCCGCCGAGAGCACCGCGGCCTCGGCCGTGAACGCCTTGGCCGCGATCCGCCCGACGGCCTCCTGGATCAGCGGGTCCTCCCGGAACGGCAGGCCCAGGCCCGTGTTGAAGGTGCGCACGCGGACGGCCACGGCGTCGGCGGCGTCCCGACGGGCCGCCCGGGCGATCCCGGCGAGGACGGCGAGCAGGATGAGCTGGAACCACGCCGCCTCGTAGACCGCCTCGGCGCTGCCGGGTGCCCGGTCGAGCACGTCCTGCGGCGGCACGGCGACGCCGTCGAACACCGCGGTGCCGGTGCCGGTCAGGCGCTGGCCGAAGCCGTCCCAGTCGTCGTCCAGACGCACACCCGGGGCCTCCACCGGCACGACGGCGAAGCGCCGGCCCGGGGCCGGTCGCCCGTCCGCGTCGGTCTGGGCGGCGGAGACGCGCGTGTGCGAGGAGAAGATCGAGCCGGTCGCGTAGAACTTGGTGCCAGTCAGGGTCCACGGGCCGTCGCCCGCGGGTGCCGGGGTGAGGACCGTGTTGAGCGTGCCCAGCGCGTTGCCGCCCTTCTCGGTGGATGCGTTGCCGACCGTGGCGCCGGCCAGGATCCGGGCATGCCAGCGCTCGCGGACGGCCTCGGGCTGGAAGCGGAGGGAGTCGAGGAATCCCAGGTGCGAGCGGTAGAGGTGCGCGACGTTCGCGTCCGCCTCCGCCAGGTCGATCAGCAGGGCCACGGCGGTCCGCACGTCCACACCGGGCCCACCGGCCTCCGCGGGGACCCGCAGCGTGGCGAAGCCGGCCTCGTTGAGGGCACGGACCTCCTCGAACGGGAGGATCCGGCGGCGGTCGCGCTCGCGGGAGCCTTCGGCGATCCGCGCGAACACCGGGGCGAAGTGGCGGCGCAGGCCGGCCAGGTCGCGGGGCAGGTCTGCGGGGCGCTCGAGCGGCGGGACGGCGCCGAGCGGGACGGGCGTGGCGGCGGGCGGCGCGGACGCGTCCGTCGGGTCGGTGAGCGGCATGTCGATCTCCTCGGTCCGGAGGCGGGCGGCCCGCCGGGCGCGGTGCCGCGGGTCGTGGGGGTCGCTGGGTCGTATGGAGGCCCACGCTAGGAACGGTTCCGGGGCGGTGTGCCGGCGGCCGTCACATTCGGCGGGCCGGTCGCGGGGAGGGCTCCGGCCGGGGCCGGGGTGACGCGGCGCGGCCCTAGGCTGAGCCCGTGCGTCTCGTCCTGCTCGTCCTGCTCTCGCTGCTGAGTCAGCAGCTCGGCGCGTCCGTGGCGGGCCTGCTGTTCGACGACGTCGGCGCGTCCGCCATGGTCGCCCTGCGCGTGGTGTTCTCCGCGGCCGTGCTGCTGCTCGTCACCCGGCCGAGCCGCGCCGCCCTCGCCGGCCTGGGTCCCCGGGGGTGGGCCGCCGTCGTCGGGCTGGGTGCGGCCATGACCGGCATGAACCTGGCCATCTACGAGGCGTTCGCGCGGATCCCGCAGGGCGTGGCCGTGACGTTCGAGGTGCTCGGGCCGCTGGCGCTGTCCGTGGCGGCGCGGCCGTCATGGCGGTCGGCGGCGTGGGCGGCCCTCGCGCTCGTCGGGATCGGGGTGCTCGGCCGGGAGGGGTTCAGCGCGGACGGCGGGATCGGCGGCGCGGGGCTGGACCCGGTGGGGGTGGCGCTCGCGCTGGCCGCGGCGGCGTGCTGGGCGGCGTACATCCTGCTCTCCCGGCGTGCGGGGACCCATCTGCCGGGGGTGCAGGGGCTGGCCCTGGCGACGGCGGCCGGGTCCCTCGTGGCGCTGCCGGTCGGCGTCGCGACGGCGGGTACGGCCCTGCTCTCTCCCGTGGTGCTGGGCGTGGGACTGGCCGTGGCGCTGCTGTCCACGGCGGTGCCGTACGGGATCGACCTGCAGGTGCTGCGCCACATGCCGACCGCACTGTTCTCCCTGCTGACGTGCCTCTCGCCGATCGCGGCGGCGCTGACCGCGTGGGCCGTGCGCGGGCAGGAGCTCACCCCGCTGGACCTGGCGGGGATGCTGCTGGTGATCGCGGCGTGCGCGGCCGCCGTCTGGACGGGCCGGTCACCCGGTGTGGCGGGCGGGGGCCGAAGTTAGCCTGGGTCGATGACCCACCCGCCCCATCCCGTCCCCGCCGACGTCCCCGCCGCCGAGCGCGCCGCCCTGCGCCGTGGCCGGCTGCGTCCGTGGCTGCCGTTCCTGCTCGCGGCCGCGCTGTGCCTGGCGCTGCTGGGGTGGGCCCTCGTCGCCCTGCCGGGCCTGCCGGAGCGCGTGCCCACGCACTGGGGCGTCGACGGGCGACCGGATGCGTGGGAGGACGCCTCGTTCGGCACGGTGGCGACGGGGCCGCTGATCGGCCTCGGCATGACGGGGTTCCTGGCCCTGGTCTCCGCGATGGTCACTGCCCTGGTTCCCATGGATCCGGGGCTGTCCCCGTGGCGGCGCGTGCGCCAGCCGGGGGTGCACCGCGGGGTCCAGGCGTGCCTCGGGTGGTCGTGCGTGCTCATCGTGCTGGTGCTGGCCCCGACGACGGCCGAGGTGCTCGCCGCCGGGGCGTGGACGATGGCCTGGTGGCTCCTGCCCCTCACGCTGACCGTGCTCATGGTGGGCATCTTCCCGGCGATGCGGGCCGGCACCCGGCGGTGGACGCGCTGGGCGGACCGCGTCGCCGCGGACCTCGGGCACCGGCCCACGGCCGCGGAGCTCGCCGAGGACGAGGTGTGGACGCCCCTGGGGCTCAAGCGCGACCCCGAGGACCCGGCCGTCTTCCCCGCCAAACGCCCCGGCTACGGCGTGGGCGTGACGGTCAACCTCGCCACCCCGGCGGGCCGGTGGCTGGTGCGCGGATTCGTGGCGGTGTTCATCGTCGGCCTGCCGCTGGCGCTCTGGCTCGGCGCGTTCGCGGCGCGGTGAGGCGGACCGTGCCCGACGACGTCGCCGTCCGCCTGCTCCTGATCGCCGACACCCACATCCCGCGGCGCGCCCGCGCCCTGCCTGCGCAGGTGCGGGCCGAGGTGGCGCGGGCCGACGTCGTGCTCCACGCCGGCGACTGGGTGACCGAGGACGTGCTCGACGACCTCGACGCACGGGCCGCCCGGCTGGTGGGCGTGTGGGGCAACAACGACGGGCCGGGGCTGCGGGCGCGGCTGCCCGAGGTGGCGCGCGTGGAGATCGGCGGGGTGCGGATCGCGATGGTCCACGAGACGGGCCCGGCGGCCGGCCGCGAGCGCCGCATGGCCGCGGCGTTCCCGGACGCGGACGTGCTGGTGTTCGGGCACAGCCACATCCCGTGGGACACCGTGGCCGGGCCGGAGACCGCGAACCCGGGCCTGCGGCTGCTCAACCCCGGCTCCTGCACGGACCGGCGGCGGCAGCCGGTGTGCACGCTGATGCGCGCGGTGGCGCGGGACGGACGGCTCGAGGACGTGGAGCTGGTGCCGGTCGACCGCACGCCGTGACCGACGGGCCGGCCGCTCCCCGCAACGCGGGTTGAGTTATCACCGGTCCAGGCGGCGCGCACCCGTGATAACTCAACCCGCGTCGCGCCGGGGCCGCCGTGTCCGGCGGGTCGGCCGCTCCTGCACAGCCACCACGACGACGGCGGCCCTCCCCAGGGCGCGTCGGTCCGGTCCGTCGCAGGGCCCGGGGGCGGCAGGCTCACCCCATGACCGCGCGCACGCCCCTGCCGTCCACCCTCGCCGCGGGCGCCTTCACGACGGCCGAGCTGCACGCCGCCGGCCTGCCGTGGCGCCGCACCCTCGCGGCAGACCTCGCCCGGATCTGCCGCGGCGTGCACACCGCGGGCATCCCCGACCCGTGCGCCCCGGACGGCGCGGCCGCGCTGGTCCGCCTCACGGGCGGGGTGGTCTCCCACGTCTCTGCCGCCCTCTGGCACGGACTGCCGCTGCCGCCCCGCCTCACGCGGCCAGCCGGACTGCACCTGACCTTCGACCGGTCCGCGCGCACGCACCGGACCGACCTGGGCGGCGTCGTCAGCCACCGGGTGCGACTGCCCTCCGACCACGTGCTCGAGCTTCCCGACGGCCAGCGCGTCACGACGGCGGCGCGCACCTGGTTCGACCTCGCCGGGATGCTCCGCCCCCACGAGGTGGACTGGCTCATCGCGGCCGGCGACCACCTGGTGTGTCCGCCGTGGACGCCGACGGGCCGGGCGCACCCCGTGGCCACCGTGCCCGGGCTGTCGGAGGTGCTCGCCCGCTGCCGTGGCCGGCCGGGTGTCCGTCTCGCACGTGCCGCGCTGGCCGAGGTGCGCGTCGGGGCCGACTCCCCGCCCGAGACCTTCCTCCGGCTCGCGCTGATCCGGGCCGGGCTGCCGGAGCCGGAGCTGCAGGTCGCCGTCGACCCGGCCGACCCGGCCTCGCCCGTCGTGGACCTCGGGTACCGGGGGGCGCGCCTGGCCCTCCAGTACGACGGCGCCGGCCACCGCACGGCTCAGCAGCAGGCGAGGGACGCCCGTCGGGACGCGTACTGCCTCGAGCGGGAATGGACGACCCTGCGCTGCACCTGGGAGGACCA
This sequence comes from Micrococcus sp. iso_239, assembly GCF_056173395.1. Classification (NCBI taxonomy): domain Bacteria; kingdom Bacillati; phylum Actinomycetota; class Actinomycetes; order Micrococcales; family Micrococcaceae; genus Micrococcus; species Micrococcus sp. iso_239. The sequence continues at coordinate 199,061 of NZ_CM149672.1, read as the reverse complement.
GCGCGCTGGGTTCGGGCGGATCGTGGGGCTGGTCCGGCGTCGGCTCGCCCGCACGCGCTGATCCGCCCCCGCCCGTCCCGACGCGGGTTGAGTTGTCACGGGTCCAGACCAACGCGGGTTGAGTTGTCACGGGTCCAGGCCCGCGTAACCGGTGATAACTCAACCCGCGTTGCACGCCACCGGCCGGCCCCGCGTGACGCTCTGCGACGCGCCCACCCTGCACTCGGCGCGCCTCGCCCGGGACAATGGGTCGGACTGTCCCGAAGCCTCCATCGAAAGGACCCCCGTGGCTGACCACGAGTTCGGCTTCCGCACCCAGGCGTTGCACGCGGGCGCCGTCCCGGACGCCGTCCACGGCTCCCGTGCGGTGCCGATCCACCAGACCAGCTCCTTCGTGTTCGAGTCCGCCGAGGACGCCGCCAACCTCTTCGCGTTGCAGAAGTACGGCAACATCTACTCGCGGATCGGCAACCCCACGGTCGCGGCGTTCGAGGAGCGCATCGCCACGCTCGAGGGCGGCATCGGCGCCGTCGCGACGGCGTCCGGCATGGCCGCCGAGTTCATCACCTTCGCGGCCCTCGCCGGGGCCGGGGACCACATCGTGGCCTCCTCGAAGCTGTACGGCGGCACGATCACCCAGCTCGACGTCTCCCTGCGCCGCTTCGGCGTGGAGACCACCTTCGTGGACTCCACCGAGGCCGCGGACTTCGAGGCCGCGATCCAGGACAACACCAAGGCCGTGTACACGGAGATCGTCGCCAACCCCTCCGGCGACGTCGTGGACCTGCCGGGTCTGGCCGACGTCGCCCACCGGCACGGCATCCCGCTCGTGGTGGACGCCACGCTCACCCCGCCCTACCTGATCCGGCCGATCGAGCACGGTGCGGACATCGTGATCCACTCGGCCACCAAGTTCCTGGGCGGGCACGGCACCACTCTGGGCGGCGTCGTGGTGGAGTCCGGCCGCTTCCCGTGGGACAACGGCAAGTTCCCGTCCATGACCGAGCCCGTGCCCTCGTACGGCGGCGTGTCCTGGTGGGGCAACTTCGGCGAGTACGGGTTCCTCACCAAGCTGCGTTCCGAGCAGCTGCGTGACTTCGGCCCGTCCTTGGCCCCGCAGTCGGCGTTCCAGCTGATGATCGGCGTCGAGACGCTGGCCCCGCGCATGGATGCCCACCTCGCCAACGCCCGCGCCGTCGCCACCTGGCTGGACGAGGACCCGCGCGTCTCCTGGGTGCGCTACGCCGGCCTGCCCGACCACCCGCACCACGCCCGCGCGCAGCAGCTGCTGCCCCGGGGTGTCGGCTCGGTGTTCAGCTTCGGTGTGGTCGGCGGCCGCGAGACCGGCGCCGCGTTCATCTCCGCCCTGCAGCTGGCCAGCCACCTGGCGAACATCGGCGACGCGAAGACGCTCGTGTTGCACCCGGCCTCCACCACGCACCAGCAGCTCACCGCCGAGCAGCTCGTGGCCGCGGGCATCCCGGCGGACCTGATCCGCATCTCGGTGGGCATCGAGGACCTCGAGGACATCCTCTGGGACCTGGACCAGGCCCTGACCGAGGCCACCGGCCGCACCCGTGACGGCGCCGTCGTCCCCGCAGAGCAGGAGGCCTGAGCCATGAGCACCACCCACCCCGAGCGCACCTGGACCGGCCCCGGCGCCCCCGAGCGCCTGGCGATCCTGCGGCGCACCCGGTCGATCGCGATCGTCGGCGCCTCGGACAAGCCGGCCCGCGCGTCGTACTTCGTGGCCACGTACCTGCTGAGCTCGACCACGTACCACGTCTACTTCGTGAATCCCGTGCTCGCCGCGGCCGGCAAGGAGATCCTCGGCCACCGCGTGTATGCCTCGCTGGACGACCTGCCCGTCATCCCGGACCTCGTGGAGGTGTTCCGCAAGTCCTCCGACGCCCCCGAGGTGGTGGCGGACGCCGCCCGCGTGGGCGCCCGGACCGTGTGGCTGCAGCTGGGCATCTGGAACGAGGACGCCGCGCGTCAGGCCGGGGCCGCGGGCCTGGAGATCGTGATGGACCGCTGTGTGAAGATCGAGCACGCCCGCTTCCATGGCGGGCTCAACCTCGCCGGCTTCGTCACCGGCGTGATCAGCTCGCGGCGCCAGGAACTGGACCGCTAGGCGGACGACGCCCCGTGTCGGGCGTCGTCCGGCCCGCGTTGCGCACCCGCCGTCGATGGCGTGGGATGGTCCCATGACCTCCGAGCTCCCCTCCTCGTCCCTCTCCTCCGCCTGGACCGGCCGCACCGACGGCGACGCCCCCGAGCACCTACGCTGGCACCAGGTCGTCCGCCCCGCCGACGGCCGCGGCGAGCCCACGACGCCGCAGCGCCACCCCGGTGCCGGTGCTCCGACGTCGGGCGCGCGGTCCACGGCGCTCATCGGCTTCGCCTCGGACGAGGGCGTGCGCCGGAACCACGGCCGCGTGGGCGCCGAGGACGGCCCGGAGGCGCTGCGCGGCGCGCTCGCCTCGCTCGCGTATCTCGAGGGCACGGGCGCGCTCGTGGACGCGGGCGACGTGTCCGTGGACCGCGGAGACGACGACGCCCCGGGCGAGCTCGAGGCGGGCCAGGCCGAGCTGGGCACGGTGGTCAGCGGGCTGCTGAACGCCCACGACCTGGCCGTGGTGCTCGGCGGCGGACACGAGACCGCCTACGCATCGATCACGGGCCTGACCGGCTCCACGCGCGTGGGCGCGGGCACCCGCGTGGGCATCCTCAACCTGGACGCGCACTTCGACCTGCGCGAGGCGCCGCGGCCCAGCTCCGGCACCCCGTTCCTGCAGGCGCTGCGGGACGCCGAGGGGGCGGAGCATCAGCTCTCCTACGCGGTGGTGGGCATCAGCGAGGCAAACAACACCCGGGCCCTGTTCGACACCGCGCGCGAACGCGGGGTCACGTGGGTGACCGACGAGCAGGCCCAGACCGCCGACGTCACCGGCGTGCGCCGCTGGGTGCGCTCGTTCATCAACGCCGTGGACGTGCTCTACCTGACGATCGACCTGGATGTGCTGCCGGCCGCCGTCGCCCCGGGGGTGAGCGCACCGGCCGGCTTCGGCGTGCCGTACGAGGTGATCCACGCGTGCGCGCTGGAGGCCACCCAGTCCGGGAAGCTGGCCCTGGCCGACGTCGTGGAGCTCAACCCCGCCCTGGACGTGGACGGCCGCACGGCGAAGGCCGCGGCCCGGCTGATCCACACGATCGTCAGCCGTCACCGGACGGACGCGTCGCTGCTGGCCTGAGGCGGGCGGGGGTCCGTTCAGGCGCGGGGGCCGCGCGCGTCAGTGCCCCGCTGCCCACGGGGCTGGGGGCTCGGCGCTGCCGTGGGCCGCGCGTCGGGCGGCGTAGTCCAGCGCCGAGCGTGCCAGGAAGTCGTGCAGGGCCAGCACCCCGGCCCGGGCTCCTGCCGCGTCCCTCCGGGTCACCGCCTCCAGCGCCGGGACGTAGAACGCCCGGCCGCGTTCGACCTCGTCGGGCAGGCCCTTCGTGGTGGCGAGCCAGAACCGCCGGGAGAGCCCCTGGAGCGGGACCAGGGAGTTGGCGAGATAGCGGTTGTTCGCGATCGTGCGCAGGAGTTCGTGCGAGCGCCCGACGGCGGCGACGTACGCCGGCAGGTCCTCCACCGTGCGCAGGTGCCGCACGTGGGCCGCGACGGCGGCCAGCTGCTCCTCGTCCGCCCGCGCGCAGGCCAGTCCCACGGCCAGGGCCTCGAGCGACCGCCGCACCTCCAGCCTCTCCAGCTGGTCGTCCACGGAGATCGGGGGCACCTGCAGTCCCCGTCCCCCACCGGCCAGGAGCCAGTGGTCTCGGATGAGGCGCTGCACGGCCTCGCGCAGGGGTGTGCGCCCCGTCTCGGCGGCGTCGATGAGGTCCGCCTCGCTGAGGATGGCGCCCGGTGGCAGCTCCCCGGTCTCGATCTTCTGCGTCAGGCGGGCGTAGGCCTCCTCCGACTTGTTCATGGGCCCAGCGTAGGCAGTCATCTGCCCCCAATCCGTTTGATATATCCGGGATATGCGGCGTAGCGTGACCCACATCCTGTTACCGGCGTCACATGGAGGACTCATGAAGTACCGCCCGCAGCACGAGGCCAACCCCCTGCCCTTCTCCCCCTTCAAGAGCTCCACCGTGCCGCGGCCCATCGGCTGGCTGTCCTCCGTGAGCACGGACGGCCGGGAGAACATCGCCCCCTACAGCCAGTGGCAGAACCTCACCTTCGACCCGCCCATGGTGATGTTCTCCGCGAACCAGTACCCGGACGGACGCCGCAAGGACACCGTCCTCAACGCGGAGCAGACCGGCTGGTTCGTGTGGAACATGGCCACCTACGACCTGCGCGAGGCCGTCAACGTCTCCGCCATGGCCCTGGAGCCGGGCGAGAGCGAGTGGGACCGCATCGCCGAGCACGGCGTCACCAAGGTCTACGCGGACAACCACCCCATCCCGATGGTCGCCGAGTCCCCCGTGCGCTTCGAGTGCCGCTACCACTCGACGCACCGCATCAAGGGCGACTCGAACGTCGGCACCATCGACGTGGTCTTCGCCCACGTGGACACCATCCACATCGACGACAACGTCATCACCGCCGACGGCCGCCTCGACATCCCGCGCATCCAGCCGATCGCCCGCCTGGGCTACTTCGACTACACCGTGGTGCGGGAGACCTTCGAGATGCGGGTGCCCGGCGCCGACGGCGATGCCCAGGCCGGCCTCGAGGGACGGGCATGAGCACCGCGGCCACCGGCGCGGCCCGGCCCGCTCCCGTGCCCGGGGCCTGCCCCCGGAGCCTGAAGGACATGCTGGCCGTGAACTTCGGCAACGCGCTGGAGTGGTACGACTGGAACGTCTACACGATCTTCGCCCCGGTCTTCGCGGCGCAGATCTTCCACGCGGACAACCCCACCTCCGAGCTGCTCGCCACCCTGGCCGTCTTCGCGGTGGGCTTCGTCGCCCGCCCCATCGGCGGCTACGTGTTCGGCGCCTACGCGGACCGGGTGGGCCGCAAGCGCAGCCTCTTCGCGGCGATGATGATCACCGCGCTCGGCAGCCTGATCATCGCCTTCACCCCCACCTACGGCACGGTGGGCGTCCTCGCCTCGGTGATCCTCGTCGTCGCCCGCCTGCTGCAGGGCCTGGCGCACGGCGGCGAGATGGGCACCTCCGTGACCTACCTCGTGGAGCGGGCGCCGCAGGGCCGGCGCGGGCTGTTCGGGGCGACGTCGTGGGTGTCCGTGGTGGTGGGCACGATCCTGGCGACGCTCGTGGGCCTGGCCATCAACACGCTGCTCTCCCACGAGCAGGTGGCGTCCTGGGGCTGGCGCGTGGCGTTCGGCATCGGCGGCGTCCTCGGCCTCTACGCGCTGTATCTGCGACGGAGCCTGACGGAGTCGGAGCACTTCACGGCGGCGCAGCAGGTGGTGCCCACCGCCGACGACGCCCCGCGCCGGGAGCCGGGCGCGGTGTGGCGCGGCCTGCTGACGATCTTCCTGGTCTCCGCGGGCGGCTCCCTGATGTTCTACACGTGGCTGATCTACCTGCCCACGCACGCGCAGGTGGCCCATCAGATGGACAAGTCCACCACCCTCTCGGCCTCGCTCCTGGCCCAGGTGATCTTCCTGGCCGCCATCCTCGGGGCGGGCCTGCTGGGCGACCGGATCGGCCGCCGCCCGCTGGTCATCGCCTTCGGCCTGCTCTTCGTGGTGCTGCCGTTCCCGCTGTTCGGCATGCTGGACGGCACCTTCGCCTCGTTCCTGCTCGTGCAGACCATCGCCCTGCTGGCCGTGGCGCTGCTGTTCGGCGTCAACGGCGCCGTCTGGTCCGAGGTGCTGCCCACGGCGGTGCGCGCCAAGGGCGTGGCCACCATGCTCTCGCTGGCCACCGCGATCTTCGGCGGCACGGCGCCGTACCTGATCACGTGGCTGACGGCGCAGGGGTGGGCCAGCGCGTTCCCGATCTACCTCATGGTGGTCGGCGGCCTCACCGGCCTGACCGGCCTGTTCATGAAGGAGACGAAGGACGTGGACCTGGCGGCCTGAGCCGGGGCGACCGGGCCCGCAGGCCGCCCCCTCCGCACACAGAGTGGTCACGACACGCCGTCTCGTGCAGACGCACGCGGCGTGTCGTGACCACTCTGTGGCCTCTGACCGCTCTGCGGCGTCAGTGCCCCTCGGCCTCGGCGCCCTCGGACTCCTTGGCCAGGTCCTGCGGCTCGGCATCGGCGGACACGCCCGCGAGCGCCTCCGCCACGGCGGCCAGCACGGACCCGTCGCGCAGGGCCTGCTCGGCGGCGGCCAGCTGCGGGGCCATGTACTGGTCCGGGCCGGGGCCGGGGACGCCGGCCTCGCGGATCACGCGGACGGCGGCACCGGTCGCGGCGGAGGGCTGCAGCGGGGCGCGCAGCTCGATCGCGCGGGCGGCGGCCACGAGCTCGACGGCGAGCACGCGGCGGAAGTTCTCCACGGCCGAGCGCAGCTTGCGGGCGGCGTGCCAGCCCATGGAGACGTGGTCCTCCTGCATCGCGGAGGACGGGATCGAGTCCACGGACGCGGGCACGGCCAGACGCTTCATGTCCGAGACGAGCCCGGCCTGCGTGTACTGGGCGATCATCATGCCGGAGTCCACGCCCGGGTCGTCCACGAGGAACGCGGGCAGCCCGTGTGAGCGGGCCGGGTCCAGCATGCGGTCGGTGCGGCGCTCGGACATGCTGGCGACGTCGGCCACCGGGATGGCCAGGAAGTCCAGCACGTACGCCACGGGCGCCCCGTGGAAGTTGCCGTTCGAGCTCACCCGGCCGTCGTCGAGCACCACCGGGTTGTCCACGGTGGCGGCGAGCTCGCGCTCGGCCACGGTGCGCACGTACGCGAGGGTGTCGCGCAGGCCGCCGGCCACCTGCGGGGCGCAGCGCAGCGAGTAGGCGTCCTGCACGCGGGAGTCGCCCTCCTTGTGGCTGGCCACGATCGGCGAGCCCGCCAGGATCTTCAGCATCCGGTCGGCGGAGGTCGCCTGGCCCGGGTGGGGGCGCAGCGGCAGGTGCAGCTCCGGCACGAACACGCGGTCGGTGCCGAGCAGCGCCTCCACGGACATCGCGGCGGTGAGGTCCACGGTGTCGGCGAGCTCCTCGAGGTCGGCCAGCGCCATGATCAGCATGCCGAGCATGCCCTCGGTGCCGTTGACGAGGGCCAGGCCCTCCTTCTCCCGCAGCTCGACCGGCTCGATCCCGGCCTCGGCGAGCGCCTCGCGGGCCGGACGCAGCGCACCGTCCGCCCCGACGACGTCGCCCTCGCCCATCAGCGCCAGGGCCACGTGGGAGAGCGGGGCGAGGTCGCCCGAGCAGCCCAGCGAGCCGAACTCGCGCACGGCGGGGGTGATGCCCGCGTTGAGCATGGCCACGAAGGTCTCGACCACCACGGGGCGCACGCCCGTGCGGCCGGAGGCCAGCGTGGTGGCGCGCAGGAACATCAGCGCGCGGACGACCTCGCGCTCCACCACGGGGCCCATGCCGGCGGCGTGGGAGCGGATCAGGGACTTCTGCAGCTGCGCGCGGGACTCGAGCGGGATGTGCTTGTCCGCGAGCGCGCCGAAGCCGGTGGAGACGCCGTAGGTGGGGGTCTCGGCCTCGGCCAGCGCCTCGACGTGGCGGCGGACCGCGCCGACGGTCTCGAGCACGTCGTCGGCGAGCACCACGCGGGCGTCGTGGCGGGCCACGGCGACGACGTCGTCCAGGGTGGCCCCGGACGTGCCGAGCGTGACGGTGGCGGGAGGGGTGGTCATGGTGATGCGTTCTCCTTGCTGTCGGTCGATCAGACGGCCCGGCGGCCCGCGCGCCAGACCGCATGGGTCAGCGGCATGCCGGGGCGGTAGGCCAGGTGGATGGCGGCGGGGGCGTCGAGCACGTGCAGGTCGGCGCGCTTGCCGACCTCGAGGCTGCCGACGCGGTCCTGCGCCCGCAGGCCGATGGCCCCGCCGAGGGTGGCGGCGCGCACGGCCTCGGCGAGGGTCAGGTGCATCTGCAGCACGGCGGTGCCCACGTTGAAGTTCATGGACGTGGTGTAGCTGGTGCCCGGGTTGCAGTTCGAGGCCAGGGAGACCTCGATGCCGGCGTCGAGCAGGCGACGCGCGGGCGCCAGCGGGGCGCGGGTGGACAGGTCGCACGCCGGCAGGCAGCCGGCCACGGTGCCGGGCGTGCCGGTGGCCGAGGCGCGGTCCCAGCCGGTCCAGGTGCCGGCCAGGGCCTCGACGTCCGCGTCGGAGAGGTGGTTGACGTGGTCCACGGAGGCGGCGCCGAACTCCACGGCCACGCCCACGCCCGGGCCCTGCTCGATCTGGTTGCCGTGCAGGCGCACGCCCAGTCCCGCCGCCACGCCCGCGGCGAGCACGCGGCGGGTCTGCTCGGCGTCGAAGGCGCCGGTGTCGCAGAACACGTCCACCCAACCCGCGTGCTCCCGCACGGCCTCGAGCATCGGCCCGACGACGTCGTCGAGGTAGTCCTCCGCGTCCCGGCCCGGGGGCACGAGGTGGGCGCCGAGGAAGGTCACCTCGTCCACGAGGCCCTCCTCGCGCAGCCCGGCCAGCAGGCGCGCGTGGCGGGCCTCCTCCTCCACGGTGAGCCCGTAGCCGGTCTTGGTCTCGAGGTAGGTGGTGCCGCCGGCCACCGCGTCGGCCACCCGGCCGCGGACCAGCTCGGCCAGGCGGTCGTCCGAGGCGGCACGGGTGGCGGAGGTGGTCACACCGATGCCGCCGGCCGCGTAGGACTCCCCGGCCATGCGGGCCTCGAACTCGGCGGAGCGGTCCCCGTCGAACACGAGATGCGTGTGGGAGTCCACCCAGCCGGGCAGCACGGCGCGGCCCCCCACGGACACCCGGTCGTCCGCGTCCGGGGCGTCCGCGGCGGCGCCGATCCAGGCGATGCGCTCGTCCTCGACGACGACGGCCGCGTCCGTGAGCACCCGCCTTTCGGGGTCGACGGTGGTCAGCTCGGCGATGTCGGTGATGAGCGTGGAGCGCATGGGGGCCTCTCTCTGCGGGACGGACGGGGGGTGGGGCGGTGGGGTGGGCCTCAGGTGAGCGCCGCGACCAGATGGGCGACCGGCGTGGCGAGCAGGATGGTGAGGGCCACACGCTCGGCCCAGATCACCACGAGCTTCCACAGCGGGATGGGGATGTCCGTGGCCAGGATGGCAGGCACCACCGCGGAGAAGAAGATGATCGCGGAGACGCAGACGACGCCGATCACGAAGCGGGCGACGAGGTCCTCGTGACCGGCCGCCATCGTGGCCGGGATGAACATCTCGGCGATCGAGGTGGCGGAGGCCGAGGCCAGCAGGCCGGGATCGGAGTAGCCCAGCGCCCAGAACAGCGGGTAGAAGATCACGCCGATCCACTCGAACACGGGCGTGTAGGTGGCCAGGACCAGGGCGATCAGGCCCACGGACATGATGGAGGGCAGGATCTGGAGCACCATCACGAGGCCGTCCCGGAAGTTGACCCAGATGTTCTTCGGCAGGGACGGGGCCTCGGCGAGGGTCTGTTCGGCGGCGCGACGGGCCACCCGGAAGCGGTCCCGGGTGACGGCCAGCTCGGGCGAGTGCACCGCGCCGGGGTACACCTCGTCCGGGATGCGGCTCAGCGGCGGGATGCGCACGGTGATGGCCGTGACCGCGAACGTCACCAGGAGGGTGCCGAAGAAGTACCAGAGCCAGATGTCCATCAGGCCCAGCGTCTTGGCCACGATCACCATGAAGGTCGCGGACACCGTGGAGAAGCCGGCGGCGATGATCGCCGCCTCGCGGGCCGTATAACGGCCGCTGGTGTACATGCGGTTGGTGAGCAACAGGCCCAGGGCGTAGGAGCCCACGAAGGAGGCCACGGCGTCGACGGCGGCGCGGCCGGGCACCCGCCAGATCGGCCGCATGGCCGGGCGCAGGTAGACGCCCACGAACTCCATGAGGCCGTAGCCGATCACGAGGGCCAGGAAGACGCCGCCGATGGGCACGATCAGGCCCACGGGCACCACGAGCTTGTCCATCAGGAACGGACCGATGCTCTTGTCCAGGATCCAGCTCGGGCCCACGCCGAACACGACCATCGCCGAGGCGACCAGGCCGAGCACGGCGAGGAACGCGAACACCGCCCGCGTGGTGCTGGTCCGCCAGCGACCCGAGGCGAACGGGTACACGGCGCCGGCGGCGATGATGGCCAGGCCCACCCAGCGGTCGGCCGGGCCGAGCAGCCCGCGCACCCAGGTCACCAGGTGGTCCAGCGGGATGGAGCTCGCCCCGTTGATCGTGACGGGCACGAAGAACATGACGATGCCGATCGCCGAGTAGACGATCATGCGCCAGCGCGCCGGCGGGCGGGGCGCGTCGGCCTCGATCGCGGCCATCGCGGTGGTGTCGGTGTGCAGCTCGTGGTCTGCGGGGCGGGACGAGTCCATCGTGGTGTCCTTTCGATCGCGAGCCGGACGGGCGGACGCCCGTCCGGCTCGCGGCGGTGAAGTCGTCGGACGGCGACGGCGCGGCGGCACCGTCGTCGTCCGACGACGTGACCGGGGTCAGTCCCGGATCGTGGCCTCCATGGGCACACGGACGCCGCGCTCCTTCGCCACCTCGGCGGCGCGGGAGTAGCCGGCGTCGACGTGGCGGATGACGCCCATGCCCGGGTCGTTGGTGAGCAGCGCCTCGAGCTTGGCCGCGGCCAGCTCGGTGCCGTCGGCCACGCCCACCTGGCCGGCGTGGATGGACCGGCCGATGCCGACGCCGCCGCCGTGGTGGATCGACACCCAGGTGGCACCCGAGGAGGTGGCGGTCAGCGCGTTGAGCAGCGGCCAGTCGGCGATCGCGTCGGAGCCGTCCAGCATGGACTCGGTCTCGCGGTACGGGGAGGCCACGGAGCCGGAGTCGAGGTGGTCGCGGCCGATCACGATCGGCGCCTTGACCTTGCCTTCGGCCACGAGCTGGTTGAAGAGCAGGCCGGCCTTGTGGCGCTCGCCGTAGCCCAGCCAGCAGATGCGGGCCGGCAGGCCCTCGAACTCCACGAACTCGGCGGCGCCGTCGAGCCAGCGGTGCAGGTGCTCGTTCTCGGGGAACAGCTCCTTCAGGGCCTCGTCGGTCACGCGGATGTCCTCCGGGTCGCCGGAGAGCGCGGCCCAGCGGAACGGGCCGAGGCCCTCGCAGAACAGCGGGCGGATGTAGGCCGGGACGAAGCCCGGGAACTCGAACGCGCGGGAGTAGCCGGCCTTGCGGGCCTCGTCGCGGATGGAGTTGCCGTAGTCGAACACCTCGGCGCCGATGTCCTGGAAGCCGACCATGGCCTCGACCTGGCGGGCCATGGACTCCTGGGCCTTCTTGGTGAAGGTGTCCGGGTCGGCCTCGGCCTCGGCGTGCCAGTCCTTCTCGTCGATCTCGATCGGCAGGTAGGACAGCGGGTCGTGCGCGGAGGTCTGGTCGGTGACGATGTCGATCTCGACGGTGCCGGCCTTCTGGCGCTCGAGCAGCTCGGGGAACACCTCGGCGGCGTTGCCCACGAGGCCCACGGAGACGGCCTCGCCGTCGCGCTTGGCCTGCATGACGCGCTCGACGGCCTTGTCGATGTCCGTCTCCACCTCGTCCAGGTAGCGCTTGCCCATGCGGCGGCGCAGGCGGTCCTCCGAGACGTCCACGATCAGGCAGACGCCGCCGTTGAGGGTGACGGCCAGGGGCTGGGCGCCGCCCATGCCGCCGCAGCCGCCGGTGAGGGTCAGGGTGCCCTTGAGGGAGCCGTCGTAGCGCTTGCGGCCGATCGCGGCGAAGGTCTCGTAGGTGCCCTGCAGGATGCCCTGGGTGGCGATGTAGATCCACGAGCCGGCGGTCATCTGGCCGTACATCGTCAGGCCCTCGGCCTCGAGCTCGCGGAAGGTCTTCCAGTCGGCCCAGTCGCCCACCAGGTTGGAGTTGGCGATCAGCACGCGCGGGGCCCACTTGTTGGTGCGGAACACGCCCACCGGCTTGCCGGACTGCACCAGGAGGGTCTCGTCCTCCTCGAGGTCCTTGAGGGTGGCGACGATGGCGTCGTAGGCCTCCCAGGAGCGGGCCGCACGGCCGGTGCCGCCGTAGACGACGAGGTCCTCGGGACGCTCGGCGACCTCGGGGTCCAGGTTGTTCATGAGCATCCGCAGCGGGGCCTCGGTCTGCCAGGACTTGGCGGAGAGCTCGGTGCCGCGCGGGGCGCGGATGGTGCGGGACGGGTCGTGCTGGGTGAAGCCCACGGCCATGGCAGTTCCTCTCGACGGGGTGCGTGCGCCGCCGGGACGGGTGGCCCCGGTGATTTCACGGCTCGGCATGCACTTTCCGAACATTGAAACAGTGACTCGGCTCACGCGCAAGCCCGATCCGCGCGTCCCGCACCCGTTACGCTCCCTCTCATGACCACCACCCCCACCGCCTCGACGCGCACCGTGGACCGGGCCCTGGACCTGCTCGCCGCCGTCACCGAGCAGCCCCGGCTGAGCCTGACCGAGGCCGCCCGCGCCACGGAGCTGCCGGCGTCCACGGCGCTGCGCCTGCTGCGCAGCCTCGAGGGATCCGGCTTCGTTGCCCGCGACGACGACGGCGCCTACCGCCCCGGCGTGCGCCTCATCCAGCTCGGGGCGCGGGCCTTCTCCCGGGACTCGCTCGTGCAGCTGGCCCGCGGGCCGATGGACCACGTCGTGGCCGCCACGGGCGAATCCGTCTACCTCTCGGTGACGACCCCTCCGGACTCCGCCGTCTACCTGGCGATCGTGGAGGGCACGCACTCGGTCCGCCACACGAACTGGGTCGGACGCACCGTCCCCCTGGCGGGCACGGCCGTGGGCGACGCCCTGCGCGGCAGCGTGGCCGCGGGGGACTACACGCTGCGCACCCGTTCCGTGGAGAAGGACGTCACCTCGCTGTCCGCCCCCATCAGCGTGGCGGGCACGGTGGTCGGTGCGCTCAGCACACTCGTGCCGGCCTACCGCTGCACGGACGAGCTGGCGGACCGGTGCGGGGCGGCCCTCGTCGCCGCCACCGACGAGCTGGCGCACCTGCTCGGGGCGGCGGACACTCCCAGGGAAAGCCCAGCCGACTCCCCTGGAAAGCCCAAGGCGAGTTCGTAGGCTGAAGCCACCTCATCGAAGGTGCGAGTGATGACGGAGAAGGCCCCGGGCCCGGCGAGAGCCGGAACCGGGGCCTTTCTCTGTGCCCGGCGCCCGAGGCGCCGGGTCCGGGATCAGCGGCGGGAGGAGACGACGCCCGCCCAGAGGCCGCCGAGCAGGCCGGCCACCGGCAGCATCCAGAACAGGTGCACGCCCGACCCGTAGAGGACGGTGTTGGAGAACACCGCGAACAGGCCCACGGCACCGAGGAAGCCGCCGACCACGCCGCCGACCACGTAGCGCACGACGGAGCGGGCGGCCCCGCCCATCAGCAGCACGACCAGGTAGCCGGCCGCGCCCGCCAGGGCGCCGCCCACCAGGCCGAACATGAACGACTGCACCAGCACGACCCAGCCGCGGCCGGTCTCGCCCAGCGCCACGGAGCCGTTCGGATCACCCAGGCCGCCGGTGAGCACGCGCACGACGTCGCCGATGATCACGACGAGCACCGAGAGGAGGATGACGCGGTTGGTGAAGCCCCAGCCGTCCACCGGGCGCAGCGGCTCGAGCACCTCCTCCTCCACCACGGCGTGGCGCACGGGGCGGGCCGGGGCGGTGTGGGCGTTCGCGGTGTGGGGCTGGACGGCGTGGCTGCCGTCGGCGTTGATGGTCATCTCTGATCTCCCGTCCCGCCCCGGGCGGGGCGCGTTCCGGGCGCCAGGGCGCCCGTCTGGTTGCACGTCTGACGTGATTTTAGGCTTTTCCCAGCCCGAGGGGGTAATGGTGACCCGTCCGCCGGGCGGGGGCGGCTCAGAGGACGTCGGTGCGGCGGTTGGCGAGCGAGGGGAGGAACTCCCGGACCTCGTCGATCCGCTCGCGGGTGACCTCCGCGGTCACCACGGCCTCCCGCTCGTCGGCGAGCTCGGCGACGGGCAGCGCCAGCGGGTCCACGATCATCGAGTGGCCCACGGTGCCGTCCGAGCACGTGTCCGCCGCGGCCACCCACACCGTGTTCTCCACCGCACGGGCCTTGAGCAGGGTGCGCCAGTGCTCCACCTTGTGCTCGCCGGAGAACCACGCCGCGGGGATCACGAGCACGTCCGCCCCCTCCACCGCGAGACGCCGGGACAGCTCGGGGAAGCGCAGGTCGTAGCAGGTGAGCAGGCCCAGGCGGAGCCCGCCGAGCTCGATCGCCGCGACGCCGCCGTCGCCGGGGGTGATCCGGTCCGACTCGCGATGCGCGAACGCGTCGTAGAGGTGGAGCTTGCGGTACGCACCCAGCCGGGCGCCGTCCGCGCCCACCGCCAGCAGCGTGTTGTAGGGACGCCGGTCCGGTCCCGGCTCGTAGCCGCCCGCGACGACGGCGATCCCGTGCTCCCGCGCCAGCGCGGCCAGGCCCGCGGCGAACGGCTCCCAGGCCGCGGCGACGGCGTCGGGGAACTCCTCCCCCACCTCGCGGGCCCCGAGCATGGCCTCCTCGGGCAGCACCAGGAGGTCCGCCCCCTCGCCCGCGGCGCGGGCGGCGAGGCGGGCCATCACGGCCAGGTTCTCCTCGACGTCGCCCACGGGCCCGAACTGTCCGACGCTGATCCTCATGCCCCCAGGGTAGCCAGGCCCCTGCCGGTGGCCGTCAGCCCTGGTCAGCGCCGGGGCCAGCCGCCACGCTGGAAGCCGGGCACGACGTCGGCCCGCATCGGCCGCCGTCGTCCTCCGCCCCGGATCCGCGCGGCACCGCGCGGCACGTCGACACCACAGGAGCAGACGCGATGACCACCCAGCAGCCCGACATCCCCGGCACGCCGGGGCCGATCACCCCCGACCTCGAGGAGCACACCGCCCTCACCCACCCGGACCAGCCCGTGGCCGCGCCGGCCCCGGACCAGCGCGGTCCGGCACAGGTCTCCCCCACCGGCCAGGACACCGGCGCCGACCCCGCGACCGCCGCGCAGGGCTGCCCGTACCTGACCACCGCGCACGGCGTCCGCCTGCAGGACTCGGACCACTCGCTCAAGGCCGGCCGCCGCGGCCCCACCCTGCTGCAGGACCACCACCTGCGGGAGAAGCTCAGCCACTTCGACCACGAGCGCATCCCCGAGCGCGTGGTCCACGCCCGCGGCGCCGGCGCCCACGGCGTGTTCCGCGGCTACGGCACCGCCGCGAAGATCAGCCGGGCCGGGCTGTTCGCCAAGGACAAGGAGACGGAGGTGTTCGTCCGCTTCTCCACCGTGGCCGGCTCCCGCGGCTCCATGGACCTGGCCCGCGACACCCGCGGCTTCGCCACCAAGTTCTACACGGACGAGGGCACGTGGGACCTGGTGGGCAACAACATCCCCGTGTTCTTCGTGCAGGACGCCATCAAGTTCCCGGACGTGGTGCACTCGGTGAAGCCGCACCCGGACCGCGAGATCCCGCAGGCGCAGTCCGCGCACGACACGTTCTGGGACTTCGTGTCCCTGCACACCGAGGCCCAGCACCACACCCTGTGGAACATGTCCGACCGCGGCATCCCGCGCTCCTACCGCATGATGGAGGGCTTCGGCGTCCACACCTACCGCCTGATCGCGGCGGACGGCTCCACCGTGCTGGTCAAGTTCCACTGGAAGCCGATGCTCGGCGTGCACTCCGTGACCTGGGAGGAGGCGCTGCTCACCAACGGCATGGACCCGGACTTCCACCGGCGTGACCTCGCCGACGCGATCGAGGCCGGCGCCTTCCCCGAGTGGGAGCTCGGCGTGCAGGTGTTCGAGGACAACGAGGAGCAGATGTTCGAGGGCATCGACCTGCTCGACCCCACGAAGCTGGTCCCGGAGGAGCTCGCCCCCGTGCAACCCCTCGGCCGCATGACGCTGAACGCCAACCCTTCCAACTACTTCGCGGAGACGGAGCAGGTGGCCTTCAACCCGGCCAACCTCGTGCCCGGCATCGACGTCACCAACGACCCGCTCCTGCAGGGCCGCCTCTTCTCCTACCTGGACACGCAGCTCACCCGCCTCGGCGGGCCGAACTGGACCCAGCTGCCCATCAACCGCCCGCACGCCCCGGTCAACGACATGCTGCGTGACGGCTTCCACCAGAGCGCCGTGCATCGCGGCGTGGCGCCGTACCGGCCCAACTCGCTCGACGGCGGCCTGCCGTACGAGACCCCCGCGGACGACCACGCGTTCATCGAGCACCCGGAGCCGCTGCCGGCGTCGGTGAAGGAGCGCGCGCACGCCGCCTCCTTCGACGACCACTTCTCGCAGGCGCGCCTGTTCTTCCTCTCCCTCTCCGAGGTGGAGCGCGAGCACGTGGCGCAGGCGTACACGTTCGAGCTGGGCAAGTGCTACGAGCAGACCATCCGCGAGCGCCAGCTGGCCCACCTCGCCGCGATCGACACGCGACTGGCCCAGCAGGTCGCGGACGGCCTGGGCATCCCCGTTCCCGCGCCGACCGAGACCCCGGCCGACGTGCAGCCCTCCCCCGTGCTGTCCCAGATCGGCGGGGCGTGGCCGCTCGACGGCCGTCAGGTCGGCGTCGTGGTGGGCGAGTCCGTGGACGAGAAGGAGCTGGACGCCCTCGTGCAGGGCATCCACGGTGCGGGCATGGTCCCGCTGGTCATCGCGCCGAAGGGCGGCCCCGTGGCCGGGGAGATCGTGGCCCAGCGGACCTACCTGACCGCCGCGTCCATCGAGCTGGATGCCGTGGTCGTGGCCTCGCCGGCGGCCCCCGCCGCTGACGCCGCCCCCAGCCTGGACCAGAAGGCCGGCGCCGCCGACTCCGAGGCGGTGGACCCGCGCGTCGTCAAGGTGCTGCAGGAGATGTGGCGCCACTCCAAGGCGATCCTCGCCCTCGAGCCGGCGGAGGCCGTCCTCGCGGCCGCCCAGGTGTCCGGCAAGGGCGTCGAGTCCGCGGCGGACGGCGCCTCCGCCGTCAGCCGGCTGACGGATCTGCTGCCCGCGCACCGCGTGTGGGAGCGCTTCCCGACCACGGGCCGCCTGGCCGACTGACCCGGCGAACCCCCGGGCGCTTTCGAACGTGAGATAGGCCCTATCTCACGTTCGAAAGCGCCCATTCGCCCTCTTTCACGTTCGAAAGTGCAGGCGGGGGAGGGGCGGTGGGCCGGGTCAGTCCTGGATGAGGTCCCGGACCTGGACCACCTGGTCGCGGCCCGGGCCCACACCGATCGCGGAGATCCGGCACCCGGAGAGCTTCTCGAGGGCCTCTACGTAGCGCTGGGCGTTCAGCGGCAGGTCCGTGAACGCGCGGGCGCCCGAGATGTCCTCGGTCCACCCGTCGAAGAGCTCGTAGACCGGCTTCGCGTGATGGAACTCGGTCTGAGTCATGGGCATGCGGTCGTGGCGCACGCCGTCCACCTCGTAGGCCACGCACACCGGGATCTTCTCGATGCCGGTGAGCACGTCCAGCTTGGTGAGGAAGTAGTCCGTGAAGCCGTTGATCCGCGCGGCGTAGTGCGCCATGACGGCGTCGTACCAGCCGGTGCGCCGCGGGCGGCCGGTGTTCACGCCGAACTCGCCGCCGGTGGTGCGCAGCTGCTCGCCCATCTCGTCGAAGAGCTCCGTGGGGAACGGGCCGGCGCCGACGCGCGTGGTGTAGGCCTTCACGATGCCGATGGTCCGGGAGAAGCGGGTGGGGCCGATGCCCGCGCCCACGGCCGCGCCGCCGGCGGTCGGGTTGGACGAGGTCACGAACGGGTAGGTGCCGTGGTCCACGTCCAGGTAGGTGGCCTGGCCGCCCTCCATGAGCACCACCTTGCCCTCGTCCAGGGCGTCGTTGAGCAGGTTCACGGAGTCCACGACCATGGGGCGCAGGCGGTCCGCGTAGCCCAGGAAGTACTCGGCGATCTCGTCCACGGTCACGGCGCGGCGGTTGTAGAGCTTCACCAGCAGCTCGTTCTTCTGCCGCAGGGCGCCCTCGATCTTCTGGCGCAGGATCGACTCGTCGAAGATGTCCTGCACGCGGATGCCCAGGCGGGCCACCTTGTCCATGTAGGTGGGGCCGATGCCGCGGCCGGTGGTGCCGATCGCGCGCTTGCCCAGGAACCGCTCGGTCACCTTGTCCATGGTCTGGTGGTACGGCGCCACGAGGTGGGCGTTGGCGGAGATCTTCAGGTGCTCGCACGAGTGGCCGCGGGACTCGAGCCCGTCGATCTCCTCGAACAGCGCCTCCAGGTTCACCACCACGCCGTTGCCGATCACCGGCACCGCGTTGGGCGAGAGGATGCCGGCGGGCAGCAGCTTGAGCTCGAACTTCTCCCCGTTGACGACGACGGTGTGCCCGGCGTTGTTGCCGCCGTTCGGCTTGACGACGTAGTCCACTCGCCCGCCCAGCAGGTCGGTGGCCTTGCCCTTGCCCTCGTCGCCCCACTGGGCTCCGACGATCGCGATCGCTGGCATCTGCATCTCTCCTCAGGGCCGCGGGTCGTCCCGGACCGGCCCGTACATGGAAAACGCCCCCTTGCGGTGCGCACGGAGGCCGTACCCCCGAATCCTACCAGCGTGACGGATGCCACCCCCTGGCTACGCTGGCGCCATGAGCACCGCAGCGCCCGGCACCCAGCACTCGGACTTCGCCTCCCCGACCCCCACCCGCAAGGGCCCGAGCGTGGGCACGTGGCGCCCCTGGGCCGTGCTGCCGTGGGCGCTGGCCCTCCTCGCGCTGCCCTTGATCGCGCTCGCCCTGCGCTCCAACTTCGGCGCGAACGGCTGGATGACGGTCATCTACATGGTCTTCGGCGCCCTGCCCCACGAACTCGCCCTCGTGCTCATGGTGGGGAGCCTGTTCCTCCTGCCCCGCGTGAACCCGCAGGATGAGCAGCGGGGCGGCATCCGGCTGGGGCGCCTGCTGCACACGCTGTTGGGCATCTCCTGGGGGTCCTTCGCGCTGGCCGCGATCATCTTCCCCGACGGCGGCGACCACCCGGACTCCGGCGCCACGACCCCGGTGCTCATGGACCTGCTCGGCAAGAGCACCGCGATGGACGTCGGCCTCGTGGGCGGCCTCGCCCTCGTGGCCGTCAGCGCCCTCACCGGTCTCGCGGTGATCGTGGTGTGCGTGGTGCGGCGGATCCGCGCCGTTCGCTGAGCACGCTCCCGACGACGGCGGTCAACGCACCGACATGACGCGCGGCGGGGTGCCCCGCGGCACCGTCTCCAGCACCGCCCCGTGGGCGCCGGCCAGGCGGGCCAGGAACACGAGGTTGGCCCGCTCGACGGGGTCTGGGTCCGCGGCCACGCCGCTGACGAGGATCCGCTCCGGCGCCACGCCACGGGCGGCGGCGTGCTCCACCGTGAGGCGCGCGTGGTTCTGCGTGCCCAGCCCGGGGCGCGCCACGACCGTCAACCCCGCGTCGAGCCCGGCCGCCCGCAGCGCGCGCACGGCGTCCACAGGCCCCTCGTCGGCCTCGGTCCACGCCACGGTGATCCCGCCGGCGCCCTCGATGAGCAGGTGGTCGACGCCCGCGGCGAGGCCACGCCACCGGCCCAGCTGCTCACCCAGAGGCGGCAGAGGGGGCGTCCCCTCCCCCGCGTGGGCGACCGCGTCCACGGGGGCCATCGCGGGGCCGACCCGCGCCCCCTCGGACACGGTCAGGCGGGCCGGAGCGGCGGCGTCGAGCGCGCCGGATGCGGCGGCCGCGGCCACCAGGTCCCGGACGGTCTCGACGTCGCCGGCCTCCCCCGGTGCGACGCCCGTCTGCACCGGCTTGTCCACGTGCACGCGGAGCCCGGCCACCAGGGCACGGGCCGCGAGCGCGGCGGTGCCCCACGTCTTGCCGACGTCCGTGTCCGTGCCGGTCACGACCTCGATGCGCATGTGTCCACTCCACTCTGCTCGATTCGGATGTCCTCGCCGCCGTGCCACGGTCCGGGCGTCACGAGCACGTGCTGCGGCGCCTGGAAGGAGAGCAGGCGCAGCCACGTCGCCGGCGGCCCGGTGAGCCGGGCGTCCGGCAGCAGGCGGGCGACCTCGCGGACCACGAGGGCGGTCTCGAGCTCCGCGAGCCCGGCCCCGAGGCAGCGATGCAGGCCGAAGCCGAAGGCGAGCCGGGCGTCGTCGTGCTGTTCGCCGCTGAGGTGCAGCAGGAGCTCGTCGCCGGCGCGGACCTCGTGCTCGCCGACGCGGACGTCCGCCGTGGCGAGGCGCCGCCAGGTGGGCACCGAGGAGCTCGTCCGGAGGCACTCGGCCACGAGCTCGGCCGCGGCCGCCTCCGCCGCATCGGCTCCGGCGCCCCCGTCCGCCCCGGCGCCGAGCGCGGCCCAGCGGGCGGGGTCGGCCAGGGCGCGGGTGAGCGCGGTGGAGATGAGCAGCCGGGTGGTCTCCTGCCCGGCGATCACCAGGAAGTAGCCGAGGGAGACGATCCGCTCGTCGTCGACGCCGGCCTCGTGCAGCGCCGCGAACAGGTTGCCGGGCTGTGCGTCGTCCCCGCGCGCCTCGACGACGGCCCCGCGCAGCCACCGGTGGAAGTCGGCGGCGGAGCGGGCGAGCCGCAGCTGGCGGTCCTCGTCCGGCCAGCCCCAGAACAGTTCGAGGGAGTCGGCGCTCCAGCGGTGCAGCTGCGCCTCGGGCGGGTTGGGCACGCCGGTCAGGGCGGACATCACGCGCGCCGGGACCGCTGCCGCCACGGTGGTCGCCAGGTCCACGGCCCCGCCTGCGCGGCCGGTGTCTGCGAGGGCGGCCGTGAGGGCCGTCCGGGTGGTCGCGAGGATCCGGCCGCGGGCTTCGCGCACCTTCGCCGGGGAGAAGAACGGCGCCACGACGCGACGCACCGCCCGGTGCTCCTCCCCGCCGGCGGAGGCGAGCACGGGCGGCAGCCGGAAGCGGGCGGCGGCGAGGATGCGGCGGGCCGGGCCGCTCAGCGGGACGACCGCCGTGAGGGCGTTGTCCGAGGCGAACGTCCCGGGGTCGGTGAGCACGCGCCGCAGGTCGGCGGGATCGGAGATCCGCAGGTGGTCGCCGCGCACGGCCTCCGGCCGCGGGTCGCCGTGGGCGAACGGGCAGCCCGTGGACGCGCCCCACGCCCGGGCGGCCACGCTCGCCACCGCCTCCAGCGCCGCCCGCAGCCGGGGCTCGGGGACGGCGGTGGTCACGCTCACGCGGAGGCGGGCGATGCCGTCGGGCACGCTGGGCGGGCGGAAGCATCCCACGAGGACGCCGTGCGCGCGCAGCTCCGCGGCCGCGGCGACGGCCTGCTCCGGTCCGGGCATGCGGATCGAGTGGACGGCGCCCGCCCCGACCTCCACGTGCCCGGCCAGCTCGGTCCGGCGGGTGAAGACGTCCACGGCCGTCTCCCGGGCCCGCGCGAGCCGTGCCGCGGGCTCCCCCGTGGCGGCGATCCGGCAGGCGGCCGCCGCGGAGGCGGCGAGCACGGGGGCCAGGGCCGTGTCGAAGACGAAGGTGCGGGCGGTGTTGAGCACGTGGTCGCGCCAGGACCGCGCGGCGGGCCCGCCGAACAGGGCCAGACCGCCCTGGCCGCCGAGGGCCTTCGAGCAGGTGGCGGTGACCACGACGGGCGCCTGCCCCGCCCACAGTCCCAGGGCGCCCGTGCGGCTGCCGCCGGGGACCACGCCGAGCGAGTGGGCCTCGTCCACCACGAGCAGGGCGCCGTGTTCGGCGGCCAGGGCGGCCAGGGCAGGCAGGTCGGCCTCGTCCCCCAGCACGGAGTACAGGGACTCGACCACCAGCACGATCCGTCGCGCCCGCCCTTCGGCGCGCAGCCGGCCGAGGGCGGCCCGGAAGGCGGGCACGCTGTTGTGCTCCACCGTGGTGACCGACGCGCCCGGCAGGGGGGCGAACGCCCCTGAGCGGGCGGTGGCGGCGAGGGCGGTGCCGTCGCGCAGGCTCGCGTGGGCGTGCTCGTCCAGGAGGAAGGCAGTGCCCGGCCCGGCCAGGGCGCCGAGGACGCCGAGGTTCGCGGTGTAGCCGGAGGAGAAGGCGAGGGCGGCATCCGCGCCGGCCAGCGCGGCGGCGGCGGACTCGAGGTCGGCGTGCGCGGGATGCGTCCCCGTGACGACGCGGGAGGCCCGCGCCCCGACCGGTCCCTCGGTGGCGACGCGCGCGGCGGCGGCCCGCACGTCCGGGTGGGCGGCCAGGCCCAGGTAGTCGTTGGCGGCCAGGTCCACGACGTCCGACGACGGCGCGCCCGGCTCCGGCGGTTCGGCGCGGCGCTCCAGGCCGCGGCGCGCGCGGACGGCGGCCCGGGAGCCCAGCCACGAGGACCAGGGGTCGGCGGGCGTGCTCGTGGCCGCGCCGGCCTCGGCGGTGCTCATGCGCAGACCTCCTCGACGGCCCCGGTGACGGCCGCGCAGATCGTGGCGACGTCGTCGTCGGTGCTCACGTAGGGCGGCATCACGTACACCAGCCGCCGGAAGGGGCGCACCCACGCACCGCGGGCGACGGCGGCCCGAGTGACGGGCTCGACGTCCACGGTCCGGTCCAGCTCCACGACGCCGACCGCACCCAGGACCCGTACGTCGGTGACCGCGGGCAGGTCGGCGGCCGCCGCCAGCCCGGCGCGCAGCCCGGCCTCGACGCGGGGCACCTGGGCGGCCCAGCCGTCGCGCGGGTCGGTGAGCAGGTCGAGGGACGCGGAGGCGACCGCGCACATCAGCGGGTTGCCCATGAACGTGGGCCCGTGCAGGAGAGCCCCGGGCATGCCCCGTTCCCGCCGGGAGACCGTCTCGGCGACCTCGGCGGTGCACAGCATGGCCGCGCCCGTCATGGTGCCGCCGGTGAGCGCCTTGCCGAGGCACAGCACGTCCGGGGCGACGCCGGCCCCTTCGCACGCGAGCCAGCGGCCGGTGCGGCCGAAGCCAGTGGCGATCTCGTCGGCGATGAGCAGGAGCCCGTGCTCGTCGCACAGCTCGCGCAGCACGGTGAGGCAGCGCGGGTCGTAGACGCGCATGCCCCCCGCCCCCTGGAGCACGGGTTCAAGGATCACGCCGGCGATCTCGTCCGCATGCGCGGCGGTGAAGGCGCGGGCCTCGTCCTCCCACGCGGCGAGGGCGGCGTCGTCGGCCTCCCAGTGGCCGGCCGGAGCGGCGTCGGGTGCCGTGGGTGCCGCGGCGAAGCCCTCGGGCACCCAGCGTGCCGCCGGCGGGCGGGGCAGGAACAGATGCCGAGCCACGAGCGAGGTGAAGGCCGCGTGCATGCCGTCCACGGGATCGCACACGCCCATGGGCGCGGCGGTGTCCCCGTGGTAGCCGCCGCGGACCGTGAGGAATCGGCGGCGGCTGGGCCGGCCGCGCGTCGCCTGGTACTGGAGGGCGAGCTTGAGCGCGACCTCCACCGAGACCGAGCCGGAGTCGGCGAGGAACACGTGCTCGAGCGCGGCGGGGGTGTGCGCGACGAGCCGTTCCGCCAGGTCGACGGCGGGCGCGTGCGTGAGCCCGCCGAACATGACGTGCGGGAAGGCCGCGGCCTGCCGGGTCAGGGCCTCGACGAGCGCGGGGTGCCCGTGCCCGTGCACCACGGACCACCAGGACGCCATCGCGTCGATGGCGCGGTGACGCTCCCCGCCCGGCCCCTCGAGGTCGAGGTGGACGCCCCGGGCACCGCGCACGGCGTAGAGCTGGCGGGCGCCGGCGGCCCCGTAGGGGTGCCAGAGGTGGGCGGCGTCGCGGTCGAGGAGGCCGGCTTCAGCGGGGGCGGTCACGGCGCGTTCAGGCGTTGGCGGGCTCGGCCGTGCCCGCGCCCCGGCGGCGCAGCTCGGGCTTCACGGTGCCCTCGGCGCCCGTGTCGGGTCGGGCGTCCTCCGCGGCCCCGGCCTCCGAGGCGACGGCCGCACCGGAGCCGCACGAGCCGGCGCCGTCCGTGCCGGCGCAGCAGCCGCCGGCCGGGGCGCCGTCGTCGGCCGTGGCCCGCCGCGCACGCTCCTCGGCGCCGAGCACGGTGAAGCCGGCGTCGGCGATCATCTGCAGATCCGCCTCGGCGTCCTGGCCCTCGGAGGTGAGGTAGTCGCCGAGGAAGATCGAGTTGGCCACCTGCAGGCCGACCGGCTGCAGGGAACGCAGGTGCATCTCGCGGCCGCCGGCGATGCGCAGCTCCTTGTCCGGGCAGGCCAGGCGGACCATGGCGAGGATCCGGAGGCACTCGAGCGGGGTGAGCTGCTGGTGGCCCTGCAGCGGGGTGCCGTCGAAGGGCATGAGGAAGTTGACGGGGATGGAGTCGGAGTCCAGGTCGCGGAGCGCGAGGACGGCCTCGACGAGCTGCTCGTGCGTCTCCCCCATGCCCGCGATCAGGCCGCTGCAGGAGGACAGGCCGGCGGCGCCGGCCCGCTGCACGGTGTCCACGCGCTGCTCGTAGGTGTGGGAGGTGCAGATGGACTCGTAGTGGGACTCGGCCGTGTTGAGGTTGTGGTTGTAGGCGTCGACGCCGGCGTCCTTGAGCTTCTCGGCCTGACCGTCCTTGAGGAAGCCGAGGCACGCGCACACCTCGACGTCCGGGTGCTGGGCCTTGAGGTCGCCGACCATGCCGGCCACGCGGTCGACGTCGCGGTCCGTGGGACCGGTGCCGGAGGCCACCATGCACACGCGCGAGGCGCCGCCGGCGATGCCCAGGCCCGCCTGGCGGACGGCCTCCTCCGGCTTGAGCCACGTGTAGCGCAGGATCTCGGCCTCGGTGCCGAGACGCTGGGAGCAGTAGGTGCAGTTCTCCGGGCAGAGGCCGGTCTTGAGGCTGACCAGGTAGTTGACCTTGACCGTGCGGCCGAAGTGCTTCTCGCGCAGGCGCGAGGCCGCCGCGACGATGCGGAACGTGTCCGCGTCCGGGGCGTCCAGCACAGCGACGGCCTCTTCAGCGGTGAGGCGGTGGCCCGCCTCGACGCGGTCCACGAGGGCCTCGGGGTCGAGGGCGGCGGGGCGGGGGTCGACGGCGGCGGCGTCCTGGGTGGCGGTCATGCGGGCCTCTTCGGTGGGCGGGGCTCGGCCCCGGGCGGGTCTGACCCGAGGGACTCTAACAGTGTTCATTGAACAGTGTTCAGGAGCGGGGGCCATGACCCCGACGTCAGCGCCTGCGCCGGTCCAGAGGGACCGGCTCGGGCCGGGGCTGCTCCTCGAGCGTCGTCGTCGCCGCGAGGATGCCGTGGGCGGCGGCAGCGAGCACCGCGCCGAGCAGACCGGCCACGACCGCCCGGACGCCGGCGTCGTCGATCGCGTTCAGCACCAGCCCCGGAATGACCGCGGCCCCCATCAGCAGCATCACCCACGCGGTGGAGCCGGCTCCGGCGTCAAACACGTTGCGGCGAGCCTGCTCCGCCTCGACCCGGTGATGCACCCCTCGCAAGGCGAGCATCGCCCCGAGGGCCGTGACGGCCACCAGCGTCAAACCCCACCCCAGTCCCAGATCCTGCCGCAGCCCCGCGAACACACCAGCCGAACCCACCAGGGCAGGTGCCACACCGATGCGCCACCGCCACTCACGCTCATTCCCCACCCGGCTCACAGCCCCCTGCTGGCACACGGCCCTCGGCGGTGGAGCGGCAGATCATGCGGTCGTGGCCGCCGGGATCACTCCTGCGTAAGGGGCGAATGGAACTCCGAGGCGAGCATCGCGTAGGTGGCACCATCCACCCAGCCGCGCGTGAGATGCAGAGACTCCTCCTTGAACGTGCCCTCGTGACGCATCCCCACCTTCTCCATGATGCGCAGACTCGGAGCGTTGTCCGCGAAGGCATGAGCCTCCACGCGTCGCACACCCAGATCGTCGAACGCGAAGCCCAGCAGGGCTCGCGCAAGCTCGGTGCCATAGCCCTGCCCGGCCTGGCGCGGATCGATCGTCCAGCCGATCTCGGCCTGGGCGTCCCGGCCTTCCTCCCGCGGGCCGCCCTGACTCCACGCGTCCCGCACCGCGACCTTCCCGACACCGACAATGACGTCTCCGGCCCGCACGGTGAGGCGGTCCCCCGCCCCGAGGTAGGACTCGCGCAGCGCGTTCTCACTCTCCGGGCGGCCGGAGGTCCACGACCACACCTGCTCGAGACGGCAGAAGCTCCACACGGCGGGCGCATCGAGACCCCGGAACGGAGTGAGGGTCAGCCGGCGGGTCCGCAGCGGGAAGCAGACGCCTCGACTCGCGGCGAGCTCCAGGAGAGGGGTGGCCATGACAGACAGGGTACGAACAAGAGTCCTCGAGTCAGCCCCCGGACAGACCAGTGCCCACACCCTGCGTCGATGCCAGGTCCACGCGGTCTGCCAGGGCCCGTTGACCTCGGGCAGATCCCGCCACGGAGTCCCGCACCTGCACCGGCAGATGATCGCTTCGACCATCGTGCGGACATCCGAGAAGGGTCGACCCTGCCGGCCCGTGCGGTCTGGAGCAGCGGGGCGATCAGCTCCGATCGGGCGTCGGAGACGACGTGCAACCGGGACATGGCTCCCCGGATCTCAGCGGGTCCCTGGAGCCATTCTCAGACACGCCCTAGGCCATCTCCAGCGCCGAGGCCCGCCTCACAACAGAGGAGGTCCTCGCTGCTCACTCCGGCCGGGCCGGCCGACGTCGTCGTGGGCTGGGGTGACGGCCTGTCCGGACTGCTGGCGTTCATCACGCAGATGGCGCTCGTGCTCATGCTCGGCCACATCCTGGCGAACACCGGCCCGGTGCGCCGCCTGCTCGCCCGGCTGGCCAGCATTCCCCGCACGCCCCTGGCCGCCTACATCTTCGTGTTCGTGGTGGCGGCGGCGGCCTCCCTCATCACGTGGGGCCTGGGCCTGGTGGTCGGTGCGCTGCTGGCCAAGGAGGTCGCGGCGCAGGCTCGTGAGCGCGGGCTGGTCCTGCACTTCCCGATGCTGGTGGCCGCCGGGTTCTCCGGGTTCGTGGTGTGGCACATGGGGTACTCGGGCTCCGGCCCGCTGACGGCCGCCACCCCCGGTTCATTCCTCACGGAGAGCCTGGGCGGCCGGACGGTCCCGGTCTCGGAGACCACCTTCTCCTGGTGGAACATCACCGCCGCCGTGGTGACCGTGCTCGTCGTGGCCCTGGCCCTGTTCCTCGTCGCCCCGCGCGCCGGGGACCGGATCGTGGAGCTGGAGATCGACGCGCGGGACCAGGACGCGGTGTCCGCACCGGAGATCGAGACGCCGGCGGACCGTCTCGACGCCTCCCGTGTCCCCACGCTCCTCGTCGGCGCCATGCTCGTGATCTATCTGGTGATGCACTTCGTCGGCGGCGGCACCCTCACCCTGGACATCGTCAACTGGTCCTTCCTCGCGCTGATCCTGCTGCTGGTGCGCAGCCCGCACGAGCTGATCGGCCTCACCCAGTCGGCCGCGTCCAACGTGGGCGAGATCCTGCTGCAGTTCCCCCTCTACGCGGGCATCCTCGGCATGATGACGACCACCGGCCTGGTGGCGGTGCTCTCGGACGCCTTCGTGGCGATCTCGAACCCGGTGACGTTCGGCCTGCTGGCGTTCCTGGCCGCGGGCCTCGTGAACTTCTTCGTCCCCTCCGGCGGCGGACAGTTCGCCGTGCAGGGCCCGATCATGCTCCAGGCCGGCGACGCGCTCGGCGTGGACCCGGCCATCACCATCATGGCCGTCTCCTACGGCGACCAGTGGACCAACATGATCCAGCCGTTCTGGGCGATCCCCCTTCTGGCGATCGCCGGCCTGAAGATGCGCGACATCCTGGGGTACACCACGGTCGTGCTGCTCGCGTCGGGGCTCGTCTTCGGCGGCACACTCCTGCTCGTCTCGCTCTGAGCCGGCCGGCCGATGCGGGCCGGGTCCGGACAGACGAAGGACCCCGGGATCACCGGGGCCCTTCGCCTGTCATCACTCGCACCTTCATCACTCGCACCTCGATGAAGTGGTTCCACCGTACGAACCGAGCATGGGCGCAGCCGTCACGCAGCCTGGCAGTTGCCTGGCAATGGCCGCCTCAGCCCAGGGCACCGCCGGACTCGGCCAGGTAGCACGTGCCGCACAGAGACTCGTAAGTCACCTGAACACCGTCGATCGCCACCTGGTCCCCCTCGAACACGAAGTGCTCGGCGCCCGTGGCCGGGTCCACGACCTTGCGCGTGTTGAACACCGCCTTCCGGCCGCACCGGCAGATGGTCTTCAACTCTTCGAGGGAGTGCGCCAGTTCCAGCAGCCGCGCGGAGCCCGGGAAGGAGCGGGTGCGGAAGTCGGTGCGCAGTCCGTAGGCGATCACGGGGACGCCGTCGAGCACGGCGATGCGCAGCAGGTCGTCCACCTGCGCCGGCTCGAGGAACTGTGCCTCGTCCACGAGCAGACACGCCACGGGCGGGGCCTCCACGTGCCCCACGAGGGCGTCCGGGTCGTCACCGGTGGCGTGCCGGCGGAACAGCTCCCGCACGTCCGCGCCCGCCGGGACGAGGAAGTCCACGGCGCGGGTCACACCGAGGCGGGAGACGACGTCGCCCTCCCCCTTCACGTCCACCTCCGGCTTGGCCAGCAGCACCCGCTGGCCGCGCTCCTCGTAGTTGAAGGCGGCCTGCAGCAGGCCCGTGGACTTGCCGGAGTTCATGGCCCCGTAGCGGAAGTAGAGCTTGGCCACGGCTCCGCTCAGCCCTGGGCGCGGCCCTGGTCGGCCTCGATCTGCTCTGCGGCCGTGGGGTCCGAGTCCCGCAGGAAGGTGCGGATGCGCTCGACCTCCTCGGACTCCCCGATCCCGGCGGCCGCGCGGCCCAGCGCGTACAGGGCGCGCAGGAAGCCGCGGTTGGGCTCGTGGGCGTACGGCACCGGGCCGGCGCCGCGCCACCCCGCCCGGCGCAGCGCGTCCAGACCCCGGTGGTAGCCGACGCGGGCGTACGCATAGGAGTCCACGGTCCGGCCCTCGACCCACGCGTCCTCCGCCATGAGCGCCCACACCAGGGAGGACTCGGGCGCCACCGGCACGATGTCCTCGGGCAGGTCACCTGCCTCGAGCCGGGCCAGCACCTCCGGCTCCTCCGGCAGGCGCGTGGCCGGCGGCTCCATCAGGTTCTTGCCGATCAGGGACTCGGACATGGGATGCCTCTTCTCCTCGCGGACGATGCGGTCGCGGCCGAGTCTATCGACGGCGCCGGACGCCGGACGGATCGCCGTCCCCGCGTCCAGGACGGTCCGGTACCGTAGGCGCAGCGTCCGTCCGCAGCCCCACGCTCCCGGGGCCGGGCCGCCGATGCCGTCGAAGGAGCCTCCATGACCCACCCCGCGCCCGCCCGCCGCCGTGCCCCGCTGGCCGTCGGCGTCGCCGCCCTCGCCCTCGCCCTGGCCGGCTGCGGCTCGGCCGGCCAGTCCGGTGAGCCCGCCTCGTCGACCGCCGCGGCGCCCAGCGGATCGGCGGCCTCGGCCGCGGCCGGCTCGGCCACGGAGAGCCCCACCGACCCCGCGTCCGCCGCGGCGTCCCGCGTCCGTGAGGCCCTCGCGTCGGAGTCCGCCGAGGGCACCCCGCGCGCCGAGCCGCGTCAGGCGTTCGAGACCGTCGGCCCGGGCATCAAGGACGGCGCCGCCACCGAGGCCTGGAAGAACACGGCGGCGGTCCGCAACGACACCGTCTCCGTGATGGACTGCACGCGCGACGTCCTGGACCAGCGCACCCTGGACGCCGTCGCCACGCACATCCCGGACAGCTCGAACATCGAGATCGTGCAGCTGTTCGCCTCGCAGGACGAGACCCACGAGTTCCTCACCTGTGTCTACAACGGCTACTTCGAGTACAGCCCCGGCATGCCCCTGGCGCAGGTCCACTACCAGCACAACCTCGACGGCTCCCGCCTGGAGTGGTGCCAGGAGGAGCCCGCCGCCGTGGCGGACGAGTACACGTTCGACCCGAAGACCGGCAAGGGGCTGCTCGCCCTGCTCCGTCCGGGCATGGTCGGCGGCCAGGACGGCGCCCCCCTGCTGCCCCAGCGCACCGCGTGGGCCTGCTCCGAGGACGGCAGCGAGATGGTCTCCGTGACCATGGGCTCCATGGAGGGCTTCGGGGACGCCAACGGCGGCCTCACCCAGGTGAAGAACTCGCCGGTCGCGCAGAGCACCACCCTCGTCACCGAGACCCGCGACCACCTCGCGGACACCGTGCTGAAGGACGCCGGTGAGTTCCAGGAGGTCATCAAGCTCAGCTCGCCGTTCTTCCTGAACGCGCAGATGGACGAGGAGACCCTGGCCCAGGCCCGGGAGATCCCCACCGGCCGCGTGCCCGACGAGCTGCTGAACAACCAGTCCACGATCGACCGCCCCGAGGGCGCCCCCGGCCCCGTGGCCCCGGGCCAGCCGCCGCGGCCGTTCCAGGGTGCCGCGCGGGAGGCCGCCGAATCCCAGCGGGCCGCGGAGGCGTCCGCCTCGGCGTCGGCCAGCCCGTCACCGACGAAGTCGGCTTCGGCCTCGGCCTCGCCGTCCCCCTCCACGTCCGGGGACTGACGTCCCGGCACGACGACGGCCGGTCACCTCGTGAGGTGACCGGCCGTCGTCGTGGGGCCCGGCGGATCAGGCCTTCGCCGCGGCGTCGTCCTGACCGGCGAAGTGCCGGCGGTACGCGCCCAGGGTGAGGAACGCCGGGTACTCCGGCGGCAGGGCCGACTCGCAGAACACGCGCACCGCGTCCTCGAACCGGTGGCCCTCGGGCAGCGGGCCGGCGAGGATCCGAGCGTGCTCCTCGCGGATCAGCTGCTCCATCCAGCCGCGGTTGGCGGTCCGCACGCCGCCCTCGGTCAGCTGCACACCGGTGCCGTTGTGTGCCCACTGCCAGATCTGGGACCGGGAGATCTCCGCCGTGGCGGCGTCCTCCATGAGTCCGTGGATCGCGGCGGCGCCGTTCCCCCGCAGCCAGGACTCGATGTAGCGGATCCCGACCTCGATGTTCATCCGCACGCCGGCCTCGGTCACCGAGCCCGTGGTCGCGGCGACGTCGAGCAGGGCGGCCTCGTCCGGCACCACGTCCTCGCGGCGGCGGGTGCGGATCTGGTTCGGGGCCTCGCCGAGCACGGCGTCGAACTCCTCCCGGGCGACCGGCACGAGGTCCGGGTGCGCCACCCACGAGCCGTCGAAGCCGTCGCCGGCCTCGCGGGCCTTGTCCGCGCGCACCTTCTCCAGCGCGGCGGCGTTGGCCTCCTCGTTCCGGCGGTCCGGGATCACGGCGGACATGCCGCCGATCGCCGAGGCGCCGCGCCGGTGGCAGGCCCGGACCAGCTGCTCCGTGTAGGCCCGCATCATCGGCTGGGTCATGGTCACCTCCGAGCGGTCCGGGAGGACGAACTCGGCCCCGCGGTCCCGGAAGTTCTTGATGATGGAGAAGATGTAGTCCCAGCGGCCGGCGTTGAGGCCCGCGGCGTGGTTGCGCAGCTGGTACAGGATCTCCTCCATCTGGAACGCCGCGGTGATCGTCTCGATCAGCACGGTGGCCCGGATGGTGCCCTGGGGGATGCCCAGCTCGTCCTGCGCCGCCACGAACACGCAGTTCCACAGCCGCGCCTCGAGATGGGACTCGAGCTTGGGCAGGTAGAAGTACGGGCCGTGGCCGCGGCGGATCAGCTCGTCGGCGTTGTGGAAGAAGTACAGGCCGAAGTCCACGAGGGCGCCGGCCATCGGCTCGCCGTCCACGCGGATGTGGTCCTCGAGGAGGTGCCAGCCGCGCGGGCGGACGATGATGGTCGGCCGGTCCGTGAGCTCGCGCTCGCGCAGCCGGTACTCCTTGCCCTCGGGGGAGGTGAAGTCGATCTGGTCGCGGATCGCGTCGAACAGGTTGACCTGCCCGTCCAGCATCCGGTCCCAGGACGGCGTCGAGGAGTCCTCGAAGTCGGCGAGCCAGCCCGAGGCGCCCGAGTTGAGGGCGTTGATCGTCATCTTCCGATCCACGGGGCCGGTGATCTCCACGCGGCGGTCCTGCAGGCCGGGGGCCAGCGGCGCCACACGCCAGGAGTCGTCCTCGCGGACCCGGCGGGTGGACCGCAGGTAGTGCGGGTTCCAGCCGTCGGTGATGCGGCGCCGGGTGTACTCCCGCTCCTCGAGCAGCCGCCGGCGGCGGTCCTCGGCCAGCCGGTGCAGGCGGCCGAGGAACGCCAGCGCCTCGTCCGTGAGGATCTCGGCCTGCCGCCCGTCGACCGGCCCGTGGACGGTCACCACGGGGGCGGCGCCCTCGGGGATGACGACGGGGATGGCCTGGGTGCTCACGTCATGCGGCAGGGGCGTGTGCTCCCGAACGTCGTCGGCATGGATCTCGTGCAGGGTGGGGGTCGTGGTCTGCGGGCTCATGGGACTGCCTCCTCGCGGTCTCGGCTGAGCGGATCAGTGGAACTGGCCGGACTCCGTGGAGCCCGCCAGGGCCACCGTGGAGCTGTCCGGGTTGATGGCGGTGGACACGGCGTCGAAGTAGCCGGTGCCGACCTCGCGCTGGTGCTTGGTCGCGGTGTAGCCGCGGGCCTCGTCGGCGAACTCGCGCTCCTGCAGCTCGACGTACGCGGACATCTGGCGCTCGTTGTATCCCTTGGCCAGGTCGAACATCGAGTGGTTCAGGGCGTGGAAGCCGGCCAGCGTGATGAACTGGAAGGTGTAGCCCATGGCGCCCAGCTCGCGCTGGAACTTGGCGATGGTGTCGTCGTCGAGGTTCTTCTTCCAGTTGAAGGACGGCGAGCAGTTGTAGGCCAGCATCTGGTCCGGGAACTCGGCCTTGACGGCCTCGGCGAACTTCCGGGCCAGCTCGAGGTCCGGCGTGCCGGTCTCCATCCAGATCAGGTCCGCGTGGGGGGCGTAGGCCTTGGCGCGGGCGATGCAGGGCTCGACGCCGTTGCGGACCTTGTAGAAGCCCTCCGCGGTGCGCTCACCGGTGATGAACTCGGCGTCGCGCTCGTCCACGTCCGAGGTGATCAGGGTGGCCGCCTCGGCATCGGTGCGGGCGATGATCACGCTGGGCACGTCGGCGACGTCGGCGGCCAGGCGGGCGGCGTTGAGCGTGCGGATGTGCTGGCCGGTGGGGATGAGCACCTTGCCGCCGAGGTGGCCGCACTTCTTCTCGGAGGCCAGCTGGTCCTCCCAGTGCACACCGGAGGCGCCGGCGGTGATCATCGACTTCATGAGCTCGTAGGCGTTGAGCGGGCCGCCGAAGCCGGCCTCGGCGTCGGCCACGATCGGCACGAGCCAGTCCTCGACGCTGCTGACGCCCTCGGCGTGCTCGATCTGGTCCGCGCGCAGCAGGGCGTTGTTGATGCGGCGCACCACCTGCGGCACGGAGTTGGCCGGGTACAGGGACTGGTCCGGGTACGTGTGGCCGGAGAGGTTGGCGTCCGCGGCGACCTGCCAGCCGGAGAGGTAGATGGCGCGCAGCCCGGCCTTGACCTGCTGGACGGCCTGGTTGCCGGTGAGGGCGCCGAGGGCGTTGGTGAACTCACCGCGGGCGTTCTCGTCCTTCAGCTGGGTCCACAGCTTCTCGGCGCCGCGGCGGGCCAGCGTGTGCTCCTCCTGGATGCGGCCGCGGAGACGGACGACGTCCTCGGCGGTGAAGCTGCGCTCGACGCCGGCCCAGCGGGGGTTGTTGTCCCAGTCGTGCTGGAGCTGTTCGGCGGAGGCGGGAGTGGAGTGGTGGGGCTGGGTGGTCATGGCGTCCTCCTGAGGATCGGTCCGGTTCGTGAAGGGTTCGGTGCGACGTGTCCGTCGCTGCCGTTGACATCCACCTTGGCCCCGGGCAAGGCCCTCTGGAGCACAAAATCGGTGGAAACTCCGGCCGTTCCTGCCACTGGGTCAGAACGTGACAGTCCTTGCGCCCCCATGTGGCATGGATCACGGCAACGGCCCCCCGCTTGTCAAGAATGTGACTTTCTTTCCGAAACACGTGATCTCCTCCCCGGTTCCGTCTACAGTTCCGCGCATGATGACCCGCCCGCTTCCCGAGGACAGCGCGACCGTGGACACCGTCGCGCTGGGCCGCCGCGTCCGGCACCTGCGCAAGCAGGCCGGCCTCACCCTGGACCAGCTCGCGGAGCGCACGGGAGTCAGCGGCTCGCACCTGTCCCTCGTGGAGAACGCCCGCCGCGAGCCGCGGCTCTCGCTGGTCCAGCGGATCGCGGAGGTCCTGGGCGTGCCGGTCGAGGACCTGCTGACCGGCCGGGCCCCCACCCGTCGGGCCGAACTGGAGATCGAGGTCGAACGGTTCGCGCGCTCGGAGCACTACGCCTCCCTCGGCCTGCCGCCGCTGCGCATCGGGCCCCGCACCCCCACCGAGGTCCTCGAGGTGATCGCGGGGCTGGAGGCCGAGCTGCGCCGTCGTCTGGAGGAGCAGGCCGCCACGCCCGAGGAGGCGCGCCGCGCCAACGCCCAGCTGCGCGCCCGGATGCGCGCGGTGGACAACCACTACCCCGATCTCGAGGCCGAGGCGCATCGACTGCTCGACGCGATCGGCCACACGGGCGGGCCGCTGGGCCTGCACGCGGTCTCGGAGCTGGCCGAGCACCTCGGCTTCACCCTGCGCTTCGTCCCGGACCTGCCGCACTCCACGCGCTCCGTCACGGACCTCAAGCACGGGCGCATCCACATCAGCGGCTCCCGCTCCTCGGACCACGACCGCCGCACCGTGGTGCTCCAGGCCCTCGCCGCCGCCGTCCTGGGCCACGGCGAGCCGCGGGACTACGAGGACTTCCTCGCCCAGCGTGTGGCGGTGAACTACCTGGCGGGCGCGCTGCTCATGCCGCAGCGGGCGGCGTCGTCGCTGCTGCGGGCCGCCCAGAAGCGCCGGGACCTGTCCGTGGACGACCTGAAGGACGCGTTCGGCGTCTCCTACGAGGCCGCCGCGCACCGGTTCACCAACCTGGCCACCGTGGACCTGGGCATCCGCTGCCACTTCCAGAAGGTCCACGAGACCGGGGTGATCCACAAGGCCTACGAGAACGACGGGATCGTGTTCCCCGCCGACCACACCGGTGCGATCGAGGGCCAGCAGGCGTGCCGGAAGTGGGGCGCACGGCAGGCCTTCTCCCGCAACGACCGGTTCCGCGCCCACACGCAGTACACGGACTCGCCCAACGGGACGTTCTGGTGCACCTCGATGATCGAGAACGGCCCCGACGGGCTGTTCGCCCTCTCCGTGGGCACCCCGTTCGAGCATGCCCGGTACTTCCGCGGCGCGGACACCCGCCACCGGGTCACCTCCACGTGCCCCGATCCGCGCTGCTGCCGCCGCCCCGACCCCGAGCTCGAGGCCGCGTGGGGCGGGCACGTGTGGCCCGCGGCCCGCATGCACGCGCATCTGCTGGCGGCCATGCCCACGCAGACCTTCCCCGGTGTGGACGAGCGTGAGGTCTTCGAGTTCCTCCAGGCCCAGGAGGAGCGGGAGGGCTGAGGACGACGCCGGCCCGCACCCTCACGCGAGGGTGCGGGCCGGCGCGGCGGACGGCGGGGTCAGCCGATGCTCTTGCCGGCCGAGTTCAGCTCGGTGCAGGCCTGGACCACGCGGGCGGCCATGGCCTCCTCGGCCTTGGCGCCCCACACGCGGGGGTCGTACTGCTTCTTGTCGCCGACCTCGCCGTCGACCTTCAGGACGCCGTCGTAGTTCTCGAACATGTGCCCGGCCACCGGGCGGGTGAACGCGTACTGGGTGTCCGTGTCCACGTTCATCTTCACGACGCCGTACTCCACCGAGTCGGCGATCTCCTGGGCGGCGGAGCCGGAGCCGCCGTGGAACACGAGGTCGAACGGGCGCTCCTTGCCGAACTTCTCGCCCACGGCCTGCTGGATCTCCTGCAGGATCTCCGGGCGCAGCTTCACGTTGCCCGGCTTGTAGACGCCGTGCACGTTGCCGAAGGTCAGCGCGGTGAGGTAGCGACCGTGCTCGCCGAGGCCGAGGGCCTCCACCGTGGCGATGCCGTCCTGGACGGTGGTGTAGAGCTTCTCGTTGATCTCGTGGGCCACGCCGTCCTCCTCGCCGCCCACGACGCCGATCTCCACCTCGAGGATCTGCTTGTTGGCGTGGGTGCGGGCGAGCAGCTCGCGGCCGATCCGCAGGTTCTCCTCGAGGGTCTCGGCGGAGCCGTCCCACATGTGGGAGTTGAAGATCGGGTCGCGCCCGGCCTTCACCTCGGCCTCGGAGGCGTCCAGCAGGG
The DNA here is from genome assembly GCF_056173395.1 of Micrococcus sp. iso_239. Classification (NCBI taxonomy): domain Bacteria; kingdom Bacillati; phylum Actinomycetota; class Actinomycetes; order Micrococcales; family Micrococcaceae; genus Micrococcus; species Micrococcus sp. iso_239. The sequence goes on along the minus strand of NZ_CM149672.1, from coordinate 162,939 downwards.
GCAGGACGAAGCCCTCGAGCTTGTCCTGGGGGCAGTGGTCCGTGTGCAGGGCGATGTTCACGGAGTACTTCTTGGCGACCTCGCGCGCGAACGCCGCGAAGGCCAGCGAGCCGGCGACCATGTCCTTCACGGAGGAGCCGGAGAAGTAGGCGGCGCCGCCGGTGGAGACCTGGATGATGCCGTCCGAGCCGGCCTCGGCGAAGCCGCGGATGGCGGCGTTCAGGGTCTGGGAGCTGGTGACGTTGATCGCCGGGAAGGCGAAGGCGCCGTTCTTGGCGGCGTCGATCATCTCGGCGTACTTCTCCGGGGATGCGATGGGCATGCTGCAGCTCCTAGGCGTCGTCGACTCGGGCAGGCGGGGGAGCGCGGCGGACGCGCCGCCCTCGGGCTCATCCTATCCGCGCGGCCGGACCCGCCCCAGGGTCCCGGACCCGACGGCGCCGCCGGCCTGGGCACGGCCCCGCCGCCGGCCTAGGATGAGCTGCGTCACATTCGCATCCGAGAGACCGGAGACCGCCATGGCCCCCGCCCACCGCCCCTCCCGCCCCCTCGCCCTGGCCGCCGCCCTGGCTGTCGTCGCCGGGTTCGGCGCGCCACACGCGGCCCTGGCCCAGGAGTCCGCCCCGGCCCCCGACGCGCCGGAGGTGAGCTCCGCCGTCGAGGACCTCTCGCAGCCGGCCACGGCGGCCGAGGACGCCCGCTGGAACGCGGCCCGGGACGCCCTGGCGGCCGCCTCGGCCGACAACCCCTTCTACCTGCCGCCCACCGTCGTGCCCGCGACCCCCGGCGCCCTGATCCGCACCGAGCCCACCGCCTTCTACCTGGACCCGGTGCGGCTGGTGCAGGTGCCGGCGCACGCCACGCGCATCATGTACGCCTCGCAGGACGCCCAGGGCCGACCCATCGCCGTGACCGGCACCGTGCTGACCCCCACCGCCCCGTGGACGGGCGGCGGCGAGCGCCCCGTGATCAGCTACGCAGTGGGGACCCAGGGGGCGGCGGACCGCTGCGCCCCCTCCCGCACCCTCTCCACCGGCGTGCAGTACGAAGGCGTGGGGATCACCTCCCTGCTGAGTCGCGGCCACGCCGTGGTCGTCACCGACTACGAGGGCCTGGGCACCCCGGGCACGCACACCTACATGGTCCGGGAGGCCCAGGCGCACGCCGTCCTCGACGCGGTGCGCGCGGCCGCCCAGGTGTCGGGGTCGGGCGTCACCGCGACCGCGCCGGTCGCGCTCGCGGGCTACTCGCAGGGCGGCGGGGCGGCCGCGGCCGCCGCCGAGCTCGCGTCCGACTACGCCCCGGAGCTGGACCTCAAGGGCGCCTACGTGGGCGCCCCGCCGGCCGACCTCGTGCAGGTCGCGGACCGGATCGACGGCGGCCTGTACGCGGCCTTCCTGCTCTACGCGATGGCCGGGCAGCTCGCCGCGTACGACGTGGACCCGGCCACGCATCTCAACGAGACCGGCCTGACGGCCCTCGCCGGCGCGGCCGAGACCTGCATGGTGGGCGGCCTCGCCTACGCGCACCTCGACTCCGCCACACTGACCCACACGGGGCAGGACTTCCCTGAGCTCGTCCGCTCCGATGCCGAGCTGGCCGGGATCCTCGCCGAGCAGCGGATCGGCGCACCGGGCCGCCGTCCGGACGTGCCGGTGATGATCGCGCACTCCGTCACGGACGACGTCATCCCGTACCGCACCGGCCGCGACCTGGGCCGCCGCTGGTGCGCGGAGGGCGCGCGGGTGCGTTTCGACCCGCTCCTCACCCCGACCCACGTGGGCGGCCACGTGGCCTCGCTGCCGCGGATGGGGGCGTTCCTGGACGCGACCCTCGCCGACCGCTGGACCGCCGACTCGTGCGGGTGGTTCTGAGCCTCGGCTAGCGTCGGGGCCAGGACCGTCCCGCCCACCGAAGGAGCAGTCATGCGCGCCGAGCAGGTCACCGATCCCATCGCCTACCACGGCGAGGGCCCCGTCTGGGCCGCCTCGTGGGGCAGCGCCGCCGAGGGCGTGACCGCCGGCGGCGGCCTGCGCTGGGTGGACATGCTCGCCGGGGACGTCCTGTCCCTGCGCACCGACGGGACGGTGGACCGCACGCACGTCGGCGACGTGGCCGCCGCGCTGCGCCCGCGTGCGGGGGGTGGCGCCGTCGTCGCGGTGGAGCGGGGCTTCGCCCTGATCTCGCCCGAGGGCGAGCTGACGACGCTGCCCGAGCTGTGGGGCGCGGACGCCGGGATCCGGATGAACGAGGGCGGCTGTGACCCGGACGGCCGGTTCCACTGCGGCACCATGGCGTACGCCAAGACCCCCGGCGCCGCGAACCTCTACCGGCTCGCCCCCGGCCCCGACGGCGGCGCCGGCGAGGTGGACGTCGTGCTGACCGGCGCGACGACGTCCAACGGCCTCGAGTGGAGCCCGGACGGCACGCGGGCCTACTACAACGACACCCCCACACGGCAGGTGGCCGTGTTCGACTACTCCCGCGAGGAGGGCCTGACGAACCGCCGCGTGCTCGTGGACGTGCTCGACGGCGAGGGCAAGCCGGACGGGCTCACCGTGGACGCCGAGGGCGGGATCTGGGTGGCCGTGATCAGCCACGGGCAGATCCACCGGTACACGCCCGAGGGGACGCTCGACGAGGTGGTGGAGGTGCCCGTGCAGAAGACCACGGCGTGCACCTTCGGCGGCGACGACCTCGGCACCCTGTACATCACCACCTCCTGGGAGAACCTGGAGCGCGGCGAGGACCCGCTGGCCGGGGCCCTGTTCGCCGTCCGCCCGGGGGTGACGGGCCTGCCGGCCCGCCCCTTCGCGGGCTGAGGCCGTCACGCCGCACATCGTCGGCGCGGTCCTGCGCCACCCTGCGCCGTCCTGCGCCGTCCTGCGCCGCGAGCCAGACGATTCTGCGGCCCAGAGTCTCCTTTCAGCGCGGAATCGTCTGGCTCGCGCCGGACTCAGGGGACGGCCGCGTGCTGCCGGATCCACGCGTGCATCGCGATGCCGGCGGCCACGCCCGCGTTGATCGAGCGGGTGGAGCCGTACTGCGCGATGGACAACACCGCGCTCGACGCCGCCCGCACCTCCGCCGAGAGTCCCGGCCCCTCCTGCCCGAAGACGAGCACGCAGGCACGCGGGAAGTCGAAGGTCTCCACCGGCACCGACTCGGGGAACAGGTCCACGCCGAGCACGGGCAGCCCCTCCCCCGCCGCCCACTCCGTGAACGCCGCCACCGTCTCGTGGTGGCGCACGTGCAGGTAGCGGTCGGTGACCATGGCGCCGCGCCGGTTCCAGCGGCGCCGCCCGATGATGTGCACCCCGGCGGCGTTGAACGCGTTGGCGGTGCGCACGACGGTGCCGATGTTCAGGTCGTGCTGCCAGTTCTCGATGGCGACGTGGAACGGGTGCCGCCGCGCGTCGAGGTCCGCGACGATCGCCTCGAGGCGCCAATAGCGGTAGCGGTCGAGGACGTTGCGGCGGTCGCCGTGCGCGAGCAGCTCCGGGTCGTAGCGGGGGTCCTCCGGCCACGGGCCGAGCCACGGCCCGACGCCGACCTCGCGGGGCACGGTGCCGTCCTCGGCCGGCGCGGGCTCGCTCAGCGGCCGGCCTCGGACCGGTCGACGGCCGCCCAGGCGGCCCCGGCGGACACCGCCGCCACGGAGAGCACCGCCGGCCACGCACCGATCTTCTTGGCCAGCGGGTGGGAGGCGCCGAAGCCGCCGAGGTACAGGGCGGCCAGGCCTCCGGCGACGGCCGGCCCCCGCGTGGCCAGCCACGTCCGGCCGGCGTACAGGCCGGCGGCTGCCAGCACGACGCCGCCGAGCGGGCGGATGCCGGTCTCACGGGCGGTCAGGTAGCCGCCGATCAGACCGAACGCGGTGACCGGGGCCGTGGAGACGGCGTGGGCGGGGAGCAGGGTCTTGCCGTCACGGACGACGGGTGGGGCATGGCGCGGAGTCTTCATGGCGCCACCGTAGCGCGCGCATCCTGGAATACGCCGGGGGCCGCCGTCGGCGGAGAATGTCCTAGTGAGCATCATCGACAACGCCGTGTATGTGGACGGGCGGCGCGTCCACACCCCCTCCACCCTCGAAGACACCTGGGAGGCGTGCGAGCGCACCGGCGGCATGGCCTGGCTGGGCCTGTACCGCCCGGACATGGCCGAGCTCCAAGCGGTCGCGGAAGAGCTGCGCCTGCACCCGCTCGCCGTCGAGGACGCCCTCACCGGGGGCGAGCGCGCCAAGCTGGACCGCTACGGCGAGGACTCGTTCATGGTCCTGCACCCGGCCCGCTACATCGACCGCACCGAGACCGTGGAGTTCGGCGAGCTGAGCGTCTTCACCGGCGAGCACTACGTGGTGACGGTGCGTCACGCGGAGGAGCCTGACCTGGCCGCTGTGCGTCGGTTCCTGGAGACGGAGGGCCGCGAGCGCCTCGCGATGGGGCCGTGGCAGGTCACCCTGGAGATCCTGGACCGGGTCGTGGACGACTACTTCCCCGTGGCCGACGGCCTCGAACAGGACATCGAGGAGATCGAGGGCCAGGTCTTCGCCGGCGACGGGCACGTCTCCCGGCGCATCTACCAGCTCTCCCGCGAGGTGCTGAACTTCCAGCACGCCATCCGCGCGCTGCCGTCCATCGTGGAACAGCTCCAGGAGGAGGTGCGCACCCGCCTGCACGAGGACACCCGCCGCCTCGACGCCGACGGCCTGCCCCGGCGCGACGACGCCCACGCCTGGGAGGACGAGGAGCTCAGCGATCAGGCGCGCCTCGAGGTGGAGAACCTGCGCCGCCTGCGTGACGTCCACGACCACACCGTCCAGATCAACGAGCGCGTGACGACCATGCGCCAGATGCTCCACAGCGCCCTCGAGCTGGACTCGACGCTGGCGTCGAAGCGGCTGTCCGAGCAGTCGATCGCCCAGAACGAGCAGGTCAAGCAGATCTCGTCCTGGGCGGCGATCATCTTCGCGCCGCAGCTGGTGGGCTCGGTCTACGGCATGAACTTCGACGGCATGCCCGAGCTGCACTGGACGTTCGGCTATCCGTTCGCCCTGGGACTCATGCTGGCGGTGGCCCTCACGCTGTTCGTGCTGTTCAAGCGCGCGGACTGGCTCTAGGCGGGCGGCGCGCGGGGCAGTCCGAGGCTCAGTCGAGGCCGAGCTCGTCCTTGCCGAACGCGTACAGGTACGGCACGTCCGCCTCCTCGGCCACGCGCTCGGCGGCGCCGGTCGCACGGTCCACGATCACAGCCACGGCCTGGACGTCGCCGCCCGCGTTGCGCACGCCCTCGACGGCGGTGAGCGCGGAGCCGCCCGTCGTCGAGGTGTCCTCCAGCACGACGACGCGGCGCCCGTCCACGCCCGGGCCCTCCACCTGCCGGCCCATGCCGTACGACTTCTGCGCCTTGCGCACCACGAACGCGTCGAGCGCGCGGCCCGCGGCGCCGGCCTGGTGCATCATCGCGGTGGCCACGGGGTCGGCGCCCATGGTGAGACCGCCCACGGCGTCGAACCCGATCCCGTTCTCCTCGAGCAGGCGCAGCATCACGCGGCCGATCAGCGGGGCGGCCTCGTGGTGCAGGGTGACACGACGCAGGTCCACGTAGTAGTCCGCCTCCTTGCCGGAGGACAGGGTCACCCGGCCGTGCACCACGGCCAGCTCCTGGATGAGCTGCTTGAGCCGCTCGCGGTCCTGCTGGGGCGTGGGGACGGTGGGGGTCTGCGCGTCGGTCATGCCGCCCATGCTAGTGCGGGCCCGACCGCCCCTGCCGCTTCCGTCCCGGACTGGCTAGGCTCAGGCCATGAGCGAGATCCAGCACGACGACGCCGTCCAGCATCCCTCCGGCCTGCCCCTGGCGCACTGGCTCACCCTCACCGAGGGCCTGATCGCGGCGCGCGTGGCCGAGAGCCTCGAGGAGCACGGCCTCACCCGCGCCCAGTGGCAGTTTCTGAACACCCTCACGGTGGCCCCGCAGTCCCGCGCCGAGCTCGAGGCCGGCTTCGAGGAGGAGCAGCGCGGCGCGGTGTCCGGTCAGATCGAGGAGCTGGTCGAGTCCCGCTGGGTGACGGTCGAGGGCGACCTCTACACCCTCACCGCCACGGGCCGCACCGCGGGCGCCCGCGTCGGTGAGGCGGTCGAGGCCCTGCGTGCCGAGGCGACGGCGGACGTCCCGCGGGACCAGATCGACGACGCCGTCCGCGTCCTGCGCCGCATCGCCCGCAACCTGGGGCACCCGGACGCGTGAGCCGTCGTCGCCGACCGACCCTGTCCCCGTGCGCGGGGCCGGTCCTACGCTGACCGGCATGCGTGAACTCCAGCAGCGGATCATCGCCGAGCAGTGCGTCCTCCCTGAGATCGACCCCGCGGCCGAAGTCGAACGGCGCGTGGCCTTCCTCGCCGACTACCTCGCGGCCACGGGCGCGTCCGGCTTCGTCCTGGGCATCTCCGGCGGCGTGGACTCCACCGTGGGCGGCCGGCTGGCCCAGCTCGCCGTCGAGCGTCGCCGCGCCCAGCTCGGCGTCCCGGACGCCGTCGCCCTGGGCGGCCCCGGCACCACCCCGCCGGGTGAGGCGGGGGTGGGCGCCGACGTCGTGCCCTCCCGCGAGAACCCCCGGTTCACCGCCGTGCGCCTGCCCTACAAGGTGCAGCACGACGAGGCGGATGCCCGGGCCGCCATGGACTTCGTGGGCGCGGACCAGGACGTCACCCTGAACATCGCGGAGGCCGTGCAGGGTCTGGCCGCCGCCTTCGCCGAGGCCGTGGGGGAGCCGATCTCGGACTACAACCAGGGCAACGTGAAGGCCCGCATCCGCATGACGGCCCAGTACGCGGTGGCCGGCGCCCACGGGCAGCTGGTGATCGGCACGGACCAGGCGGCGGAGGCCATCACGGGCTTCTACACGAAGTTCGGCGACGGCGGCGCGGACGTCCTGCCGCTGGCTGGCCTGAACAAGCGGCAGGTGCGGGCGCTGGGCCGCGAACTCGGCGCCCCCGAGCCCCTGTGGAACAAGGTGCCCACCGCGGACCTGCTGGACGGCACGCCGGGCCAGACGGACGAGGCCGAACTCGGGATGACGTACGAGGACATCGACGACTACCTCGAGGGCAAGGACGTCCCCACCGAGGTCGCGGAGAAGCTCGAGGGCATCTGGCTCCGCAGCCGCCACAAGCGCACCACGCCGGTGACGATCCACGACGACTGGTGGCGCTGAGGCGCCGATCCCACGGTGTCCGCGCCCTTCGATAGCCTGGCCGGGTGAAGATCGCCACCTGGAACGTCAACTCCCTCCGTGCCCGCGCCGACCGCGTCGAGGCCTTCCTCGAGCGCCATGACATCGACGTCCTGGCCATCCAGGAGACCAAGTGCCGGGACGAGAACTTCCCGTGGGAGCTCTTCGAGCGCGCCGGCTACGAGGTGGTGCACAACGGCACCTCGCAGTGGAACGGCGTGGCCATCGCCTCCCGCGTCGGCCTGAGCGACGTGCAGCGCGGCTTCCCCGGCCAGCCGCACTTCGGCAAGGGCGGCGTGGACCCGCAGGAGGAGTCCCGCGCCATCGGGGCGACCGTGGGCGCCGAGGCGGCCGACGGCGTCGCCCCGGTGCGTCTGTGGAGCCTGTACGTGCCCAACGGGCGCGGCCTGGAGAACGAGCACATGGGCTACAAGCTCGAGTGGCTGCGCGTGCTCCAGGAGCACGCGGCCGCTCGCCTCGCCGAGGACCCGGACACCCGGCTCGCCCTGGCCGGCGACTGGAACATCGCTCCGCAGGACGAGGACGTGTGGGACATCGAGCTGTTCCAGCGCGAGGGCTACACGCACGTCTCCCCGGCCGAGCGCGCGGCGTTCCACGCGTTCGAGGACGCCGGGCTGGTGGACGTGGTGCGCCCGCGCCACCCCGGCCCCGGCGTGTACACGTACTGGGACTACACGGGCCTGGCCTTCCCCAAGAAGAAGGGCATGCGCATCGACTTCCAGCTGTGCTCCCCCGCCCTCGCACGGACGGTCACGGACGCCTGGATCGACCGCGAGGAGCGCAAGGGCAAGGGCGCCTCGGACCACGCGCCCGTGGTCGTCGAGCTGGGCTGAACCACGGACGAGCCCGCGATGACCCACGACGACGGCGGCCCGCCCCCGGGTGTCGCGCGCGGCACCGCGCACCTGCGCGTCTTCCAGCCGCTGGCCGCGTTCCCGGACGCGGTCCAGGCGCGGCTGATCGCCGGCGGCCACCGCACCCGTGCCGAGGTCGAGGCCGAGGCGGCCGAACGGGCCCGGCGTCGCCTGGCCCGGCCCGTGGCCGACCCGTTCCCGGAACCCGGTGAGGACGACCTGGTGCGGGTCCTCCAGGACGAGCACCGCTCCGCCTTCTACTGCCCGGACGAGCGGGGCCTGCGCGCCGAGATGGCCGCGGCCATGCTCGAGGAGACGATGCTGCCGCGGCTGCACGAGGCCGCCATCCCGCCGGCGGCGCGCGCCATGAACCGCGGCCGCGCGCTCGTGGCGCTCGAGGACGAGTGGGGCCTCTCCCCCGACCCGGACGCGGCGGGCCAGGACCCGCAGGACGAGGGCGGCGCGCCGGAGCACCACCGCGTGCAGACGCGCACGGCCACGTGGGGTGTGCCGCACGGCTGGCTCACGGTGTTCGACCCCGAGGAGCCGGTGAAGCGCCTCGTGGACGGCGAGCGCACGGCGTACCGGCGCGCCCCGATCGTGGCCGCCCGGGAGCGGGCCGGGCACGCGGCGGCGGTGCTCGCGCGGCACGCCCCGGATGCGGAGCTGATCGGCGAGCTCACGGTGATGGTGGAGTGGCTCGGCGCGTTCCACCCCGACTCGTGGATCGAGCTGGACTACGGCGGCCTCACGCGGCACGTGTGGCCGGACGACTCCGTCTTCGACCTGTGGACGCTCATCGACGCGCTCGAGGAGGGCGACGAGGCGACCGCCGGCGTCGCACAGGAACGACTGAACCGGCGCTGGGCCGCCGTCGGGATGCTGGCCAGGCTGACCTGAGCCGGCCGCCGGCGCACCGGGGTGGGGCCGACCCGGGTGCTCGAGACGCACACCACGCCGCCGACGCCGCTCACGCGGGGCGCGCGCTCCCGCGTCGGGCCTAGGGTGGATCCCATGACCACGCAGCGCCTGAGCACCCCGCCCTCGGAAGCCCGGAACCGGCCCGTCACCCCGTGGTGGGTGGACGCCGTGATCTACCAGGTGTACCCGCGCTCCTTCGCGGACGCGGACGGGGACGGCATGGGCGACCTGCGCGGCGTCACCTCGCGCCTCGACTACCTGGCCCAGCTCGGCGTGGACGCGATCTGGCTCTCGCCCTTCTACCTCTCCCCGCAGCACGACGCCGGCTACGACGTCGCGGACTACCGCGCCGTGGACCCGCGGTTCGGCACGCTCGCGGACGCGGACGAGATGATCGCCGCCGCGCACGAGGCCGGCATCCGCGTGGTCGTGGACCTCGTGCCGAACCACACCTCGTCCGAGCACGCGTGGTTCCAGGCCGCCCTGGCCGCCGCCCCCGGCTCCCCCGAGCGCGCCCGCTACCACTTCGCCGAGGGCCGCGGCGAGCACGGCGAGCTGTCCCCCAACAACTGGGAGTCCACGTTCGGCGGCGGGGCCTGGACCCGTGTGACCGAGGCGGACGGCACCCCGGGCCAGTGGTACCTGCACCTGTTCGACACCACGCAGCCGGACCTGAACTGGGAGAACGAGGAGGTGCGCGAGGAGTTCCGCTCCATCCTGCGGTTCTGGCTGGACCGCGGCGTGGACGGCTTCCGGGTGGACGTGGCCCACGGGCTCATCAAGCAGCCCGGCTACCCGGACGCCGAGCACTCCCGCATGGGCATGGTCACGGACGCGGGCGAGGACGCCGACCCCACGTTCGACCCGGACACCTTCGAGCCGCTCACCCCGTTCATGGACCAGGACCGCGTCCACGAGGTCTACCGGGACTGGCGGCGGGTCCTGGACTCCTACGACCACGAGCCGATGATGGTGGCCGAGGCGTGGGTGGCCCCGCTCTCGCGGATGTTCCGGTACGTCCGCCCCGGCGAGATGCACCAGACCTTCAACTTCACCTACCTCATGGCCGGCTGGGACGCCGCCTCGCTGACCCACGCGATCGACCGGTCCTTCGAGCAGGCCGGCCGGGTCGGCGCCCCGAACACCTGGGTGCTCTCGAACCACGACACGGTGCGCCACGCCTCCCGCTACGGCCTCGCCGACCCGAGCTCCTACCCCGCCGGCATCACGGCCGAGGACGAGCAGCCAGACGAGGCGGTCGGTCGCCGTCGGGCCCGCGCCGCCGCGATGGTGGAGCTGGGCCTGCCCGGCTCCGCGTACATCTACCAGGGCGACGAGCTGGGCCTGCCCGAGCACACCACCCTCGCCGCCGAGCACCGCCAGGACCCGTACTTCTTCCGCACGGACGGCAAGGAGCCCGGCCGCGACGGCTGCCGCATCCCTCTGCCGTGGGCCGCCGACGAGCCGTCCTACGGCTTCTCGACCCCCGCGGACGACGACGGCCCCGCGTCCGCCGCCGAGGGCGTCGCCGCGCCGTGGCTGCCCCAGCCCGCGTCCTTCCGAGCGCTGGCGGCGGACCGGCAGGTTGGCGTCGAGGGCTCCGTGTTCGAGCTGTACCGGCGTCTGCTGCAGATCCGCGGCGAGCTCGACCTGGGCACGGGCACGTTCGCGTGGTCCGAGCACCACGACCCCGCACGCGGGGTGCTGGCGTTCACGGTCACCTCGGGCGGTGGCCGGCACCTGGGCTCGGGCGAGCCGATCCCGGCGCGCACCGTGCTCGTGATGGCGAACCTGTCGACCGATCCCGTCGACCTGCCCGCGGGCCATTCCCGGGCCCTGTTCTCCCTCGAGGAGGCGGAGGCCGTGCAGGACGGGCGGCTCGCGCACGACGCCGCCGCGTGGCTGCTCATGGACTGAGCCCGGCGCGCCCCGGGACCCGCCGGGGCACCCCGGACCTTCCGCGGGGAATCCGCGGTGGGCGAGGTCACATCATCCGGCCCGGCCGGACGAACGCGACGTAACGTCCACGATGACTCGCATCACACCGGACAAAGTGGCATGAACGCTGTGTCACGAGTCACCATGGCGTGTCCTGATCCACCCCCCTTCGAGCGGAGACTTCACGTGAGCACCTCCCCCTTCGGCTCCCGCGTCGCCGAGACCGGCGCGGCCACCGCGGACCGCGGGCAGCTGCACCGCGGCCTGAGCCAGCGGCACATCATGTTCATCGCCCTGGGCACGGCGGTGGGCACCGGCCTCTTCTACGGCTCGGCCGGCGGCATCCAGGCCGCCGGGCCGGGCGTGATCCTGTCCTTCCTCGTCGCGGGCGCCGCCGTGTTCCTCGTGATGCGCGCCCTCGGCGAGATGACGCTCCGGGAGCCCGTCTCCGGGTCCTTCGCCGCCTACGCCTCCCGTTATCTCGGCCCCTTCGCCGGCTACGTGACCGGCTGGACCTTCGTCTTCGAGCTGGCCGTCGTGATCGTCGCGGACACCGCCGCCATCACCACGTACATGGCGTTCTGGTTCCCGGGGGTCCCGGCCTGGGCCTGGGTCGCGGCCACGATCCTCGTGGTCGGCCTGATCAACTTCACGCACGTCGGCAACTTCGGTGAGGCCGAGTTCTGGCTGACGCTCGTGAAGGTCGGGGCCATCGTGGCGATGATCTTCGGCGGTGTGATCCTGCTCTTCACCGGCGCCTCCACCGCGGACGGCACCCAGGCCAGCCTGGCGAACCTCGTGGACCACGGCGGATTCCTGCCGCACGGCATCCTGGGCGTGCTGACCGCGCTCACCATCGTGACGTTCTCCTTCGGCGGCATCGAGACCCTCGGCGTGGCCGCGGGCGAGGCCAAGAACCCGGAGAAGGTGCTGCCCAAGGCCATCAACACGGTGCCGATCCGCATCCTGTTGTTCTACGTGCTGACGATGGCGGTCATCATGGCCCTCGTCCCCTGGAACCAGGTGGACGGCAAGGCCAGCCCGTTCGTGCAGATCTTCGAGGGCCTCGGCGTCCCCTTCGCCCCGCACCTGCTGAACTTCGTGGTGCTCACCGCCGCCGTCTCCGCGATCAACGCCTGCATCTACGCGTCCGGTCGCCTGCTCTACGCGATGGCCCACGACGGCCAGGCACCCCGGGCCTTCACCCACACCAACCGCGGCGGCGTGCCGTGGCTGTCCGTGGCCGTGATGCTGGGCGTGATGGTGCTCGGCGCGGTGCTGATCACCGTGGACCCGAACGCCTTCAGCCTGGTGGCCGGCGTCGCCTCGTTCGCCGTGGTGCTGACCTGGGCCATGATCTTCCTGTCCCACCGCGCCATGCGCAGGCGCGTCGCGGAGCAGGGCGCGGAGCCGTCCCCCTTCCCCATGCCGCTGGGCGGCGTCGGCACCTACCTGGGCCTGGCGTTCGTGGCCACCGTGGTGATCACCATGGCCACCATCCCGGATTCGCGCCAGGCGCTCATCATCGGTCTCGTGTGGGTCGCGGTCCTGACCCTCGCCTGGTTCGTCACGGGCACCCGCACGTCGGCCGCGGCCCACGACCGCACCGGCACCCTGCCGGTGGTCCGCACCCGCCAGTCCCACGAGGACTGACCCCCACGACGACGACGGCCCCTGTCCCGCGCGGGACAGGGGCCGTTCTCGTCGGGGCCGGGAGGGCGCCCGGGGGCGGACGTCAGTGCCCGTGGCGGCGCAGCCGGGTGCGGCGCGGCCCCTCCGAGGCCGGGACGCCGGCGGCCGCATCGGCGATCCGCTGCTGGTGGTCCCGGCTGAGCGAGGCCCACCACTGCGAGGCCGCCACGGGGCCGGCGTCGACCACCTCGTCGTCGTCGGACTCGAGGCCCAGGCGGTCCTTGATGGAGGCCAGCATGGCCTGACGGCGCACCGCCTCCACCCGCGCCACGGAGTAGCCGAGCGAGCGGAACGTGGCCAGGCAGATCAGCAGCATCAGCACGGAGAACGGCAGGCCGATGGTGATGGCCAGGACCTGGATGGCGGACAGGCCGCCGGCGGCCAGCAGGGCCGCGGCCATGAGCGAGGTGGCGATGGCGAAGAAGATCTTCACCGTGGCCTTCGGGTTCACGTCGCCGCCGGTGGCGAGCATGCCCATCACCAGCGAGCCCGAGTCGGCGGAGGTGATGAAGAAGATGCCCGAGAGGATGATGGCGCCGACCACGAGCATCATGCCCGCGGGCAGCTGCTCGAGCACCTGGAAGAGCGCGGTGTTCGAGTCGATGGCGCCGTCCGCGCCCACCACGGAGGTGTACCCGGCCGGGCGGGTGGTCTCGAGGAAGATCGCGGTGCCGCCCAGGATGCCGAACCAGACCACGCAGACCAGGGTGGGCACCAGCAGCACGCCGGCGATGAACTCGCGCACGGTGCGACCGCGCGAGATGCGGGCGATGAAGATGCCGACGAACGGCGTCCAGGACATCCACCAGCCCCAGTAGTACGCGCTCCAGCCGGCCTGCCACGCGTCGCCCTCGGCGCCGTAGAACGCGGAGACGTTGAGCGAGTTCGCGAAGAAGTACTGCATGTAGGAGCCGAGGGACTGCACCATCTCCTTGAGCAGGAACGCGGTGGGCCCCACGATCGCGATGAACAGCAGCAGTCCGGCGGCCAGGATCAGGTTGGTGTTGGACAGCCACTTCATGCCGCGCTCGACACCGGAGACCACGGTGTAGAGCACCACGCAGGTGACCGCGCCGATCATGGCGTACTCGAGCCAGGGGCTGTCCTCGGGCACGATGCCCAGCGCGCGCAGGCCCGCGGACATCTGGGTGACGCCGAGGCCCAGCGAGGTGGCCACGCCGAAGACGGTGCCGATGAGGGCGATGTTGTCGATCAGGTGGCCCCAGCCGCCGCGCACGCGGCGCTCGCCGATCAGCGGCTCGAAGGCCCAGCGCAGCGCGAGGGGACGGCCACGCCGGTGGATGGCCAGCGCGACCGCCACGCCCACCACCGCGTAGATCGCCCAGGGCTGCAGGCCCCAGTGCAGGAACGTGGTGGCCAGCGCCGACTGGGCGGCCTCCGCCTGGGTGGGGTTGGCGGCCGCCACGTCGGGCCGCGGCGAGGTGAAGTGCATGAGCGGCTCGGTCATGCCGAAGAACACGAGGCCGATGCCCATGCCCGCCGCGAAGAGCAGGGAGAACCAGGACAGCGTGGAGAACTCGGGCTTCTCATCGGGCTTGCCCAGGGTGATGTCGCCCTTGCGGGAGAACGCGAGGTAGCCGCAGAACAGCACGAAGAACAGGGCGACGAGGGCGTACCACCACGAGAAGTTCGTGATGATGGCCTGCTGGACCAGGCCGATGCCCACGGTCATCTGCTCGGGGGCGAGCAGCGTGGCCCCCACGAAGGAGAGCACGATGACCGCGGAGGGCCAGAACACCCACGGCAGCAGGACGCGGTCGCGGGCGGCCGCGGCGGAGGTGGCAGGGGCGACGGCGCCGTCGGCCGTGGGGGCGGAGGAGGGGCGGGTGTCGGCCCGCTCAGGATCCAGTGGATTCTTCAAGGGCGGTGTCGGATCGCTCATCCTCCCGACCCTACGTGGTCCCGCGCGCCGGCCCCCCGCCTGAGACGCGGCCGAGTGGACGGTCTCACCCGGCCGGGTGACCGCGCCCACAGCCCCGGCGCGGGCGCCCCCTGGTGAGGCGTGGGCGGCCTCACTAGGGTGTGGGGCACCACGACGACGGCGGCGCCGGACGGGCCCGCCCGTGAGAGGAAGGACCCGCACCATGACCGACGTCCCCTTCGAGGACCGCGAGGACGAACGAGAGCTCGAGACGGACCTGCTCGCCGATCCCAACGCCGCCGGCGACCCCGAGCCGGAGGACGGCCGCGACGGCCAGCCCGTGCGCGGCGGCTCGGACGACCCGCAGCACCGGGCCGGGGAGGGACGTGCCCCGGACTCCCTGCGCAATGCGGAGTCCGCCGCCATGCACATCGAGGAGGACGCCCAGGACCGCACGCGTGCGGACGAGGGCGACGTCGAGATCCTGTGAACGCCCCTCAGCCCCGGTCGGGGACGAGGCCGGTGCGCAGGAGGGTGAGTGCCTCGTCCTGCCCGAGGAGCGGCTGACGCATCTCGTCGCGGAGGAAGTCGAGCATCGCCGCGGCCAGCGCCGGCTCCTCGGAGGCGATCGCGTCCGTCGCGATCGCGGCGTGGAAGTCGAGGGCGAACGCGGCCGTGGCGGTCTCGGCGATGCAGCTGTGGGTGGAGACGCCGCACAGCAGGAGCCGATCCACCCCGCGGCCCCGCAGCTCGGCCGCCAGTCCTGTGCCGTGGAAGGCGGAGTCCCGGGTCTTCACGACCTCGACGGCGTCCGGGGCGGCCGCCGCGACCCCGTCGAGCAGAGCGGCCTGCCGGGTGCCCGGGAAGGCGAAGCCCTCGTCGTCGGCCAGCATGTTCAACGTCCACGTGGAGCGGTCCCGCGCGTGCTCGGTCCGCACCAGGAAGACGGGACGGCCGGCCTCGTGCGCGGCCCGGAGCAGTTCCACGACCGCCGCCGTCAGCTCGGACTGATGGGCGGCCAGCGCGGGATGCTCGAAGTAGCTGTGCTGGACGTCGATCACCACGAGCGCGGTCTCGCCGCCGGTCGCGCGGGCGGAGGGGGAATCGGGCATCGACCCAGTGTGCCCACCGCGTCGCCGCCTGTCAGCGGCCCGTCGCCCCGGACGACGAAGGCCCCCCGCGTCTGCGGGGGGCCTTCTCGAAGTGGTGGCTCCGACCGGCGTCGATCCGGTGACCTTACGATTTTCAGTCGTACGCTCTACCAACTGAGCTACAGAGCCCGGCGACCTTCGTCACCAGGACCATGCGTCACCGGACTCCGTTTCCGAATGCCGGTGATCGGACGATCCGAGCGACCCTGACGGGACTTGAACCCGCGACCTCCGCCGTGACAGGGCGGCGCGCTAACCAACTGCGCTACAGGGCCATGTTCTGTTGTTCTCGCCGCTTTCGCAACGAGTGGAAACTCTAGCAGAGCCTCCGAGCGTCGTGCAAATCCACGCTCCACGTGCCGTTCCGGCCGCCGAGGGCGGCCGTTCTGCGTACCCCCAACGGGATTCGAACCCGTGTCGCCGCCGTGAAAGGGCGGTGTCCTAGGCCTCTAGACGATAGGGGCAGGTCCGATGTCGAGATTCCCGAGGTGGACCCTGGGAGTCTATGGTGGCCGCACACCCTCCGGCAAGTCCGGCCGCCGGCCGGCCGCCCTCCGCACCGCGGAGCCCCGCACCCCCAGGAGCCGCCGTGGACCACCGCCCGTCGCCCGACCAGCCCGCCGCCACGTGGATGAGCGAGCAGGAGTTCGACGACGCCGTCTCCGCGGCCCTCGCCCGTATCCCCGACGAGCTGGCACGGCTGCTGACGAACGTCGTCGTGGTGGTGGAGGACGAGTACGAGCCGCAGCGCTGGGAGGACCCGGCCACCGAGCTGTTCGGCCTCTACGAGGGCGTGCCGCTGACCGAGCGCGCCGAGTTCGCGTGGCAGATGCCGGACCGGATCGTGGTGTTCCGCGGCCCGCTCACCCGCCACTGCACCTCCCGCGCCGAGCTCGAGGACGAGATCACCGTCACCGTCATGCACGAGGTGGGGCATTTCTTCGGCATCTCCGAGGAGCGCCTCCACGAGCTCGGCTGGGGCTGAGCGCCGGTCAGGACCCCGACTGGTCCTGGACCGGGCCGAACGAGGCGCGGCGGCCGAGGCGGACGTCCTCGCGGAACGGGACGACGAGCACCGGACCCTTCGCGTGGTCCGCGACGCCGCGGCTGGTGGAGCCGACGATCGCACCGGCGAAGCCGCCCAGACCGCGCGTGCCCACCACGGTGAGGCGGGCGGTGGCGGTCTGGTCCACCAACACGTCCACGGGGGTGCCGTCCACGAGCTCGGTGAGGACCTCGAGACCGGGGAACTCGGAGCTGATCCACGCGGCGCCGGCCTCGAGACGCTCCCGCAGCTCCCGCTCGCGGGCCTCCTCGTCCAGGCTGACCGCCAGCCACGCGGCATTCGCGCCCAGGGGCGGGACGGCGCACACGAGCTTCAGCGGGGCCTGGCGGAGGCGGGCCTCCTCAGCGGCCTCGAGAGCGGCGGCACGGCCCTGCTCGGAACCGTCGACGCCCACCACGACGGCGGTCCTGTCCCCCGCGCGGCTGGCCTCGACCCCGGCGGGGATGATGGCGACCGGGCAGTGCGCGTGGCCGGGCAGCGCGGCGGCCACCGAGCCGAGCAGGCGGCCCATGAAGCCGCCGCGGCCGCGCGCGCCCGAGACGAGCAGGGAGGCCTCGGCGGAGAGCTCCACGAGGACGCCGGCCGCGTCCCCGATCTCCACACGCAGCTCCGGACGCACCCCGTCGGCGTCGAGCTTGCCGGCGACCTCCTCCAGGAGGGCCTGCACGCCCTCGCGGAGACGGGAGTCGTCCAGGACGGCGCCGCTGGCGTCCGCGCCGTAACCCCAGTACGCGGGGATCGAGTAGGCGGTGACGAGGGTCAGCGGCTCGCCGCGCAGGCCGGCCTCGCGCTGGGCCCAGCGGGCGGCGGAGACGGACTGGTCGGAGCCGTCCACACCCACCAGGACGCCGAGCGGTGCGTCCTCACGGCGGGTGGCGGCGGGCTGGGTCTGGGCGGACATGGCGACCTCCTCGAGTCGGACTCGACGGGCCCCGGGCGGACCCGGCCGAGTGCCTCCAGTCTACGCCTCGGGGCCCGGGACGAGTCCCGTGATCCCGGGCGCGACGCCCGCGGGGAAGCCGCGTGGATCCTCCGCGAGCCGGGCCGGGAAGGCGTCCATGCGCAGGGCACGGGCCAGGCGGTCGCGGGGGTCGGAGCCGGGCGGGGCGTCCGCGGCGGGGCGGGCCACGGGGGCGTCCGAGGCCGCCACGATGACGTTGCCGCGGCGCCGCCCCTTGAGCATGGGCGGATCCGCGATCACCTCGACGTGCTCGAACGCGGCGACGACGGCGGCCACGTCCGCCCGCACCGACGTCAGGTCCGGCCCGCCGCCCACGTTGAGCACGTACAGCCCGCCGGGGGCGAGGACCCGCGCGGCGGCGCGGGCCGCGTCCAGGCCGGTGAGGCCCGGCGGGGTGATGTGGCGGGCGCCCGTCAGGTCCGTGGGGTCCGGGGCGAAGACGTCGCGGATGATCAGGTCGCGGCTGGCCGGGTGGGCCGTGGCCAGGACCTCGGCGGCGTCGGCCACGCGGATGCGCAGGGCCGGGGCGCGGGGCAGGCCGAAGCGCTCACGCGCGAGGGCGGCCAGGCCGGCGTCGATCTCCACCGCGGTCTGATGGGAGCCGGGGTGCGCGTGGTCCACCCAGCGGGCGAGGGCGCAGCCCGCGCCGCCCAGGTGCAGGGCCCGCAGCGGCGTGGGCTCCGGCCAGTGCGCGCGGACGGCCGCGACGGCCCAGCGCATGTACTCGAAGCCCATCCGCTCGGGGTGGTCGGGGTCCAGCGGGGAGGACTCGACCCCGTTGACGTACAGCACGAACGCGCCGGGCTCGTACGGGTCCTCGCGGATCTCCGCGGTGCCGTGGCTGATCTCGTGGACGCCGGGGACGATCCCCTCCGGCTCCGCGGCCCGGCCGCGCCGGGCGGCCGACCCCCGCGACGACGAGGACGCCGCCGACGACCGACCCGACGACCGACCCGACCGCCGGCTCACGCCCCCACGCCTTCGTTCGGGAAACGGGAGCCTCCAGAGGCGCCTTCGTTCGGGGAACGGGAGGTCCCCCGACCGCTTCCGTTCGAGGAACGGGAGCCCGACGCCCGCCCGGAGCGAGTCCGCCGCTCAGCCACGACGCACCATCAACTGCTCGTGCAAGCCCGCCCACGGCCCGGTCATGGGCTCGGGCCCACCCTCGGGCGCGAAGCCGTGCTTCGCGTAGAAGGCCACCGCGCGCGGATTCTCGGCGAGCACGCGCAGGACCGCCGGACGCTTCCCGACGACGGCGTCCAGCAGGAGCGCACCCAGGCCCGTGCCGTACGCCTCAGCCAGGACGTAGAGCGCCATGAGCTCGAGGTCGGGCAGGCCCCCGCCCTGGCTGCGCCGCGGGCCCGCGAGCGCCATGCCGAGCAGCCGGCCGCCGTCGTCGGCGACCCACAGCTCCCGGTCCGAGCCGACCAGCGCGGCCCACCCCGGGACCTGCTCCGGCACGCCCGCGTCCACGGCGTCCAGGTGCGCGGCGGGCAGCAGCCCGCCGTAGGCCTCGCGCCAGGCCTGTGCCTTGACGCGCAGCAGGGGCTCGACGTCGTCGGACGTGGCCGGTCGCACGGTGACGGCCATGGCGGACCTCCTGGGCATGTGGGGCTCCCGTTCCTCGAACGAAAGCGGTCGGGGGACCTCCCGTTCCTCGAACGAAGGTGCCTCCCGAGGCTCCCGTTTCTCGAACGGAAGTGGGGGTGGGCGGGGGTGGGGGGCTGGGGGTCAGCCGGGATCAGCGGGCGTCCGCCGCGTCCCCGTTCCCGTCCTCGGCGAGCGCCGCCTCGAGGCGCTCGAGCTTGCCGTCCAGCTCGCCCGAGTGGCCGGGGCGGATGTCCGCCTTGAGCACGAGCGAGACCCGGGAGCCGTACGAGGAGACCGCGTCCACGGCGCCGCGCACGACCTCCATCACCTCGTCCCAGTCGCCCTCGATCTCCGTGAACATCGAGGAGGTGCGGTGGGGCAGGCCGGAGGCGCGGACCACGGCGACGGCGGCGGCCACCGCCCGGTGCACGGAGGCGGTGTCCGCGTCCCCGGGCAGGTGGGCGGAGTCGGCGGGCTGGCCGGAGGGAGCGACGGAGAAGGCGACGATCATGGCACCAGTGTGCCCGCTGCGCCGCCCGTGGTCACCGGCCAGGGCCGGCCGAGTCGGAGCCCACCCGGCCGGCCACCCGGTCAGCCCCCGATCAGCGGCTGCAGGGCCTTCCACAGCTCGTTCACGCCGATCGCCACGAACACGGCGGCCGTCAGGCCCAGCAGCGTGTTGCGGATCCAGCCGTTGCGGAACTGGGCCGGCACCTCCTTCTTGTTGTTCAGGAACAGCAGCGTCACGGCCAGGAACGGCATGAACAAGGCGCCGAGCGTGCCGTAGAGCAGGATCAGGAAGATCGGGCGATCCAGGAACAGCAGGGTCATCGGCGGGAAGGTCAGCCACAGCAGGAAGAAGCGGCCCGGCTTCGAGGCCAGCGAGGGGGCGTCGTCCTGGTCGAGCTCGTCCGCGGGGCGGCGGAAGTTCGTCCAGAAGTCCGCGAACATCAGGGAGACGCCGTGCCACACGCCCAGAAGCGAGGAGAAGGACGCGGCGAAGAAGCCCACCAGGAACACCACGGAGTACGCCTGGCCGTAGCGCTCGGCGAGCACGTTGCCGACGTCGAGCAGGCCGCGGTCACCGGAGGAGATCGCCAGGCCGGCCGAGTGGAGCAGCTCGACGCCCATGATCATGGTGGCGATCACGAAGATGCCGGTGAGGATGTACGACGTCGCGTTGTCGAACTTCATCACCCGCATGTACTTCGGGACGTTCCAGCCCTTCTCCCGCAGCCAGTAGGCGTACGCGCCGAGGGTGATGGTGCCGCCCACGCCGCCGGCCAGGCCGAGCACGTAGAACATGACGTCCGGGTCGCCGGACGGGATGCGCGGGACCAGGCCGGCGAGGATGTCGCCCACGTTGGGGGCGGTGAGCGCCGCGGAGAGCAGGACGGTCAGGAACATGACGCCGATCAGCACCGCCATGAGCTTCTCGATCAGCCCGTACCGGTTCAGCCACACCAGGCCCAGGCCCACGAGGCCCAGGCCGATCGCGTAGACCTTCATGTCCACGCCCGGGAACAGCGCGGCCAGGGGCAGCGCGGCCGAGCTCATGGCGGTGGCGCCGTACACGAAGCCCCAGATCAGGATGTAGGGGCCGAAGTACCAGGAGGTCCAGGAGCCCAGCGAGCGCCAGCCCTGGAAGATCGTCTTGCCGGTGGACAGGTACCAGCGGCCCACGCCCTCCACGAGCACGATCTTGAAGATCACGCCCAGGATCACGGCCCACAGGAGCATGTAGCCGTAGCGGGAGCCGGCGGTGAGGGTGGCCACGAGGTCCGCGGCGCCCACGCCCGTGGCGGCCGCCACGATGCCGGGTCCCAGCGAGTTCCACTTCGGCCGGATGGGGGTCTCGTTGAGCTCGGCGTCCGTGAACCCGATGATGTCGGGGTTGTGCACGGGGCGGCCGCGGTCGGCTCTCGTTGCCATGGGAGGGTCCTTAATGCTTGACGGGGCGAGTGCAGTCATGTGTATTACGCGCGTGAGAGACACGCCTCACTCACGTCGATCCGCGTCGGCCGGGACGGGCCCCGACGCCGCGGCCTCGGTACCGTGAACGACGAGCCCCGTCCTCCACCGGAAGGTCCGCCATGCCCCAGGGAATCTTCGTCTCCACCACGTCCACCGGCGCCGGCAAGTCCCTCGTCAGCCTGGGCCTGGCCGACTCGCTGTACCGGCGCTCCGGCACGGTGGGCTACTTCCGCCCCGTGGTGCCCGGCGACGACGTGGAGACCGACCCCATGGTGCTGCTGATGCGCGAGCAGTACGGCCTCTCCCCGGAGCAGGCCCGCGGCGGCCTCACCGCGGCCGAGGCCCGCACCCTCATGGCCGAGGGCCGCGGCGACGAGGTCCAGCAGCGCTGCGTGGAGCAGTACGACGCCATGCGGGCGGCGGGCGGCGTCGTGGTGGTGGAGGGCACCGACCTGATCAGCCCGGACCCGGCCGCCGACCTCGACCTCAACGCCCAGCTCGCCCGCAACCTCGGCACCCCCGTGGTCGCCGTGGTCTCCGGCGCGGACCTGACACCCGAGCAGGCGGCCGACGTCGTGGACCTGGCCCGGCGCACCCTCGACGACGCCGGCGTCGAGCTGCTGGCCGTCATGGTCAACCGCGCGGACCCCCGTGACCTCGACGCCGTCGGCGCGGCCGTGCGCCCCGGCCGCCACGCCTGGCCCGTGTACGTGCTGCCCGAGCTGACCGAGCTCGCGCACCCCTCGGTGGCCGAGGTGGCGGACGCGCTCGGGCTCGAGCAGATGGCCGGGCAGGAGACGCTGGACCGCGACGTCGCCGAGGTCAAGGCCGTCTCCATGGAGGGCGGCAACTTCCTCGAGGTCCTGCGCGAGGGCGCGCTCGTGATCGTCTCCGGCGACCGCTCCGACGCGATCCTGGCCACCGTGGCCTCCTCGCTGACCCCGGACTTCCCCACCCCCTCCGGCATGATCCTCACCAACGGCATCCTCCCGAACCGCCAGCTCCAGCGGCTCTACCTGGGCGCGGCCTTCCCCGTGTTCGTCACCCACGACGACACGTTCACCACCGCCGCGAAGGTCTCCCGGGTGCGCTCCGAGCTCTCCAGCGCCCAGCCCCGCAAGACCGCCGCCGCCCTGGGCACCTGGCACCAGCGCGTGGACGGGGACGAGCTGCTGGCCCGCTTCGACCTGCCACGCACCGACGTCGTCACCCCTCTGCGCTTCCTGCACGAGCTGATCTCCCGCGCCCGCGCGGACCGCCGCCGGATCGTGCTGCCCGAGGGCGAGGATGCCCGCGTGCTGCGCGCCGCCGAGATCCTCCAGCGCCGCGACGTCTGCGACCTCGTGGTGCTCGGCCCGGCCGCCGCCGTGCGGGAGCTGGCCTCCCGCGAGGGCGTGGACCTGAGCGGGATCGAGCTCGTGGACCCCGCCGACTCCCCGGACCTGGAGCGCTACGCGCAGGAGTACGCCCGGCTGCGCGCCCACAAGGGCGTGGACGCCGAGCGCGCCCGCGAGGTCATGCAGGAGGGCGCCTACTTCGGCACGATGATGGTCCACCTGGGCGACGTGGACGGCATGGTCTCCGGCGCCGCCCACACCACCGCCAACACCATCCGCCCCGCGCTGGAGTTCGTGAAGACGAAGCCGGGCGTCTCGATCGTCTCATCGGTGTTCTTCATGCTGCTGCCGGACCGCGCCCTCGTGTACGGCGACTGCGCCGTGAACCCGGACCCGGACGCGCAGCAGCTCGCGGACATCGCCGTGGCGTCCGCGGCCACCGCCGCCCAGTTCGGGGTGGACCCGCGCGTCGCCATGCTCTCCTACTCCACGGGCGCCTCCGGCTCCGGGCAGTCCGTGGACAAGGTCCGCGCCGCCACGGAGCTCGTGAGGGAGCGTGCCCCCGAGCTGAAGGTGGAGGGCCCGCTGCAGTACGACGCCGCCGTCAACGCCTCCGTCGCGGCCTCGAAGATGCCCGGCTCCGAGGTGGCCGGCCAGGCCACCGTGTTCGTGTTCCCGGACCTGAACACCGGCAACAACACCTACAAGGCCGTCCAGCAGTCCTCCGGGGCGGTCGCCGTCGGGCCCGTGCTGCAAGGCCTGAACAAGCCCGTCAACGACCTCTCCCGCGGCACCACCGTGGAGGACATCGTCAACACCGTCGCCATCACCGCCATCCAGGCCCAGGCCCAGGGCTGACGCCCCGGAAGGAGTCCCCCGTGCTCGTCCTTGTCATCAACTCCGGCTCGTCGTCCCTGAAGTACCAGCTCCGTGAGCTGGCCGACGACGGCACGGACGCCCCGGTGCCCGTCCTCGCCCAGGGCCTGGTGGAGCGCATCGGCGTCCCCGGCTCCGGCGTGCCGGACCACGCCGCCGCCCTCGAGCAGGTGGAGGCCGAGCTGGCCGAGGCGACCGGCGGGCGCACCATCGACGCCGCCGGCCACCGCGTGGTCCACGGCGGCGAGCGGTTCACCGCCCCGGCCCGGGTGACCAACGAGGTGATCCGCGCGATCGAGCGCCTCGCCCCGCTGGCCCCGCTGCACAACCCCGCCGCCGCCCAGGGGCTGCGCGCCATGGCCGAACGCTGGCCGGACATGCCCCAGGTGGTCGTGTTCGACACCTCGTTCCACCAGACCATGCCCCGCGAGGCCTGGCAGTACGCCCTGCCGGACGAGGTCTACACGGAGCACGGCATCCGCCGCTACGGCTTCCACGGCACGAGCCACGACCTCGTCACCGGCCTCGCCGCGGAGCATCTGGGCATCCCGCGGGGGGAGTTCCGGGCCGTGGTGCTGCACCTGGGCAACGGCGCCTCCGCCACCGCCATCCGCGACGGCGTCTCCGTGGACACCTCCATGGGCTACACCCCGCTGGCCGGCCTGGTGATGGGCACCCGCTCCGGCGACCTGGACCCCTCCGTGGTCACCCACCTCATGCGGAACCACGGCTACGACGCCGAGGAGCTGGACACCCTCATGAACAGGCGCTCGGGCTTGCTGGGCCTGGCCGGGGAGGCGGACATGCGCCAGGTGCTGGAGAACGCCGCCTCCGGGGACGGCCGCGCCCGCAACGCCCTGGACGTGGCCTCCTACCGGCTGGCCAAGTACGTGGGCGGCTACCACGTGGCCGTGGGCGGGGCGCAGGCGATCGTGTTCACCGCCGGGATCGGCGAGAACTCGGCTCCGTTCCGGGCGCGCGTGCTCGACCGGCTCGAGGCGCTCGGGGTGGCCTACGACGCCGAGGCCAACCGCGCCCGCGTGGCCGGGCCCCACACGATCTCCGCGCCGGAGTCGGCGATCCCGGTCCTCGTGGTCCCCACGGACGAGGAGCAGGCGATCGCCCGCTTGACGTGGGAGCTCGCCCGCTGAGCACCGCGCCCGACCGTCCGACCGACGCCCAGCGACATCGCCGCCGGTCCTCCCGGCAGTGATGTCGCTGCGGCTCGGTCGACACGAACGGGGCGCTTCTGCACCCGACCGTCCGGCCCGGTCAGCGCTCACACGTGCGTCCCGTCCGCCTCCACCGCGATGCCCAGCTCGTTGCCCGGGATCGAGGCGAGCAGGCGGCGGGTGTACGGGTGCCGGGGGTTGGTGAAGACCTCCTCCGAGCTGGCCGCCTCCACCACCTCGCCGTCCTTCATGACGCACACGTAGTCGGAGATGAGCCGCACCACCGCCAGGTCGTGCGAGATGAACAGGTAGCTCAGCCCCAGCTCGTCCTGCAGGCGGCGCAGCAGCGTGAGGATCTGGTCCTGCACGAGCACGTCCAGCGCGGAGACCGGCTCGTCGCACACGATCAGCTCGGGGTTCAGCGCGAGCGCCCGGGCGATCGCCACGCGCTGGCGCTGTCCGCCCGAGAGCTCGGCGGGGTACCGGCGGTGGAAGTGGGAGGGCAGGGCCACCTGGTCCATGAGCTCGAGCACGCGCGCCCGCCGCTGCGTGGCGTTGCCCCGCCGGTACGTCTGCAGCGGCTCCTCGATGATCCGGCCCACCGTGAACGAGGGGTTGAGCGAGGAGAAGGGGTCCTGGAACACGGCCTGCACGCGCTGCCGGAAGTCCTTGAGCCCCTCCCCCTTCAGCGCCAGCACATCCCTGCCCTCGAAGGTGATCTCGCCCGAGGTCGGCTCGATCAGCTTGAGCAGCATGCGCGCCGTCGTCGTCTTGCCGGAGCCGGACTCGCCGACGATCGAGACGGTCTTGCCGCGCGGGATCTTCAGGGAGACATCCTTCACGGCGGTGAAGTCCTCGTGCCCGCGCACGGGGTAGACCTTGGTGAGGTCGCGGATCTCCACCAGCGGGGTGAGGTCCTGCTTCGCCAGGGCCACCGTGGTCAGGGCCGCGGTGTCGTCCTCGGCCAGTGCGGCGGGCGCGGGATCGAAGGCCTGGGGCAGCAGGCGGGCCGCCGCCACCGACGGCGCGGCCGCCACGAGCGAGCGGGTGTAGGCGTGCTGCGGGTCCTCGAGGATGGCCCGCGCGTCGCCGGACTCCACCACGCGTCCGCGGTGCATCACCACGAGCTGCTGCGCCCGCTCGGCGGCGAGGCCGAGGTCATGGGTGATCAGCAGCACGGAGCTGCCGAGCTCGCGGGTCATCTCGTCGATCTGGTCCAGGATCACCTGCTGCACCGTCACGTCCAGGGCGGAGGTCGGCTCGTCCGCGATCAGCAGCTGCGGCCGGCACGCCAGGCCGATGGCGATCAGCACGCGCTGGCGCAGGCCGCCCGAGAGCTCGTGCGGGTACTGCTTGGCCCGTCGCGCGGGCTCGGGGATGCCGGCGCGCTCCATCACCTCGACGACGGCGGCCCCCACGTCCTTCTTCGTCGCCATGCCGTGGGTCAGCAGGGTCTCCCCGATCTGCTGACCCACCCGGGTCACGGGGTTGAGGTTGGACATCGGGTCCTGTGGCACCAGCCCGATCCGGCGGCCGCGGATGCCGCGCATCCGCGACTCGGGCAGGCCCACGAGCTCCTCGCCCGCGAAGCGGACGGAGCCTGCCGCGACCCGGCCGTTTCCGGGCAGCAGGCCGATCGCGGCCATCGCGGTGGTGGACTTGCCCGAGCCGGACTCGCCCACGATCGCCAGCGTGCCGCCGGCCGGGAGCGTGAGGGACGCGCCCTCCACGGCCTGCACGGTGCCCTGCTGGGTGGTGAACTCCACATCCAGGTCGCGGATCTCCAGCAGCGGGGCGCCGGCCGCGGGGACCGCGGGTGTCGTGCCGGGGCCGGGCGCGCCGTCGTCGTGCTTGGGGTCCATGGTCAGCGCCTCCGGGAGGTCGGGTCGAGGGCCTCGCGCAGGGACTCGCCCAGCAGGGTGAAGCCGAGCGCGGTGATGGCGATGCACAGGCCGGGCAGGAACGCGAGCCACGGGTTGATGCCCAGCTCGGCCTGCGCGTAGGTGAGCATGCGGCCCCACTCGGCGGTCTCGGGGCGGCCGCCGCCGAGGCCGAGGAAGGACAGGGCGGCCGCGTCGATCACGGCCGTGGCCAGGGTGAGCGTGGCCTGCACGATCACGGGGCCCAGCGAGTTCGGCAGCACGTGGGACATCGTGATCCGTCCGCGCGAGAGGCCGAGGGTCTGCGCCGCGAGCACGTAGTCCGACCCCTTCTGCGTGAGCATCGAGGACCGCAGCAGTCGCGCGAACACGGGCACCTGCGCCACCCCGATCGCGATCATCACCGCGAACGGGGTCTGCCCGAGGATCGCCGCGATGGACACCGCCAGCAGCAGGTTCGGCACCGAGAGCAGGATGTCCACGACGCGCATCACCACGGAGTCCACCCAGCCGCCGAACGTGCCGGCCAGCAGGCCGAGCAGCATGCCGCCGGCCAGGCCGAACGCCGTCGAGATGACGCCGATGAGCAGCGAGGCCTGCGCGCCCCAGATCAGCTTGGAGAGCACGTCCCCGCCGAAGCGGTCCAGGCCCAGCGGGTAGCCGGCCACCTCGCCGGGGCCGGGCACGTGGGTGGGGCGGATCTCGCGCATGCCGGGTGTGGCCGTGCCCGCGTACGGGGCCAGCACCGGGGCGAGGACGGCCACGAGCACGAAGAGCAGCACGATCACGGCGCCGGCGATCGCCGCCGGGTTGCGGCGCAGCCGCTGGAACGCGGCGCCCCACACGGAGGTGCCGCGGGTGTCCGCGGCGGCCTCGGTGGTCGCCTGGGTGGCCCCGGCCTCGACGGGCGCCAGCGCGTGCTCGACGGCGTGCTCGGTGGGTC
This sequence comes from Micrococcus sp. iso_239, assembly GCF_056173395.1. Lineage (NCBI taxonomy): Bacteria > Bacillati > Actinomycetota > Actinomycetes > Micrococcales > Micrococcaceae > Micrococcus > Micrococcus sp. iso_239. The sequence continues at coordinate 135,450 of NZ_CM149672.1, read as the reverse complement.
CGCCGCCGGGGCTGGGGGGCAGGTTCACGCTCATGAGACACGCACCCTCGGGTCGATGAGGCCGTAGGAGACGTCCACGACCAGGTTGATCAGCGAGTAGAGCAGGGCGATGAAGATGATGAAGCCCTGCAGCACCGGGAAGTCGAGCTGGAAGATCGCCTGCGCGAGGAACCGGCCGATCCCGTTGAACGCGAACACCGTCTCGGTGAGCACCGCCCCGGAGATCAGCAGGCCCAGCTGCAGGCCGAGCGTGGTGCTCACCGGCAGCAGGGCGTTGCGCATGATGAACCGGTTTCGGATCAGGCGCGGGGCCAGGCCCTTGGCGCGGGCCGTGCGCACGAAGTCCGCGTCCTGCACGTCCAGCACGGAGGCACGGGTGATGCGCGCGATGATCGCCAGCGGGATGGTGCCCAGCGCGATGCCGGGCAGCACCAGGTGGGTCAGCGCGTTCAGGGCCGCGTCCCACTCCGCGGTGATGATGCCGTCCCACACGTAGAAGTTCGTGTAGTGGGTGGCGTCGATCCGCGGGTCCTGCCGGCCGTCCGTGGGCAGCCAGCCCAGCTTCACCGCGAACACCCACTTGAGGATGAACGCCAGGAAGAACACGGGCACCACCACGCCGACCAGGGACAGCACGACGGCGACGTCGTCCTGCCACCGGCCCACATGGCGGGCCGCCCAGTAGCCGAGCGGGATGCCGATGGCCACCGCGAACACGATCGCGAAGACCGAGAGCTCCAGCGTGGCCGGGAAGCGGTCCGCGAACTCCTCGACCACGGACCGGTTCGTCATGGTCGAGGTGCCGAAGTCGCCGCGCAGCAGCCGCCCCATGTAGGTGAGGTACTGCTCGAGCAGGGGCTTGTCGAAGCCGTACGCCGCGTTCACGCGGGCCACGGCCTCGGGGGTGGCGCGGTCGCCGAGCAGGGCGGTGGCGGGGCCTCCGGGCAGGCTGCGGACCCACACGAACAGCAGAACGGACAGTCCGAACAGGGTGGGGATCAGCAGCAGCAGGCGCTTGCCGATGAGTCTGAGCACGAGGGGCCTCCATGCCGGCGCGGGGGCCGGGCCGGTCGGTGCGAGGGACGGGCGGTGGCGGGCGGGCCGGCGACGACGGCGCCGGGGCGCGGCGCCGTCGTCGCCGGTGGGGCGGGTCGTCCCCGGCCCGCCGGGCTCACTCGGTCAGGTCGATCTCGTTGAAGACCTCGTCGTTGACCGGGCTCGCCGGGTAGGAGGCCACGCGCTTGTCGAAGGCCAGCGACGGGGCCGGGTGGGCGAGCGGGACCGCCGGGACGATCTCGGAGATCTGCTCGTTGATCTCCTGGTACTTCGGCGTCTGCTCCTCGAGCGTCGGGATCTGGCGGGCCTCCTCGAGGGCGGAGAACAGCTCCTCGTCGGTGAAGCCGAACTCGGGCTTCTCCTGGCCGAAGAACACGCCCACGAAGTTGTCCGTGTCGTTGTAGTCACCGGTCCAGCCGAGCAGGTGGATGCCGTGGTCCGAGGTGCCCTGCACCTGGTCGAGGTAGTCCGGGCTCCACTTGGCCGGCTTCGCGTTCACCGTGATGCCCACCTCGGCCAGCTGGCTCGAGAGGTTGGAGAACGCCTGCTCGGGGGTCGGCATGTACGGGCGCGAGACGCCGGTGGGGTAGTTGAAGTCGATCGTGAAGCCGTCCGGGTAGCCGGCCTCGGCGAGCAGCGCCTTGGCCTTGGCGGGGTCGTGCTCGTACGTGGTGACGTCCTCGCTGTACCCGTTCACGGACTTCGGGATGAACTGGGTGGCGGGCTCCGTGCCCTCGGGGAGGGTCTGCGCGATGAGGGCGTCCTTGTCGATCGCGTGGGCGATCGCCTGGCGCACCCTGACGTCCTGGAGCTCCTCCTTCTCCTGGTTCAGGCCCAGGTAGAGGATGGTGAACGGGTCGCGGGCCACCACGTTGAAGCCGGCCTCGGACAGGGCCGCGGTGTCCGCGGGGGCCACGAGGTCGTAGCCGTCGATGTCCCCGGCCTCGAGCGCCTGACGGCGGGCCACCGGGTCGTCGATCACGCGGAAGGTGATGTCCGTGACCTCGCCGCCCTCGCCCCAGTAGTCCTCGTTGGCGGTGAGCTTGACGTCCTCGCCCACGCTCCAGGACTCGAACTTGTAGGGGCCGGTGCCGGTGGGGTGTGCCCGGGCGTACTCGGACATCTGGGGCGACTCGGCGGTGCCGCCGACCTCGTCCGCCTTGTACTCCTCGAGCGCCTTCGGCGACTGCATGGCGAAGGCCGGCAGGGACAGGGAGGAGATGAAGCCCGCGAACGGCTGCGCCAGCGTGATCTTCACCTCGTGCTCGCCGGTGGCCTCGCACTCCTTGTAGACGGCGTCCTCGGGCTTGTCCGCGAAGCCGCGGAACAGCTTGCCGTAGTAGTACGAGAGGGTCTCCGACTGCTGGATGCCCGTGAAGTTGTACCAGCGGTCGAAGTTGGCGCACACGGCCTCCCCGTTGAACGGCTCGCCGTCGTGGAAGGTCACGCCCTCCTTCAGCTGGAACGTGTGGGTCAGGCCGTCCTCCGAGGACTCCCAGGACTCGGCCAGCAGCGGCGCGGGGTCCGCGGTGCCCGGCTTCGTGCCCACGAGGCCCTCGAAGATCTGACGGGAGACCCGGAAGGTCTCGCCGTCGGAGGCGAAGGCCGGGTCCAGGGTCTTCGGGTCGGAGGAGGCGGCGAAGATGAACGAGCCGTCCACTTGGGCGGCGTCGCCCCCGCCCGAGCCGCCGGAGCCGCCGCCGTCGCGCTGGCTCTGGGCGCAGCCGGTGACGAGCAGGGCGCCGGCCGCGGTGAGCGCGGCGGCGGACAGGAGTCGGTGACGCAGACGGGTGGCCATGGGGGCTCCTCCGGGAGAGGTCTCAGCCGAGACGCGGGTGCGAGGGGACCGCGCCGTCGGGTGTGACCTCGGGCACGCTCCTGGACGTGACTATAGCCACAAGCGCGGGCAGGAACGCAACGCAGGCCGCGTCTGCGCGTGCGGCACGGCGCCCTCAGGCCCCGGTGGGCACCCGCTCCCGACGCGCGGCGGCCCGCTCGCGGACCCAGCGCAGCACGTCCTCCGGACGGTTGGTGGTGAGCTCCTGCACCCCCTGGGCGAGGAGGAACTCGGCGTCCTCGCGCTCGTCGACGGTCCACACCCGCAGGCGTCGCCCCGCCGCCAGCCACGCCTTCACGTCCGCCAGGTGCTCCCGCACGTAGGCCACGGAGGGCCCCGCCAGCCCGGCTCGGCCGCGCCAGACGAGCGCCTCGGACCCGGCCAGCGACTGACGCGCCGCCGCACGCACCGCCGCCCGGCTCAGCGGCCCCCGCGCGAGCCGGGTCGGCAGCTCCGTCGGCATGAGGTCCATCAGGGGGCAGAGGGGGTCCGTGCCGGCCAGCGGCGCCACGTGGCGCAGCGCGTCCGGATGGAAGCTCATGAGGGACACCTGCACCTGACCCACCCGGCCGGTCTCCGGGTCCCAGCCGGCCCGCAGCAGCTCCCGCAGCACCCGCTCCTCGAGCTCGTGCCCGAACGGGGAGGGGTGCTTGAGCTCGACGGCCAGGCGCAGCGGCCGGTCCGCGGCCGTCGCGATCGCCAGGAGGTCGGCCAGGGTGAGCACCTGCTCCCCCGCGTCGCCGTACGCGGCGGGCGGCGCCGTCGTCGTGGCGGGCTCGGCCCCCGGACGCCGGGCGTGCCACGAGACGACGTCGAGGCCGCGCAGACGATCCAGCGTGTGGTCCGCGACCGCGCCGTGCCCGTCCGAGGTGCGATCCACGGTGGGGTCGTGCCAGCAGACGACCTCACGGTCCCGCGTGAGCTGGACGTCGCATTCGAGACCGTCCGCGCCCACGGCGAGGGCGTGGAGCATGGCGGCGCGGGTGTGCTCGGGGAAGGCGGCGGAGGCACCGCGGTGGGCGATCACGAGGGCGGGCACGCCGCCAGGCTAGGGAGCGCGTGTGCCGACCACGTCACCGCAGGGTGCCCGGCTGGTTAACTGGTGGGGACCATTCGGTGCACGCGATCAGGAGCCTCCCGTGTCCTTCTCCCCCGACCCCGCCCAGCAGCTGCTCAGCGCCGGTGCCCTCGAACGCGCGGCGGGCCTGCGGCGCATGAAGGCCGTCGCCCTGGGGCTGCTCATCCTGCTGGCCGTGGTGTTCGTGGTCGCGTTCCCGTTGCAGGACACCCACCCGGTGTGGGGCTACGTGCGCGCCGCCGCGGAGGGCGGCATGGTCGGCGCACTGGCGGACTGGTTCGCGGTCACGGCGCTGTTCCGCCACCCGATGGGTGTGCCCGTGCCGCACACCGCCCTGATCCCGCGGAAGAAGGACCAGCTCGGCGCCGCGCTGACCGAGTTCGTGCAGGAGAACTTCCTGGACTCGGAGGTCGCCCACGAGAAGGTCGACGGACTGAAGGTGGCCGAGGCCGCCGGCGGCTGGCTGCGCCGTGAGGAGAACGCGGCTCGCACCGCCCGGGAGATCGCGACGGCGGCCCGGGGCGCCATGGCCGCGGCCGACGACGACGCCGTCCAGGAGCTGCTGCGCCAGCTGATGGAACGCCACATGGTGGCCCCGGACTGGTCCCCCACGCTCGCAGGCGTGCTGGAGGACGTGGTGGCCGGACGGCACCACGAGCGCGTGGTGGACCTCGTGGTCGCCCACACCGGGGACTGGGTGGCCGCCCACCCCGAGCTGTTCGTCGAGACGGTGCGCCGTCGCTCCCCCGAGTGGAGCCCGGACCTCGTGGACCGCCTCCTCGCCGAGAGACTGCACGCCGAGACCCTCAAGTATCTCGCCGGCATCCGCCGCGACCGGGAGCACGAGGCCCGCCGCGCCGTCGACGACTGGCTCGACCGCCTCGCCGACGAGATGCGGAACGAGCCCGCCACCCGCGCCTCGGTGGAACGGTTCAAGCGGAACCTTTTCGCGGACGAACGGCTGCGCGCGTGGGCCGGGCGGGCCTGGGTCTCCCTGCGGGACTCGCTCCTGGACGCGCTCGAGGACCCGTCCTCCGACCTGCATCGCGCGCTCGTGGCCGCCCTGCGCGACCTCGGCGCCCGCCTGCAGGAGGACCCCGAGCTGCGCGACCGCGTGGACGGCCACGCCCGCCGCGCCGCGGCGTATGCGCTGAGCTCCTACGGCCCGGCGCTCACCGGGGTGATCGAGGAGACGGTCGCCCGCTGGGACGGCGAGCAGACCGCGCGCACCCTCGAGCTGTTCGTGGGCAAGGACCTGCAGTTCATCCGCATCAACGGCTCGGTCGTCGGCGCGCTCGCGGGCCTGGCGATCCACGGGGTGGCCACGCTGTTCCTCTGAGCCGCCGCGCCCGCCCCGCACTTTCGAACGCGAGATGGGGCGAATGGGCGCTTTCGAACGTGAGATAGGGCCTCTCTCACGTTCGAAAGCGCGGGGGCGGAGCCGAAGGATGCGGGGGCGGGGCCGTCAGGCGGCGGGCTTGCCCTTCTTCTGCCTGTCGTCCTTCTCGTCCTTGCCGCCGGGCAGGGCGCGACGGATCGCGCCGAGGACGCCGCCGTCGTCCTTGGCGCCCGCCGACTCCCCCCCGGCGCGCCCCTGTGCGGCGCCCTCGCGGATCTCGCCGGGGATCACCATCGGCAGGGGGCCGAAGAGCTCCGCGGCGTTCTCCATCACGGCCTTGCCCATGGCGCGGTTGCCCACGCCGCCGATCACGGCGCCCACGCCGAACGGCACGGCGCGGCCCACGAAGCCGGCACCCTGCCGCAGGAGCATCTTGCGCATGAACGTCCTCTTGAGGCGATCCACCACGAACGCGCTGATGCCGGTGCCCGATGCGGTGCCCGCGAGCGCGTTGAGGCTGGACTGCGGGTCGTAGGGACGGCCGGCCTTGGCGGCGGCCTCGCGGAGCAGCTCCTTGGCGTCGTCGCCGAGCATGAGGCCCATGACGAGGGCCTGGGCGCGCTGCGGGTCCTGCGTGGTGATGCCGTGCAGCTCGGCGAGGGACTGCGCGTAGAGGGCGGTGGCCTCCATGAAGCCGGCGACCGCGACACCGGACAGGCCGAGCGCGGCCACGGTGCCGATGCCCGGGACGATCGCGGTGCCGCCCACGGCGGCACCGGCCCCCGTGACGGTGGTCAGGTACTGCTGCCCGAGCCGCTCGGCGAGACGCTCCGGGCTCTCCCCCGGGTGCTTCGCCGCCATGCGCTGGATGTTCTTCAGGACCAGGGGGCGCTGGACCGCCAACACCGTGGAGAGGGCCTTCTCGAAGCCCTCCGTGGGCTCGCCGTTCTCATCGAGTGCCGACTTCAGCCCGAAGTCCTTCACCTTCCCGGACGCGTACCGGCCGATCGTCGAGTTCTTTGCCATGCGCGCCACAGTATCGGCGCGCGACCCCCGCGGTCAGGACCCGGGCGTCGCCGCGCGCAGGGAGTGCTCGAGGAAGATGCGCACGTCACGGACCTCGTCGGGGCCGGTCCCGTGCAAGATCCCGGGGTAGGTGCGCACGGTCAGGCGGGTGTGCTCCTCGGCCCACGCGCGGGTGTGGGCGACGGCGTCCGGATGGATCACGGGATCCTCGGCGTCCCGGCCCCAGAAGAACGGGCGCGGGCCCGGTCCCTCGGCCGGGGAGTCGAGCATGGCCAGCAGCTCGTTGTCGACGGCGAAGCCGCTCAGGCCCACACCGCAGGTGAACGCCTCGGGGCGCAGACGCAGGACCGTCGTCGCCATGGCCATGCCCTGGGAGAAGCCGAGCACCGAGACCGTGCGGAAGCCGGCCGCCACGACCTCCTCGGCGGAGAGCACGTCGAACACGCGGTGGGCGGCGGCGAGCACCTGGGCGAAGTCGGACTGCAGCAGCAGGTCGAGCAGGAACCAGCCGTGCGCGCCGGGGTCGCCCGGGCCTTCGGAGGCCGTCTCGTCGATCTCGAAGCCGCCGCGCACCGCCAGGCCGGTGCACCGCTCCGGGAGCATCGGGAAGTGGCGGCGCGCCGCGCGGACCTCGTTGGAGCCGTAGCCGTGGAACACGAGCACCAGGTCCGTGCCCGCGCGCTCCGCCGGCGGGCGCGACCACACCACGCTGTGGCCGGAGCTGATCGTCTCGGTGACTGGTGCGGGCGTGGGGCTCATGGCTCCATCCTAGGGAGAGGCCCCTGACCGGGCGTCATGCCTGGTCAGGGGCCGCTCTCCGGTGGGCCCTGCGGGGATCGAACCCGCGACCGGCGGATTAAAAGTCCGATGCTCTGCCAGCTGAGCTAAAGGCCCCCACCCGCGGCCGACGACGACGGCGCGCGGCCGACGACGGCGACCCTCACGGGTGCCCTCCGATGGTAGCCCAGGCGTCCGGGGCACTACCGTGGACGGGGCCGCCGCCTCCGGCGACCACATCCCCACCCCGATGCGCCCTCGAAGGGAGCCCGCCCATGGCACGTCACCGCCTGCCCGCCGGCCGCGGCGCCAGCTCGAGCGCCTCGGGCGTGCTGCGCCCCCACCGGCCCCGCCTCTCGGAACCGCAGGAGCTCACGCACTTCGCCGGCGGCGAAGACCCGCAGGAAGTGGCCGCGGCGGCCTCGCGCCTGGCCCACGCCCTCGTGGCCGGCGGCCGCGCGGAGGAGGACCCGGCCATCGTCGAGCGGCTGGTCGGGCTGGTCCGCGAGCTGGGCGTCGAGACGCTCGCCGAGCTGTGGGCGGACGCCCCGCCCGTCTCGCTCGCCGGCGCCCTGTGGCGCCTGTACGCGCTCCAGGAGGCGACGACCCGCGACGGCGAGCGCTGGGCCGCCTGGTACCGCGCCGGGCATGCCGCCTACGCCTCGCGCGTCGTGGCGGGCGCCGTCGAGCCGCCGGGGCCGGCCGAGCTGCGCCGCCTCACGGACACGATCCTCACGGGCGCCTACCGCTCCGAGATCGACGTCGCGTTCGAGCGCGCCGCGGCCTACGCCCGCGTCGTGGCTCTGGGCCAGGTCGAGCACGCCGAGGGCTCCGAGGCCGCCGCCCCGGACCGCGCCGCCGCCCTCACCCGCCGGGCCGCGCGCCTGGTCAGCACCGCCGACGCCCTGGAGGCGGCGGGTCGAGCGTTTCGGGACGGATCGCTAGACTGAAGGGGACGGCGCCGGGCCGCTGGTAACCCCGGGCTCCAACACATAGCCGCTGCGAGCGGCCTTCCGCCGAGAGGCGTTCCCGGTCCGGCGTCGTCGTCGACCCCTTCGCCACCCGTCGACGAGAGAGCGACCGCTGCCCATGTCCCCCCGCATGCCCTGGCTCGTCACGCGCGACACCCCGGCGCTGCGCCACATGGCGGACCTCGCCGAGGCCCTGCACCGGTCCGTGCATCTGGTGGCCCAGGTCGCGGGGACCCGCGGACCCGAGGCGGACCGTGCCGCCCGTGAGCTCGAGGAGCTCGACTCGTCCTCGAGCGCCACCCTCATGGCCTTCCTCACCGCGCTGCGCAGCGCCTACGTGACTCCGCTGCCCCGTCAGGACCTCTACCGGCTGGCCAGCGGCGTGCACGCGACCACCCGGCGCGTCGTGTCGGCGGGCGTGCTGATCCAGCGGGCCGACCTCGAGGAGCTGCCGACGCACGCCCTCGACGTCCTCGAGACCGTGGGTCGTCAGGCCGAGCTGCTCGCCCGCGGCGCCGCCGAGATGCGCGACCTCGACGCACTGGAGGCCACGTGGATGCAGCTGCTGCGCGCCTCCCGCCGCACGGAGCGGATCATGGTCGAGTGGCTCGCCGACCTCGGCATGGACCTGCTGCAGCGCGACTACAACCGCCAGCGCGAGGTCGCCTGGGCGCTGCACGCGGCGCTCGAGGCCCTCTCCCGCGTGAACATGGACCTGGGCATGGTGCTCGTCCGTGAGTCCTGAGCCGGTGGAGGCGCCGTGACCGCGGGGCTCGCCGTCGTCCTCGTGCTGCTGTGCGCCGTCGGCGCGCTGATGGGGTTCCGCGACGCCCCCAACGCCGCGGCGCTGCCTGTCCGGCACCGGGCGCTGACACCGCGCGGGGCCCTCCTCCTGACCGGAGCGGTCAACACCGTGGGCGCGCTGCTGGGCATCGGGCTCATCACGCTGAGCGTGCACTACTTCACCTCGCCCGCGGTGCGCAGCGAGATCGGCCCCCTGGCCGTGGGCGTGTCCTGCGTGGTGACCCTCGTGTGGGGTCTGCTGCTGTGGTGGCGGCGCCTGCCCGGCTCCAGCACGCACGCGCTGATCTCCGCGCTGGCGGGCAGCCACCTCGCCGTGCGCCTGAGCCTGCACATCGACGTCGCCCACACCATCTTCGACCTCGTCCGCGCCGAGGTGCTGCTCAGCCTGCTGCTCTCGCCCCTGATCGCGTGGGCGCTCGCCCGCCTGCTCACCGCGCCCGCCACGCGGCTCGCCACCCGCGGCACCACGGTCAACGTCCAGCACCGGGCCCGCGTCGCGTTGGGCATCTCCGCCAGCGCCATGGCCATGGGCCACGGCCTGCAGGCCGGTCAGCGCATGGGGGTGCTGTGGGCCGCCGTGCTGGTGGGGTCCGGGTCCGTCCTGGCGCCGGACGCCCTGACGGCCGAGTTCGTGGGGGGCGCGTTCCTGTTCGCCCTCGCGGTCGGGCTCGGCACGCTGGGCGGCGCCTGGCGGATCGCCTGGACCCTCACCGAGCGTCTCGTGCGCCTCGACCCCCTGCGGGCGTCCGTGGCCGCCGTCATCCCCGCGGGCCTGCTGTTCGTCGGATCCCTGGTGTTCCACCTGCCCCTGTCCTCCACCCACACGGCGACGGCGGCCATCGTGGGCGCCGGCCAGACGCAGACCTACGCGTCCGTGCGCTGGCCCACCGTGCTGCGCGTGGTCGGCTGGTGGCTGCTCACGCCGGTGGCCTGCGCCCTCCTCGGCCTCCTCGGCACGCTGGCCCTCCTCCCGCTGGCCTGAGGCCGCGCCCGACGACGACGCCCGGCCCCGCAGACGCCGCGACCCCGCCCGGCGTGCGGCCGGACGGGGTCGGGGACGGAGCGCGGGGCGGCTCAGCCGAAACGGCCGGAGACGTAGTCCTCGGTCTGCTGGCTCGAGGGGTTGTTGAAGATGACGTTGGTGTCGTCGTACTCGATCAGCTTGCCGGGCTTGCCGACGCCCTGGATGTTGAAGAACGCGGTCTTGTCCGCCACGCGCGCGGCCTGCTGCATGTTGTGCGTGACGATGATGACCGTGTACTCCTCCTTGAGCTCGTTGATCAGGTCCTCGACGGCGAGGGTGGAGATCGGGTCGAGCGCGGAGCAGGGCTCGTCCATGAGGATCACGTCGGGCTGCACCGCGATGGAGCGGGCGATGCACAGACGCTGCTGCTGACCGCCGGAGAGGCCGGAGCCGGGCTTGTCGAGGCGGTCCTTGACCTCGTTCCACAGGTTGGCGCCGCGCAGGGACTTCTCCACGAGCTCGTCCGCACGGGACTTGTTCAGGCGGGTGCCGTTGAGCTTGTAGCCGGCCAGCACGTTGTCCCGGATGGACATCGTGGGGAACGGGTTCGGGCGCTGGAAGACCATGCCGATCTGGGAACGGACGCGGACCGGGTCCACACCGGGCCCGTAGATGTCCTCGCCGTCGAGCAGGAGCTGGCCGTCCACGGTGGCGCCGGGGAGCACCTCGTGCATGCGGTTGATGCTGCGCAGGAAGGTGGTCTTGCCGCAGCCGGAGGGGCCGATGAAGGCGGTGACGGAGCGGGGGGCGATGTCGATGTTGACGCCCTCGACGGCCTTGAACTTGCCGTAGAAGACATCGACGTCGATGGCCTGGATGCGCTTGGACATGAGTGGTTCTGTTCCTTCGTGGAAGTCTCTGGGGGGGGTGCGACGGGGTCGGGGCCGGCCGCCCGGGGGATTCCGGGCGGCCGGGCCTCACCGGCCCTTCTTGGGGGCGAACGCCTTGGCGATGAACCGTGCCGCCAGGTTGAGCAGCATGACGATGGTGACGAGCAGCAGGGCGGCTGCCCAGGCGCGGGCGGTCGAGGGGTCCGCCGCCGTAGGCGAGGTCGGGGCGACCAGCTGGCGGTAGATGTACACCGGCAGCGCGGTCATCCAGTTGTCGAACGGGTTCCAGTTGATGCTGGTGGCGAAGCCGGCCGTCACGAGGATCGGCGCGGTCTCGCCCGCCACGCGGGCGATGGCCAGGGTGACGCCGGAGGCGATGCCGGAGATCGCGGTGGGCAGGACCACCTTGGCGATGGTCTGCCACTTGCGCACGCCGAGGGCGTAGGCGCCCTCGCGCAGCTCGTTGGGCACCACACGGAGCATCTCCTCCGTGGATCGCACGACCACGGGGATCATGAGCACCGAGAGCGCGATCGCGGCCGTGAGACCCATCTGCACGGACTGCAGTGCGGTGGACTTGCTGCCGGTGACCAGGGTCAGGACCCACGTGATCGCGGCGTAGGCGAAGAGGCCGGCCACGATCGAGGGGATGCCGGTCATGACGTCCACGAAGAACACGATGGCGCGGGAGAACCAGCCGCCGCGGCTGTACTCCACCAGGTAGATGGAGGTGAGCATGCCGATCGGCACGGAGATCAGGGTCGCGATGATCGTGATCACGACGGTGCCGATCAGGGCGTGGCCGAAACCGCCCGCGAGCCCGCCGGCGGGCTTGCCGTCCTCCACCCACGCCGAGTCGTCGATGCCGGTGATGCCCTTCATGTCGTACGCCATGATCTGCGGGTTGGCGATCAGGGTCGGCAGACCGGCGGAGAGGACCGACCACAGCACGGAGACCAGCGGCACCAGGGCCACGAGGAACGCCAGCCACACGAGGTTGCGGCACAGGCCGTCCGCGGCGCGGCGCCGGTTCTCCATCACGCGGGTGGCCACGTAGAGCCCCGCGATGTAGAGGATGGCGGCGATGATCACGAAACCGGCGACGTTGAAGGCGCCGCTGAGCAGCACGGTCAGGCCGGCGGCGACGACGGCCGCGGCAGCTGCGACGGCCATCCAGGTCCAGCGGGGCTTCTGACCCTCGGTCAGGGAGTGACGCCGCGGCGTCACGCTGTCCTCGGTGGCCCGGGGAGAAGTCGAGACAGTGCTCATGTCAGTTGGCTCCCGAGAATTCCTTGTGCTTGTTCACGATCGCGCGGGCGATCATGTTCACCGCCAGGGTGATGATGAAGAGCATGAGACCGGCAGCGATCAGCTCGTGCAGGCGCATGTTGAACGCCTCGGGGAAGTTGAGCGCGATCTCCGACGGGATCGTCTGGTTCCTGCCGGACTCCACGAGCGACCAAGAGAAGACGCCGCCGGAGAGCACCATGGTGACCGCCATGGTCTCGCCGAGCGCGCGGCCGAGGCCGAGCATGATCGAGGAGACGATGCCGGCCCGGGCGAACGGGAACACGGTCATCTTGATCATCTCCCAGCGCGTGGCGCCGAGGCCGAGCGCGGCCTCCTCGTGGAGCTTCGGGGTCTGGGTGAAGATCTCACGGCAGAGCGCGGTGATGATCGGCAGGACCATCACGGCCAGCACGACGCCCGAGGTCAGCAGGGTGCGGCCCGTGGTGGTGGCCGAGCCGCCGAAGAACGGGATGAAGCCCAGGTTCTCGTTGAGCCAGCCGTAGATCGGCACCATCAGCGGAGCGAGCGTCAGCCAGCCCCACACGCCGTAGACCACGGAGGGGATCGCGGCCAGCAGATCGATCACGAAGCCCACCGACTGCGCGATGCGCGGGGGCGCATAGTGCGAGATGAACAGGGCGACGCCGATCGCGACCGGGGTGGCGATGAGCAGAGCGATGATCGACACCATCACGGTGCCGGCCATGAGCGGCCACACGTACTGGAAGAAGGAGTCCGCAGACACGAGCTCCGCACCCGGCTGCAGGGCAGGCCATGCCTCCGTCAGGAGGAAGACCGCCACGAAGGCGAGCACGAGCAGGATCAGGACGGCGGCCGCCAGGGCCCCGCCGGAGAGGAGCTTGTCTCCGGCGGCTCCGCGGCGGGGGCCGCGCAGGCTGGACGGCTTCGGTGCCGCCTCGTTGGTGGTTGAGGACACAGTGCCTTCCCTCAGATCGACGTGCGTGGTGATGGACGGGCCGCGACGAACGAGCGCCCTGACGCGGCTTCAGCCGCCGGGCCCGTGGGGCCCGGCGGCCGAAGCGGCGGCGGGTCAGCCGACAAGAAGCGACATCAGCCCTTGACCGAGATGGCCTCGATGCGCTCCATGGCCTTCTTGCGGGTGTCCTCGGAGATCGGGGCGTTGCCCGCGGACTCCTCGGCGGTCTTCTGACCGTCCTCGGACACGACGTACTCGGCGAAGGCCTTGACCTGGTCCACGGTCTCCTGCGACTCGTACTGGTTGCAGTAGATGTGGTAGGAGACCAGCACGACGGGGTACACGCCGGACTCGTCGGTGGCGCGGTCGAGCTCGATCGAGCCGTCCTCCTTGGCCTCGGACTTCTCGACGGTCGCGGCCGCGGCCTCGGCGGAGTACTTCACGTACTCCTCGCCGACCTTCACGGACACGGTGCCCAGCTCGCCCACGGCGGAGGCGTCGGCGTAGGTGATGGCGCCCTCGGTCTGGGAGGCCAGGCCCACGACACCCTTGGTGCCCTGGGCGGACTCGGCGGTGATGTCGGACGGCCAGGTCTCGACCTCGTCGTAGGACCAGGCATCGCCGGCGGCCTCGGTGAGGTAGGCGGTGAAGTTCTCGGTGGTGCCCGAGTCGTCGGAACGGTGCACGACGGTGATCGGGGTGTCGGGCAGCTCGACGCCCTCGTTCTGCGCGGCGATGGCCTCGTCGTTCCAGTTCTTGATCTCGCCGGAGAACACCTTGGCGATGGTCTCGGCGTCCATCTTGACGTCATCGACGCCCGGCAGGTTGTAGGCCACGGCGATCGGGGAGATGTAGGCCGGCACGTGGAACGCGCCCTCGTCGCCGCAGTTCTTCTTGGCGGACTCAGCCTCCTCCTCCTTGAGGGCGGCGTCGGAGCCGGCGAAGGAGGTGGCACCGGCGAGGAACTTCTCACGACCGGCACCGGAGCCGTCCGGGGAGTACTGCACGGTCAGGTTCGGAGCGGTCTCGGTGACGCCCTGGGTCCAGGCGGTCATGGCCGCCTCCTGCGAGGAGGCGCCGGCGCCGACCAGGTTGCCCTGGACCTCGGAGGTGGTGCCCTGCTCGCCGCCGGCGGAGCCGGAGGCATCGGAGCCGCCGTTGCCGCTGTCCGCGGAGGAGCAGGCGGTCAGGGCGATGGCGGCCACGGACAGGAGGGCGGCGGAGCGGCCGAAGCGGAGAGCCTTCACGAAGAGCCTCTTTCAATCGGATGACGACGGTGAGGGCAGAGCGTCCGGCTGGCCCGGTTCTGCACCGCACTCGACCGTACGGTCCCGAGGTGAATCGAGTGCTCGGCCGGGGTGAACAGATGGTGAACTGGGGCGGCATTCGTAGGATCTGGCTGTGCAGTGGGTCACAATGCCTGGTTGAGCCTCGCACGGCGGGGGTTCCGCGGCGTCGGACTAGGCTGGCCGCATGACGGACCGCTTCGCCACCGCCACGGGCACGGTGCCGATGGTCGACCCCCAGACCCGCGGGGAGCGCCTCGGCCGCTTCCTGCGTCGGCGCGCCCGTGCGGGTTGGTCCCGCGTCCGCTCCTCCGTGGGCCAGGCCGCCCTCGTCGCGGTCTGCGCGGTGGGCGCCTATTGGTTCGCGGAGACCGTCCTGGGCCACCAGCAGCCCCTGTTCGCCTCCACCGCCCTGCTGATCGCCCTCGGCTTCCAACGGGAGCCGAAGCTGCGCAAGGTGGCCGAGGTCGCCGTCGGCTGCACCGTCGGCATCCTGATCGGGGACCTGCTCATGGTCGGGCTCGGCCGCGGCCTGTGGCAGGCCTCGGTGGTCCTGTTCGTGTCCGTGATGGTGGCCCGGTTCCTGGACTCCGGCGCCACGTTCACGATGCAGATGTCCCTGCAGTCCGTCCTCGTGGTCCTCCTGCCCATCGGCACGGGAGGGCCGTTCGTCCGCAGCCAGGACGCGATCGTGGGCGGCGTCCTGGCCCTGCTCGTCACGTTCCTCTCGCCCCAGGACGTGCGCCGTCCCGCGGTGCGTCAGCTGGGTGGGCTCTACGACTCGATCGCCACGGTGCTGCGCGACCTCTCCCGGGCCCTGCGGGAGGACGACTCCCGCACCGCCTGGATGGCGCTCGTGGCCAGCCGCGGCACGCACACCACGCTGGAGGCGCTGCGCAAGGAGCTGCGCGTCACACATGAGCAGACCGTGTTCAACCCGCTGCACCGCTCCTCGCGCTCCTTCGTGGAGGACGCGGTGAACGCGGCGGACCGCTCGGATCTGGCGGTGCGCTCCCTGCGGATCGTGGCCCGGCGGGTGGTCTCGGCCCTGGACGAGGGCGTGCTCGACGACGACGTCCGCGAGCGCCTGGCCGCCTGGTTCGACGACGCCGCGGACGCCGTCGAGATCCTGCACCGGTCCCTCGTGGAACCCCAGGCCGAGGGCCGCCATCGCTCGCTGTCCGTGGCGCGGGACGCCCTGGGGGCGTCCGCCTCCGCGTTGGACCCGCACCAGCTGGGCGGCGGATCCGTGCACGGCGAGGCGCTCGTGATGCTGCTGCGGCCCATGATGGTGGACCTCATCGAGGCCACGGGCGCCGAGCACGACGAGGCGCGGGCCTACCTGCCCCGCGTCTGAGCCCGACGGCGGCGCGCGGCCCCGGCGGTCGACGTCGGGCCGCCTGCGGGCCGGTTAACACGTCCGCCCCGGATCCTAGAGTGGGCGCATGGCCACCAAGACCGCCCCGAAGCGCGCCCCCGGATACCGCTGCACCGAGTGCGGCTGGACCACCGTGAAGTGGGTCGGACGCTGCGGGGAGTGCCAGTCGTGGGGCACGGTCGAGGAGATCGGCCTGACGTCCACCACCGGCCGCACGCGCGCGGCCACGGTCGCGGAGGTCGCGCCGCGCATCGCGGACGTGGACGCCACGCTGGCCTCGTTCCGCTCCACGGGGGTGCGCGAGCTGGACCGCGTGCTCGGCGGCGGCCTCGTGCCGGGCGCGGTGATCCTGCTGGCCGGCGAGCCGGGCATCGGCAAGTCCACGCTGCTGCTGGACGTGGCCGCCCAGACGGCGCGCGGCGCGGGCGGCGGCGGTCCGCGCTCGGTGCTGTACCTGACGGGTGAGGAGTCGGCGGCGCAGGTGCGCTCCCGGGCAGACCGGATCGGGGCGATCGCGGACACCCTGCGTCTGACGGCGGAGACGGACCTGGGCCGGGCGCTGGGGCAGATCGAGCGGACGGACCCGGAGCTGGTGGTCGTGGACTCCGTGCAGACCCTGCAGTCCACCGAGGTGGACGGGATCGCCGGGGGCGTCAGCCAGGTGCGCGAGGTGGCGGCCAGCCTCATCCGCACGGCCAAGGAGAAGGGGATCACCACGGTCCTGGTGGGCCACGTGACGAAGGACGGGACCATCGCGGGTCCGCGGCTGCTCGAGCACCTCGTGGACGTGGTCTGCCAGTTCGAGGGGGACCGCCACTCACGGCTGCGCCTGGTGCGTGCGGTGAAGAACCGCTTCGGGCCCACGGACGAGGTCGGCTGCTTCGACCTGCGGGAGGACGGCATCGAGTCCCTGGACGACCCCTCCGGCCTGTTCCTCTCGGGCGTCTCGGAGCCGGTCGAGGGCACATGCGTGACGGTGACGCTCGAGGGCCGGCGCCCGCTCGTGGCCGAGGTGCAGTCCCTGCTCACCCCGTCCGCCGGCGGCAGCCCGCGCCGCACCGTCTCCGGCGTGGACGCGGCGCGCGTGAACATGCTCCTGGCCGTGCTCCAGCGCCGGGCCCGTTTCGCCCTCGCCCAGGACGACTGCTACGTGGCCACCGTGGGCGGCGTGCGACTCTCGGAGCCCGCCTCGGACCTGGCCGTGGCCGTCGCCGTGGCCTCGGCGAAGCTCTCGGCCCCCGTCCCGCAGGGGATGATCGCGGTCGGTGAGCTCGGGCTGGCCGGGGAGGTGCGCCCCGTGCCCGGCATCGGGCGACGGGTGCGTGAGGCCGCCCGCCTGGGCTTCACCCGCGCCCTGGTCCCCCGCTCCCCCGAGCCGCTCGGGGACGTCCCGGCGGGCTTCACGGTGGCGGAGGTCGGCTCAATCGGCGAGGCCCTCGCCACGATCCCCACGTGGACCGGCGGCGGCCCGGCCGCGCGTCCGGAGGTCGGCCCCGGCCGCTGACGACGCGCCCGGCTCAGCGGGACGGCGACGGCGACGGGTCGGTGGTCGTGGCCGGTGCCGCGGACGGCGAAGCCGACGCCGATGCTGAGGCGGACGCCGAGGCTGAGGCCGACGCCGGAGCTGAGGCGGACGCCGACGGGGAGGCGCTGCCGCTCGAGGAGGGGGTGGCCGAGGAGGGGGTGGCCGAGGAGCCGCCGTCCTGGGCCCCCGGGGCGAGCTCCTCGAGGATCTTCAGCGCGACGGGGCGGGAGGTGACGTCGCCGAGGCTGACCGTCAGCAGATGGGGTCCGGGCTCCGCGAGAGCGCCGAGTCGGCCGCAGTCCTGGCTCGAGGCACGGCCGGACCAGCGGTACACGGCGGTGAGCTCCTCGTGCGGGTACAGCACCCGCTGGGCCTCCGCGGGGTCCGCCTGGCAGATGCGGGTGGAGAAGACGTCGTCGCCCTCGGCCGTGCGGATCCTGAACTCCTGTCGGGCCGTGCCCACATCCGTGCGGCACGGGGTCGAGGAGAGGTTCGTGATGCCCAGGCGCAGCTCGGCCTCCTCGCCCCGCTGGTACTCGGACCGGTCCGCGGAGGCGGTGATCCGCAGGTCCGAGGGCTGGCACTCGGCCGCGTCCTCGAGGGCCACGGTGGGCGAGGCGGAGCCGGACTCGGCGTCCGTCGCCGGGGCGGGCGACGGGGAGTGCACCGGCGTCGGGGCGGCGGAGGGGTCGGCGTCCTCGGAGGAGAAGGCGCCGATCCCGGCGCGGACGAGCGCCACGACGGCCCACCCCACCAGGAGCAGGAGCACGAGGGCGAGCAGGGCGGCCACGAGCCGCCGGCGGCGGTAGACGGCGGGGGACGGCTTCGACCCGGGGGAAGTCGGACGAGACGGCATGCGATCCAGGGTAGGCGGCGGCGCACCCTACAGTGGACGCCATGCCCGCGCCCGCCCCCCTCGTCCCGCCCACGGTGGACGTGCCGCGCCTGCACGACGCGGTGCTGGGCTGGTTCGCCGTCCACGCCCGGGACCTTCCCTGGCGCAGCCCGGACTGCTCCCCGTGGGGCGTGCTCGTCTCGGAGATCATGCTCCAGCAGACACCGGTCGTGAGGGTGCTGCCCCGCTGGCGGGAGTGGCTGGAGCGCTGGCCCACCCCCGCGGACCTGGCCGTCGCCCCCACCGCAGACGTGCTCACGGCCTGGGACCGGCTCGGCTACCCGCGCCGGGCCCTGCGCCTCCAGGAGGCCGCCCGGGCCGTCGTCGAGCGCCACGACGGCCGGGTGCCGGCCGACCCCGCCGCCCTGCGCGCCCTGCCCGGCATCGGCGAGTACACGGCCGCGGCGGTCGCGAGCTTCGCGTTCGGCATCCCCGAGACCGTCGTGGACACCAACGTGCGCCGGGTGATCGCGCGCGCGGTCGCGGGTGAGGCCCTGCCCGGCAGGTCGCTGACCCGCGCCGAGATGCGCCGCGCCCAGGACCTGATGCCCGAGGACCCTGCCCGCGCCAACGCGTGGAACGCGGCCGTCATGGAGCTCGGGGCCCTCGTCTGCACGGCCCGCTCCCCCGCCTGCGACCGCTGCCCCCTGGCGGAGACGTGCGCGTGGGTCGCGGCGGGCTCCCCGCCGCCGGCGGAGGTGTCGCGCGGCCAGGCCTGGGCCGGCACGGACCGTCAGGTGCGCGGGGCCGTGATGGCCGCCGTCCGCGAGCACGGGCGCGTGGCCGAGGCGGAGGTGCCCGCCGTCGTCGTGACCGGGGGGCGGCTCGGGTCGCACCGCCCCGACGACGCGCAGTGGGCGCGCTGCGTGGCTGGGCTCGTGTCGGACGGGCTGCTGGCCCGGGACGACGACGGCGGCCTCACCTTCCCGGCCTGACCTCGCCGGGGTACGGGGCGGCCCGCGGTGCGGCGGCTCAGAGGCGGCGGATCATCCGCGTGTTGCCGAGCGTGTTCGGCTTGACCCGGGCGAGGTCCAGGAACTCGGCGACGCCCTCGTCCGTGGAGCGCAGCAGTTCCGCATAGACCTCCGGGTCCACGGCGGACTGGTCCGCCATCACCTCGAAACCGTGCCGGCGGAAGAACTCGACCTCGAAGGTCAGGCAGAAGACCCGCTCGACGCCCACGGCCCGCGCACGGTCCAGCAGCTCCTCGATGAGCAGGTGCCCGACGCCGGCCCCCCGGTGGGCCTCCGAGACGGCGAGGGTGCGGACCTCGGCGATGTCCTGCCACATCACGTGGAGGGCGCCGAAGCCGGCCAGGGTCCCGTCCGCCTCCTCGGCGACCACGAACTCCTGGATGGCCTCGTAGTAGGCCACAGCCTCCTTCTGGAGCAGCACGCGCTCCCGCGCCAGTGGCTCCACGAGCGCCTGGATGACCGGGACGTCCTGGGTCCGCGCCGAGCGGAGGGTGAGGGGGCGGTCGGCAGGCATGGGGTCCAGTCTAGGCACGGACATCCCGACCCCGGAGAGACGGGAGCCCCCGTCCCGGCGGACCGGGCGGGGGCTCCCGCGGCGTCGACGGCAGGCTCAGGCCTGCTGCTCGCCCTCGTCCCCGGACAGGAACTTCTCCTGCGCGCCGTCGACACCCTTGTTCACGGTGTCGGCGTGCTCGCCGAGCTTGTCACCGTGCTGCTCCTGAGCGTTGTCCACGGCCTCGTCGATCTTGTCCGAGTGCTGGTTTGCGAGGTTGTTCAGGTCACCGATACCCATGGGCGGCCTCCTTCTTCTCGGGGCTGCTCCGCGGCCGTCCCGGCGAGCGCCGGGTCGAAGCGGAGACAGGACCACCGTCGAGCGGTCACAGACCACGCTGGCACCGATCCCGCCGCGAGGGAACCCCTCTCGTGCCTCCGGGGAGGCGGTCCGGTTCAGCGGTCCTTCGAGAGGCCGTCCTTGATGCCTACGGCGGTGTCGCGGACCTCGGCCCCGGCGTCCCGCGGGGGCACGACGACGGCCCGCCGCCTCCTCCCCGAGGGGAGGAGGCGGCGGGCCGTGGGCACCGGACGCGCGGTCCGGCGTCTCGGATCAGGCCCCGCGGGTCACGCGGAGCGGGCGGCGTCCACCGGATCGCCGGCACCGGACTCGAGCTCGGCCAGGTCCGCGCCCTCCAGGGCCTCCCGGCCGCCGGAGAACGTGAACGTCAGCTCGGCGCCCTCCCCCTCGCCCGTGGTGTCCACGGTGATGAGGGAGCCGGCCGGGATCTCACCGAAGAGGATCTTCTCCGAGAGCTGGTCCTCCACCATCTGCTGGATGGTGCGGCGCAGCGGGCGGGCACCCATGGCCGGATCGTAGCCGCGGTCCGCGAGCAGTTCCTTGGCGGACTGGGTGAGCTCGATGGACAGGTCCTGCTCCGCCAGGCGCTTGCCGAGGCGGGAGATGAACAGGTCCACGATCTGCACGATCTCGTGCTTCTGCAGCTGCGGGAACACGATCACGTCGTCCACACGGTTGAGGAACTCGGGGCGGAAGTGCTGGCGCAGCTCCTCCTTGACCTTGCCCTTCATCCGCTCGTACCCGGTGGTGGTGTCCGTGGCCGACTGGAAGCCGGTCATGACGCCCTTGGAGATGTCCCGGGTGCCGAGGTTCGTGGTCATGATGATCACGGTGTTCTTGAAGTCCACCACACGGCCCTGCGAGTCGGTCAGGCGACCGTCCTCGAGGATCTGCAGCAGGGAGTTGAAGAGGTCCTGATGGGCCTTCTCCACCTCGTCGAACAGCACCACGGAGAACGGACGGCGGCGGACCTTCTCGGTGAGCTGGCCGCCCTCCTCGTAGCCCACGTAGCCGGGAGGGGCACCGAACAGACGCGAGACGGTGTGCTTCTCCTGGAACTCGGACATGTCCAGCGTGATGAGCGCGTCCTCGTCCCCGAAGAGGAACTCCGCGAGGGACTTGGCCAGCTCCGTCTTGCCGACGCCGGTGGGGCCGGCGAAGATGAACGACCCCGAGGGGCGGTTCGGGTCCTTCAGGCCCGCGCGGGTGCGGCGGATGGCGCGGGACAGGGACTTGATCGCCTCGTCCTGGCCGATCACGCGGCGGTGGAGCTCCTCCTCCATGTTGCGCAGGCGGTCCGTCTCCTCCTCGGTGAGCTTGAACACCGGGATGCCGGTGGACTTGGAGAGCACCTCGGCGATGAGGTCCTCGTCCACCGTGGCGACGTCGGCGTCCGCACCGGTGCGCCACGCCTGCTCCTTCTCGCGGCGCTCGTCCTCGAGCTGCTGCTCCTGGTCGCGCAGGCGGGCGGCGCCCTCGAAGTCCTGGCCGTCGATGGCGGCCTCCTTCTGGGTGCGCGCCTCCGCGATGCGGGACTCGTAGGCCTTGATCTCCGGCGGCACGGTCATGCGACGGATGCGCAGACGCGCGCCGGCCTCGTCGATCAGGTCGATGGCCTTGTCCGGCAGGTGCCGGTCGGAGACGTAGCGGTCCGCCAGGCCGGCGGCGGCCTTGAGCGCACCGTCCGTGATGGAGACCTTGTGGTGTGCCTCGTAGCGGTCCCGCAGGCCACGCAGGATCTCCGTGGCGTCCTCGACGGACGGCTCGGCGACCTGGATCGGCTGGAAGCGGCGCTCGAGCGCGGCGTCCTTCTCGATGTGCTTGCGGTACTCGTCCAGCGTGGTGGCGCCGATGGTCTGGAGCTCGCCCCGGGCCAGCATCGGCTTGAGGATGCTGGCGGCGTCGATCGCGCCCTCGGCCGCGCCCGCCCCGACGAGGGTGTGGATCTCGTCGATGAACAGGATGATGTCCCCGCGGGTGCGGATCTCCTTGAGCACCTTCTTCAGGCGCTCCTCGAAGTCGCCGCGATAGCGGGAGCCGGCCACGAGGGAGCCGAGGTCCAGCGAGTAGAGCTGCTTGCCCCTGAGCGTCTCCGGGACGTCGCCGCGGTCGATCGCCTGGGCCAGGCCCTCGACGACGGCGGTCTTGCCGACGCCGGGCTCGCCGATGAGCACGGGGTTGTTCTTGGTGCGGCGGGAGAGCACCTGCATGACGCGCTCCATCTCGCCCGCACGCCCGATGACGGGATCCAGCTTGCCGTCGTGCGCGGCCGCGGTGAGGTTGCGTCCGAACTGGTCCAGCACCACGGAGCCGGCGTTCTGGCCGGCCTCGCCGCCCTGGCCCACCCCGGCGCCGGCGGTCTCCTTGCCACCCTGGGCGCCGCCCTGGTAGCCGGAGAGCAGCTGGATGACCGTCTGACGGACGCGGTTCAGGTCCGCGCCGAGCTGCACGAGCACCTGGGCGGCCACGCCCTCGCCCTCGCGGATCAGGCCGAGCAGGATGTGCTCGGTGCCGATGTAGTTGTGGCCGAGCTGCAGCGCCTCGCGCAGGGACAGCTCGAGCACCTTCTTGGCGCGCGGCGTGAAGGGGATGTGGCCGGGCGGGTTCTGCTGACCCTGGCCGATGTCCTCCTGCACCTTCTCTCGCACGGCGCCCAGGGAGATGTCCATGGACTCCAGTGCCTTGGCTGCGACGCCCTCACCCTCGTGGATCAGACCGAGCAGGATGTGCTCGGTACCGATGTAGCTGTGGTTGAGCATGCGCGCCTCTTCCTGGGCGAGCACGACCACCCGCCGGGCGCGGTCGGTGAATCTCTCGAACATGGGCACACTCCTTGCGTACGGTCGTGGTCGAGACTACGCACCCGGGCCGCGTGCCGCGCGACTGTTCGCCAGCGGGAGAAGCGGCCCGGCCGTCGTCGGGAGGGGCCGGAACGAGGCCCGGGGACGCCGATCCCTCGACGCACCCGGGCGGGGCGCTCACTTGCGCTTCGCGTTGCGGTAGGCCTCCACCACGTCGCGGTGCAGACGGCCCCGGCTCGAGACCTCGTAGCCGTTCTCGGCCGCCCACTTGCGGATCTGGGCGGCCTCGACCTTGGGCGACGGCGGCGCCACGGCGCGGCCCTTCTTCATGTAGGGCTTCAGGAACTCACGGAGTTCCGCAGCGTGCTCCTTCGACAGGTCGATCTCGTAATTGCGACCGTCCAATGCAAAGTTCACGGTCTCATCTGCAGGCGAACCGTCAAGATCATCCACGAGGACCACTTCTACCTTCTGTGCCAACGGTGATTCCCACTTTCTTCTCTCGTGCGCGTGTCCCTGGGTTCCGGTCTTCGCTCTCGGGGTTCTTTCCCGCGTGCTCACGATTCCGGCCGTGCACTTGTGGTGATTCAAGAATACCGCAACAAAGCCGGGCAGAAGGATTCTTCAACGCCGGGGAAGGAATCTCACCGGGCGCGGTCCTCCGGATCAGCCCCCGGCCCTCC
This sequence comes from Micrococcus sp. iso_239, assembly GCF_056173395.1. NCBI lineage: Bacteria > Bacillati > Actinomycetota > Actinomycetes > Micrococcales > Micrococcaceae > Micrococcus > Micrococcus sp. iso_239. The sequence goes on along the minus strand of NZ_CM149672.1, from coordinate 112,086 downwards.
CTCGGCTCGGCGTCGGGCCGCCCACTCACGGGCCTCGGCCTCCTCGCGGGCCGCCCGCGCGTCCGCGCCCGAGAGCCGGCGGGCCTGACTCTCGCGCTCGCCCGTGTCCGAACGCAGCAGGGAGCGCATCACCAGCCAGAAGATGAGCCCGAGGCCGATCGAGGGGGCGAGGACGGAGAAGTAGTCCCAGAAGGCGGCCATGTCAGGCCTCCGGCTTGAGCAGCGGGAAGAGGATGGTCTCGCGGATGCCGGCGTCCGTGAACAGCATCACCAGGCGGTCGATGCCCAGGCCGATGCCGCCCATGGGCGGGGCGCCGTACTCGAGGGCGCGCAGGAAGTCCTCGTCCAGCTGCATCGCCTCGTCGTCGCCGGCGGCCGCCATCGCCGACTGGGCGGTCAGGCGCTCGCGCTGGATGACGGGGTCGATCAGCTCGGAGAACGCGGTGCCGCGCTCCATGCCGCCGATGATCAGGTCCCACGCCTCGATGACCCGGTCCTCCGAGCGGTGCGGGCGCGCGAGCGGCTGGGCGGCCGGCGGGTAGTCGTACACGAACGTGGGGTTCATCAGGGTGGGCTCCACGATCTCACCGAACAGCTCGATCACGAGCTTCTCCGCGTCCCACGCGGGGTCCACCTTGACCTCGTGCTCCGCGGCGATCGCCCGCAGCGTCTCGGCGTCCGTCTCCGGGGTGATCTCGCGGCCCACGGCCTCGGACAGCCCCGGGTACACGGCGACCCAGGCCCACTCGCCGTCGAGGTCGATGACGCCCTTCGCGGTCTCGAGCCGACGCCCGGCGCCCACCGCGTCCGCGGCGTTGAGGATGATCTCCTGCATGCGCTCGGCCATGACGTGCATGTCCGCCCACGCCTCATAGGACTCGAGGGTGGTGAACTCGGGCGAGTGGGTCGAGTCCACGCCCTCGTTGCGGAACACGCGGCCGATCTCGAACACGCGGTCGATGCCGCCGACGACGGCGCGCTTGAGGTACAGCTCGGTGGCGATGCGCAGGGTCATCGGCTGGTCGAACGCGTTGAGGTGCGTCTCGAAGGGACGCGCGAGGGCGCCGCCGTGGACCAGCTGGAGCATCGGGGTCTCCACCTCCACGTAGCCGTGGCCCTCGAGGGTGCGCCGCACCGCCGAGGTGACCTTGGCCCGGGTGTAGACCATGCGGCGGGCCTCCTCGCGCACGATCAGGTCCGCGTAGCGCTGGCGGACGCGGGTCTCCTCGTTCAGGTCCGCGTGCAGCACGGGCAGGGGGCGCAGCGCCTTGGAGGCCATCTCCCACGCCGAGGCCATGATGGACAGCTCGCCGCGGCGCGAGACGATCACCTCGCCGGTGACGGAGAGGAAGTCGCCCAGGTCCACGACCTTCTTCCACTCGGCCAGGGACTCCTCACCGACGGCGGCCAGGGACACCATGACCTGGAGGCGGACGGCCTCCCCGTCCGCACCGGACTCCTGCAGGGTGGCGAAGCAGAGCTTGCCGGTGTTGCGGAGGAAGACGACGCGCCCGGTCACCGACACGGTCTCGCCCGAGGTCCAGTCGGGCTCGTGGCCGTCGAACCGCTCACGCACCTCGGCCAGCGCGTGGGTGCGCGGCACCTGCACGGGGTAGGCCTCGCGGCCCGAGGCGAGCAGCTGCTCACGCTTAGCGGCGCGGACGGCCTGCTGATCGTGGTGGTCGACGGCGGCGGAGGCGGAGTTCTCGGTGGTCACGGTTCCCGAGTCTACCGACGGCGCCCCGCCGGTCAGCCGCGCACCTCGGGGTTGACGAGGGCCGGGACCTCCGCGCCCGTGGCCATGGCGATCGCGTTGCGCGCGGCCAGCTCGGCCATCGCGGCGCGGGTGTCCCGGGTGGCGGAGCCCAGATGCGGCAGGAGCATCACGTTCTCCAGCTCGGCCAGGCCCGGGGCGAGGGCGGGCTCGTCCTCGTAGACGTCCAGACCGGCGCCGAAGAGCCGCCCCTCGCGCAGGGCGGTGACGAGGGCCGCCTCGTCCACCACGGGGCCGCGGGCCGTGTTGACGAGGACGGCGTCGTCCTTCATCTTCGCGATCACCTCCGCATCCACGAGGTGGTGGGTGTCGTCCGTCAGGGGCACGTGGAGGGAGAGGACGTCCGCGACCTCGACGAGCTCCTCCCAGCGGACCTGACGGACGCGGCCGGCGAGGTCGCCGAGCTCCTCGGCCGCCACCTCCCGGTGCGCGGGAGGCCGCGGCGCGAACACGACGTCCATGCCGAAGGCGAGCGCGCGCTCGGCCACCGCCTTGCCGATCCGCCCGAAACCGGCCAGGCCCAGGGTCGCGCCGCGCACGTCCCGGCCCACGAGCAGGTCCGGCGCCCAGCCGTGGAAGCGCCCCTCGCGCACCATCCGCTCGCCCTCGGGGGCACGGCGGGTCACCCCGAGGATCAGGAGCATCGCGATGTCCGCGGTGGCGTCCGTGAGCACGTCCGGGGTGTTGCCGACGGCGATCCCCCGCCGCGTCGCGGCGGCCACGTCCACGTTGTTGTAGCCGACCGCGTAGTTGGCGATGCCCCTGATCCGCGCGTCGGCGAGCACGTCGGCGGTGAACTTCTGGTCCAGGGCCGCGACGACGACGTCGTAGTCCCCCGAGGCCACCAGCCGCGCGAGCGCGGCGTCCCCTCCGACGTCGGCGCCGTCCACCACCTCTCCGGCCGCGCGCAGCATTCCGAGCCCGGGCTCAGGGAGGCGGGTCATGAGCAGGAAACGGGGGGTCACGGCGGGGCCTCACTCTCGGATCGGGGGGAGGACGCGGCGTCGTCCGGCGTGACCAGGCTAACCGCGGACGGCGGGTGCGGCCCGGTCCGACGCCCCTTATGATTGACTCTCGTCAATCATTGACTCATGTCAATCACCGCGCCGCCCCTCCCGCCGAAGGACCCCATGACCCCAACCTCCCCCGCCCCCGAGGCCGTCGCGCCGGCCGGCGCCCCCTCGCTCGAGCGCGCCGCCGCCGACGCCGCGCGCCACCGCTCCGTGCTCCAGGCCCTGACCGGCCTCCTGCTGGGCATGTTCGTCTCGATGATCGCCAACACGGTGGTCTCGACCTCGATGCCGGTGATCATCCACGACATCGGCGGCGACCAGACCGCCTACACCTGGGTCATCACCTCGGCCCTGCTCGCCACGGCCATCGCCACCCCGATCTGGGGCAAGCTGGCCGACCTCGTCAACCGCAAGGTCCTCTTCCAGGTCGCCCTGGCGATCTTCGTCGCCGCCTCCGCGGCGGCCGGGTTCACCCACGATCCGACCTTCCTGATCGTCTGCCGCACCGTGCAGGGCCTGGGCGGCGGCGGCCTCGTCGCGCTCAGCCAGGTGATCATGGCGGACATCATCAGCCCGCGTGAGCGCGGCCGCTACATGGGCCTGTTCGGCGCCGTGATGGCCGTGGCCACGGTGGGCGGCCCGCTCGCCGGCGGCGTGATCACCGACCTGTGGGGCTGGCGCTGGAACTTCTTCGTGGCGGTGCCCTTCGCCGTCGTCGCCCTGGTGATGGTGCAGCGCACCCTCCACCTCCCGCACCGCGAGCGCCAGAAGGTGTCCATCGACTACCTCGGCATCGTGTTCCTGACCGCGGCCACCGCGCTGCTGCTGATCTGGGTCACCAGCGCCGGCCGCGACTTCGACTGGGCCAGCACCACCACCGCGTGGATGCTCGGCGGCGCCGCCGTCGCCACCGTCCTGTTCGTCGTGACCGAGCTGCGCGTCGCCGAGCCGCTCATCCCGCTCACCCTCTTCCGCGACCGCACCTTCACCCTCGCGACGATCGCCTCGATCGCCACGGGCCTGGCCATGTTCGGCTCCTCCGTCTACCTGGCCCAGTACATGCAGCTGGCCCGCGGCGCGACGCCGACCCAGGCCGGCCTCATGACCATCCCGATGATCCTCGGCCTGCTCGTGTCCTCCACGGTGATCGGCGGCCTCATCACCCGCACCGGCGTGTGGAAGCGCTGGCTCGTGATCGGCGCCGTCCTGCTGATCGCCGGCACCGCCCTGCTCGGCACCCTGCACTACGACACCTCCTTCTGGCTGGTGTCCCTCTACATGTTCCTGCTCGGCGCCGGCGTCGGCATGACCATGCAGAACCTCGTGCTCGTGGTGCAGAACACCACCGACCCGCGGCAGATGGGCGTCGCCAGCTCCGGCGTCACCTTCTTCCGCACCCTGGGCGGCAGCATCGGTGTCGCCGTGATGGGCGCCGTGGTCTCCAACGTGGTCCCGGACCGCATCGAGGAGCGCCGCGCGGACCTCGCCGCGGCCCTGCGCAGCCTGGGCCCGGACGCCGCCGAGTGGTCCGAGAGCCTGCAGTCCAGCACCCTGCCACGCGTGGCGGAGATGCCCGACGGCCTGCGCTCGATCTTCGAGGACGTCTACGCCACCGGCATCTCCCACGCGTTCCTCGTGGGCGTGCCCCTCGCAATCGTCGCGCTGATCGCGATCCTGTTCCTGCCGAACATCCCGCTGGGTCGCATGACCACCTCCGAGCGCCTCCACGCCACCCGCGCCGACCTGGCCACCCACGCCACGGCCGAGGCCATGCAGACGCTGCCCGCGACCGGTCCGATCCCCGTGGTGACCGCGGCGCAGGGGCAGCATCCCGCCGAGGACCCGGAGGAGTCCCGGGCGGTGGCGGCCGAGCGCCCGGCGACGGCGTCGCCGGTGGCCGGCCGGCCCGTCGCCCCCGCGGCGCTGGCCGTGGCGGGGACGGCCCTGCTGGCGGCCGTCGTCACCGCGCTGGTCCGGGCCCGCCGTGGCTGACGGCGCCCCGGACCCGGGCGGAGGCGGCGACGACGCGGGCTTCGAGGCCGCCGTCCAGGGGCTCGAGCAGGCGTTCTCGCGTCTGGTCCTGCAGCACCGCCAGGTGATGGTCCGCTACGCGGCGGCCCTCAGCCCGGCCCTGTCCGTCGGGGCGATGAAGGCGTTCATGATGCTGGCCAACGAGGGGACCATGACGCCCTCGGCCGTGGCCGAGGGCCTGCTGGTGGACCGCGCGCAGGTCTCCCGCATGGTCCGCGACCTCGAGGCCGCCGGGCTGATCACCCGAGAGCCGGACCCGCGGGACCGCCGCTCCGCCCTCCTGAGCGCCAGCCCCGAGGGGCTCGCCCGCCTCGACGCGGTGCGCGGCGGCCCGGCGGGTCGCGGGCTGCGCGACGACCTGGCGCGCTGGGACCGCGAGGACATCCGGACGCTGACGCGCCTGCTGGACCGGCTGGCCGCCGAGCGTCAGACCCGGATGCAGGACCCCGCCGAATCCGAGTGAGCCGCCGGCCGGACCCGCGGGGCCCGGCCGGCGGGCGGGATCACCAGATGGTGACGCGCTCCTCCGGGGCCAGCCACATGGGATCCCCCTCGCGCGTGCCGAACGCCTCGTGGAAGGCGTCGAGGTTCTTGACCACCTGGTTGCAGCGGAACTCGTTGGGCGAGTGCGGGTCCGAGGCGATGCGGGTGACCATGGCCTCCGGTCGCGTGAGCTGACGCCACACGGTGGCCCAGGCGGTGAAGAACTCGCGGTCCCCCGCCGCGGCGTCGAGGGAGGCGCCGTCGCCCTCGTCCCGCCAGATCTCCAAGGCGCGGTGGGCGATGCCCAGGCCGCCGAGGTCGCCGATGTTCTCCCCCAGGGTGAACTCGCCGTTGACGCGGTGGTCCGGGGCCTCGGCCGGGGAGAGCGCGTTGTACTGGGCCACCAGCCGGGAGGTGCGCTCGGTGAACGCCGCGCGGTCCTCCTCGGTCCACCAGTCCTCGAGCCGACCGGCGCCGTCGTACCGCGAGCCCTGGTCGTCGAAGCCGTGGCCGATCTCGTGGCCGATCACGGCGCCGATCGCCCCCAGGTTCGCGGCCATCGAGGCCTCGGGGTCGAAGAACGGGGGCTGCAAAATGGCGGCCGGGAAGACGATCGCGTTCTCGAGCGGGGAGTAGTACGCGTTCACCGTCTGCGGCGTGATGTGCCACTCCTCCGGGTCCGGCCCGTCCGCGATCTTGCGCAGGTCCCGCTCCCACTCGAGCTCCGAGGAGGAGCGGGCGTTGCCCAGCAGGTCGCCGGCGTGGACCTCGAGGGCGGAGTAGTCCAGCCACTTCGAGGGGTAGCCCACCATGGGGCGGAACATCGCCAGCTTCTCGAGCGCCCGCTGACGGGTCTCCTCGCCCATCCACTCGAGCTCCTCGATGGACCGGCGATAGGCCTCCTGGAGCAGGCCCACGAGCTCGTCCATCGCGGCCACGTGGCCCTGCGGGAAATGGCGGGCCACGTAGAGCTGCGCCACGTCCTCGCCGGCCGCCCCGTTGACGAACGCGACCGCGCGCTTCCAGCGGGGGCGGACCTCCTCGGTGCCGGCCAGGCGGCGGCCGTAGAAGGAGAAGTTCTCCTGCACGAACGCGTCCGGCAGGAAGCCGGCGAAGGAGCGCAGCACCTGCAGGATCAGCCAGTGACGCCAGTCCTCGAGGTCGGCGGCCTCGGGTCCCTCGAGCAGCCCCTGCACACCGGAGAGGAAGTCCGGCTGCCACACCACGACCTCCGCGGCGCGCTCGCCGGCGGCGTCCACGCCCTCGAGCCACGCGTCGGCCAGGGGGAAGAGCTCCGTCAGCCGGTCGTGGGTCATGGGGTTGTAGCGGGCCACGGCGTCCCGGCTGCGGACCAGGTCCCAGTGCAGGGCGGCGATGCGCTTCTCCAGCTCCACCACCCGGACGCCCAGCGCGGCGGCCTCGTCCCGGTCCGCGCCGATCCCGGCCAGCGCCAGCAGACGGCCGGTGTGCTCGGTGTACTGCTCGAGGATCTCGGCGTAGGCCTCGTCCCGGTAGTAGGACTCGTCCGGCAGGCCCAGGCCGCCCTGGAGCAGGTGCAGGAGCATGCGGTCCGGGTTCCCGGCGTCGTTGAGGGCGCCGGTGTTGATGAGGCCGGAGACGCCCTGGCGCTGCAGTCGCCCGGACAGGGCGAGCAGCTCCGCGGGGGTGGACACGGTGGCCACCGCCGCCAGGTCCGAGGCGATCGGCTCGAGGCCGCGGGCCTCCACGGTCTCGTCGTCCATGAACGAGGCGTACAGCGCGGCGATCCGGCGCTTGAGCTCCGGATGCTCCGTGCCCTCCGCGTCCTCCTCGTCCAGCGGGGCGAGCGGGACGTCCCGGTGCGCGCCGGCCGCGGCCGTGGCCTGCACGCGCGCCTGGGCGGGGTCGAAGCCCGTGCCGACCTCGCGCACGGCGTCCTCGCACAGGTGCCGGACGGCGAGCTCGGCCGCGTCCCGCAGCTCGAGGAACGCGCCGTAGGCGCCCTGGTCCGCGGGGATCTCATGGGTGTCCAGCCACCCGGCGTTGACGTGGCGGTACAGGTCCTCGCGCGGCGACGGGACTTCGGGCTCGGCGGTGGCGGTCACGGCGGATCCTCCTGGACGTGGGGGTGGACGGTCTCGCACGGCACTCTAGCCGTGACACCGGACACGACGACGGGCACCGCACCCTGGCCGGGTGCGTGCCCGTCGTCGAGGGGACGGCCAGCCCGGAGGCCGCCGTCGGGAGGCGGGGGTCAGCCGACCTCGGCGGCCAGCTTCGCGAGCGACTCCTCCATCTGCTCCTCGGACACCATCGGGAAGAGGTTCTTCGCCAGCAGCTCCGGGTCGGTCACGGCGGTCCAGTCGTAGGTGAGGGACACGACCGTGCTGCCGGAGCCGTTGTCCTCGAGCCGGTAGACCCACTGCCAACCCTTGGGCTCGGTGCCGGCGGGGGCGGTCTTCCAGCCGACCAGCTTGTTCGGGTCGTAGGCGACCACGTGATTGTCGGTCTGGTAGTCGCCACCCATGTGCTCCGCGTGCATGTTCATGGTGAACACGTCGCCGACCTTCTGGATGCGCTGGGTCTTGTCGTCGGACTGCACCATGCCCGAGCCGTCGAACTTCGCGTGGTTCGCGGGCAGGGTCAGGAAGTCGAACACGTCCTTGGCGGACGCGTCGATGGTCCGGGTGACGGTCTGCTGGGTCTCGCCGTGGGCGGTCTTGTTCATCTCGGTCATGGGATCAACCTAGGCACGGGGCCGGGGCGGTCGACAAGGTCTGGGGGTCAGTCCGGCACGTTGCGGCCACGCCGGAACGCGGACACGCTGCGGTGGCCGGCCACGCTGAACCGCCACGGGAAGCGCACGGAGCCGCCCTCCCCCGAGACGCCGACGCGCGGGCCCGTCACGACCTCGATCGGCGGCTCGGCCGGATCGCGGGGCGCGGGCGGGGCCAGGAGGAAGCGGGCGGGCGCGGCCGGCGCGGCGAGGCGGGCCGAGGTGCCACCGTCGTCGGCCACCTCCGGCGGCGCGGCGACGATCTCCACGGGCGCGTGGCCCATCTCCAGGGTGATGCCGAGGCCCTGGCCGAGGTTGCCCGGGCCGGAGAGCAGCTTGGGGCCGGTGTCCCGGCCACGGCGGGCCACCGCGAGGTCCCCTCCTGCAAGCACCTCGGCCGCACGCAGCAGCACACCGCCGGCCTCCCCCTCGGGGTGGCCCACCAGGTTCAGGCAGCGGTGGATGCCGTAGTTCAGGTACACGTACGTGCGCCGCGGCGGCCCGAACAGCGCGGCATTGCGCTCGGTGCGGCCGCGGAACGAGTGGGCGCCGGGGTCCGCTCCCGCGTTCCCGTACGCCTCGGTCTCGGTCAGCCGCACGGTGACGGCGCCGTCCGGGGCGACGACGGTCAGCCGGCACCCCAGCAGCGTCGCGGCGAGCGCGGGCGAGGGGCCGTCGAAGGCGGCGGCGAGACGCTCCGGGGTCACGGCAGCGGCCCCGCGACGGGCAGCACCATGGTGTCGATCAGCCGGACGGGCGGCACGTGCGCGGCCACGAGGGCGAGGGCCTCGCGGCGCAGCGGCTGGCACAGCAGCTCCGGACCGAGCTCGGCGAAGGTGTCCCGGTCCACCACCACGAGGTGGTCCAGCTCGACGCCCGGCTCGTCCTCGACCATCCGGCGAGCGGCCTGGACGTCGACGGGCTCACCGGCCGCCGCGGCGTCGGCCAGGGAGCGCAGGGCGCGGCTGAGGACGAGCGCGTGCTCCAGGCCCGCGGCGTCCAGGCGGGTGTTGCGGCTGGAGAGCGCGAGGCCCTCGGGCGAGCGGACGATGGGTACGGCGCGGACGTCGACGTCGATGTCCAGGTCCGTGGCCAGGCGGCGCAGGACGGTGAGCTGCTGCGCGTCCTTCTGGCCGAAGTAGCTGCGCAGGGCCGGCACCGCCGGGCGCACGATGTTCCACAGCTTCGCCACGACGGTGGCCACGCCGTCGAAGTGGCCCGGGCGGGAGGCGCCCTCGAGGACCTCCCCCATGCGGCCGGCGGAGACGGTGACGATCGGCGCGTCCGGGTAGCCCGGGTACATCTCCTGCACGTCCGGGGCGAACACGACGTCGGCGCCCGCCGCCGCCAGCAGGTCCAGGTCCGCGTCCAGGGTGCGCGGATAGTGCTCCAGGTCGGCCGGATCGCCGAACTGGAGCGGGTTCACGAAGATGCTGACCGCGACGACGTCGTTCTCGGCGCGGGCCCGCCGCACCAGGGCCGCGTGGCCGCCGTGGAGGGCGCCCATCGTGGGGATCAGGCCGACGGTGACGGGCTCGGCGTCGCCGTCGTCCGTGGCGTGGGCGACGAGCTCACGGAGAGCGGAGCGCATCTCGGCGACGGTCCGGGCCAGACGCGGGCGCGCGGAGACGCCGTCGGCCTCGGCCGTCACGGGAGCGGGGAGGGCGTCCTCGAGGGTCAGGCCGGTGCCGGCGGGGACGGGGCGCTGGTCGGGGACGCGGTCGAGAGGGGTCACCCTCCGAGTCTAGGCACGGGGCCTCGGGGAGGACTTCCGCCTCACCACGCGCATCTGGTCCAAGGCCTGAGCCGCGGGCCGGATTCGGCCCCGCCACGCGCGACGCCGGCCGGTCCCGTCAACGGGACCGGCCGGCGTCGTGCTCGAGTCGGGCTCAGGCGTCCTTCGCGGTGTCCTTCACCTGGCGGGCGGCGTCCTGGGACTCCGCCTTGAGGCCCTGCGCCGTGTCCGTGCCCTGCTCCTTGAGGTGGGAAGCGGCCTCGGCGGCCGACTCCTTCACGCTCCCGGCGGCCTCGCGGGCGGCGGGCTCGAGGTCCTCGCGCAGCTGCTGGGCGGCCTGCTTGGCCTCGTCCACCAGCGGGGCGGCCTGGTCCTTGAGGCCCTCCGCGGCGCGCTGCTCCGCGCGTGAGGCGGGGATCAGCGAGCTGAGCAGCAGGCCGGCACCGAAGGCGATCAGCCCGGCGGCCAACGGGTTGCCCGCGGTGCGGCCGCGCAGCTGAGCCGGGGCCTGGTGCAGGGCGTGCTGGGCGTCGTCGGCCCACTCGGACACCCGGTCGCCGGCGTCGCCCAGGCGGTCCTGGGCCTGGCCGGCCGCGTCATACGCGGAGGCCCGGGCGTCGTCGATCACCCCGTGGGCGCGATCGCCCAGCGAGGGCTCGTGGCGGTGCTGCTCCGGGGAGCCCATGATGTTCTCCTTCGCGTGGATGAAGCCGTCCTTGATGCGGTTGGTCTGCCGGGACACGGCCTTCGTGGGGCTCACCTTCTCGGCGAGGGCGTCCACGTCCTGGCCGAGCTCGCGGCGCGTACGCTCGATGTCGGCGCGGATCTCATCGGGGTTGTTGCTCGTGGTCATCGCGTCTCCTTCGCGGGGTTCAGGGTCTCGGGGATCTCCTGAAGCGTCTCCTGGGTCTGCGGCAGACCCTTGATCTTCTCGATGTCCTTCTTGCCCTGCACGGCCAGCACGGCCGCCACGACGCCCCACAGCACGGCCACGATCAGCGCGGCCCAGCCGATCGGCAGGAACACGTCGAGCAGGTGCATCAGGGCGAGGGACAGGAACATCAGCAGGAAGAAGCCGCCGACGGCGGCGCCGGCCAGCAGCCCCGCCCCCTTGCCGGCCTTCTTCGCGGACTCGGTGGCCTCGGCCTTGGCCAGGGCGATCTCCTGGCTGACCAGCGTCGACAGCTTGGCCGACAGGCTCTGGAACATCTCGCCGAGGCTCTCGTGCTCGGCGCGGAACTCCGCCTGCGTGGACGGCGGGGTGTGCGCGCCGGAGTGCGGCGTCGCGTCGCGGAACGGCTCGTGGGCGGTGCTCATGCGTCACCCCCGGGCCGGGTCTGGTCGAACGGCCGCTCGGCGGTCAGGCCCTGCTGGACCGGTGCCTGCGTGCCGTACGGGACGTCCCCGACGCCGGCCGCGCGGCGGGGCCCGGCGCCGTCCGCGACGCGGCCGTCGGCCTGGGAGAGCGAATCGCTCGAGTAGGCCGGGGCCTGCGAGTCCAGGTGGTGCGGAGTCACGTCCGCGTGCACCGCGTCCGGACGGGTCTCGTGACGGCGCGGCGAGGTGGAGGCGGTGGAGTCGGGCTGGGCGGCGTCGCGGATGCCGCGCGTCAGTCGACCGGCCACCAGCCCGGCGCCCAGGGCGAGGGCCAGGAACGTGCCCGGACGGCGAGCGGCGAAGCCGCGCACGTCCTGCAGCAGGTCCTGCGGGGAAGCGGTCTCCAGGCGCTGGGTCAGGGCCTCGGCACGGTCCGCCACCGAGGCGACGCCCTGGCGCACCAAATCGGTCTGCGGCTGCTCACCGGAGACCACGCGGTGCAGGTCGTCGGTGTAGCTGCGCACCTGGCCCGCGAGCCGCTCCTGCTGGGTCTGCACCTGCGCGCCGACCTGCTCCTGGGCGGAGCCGACCAGCGACTGCACCTGGTCAGCGGCCTCGTCCTTCACCTGGCCGGCCTCGTGCTTGGCGGTGGCCGCGAGGTCCTGGGCCTTGTCCTTGGCGTCGTGGGCCACGGCCTTCGCCTGGCCCTGGGCCTCGCCCGCGGCCTGCTGGGCCTTGCCCTTCGCCTGGTCCTTGGCGTCACGGCCCTCGGCTGAGGAGCCGTGGGCGTTCTTCGGCGTGTTCGTCGTCATGCTGTGCCTTCCTTCGTCCGGGTCGGCGTCCCTCATGGCCGGCCCTTCTGGCCGTCCACGTCACCGGGTCCACCGGTCTTGAGCGCCAAGGTAAGCACCGCAGGGACCCTGCCGGAAGACCTCGGGTCCGCCGGGATCGTCTCCGGTCGGGACGGGGTCAGCGCACCTTCAGGCCCCGCTGGGCGGTCTTGCCGACGCCCCGGCCCGGGTGCTCCTTCTTGCCCTGCATCCAGACGTCCACGGCCTGCACGCCGAGGTCGGGGTGGTCGGTGAAGAAGCCGTCGATGCCGGCGTCGAGGAACGGCTGGATCATGCCGACCATGTCGCCCTGTGCGTTCCGGTCCGTGGAGGAGCGGAACTCCGTGTAGAGGAACTGGTTCTCGGCGCGGAAGGTGTACGGCACCACCTCGAGGCCCGCGCGGTGGGCGAGGGAGACGAACGCGGTCTCCTCGCCCATCGAGCCGTCCTTCTCCTTGGTGATGATCTGCGCGAAGGCCGGGCCGAGCGTGTCGACGCCGGCCGCGCGGATCTCGCGCATGCCCGCGGCGGTCTCGTAGAAGTCGTAGTCGCGGAGTTCGTCGCCGGCGGCCACGGAGTCATAGGGTGCGCCGGTGACGCTGGAGAGGAACACCGTCTCGGCCTTGAGGCCGAGGTTCTCGTTGAGATCGCGCAGGTTGGCGAGTTCGAAGGACTGCACGGTGGCGGGGGCGTTGCGCTTGTTCAGGCCGTGCTCGTCGAGCAGCTCGACGACGCGCTCCTCCATGGACAGGCCGATGGAGTCGAAGTAGGTGGGGTGCTTGATCTCGGGGATGACGCCGATCTCGCGGCCGTGCCGGGCCGAGAGGCGCTCCCGCAGCTCGAGCACCTCCTCGAAGGTGGGCACCTGGTACCGGCCGTCGTAGGACGCGGACTCGGGGCGGACCTGCGGCAGGCGCTCCTTGGCGCGCAGGGTCTTGAGCTCGGCGAGGGTGAAGTCCTCGGTGAACCAGCCGGTGAGGGCCACGCCGTCGACGACCTTGGTGGTCCTGCGGTCCGCGAACTCGGGTCGCTGGGCGACGTCCGTGGTGCCGTCGATCAGGTTCTCGTGGCGGACCACGAGCACGCCGTCCTTGGTGGAGACCAGGTCCGGCTCGATCACATCCGCGCCCTGGGCGGCGGCCAGCTCGTAGGCGGCCAGGGTGTGCTCGGGGCGGTAGCCGGAGGCACCACGATGACCCACGACGTCGGGACGCACTACGGGCTTGCCCGTGACGGACTGCGCGGCGGCCGGGGTCTCCGTTGCGGCGGGGGCGGCGACGGCCGGGGCGGCCAGCGGGGCGCTGACGGCGACGGCGGCGGCGAGGGCCACGAGGCCGCGGGTGGCGTGACGACGGACGGAGGTCATGGAACGGTCCTTTCCGGGAGGGGGATGACCGCTCCAGTGGGCCAGATCCGCGTGTCGGCCGGGTGGCCCCCCTCCGGCCACAGACGGCCCGTCCGGTGAACAGCCGGTGACGGTTCCAGGCGCGGCACGGTCACGCAGCGCCGCGCCCGGCCGCGAGGACAGATCGGATCGGCGTCAGCCGACGGCGAGTGCCCCAAGGACGATCACAGCGACGGCCAGTACAGGGATCACGAGTGTGATCATCGCCACGTCCTTGTACGACTCGCGGTGCGTCATGCCACACACGAGGAGCAGAGTGATCACGGCCCCGTTGTGGGGCATCGAGTCGAGACCTCCGGATGCCATCGCGGTGACTCGGTGGAGCAACTCGAGGCTGTAGCCCTGCTCGACCGCCAGAGACCGGAGGTCCTCGCCGATGGCGTTCAACGCGATCGTCATGCCGCCCGAGGCCGAGCCCGTGATGCCGGCGATGACCGAAGTGGAGATCGCCGTCGCCGCCAGGGCGTTCATGCCGGGCGCCAGGATGCCGTTCTTGACGATGGCGAAGGCCGGCAGAGAGGCGATCACCGCTCCGTAACCCACCTCCGACGCGGTGCTGAAGATGGGCACCAGTGACCGCTGGGCACCCACGATGAAGTTCTCCCAGATCACACGCAGATGGCGGAGGTTGAGCAGGACGATGATCGCCACGGCGGCCAGCAGTGCCGAGAGGACGGCCCAGACCGCAGACCGGCCGGCCAGAGTGGCCCCACCGTACTTCTCCTCCTGGAGATACCCCCAGTCCATGGCCGGGAAGACAACCGTCGTCGCCAGCAGGTTGACCACGAAGACCGCCAGGATCGGCAGGAAGGGCAGCAGCGCGTTCCGTGGCTCGGGAAGGAGCACCTCCCCGGCCTCGGACTCCTTCACCAGAGTGCCGACGGCGGCGTCACCGGTCGGGCCGGCGGCCTTCCCCGCGTTCGCCTCGCCCACGCCCGCTGCCCGCTCCAGGTCGGTCAGGTGGCCGAACCGTTCCCCTGCCGCGACGAGCCGTCCGACCCGGAAGTGCAGCCAAAGCAGGCCGAGGCCGAGCATCAGGACGCTTCCCACCACGCCGACGATCGGCGCGGCAAACGTGCCTGTGCCGAAGAACTGCCCCGGGATGATGTTCTGGATCTGAGGCGTCCCCGGGACGGCCGTCATCGTGAAGGTCAGGATGCCCAGCGCGATCGTGGCGGGGATCATCCGCCGCGGCAGGTCAGCCATCCGGAAGAGTTCCTTCGCGAGGGGGAACATCACGAACACGGCCACGAACACACTCACGCCGCCATACGTCAGGATGGCGGCGGTGAACACCGTCGCCAGGATGGCCCGCTGAGGGCGCAGCCACCGGGTGATGACCTGGGCGACGGCGCGGGCGTACCCGGTGATCGACATCAGCCGTCCGAAGATCGCTCCGGTCACGAAGATCGGGAAGTAGCTGGTGATGAACTTGCCCAGCGCGGGCATGAAGATGTCCGTGTATGTCGCCAGGAACGGCGCCCCCGAGAAGACCATCGCCACGGCGGCGCACACCGGGGCCGCGATGACCACCGAGGTCCCCCGGTAGGCCATGGTGATGAGGAGGAGCAAGGAGAGGATGATGCCCAGGAATCCGATGATCATGGAGTGTTCATCTCACGAGGTTGTCAGTGAGCCGACGGCTCAGTGGGAGGGGAACCCGAGGTCGACTTGGGACTCGCTGGCCTCGGGCCAACGAGAGGAGACGACCTTTCGCCGGGTGTAGAAGTTGAACCCCTCGGGGCCGTACATGTGCGTGTCCCCGAACAGCGAGTCCTTCCAGCCTCCGAAACTGAACGAGCCCACCGGGACGGGGATCGGGATGTTCACCCCGACCATGCCGACTTCGATGTCGTACTCGAACGAGCGCACGGTCTTCCCATCGCGGGTGAACACCGACGTGCCGTTCGCGAACCGGTTCTCGTTGATCAGGTCGACCGCGTCCTCATACGTGTCCACGCGCACGATCGCCAGCACGGGGCCGAAGATCTCGTCGTCGTAGACCTTCATGCCCGGCCGGACATGGTCGACGATGCTGGGCCCAATGAAGAAGCCCTCGGTCGGCACGTCGTGGGTCCTCCCGTCCAGCACGAGCGTTCCACCCTCCTGCGCGGCGCCGTCCACATAGGACGTGACCCGCTCCAGCGCGTCGCGGGTGATGAGCGGGCCCATCTCGGCTTCGGGCTGGTCGCCCGGACGGACGACGAGTGCCCGGGCCAGTTCCGTGACCCGGTCGACGAACTGGTCGGCGATGTCGCCCACCACCACCGCCACCGAGATCGCCATGCAGCGCTCGCCGGCAGAACCGAAGGCGGCCGAGACAGCCGCGGCGGCCGCGCTCTCGAGGTCGGCGTCCGGCATGACGACCATGTGGTTCTTGGCCCCGCCCAAAGCCTGAACGCGCTTCCCCTCGTTCGCGGCCGTCGTGTAGATGTGATGGGCCACCGGCGTCGAACCCACAAAGGAGACAGCCTTGACCTGCGGGTGGCTGAGGAGCGCGTCCACCGCCTCCTTGTCGCCGTGGACGACATTCAGGATGCCCTCGGGCAGGCCCGCCTCCAGAAAGACCTCAGCCAGCCAGTTGGCGGCTGAAGGGTCGCGCTCGCTCGGCTTGAGGACGACGGCGTTGCCGGCAGCGATCGCCGTGGTGAACATCCAGAGCGGCACCATGGCAGGGAAGTTGAAGGGCGTGATGCACGCAACCACCCCCACCGGCTGCCGGATCTGCTTGACGTCGACACCGTCGGCCACCTGCTCGGCGAACTCCCCCTTCATGTGGTGCAGGAGCCCGGCGCAGAACTCGACGTTCTCCATCCCCCGCGCGATCTCGCCGAGTGCGTCGGAGTGGACCTTGCCGTGTTCTCTCGTGATGATCCGAGCCAGCTCGTCCTTCCGCGCGTCGATGATTTCCCGGGCCCGAAACATGATCTTCGAACGCTTCACCAACCCGACGCGCCGCCACTCCCGCTGTGCGCGCACCGCGTCCCGCACGGCTTCGTCGACCCGAGACGCCGGCGCCTGGACGAGCTCAGCGATCTGCTGGCCCGTCGCCGGGTTGTAAACGGGGGTGGTGCGGTCGCCGCCCCGAGCCTTCCCCCCGATGAAGTGTTCGATGACGGTGGTCTTTCCTGCGGACATGGTGGTCATGCTCAGCTCCTGCGTGTATGCGTGGAATCGTTCAGATCTCGGCCTGGCTCTTGCCAGGCGTCACGTACTTCACGACGAGGGTGCAGTCCTTGTCACCCAGGCCTTCGTCACGCAGCCGGTGCAGTTGCTCTTGGGCGAGAGACGCCGCCTCGAGGTGAAGGCCAGCGGCCTTTCCCGCATCCACCGCCAAGGTGACGTCCTTGATGGCCAGGTCCGCTCGGAAGCTGGCCTCGAAGTTGTTGTTGGCGGCGGCACTCGGAACGACCCCCGCGACGGGATACCACGTCTGCTGCGACCAGGACATGCCGGATGAGGCCGTCGTGATCTCCCAAAAGGTCTTCGGGTCCAGTCCCAGGTGTTTCGCGAGCTGGGACCCTTCGGACGCCGCCATCTGCGTGATGAACAGCATCATGTTGTTGGCGATTTTGGCGGCGATGCCCGCCGTCGGCCCGCCCGCGGCGAACGCCTTGCCCGACATCGGCTTCACGTGCTCCAGGGCTTCGGCGACATCGGCCTCGCTTCCGCCGATCATGAACGCGAGGGTCGCGGCAGCGGCCCCGGACGTGCCCCCGCTCACCGGGGCATCGACGAAGCGCACGCCGTGCTTGGGCGCTTCCTCGTGACACCAGCGGGACGTCTCGATGTCCACGGTGGACGAGTCCATGATGAGCGTCCCCGGACGTGCGTTGCTGAACACCCCGCCGTCCTGGGAGAGCACGTCGCGCACGTGCTGGCCCTTCGGAAGCATCGTCACCACCACGTCGGCGTCGGCAACCGCCTCCGCAATGGAGCCGACGACGTCCACGCCCACCTTCCGCGCGTCCTCCCGCGCCGCGTCACTCAGGTCGTAGCCCCTGACTGGATGGCCGGACGCGACCAGGTTGCCAGCCATGGGTGCACCCATGTTCCCGAGTCCGATCCAAGCGAAACGAGTCATCTCAATCCAGCCTCCTGCGTTGCTGTCCTGTGGTGCAGCTCACACTAAGGGGGGTGCGTGCGGGTATCAATGCATCTTCGAGAGGGGAAATTGCACGGATGATGTGCATTCGTGCATCATCAGCCGATGGAGCGCTGGAAAGCCGTCACCCAGATGGAAGGGCTGGTCACCCTCCTCCTCGTCGTCCGAGAGGGTCGCCTCGATGCAGCCGCGGAGGAACTGCAGGTGAATCGGACGACGGTCACACGCCGCTTGAAGGCGCTCGAGGCGGCCCTGGGCGGCCGGGTCGTCGTCCGGGGTCCTGCAGGGATGGAGGTGACGCCACTGGGCGAAGAAGCGCTCGCTGCCGCGCGCGCGCTCGAAGCCGCCGTGGAGCCTCTGACGGGTCGGCACCGAGGCGACCTCCACGGGGTCATCCGTCTCGGAGTTCCCGAGGCGTTCGCCGTGGCATTCGCGGCGCCGAGCATCGCCGAGCTCCAAACCGCTCATCCCCGCCTGCAGGTCCAGATCCGGACGAACCCGGCGCGGGGCCGCATGTCACACACGGACCTGGACATGGTGGTCACCGTCGGCCACCCCGGGCAGTCCCGTGCCCTGACCCGCTTCCTCCGCGACTACGAACTCCGGCTCTACGCGTCCGAGGACTACGTCCGACGGCACGGTGCTCCACAGGACCTGGCCGACCTGGGCGACCACCCGCTCGTCTACTACGTGGAGACGGAACTGAGCACCGAATCCCTGGACGCCGCGCGCGAATCGCTTCGACACATGCGGACCGGTGCCAGCTCGACCAGTGTCATGGCCCAAGTGGCGGCGACCCGGGCCGGGGCCGGCATCGGGCTGCTGCCCGACTTCTGCGCAGGCGATGACCCCGACCTGGTCCCCATCCTGCCGAACGTCTTCCGCCACCGGATGGAGTACTGGCTCATGGTCACGGTCGAGGCATGGCGCAATCCGACGGTCCGCGCTGTGCACGAGCGCCTAGCCCTGCACCAGGCCTGACGTGCTCCAGCGCCGCGGCGGCCACACCCGGCGGCTCAGCCCGCCGTCGACGACGGCCGCGTCAGTCCCAGCGTCTCCGGGGCCGTCGGGGCGCTGTCGCCGAGGACGTGCTCGCCCAGGAAGCCGAGGACGACCTCGTACCAGACCTTCGCGTGCTGCGGGGCGAGGATCCAGTGGTTCTCGTGGGGGAAGTAGAGGAACCGGTGGTCGGTGGTGCCGTCCGCGGCGGCCGGCCGCCCGGACTTCGCCAGCAGGTCCGACCACAGGCGCAGCCCCTCGCCGATCGGCACGCGGTAGTCCTTATCGCCGTGGATGACGAGCATCGGGGAGACGATCTCGCCCACGAACCGGTGCGGAGAGTTCTCCTGCTGCATCTGCTCGTCCATCTCGCGGGCCCAGTAGAACGCGGCGTCCGTCGTCGGGCCGAAGCCGTCCAGCGCCCACAGCGAGGCGTGCGTGACCACGCACCGGAACCGGTCGGTGTGCCCGGCCACCCAGTTCGCCATGTAGCCGCCGAACGAGCCGCCCATGGCGGCGGTGCGGTCGCCGTCGACGTCCTCACGCGCCACGACGGCGTCCGTGAGCGCCATCAGGTCCGTGTAGGGCGCCTGGCCCCAGCGGCCCCAGCCGCGTTCGATGAAGTCCTGGCCGTAGCCCGTGGACAGCGCCGGGTCCGGCAGCAGCACCGCGTAGCCGCGCGCCGCCATGATCCACGGGGTCCAGCGCCAGCTCCACGCGTTCCACGAGCCCAGGGGCCCGCCGTGGATCCACAGCAGCAGCGGGTGACCGCCGGCCGGCGCCTCCCCCTCGGGGAGCACGAGCCAGCCGCGCACGTGCGTGCCGTCCTCGGCGACGGTCTCCACGTCCTCGAGGGTGCCCGGGATCGCGGGGCGCTCCACGGGGTTCGGCAGGCGCGTGGTCTCGCCCGTGGCCAGGTCGATCCGCGCCACCTCCGGCGGGAACAGGTAGGAGGAGCGGACGCCGTAGGCCGTGGCCCCGTCCGGGGAGAGCACGACGTCGGTCCACGCCTCGTCCTCCCGGGTCACCTGCGCGACGGCGCCGGTGGCCACCTCGATGCGGAACACCGGGCGGCGACCCTCGGAGTCCGCGAGCGCGATCACCGCGGAGTCGTCCGGCAGCCACGCGACGACGTCGGCCCACCGGTCCCAGCCGTGGGCCAGGGGCGTGGTCTGGCCCGTGGCCGTGTCCATCACATACAGGCGCGGGTGCACGGCGGAGTGCGGCGTGGAGTCGAGGGTGCGGACGACGACGGCGCGCGTGCCGTCGTGGCTGACGGGACCGACGGAGACGTCCTCGCCGGGGACGTCGTGCAGGACGCGGTGCTCGCCCGTGGCCAGGTCCACGCGCACCACCGTGCCCTCGCGCACGTTGCCGCGGGCCTCGGCGGTGGCGGCCGTGGTGATCAGGAACGAGCCGTCCGGGGCCACCTGCGCGCCGATCCCGAACGCGTGGGAGCGCGGGAAGCCGGAGACGTGGCGCAGGTGGTGCGCGACGTCGTCGGCCTCGGGAGCCAGGCCGGAGGCGGCGGGGCCGGGCTCGGCGACGTCGGCGTCGGTGGCGGGCTCGCCCTGCGGGTCCGGGCCGGGCTCGAGGACGAAGAGCTCGGGGCGGGCGGGGCCGAGGTCGTGGTCCCAGAAGCGGATGGGGTAGCCGGTGTGCAGGATGGCGTCCACGCCGGCGTCCTTGCGGGTCTGCGCGAGGGCCGCGTGCTCGGCCTCGGTGGTCGCGCCGAGCAGCCGGTCCGCCGTGACGACCACGCGGTCCGCTGCGGACGCGCACGTGACCGCGGCGACGCCGCCCGGGCGGGAGAGCACCACGCGCGCCTCGCCGCCCCGGGCCGGCAGGGCCCACAGGGCGCTGCGCTTCTCGGCCTCGGCGTCGGCGGGGTCGGGACGGGCGGAGGTGAAGAAGAGGGTGCCGTCCGCGGCGAACTGCGCGCCGGCCTCGCCCTCGCGGGAGCGGGTCAGGCGGTGGGCGGGGCGCTCGCCCGCGGGGTCGACCTCCCAGAGGGCGGTGGCGTAGCCGGTGCCCTTCGCGTCACGGGTGGCGACGGTGGTCACCAGGCGGGCGCCGTCCGGGCTGAGGGTGAGACCGGCGACGCGCGGCAGGGCGGTGAAGGCGTCGAGGTCGTGGAAGGGGGTGGCGGGGGTGTCCGCGGTGTCCGGGGTGGAGGTCATGCGTTCGTTTCTATCGGCCCGCACGTGATCCGGGCAACACGGAGGGCGGCGGGGTGGTGGCATCGACGGCGGGCCGCCCCGGTGCCCGCCGCGCCTCAGGCGCCGGGCAGCGTGCCGGCGTCGGCCCGCATCTGCTGGAGCTGCTCGCCGAGCCAGTCGACGTACCCGCCCATCCACTCCCCCGTGGCCTGGTCGTTCCAGCTCTGGCCGACCACCGGCTGCGGGAAGACGACGGCGTCCGAGAGGGTGTCCCGCAGCGCGAGGGCGGGCCCCTCCTCATCCGCGACCGTCACCCACTGCATGCCGTGGCGCGCGCCCAGGTGCTCGCCGAGCAGCACCGCGACGACGTCCAGCAGCACCGCCAGCTCCTCGGGGTCCAGCTCCTCGGCCTCGGCCTGCGAGCGGGCCAGCACGGCGTCGTAGTAGGCGGCGACCGCGTCCAGGTCCAGGTGGTCCACGCCCTCCTGCGCGGCGAAGTCGCGACGGACGCGCACCCACTCCCGCTCGGGCTCGGTCAGGGGGCTCATCTCGGGCTGGTCGGTCATGGCCTCCATCCTGCCAGGCGCGTCGGGCGCCGTCGTCGCCGGAACAGACGGTGCCAGCCGCGCTTTCGTTCGGGAAACGGCGGCGTGTCGCAGCGCTTTCGTTCGGGAAACGGCGAGGAACCGGGGGGACACACCGCCGGAGGCCTCCGACCCTCCAGCGGGACCACTCGTGGACGCACCCGATGCCGCCCCGCCAGCGACGAGGCGAGCGTGCGGGCCGTCGTCGTCCGCCGCCCCCGCCCGGACTTGAGACACTGGCCCCATGCGCATCATGACCGTCTGCCTGGGGAACATCTGCCGCTCGCCCGCCGCCGAGGCCGTGCTGAACCGCAAGCTCGCGGAGGCCGGTCTCCACGACGTCGAGGTCACCTCCGCCGGCACGTCCGGCGAGCACGTGGGCGCCCGGCCGCATCACCTCACCCGCGAGGTCGGCGGGGAACTGGGGTACGAGTTCTCGACGGTGGGGGTGCAGCTGTCCGCCGACCTCGTGGACGAGGCCGACCTGATCCTGGTGATGGACGAGGCCAACCTCGTCGACGCGCGGCGCCTCGCGACCACGGACGAGCAGCGGGACCGGATCCACCTGATGGGCGAGTTCGCGTCGGATGCGGACAGCGCCGGGGTGCGCGAGGTCCCCGATCCATACGGGTATCCGCGGCCGCAGTTCGAGGAGATGTACCGGCAGATCGAGGACGCGGCAGACGGCGTCGTCGCCGCGATCCGCGACGGGCGCCTCTGACGGCCGGGGCGCGGCCCCGGACCCGCCGTTTCCCGAACGAAAACGGCCCGGGACCCGCCGTTTCCCGAACGAAAGCGGGGTGGCGGCGGGGGGTCGGTCAGTCGTCGTGGGGGTCGTCGGAGTCGTCGAGGACCTCGCGCAGCCGCGCCGCCGTGTCCGCGCGCAGGGCGCCGCGGGTCTCGGCGCGGTCGGTCGTCGCGCGGGCGAGGGTCTCCCACACGGCCCGCACGTCCGCCGACAGTCCCCCGGCCTCGAGCTCGCCGAGGGTCTCACGGTGGGTCCGCAGCGTGTCGACGTCGCCGCGGGCCACGGGGCCGGTGAGGGCGCCGTCGCCGTCGGTGAGCGCGTTCTCCAGCGCGGCGGTCATGAGCGAGCGCAGCACCCGCTCCGGGTCGGCCACCCCGATCGTCTCGAGGATCTGACGGGCCTGCGCCGTCAGCGTCACCAGGTGGTTCGACCCGTGGGACAGCGCCAGGTGGTAGGCCGCCCGGTCGGCCTCCTTCACGACCACGGGCTCGCCGCCCATCTCCACCACGAGCGCCTGGGCCACGGGCAGCACCACGGGGTCCGCGGTCACGCCGAACACGCAGTCCTGCAGCCGGGCGACGTCGAGGCTCAGCCCCGTGAACGTCATGGCCGGGTGGATCGCCAGGGGGATCGCCCCGTGCGCGCGCACCGGCTCCATCACCCCCACCCCGTAGCGGCCGGAGGTGTGCACGAGCAGGTGGCCGGTCTGCACGTGGCCCGCGGCGGCCAGGCCGGCCACGAGCTCGCCCAGCGCGTCGTCCGGGACGGCGAAGACGACCATCTCGGAGCGGCGCAGGATCTCGGGGATCTCCAGGACGGGCACGCCCGGCAGGAGCATCTCCGCGCGGTCCCGCGAGGCCTCGGAGACGGCGTGCACGCCCGTGATCGTGTGGCCCGCAGCCCGCAGCGCCGAGCCCAGCACGGCCCCCACTCGACCCGCGCTCACCACGCCGACGCCCAGCCGCCCGGGCCGCTGCGCCGGGTCATGCGGGTCCAGGCTCAGGTCGAGTCCGCCGGTCATCGCTCCTCCTCGCCGCGCACGGCGGGGACGTGCGCCCCGCTCTCCTCCCCGACGACGGCGCCGCCGACGACGCCGGCCCGGGCCAGTTCGCGGCGGCCCACCTCGGTGGCCGCGACCTCGCGCGTGCGCTGCTCGAAGCGGGCCAGCTCCTCGGGGCGCATCCACTGGTCGCGGTCGGCGAGGCGACGCGAGACGGCCGCGTGCCGGGCCTCCCGGGCGTACAGGTCCACGGCCACGTCCTCGTCGAGGTCGCGGACCACGGCGTTCGCCCCCGCGACCCACACGCGCACCGTGGCCAGGCCCAGGCGTCGCTGCACCGGGCCCTGCGCCAGCTCGGCCGCCTGCATGCGCTCGTGCTGGAGGGTCTGCAGCCGGCGGTTCAACCAGCCGCTGCGCACCACCAGCAGGGACCGCGTCGTCGTGAAGCCGGTCCGCCGCCAGGCGAACCAGTTGAACCACCACCTGCCGCGCCGCGGCACGTGCTGGAAGCCGCCCTCCGTGCCGGTGCCGTGCACGCCGAGGTGCATGAGCCCGGCGGGGGTCAGCCCCTGCGCGGCGCGCGGATCGCCGTCCAGGCCCGGGTCCGGGGCCACGACCGTGAGGACGCGGAGCACGTCCTCCCACGGGCCGACGGGCAGCGCGACGTCCCGGGCGCCGTCGGACTCCTGCAGGTACCCGGCCACCGCCATGTTCACCCGATACCAGCCGAAGGGCCGCCAGAACAGGGGCTGGGAGACGGTCACCCCCTGCACCCGCCCCGGCGGGACGGTCTGGTGGGTGGTCTCGGTGAGCCCGTGCCGCAGTCGCAGCCCGTCGGTGGAGCGGCGCACCTGGAAACCCCAGCCGGCGTTCAACCGGGACCACGCGACGCCGGCCACGGAGAACAGGGCGGGCAGGGACGCGGCCGCGCCGATCCCGGTCAGGGTCTCCCCCTCGTCCAGCACCGCCTCGGGCAGCAGCGCGACCACGAGGGCGAGACCGCCCAGCCAGATCAGGGACCCGGCCAGCACCCCCAGCACGCCTCCGGAGAGCAGGACGGAGCCGAGGAGCCGCCCCGCGGGCACCTGCAGCAGGAGTTCGCCGGCGTCCGCGTCCACGGCGTCGGGATCGGCGTCGGCGAGGCCGGGCTCGGCCGCGCGCTCCGGGGCGGACGCGTCCGCCCCGGCTCCCCCGAGCACCCCCGACGCGCGGTCCAGGATCTCCCGGCGCACCGCTTCGGCCTCGGCGCGGCGCAGGAAGGACAGCTCGAGCGCGGACTCGCCGCCGTCGGCCGCCTCGACCTTCACCGTGGCCAGCCCGAGCAGCCGGGCCACGAGGGGGTGCTGCAGGTCCACCGCCTGTATGCGGTCGTAGCGCATCTGCCGCCGGCTGCGGAAGAGCCAGCCCTGGCGCAGCTCGATCCGATCCTCCCCACAGCGGAACCGGGTGAACCACCAGGAGAAGAAGAACACGAGGCTGATCAGCAGGGTGACCCCCAGCAGGATGCCGCCGGCCACGAGCAGGCTGCCGTCGCCGCCGCCCGGGGCGTCCTCCCCGCTGAGCCGGCCCGCCGCGAAGTCCTCCACCGCGTTGCGGCCCGCGAAGAACAGGATCAGCAGCAGGAAGGTCCAGCCCCGCACCCAGGGCGAGGCGGGGTGGACGCGGACCCAGCCGGCGTCGTCGGCGGGGGGCGGGGCGGCCGCGCTCACAGGCCCGCCAGCCGCGCCTGGCCGCGCGCCATGAGGACTTCGCGCAGCTCCTCGGCCCTCTCGCGGGGCACGCCCTCCAGGGTGACGTCCCCGCCCGCGGCGGCGGTCTTCAGGGTGAGGGTCTGCAGCCCGACCCGGCGCAGCAGCGGACCGTCCGAGACGTCCACGTACTGCAGGCGGCCGTACGGCACCGCGTGCACGCTGCGGAACAGGATGCCCTCGCGCCACAGGACGTCGTCCTCGCGCTCGGCCCAGCCCATCGCGCGCACGCGCCGCGGGATCAGGATCAGGTCCACGATCCAGGACACGACGACGACGGCCGGCAGCCCCCACGCGACCCACGCGGCCATCCCCGCCCACGGGCCGGTGAGCTTGAGGATCAGCGGCACGGAGAACGCGGCGAGCCAGATCAGGTGGCCGATGGTCGTGGCGATGAGCTTCACCGTCGCCAGCCGCGGCGAGGCCGGCGTGAAGGCCACGCCGCTCAGGTCAATGCCGGGCACGGGCATACCCTCCTTCCGTCTCGGGACGGGCCGGTTGGCCCGGGGACCCATCCTGCCCACGACCGCCCTCGGGCGCATCCTCCTCAGGCGGGATCCGGCACCACCGTTCGACGATCAGCCCCACCACCAGCAGGACGAGACCGCCGACGGCCTGCAGGGCGGCCTCCCGCACGGTCGGTGCCTCCACGCCGGCCCGCAGCAGCACCTGCACCGCCACCCCGGCGTGCCACCCGCCGAGGGCCGCTCCCGCGAAGCCGGAGGCCTGGCCGAGCACGAGGGTGCGGGCCGCGGCGAGCGGGTCCATCCGCGCGGCGGCGGGCTTCTCCCGGTCGCGGCGCACCCGCCAGCCCAGCGCGAGGCACAGCACGGAGACCGCGGCCACGGTGATCAGGCCGCCGCGGCCCACCACGGGCGCCGGCCAGCCCAGGGACGGCGCGGCGAGCCCGGCCAGCCAGCCGAGCACGGCGGCCACCAGCACCACGAGCAGGGTCCACCCGGAGCGCAGCGCGATCACGTGGCCTCCCTCCCGAGGGCGTCCGGGCGTGCCGGGCGGAGCGGGGCGACGTCGTCGGTGCCGGCCAGCAGCCGGTGCCGCTCGGGCTCCTGACGGCGCACCCCGGGGGCGTCCGCGGCGACGGCGGCGAGGTCGGCGACGGGCGTGCCGGCGAGCGTGGCGTCCGCGTCGAGCCACAGCCACGGCAGCAGCACGAAGGCCCGCTCGGCCGCGCGGGGGTGCGGCAGGGTGAGGTCCGGGTGGTCGCTGCGCACGTCTCCGTAGGCGATCACGTCCACGTCCAGGGTGCGCGCGCCCCAGCGGACCTCACGCCGCCGATGGTGGTCCTGCTCGAGCCGGTGCGCCACCGCGAGCAGCTCCCACGGCGCGAGGTCCGTGCGCAGCGTGACCACCTGGTTGAGGTAGTCGGGCTGGCCCGGCGGCCCGCCCACGGGTGTGGTGACGGCCCGGGGCGAGGCCCGGACGTCCGTGATGTGCGGCAGCGCGGACAGGGCGGCGACGGCGGCGTCGAGCGTCTGCGCGGGCTCGCGCAGGTTGGCGCCGAGGGCCAGCACGGCCGCGACGGGCGCGTCCGGGCGGGCGCCCAGCTCGGGGATGGGCGCGGGGCCCTCGGCCGGGTGCGACCAGTCGACGGTGCTCACGCGAGGTCCTCCCGGGTGCGGTGCACGGTGACGGCGGCGTCCGCGAAGTCGTGCGGGATGGGCGCCTGCGGCTTGTGCACGGTGACCTCGACGGCGGCCACCACGGGCTGCTCGGCGAGGACGGCGCGGGCGATCCGGTCGGCGACGGTCTCGATCAGGTCCACCGGCTCCCCGGTGACGAGGCGGACCACGGTGTCCGCGACCTCGGCGTAGTTGGCGGTGCGCGCGAGGTCGTCGTCGGCCGCGGCGGGGCCGGCGTCGAGGTGGAGGACGACGTCCGTGACGAACGGCTGCCCGTCCCGGCGCTCGTGGTCGAAGACCCCGTGGTGCCCGACGGCGGACAGCCCGGCCAGGCGGATGCGGTCCCGGGCGCTCACGGCAGCACGTCCTCGGAGACGGGCTCACCCGGGGCGTGCGCCCCGACCCAGGCGGCGGCGGCGCGGACGGCGTCGGCGCTGGCGCGCACGTCGTGCACGCGCACGCCCCACGCGCCCTGGGCGGCGGCGAGGGCGGAGATGGCCGCGGTGGCGGCGTCGCGCGCGGCGGGCGGGGCCGGGGTGCCGTCGTCGTCCGCCAGCAGCGTGCCCAGGAACCGCTTGCGCGAGGCGGCGACGAGCACCGGGTGGCCCATGGCGCGGAGCCACTCGAGGCCGCGCAGCAGCTCCCAGTTCTGCTCGCCGGCCTTCGCGAAGCCCAGGCCCGGGTCGACGATCAGCTGCGCGGGCTCGACGCCCGCGGCGAGGAAGCGGCCGGCCACGTCCCGCAGCTCGCACACGACGTCCGGGACGGTGTCCTCGTAGACGGCCAGCCCGTCCATGGTCTGCGGGTTCCCGCGGTTGTGCATGAGGATGTACGGCGCGCCCGACGCGGCGATCAGCGCCGGCATATCCGGCTCGTGGGCGAGGCCGGAGACGTCGTTGACGATCACCGGCCCCAGCGCCAGGGCAGCCCGGGCGGTGGCGGTGTGGCGCGTGTCCACGGAGAGGACGACGTCCTCGGCCAGCAGCGCCTCGATCACGGGCAGGATGCGCTCCTGCTCCTCGGCCGGCGGCACGGCGCGGGCCCCGGGGCGGGTGGACTCCCCGCCCACGTCCACGATGTCCGCGCCGTCCGCGACCATGCGCCGGGCGTGCTCGACGGCCGCGCGGACGGTGGCGTGCTCCCCGCCGTCCGAGAACGAGTCAGGGGTGACGTTGAGGATGCCCATGACCAGGGTCCGGTCCGCGGGCAGCCGCCCCAGCAGGGCGCGGTTCGCCTCCCGCGCCGCCGCGTCGATGCTCTCGTCCACGTGTCCTCCTCCGCCGTCGGTGGTCCTCAGCCGTGCATGATGAGGCTCATCGCCTCCGAGCGCGTGGACGGATCCCGCAGCTGGCCGCGCACCGCCGAGGTGACGGTCTTCGCGCCCGGCTTGCGCACGCCGCGCATGGACATGCACATGTGCTCGGCCTCCACCACCACGATCGCCCCGCGCGGGGCCAGGTGCTCCATGAGCGCCTCCACCACCTGCGTGGTCAGCCGCTCCTGCACCTGCGGACGCCGCGCGTACAGCTCCACGAGACGGGCCAGCTTGGACAGCCCCGTCACGCGGCCCTCGGCGGAGGGTATGTAGCCGATGTGCGCGGTGCCGTGGAACGGCACCAGGTGGTGCTCGCAGGTCGAGTAGAACGGGATGTCCTTCACCAGCACGAGCTCCTCGTGCGCGATGTCGAACGTGGTGCCGAGCACCTGGTCCGGGCTCTGGTGCAGGCCCGCGAAGAACTCCGCGTACGCCTTGGCCACCCGCGCCGGGGTGTCCGCCAGGCCCTCGCGGTCCGGGTCCTCACCGATCGCCAGCAGGATCTCCCGCACCGCCGCCTCGATGCGCGGCCGGTCCACCGCGGTCGAGTCCGGGTCGAACGTGCCGGGGACGGCGTCGTTGGGGGTGTGGGCTGTCATGCGGGTCTCCTGCGCGGTCAAAAGGTCGGTCCCTCGCCGGGGCCCGGCGTGTTGCTCGGACCGCCGTGCGGCGGCAGGCCGGGGCCGGCCGCGTCCCCGCCCAGCGACGACGGCGGCGCACCCTCCGGACGCACCGGCACCGTGGTGCCCTCGACGCCGACGGGGGTCTGCTCCCCGCCGTCGTGGCGCGAGCGGCGCTCGGAGGGGGAGAGGACGGGCGGGATGTCCTGCGGGAGCCGGTCGTCCGAGGCCAGCCACACGCCGCGCTCGGGCCGCTTGCGGACGTCCGCGAAGATGGCGGCGATGGCCTCCTGGGTGAGCGTCTCCTTCTCGAGCAGCTCGTAGGCCAGCCGGTCCAGGACGTCCCGGTTCTCCGTGAGCACCCAGTGGGCCTCGGCGTGGGCCTGGTCCAGCAGGGTGCGGACCTCGGCGTCCACCAGGTACGCGAGCTCCTCGGAGTACTCGCGGGAGGAGCCGCCGGGGGCACCGCCCACGAAGGGCTCGGAGCTGCCGCCGCCGAGCTTGACGGCGCCCACCTTGGCGGACATGCCGTACTCGGTGACCATCTTGCGGGCCGTGTCCGTGGCCTTCTGGATGTCGTTCGCGGCGCCCGTGGACGGGTCCTTGAACACGATCTCCTCCGCCACGCGCCCGCCCATCGCGTACGCGAGCTGGTCCAGGAGCTCGTTGCGGGTGACGGAGTACTTGTCGTCCTCCGGGACCACCATCGTGTAGCCCAGGGCGCGGCCGCGGGGCAGGATCGTGATCTTGGTGACCGGGGCGGAGTTGCGCAGCCCGGCCGCGACGAGCGCGTGGCCGCCCTCGTGGTAGGCGGTGACCTTGCGCTCGTGCTCGTTCATCAGGCGGGTGCGCTTCTGCGGGCCGGCCATCACGCGGTCCACGGCCTCGTCCAGGGCGTGGTTGTCGATCACGTTGTTGTTCGAGCGCGCCGTGAGCAGCGCGGCCTCGTTGATCACGTTGGCCAGGTCCGCGCCCGTGTAGCCGGGGGTGCGCTTGGCCAGGGAGCGCAGGTCCACGTCCAGGGCGATCGGCTTGCCCTGCGCGTGCACCTCGAGGATCCTGGCGCGGCCCTCGAGGTCCGGGGCGTCCACGGGGATCTGGCGGTCGAAGCGGCCCGGGCGCAGCAGCGCCGGGTCCAGGACGTCCGGGCGGTTGGTCGCGGCGATCATGATGACGTTCGTGGAGGCGTCGAAGCCGTCCATCTCCACGAGCATCTGGTTCAGGGTCTGCTCGCGCTCGTCGTTGCCGCCGCCGATGCCTGCGCCGCGGTGCCGGCCGACGGCGTCGATCTCGTCCACGAAGATGATGGCGGGGGCGTTGGACTTGGCCTGCTCGAAGAGGTCGCGCACGCGCGAGGCGCCGACACCCACGAACATCTCCACGAAGTCCGAGCCGGAGATCGAGTAGAACGGCACGCCGGCCTCACCGGCCACGGCCTTGGCCAGGAGGGTCTTGCCCGTGCCGGGCGGGCCGTAGAGCAGCACGCCCTTGGGGATCTTGGCGCCCACCGCGCGGAAGCGGTCCGGCACGGTGAGGAACTCCTTGATCTCCTGGAGCTCCTCCACCGCCTCGTCCGCGCCCGCGACGTCCTTGAACAGCACGTCCGGGTTGTCCTTGTTGATCAGCTTGGCGCGGGACTTGCCGAACTGCATGACCTTGCCGCCGCCGCCCTGCATGCGGGACATCAGGAACCAGAACAGCAGTGCGATGAGCAGGAACGGGACCATGAAGCCGAGCAGCGAGAGGAACCAGTTGCTCCGCACCGGCTCGTCCGTGTAGCCGTCCAGGGCCGAGTCGTCCACCGCGGTGACCACGTCCGTGGCGCGCGCGCTGGCGAAGTAGAAGTAGACCTCCTTGCCGAGGTCCCGGTCGTCCTGCTTGTAGGGCTCACGCAGGGTGAGGTCCACGCGCTGGTCCCCGTCCACCACGCGGGCCTGCGCGGCCTTGTCGTCCTTCAGCAGGGCCATGCCCACGTTGGTGTCCACCATGGTGCGGCCGCTCTGTGACGTGGTCAGCGGGATCGCGACGGCGAGGACCAGCAGGCCCAGCAGGATCCAGACGTAGGGCTTGTTGAACAGCTTCTTCACGGTCCGAGTGTCTCCTGGTCTGCCGCGGGGGCCGGGCTGCCCGGGGCGGCCGCCGTGCGGCCGGGGCCGGCGAAGGGCCGACGTCGCGCCCGGGTCAAGCCCCCACGGTACCGGCCCGGCCCGGGTGGCCGCTGACTGTTCGCGTCAGGTGGACAGGGCGCGGGCGGTCGGCCGGGGTCGGCGTCGGCCAGCGCCGTCCTGACGCCCACCGGGAATGCGGGGGGTCGGAATGGCGCGTGGATCGCACCTCAGAGCGACCGCTCGCGTGACAGGAACGCTGGCGCTGCGACCGCGCCCCTGCGTCCCCGCCTGCACAGACCCCCGTGCACCCGCATCCCTCCCCAGGCCGGCGGCGGCTCAGGACGCCGCCCGCTTTACCGCGCCAGGCTGGCACCATGCGTCACCCCGCCCCGCTTCCCGCGGCCTTGCTTCACGGCCCCTTCACCGCCGCGCAGGCGAGGGCCGCCGGCATCGACCTCAACCGGCTGCGTCGCTCCGACGTCGAACGCCTCGCCCGGGGCCTCTACCGCCGGCGTGAGGTCACCCCGGCTGCCGTCGAGCGCCCCGCGGCCGGCTCCTCCCCCTACCGGTGGAGCACCCCGCTCTCGGCCACCCAACACGAGCTCCTGCTGCGACTCGCCCGGCACCGCGCCACCACGGTGGTGTCGCACCAGACCGCGGCCCGCGCCCGGGAGATCTGGCTGCCGGAGCGACTGGACGCGGGGGACGACGTCCACGTGAGCCGCCCGCGAGACCGTGGCCAGCTCTCCCTCCCCGGCGTCACCTCCCACCGAACAGCGCTCCCGCCCGCGGACGTGGAGCGCGTGCGGATCGGCGGCCTGGCCTGGTACGTCACCGCCCCGCCCCGTCTCTGGGTCGACCTCTCGGCCCTGCTCGACGACGACGAGCTCGTCATCCTCGGCGACCATCTCGTCCGCCGGGCGCAGCTGTCCGGCGGCCCGGACGCCGCCGAGCGGACCCGGGCGGCCCTGGCCCAGGCGGCCGAAGCGAGCCCGTCCGCGCACAACCGACGACGACGGCTCCGCACCGCCGCCACACTGGTCCGGGTGGGGGCGCACTCGCCGAAGGAGACGCGGCTGCGGCTCGCGCTGAGGGCCGCCGGGCTCCCCGAGCCCGCACTGCAGCTCGAGGTCTGGGACCCGGAGTTCTCCCTGCACCACCCCGCGACGGCGGACCTGGGCTATCCGCAGGCGAGAGTGGCCCTGCACTACGACGGCGGCCACCACGGCGCGGATCGCCAGATCGACCGCGACGTGCAGCGCAACGCGGCCTTCGAGCGACGGGGCTACCGGAACATCACCGTGTCCTCCTCCGACGCTCGCCGCGGATTCACGCGCGTGATCGTGGAGGTGCGCCGTCACCTCGGGGACGCCGGCGGCCTGTCACGCAAGGAGTCGGAATGGGGCGGAGATCCGGCATCAGAGCGACACCACGCGTGACAGGTCGGCCACGCCGGGCCACGCCGGGCCCCCGGTCAGCTGTACACGTGCGGGGCGAGCGTGCCCACGAAGTCCAGGTTGCGGTACTTCTCCGCGTAGTCCAGGCCGTAGCCCACCACGAACTCGTTGGGGATGTCCCGCCCGACGTACTTCACGTCGATGTCCACCTTCATGGCCTCCGGCTTGCGCAGCAGGGTGCAGATCTCGACCGAGGCCGGGCCGCGGGACTCCAGGTTGGCCTTGAGCCAGGACAGGGTCAGGCCGGAGTCGATGATGTCCTCGACGATCAGGACGTGCCGGCCCGTGAGGTCCGCGTCGAGGTCCTTGAGGATGCGCACCACGCCGGAGGACTTGGTGCCGGAGCCGTAGGAGGAGACCGCCATGAAGTCCAGCTCCACGTGGGAGTGCAGGGCGCGGGTGAGGTCGGCGACCACCATCACGGCGCCCTTGAGCACGGCGACGATGAGCAGGTCCTTGTCCGCGTAGTCGCGGTCGATCTGGCGGGCCAGGTCCGTGATCGTGTCCTGCACGTCCTCGCGGGACATGAGGACGTGGGTGAGATCGTTCTGGACATCCTGTGCGTCCATGCGCCGCTCCTGGTGAGTGCTCGTGCGGGAATGCCGGGCCGGGCCGCAGTCAGGGACCGGGCAGGCAGGGGATGAGGTCCAGTCTGGCACACGCCCGATGCGCGGCCACCCCGCCGGGCAGCTCCACCGGACCGGCCGACGTGCACCCCGCGCGGGCGCCCGTCACGAGGGCGTCCACCGCGAGGATCCGTTCGCGGGGCGGGGCCTGCCCTCCCGCGGCGCGGGCGGCGCGCGCGATCACGCGGTGGCGCACGGCGGCGGGCAGCGCGGCCAGGGCGTCCAGATCCAGGGAGACGACGCGCGGGTCCCGGGCGGGCGGGTCGACGCGCAGCCGGGTGACCTCGGCGCCGGCCCATGCCTCGAGGGCCGCGGCGTCCTCGGCCGCGATGGCCGCGGTGCGCACCAGCCCGGCCCGCACGCCGGGGCCGAGGCCGGCGTCGGGGTCCTCGAGTGCGGGCAGCACGCGGGTGCGGACCCGCGAACGCAGCAGCGCGGGATCGCGGTTGTGCGGGTCCTCGAACCAGGTCAGCCCGGCCCAGCGGCAGATCGTCTCGGTGTCCGCCCGGGTCAGGCCCAGCAGCGGGCGGGCGACGGCGGCCCCGCCCGGCAGCGTCCCGCGCGCCGGGATCCCCGCGAGGGACCGCGTGCCGGAGCCGCGCGCGAGCCCGAGGAGGACCTGTTCCGCCTGGTCGTCGGCGGTGTGGGCGGTGAGGACGACGGCGGCGCGCCCCTGCCCCGCGTCCCGGGCGGCGGCGGCGAGGGCCTCCCGGCGGGCACGCCGGGCGTCGGCCTCGGGGCCGTCGCCGGTGCGGGCCACCTCGACCCGCGTGACGGTGACCGGGGTCAGACCGAGGATGCGGGCGACGTCGGCGGCGGCCGCTGCCACCGCGTCGCTGCCCGACTGCAGCCCGTGGTCCACCACGGCCGCGCCGATCGGGCCGAGCCGCGCACCGTCCCGGGTGCCCACGAGGACGGCGCAGGCCACGGCGAGCGCGAGGGAGTCGGCGCCGCCGGAGAGGGCGACGAGCCCGCGGGGGCGATTCCCCGCCCGGCCCGGCCCGGCATCCGCGCGACAGGACCCGTCGCCCGCGAGGGCCTCCCGCACCGCCGCGACGGCCCGGTGCAGGGGCTCGGGCCAGCGGGTGCGCGGCGGCCATGCGCCGACCGCGGGCAGGCCGCCGGCCCCGCCCGCCGGCGTCGGCCCCGGGTCCCGCGCCTCAGGCCTGGGCACGGATGCGCGCCACCCACGTCTCGGGGGCGTGGAGCTCGGCCTCGCTCGGCAGCAGCTCGGGGGCGTCCCAGACCACGTTGAACCCGGCCATGCCGAGCTGGGCCACGGCGGCGGCCACGAACCTCTGGCCGTCGCGGTACTGGGCCATCTTCGCGTCCATGCCCAGCACGCGGCGGAGCATGCGGTCCAGGGGCGAGCGGCGGTCGCCGCGCTCGTCGAAGCGGCGGCGGATGGTCTTGACGGAGGACACGACGGAGGAGTCGACGCCGTCCATCACCACGTTCGCGTGCCCCTCGAGCAGGGACATCACGGCCGTCAGCCGGGACAGGCGCTCCCGGTCCTCCTCGTCCTGGATCGCACCGAGCAGGCCCGGCGTGGGGCGGGCCGGGGCCGCGTCCTGCGCGTCGTGTCCGTCCCGCGCCCCAGTCCGGCCGGCGTCGGCCTCCCGACCCAGCGGGTTCGCCGCCGCGAGCGCGGTGCGCAGGCGCTCGGGCAGGGACTCGGCCTTGTCGAACAGGCCGACGGTGAGCGCCGTGATCTCGGCCCGCAGGTGCTCGCGCAGCCAGGGCGCGGCCGCGAACTGCACGCGGTGGGTCTGCTCGTGCAGGCACACCCAGAGGCGGAAGTCCGCCGGGTCCACGTTGATCTCCGCGCGCACCTGCGCGACGTTCGGGGCCACGAGCAGCAGGCGTCCGCCGGCGGGGCCGGCCGCCGTCCCCCCGGGGCCGGGCAGCGCGATGAACGGGTCGTACTGGCCGAGGATCCTCCCGGACATCCAGGCGAGGATCCCGCCCATCTCCAGGGCGGTGGCGTGCCGGGTGACGCGGGTGGTGGCGGCGGCGTGCTCGCGGGGCCGGGTGTCCCGCAGGTGCGCGAACGTGGGGTCCAGCAGCGTGGCGAAGGACTGGGTGGCGGCGCGCGACCAGGTGGGGCGGTCCACCACGAGCACCTGCGAGTCGCGCAGGTCCCGTGCCGCCTCGAGCCCGGTCAGGCGGTGGACGTGCGGCACGGCGGCCTCCGCGGCGGCGCGCAGGCCCTCCGCCTCGCGCGTCGCCTCCCGCGGCGTGAACCGGGGGCCGGCGGCGGCGAGGGACCGTGCGGTCCGTGCTGCGAAGGCCCAGTCCACCGGGTGGGCGACGGCGGGGCCCGGCTCGGCGGGGGCGCCCGGCTCGGCGTCCGCGGCGGTGCGGGGGCGGTCGGTCGCGTGGTCGTCGCTCATGGGCTCCATCAGACCACAGGGCCCGGGCCTCGGATCAGAGCCCGGCGACGGCGCTGACGGCCTCGTCGACCGCCGCGCGCGCGGGCTCCAGCTTCCACTGCAGATCCGAGCAGATGATGCTGAACGCGAGGACCCGCCCGGACGTCGCGGTGACGGTGCCGGTGAGGGAGACCGTCTGGTCGAGCGTGCCGGTCTTCGCGGCCACGGCCTGCCGCGCGGGGGCATCCGGGAACCGGTCGCCCAGGGTGGAGTCTTCGCCGGGCCGCGGCAGGCCCTCCAGCACGGTGGCCAGGGCGGGCGTGCGGGCCACCCCGGCCACGACGCCGGCCAGCTGGCCCGCACTGACGCGGTTGTCCGGGGACAGGCCCGAGGAGTCCACGAGCGCCATCCCGGCGGTGTCCACGCCGAGGTCCTCGGCGGTGGCCGTCAGCAGCCGCGTGGCGCCCTCGTGGGTGGCCGGCAGGTCCGTGGCGGGCGCGGCCGTGTGGGCCAGGGCCTCGACCACCTGGTTCTCCGAGTGGGCCAGCAGGTACGCGACCTGCTCCCCCACGGACGCGGACTCCACCGCCGCGACGGGGGCGGCGGCGAGGACCGTGGCGCGCGGCACCTCGGTGGCCGGGAGCGTGTCCCGCAGGCCCACCTCGAGGTCGGCGCCGGAGGCGGCCACCGCGTCGTCGAGCGCGGCCTGGAAGGTGAGCGCGGCGAACTGCGCCGGGGCCTCGATGCGGTCCTCCCCGGTGCCGGGGGCCTCACGGCCGCCGTAGGTGGCCAACGGCTGCACCGGCGCGATGTTGCCGCTCTCCGGGATGTCCGACGTCCAGCGCGGGTTCAGGGCCGTCCGGTCCGTGAAGAGCCGCAGGTCCGTGCTGACCACCACCTGCCCGGTGACGCCGTCCTCGACCAGCCCGGCCACGGTCCGCTCCGCGAGGGTGCGCAGGCCCGCGCGGCCGGAGACGTGCGTCGAGTCCGAGGCGCCCGTGCCCAGCAGCACGTCGCCGCCGCCCACGAGCACCAGCTCGGTGGCCGCGCCGTCCGCGGTGGGCTGGGCCACCACGGTGGTCTGCAGGGTCGTCTCAGGACCCAGGGCGGAGACGATGGCCGCGGCGGCGAGCACCTTGAGCGAGGACGCGGGGGCCACGGGCTCGTCCGCGTCCCGCGCGTAGAGCACCTCGCCGGTGGCGAGGTCGCGGAACTCGGCGGAGACCGTGCCCGGGGACGTCGCCAGCCCCGGCTCGACGGCGGCCGCCACCTCGGCCGCGGTGGGGCCGGCGGACGGGGACGTCGACGTCGGCGCGGCGGTCGTCGACGCGGCGGGCGCGCTCGACGGGGCCGGCGGTGCGGTCACGGGCCCGCAGGCGACCAGGACGGCCGCGAGCGCGGCCAGGAGGACGGCGGGGAGCGAGCGGCTCCGGCGGTGTTCCGTGCGTCGATCCCGACGCCCAGCGCGCCCCGTGTCCACCTGTCCCATGCGTCCATCATGACGGACGCCCCCGGTAGGCTGACGGCAGCACCGCCGGGCGACGCCGCGCCGCCCGGACACCCCACCCTCTGTGCGAAGGAGAGTCATGGCGCACGACGTCACCATCGAGATCCCCGCGGGCTCCCGCGTGAAGTACGAGTTCGACCACGAGACCGGCCGCCTGCGCCTGGACCGCGTGCTCTTCACCTCCATGCAGTACCCCACGCACTACGGCTACTTCGAGAACACCCTCGGCGAGGACGGCGACCCGCTGGACGCCCTCGTGTACCTGCCGGGCTTCGACCTGGTGCCGGGCTGCGTCGTCGAGGCCCGCCCGATCGGCGTGTTCAACATGACCGACGACGGCGGCGGCGACGCCAAGCTGCTGTGCGTCCCGGCGGACAAGCGCTACGACCACATCACCGAGCTCGAGCACGTGGAGGAGTCCCTCAAGCAGGAGATCGAGCACTTCTTCACCCGCTACAAGGACCTGGAGCCGGGCAAGTGGGTCAAGGCCGAGGGCTGGGAGGGCCGCGCGGCCGCCGAGGCCGAGCTCGAGGCGTCCATCCAGCGCTTCAACGCCGAGGGCGAGGAGTCCCCGACCGACGAGCCCCAGGGGCGCGACGTGGACACCGAGGAGGCACAGCCGGCCACCGAGGAGGGCGAGGCGACGGACGAGCCCCAGGGCCGCTGATCCCCGCACCGCCCACGCGCGCGACGCCGGCCGCTCACCCCTCGGGGTGGGCGGCCGGCGTCGTCTGCGGGCTGGCAGAATCGACCACCATGTTCGTGCTCACCATCAACCAGCGGGACACCCTCGACGCCGGCGACCGCGTGGACACGTTCCTGCGCGCCCTCCAGGACGTGCCGGGGCTGGACGACGCCGTCGTGCTCCCGTTCCAGCGCGCCGTGGGCGACGAGCTGATCGGCGCCGTCGAGGACCCGCGCGTCGCCGTGGACGTGGCGCTGCGCGCCCTGCGGCAGCGCCGCTGGAACGTGGGGGTCGGCGTCGGGACGGTGACGCACGCGGACGGTGCGGCGGGCGCGCCCGCCTCCGGGGACCTGCACGACGCCGGCGGGCCCGGTCTCGCGGCGGCGCGGCGGGCCGTGGAGGCGGCGGCCGTGTCCACCGCGCGGATCCCGTTGGCCGTGCGCGGCCGCGACGAGGAGGCGGCCGCCGAGGCCGAGGCCGTGCTGCGACTCGTCGGGCAGCTCGTGTGGTCCCGGACCGACGCCGAGTGGGCGGTGCTGGACCTGCTGGTGCCCGGCGTGCGCGGCCAGCAGAAGCCGGCGGCCGCCGCGCTCGGGATCACGGCGCAGGCCGTCTCGCAGGCGGTGCAGCGCTCCTACTGGAACGAGGAGCACGCCTGCCGCCCCGCCGCCGCGCGGCTGCTCACGCTGGCGGGGGGCTGACCCGGCGGCCCGGGCCGGTCGCGCCGCTCAGGCCGCGGCCGGCTCCTCGAGGAGCGAGCGCAGCACCGTGGCGAGCCCGTGCTCGTCCACGTGCCCGGTGACCTCGTCCGCGGCGGCCACGACCTCCTCCACGGCCTGGCCCATGGCCACGCCGCGGCCGGCCCAGCGCAGCATCTCGATGTCGTTGCGGCCGTCGCCCACGGCCACGGTGTCCTCGGGGGCCACCTTCAGCACGGTGCGCAGCGCCTCGAGCCCGGAGGCCTTGGTCACGCCCGCCGCGGCGACGTCGAGCCACGCCGTCCAGCCCACGGAGTAGGTCACGCCGGACAGGCCGATGCCCTCCACCGCGCGACCGAACTCCTCGGCGGAGGAGTCCGTGGAGAACACCACGAGGCGCACGGCCGTGGTGTCCATGAGCTCCTCGAACGTGACGCCCTCCGCGGCCACGCCGAAGGACATGTCCTGGAACCGCTCGGTGGAGCGGAAGGTGCCGTCCGGCAGCTCGAGCGCGTACTTGGCGCTGGGCAGGCGGTGGCGCAGCTGGGTCAGGACCGAGCGCGGGTCGAAGGTGCGCAGGTCCGTGACCTCGTAGCCCTCCTCCAGCTCGGGGTCCAGGCGCAGCGTGACGCCGCCGTTGGAGCACACCATGAAGCCGGCGCCGATCCCCAGGGAGCGGGCCACGGGCAGGGTGGCCGCGCGGGAGCGGCCCGTCGCGATGACCACGTGGTGCCCGGCGTCCAGCACGGCCCGCACGGCCGCGCGCACGGGCTCATGCAGATGGCCGTCATGGTCCACGATCGTTCCGTCCACGTCCAGGCACACGAGCTTCTTCGTCATGACCTCCACCCAACCACACGGCCCGGACACGACGGCGACGCGCGGGTGAACCGCAGGGGCGCCGCAGGGGCGCCGCGGGGCGGGCGGGCGAGGCGACCGGCGCCGCGGGGGACGACGTCGTCCGTTCAGACCAGCTCGAAGCGCTCCATCCCGCCGAGGTAGGGACGCAGCGCGGCGGGCACGGTGACCGAGCCGTCCGCGTTCTGGTGGTTCTCCAGGATCGCCACGATCCAGCGGGTGGTGGCCAGGGTGCCGTTGAGCGTGGCCACCATGCGGGTGCCGCCCTTGGAACCGTCCTCCGTGCGGACCCGCTCGCGGATGTTGAGACGGCGGGCCTGGAACGTGGTGCAGTTCGAGGTGGACGTCAGCTCGCGATAGGTGCCCTGCGTGGGGACCCAGGCCTCGCAGTCGAACTTGCGGGCGGCGGAGAGGCCGAGGTCGCCGGCGGCGATGTCGATCACGCGGTACGGCACCTCGATGGCGCCCAGCATCCGCTCCTCCCACGCCAGCAGGCGCTCGTGCTCCGCCTCCGCGTCCTCCTGTGCGGCGTAGATGAACATCTCCAGCTTGTTGAACTGGTGCACGCGGATGATGCCGCGGGTGTCCTTGCCCGCCGAGCCCGCCTCACGCCGGTAGCACGTGGACCAGCCCGCGTACCGGACGGGGGCGCTCACGTCCATGATCTCGTCCGCGTGGTAGCCGGCCAGGGCCACCTCGGAGGTGCCCACGAGATACAGGTCGTCGCGCTCCAGACGGTAGATCTCGTCGTCGTGCTCGACGTCGAAGCCGGTGCCCTGCATGGTCTCCGGGCGCACCAGGGTGGGCGGGATGACCGGCACGAAGCCGTTCTCCAGGGCCAGGTCCAGGCCCAGCTGCATCAGGGCGAGCTCGAGACGCGCGCCCACGCCCTTGAGGAAGCTGAACCGGGCGCCGGACACCTTCGCGCCGCGCTCCATGTCGATCGCCCCGAGCAGCTCGCCGAGCTCGAGGTGGTCGCGCGGCTCGAAGCCCTCGGCGGCGAAGTCGCGCGGGGTGCCGACCTCCTTGAGGACCACGAAGTCGTCCTCGCCGCCGGCCGGGACGCCGTCGACGATCAGGTTCGGGAAGGCGCGCTGCAGCTCCGCGAGGCGGGCCTCGGCCGCGCCGGCGGCCGACTCGGCCTCCTTCACGCGCGCGGCCAGGTCCTTCACCTCGGCCAGCAGGGCCTGCTTCTCCTCGCCCTTCGCCTGGGCGACGCGCTTGCCGAAGGCCTTCTGCTCCGCGCGCAGCTGCTCGAAGCCCGCGATGGACGAGCGGCGGGCCGCGTCCGCCTCGACCACGCGGTCCACGAGGGACGCGTCCTCCCCGCGCGCCTCCTGGGAGACGCGGTACTTCTCGGGCTGCTCGATGAGGTCCTTGACGTCGATCACGTGCGCCAGCCTAGCTGTAAGAGGTCATGACGTTGTTGACTCGGGCCGGGGCCAACGAGGCCGGAGGAGCGTCTCCGCAGGAGGTATGAGACCGATGGTAGTTGTAGTGGTTCACCCACACCGCCAGGGCCTCACGCCGAGCTTGCTCTGAGGTGTAGGGGCGGGCGTAGAGGACCTCATCGACCATCAGCCGGTTGTACCGCTCGACCTTCCCGTTATGGCGCGGGGTGTAGGGTCGGATCCGGTGATGCCGGCCCCCGAGCGAGACCACCTTCGCGGTGAAGTCCGCAGCCCGATAGTTGTTCCCGTTGTCCGTGATCACCCGGTCCACGGTGATGCCGTGGGCGGCGAAGAACGCCCGCGCCCGGCAGTAGAAGCTCACGGTCGTGGCCGCCCGCTCGTCCTCCAACGCCTCGGTGTAGGCCAGGCGGGTGTACCCGTCGATCGCCGAGTGCAGGTAGGTGTAGCCGACCCGCCGGCCAGGCCCGCGCTTGGAAGCACGGCCTGCTTCACTTTCACGTCCGTGGGTGCGCCAGCCGCCCCCGTCTGGGATCTTCCCGATCTTCTTCACATCCAGGTGCACCATGTGCCCCGGCCCTCTCGCGGTGATCTTCTGGGGTCGTTGGCGCAGGTCCTCACCTGTGGGCGCGAGGTCTGGCAACCGGGAGATGCCCAGCCGGTGCAGCCACCTGCCCACCGTTCGGAGGCACACCCGGTGGCCCTCGGAGACGAGGTGGTGATGGATCCGGCGGGCCGACCACTTGCACTCCCGGCGCAGGGTGAGGATCTGGGCGACCAGGACCGGATCGAGCTGGGCAGGTGAACGGCGCGGACGGCTGGGCCGGTCGAGCAGCCCGGCCTCGCCCTCGGCGCGGTAGCGGGCCACCCAGGTGGCCACCGTGGGCCGGCTCACCCGGAACTCGGCGGCCACGTGCGCCTGTGGGATCCCGTCGTGCAGGTGGCGGTGGACCATCCTGAGACGGCCGGTGGGGGTCAGGGGTGCGTTAGCGTGAGTCATGAGTGGGTCTTTTCGGGCAGGTGGGTTGTTGAGGAACTTCCATCCTGCGGGAGAGGCCCACTCGTCTCATCTCAGCCGGCGCCTCGTGGCAAGAACCTCATGACCCACAACACCTAGCGGGCGGGGCCGACGCCTAGACTCAGGGCATGACTCCCGAGTGGTGGATGGCGCTGGCCGCCCTGGTGCTCCTGGCCGTGCTGGCCGTCGTCGTGGTGGTGCTGGCGGTGCGCCAGGTCCGCCTCGGCGTGCAGCACCAACGGACGCGTCTCCTGGTGGACGCCCTCGACGCGCGGGTGGGCGGCGTGCAGCGCCGGCTGGAGGAGGTGCCCGGCATCGGCACGGGCCGCCACGAGGTCGCGCTGGTGCTGAACCCCATCAAGACGCACGCGGACCGGGTGCGGCGCGAGCTCGAGCGGCTCGCGGCGGCGGAGGGCCTCGGCGAGGTGCTCGTGCTCGAGACGCAGGAGGACGACCCCGGCACCGCCATGGCGCGGCAGGCCCTCGACGCCGGTGCCCGGCTCGTGATCGCCGCGGGCGGCGACGGCACGGTCCGCACCGTGGCCGAGCAGCTGGCCGGCACCGACGTCGCCCTCGGCGTGGTGCCGCTGGGCACCGGGAACCTGCTGGCCCGCAACCTGGACCTGCCGATCAACGACGTCGAGCAATGCCTGCGGATCGCCGTGGGGGGCCGGCAGCGACGCATCGACACCGTGGACGTCCGCTGCACGCACGAGGACGGGCGCGTCACCCGGCAGACCTTCACCGTGATCGGTGGCGCCGGCTACGACGCGGACATCATGGGCGACACCAAGGATGAGCTGAAGGATCTGGCCGGCTGGCTGGCCTACAGCGAGGCCGGCATACGGCACCTGCGCGGCAAGCGGCACGAGGTGACCGTGGCCCTCGACGGCGGTCAGCCCCGCCGGTTCAAGGTGCGCACCGTGATGGTGGCCAACTGCGGGATGCTCACGGGCGGCGTCGAGCTGCTGCCCCAGGCCAAGCTCGACGACGGCCTCCTCGACGTCATGGTCCTCTCGCCCCGGCACGCGCTCGACTGGGCGCGGATCGCCGTGAAGACCGTGACCCGGTCTCGCAGCTCCATCC
Organism: Micrococcus sp. iso_239; assembly: GCF_056173395.1. NCBI lineage: Bacteria > Bacillati > Actinomycetota > Actinomycetes > Micrococcales > Micrococcaceae > Micrococcus > Micrococcus sp. iso_239. The sequence goes on along the minus strand of NZ_CM149672.1, from coordinate 70,001 downwards.
CCGTGATGCACACGGAGCAGGCGCAGCGCGTGAAGGTGGAGTTCGCCGAGCCGATGCCCTCCCAGCTCGACGGCGACGCCACCGGGGTCATCACCGCCCTCGACGCCCGCGTGCAGCCGGACTCGCTCGTCGTGATGCTCGTGGCCGAGGACGACGCCTCCGTCCGCGACGACGGCGTCTCCGCCGCCGCCCCCGTCCCGGAACCGGCCCCGCACATCTGACCCCCCCCCGTCCCCGCTTTCGTTCGGGAAACGGCGGCTTCCCCAGCGCTTTCGTTCGGGAAACGGGCGCCGGGGCGACGCGCGGACGGGAAGCACGACGACGGCCCGTCGTCGTGGTGATCGTCCCGTTTCGGCCACGAAAGGGGCCTAGGAACCTCCCGTTTCGTCAACGAAAGTCCCTCGGGGGCCGCCGTTTCCCGAACGAAAGTGGCTCTTCACGGTTCGTGGTGATGGGGAGCGTCGCGTCGCTGGCGTAAGACGGCTCGTGGTCCTGCTGTGATGGGTGTTGTCAAGACATCCACATTCCAGAGGACCACGAGCCTGTGCACGAGAGTACTGGTTCGCAGCGCGATGCTGCGAGCACGATCTTCAACCTGCCCAACTATCGCGTCATCGACGCGTTCGACCTGCCCGACGGGGACCGGCGGGTGGTGATCGCCTCGACCGTTCCGCCGGGCTGCCCCGCTTGCGGGGTGCTCGCGACGAAGGTCCACTCCCGCCGGGACCAGCAGATTCGGGACGTCCCGATTGCTGGGGCGATAGAGGTGGTGTGGGCCAAGCGGCGCTGGTTCTGCCTCGAGCCGGCCTGCACCAGGGGCACGTTCTGGGAGTCCACCGAGCAGGTCCCGCGATACGCACGCTCGACGACCCGGTTGCGGGAGCAGGTGGTCTCGGCCGTGATCACTTCCGGCAGAGCAGCCTCGGAGGTGGCCCGGGCCCACGGCGTCTCGTGGTGGCTGGTCCAGGCCGCCCTGGCGGCTGCTGCCGTCGTCCTGCCTGCCGTCGACGACGTCCCGGTGACGCGCCTGGGCATCGATGAGCACCGCTACCGCACGGTGCGCTGGTTCCGCACCGATCAGGGAGCCTGGAGACGGTTCGAACCGTGGATGACGACGCTGGTCAACCTGGCCACCGGGCAGGTGCTCGGCATAGTCGATGGCCGCAACTCCGCTGCGGTCGGTGACTGGCTCGGCCAGCGCTCAGAGCCTTGGCGGGAGCGGATCGAGATCGTCGCGATCGATCCGTCAGCCGCGTTCCGCAAGGCCTTGCGGGACTACCTGCCCCGGGCCGCGGTCTCGGTCGACAAGTTCCACCTCGTGAAACTGGGCAACGACATGGTCACCACGGTCCGTCAGCGCCTGTCCCGCACCCACCGTGGTCGTCGGGGCCGCAAGGACGATCCGGCCTGGGCCCACAGGATGCTGCTGCTGCGCGGCGCGGACACCCTCACCCCTCGCGCCTGGGAACGGCTTGAGCACGTTTTCCGCACCGATGACCCCACCGACGAGCTCTCGGCCGCCTGGGGCATCAAGGAACAGCTCCGGCGCCTGCTGACCACCGACACCCTCGCCCAGGCCTGGGACGAACGGATGCGGATGGGCTACTTCGCCCAGATCGCAAACATGCCCGAGGCGACCAAGCTCTACGACACCGTCGTGGCCTGGTGGGACGCGATCGAAGTCCTGATCGTCACCGGCGCGACCACCGCCCGCGTCGAGGCAGCGAACACCGGCATCAAGAACATCAAACGCACCGGCCGCGGATTCCGCAACGCCGAGAACTACCGGACCCGTATCCTGCTGACCAGCGCCGCGAGAACCGTAGCGTGAATACCCGCCACTGCAGGGTCATTCACCACGAACCGCGAAGAGCCGGCAGAGGCTGGGCGCTGCTTCGCGGCTCGGCAGCCGCGGGAGGTGAGAAACCCACATTCTGTCGTGCCGACCACGCGGCAGACAGCCTCGAAACCGAATTGTTCACGGTGCATATCGATGAACCGGATCATTTCGTCGTGGGGCGATCGGGCTGCGCGGATAAAATGCCGATGCCTTCTTCAAGATCTCGTTCGCACGGCGCATGTCGGTCACTTCGCTCCTCAGCCGGCGATTCTCCTCCTCGAGCGATTCCTGCGGACGGGACGATCTCTCGGCGGGGCCGTAGCGGTTGCACCAGCTCCGCAAGGGCTCCTCACCGACGCCGAGCTCGGGCGCGACGGCGTGGGTCGACTGCGCTCCTGGGCCACTTTCAAGGGCGTGGCGGTCGTAGACCATGCGGACCGCACGATCACGCAGCTCCGAGCAGAACTTCGTGGGCATACTCCAGTTCTCCTTCGTGAGACTCGGGAAGGAGACCCAGCGCGCTACAGCGTCCTGGCCGGCATCGTGAGCGGCTCTGGCTCTCGCATCTCCCCTCTGCGCCACTACACTCGCCGGATGACTGAACACCTTGGATGCTCCGGTGGCACCGCACACGCGATGCGACCGCAGGTCCGACCAAAGCAACAGCAGCCGATTGCGGATCTCCGATCATTGATCACGGATCGAGGCGAGGTCGTCGACTGCCAATGTGGGCGCGAGCACACGGTTGACCAACTTGGAACTGAATTCGAGTTCCCGGAGAACATGCGAGAAATCCTGCGTGAAGGAGCCGGTCGCCCTCGCCTGGATGTATTCGGCCCCTCCTTCCTTCTGCGAATAAACCGGATCGCAAAAGCAGGGCAAGAAGATCTACGAATAGAATCACTACACATTGTCTTTCATGACGACTGGCTGGTGGTCTTTGAAGATGTCGACGGAATCGGGACCGCCTGGCATCCGGCGGAAGACAACTCAGGGCGATACTTTGCCGCAGATGAGGCGGAACTGACGCTAACGCTCATCGTCGAGGCCGCGATCGATTCCTATGACTCTGCCGCACTTTCCCTGGAGGACGGCACTGCGGACTGCGAGTCGAGTATTTTCGGGGAATTCGAGAAGGACATCGAGAGAGTTTATCGGCTCGGCTCCGATGCCAGCAAGGTCCGCTCCTCTCTTGCTTCCCTGTGCCGGTTCATCGATCGAATCCCCGCGCCAGGGGCGTCGAAGAACTCAGACTGGTCAGCCGATGCTGCGGCCTTCGCCGAGGACGCAGATGACCTTCTGTCCAGAGTGTCCGGCATCCACGCACGGCTGACACAGCTCGTTACGGTTTACTTGGCCCTAGTGGCCCAGAAACAGAACGAGGACATGAAGCGCATTTCAGGGTGGGCCGCCATCCTATTCACTCCGAGCCTTGTCGCAGCGATATACGGGATGAATTTTGAGTCAATTCCGGAACTTACCTGGGATTTTGGCTACCCGCTATCGATTCTGGCAATGGTCATCATCTCCGCGGGCCTGTACGCCGTCTTCCGCCGTCAGCGTTGGCTCTAGCTGTAGGAGGTCATGACGTTGTTGACTCGGGCCGGGGCCAACGAGGCCGGCGGGGCGTTCCCGCAGGAGGTATGAGGCCGATGGTAGTTGTAGTGGTTCACCCACACGGCCAGGGCCTCACGCCGAGCTTGCTCTGAGGTATACGGGCGGGCGTAGAGGACCTCATCGACCATCAGCCGGTTGTAGCGTTCGACCTTCCCGTTATGGCGCGGGGTGTAGGGGCGGATCCGGTGGTGCCGGCCCCCGAGCGAGACCACCTTGGCGGTGAACTCCGCGGCCCGGTAGTTGTTCCCGTTGTCCGTGATCACCCTGTCGATCCGGATGCCGTGGGCGGCGAAGAACGCCCGCGCCCGGCAGAAGAACCCGATCGTGGTCACCGCCTGCTCATCCTCCAACGCCTCGGTGTACGCCAGGCGGGTGAACCCGTCGATCGCCGAATGCAGGTAGGTGTAGCCGACCCGTCGGCCAGGCCCGCGCTTGGCTGCTCGCGCGTTCTCGGAGTCCCGGCCGTGAGCACGCCAGCCGCCCCCCTCGGGGATGCGCCCGATCTTCTTCACGTCCAGGTGCACCATGTGCCCCGGGCCGCGGGCGGTGATCTTCTGCGGTCGTTGGCGCAGGTCCTCACCCGTGGGCGCGAGGTCTGGCAACCGGGAGATGCCCAGCCGGTGCATCCACCTCCCCACGGTACGAAGACACACCCGGTGGCCTTCAGAGACGAGGTGGTGATGGATGCGGCGGGCCGACCACTTCTCCCTGCGACGCAGGGTCTGGATCTGAGCCACCACCTCGGGGTCGAGCTGGGCAGGTGAACGGCGCGGCCGGCTGGGCAGGTCCTGAAGGCCGGCTTCTCCCTGGGCGCGGTAGCGGGCCACCCAGGTGGCCACCGTGGGCCGGCTCACCCGGAACTCGGCGGCCACGTGCGCCTGTGGGATCCCGTCGTGCAGGTGGCGGTGGACCATCCTGAGACGGCCGGTGGGGGTCAGGGGTGCGTTAGCGTGAGTCATGAGCGGGTCTCTTCTGGCAGGTGGGTTGTTGAGGAACTTCCATCCTGCCGGGCGGGGCCCGCTCGTCTCATCTCAGCCCGGGCCTCGTGCCAAGAACCTCATGACCCACAACAGCTAGGGCATGTCTGACAATCGTTTTGACCATGCGAGCACAGCATTCAGGACCACAGCGGCCCTGTAGATGATCGCGTACTTGTCATACCGGGTCGCCAGACCCCGCCACTGCTTCAGGTGCGCGTACTGACGCTCGATGACGTTGCGGCCCTTGTAGGCGGCCGCGTCGAGGCTGACGGGGCGCCCGCCGCGGGCACCGCGCCGTCTGCGGTGGCCCTGCTGGTCGGCCGGTTCGGGGATGACCGCTTTGATCCCACGGGCGCGTAGGTGGGTGCGGATCGCCCGGGAGGAGTACGCCTTGTCGCCCAGCACCGCCGCAGGGCGGGTCCGGGGCCGCCCTACTGGCCGGGTCACGCGCAGCTGCTCCAGAAGAGGAAGCAGCATCGGGGAGTCCCCTGCCTGGCCGGGGGTGATCAGGCTGACCAGCGGCAGCCCGGTCCCGTCCACGAGCTGATGGATCTTCGTGCTCAGCCCGCCACGGGAGCGCCCGATGCCGTGATCGGCCGGTTCCTCATGCGGATTCTTGTAGTTCGATCCATCCCCCTGTGTGGCGGGTGATGTTCGTCGCGTGCTGGTGGGCGCGGGCGATCGTGGAGTCCACCGAGACCGACCAATCGATCAGGCCTTCGGCGTCAGCGGCGGCGGTCAGCGTGGCCAGCACCGTGTCCCATGTGCCTTCTTCGGCCAAGCGCCGATGCCAGGTCCACACGGTCTGCCAGGGCCCGTAGACCTCGGGCAGATCCCTCCAAGCGATTCCGCACCGGTACCGGTAGATGATCGCCTCCACCATGGTGCGGGCGTCGGCGAACGGCCTGCCGGCGCGGCCGGTCCGGGTCGGGAGCATCGGGGCGATCAACTCCCATTGGGTGTCAGAGAGCATCTGGAACCGGGACATGTCCCCAGGGTCTCAGCTGACTCGTGCATCTATTCTCAGACACGCCCTAGAGGCTTCGGCGCAGGTGCACAGTAGAGCGTGCTCGAGGGCCTGCAACGGCAATGCCTCGGTGGGCAGGCGGGCCGCGACGGCCCAGCCGACGATCCGCCGCGTGCGGACGTCCGTGAAGAGCGCGGCGTCGCAGAGCCCTTTCGGGATGCGAACGCAGGTGAACTTTGCGGCCCAGATGCCGCGGGCAGAGGGGCTCTTCACGGTTCGTGGTGATGGGGAGCGTCGCGTCGCTGGCGTAAGACGGCTCGTGGTCCTGCTGTGATGGGTGTTGTCAAGACATCCACATTCCAGAGGACCACGAGCCTGTGCACGAGAGTACTGGTTCGCAGCGCGATGCTGCGAGCACGATCTTCAACCTGCCCAACTATCGCGTCATCGACGCGTTCGACCTGCCCGACGGGGACCGGCGGGTGGTGATCGCCTCGACCGTTCCGCCGGGCTGCCCCGCTTGCGGGGTGCTCGCGACGAAGGTCCACTCCCGCCGGGACCAGCAGATTCGGGACGTCCCGATTGCTGGGGCGATAGAGGTGGTGTGGGCCAAGCGGCGCTGGTTCTGCCTCGAGCCGGCCTGCACCAGGGGCACGTTCTGGGAGTCCACCGAGCAGGTCCCGCGATACGCACGCTCGACGACCCGGTTGCGGGAGCAGGTGGTCTCGGCCGTGATCACTTCCGGCAGAGCAGCCTCGGAGGTGGCCCGGGCCCACGGCGTCTCGTGGTGGCTGGTCCAGGCCGCCCTGGCGGCTGCTGCCGTCGTCCTGCCTGCCGTCGACGACGTCCCGGTGACGCGCCTGGGCATCGATGAGCACCGCTACCGCACGGTGCGCTGGTTCCGCACCGATCAGGGAGCCTGGAGACGGTTCGAACCGTGGATGACGACGCTGGTCAACCTGGCCACCGGGCAGGTGCTCGGCATAGTCGATGGCCGCAACTCCGCTGCGGTCGGTGACTGGCTCGGCCAGCGCTCAGAGCCTTGGCGGGAGCGGATCGAGATCGTCGCGATCGATCCGTCAGCCGCGTTCCGCAAGGCCTTGCGGGACTACCTGCCCCGGGCCGCGGTCTCGGTCGACAAGTTCCACCTCGTGAAACTGGGCAACGACATGGTCACCACGGTCCGTCAGCGCCTGTCCCGCACCCACCGTGGTCGTCGGGGCCGCAAGGACGATCCGGCCTGGGCCCACAGGATGCTGCTGCTGCGCGGCGCGGACACCCTCACCCCTCGCGCCTGGGAACGGCTTGAGCACGTTTTCCGCACCGATGACCCCACCGACGAGCTCTCGGCCGCCTGGGGCATCAAGGAACAGCTCCGGCGCCTGCTGACCACCGACACCCTCGCCCAGGCCTGGGACGAACGGATGCGGATGGGCTACTTCGCCCAGATCGCAAACATGCCCGAGGCGACCAAGCTCTACGACACCGTCGTGGCCTGGTGGGACGCGATCGAAGTCCTGATCGTCACCGGCGCGACCACCGCCCGCGTCGAGGCAGCGAACACCGGCATCAAGAACATCAAACGCACCGGCCGCGGATTCCGCAACGCCGAGAACTACCGGACCCGTATCCTGCTGACCAGCGCCGCGAGAACCGTAGCGTGAATACCCGCCACTGCAGGGTCATTCACCACGAACCGCGAAGAGCCACGAAAGTGCTGCACCGCCTCAGCGGGAGCGGAGGGACTCCACCCAGGCGCGGCCGGAGCGATACGCGGCGTCGGTGAACTCGGCCGGCACCCTCGTGGGCACGGGCTCGGCCTGGGCGTAGGAGCCCAGGAACCGCAGGTCGGGGTACTCCCGGTACAGGGCCGCGAGCGCATCACCCACGCGGGCCTCCGCCAGGTGCCCCTCGAGGTCGAGGGAGAAGAAGTACCGCCCGATGCCCTCGCCGGTCGGCCGGGACTCGATGCGGGAGAGGTTCACCCCGCGCGTGGTGAACTCGGCCAGGATCTGCCCGAGGGCGCCGGGCCGGTCCTCCGGCAGCGGCACCACGAGCGTGGTCTTGTCCGCCCCCGTGGGCGCGGGCAGGGCCGTCGGCCGGGAGAGCAGCACGAAGCGCGTCACGGCGCCCGGCACGTCCTCGATCCGCTCGGCGAGCACCGGCAGCCCGGTCTGCTCGGCCACGAGCGGGGCGCACACGGCGGCGTCGAAGTCGCCCTGGGCCACGAGGCCGGCCCCGGCCGCCGTCGACGGGGCGGGCGTGAACTCCACGCCCGGCAGCGCCGTCTCGGCCCAGCCGCGCACCTGCGCCCAGGCGTGGGGGTGCGTGGTCACGCGCCGCACGTCCTCGATCGCGACGCCGGGCCGGCCCACGAGCACGAAGCTGATGGGCACGTGCACCTCCGCGAGGATCTGCAGCGTCTCCCCGAGGGCGATCTCGTCCACGGTGGCGGAGACGCCGCCCTCCACCGAGTTCTCGATGGGCACGACGGCGCGGTCCACCTCCCCCCTGCGCAGCGCCGCCACGGCGCTCAGCACGGAGCCCGCAGACACGAACTCGGCCTCGGCCGGGTCCGCCACCTTGCGCAGGGCGGCCTCGGTGAAGGTGCCGGCCGGGCCGAGGAAGGCGTAGCGCAGGCGCGACGGCGTCGCGTCAGCGGAGTCCGTCCCCGTCACTTGACGGTGGGCTCGGCGTCGCCGTCGGCCTCCATCGGCTTGCCGGCCTCGAGCCACGCGCCGGAGCCGCCGGCCACGTTGATGGCCGAGTAGCCGCGGCCGGTCATGAACTCGGCGGCGCGGGCGGAGCGGCCGCCGGTGCGGCAGATCAGGTAGTAGTCCGTGTCCGGGTCCAGCTCCTCGAGCCGGTCCGGCAGCTGGCCCAGCGGGATGTGCTGGGCGCCGGCGGCGCGGCCCAGGGCCCACTCGTCGTCCTCGCGGACGTCCAGGATGGCCGCATCGGCGGGGATCTCGTTCACATCGACGGTCTCGAAGGCGCTCATGGCTTCAGCGTAGCCACCCGCCCGGACGTCCCAGGAAGGCCCCGCCGTCCATGACCCGGCCCACGCCCGTTAGGCTCGGCCGCATGCAGACCTCCGACGCCGCACCCGCCGCCGACGACGACCGCACCCCCTCCGCCCCCGGCCCGGCCCGGCTCCTGGACCGCTCGGCCGTGCGCCTGCGGGAGGACCTCGCCGCCGGGGCGCTGAGCGCCCGGGAGGTCACGGAGGCGGCCCTCGCCGCGGCCCAGGCCCACGCGGACCTCGGCGCGTTCGCCCTCCTCGACGCCGAGGGCGCCCGGACCCGTGCGGCCGAGCTGGACGCGGCCCACCCGCGCGTCGCACCCCGGGCCGTGCCCGGTCCGCGCACCTCCCCCGCCCCGGACGACGACGGCGCCCCCGCCTCCCTGCACGGCCTTCCGCTGGCGTACAAGGACCTGATCGATGTGCGCGGGATGCCCACGCGGTTCGGCTCCGCCCTGCTGGCCGACGCGCCGCCGGCCGCGCAGGACGACCCGCTCGCGCTCCGCCTGCGCGCGGCCGGCACCGTCACCCTCGGCAAGACGACCGTGCCCGAGTTCGGCCTGGACTCCTACTCGGAGAACCTCGTCACGGCGCCGGCCCGCAACCCCCTGGACCCCACCCGCACCGCGGGAGGCTCCTCGGGCGGGGCCGCGGCCGCCGTCGCCGCGGGGATCCTGCCGTTCGCCCCGGGCTCGGATGGGGGCGGGTCCATCCGGATCCCCGCCGCCGCGTGCGGGCTCGTGGGCCTCAAGCCCGGCCGCGGGGAGCTGCCGATGGACGAGCACGCGGACACGGTCCGCAACCTCACGGTGTCGGGCCCGCTGGCCCACACGGTCGAGGACGCCGCCCTGCTCTACGACGTGCTGCTCTCCCCCGAGGGTCTGCCCGGCCGGGTGCTGCCGGACCTGCGCCGCACCGTGGAGACCGCCCGGGCCGGGGGCGCCGTCGACGCCCGCCGGATCGGCGTCACCACGGCCTCGCCCTTCGCCTCCGACCTCGAGATCTCCCTGGCCCGGCCCGCCGTCACCGCCCTGACGAAGGCCGCCGCCGCCCTGGACGCGGGCGGCCACGCGGTCGAGGACCTCTCCCCCTACTACGGCGAGGACTACCACCGGGACTTCCGCACGGTGTGGACCGCCGGCCTGCTCCGGGCGCCGCTGCCGGAGGACGCCGAGGCCCACGTGGGCGCGGTGGCCGCGCACTTCCTGCGCACGGCCCGGGCCGCAGGGCGCGCCGAGCTCGACGACGCCGCCCACCGGCTCGAGGAGTGGGCGCGCGGGGTGCGGGCGCAGTTCGCCGCCGTCGACGTGGTGATGACCCCGGTGCTGGCCACCGCGCCCCCGCCGGTCGGCCACTTCCTGGCGATGGAGCCCGAGGACAACTACGAGGCGCAGTGCGCGTTCACGCCCTACACCTCGATGGTCAACGTGCTCGGCCTGCCCGCGGTCGCGGTGCCCGTGCTCCGGGACGAGCGGGGCCTGAACTGGTCCGTCCAGCTCATCGGCCGGCCCGGCACGTCCGCGCCCCTGCTCGCCCTGGCCGCGCACCTCGAGCTGCTGCTGGCCGGCTGAGCCGGCCGGTCAGGTCGAGGTGTAGTCGCCCAGGGAGATCCCGGCGATCACCAGGATCACGAGGAACACGACGGCGAGCAGCAGCAGGGCGAGGGACACGTAGTTCATCACGAGGCCGGCGATCGCCATGCCGCGGCCGTGGGGCTCGCGCCTGAGGCCGATGTGGCCGAGGACCACGCCCACGATCGGCGGGAGGAGGAACGTGAACCCGCCCACCACGGAGATGATGCCGAGGATCATGGACGCCACCGAGCGGCCGACGCCGTCGGTCTGGCCGGGCTGCAGCGGGGCTCCGAAGCCGTGGCCGGGCGTGCCCTGCCCGTAGCCGTAGGCGGGGACGGTGTTCGCGTCCTGGCCGTAGCCGTACGGCTGCCCGTAGGCGGGGCGGGTCTGCCCCTCCTGCTCGGCGTACGAGGGGGCCCGGTCCCAGGCGGCGCGGTCGGCGTCGCCGGCCGGGGCGTCGGGCCAGCCGGCGGCGGAGGAGCCGGTGCCGGAGGAGCCCGCACCGGCCTCGGACCCGTACCAGCTCGGCCGGGCGGCCTCACGGCGCGGGTCGTGGGAGGCGTGGGGGTCGGTCATGACGGTCCTTCCGGTTCGGGGCGTCGCGGTCCGGTGCCGAGTCTTGGCGGTGCCCCCCGGACCCGGCCCGGCCCCGTACCCCTGCTCCCCGGCCGGCCTCACCCGGGCCGGCCCACCGCCTTGAGGTACCCGGAGAACCCGCCGGGGGTCCGCCCCTCCAGGCGGGACGAGGTGAGCACGCGGGTGGTGTCGGTGGCGATCACGCGCACCCGGCGGCCGTCACCGCCGTCGCGCTCCCCCGCCAGGGCCCGCACGGCCTCGGCCAGGCCGACGTCCTCGTGCTCGGCCACCGGCGGGAACCCGCCCACGGCCTCATACAGCGACCACGGCAGCCCCAGGTTCGCCCCGTGCACGTGCGCGTGCCCCTCCTCGTGCCGGTAGCCGCGGAGCCAGGCCTGCCGCAGCGGCCCCTGGCGCACGTCCACCGTGCCCAGCACGAGCGCCTCGTCGCGGCCGGCGGCCACGGTCTGCGCCAGCAGCCAGTCGGCGGGGACGCGGCTGTCCGCGTCGGTGGAGGCGAGCCAGAGGCGCTCGGCGGGCACGTCGGGGAACAGCGCGCGGGCCCGGCGGGCGCCCTCGACGCGGGCCCGCCCGACGCCGGCCTGCCCGGCGGTCGGCTCCCCCAGTTCGAGGACGTGGATGCGCGGGTCGGCGGCGCGGGCCTCGAGGGCGGCGGCCACCGTGGCGTCGTCGCAGCGGTCCGCGGCGACCACGACCGCGGCCGTGCCCTGCGCGTGGTGCTCCTCCCAGCGGTCCAGGGCGGCGGTGAGGGCCGCGAGCGCGGCCGGCAGCCGCTCCTGCTCGTCCTTGGCGGGCACCACGACGACGGCGTGGGTCGCGGCGGCGGCCCGCACGTGGAGGCTGAGCCGGAAATCGTCCTCCACGAGCTCGGTGCGCAGCCGCCAGCGCGGGTCGGCGGCGACGCGCGCGTGCACGGCGTCCCCGTCCAGCGGCCAGCCCTCGATGGGGTGGCGCCAGTGGCACAGCAGCAGCTCGCCGCCGGGGGCGAGCGCGGCGTCGGCGTCGTCGATCAGCGCGTCGAGCTCCTCGGGCTGCAGGAAGTAGCCGATCTCGGAGGCGATCACGAGGTCCGCGCCGGCGACGTCGGCCGGCCAGTCCGCGGGCAGCACGGCTCGGCGCACCTCGGCGTGCGGCGTGCCGGCCAGCCGGGCGGCGGCGCGCTCGACGGCGGTGGAGGACGCCTCGAGGCCGACCACGCGGTCCGCGCGCGCGGCCACGTCCGCGGTGAGCACGCCGATGGACGCGCCCGCCTCCACCACGGTCCCGTAGCGGGGCCGGGGCAGGGCGGCGAGGGTGAGCGCCCGCTTGCGGGCCTCGTACGACGAGCTGAGGTAGCGCCACGGGTCCTCCTGGGCCCGGTAGAGCCGGTCGAAGACGGCGGCGGCCCGGTGGGCGTCGGCGTCGTCGGGGCCGGAGACGCGGTGGGCCTCGAACGGGCGCTCGTGGTGGGCGAGCACGGCGGGGCCGAGGATCGCCTCGTCGCCGGGCGCGGCGGAGAGGGGCCGGACCTGGGAGGCGTGCGCGTCGAGGGCGGCACGGCGGGCGGCACGGTCGTCGTCGGTGAGCGGCAGCCGCCGGTAGCGGCGGGCGGGCAGGTCGGCCGGGTCGGCCCAGTGCCAGAACCAGATGGGGAAGGCGTAGAGCGGCAGGTCGCACTCGCCCGCGACCGCGCCGACGGCCCGGCCTACGGCCTCGTGGTCCGCGTGGCCGTCGCCCGGGTCGTGGGAGGCGAGCACGGCGGGGCCGGGGTGGGCGTCGAGGGCCGCGGCGACGGCGTCGCGCACGGCGTCCTCGTGCTCGGCCACGCCGGAGTCGGGCAGGGCCAGGGACGCCCAGGTCAGCCGGTCCCGCGCCGGGGAGCCGGGGCCTGCGGAGGCGGGCAGGCCGGCGGCGAGGGCGTCGAGGGCGTGCTCCATCTCGTCCCGGCGCAGCCGGACCAGGTCCGCGGGCGTGTGCGTGGGCGAGTGCGGGTGGGAGGCCTCGCCGGCGGTGGCGACCAGCACGTGCACGCGTGCCCCGCCGCGCAGGGCGGAGCGGATCAGGCCGGTGGCGGCGAGGGTCTCGTCGTCCGGGTGCGCCACGGCCACGAGCAGCAGCGTCTGCGCGTCCCAGACGGGCAGGCGCAGCTCCGGCAGCTCGCCGACGCCGCCCTCGGCCCAGGCCGCCTCGGACGTGCCGTCGTCGGTGTGGGAGAAGCTCACCACGTCCAGCCGCCGTCGGTCTCGCCGGCCAGGAGCGCGGCGCCCAGCCGGGCGTCGTCGCGGTGTCCGTGGTGCTGGCGCAGGTAGACCTGCAGGTCGGCCACGGCGCGGGCGTGCGCGGCGCTGCCGGTGAGCGGGCCGGGGCCGGTGGCCTGCCCGACGACGTCCATCACCTCGGTGCACAGCTGCGCCACGGTGCCGCGGATCCGGTCGGCCTCGACCATGCCGCGGCCGTGGTCCAGGCGGCCGGCGTCCACGTCGTCGGCGGCACGGGCGAGCAGGGCGGCCATCGCATGGAGCAGCCGGTCGACGCGGCCGAGCGCGGCCTGGCCGATCTGGTCCGGGCCCGGTCCGCGGCCCTCGGCCTCGGCGGCCGCGCGGGCGGCGGTGGCGTTCCGCAGAGTGCGGGCGATGCCGACGGCGCCGCCGAACCACACCGCCGCCACGCCGATGCCGCCCCACGCGAAGCCGGGCCGGCGCAGGTACCACTCGGCGCCGCCGACGGCACTGCCGGGGACGGCGTCGAAGGCCAGGCCCACCGTGCGGATCGGGGCGAGGCCGAGCGCGGGCCAGGCCGAGTCGGTCTCGGCCACACCGGGGTGGGACAGGTCCACGAGCACAGCACGGCGGGTGCCGTCCGCCTCCCGGCCGGTCACGACGGCGGCCGCGCACCGGTCCGCGAGCGAGCACCACGGCTTCTCACCGTCGAGCAGCCAGGCGGTGTCGGGGCCGTCCGGGACGGGGCGCAGGGCGGGGGTGCGACCGCCGGACTCGGAGGCGTAGACGCCGAGCAGCCCGGCCGGGGCGGGGACGCCTGCCTGGGACAGGATCGAGAGCGCGTCCAGATGGGGCTCGAGCACGCGGGCGGCCGAGAGGTCCTGCGCGGCGACGGAGGCGAGCAGCTCCCACTGCTCCCGGGTGCGCCCCGCGCCGGTCAGCGGCAGGTCGAGCGGGGCGGCGTCTTCGCCGGACGCGGCACCGGACGACGCACGGAGCAGCCCGACCATCGCGTCGACGTCGCCGCCGCAGGCCGCGGCGGCCGCGAGGAGGGCCTGCTCGGCCGGGCGGTCCACGGCTCCACCCGGGACGAGACGGACGGGCTCGGGCTGGGCCATGGGTGGGGACCTCCTCGTCGACGGCGCCCGGGCCGGTGCGCCCCGGGGTCGAGGATTCACCGTAGTCAGCACGGGCACGGCGGGGAATGGCCGATGCGCCGGGGGCGAAGCGGCCCGCTCTTTCTTGACATGTTCCAGAGAACCGGATGGGATCGACTGGCATGGAGACCACGACGCGGGATGAGGACGAGCGCACGCTGCTGCGCGGCGTCGGCCTGCGCGTGACCCGGCCCCGCCTGGCGGTGCTGACCGCCCTCGCCGACCACCCCCACGCGGACGCGTCCACCGTGCTGACCGCCGTGCGTCGGGCCCTGCCCGGCACCTCGCACCAGGCCGTCTACGACTGCCTCCACGCGCTCACCGAGGCCGGGCTCGTGCGCTCCCTGCAGCCCGCCGGCTCCCCGGCCCGCTACGAGATCTGCACGGGCGACAACCACCACCACCTCGTGTGCCGCGGCTGCGGCACGGTCGTCGACGTGCCGTGCCGCACCGGCTCCGCCCCGTGCCTCGACGCCCCCGAGGGCCACGGCTTCGCGGTCGACGAGGCCGAGGTCTACTACTGGGGGCTGTGCGCCGGCTGCCGGGAGTGACCGCCGGCGTCGTCCCGCTGGGCCGCGCGTCTTCCCCCGTCCGCCCGCCCGTGCCAAGGTGAGGCACATGACCGAGAACACCGCCGCCCTGCCCGCCGCCGAGCGTCCCGGCACCCCCGCCCTGCCGCAGGACCTCATCGACGTCGACGCCCTCCTGGAGGCGTACCGCACCGGTCACCCGGACGTGACGGATCCGGCGCAGAAGGTCGTGTTCGGCACCTCCGGCCACCGCGGCTCCGCGTTCACGACCTCGTTCAACGACGACCACATCGCCGCCATCACGCAGGCCGTGGTCGAGTACCGCGCGCACCACGGGATCACGGGGCCGGTCCTCGTCGGCAAGGACACGCACGCCCTGTCCGGGCCCGCGCAGGACACCGCCGTCGAGGTGCTGCTCGGCAACGACGTCGAGGTGCTCGTCGACTCCCGCGGCGGCTACACGCCCACCCCCGCCGTCTCCCACGCGATCCTGCACCTGAACGCCGGGCGCGAGCTGTCGCCGTCGGGCTTTGCGGTGGACGGGGACAACGCCGGCCTCGTGGACGGCCTCGTGATCACCCCCTCGCACAACCCGCCCGCGGACGGCGGCTTCAAGTACAACCCGCCCCACGGCGGCCCCGCGGACACCGAGGCGACCACGTGGATCGCCGACCGCGCCAACGAGCTGCTCGCCGCCGGGCTGGCGGGCGTGCACCGGGTGGCGAGCGCCGACGTCGCCGGCCACGCGAAGCTGGGCGGCTTCGACTTCCTGGACCGGTACGTGTCCGATCTGCCGCAGGTGATCGACGTGGAGGCGATCCGCGAGGCGGGCGTGCGCATCGGTGCCGACCCCATGGGCGGGGCGTCCGTGGCGTACTGGGGCGAGATCGCCGACCGCCACGGGCTGGATCTGACCGTGGTGAACCCGGAGGTGGACCCGCGATTCGGGTTCATGACCCTGGACTGGGACGGCAAGATCCGCATGGACTGCTCGTCGCCGAACGCAATGGCCTCGCTGATCGAGCGGATGACCCCGGACGCGGACGGGCAGGTGCCCTTCGACGTCGCCACCGGCAACGACGCCGACGCGGACCGGCACGGGATCGTCACCCCGGACGGCGAGCTGATGAACCCGAACCACTACCTCGCCGTGGCCATCGACTACCTGTACCGCCACCGCGAGCAGTGGCCCCAGAGCGCGGGCGTGGGCAAGACCCTGGTGAGCTCCTCGATGATCGACCGCGTGGCCGGGGACCTGGGCCGCGAGCTCGTGGAGGTGCCGGTGGGCTTCAAGTGGTTCGTGCCGGGACTGCTGACGGGCACCGGCGTGTTCGGCGGCGAGGAGTCCGCGGGCGCGTCCTTCGTGCAGTTCGACGGCAGCCCATGGTCCACGGACAAGGACGGGCTGCTGCTGTGCCTGCTGGCCGCGGAGATCATCGCCGTGACGGGCCAGTCCCCGTCCGAGCGGTACCGCGACCTCGTGGCCCTGCACGGCGACCCGGCGTACGCGCGCATCGACGCCCCCGCGACCGCCGAGCAGAAGGCGAAGCTGAAGACCCTCTCCCCCGACGACGTCCCCGTGACCGAGCTGGCCGGCGAGACCATCCTCGCGACGCTGACCAACGCCCCGGGCAACGGCGCCCCGATCGGCGGGCTCAAGGTGGTCACGCAGCACGCGTGGTTCGCGGCGCGGCCCTCCGGCACCGAGGACGTCTACAAGATCTACGCGGAGTCCTTCCGCGGCCCCGAGCACCTGACGCAGGTGCAGGCGGAGGCGCAGCGGCTGGTGGACGCGGTCATCGGCTGACCCCCGCCCCATCTCCCCTCCCCCCGTCCGCTTTCGTTCGGGAAACGGCGGCGTGTCGCACCGCTTTCGTTCGGGAAATGGCGGGGCGCGTGCGCCGTTTCCCGAACGAAAACGCCGTGGCGCCCGTCGGGGCGGCACCAGCGGCCGGAGGACGACGACGGCGCCCCGCCCTGCCGCCGCACAGGGCCGCTCGGTAGCGTGGCCGGCATGAGCACGCAGCCCCCCGGTCTGACCACCGACTCCCCCGACTCCCCCGCCGACGATCCGGTCCGCGAGCCGTTGCCCACCGAGGCCCTGCCGATCGCGCCGGCCGGGCCCCGACCCGAGGAGCCGCGGGCCGCCGTCGAGCGGCTGCGCGCCGCCGCCCGCTCCCGCGCCGCCCACCCGCGCGCGGTGCGGGTGCGCCAGCTCAAGGGCCTGAAGCGGATGCTGACCGAGCACGCGGACCGGTTCGTCGCGGCGCTCGGCACGGACCTGGGCAAGCCGGCCACCGAGGCCCTGATCACGGAGATCGTCTCGGTGCGCTCCGAGGTGGACCACGCGCTGCTGCACCTGACCGACTGGATGGAGCCGCGGCCCGTGAAGCTGCCGCTGGCCCTGCGGCCCGCGAGCGCGGAGGTCCGGCCGCGGCCCAAGGGTCTCGTGCTGGTCATCGGCGCGTGGAACTACCCGGTGCAGCTCGCGCTCGCCCCGGTCGTGGGTGCGCTGGCGGCCGGCAACACGGTGGTGCTCAGCCCGTCGGAGAAGGCCCCGGCCACGGCGGCGGCGCTGCGGGAGCTGGTGCCGCAGTACCTGGACTCCGCGCTGGTCTCCGTGGTGGCGGGCGGCAAGGAGTGCAACACCGCGCTGCTGGCGGAGCCGTGGGACCACATCCTCTACACCGGCGGGGAGCGCGTGGGCCGGATCGTCTACGAGGCGGCGGCGAAGACCCTCTCCCCCGTGACGCTCGAGCTGGGCGGCAAGTCGCCGGCGGTGGTGACGCCGTCGCGGAACACGGGAGCGATGGCCCGCCGCATCGCGTGGGCGAAGTTCACCAACGCGGGCCAGACGTGCGTGGCCCCGGACTACGTGCTGGCCGTCGGCGAGGCCGCGCTGCGCCAGGTGACCGCCGAGATCCCCGCCGCCCTGCGCGAGTTCTACGGCGACGACCCCCGCGCGTCGAAGGACTACGGCCGGCTCATCTCCGCCGAGCACGCGGAGCGGCTGCGGGAGATGCTCCAGACGGACCTCGACGCCGGCGCCGAGCTGCTCGTCGGCGGCGACGTGGATGTGGCAGGACGGTACATGGCGCCGACCGTGGTGACGGGCGTGCGGCCCGACGGCGCGCTCATGCAGGAGGAGCTGTTCGGCCCGATCCTGCCCGTGCTGACCGTGGACACCTTCCAGGACGCCCTGGACTTCATCGCGGAGCGCCCGCACCCGCTGGCCGCCTACCTCTTCACGGACCGGCCGAGCTACCACCGCGCGTTCGACGACCAGGTACAGGCCGGCGGCCTCGGCTACGACGTCGGCCTGCTGCACGCCGGCATCGCGACGCTGCCGTTCGGCGGGATCGGCGCGTCCGGGATGGGCGCGTACCACGGCATCCACGGGTTCGAGACGTTCTCCCACCTGCGCCCGTCCATCACGAAGTCGGACCAGGTGGACACGCTCAAGACCGCGTACCCGCCGTACGGGCGGATGAAGCGGGCGCTGCTGCCGAAGATGCTCTGAGGGGGCGGGGATCAGCGCTGCGGCCAGAAGCCGCGGCGGTCGTAGACCTCCGCGAGGACGTCGGCGCGGTCGGTCATGACGCCGTCGACGCCGAGGTCGAGCAGGCGCTCGATCTCCGCGGGCTCGTCCACGACCCACACGTGCACCGGCAGGCCCGCCGCGTGGCACCGCCGCACGAAGTCGGCGGTGGCCACGGGCACGCGGCCGTGCCGGACGGGCACCTGCACGCAGTCGACGTCGAGGGCGCACCGGCGCAGCCAGCGGGTCAGTCCCAGCGGGCCCAGCGTCACGAGCGCCGCGATGGCGGCCGCCCCGCCCGACGTCGCCACCCGCTCCGGCCCGTACGCCCGCTCGGGGTGGCCGAGGCGGGCGAGGGCGCGCCGGAAGAGGCGGCGCCGCGAGTCGTGGAACGAGGCGACGAGCACGCGGTCCCACGCGCCGTGCTCGGCGAGGATGCGGGCCAGGGCCGGGGCCGACGCGCGGTCCTTGAGGTCCACGTTCAGGCGGGCTTCGGGGAGCGCCGTGAGCAGCTCGGTGAAGCGCAGCAGCGGCTCCCCGCCGACCGTGACGTCCGCCAGCCGCTCCCACGTGTGGTCGCGCAGCCGGCCGCGGCCCGTGCTGACGCGGTCCAGAGTCTCGTCGTGGAACACGACGAGCTCGCCGTCCGCCGTGGTGCGCACGTCCAGCTCGAGGTAGGTGAACCCGGCGGCGTGGGCGTCCGCGAACGCGGCCAGGGAATTCTCCCGGTCGACGGCGGCGCCCCGGTGGGCGAACCCCAGCGGGTGGCCGCGACGGGCGGGGACGGAGTCGGTGAGGTAGGCGGGGGCGGGACGGGGCGAGGTCGGACGCACGGGATCACCGTAGCGGGGACGGACGGCCGAGTGCCCGCTGCCGCAGCCGGGAACGCGAGAGGTCGGAATGAGCGTCAGACCCGCCCTCATTCCGACCACTCACGTGACAGGTGGGGCCGACGCGCCCGCCCTCAGTCCTCCGCCGGCAACTCCAGCATGGGGCGGTGCTCGTAGAAGGTCTGCAGCACCACGGTGGTCCGGGTGGACACCGACGCCGTCTGGCGGATCTCCGTCACGAGGGCCTCGAGCTCGCGTGGCGAGCCCACGCGCACGAAGAGCATGTACGCGGCGTCGCCGGCCACGGAGTGGCACGCCTCGATCGCCGCGATGGACTCGAGGAGCTCGGGGGCGTCGTCGGGCTGGCGCGGGTCCAGCGGGCTGATCTCGATGAACGCGGAGAGCGGCCTGCCCACGGCCTCGGGGTCGAGCAGCGCACGGTAGCCCGTGATGACGCCCGTGCTCTCGAGCCGGCGCAGGCGCGCCTGCACGGCGGAGGTCGAGAGGCCGACCCGCTCGGAGAGCTGGGCGAGCGTGGCGCGCGGGTCATGGGAGACGGCGGCCGCAAGCCGCGCGTCGACAGGGTCGTCCATGCGCCGCACGCTATCAGCCGGCCCCGGCCGCCGGGTTGACAGCCCCATGCCCTCATGGAAACCTTCCGGCAAGTGATCCGCATCACCGGATATTTTCCGGCGATTCGACCTCAGGAGGGTTCCATGTCCACCACTCTGCAGCCCGCCCGGACCGACGTCGTCGTTCCGGAGACCCCGGCCGACGCGCGCACCGTCGAGACCCACCCGGCCTGGCTCCGCCTCAAGGCCGCCGCCACCGCCCTGCAGCCCCTGCAGGTCAAGGACGGCTCCATCCCGGACCCCGCGGACCACGCCGCCGCGCGCGAGCACGTGGAGACCATCGTCGCCGCCGTCGAGGAGCTCGCCCCGCTCTTCCCACACGACGCCGCCTACCTCGCCGCCCTGCCCCGCGACTTCGCCCGCTGGGCCGACGGCGGCTTCGGCGTCCCGGACTTCCTGGACTCCCTCGTCGCCTTCCAGCCGCAGGAGCACCGCGTCGACGGCGTCCGGCACCTCGTGGTCTTCCCGATGTACACGCAGAACGGCTCCCCCGACCGGCACGTGGAGGCCCTCGTCGTCGAGACCATCTGGCCCGAGTTCATCGCCGAGCTCGAGGCCGGCGACTACGGCAACCGCCTCTTCGTCTCCCTGCGCCTGATCGACTTCACCCCCGGCTACGACACGAACTCGGCCGTCCTCTTCCCCGAGACCGTGGCCATGCGCGAGATCCCCACCTTCACGTGGGGCGCCATCTTCCAGGACCGCGAGGCCGCCCGCTTCCGCCGGGTCGTCACCGCCGCCGCCGAGATCACCCAGCTCGAGCTCCCGGCCGAGCTCGCCGAACTGCTCTCCTGCCAGGAGCTCGCCGAGGGCACCTTCGTGATGTGGGACCTCATCCACGACCGCACGCACATGCGCGGCGATCTGCCCTTCGACCCGTTCATGATCAAGCAGCGCATGCCCTTCTTCCTCTACACGCTCGAGGAGATGCGCTGCGACATGACCGCCTTCCGCGAGTGCGTGGCGATCGAGCGCCGCCTCACGGCGCGCGCCGCCGCCGGTGAGCAGCTCACCGCGCTCGAGGAGCAGACCCGCCGCCACGCCGGGCTCGTGCAGCACGCCGTCCTCTTCGACCGCGTCTTCCGCTTCGCCCTCACCGGCTCCCGCGTCCGCAACTACGACGGCCTCGGCGGCCAGCTGCTCTTCGCCTGGCTGCACCGCAAGGACGTGATCCAGTGGCGCGACGTCGAGCTCAGCGTGGACTGGGACCGGCTCGCCAACGCCGTCGTCGAGCTGGGCGACGCCATCGACACGCTCTACTGGGAGTCCATCGACCGCCCCAAGACCGTGCACTGGCTCCAGGCCTACGAGCTCGTCGCCTCCGTGGTCACCCCGCACCCGGCCTCCGTGTGGGCGCAGGGCCTGCCGCGCGAGGTGCTCGCCGGCCCGCCCAAGGGCTACACCGACCTCGTGCTCGACGACGAGTTCCCGCTGTCCATGTTCTTCGAGGCCCTCGAGAAGAAGATGTGCGGCGTCATCGAGTCCACCGCCGGGATCCGCGGCACGGACGCCTGACCCGTGGCCGCCCTGACCGACCGCGCCGTCCTGATCGCGGGCGCCACGAGCGCCTCGGGCCGGGCCGCCGCCCGCACCCTCCTCGACGCCGGCGCGCACGTCGTCGCGACCGGGCGCGACGCCGCGAAGCTCGCCCCCCTCGCCGAACTCGGCGCCGAGACCGCGGCCCTGGACCTCACGGACGAGACCGCCGTCCGCGGCCTCGTCGAGGACCTGCACGCCCGCGGCACCCGGATCGACGGCCTGCTCCACCTGGTGGGCGGCTGGCGCGGCGGCGGGGGCCTCGCCGGCCAGACCGAGGAGGACTACCGCGCCCTCGAGGCCTCGTTCACGGCGCTGCGGCACGTGAGCCGGGCCCTCGACGACGACCTGCGGGCCTCGTCCGCCGGTCGCCTCGCGATCGTCTCGTCCACGGCGGTGACCCGGCCGCTCGCCGGCGGCGCGAACTACGCCGCGGTGAAGGCGGCGAGCGAGGCATGGACCCGCGCGGTCGCGCAGGGCTGGGCCAAGGCCGCCCGGGACGCGGAGGCGCCGCTGCGCTCGGCGGCCGTCGTGTTCCGCGTGAAGTCCCTCGCCGGGCTCGAGGAACGGCTGGCCGAGGAGTACGCGCGACTGTGGAAGGCTGAGGCGGGCGCGCTGAACGACGCCGTCCTCACGCTCCAGGAGAAGGGAACGGACTGACATGCAGAGGATCCACGATCCGCAGGAGCGGGGCTTCGCCTCGGACAACTACTCCGGCGTCCACCCGGAGGTGCTCGCGGCGATCGCCGAGGCCAACGGGGGCCACCAGGTCGCCTACGGCGAGGACGTGTACACGGCCCGCCTCCAGGAGGTCGTGGCCCAGCACTTCGGCAAGGACGCCACCGCGTGGCCGATGTTCAACGGGACCGGGGCGAACGTCGTCGGGCTCCAGGCCATGCTGCCCCGCTGGGGCGCGGTGATCTGCGCGGACACCGCGCACATCCACGTGGACGAGGGCGGCGCGCCCGAGAAGTCCGCCGGCATCAAGCTGCTGCCCGTGGCCACCGACGACGGCAAGCTCACCCCCGAGCTGATCGCCGCCGAGGCCTGGGGCTGGGGTGACGAGCACCGCGCCCAGCCCCTGGTCGTCTACCTCACCCAGTCCACCGAGCTCGGCACGGTCTACACCCCGGACGAGGTCAAGGCCATCACGGACTACGCCCACGAGCACGGGATGCGCGTCTACATGGACGGCGCCCGCATCGCCAATGCCGCGGCCTCCCTGGGCCTGCCGCTGCGCGCCTTCACCACCGACGTCGGCGTGGACGTGCTCTCCCTCGGCGGCACCAAGAACGGGGCGCTGCTGGCCGAGGCCGTCGTCGTGCTCGACCCGGACGCCGCGGACGGCCTCGTGTACCTGCGCAAGAACCAGATGCAGCTGGCCTCGAAGATGCGCTTCGTCTCGGCGCAGCTGCTCGCCCTGTTCGACGGCGACCTGTACCTGCGCTCCGCCCGCCACGCCAACGCCATGGCCGCCCGGCTGCGCGCCGTCATCGAGGCGGGGGTCGCCGACGGCTCGCTGGCCGGCGTCGAGTTCACGCAGGCCACGGACGCCAACGCCGTGTTCGCCGTCCTGCCCGAGGGCGTGGCCGACCGGCTGCGCGCCCGCTTCCGGTTCTACGACTGGGACGCGGCGCGCCGCGAGGTGCGCTGGGTGTGCGGCTTCGACACGACCGAGGAGGACGTGGACGCGTTCACGGCGGCGCTGCGCGCCGAACTCGTCCCCGCCGTCTGACGGACGCGCCCGGCCGGGATACCCTTCTACCACCGTGCAGCAGGGTGGGACGCCGCGGCCTTCGACGCGCGTCCGACCGCTCCTCCACCGAAAGGCCACCGTGGACACCAGCGCACCCCGGACGTCCCCGTCGACGCCGGCCGCCTCCGCCGCCCACGCCACCCATGAGGGCGGCTCCCTGCAACGCACCCTCAAGTCCCGGCACCTGACGATGATCGCGATGGGCGGCGCCATCGGCACGGGCCTGTTCGTGGCCTCGGGCAACACCATCGCGACCGCCGGCCCCGGTGGCGCCCTCGTGGCCTATGTGGCCATCGGCTTCATGGTGTTCCTGCTGATGCAGTCGCTCGGCGAGATGTCCACGTACCTGCCGGTCTCCGGCGCGTTCGAGGAGTACTCGACCCGCTTCGTGAGCCCCTCGTTCGGCTTCGCCATCGGCTGGAACTACTGGTACAACTGGGCGATCACGGTGGCCGCCGAGCTCGTCGCGGCGGCCCTGATCATGCGGTACTGGCTCCCGGACGTGCCCTCGTGGATCTGGTCCGCGATCTTCCTCGCGCTGCTCTTCGGCCTCAACGCCCTCTCCACGCGCGCCTACGGCGAGAGCGAGTTCTGGTTCTCGCTCATCAAGGTCGCCACGGTGGTGATCTTCCTGGTGCTCGGCGTCCTGATGATCGTCGGCATCCTCGGCGGCTCCTCCCCCGGCTTCCACAACTGGACGGACGGCGAGGCCCCCTTCGTGGGCGGCGGCGCCGGCATCCTGGCGATCTTCATGGTGGCCGGCTTCTCCTTCCAGGGCACCGAGCTGGTCGGCGTGGCCGCGGGCGAGGCCGAGGACCCGGAGAAGAACGTGCCCAAGGCGATCCGCACCGTGTTCGTGCGCATCCTGCTCTTCTACGTCGGCGCAATCACCGTCGTCGGCTTCCTCATCCCCTACACCAGCCCCCACCTGCTGGGCAGCGACGTCGAGGACATCTCGATCTCCCCGTTCACGCTCGTCTTCGAGAACGCGGGCGTGCTCGCCGCCGCCTCCGTGATGAACGCCGTGATCCTCACGGCCATCCTCTCCGCGGGCAACTCGGGCCTGTACGCCTCCACCCGCATGCTCTGGGCCCTGGCCGACTCCGGGAAGGCCCCGCGCTTCCTGGCGAAGGTGAACCGGCGCGGCGTGCCCATGAACGCCCTCTACGCCACCACCGCGGTGGGCGCGGCGTGCTTCCTGACCACGTTCATCGGGGACGGCGCCGCCTACGTGTGGCTCGTCTCCGCCTCGGGCCTGGCCGGGTTCATCGTGTGGATGGGCATCGCCTGGAGCCACTACCGGTTCCGGCAGGCCTACGTCGCGCAGGGCCACGATCCGAAGGATCTGCCCTACCGCGCCTTCCTGTTCCCCCTGGGCCCGATCGTCGCGCTGGTCATGTGCGCCGTCGTGATCCTCGGCCAGAACTACCAGGCGTTCATGGGCGACGTGGACCTCGTGGCCGTGGCCAGCGCGTACATCGGCCTGCCCCTGTTCCTCGCGCTGTGGCTCGGCCACAAGCTCGTCACCGGCTCGAAGCCGGTCCGCTACGAGGACGCCGACCTCACCCGCGTCCTGGACTGAGTCCCCCACCTCGGAGGTCGCCGTGCCCGCCCCCTCCTCCCACGCTCCCGCCGCCACCCACACCGCCCGGGGCCGCCTGGTCTGGGTGGACGTCGCGCGCGGCCTGGCCCTGGTCGCGATGATGGTCGCCCACACGGCGCCCGCCGGCGGCCCGGGTGGGGTGCTCCACCTCTCCGAGCACCTCACCGCGCCCCTGTTCGCGGCGCTCGTGGGCGTGGGCGCGCGCCTCGAGGCGGAGTGGCTGGGCCGTGGCCGGGCCGTGCCCCGCGCGCTTGTGCGGGCGGCCGCCCTGTGCGGGGCGGCGTGGCTGACCGGGCTCTTCGGGGCGGCCGTCGTGAACGTGCTGGCGCACCTGGCTGTGCTCACGGTGCTCATGGCACTGCTGGCCGCCCTCCCCCTCGCCGCGCACCTCGTGCTCGCCGTCCTGGCCGGCGGAGGCGGCCTCCTGCTCGCCGCCACACCGACGGCCGACGTCGTCGACCGGCTCCTCCCCGCCGCGCAGGCGCTCGGGCTGAGCCGCGCGACGCTGACCCCGTGGGTCTCCGCGTTCCTCACGGACGGCCCGTACCGTCTCCCCCTGTTCCTCGCGTGGGCGCTGCTGGGGGCGGTGCTGGTCGCCACCGTCCACGGCACGACGACGGCGGCCCCGGCCCGGCGCGCACGGCTCACGGGGCTCGCCTGGGCGGCCGGGGGGATCGCGCTGGCCGGCGTCGTGCTCGCCCTGTCCCGGACGCAGACCGGCGCCGCCCCCGTGCCCTCCACCGCGACCCCCGCGGAGGCCCTGCTGGACACGGGCCTCGTGCTGACCGTGCTCGGCGGGTGCGCGGCCCTGGCGCCGCGGTGGGCCGGGCTGCTGGCCGTGCGCGGCGCGATGACGCTGTCCGTGTACGTGGCGCACCTGTGGTACCTCGGCTGGGTGCGGGGGCTCGGACCCGGGCCGTGGCGCAGCGCCACGGGCACGGACGACACGTGGTTCAACCTGGCCGTGCTGGTGGCCGGCGCGCTGCTGCTGCCGCTGCTGTGGCGGGCCGTCGTGCGTATCGGCCCGTTCCGCGCGGGGCCGCTGGAGGGCGTCGTCCGCCTGCTGACGGCCCCGTTCGACCGCGCGCGCTGACCGACGTCCACCCCAGCGGGTAGCCTCGAGAGCGTGAGCGAGCGAACCACCTACCTGCTGATCGACGGCGAGAACATCGACGCCACCCTCGGCACGTCCATCCTGCAGCGGCGCCCCCAGCCCGACGAGCGGCCACGCTGGAAGCGCCTGCTCGGCTACCTCGAGGACCGCTGGGACCAGCCGGTCAAGGGCCTGTTCTTCCTCGCCATCGACGGTGAGATCCCCATCCCGTTCGTCCAGGCGCTCACCGCCCTCGGCTTCCAGCCGATCATGCTGCGGGGCGAGGGCAAGGTCGTGGACATCGGCATCCAGCGCACCGCGGAGGCGCTGCTGGGCCGGGAGGACGACGTCGTCCTCGTCAGCCACGACGCCGACTTCGCCCCCCAGCTCACCGACCTCGCGGCCACGCCGGGCCGACGCACCGGGATCATGGGCTTCGAGGAGTTCCTCTCCCACGAGCTGCGCCGCATCCCCGGGGTCGAGTTCTTCGACCTGGAGCACGCGGTGGGCGCGTTCGACTCGTCCCTGCCGCGCCTGCGCGTGATCGACGTCGAGGCGTTCGACCCGTACGAGTTCCTCTGACCCGCCGGGGGTGGCCCGCGGCTCAGTCCGTGGGCAGCTCCAGCAGGCGTTCGACGGTGGCGGCCACCCCGTCGTCGTCGCACGCCCCGACCACGCCGTCCGCCGCGGCCAGCAGCGACGGATGGCCCGAGGCCACGGCCAGGCCGAGACCAGCCCACTGGAGCATCTCCAGGTCGTTGGGCATGTCCCCGAACGCGACGACGTCGACCGGCGCGACCCCCCGGCTCGCGGCGAACTCGGCGAGGGTCGCGGCCTTGTGCACGCCCGGGGCGGACATCTCCACGAGCGCGATGCCGGGCGCGGAGTGCGTGGCACTCACGAGCTCGTCCAGCTCGGCGCGGGCCGCGGCGAGGAAGGCGTCCGGGGCCAGGGTGTCCGAGCGGGCCAGCAGCTTCACCACGCCCAGCCGACCCGGCAGCGCGGCCTCGAGCGTGGCCGCCGCGTGGACCTCGGCCCGGAACTCGGCGCGCTCGGAGAACGCGTGCTCCCAGAAGAAGCCCTCGAGGGTCTCGGCGCCGAAGGACACGGTGCGGTCCAGGGCGCGCAGCCGGTCCGTGGCTGTCCACACGGCCTCGACGGGCATGGGGTGGGCGATCAGGACGTCGTCCGTGGCGGTGTCCACGAGGACGGCGCCGTTGGAGCAGATCACCGGGCCGACGGGGCCGAGCTGCGCGCTCAGCGGGCCGAGCCAGCGGAGGGGACGGCCGGTCACGAACACCACCTCGACGCCGGCGTCGTGGGCGTCCCGCAGCGCCGCGATGGTGCGCGGGCTCAGGCGCCCCGACCGCGTGTGCCGGTACCCGATGATGGTGCCGTCCAGGTCCGTCGCGATCATCTGCGGACGGCGCGAGGGCAGGGGCAGGGCGGGCATGCGCTCAGTCTAGGCCGGGGCCGTGCGGCGGGCCGGGGTGTCCTCCGCGGGCGAGCGGGGGCACGATGGGGGCGTGGACACCGCACAGCAGACCACCGCACAGGACACCGCCCCGGACCCCGCGTCGACGACGCCCCGCACGGTCACCGTCACCGGCGCCGCCGGCAACATCGGCTACGCGCTGCTCTTCCGCATCGCCGCCGGCGGGATGCTCGGCCCGGACACCCCGGTCCGGCTGCGCCTGCTCGAGATCCCGGCCGCCCTGGGCGCCGCGGAGGGCACCGCCATGGAGCTCGCCGACGCGGCCTTCCCGCTGCTGGCCGACGTGGAGGTCACGGACGACCCGGCCCGCGCCTTCGACGGGGTCCAGCACGCGCTGCTCGTCGGCGCGCGGCCGCGCACGAAGGGCATGGAGCGCGGCGACCTGCTCGAGGCGAACGGCGGGATCTTCGGGCCTCAGGGCCGGGCGATCAACGACCACGCGGCGCAGGACGTGCGGGTCGTCGTCGTCGGGAACCCGGCCAACACCAACGCGCTGATCGCCGCCGCCCACGCCCCGGACGTGCCGGCCGCGCGCTTCACGGCGCTGACCCGGCTGGACCACAACCGGGCCGTGGCGCAGCTGGCGGCGCGGGCCGGCGTCGCGGTGACGGACGTGTCCGGCGTGACGATCTGGGGCAACCACTCCGCCACCCAGTTCCCGGACCTCACCCACGCCCGCGTGCGGGTGGACGGGACGTGGCGGCCGGCGCTCGAGGTGGTGGACCCGGTGTGGGCGAGCGAGGAGTTCGTGCCGCGCGTGGCGAGGCGGGGCGCGGAGATCATCGAGGTGCGCGGGGCGAGCTCGGCGGCGTCGGCGGCGTCCGCGGCGATCGATCACCTGCGCGACTGGACCCTCGGCACCGGTGTGGACGCGGACGGGGCGCCGCGCCGGACGTCGGCCGCGGTGGTCTCGGACGGCTCCTACGGGGTGCCGGAGGGGCTGATCAGCTCGTTCCCCGTGACCTCCGACGGCGGCACCGCGTGGCGGATCGTGCCGGGGCTGGAGCCGGACGAGTCCGTGCTGCCGGGTGAGGGCGGGCGGCTGGCCGCGACCGTCGCCGAGCTGGAGGCCGAGCGCGACGCCGTGCGAGGGCTGGGCCTGCTCTGAGGCGACCGGGATCTTCTGCGTCTCTGACCCTTCTGGGGGCGTCCCCGCCCGCCGGAAGGGTCAGATGCGCAACAGATTCGTGCGGGGACGGGCGGGCGTGGGATCAGTCCGCCAGCTCGGCCCGCGTGGGCGGGTCCGCCCCCGGGCGGGAGGCCGTGATCGCCGACGCGCGCGAGGCGTAGATCAGCACCGACTCGACGTCGGCCGGGTCCATCGCGTGCAGGCGGCCGCGGTTCGCGGCGCCGAGCAGGGAGCGGTCGTCGAGGGCGGCGAGCAGGGCGGCGGTGAACGAGTCGCCGGCGCCCACGGTGTCCGCGACGTCCACGGGCACGATCGGGCGCTCCACCACGCCGTGCGCGGTGACGGCCACGATGTCCTCGGCGCCGCGGGTCATCACCACGAACGCCGGGCCCATCTGCTGCCACGCCTGCAGCGACTCGCGCAGCGGGCGGTCCGGGTACAGCCACGCGATGTCCTCGTCCGAGGCGTGCACCACGTCCGCCAGCCGCACGGACTCCTCCGCGCGGGCGCGGGCGAACGCCCGGTCCGGCACGATCGTGGGCCGCACGTTGGGGTCGTAGCTGATGGTCGTGACCGCGGAGATCCGCTCGAGCAGGGCCATCACCTCGGCGTCGCCGGGGGCGAGCATGGTGGCGATGGAGCCGGCATGCATGTGGTGCAGCGGGCCGCCGGCGGCGTCGTCGAAGTCCCGGGCGAGCGCGGCGGCGGGCGGCAGCGTCCAGTCCAGCTCGAACTCATAGCTGGCGGCGCCCGTGGGGTCCAGGCGGGCGGTGGCCACGGAGGTGGCGGCGGCATCCGGCTCGAGCAGGCAGCGCACGCCGTTCTCCCGCAGGTGCGAGGCGATCATGTCCCCGTGCGCATCGCGGCCGAGGCGGCCGGCGAACAGGACGGGCCGCTCCAGCCGACTCAGGCCCACGGCCACGTTCAGGGGGCTGCCCCCGACGTGCACGCGGGGGGTCGCGGTGTCCGAGACCACGACGTCGACGAGCGCCTCTCCGATCACACCACAGTACTGAGCCACGCGCCCCACGGTACCCTAATCACCGGCGCGGAACCGGGGCTGTGCTCAGGCTTCCAGGCCCCCGAGAAACGCCCGACACCCCCATCCCCGACCCCTCGGCAGGCGGCCATGTCCCCCACCCCCACCCGGCCCTCGCGCGGCCCCGGCTGGCGCCTCCACGGCGACGGCCGCACCATCACCCCGGGCACCGTCGTCGCCCCGGACGAGCGGCTGAGCTGGCCCCGGACCGTGGGCATCGGCGTGCAGCACGTGATGGCCATGTTCGGCGCCACCGTGCTCGTGCCCGCCCTGACCGGCATGCCCGCGACGACGGCGCTGCTCTTCTCCGGCCTGGGCACCCTGCTCTTCCTGGTCATCACGGGCAACCGCCTGCCCTCGTACCTGGGCAGCTCGTTCGCGTTCATCGCACCCCTGACGGCCGCCGCCGCGATCGGCGGCACGGGGGCCGCGCTCGGCGGCATCCTGGTGACGGGCCTGCTGCTCACGGTGATCGGCGCGATCGTGCACCGCGCCGGCACCGGGTGGATCCACGCGCTCATGCCGCCGGCGGTGATGGGCACGATCGTGGCCCTGATCGGCCTCAACCTCGCCGGCGCCACGACGACGGCCATGCAGGAGGTGCCGGTCACCACGTTCGGCACGGCCCTGGCGGTGGTGCTCACGGCCGTGACGTTCCGGGGGCTCCTGGGCCGCCTGTCCATCCTCGTGGGCATCGTGGTGGGCTACGTGCTGGCCCTCGCGCAGGGCCAGGTGGACTTCGCCGCCGTCGGGGAGGCCGCCTGGATCGGGCTGCCGCCCTTCCACGGCCCGGAGCTGCGCTGGGACCTGCTGCCCCTGTTCCTGCCCGTCGTGCTCGTGCTGGTCGCGGAGAACATCGGCCATGTCAGGACCGTCGGGCTGATGACCAAGCGCGACCTGGACCCGCTCACCGGCCGTGCCCTGATCGCGGACGGCCTGTCCACCATGCTCTCCGGCGCGGGCGGCGGCGTCGGCACCACCACGTATGCGGAGAACATCGGCGTGATGGCCAGCTCGCGCGTCTACTCGACGGCGGCGTACTGGGTGGCCGGCCTGACCGCGATCGCCCTCGCGTTCCTGCCGAAGTTCGGGGCCGCCGTCGCCACCATCCCGGCCGGGGTGGCCGGCGGCGCGGGCATCATCCTCTACGGGATGATCGGCATGATGGGCGTGCGCATCTGGGTGCAGAACCGCGTGGACTTCTCCAACACCGTGAACCTCATGACGGCGGGTGCGGGCCTGATCATCGCGATCGCCGACCCCCAGCTCGTGGTCGGCGGGCTCGTGTTCGGCGGCATCACGCTCGGCACGGTCGCCGCCCTGGTGGTGTACCACCTCATGACGGCGATCGCCCGCGCCCGCGGCACCGAGCCGGTGCCCGAGGACGAGGAGCAGTTCGAGGCCTCGGAGGCCGGCCGGCTCGGCTGACCCCGATCCCGCGCCACGCGCATCCCCGCGCCACGCGCACTTTCGGTCGTGAGATAGGGCCAATCTCACGACCGAAAGCGCTGAGAACCCCCATTTCACGTTCGAAAACGCGGGGTGGGCGGACTGGGGCGGGGCCGGGCGGGGCTGGGGGGCGGGTCCCGTCAGCCGGCCGCGACCTCCTCGTCGGCGAGGGCGAGGACCTGGTCGAGCACGTCGAGGCCGAAGCGCAGGTCCTCGTCCGAGATGTTCAGCGGCGGGCACAGGTGGAACCGGTTCTCGGCCATGAACAGCAGCAGCCCGCGGTCCTTGGCCTCGGCCATCATCCGCCCCATCACGGGCGCGACCTGACCGAGCGGGGCCAGCCGCTCCCGAGTCTGCCGGTCCTTCACCAGCTCGACGGCCCAGAACGCGCCGGCGCCGCGCACGTCGCCCACGCTCGGGTGGGCCGCGGCGATCTCGGCCAGGCGCGGCCCGATGACCTCCTCGCCGATGCGCTTCGCGTGGGCGACCATGCCCTCCTCCTCCATCGCGGTGATCGCGGCGACGGCGGCCGCGCACGCGAGGGGGTGGCCCGAGTAGGTCAGGCCGCCGGGGTAGGGCGTGGTCGCGAAGCTCTCGTAGACGTCGTCGCTCATGGCGACGCCGCCCAACGGCACATACCCGGAGTTGACCCCCTTGGCGAACGTGACGATGTCCGGGGTGACGCCCGTCAGCTGGTGGCCGAACCACTCGCCCACGCGGCCGAAGCCGACCATGACCTCGTCGATGATCAGCAGGATCCCGTGCTCACGGCACAGCTCCTTGACGCCGGCCATGTAGCCGGGCGGCGGCAGGAAGATGCCCGCGGTGCCGGGGACGGCCTCGAGGATCACGGCGGCCACGGTGGAGGGGCCCTCGAGCTCGATCACGTCGCGCAGGTGGGCCAGCGCGCGCTCGGCCTCCTGCTCGTCGCTCTCCGAGCCGAACGCGGAGCGGTACGTGTACGCGGGCTGGAAGTGCACGACGCCGTCGGACGCCGAGTCCGAGCCCACGCGCCGCAGGGAGCCGGTCAGGTTCGCCGTCAGGCGCGTGGCGCCGTGGTACGAGAGGTACGCGGAGAGCACCTTGTGCCGGCCCGTGTGCAGGCGTGCCATCCGCACCGCGTGCTCGTTGGCCTCCGCGCCCGCGTTCGTGAAGAACACGTGGTTGATGGACTCCGGCAGCCGCTCCGTGATCAGCCGGGCCGCCTCGGACCGGGCGTCGTTGACGTGCTGCGGGGCCACGGTGGCGAGCGTCTCGGCCTGCTCCCGGATCGCGGCCACGATCTTCGGGTGGCGGTGGCCGACGTTCGTGAAGACGAGCTGCCCGCTGAAGTCGACCATGGGCCGACCCTCGCCGTCCCACACCCACGACCCCTCGGCGTCGAGGATGGTCATGGGTGTGAGGTCGCGCTGCGCGCTCCACGAGTGGAACACGTGCGCGCGGTCGAGCTCGTGGGCGCGGCGGCCGCGCTCGATGGCCTCGTCGCTGATCCGGGGGTCCCGGCGGCCGACGTGCTGCTGATGCTCGGACATGCGCCCTCCTTGAGTGTGATGCGGCTCATTCCGAGCATAGGCGCGCCCGCCCTCAGCGCGAGCTGGCGCCCCGCCGCCCGCGCGCCACCCCCACGAACGCCTGCACGAGCTCCGAGTCGGCCGCCTTGAGCCAGGCCAGGGCGACGTCCCAGCCGGGGTGGCGGGCGTCGTCGTCGCCGTGGCGCGCGGGATCCGGCCCGTCGACGACGGCGGCGCCCGCCTCCGCCTCGGCCCGCGCCTGCTCGTCCGCGAGCGCCGACCGCGTGGCGGCGGCCTCGCGGTCGGCGCGGGACAGGCCCACGGTGTCGTCGAGGGTGGAGGCCAGCGGCAGCACGATCACGTCCTTGCGGCCGAACATGCGGGCCACGGACATCGGCAGCACGACGTGGCCGGCGCCGGACGCGGCGATCTCCAGGGCCATCCGCTCGCCCGCGCCGGGCAGCTCGGCGGCGTCCATCGGCTCCGCGCTGGGGGCCGGGGCGAAGCGGGCGGGATCCAGCTCCTCGTCCGGGTCGAGCTCGGCGGGCGGCACCGGGCCGTCCGCGTCCACGTCCCAGGCGGCGAGCAGGTGGTCCTTGCCCACGCACACCACCGGCAGCTCGGAGTACACGCCCACGAGGTGCACGTGGCCCGGGTCGACGCCGCCGGCGCGCAGGAACTCCTCGGCGGACACGTCGCGTCGGCGCCGCACATAGCCCAGCTGCGGCAGGAAGTGGCGGGGCTGACCGGCGTCGTCGTGGGCGAGGTGGGCCAGCTGGGCGGCGTCGTCGTGGTTGACGAGCTGCACCGTGCGCTGGCGCGTGGTGAACCGCTCCACCCACGTGGACGGCGTGGCCCCGGGGATGGTGGCCAGGAAGAGGGTCTCGGGCGGGACGGGCAGGTCGGCCGGTGGCGCGGGCGCGGGACGACGCCGGCCCTCGCCCCCGGCGCGGCCCGCGGGCTTCACGCCCTTGGCCACGCCGCGCCCGCCGCCGGAGCGGGTGGATCGGGCGGGGCCGCCCCTGCTCGCGCGGGACTTCCCGCCCCGGCCGCCACGGGAGCCGCTCAGCGGACCTTCTCCTTCAGGAAGGAGACGGCGCGGTCCCAGGCGAGGGCCGCGGCCTCGGGCCGGTAGTTGCCCTGGGGGTTCTCGTCGTTGTGGAAGGCGTGCGGGGCGTCGTAGTAGAAGTACTCGACGTCGGCCCCGGACTCCTCGCGGATCTGCTGCTCCTGCCGCCGCGCGTCCTCGACGGGGAAGGAGTCGTCCTGTTCGGCGTAGTGGCCCTGGACGGCGGCGGTGACGCCGGAGAAGTCGCCGGGCACGCCCTGGCCCACGCCGTAGAAGGGCACGGCGGCGGAGACCTTGTCGCCCTGCTGTGCCGCGAGGGCGAGTACGAAGCCGCCGCCCATGCAGAAGCCGATCGCCCCCACGGTCTGCGAGGTCACCTCGTCCCGGGCGAGGAGCCAGTCGACGGCGCCGGCCAGCTGGCGGGCGCCCTCCTCGGCGGGCAGGTTCTGCATCATCTCGCCGGCCTCGTCACCGTCGTGGGCGATCCAGCCGCCGTAGAGGTCCGGGGCGAGCGCGACGAAGCCGAGGTCGGCGAGGCGGTCGCACACGTCCTTGATGTGGTCCACCAGGCCCCACCACTCCTGGATCACGATCACGCCGGGGCCCTTCCCGGAGGCGGGCAGCGCGAGGTAGCCGTGGCCCGTCCGGTCGCCGTCCTGGCCGGCGTCCTTCGTGGGCAGGTCGAACGTGACGTTCTGGTGCGGGGTCTTCGAAGCCATCATGGGCCCCACCCTACGAGGAGACCGGGCCCCTCATCGAGGGACCCGGTCTCGACGCGCGAGGTCGACTCAGGCTCAGGCCTGGGCGTCGGCCTCGGGCAGCACGAAGGCGGCGCCGATCTCGAGCTTCACCTTGTCCGAGACCAGGAGGCCGCCGGCCTCGGTGGCCGCGTTCCAGGTCAGGCCGAAGTCCTTGCGGGAGATCTCGCCCGTGGCCTCGAAGCCCACGCGGGTCGCGCCGAAGGGATCCTTGTCCTGGCCGCCGAACTCGGCCTCGAGCTCCACGGTCCGGGTGACGCCGTGCAGCGTCAGCTCGCCGACCAGGGTGAACTCCTCGGGCTCGCCGCGGACCTCGGTGGAGCGGAAGGTCATGGTGGGGAACTGCTCCACGTCGAAGAAGTCGGCGGAGCGCAGGTGGGCGTCGCGGCCCTCGTTCTTGGTGCTGATGGAGGCGACGTCGACGGTCACGTCGACGGAGGACTGGGCGAACTGCTCGGCGATGACGAGCTGGCCCTCCACGGCGTGGAAGGTGCCGCGGACCTTGGAGATGCCCGCGTGGCGGACGACGAAGTCGACGTCCGAGTGCGCGGCGTCCAGGTTCCAGGTGCCGGTGGTGATGGCGTTCATGGGGTGCTCCTTCTGAAGCGGGTCTGTCTGGTGTGTCCGGGGTGGGCCGCCGCGGCGGGCGGTTCCTCGGCCTCCGAACTTGTTTCAAATTCAAACATCATCCGGGCGGGTTGTCCACGCCTGATCGTCAAAATTCGAAATAGAGATGGACGTCACGGGCCGTGGGGGCACCTCAGGGACGGGCCCGCCCACGACGACGGCCCGGAACCTCCGGGGTTCCGGGCCGTCGGCCCGCGGGCGGGCAGCGGGGCCGCGCTCGGGCGGCCGGACGGGGTCAGGCGGCGGGGCCGCCCCCCGTCACGGGTAGAGGCCGCGGGTGCGGTGGGCCTCGGCCACGCGCTGCACGGCGGTCAGGGTGGCGGCCTCGCGCAGGCTCACGCGGCGGCTCTCGGAGGTGGCCAGCACGGCCTTCCATGCGGCGACCATGCGCTGCTTCAGGCGCTCGTCCACCTCCTCGCGGCTCCACCAGTAGGCCTGGTTCGCCTGGACCCACTCGAAGTAGGAGACGATCACGCCGCCGGCGTTGGCCAGGATGTCCGGGACGACCAGGACGCCCTTCTCCGCGAGGATGCGGTCGGCCTCGCCCGTGGTGGGGCCGTTGGCGCCCTCCACGACCAGCCGGGCGCGCACGCGCGGGGCGTTCTCCTCGGTCAGCACGGACTGCACGGCGGCCGGGACCACGAGGTCCACGTCCATCTCGAGCAGCTCGTCCGCGTCCATGGGCGCGGTGCCGGGGGTGTCCTTCACGGAGCCGGTGTCCCAGAGCTGCCTCTGCAGGGCGTCGTAGTGCAGGCCCTCGTCGTCGCGCACGGCGCCGTACTGGTCCGACACGGCCACGACCTTCACGCCGGCCGCCTCGAGCAGCTCGACCGTGCCGGCGCCGACCTTGCCGAAGCCCTGGACCGCCGCCGTCGCCTGCGACGGCTCGATGCCGAGGTGCTCGAGCGCGGCGAGCGCCACGTGGACCACGCCCGCCGAGGTGGCGGAGGCGCGGCCCAGCGAGCCGCCGAGCGAGACGGGCTTGCCGGTGACCACGCCGAGCGTGGTGTGGCCGACGTTCACCGAGTAGGTGTCCATCATCCAGGCCATGGTCTGCTCGTCCGTGCCCACGTCCGGGGCGGGGATGTCCACCTCGGGGCCGATGATCGGCTGGATCTCGGAGGTGTAGCGGCGGGTGACGCGCTCGAGCTCGGCCTTCGAGTACTGGCGGGGGTCGATGGCCACCCCGCCCTTGGCGCCGCCATAGGGCACGTCCAACAGGGCGCACTTCCAGGTCATCCACATGGCCAGCGCGCGGACCTCGTCCAGGTCCACGTCCTGACTGAAGCGCACGCCGCCCTTGGCCGGGCCGCGGGAGAAGTTGTGCTGCACGCGGTAGCCGCGGAGCACCTCGGTGGAGCCGTCGTCGCGGCGCAGGGGGATGGAGACGGCCATCTCGCGGCGGGGGGCGGCGAGCATCTGGTGCAGGCCCTCGTCGTAGCCGAGCGTCTTCACGGCGGCGGAGAGCTGGGCCAGGGCGTTGTCGAGCGGGGAGGACGGCGCCGTCACGGCCTCGTCCTCGGCGGGGATCCTCGTCATTGAGCGTCCTCGTGGTCCGGTGGGCAGGGGTGTGTCGCGGCCCGACCGACGCGCGGAGGGCCGCGCCCCATTGCGCGGCCGACGTCGTCCGGACCCCGATGAACGCTACGCGCTCCCCCCGCACCCGTCACCCCTTCTGAGCCGAGATCCACGCCCACCCGGGTGACGTCGGACACGGTGGCGTGTACTGTGCTGTGGACGCGCCGCACACCCGCGGCGCCCTTCGGCGTCGAACCGACGCCGCTCGCTCAGGGCCCACCTGGTCCGTCCCCCGGCCGTCCGCCGCGCGAGGCACCCCGCCCGCGACCTCGGCCCGACGCCCCAGCCCCGTGAAGGAGCCCCTCATGACCGTGACCCTGCCCGCCGCGATCACCCCCTCCCCCGCGTTCCAGCCCGTGCCCGGCCAGCGCATCGATCCGGAGCTCGCCCGCTCCTGGCTGCTGGTCAACGCCGCCCAGCCCGAACGGTTCCAGCCCGCCGAGGACTCGGCCGCGGACATCGTCATCCTCGACATCGAGGACGCCGTGGCCCCCAAGGACAAGGACCAGGCCCGCGCGGACGCCGTCGCCTGGCTGACCTCCGGGCACACCGGCTGGGTGCGGCTCAACGGCTACGGCTCGCGGTGGTGGGAGCAGGACGTCGAGGCGCTCGCCGCGGCCCTGCCCGCGCACCTGGGCGGGCCGGTCGCCGAGGGCGGCCTGGCCGGCGTCGTGCTGGCGATGGTGGAGTCCACGGACCACGTGAACGAGACCGCCCGACGGCTGCCCGGCGTGCCCGTCGTGGCGCTCGTGGAGACGGCGCGCGGGCTGCAGCGGATCGACTCGATCGCCGCCGCGAAGGGCACGTTCCGGCTGGCCTTCGGGATCGGCGACTTCCGCCGCGACACCGGCCTGGGCGAGTCGCCGCAGGCGCTGGCGTACACGCGGTCCCAGTTCACGATCGCGGCGCGGGCCACGGGGCTGCCGGGCGCGATCGACGGGCCGACCGTGGGCTCCACCGGCGTGAAGCTCGCCGAGGCGACGGCGGTGACCGCGGAGTTCGGCATGACCGGCAAGCTGTGCCTCGCGCCGGAGCAGTGCGCGGCCGTGAACGAGGGGCTCAGCCCGTCCCAGGAGGAGCTGGCGTGGGCCCACGAGTTCCTCGCGGACTTCGAGGCCGACGGCGGCGAGATCCGCAACGGCTCCGACCTGCCCCGCAAGGCGCGCGCGGAGAAGATCCTCGGGCTGGCCACCGCGTTCGGGGTGCGCTCCACGCGGTACCCGGACCAGGACAACGCGATCACGGCGCCGTCGGACACGTACCACTACTGAGCGGGGCCGCCGCCCACCAGAAACGCGGGTTGAGTTGTCACGGGTGCGGAGGCCGCACACCGGTGACAACTCAACCCGCGTTGCCTCGGGGGGTGCGGATCCCGCCTCCGCTCACACGTCCTGGCGCGTCCGGCGCACGACGGCGGCCCGCACCGAGAACGCCAGCACGATCGCCAGGATCCCGTAGATCACCCACGTGATGGGGGTGGAGACGAGCACGGCCGGGTCGCCCACCGAGCTGAGCAGGGCGTCGCGCAGGCTGGTCTCCGCCAGCGGGCCGAGCACCATGCCGATCATCAGCGGCGCCAGCGGGTAGCCGTACCGCCTCATCAGGAAGCCCAGCACGCCGATCCCCAGCAGCATCAGCAGGTCGAACACCGCGCCCGTGGTGGCGTAGATGCCCAGCCCGCAGAACAGCGTGATCCCCGCGTAGAGGTAGTGCTTCGGGATGAGCAGGAGCTTGGCCCACAGCTGCGCGAACGGCAGGTTGATCGCCAGCAGCACGATCATCGCGATGAAGAAGCTCGCCAGCAGCGCCCACACGAGGTCCGGGCTGCGGTCGAACAGCAGGGGGCCGGGCTGCAGCCCGTACTGGCGGAACGCCGCCAGCATGATGGCCGCCGTCGCGGAGACGGGCAGGCCGAGCGTGAGCAGCGCGCCCATCGCCATGCCGGTGGTCGAGTTGCCCGCGGCCTCCGGGGCCGCCAGCCCGCGGATCGCGCCGCGGCCGAACTGCGGATGCGCCCGGCGCCGGTCCAGGCGCCGCTCGGCCGAGTACGCCAGGAACGTCGGCACCTCGGAGCCGCCCACCGGCACGATGCCGAACGGCAGGCCGATCGCCGTGCCGCGCAGCCACGCCGGGGCGGCCTCGCGGAACTCGGCGCCCGACAGCCACGGCCGGCCGGTGCGACGGATGCGCAGGTCCTCGTGCTCGCGGCGCACCCGGGAGGCCACGTGGAACACCTCGCCGAGCGCGAGGATCGCCACCGTGACGGTCACGAGCGGGATGCCGTCGAACAGCTGCGGGGAGCCCATCGTGAAGCGCTCGGTGCCGGTCACCGCATCGATCCCGACGACGGCGATGCCCAGTCCCAGCACCAGGGAGGCCAGGCCGCGCAGCACCGAGTCGGCGACCACCGAGGAGGTGGCCACGAAGGCGAAGAGCGCGAGCGCGAAGTACTCCGCGGGGCCGAAGCTCGTGGAGAACTCCGCCAGGACGGGGGCGAGGAACACGACGCACACCGAGGCCACCATGCCGCCGATGAAGGCGCCGAGCGCCGCCGTCGCCAGGGCCTGGGCCGCCCGGCCGTCCTGGGCCATGCGGTGGCCCTCGAACGTGGAAGCGATGGCCGAGGCCTGGCCGGGGGTGTTCATGAGGATGGCCATCGTGGAGTCGCCGAAGAGGCCGCCGAAGTACACGCCGGAGAACATGATGAACGCGGCGGTGGGCTCGAGGGCGAAGGTCATGGGCAGCAGCAGGGCCACGGCCATCGAGGAGCCGAGTCCGGGCATCACGCCGACCGCGGTGCCGAGCAGACAGCCCAGCACCACCCAGAGCAGGTTCATCGGGGTGAGGGCTCCGGCGAAGCCCTCCATGAGGAGTCCGAGGGTCTCCATGTCAGAAGCCACCTCCCAGGATGCCCGAGGGCAGGGTCAGGCCCAGGGCCACCGCGAAGCCGAGGTAGGCCAGCGAGGAGACGAACAGGGCGACGAGGATGTCGAACACGGGGTGCGGGGCGCCGAACGCGCGCGTGACGCACCAGAACAGCAGCGCCCCGGCGAGGATCCACCCCAGCCAGGGCAGCAGGACGGCGAACGCGAGGAAGCCGAGGAAGCACCAGGCCAGCGCGCCGAAGTCCGAGTGGAACAGGGTCAGCGGGCCGGCCGCCTGGCCGACCTCGCCGTCCGCGTCGGCCTGACCCTCGGGGGCCTGGCGCACGCGCACGACCTCCACCGCGAGCGCGGCGGCGATCACGAGGCCCGCGACCGAGAGGATCAGCGGGAAGAAGTCCGGGCCGGGGAAGTCGGCGCCGTCGGTGTCCATGGTCAGGGACCCCAGCAGCAGGTAGAGGCTGAACGCGGCCAGCACGGCCGGCATGACGAGTCCGGAGAGCCCGGCGGCGCGTCCCCAGCGGGAGGGGGCGTCGGCGGCGGGGGGGACGGTGGATGCGTGGCTCACTTGATCTCCTCCGTCAGCGTGCCGATGCGCTCCTTCTCGGCGGCGATGAACTCCTCGAGTTCGGTGCCGGAGAGGGGCACGGGGTTCCAGTAGTTGCGCTGCACCGCCTCCTTCCACTCGGGGGTGTCGACCGCCTCGGCGATGAGGGTCTCGAGCTCGGTGCGCTCCTCCGCGGAGACGCCCGGCGGCACGAACAGGGCGCGCCAGTTGGTGAGCGTGACGTCGTAGCCCTGGGAGCGCAGGGTCGGGATCTCCTCGACGCCGGCCAGCGGCTCGGCCGCCACCACGCCGAGGGCGCGCAGTCGGCCGGCCTCGACCTGCGGGTAGATGTCCGCGAAGCCGCCGGCGGAGGCCTGGGCGGTGCCGTTGAGCAGGGCCTGGATGGCCTCGCCGCCGCCGTCGGACGGGATGTAGGTGGTGTCCGCGACCGGCACGCCGGCCGTGCGGGCGATGTCCGCCATGACGAGCTGGTCGAAGGAGCCGCCGCCGGTCCACGCCACGTGGGCGGGGTCGGCGCGCCAGGCGCTCACCAGGTCGTCCATGCTCTGGTACGGCGAGTCCGCCGGGACCACCACGAGGCTGTATTCCTCGACGACGCGGCTGACCGCGGTGACCTGGGAGAGCTCGGGGCCGGTGCCACGGGCCGCGTGGGCGGCGATCTGGCCGGTGCCGCCCACCATGAGGTTGTTCGCGTCCTCGAGCGTGGTCAGCTGGCCGAGGGCGATGTTGCCGCCGGCACCGGGGATGTTGACCACCTGGACGTTGTTCACCAGCCCGTTGACGCGCATGGTCTGCTGCAGCTCGCGCTGGAACGAGTCCCAGCCGCCGCCGGCGGCCGCGGGGGCGATGAGGGTCAGGTTGGTGCGGATGTCGTTCCCTCCCGAGGCCGAGCGGATGGAGAAGGCGGAGGCCGCGAGCACGGTGAGCACCGCGATCACGCTGAAGACGATCCGGCCGATCCCCGTGCGTCGGCGCGGGGGGCCGTCGGGGGAGGTGGAGGACATGGCGGTTCCTAACAGAGACACCCCGCCGCCAGGGAGTGGCGCCGGGGACAGGTGCGAGTGGTGGAGGTCACCGTAACAGCGCGACGAGGCTGCGTGCGCTCCGCGTCCGCAGAGTGACCGACGACAACCGGCCCGGGTGGTGACGGGGACCGCGCCCATGACGCACAGTGGTCCCCATGACGATCATCAGCACCGGAACCAGCACCCCCGAGAGCGCCGCGGCCTGGCGGGCCGCCCTGGCGGAGGCGGCCCTGCGCGGAGAGGACGTGGTCTGGTTCTCCCTCGACGGGACCGAGCCGGACGAGGCGGAGGCACGCGAGGCCGGCGTCGGCGTGTCCGTGGCGCACGCCCAGGAGCGCGGCCGGGACGCCGTCGGCGACCTGCTCGAGCACGCCGAGCGCGTGGGCGCGAGCCGGATCGTGGTGGGCGTGAAGCACCGCTCCCCCGTGGGCAAGCTGCTGCTGGGATCGGCCGCGCAGCAGATCATCCTCGAGGCGCGCGTCCCGGTGGTGTGCGTCAAGCCGTGAGGGCCGGCGTCGGGCGGGCGGCCCTGCGCCCGGCCCACCCCGCGGCGTTTGGGGGCGGTTTCGGGCGGTATTCGGCGTGGATACCGCCCGAAACCGCCCCCAACCGGTGAGTGGGACCAGCCCGGGAACGCCGAAGGCCCCGGAACCACACGGTTCCGGGGCCTTCGTCCTCGGTGCGCGAGGGGGGACTTGAACCCCCACGTCCTTGCGAACACTGGCACCTGAAGCCAGCGCGTCTACCAATTCCGCCACTCGCGCGAGCGGCCTCCTGCTCTCGGCCCCGGACATCCGGCGACCGTCACAGGCAGCGAGGAATACTCTAACCCCCGCCCGCCCGGGCGTGCAAATCGGCCCCGACACCCGCCCCCGCGTCCCCGCCGCGCCCGTGGCCCGCCCCCTCCGTGGCCTCTCCCACCCGCGCTCCACCCCGCAGAATGCCGCTGTTCTCGGCGGTCTCCCAGCCCGGCCCGTAGTATCGGGACGGACAACTGTGGAAAGGAGCCCCGTCGTGGGACTTCTGGACAACCTCGAACGCGGCCTCGAGCGGGTCGTGCGCTCGGCCTTCTCGGCCGGCGGTCCGCGGGCGGTCAAGCCGGTGGAGATCGCCTCGGCCCTGCGGCAGGCGATGGACGACGAGTCTCTCGCCCTGTCGGAGGGCCACACGGTCGCGCCCAACAGCTACGTGGTCCACTTCTCCCCCGCCGACTTCGAGCGCGCCCGCTCGTGGGGGTCCACCCTCGCCAGCGAGCTGTGCGACGAGGTCATCCGCCACGCCGACTCCCAGGGCTATGCGCTGCCCGGCACGGTCCGGGTCGCCTTCCACCCGGACGCGGACGTGCGCGCCGGGGACCTGCGCGTGGTCACCCGCCTGGACGACGGCTCGCTCACCGCCCCGGCCCCCCACGACGACGGCGCCTCGCCCGCCGCCGCCCACGGCCCGGGAGCCTCCGCCGCGGCGCCGGACCGACTGGTCGAGGACCTGCCGGCGGCCGCGCCCCGTGAGCCCTCCCCCGCCCCGCGCGTCGGACCCCGTCCGGCGCCCCGCCGGGCCGCCGCCCCGGCCGCGCCCGCCGCCCCGGCCGCGCCCGCCGCCCCTGCCCACGCCGACCAGCCGACCGTCGTGATGGGCCGCCCCGTGACCGGGCCCGCCGGCCCGGCCCTCGAGCTGGACGGCCGCATGCTCCCCCTGGACGGGGACGACCTCATCCTCGGCCGCTCGGCCGAGCGTGCCGACCTCGTGATCCCGGACTCCTCGGTGTCCCGCGAGCACCTGCGCCTGCTCACCGTCGGCTCCACGGTCACGCTCCTGGACCTGGGCAGCCGCAACGGCGTGCTCGTCAACGGCCGCCGCGTGGACGGCTCCGTCACCCTGCGCGACGGGGACGTGGTGACCGTCGGCCAGACCGAGCTGCTGTTCTTCGGCGGGACGGGGGGCCGCGCATGAGCGAGCTCGCCGTCGCCGTGCTCCGCATGGGCCTGCTGCTGGCCCTGTGGGTGCTGATCATCTCCATCGTCATGGCGCAGGGCCGCGACCTCGTGGTCGGCCGGCGCAACAAGACGCGCCTCCAGCAGGCCCAGCGCGACGCCGGCCTGGTCACCGCGGTGCCCGCGGCCGGGGTCGCCGGGGCGGGCTCGTCCGCGGTCGACCGACCCGCGCCCGCGTCGACGCCGTCCCCCGCCGCGTCCGCGCCGACGACGCCGGCCCCGCGGCTGTCCCGGACCCTGCGGGTGGTCGAGGGCCCGAAGGCCGGGCAGACCATCGCCCTGGAGGGCCGTCCCCTGCTGATGGGCCGCGCCCAGGACGCCGACCTGGTGCTCGTGGACGACTACGCCTCCGGCCGCCACGCCCGGCTGTTCCCGCAGGGCACCCGCTGGTTCCTCGAGGACCTCGGCTCCACGAACGGCACCTACGTGAACGGCGCCCCCGTCACCCGCGCGCTGCCCGTGGGCCCCGGCACGGCCATCCGCATCGGCAAGACCGTCATGGAGCTCGAGGCCTGACCCATGACCCTCGTCCTCCGCTACGCCGCCCGCTCCGACGTCGGCCGCGTCCGTGCCAAGAACGACGACTCCGCCTACGTGGGCCGTCATCTGGCCGTGCTCGCGGACGGCATGGGCGGGCACGTGGGCGGCGACGTGGCAAGCGCGTCCACGGTGCTGGATCTGGCCCCGCTGGATGCGGTGGGCTACGAGGACCCGGCCACGGTGCTGCCGGACGAGATCCAGAACGCCAACCTGATCCTCAACGAGCTGGTGCACGCCAACCCCAAGCTCGCCGGCATGGGCACCACGTGCACCGCCGGCCTGCTCGCGGGGACCACGCTGCACATCGCGCACATCGGCGACTCCCGTGCCTACCGGCTCGCGGACGGCGAGTTCTCCCAGGTCACCACGGACCACACGTTCGTGCAGAAGCTCGTGGACGAGGGGCGCCTCGAGGCCGGGGAGGCCCCGTTCCACCCGAACAAGAACGTGCTCATGCGCGTGCTCGGCGACGTGGACGCCTCCCCCGAGCTGGACGTGTTCGAGGTGCCCGTCGCCCCCGGAGAACGGTGGCTGTTCTGCTCGGACGGCCTCACGGACGTGGTCCCCCCCGAGAGGATCCACGAGGTGCTGCGGGACTCGGAGGCTCTCAACCAGGCCGTCGACACCCTCGTGGACCTCACCCTCAAGGGCGGCGCCCCGGACAACGTCACCGTGGTGGCGTTCGAGATCGCGGAGGGCACGGCGGAGGAGCTGGCCCCCGTCCCGGACGTCCACCTGTCCGAGCAGGCCCTCGCCGCCGCCCACCCGCCCGAGGTCGGCCCGGTCTCCGGCCTGCTGCTGCGCGAGGACCTGGACGCACGGCCTCACCTGCTCGTCGGCGCGGCCTCCAACGCCGTGAAGACCGATCGCATCCCCGTGGTCACCCGCAGCTCCACGCGCCGCCGTGCCGCCGCCCTGCTCGGCGAGACGCCCGTGCCGGAGAACCGTCCCCGGCGCACCGCGGCCGTCCTCACGGACGGGCCGGATCCCGCCGCCGCCCCGCGCCCGGACGCCTCCGTCCCGCCCGCCGCGCAGAGCGGCACCGCTGCCGCCGCCGGCTCCTCCTCCGCCGCCACACCGGCCGCCACCGCTGCCGACCACCCGTCCGACGAGGCCGCCGAGCCGATGACCACGGCCCCCACCCCGGCCCCGGCGACCGCCGGGCCCGCCGGCGGCCCCGAGGACGGGGCCGCGCGTCGGCGGCGTGGAAAGGACGACCGCCCGGTGCAGTACCGCCGCGGCTGGTTCATCCCCGTGTTCACCACGCTGCTCGCCCTCACCCTCGCGGCCGTGGCCGTGTGGGGCTACCTGTGGACCCAGACGCAGTACTACGTGGGGGCCAACGACGGCCGGATCGCCGTGTTCAAGGGCGTCTCCCAGCGGCTGGGCCCGCTCGAGCTGTCCCACGTGGACCGCCAGACCGACCTCCCGGTGGACGCGCTGCCCGCGTACGCACGCGACCGCGTGAACGCCGGCATGCCCGCCCGGGACGTGGACCACGCGGAGCAGATCGTCGCCGAGCTGCGCGACTCGCTGCACCCGAACGCCCCCGCCCCCGCCGGTGAGCCCTCCGAGCGGGCCCGGCCGAGCACGACGCCGTCGTCGTCCTCCGCCCGCCCCTCGGACGCGTCCGGCTCCACCGCGCCGACGAGCCCGGCGTCGTCCCCGAGCGCGACGGGAGGTGAGGCCCCGTGACCGAGGTGATCTCCCCCGCACGCCCGCGCCGGAACATCGAACTGGTCCTGCTGC
This sequence comes from Micrococcus sp. iso_239, assembly GCF_056173395.1. NCBI lineage: Bacteria > Bacillati > Actinomycetota > Actinomycetes > Micrococcales > Micrococcaceae > Micrococcus > Micrococcus sp. iso_239. The sequence continues at coordinate 25,121 of NZ_CM149672.1, read as the reverse complement.
TGGCCGCCCTGGCCATCGCCCTGGGGGCGGACCTGCTGGGCATGATCGGCACGGACGCCCCGCTGGACTCCACCGCCTGGGTGCCGCTGGGCGTCTTCGGCGCCGCCACCCTCGTGCTGCACGTGGTCCTGCGGCTGCGGGCCCCCTACGCGGACCCGTTCATGCTGCCGATCACCGCCCTGCTCAACGGGCTGGGCCTGGCCATGATCCACCGGCTGAGCCAGGACGCCGCGATGGCCAACCCCACCTCGCAGCTCGTGTGGTCCGTCCTGGCCGTCCTGGTGGCCTCCGCCCTGGTGTTCCTGGTGCGCGACCACCGGGTGCTGCGGCGCTGGCCCTACCTGTTCCTCGCCGCGTCCGGCGTGCTGCTGCTCCTGCCGCTCGTGCCCGGGCTGGGCCTGAGCATGTACGGGGCGCGGATCTGGATCGACGTCGGATTCGGCACCTTCCAGCCCGGCGAGATCGCCAAGATCACGCTGGCCATCTTCTTCGCCGGCTACCTCTCCGCGAACCGCGACCTGATCCTGCTGGCCGGCCGCCGTGTGGGCCCGGTGACCTTCCCCCGAGCCCGGGACCTCGGCCCGTTGCTGGCCGGCTGGCTCCTGGCGCTCGGCGTGCTCGTGTTCCAGCGCGACCTGGGCTCGGCCCTGCTGTTCTTCGGCATGTTCATGGCGATGCTCTACATCGCCACGTCCCGCGCCTCCTGGATCCTCCTCGGCCTGGGCCTGATCGCCTTCGGCGCGGCGCTGGCGTTCCTGTTCATGCCGCACGTGACCGCCAGGTTCGAGATCTGGCTGAGGGCCTTCGACCCCGAGATCTACCATCGCGACTTCGGCGGCTCCTACCAGGTGGTCCAGGGCCTGTTCGCGATGGCCTCAGGCGGGCTGATGGGCACCGGCCTGGGCGCGGGCAACCCCACCCAGGTGCCGCTGTCCTTCTCGGACATGATCCTCACGGCCATCGGCGAGGAGCTCGGCTTCGTGGGCCTGGCCGCCGTGCTCGTCCTGTACCTCCTGCTCGTCACCCGCATGATGCGCGCCGCCCTCGGCGTGCGCGACGCGTTCGGCAAGGTGCTCGCCTCCGGCCTGGCCTTCACCATGGCGTGGCAGGTGTTCGTGGTGATGGGCGGCGTGACCCTCGTGCTGCCGCTCACCGGCCTCACGACGCCGTTCCTCGCCGCCGGCGGCTCGTCGCTGCTGGCCAACTGGATCATCGTGGGGCTCGTGCTGCGCATCTCGAACGCCGCCCGCCGGCCCGTGGTCGTGGACGGGATGGTCAACGCGTCCGGGCCCGGCGCCGGCCACCTCGACCCCGGCACGGCGCTCCCGGCGGCCGCCGTGCCCCCGGGAGGAGGTGAGGAGCGGTGAACGAGGCGATCCGACGCACGTGGACCGTCATGGCGGCCATGCTCCTCGTGCTCGCGCTGGCTGCGTCCGTCATCCAGGTGCTGGCCGCTGACCAGCTCAAGACGCACGCCCTGAACTCTCGGCAGATGTTCCTGGAGTTCGGCGCCCCGCGCGGGCCGATCCTCGTGGACGGCGAGCCGATCGCCGAGTCCGTCCCCTCCGGCGACGCGTACCACTACCAGCGCGTCTACCACGAGACCGAGCTGTACGCCCCGCTCACGGGCTTCTATTCGCTCACCTACGGCACCGACGGGCTGGAGGCGGCCATGAACGAGCAGCTCTCCGGCACCCCCACGTCCCAGTTCGTGGACCGCGCCATGGAGATCATCACGGGTGCCACGCCCGAGGGCGACCAGGTGGAGCTGACGATCGACCCCGAGCTGCAGCGTCTGGCGTACGACGCGCTCCCGGACGGCGTGCGCGCCTCCGCCGTGGTCACGGACCCGACGACGGGCGAGATCCTGGCCATGGCGTCGAAGCCGGGCTTCGACTCCAACGCGCTCTCCTCACACAGCCCGGCCGAGGCGCAGTCGGCCATGGCCGCGATCGACCAGATCCCCGGCGCCAGCGCATACCGCAACCGCGCCGCGGAGCAGCTCGTGTCCCCCGGCTCCACGTTCAAGCTGATCGACGCGGTGGCCATGCTCGAGTCCGGTGACTACACCCCGGGCGGGACGGTGGACATCCCCGCCGCGTGGACGCTGCCCGGCACGACCACGGAGCTGCCCAACTACGACGGCTCACCGTGCAACACCGTGGGGCGTCAGACCCTCACGTGGGCGCTGGCGCAGTCCTGCAACACGCCGTTCGCCATGGCCGCCGTCGAGCTGGGCCAAGACCGGATCCGGGAGGTCGCCGAGCGGTTCGGCTTCAACGACTCCTTCGACTACCCGTTGCCCGTGACCGGCTCCGTGTTCCCCTCCGACCTGGACGACGCCACGCTGGCGCAGTCCTCGATCGGCCAGCGGGACGTGCAGGCCACCGCGCTGCAGATGGCCATGGTGGCCGCCGGCATCGCGAACGACGGCGTGGTCATGGAGCCGCAGCTGATCAAGGCGGTCCGCCGTTCGGACCTCACCACGGTGCAGGAGTTCAGCCCCCGTGAGCGCGGCCGGGCCACGACCCCCGAGGTGGCCGGGCAGGTCTCGGACATGATGGTCTCGGCGGTGGAGGACGGCATCCTGGGATCCGTGCAGTCGGACACGGTGCGGATCGCGGCGAAGTCGGGCACGGCCGAGGTCGGGGACACGGGCAACGTGCACTCCTGGATCACCGGCTTCGACGCGAGCGAGAACCCCCGGGCGGCCGTGACGATCGTGGTGGAGGACGAGCCGCCGGGGGTTGGACATCAGACAGTCGTCAGTGGCATGAAGGCAATCATGGAAGCGGTGGTCACGGAATGAGGCCGACATCGGGCATCACCCTCGGCGGCAGGTACCAGTTGACCGATCGCATCGCGATCGGCGGCATGGGCGAGGTGTGGAAGGCGCGGGACAAGGTCCTGGGCCGGATCACCGCCGTGAAGATCCTCAAGGAGGAGTACACGGGTGACCCCAACTTCCTGCGCCGCTTCCGGGCGGAGGCCCAGCACACCGCGCTGCTGAACCACCCCGGCGTCGCCAACGTCTACGACTACGGCGAGGAGAAGGGCTCCGCCTACCTCGTCATGGAGCTCGTGCCGGGCCAGCCGCTGTCCTCCATCCTCGAGAAGGAGAAGGTGCTCTCCCCCGAGCGGACCCTGCGGATCATCGCGCAGACGGCGGCCGCGCTCTCGGCGGCCCACGCCCAGGGGCTCGTGCACCGCGACGTCAAGCCCGGCAACCTCATGATCACGCCCACCGGCCGGGTGAAGGTGACGGACTTCGGCATCGCGCGCCTGGCGGACCAGGTCCCCCTCACGGCCACCGGCCAGGTGATGGGCACCGCCCAGTACCTCGCGCCCGAGCAGGCCACGGGGCAGCAGGCCACCGGCTCCTCCGATCTCTACTCGCTGGGCATCATCGGCTACGAGGCCCTCGCCGGGCATCGCCCGTTCACGGGCGAGTCCCAGATCGCGATCGCCCTCGCCCAGGTCAACGACACGCCGCCGCCCCTGCCGGACACCGTCCCGGCCCCGGTGCGCGCCCTGATCATGTGCATGCTCTCGAAGGACCCCCGGGAGCGGCCCTCGGACGCGGCCGCGCTCTCGGACGCCGCCGACGCGCTGCGGCGCAAGGACACCCGCGGCGCCGTGGAGGCCGTGCCCGCCCTGGCCGTCTTCCTCGAGGAGCAGGGCGTGACCGACCCCTCGGGCGCCGAGACCGCTCCCCTGGACTACGACGGCATGCGCACCACCCATCCGCGCGCCGAGGGCACCCGGGCGGACGGCTCCCCCGCCACCGCGGCGCTGCCGGTGACCACGGCCCAGCCCCGCACCGACGACGCCGCCCGCGGCACCGGCGCCGCCGGTGCGGCGGCCGTGGGCGCGGCCGGTGCGTTCGGCGCCGCCGCGAGCGCTCGCACGCGCGACCACGAGATCGCCGCCGTGCGCGACCAGCAGACCCGCCCGGGCGACGTCGTGGACCCGGGCCCGCCCGCCGGGGGAGGATCCGCGCCCGCCCGCCGGCGACGCGCCAACCGCTGGCCGCTGTGGGCGCTGCTCGGGCTCGTGGTGTTCGCCCTGCTGGGGGCGCTGCTGTGGCCGCTGCTCACGGGTGACCGCGGCGTCGGCGGCTCAGCGCCGGCGACCTCGCAGGAGGAGTCGTCCGTGCACGTGGACCCGGAGGCGTACAAGGGTCGCCCCGTGAGCGAGGTGCGCACCGAGCTCGAGGGCCTCGGCCTGGCGGTGCGCGAGGAGGACCGCGACGCGCAGAGCCCGCAGGGCACCGTCGAGGAGATCAACCCGGTGGGGGCGCTGCGGCGCGGTGAGACCGTCACGCTGGCCGTCTCCACCGGGGAGGGCGTCATCCCGGAGGGCCTCGTGGGCCAACCCGTGGAGAGCGCGATCCAGACGCTGCGCGACCGCGGCTTCACCGTGGACCGGGTGGACGACCCGTCCGCCGACGGCGCCGACGGCGAGGTGGTGCGCGTGGTGCCCGGCGAGGGCGAGCGTCACCGCTACGACACGCACGTGCAGCTGATCGTGGCCACCGGCGGGTCCGACGCCGCGCCGACCCGCGAGGCGTCCCAGCCCGCCTCGGAGCCGGAGCCCAGCGCGTCGGAGGAGCCGAGCACCGAGCCGAGCAGCGAGCCGAGCCCGTCGGCCTCGGACGAGCCCCGCCCGTCCCCCACCGCCGAATCCCCGACGGCCACCGCCGACCCGGAGCCCATGCCGGAGCCGTCCGAGGAGCCGACGACGCCCACGGGGGATCCGACGACGGAGTCCTCCGGGGAGTCCACGGCACCGACGGGCGAGCCCACCACCGACCCGTCCGCTGACGCGCGTGGTGCGGAGGCCTCGTCCGCCGACGCCACGCCCTCCGCTTGAGCGGCGGGCGGGACGGGCACGCGGACGTGTCTGTGGATGAGCAGAGGATCCTGAACGGGCGGTACCGGATCGGTGAGCTGATCGGGCGCGGCGGCATGGCGGACGTCTTCCGCGGCGAGGACCTGCGGCTACACCGCCCGGTGGCGGTCAAGCTGATGCGCCGGGACCTGGCGCGCGATCCGCACTTCCAGGCACGCTTCCGCAAGGAGGCACGCTCGGCGGCCTCCCTGAACCACCCCTCGATCGTCTCCGTGTACGACACGGGCGAGGTCTCTCTCGAGGACGGCCTCCATCCGGTGGACTGCCCGTTCCTGGTGATGGAGCTCGTCTCCGGCCGGACGCTGCGGGAGATCCTGCACGCCGAGGGCGCCGTGGGCACGGACCGTGCCGTGGCCTGGACCCGGGGCGTGCTGGAAGCGCTCGAGCACGCGCATGAGGAGGGCATCGTCCACCGCGACGTGAAGCCCGCGAACGTCATGGTCACGGAGACGGGCGCCGTCAAGGTGATGGACTTCGGGATCGCCCATGCGCTGGCCGACACCTCCGCCACCACGTCGCAGACCCAGGCCGTGGTGGGCACGGCCCTCTACCTGGCCCCGGAGCAGGCGACGGGCCGCATCGTGGACGGCCGCGCCGACCTCTACGCGGCCGGCTGCCTGCTGTTCGAGCTGCTCACGGGCCGACCCCCCTTCACGGGTGACACGCCGCTGGCCGTGGCCTATCAACACGTGCGCGAGGAGCCGCCGGCGCCCTCCGACGTCGACCCCGACCTGCCGCCCGCGTTCGACCCCGTGGTGCTGCGCGCCCTGCGCAAGGATCCGGAGGACCGGTTCCCCACGGGCGCCGCGTTCCTCGCGGCCCTCGAGGAGGCCGCCGCGGATCCGCACGCCGGCCCCGGCCGTCACACCCCGCCGCTCGATGCCGTCCCTCCCGCCCTCGTCGGCGCGGTGCTGGGCTCTGCGGCCGCGGAGCACGGGGCCGACGACGCCGACGTGCCGACGGCCGCGGTCCCGCTGACCCGGCCGACGCCCTCCATCCCGGCCGAGCCGGACGCCGCACACCCCCAGGCGGCGAACCATGCCGTCGCGGGTGCGGGACTGCCCGGCGCCGCCTCCGCCGCGCAGCTGGCCGCCGCCGCCGCCATGGACGGCCCCCGCCCGGTGACGGCCGGCCAGCCGGTGACGCCCGGTGCGGTCGCGACGCCCCGGCCCGAACCGCCCGGGGACACGCCGGCGTCGGCGACGGCCACACCCCGTCGCGTGCGCCGGCGCCTCCGCCGGCGCACGCTCCTGGCGGCCGGCGCGGTCCTGGTGGCGCTGGTCCTGGTCCTGGCGCCGTGGCTCGCGGCGGCCCTGCGCACCACCGTGGAGGTGCCCACGGTGGTGGGGCTGCAGCAGGATGAGGCGGTCGCGGCGCTCGAGGACGCAGGCCTGGTGGCCGTCGTCTCGTCCGCGTACATGGCCGACGCCCCGGACGGGACCGTCACCCAGAGCGACCCGCCGACGGGCACGGAGGTGCCCCGCGGGGCCGAGGTGCGGATCCGGGTGTCCCGCGGCGAGGAGGGCATCGCGCTGCCCGACTCCCTGCACGGGCTGTCCGAGGACGCGGCCCGCCGCGAGCTGGAACGGTTGGGCCTGCGCGTCTCCTCCGTGCAGTACCAGGACGACGGCCGACTCGAGCGCGGGCTGCTCGCCCGCACCGACCCCGCGATGGGCACCCACGTGCCGCCCGGCTCCTCCGTGGTGCTGCACCTGTCCAGCGGCATGGTCGCCGTGCCGGACGTGGTGGGGATGAGCGCTCCGGACGCGCGGCGTCAGCTGGCGCTGAGCGCCCCCGAGCTGCGCGTGCGGATCCAGGACGAGGACGGCGCGACCACCGACACCGGCACGGTCGTGGCCCAGGATCCGCCCGCCGGCGTCCGCGTGGACAACCGTTCCTCCCTGACCCTGACCGCTTCCTCGTGGATCGCGCCCACGGCCGAGCCCTCCGAGCCGGCCCCGCCATCCAGCGAGGCGCCCGAGCCCACGCCGTCGGCGTCCGCGCCACCGAGCCCCCCGCCGACGGAGAGCCCCGAGCCCTCCGAGAGCGCGGAGCCGTCACCCTCGCCGTCCGCCTCGGCCACGCCCAGCCCCGAGCCGACGACGACCGAGACGCCGTGGCCGACGCAGAGCCCGTCACCGACGTCGGCGGCCCCGTCGGAGCCGACCGGGCAGCCGCCGAGCACGTCGCCCACCGCGACGCCGGTGGACCCGCTGCCGACGCTGACGCCGGACCCCGAGCCCTCGATCGACCCGCCGCCGTCCACCTGAGCGGCCGGGGCGCCGTCCGACCCGCGAACCGGGCCCCGGGACCGGTCAGTCCTGGCGGACGAGGGGCGAGAGCCGGCCACCGCGCTCGGCGGCCCCGGAGAGCCCCACGGACTCGAGCCAGTTGCCGAGCATCCGGTAGCCGCCCTCGGTGAGCACGGACTCGGGGTGGAACTGCACGCCCCACAGGGGCGCGGTGCGGTGGGCCAGTCCCATCACGACGCCGTCCTCGGTCTCGGCGGTGATCTCCAGGACCGCCTCGTCCACGGTGGGCCGCACGGCGGCCAGCGAGTGGTAGCGGGTGGCGGTGAACGGCGAGGGGACGCCCTCGAACATGGGGTGCTCGCCGCGGCGGACCAGAGACGTCTTGCCGTGCATGAGGGATTCCGCGTGCGTCACGGTGGCGCCGAACGCCTCCGCGATGGCCTGGTGCCCCAGGCACACCCCGAAGAGCGGACGGCCGCCGTCGGCGGCGGAGCGGATGAGGTCGAGGGAGACACCGGCGTCGGCGGGCGCGCCCGGCCCGGGCGAGATGAGCACCGCCGTGTGCTCGGCCGCGAGCTCGAGGGCGCGGGCGGGGGTGACCTCGTCGTTGCGGATCACGGTGGTGCGGGCCCCGAGCTGCTCGAGGTAGCCCACCAGGGTGTAGACGAAGCTGTCGTAGTTGTCGACGACGAGGACGGAGACCTCGGGGCTCTGCACGGGGGCGCTCTTTCCTCCCCGCCGCGTGGGAGCGGGGTGCATAGACTGGCCGGGCACGTCGCTGACCCCGGTCCTGGGCAGGTCAGCAGGATACCGTCCCCGCCCCGGTCCCCGCCGGTGGGGGCGCCCACCACCCCCCACCCGAGGAGAAGACCCGTGGCAGCACCCGCCGGCAAGCGCAAGGACTCGGCCCGTCGGAAGCGCGAGGAGCTCGAGGCCGCGCGCCGCAGCCGCTCCGCCGTGCGGACGGACCTCGGGGACGTGGACCCGGGTCCGAAGCCCCTCTCCCCCGGGTACAAGGTCGTGATGTTCGGCCTGCTGATCCTCGGCCTGCTCTGGATCATCGTCTACTACCTGACCCAGGGCCTCTTCCCGATCGTGCAGATCGGCGGCTGGAACATCCTCGTGGGCTTCGGCATCGCGCTCGTCGGGTTCCTGATGATGTCCCGCTGGAGCGAATGACACGCGTGTAGTTCTCCACAGCGGTGGACAACCCTGTGGATGGCCGATCCGCACGATCCCGCCCGGAGACGAGTTGTCCCCGGAGTTGTCCACAGGTGTGGACACCCCTGTGGGAAGAAGTGCACACCCGGCTGTGGAGAACTCCGGGGACGGTCGGGGACGACGGTCTAGCCGAGCAGGCCGGCCACCGTGACCCGTGCGGCGCCGAGCACCGTGAGCGCCGCCAGCGCCGCCGCCACGACCACGAGGCCGGCTGCCTGGGCGCCCACGGACGGCACGCGCGCGCGGCCGGGCCGCAGCCCGCCGGCCAGGGAGAACACGACGGCGACGACGGCGCCCGTCAGCAGCCCGCCCACGTGCACCTGCCAGGCCACCCCGGGCAACAGGAACGAGAACACGAGGTTCAGGCCGATCAGCACGGCGATCGAGCGCACCTGGCCGCCCCGCACCCGGGTGAGCAGGAACAGGGCCGCGAACATGCCGTACACGGCGCCGGACGCCCCGACGACGGGCTGCAGCGGGTCCGAGACCCACAGCGCGAACACCGCGCCGCCCACGGCGGAGAGCACGTAGAGGGCGAGGAACCGCCACCAGCCCAGCGCGGGCTCGAGCACGCGCCCGATCACCCACAGCGCGAGCATGTTCAGCAGCAGGTGCGTGGGACCGGAGACGTCGTGCACGAGCGCGTAGGAGGCCATCCGCCACGGCTCCATGCCGTACGGGGACGTGTAGAGCCCGGCGTACCAGAGCGCCTCGGTCACGCCGGACGCCTGGTCCCGGGTCAGCCACTGCGCCGCGTAGACCACCGCCGTGACCGCCAGCAGGATCCAGGTGACGGGCGAGGCGGCGAAGCCCGTCCGCCGTCGGACCGGGACCGACGCGGCGGCGCCGGCGGGAGCCACCGTCGGAGCAGGGCCGGCCACGACGCCGGACGCACAGTCCACGCAGACCGGTCCGGCCGCGGAGCCGGGACGCTGGCAGTCGAGGCACGCGGGGCGCCGGCAGACGGCGCAGCGCACATACGCGGCACGGCCCGGATGCCGCGGGCACACCGGGGGTGTGCCGTCCGCGGAGTCCGGGCCGTGCGGGTCAGAGGGGGTGGTGCTCACCGAGGGGCTGCTCAGGCCTCGTCGATGTCGATGGACTCGATGACGACGTCCTCGAGCGGGCGGTCACGGGGATCGGTGGCGACGGCGTTGAGCTCGTCCACGACCTTCTGGGAGGCCTCGTCCTTCACCTCGCCGAAGATGGTGTGCTTGCCGTTGAGCCAGCCGGTGGGCACGGAGGTGATGAAGAACTGCGAGCCGTTGGTGCCGGGGCCGGCGTTGGCCATGGCCAGCAGGTAGGGGCGGTCGAACTGCAGCTCGGGGTGGATCTCGTCGCCGAACTGGTAGCCGGGGCCGCCGATGCCCATGCCGAGCGGGTCGCCGCCCTGGATCATGAAGTCCTTGATGATGCGGTGGAACACGGTGCCGGAGTACAGCGGGGCGCCGTTGTTCTTCTCACCGGTCTGCGGGTGGGTCCACTCCTGCTCGCCGGTGGCGAGGCCCACGAAGTTCTTCACGGTCTTCGGGGCGTGGTTGCCGAACAGCTCGACGACGATGTCGCCGTGGTTCGTGTGGATGGTCGCGGTGTGCGTCTTGTTCGCCATGCGCCCCATTGTTCCATCCGCAGCGGCGGGCCGTCCGGATCCCGCCGTCCGGGGGGCGGGTCTTCCGCGATCGGCGTACGCACTCCCGGCGTGCCGGGACCCGTGCCACGGCGGGGGTCGGCCACTAGGCTGGGCCTCGAGGACCACCGCGTTCAACGACCATCCAGAACCCACGGGAGGCATCACATGGCCCGCAAGACCCTGCACGACGAGATCCAGCACGACGGCGGCGCGAACGCGTTCGTCGCACGCCAGGCGGAGAACCTGCGCCACTGGGCCGCCCCGAAGGTGGAGTCCACCCGCGCCTGGAGCGAGGTGGCGGCGGCCTACGGGCTGATCGGCGGCTCCGCCGCGGCCGAGGAGGGCCGCCGCAAGGCCCAGGACGCCAAGAAGGAGTACGGCCCCGTGGTCGAGCGCGGGGCGCGGAAGGCCGGCGAGGCCGTCGCGCACCAGTACGGGCTGCTGGCCCCCGCCGTCGCCCAGGGCGTGGACACCGTCCAGGACTTCCTCGAGCACCTGCAGGCCCAGGCGCAGGACGCCGGCCACGAGGTGCAGCAGCAGTTCGCCGCGGCGCGCAAGGACGCCGAGAAGGCCGCGAAGAAGGGCCGCCGTCGTGGGGGCCGCAAGGCCAAGCAGCTGCGCCGGGACGGCCGCCAGGCCGCCAAGGGCCTGCGCAAGGACGCGAAGAAGACCGCCAAGGGCGCCCGCAAGGACGCCCAGCGGTCCGCCGCCCTGTTCAGCGACCGTGCCGGTCAGGCCAAGGACGCCGCCGCGGCGGGCGGCCTGACCCTCGCCGGTCTCCTCGCCACGGGCCTGTCCGCGCTGCAGGAGCAGGGCGGGAAGGTGGCCCCGCAGGTGCAGGCCCGCCTGGCCGACGCCGGCGACTACGCCCAGCGCCGCAAGGAGGAGGTCCTCCCCGTGGCCGCCGCCCGCCTGGCCGACGGCGCCGCGCACGCCCGCAAGACCGCCCACGACGTCGAGGTCCCGGACGCCCTGGAGCAGGCCCTGATCAAGCTCACCGGGGACAAGGCGATCGTGACGCGCCTGCGCAAGGGTGCCGAGCAGTACGCCGGCGCCGCCGAGAAGGACCTGAACCGTGCCGCCGGTCGCCGGGCCTCCCGCTCGGGCGGCCGCGCCTGGATCGTCGCGGGCATGGCGGCCGCCGCCGCCGGCGCCGGCTACGCCCTGTGGCGCCTGACCAAGCCGGTGCAGGATCCGTGGACCGCCCCGGTCCCGGGCCCGATCACCGCGAACATCCCGGTGGTGGAGGCCAACAACCCCTACGCCCAGCAGCAGAAGGTCGTGGCCGAGGCCGGCTCGGCCGCGGCGGGCCAGGGCGTGCGGGTGGACACCGCAGCCCCGGACCCGGTGGCCGCCGCCAACGCGAAGGTGCTGGGCGTCCAGCCCGGGCAGCAGCGCTGACCCGCGCCCTGAGCGCGCAGCGGACTGCGCCCGGCCCGCGCATCCTCGGCAGGACCGAGGGGGCGCGGGCCGGCCCGCGTCCGGGCGCAGGTCGGGGCGGGAGTCGGTGGGTCGCCGTCGAACGGGGCGCGGGCCTTGTCCACCGCCGGGAGCGCGCGGGAGGCTGGGAGCGCCCGGGATCCCGACGCCGGGCGGAGGAGTGATCTGCATGAGCACGACCCTGACCCTCTTCGGCCACTCGGCCGTCCGCCTCGAGAAGGCCGGCCGACGACTCGCGTTCGACCCCGGCGCGTTCAGCGACGCGGCGGTCCTGGACGGCGCGGACGCCGTCCTCGTGACGCACGGCCACCCGGACCACGTGGTCCCCGAGCAGCTGGCCAGGGCTGTGGCCGGCACGGAGGCGCACGTGTGGGCGCCACGGGACCTCACGGGGCCGCTGGCGGAGGCGGGACTCGACGCTGGGCGAGTGCACACGGCCGTGCCCGGGGAGACGTTCGAGGCCGCCGGCTTCCGGGTGGAGGTGCTCGGCGGGGAGCACGCGGTGATCCACGCCGAGGTCCCGCGCCCGGTCAACGTGTCCTACCTCGTGGACGGGGCCGTGCTGCACCCCGGCGACTCGTTCACGGTGCCGGACGCCGACGTCGAGGTGCTCCTCCTGCCCGCCGCGGCGCCGTGGTTGCGCATCGCGGACGTGGTGGACCAGATGCGGGCCATCGCGGCGACGCACACCCGCCCCATCCACGACGGCATCCTCAGCGAGGACGGCAAGGGCGTGGTGGACGGGGTGCTCTCGGGGCTCGCCGAGGGCGTGACCGACTACCGGCGTCTGGCCCCCGGGGAAGCCTGGACGTTCTGAGGCGCGGGGAGGCGGCCCCGGGCGGCCGACCCGGGGCCGGTCACCAGCTGAGGGTGATCTCCAGCTCGGCGTCGCCGTCGTCCTCGACCTCGAGCTCCACCTCGAGGCCCACGCGGTCCGGGACGGTGACGACGACGTCGCGGCCGCCGTGCTCGATCCGCACCTCGTTCTGCCGGGAGAGCTGGTCGGCGAGGTCGCGCAGGCGTGCGGCGGCCTGCTCGCGGCTGAGGGTCTGCTGCTGCTCGTGCTCGAAGAGGTCCTTGCCCATGGCACCGACGGTAGTCGGTGGTCGGGGTGCGCGCGACGGACGGGCCCCGGCGCGGCCGACGCCGGGGCCCGTGCGGGTCAGCGGGACGCGGCCGGGGCGAGGGCGGGATCGTCGTCGCGGTGGATCTCGAAGCCGGGTGCCCGGTAGGTGGGCTCCCGGCGCTTGAGGGCCCGGATGACGAGCAGGGTCACCGGCACGATGAGGATCTCCACGAGCGTCTTGTACCCGAAGCCGGTCACCGTGTAGTTCGCCAGTTCCAGCAGCGAGATGGTGCCGGCGTAGGCGATGGTGCAGAAGATCAGGGTGTCGAAGAACTGGCCGACCACGGTGGAGAGGATGAGCCGGAACGCCACGTGCCGTTCCTTCATGCGCTCCTTGAGGCGGACCACGATGGACGCGTTGAGCAGGGAGCCCACGAGGAACGCGACGACGCCGGCCACGGTGATCCGGAGCATCGGGGCGAGGGCCTGGTCCCAGACCTCGAAGCCATCGACGGGCGTGGTCCAGGAGACCACCGTGTAGGTGAGGGCGGCGAGCACGAGCATCGCGAAGCCGAGGACGATGGCGCGGCGGGCCCGGCGCCAGCCGTACACCTCGGCGAGGATGTCGCCGACGATGTACGCGAACGGGAACAGGAAGGCGCCGCCGTCGAAGATGAGGGGACCGCCGTCGTAGAAGAGGTCCGAGATGACCGGGACGGTGGGGCCGTAGAAGAGCTTGGCCGCGGTGACGCCGGAGAGGATCAGGAGGGCGATGAAGACGCCCACGAAGATGTCGTAGTAGCTCGCGGGCACCCGGGCGTAGGCCGGGGTGCCCTGCCCAGGGGCGGGTCGGTCGGGGGACGGGGTGTCGATGATGGTGTTCACCGGACCATCCAACACCACACGCGACGGCCACGGGCGCGGTGGGCGGGTCCGGCGGCGGGGGTTCGGGGCAGGCCATCCCCGTCCCTCCGTGGGCAGAAACGCCCTCTCTTCTGCCCACGGGGCCCGAAGTCCTGCAGTTTGTGCCCCAGGAGCCCCCGGGTCGCCGGTTTCTGCCCACGGTGCCGGCGCCGGCGGCCACCCTGGGCATACGAAAGGGCCCGGGAGTCTCACGACTCCCGGGCCCTTCTTCGGTGGAGGCAAGGGGACTCGAACCCCTAACCCCCTGCTTGCAAAGCAGGTGCGCTACCAATTGCGCCATGCCCCCGTGAGGACCGGTCAGTCCTCCGGTGCCGGCTCGACGCCGTCGGCGTCCTCCGGCAGGTCGTCCGTGGCCGTGGCCCAGACGTCCTTCCCCGCACTGTTCTCCCGCCAGAGACGCGCCCCATAGGCGGCTGCCGCGGCGCTGACCACGAGGGCCACGCGTGCCAGTCGACCCATGGGAAGACCTCCGGAGACGAACGGAGCCCCAGCGGACCGGGGCTCTGTGTGGTGGGAGTGGGCGTACCAAGACTTGAACTTGGGACCTCTTCGTTATCAGCGAAGCGCTCTAACCGCCTGAGCTATACGCCCTCACCGTCGCTCACGGCTGACGCCGTTCACAACAGGAGATGACTGTACAGGAACGCCGACGCCCCGCGCAAATCCGCGCGGGGCGTCGTCGAGGGTCTGCTCAGTCGTCCGTCAACGTGACGCCGAGGCCGCCCACGAGGCTCGCGCAGAGGTTGTAGAGCAGCGCGGCCACGGTGGCCAGGGCGGTCAGCAGGATGACGTTGACCACGGCCAGCACGGTGGCCAGCGAGGTCACGGTGCTCAGCGGGGCCAGGGACGCCACGGTGTAGCGCCCGGCCTCGGAGCCGAGCACGGTGCCGATCACGTCGTTGACCCTGTCGAAGATCCCGAGGACGTCGGACAGCGAGTACAGCGCCACCGCCGCCACCACCGTGAGGATGCCCAGCGCCACCGAGAGCAGGAACGCCAGCTTCAGCACGGACCACGGGTCCACCCGGGTCAGGACCAGGCGGGCGCGGCGCACCTTGGCCTTCGGGACGGCGCGGACCAGGTCCTCCTGCGAGGACCCGCTGGCCTTGCGCACCGGACGACCGGACCGCGGCTCGGCGGCCTTCCCGGTGCTCCGCCCCTGGCCGGGACGCGACGACGCGGACGTGCTCACTGCTCTCCTCCGTCTGCACCCTCACCGGCGTCCTGCGTCAGGGCGTCCTCCGGTGCGGCTACGGGGTCGGTCGGGTCGATGTCTGCGTCCAAGGGTACATCCGGCCCCGCCTCGGCCTCGGCGTCCGCCTTCGCCTCCATCTCCTGCTCATTGTTCAGGGTGACGGCGACGATCCGGTCCCGCTTGTCCGGCTTGGCGAAGATCACGCCCATCGTGTCGCGGCCCTTGGCCGGCACGCCGGCGACGGCGGAGCGCACCACCTTGCCCGAGGCCATCACCACGAGGACCTCCTGGTCCTCGCGCACCACGAGACCGCCGGCGAGCTCGCCGCGGTCGTCCACGAGCTTGGCGACCTTGATGCCGAGGCCGCCGCGGTTCTGCAGGCGGTACTCGTCCACGTGGGTGCGCTTGGCGAAGCCGCCGTCCGTGACGGTGAAGACGTAGCCGTCCTCCTCCACCACGTCCATCGTCAGCAGGGAGTCGTCGTCGCGGAACTTCATGCCAGTCACGCCCGAGGTCGCACGGCCCATGGGACGCAGCGCCTCGTCCGTGGCGGTGAACCGCAGGGACTGGCCCTTGCGCGAGATCAGGATGAGGTCGTCGTCGGGCGAGACCACGCGGGCCGAGACCAGCTCGTCCCCCTCACGCAGCTTGATGGCGATCAGGCCGGCGGTGCGGTTCGTGTCGTAGTCCAGCAGCGGCGTCTTCTTCACGAGGCCGCCGCGCGTGGCGAGCACGAGGTACGGGGCCCGGCCGTAGTCCACGAGCGGCTGGATCTGGGCGATCCGCTCGTCCGGCTGGAACGCGAGCAGGTTGGCCACGTGCTGGCCCTTCGCGTCGCGGCCGGCCTCGAGCAGCTCGTACGTCTTGATGCGGTACACGCGGCCGAAGTTCGTGAAGAACAGCAGCCAGTGGTGCGTGGACACGGTGAGGAAGTGCTCGACGACGTCGTCGCCGCGCAGCGTCGCCCCGCGCACGCCCTTGCCGCCGCGCGCCTGGGACCGGTACTGGTCGATCCGGGTGCGCTTGACATAGCCGCCGCGGGTGATGGAGACGACCATCTCCTCCTCGGGGATCAGGTCCTCGATGGACATGTCCCCGTCGAAGCCGGCCATGATCTCGGTGCGGCGGTCGTCGCCGTGCTTGGCCACGATCTCAGCGAGCTCCTCGGAGATGACCTCGCGCTGACGCTGCGGGGACTCCAGGATCCGGTTGTACTCGGCGATCTTCGCCATGAGGTCGTCGTACTCGTCCTGGATCTTCCGGGACTCCAGGGCGGCGAGCTGGCGCAGCTGCATCTGCAGGATGGCCTGGGCCTGGACGTCGTCGATGTCCAGGAGCTCCTTGAGGGCCTCGCGGGCCACGTCCGCCGAGGCCGAGCGGCGGATGGTCGCGATGACCTCGTCCAGCATGTCCAGGGCCTTGAGCAGGCCGCGCAGGATGTGCGCGCGCTCCTCGGCCTTGCGCTTGCGGAACGCGGTGCGGCGCACGATCACGTCGATCTGGTGCTTCACCCAGTGGTGCACGAAGCCGTCCAGGGACAGGGTGCGCGGCACGCCGTCCACGAGCGCGAGCATGTTGGCCGAGAAGTTCGACTGCAGCTCGGTGTGCTTGTAGAGGTTGTTCAGCACCACCTTGGCGACGGCGTCGCGTTTGAGCACGATCACCAGGCGCTGGCCGGTGCGACCCGAGGTCTCGTCGCGCATGTCCGCGATGCCGTTGATCTTGCCGTCCCGCACCATCTCCGCGATCTTCGCGGCGAGGTTGTCCGGGTTGGTCATGTAGGGCAGCTCGGTGACCACCAGGCACGTGCGGCCCTGGATCTCCTCCACGTTGACCACAGCGCGCATGGTGATGGGGCCGCGGCCGGTCCGGTAGACCTCCTCGATGCCCTTGCGGCCCAGGATCTGGGCGCCCGTGGGGAAGTCGGGGCCGTGCACGCGGGCCAGGAGCGCCTCGAGCAGCTCCTCGCGGGTGGCCTCGGGGTGCTCGAGGTACCACTGCACGCCCGCGGCCACCTCGCGCATGTTGTGCGGCGGGATGTTCGTGGCCATGCCGACGGCGATGCCCGAGGAGCCGTTGACCAGCAGGTTCGGGTACCGGGCGGGCAGGACGACGGGCTCCTGCTGCTTGCCGTCGTAGTTGTCCTGCATGTCGACGGTGTCCTCGTCGATGTCCCGGACCATCTCCATGGCCAGCGGGGCCATCTTGGTCTCGGTGTAGCGCTGGGCGGCCGCGCCGTCGTTGCCCGGGGAGCCGAAGTTGCCCTGGCCGAGCGCCAGCGGGTAGCGCTGGACCCAGTCCTGGATGAGGCGCACGAGGGCGTCGTAGATCGCGGTGTCGCCGTGCGGGTGGTAGTTGCCCATCACGTCGCCCACCACGCGGGCGGACTTGTTGAACGCGCGGTCCGGGCGGTAGCCGCCGTCGTACATCGCGTAGAGCACGCGACGGTGCACCGGCTTGAGGCCGTCGCGCACGTCCGGCAGCGCGCGGCCGACGATCACGGCCATCGCGTAGTCCAGGTACGAGCGCTTCATCTCCGACTCGAGGTCGACGGGCTCGACCTTGTCGGCGGCGCCCTCGGGGAGCACGTAGTGCTCGACCTCGATGTCCAGGCCGGTCTGCGGGGTCCCCGGGATCGGGGCGCCCTCGACGGGCTCGTCCGGGGTCTGGGGGGTGGTCTCGTCGCTCACGCGGGTCCTCTCGTGCTCCCCTCAGGCGGGGAGGGTGGTCGACTCAGGCAGGTCTGCGGGTCCGGCTCAGACGTCCAGGAAGCGGATGTCCTTGGCGTTCTGCTGGATGAAGCTGCGGCGGGACTCCACGTCCTCGCCCATCAGCATGGAGAAGACGGCGTCCGCGGCGGCGGCGTCCTCCATGGTCACCTGCAGCAGGGTGCGGTGCTCCGGGTCCATGGTGGTGTCCCACAGCTCCTGGTAGTTCATCTCGCCCAGGCCCTTGTAGCGCTGCACGCCGTTGTCCTTGGGGTAGCGCCAGCCCTTGGCCAGGCCGGCCTCGACGGCGGCGTCGCGCTCCTCGTCCGAGAACACGTAGTCGTGCGGGGCGTTGGACCACTTGATGCGGTACAGCGGCGGCTGCGCGAGGAACACGTGGCCGGCCTCGATGAGCGGGCGCATGTACCGGAACAGCACGGTCAGCAGGAGCGTGGTGATGTGCTGGCCGTCCACGTCCGCGTCCGCCATGAGCACGATCTTGTGGTACCGCAGCTTGGAGATGTCGAACTCCTCGCCGATGTTGGTGCCGAACGCCGTGATCATCGACTGGATCTCGGCGTTGCCGAGGGCCTTGTCCAGGCGGGCGCGCTCCACGTTCAGGATCTTGCCGCGCAGCGGCAGGATGGCCTGCGTCTCCGGGTTGCGGCCCTGCTTGGCCGAACCGCCGGCGGAGTCGCCCTCCACGATGTACACCTCGCAGCGCTCGGGGTCCTTCGAGGAGCAGTCGGCCAGCTTGCCGGGCATGCCGAAGGACTCCAGCGGGGACTTGCGGCGGGCGTTGTCCCGGGCCTTGCGGGCGGCCAGGCGGGCGTGCGAGGCCATGATGGCCTTGCGGATGATCTCCTTGGCCGGCCCCGGATTGCGCTCGAACCAGTCGCCGAGGTGGTCCGTGACCGCCTTGGACACGAACCCGCGGGCCTCGGAGTTGCCGAGCTTGGTCTTGGTCTGGCCCTCGAACTGCGGCTCGGAGAGCTTCACGGAGATCACGGCGGTCAGGCCCTCGCGGATGTCCTCGCCCGTGAGGTTGTCCTCCTTGGGCTTGAGGATCTCCTTCTCCCGCGCGTAGCGGTTGACCAGGGAGGTCAGCGCGGCGCGGAAGCCCTCCTCGTGGGTGCCGCCCTCGTGGGTGTTGATCGTGTTCGCGTAGGTGTGCACGGACTCCGAGTAGGCGGAGGTCCACTGCATGGCCACCTCGACGGCCATGGAGCGGCCGTCCGAGACGTCCTCGGCCTCGAAGGCGATGACGTCGTCGTGGACGTACTCGACCTTCTTGGCGGAGTTGAGGTGCTGGACGTAGTCGAGCAGGCCGTTCTCGTACAGGTAGGTGACGGAGCGGCGCTGGGGCTCCTGCTCCGCCTCCTCCGCCAGGCCGTTCTCCGCGACGTCCTCACCGGCGGCGCCCTCGCCCGCGATCTCGTCGTCGACGACCTCGTTGGACTCCTGGACGCGCTCGTCCGTGAGGGTGATGCGCAGGCCCCTGTTGAGGAAGGCCATCTGCTGGAAGCGGGCACGCAGGGTCTCGTAGTCGAACTCGATCGAGTCGAAGATCTCCGGGTCCGGGTAGAACGTCTGCACGGTGCCCGTGGCGTCCGTGGCCTCCCCCTTCACCAGCTCGCCCTGGGGCACGCCGCCGTCCGCGAAGGACATGCGCCACACGTGCCCCTGACGGCGGACCTCGGTGTCCACGCGGCGGGAGAGCGCGTTGACCACGGAGATGCCCACGCCGTGCAGGCCGCCCGAGACGGCGTAGCCGCCGCCGCCGAACTTGCCGCCGGCGTGCAGGATCGTCATGACGACCTCGACGGTCGGCCTCCCCTCGGTGGGGTGCAGGTCCACGGGGATGCCGCGGCCGTCGTCCGCCACGCGCACGCCGCCGTCGGCCTGCAGCGTGACGTCGATGCCGGTGGCGTAGCCGGCCAGCGCCTCGTCCACGGAGTTGTCCACGACCTCGTACACGAGGTGATGCAGGCCCCGCGGGCCGGTGGAGCCGATGTACATGCCGGGGCGCTTGCGGACGGCCTCGAGACCCTCGAGCACGGTGATGGCGCTGGCGCCGTACTCACCGGGCACCTTCCGGTCCTTCACGGGGGTCTCGGGCTGCCCGACGGCGTCCGGCACGGCCTCCGGGTTCGGCGCGGCCGACGCGGCGGTCGGCTCCTCCGCGGGGTTCTCGGGCATGGCGTCAACCACGGGTGGCTCACTTCCTCGGACGTCGGCGGCTGGGTCGACCCGCGCGCAGGCGCGCGACGCCGCCCGGACAGGACCGGCACGCGACACGCTCCCGCAGATCCACGGGGGCGGGGGACGGACGACGGCCGGCCCCCTCTCACTGGTCCCAGTGTACCGCCTGACACCCCGAGGGCCCGCATCGACGGGGGCCCGCCGCGGGAGAACACCCGCTCAGCGGCCAGGGACACGGCTCAGGACGCGCGCAGGAGACCGCCTATGCCTCCCGGGCCGTCACCGACCCTGTGACCGCGCCAGAGCGGCGCCCATGGCCTCGCCGCGTCCGGGACCTCGTCGGGCGGCGCGGGGTGGCCGCGGACTCAGCCGTAGGTGTCGCGCGGCCCGCGGCCGCCGCGCACGGTGCGCGGCCCCTTGCGCCAGCTCGGGGCCTGGGGCCCCACCACGTCGATGCGGGTCACGACGCCGGGCCCGAGCGCCTCGTCGAAGCGCTGCAGGAGCACGGGGCTCATCAGGCGCAGCTGCGTGGCCCACGCGGTGGAGCTCGTCCGGACCCGCACCACGGAGTCCTCGAAGCTCTCCGGGCGGCAGTGCAGCGCGATCTCCGGCCCCACCAGCTCGGCCCAGCGGGTGAGCACGGACCCGACCGCCACGGGGGTGGACCAGCCGCGGTCGCGGATGAGCCGGCCGAACACGGTGGACACCGTGGCCGGGTCCCGGTCCGCACCCCCGAACGGGCGCCGACGGTCCGGCCGCTCCCGGCCGGCCGACGTCGTGCCCGCCATGGCCCCGGCCAGGCCCGCGCCCGTCCCCCGCGCCCGCAGCGGCGCCTCGCCCCGCTCCCGGGCGGCCTCGCGGACCCGGCGCAGCTGCACGAGCGCCAGGTCCGGCCGGTCCGGCTCGAACGGGGCGGGGGTCTCAGCCATCGGCCCCGCCCTCGCGCCGGGGCTCGCGGATGTCGCCCTCCACGGGGGCCGCGGCGGCCACGGCCTCGGAGCCCTCCGCGTCCTGGCGGATGAGCACGCGGTGGGCCGTGAGCTCCTTGGGGACGTCCTCGAGCGCGGCGGCCGTGACGATCACCTGCTCGGCCCGGTGCACGAGCGCGGCGAGGCGGCGGCGACGGGCGGCGTCGAGCTCCGCGAACACGTCGTCCAGGATCAGGACGGGGCGGGCGTCGGGGTCCGGGTCGTCGGCCACGAGCACGTCGTAGGCCGCCATGCGCAGGGCGAGCGCCAGCGACCACGTCTCCCCGTGGGAGGCGTAGCCGCGCGCGGGCGCCGGGCCCAGGAAGAGGGCGAGCTCGTCCCGGTGCGGGCCCACCAGGGTGAGCGACCGTGCCCGCTCCTCCTCCCGCTGGGCCTCGAGCGTCCGGCGCATGTCCGCGGCCAGGTCCGCCACCGCCGGGACCTCCGTGTGGGTGCCGCGGGCCAGCGGGACGGTGGACTCGTAGGCGTAGGTCGCCGCCTTGGAGCCGTTGGTCAGCGCCGCATACATCTCCTGGAGGGGGCGGGCCAGCAGGCGCAGCACGTGCAGGCGGCCGTGGAGCAGGCGGGCGCCGGCGGCGCAGAGGTGCTCGTCCCAGACGGCGAGCGTCGCGTCCTCCTCGGGGCCCCAGCGGCGCGAGCCGCGGCTCGACTTGAGCAGGGCGTTGCGTTGGCGCAGCACGCGTTCGTAGTCGGCGGCGGCCTCGCCGAGCGCCGGACGCAGCTGCACCATGAGCTGGTCGAGGAGACGGCGGCGGCCCCCCGGCTCCCCCGTCACGAGGCTCAGGTCCTCCGGGGCGAAGACCACGGTGCGCAGGATCCCGAGGCCCTCCTTCGCCCGCACGGGGGCGCCGCGGTTGATGGCCACCTGGTTGGACCGGCCCGGCAGGATCTCCAGCTCGAGGGCGACGGCGCGCGATCCGCGGTGCACGCGTCCGGCGATCCGGGCTCGGTCCCGGCCGAAGCGCACGAGCTGCGCGTCCGAGCTGACCCGGTGCGACTGCTGGGCGCCGAGGTAGCCGATCGCCTCCACGAGGTTGGTCTTGCCCACCCCGTTGGCCCCGAGCAGCACCGTGGGCCCCGGCGTCAGCTCCAGGTCGGCCCAGCGATAGGACCGGAAGTCCGCGACGGTGAGGTGGGACAGGTACACGGGAGCGTCCAGCCCCCTGCGTCAGGCGATGCGCACCGGCATCACGAGGTAGCGGTAGTCGGAGACGACGCCGTCCTCCTGGTTCACGCCGGTGAGCAGGGCGGGCTTGGGCGCGGACGTGAAGGCGAAGCGCACCTGCGGCTGGTCCACCACGGCCAGGCCCTCGGAGAGGTAGGACGGGTTGAACGCCACGGTGATGTCCTCGCCCTCGAGCGTGCACGGCACGGACTCGTTGGCGCTCGCGTCGTCGCCGGTGCCGGCGTCCAGGGTGACCTGGCCCTCCGTGAACACCATGCGCAGGGCGGTGTTGCGCTCGGCCACGAGGGCCACGCGGCGGGACGCCTCGACCAGGGCGGCGGTGTCCACCACGGCCTGGATGGGGCTGGACTCGGGGAAGAGCGAGCGGATCTTGGGGTACTCGCCGTCCACGAGCACGGAGGTGGTGCGGCGGCCGCCGGAGGCGAAGCCCACGAGGTCGGCGGTCTGACCGAGCAGGATCTCCAGGTCGCCGCCGGAGCCGAGGGACTTGGCGACCTCGGTGAGCGTGCGCGCCTTGATGAGCAGCGACGTCGAGATGGACGGGTCCGCCGGGGTCCAGCGGATCTCCTTCATGGCCAGCCGGTAGCGGTCCGTGGCCAGGAAGGTCATGGTGTCGCCCTCGATCTCCACCTTCACGGCGGTGAGGATCGGCAGGGTGTCGTCCTTGGAGGCGGCGACGGTGACCTGGGCGACGGCGTGGGCGAACGCGGCCCCGTCCACGGTGCCTGCGGGGGCCGGCAGCTCGGGCAGGGCCGGGTAGTCGCCCACGGGCATCGTGGCCAGGGCGAAGCGGGAGGAGCGGCAGGTGACGAGCACCTTGCCGCCGTCGAGCTCCACCGTGACCTGGGCCTGCGGCAGGGAGCGGACGATGTCGTTCAGCAGACGGCCGGAGACGAGCACCTGGCCCGCGGTCTCGACGTCCGCCTCGATCTCCAGGCGCGCGGAGGTCTCGTAGTCGAAGCTCGCGATGGACACGACGCCGGCCTCGGCCGTGATCAGCAGGCCCGAGAGCACCGGCACCGGCGGGCGCGGGGACAGGGAGCGGGCGGCCCAGGAGACGGCGTCGGTGAGGATGTCGCGTTCGACGGTGAACTTCACGAGCTGCACTGCCTCTCTGGGGGTGATGACGGGGGTTGCGGGCCCGGGGGGAACGGCGACACGCGGGCCTCAGCATAGGCGGTCCGCGCGGCGGGTGTCAGGTCGGAAGCGAATGACAAGCGTGTGATTCCAAGGATTCCGACCGCACGGGCGCAGCCCGGGCTCTCGAGGCGCTCAGCTCGGTGTGGGGTGGCGGAGATGATGTTGCTTGGCGGAATCTCTGAAGGGGGATCAGAAGTAGTGGTAGCGGGTGTGGATCCTGTGGAGAACGCCGTTCTGCCGCGTCAGCATGCGGATCCGGTTGGGGGAACCGTGTGGACACCCGCTCGTTCGGGGTGTGCATCCGGTGTGGACGAGCCCCGGGGGTCCTTCCCCCGCTCTGCACAGGTTCGACCGGAGTTGTCCAGACTCATCCCCGGATCCACCCCCCAGTTGTCCACATTCCTGTCCACAGGACGCGTCCACACCCGTCGAAAACCGCGAGATCATGCGGTTTTCGGCTGTGGAGATCTGTGGATACATGTGGACCATCGAATGACATCCGTGTGATTCACCAGCCTGTGCACCGTCGCCGTCCCCAGGGGTGTGGACGCGGCGTGAGCGGCCTGATTCCGCCATCCACAGGGGCGGAGGTTGTCCACAGCACCGGGGGTTCTCCACAGAGTTGTCCACACCGGTGGACAATGTGGACGAAGGCTCGAGTCCCGGTCGAATGTTCGAACCGGGACTCGAGGGTGGGACGGCGGGTGGCTCAGGCGCCGCGCTGTTTCCGCTTGATCTCGTTGGTGAGCTCGGTGACCTGGTTGTAGATCGTCCGCCGCTCGGCCATCAGCTCGCGGATCTTGCGGTCCGCGTGGATGACGGTGGTGTGGTCGCGGCCGCCCAGGACCTGACCGATCTTGGGCAGGGACATCTCGGTCAGCTCGCGCAGCAGGTACATGGCGATCTGCCGCGCCGTCACCAGCGTGCGGGTGCGGGACTTGCTGGTCAGCTCCTCGAGGGTGAGATTGAAGTACTCCCCCGTGGCGTGCAGGATCAGCTCCGGGGTGATCTCGTGCGCCGTCTCGTCCGTGATCAGGTCCTTGAGCACATGCTCGGCCAGCTCGATGTCCACGGTCTGCCGGTTGAGTGAGGCGAACGCGGTCACGCGGATCAGCGCGCCCTCGAGCTCGCGGATGTTCGTGGAGATGCGCGAGGCGATGTACTCCAGCGCCTCCGGCGGGGCCACGAGCCCCTCGGCCTCCGCCTTCTTCCGGAGGATCGCGATGCGCGTCTCGAGGTCCGGCGGCTGGATGTCCGTGATCAGCCCCCACTCGAAGCGGGAGCGCAGCCGGTCCTCGAACCCGGAGAGCTGCTTGGGCGGCAGGTCCGAGGTGATGACCACCTGCTTGTTGTTGTTGTAGAGCGTGTTGAAGGTGTGGAAGAACTCCTCGACCGTCGCCTCCTTGTCCGCCAGGAACTGGATGTCGTCGATCAGCAGGATGTCCACGTTGCGGTAGACCTGCTTGAACGAGGCGCCCTCGTCGTGGCGGATGGAGTTGATGAAGTCGTTGGTGAACTCCTCCGAGTTCACGTACCGCACCCGCAGGCCCGGGTAGAGGCGGCGGGCGTAGTGCCCGATCGCGTGCAGCAGGTGCGTCTTGCCCAGGCCGGACTCGCCGTAGATGAACAGCGGGTTGTACGCCTTCGCCGGCGCCTCGGCCACAGCGTTCGCGGCGGCGTGCGCGAACCGGTTGGACGAGCCGATCACGAACGTCTCGAAGTGGTAGCGGTCGTTGAGGCGGCTGGTCTCCGCGGACGTCGACGGCGGTGCGGGGGTCGGCTTGCCGTTCCCGCTCGGGGCCGCGGTCGCGGCGGGCACGACGTCGGCCGGCGGCTCGATGCGGAAGCCCGGCAGCTCCTCGGCGACGGCGCGGCGGGAGGTGGCGGCGGTCGCGGCCGGGGGCAGCTCGACGTCCGGCGCCGCGGCGTCGGACGGCCCGCCGGCGAGGGAGGAGCGGCGGGCCTCGGAGGAGGGGGTCCGCGGCGGCTGCAGGTTCGCATCGATCGAGATGGCCAGCAGGATCTCCTCGCGGAACTCCTGGGTCAGGGCGTCCGTGAGGGCGTCGGCCACCTGGGTGCCCTGGAGGGTCTCGCGGGTGGTCTCGTTCGGCACGGCCAGCAGGAGCGTGTTGCCGATGAGGCCCTGCGGCTGGGCCAGGTAGACGAAGCCCATGAGGCGGGCGCTGACCCGCGCGTCGTCCTCGAGGGAGCCCAGGACGGAGCGCCACGAGCTGAGCACGGCCTGGTCTGCCACCAC